>NZ_JFJY01000009.1 GCF_002115785.1 Thalassospira sp. MCCC 1A03138 | reverse complement strand
ATTCCTAATCTGGGGGCCACAGGTTCGAATCGTCGGGCGCACCATTTTCTTTTGCTTTATTCTTCCGAACGCCCCGTACCCTCGCGATCCCGCTCATAGTGTTTCGCAAGTGGAAATTCCGGCAGCCAGTTTTCGCGGCGGATGGTCCAAAGCTCGTAGGTGGGCTTTAACTGATCGGGTGCGTCCAGTGCGCCCAGATTGACCTCGATCTCGTCCCCGCTATGTCCGAAAACCGATGATCCGCAGGTCGGGCAGAAATAACGCCCCTGATAATCCCGCACGTCACCTTCGACCGTTACCGCATCCTCGGGATAAACCGCAGACGCATGAAAAAGCGTGCCATGATGTTTCCGGCAATCAAGGCAATGACACAGGCCAACCCGGTACGGTTTTCCCGATGCCAAAAGTCGTACTTTGCCACACAGACAACCACCGGTGATTTTATCCATTGGTTTCTCCTTTGCTGCGGCCTGTTGCATTCAGGCGATGGACGAGTCTGATCCAAAATGTTCGATCAGCAATTCGGTCAAAGCGCGAACTTTCCGGTCGGGATGCTGTGATGGCGGGCGGACAACAAAAATGCCCGCAGGTGGAATGGGATAGCGTTGCATGACGGGAACCAGCGCGCCCGATTCAATATGATGACGTATCAAACCGTCAGGAAGACATGCGATACCAAGCCCGGCAAGTGCGGCGGCGACAAGTGCCGTTCCATTATCTGCCTTGAACCTGCCTTGCGGGCGAACGGTGATGGTCTTTTCACCATCCATTAGTTTCCACCCTTCGTTGCCTTTCAGAAGGGCCTGATGGGATTGTAGTTCTTCAGGTGTCTCGGGGGCGCCATGGGCCTTGATGTAATCGGGGCTGGCAACAACCGTTCCATAAAGCGGCCCGACACGTCGTGCGATCAGGTTGGAGTCCGCTAGGTGACCAAGTCGTATTGCACAATCAAATCCACCGGCGATCAGATCGACGAACTGATCGCTGTAACAGGTATGGATATGCATCAAGGGATAGCGCTGCGCCATTTGCGACAGTATCGGCGCGAAGTGATCGGGACCAAAGGAAAGCGGCAGTGAAACCCGCAGAAGACCGCACAGCTGACCGGTTGGCAGCAGGGTTTCTCTTGCTTCGTTGATTTCGGCCCAGGCTTTGGCCGCATGATCCCGGAAAACGACCCCGGCCTCGGTCAAAGAAGCCCCGCGTGTTGTGCGCGTCAGAAGCTGGATACCCAGTTCGGCTTCAAGCCGGATCAGCCGCCGACTGACGACAGATTTGGACACGCCCAGTCGCCGTGCGGCAGGTGAAACACCACCAGCATCAGCAACTTCTACAAAAGTCTGTAAATCATCTAAATCCAATTTAGCGTTCCTGATTTTGCGACACAGCGTAGCAAACTTGGTCGGTAGTGCAACCCTGACCGGTATGACAGTTTCGGCAGCGCAGCAACCGAAAAGAAGCCTTTCGGTAAACCATCTTCAAGATGTCAGCAAAGGATCATCATGACTTTTCGCAATGGCCTTGATTCACTTCTTCGCCCCGAAGATTCGGTACTCGTTCTTATCGATCACCAGCCCTATCAGCTTGCAAACCTGAACAGTCACGATCCCCATATGGTCATCAACAATACAGCAGGGTTGTCAAAAGTTGCCAAGGCGTTTGGTGTGCCAACCATTCTGACAACCGTGATTGCCGCCCAAGGCGGTCGTCTTTTCCCGCAGATTACCGATGTCTTCCCCGGGCAAGAAATCATTGATCGGACATTGATCAACTCCTGGCAGGATCAGAAAGTGGTCGATGCGGTCAAGGAAACCGGGCGCAAGCAGCTGATCATTGCCGGCCTTTGGACCGAAGTCTGTGTCGCGATGCCAACCATACAGGCCCTTGGCGAAGGCTGGGACGTGACTGTGGTGACCGATGCCTGTGGCGGTGTTTCGGTCGAGGCACATCAGGTCGCGATCCAGCGCATGATTGCTGCCGGGGCAAATATGATGACCTGGCTGGCCGTTGCATCCGAATGGCAACGCGACTGGGCCCGGGCCGAACATATTGTCGAGCTGGCAGAGATACTCAAGGACCACGCCGGCGCAAGCGGTAGTGCTTTCCTGTGGGAACAGCAATTGCTTAACACGCCGGTGACAGGCACCCGGGGCTGATCCGGGGCGGGGATGACGAATGCCCCCGCAAAGCTGGCTTTTGGCCTGTTTCGTCATCCCCACTTTTGCTTCCTCTGCCTGACCAGTGATCAGTTTAACGGGCATTACCGACGCATTGAACTTCATTCCGCTGGCCATCGATTGGCAGGACCACGCCCGCAGTCATGGCTGCAATCTGCCGAAATCGTGAAGGGGGTGCGCGCTACCCCATTCACCAAAAGCGGGCTTTGCCCAAACAGAAGCGCGTTTTTAACCAAGGAAAGGACCTGCCAGATGGCAAGCGAGAAAATCCGTAATCCCCATACCGACCAACTTCTGACACCACAAAATTCGGCCCTGATCGTCATTGATTATCAGCCGATCCAGGTATCTTCGATCCGTTCGATGCCCCGCGAAGAACTGGTCTTCAACATCACCAGTGTTGCCAAGGCCGCGGTCAATTACGACCTGCCGATCATTCATTCGACCGTCAATGTCGAAACCGGCCGTAACAAGCCACCGATTCAGGAACTTCAGGACGTGCTTGGGCATTTGCCGACCTATGATCGTACCTCGATCAACAGCTGGGAGGACACAGGGTTCAAGGAAGCCGTCAAGGAAATCGGGCGTCCCAAACTGATCATGACCGCCCTTTGGACCGAGGCATGCCTGACCTTCCCGGCACTTGATGCAATTCAGGAAGGCTACGAAGTTTACGTGCCGGTCGATGCGGTTGGCGGTACGTCGCTTGCTGCCCACGAAGCTGCACTTCGTCGTATGGAGCAGGCCGGGGTGAAGCTTATCAGCCGTGTGCAGATGTATTGCGAACTCCAGCGGGACTGGGCGCGCGAGGCAACGGTCCCCGGTTTCATGGGCGTTTTTGACAATTTTGACGGTTTCAACGTCGAAAAGGCGACCGAGAAATAAATAGGCCAAAGCGTCTGTTAAGGCATCTGTCAAAAACGGTTGGCACACGATGGCGGCGACCAGAAACCTGTTCGTCGCCATTCGATCAAGGAGAAAATCAGTAAATGAGCAACCTGTTTATCGTCGTCGGGCTGAAGGCCAAGGCGGGAAAAGAGGACGAACTGCGTCGCGATCTGGCGGAAATCGTCGAACCATCGCGCAAAGAAGACGGCAATATCCGCTATGATCTGTTTGAAGATCGGGACGAGCCCGGATGCTTTGTGTTCGTTGAAGAATGGGAGTCGATGGAAGCACGTAGCAAACATCACGAACAGGGTCCCCACATTCAGCACTTTCACGCTAATGGTGTGCGCAATGTCGAAAAAACGGAATTCGCACGCCTGTTAAAACGGGTCGTCTGAGACCACTTTGCCCCGTCCGAATGGTGGCAACAGGTGTGAAAGCATCGTGCATTTGACGTTGTTGCCACATCAACGACGTCAATATTCCGTCGGATAGCGCCTGGCTGCTTTCATCATTGCCTTCGCTGCCACCCGGTTCGGATATCGGAACGGGGGAATTGATGTTTCCCCTTTTGATGGAAAGCAGCAGATATCGCAGGCCACATCTGAAAGTTGTTCTTTTCCAAATGTATACCCGGCTTGAAAAGGTCTGCTGACCTGCACATATCCTTACATAACGGGCAAATCCGACAAGCCCTTTTATATGGCCGATCCGGCCGGGAGGTGTCAGGTGAAGAACTGGATTCGTCTTCCGAACAGCGAAGGCAATTGTGTTGCAGCGTCTAAGAATGCCGCAGGTTCAACAAATTCCCCATCCGTTACCGTTCATGAACGCGAAATAGGACGCAACGGGTTCCTTGGGCCATCGGCCCATATTTATCACAAACATCCCCCCGCAGGGTGGGCATCATTCGAAGGGCCACTTCGACCGCGTGCCTTTGATCTGAACAAACTTGCTGCCGGGCCGGATTGCCCCTTGCAGGCGCGCCGCATTCTGCATAATGCGGTGATGGAAGTCCGTTACTGGCGGCTGGATGGTAAAATGCATGCGCTGGCGCGTAACGCCGATGGTGATACGCTGGCCTTTGTTCACAATGGCAGCGGCGCGCTTTATTGCGATTACGGCCACATGCCCTATCGTGATGGGGATTACATCTTGCTGCCGCGCGGCACGGCCTGGCGGTTTGAGGCAACCGATCCGTCCGAATTCCTGTTTATCGAGGCCACTAACGATGCCTTTGGCCTGCCAAACGACACCCAGTCGGCAGGTCATCCGTCGATCAACCCTACCAGTTTCGAAGTGCCGCGACTTGATGACAGATTCCGTGCCCAGCAGGACGAAGCCTATTGGGAAATTCACATCAAGCGTCGCAATGCAATTTCGACCCTGACCTATCCCTATAATCCGCTGGATGCGGTGGGCTGGCAGGGCGACCTGAGTGTCGTAAGGTTGAACTGGCGCGACTTGCGACAGGACCGCCAACCGGGCCAGCCGGTGCCGCCCGCCGCGCACAGCACCTTTGTCGCCAACCGTTTTGCCGTTAGTACCTTTGTGCCTAAAATTGGCGAAGGGCAGTCCGGTACTTTGCGTGTGCCGTTTTATCATTCGAACGAGGATTACGACGAGTTCATCTTCTATCACCGGGGCGAGTTTTACAGCCGGGGCAATATCAAGCCCGGTATGGCTACCTTCCACCCCAGCGGTTTCCCGCATGGTCCGCATCCGTGTTCCTATCAGAAAACCATGATCAAGGTGCCGGTTGAAACCGACGAGGTGGCGGTGATGATCGACTGTGCCGAAATGGTCAATATCGATGAAAGCATCCCCGATGGCGCGGAATGGAAGGCTTATGTCAATACCTGGGAAAAGGCGAAGGAAACACTTTGATGTTCGATCTGACCCCGGACGCAGGGGCAAAAGTTGTTTTGGGGCGGGTTTCTGCACCTTTGCGGTTATTGAGCATTGATCTTCCGGCCTGTTTGACCTATCCGAAGCGTTAAGGGTTTCATCAGCTTGTCCCGGTAACCTGCAAGTTCGCAAAACCGGTTCCTTTGTCGTGGACTGACCTGCGCGTTAGTATAAGCTTGGCAGCGGTACGGATGGCGTGAGCTGAGAGCGCGAAAGGCCAAAAGCAGATGGACCGAAGAATAGATTAGTCGGGATGGGTTGATCAAAGCCGAGAATGACCAGACAGCAGCTTGCAAATAAAGGGGCAGGTAGTTCCCCCAAAATCGGTGCAGGGCAGCCCGATGCCTTGTCCTGTTTGCCCGCATCTTTTGCGTCGCGCGGCGTGCGGACACCATTCACGACCAAAAGCTTGCGCTATTCGCGCGTATTGATCGGCCAAAGCGGTCGCACGCTTGTCAGTCTTCCGGGGCTTTCGGGCGGGCTTGGCACCTATGAAATGCCACTTGAAACCCTGCGCGAGGTTTTTGATCTGTCGGTTCATGACCGGATGCTGTTTGACCGGTTGATCACACTTGAAAAATTCACCCCGGAACTGGTGCGCGAACATGCGCGCGCGGTGGCGGTGACCGGTGTTGGTGGTGTTGCGCTGGCCCGTGCCGGGATTACCGGCAACAAGGACGAAAAGGCCGCACGTGAACTGGGGCAACTGACGCTGCTCTATCAGGCGCTGCGCCAGCTTGGCGGTAATGACGTTCAGGACATGAAGCGTGAAGACCTGCTGACCATGGATGGTCAGATCAGGGCACGCAAGGCGCTGAACCGTTTTGCGACATCGACCGGTTTGGAAAATGATTCGATCATCGATACCCTGGGCGACTGGAGCATCCTGAGCGCGCCGGTAGGTCTTGCGATAGAGGGTTGCGAAGGGCCGCTGCGTCATTTGACCTTCGGCTTGCAGAAACTTGCTGGCGATGTCGAGGAATGGTCGATTTCCGAACAATCCGATTTCCGCTTTATGGCGACACGCGTGATCAATGCCGCCAGCGCCACCAAGGACCATGCCTTGCGGTTGCTGCGCAAGATTGATTTGTGGAACAATGAACTGGGCAAGGTCCTGCAAGACTGGGCCAAGGCCAAGGAAGATATGCAAAAGCATATTGACCGCTTGTGGTGGGTGCTTGACGGGTGGCAGGAGCTGATTGATCTGTGGCGGTCGCGTCCGCAACATGATCGGGTACGGCAGCGCGAGATTGTCGAGGAAATCGCAAGTTTCGCGCCGGTTCTGCCAATTGAGGCGCTAGAGAAAATTGAATATGAATTCTGGGTCGATGTGCGTGTTAACCAGATGCTGTGGGCGTCCGAGTTGCGCAAACTGGGAAGTGGTGAAATTGACGCCGACATGGTCGACCGGCTGGAGCGGTTCCGGAGGCAGTCGGCGTGAAGGTTGAAAATGCCGCAAATATGGGAGTGTCCCAGCTTGGTGATCTGTTTGAATCGCTGAGCAGTTCGGAAATTGCCCGCTTTACCCGCGCAATCGAAAGTGACCGCGCCGATCCCAAGCTGCCGCTGCCGCATGAACAGATTTTGCAAATCCTGCGCCCGCGTCTGGCGTCGCTGAAACCTGAACGCTATCCTACGCCGATGCGCCAGTTCTGCGATCCTTTCGAAGATCTGCTGACTTCGGCGCCACCGGTCGAGAAAAGTATCCGTATCAGCCGTTCATCACTGATGCCGATCTGGAAGGTGGTCGAGGCCACGGGCGGCCCTGAAATGACCAAGGCGATTGCCGATATCGAAAAGGCGGCGGCCAAACGTGATCAGGATATGCTTGAACAGGCAGAACGCCGGATGTGGAAGCTGGCGTCGGTGTGCATTGCGCGGGAGATCGAAAATTCGCTGAACGGGGTCAAGACGGAACGCGCCTTGGCAACGCGGCTTGGTTCGCGCAGCCATCTTCCCGCATTCGAGCAGATCGGCAAAATCCTGAATGTTGGCGAAGAAATCACTGCGATGCGCAAACGGTTCCCATCGGCTCCGATCAGAAGTCTGGGCACGGCCGATATCAGTTGGCTGCGCGACCGGTTTGTTGAAATTTCCGAAGAAAAACCGGGATACGAGCCGGTTTACCTTTTGGCTGTTCTGGCCCGGCTGCTGCGCCCGAGCGAACTTTTCAAGCTGATCCGCGTGCTATCAAGCAAGGCCGATGACCGAACGATTTCCAGCACCAATCTCGCGACCACCGGTGATCTGATCATTGATCTTCTGGCGGAAACCGTGATCGAGATCGAACAGGGGGTCGGTGCGGGCAAGGGCGAACATCACATCCTGTCGCTTGCGCGCTGGTATGCGTCGGAATTTACCCGCATCACGCGTGAATTTAACATCCGCAAGGATGGTCGCTGGGGCGAGAAGCTTCTGGAAACGCGTCGTCGGGTGTCCAAGGCGATGGCCAATACCATGTTTGGCGCCAGCCCTGATCGCATCATCGATGCCCTGCCACAGATCGAAACCAAGCAGGGCCCGGGTTCCGGCCGTCAGGGTGTGCGTCCGATTTTTGCTCAGCCGTTTGACGAGGAAAAGGTTCTGGCCGCCGAACAATCAGCCGAGGCGATTGCCGAAACCGCGCGCATTTCGCATGTTCTGGCCGCGCAAAGTTCGGCGACAAAGGCGGTGGTGGAGCTCAAGAAAAAGCTCAACCAGATCGGGCGTGCCGGGGTGGATGGCATGGGGCGGCTTGATGCCGACGAACTGGATAATGCCCAGCGCAACATGATGGCGATTGTCCGGCTGCTTGAAATCATCGATGGCCCCGAAGAAGCCGATCTTCTGCGCCGTCGCGGCATGAATGCGCTGCGTGCGCTTGAGGGCAGAAAGGCAAGTTGAGCCTGCCTTTTATTCTGTCAGTTCTTCCTGTTTTTTGCGCTGATCAAGCCAGGTCATGAAAGCCCGGATTTTTGGGTTGCGTGACCGGCCGATCGGGTTGGTGGCGTAGTAATGGAACGGGCTCGCGCGCGGCGGACCAAACGGTGCGACAATCCGGCCATTGGCCAATTCATCCTCAATCGCGAATGTCGGCAGCAACGCCACCCCAAGGCCTGCGATGGCGGCTTGCATCGCCATGGTGAAATGTTCGAACTTCGGACCGTTTTCCCCATCAATATCGGTAAGGTCACTGGCGGCCAGCCAGTCGCTCCATCCGCGGGGGCGGGTTGCTATGTGTAAAAGTGAATAATCACGAAGATTATTTGGTTTTGGTGAGTAATCCAGATTCTCGATCAGCTTCGGGCTGCAGATCGGGACCATTTCCTCGCCATGCAGCAAATGCGCATCCAGTCCCGGCCAGTTTCCATCGCCAAACAGCACCGCAATATCAATCTGCTCGCGGTCAAAATCGGGAATGCCGATGCGCGAAATGAAATTGATGACGATATCGGGATGGCGGCCGCGAAAATCGGGCAGCAACGGGATCAGGCAGCGTGACCCGAAAGTCGGCGGGGCGGCAATGGTCAGAACCCCGCCCTCGGCTCCGCCAGACAGGAATGTCAGGGTGGCGGTTTCCAGCTGATCCAGCGCCGGTCGGATTGCCTGCAAATAGCTTTCGCCTTCGACTGTCAGAACGAGGCGCTGCTTCTGGCGGGCAAACAGTTTACAACCCAGCCAGTCTTCAAGCCCCTGTATCTGGCGGCTGACGGCACTTTGCGTCAGGTAAAGCTCCTCGGCAGCGCGTGATGCGCTGCCAAATCGGGCGGTCTGTTCAAAGCAACTGAGTGCTTTCAGGCTCGGAATGCGGCGGCTCATGATCTGATTGCTCGAAATATGGCTATATTTGCGCTTTATCTGGGCTTCTTGTGGATAGTTTATGATTTTTATGCATAAACTATATCCGATTTATCATTTGCAAGCGCGTCTGCCAATGCCTAGCTTTAGCCTAGAAGCGATAAGCTTTCAGGGATGATGCCGTCTCGCCCTTCTATGGCGTCATCCCTGCTTTGGTTTTAAAAATTTCATAAGGGATCAGGACGATGGCAGGCCGCGCACCTTTTCACTGGGAAGACCCGCTGCTGATTGAAGATCAGCTGAGCGAAGAAGAACGCATGATCCGTGACGCGGCGCGCGCCTATTGTCAGGAAAACCTGCAGACCCGTGTTCTCGAAGCCAACCGGCACGAGATTTTCCATCGCGAAATCATGACCGAGATGGGCGAACTTGGCCTGCTTGGCCCAACCATCCCCGAAGAATACGGCGGACCGGGTGTCAACCATGTGGCCTATGGTCTTGTCGCGCGCGAAGTCGAACGCGTCGATAGCGGCTATCGTTCGGCGATGTCGGTTCAAAGCTCGCTTGTGATGCATCCGATCTATGCCTATGGCAGCGAGGAACAGCGCAAGAAATACCTTCCGAAACTGGCAACCGGTGAATGGGTTGGCTGTTTTGGTTTGACCGAGCCGGATCACGGGTCCGATCCGGGCGGCATGAAAACCCGTGCCCGCAAGGCCGACGGTGGTTTCACCCTGTCGGGATCGAAAATGTGGATCACCAACAGCCCGATCGCCGATGTATTTGTCGTCTGGGGTAAGGATGACGAAGGTGTCATTCGCGGTTTCATCCTTGAAAAAGGCATGAAGGGCCTGAGCGCGCCAAAGATCGAAGGCAAGTTTTCGCTGCGTGCGTCGATCACTGGCGAGATCGTGATGGATAACGTCTTTGTCCCGACGGAAAACATGCTGCCCAATGCCAAGGGCCTTGGCGGGCCGTTCGGTTGTCTGAACAAGGCACGTTACGGCATTGCATGGGGGGCGATGGGGGCTGCTGAATTCTGCTGGCATGCGGCACGTCAATATACCCTTGACCGCAAACAGTTCGGTCGTCCGCTGGCCGCCAATCAGCTGATCCAGCTGAAACTGGCGAACATGCAGACCGAAATCACCCTTGGTCTTCAGGGGGCGCTTCAACTGGGCCGTTTGCTGGATGCAGAAAAAGTCGCACCGGAAGCCATTTCCCTGATGAAGCGTAATAACTGTGGCAAGGCGCTTGATATCGCGCGTGTTGCCCGTGACATGCATGGCGGCAACGGCATTGCCGATGAATTCCATGTCATCCGCCATGTGATGAATCTTGAAGCGGTCAATACCTATGAAGGTACGCATGATGTGCATGCCCTGATCCTTGGCCGTGCCCAGACCGGCATTCAGGCGTTCAGCGCCGAGGGCTGAGGACTTCGATTACGGGCGGCACCGATCTTTGGTGTCGCCCTTTTTCCTTTTTGACGACGATCCCGGGATGGAATGATGACCAGCGCGCTTTCTGGACTTCGTGTGCTTGATCTTTCGCGTGTCTTGGCGGGGCCTTGGGCCAGTCAGACATTGGCCGATATGGGTGCCGAGGTGATCAAGATCGAACGTCCGGGTGCGGGCGACGACACGCGCGGTTGGGGCCCGCCCTATGCTAAGGACGTTACAGGTAACGATACCAGCGAGGCGGCCTATTACCTGTCGGCCAATCGCGGCAAAAAGTCGCTGACGATTGATATGACCAAGTTCGAGGGGCAGGAAATCCTGCATAAACTTGCCGCCGAATGCGACGTGGTGATCGAGAATTTCAAGGTCGGTGGCCTTGCCAAATACCGGCTGGATTATGCATCACTATCGGAAATCAATCCCAAGATCGTTTATTGTTCGATTACCGGCTTCGGGCAGGATGGCCCATACAAGGACCGGCCGGGTTATGATTTCATGATCCAGGCGATGGGCGGGCTTATGAGCATCACCGGTGCCCCGGATCAGGAATCGGGTGGGCAGCCGATGAAGGTCGGGGTGGCGGTTGCCGATATCTTTACCGGGCTTTATGCGACGATTGGTATTCTGGCAGCCCTGCGTCACCGTGATGCCACCGGCGAGGGACAGCATGTCGATCTGGCATTGCTGGATGTGCAGACCGCGATCCTTGCCAATCAGGCGATGAATTTCCTGACAACCGGGAAGGCTCCGGGGAGGCTTGGTAATGCGCATCCCAATATCGTGCCCTATGAAGCGTTCCCGACGGCGGATGGTTACATCATCCTTGCGGTCGGCAATGACAGCCAGTTCAGAAGCTTCTGCAATGTCGCGGGGATCGGGCATTTGCCCGATGACGCACGATATGCCACCAACCGGTCACGGGTGGCAAACCGCGAAACGCTGGTGCCGCAAATCCGTCAGGCGATGGTGATGAAAACCACCGACGACTGGATTGCCATTCTGGAAACGGCCAATGTGCCGTGTGGCCCTATCAATACGCTGGATCGGGTGTTTGATAACCCGCAGGTCAAACATCGCGATACGGTGCGGTACCTTGATCATCCGACGGCGGGCAAGGTGCCGACGGTTGCCAACCCGATCAAATTTTCCAAAACACCGATTGCCGGTGAAACCGCCCCGCCGATGCTGGGCCAGCATAGCGATGAAATCCTGCGCAAGGTTGCGGACCTTAGCGACGGGCAGATTGCCAAATTGCGCGAAGCCGGGATTATCTGATGCCACCTTCCTGCTTGGCAGAATGGCCGCCGATATGAAAAGGTATCGGCAGCAACATTCATTCAATGCAGGATATCGGACATGAAAATCGCGGTGATGGGCGCAGGGGCTGTTGGCTGTTATTACGGGGCGATGTTGGCGCGTGCCGGGCATGATGTCACCCTGATCGGGCGGCCTGCCCATGTTGATGCTGTCAATCGCGACGGACTGCTTTTGGAATTTGGCGGAACACAGCAGTATATCGAAATGAGCGCCAGTTCGGACGCCAGCGCGATTGCCGGTGCAGGTCTGGTTCTGTTCTGTGTCAAATCGACCGATACCAGCGATGCCGGGGCACAGATTAAGCCGTTTCTGACCCCTGATACCATCGTCATGAGTCTTCAGAACGGGGTTGATAATGCCGAACGGTTATCTGCCGTGATCGGCATGCCGGTGATCCCGACGGTGGTCTATGTCGCGACCAGCATGGAAGGGCCAGGTCATGTCAAACATCATGGCCGCGGCGAACTGGTAATCGGGCAGTCTGAGCAAAGCGACAAAGTTGCCGAAACGCTGCGCCCGGCGCATATCCCGGTCGAGATTTCGGATAATGCCGAAGGTGCGCTTTGGGCCAAGATGATCTTGAACTGTGCCTATAACGCGTTATCCGCAATATCGCAGATGCCCTATGGCCGTCTGGTTCAGGGGGAAGGCATTTGGGATGTCATGCGCAATGCGGTAGATGAATGCCTTGCTGTGGCCAAGGGATGCGGGGTGACGGTGCCCGGTGACGTCTGGGGTGCGATTGAAAAGATCGCCGAAACCATGCCGGGGCAATATTCATCCACCGCACAGGATCTGGCGCGGGGCAAAACCAGCGAGATCGATTTCCTGAACGGCTATATCGTGCGCAAGGGGGCGGAACTTGGCATTCCAACCCCCACCAATCTTGCCCTGCATGCAATGACCAAATTGCGCGAAAGCCGGGACTGATCCGGGCTTCGTAATTGGCCGGGGGCTATTCCCCCGGCTTGCTCTGTGCCTGAGCGGCTGTGATATCGGGTTTGGGAACGGGCACACCGAGCTTGTCCCCAAACATCACAATGGCGGCTGCCAACACGATCAGGAAGGCACCAAACAGGGAAACCGGTTCAGGCAACAGACCAAACACCGTAACATCCAGCAACAGCGCCCAGATCATTGCGGTATATTCGAAGGCCGCTAATGTCGAGGCCGGCGCACGTGCCAGTGCCTCTGTCATGAAGATATGGGCAAGACCGCCGGTCAACCCGGCCCCGATCAGCCACATCAGGATTTCAGGCGATGGATCGGCCCAGCCAAACGGCAGGGTCAGCAACCCGCCAAGCGAGCAGATCACGGCAAAATAAAATGCGATGGTGCCTGCGGATTCCGTGCTGGTCAGGGCCTTGATCTGCACCTTGGCAAAGGCGGTGGTGACCGCCATGGCAAGACCCGCCCCGATGCCAATCAGAACGCCGGTATCGATCCCCGGTGTCGAGAATGTTGGCCACAGCATCAGGAACACCCCGCCAAAACCGGCAAAGGTCGCGGCAAAGACGGCTATGCCCGGCTTTTCGCGCAACATGATCATCGCAACCGGTAGGACGAGAAGCGGGGCGAGAAAGCCAAGAGCCGTCGCAAGGGCAAGCGGCAGATAGGCCAGCGACAGGAACGAAAAGAACATCGACACAAGGCCGAAGGTGCTGCGTTTCAGGTGCCCGAACGGCCGGGCGGTGCGAAGGCCGCGCGGAAACTGGCGTCGCCACATCAGATACAGGATGATGGGGATCAAGGCGACAGAGCTTCGCCAGAACATGATTTGTCCGACCGGTGCCTCGAACGAGGCCAGACGGACAAACAAACTCATCACTGCAAACAGACCGGTGGCGGCAAGCCGCAAGCCGATCCCGGACCATACACTGCCCATTTCGGGATTACCCTGCATTTGGCGGGAAGGATGTCCCGCTTCCCAAGCAGTACCCTGAATAAGTCGTATGAAATACTGAGTTTTTTTCATATCAGGGTAGAGCGAAACTCAGTGGTCGATTTTAGGGATCGCGCGCAGTCGATACACCAATTTGTCAACTTTTCCTGCGGACCCGTCTGGATTCCTGCCTCCGCAGGAATGATGATTGTGAAGAGGGTAATTAGTGGCTTTTGCCATCGACATGATGCGGGGTCAGGCTGCGCGGGTCGACATCGTCAAGGCAGTTGACATTGATGGCGGCCATTTTGCTGCCGTCGGGCAGTTGGCCATAGGCAAAGCTTTGGATGCCGCAGGTTTTGCAGAACTGGTGACTGATCTTTTTATCGTTGAAAAGATATTCGGTCAGGTTCTGCCCGCCAGATTTCAGTATGAAATTATCGCGCGGGGTAAAGGCCAGAACCGATCCGAGTTTCTGGCAGCGTGAACAATTGCAGGTGATCGATTTATCCAGATCAAGCTTGTCGACGCGATAACGCACCGCACCGCACTGGCAGCCGCCATTGTATGATTTCTCGCTCATTTCATCTTCCTGCGTTACCGGAAATACCCACCCGGCGTTTTGCCAGTGGCCTTGCGAAACATCGCGATAAAGGCCGAGGTGCTTTCATAACCGAGATCAAGAGCGACCTCGGTGACCGGACGATGATGGGCCAGTTTTTCAAGCGCGTAAAGCAGACGCAGCTTTTGCCGCCACTCGCGAAACGGCATGCCGGTTTCGCGTTGAAACAGGCGGGCCAGCGTGCGTGACGATGCGCCGCAATCTCGCGACCATTCATCAAGGGTTCGGTTATCCGATGGATTGGCCTGCAATTGTTCGCAGATGCGCGCCAGGCGCGGGTCCTTGGGGGCAGGCAGATGCAGGTTATCGTCTCTGGGCGGTTTAAGCTGATCAAGCAGCACGCGGATCAGTCGACCATCCGAACCGGCTTCGTCATATTCAATCGGGATTTCGGTCGCAGCCCGGATCAGTTCGCGCAGAAGCGGGCTTACATCCAGCACCGTGCAGCGATCCGGCAAATCGACCAGGGCATTTTTATCGATATAGATATGGCGCGCACGGGTGAAGGTGGCGTGACTGACGGCATGTTCAACGCCTGGCGGCACCCAGACCGCGCGCTGGGGCGGGACGACCCAGATGCCGGCTTTGGTGGTGACGGTCATGGTGCCTTCGATGGCAAAAATCAGCTGATGCCAGTCGTGGCTGTGTGCGCCGATGCTGTATCCGGCGGGAAGGTCGCTCATGCGGACATAAACCGGACGCGGCAGATGATCGGGCCGGGGACGGGAATGTTGCGGATATTTCGGGATATCCCGTGATTCATCCATGAGAATGTCCTGTTTGCAATATATGATGGCAGATTATCGCAAGACAGACGTATGCCGCAACGCTAGTTTGAAGCTATTCCAACCAAACATATAAATGCACGCGCCCCGATTGCCACCGGTACCGTGCGGGGAGACAAAATGTCCAAGAAATTGCCACCGGAAACAAGCACCCATGCGGCGCCTATCGAGGTGCCGGGCAATCCCGATCTATCGGGTGCGGCTGTTGCGCATAAGGGATGGCGCAACCCGGAAGTGTTGCTGATTTTCATGGCAGCCGCGATGCCGTTGTCGTTTTCGACATGGATGGCGTTGTTAAACAATTTTTCGGTCGAGATAGCGGATTTTACCGGTCGCGAGATCGGGATTTTGCAGTCGTTGCGTGAAATTCCGGGTTTTATGGCCTTCACCGCGATTTTCGTCCTCATCATCCTGCGTGAACAGACCTTTGCCCTGATTTCGCTGCTGGTGTTGGGGATTGGGGTGGCGATTTCGGGTTATTTCCCGACCGTTGTCGGACTTTATTGCACCACGGTTCTGATGTCGATCGGGTTCCATTATTTTGAAACCATGCAGCAGGCATTGTCGTTGCAATGGGTGAAAAAGGACCGCACCGCGATGGTGATGGGCCGGCAGCTTTCGGCGAAGTCGTTATCGTCGCTGGTGATGTTTGGCATTGTCTGGGCGATGCTGGAACTTCTCGATGTCGAATATCGCTATGTCTATCTGTTTGGCGGGGCCTTGACGGTTATTGCCGCGCTGTTTGCCTGGATGGCGTTCCCGAAATTTGCCGATGCCCACCCGCAGACCAAGAAGCTGATCCTGCGTAAACGGTACTGGCTTTATTACGCCCTGACCTTCATGAGCGGGGCACGCCGCCAGATTTTCACCGTGTTTGCCGGGTTCCTGATGGTCGAGAAGTTTGGTTATGATGCCGCCACCATTACGCTTCTGTTCCTTCTGAACCATGCGATCAATATGGTGATGGCCCCCAAGATCGGGAAGCTGATCGGCAAGTGGGGCGAACGCAAGGCCCTGACATTTGAATATATAGGGTTGTTCATTGTATTTGTGTCTTATGCCTTTGTCGAAAGCGACAAGCTGGCCGGGGCGCTTTACGTGATTGATCATCTGTTCTTTGCGATGGCGATTGCGATCAAAACCTATTTCCAGAAAATCGCCGATCCGGCCGACATTTCATCCACGGCGGGTGTCAGCTTTACCATCAACCATATTGCCGCAGTGTTCATCCCGGTGGCGTTCGGGTTGTTGTGGCTGATTTCGCCGTCAGCGGTGTTTTTGGCCGGGGCGGCGATGGCGCTGGTGTCACTGGTTCTGGCGCTGAATGTGCCCGATGACCCGGAGCCGGGGAACGAGGTGGTTATGGGATATAAGTCCGATCAACCGATGCTGCGCCCGGCGGAGTAACAAAAGCCGCCTTAACTGGTGCAGAATTTCAATATGCCAAACGCCCGCGATCATCTTGCGGGCGTTTTCATTTGTGTTTGCCTTGCTATTTTCGCAAAATCTTCAAATCCTGACCAAACGAACAATCATAATGTCAGGCATGAGCATCGCTTCAACAGGGACCCTTTCACATGTCATATTTTCGTCTGGCCGGTCGTGCAGTTTTTGGTCGTGCAGTTGCGGGATCAGTCTTGTCACTGACGGTGGCGCTTGCCAGCGGTACAGCATTGGCCGATAGCACGCTATCGCTGCGCATTCTGGAAACCACTGATATCCATACGCATCTGGTCAATTACGATTATTATCGCGACAGTCCGTCGGATACGGTTGGGCTGGCCAAGGTTGCGACCCTGTTGAAAAATGCGCGCGGTGAGGCCGAAAACGTTGTTCTGATTGACAATGGTGACCTGATCCAGGGCAGCCCACTTGGCGATTACATGGCAAAGCGCCACGGCCTGAAAGAGGGTGAGGTGCATCCGGTTTACAAGGCGATGAACCTGTTGGGCTATGACGCAGCCAATATCGGCAATCATGAATTCAACTATGGCCTAGATTTCCTGGGTAAAAGCCTTTCGGGTGCCAAGTTCCCCTATGTCAGTGCCAATGTGTTTGCCGATGACGGCGATAATGATGCCGAAAATGACAAACCGTATTTCCAGCCCTATGTAATCCTTGATCGTGAATTTAGCGATGGCGACGGCAAAAAGCACAAGGCGAAGGTCGGCGTGATCGGGTTCGTCCCGCCGCAGATCATGCAATGGGACAAGGCCAATCTGGAAGGCAATGTCGTGACCAAGGACATTGTCGAGATGGCTAGAAAATACGTGCCGGAAATGCGCGAAAAGGGCGCGGACATCGTGATTGCGGTGCCGCATTCGGGGCTGTCGACACTGGCACGTGAAGGTATGGAAGAAAACGCCACCTATTATCTGAGCCAAGTTGACGGCATTGATGCCATCCTGTTTGGCCATGCGCACACGGTATTCCCGTCTGATACCTATGCCGATATTGATGGGGTTGATCTTGCCAAGGGCACGATCAATGGTGTGGCCGCTGTCATGCCGGGCTTCTGGGGCAGCCACCTTGGCGTGATTGACCTGACGCTTTCGGTCAATGATGCCGGGGAATGGAAGGTGACCGACAGCCTGTCGGAAGCACGTCCGATTTATCACCGCGAAGGCCGTGATATCACCCCGCTGGTCGATGCCGACCCGGAAGTGATCGAGGCGGTGAAAGAAGAGCATGAGGCGACCATTGCCTATATGCGCGAGGGGGTTGGTACGACGGCCACCCCGATCAACAGCTTCTTTGCGCTGGTGGCCGATGATCCGTCGATCCAGATTGTGACCAATGCCCAGAAATGGTATCTGGAACGTATCCTGAAGGGATCGGAATATGACGGGATGCCGATCCTGTCGGCGGGTGCACCGTTCAAGGCCGGCGGCCGTGGCGGCCCGGAATATTTCACTGACATCCCCGAAGGCAAGATCGCATTAAAGAACGTTGCCGATCTTTATATCTATCCCAATACATTGCGGGCGGTGCTGCTTGATGGTGCGCAGGTCCGTGAATGGTTGGAAATGTCGGCCGTACAGTTCAATCAGATTGACCCGAACAGCCGGGAAGAGCAGCCGCTGATCAACGAGACATTCCCGACCTATAACTTTGATGTCATTGATGGGGTCAATTACCAGATCGATGTAACCCAACCGGCCCGATACAACGCATCGGGTGAGGTGGTAAACAAGGATGCGCATCGCATCATCAATCTGACCTATGATGGCAAGCCGGTTGCCGACGATCAGAAATTCGTCGTTGCGACCAATAATTACCGTGCTGGCGGCGGGGGCAATTTCCCGGGACTTGACGGATCAAGCATCATCATCGAAGCACCCGATGAAAACCGTACGGTTTTGGCGAACTATATCCTTGAGGAAAAGGAAATCGATCCCAAGGCCGATGGCAACTGGAGCCTAGCCCCCATCGGGGAGGCATCCAAGGTGACGTTTGTCACCAGTCCCAAAGCATCCTCGGCAATGAACGCACCCGACAATATCAGCTTTGTCGGCGAGGACGAAAACGGCTTTGCCCAATATGTCCTTCAGTCGAAATAGGACTGGACGCGAAACAGAAAAAGCCGCCCATCGGAAGAGGGCGGCTTTTTAATTGGGCTTGCGCGAAGACCGTGAAGGTCAGCGACAGCCAGACTGTTACTTTTTGGGACCGTGAGACATATGCGGCGCATTGGGGCGACCAGGAACGTTCCGCGGGCCGTCTTCGCGAGGGTTCTTGCCGTTCAGATATGCCGCCGCGCAATGTTCGTCGCAGTAAGGTTTGCTCGGCACAGATTTCTTGCCGCAGAAATGGAAGTCTTCATCGCCCGGATCACCGAACGGCCAGCGGCACATACCGGCACCGAGATCAAAGATGCTGATGCCTTTGCTCTGCACTTTCGGGGTCGGTGCCTTTTTCGGCTCGCTCTCTTCGGCGCGGCGCTGGATCGGGGAGGGGCGCTTGGGCAGGCCAAGGCGGTGTGCCTTGCCAACGACGGCGTTTTTGCCAACGCCCAGTTCTTCACCGATGCGTGCTGTGGTCCAGCCCTGATTCCAGAGCGAGGTCAGCAGTTCAATCTTTTCCGGCGTCCAGCTCATTTCGAGTATATTCCGTGTTTCTTTGTCTGCCCGGTGGAAAATCCATAGGCAGGTGCTTATTGTCCGAAGTCAAACAGGGATACAGACGTATCCGCTAATATCACGCGGCGCAAGGGTCTTAGCCATTTTGGACCAATCGGGACCAGTTTGACGACCGGGTTGCTGCACGCGGAAAGATGCGCAATTTGCATGACAGCGCGTCAATGTAAAGGGGAGATCGTCATTTGACATGGTTTTTCGTTTCAGTCGCGGTGTTTATGGCGGGGCATATCGTGCCCGGTCTTCTGCGTGGTGCGATCACGGCAAGGATCGGTCACACGGCATATGTTGTAACGTTTTCGGTCACGTCGCTGTTCCTGCTGGGATGGGTGATTTATGAGGTACGTCATGCGGACTTCATCACGCTGTGGCCCTACGAAATCTGGCAAAATCACGTCACGCTGACCTTTATGCTGCCTGCCTGCATTTTGTGGGCCGCAGCGATTATTCAACCCTGTCCGCTGTCGATTGGACGAAAAAAAGGATTTGATCCGGCACGACCGGGGATCAACCGTTTGACCCGTCATCCGCTGCTTTTGGGCATGATGTTGTGGGGACTTGGGCATATCGTGCCCAATGGTGATCTGGTGGCTTTCATGTTCTTTGGCGGGGCGACGGTTTTTGCCATTGCCGGGTTCTGGCGGATGGAACAAATCCGCGCCCGCCACATGGACGTGGCCGAATACAAGGCAATCCTTGACGGGACTCGACGGTTTGACGTCGCGGGGCTTGCCAAAGGCGCGCTTGGCTGGCGCGATATTGGGCTGGGAATTCTGCTGTATGTCGTGTTCCTTTGGGCGCATCCCTATGTCATCGGGGTTGATCCATCGGCGGTAATCGGCGGCTGAACCACCGTCGACCGCATTTTGCGGTTGTGAGGTTTGATGCAGAAAACCTTGCCGCAACGCTTGAAGTTCCAAGGTTTCATTGGAATACTGGTTCGCAGAATGTCCATCCTGGACAGGTTATTTCTGTGAGGTGTTATGACGTCTCCTGAACTTGCGACCAATCTTGCCCGTTTCGCCGAGATGGAAGGCCGCCACCCCAGACTGCTTCTGGCGACGGCATCGTCGGCGGAAGAACCCCATCACAAGCATGTCGCGACCCTGTTTGCCGATGGCGGGTTTGACGTTGATATCGCCCCGAAAAATTCCGACGCACAATCGATTGCCCGTCAGGCGGTTGATTGCGATGCCGATATTCTGGTTCTGATCCGCTTGTCACTGACGGCTGAAGACCGGGTGGGGGTTGCCGATGTGATATCGTCGCTGGCCGCTCTTGATGCGGAATATATCAAATTCGGCATTGTCGGGAAAACCGATGACCCGGCGCGTGACAATGTTGATTTCGTCTTTGATCTTGAACATCTGGGAACGGATGATTGCGAGGCGCTGGTCGGTTACATCCTTGAGATTGAAGAAGACCGGGTCGCGCAACATATATAAGGCATTGCGATATTGCCTGCAGGCCGCAGGCAATGATTTTGAAACCCTTTGGGTGCATGATGGTTGCCTTGTGATGCGGGCAACCAAACCATAGCGGGAACGATTGATGGGAATGCTAAAGGAGACGCTGCTGCGCGTTTTCGTTGGAAAACGCGGACGGGAGGCCCTTAAGGCCTATAGCGATTCACAGTCCCTTCAACTCAATGATCCCGAGCTGGCAGCACGCAGTGCTGCCCAGGCCAAACAGGCACGCCGGATCGAAGACCGCGCGATGGCCTATCAGGAAAGTGGCATGTCCTTTGAGGAGGCCCGCGCTCAGGCCTTGGCCGAGACCCTGACAGAACAGTCGGATAATCCGCAGGCCGCAATCCTTAAGGCGCTTGAAGCCGCCGACGCCAAGATCGGCAAAAAGAAAAGCCGGATGCCAAGTGCAGCCGACGATGCGCGCGCCAAACTGATTTCCGAAGCATTGGTTGCCATCCGCAACAAGCAGGAAGATCTGGACAAGCTTGATCCGGAATTGCGCGCCAAATTGACCCTGATGGCGGTTGGGGCGCTTATGGGCGGTCCGCCGACCAAACAGTAAGTTTCGGGTGTTTTTGCGCGGGACAAATCAACAAATCCCTATCGGAAAATATTGCGATGCAGCCCGGTGGTCAGCTGGCTGTAATCCGGTTCATTGTCGGCGGTCAGGAAGCCGTGGCGAATCAGGAAATCGATGATCACCAGCGCGCAATTGAATTTGAAATCAAAACTGCTGCGTACGATTTCGGCGACGTCGGCCAAAGGCATCAATTCAAACTGTTCGACTTCGCCGTCCGCACATCGCGGCACGAAATCGGCGGGCAATTCCAGATCATAATTGACCATGACATCGGGCTTTAGCCCTTCGGTGGTTTCGTAAAGATAGGAAACGGTACCGACCGGTTTCAAATTTCTGGAGAGGTTTTCGGGGATGGCGGCTTCTTCGGCACATTCCTTGATCATGTTTTCAAGAAAACCAAGTCCGGTCGGCTGGCCGCCTGCAACCATATTGTCAAGCATGCCCGGATAGGTCGGTTTGTCCTTGGCGCGGTGGGCAATCCACATATGGATGCCTTCATCTTTTTGCACATAGCCGTTCATATGCACACCCCAGGACCGGAACCCGAAATAGGGCATGGCGGACCGATCCAACTGACATAGGGGATCGTGACCCAGTGTCGGGCGAATATCGAACCGTTCGCCATGCAGGCGGCGGATGACGCCCTGATCGCAAAGCGCCTTGGTGGCGGTATCGAGCGAACGGTTGCGATCATCAAGGGTTACGATATGCGGTGCAAAGCAGTACTCCCCATTTTCGTCGCGGGAAAAATCCGGGCCAAGTGCTGACAGGGCGGTGGCGAAGTCCGGACGCAAGGCACCCAGAGACATTCCATCAATGCGGAAGGGCACATAGCGCGATGGATTGGCGTTGTTGCAGGCTTTGATATGGTCAAGATAGGTCAAGATGGGCTCCGTCGGTTGGGGCGCACTGCAACACGATCATGTTGCAGTGCCGCGACCCAGACAGACTAAGCGTCCAAGGCCTAAGCGCCAAGGGCAGAGTTGGAATAACCCTTTTCCGATGTCAGAACCGTATTCACATGCACGATCTGACGCAGGCACCGGGCGATATGTTCGGCAACCTTGGTTTCCAGTTGCTGAATCTGGATATCGATCTGCAATTCGCTGAAACCGGCATGGCCGTCGGCGACGGTGGAATGCCAGCTGGCGGGGACAAGATTGCGTTTGGAAAACAGTTCAAGAACACGCGGCATCACATCGGGTTCTGCGGCGGCGTGAACGGCGAAACAATAAACGGATTTGGTCGGCTGCGCGCTTTCAAGCGGCGCGAGAAAGGCATGATCGGTCATGACAATGCACACACATTTTCATTGTATCCAAAAGGCGAAAAGACACGTCCCGGGGTCCTCAGACCACCGGGCTGGTAATTCGCGTAATGGCAACGATGAAAAGGCGGCGGTTGTTCATGAAGATGTTCTTGAACGTTCGGGGCCGTTATCCCGGATGGCTAACGGCCGATTAAATGACGAAGCGCGTTACAAAAAAGATCAGAGGATCAGAAGCGATGCAATCAGAGCCAGAATGGTACCAGCAAACAGGATTTCCATCGAACGGGCAATCTGCTGTTCACGGGCAACGGCGATAGCAACGGCTTTGCGCTTATTCATCATTTTTACTCCGTCTTATGACAGGTATCTTTAAATGCACCGTATGGCGCACTGTTGAAATATATGCAGGCATATGGTCCCGATACAAGTGCTGTCCTCTTAAAAACGTCAAAAAACTTTCAACCTGATGGAAAAAGACAGCTTTTCTGTACCTGTTTTGGTCATAAATAACCAAAGGTTGATGGTGCGGCGCATAAAAAACGCGAGAATCGGAATCCGCACGCGGCTCAGTTACTGCCGATTCCCGCGATATTGGCATGCTGTGCTGCGATACCCGTCGGCAATGTCTATGTTATCCGCAGCGTTATCGGTGGCGTTGTCAGCGAATGGTAAGCTCGGTGATGCCGATTTCCCTAGATGGTTGGCCGGGGCGGGTAAAGGTGACTTCACCGCGATAGGCACCTGCGGGCCAGCGATCACCGGGGCGGTTGATATTGACGTAAAACCACTTGGCGCGCGGGCCGTTATCGTTTTCGACATTGATGGTGAAATCGCGGTGTCCGCCAATGCCGTTCGGGCCATCCATGCTTAGTCGGATGATATCGCCGTTGCTGGCCCCGATCAGATAGGCCCAGAAAAACAGTCCGGGGCTGGAAGCGGGCAGTTCACTGCTTTTACCATAGCCGCGCTTGATGTCGGTGGCATTGGGTTTGGCAGATGAAAAGCCCGATGCATAAAGGGTCACCGCCCGATAGGACATCTGTTCCTTGGCGGCATCGGTCCACAGCACCGCATTATTGGCATTGCAATCCTGCGGGGTGACAGCCCCCATCGTGGTGCCACTGAACGGGTCGACCAGCTGGTTATCCTTGCGCAGGTTGAAATGCAGATGCGGGAAGGTGGCCTGCCCGGACATGCCGATCAGCCCGATTGTCTGGCCGCGTTCGACCGTGTCGCCTTTTTTAACCGCCAGTGATCCGCGGCGCAGATGGCAATACTGGCTTTGCCAGCCATCTTCGTGGTTGATCAGAATGCCGTTACCGCATTCAATCCCCTTAAGCGAATCGCCGACCAAACGGCCAGCGTCGATATCCTCGACCCCGTCACGGGTGGCAATCACCGTGCCGGCGGCAACCGCGTTGACCGCGACCCCGCCAATCATGGTGGCCTCGTCGGGAATGGAAAAATCGGTGCCGCGATGACCTTCATAGGTGGTGGTGCCACACGCAAAATCACGGATTTCGGGGCCGGGATCATGGTCGACATAATGGACCACATCACACTGGCCATAGGGGCAATCGACGGGCAGATCAAAGGGCGGGCCATCCGCACGGGCGATGGTCGCGAACGGCACGAGGATCAGGACCCCGAATAAACCTGCCGCAATACGTCCTGTCGCCTGCCCCATCAAATCCTCCTGCCGGTGCCCTGTGTCGTTGGTTTTGAAACCGCTTTTGACAGGACTGCTTCGTCACACATCCTTCATCTAACATAATGGTGATGGACTTGCGATGGGCAAGGTACTGTATTGTTTCAATATCATCGACTATGACCATAAAGACACAATCGTCGTCACCACCCTGGTATTTGGCAGGAACATGATGGACCAACAGGCCGGGCTTTTAAGGTTGGGTATCTTTGCCACCATCCTTGTCGTGATGGCAATGTGGGAGGCATTCATGCCTTATCGTCCGGCGGGTGGGCTGCGCAACCCGGGGCGGTGGCTGACCAATTTTGGTTTGCTGTTGATGGGGGCTGCATTAACCCGTTTCACCATCGGGGCCGCGATGATTGCCGCGGCCATTCTGGCCGGGCAGCAGGGCTGGGGCGTGATCAATCAGGCCGAGAATCTGATTGGCCTGCCCGAGTGGCTTAGTGGCCTGATTGCAATCGTCGCACTTGATTGTGCAGTTTACTGGCAGCACCGCCTGACGCATATCGTGCCGGTTTTCTGGCGGTTTCACCGGGTGCATCATTGCGATATCGAATTTGATGTCTCGACCGCGGTGCGGTTTCATCCGTTCGAAATTGTCGCATCAGCGATTTATAAATCGGCTTTTGTGATCCTGCTGGGGGCTGATCCGTGGGCGGTGGTGATTTATGAAAGCATGCTAAGCGGATTTGCGCTGTTTAATCACGGCAATGTTCATTTGCCCGGCGGGTTTGACCGGTTATTGCGCCGATTGATTGTAACGCCCGATATGCATCGGGTGCATCATTCCAGCCTGATAGGCGAAACCAACAGCAATTACGGAAATATCCTGTCGGTTTGGGACCGGCTGTTTGTCAGTTATGTCGACCATACCAAGACCAATGATCATGACATGCAGATCGGGCTTGAGGAATTTCGCGATAAACGCAGTCAAAGCCTTTGGTCGGTATTGTGGATACCGTTTCGCCGGTCTTGATGTAATCGTCGCCTATTCCCCGACGATACCGCGCACAACCATAGCGGATGCCACCAGCGAACGGCGACCATCATCCTTGCCCCCCAGATAGGACCGTTCGGTAGCGGTGCGCAGTTGGTGTGCCAGTTCGGGATCAAGGCTGGTAAAGAAATCACGGATCAGGCTGTGCGCACCCAGAAGCGACTGCCAGTAATCCTCGAAATCCAGAAAATCCATGCGGATCGACAGGGTCGCGGTATCGACATCACGCAAACCGGCATCGGACCAAAGATCAAACAGGGCGTCTTCGCTTTGATAGGGGATGTCGAAAATCCTGCTGCGCAATTCATCTCCTGCCGGATAGGCGATCACGGCCGCGGCATCGAGAAACAGGCGGATGAAGGATAATCCCCCGGCACGATCCCAGACACTTGCTGCAATCCGCCCGCCTGGTTTGGTGACGCGAACCATTTCCGAAACAGCACCTGCCGGACCTTCCAGATCGTTTAACAGCAATTGCGAAAAGGCGGTGTCAAAACTGTCATCGCCAAAAGGCAGGTTGCTGGCATCCCCGGTTTCAAAGCTGACATTAGGTGCGGCGCTAAGCAACGCTTCGGACAGATAATCCGGGATCAGATCGACCCCGACAATGCGTGCCTTTGGGTACCGCGTGGCGGCGGCGAGTGTGAGGCTGCCGGTACCGCAGCCGACATCAATCAGCGAACCGCAGGAGGGTGCCGCAACAAAATCAAGGAAGTTGCGCGACAGGCGGCGGCTCCATCGGCCCATGGCGATTTCATAGATGTCGGCAGTGGTCGCATTCATGGACGTTTTCCGCAATTTGTTATTCTGAGGGGCAGTTTGCACCGTGACGGTGCAGGACGGAAGTCCCCATTTGGGCAGTTCCGCCGGATATGGCAAGCCTGTGAAATTACCCTGTTCAACCAATTACCCATTGCCGAAAAAAGAAAACGCGAAATAATATTGCGAATGCTGCGGCGCAAAAATAAATCAGAAGTCAGACGCAGCGATCAGAAACAGGCAAGGAAAGTCAGGAAATGAGAGAGATGAACGGACTGGAAGGGCTGTATCTTGAAGATATCGAGATCGGCATGGTCGGAAGTTACGCCAAAACCGTGACGGAAACCGATATCGTGATGTTTGCCGGATTGTCCGGCGATACCAACCCGGTTCATCTTAATCAGGAATTTGCCGAAACCACGATGTTTGAAGGCCGCATTGCGCATGGCATGTTGTCAGCCGGTTTCATTTCAACCGTGCTGGGTACGCGTCTTCCGGGGCCGGGCACGATTTACCTGTCGCAGAATTTGCAGTTCAAGGCACCGGTCCGTATTGGCGATACTGTGACCGCAAAGGTTACGGTGCGCGAGATCATCGCGCCCAAGCGTCGGGTGGTTCTCGAAACCAACTGTTATGTTGGCGATAAATGCGTGATCGCGGGCGAGGCGATGGTGATGGTGCCATCGCGCGCCGCAGCCTGACAACAGGAAGAGACCCGCAAAGAAAAGCTGGCGCGACGGACATCGCGCCAGCATCCGGATCAGGAAGCCCCATCGGCACGAGGGCGGGGTGGAGCTTTGCCCTAGGCGGTGACGCTGATCCGGCGTCTGATGGCGGTCAGCAGTCCGACCACGGCGAAACATCCGACAAGCATGCCCATATCGTGATAGATCGCGCGGTATCCAAACGCATCCACCCATGGCTGACTGATCAGCGGGGATAGAAACTGGCCGATAAAGATGCTGGCAGTCAGCACCCCGGCAACGCGACCACGGATGGATGGTGGGGCGACCGCCATGGCACCGGCCATCATGTTCGAAATCACCATGCCCAATCCCAACCCGGTCAATCCGATGGAACCGGCAATGCCGAAATAATCCTGGGTCAGGGCGATCAGGTTCATGCCCACTGCCATAATGCCAAAACCAATGGCAAACAGGGCCGGGATAGTGAAGTGACGCCGCAGACGTCCGTAATTAAGTGATGCGATGGCCGATGCCAGTGGCAAGAGGCCCATGGCAAGACCGGTGCCGCTGGCAGGCGCAATACCGAGTTTCTCGATATAGAACGGCATCTGGGTCGGGATCAGGTAGAAGGCCGTGCTGTTAAGGGCGGCGATCAGGCAGAATAACGCGACCAGCAGGATATCGCGCCGGGTAATGTCATCGGCCGGGGCGTGTCCGGGTTCGTGCCGGACCGGTTCGGGTTCATACAATACTTTCAGAACCGCCGGGATCAGCAGGAAGGCAATGGCATAGACCGCAAAGGGACTACGCCAGTGCAGTTCGGTCAAAACACCGCCGCCGGCAATAAAAACCAGCCCGCCAAGTCCGGTGAAGGCAACCTGATATCCCATGAAACGGTCGCGCATATCACCGCTGAAATAGTCGCCGACAAGGGCGGTGGCGGTGGTCATGGTTCCCGCAACCGCAAGACCAAGCAACGCCCGACCGATCAGAAGGCCAGACAGGCTGTCGGCAAACAGGCCCGATGCACCTGCTGTCCCATAAAGCAGAAGCGACACCAGAAGCAGCGGTTTGCGCCCGATCCGATCCGCAATCGCCCCGGCAAAGGGCGCACCGATGGCAACGAACAGGCCGGGCAGGGTCAGGACAAGGCGGCTGAGCATCACGACATTTTCATGATTGGCAAAACGGGCTTCGATCCCCGGAAGCGATGTCGCGATCAGCGCGCCCGACATGATCGTCAGCGACGCCAGAAGCAGCATGGTGATCCGGATCGAAAGGTTTGGTGTTTCGGTTGGCATATCTTGCTGGCGTGTTTGGGGCAGGTCAGTCACAGGGCAGTCTCCGATCGGTTTGATTGGCGCGAGGCAGGCCGGGGTTCCGTGTGATGGTGCAAAAGGTTCTGATCGCTTACCGGTATTGGTTGAAACCCCTTTGTCGGGGGGGCGTGACAATGATCCTGCATCCTGAAGTAAAGTTGAGGTCAAGGGTAAAACAGCGCGATTTTTTAAAAATCTGCGACCACAATGATCCGGGCGCATAGCAGCAGCCAGACGCTTTTTGTCGGAAAAGTCTTTACGCTTCGGGCTTGCGCGCTTTATAGCTGCCCGCTGGACTGTGCGGATATGCGATCTGCCGGCATGATGACGAGCAAAAAAGAGAGACCGGCGCGGATGCGCGTTTTTCGATCTTTTGACAATCTGGGTAATGACGCGCGTGGCGCGGTTGTTGCGAT
Source organism: Thalassospira sp. MCCC 1A03138 (assembly GCF_002115785.1). Classification (GTDB taxonomy): domain Bacteria; phylum Pseudomonadota; class Alphaproteobacteria; order Rhodospirillales; family Thalassospiraceae; genus Thalassospira. The sequence continues at coordinate 176,740 of NZ_JFJY01000009.1, read as the reverse complement.
TGGCAATTTTGACGGCCTTCATCTGGGCCATCAGACGTTGCTTGATCATGCGCGCAAGATCGCTCGCGATCTGAATGCACCGCTGGGCATTCTGACGTTCGAACCTCATCCCCGGATGTTGTTCCGCGCAGGCGAACCCGAATTCCGTCTGACATCGGCCGATGACAGGATTACGGCGGCGTCCGATCTGGATATCGATCTGTTTTTCGAAGCCGAGTTTAATCGCGATTTTGCCGCGATGAGCGCCGAAGAGTTTATCGAACGCATTCTGGTGAATGGACTTGGTGTGCGCCATGTCGTTGTCGGTTGGGACTTCTGCTTTGGCAAGGGCCGGGCGGGAAATGTCGATCTGCTGCGTGAAATCGGCGAAAAATCGGGTTTTGGCGTGACGGCGATCGAGGCGGTTACGCATGATAACGGAATTATCTATTCCTCGACCGCGATCCGGCAGGCATTGCGTGAAGGCCGCCCGCAGGATGCGACCCATTTGCTGGGGCGCCCGTGGGAAGTTGCCGGTGTGGTGATCAAGGGCGATCAACGCGGCCGCACGATTGGTTTCCCGACCGCCAATGTCGCACTTGGCAATCATCTGCGTCCGAAATTCGGTGTTTATGCCGTCGAGCTTGGCCTGATATCGGACGAAAATGATGAAACCGTCGAACGCTGGATCGACGGAGTCGCAAATATTGGTGTGCGCCCCAGCTTTGGCGGGGATGCGGATGCCGGGCTTGAAGCCCACCTGTTCGATTTCGATCAGGACATCTATGGCCGTCGCGTTCGCGTGCGTTTGCACGGCTTTATCCGGGGCGAACAGAAGTTCGATGGGCTTGACGCACTGAAAGCCCAGATCGCTGCGGATGTGATTGCCGCCAAAGAGATTCTCGGCAAGATTTGAAATTGTTGTCGAACCCGTTATGATCCGCGCGCCTTTACGGGGGCAGCCAGTATCACCGGGGGTTCGCCCTTGTAATTTGTTTAAAGACGACAGGACCGTCACGATGAGTGTCGAATATAAAAAGACCGTTATCCTGCCCAAGACCGATTTTCCGATGCGGGCGGGTTTGCCAAAGATGGAGCCGACCCTGCTGGAACAGTGGGCGAAAGAGGACCTCTATGGCAAAATTCGCGGTATTTCGGCGGATCGTGAAATGTTTGTCCTGCATGATGGCCCGCCATATGCCAACGGCCATCTGCATATTGGTCATGCACTCAACAAAATCCTGAAAGACGTGATCACCCGTTCGCAGCAGATGCTGGGCAAGAACGCGGTTTATGTGCCGGGCTGGGATTGCCACGGCCTTCCGATCGAATGGAAGATCGAAGAACAGTACCGTGCCAAGGGCAAGAACAAGGATGATGTTCCAATCGCCGAATTCCGCAAGGAATGCCGCGAGTTCGCCCAGAAATGGCTTGATATCCAGCGCGAGGAATTCAAACGTCTTGGCGTGATGGGCGACTGGGACAATCCCTATGTCACCATGGATTACAAGGCCGAGGCATCGATTGCCCGTGAACTTGGCAAATTCCTGATGAACGGCTCGCTCTATATGGGCTCGAAGCCGGTCATGTGGTCGGTGGTTGAAAAGACCGCGCTGGCCGAGGCCGAAGTCGAATATCACGACCATACCAGCAAAACGATCCATGTCCGGTTCCCGGTTGTTTCATCCAGGGTCGAAGCCCTTTCCGATGCGACGATCCTGATCTGGACGACGACCCCATGGACGATCCCGGGGAACCGCGCGATTTCGTATGGGGCCGAGATCGACTATGTCGTGATCGAAGTCACCGAAACCGCCGAAGAAGCCTGGGCTAAGGTCGGCGAGAAAATGGCGATCTGTGCCGATCTGGTCGAAGACGTTTGCAAAAACGGCCGCATCACCGGGCATAAGGTTGTCGGCAATTTCAAGGGTTCCGACCTTGAAGGCACCGTTGCCGCCCATCCGTTCCGCGGTGAGGGTTATGAATTTGATGTGCCGCTTCTGGCGGCTGATTATGTCACGACCGATACCGGTACCGGCTTTGTCCATACCGCGCCGACGCACGGCCCGGACGATTACCAGACCGGTCTGAAATACGGTCTTGAAATCCCGGAAATGGTGGATGGCGATGGGGCTTATTACCCGACCGTGCCGCTGTTTGCAGGCAAACGCATCTATGATGAAAACGGCAAGGAAGCCGATGCCAACGAAGCGGTCATCGCCAAGCTGGTTGAGGTTGGCGCGCTGTTGTCGCGTGGGCGTCTGAAACACTCTTATCCGTGCTCGTGGCGGTCCAAGGCGCCGATCATCTATCGCACCACACCGCAATGGTTCATTTCCATGAAGGATAATGACCTGCGTGAAAAGGCACTTAAGGCGATTGATGAAACCCGCTTTGTACCGGAAGCCGGTCGCAACCGTCTGCATTCGATGATTGCCAACCGCCCGGACTGGTGCGTTTCGCGCCAGCGTGCGTGGGGTGTGCCGATTACGGTGTTCATCAATAAAAATACCCGTGAACCGCTCCGTGATCAGGGTGTACTTGACCGCGTCTACGAAGCATTCTGTGCCGAAGGTGCCGACGCGTGGTTCACGCGCGATGCGCAATATTTCCTTGGTGACAAATATGATGCCAAGGATTTCGAACAGGTCACCGACGTTCTTGACGTCTGGTTTGATTCCGGTTCGACCCATGCCTTCGTGCTTGAAGAACGCCAGGACCTTAAATGGCCGGCCGACCTTTATCTTGAAGGGTCGGATCAGCATCGCGGCTGGTTCCATAGTTCATTGCTTGAATCGTGCGGAACGCGCGGTCGTGCGCCGTATGACGCGGTCCTGACACACGGTTTCGTTCTGGACGGCGAAGGCCGCAAGATGTCCAAGTCGCTTGGCAACATCATTGCACCGCAGGAGGTCATCAACAAACTGGGTGCAGATATCCTGCGTCTTTGGGTGGTCAGTTCCGACTATCACGATGACCTGCGCATCAGCCACGAGATCATCGAACGTCATTCGGACATCTACCGCCGCCTGCGCAACACGCTGCGCTTCCTGCTGGGGAACCTTGATGGCTTTACCGAGGCGGAAAAGGTTGCGGACAGCGAATTGCCGGAACTGGAACGCTGGGTCCTGCATCGTCTGAGCAAGCTTGACGATCTGGTGCGTAAAACCACGGCAGATTATGATTTCCATACGATGTTTATCGAGCTGCATAACTTCTGCGCGCTTGATATGTCGGCCTTCTATCTTGATATCCGCAAGGACGCGCTTTATTGCGACGCGCCAAGCAGTGCCAAACGCCGTGCGGCACGTACGGTTATGGACCGCGTGTTTGACTGTCTGGTGCGCTGGCTGGCTCCGGTTCTGTGCTTTACCGCGGACGAGGCATGGCGCGCACGTTATGGTGCCGACAGTTCGGTCCATTCCGAAACCTTCAACACGGTTTCGGATGGCTGGAAGAACGAGGCACTGGCCGCCAAGTGGGAAAAAATCCGCAAGCTGCGTCGCGTTGTAACCGGTGCGCTGGAACTGGAACGTGCCGAAAAACGCATCGGGGCCAGCCTTGATGCCGCACCAAGGGTCTATGCAACGGCGGAATATGTCGAAGCGCTTAATGGCCTTAATCTTGCCGAAATCGCCATCACATCTGATGTCGAACTGATCACCGGCGCCGCACCCGAAGGGGCCTATACCCTTGAGGAAGTTACCGGCGTTGGTGTGGTTCCGGCATTGGCCGAGGGCGAGAAATGCGAGCGTTGCTGGCAGACATTGCCCGAAGTCGGCAGCCACCCGGTGCACAAAACCGTGTGCCTGCGCTGTGCTGATGCCGTTGATGAAATGGGGATTGAGGCCGCCGAATAAGGCGGTCCGTTTCAGGTTCTGGTCTGTCCATTCGGAAGACCGTGTTCAGGCAAGACAGAAAGAGTGTTGATGAAACATCGTGCCTTTGTCTCTGGGCTGGTCATTATTGCGGTTGTGTTTGCCGTCGATCAGTGGACCAAGCAGCTGGCGATTGACGGATTGTCAAACCCGCATCGCGTGATCGAAGTCACGCCGTTCATGAATTTCCTGCTGGCATGGAACAGTGGCGTTTCATTCGGCCTGTTCCAGGGACAGGCGCCGTGGGTCATGATTTTGGCGACGGCGGCAATCACCGTCGGTTTCCTGATCTGGATGTGGCGGACGCGTGACCGGTTGTTGGGCATTGCGCTGGCGCTGGTGGTTGGCGGGGCGGTTGGCAACCTTGTTGACCGTTTGCGTCACGGAGCGGTAACCGACTTTATCGACATGCATGTTGCAGGCTATCATTGGCCGGTTTTCAACATTGCGGACAGTGCAATCACGATTGGTGCCGTCCTTTTGTTGATCGATTCCCTGTTTGGCGGTAAAAAATCATCCAGGTAATTTTTGATCCGGCATTTCCGTGCCGGAGACTGAGTGGTAAAGAGGCATCAATGGCCCGAAAACTATCGACATCGATTTTCAAAGTTGCGCTGCTGGGCGGTTTGGCATTTGCCGTGTCCGGTTGTGAATCAACGCGTGAAACGTTCGGTCTGAACAAAACGGCTCCGGACGAATTTCAGGTTGTTTCCCGTGCACCGCTGAGCCTGCCGCCTGATTTCACACTGCGTGTTCCCGAACCGGGTGCACCACGCCCGCAGACCGGCACCACCACCGATCAGGCGCGTCGTATCCTGACCGGTGAAGACCCGGACGCGGTCAAGCGTGATATCACCGATGGCAATCGTAGTCAGGGGCAGGTTGCCCTTCTGTCGCAGTCGGGCGCGCAATATGCTGATCCCGCAATCCGCACCACGGTTGATCGTGAAACATCGATCTTTATCGAAGAAAGCGACAGCGTCGTCGACAAGCTGATCTTCTGGCAGGAAAAGCCGCAATTTGGCACCCAGGTCGACGCCGAAGCCGAAGCCAAGCGCATCCGCGATCAGCAGGCATTGGGTGAGTCGGTTTCCGAAGGTGAAACACCGGTCATCGAACGCCGTCAGAAAGGCTGGCTGGAAGATATCTTCTAGGTCGTGACGGTCACGTTCCGGTGAGTTATCCCGGAAATAGAACAAAATTCGAATTATGGCAGGGCGCGGTCTTTCCGCGCCCTTGTTCTGTCATATTCAGTTCTTAATCAAAACTTGTCCGTTGCCGTATAGATCAGGCACCCTGTCTGATTCCTGGCGATCCTGCTTATAGCATTGGGATGACGTAATGACATTTCCGACCCGATCCCCGATTTCGATATTTGCGCGCGGGCCAATTGGCCTGCTTGCCGCTGTTCTTATGATCCTGAGCCCCCATTTGGCCGGGGCGGCGGTTTTCAGCCCGCAAACCATGACCCTTGATAACGGCATGCAGGTTGTGCTGGTGGAAAATCACCGCGCCCCGGTCGTAACCCATATGGTCTGGTACAAGGTCGGATCCGCCGACGAGACTGAGGGCGTATCTGGGATTGCCCATTTCCTTGAACATCTGATGTTCAAGGGTACGAAGGACATTGCCCCGGGTGATTTTTCCAAGATCGTTGCGCGCAATGGCGGCAATGACAATGCATTCACTGCATGGGACTATACCGGCTATTTCCAGAATATCGCGCGTGACCGCCTTGAAATGGTCATGAAAATGGAAGCCGACCGGATGCAGAATCTTCAGCTTTCCGACGATGTGGTTTTACCCGAACGCGACGTGATCATCGAAGAGCGCAGATCACGGATTGATAACAATCCCGGTGCGCTTCTGGGGGAACAGATGCGCGCTGCCCTTTATATGGCCCATCCCTATGGCCGGTCGATCATCGGATGGCTCAATGAGATGGAAAGCCTGTCGACCGATGACGCGCTAGCCTTTTATCGCAAATGGTATGCGCCCAATAATGCCATTCTGGTCGTGGCCGGGGACATCACCATGGATCAGCTTAAACCGCTGGCCGAAAAATATTATGGTGTCATTCCGGCGGGCGACGTTGCCACCCGCCACCGTGTCAAGGAACCGACCCAGCATGCCCCGCGCAAGGTAACGCTGACCGATCCGCGGGTCGGGCAGGCATCCATGTCGCGCTATTACCTTGCACCGTCCTACAACAGCGAAAATGCCGATCAGGCCGCCCCGCTTGAGGTCCTAAGCGAAATCCTTGGATCGGGCACGACCAGCCGTTTCTTCCGATCCCTTGTTGTCGATCAGTCGATTGCGACCAGTGCCGGGACTTTCTATGACCCGGTTGCCGTCGATCTGGCAAGCTTTGGCCTTTACGTCGTGCCGCGCGATGGTGTTGAACTGGCCGATCTGGAAAAGGCGGTTGATGCCGAAATTGCCAAGGTTGCGGAAAATGGCGTGACCGAGGAAGAACTGGCGCGTGCCAAGCAGAAGCTTCTCGATAGTGCGGTTTTCGCCCGTGACTCCCTTTCGGCGGCTGCGCGTACCCTGGGCGAAGCGCTGGCGGTTGGTTTGACCGTCGATCAGGTTGAAAGCTGGCCGGATCGGATCCAATCCGTAACGGTCGAGCAGGTCAACGAAGCTGCCAAATCGGTATTTGACGATAAACGTTCAGTAACCGGCTGGTTGCAGCCGCCCGAAGGCGGCCCGGTGAACGGCATGCCAACCGCGCCGGTCACCGGCGAGCAGGAGGTGCATTGATCATGAGCTATATTGCAAAGACAATTCCGATGATGAAAATGCGCAAAACCCTGCTGGGGCTGGCATCGGCCACCCTGTTGATGACGTCATTTGCCAGCCATGCGAGGGCTGTTGAAGTACAGGAAGTCACATCCGATGGCGGCATTACCGCATGGCTGATCGAAGATCATCTTAACCCGCTTCTGACGGTTGATTTTGCCTTCAAGGGGGCCGGTTCCGCAACCGACCCGGAAGGCAAGGGGGGCCTTGCCAATATGGTGTCGGGCCTGATCGACGAGGGGGCCGGCGAAATGGACAGCCAGACCTTCCGTACTGAAATGGAAGACCGGTCGATCAGCATTTCCTTTGATGCCAGTCGCGATGATTTTTCCGGATCGATGGTGACGTTGACGCGTGAACGCGATACGGCGATTGATCTTCTGCGTCTGGCCCTGATCGAGCCGCGCTTTGATGACGAGGCGGTTGAACGCATCCGTGCACAGGTGATTTCGGGCCTGCGCCGGGCGGAAAATGATCCGGGCGATATCGCCGGAAAGGCGTTTTTCAAATCGATCTTTGGCGATCATCCCTATGCCAATCCGGTATCGGGGACGATGGCATCGGTCAGCAGCCTGAATGCCAATGATTTCCGTGAATTTGTCCGCCATGCCATGGCGCGTGACAATCTGGTGATCGGGGTCGCGGGCGATATCACGGCCGATGAACTTGGCCCACTGCTTGACGAAGCCTTTGGGGGATTGCCGGACAAGAGCGACCTTCCGGCCATTCCCGATGTCACGCCGAAATTTGGCGGGATCGAGGTGATCAAACAGGATATCCCGCAAAGCCAGGCGGTATGGGGGCAGAAGGGCATTGCGCGCAAGGACCCGGATTTCTATGCCGCCTATGTCATGAACTATATCCTTGGTGGTGGTGGTTTTTCGTCGCGCCTGACCGAAGAAGTGCGTGAAAAACGTGGGCTTGCCTATGGTGTCTATAGCTATCTTGCCGATATGGACAAAGCAGAACTGATGACCGGCGGGGTTGCCACGCGCAACGATGCCATCGGTCAAAGCCTGTCGATCATTGGCGATGAATGGCAGAAAATGAAGGATAACGGTGTGTCGCAGGAAGAACTCGATAACGCCAAATCCTATCTTACCGGTGCCTTCCCCCTGCGCTTTACCAGCCTTGGCAATCTGTCGGGCATGCTGGTCGGCATGCAGATGCAGGATCTGGGCAAGGACTTCCTTGATAAACGCAACAGCCTTGTAGATGCCGTCACCCTTGATGACGTCAATAGGGTTGCCAGCGAACTGCTTGATCCGTCTAATGTTACCGTGACGGTGGTTGGCAAACCTGAAGGCGATCTGGCGTTTTAAGCCGATCCTGACGTTAAAAAGCACAAAGCGCGGTGAAAGGCATTTCGCCGCGCTTTGTGCTTTGATAGGTTCGGATCAACCAGAATAACATCACCCTATTTTAACGAGCATCGCCTTTATGACCCTGCGCGTCCTGCCCCAGAACCTGATCAACCAGATTGCCGCCGGTGAGGTGGTCGAACGTCCGGCTGCGGCGTTGAAGGAACTGGTGGAAAATGCGCTGGATGCCGGGGCGACGCGGGTGGATGTGACTTTGCGCGATGGCGGGCGAACCTTGTTATCTGTCACCGACGATGGCAAGGGCATGACGCCCGATGAGCTTGGCCTTGCGGTTGAACGCCATGCGACATCGAAACTGCCCGATGATGATCTGTTCAATATCGGTTTTATGGGGTTTCGCGGCGAAGCATTGCCATCCATCGGATCGGTATCGCGAATGCGCCTGACCAGCCGGGTGCGCGGGGCGGAAAATGCCTGGACGCTGACGGTCGAAGGCGGAGCGAAAAGCGCACCGGAACCGGCGGCCCACCCGTTCGGCACGCGGGTTGAGGTGCGCGATCTTTTCTATGCCACGCCCGCACGTCTGAAGTTTCTTAAAACCGCACGCACCGAACAGATGTATGCCCGTGAAATCATGGATCGGCTGGCAATGGCCCGGCCTGATGTTGGCTTCACGCTTTCGGGGGATGGCAACAAGCAGATTTTGAATTACCCGGCCTGTGAAGGTGATTTGTTCGATGCCCGCCTGAAACGGCTGGGCGCGGTAATGGGCCGCGAATTTCAGGATAACGCCCTTCAGATCGAAGCCGAACGCGAAGGCATTCGCCTGACCGGCTATGCCGGGGTGCCAACCCTGAACCGTGGCAATGCGCAGATGCAGTTCATGTTTGTCAATGGCCGCCCGGTCAAGGACCGGCTGTTGCAGGGTGCGGTACGCGGGGCCTATCAGGATTTTCTGGCGCGGGATCGTCATCCGTTGCTGGCGCTGTTTTTTGAACTTTCGCCGCGAGATGTTGACGTCAACGTCCATCCGGGTAAGACCGAAGTCCGGTTCCGTGATCCAGGCATGGTACGTGGTTTGATCGTTGGTGCGTTAAAACATGCACTTGCCGGGGCCGGGCATCGGGCATCGACGACCGTAGCCGATATGGCGTTGGGTGCTGCACGCCGCGAAGGCGATGGACCATCCTTGCCCTATGGCGGGGCGCGACCGGTATCGGGTGGGTACAATTTCGGCTCCTATCAGCCAAACCATCCAAGTGTGACCGCTGTGCAGCGTGACTATGCCGCACAGGCACCAGCAACGTCGTTTGGTGGCTTGTTTGATCGTGGACGCGATTTTGCTGGTGGTGAGACCGGCGGTGATAATGGCGGATTTGCCGCGGCTGCCGCCAGTGCGCTGGTTGGCGGATATGCCGGTGCGGCCCCGTCGGCACGGATTGATGACACCGACACATCGAAATTTGTTGATCATCCGCTGGGTGCTGCGCGCGGGCAGGTGCATGCAAACTATATCATCGCCCAGACCCGCGACGGGTTGGTGATTGTGGATCAGCATGCCGCCCATGAACGCATTGTCTATGAACGCATGAAGGCCGATTTGTCGGAAAGTGGCGTCAAACGGCAGGGATTGCTGCTGCCGGAAGTTATCGAACTGGACGAGGCATCCGCCGAACGCGTTGCCGACCGCGCCGAAGAATTTGCCGAATTGGGACTGGTTATCGAGCCGTTCGGTCCCGGTGCGCTGGTGGTGCGTGAAGTACCGGCGATGCTGGGCAAGGTCGATGTGGCGGGGCTTGTCCGCGATCTGGCTGACGAGATTGCCGAATTGGGGCAGGGCATGGCGCTTAAGGATCGGTTGATGTATGTCTGCGCGACCATGGCGTGCCACGGATCGGTGCGGTCAGGTCGCAAATTGAACGCCGATGAAATGAATGCACTGTTGCGCCAGATGGAAGCCACCCCGCATTCCGGGCAGTGCAACCATGGTCGACCGACCTATGTCGAACTGAAACTGCATGACATCGAAAAGATGTTTGGTCGGCGTTAGGTTTTAAGCCTGATCCCTAATCCCTAATCCTTGAGTTTCATGTCACGTGGCAGGCGAGTATTGGCATTGACCCGCGCGCGCTGGATCTGTTCGGCGAACAATCCCTTGACCGAGGATAAATCCGCATCGCGAAAATCGGTTTTGGCAAGATTGGCACCGCTTAAATCGCAATTGTGCAATGTCATGCCGCGAAATGATGCGCCTGACAGGTCGGAGCCGAGGAACACCGTGTTGCGCAATATGGCATCGGTAAAGCGGGCCCCGGAAAGACGGGTGGCGGCAAGAACCGCATGATCCAGATTGCAACCGATGAAATCGCCCGCGGTCATATCACATCGTCGCAGCACCGCCTTTTTACAATTGGCATTGCGAAATGACACATGCGGCAAGGCACATCGGGTCAGATCAATGCCCTCCAGATCGGCATCACGCAGATCAGCATGCTCGATCGACATCATCGCCCCTTCCTTGCCACCGGTATCGACCCAAAGTCGATGCCCCTGAAGAGCTTCCATCAGATCAATTTCAACCAGTTCTTCGTCGATACTGGTATCGTCGGTTGCCTCTGATTCGTTGACCCCGTCTTCCAGCGTTTTGTCGGTTTCAGGCGGTTGTAAGGTAGGCGTAAGGACCGCGTGCACGGATTGCGCGGCATCAAGGTTATAGTCGCGCACCGATTTCCCCGCTTTGGTGTCCGCGATTTCAATGCCGATGTCGCCACTGGCGGGGCGTTTTGTGTCGGGCGTCTGTTTGACTTTGGCGGTTGTGCCTGTTGATGTCTTTGTCGGTTTCGTTGGCTTCAGGGTTACGGACCGCGACGGACGCGATCTGGCTGCGGGCCTTTCCCCTTCCTGATCAACGGTTGCCAGAGGCGCGTCTTGGGCCTGGTTGGAACCCGCTTCTTCAACCGGATCAGGCGATTGGATGTCGCCATGGCGTCGGGCCGGTTTTTCAATCGTGCCATTGAGCTGGGAGCTGGCATTGCCGGGCTGGCGTATTTTGCGGGATGGTTCAGCGACGTTATCGCCGTCGCGCGCCGGGCCAAAATAATTGCCTTCGAATACGAAGCGGCGCGGTTTTTTAATCACGGTCTGAACGATTTTGCGCAAACGGTCGGCATCGACCGGCTGACGGAAAACACCTTCGATCCCGGCATCGACCGCATCGCGCATTGCGCGGCGATCCAGTTTGGGGGCACCCAGCAGAACCGGAACCTGATTGCAGAACGGATCGCTGTCAGACGCGCATTGACGCAGGTCGCGAATGGTCGAAATGCCACGAATACCGTCCAGATAAAGACCGATCAGGATCAGGTCCGGCCGGTGTGTGCAGGCAAGTTCAATGATGGCTTCGCGGTCGTCGCTGGTGTGAAAAGCAGCCAGATGCAATGGTTCAAGTGCTGTTTGCACTGCCTTGATGTTCCGGTCGCTGTAATCGGCATACAGGACGGACAATTTTTTGGGCGACCGTGTTGTCATTCCACCAAGCTTGCCTGTGTTATCGGGGTTTGTCACCCGGTTGCATCCGATGACTACTGGTTGCCCGGTATTGAAAAGCTTCGACGTTGTTCGGGGGATGGAATGCCGTCACTTCCTGTTCCCGTATTTGCGCCATCGACCGGTCCAGAGGTATTCGGGGAGCTATTGCTTTCGGTGTCATCGACCATTTCGATGGCAATTTCGACACGTCGGTTCTGTGCCCGTCCTTCGGGCGTGCTATTGTCTGCAATCGGGCGGCTGTCACCGTGGCCCTGAACAACCATGCGGGCGGGGTCGGTGCCATTCTGATCAATCATGTAATGGATGACCGATGTGGCCCGTGCCGCCGATAGATCCCAGTTCGAGATATAGGGCGAATTTGACGATACCGGAATGTTATCGGTGTGGCCGGAAACCACGACCTGACCTTCGGTCTGGTTGATGACCGGTACAAGCCGGTTTAGGATGGCCGCAAATTCCGCTGTCATCCCCGACGAGCCGGATGGAAAGGCAATCTCGTTTGGAAAACGGACAACCACGTCGCCGTCTTTTCGATCAACGCCGATCTGGTTTGTCATGCCCATTTTATGAAGCACGGTTTCCAGTGTTTCTTCGAGGGCCTCGGCCTTTTCAGATTTGCTGTCGCCTTCCTTTATCTCGACCTCAGGTGTTTCGACGGGCGGGATATTGGAAACAATGCGGGGGGTGTCAGGGGTCGGCTGTTTCAGCGCCTTGCCAAGGATCGAACCATCAAGTTCGACAACACCGGCCAGTTCGTCCTGCTTGCTAAAGCCAAACGCGGCTTTGACCGATCCGGCAATCTGTTTGTATTTGATGACATCCATTTCGGCAAAGGTGAGCAACAGCACAAACAGCACGAGCAGCAATGACATGAGATCGGCGAATGTTGCCATCCATGCGGGAGCTCCTGCTGCCGGTTTCTTTGCCATCTGTTAAGCCTGTTGTCTTGTGGTATCTGTCGTGAATGCCACGTGGTTTATTCGCCTTCGCCGTCGACATCTTTGGGAATGCCACCTGGAAGGTAGGGGCCAAGGATTTCCTTCATCACCAACGGGCTCTGGCTGGACTGGATCTGGACCACAGATTCAATAATCAATTGCTTGGTGCTTTTAAGCTGTTCGACCTTAAGGGCCAGCTTGTCGGCGACCGGAAGCGCAATCAGGTTGGCCAGAACTGCGCCATAAAAAGTGGTCAGCATCGCAATGGCCATGGCCGGGCCGATGGCATCGGGGTCTGAAAGGTTGGCCAGCATCTGCACCAGACCGACCAGTGTGCCGATCATGCCAAAGGCCGGGGCCGTATCCCCAATCCCGCGGAACATCAGTTCGCCAAGTTCGTCATTCTGGATCGATTTTTCGACCTCGCTTGAGATCGAGCTTCGAATGACTTCACCGCTATGGCCATCAACACACATGCGGATGCCGCGCGCCATGATGTCATTTTCAATCTCGACATTCTCAAGGCCCAGAAGGCCGTTCTTGCGCACCAGCGTTGAAAGTTCGATGGCCTTTTCATAGATCGACAGCGGATCTTCCTTTGGGTTCTTGAAGGCGATCCTGATCCCGATCTTCAGCGACTTGATCACATCGCGCATCGGGAATTTAATCAGTGTCGCCGCCGCCGTGCCGCCAAAAACAACCATGATGGATGGCAGGTCGACAAAGGAATCCAGGCTGCCTCCCATAAGGATGGCGCCAAAGATAACCCCCATACCGGCGACGATCCCGATAAGTGTTGCAATATCCATGATGCTTATACGTTTTCCGGCGTTATGAATTCATGCGGCAAAAGCCGGTTCGGGATCGAAAAAGTCAATCTTTCTTGCAGGCTGGCAGGCAGACAATCTGTGCTGGCGAACATCAAAACGCGGTACCCCTGATACGTGTCATGGTGTTGGCGGCTATACTTTCTGTTCCATTCCATCAAATTGGGAGGTTGCAGACGGATTTTCCATAGCAAATGGATAAAATCCGGCATAGTTCGTTCGCATGGTGCGAACAACCCACACCTACGACCGTCCCGATCGGAGTATATGCTTAGCGTGAATGGCTAGTGCATACTATACGTTTGTTAGTCGACTTTTGTCGGAGGCTCAACCCACCGGCAAGGATAGTCAGCCTAATTCAAACGATGTAATGCCAAACGTCATTTCAAGGTTCAGTTCGGGGGCTTTGCCACGATACATGCGTGCGGTTTCAAATTCGGCCTGCATGCCGTGTTCTTCAACGAGTACACTTGCAGCGTCATTAACATCGGGAATATCAAGATAGACCGGCTGATCCTGATCCTTGCGGGTGGCAAGCAGGGCGTGGAACAGGCTGCGGGCATCGTCGATATTGTCGGCAAAAAGCGGCCCGACCTTATGCCCGGTACGGCACGGCCGGATCACGCCATAGCCGCGTAAACCCATCGGCCCGCGAAGGGCCAATGCGGTATGTTTTTCCCCCGAAATCCAGCCGCGCAGAAACTCTATCCGGCTTTCGGGGAACAGGTTGCAGGTCTGTTCGAACGCGTCAATGATCGCGATATCATTGATCAGAAGTTCAAAAAGATCATCGGTTTGCGGGGTTGATGCGCTTACCACACCACCAAAACGCAAATTGCGATGGGCCAACTCAAAGCCGGATTTGCGATAGTTTTCCTGCTGATCGACAACGCCATCAAGACCGATGGTTTTGGCGACCGCTTCGCCCAGAACGGTTTCCCAAAGACGCAAACCAAGGCCCTCGCCGCGACGATCCGGGCGGCAAATATAAAAGCCGACAAATCCGTAATCCGAATTGTAATGCACGGCTGAAATCACTGCTGCCAGTCCCTGCTTGTCAAACGCGCCCCAGAATCCCAGCGGATCGGTATTGAAAAACGCATCCGCATCCGAGAATCCCGGATTCCAGCCTTCCTGTGCGGCCCAGTCAACGGCAGTGGCAAATTCAAAGGATTTCAGGCGGCGGATTTTATCGGTCATGGCGTGCTATTTCGTCTTTGTGGATCATGGACTTCCGGCCATTCATGCGTTGACGCATACATCTGACCGAGGCGGTTTGGGCCATGATGTAACATGAGCCCGCGATTGTAATGACAATAATTTTATTGAGAATGCCTATCAGTTTTATTATCAATGGAGCGCGACTTCATGCCGCCCGTAATCGCCACCGAAAGCCATTTTATGTCTGTAAAATCCGATAGCCCCCTGATTGCCAAGACCCGTATCGTGCTGTCCGGCAGTGCTGATGCCGCAAATGCGGTTGCGGCCTATTATGCGGAACACGACTGCGATGTGACGAATGATGACAACGGAGCGACGATTTTCCTGTCGGTCGGGCACCTGATTTTGCGGCCCGGTGAAAAGCACCTTGATATCGAGGTCGGATCAAAAAGCGAGGTCGGTGTCGCCCAGATGAAGGCAGCACTTATCGCCATCCTACAAAGCATCGTGCCTGAAGCCGATCTTGACTGTCGCTGGAAGGGGGCGGGGGAAAGCAATGGCAAGCTGCCGAACTTCCGCGAACTTAGCGTCATCGGGGTGACGGACCTGTCATCGCACATGCGCCGGTTGCGGCTTGCGGGCGATGATCTGAAATTTTACGACGGCGATGGCATTCACATGCGCCTTTTGATCCCGCCGCGTGGTGTGATCGAACCGCAATGGCCGACCTTGGCGCCTAATGGCATGGTGGTCTGGCCTGAAGGTGACAATGCGGTTGCGCCGCGCGTCTACACGATCCGCCGGATTGATGCCACGGCAGGATGGATCGAAGTCGACTTTGTCATACATGGCGATAATGGACCCGGTTCGGCCTTTGCGCTTAATGCGCAACCGGGTGACCGGATCGGCATGACCGGGCCGCTGGGCGGGGAATTGCCCGATGCCGACTGGTTCCTGTTTGCCGGGGACGAAACAGCCCTTCCGGCGATTGGCCGTTATCTTGAAGAACTGCCTGAACATGCCAGCGGTCATGCGGTGATCGAGGTGGAAACCTCGGCCGATATCATTGACCTGGCAACCAAAAGCCGGATCGCGATTGAATGGGTGTGCCGGGATCTGCATCCAACATCTGATGCCAGCCCTATCCGCGATGCGGTCAGCCGCATCGAAGTTCCCAAGGATGCAACCCGCGTCTATTGCTGGGCCGGGGTGGAGCAGGCGAGCTATAAATCCATCCATCAGATGTGGCGCAAGGAAGCCGGCCTTGATCGCGATCAGTGTCTCGCCATGACCTTCTGGCGCAAGACGGCCTGATCTTAGTTCATGTGCTATTGGACTGATTTGTTCCGGTCGTGCAGTTCGGGTGCGAAATGGGCGATGGCCTGATCAAGATCGACCAGAATTTCGGCAACCAGCGAATTGCTTTGTGGCTTGTTGGCCAGTTCAATTACGGCGCGGATGATATCCTGATTGGTCGGACGGGCACCGGTTGCGATGGCTTTGGCGTGATCGAACACTTGTTGACGTGCCGCAAGAAAGGCCGCGATTTCGTTGGCAGCCGTCGGATCGTTTCCAGATTGTCTGTCATGCAATGCGCGTTTCAGTGACAGGCCGGTCATATGGCTGCTGCTGGCAAACAGGGTGGCGGTGATCACGCGAAATGCCAGCGCATCCTGCGCCAGCTTCTGACGAATAACCGGATCGGTGATGACGTTCAGCGCGAAAAGATCGGCTTCTATTTCGTTATCCCGTTCCTTGTCGCCGCCATCGCCAAAATGTGATGGATCGCAATGGCGCACTTCGTGGCGCATCAGCCAGTCATAGGTCAGATTAGCGCTGCTGGCGTACTGAAGCTGATCGCCAAACCAGCCGCGCATCAGTTCAGCGAATATTTCAGTACCGCTACCCGGTGCGATCTTGGCTGGAATGAAAATCTGGCAGGGTACTGCCTGATTGTTGCCGCGGCGTCCCGATACGGTAAAGGGTGACCGTGGAAGTTTGGCAAACAGCAAATCGGCACCCTTGATGTTATCAAGGCCAAGGGTCTGATCAATGATCGACAGAAAAGCGTCGCGGTCAGCAAAGCTATGCAGGGCGACCTTTTCATAACGGTTAAGATCGCGTTCAATATCGGCAAGCATTCTTACATCCTGCGCTTTTGCAGGTAAAACCCGGCCTCCCGCCATGCCCGATAGCAGGCAGTAAATGATCAGGAGCGGCAGATAGCGACAGGATGCGAGTTTCACCATACCCATAGTATGCAGTTTTGGCAGACCGGGGGCGAGGTCAAACTGATCCGGTCTCGCGCCCTATCCCAGTTTGCGGGCCGCAGCTATCGCGCGGCGGATTTTGGCCAACCGGCGCGATGCCCGTTTAAGATCAAGTGTTGATCAGGTCAGTTTTGTCATTGGTAGGCAGACCTCCTTTACGCTTCGGCGCGCTGGCCGGTACGTTTGCGCTGTGGCCCGAACAGGCAGGCCAGCAACAGGACAATACCGGAAATCGTGGCGATCATGCCAGCCGCACTGACCGCATAGGGCGACCCGAACCAGCCGGGTCCATATCCGGCAAAGACATAACCCAGAACTGCCGAGATTACGGCCAATGCGACGCTCCAGCCGATCTGCCGGCCAAGCTGATTGGTCATCAGGCGGGCGGCGGCGGGCGGGCAGACAAACATCGCAATCACAATGATCGAGCCGACCGCGTCAAAGGCCGCAACCGCAGCAATCGCCGTTACCACGACAAGTGCAAATCCAAGAACACGGGTGCGAATGCCGATCGCCTCGGCAAAGGCGGCATCAAAGGTGGATATTTTCAGTTCTTTCCAGAACAGCGTGATGAACAGCACAATCCCCACAAGAACGACCGCCAGACGTGGCAATTGCGGTGGCAGGGTCGCCAGTGCCACCGGGTCAAGCAACGATTGCCAGCCCTCGGCATCAAACCAGATCAGGCTTTCAAGATTCCCCAAAAGCGCGTGCTGCACATCGATATGCACCGAACTGGTGTCTGTCATTTCCAGAAACAGGACACCGGCGGCAAACAGGGTGGTGAAAACCAGCCCCATGGCCGCGCCCGGTTCAACCCGGCCCAGCCGTTTGACGATTTCAATCAGGATGACGGCAACGATTGCCGCACAACCGGCCCCGATCATCATCGGGACCGCCGTAATGGTGCCGGTGACCAGAAAGGCCGCAACAATCCCGGGCAAAACCACGTGACTGATCGCATCCCCGATCAGAGCCTGCCGACGTAGCAACAGGAAGTTGCCGGGCAGTGCACAGGCAACCGCACCCAGAATACCTATCACGATTGGTGTCAGGCTGAGTTGCACAAATTCAGCACCCAGAGCGGTGATCAGATTGTCAATCATGCGGGGGCTCCGGTCTGTTCGGCAATCACGCGGTCGATTTCATCGATCTGATCCTGTGTCATCATGTCTTCAATCGGGGTCAGTCCGTCATAACGTTCAATGGCGGAATCATCGGGCAGGATACGCCGCGCCATCGCCCATCTTGCTTCGTCATGGGCGGCCTTTTGCGATGCGGTTTTACCGCGCAGGGTTGCAACCCCGTCAGGCCGTATCATGCCGGACTGACGCAGTATGCGAAGGGTAAATCCGTCATAGATCGGTTCGCGCCGTGCCAGTGCCAGAAGCCCCTGCCGACGGTGCACGCGTCGCTGGAACCGCCAATGACGCAAGGCCGATGCCAGACCGCCGCGAAGCGGTGAAAACAATGCGGAAAAGACAAAGAACCCGAACGCCACCAGAACAATGATCGGCCCGGTCGGGAGCGACGCGGCGGCGGCCGAAAACACCGCCCCGATATAACCGGCAAGTCCGCCAATGGCGGCGGCAATACCGATCATCGGTCCGACCTGATTGGTCCAGAATCGGGCGGTAACCGGCGGAATGATCAGAAGGGCAACAATCAGGATCAGCCCGACAATCTTAAGCCCGATCACGGTAACAATCAGCGCCAGTCCCATCATTGCCAGATCAATATGACGGACATTGATGCCGGTTGTTGCTGCATATTCCGGATCAAATGCCACCAGCGTCATCGGACGGCGCAGCATGAAGACAAAGGCGGTGGCAAGGGCTCCGGCAATCGCAATTGTGGTTGCCTCGCTGATCAGCATGCCAGCGGTCGATCCCAGCAGGAAGTTTTCAAGCCCGGCCTGACGCCCCGAAGACATGGTTTGAATAATCGTCAGCAAAACGATGCCAAGCCCAAAGAAAACCGACAGAACCGCCCCGATTGCGGCATCCTCGGTCAGGCGGGTCTGGCGGGTGATCCATTCGACCATCAAAAGGCCGATGCCCGATGAAATGGCCGATCCGATGATCAGGCCGGGCAACCAGCGCCCATCACCGCCAAGGGCGACCATCAACATGAAAGCAATACCAACACCGGGCAGGGTGGCGTGACTGATCGCATCAGAAACAAGGGCACGTTTACGCAGAAAAATGAACGCACCGGCACCGCCCCCGGCAAGGCCCAGCAACCCGGCCCCAACCGCGACAAGGGCGCTGTTATATCCGGCCTGAAGGAACAGGGCGTTTATGAAGTAATCAAGAAAACTCATCTGAGTGGTTCCGATGGCTTTGCCGGGACGGGCATGTGATCAGGCAAGACGCAATTCATCGATATGCGTGGTCGCCAGTCGCCCGCCATAGGTTTCCTGCAAATTGGCGGCGGTGAAGGTGGTATCGACCGGGCCTTCGGCAACGCGGCGCACATTGATCAGAAGCACGCGGTCAAAATACTCGGCAACCGTGGAAAGGTCATGATGCACGCAAACAACTGTTCTGCCTTCCGCCTTAAGGTCTTTCAGGACGGCGACAATCGCCCGCTCTGTCGCAGCATCTACCCCGGCAAAAGGTTCGTCGAGAAGGTAAAATTCGGCATTCTGTGCGAGTGCGCGCGCAAGGAAAACACGTTGCTGCTGCCCGCCGGAAAGCTGTCCGATCTGCCGGGTGGCGAAGTCGGCCATGCCGACGCGATCAAGACATTCCATGGCCTGTTCGCGGTGGCGTGCGCGCCAGAACCGAAACAGCCCGACCGATCCATAAAGCCCCATCAGGACAACATCGATGACGCGGGCGGGAAAGTCCCAGTCCACACTGGCGCGTTGGGGGACATAGGCCACCCGGTCCCGTGCCTCGTGAAATGGTTTGCCGAAAATACGGATTTCGCCAGACAGTCGGGGGATAACGCCAAGCGTCCCTTTGAGAAAGGTCGATTTACCCGCCCCGTTCGGCCCGATAATCGCAGTCATGGAACCCGCCGGGATAGAGGCATCGACGGAAAAAACCGCCGGTTTGTTGCCATAGGATACCGTAAGGCCACGCACCGTCAGTGGTGCGTCCTTGGCGGCGACATCAACGATCTTTCCGGCTTCTGCAATCAGTTCTGCGTTGCTCATGACAGTTCCTTCGGTGGCGCGGCTCAGGAGCCGGCCGCCAGTTTGCCCTGCATCCCGGTGACGGGGGCATCGCCGCCAAGCGCACGGGTAATCAGGGTCGCATTATGGTCGATCATGCCGATATAGGTGCCTTCATAGGTTCCCGGTTCTCCCATGGCATCGGAAAACAGAGTGCCGCCGATTTCAACTTTCTGCCCGCGCGCGGCAGCACCCTCTATCAGGGCACGTACATTACGCTCCGGCACGGAACTTTCAACAAAGACCGCGGCAATCTTGCGATCAACAATGGTGTCGACCAGTTCCTCGACCCGGCGCAGGCCGGCTTCGGATTCCGTTGAAATGCCCTGAATGCCCATAACCTCGAAATCATAACCGCGCCCGAAATAGCTAAACGCATCATGTGCGGTTAGCAGGACACGGCTTTTTTCCGGCACGGTTTTTGTGACCGATTGCATGTAGGTAATCAGCTTTTCGATATCGGCAATATGCTTGTCTGCATTGGCGCGATAGGTGGCCTCGCCCTCGGGATCGGTCTTGATCAGTGCATCGCGCACGGCCAGAACCACGGTTTCCCACAATTTCGGATCCATCCAGACATGCGGGTCATAACGACCTTTATATTCGGCATGGCTCAGAAGTTTCGATTTATCAATCGCTTCACCGACGGCAACGACATTGCGGCGCTTTTCCAGATCAAGGAAGAATTCCTCAAGCTGTGCTTCAAGATAAAGGCCATGCCACAAAACCAGATCTGCGCGCGCCATGGCGGCGATGTCGCTGCGTGTCTGGCGATAGGAATGCGGATCAACCCCGGGACCCATCAGGGCTGTGACCTTGGCGCGGTCGCCTGCAACCTGACGGGCGGCATCCGCGATCATGGAGGTTGTTGCGACAACATCAATCGGCTTGGCCGACGCACCTGTCACTGAGACGGCAACAAAGCTACAGACGGCAGCAAGGGCAAAACCGAAATTCCGGGCGATGCGGCGAAGCGACATGTGGGGGATCCTGTGATGCAAGTTAAAATCAGTCTGCCAATGTCCCCTGTTTATGTGTGGACTTTTAAAGTTAGTCAAGGCTAAATTGATTTTTGCACGCTATGTTGATATGAAGGCCTTGGGGATTTCAAAGGAGCTGTGAATGGGCGATCCGAATGCGCGTCATCCGCGACACAACAAGGCCGAAGTTTTTGCGCAATTGCGCGACGCCCATGCGCGCGAAGTGACCGAGGATTACGTTGAAATGATCGCCGACCTGATCGAGGAAGAGGGCGAAGCGCGATCTGTCGCCCTTGCCGAACGCTTTGGCGTGACGGCGGCGACCGTCAACAATACGATTAAGCGCCTGGAGCGTGACGGCTTTGTCACATCACGCCCATATCGCTCGATTTTCCTTACCGATCAGGGTAAAGAGCTTGCCGAGAAATGCCGCAAGCGCCACGAGATTGTCTATAATTTCCTGATCGTATTGGGCGTCGATCCCGCGATTGCTGAATTCGATGCCGAGGGGATCGAGCATCATGTGAGTGAGGAGACTTTGGCGGTTTTTGCGAGCTTTGAGAGTAAGGCGGAAAAGTTTTGATTTCTCGCACTTAGCGTGATGCGAGAAAAAAGTAACTGAGCTTGCCTGAAGATTTGCGGTTTTTGAAATCGGAAGCGCGAAAAATGGCGGAGAGGGTGGGATTCGAACCCACGGTACTATTGCTAGTACAACGGTTTTCGAGACCGCCCCGTTCGACCACTCCGGCACCTCTCCGCATGTGTGGTCTGGCGTTCGAGGCGCTGTTTAACGATCCTTAAGCCAGAATGCAAGAGGGAAAACGTATTTTCCCCGAACTCTTTTGCCGGTTGGGCCGGGCCGGGTTGGGAAACAAACCTCTGCCATGCGTCCCTGCCATGGCCAAAGCCCGGAAACGGTGCGCTTTGCGGTTGACTCTGGTGGGCGAAAAAGGTATTTCACCCGTCTCTCGCAGCGGTTCGGTTTCAGTTAGCAGCGACACCGAAGCGCGCGTGTGCGTTTCCAGAATGATTTTTCAGGAACTATATCGATGTATGCAATCATCAAAACTGGCGGCAAACAGTATAAAGTTGCTGCCAACGACGTTATCAAAGTCGAAAAGATCGCTGCCCAGGCCGGTGACACCGTGAAACTTGAAGAAGTTCTCATGGTTGCTGGCGACGGTGCGCCGAAGGTTGGTGCTCCGTTGGTCAAAGGGGCTTTTGTGAATGCAGAAGTTCTCGAACAGACCAAGGGCGACAAGGTGATCGTTTTCAAGAAAAAGCGCCGGCACAACTACCGTCGCAAAAATGGTCATCGCCAGAACCTGACTGTTCTGCGCATCACGGACATCACGGCCTAATCGGCCGGGATGCAGTTTTAGGAGAGTTTCATGGCTCATAAGAAAGCTGGTGGTAGCTCCCGTAACGGTCGCGACTCCGAAGGTCGGCGCCTCGGCGTCAAGAAATTCGGCGGCCAGACGGTTGTTGCAGGTAACATTCTCGTTCGTCAGCGTGGCACCAAGTTCCATGCAGGCGACAATGTTGGCCTGGCCAAAGACCACACCCTGTTTGCGACGGCTGGCGGCAACGTCCAGTTCAAGTCGGGCTTCAAGGGTCGTACCTATGTATGTGTCGTTCCGGCCGAGGCGTAAGCCTCCCGTCGGCTGCGCTCATCCGTAGCAAAGATTTCGAGGGAGGAATGAGCAATCATTCCTCCCTTGTTTTATGTGTTATATGAAAATTTCCCGTGCCGTCGATGCGAGGCGATCTGTTTCGAAATCGCGATCCGGCCGGGCGGAATGATTGACGGGCATCGCCCAAAGGACCGGTTATGAAGTTTCTCGACGAAGCAAAAATCCACGTACGCAGTGGCCGCGGCGGTGCCGGTGCGGTCAGCTTCCGGCGCGAAAAATTCATCGAATATGGCGGCCCGGATGGCGGCGATGGCGGGCGCGGCGGTGACGTGATCGTCGAGGCGGTTGAAAACCTCAACACCCTGATCGATTTCCGTTATCAGCAGCATTTCAAGGCCGAAATCGGCATGCACGGCATGGGGCGCAACCGGACCGGCCGTTCGGGAAACTCGATCACGATCAAGGTGCCGGTCGGAACCCAGATCCTTGAAGAAGATCGTGAAACCCTGATTGTCGATATGCTGGAACCCGGGCAAACCTTTGTTCTGTGCCGGGGCGGTGATGGCGGCCGGGGCAACACTCATTTCAAATCCTCCACCAACCAGGCACCGCGCCGTGCCGAAGAAGGCTGGCCGAACGAGGAAATGTCGGTCTGGCTGCGCCTCAAACTGATTGCAGATGCCGGTCTGGTCGGTCTGCCCAATGTGGGGAAATCCACCTTCCTTGCAGCGTCATCCAGCGCACGTCCGAAAATCGCCGATTATCCCTTCACCACCCTGCATCCGCAGCTGGGCGTGGTTGAAATCGATGATCATGAATTCGTTTTGGCCGATATTCCGGGCCTGATCGAAGGCGCATCCGAGGGTAAGGGCATCGGGACCCGGTTCCTGGGCCATATCGAACGCTGCGAAGTTCTGCTGCATCTGATCGATTGCGCGGACGAGGACCCGATCGCGACCTATCGCACTGTTCGCGAAGAGCTTGAAAGCTATGCCGACGTCCTCATAGACAAGCCCGAAATCGTCGCCCTTTCCAAGGCCGATCAGCTTCTGCCGGAAATGGTCGAGGAACAGCGTGAAATCCTTGAAAAAGGGATCGGCAAGAAAGTCTTTATCGTGTCTGGCGCCACCCAGCAGGGGGTCAAGGAAGTTCATCGCGAACTGCGCCGCCACATTGTCGAAGAGCGCGAGCACCGTGCGATGGAGGGCCGCGAAGATGAGGGCTTCCAACCGTGAGCCTTGCGGACGCAAAACGCCTGATCATCAAGGTCGGTTCTGCCCTTCTGGTCGATGAAAATACCGGCAAGCTTCGCCGTGCCTGGCTCGAAGCACTTGCCGATGACGTCGCACTTCTGCGCGAACGCGGGGTCGAGGTCATCGTGGTTTCAAGTGGCGCGATCGCCATGGGGCGGCGTTTGCTGGGGCTTGATCACCGCACCATCAGCCTTGCCGATAAGCAGGCCGCTGCCGCCACCGGCCAGATCAGCCTGTCGCAGGTCTGGCAGGAAGCATTGGGTCGTAACGGCCTGATCATGGCGCAGGTTCTGGTGACGCTTGAGGATATGGAAAGCCGCCGCCGTTACCTGAATGCGCGCGGGACGTTAAATGCCCTGTTGGCACGCGGGGCTGTGCCGCTGATCAATGAAAACGATACGGTTGCCACCGAAGAAATCCGCTTTGGCGATAATGATCGCCTTGGTGCCAAGGTTGCCCACATGATTTCGGCCGATACGCTGGTATTGCTGTCCGATATCGATGGGCTGTATACCGCCGATCCGCGCAAGAACCCGGATGCGACCCTGATCCCGACGGTGCGTGAACTGACACCCGAAATCATGGACATGGCCGGTGCCGCGCCGACGATGTATAGCTCCGGCGGCATGGTGACCAAATTGCAGGCCGCCGAAATCGCGATGAAGGCCGGATGCCGCATGATGATCGCGCGCGGCACCATCTATCATCCGCTAAAGGCGCAGCTCGAAGGCGGACCCCATACCCTGTTTCTGCCAAGTGAAAGCCCGCTTGCGGCACGTCGCCACTGGATCGCAACGTCGCTTTCGGCACGCGGGGCCATCATTGTTGATGGCGGTGCGGCAAAGGCATTGCGGGCGGGCAAAAACCTGCTGGCGGCGGGGATTGCCGGTGTTGATGGCAGCTTCAAGCACGGTGATGCGGTGCGCATCCTTGATGCCGAGGGCAATGAAATCGCGCGTGGCATTACATCCTATTCGGCCGAGGAAACCCGGTTGATCAAAGGCCATTCCTCGCAGGAAATCGAAACCGCCTTGGGATATAGCCGTGGCAACGCGGTTATTCATTCCGACGATCTGGTGATCGCCGATCAATAGAGTTCGGTTGCGGGATTTGCGACAAAGGGGTAGCCATCGGCTGCCCCTATTTTGCGTCTGGATGATAGAAGGACTGCATGCGGACGTTTTCCGGGGCCAGGATGCCGTGTCCGGCAATTACCTGACCCATCTGAAGGATAATCCCACTTCCCTGTCCAACCCCCTTTAAAACCGCACCACGTTCATCGGCAATCGGGTGGCGAAATGATCCGCCTGCACCAAGCTGTGCATCGCGGACAATAATATTGCCAAGGATCTGGCTGCCATCACCCAGAACGGATAAGCCTGAAATCTGGATTGACCCGCGATAACGACCGTCTGATCCGATAGTGATCGCCGCACCGGGCTGGTTGGTGGCAACATGAACGCAACCTTCGCCAAACAGATTGCCATCGCCGATCGTGATAGGTCCTGTCTGGGCATCAATCATCGTGTTGGCGTAAAACGTATTTCGGCTGCCAATCTCAAGGATCGCGGGGGAGGTGGCATCAAGCCGGACGGCAGGATGGAAAATGTTGTCGCGCCCGATCTCGGCATGGATGCTGATCAGGATTGAAAACGGATCAAGGATGACATTGCCGGCCCTTGTCAGCGCTATAAGGGCTGATATCGAAAGATAGCCAAGTTTGCTGCGTTGCTCGTCGATCAGATCGATCAGGCCGGATTGCGTGATATCGCCTGTCATGCGGTTTGCCCCTGTCTTGGTCTTGCCGTGACGCTATCACAAAAATCGTGCCTGTGATCAGCCACAAAAAAAGGCTGCCATGGAAGGCAGCCTGATTTTTGCAGCAATGCTGAAGATCGCAGTGATCAGGCTTAGGCAGCCTGATCGGCCAGTGCGCGTGCCATCTGGCTCAGCGCTTCCTGGTGTTTTTCGTGCTTGATGCTCGCAAAGTTGCGCGCCAGTTCAAGGCACATGCGCTGACGCGCATTAAGTTCGGTTTCCTGGTTGCCGTCGAGACCTTCGTAGAAGTAGCTGACAGGAACGCCCAGGACCTGGGAGATTTCGTAAAGACGACCGGCAGAAATGCGGTTGATGCCGCGCTCGTATTTGTGAGCCTGCTGGTAGGTAACACCGATCAGATCGGCCATCTGCTGCTGGGACAGACCCAGCATGATGCGACGTTCGCGAATACGCTGACCGACATAACGGTCCGTATCTGTTGCGCGATTAGCGCGTTTCGGTTCTTCGTTTGATACAATCTCAGTCATTGCATATTTTTCCGTTATCAACCGCCAGTTATTTATTCCCACTCGGGACGCTGTCAGGCTTGTTAATTTCGCCTATTAATCACAATCAGGTTGACCCGGTTTGAAAGCCTTCTGCTTGCAAGAAATATCTGAACTTTGGTCAGATAGGAGTCTCAGCGATCCGCCAGAAGCTAGCTATATAGGTCAATTCGCCTGTCGTTGTCTAGTGCGTTAGGCGAAAAAAAGACATGGCTTTCTGAGCCGTAAGGTGTGGAATGACGTGCATAGCTGGCATGCAATTCCTGAATGACCGCAGGTTGCAAAAGGTTTTCCTGAGGTAGGAGCTGGCCCAAAAGCTGCGCCCAAAATGCTGCACTGCCCCCAGGATCATGGGGTTCAAGCCATGCGCCACCGTTCTGCGCGATTTCCCGTACAGGCGAAACCAGTGCAGTGATATCCATCCCGATCCCGGCAGGGCCGTCTGTTCCACTACTTGCAGCGTCGGGCCTGCGGGCCGGGTGCAAGGGGATCGGTGTGATCGCTGTCATGTCATTTTGCGGTTTTATGCGTTTAACCGGGGTATTTAACTGGTCTTATGCAAGGGACTCCATTCAAGGGGGCGTAAACCCGGCAAAAATTGCCGCCTTGCGACAGGTGCCGGGCGGTGAAAAACGTTAATGAAAAGTTTATGCAGGAATGATGCCGCGAGACATGCGGGCAAAAACAAAAAAGCCCCGGAAAATCCGGAGCTTTCTGCGTGATGCTTTGAAATGAACGGGTTTGGGGCCGTTTACTTGCTGGCCTTGTTGTTGACCAGGCTGTTGAGCTGCGCCTGCATCGCTTCAAGCTGGCTTTTCAGGTCATCAAGGGATGCGTCATTTTTTGCCGGTTTGCCGGTCTGGGCTGCATCGGCTTTCCCGTTGGCCTTGTCGGCCTCTTCCTGAAGGAAGGGCGAAAACATCTTCATGGTCTGCTCAAACAACGCCATGTTCTGCTTGTTCATTTCCTCGAACTGGCCGAACGGGAAAATGCCCTGCATCGTGCCCTGCATATATTCGCGCATCTGTTCCTGATTATGCGCAAACGAACGCATCGCCTGTTCCAGATAGCTCGGTACCAGACCCTGAAGGCTGTCGCCATAGAACCCGATCAATTGGCGCAGGAAGCTGATCGGCAGCAGGTTCTGCCCCTTGTTCTCTTCCTCGACAATAATCTGTGTCAGGACCGGACGGGTGATATCCTCGCCGGTCTTGGCGTCATAAACGACGAAATCGGTATTGTCCTTGACCATCTGCGACAGGTGGTCAAGCGTCACATACGAACTGGTCGCAGTGTTGTAGAGGCGGCGGTTCGCGTATTTCTTGATAACGACGCGATCCTGATCATCTGATTTTTTCGTGGTCATGACGTTATTCCCTGCTTCCCTGTTTCCCGGACGTTTGGCTTGGGCAGTGCGGTATGAAATACCTTGTTTGCGTTTGCACAAATTTGAATGTTGCGCAGCATTTTGAATTTTGCGCCTGCTCAAGCGTGCATAAGAGTGCCGTGTAATTTCCAATGTGTCCAGTGTTCAACGCGATGTGCGCTGCGAAAAACAACCTCTGGTCCCGGTTGCTGCCACGCAGCAATGGATTTCGTTTTCGTGCAGGCCCGAACCCCCTATAGTATTTGCCAGTCACAAGGCGCATGTCATCTGCGTGATCCGTATCAGAACCGGGGGAAGCAACATTGTCCGACACAGGGGCGAAAAAGGATCAGGATCCCGACGATCTGCCCAATGACAACCTCGAGGATGAACTTGACGATCATCTTGATCATCTGGCCCAGCAGTTCATGGACCTTTGGCGCGAACAGGTTGCCGCAACGGCCGATGGTGCCGACGCGGCGAGCGCCATCGGGCGGCTTTATGCATCGCTCGGGGCTGATACATCGCGGATCGGCGAGGGGTTCGAGGCATGGGGCAAGCTGATCGGGCAACTGGCAACCGGCCAGAAACCTGGGGCTTTTCCCGGCGCTGTTCCGGACGGTTTTCCGGGTATGACAGCGGGTATGATGCCCGAAACGATCCCGGAAATGATGAAGGGCACGCCGATGGACCCGGCAGCTAACCCGATGGCGGCCATGTTCAATCAGATGTCAAAAATGGCAATACCCGGTTTTCCACCCGGCGGGCCTTTTCCGCCAAATATGGCGACGATGGCCGGAATGACGGGCGCAACCAGCGCCGATGAAACGTCCCATCCGGACGCAGACGCCAAAGATGCCGATACGGCCAAGGCCGCTGCAGGCAGGATAGACAAGACAGGCCAAAGCAAGAAAACGGGGCAGGGAAAAAATGAGCGCGCAAAACCGACAGCAGACAAACCCGCCGAAAAGGGCAAGCAATCGTCGCGCGGGACCAAGGCCGCTGGCGATGCATCTGGCGGTCGAGATGACGAGCTGGCTCAGCTCGCGCGCCGCATTGCCGATCTTCAGGAAACAATTTCTGCCCTGGAGGCCGGAACTGCAGGAGCAGGCGAAGAAGCTCCTGAGCGAGATGGAAAACCATCACCCTGACGATATCGCGCAGGCCCTTGATCGTGTCGCCTTTGCTAGCCAGTCGGCCTTTCATGACGGTGTGCGCGCCTATCAGAAACATGGCTATAAACGCGGGGCTGATGATGCGCCGGTGATCTGGGAAGATGGTGCAACCCGCATTCTTGATTACGGTGCGGTCGAAGATGCCAAGCCCAAAAGCCCGCTTGGCATTGTCGTGCTGGTGCCGTCGCTGGTGAACCGCGGCTATATCCTTGATCTGAACAAAAAACGCAGCTTCGCCCGTTTTCTGGCCAAGGCCGGATACCGGCCGCTTCTGGTCGATTGGGGCTATCCCGGCGAAGAAGAAGTCAATTACGGTCTTGATGATTACATCGCCGGTCGTCTGGTCACCGCCCTTCAGGATATCGCCGATATGAATGGTGGGCCGGTGCCAATGATCGGCTATTGCATGGGGGGCGTGCTGGCCCTGGCCGCGACCCTTCTTGATCCCGCGCAGGTATCGCGTCTGGTGCTGTTGGCGACACCTTGGGATTTCATGGCGGCTGGCCCGACACAGGGGCGCATTGCCGCGGCCTTTGCGCCGTCTTTGCCCCATATGCTGTCGATCCATGACAGCCTGCCGGTCGATGTGCTGCAAAGCCTGTTTGCAAGCCTTGACCCGTTCATGATCGGGGAAAAGTTCCGCCGCTTTGCCTCCATCCCGGCCAATTCGGCCAAGGCCGATGATTTTGTCGCCCTTGAAGACTGGCTGAATGACGGTGTGCCACTGACCCGCCGGGTGGCGATTGATTGCCTGATCGGCTGGTATGTGGAAAACAAACCGGCCAAGGGCGAATGGCAGATCGACGGCATTGATATCAACCCGGCCGATATTAGCTGCCCGACACTTGCCGTCATCCCGGAAAATGACCGGATCGTCCCGCCCGAAAGCGCGCAGGCCCTTTTCGCGGCCCTGCCCGAAGATATGCGAACCGAATTGCATCCATCGGCCGGTCATATCGGCATGATGGTCGGATCGCGCGCGGAAAAATCCACATGGGTACCGATGCTCGATTGGCTGGCGGAAACGAAGTAATCAGGAACCGGTTTCGGGTGCCGCCACCGGGGCGGTTTGCCAACGCAGCGTCAGGCGTGCAAGGGCGGCAATGATCAGCAATGTCAAGATCACCCGCCCGACCAGAACGACCCAGATATCTGCACCAAGGGCCAGCATGATCGCCGTATCCTCTATCAGCGAATGCGACAGCGACAGCCAGCTTAGCGACAGAAAAAGGGTGCGCGGCGGGAAGTTCTTTTTGCGTGCCTCGTCAATGATCAGCGCCCCGCCATAGGTCAGGCCCAGCAACACCCCAATGGTCGTGACCGGTGCCACATCGCGTGACAGACCCGACACCCGCAGGATCGGCATCATGCCGCGTGTAATGCGGTCGGTAATGCCGGTTTTTTCAAGGATATCCAGCAGCACAAGCAATCCGACAATCACTGCAAAGCTGACAACAAGCGATTTGACTGTCTGGATGGTCCAGTCGATCCAGCCTTCAAGGCCAGTGGCTGCGATAACGGTTTCACCGCCGGCCATCCATGAAAAATCAACCGGTTCGGAAAGCCATCCGGTGGTGTCGCTGATCCATGTGACCAGTGCGGCGTAAAATACCGCCGTGCCAAGCCGAAGTGCAGTCGTCGCAACAAAGCTGGCCCCGGCCCTTTTGACAATTGCCTGCTCGACCGGAAGCCCATGGGCAAACAGCATCATCGCGCAAAGCGCACTGAGCTGCGCCGCTGTCATATCCAGATGGGCGGATAACCCGATAAACGCCCCGACCGCGCCATATATACTGACCAGTGCACAAGTCGCCCAGATCAGGCCAGCTTCGGGTGGCAACCCGATCAGGCTCATGACAGGTGACAGCAGGTCGGAGGCAAAGGCAACCGCGCCGAATTCATCGGCGATGCGCACAATGATCATCACCGGCAACATGACCTTGATCAGGGTGATGAACAAACGCTGGCTGCGGTTTAGCAAATTCAGGAAATAGCGATGCATGGGGCGCGAGGTTCCGGGCTTCTTGGGTGGTACGCGGGTCATATGTGGGGCATTCGTTTAACGATGCGCATCCTCGCATAACCACCATATTATTACGCGGCGAAATTACGTGCTTTTGTGCAATAATACGGCGTAGTTTTATCACTTGGCGCTTCGGAGTTGCAGATATTGGCCGACCTTGACCGTATTGATACCAAAATCCTTCGAATATTGCAGGAAAACGCGGATATCGCGAATGCAACCCTTGCCGATCATGTTGGCCTGTCGCCCTCGGCCTGTTTGCGCCGTGTCGCCAAACTGCGCGAATCTGGGGTCATTCGCAAAACTGTCGCCGTGATTGATCCGGCGCTGGTCGGGCGGCCACTGACTGCGGTGATCAATCTGGAATTTCATCGCCATGGCAACCGCTACCGGCAGGACTTCATCAAAAAAGTCCGCACCCTTGATGCCGTTCGGCAATGCTACCTTGTCACTGGCGAGGTGACCGGTGTTCTGGTCCTGCATATGCGCGACATGGCGGAATATACCGCCCTTTGCGAAACCCTGTTTGACGCGGACGACAATATCGTCTGGTACCGCACCTATATCGCGACCGAGATATTAAAGGATGAAGTCGGGGTTGCGTTATAGCCGTTTCAGGCAAACTATGAGGATAACGGATCTGCGCGGATTTGCCCGGCCCATACACCCGGAAACAAAACTGTCCGAAAGTGGTGCGTATCAATGCTTGGCTTTTTGTTGCGTCGCGATAAGATCGTAGGCGGATTGCAGGTCCGATCAGCAGGATCGTCAGGGTCCGGGGAAAAACGTATTCAAGATATAATCGGAGGGTTTCATGACAGACGTCGTAATTGTGGGTGCAGCACGCACACCGATCGGCGCTTTTAGCGGTTCGCTGGCCAATACCCCAGCACACGAGCTTGGCGCTGTTGCCATCAAGGCGGCTCTGGAACGTTCCGGTGTCGAGGCGGATGCCGTAAACGAAGTCATTTTCGGTCAGGTTCTGACCGGTGGGGCCGGACAGAACCCGGCACGCCAAGCGGCCATCGCGGCGGGTATCCCCGATAGCGCAACCGCCTTTGTCATCAACCAGGTTTGTGGTTCGGGCCTTCGCACCGTTGCCCTTGCCGCCCAGCAGATTATGGCGGGTGACGCCAAAATCGTTGTCGCCGGTGGTCAGGAAAACATGTCCATGTCACCGCATGTCGCCAATCTGCGCGCCGGTCACAAGATGGGCGATGTCAAATTCATCGACAGCATGATCAAGGATGGCCTGTGGTGTGCTTTCAACGGCTATCACATGGGCAATACCGCGGAAAACATCGCCAATAAATGGCAGATCACCCGCGAAGATCAGGATGCCTTCGCGACCGCGTCCCAGAACAAGGCCGAAGCCGCCCAGAAATCCGGTCGCTTCAATGATGAAATCGCCCCCGTCACCCTTTCCTCGCGCAAGGGTGATGTGATCTTCGATGCCGATGAATATCCGCGCCACGGTGCATCCATCGAAGGCATGGCAAAGCTCCGCCCGGCGTTTGACAAGGAAGGCACGGTAACCGCGGGTAACGCATCGGGCATCAATGATGGGGCCGCTGCCCTGATTGTCATGTCGGCCGATGAAGCCGCCAAACGCGGCCTGACGCCGCTTGCGACGATCAAAAGCTGGGCGACTGCCGGTGTTGATCCGGCCGTCATGGGCTCCGGCCCGATCCCGGCATCGCGCAAGGCTCTTGAAAAGGCTGGCTGGTCGGTTGGTGATCTTGACCTGATCGAAGCCAACGAAGCCTTTGCCGCACAGGCAATTGCGGTCAACCGCGACATGGGCTGGGATACCGATAAGGTCAATGTCAATGGCGGGGCGATTGCCCTTGGCCATCCGATCGGTGCATCAGGCGCACGTGTCTTTACCACCCTGCTTTACGAAATGCAGAAACGCGATGCCAAAAAAGGCCTTGCGACATTGTGCATTGGCGGCGGCATGGGGGTCGCACTGTGCGTCGAACGCTGATCGCTTCGAACCATCTGATTGGATGAAACGTGCAGGGCGGCCTCCTTTGGGGGCTGCCCTGTTTGTTTATCCGAGGACGCAGATGAAATTCGACCAAAGTTCACGCATTTCACGTGACATGGATGATGGAGAAGAAATAAAGTTACGTTTATAGTTCGTTTTATGGACTAAAGTTTCGCATGTCGTAGAAGGGCAAACTACGGGATACCGATACATGAATTCGATGACTGAAGTTTAGGGAGGCGACCATGACAAAAACAGCACTGGTAACCGGTGGTACACGCGGAATTGGCAGGGCAATCAGCCTGGCGCTTAAGGACGCGGGCTATACGGTTGCGGCAAACTATGCCGGCAATGACGAAGCCGCGCGCGCCTTCACCGACGAAACCGGCATTGCGACCTTTAAATGGAGTGTCGCGGACGCGGATGCCTGTGCCGATGGCATCCGGCAAGTCGAATCCGAAGTCGGCCCTGTCGATTTCCTGATCAATAATGCCGGTATCACCCGTGATGGCTTCATGCACAAGATGTCCGTCGATCATTGGCAGGCAGTGATCGAAACGAACCTGAGTTCGCTGTTCTATATGACCAAGCCGGTTCTGGATGGCATGCGTGAACGCGGCTTTGGCCGGGTGGTCAATATCTCCTCGATCAATGGTCAGGCCGGTCAGCTTGGTCAGACCAACTATTCCGCGGCCAAGGCCGGGGTGCACGGCTTTACCAAGGCATTGGCACAGGAAGTCGCGCGCAAAGGTATTACGGTCAATACCATCGCGCCGGGTTACATCAATACCGACATGGTTGCCGCGGTTCCCGAAAAGGTTCTTGAAAGCATCATCGCCAAAATCCCGGTTGGCCGGCTGGGCGAGGCCGAGGAAATCGCACAGGCCGTCCTGTTCCTGTGCGGCCCGAATTCCGGCTTCATCACCGGTTCCTGTCTGTCGCTGAATGGCGGACAGCATATGTTCTGATCGCACTGCTTGCGTTCAATCTCACAAAACACCCCGCAGATTGCTGCGGGGTGTTTTGCATTTACAATCACGCTTTCAGAACGTCGTCGGTCGTTACAACCTTGGCAAACGCATCGGCCAGAATGGCCAGTTCGGCACGGTGCAATTCCGCCGCCGGGATAGAGGCGTGATCGGCGGTGGCGGGCAGGTCACGTGTGGTGACCGCATCCCCGGCGATGGTAACCTGCAATCCCTGTTCGTTGGCGGAACGTGCGGTGGTCGACACGCAGACATGGGTCATGAAACCGGCCAGCACCACATGTTTCAAACCGGCCTGATCAATCAGGTCGCGCAAATTGGTACCGCCAAAGGCATTGGGCACATTCTTTGTCAGAACCGGCTCGCCCTCATGGGGTGCAACTTCGTTCATGATCGCGGCATACGGACCTTCGGGATCAAACAATCCCTGTCCGTGATGCTGGATATGGATCAGGGTGCCGTTCTGCGCACGCCAATGGGCGATCAGGCTGGCAATATTGTCCAGTGCCGGTTCAAGCTCTGATAGCTTCAACCGCCCGCTGCGATATTCTTCCTGGGCATCAATCACGATCAATGCTGCATCCCGGACCGATCCGGTCGGCAGTTCAACGCCAAGAATTTCAAAGATGGATTGCGCGCTCATGGTGACTGTCCTTTCAAAGTCATTTGGATGGCCTGATCATGCATCTGCATGTTTGCAGTTTAAATCCGTCAATTTGCAGATATGATCTGCGTATACGCAGAAACCATAACCGGGTGACGATCCATGGATTGGGAAGCCTTGCGGACATTCGCCGTCGTTTGCCGCGCAAATACCATGAGTGCCGCCGCACGCGAACTGGGCGTGAATCAGACGACAATCGCGCGTCGCATTGCCCGGCTTGAAGAAGTCACCGGCTTTCCTGTCCTGCTGCGTCGGGATGGCCAGATGAGCCCGACATTGCGTGCGCAAAGCCTTCTGAAAACCGCAAGGGCGATGGAGGCCGAAGTCAGTACCTTGCTCGAAGCCAATGGCACTCTGTCGGAAAAGGCGGCCCGTCCGGAAATATCGGGTGTTGTTCGCGTTGCCGGGGTGGATGTGATTTTTGAAAACTGCATTGCCCCGCGTCTGGGCGAACTGACATCAAATCATCCGTCCCTTTGCGTCGAACTGATTGGCGGCAACCGCAATCTGAGCCTGCCGCAACGTGAAACCGATATCGCACTGCGCCTTGCCCGACCGCAAACCGGGGCCTTTCACATCCGGAAAATCGGGGTGATGGAATACGGTATTTACGGTCCGGCTGGGATGGATGACCCGACGACTGCACCGTGGGTCGATCTTGACGATGCGTTTGCCGACAAGCCCGAACAGATATGGCTCAACCGCCATTTCCCCAATCGCCACACCATCAGTCGATCCAACCGCGGATCCATCATGGCGACGATGGCATGTTCGGCCAATGCCTTTGCCCTGCTGCCACGATGCCTAGGCGATCGTATCTCGGGGCTGACGCGCAAACCCGATATCGAGCCGGAAGGACGCGAAATCTGGCTTCTGATCCATCAGGACATGCGCCATGTGCCGCGCGTGCGGGTTGTTGCCGAATGGGTGTCTGATGTGCTGATTGGCAATCCGGCTATTAAATCCGTGTGATCCTGCGTTGTTTGTTTGACAGTGCATTGTATTGGTTGTGATTGTTAGAATACTACAACTTATGATATGAGCAGGGGCAGGTCATGGACGCACACAAAAAATACACATCGGCCAACCGTGCCGCATGGGATGCCTCCGCACCATTGCATGAAGCCGGTGAAACCTGGCAAAGACTCTTGGCCGAGGTTGCGAAAGCGGATTTTTCGACATTCGACGAAACCTTGCGGGAAACGCTGGAGGATGTCGGTGTCGAGGGAAAACGCGTCGTGCAGGTGTGCTGCAATAACGGTCGCGAAGTGTTGTCCTTGTCGGCCATGGGCGCAAAAACTGTGCTTGGGATTGATCAATCCGATGCATTTCTCGCGCAAGCCCGGAAGCTGGCGCATCTGTCGGGACGGAAATGTGATTTCCTCTGTGCGGACATCTACGAATTGCCGGAAGATACGCTGGGCGATTTTGATCTTGGTTTGATTACCATCGGCGTTCTGAACTGGATGCCGGATCTGAAACGTTTCTTCGATGCCGTCTCAGGGCTGCTGGCCCGGGATGGGGTGCTCGTTATCTATGAAACGCATCCGTTTCTTGAAATGTTTGATCCGTCTGCTGCTGATCCGTTTTCACCCTCCCAGTCTTATTTTGACCGTGGACCACGCGCGAACGAAGATACCATCACCTATAACGGATCTGATGGCGGGCAGGGGCCGGTTTCATGGTGGTTTTCCTACACGATGGGCGAAATCGTGTCTGCGGCTGTCGCGGCCGGATTAAAGCTGGAATGTCTTAAAGAGTACCCGCATTCAAATCGGGAAACTGAATTTGATATCTATGAAGACAGGAAAGCCCAGATCCCGATGTGCTATACGCTGGTGTTGCGAAAAGAACGGTAATTCCTGTTGATGGCACGATGATCACGCCGCGGTAATCGTGATATCGGCCAGGGCGCTGCTTTTCTGAACGGTATGGGCGTTGGGGATGTCATTATCCGATGCTTTTTGCCGTGCTGCTGGTTCGTCATGGCCATGATCAAGCCACCGTTGCACAAGACGCCTTTCTAGAACCGGAAGCGGTATGTCGATGAACAGGGTCAGGTCGAACAGGCCTGCCAACTGGTTCCAGGGCGACTGGCTGAGCAGCAGATAATTGCCTTCGATCAGAACGATCCGATGGCTACGTGAAACGCATCGGGCCGAGCCGCGCGACAGTTCCAGATTGCGGTCAAACACCGGCACATAAACATCGTCAATGTCGTCGCGAATGGCATCAAGGGTGCGCTTGAAGCCGCCGGTATCAAAGGTTTCCGGCGATCCCTTACGCGGAAGGAGGCCGCGTGCGGAAAGGATGGCATCATCGAAATGATACCCATCCATCGGCACGACAACAGCCCCGGCCTCATCACCCCCCAGATGGTGATGAAGCCGTTCGGACAAGGTTGACTTGCCCGAGGCTGGTGCCCCGGCGATCGCGACAAGGAGGCGACGATCGCCAATACGTTTGTCCCTGATCATCGCGGTCAGGGTCTCGATATCCGGTGTCATCCCGTCATGCCGCCGCCGATATTTCGGGTGGTTCCTTGGCGCCGGTCATGAAGGCAACCGCGTCCGACATGCTGTAATCATCTGGATTGATTGTACACAGGCGTTTGCCCAAACGATGAACATGGATGCGATCCGCGACCTCGAACACATGTGGCATATTGTGCGAAATCAGCACAATCGGCATGCCGCGCGATTTGACATCGGCAATCAGTTCCAGCACCCGGCGGCTTTCCTTGACGCCCAATGCCGCGGTCGGTTCATCCATGATCACGACGCGCGATCCAAAGGCCGCCGCACGGGCAACCGCAACCCCTTGGCGCTGCCCGCCCGAAAGCGTTTCGACCGCCTGATTGATGTTCTGGATGGTCATCAGACCAAGCTCGGAAAGCTTTTCACGCGCAATCCGCTGCATGCCCTTATGGTCCAATGCGCCGAAATACTTGCCCATGAAACCCGGTTTGCGAAGCTCGCGGCCCATGAACATATTGTCCGCAATCGAAAGGGCAGGGGAAAGCGCAAGGTTCTGATAAACCGTCTCGATCCCGGCTTCGCGGGCTTCCATCGGTGATGAAAAACGCACCGGTTTGCCATCAAGCTCGATGGTGCCTTCATCAACCGTGATCGCACCCGAAAGAGCCTTGATCAGCGATGATTTTCCCGCACCGTTATCGCCGATCACCGCAAGGACTTCACCGGGATAAAGGTCAAAATCCGCCTGATCAAGTGCGGTCACCCGGCCATAGCGTTTAACGATACCGCGTGCGCTCAAGACCGGCTTTTTATCCGTGCTCATGACGATACCTTTCTGATCCACTGGTCGATTGCAACGGCGATAATCGTCAGCCAGCCAATCGCAAACACCTGCCAAAGAACATCAACGCCCACAAGTCGCAGCCCGGAATTGAACACGCCAACGATCAATGCCCCGATCAACGGGCCGATGATCGACCCGCGCCCGCCAAACAGCGAAATGCCGCCAATCACAACTGCGGTAATCGACTGCAGGTTTGCTTCCTGAAAACTTTGCGGTGAAACCGAGCCAACACGCCCGATTGATGCCCACGCACCAATGCCACATACAAGCCCGGCAAGGCCATAAACCATGATAAGCGTGCGGTTGGTGCGAATGCCA
Source organism: Thalassospira sp. MCCC 1A03138 (assembly GCF_002115785.1). GTDB lineage: Bacteria > Pseudomonadota > Alphaproteobacteria > Rhodospirillales > Thalassospiraceae > Thalassospira. Next base: position 138,799 of record NZ_JFJY01000009.1, on the reverse strand, counting down.
GAAAGCTCGGCAGCTTCCTTGTCATCACCGATGGCATAAACATGTCGACCCCAACTGGTGTGGTTCAGGATGTACCAAAGGACGGCAAATATGACGAGCATCAGGACCGAGCCATAGGTGATCCGCGCCCCGCCAATCGCAATGCTTTCGCCAAAGAATTTCAAAAGAGGTGCGATTTCATCCAATGTCTGGCTACGGATCGATTGCGCGCCCGAAAGCCAAAGGTTCAGCGCAAAGAAAATATTCCACGTCCCCAGCGTCACGATAAAGGGTGGCAATTTGATCCGGGTGACCAGAAACCCGTTCAGCATCCCGGCCAGAATCCCGCCGACAAACCCGATCAGGATCGCAAGCGGTGCGGGAACGCCAAGCGTGATCGCAAGTTGCCCCATAACGACCGACATCAGCACCATGATCGCACCGACCGAAAGATCAATCCCGGCGGTTAGGATCACAAGGCTTTGTGCGGCGGCCAGAATGCCGATGATCGAAACCTGCTGCACAATCAGCGACAGGTTGAACGGCGAAAAGAACTTCGGTCCCGCCAGTGCACCAAAAATGATAATGGAAATGACAAGGACAATCACCGGCACCATCGTCGGATTGCCATGCAGGAAATGCTGCGTGGCATCCAGAAAGTTCCGGCTTTTATGTTCGAACTGCGCAACCGCCTTGTCGCTGGCGTCAAGCGTCTGTTCGTATTCCTGTTTTGTACGAGATGTGCGAGCAGTTTCGCTCATCGCTTCCTCCCGGCCTGGTCGTGAACATGGGTTGCGAAAAATCATGCGCAACAGTTCATCAAATGCCCCCGCCGGTTCTGGTGACCGGCTTGGATCGGGGGTAGGGGGCTGACCAAGTGTAACCTTTTTGTGGGACAAGAGGGCGGCGTTTATCACCGCCCTCCTCGAATATCAGAACATCACGCGGTGGGCTTAGCCCCAGCAGCGTTTCATGCCTTCATCGATATCAATCGACGGAACGCCCTCTGCCGGATCACCGGTCACAAGGTTAACGCCGGTGTCGTAGAAGTTAAGACCTTCGGAATTGGCTGGTTTTTCACCGCTTTCGGCCCAGGCCTTGATCGCTTCGATCCCCTTATAGGCCATATCAAGCGGATATTGCTGCGATGTTGCGCCAATCACGCCATCCTTGATGTTCAAAACGCCCGGGCAACCGCCATCGACCGATACGATCAGAACGCCGTCTTCCATGCCAAACGATTTCAGCGCCTCATAGGCACCAGCAGCGGCCGGTTCGTTGATGGTATAGACGACATTGATTTCGGAATCCTGCTGCAAAAGGTTTTCCATCGCCTTGCGGCCGCCTTCCTCGTTACCGTTGGTGATGTCATGGCCGACAATACGGGGATCATCTTCATCACCGATTTTGTTCGGATCCTTGATGTCGATCCCGAACCCTTTCATGAAGCCCTGATCGCGCAGCACATCAACCGATGGTGCGCTTGGCGTCAGGTCAAGAAACGCGATTTTTGCTTCCGAGGCTTCATCGCCAAGCTTGGCCGCGGCCCACTGACCAATCAGCTCGCCGGCCTTGAAGTTATCGGTGGCAAAGGTTGCATCGGCCGAGTCAATCGGTTCAAGCGGTGTATCAAGTGCAATCACCAGCAACCCGGCATCGCGCGCCTTTTTGACAACCGGTACAATCGCCTTGGTGTCCGATGCGGTCAGAAGGATGCCCTTCGCACCCGATGCAATGCAGGATTCAATCGCCTGCACCTGGGTTTCATGGTCACCATCGATTTTACCGGCAAAAGTCGAAAGGCTGACACCATTGGCAACAGATGCCGCCTGTGCGCCTTCTTTCATTTTCACGAAGAACGGGTTGATGTCGGTTTTGGTGATAAGGCAGGCACCGATTTCATCGGCTTTGGCTCCGTTGGGTGCAACGGCAAGGCCAAGCGCAAGCGCCCCAAGGGTGGCGCCAACAAGAGTCTTCTTCATCTGTTTCCTCCCAGGAATAACCTGATAATCAGCCCTTTGGGCTGGATTTGTTCATTTTGCGACAGGTGGAACGTATCGTTACGCACGTCTTTTGCGCCTGTCTGTTGCCTACGACACACCAAATGCGCGAAGCTGTCAATTAATAAATCCGATTGATTTATTAATTAATCCTGTCACTCTTATTAGCAATCGGGCAATAAAGGACCCGAGTGGGAGGACAACGGATACCAATGACAGCTTTACTGAATACCAACCCGGATATCACTGGGGATGAGGGGCAGGGAGCGCGTCCGCTTCATCCGGGAGGGGGGGCGAACCAGTTGCGCGTGCGCGCCTATAATGAACGGCTGGTGCTGTCGCTGGTCCGCCGCAATGTCGGATTGTCCAAGGCCGATATCGCCCGTCTTTCCGGCCTGTCCGCCCAAACCGTCTCCGTGATCATGCGCGCCCTTGAAAAGGATGGATTGCTTAAACGTGGCGATCCGGTGCGCGGCAAGGTTGGCAAACCATCAATCCCGATGGCGCTTAACCCGGATGGTGTTTTTTCCTTCGGCCTTAAAATTGGCCGACGCAGTGCCGAACTGATCCTGATGGATTTTGTCGGCACGGTACGGGCCAGCCTGAACGAAGCCTATAAATACCCGACCCCCGATGGAATCCGCAAATTCGTCCGCGCCTCGGTCGAACAATTGTCCGGCGGGTTATCCCCCGCCCAGTGCCAGCGCATCGCCGGGATCGGCATTGCCGCGCCGTTTGAATTATGGAACTGGGTGGAAGAAGTCGGCGCACCACCCGAAGATATGAGCGCCTGGCGCGAAGTCGATCTGATCGATACCATCGGTGAAATCGTACCGTTTCCTGTCTTTCAGCAGAATGACGCGACGGCGGCCTGTGGGGCGGAACTGGTGTTTGGGGCAGGGCCGAATTATTCCGACTTTGCCTATTTCTTTATCGGATCGTTCATCGGTGGCGGTGTGGTGCTCAATCAGGCGCTTTATGCTGGTAAAACCGGTAATGCCGGGGCCTTTGGCTCGATGCCTGTGCCCTCGCGTTCTGGCCATCCCAGCCAGTTGATCGATCAGGCATCCATCTTCGTGCTTGAGGAAATGCTGACCCGCGAAGGCCGCGATCCTGCCTTGTTGTGGAAGGACCCCGATTACTGGCATCAGCTTGGCGCAACCCTTAATCTCTGGATTGATCACACCGCGCGCGGCCTTGCGATTGCCATTACCTCGGTCTGCTCTGTGATCGATTTCGAAGCCGTTATTGTTGATGGCGGCTTCCCCGCCGATGTCTGCGCCAAAATTGTCGATGCCACGCGCAAGGCAACGCTGAAACTTGACCTGCAAGGCATCGCCACCCCGCATATCGAACAGGGTGTCGTCGGCAGTGCCGCCCGCGCCATCGGTGCGGCCAGCCTGCCACTGTTTTCCCGCTACCTTCTTGATCAGAACGTCCTGTTCAAACAGATGCCCTGAGTTCTTTTGGCGCAAGCTTTCCGTTTAGGGTCAACAATGGCGATCCTTTCAGTGACCAGAGCTTTAAACTCCTTGGAACTGAAAGCTGTTTCCAACTATAACAGGGGCTATTGACTTTGGTTTGATAGCCTCTGGGATCGGTTCTTGAAATGACAATAAAAGAAATTACACCTGTTGTGCTTTGCGGAGGTTCCGGAACGCGCTTATGGCCTTTGTCACGCAAGGGTTTCCCCAAGCAATTCATTCCTGTGTATCATGGTAAATCCCTGCTTGAGCTGACCTTCGAACGGTTGTCGTCATTTGGCAATATTTTGGCGTTATCGGGTGAAGAGCACCGTTTCTTTGTCGAAGAAGCTGCTGAAAAATCCAAAGTAAATCTGACGCAAATTCTCGAACCGATCGCAAGGGACACCGCGCCTGCGATGGCGCTTGCCGCCTGTCACGCAAGGCAAGAAAATCCCGAAAGCGTTTTGCTTTTCTGCCCGGCGGATCACTTTATTCCGGATAATGATCTTTTCCGTAAAATGGTGCTCGAAGCGGCAGATTATGCAAAGAGCGGCAATATCGTCACTTTTGGTGTGCGTCCTACGTCACCAAGCACGGCTTACGGATATATCGAAACCGGTGTCGAAGTTGGGCCGGGCATATGGAAATCGGCAAAATTTCTTGAAAAACCCGATCTCGAAACTGCGATGGCCTTTCTGTCTTCGGGAAAGCATCTCTGGAACGCCGGAGTCTTTCTTGTGCGTGCGGATGTCCTGGCTGATGCGATTGCACGCTTTGAGCCTCAGACCTTTGACGCGTGCAGCGACGCTATAGCGTCGGCACAACGAGATGGTCATTTCCTTCGCCCGGGTGGGCAATTCAAAGACGCGATGGCAAAAAGTATCGACTATGCGGTCATGGAACATGCCGAAAATGTTCTTGTCGCACCATTCCAGGGCGTTTGGAGCGACGTTGGCAGTTGGAACGCGATGTCAGACCTGGGGACAAAGTTGCAGAACGGAAACTGTGTTCTGGGTGTTGAAGAAAACGTTCGTATGGTCAACTCGGAAAACACGATTGTTCACGGTACAGACCGTCGCCTGATCGTGACATTGGGGACCAAGGATCTAGTGGTGATTGATACACCAGACGCACTTTTGGTCAGCGCGTCTGCCGAGGTTGAGGCCATCAAAAATGTCGTAGGGGACCTTGCTGCGGAAAATCACGGGCAGGCTCTTGATAATCGTCGGGTTGCACGTCCTTGGGGCGATTATGACAGCATTGATCACAGTGATCGCTATCAGGTCAAACGCATTACCGTAAAACCCGGTGCCCAGCTTTCTTTGCAACGGCACCACCATCGGGCCGAACACTGGATCGTTGTCAAAGGCAGTGCCTTGGTCACCTGTGATGACAAAAAATTCCTGCTGGGCGAAAACCAGTCAACCTATATCCCGGTTGGGGCCGTGCACCGCATGGAAAACCCGGGGAAAATCCCGCTGGAACTGATCGAAGTCCAATCGGGCAGCTATCTTGGCGAAGATGACATTGAACGTCTTGACGACGTTTATGGACGTATCCCCGAATAAGTCCTGAGCAAAGCCTTTTATCGCATGATGACAGCAGCAAGAAATTGCCTTCTGCCGGCAATTTCTTGCTTCATGCCATGATCAGAACTGATCCTTCCGCCCGCGGATTTCGGCAAAAATCTCGGTGGCGGTTGCGCCTTCCATGCCAAGGTCGCTGGCAACCGATGCATGATCGGCGCGCAGGAACGGGTTGGTTGCCAGTTCCTTGTCCATGCGTGATGGAATGGTCGGGATGCCGCGTGCGCGCAGATCGTCAATTTCCGCACAGCGCGCCTTAAGCGCCACATTGCCGGTTTCAATCGTTGCGGCAAACCGGGCATTGGACTGGGTATATTCATGCCCGCAATACACCAGCGTCTCGCCGGGAAGGTTGCGAAATTTTTGCAGGGACTGCCACATCTGGGCTGGCGTTCCTTCAAACAACCGCCCGCAACCCAATGCAAACAGGCTGTCACCGGAAAACAGGGCCGATACCGCCGGAAAATAAAACGCAATATGGCCGCTGGTATGGCCCGGCACGTCAAAGACCTGCCCGGAAAGCGCACCAATCGTCACCTCATCCCCCTCGGCGACCGTCTGATCCATGCCGGGAATGCGCATGGTTTCGGCCTTGGGGCCAATCAGTTTCGCGCCATATCTGGTGATCAGTTCTGCATTGCCGCCGATATGGTCATTGTGATGATGGGTATTGATCACGATATCAAGCGACCAGCCGCGATCTTCAAGCGCGCTTATCACCGGGTCGGCCTCGCCCGGATCGACAATCGCGGTTGTTCCTGTTTCATGGCAGCGCACAAGATAGGTGTAATTATCGGAAAGGCACGGAATGACAAAGACATCGCCTGCGGACATGGCCGACCTCGCGTGTGTGAATGGAATATGCGCCAAGCCTATCAGCTTGCGGCTTCTTAAAACAATCACGCATCATGCAAAGTTTTTGCGCTTCAATCAAAAACCGGAACACCCGGGCCGGGCCGATTAATTTGTTCCCGCCCGTATCACTCGATGCTAGGCTGCTTTTCATGCGTCAGGATGTTGTTGATCTTCACCGTTTTTATGCCGGAAGCCTCGGGCAGGCCGCTCGCCGCCTGATCCGTCGCCGCTTGCGCGTGATGTGGTCGGATGTCCGGGGCATGCGCGTGCTGGGTTTTGGCTATGCCACGCCCTATCTGCGTCCCTTCATGGGCGAGGCAGAACGTGTGCTGGCCTTCATGCCCGGCCAGCAGGGCTGCGTGCCGTGGCCCGCGGGCGATCCCAATCATGTCGCCCTGACCGAAGAAACCATGCTGCCGCTGCCCGATAGCTCGGTCGACCGCATCCTGCTGGTGCATCTGGTCGAACATTCCGATTCTATGCGCCGCCTGATGCGCGAATGCTGGCGGGTATTGACCCCCAACGGCCGGATCGTGGTGGTCACACCCAACCGAAGCTCGCTCTGGTCCTGGTCGGAAAATACGCCCTTTGGCTTTGGCCATCCCTATAGCGTGTCACAGCTTCAGAACCTGATGCGCGAAAACATGTTCCTGCCCGTGCAGCACAGCCGCGCCCTTTTCCTGCCCCCGACCCAAAGCCGGTTTCTGCTACGCTGGTCGCAGGCATTCGAAAATGTCGGATCACGTCTGTTCAAGGCCTTTGCGGGGGTTTCGATTGTCGAAGCCGGCAAACAGCTTTACGCCAGCACCGGCACCCCGGCGCGCAAACGCAGGCTGGTACATATCCCTGTGACTGTTCCGCCCCTGCGCCCGGCGGACGGTAATCATTCGAGTGGCAACCATTCCAGCGGAAATCACGCTGACATTGAGTGCGAAACCGCGTTGACCTGTGCCGAACCTCTGCCCGCCAACCCCAAATCCTGATCACAGGCGGCAGTTTCGTGCGACGACGCTTTGCGATGCGCCAACAAATAAGGCCGCCGGTTTCCCGGCGGCCTTTGATTTTTGGCGATATCGCGAACGCTTAATGTTCGATATCGCGCCAGATTTTGCGTTTCACCGCATAGAGCATCGCGGTCAGAACGATCAGGAACAGCAGAACTTTCATACCCATTGATTTGCGGGCTTCAAGTTCCGGCTGTGCCGTCCAGTTCAGGAACGCAACCACGTCATGCGCGTGCTGTTCCATGGTCATCGGGGTGCCATCGGTGTACTCGACCGCTTCATCATAAAGCGGCGGTGCCATCGAAATCTGATGACCCGGGAAGTAGTGGTTGTAATACTTGCCTTCCGCAAGGTCGAAGCCCTCAGGTGCTTCTTCCTCGTAACCGGTCAGCAGGGCAAAAACATAATCCGGCCCATGCAGGCGTGCCTTCGCCATCAATGACAGATCAGGCGGAATCGCACCCCCGTTTGACGCAGCGGCTGCCTTGTCATTTGGGAAGGGTGACGGGAAATAATCCGACGCAATACCCGGACGGGTGAACATGTCACCATCATCGTTCGGGCCGTCTTCAATATCGTATTCCGCTGCAATTGCCTTGATCTGGTCTTCGTTGAAACCAATGCCTTCCAGATTACGGAACGCAATGAAACGAAGGCTGTGGCAACCGGCACAGATGCCTTTATAGACTTGGAAACCACGCTGAAGCTGCGCACGGTCATAGGTGCCAAAAAGCCCCTGCCAGCTCCATTCCTGTGCTTCCGGAACCGGAGCGTTGCCTGCGGCCTTTGCCGAAGTGCCGGCAAAGGCGGATAGTGCGAATGCCGCAGCAATGGCGGTCAATGCAAACTTACGCATTTGCGCCTCCCTTGAGTACGGATTCGCTGATGCTGGCCGGAAGCGGTTTAGGCCGTTCCAGTTTGCCCACAATCGGCATCACCAGAAGGAAATGCGCGAAGTAGTAAAGCGTTGCCAGCTGGCCAACGGTGATCACTTTAAGCCCTTCGATCCCCATGAAGTAGTCATCCGGGGCCTTCTTGCCGCAATATCCAAGGATAAAGCAGTCAATGAACAGGATCAGGAAGAACCACTTGTAAACCGGGCGGAACTTTGAGCTGCGCACCTTCGAGGTATCAAGCCACGGAATGACGAACAGAACGATGATGGATGCAAACATCGCAAGCACGCCAAGCAGCTTTGCCGGAATGCCAAACACCGTGAAGTCGATCGATCGCAGGATCGCATAGAACGGCAGGAAGTACCATTCCGGCACGATATGCGGCGGGGTCACCAGCGGGTTTGCCGGGATATAGTTATCCGGCTCGCCAAAGAAGTCCGGTGCAAAGAACACGAAGAACAGGAAGAAGATCAGGAACACGCCCATACCGAACAGATCCTTGATCGTATAGTACGGGTGGAATGCGATCGCATCCTGTGGTGTCTTGATTTCAACGCCGGTCGGGTTGTTCGACCGTACGGTGTGCAGGGCCCAGACATGCAGGACCACAAGGCCAAGGATCACGAACGGCATCAGGTAATGCAGCGAGAAGAACCGGTTGAGCGTCGGGTTATCAACCGAGAAGCCGCCCCAAAGCCATGTCACCAACGGATCGCCAATGATCGGGAAGGCCGAGAACAGGTTGGTAATAACCGTCGCCCCCCAGAATGACATCTGGCCCCACGGCAGGACATAGCCCATGAACGCGGTCGCCATCATCGCCAGAAGGATCAGGATACCGATCCACCACAGCATTTCACGCGGTGCTTTGTAAGACCCGTAATACAGGCCACGGAAAATATGGATATAGACGCAGATGAAGAACATCGATGCGCCGTTCATATGGATATAGCGGATCAGCCAGCCATAGTTCACATCACGCATGATGCGCTCGACCGACCAGAACGCCATATCGGCATGCGGGGTATAGTTCATCACCAGGAAAATCCCGGAGAGAATCATCGTCACCAGAACAAAACCGGCCAGCGAACCGAAGTTCCACATATAGGACAGGTTTTTCGGGGTCGGATATTCATAAGCGGAGTGATGCAACATGGAGAAGACCGGAAGACGGTCATCGACCCATTTCACTACCTTGTTATTCCAAACGGGTGCACTCATCTACCTGCTCCTTAGCCGATCTGAACCGACGTGTCGGTGAGGAAGGTGTAGGTCGGCACGACAAGGTTCAGCGGTGCCGGACCTTTGCGGATACGACCGGACGTGTCGTAGTGCGACCCGTGGCACGGACAATACCATCCGTCATAATCACCGCGTGTCTCACCGGTTGCCGTGCCCATCGGAATGCAACCCAGATGGGTGCAGACACCGACCACGATCAGCCATTCCTTTTTCTGGACACGGGCTTCATCGGATTGCGGATCGACCAGCTCGTTCAAGGAAACCTCTTCGGCTTCATTGATTTCACGTTCGGTACGGTGGCGGATGAATACGGGTTTACCGCGCCACATGACCTTGACGGCCTGACCGACCGGAATATTTGACAGGTTAACTTCGACCGAGGCCAGCGCAAGAACGTCCTTGGACGGGTTCATGCTGTCCACGAACGGCCACAGCGCCATGCCGGTGCCAACAACACCGACTGCCGTGGTCGCCAGGGTCAGAAAATCCCTGCGGTTCTCGTCCGGAGTGTGGTCCCCGGATGATTGCACCGTTTGCGACATAATGTATTCCTCTTTCTGCCCCCAAAACAGGCATGCGGAATGCCCAACTGCACACTTAGGGCAAAGACCTTTAATTTCCATTGATGGAAATCAAACAATGCTTTTGCCCCAAAGCCTTCAGGCCTGAAACCGGGTTCGTATACTAACAAAAAGGGGGTTTGTTAAGGGGAACTTGGAGTTGCAAATTGTTCGCATTCGATTTGCCTATTTGGTTTTGCGCTGCACAATCGAAGCGAACGTAGCGTTTTCTAACAGACTGGCGTATTTGCAACCAAGTGGTTATATCCATCTTTCGCCTTATTCCAAATAAGTCTAATGGCGATATATCGGCGTAATTTTGTAAGGTTTTGCGTCCGGATTTCAGGTCGAAAATGTTACGAGTCTATAGAGCTTTATGAGAATCTGTCTGTTCGAACCCGACATTCCCCAAAACACCGGCACAATCCTGCGCATGGCGGCATGTCTCGGGGTTACCGTCGACATTATCGAACCTTGCGGTTTCCTTCTGACCTCGGCGGCGCTAAAGCGTGCGGGGATGGATTATCTGGGGGCTGCGGATTATACACGCCATGCCGATTGGCGCGGCTTTGTGCAGGCGCGTAATGATGGAACCGTTCCCGGACGTCTGGTATTGCTGACGACCAAGGGGGCGGTGCCCTATTGCGATTTTGATTATCGACCCGATGATATTCTGATGCTGGGCTCCGAAAGCAGTGGCGTACCCGATCAGGTGCATGATTATGTCGATGCCCGCGTCGTTATTCCGCTCAAACCCGGAATGCGGTCGCTTAACGTCGCGATGGCAACGGCCATGACCCTGGGCGAAGCCCTGCGCCAAACCAACAGCTTTCCGGAGAGGCCCGATGACCAGCACCGATAACGATCTGATCGCCCAAAAGATCGAAGGGCACAAGGAAACGGCGCGGAACTGGTTCCGCCAGTTGCGTGACGAAATCTGTGCCAGCTTCGAGGCGCTTGAAGACAGCTATGCCGGACCGCTTGCCGATCGTCCCGCCGGGCGGTTTGAACGCAAAAGCTGGGAACGCGGCAAAGATCAGAATGGCGAAGGGCAGGGCGGCGGTGAAATGTCGGTCATGAAGGGCCGCGTTTTTGAAAAGGTAGGCGTCAATATCTCGACCGTATATGGCGAATTTTCCGAAAAATTCCGCGCTGAAATCCCCGGTGCGGCCGAAAACCCGAATTTCTGGGCGGCGGGCATTTCACTGGTGGCCCATCCCTGTTCGCCCCATGTCCCGGCGGTGCATATGAATACCCGTCATATCGTTACCACCAAGGCGTGGTTTGGCGGTGGGGCCGACCTGACCCCGGTTTTCCCCAAGGATGCCGACACCGCCGATTTTCACGGCGCCTTAAAGGCCGCCTGTGACGCGCATGGCGATGATTATTACGACCGGTTCAAAAAATGGTGCGATGAATATTTCTTCCTGCCGCACCGCAACGAACCGCGCGGAGTGGGCGGGATTTTCTATGATTATCTTGATGCCGACTGGGATGCGGATTTTGCCTTCACACAGGATGTCGGGCGCGCCTTTCGCGATATCTATCCCGAACTGGTCAAACGCCATTACAACAAACCCTGGTCTGATGACGAACGCCGCGCCCAATTGATCAAGCGCGGACGCTATGTCGAATTCAACCTGCTCCATGATCGCGGCACGCGCTTTGGTCTCATGACCGGCGGCAATACCGAGGCGATCCTGATGTCCCTGCCGCCCGAGGCCAACTGGCCTTAAGCCCGAGGGGCTTGTCACTGTGATGAAACGGTCGGATGATCCTTATCGACCGATTCTGCTGTCGCGTTCAATGTGTGCCAGTCCTGAACATCGGGACGGGTGACGCCGTAATTCATCAGGCAAAGACGTATGAAGCCGTTGTCGCGCAAAGTTTTGATGCCGCGGTTCAGGGCCTCGACCACCCTGCCGGCATCTTTCAGTTTTTGCGAAACCATGAAATGCTGCGTTTCGGGCAGGGATATCTTGATACCGGGAATGGGGTAAAGCCATATGCCATCGACTTCCCTGCCCATATCCGGTCGGGATGAAAATTCAAGCAATGTGAAATCGGCACGCCCGGCATTTATGATCGAAAACACCTGTTTGATTGTCGCTGCGTTGGTCAGGCTGGCCGGGGGCAGACTTTCAAGAACCTGCCAGTCCAGCCGCCAGTTGCGGATGCCCACCGCCCGGAGTGTGTGAATATCTGGCAGGGCGTTATCTGCATGACCATCCATAAACCCACGCGGAACATAAAGGCCTTTCTCGATCTCCCCTGCCATTAAAAATGGCTCCGTCTCAAGCAGGTCGCCATTTCCGGAAATGTTGAAGGCCCAGTCTGTTTTGATGTCGGCCATCCCCGATGCAATCATTTTCCGGCTGCGCTCGGAATTGGGCGATATGACCGGCTGGATGTCGGCCTCGATACCGCCCGCATGCATGGCTTCGCGCAGCAGGGTATAGTTCATCAGCGAAAGGTTCGATTGATTGTTTTCGCGGCATTTTCGGCAATCATCAGATTGACTGCGAATGCATGCTTCCACGCCATCAATATCCGCCTGCCTCACCGGTATTCGGATGATCCGGTCCTGCTTCAGGGGCGCCGTACTGGCGCTGGTGGTGAAAAGCATAAGCGACGCGGCGATTGTCATCACAGATTGCATGATCCGCATGACGTTCCTCATTCACATTTATTCTTATGTGCTTTCTGTTTTACCGCAGGAGAAAGTAAAAAACTATCCAAAAGTATTAGATTTAAGGGGCGCTTTTCAATCGGCATGTCAGCGCCTCAGGTTTCGTTGATCAGCCAATCCAAAAGGGCGGCGGTTGTGCCGTGGGCCGACGGGCTTGGCACCAGCCAGTATCCCCGATCATGGCGGCTGATTTCGGGGCCTACCTGTATCAGGCTGCCCTGCGCCAGATGATGATCGACAAGCCCGATCCAGCCCAGTGCCAGTCCCTGTTCGGCAAGGGCTGCCTGAATGACAAAGCCGTATGTGTTCAGGCCCAGATCGCCCTGCGCGGGTTCGCGAGCAACCCCATGTGCTGACAGCCACGTCGCCCATGTTAGCCAGCGGGCTTTTTCCGAGGTTTCAAGATGCAGCAACGGCACATTGGCAAACTGCGCCGGATCGTCGAACGGGCCATATCGTTCAAGGAAACCGGGTGCACAGACCGGCACCACGCGTTCGGGGATCAGAAGCCGTGCGCTTGGCGGAAAATCGCCCATGGCGCCGAACACCATCGCCGCATCGGTATCACGTTCTAGTTCGTCCTCAAGACTTTGCGACGCCACGATATGCACTTCGGCCTTGGGATGCAGGCGGCGGAAATCCGCCACGCGCGGCATCAGCCAGAAGGCGGCAAAACCATAATCGGTAAAAATCCGGATCGCCGGATCGCGCTCCTTGCGCAACGTTTCCTGTGCCGCGTCATCGATGCGTTCCACACTTGCCCGCACGGCCCGAAACAGAACCTCGCCCGCTTCGGTCAACCGGCTGCCGCCCTGTGATCGGTGAAAAAGCGATAGGCCAAGCTGCTCCTCCACCCGCCGGATCTGATAGGTCACGGCGGGCTGTGTCAGGCCAAGTTCCTGTGCGGCGCGTGTCAGGCTGCCCAGTCTGCCAACCGCGTCAAAAGTCCGAAGCCATCCAAGGTCAAGATGTCGCTGAAGCATAAAGAATCTTTATAATATTGATTAAAAAACACCGGCTTTCGCCATGGATCGATTTGTGAATTTAATGGAGCATATCAGATCAGCATCAAAAAGAATAAGGGGAGCTTCGCCAATATGTCGCACCACTTTCTTTCCATCGCGCGCCGTTTTGCGGTGCCCGATCTATCCGACTGGCTCTGTCCGTTCTTTCCGCGTGATACCCGCTAAAAAGCAGTACATAAAATGAAACGCCCGAATATCCTTATCGTGATGGCCGACCAGCTAAACGGAACGCTTTTCCCCGATGGCCCGGCTGAATTCCTTCATACCCCGCATCTTTCCTCCCTTGCGGCCCGATCTGCGCGGTTTCGCAATTGCTATACTGCATCCCCGCTTTGTGCGCCGGGGCGGGCATCCTTCATGGCCGGTCAATTGCCCAGCCGCACCCGGGTCTATGACAACGCGGCCGAATTCTGTTCCGACATTCCGACCTACGCCCATCATTTGCGCCGCGCGGGATATCACACCTGCCTGTCGGGCAAGATGCATTTTGTCGGCCCCGATCAGTTGCATGGCTTCGAAGAACGTCTGACCACCGATATTTATCCCGCCGATTTCGGTTGGACGCCCGATTATCGCAAGCCGGGCGAACGCATCGACTGGTGGTATCATAATCTGGGTTCCGTTACCGGGGCCGGCGTGGGCGAGATTTCCAACCAGATGGAATATGATGACGAGGTCGCCTATCACGCCACCCACAAGCTGTATGACCTGGCCCGGGGCAAGGATGACCGCCCATGGTGCCTGACCGTCAGCTTCACCCATCCCCATGATCCTTACGTCGCGCGCAGGAAATTCTGGGACCTTTACGAAGACTGCCCGGGGCTGGAACCCTCCGTTTCGGCGATCCCGTTTGATGAACAGGATGCCCATTCAAAACGCCTGATGGCGGCGTGCGACCATACCGCCTTTGACATTACCGATGACAATATCCGCCGGTCGCGTCGCGCCTATTTCGCCAATATTTCCTATATCGATGACAAGATTGGCGACATCATCGATGTGCTCGAACGCACCCGGCAGGTGGATAACACCATCATTCTGTTCCTGTCCGATCATGGCGATATGCTGGGTGATCGCGGCCTGTGGTTTAAAATGAGCTTCTTCGAAGGCTCGGCACGTGTGCCGTTGATGATGGCGGGGCCGAATATCACACCGGGCAGCTACACCGATCCGGTATCGACCCTTGATGTCACGCCGACCCTTGCCGAACTGGCCGGTATCTCGCTTGACGATGTCATGCCCTGGACCGATGGAATCAGCCTCGTGCCCGGTTTTTCCGGGACCCGGCGCAGCGAACCCGTCCTGATGGAATACGCCGCCGAGGGATCAAACGCCCCGCTGGTCTGCATTCGCGACGGGCGCTGGAAATACGTTCATTGCGAACTCGATCCCGAACAGCTTTTCGATCTTGAAACCGATCCGGACGAGTTGCGCAATCTGGCCCCCGATCCGGCATATGCCCGGCAGATTGATGCGTTCCGCAAGCAGCGCGATGCGCGCTGGGATATGGCGGCATTTGACAGTGCGGTCCGCGAAAGTCAGGCCCGGCGCTGGATCGTTTATGAATCGCTGCGCAACGGTGCCTATTTCCCGTGGGATTACCAGCCGCTCCAAAAGGCATCCGAACGCTATATGCGCAATCACATGGACCTGAACCAACTCGAAGAAAGCCAGCGCTTTCCACGTGGGGAATAGGTGTCTGCGATATACCAGAACTGCCTTGGGGATGATCCGGCTTAAGAAGGCGGGTGACCATGGTCATGGGTTTGACCGCTAAAGCCGGTTTGCACCATCGATGGACGGGCGCAGAAACCCTCATACCATTGGCTCAGCCTCGGGCGACCGGTTCTGAAATCGGCCAGTTCGCGAAACTCGATCCAGTCAAGCCCGGTCGCAAGCGCGATTTGACCTCCATCGAGCGGCGCTTTGGGATCAAGTTCGTTTTCCAGATGATCAAATGTCTCAATCAGCTTGGTTTTCTGTCCCTCGGCCAGCGGCGGATACCGCAGGTGTTCCGGGCGACGATTGGTTTCCCAGCGATACAGAACCCCCGCATCGCACATACCCTGCGCCAGGGCCTGCAAACGCAGCACCTGCCAGCGTTCCGCTCCCGTAGCGGGGATCAGTTTCCGGCCTGTATGCAGGCTGTCGAGATACTCGCAGATTACATCCGAATCAAACAAAGCCATGCCGTCAGGCAGGATCAGAACCGGCACCTTGCCGAGCGGGTTGGCTGCAAAAACACGGTCATTGCGATTGGTCGGGCTGGTTTCCTGATGGATCACCTCGATCCGGTCGCCCAATCCGCATTCGAGCGCAAAGACCAATGCCTTGCGCGCAAACGGGGAATGGGTCTGATAGAGCAGGCTGTGATCGGTGTTTTGTATATCATCAGACTTTTGTGAAAATCGTGCCGTCATGGTGCGTTTTGTCCTGAAATCAAAAAATAGCCCGGCAAACGGGTGCCGGGCTATTTTTCATCAAAAGTGAATAATCTGGTCGATTATTGAATTTTACTACTCAGCGGCAACCGCGTTTTTTTCACCGCGTACCAGAGCCATATAGTCTTCCATCAGCGTCTTGCAAACATGCGCCGGGGTAAAGGTGTAATCGGCGATGGAGGCCACCGGGGTGACCTCTGCAGCCGTTCCGGTCAGGAAGCATTCCTCGAATTCTGCCATTTCTTCCGGCATTATCGCGCGCTCGATCACCTCGAAACCGCGTGCTTTCGCAAGCCCGATCACGGTACGGCGGGTAATGCCGTCCAGGAAGCAATCCGGGGTTGGCGTATGGATTTTGCCATCCTTGACAAAGAACACGTTCGCCCCGGTCGCCTCGGCAATCTGGCCACGGTAATCAAGCATCAGCGCATCGGCAAAACCGTTACGTTCCGCTTCGTGTTTCGACAGGGTGCAGATCATGTAGAGACCGGCTGCCTTTGCCGAAGTCGGCGCGGTATTCGGGGCCGGACGCGCCCATTTCGAAAGCGCCAGACGAATGCCTTTCAGGCGTTCTTCCGGCTTGAAATAGCTTGGCCATTCCCATGTGGCAATCGCGACATTGATGCGCGTGGTCTGGGCCGAAACACCCATCATTTCACTGCCGCGCCATGCAATGCGGCGGATATAGCCATCGGTGATATTGTTGGCTGCCAGCGTTTCAATGACCGCATCATCAAGTTCAGCCGCGCTATAAGGCACTTTCATATCGAGAATTTCGCCCGATTTGATCAGACGCTGACCATGTTCGGCAAGTTTGAACACTTTACCGTTATAAGCCCGTTCCCCTTCGAAGACGGCACTGCCATAATGGACCGCATGGCTCAGCACATGGAGGGTGCTTTCACGCCAGGGTTTAAGTTCGCCATTATACCAGATAAAACCATCACGGTTGTCGAAGGTCGGAGTGATCATTTGCCAGATTCCAATTCAAAAGGGCACTTGGACGTAACTTTATGTCCTTAATTGTCTGGCCGGAGTAACATTCATCGATTAATATGTCAATATAACTGACATAACGGAAAAGCATGGCTGATATCTCAACACGCAAGGTAAACCCGCTTTTTCTGCGGGAAGAAGAGCTTAGGCAAGGTATTGAACTGCTGTTCTATGCCTATCGCGATTTCACGGCAGTGGCAGATCAGATTCTTGAGCAATATAATTTCGGTCGCGCCCATCACCGGGTCATCTATTTCGTAAGTCGGAACCCCGGCATTACGGTAAGCGAGCTTCTGTCGATTCTAAAAATCACCAAGCAGTCCCTGTCGCGTGTTTTGGGCCAGCTCGTGCGCGAAGGATTTATTGATCAGAAAACCGGTGTTCAGGATCGCCGCCAGCGGCTTTTGACCCTGACGGAAAAGGGTGATGCGCTGGAACGTGAACTGACCGAAAACCAGCGCGGCCTGATTGCGGCCGCCTATCGTGAAGCCGGGGCCGAGGCGGTTGAAGGGTTCCGCAAGGTGATGCTGGGCATGCTTGAAGAACCCGACCGTGCCCGTTTCACCGACGACAGCCCGCCCGGTATGCGCCGCCGGGCCAGCTAGTGTAAAACGGTCTTGATTTCAGTCGTGCGACATCAAGCGGATCAGGATGATGGCCTGATCTGCTGTCTTTTGGACAGATACAATTTTGAAACTTTTTTTTGCCTAACTCGCATAGGATAAAGCGTTTCAAATGTTCAGCTTTCAGGAGAGCCGCGTATGACAAATCAGGATCAGCCGCATATTCTTGTGGTCGATGATGATGATCGTCTGCGTGATCTGCTGACCCGCTATCTTGGCGAAAACGGTTTTGTCGTCTCGGCGGCGCGAAATGCCGCCGAAGCAAGGTCGAGCCTTGCCGGATTGCAGTTTGACCTTCTGGTGCTGGATGTCCTGATGCCCGGTGAAAAAGGGGTTGATCTTGCGCGCAGTCTACGGGACGAAGGATCCAAGGTGCCTATCCTTCTGCTGACGGCACTTTCGGAAACCGAAGACCGCATCTCCGGGCTTGAGGCGGGGGCCGATGATTACCTTGCCAAGCCGTTTGAGCCGCGTGAGCTTGTGTTACGGATCGAAGCCATTTTACGGCGTTATGCCGAAGCGCCGGTACCGGTCACCGACGAGATACGTGGTGAGGCATCGACCACGGCGCAGTTTGGTGGCTTCACCTTTGATGTCAGCCGGATGACCTTGCAGCGCGGATCGGAACATATCTATCTGACAAGTTCGGAACAGGCACTTTTGGCGGCCCTTGTTCGGCGGCGCGGCGAAGCGACAACCCGCGAAGACCTTCACGAGATGATGGGGGGCAACGCCGTTGATCCGGGGGCATCGCGCAGTATTGATGTGCAGGTGACGCGCCTTCGACGCAAGTTTGAGGAAGATCCGAAGCAACCAAGATACTTGCAGACTGTACGCGGACGGGGCTATGTGCTGTATGTGGATTAAAGACAGAGCGTCGAGCCGTCGGTGCGACGAACACGGATAAGGATAAGGGTATTGGGCAGCGGAAAAACAGGATGGATCAAATCGCTGATGCCGTCAGGTCTTCTGGGGCGGTCGCTGTTGATCCTGATGACGCCGATGCTGCTGTTGCAGATCGTCACCGTGCTGATTTTCTTCGAGCGGCATTGGGACACGGTTGCGCGCCAGCTGAGCCGGGGCCTTGCCGGTGATATTGCTTTCGTCATTGATTATCTTGGCGAATACCCGGATGCGGATCATTTCGAATGGCTACAACATTCGGCACGCACGCGCTTGCAGCTTGATATCCTGTTCGAACCAGATGAAATCCTTGAACGGCAAATCACGCAGCCGCCCTTCGGGCTTGTCTCCCAGGAATTGTTCAATGCCCTGAATGAACGTTTGCAGCGTCCGTTCTTCTTCGATCTTGATGTTGATGACCGCAAACTGGAAATCCGGGTGCAGTTGAAGGACGGGGTCCTGTCGGTGGTTGCACCGCGCAAGCGTCTTTATTCCTCGACCACTTATATCTTCTTTATGTGGATCGCCGGTTCGGCACTGATCCTCTACGGCGTTGCCGTGATGTTCATGCGCAACCAGGTCCGTCCGATCCGCCGTCTTGCCAAGGCTGCCGACCAGTTTGGCCGCGGGGTTGAAGTCGATACCTTTAAGCCCGAAGGGGCGGCCGAGGTGCGATTGGCAGCATCTTCCTTCATTTCGATGCGCGACCGCATCGCACGCCATTTATCGCAACGGACCGCCTTGCTGGCAGGGGTGTCGCATGACTTGCGCACGCCGCTGACGCGCATGAAGCTGGAACTGGCGATGCAGGGGTCGCTGCCCGGTGTCGATGCGCTAAAACAGGACGTCGTCGATATGGAACGCATGGTCGATGCCTATCTTGCCTTTGCACGCGGTGAAGAGGGCGAAAAGGCCGTACCGACCGATATCGGCAAGCTGATTACCGATCAGGTTGGCGAATCCCTTCGGGATGGCCAGCAGATTGATCTGCATATTGCCGATAGTCTGGAAATGGATCTGCGTCCGCAATCCGTGCGACGCTGCCTTGCCAATATCATGTCCAATGCCGGTCGTTATGCCAACAATCTGTCGGTGCGTGCCGGACGTCGCGGGCAGGATTATGAAATCGTGTTTGACGACGATGGTCCGGGCATTCCGGTCGACAAGCGTGAGGACGTGTTCAAGCCGTTCTATCGTCTGGAGGAATCGCGCAATCAGGCGACAGGCGGTGTCGGCCTTGGCATGACAATTGCGCGCGATTCAGCGCGTGGCCATGGCGGTGATGTCTTCCTTGAAGATGCGCCGGGCGGCGGGCTTCGCGTCCGTCTTGTCCTGCCGATCGGGCATTAAGCGTCTTTGGAATTTTAAACAGAAAGCCCCAAGCCCCGCCGTGCTGCGGGGCTTCTTGTTTTGGGTTTGATGTGTTTCAGAAGAAAGTCGCGATTTCCGAAAGGTCTTTTTTCTCGGTCGCGTGTTTCGGGATCGTCGCATCCGCTGCCGGATATCCGGTGACCAGAAGGATATAGGGCTTGTTGTGGTCCGGGCGTTGGCAAATCTCGGTCAGGAAGCTCATCGGGTTTGGCGTATGTGTCAGTGTCGCAAGCCCCGCACGATGCAGGGCGGCAATCAGAAAGCCGGTCGCGATGGAAACGGATTCCGGCACGTAATAGTTTTTGCGCAACTTCCCGTCGGCTGAGGCACTTTTACGTTCGCCGAAAATGCAAATCAGCCATGGTGCGATTTCCAGAAACGGTTTGCTGTCATCCGTGCCCAAGGGGCGAAGAGCTTCGATCCATTCTTCGCCAGCGCGGCCAGCATAAAATGCGCGTTCTTCTTCCTCGGCAGCGGTGCGGATTTTCTTTTTCATCGCCGGATCGCCGATAACCGAAAAATGCCATGGCTGATGATTGGCCCCATTGGGGGCCGTACCCGCCGCACGAATGCATGTTTCGATGATGTCGCGTGGCACCGGCCGATCCGAAAATTCGCGTACCGTGTGGCGCGTACGGATTTCTTCATAAAATGCCTGCGCACCAAGGCGCATCTCGTCAAGCGGTCGTTCCTGATAATCGGGCAACGGGATCGGCAAAAATTCGGTGGTCGGAGCGGGGCGAGTTGTCATGGTGCTCTCTAATATTTGTTTGTTTAAATTGTCAGACAATCGTAATCGCGGGAATTCGGGGATGCAAGTATCTCATGTCCAGCGCCGATGAAGGACCCACGATAGACTGGAAATCTGGTTCGGAGATGTGCCGTGAGGTGGGGTTCTATGCGGTCGCGCATCCGGCAAGGGACCGCGGTGGCAGGGGGGGGAGCCGTCAGTCTGCCGGGCTTTCAGCAAAATGATTTTCGGGCAGCGATTGCACCAATTGGCGCGAATGATCGACATGATCAATCATGATGGCCTCGGCTTTGGCGGCATCCCCGTTGCGAACTGCGTCAACAATGTCACGGTGCTGGGTATTGGTTTGCAGGACCTTGTCATCAGCGACCAGAACGCGGAATTGCAGCCAATAAACACTGTTGGAAATCCGTCGCAACTGTTCACATAAAAGCGCGTTGCCGGTGATATTTGCAAACAGCATATGGAAGGCAAGGTTGTGGTGCGACATGGCGGCAAGGTCGTTGCGGGTTTCGGCAGTGTCCAGCTCGGCCTGGATGGCAAGCAATTTCGACGCATCGTTTTGAAGTGTTGGGGTTGCCAGCCGCACGGCAAGGCCTTCAAGCGCACCCCGCACGATAAACAGATCATCGACTTCGCGTCGTGTCATGTGGCGCACGCTGACCCCGCGATAGGGTTGGCTGTGCAGTAGCCCGTCTGCGGTCAATTGTCGAAAGGCTTCGCGAACGGATGGACGGCTGACGCCAAGGCGTTTGGCAAAATCGATTTCCGTCAGACGTTGACCCGGTACCAGTCGCCCGTCGCGCACTGCATTGGTGATGGCATCGGAAACCTGCTGAACGGTCAGACTATCGTTTGGTAATGCGGCGGTTTCTGTCATTTTTCACCGGATTGCGATGGATCATTGCCGTGCGGCGCATCGTAGCCTATCTATGGGGCAGTTCGCGTTTGCGATATAGACCTGATGCGATTATCGTGCACTATTGTCAGACAATATTCTACACTTAATTTGTATATTTCTATGGTTCCTTACATAAAAATACACAAATAGTGAATGTTTTCTTGCGATATACGTTTGATTGATGTTAAATCGCGTCAACTTGGCATGGATATGGTGCCGGGAAAGTGTGTCCGTCGTTCCCGCCGCGGTCCAGTAGAAAGCTTTAGACGAAACGGATTGATGCAGCGTTATGGCCAGCAATTTAAACGAAGAAACAGTCACTTACGTCCATCACTGGACTGAGACCCTCTTCACATTCAAAACCACCCGTGATCCGGGTTTCCGGTTCATCAACGGTCAGTTTGCCATGATTGGACTCGAAGTCGAAGGCAAGCCGCTTTTGCGCGCTTATTCGATGGTGAGTGCCAATTATGACGAAGAGCTTGAATTCTTTTCGATCAAAGTGCCAAACGGTCCGCTGACGTCGCGTTTGCAGCACGTCAAGGTTGGGGACAAGATTCTAGTCGGGCGCAAGCCGACCGGCACCCTGATCCATGACAACCTGCTGCCGGGCAAGAACCTCTGGCTGCTGTCGACCGGTACCGGTCTGGCGCCGTTCATGAGCGTCATCCGTGACTACGAGACCTATGAACGCTACGACAAGGTCATCCTTGTTCATGGTTGCCGCGAAGTTCGTGAACTGGCCTATCAGGAATTCATCCACAGCGAGCTGCCCAACAATGAGTTCTTTGGCGAGGAAGTAACCAAAAAGCTTCTGTACTATCCGACCGTCACCCGCGAGGAATTCAAACATCAGGGCCGCATCACCGATCTGATGAAGTCAGGCAAGCTTTATGACGATCTGGGTATGGACAAGCCGACCCTTGAAAATGATCGCTTCATGCTGTGCGGTAATCCGGAAATGATTGCTGAAACCCGCCAGATGCTGGTCGAGTGGGGCGGTAAGGAAGGTAATATGAACGAGCCCGGTCACTTCGTGATTGAAAAGGCGTTCGTTGAAAAGTGACTATATAACAGTCATATAGCCAGAGTCTCAAATGAAACAAAGGAGCGCACCTTTAGTGCGCTCTTTTGTTTTGGGCGATATTACTCCTCATATGAGGATGGAGAAGATTATTGAAATAGCTAACTCTCGGTTGAAGTGATGCGCTGGGCTGATGGAATTTTCCACACCTTTTGACCATACGGGGTAGTTATGACGATATTCGGTACATTCTCGAAGAACGCGGCGATGGCGGTTGTCGATGCACTGGAACGTTCGCTCGCAGTTATTGAATTCAAACCTGATGGTACGATTATTCGAGCAAATGGGAACTTCCTGCAGCTTATGGGTTACGAAGTCAGTGAGGTCCTTGGACAACATCATCGGATTTTTATGCCTGCCGGTATGGCAGAGACAGCGGAATATCAGCAGTTTTGGGACGACCTGCGTACTGGAAGCTTCAAGAGCGCTGCCTTTCCCCGAAAGACGAAAGACGGTCGTCAGGTTTGGATTGAGGCAACTTACAATCCTGTGCTGACAGCAAATGGAAGAGTTGAGAAGATAGTCAAACTTGCAAGTGACATTACCGCACGGCAAGAGAAAATGGCTGATCTTGATGGAAAAGTTGATGCAATCAATCGCAGTCAGGCCGTGATCGAATTTGATCTTTCCGGGCATATTCTTGGAGCGAATGAGAATTTCCTATCCGTTATGGGCTATGATATTGGCGAAATTCTAGGCAAGCACCACAGGTTGTTTGTCGAAGTCGGTTATGGGCAAAGTGTGGAATACGAGTCATTCTGGGACGACTTGCGTAAAGGGCAATTTTGCGCTCGTCAGTTCAAGCGGTTGGCCAAGAACGGCAAGGAAGTCTGGATAGAGGCTTCGTATAACCCGATTTTCGATCCGAATGGTAAAGTCAGCAAAGTTGTAAAGTTTGCCACAGACATTACAGAGCAGGTTCAATTACTCACACAATTGAAGGCGCTGATCGACACCAATTTTGTCGATATCTTCAATAGCCTGTCGGAATTGGGGGCGCACTCGGAAGATGCGGTTTCTATTTCAAATCGAACTTCGGGATCAGTCAGTGCGGTTATGGCCGGGGGGAAAGAGTTGGCGCGGTCAATTGCCGAGATTTCCACAAGCATGGTCGATGCAAAAGGAAAAGCTGACAACATGTTCCGACGCACGATTGACGCTGGCGAGTCTACTGCAAAGATGTCGGATGTTGTTGATGCTATGGGGGGAATCGTTGAGGTAATTCAGGAAATAGCAAGCCAGATTAACTTGTTGGCATTAAATGCAACGATCGAAGCTGCACGTGCTGGCGATGCAGGCAAAGGTTTTGCAGTTGTTGCAAATGAGGTCAAGAACCTCGCCAATCAAGCGGCACGTGCGACTGAAGATATTTCAAACGAGATTGTTGGAATACAGAATATTACGTTCGAAGTGGTTGGTGCCTTATCGGCCATTCGCAGTGATGCGGAAGGTGTTTTGGTTAATGTTGAATCAATTTCGGAAGCTGTTGACGCTCAGACGTCTGTGACTGACGAGGTTTCAAGCAGTATTGTCGTTATGAAGACTTCCGTTGCCGATATTAACAACATGATCAGTCAGATACAGAGTTCCGCAAATCTGGTGTCGGATACCATCAACAGAACCAAGCAGGCTGCAATGGTTCTGGCGCGTTAAGAAAGTAGGAATATGGGGTGGGGAAAAGGCGTGGCCAGATAATGGCCGCGCCCTTTTTTGTTTGCGCCGGATTTGTGGTGAGGACGGCGTCCTAAAACAGGCGCCCGCCATTGGGAACGTTACGTTCCGGTGCGATCAGGACGATGCCTTTGTCGCCCTCGCCATCGGGGAAGCCGAGACAGAGGAATTCGGACATGAAAGGACCAACCTGTTTTTTGGGGAAATTGACCACACCGGCGACCTGGCGGCCGACCAGGCTTTCGGGCGTGTAATATTTGGTAATTTGGGCTGATGTTTTGCGGGTGCCGATTTCAGGGCCGAAATCCACCCAGAGCTTTAAAGCCGGGCGGCGGGCTTCGGGGAATTCCTGTGCATCGACAACCGTGCCAACGCGGATATCCACCTTCAGGAAATCTTCAAAACTGATCTCGCTCATAAATCTTTCTCCGTTGAATTTGAGCCAGATTAGCGGGGGCACGGTTTGCCGTTAAGGGTTTATCGATGCGTTTGACCAGATCAGGAGTTTGGGCAAAAGCACAAATAAAAACGGCAGAGCCAGAAGGCTCTGCCGGAAGGTGATAACGGGAAGTTATCAGCTAGATTATTTCGCAGTGGCGGTCTTTTCGATCGCGGACTTGAACTCGTCCAGAGATTCGGTAAAGCGGGTTTGCAGAAGAGCAAGAGCTTCTTCCTGAGACTTGCTTACCAGACCGGACAGCTCCTTGGCATTGGCGAGGGCTTCTTCGTATGCGGCTTTCGCAGCTTCGGTCTGCTTTGCAGCAGCGGCCATCGGGTTGTCAGCAGGAGTAGCAGCGAAATCTTTGCCCTGGGTCTGAACTTTATCCAGCAGCGTTTTGAAAATTTCGCTCTGACGCTGAGCAACAGCCTGGAAACCATCGAAGGCAACCTTGTTGGCTTTGGTCAGGGCTTCAACGTTTTTACGCTGAAACGCCATCATCTCGTTCACGTCGACACCCGGCATTTTGAAATCCGCAGTGTATTTGGTGAAGTCGAGATCGAAGAACGGGTTGGTAGCCTTTTTAGCGGCAGTCATGGTGTGCGCTCCATCAGCAATTTGCAACAGATGTGGAATGAGGCGCTATTGTGCGCCGCACAAATTCAACTGCAATATGAAGGAATGAACCGTTTTCGTCAAGGGTTATTTTGCAGTGCACAAAAACTTCATGGTTTGGTTTTTGTTTAATGGAGTAACCTTGGGTTATGTTTTGACGCCTCTGTTTCAGATCAGATAGTTAGGGTGCGGTACTGTTGTTTTCAGCAGACGGGGAAGTCTGTTCGGTGTGATCGGCCCGGCCATATTTCTGGGTAAAACGGTCACATTTTTTCTGAATTTTTCCGCAAGCCCGGCTGAGGCGGGAAATACCGGTACCGATCCGTTTATCCCATTCGCTGCCGCGTGATAGTGCGCGATCAAGGGCGGCCATTGTCGGACCGAAGTCGGCGGTTTCATCCTCAAGCCATCGTCTGAAGCATCGGGCATAAATCGTGCCCATCCCGGCCACACGCAGGCTGCCATGGAGGCCGCCGGTGGTGAAGCCGCTGGCATCAAGCATCCAGCGCATCGAACCGAAATGGGTTTTGATCGCGCGTAGCGTATCCGCCGGGCCAAGGTCGCCACCACTGGCGATGATCGAGCGAAGGGCGGGGCGATAGGGCATCAGTGCATCGAACCGCGCCATCATCACGGCGATCAGGCGATCATGCCCCGGTTCATCGAAATCGGCGGGATCAAGATCGGCAAGAACAATCCGGTCGATCCTGCGCACGAACTGGCGCAGGATATCGGCCTTGCTTCTGAAGTGATCAAAAGCTATGCCAATGTCGACATTGGCGGCCTGCGCAATATCGATCATGGTGACGTCATGCCAGCGCCCCGATGCAGCCAGCTCCATGGCTGCATCGATCAGTGTGGTTTGCGGATCTTTCTTTGCCGGCATGATCGTCTCCTTGATCGGTTTGTGCTTAGCCCGCCAGTTCGACGGAACGTTTCCGGGCGGCTTCAACCGCGCGGGTCATCAGGTCGGGCAGGCCGTTCTGGGTATCCATCAGTACTGAAAGGGCTGCCGCCGTCGTGCCACCGGGGCTGGTAACATTTTCGCGCAGGGTTGCCGCGGTTTCTTCGCTGGCATCAAGCAGGAAACCGGCGCCGACAACCGTCTGACGGGCGAGCATCATTGCCTGATCGGCTGGCAGTCCCGCGGATTCGCCTGCCTGTGCCATGGCTTCGACCAGATGGAAGATATAGGCCGGTCCACTGCCCGAAAGGGCGGTGACAGCATCCATCAGGCTTTCATCGCTTACCCACGATACCATGCCGACAGTGGTCAAAAGTGTTTCGCACATATCGCGCTGCGCCTGACTGACATTATCGGTCGGGCACATCACGGTCATGCCACGCGATACGGCAGCCGGGGTATTGGGCATGGCGCGCACAATGCGTGCGGTTTTGCCAAGGTGTCCTGCAAAGAAGCCGATGGTTTTACCTGCGGCAACCGACAGGAAAACCGTTTCAGCCCGGACCAGCAGTTTGTAATCTTCGATCACATCGGGCAGGACCTGTGGCTTGACGGCAAACAGTACGACTTGCGGGATGAAATCCTGCGGGACTTCGGTGATATCGGTAATGCCGTGCACGCCATAGCGGGTTGAGAGTTTCTCGGCGGCTTCGGCCTGTTCGATAATATAGACATTATCCGATTTAAGCCCTTTGGCCAGCCAGCCTTCCAGCATGGCACTGCCCATTTTGCCACAGCCGACCAGCAATAGACGCGTATTCATGAAATCTGCTCCGATTTTTCCATCCCTGACTGCCGAATATGTGTGGATCAGCAATCGCAATGCAATGCCGTAGCGATGTTCTGAAGGTGGGTCAAGTCGGTGACATGGGCAAGGGGCGTGAGGAAATTCACAACAGTTTGCCCTCAGATATCACGCTGCGGGGTGTTTTTCTGACAACACCAATCCGCGCGGGATTTTGTATCGTCCGGGGTATTGTTCAAGCCTGTCGGCCGGGATTTATATCGCGATGACCATTCGTGGATGGTGGCAAAAATTTTTCAGCGCCCGCAAACAGAAAGGGTCGGCACATGGTCCGACCCCTTTGAAAATGCGTCTGGCGGTAACGCGCCGCCTATGCCTGGCCGACAGGTTCCAGCATCGAATGGGTCAATGCCTCGTCCGGGGTTTTGCCCTGACCCAGCACAAAGTTGAAAGCCGGGAAAAAGCGTTCGCACTCGGAGATGGCGATATCGATCAGTTCTTCGAACTGTTCGACCATCGGCGGGACATCGCCGCCGAACAGAAGCGTATGACGGAACAGCGGCATGTTTTCGTCGAGCCACAATCCGAAATGGCCGAGCCAAAGCTGTTCATTGCATTTTGCCAGCAATTCATAGATGCGCGGGCGCAGTGGTTCGGGAACGAACAGGTCATAGCAGCAGGCAATGTGAAGCGCTTCGGCATCTTCGCGCCAGGTGAAATAGACCAGATACGTGCACCAGTGCGCCGGGATTTCGACAACGACTTCATCGTCGCTGCGACGTTCCACGTGCCAGTCATTGGTGCGGGCGATATCTTCAACAAGCAGCAACGGATTTTCGTCACCGAGGTCGCCGATATCTTCCAGGTGGTCGTTCATATAAATTTGCCAGTCTCTGCATATGCGAAAGGGCGCGCACTATATGCCGGTGCCCGCCGCGTTTCAACCGCCCCGCGACGCGTGACGGAAATGAATTTCAAATGATCGGCAATCCGCTGTCCCTGGCCGACCTTTCCGCGGCCCTGCGATGAACGGCGTTCCTTGCCTGTATGTGGGGATGATTTCCCGATTATGCGTCTTTTTTTGCTGCCGGTTTGCTGCTGGTGCGTTTGGTGGCCGGTTTTTCAGCTTTTGCCAGACGATCTTCGAGTTCTGCAATCCTGGCTTCGAGGCCGTCGATGCGTTCAGCCGCGCGGATGGCGACATCGTGAATGACATCGAATTCTTCACGCGTGACCATGTCCATCCCCGCCAGGATTTTTTCAAACTGCTGGCGGACAAGTGCATCGATCTCGCCCTTTACACCGGTCATGGTTCCGAGGGCGGAATTGGTGACACGGGTCAGGTCGTCAAGAATACGGTTATTGATCTGCATCTTTGTCTCCGGCTTTTGGCGGTATCTGTGTGTTACGGCATATCCGCAAAACATGCGCATAATATGGGCTTTGCACAGCGCAAGGCAAGTTGATCGTCAATCAGGCACCTGTAAAGGAAAAACAAACGGCTTTCCTTGCCCCGGATCGGGGCGGGGCCTATAAAGTTGTCAGTTTTTATAATTGATTGCCCCAAAGGCCCGACAGGGTCGCAGAAGGGCTGGCGCACAAGGCCAACGTGCCGCGAGGAGAATGCAATGCTGATCGTTACCGGTGGTGCCGGATTTATCGGGTCTAATATCGTGGCCGCCCTTGAAGAACGTGGTGAAACCGACATTGTGGTCGTTGACCGTCTGCGCGACGGGATCAAATGGAAAAACATCGCAAAACGTAACCTGCGCGATATCGTTCATCCCGATGATCTGCCAGCGTTTCTGGACGCGCATAACGATATCAAGGCGATTTTTCACATGGGCGCGATTTCAGCCACCACCGAACGCGATGCCGACAAGATCGTGCAGAACAATTTCAAACTGACCACCTGGCTTTGGGAATGGTGCGCGCGCCATTCATCGCGGTTGATCTATGCATCGTCGGCGGCGACCTATGGCGATGGCAAGCAGGGTTTTGACGATAACTTTGATCAGGGTGATCTGGCAAAACTGGCACCGCTGAATGCTTATGGCTGGTCAAAACATGCAACCGACCGCCGGTTCAGAACCATCCTTGACCAGAACGGTTTCCGTCCGAAACAGTGGGCCGGGCTTAAATTCTTTAACGTCTATGGCCCGAACGAATATCACAAGGGCGGCATGCGATCGGTCGTGTCGCAGATGTTTGACAAGCTTTCGGCGGGTGAAACCGCAACCCTGTTCAAATCGCATCATCCCGACTACGAGGATGGCGGGCAGCTTCGCGATTTTGTCTGGGTCGGGGATGTTGTCGATATTATCATGTGGCTTTACGACAACCCGCAGGTTAGCGACCTGTTTAACGTCGGCACCGGCAGGGCGCGCAGTTTCAAGGATCTGGCGCTTTCGGTATTCAGTGCGATTGGCAAGGAACCCGATATTCAGTATGTGCCAACACCTGAAAGCATTCGCGACAAATACCAGTATTTCACCGAGGCCAATATGGCCAAGCTGCGTGCGTGCGGATACGGTGCGAACATGACACCGCTTGAGGAAGGCGTGCGGCAATATATTCAGGATTACCTTGCGACCGAGGACCCGTTCCGTTGATCCGATGCCGGGCAGGGCGTCTTGCCATGTTCCTGCCCTGATCGTTTGCGACCAGTCGGTAAATTAACAAACATACGTCACGGAGTTTCCCCTGATGCTAAGCCTAGCCTTTCCGGCGATTGATCCGATCGCGATCTCTATCGGTCCGATTGCAATCCGCTGGTATGCCCTTGCCTATATTGCCGGGTTGCTGCTTGGCTGGCGGTATGTGGTTTATTACTGCTCCAAAACGCCCAACATCATGAGCAAACGCGACATTGATGATTTGCTGTTCTGGGCGACGCTTGGCGTCATTCTGGGGGGGCGGACGGGATATATCCTGTTTTACAATCTGGAATATTACATGGCGAACCCGGCCAATATCCTGAAAGTATGGCAGGGTGGCATGGCGTTCCATGGCGGGTTCATGGGCGTGATTTTGGCAATCATCCTGTTTGCGCGCAAACGCGGCATTTCGATTCTGGCGGTACTGGATGCGGCGGCGGTGGCAACGCCGATCGGGCTGTTTTTCGGGCGGATCGCCAATTTCATCAATGGCGAGCTGTTTGGCCGTGTGACCGATTCCCCGCTTGGCATGGTGTTTCCACATGGCGGGCCGGAACCGCGCCACCCAAGCCAGCTTTACGAAGCAGCGCTTGAAGGTCTGATCCTGTTTATCGTGCTGTTTGTCCTGTCGCGCAGTGCCTATGTCCGCCATCGGCCGGGTATTCTTGGCGGAACATTCGTTGCCGGTTATGGCATTTCGCGCATCATCGTGGAGTTTTTCCGCCAGCCCGATGCGCAGCTTGGCTTCCTGACATTCGGGGCAACTATGGGGCAGTTGCTTTCGATCCCGATGGTTCTGGCCGGTATTGGCTGCATTGTCTTTGCGATGAAATCCGATCCGATTGAAACGCGCAAGCTTCCAAAAGAAGACCAGCCAAAAGACGGACAGAAGGCGTGACCGAGACTTCCGAAAACCCGCTGCTTGATCATCTGAAACGGCGCATCGCCCTTGGCGGGCCGATTACGATTGCCGATTTCATGAGTGACGCGCTCGCCCATCCCGAGTATGGCTATTACCGCAAACAGGACCCGTTCGGGCGCAAGGGTGATTTCATCACCGCGCCTGAAATCAGCCAGATGTTTGGCGAATTGATCGGGCTTTGGGCGGCGGTGACATGGCAGCAGATGGGGAGCCCGCGCAAGATCAATTTGGTGGAGCTGGGACCAGGGCGCGGGACACTGATGGCCGATGCCCTGCGTGCGGTGCGCAATGTGCCGGGGCTTTCCGATGCGCTGACGGTGCGGTTTGTTGAAACCAGTCCGGTCCTTAGAACCCATCAGCAAACCGCGATCATGCCCTATGGCATTCCGGCAACCTGGCACGAGGCATTTGACGATATTCCGGTTAGTGGCAATGCGCCGATGATCGTGATCGGCAACGAGTTTTTCGATGCCTTGCCGATCCGCCAGTTTGAACGCGCAAGCCATGGCTGGTCCGAACGGTTGGTCGGGGTGGATGCCAATACTGGTGAACTTGGATTCGTGCGCGGGGCAGAAACGCCGGTGATGGATGCGCTGGTGCCAGCCACATTGCGTGGCACGGCAAAGCCCGGCGATATTTTTGAAAGCTGCCCGGCGGCGATTGCGATTGCCGATCAGGTCGCGCGCCGCCTGAACGAGGTTGGCGGGGCGGCGTTGTTTATCGATTACGGCCATCCGCACAGCGCGTTTGGTGATACCTTGCAGGCGCTTAAAGATCACAAATATCATCCGGTTCTGGAACAGCCCGGCGATGCGGATCTGACCGCGCATGTTGATTTTGCCGCCATCGGTCGCGCAATGCTTGAAGCAGATGCGCGGATCGGTGCGGTCCTGACGCAGGGCACGTTCCTTCGGATGCTGGGTATTGAACAGCGTGCCGAACTTTTGAAAGAAGATGCCGATGATGTGCAGGCAAAATCGATTGATGCGGCCTTGGCACGCCTGATCGATGCCGATCAGATGGGAACCCTTTTTAAAGTGCTGATCGGATATGGTCGCGAAACGGCGCCGCCACCCTGTGTCAGCGGTGCCGAAGGATGACGGAGCTTTCGATGACCAGCCAGATAACCCGCGGAATTGAACGCAATGCCAATGGCCTGATGTGGTTCGAGGCCGAAAGCCTGCAACATCAAGATGGTCTGCGTCATGGTTTTCTGACCCGCAAGGGCGGGGTGAGTGATGGCATCCATAGCGGACTGAATGTCGGGTTCGGGTCGGATGACAGCCGGGACCGTGTTACGGAAAATCGCGCACGTGCGGCAAAGGCGTTTGGTACGAAGGCCGACCGTCTGACCACGGTTTATCAGGTGCATGGCATTGATGTTGCGGTGCTGAAACGCCCGCTGGAGCGCGAAGAAGCTCCGAAGGCCGATGCGATGGTAACCGACCGCCCCGATGTGATGCTGGGCATTCTGACGGCGGATTGCACGCCGGTATTGTTCCATGATGCAAAGGCGGGCGTGATTGGTGCGTGTCATTCAGGATGGCGCGGATCGTTTGCTGGGATATCCGAGGCAACCGTATGTGCCTTGGAAAAGCTTGGCGCGTCGCGTGACAATATATCGGCTGCCATAGGGCCGTGCATTTCGCGTCCGTCCTACGAAGTCGATGCAGGGTTCCGCGATACCATCCTGTCGGGCCCATCGGGGGATGAGGACCTTTTTGATCGATCCGTCCGCGATGGTCACTTCATGTTCGATCTGCCGGAATATGTCCGCCGCCGGACCATCGCGACCGGTATTGCCTCGGTCGAGCTGGTGGCACGCGATACCCTGGCCGAAGAAGAATTGTTTTACAGCTATCGCCGGACGACTCTTCGCGGTGAACCCGATTACGGACGGCAGTTATCGGCGATCATGCTGACCGGTTCCTGATCCCGGGATTGCGAGGAAACATGCTATGCCCCATTTGATCATGCTGTTCTTCTTTATGATCATTGCAGCCATGGTTGGCTGCGTTTTGATGTGACGCGGTGAATTTGAATAGATGATTTCTGCAATCCGATTTTTGTTCCTTGTCATGATTCTTGTTGTGCCACTTGCGGCCTGCGGTGATTTACCGCGCCCGTTTGAAGGGGCCGGTCGCGAAGGCGATCCGGCATTGCTGGAACTGCGCGATACCAACACGGTTCGGGTCGAGATCGGCGAAGATCTGCCCGAAGGGGCATCGGTGCATCTGTCGCGCGCGATGGCACGTGCGCTTCGTAATCTTGATATCCCGGCTTATAGCGACAGCCAGATCGGCGGTGACTTTATATTGCGGCCCAATGTCGAGTCTCGTCTGGCGAGCGGTGATGCGGCCTATATTAATGTCACCTGGGTTTTGATGAATCCGGATGGCCTGGCGATTGATACCGCCCGCGGGGCGGGGGAATTGCAATCAGGTTACTGGTTTGCCCAAACCCCGAACGGCCCCGAAGAAACCAACCTTGCCGTGCCCAAGGAGCTTGCCGACAAGGTTCGCGACCTTAAGGGCGAAAAGGTCGATCCGGCACAGCAGGCATATGATCAACTGGTGGACGAGCCAGCCAAGCGGATTGCGTTTCTGATTTCGGGGGATCGTTCCCAACTTGCCGAGGCACCGGTGGTCAAGATCGCTCTTGTCGATTTTGCTGGGGCACCGGGCGATGGGAATGAAGCACTGGTACGTTCCGCGGGGGCGTTGCTGCGTGCCAAGGGGATCGAGGTTGACGATGAAATAGACGATAGATCAATCATTTTATCGGCGACAATTTCCGTTAAACTGGTGGAACGCAAAACCACGATGCCCCTTGATCAGGTTCAGATCGACTGGGTGATTATGGACCCGAATGGCACCGAATTGGGCCAGATGGCGCAAAACAATGTCGTACCGCACGGACGGCTTGATGAACGTTGGGGGTCGGTGGCATCAATTGCCGCCCAGGCCGCTGTCGATGCCCTTGAAGGGGCGCTTAATCAGGTGGCGCGCAAAAAGGGCATGATGCTTAAGGCCGATAAAAAGACGGTGTCGTCACGCTGATAGCGTGCTGATCATCCGATATTGCTCCAATCTGCATGACTGCCTTGTCGATATTCGGCACCGCGACCATTTACAGACTGTTAACGGCTGGTTATAACACCGCCGCGGTTCACTGACATGTGGACTTGCTCATTATTGGTCTTTGAGTGTCGTGGATATGTCGTTGGACCGGAAGGCGAAAGCGCCGAATTATACGGTCAAGTGAACGACAGGAAAGACGTGACGGGATCTGTTACCGGCAAGTTTGCATCCGGCCTGTACCGCACAGGACATTAGATTTATTCACTTTCCCGGCACCCATTAACCGAGGCCCCGCCATGAAGATCCTCGCTTGTAACAGCAACCGCCCGCTGTCTGAGGCAATTGCTGATCACTTGAGCCTGCCGCTTACCCGTGCAGATCTCAAGCGATTCTCCGATCAGGAAATCTGGTGTGAAATACAGGAAAACGTCCGCGGTGAGGACGTTTTTGTCATTCAGAGCACTTCTTTCCCTGCAAACGACCATCTTATGGAACTTCTGGTGGTTCTTGATGCGCTTCGCCGTGGTTCGGCCCGCCGCATTACCGCTGTGCTTCCGTATTTCGGATATGCGCGTCAGGATCGTAAATCGGGTCCCCGTACCCCGATTTCGGCCAAACTGGTCGCCAACCTGATCACGGTTGCCGGTGCAGACCGCGTTCTAACCATGGACCTTCATGCCGGTCAGATTCAGGGCTTCTTCGATATTCCGCTCGATAACCTGTTTGCGTCCCCGGTTTTGACCAGCGACATCCGCAACAAGTTCGAAGGCCAGAAACTGGTCATCGTCAGCCCGGACGTCGGTGGTGTGGCACGCGCGCGTTCCGTTGCAAAACGTCTGGATGCCGAACTGGCCATCATTGACAAACGCCGCCCGCAGGCCGGTGTGTCCGAAGTCATGCATGTTATTGGTGACGTCAAGGATGCGGCCTGCATTCTGGTTGATGACATCGTTGATTCGGCAGGGACCCTTTGCAATGCGGCGACCGCTCTTAAAGAGCGCGGTGCGGCATCGGTTGCGGCCTATGTTTCGCATGGTGTTCTGTCGGGCCCGGCTGTTGAACGTATTGCCAATTCGCCGATGACCGAAGTCGTGACCACGGACTCGATCAAGGCATCCGAAGCGGTGCGTGGCTGTTCGAAAATTCGTCAGCTTCCGATTGCGCCTTTGATGGCCGAAGCCATTCGTCGAATTTCGGAAGAAAAATCTGTTTCCGTTCTTTTCGATTGAGGGTATAAGGCGCTGCTGCGCTGGCACCCCTGGAGGCCAGCGCGTTTGCTTTCGTGGGTTTTCACCGGTGATTTGCACCAGCCCACGGTCGCAATATGTTTTTAGTTCAAGGAGATTTTCCGATGGCAAACACTGTTATCACTGCGGAAATCCGTGAACGGGCCGGAAAGGGGGCCGCCCGTGCCGTGCGTCGTGCCGGTATGGTCCCTGGTGTCATTTACGGAGCAAAGCAGGAACCTGTTCTGTTCCAGATTGACCCGCGTCCGCTCAACAAGCTTCTGCACAAGCAGGGTTTCTTCTCGCACATTCTTGATGTCAAGATTGGCAAAGAAACCTACGAAGTCCTGCCACGCGACGTACAGTTCGACAAAGTGACGGATGCGCCGATCCATGTCGACTTCCTGCGTTTTGCAAAAGGTCAGACCATGACCGTTGAAGTCCCGGTTCGCTTCGTTAACGAAGAGAAATCCCCGGGGCTGAAAAAAGGCGGCGTTCTGAACATCGTTCGTC
Source organism: Thalassospira sp. MCCC 1A03138 (assembly GCF_002115785.1). Taxonomy (GTDB): domain Bacteria; phylum Pseudomonadota; class Alphaproteobacteria; order Rhodospirillales; family Thalassospiraceae; genus Thalassospira. Next base: position 103,595 of record NZ_JFJY01000009.1, on the reverse strand, counting down.
ACGATGTCGAAGTTGAATGTGCACCGAATGCCATTCCCGAAGAACTCGTCTTCGATCTGACTGGTGTCGAAGTTGGCGACTCGATTCACATTTCGGCGATCAAATTGCCGAAAGGTGTTGAACTCACCATTACCGACCGTGACTTCACGGTTGCGACTGTTGCTGCTCCGTCTGCGCTTAAATCGGAAGAAAATGCCGAAAGCGCTGACGACGAAGAAGCGACCGAAGAATAAGATCGAGGTCTACGATGTTATTGGTGATTGGATTGGGGAACCCGGGTTCGGGATATGCCGCCAATCGCCACAATATCGGCTTTATGGCGGCGGACGAACTCGTCCGCCGTCATTCTTTTGGCCCCTGGCGCAAGAAATTTCAGGGGCAATTGTCCGAAGGTGAAGTGAACAGCCAAAAAGTTCTGGTATTAAAGCCCGAAACTTTCATGAACCTTTCGGGCCAAAGCGTTGGCGAAGTCCTGCGTTTTTACAAAATTCCGATCGAAGACGTTATTGTACTGCATGACGAGTTGGATCTTCCACCGGGCAAGCTGCGCGTCAAACGCGGCGGCGGCCATGGCGGGCATAACGGATTGCGGTCCATCGACGCCCATTGCGGCAAGGAATATCGTCGTGTGCGGCTTGGTATTGGCCATCCTGGGGAAAAGGAACGTGTTCACGGGCATGTTCTGGGCGATTTTTCTAAGGCCGAACAGAACGGTTGGCTTATGGCGCTGCTGGATGGCGTCGCACTTGAATTCCCGCGTCTCGTCAAGGGGGACGACGGCGGCTTTATGAGCAAGGTTTCGCACATTGTCTCGCCGCCAAAACCCAAGGCCGAGAAAAAGCCGAAACCGGCTGCGGCGGGTGAACAATTGGCCGACGCTGTAAAAGAAGGCGACGGCAAGATCGAAGATAAAGGTGCGTCTGACGCGCCGGAGGTCGAAGGCAAGCCCGACACCCCGGTCAGCAACGCCGCAACCGCGATGGCGCAGGCACTGGCACGCGCCTTTAACAAAAAAAAATAGCATCGGGATCGGGGCCTTCCCCATCCTGTTTCAGACACATTAGAAGTGACGGAGCCCGGAAAAGATGGGATTCAAATGCGGTATTGTCGGTCTGCCCAACGTTGGTAAATCGACCCTGTTTAACGCCCTGACACAGACGGCCGCTGCCGAGGCAGCGAACTTCCCGTTCTGTACCATCGAACCGAACACCGGTCGGGTCAGCGTCCCTGATGAACGCCTTGACAAGATTGCAGCCATCGGCAAGTCGGCGACCATCATCCCGACCCAGCTTGAATTCGTTGATATCGCGGGTCTGGTGCGCGGTGCTTCGAAGGGCGAGGGGCTTGGCAACCAGTTTCTGGCCAATATCCGCGAAACCGATGCGATCGTGCATGTTCTGCGTTGCTTCGAAGACGGCGACATCACCCATGTCGAAGGTTCGGTTGATCCGGTACGCGATGCGGAAACCATCGAAACCGAATTGATGCTGGCCGATATGGACAGCCTTGAAAAGCGCGTTACCGGCCTTCAGAAACGTGCCAAGGGTGGTGATAAAGACGCCAAGCTGTCGCTGGAACTGATCGAACGTACGCTTGAAGCCCTGCGCGAAGGCAAGCCGGCCCGTGTTGTTGAAATCAACAACGAAGACGAAGCCAAGGCGTTTCGCATGTTGCAGCTTCTGACCAGCAAGCCGGTCCTTTATGCTTGCAACGTGGATGAAGACAGTGCGGCCGATGGCAATGCGCTTTCGGCCAAGGTTGCCGAAATGGCCGCTTCTCAGGGTGCGCGTTCGGTCGTGATTTCAGCCGCGATTGAGTCCGAAGTTGCCCTTCTCGATAGTGCCGAAGACAAGAAAGAATTCCTCGAAGGCCTTGGTCTTGAAGAAACCGGTTTGGCGCGTGTTATTCGCGAAGGCTACAAGCTGCTGAATCTTTTGACCTTCTTCACCGTTGGCCCGAAAGAGGCACGCGCATGGACGGTTCATTCTGGCGCAACCGCCCCGAACGCGGCTGGCGTGATCCATACCGATTTTGAACGTGGTTTCATCAAGGCCGAAACCATTGCCTATGACGATTTCATCGCATTTAACGGTGAAGCCGGTGCGCGTGATAACGGTAAACTGCGTCAGGAAGGCAAGACCTACATCGTCAAGGACGGTGACATCTTCCACTTTAAATTCAACGTCTAAGCCGTTTTACGGCATTATACGACGATTGGGAAATACCCCGAAGGCCATCGCGGAAATGCGGTGGCCTTTTGTCATGTTGTTTTGCCTTTTAGGGTCTCGGGGCTTGTCAAAACGGTTCTAAACCGCCAACATTTCGCTGTCGCAGCAACGAGGTCGGTATGAATGAATTAAGTCCCGTGAAACGCGTTTTGATGGTTTTCAACTCTGCCACCGGTCAGCCCGGTCGGGTGGGGGCCGTTTTGCGCCGGTACGGGTATGAGTTTGATATTCGCCGTCCGGGTGAAGGTGACGCATTACCAACCGATATGGCGGGTTACCATCTGGCGATTGTCTTTGGTGGCCCGATGAGTGCCAATGATGATCATGAAGCCAATGTTGCCAGAATCATGGAATGGCTGCCCCATGTCGTGAACAGCAATGCGATGTATCTGGGCATTTGCCTTGGTGCGCAATTGATGGCCCGCCATCTGGGGGCTTTAGTTTCACCCCGTTCCGACGGAATGACCGAGATCGGTTATTACCCGGTTGAGGCAACCGAAGCCGGGCGTGACCTCTTCCCAAATGAAATGATGGTTTATCACTGGCACAGCGAAGGGTTCGAGCTTCCTGACGGGGCCGAACTAATGGCCCGCGGTTCGATTTTCCCCAATCAGGCCTATCACATAGATAACCGCATATGGGGCATCCAGTTCCATCCCGAAGTTGATGATGAAACGCATGAACGCTGGCTTGCGAAATCGGCGGAGAAGACGGAACGACCAAATGGACAGACCCCTGATCAGCAACGTGCCGGGCGCGCGAAATATGACGCGGCATTCGGGGCGTGGTTTGAAAGTTTTGCGACCCGCGTTCTGATCGACGAGCGGGTTATTGTTGATGCCAACCTTGGCGTTTGCAGCGTTTAGTGTGGCCTGATGAAAGGACATCAGGCTTCCTGTGTAGCGCGTTCCCTGACTTGTTCCTGCCACCAGGTGATGATTGAGTCCTCGTCAAAGGACAGGGTTTGGGCATAGCCACCGTGGAAGTCCTGCCAGGCGGCGTCATATTCATCGCGAACCCCGACCAGTACCGGAATTCCCAAATCGATTGCCTTTGATATCACGTCGCGCAATCCGCGTCCGTCGGCTTCGCTACGCCCGAACCGGCCAATAATCAGGATATCGGGGGTATGATCCAGATCGCCTTCAAGCTGTTCTGACAGGGTTGCCAATGCATCGCCATCCAGCTTGCAGCCGCGCGCCATTGAACCGCGGTTTTTGGTGATCGGCATTTCATGTCCGGTGCCAAGATTGCGGACATAAACCAGCGTTCCGCAATCACGGTCAGCACGGCGTTTCTGCACATAACCTGCTACGCGTTGCCCCTTGGCAACGATGTAATGTGCCAGACGGTCCAGCAGATCATCGATACCGTCTTTGGGAAGAAAGGGGATACCAGCCAGCATGGATTTATCCCCGGTTCCCATTTTGCGAAATTTCGGTACCACCAAGTATCGTCAATGTCATCGTTCGTCCTTCGCGCGGGTTTCGGCGTGATCGCCACAGGAGTACGATCACGCCGGAAAATCGGTTACTGCCACTCGGGAACACCCGACATGTCAGGCAGATGATGCGCGATCCCTTTGTGACAGTCGATACATGTCTTTTCGCCGGTGAACAAAAATTTCTCGTGCGCTTCGACGGCACGGGGGCTTTGGCGGGTGATGTCCATCGATTCAGCAGAATGGCAGTTACGGCATTCCAGCGAATTGTTGGCTTTCAGCCGGGCCCATTCGTGCTGGGCCAGTTCAAGACGTTTTTCAACAAACTTGTCGCGTGTGCGGATGGTGCCGAAAATCTTGCCCCAGACTTCCTTGGATGCCTGCATTTTACGGGCAATCTTGTCAGTCCATTCATGCGGAACATGACAATCCGGACAGGTGGCGCGCACACCGGACCGGTTGGAGTAGTGGATGGTTGATTTAAGTTCGGCAAAAACGTTGTCCCGCATTTCATGACATGAAATGCAGAACTTTTCGGTATTTGTTGCTTCAAGTGCAGTGTTAAACCCGCCCCAGAAGATAACACCGGCAACGAAGCCGCCTAGCGTCAAAAAGGCGAGGCTGAAATGCACACTTGGTGAATTCAGGACCTTCCAATAGCGTTTCAGAAGATCGAACATTGGCAATCTCCCTATTCCGCGATCCGCGTGCTATTGTTGGGCAGCAATGCATCAATATCGACAAAGCTGTTGCCGACCAGCGGCTCGACCTGACGTTGGGACACATGGCACTGCGTGCAGAAATAGCGCCGTGGGCTGACCGCGGCCAAAAACTGACCGTCCCGATCCATGAAATGGGTGATCGAAACCATTGGTGCGCCGCTTTCGCCGGTGCGCGAACGCGCATGACATGACAGGCATTTATTGGCGTTTTTATCGATCTGATATCCTTCGATATCGTGCGGGATGGTTGGCGGCTGTTCGGGATAATTGCGCGGGCGTTTCTGGTCCGTATCCTCGAAGTTGCTAATCCGCGGGGCAGGGCTTTCCTGATCGGGGGCGGTGCTGCGCAGGGTGGTGATCGGTTCGGCGGCATATGCCGCGCCAGCAATTGCAATAATCGCCAGCGCCATGAGCCATTTCGGGGTCATTTTCATGGTTTCCTCCCTCACACCTTTTCCAGACGGACGGCGCATTTTTTGAAGTCCGTCTGTTTGGACATCGGGTCGGTGGCATCCAGCGTGACCTTGTTGATCAGCTGGCTTGCATCGAACCACGGCACAAAGATCAGGCCACGCGGCGGTTTGTTACGGCCGCGTGTTTCAACGCGGGTACGCATTTCACCGCGTCTTGAAATCACCCGGACCTCGTCGCCGCGTCGCATGCCCATTTCGGCGGCATCGTCGGGATGGATGAAGCAAAGTGCGTCCGGGAACGCCCGGTAAAGTTCGGGTACCCGTTCGGTCATCGAACCGGAATGCCAGTGTTCCAGCACACGCCCGGTACACAGCCAATAGGGATATTCTTCATCCGGGCTTTCGGCAGGCGGCTCATACGGCAGGGCAAAGATGCGTGCCTTGCCATCCTTGTGGCCGTAAAATTCGACCCCGGCCCCCGGCGTGACATAGGGATCGTAACCTTCACGGTAACGCCACAGGGTTTCCTTGCCGTCCACAACGGGCCAGCGCAGGCCGCGTACTTCGTGGTATCTGTCGAACGGGGCAAGGTCGTGACCATGGCCGCGGCCAAAGGTCGCGTATTCCTCGAACAGGCCCTTCTGGACGTAGAAACCAAAATGCTTGGCTTCGACGTTGTTATAGTCCGGTGCGGTATCCTCGAGCGGGAATTTATTGACCTGTCCATTCTGGAACAGCACGTCAAACATGGTTTTGCCACGCAGTTCCGGTGCCTTGACCCGAAGTTCCTCGGGCCAGACTTCCTCGATCTTGAAGCGTTTGGAGAATTCCATTAATTGCCACAGATCGGATTTGGCTTCGCCCGGCGCGTCGACCAGCTGATGCCACATATGCGTGCGGCGTTCGGCATTGCCATAACAGCCTTCTTTTTCGACCCACATCGCAGTCGGCAGGATCAGGTCGGCGGCCTCGCAGGTGACGGTCGGATAGACGTCGGAAACGGCAATGAAGTTTTCCGGGTTGCGGTAACCGGGCCAGCCCTCCTCGTTCATGTTGGCGCCAGCCTGCATGTTGTTATTGCACTGGACCCAGTAGGCGTTGAGCTTGCCGTCCTTGAGCATGCGGTTTTGCAGTACCGCATGGTAGCCGACTTTGTCGGGAATTGTGCCTTCGGGCAGTTTCCAGATTTCTTCGGCGTGTTTGCGGTGTTCGGGATTGGTCACCACCAGATCGGCGGGCAGGCGATGGGAAAACGTGCCGACTTCGCGTGCGGTGCCACAGGCCGACGGTTGCCCCGTCAGCGAGAAGGGCGAATTGCCCGGTTCGGCGATTTTACCGGTCAAAAGATGGATGTTGTAACACAGATTGTTGGCCCAAACCCCACGGGTATGCTGGTTAAAGCCCATGGTCCAGAAGGATGTGACCTTGATTTTCGGATCGGCATAAAGTTCGGCCAGGGCTTCGAGGCGCTCCTTGGGAACGCCGGTCATTTCATGGACCTTATCAAGGGTGTATTCCGAGACGAATTCGGCGAACTCGTCAAATGTCATGTCGGTCGAGCCACCGGCATCGGATGCATTTTGGGCCGACTGTTCGCGCGGGTCTTCGGGCCGCAGGCCATAACCGATATCGATGTTGCCGCGGCGGAAGATCGTGTGTTTGTTGACAAAGTCGGTATTGACCCGGTCAGTCTGGATAATGTGATTGGCGATATAGTTCAGGATCGCAAGATCGGTCTGCGGTTTGAATACCATCGGGATGTCGGCAAGATCAAAGCAGCGATGCTCATAGGTCGACAGGACCGCGACTTTGACATGAGGGGCTGACAGGCGGCGATCGGTAACACGCGTCCAGAGGATCGGGTGCATTTCCGCCATGTTTGATCCCCAAAGCACAAAGGCATCGGCGGCTTCCATGTCGTCATAGCACCCCATCGGTTCGTCCATGCCAAATGTGCGCATGAAACCGACGACGGCGGACGCCATGCAATGACGTGCGTTGGGATCAAGGTTGTTGGACCGGAAGCCGGCCTTCATCAGTTTGGAGGCGGCATATCCTTCCCAGACCGTCCATTGGCCGGACCCGAACATCCCTACGGAAGTCGGGCCTTTTGCCTTGAGTGCGGTCTTCCATTTTTCGGCCATCACATCAAAGGCCTCGTCCCATGAGACGGGGGTAAAGTCGCCGTTCTTGTCATAGACGCCGTTCTTTTTACGCAGCAACGGCTGTGTCAGGCGGTCTTCGCCATACATGATCTTTGACAGGAAGTAACCTTTGACGCAGTTAAGACCACGGTTAACCGGGGACAGGACATCGCCATGGGTGGCAACCACATGGTTGTCCTTGGTCGCGACCATGACCGAACAGCCCGTGCCGCAGAACCGGCAGGGGGCCTTCGACCATTTCAGTTGTGTGTGTTCCGCATCGGTGACCAGATTTTGCGCCGCTGCGGGCAGGCTGATGCCGGCGGCCGCGGCGGCAACTGCGGCGGCTTTTGCTTTCAGGGCATCGCGACGGGATATCTTTGCCTTGAACATTGTTAATTTCCTCGAGCCAAAGGTCAGACGGATTATTGGTTGTTATTGGGCATTTTCACTGTGGTGAAAGACCAGGTTAACCCCCAGAACACCGGGGATGTCGCCGATCTCTTTCATGCCGTCTGCGAGCTTTCGGTCGCTTTCGGCTTCCATCACGACAACGATTTTTCCGGACGGATCATCGGCACTGATTTCAGTGTCGGGCATTTTCAAAAGAGCTGCCTTGATTGCTGTCATATTTTCAGGGCGAGACTGAATGATCATGCTGGAGATCACGCCGACTTTGTCATCCATGGGCTATCTCCGTTGCGGGTTTGATTGAAATGGCATCAACTGGACAGGCGCTAAAACAGGCACCACAGCCGGTACAAAGATCGTCGTCGATCAATACGCGGGCGCGACCGCCCAATTGCGGAATGATACGGATGGCACTTTCCGGGCAGACATCACCGCAGGAACGGCAATAGACACCATTTTCGGCGAAGCATTTGCTGCTGACAGAAACGTCAAGATGCCAAGGGACAGTAACCGAACGATCAAAGACCGGTTCGGAACAGGCATCGGCACAGGCATCACAAAAAGTGCATTCGCCCTTTCCAAAATCAATTTCCGGCAGGCCACCCTTGCCGATGGCGATGATGTTTTCCGGGCATGCAGGAATACAGTCCCCGCAGGCAGTGCAGTTTTCATCAAACTGCCAGGCCCAGGGAGGTCGGATAACCATTGGCGTTTGCGTTCCGCCCGTGTCTGCATTCAAGCCGCGCAGACCGGAAAAGAAAGCACGCCGACTGGCAACTTTCGGTGCGGATGACATGGCGACGTTCCCCGATGTTACATCGGTGGTCCAGGAGGTCCGGCAAACATCTGATAAATCCAGATTGAAAATCCAAGCCCACCGACCAGCGCAACCGCCAGCACCGGGGCCAAGACAACGGCCAGCAGAATAAAACAGCGCAATTCGGTTTTGCGCCGCGTGCCGGAATCCATTGTTTGAATATCTGTCATCGGTTCCCTCTCTTTGCAGGCTGGAAACCGTTTCTTTCGCACTTTGTATCCCCTGCGAAAGCCGGTGTTCTCTTGTGAATTACTTTGAGTACCCACAAGCAACGTAGGGGCTATGCACAGGGCATTCAACCATGAATGATTTAAAGTTTGGAATTCTTAAATTATAAGTATTCTAAAGAGGGCGGTGAGGGTGCAGGATGCTTGGCATATTAATTGTTGGTGTTAGAAGCGGTCGATCACAGTAACGCCGGTGCTGACGAAATTATCCATATTCATCAAGGCCGTTGCGCCCTCGGCCAGGGTGACTCGATCCCTGATCAGTTTTTGTGGCGCGAGTTTGCCGGTCATGATCATGTCGATCATCGCGTCATAGCGAAATGCCTGCATGCCGTGGCTACCAAGGATTTCAAGTTCGTGGGCAACCACGCGGTTCATCGGAACGCGAGCATGTGCATGGTCGCCGGTCATAAGGCCGATCTGGATATGCTTGCCGCGTTTGCGCAAACATGACACCGAATTGAAACTGGTGATCGCACTGCCAAGGGCATCGACGGATACATGTGCCCCGCCGCCTGACAGGCTCTTGATCGCGGACGGAATGTCATCACAGGTTTTGGCGTTAAGGATATCGATCGCGCCCAGTTCACGGGCAAGGTCAAGCTTGGCATCGTCGATATCAACCGCGATCACGCGCGCACCAGCTGCTGCTGCGATCATGATGGCTGAAAGCCCTACACCGCCACAGCCGTGAACGGCTACGATTTGACCGGCACTGACTTTGCCCTGGTCAATCACGCCACGGAAACTGGTGGCGAAACGACAGCCAAGGCTGGCGGCGGTGGCGAAATCCATTTCATCGGGCAGGCGCACCAGATTGGTATCGGCATAGTCAATCGCGACATATTCGGCAAAGCTTCCCCAATGGGTAAAGCCCGGCTGGAACTGATGATCACAAACCTGATGATTGCCGCTGTGGCATTCCAGACAATGGCCGCAGCCCGAAACGAACGGGACCGTGACCCGGTCGCCGACTTTCCAGCGTTTGATATCCTTGCCAACCGCTTCGATGGTGCCAGCAAATTCATGGCCGGGAACGTGGGGCAGTTTCACATCGGAATCATGGCCCATCCAGCCGTGCCAGTCGCTTCGGCAAAGCCCGGTCGCCCCAACCTTGATGACAACGCCGCCATTTTCCGGTGTCGGGTCGTCCAATTTCCTGACTTCAATTGGGCCCTGATATTCGGTGAAAAAGGCAGCGCGCATGATCGTTCCCCGGTTCGGTTGGAAAGACTTTGATCAAGTATTGTCGGGTTCATCCCCGCGATGCAAGCGCGTAACTTTTGGTACGCCTACACCTGATTTTGGTTGTGGCTTTGGCGGCTGATACCGGCCCCACGGGGATTTATCCATATTAGTTTCACCCGCGCGTCCCCATGGTCCACGGCCCGCACGTTTCATCCGTTCACGGCGTGCCGCGCGTTCGGCCTCGTATGCCGCGGCCCACGGCGGTGGTGAGGCATTGGTTGCATTGCTTTTGCGACCTGGCCGGTAAACACCGAAAACCGGGACCTGTTTGGGGCCGCCCTGCCAAAGCGGGATATAGCGATATTTAAAGAACGGGATCAGCGCCAGACCGGCAAAGAAACCGGCAATATGGGCCAGAATGGCCACCCCCTGTTCGGCGCCACTCGACAGATTGACGAACTGCATGCCGATCCAGAGACCAAGGACGGCAACCGCCGGAACGTAAAAGATAAAGACCCAGAAGAACCACACCAGAACCCGTGCCTTGGGAAACAGAAGAAAATAGGCCCCCAATACCCCGGCCAGCGCCCCGGATGCGCCGATCATCGGGATTTGCGATGTGGTATCAAGCAAGCCATGGCCGAGTGCGGCGGCAATACCGCAAACAAGGTAAAACACCAGAAATCTGAAATGCCCCATGGCGTCTTCGACATTGTTGCCGAATACCCAAAGATACAGCATGTTGCCGCCGATATGCATCCAGCCGCCATGCATGAACATGGCGCTAAAGATCGACAGGAATTCAAAGCCCGGCGGAAAAACGGCAAGCTGCGGGGGTAATTGGGCATTCCCGAACAGAACCGCGGGAATGGCACCATATTGCAAATTGACCTGAAACTGGCTTTGCGGTGCAAGGGACACGGTTAACAGGAACACGATGACATTAACGGCGATCAGGCCATAGGTCACCCATGGAGTGATTGTCGTCGGGTTGTTATCCTTGATTGGCAGCATCGGCTATCGTCCGGTCCCGTGGCTTATCCAAATGGGCTGGGTGGTACTGCACAATCAGGCGACATGTGATCGTTCACAGGTTTCAAGTGTATTGCGCAAATATGTCCCCAACTGGCGGAACTCCTTTTTACGGGCGGAACTGCGCCGCCAGACCAGTCCTATACGTCGAACCGGAACCGGATTCTGGAAAGGAAGGATGGCCAGAGAGTCGGGGCGGCGCGCCTCCACTTCCAGCGACATTTCCGGAAGCAGGGTGGAGCCGATCCCGGCCGATACCATCTGAACCAGTGTCGACAGGCTGTTAGCCTGGAAATCGGCAGATTTGCTCCAGCCGGCTTTCTGGCAGACTTCCAATGCCTGATCGCGCAGGCAGTGACCATCCTCAAGCAGCAGCAGCTTTTCATCCTTGATGTCGGTGATGTCGATTTTCTTTTTGCGCGTCAGCGGATTGTCCGGGCTACAGGCAAAAACGAATCTGTCTTCGAACAGGTCCATTTCTTCGAGCCAGTTTTCCTCGATCGGCAGGGCAATCAACGCGATATCAAGTTTTCCGGCGGCCAGAAGTTCTATAAGCTTGGCTGTCTGGTCTTCGCGCAGGAAGGGCTGCAATTTCGGGAAACCGGCCCTGAGGCGGTTGATGACATCAGGCAAAAGGTAGGGGCCGATTGTCGGGATAACGCCAAAATTGATCGGACCTGAAAGGGGCTCGGTCGCTGACTGTGCCATCATGGTCAGTTCATCAACTTCCTGAAGAATATTTCGCGCCCGCGAGACAACTTCACGTCCAAGCGGCGTGATCAGGACCTGACGCTTGTTGCGTTCCACCAACTGGGCGCCAAGCAGGTTTTCAAGCTCGCTGATGGCAGCCGACAGGCTTGGTTGCGTGATAAAGCACGCTTCGGCAGCCCGGCCAAAATGGCCGGTTTCCGACAATGCGACCAGATATTTGAGCTGCTTTATGCTTGGTTGGGCAGCCATAAATTTTTCCTATCGAACATCGAAATTAATTCTATTGGTCTTAGTTAGTTCATTTAACTACAAATCGCCAGCAAGGAGTGCATTATTGCACTTGCGAACAAAATTTGTACGGCCTGTCGGGGGCCGTCGTTGGGATAAATTCAAACCAAGGTTAGGAGTAACCAATATGCTTACAGTTGGCGATACGCTTCCAGAATTCAATCTTACCGGCGTTTCGGGCAAAGGTCCGGACAGCTTCGCACCGGTTACCGACAAGTCCTATGAAGGCAAATGGAAGATCCTGTTCTTCTGGCCGAAAGACTTCACCTTTGTTTGCCCGACCGAAATCGTTGGTTACGGTGAACTGAACGGTGACTTCGAAGACCGCGATGCGGTTCTGCTTGGTTGCTCGACCGACACCGATTTCGTCCACGCTGCATGGCGTACCCACCATGAAGATCTGGGCGACAGCCCGTTCGTATGGCTGGCTGACGAGAAAAAAGAACTTTCAAACGCGCTTGGTGTTCTGGCCAAAGGCGAAGGCGTTGCTTTGCGCGCGACCTTCATCATCGATCCGGACAACATCATCCGTCACGTTCAGGTTAACGACCTTTCGGTTGGGCGTAACCCGCAGGAAGCCCTGCGTATTCTTGACGCGCTGCAGACCGACGAGCTCTGCCCGTGCAACTGGAACCAGGGTGAAGCAACCCTTTAAGGTTTTCCAGACCGATTTGGATCCGGGCTTTGGCCCGGATCCGCTTTCAGTCCATCGGTGAAATTAATCCATGTACCCGCAAAACTTGCGGTGTGCGCGATGGCTGCGGGCCTTTTTCAGTTTTGAATTTTATTCTTCAGTCAAAAGGGGATGCTTCAATGTCTTCCATTTCCGAAATCAAAGACGTCATGCCGGACTATGCCAAGGATCTGAAGCTGAACCTCAGCAGTTTTGCGAACAATCCTGGCATGACCGGTCAGCAGGTCTATGGCACCGCGCTTGCGTGCGCCTATGCGTCTCGGAACGCAAAGCTTTTGAAAGCCGTTGCCGCCGAAGCCAAAACCAAACTGAGCGAAGAAGCGTTTCAGGCTGCCAAGGGTGCGGCGGCGATTATGGGGATGAACAATATCTATTATCGGTTCACACACCTTGTGTCCGAACCGGAATACGCCACCATGCCCGCGCGCCTGCGCATGAACATCATCGGCAAGCCGGGTATCGACAAAGCCGATTTCGAACTGTTTTCGCTTGCGGTTTCGGCGATCAATGGTTGCGGGATGTGCATCGACAGCCACGAGAAAGTTCTGAAAAACGCGGGTATAAAAAAAGAAACCGTTCAGAATGCTGTGCGCATTGCATCGGTGATTCATGCGGTTGCGGTCGTGCTGGATGCCGAGGATGCGTTGGCTGAATAAGCCGGGCGCACCTGACTCAGTCTATCATCCGAAAAGCCCCACTGCATCATGCAGTGCGGGGCTTTTTTGTCTGATCAGGCCGTAACCGGTTCGATCTGGCGAAGCAGCTTTTGGCTGGCATCAATGATCTGATCGGGCTGATCGAAATGCGGGATATGGCCGCAATCGGCAAGAATCATCTTCGTTGCAGTGCCGCTGACTTTGTCGCAAATAATGTGGACCTGCTCGTCGCTGCCGAACTGGTCATCATTTCCCTGAATGACCAGTATAGGGCAGATGATGTTGGGCAGTTCGTCAATCATCTGCCAGTCGCGAAATGCCGGTTGGCGCCACGTATCGACCCAGGCACGGAATACGTCATCGGTCTGGAAGAAATGATGGCGTTCGAGTTTTGATTTCCAATCTGTACTGGCATAGATCGATGCCGCTTCATTGATCCCGGCAATCGTGACGTCCTCGACAAAAACATGTGCGGCTTCGCTAATGACGGCACGAACATTGTTCGGGAAGCGGGCGGCATATTTAAGCGCGATGGTGGCTCCGTCACTGTGGCCAAACAGGATCGGGCGATCAAGGCCAAGTTCCCTGATCAGGCCACGAAGATAGATATCGGTTTCTGTGTTGTGGAAATCGATGGGCCGCGGGATATCGTCCGGACCGTGCGGATCGGATTTTCCGTGACCGCGCCGTTCGTAAACAATCACCGGATGGCCGGTTGCGGTGGCGAGCTTTGCCGGGAAATCGCGCCACATGCGGATGGTCCCGAGTGCCTCGTGCAGAAACAGGATCGTTGGCGCATCCGGCCTGACATTTGTCGGGATGATCCGCTGACAGGACAGGCTGATGCCGTCCACGGTAACGTAGAAATTCTCGTTTTGCATGATATGTCCGATTTATCGGTAATTCAGTGCGCAAATGTTGAATTAGATAATGGACAAAAAAACAGGGCCCGGCAAGTGCCGGACCCCAACGAATTTTCCATGATCGAAAAACCGGCTTATTTCAGCGCAGCACAGGCACGTTTGATGCGTGCGCAGGCTTCGGTCAGTGCCTCGGTCGAGGTGGCATAGGAAATGCGGAAATACGGCGCAAGACCGAATGCCGAGCCCTGAACCGCGGCAACGCCTTCGGACTCAAGAAGGTAGGTCACGAAATCGGTATCGGTTTCGATGACTTTGCCATCCGGGGTTTTCTTGCCAATCGTACCGGCACAGGACGGATAGACGTAAAACGCGCCTTCCGGCTTTTTGCAGGTTAGACCTTCGCATTCATTCATGGCCTTGACGACCAGATCGCGGCGTTCCTTGAACACTTCGGCGCGTTCTTTCAGGAAGTCCTGCGGGCCGTTAAGGGCTTCGACCGATGCGGCCTGACTGATCGAGGAAGTATGCGTGCTGGACTGCGACTGAACCTTGTTGATCGCCTTGATCAGTTCAACCGGGCCTGCGGCATAACCAAGACGCCAGCCGGTCATGGCATAGGATTTTGACACGCCGTTACAGGTGAGCGTACGCGATTTCAGTTTCGGTTCGACCTGTGCGATGGTGGTGAATTCGAAACCGTCATAGACGAGATGTTCGTACATGTCGTCGGACATGACCCAGACATTTTCATGTTTGAGCAGAACATCGGCAATTGCGCGCAGTTCGGCGCGCGAGTAAGCCGCACCGGTCGGGTTGGACGGCGAGTTCAGAACAACCCATTTGGTTTTCGGCGTAATCGCGGCTTCGAGTTCGGCAGCGGTGATTTTGAAGTCGTTTTCTTCCTGGCATTCAACAACAACCGGAACGCCTTCGGCCATCAGGGTCATATCCGGATAGGACACCCAGTACGGTGCCGGAATGATAACTTCGTCACCCGGGTTCAGCGTTGCGAACAGCGCGTTGAAAAGCGTCTGTTTGCCACCGCAACCGACGGTGATTTCGTCGATAGTGTATTCCAGGTCATTTTCACGTTTGAACTTCGCGACAATCGCCTTGCGCAGTTCCGGAGTACCAGCGACCGGAGTATATTTGGTCTTGCCAGCATCAAGGGCTGCTTTGGCGGCGTCTTTGATGTTGTCGGGGGTATCGAAATCCGGCTCGCCTGCGCCAAGGCCGATCACATCAACGCCAGCAGCCTTGAGTTCTGCAGCCTTGGTGGTGACAGCAATGGTAGGAGAGGGTTTGATACGGCTCAAACGGTCGGCAATAAACGCCATTGGTCTGTTTCCCTGGAATGAAATGAAATAGAAAGAATCGCTTTCTTTCGGTTCGGACCCTACGCCCGTGTTTAAAGCAATTCAAGGCAGTTTCGCGCCTTTTGCGGGTTCTTTGGGATGAAAACGGCCCGTCATGGCATCCGATCCGAAAGTCATGACGTTTTAACGCGATGGTTCGATGTCTGTTCCGGCGTTTTTTGTCCTGACGTCTCCTGACAACTACTGACAGCATTTGTCAGGGCCGGGGGTTGCGATGTTGTTGCGGTGGCCTATAACTATGGTCATGTCCAAAAAGGAATCAGTCCGATGAATGCGCCGATGTATGGCTTACCTGAATTCTTGCTGAAACGTCGTCCGCCGGTTGCGGGATCGCACGAATTCAAACTGGTGACCGATTATCAGCCCGCAGGCGATCAGCCAAAGGCGATTGCCGAACTGATGGATGGGATCAATAGCGAAGAACGCGATCAGGTTCTGCTGGGCGTGACCGGGTCGGGTAAGACCTTTACCATGGCCAACATCATCGCAAAAACGCAGCGACCCGCCCTTGTTCTTGCGCCGAACAAGACGCTGGCAGCACAGCTTTATTCGGAGATGAAGGCGTTCTTCCCGGAAAACGCGGTCGAGTATTTCGTATCCTATTACGACTATTACCAGCCCGAAGCCTATATCCCACGCTCGGACACCTATATCGAAAAAGACAGTTCGATCAACGAACAGATCGACCGGATGCGCCATGCGGCGACGCGTGCGATCCTTGAACGCAACGACTGTATCATCGTAGCCTCGGTCTCCTGCATTTACGGTATCGGTGCGGTTGAAACCTACCTTGAAATGACGCAGCGGATTGCAGTTGGCGATGAGGTTGATCGCAACCTGATCATGAAGCGGCTGGTCGAGTTGCAATATACCCGCAACGACGCCGCATTCTCGCGCGGGACATTCAGGGTGCGCGGGGATGTTCTGGAAATCTTCCCGGCCCACGCCGAGGATCGCGCATGGCGTGTTTCAATGTTTGGTGACGAGGTCGAGGAACTGGCGGAATTTGATCCGCTGACCGGGCATAAGTTTGCCACCATGGACTCGGTCACCGTCTATGCCAATTCGCACCACGTCACGCCACGTCCGACACTGGTACAGGCGATGGCTGGCATCAAACAGGAACTGAAAGACCGGCTTGCGCAGTTCCAGCAGGAAGGCAAACTTCTGGCAGCCGAGCGGATCGAACAGCGCACGATGTTCGATCTGGAAATGATGGAAACCGTGGGCCACTGCAAGGGGATTGAAAACTATTCCCGTTGGCTTTCGGGCCGTAATCCGGGCGAACCGCCACCGACATTGTTTGAATATCTGCCGGAAAATGCGTTGCTGTTTGTCGATGAAAGTCACGTTGCCGTGCCGCAGATCGGTGGCATGTTCAGAGGCGACTATAATCGCAAATTCACCTTGGCCGAACATGGCTTCCGCCTGCCGAGTTGCGTGGATAACCGTCCACTGAAATTCGAGGAATGGGAAGCCATGCGCCCGCAAAGCGTGTTTGTCTCGGCAACGCCGGGCAACTGGGAAATGGAACGCACCGGCGGTGTGTTTGCCGAACAGGTCATCCGCCCGACCGGCCTGATTGACCCGGTTTGTATTATCCGCCCGGTTGAAACGCAGGTCGATGAC
Source organism: Thalassospira sp. MCCC 1A03138 (assembly GCF_002115785.1). Classification (GTDB taxonomy): domain Bacteria; phylum Pseudomonadota; class Alphaproteobacteria; order Rhodospirillales; family Thalassospiraceae; genus Thalassospira. Next base: position 86,755 of record NZ_JFJY01000009.1, on the reverse strand, counting down.
CTGTTGGCGGAGGCAAAGGAATGTGCGGCGAAGGGGCAGCGTGTTCTGGTCACGACGCTGACCAAGCGCATGGCCGAGGATTTGACCGAGTATCTGCATGAGCATGGGGTGCGGGTCCGTTACCTGCATTCGGATATCGACACGCTGGAGCGGATCGAAATCATTCGTGATCTGCGGCTTGGCGTGTTTGATGTTCTGGTCGGCATCAACCTTTTGCGCGAAGGTCTGGATATTCCGGAATGTGCGCTTGTTGCCATTCTGGATGCGGACAAGGAAGGTTTCCTTCGGTCGAAAACATCGCTGGTGCAGACCATCGGGCGCGCAGCGCGTAACATTGATGGCCGCGTCTTGCTTTATGCCGACAAGATGACCGACAGTCTGGAATATGCGATTGGCGAAACCAACCGCCGCCGCGAAAAACAGATTGCCTATAACGAGGCCAATGGCATCACACCGGAATCGGTACGCAGCAAAATCCGCGATGTTCTGGAAAGCGTTGCCGAGCATGATTACGTCACGGTCGATACCGGCGTTTCGGGTGATGTCCTGATCGGGCACAATCTGCGTGCGCATATCGAAGACCTTGAAAAACGCATGCGTGAAGCCGCTGGAAACCTTGAATTCGAGGAAGCAGCCCGCCTGCGTGACGAGATTAAGCGCCTTGAGGATCAGGAACTTGGTCTTGCCGATGCCGGGCCGATGGCACGCAGTATCGGAACCGTCGGACCGGGGTCAAAATCGGCCAATAAGTCGAAATACAAGGGGCGTCGGCGTAGCGGCCCCTGATTTGCTGTAATATTGATTAACGAAAACAAGGCTCGGAACACTCGCAGATTTCGGGCCTTGTTGGTTTTTCCGAGTGGGTGGGAAGGACAATTACATGAACAGTTTTTCGTCTTCCATGCCCTTGTAAAGATCTGCGACATATTCCTCGTAGCCATTGTAAATCTGTGTCGGGACTTCATCCCCGGTCGTAAGTAGGCGTTCCTGTGCCTGGCTCCAGCGCGGGTGGGGAACCTTTGGGTTCACGTTGGCCCAGAAGCCATATTCGCCGTCGTTAAGCTGTTCCCAGAAACTGACCGGGCGTTTGTCGGTAAAGGTAAAGCGGACAATCGATTTGACGTTCTTGAAGCCGTATTTCCAAGGGGTAACCAAACGCAACGGTGCGCCGTTCTGTTTTGGAAGCGGTTCGCCGTAAATGCCGGTCGCGATCATTGCAAGTTCGTTGGTGGCTTCGCTGATTGTCAGGCCTTCGATATAGGGCCACGGATACCAGAACTGCCGCAGGCCCGGCATGGTGTCCTTTTGTTCCGCAGTTTGCATTTCAATGTATTTTGCGCCTGAAAGCGGTTTGGCATAATCGACCAGTGCCTTCATCGGGAAACCGGTCCAGGGCACGGTCATCGCCCAGGCTTCGACGCAGCGGAAGCGATAAACGCGTTCTTCCAGCGGCATTTTGCGCACCAGATCCTCAAAATCGATTTCAATCGGTTTTTCAACCATTCCGTCAATCTTGACCGTCCATGGGCGGATTTTCATCGCCTGGGCAGCATCGGAAATGAATTTGTGCGATCCGAATTCATAGAAGTTGTTATAGGTCAGCGCCTTGGATTTATCGGTAATGGCGCGATCAACGACATAGGCCGGATTGCGCATCGCCGGATAAAGATCGGCGGTTGGATCGGATCCTTGTGCAAGGGCGCGACCGATCGGCAGGCTGGTTGCCGCCGCGCCGATGGATCCTGCGACAATGCCTTTCAGGAACTGGCGACGGTTCTTGTAAATGGATTGCGGGGTTGCATCGCGTTCGGCGATTTCCCAACCCTTCTTGCGGCGTATCAGCATCTAACCCTCCAATCTGGCATATCCTTACTGTCGAAGGAAAAGGTGCTTCGGGCAAGTAACGCCTCGGTGAGGGGGCGGTGAAGCCGGAAATGTGTTCGAAACGGCCATTGGTGCGCTTTGTTGTGCATACGATAGAAAAATCGCAACGGATTGATCGTGCCAGATGATCGGTTGCAGGGTATTGTGATCATAAATCAAACGATCCGGCTGACAGGATCGACGATGCAGTTGCTATTTGGGGAACGAAAGCGTGTTTGAATTCAAGGATATCGAGATTCTGCAGGACATCGTAAAGGCAGGCGGCTTTCGGGCCGCAGCCCAGAAATACGATCTGTCCCAGTCGGCGATTTCGTCGCGGGTTTCCGCGCTTGAGAAGAAGCTGGGTATCATGCTGTTTGACCGGTCCAACCGGCAGGTGCGTTTGACGGCGGCTGGTCTTCGGTTTCTTGAAGAAGCGCAGCGTTTATCGCGCGCACGCGATCGTATCTGGCAGGAATTGACCCATCCGGGGGAACTGAGCGGCACGGTTCGTATCGGTGTTGCCGAAACCATCGTTCATACGATCCTGACCGACATGTTGAACAAGCTGAAAGACGATTACCCGAAAGTCCGTTTCGAACTATCGGTTGATACATCCGGCCAGTTGGCAATGACCATGGCCGACGATGCACTTGACGTCGCAATCATGCTGCGGGAATCGGTGCCACAGGGGGCGGTTGCCGCGGCCCTGAAGCCGGTTCAACTGGGCTGGTATTGCACCGGATCGATGGAATTACCCGACCATCCGATGTCGCTGGCGGAGCTTGCCGAGCATGCTATTGTCACCTTCCCGAAGGGAACACCCCCGTTTCGCGAGGTCGAAAGCATCTTTTCCGCGCCCGATATTTCGCCGCCGGCATTACATGGATCGGCATCACTTTCGACCGTAAAACATCTTGTTGGTGGAGGTTTCGGGATCGGGGTTCTGCCGTCCCTGATGGTCACAAATTCCGTTTGGGATGAACATATTAAGGCAATCCCGGTGCAGGACGAAGCCCGGCTGACCGACCTTCATTTTGTGATCAGTTATTACCCGGAACGCAATCGTGAAATTGGCGAGGCCGTGATCGAGGCGGCCAGATTGTTCGATCAAACTGATCGTTAAATTAGATCGCAAATTGACTAAAATGATTTCTTGACAAGATCGGTTGAGTTTCTCAAGCTTGTTGCGAGGCTGAGAACAGGACCGAATAAATGAACGCGACAAAAAGCGCATCTTGTTCCCCGACGACCGTTTCGGAATCTGCATCGACGATATCGCCGCTGGCTTTGCGCCGCGCAATCCGTTCCGGAAAACATCGGGGCACCACCACCGGCTATGCATCCGGGTATCTGCAGGGCAATCTTGCGATCCTGCCGGCAAGCTATGCCGACGAGTTCCTTAAATTTTGTGCCAAAAATCCGAAATCATGTCCGTTGATCGGCATGTCCGAACCGGGTTCACCGTATATTCCGGAACTTGGCGCCGATCTTGACATCCGCACCGATCTGCCGGGCTATCGTGTGTTTCGTGGCACGACTGATTTTGACAGTGTTTCCGATCTGAGTGCAGTCTGGCGCGATGATCTGGTGACCTTTGTTCTCGGTTGTTCATTTTCGTTCGAGGCGGCGATTACGCGCAGTGGTGTGCCACTGCGTCATATGGACGCCAATCGGAACGTTCCGATGTATGTGACCAATATTGCCACCACCCCGGCCGGGCGTTTCCATGGCCCGCTGGTGGTTTCGATGCGGTCCTTCAAACCATCCGATGCCATCCGTGCCATCCTTTATTCCGATCGTTATCGCCTGGCGCATGGTGCGCCGGTTCATATTGGCGATCCGGCCAGCATTGGCATTTCCGATCTCATGAAGCCGGACTTCGGCGACGAACCTGTCGTGGACGAGGGGGATATCCCGGTTTTCTGGGCCTGTGGTGTTACGCCGCAAATGGCGATCCGCAATGTTTTGCCGGACCTTGCCATCACGCATGAACCCGGTCTGATGCTGGTGACGGATGTCCTGGCAGAAGCCGCGGAATTTTCACTGCAGACAAAGACCGCCTGAAATCACAAATAAAACCTAGCTATCAGAGAGGACCATCTCATGAAAAAGACAGTATCATCGTTACTTGCCGTATCGGCCCTTGGTGCAGGCATGATCGCAACCCCGGCCTTTGCCGAGGACCTTGCCGTTGTCGGCAGCTGGAGCAGCCTGCCACTGAACAAGCAGTTTGAAACACCATTCTGGACCGAAGAACTGCCAGCAGCATCGAACGGCGAAATCAATGTTCAGATGACCACCCATGATCAGATGGGCATCGGCGGCGGTGACGTTTTCCGTATTCTGAATGACGGTGTTTTCGATGTTGGCATGACGGTTGCCGATTATGCGGTTGGCGATGCCCCTGAACTTGAAGGCCTAGATGTGCCGCTGGTTGCCAATACCGCCGAAGAAGCGCAGGCAATGGTTGAGGCCGCCCGTCCGATGGTCGAGGATATCTTCAAGGAACGCTTCAATTCCAAGGTTCTTGCAATTGCGCCATACCCGCCGCAGGTCGTTTTCTGCAAAGGTGATGTGACCTCGCTTGAAGACCTTAAAGGCAAAAAGGTTCGTGGTTCGGGTCGCATGACCACCAAGTTCCTTGAGGCGCTGGGTGCCAACGGCGTCAATGTTGCGTTTTCCGAAGTGCCGGGCGCGCTTGAACGTGGTGTAATTGACTGTGCCGTTACCGGTGCCGGTTCGGGATACAGTGCCGGTTGGTGGGAAGTTTCCGACCACCTGATGACCATTCCGCTTGGCGGCTGGGACCCGGTCGTAACAGCGATGAATTTCGACAAGTGGAACAGCCTGTCGCCGGAAATGCAGAAACTGATCACTGATGAAGTCAATTCCAAGTTCGAAGCTCCGGCATGGGCCGCGGCCGCAGGTGCGCTTGAAGCCGACATCGCGTGTCTGACCGGTAATGGAACCTGCCCAGCGGGTGATCCGGCCAGTATGACCCTGGTTGAGGCATCCGATGCCGATCTAGCCAAGGCCAAGGAAATTCTGACGACCGTTGTCTTGCCGGAATGGGCTGAACGCGCCGGTGCGGACTGGGTTAAACGCTGGAACGATACAGTTGGCAAAACCGTCGGTGTTGCCGTACCTCTGAGCTAAGCAGAAAACCAGCCGGAGGAGGCCGCAACCGTGACTACCTCATTGATTGCGGCCATCCGCCGCATTAACCGCATGATCGCGCTGCTTGTCGGACTTGTTCTGACAGGCTGCGTGATCCTGATCATCGCAGATATTCTTTTACGTGAAGTCGGCATTTCCTTTGGGGGGGCGGACGAAATATCGGGTTATGTGATGGCCGGCGTTGCCAGTTGGGGCATGTCCTATGCCCTGACGGAACTGGCGCATGTCCGTATTGACCTTATCCGTTTGCGTCTGCGCCAGCGTGGCAAGGCAATGCTTGATCTTCTTGCGATCATTGCCCTTGCCGGAACGTCGATTGTTATTGCCGTCCAAAGCTGGCCGGTTCTGCAAAAGACGATTGAACGCGGATCACGCGCCAATACTCCACTTGAAACACCATTATGGATACCGCAATCGATCTGGCTTTCCGGCTGGATATGGTTTGCCGTGTGCTCAAGTGTTCTGGTCATCCTGACATTGTCGCTTCTGGTCAAGCGTAACCTTGAGCAGGCCGATGCGCTGGTGGGTGCCCGCTCCGAACTGGAGTTGGAAGCATGATCTTTACCGTTACCGCATCGCTTCTGGGGCTTCTCGCCCTGTCCATTCCGGTCGGGATTGTTCTGTTCCTTTTGGGGTTCGGGGTTGATCAGCTGTTTTCGCCGTTCCCGCTGTTGCGCGGGCTGGGGCAGGTGGTCTGGTCATCGTCGAATTCATCGACCCTGATCGCCATTCCGTTCTTTGTGCTGCTGGGGGAAATTCTGGTGCGCGGTGGCATTGCCGAACGCACCTATGAAGCCCTTGATAAATGGTTTTCGTGGCTTCCCGGTGGCTTGATCCACGCCAATATCGGCACGGCAACGATGTTTTCGGCAACGTCGGGGTCGTCTGTTGCGACGGCGGCAACGGTTGCAACCGTTGCCATGCCGCAGGCCGAAAAGCTTGGCTATGATCCGAAACTGTTTTCCGGCGCGATTGCCGCGGGCGGGACGCTTGGCATTATGATCCCGCCATCGATCAACCTGATCGTCTATGGCTTCCTGACCGAAACATCGATCCCGCGTCTTTTCCTTGCCGGATTGATCCCGGGGCTTCTGATGGCGGTGGCCTTTATGATGGTCACGGCGATCCTGTGCAAGATCAAGCCAACCCTTGGCGGGACGAGCCGTTCGTTCACATGGTCGGAACGCATCGGAAGTTTGCAGCATCTTTTGCCGATTTTGGTTCTGTTCCTGGTAGTGATCGGGGCGATCTATGCCGGTTGGGCGACCCCGACAGAATCGGCTGCTGTCGGGGTGGCAATTGCGATGCTGATTGCGGCATTCAATCGCGGTGTTTCGCGCGAAATGATGGAAAGATGCCTGTATGGCACGGTTCGGATCACCGCGATGATCATGCTGGTGATTATCGGTGCCTATTTCCTGAACTTTACCCTGACCGCCGCAGGCATGGGACGGGAACTTAAAGACCTTCTGACCGGTTTGAACCTGTCACCGATGGGCACATTGATGGTCGTGATCCTGCTTTACATCGTGCTTGGTTTCTTCATTGAAACCCTGTCGCTGATGGTGGCAACCATTCCGATCATTGTGCCGATCATGACCGGCATGGGGTTTGACAAGGTATGGTTTGGCATTCTTTTGATTGTTCTTATCGAGATGGCCCTGATCACTCCGCCTGTCGGACTTAACCTTTACGTCGTGCAGGGCGCACGCAAATCGGGCCGATTGTCCGAAGTGATGCTGGGCACCATCCCGTTTGTTCTGGTGATGCTTGCCATGATCGCCCTGCTTGTCGCGATGCCATCCGTCGCCCTGTTCCTGCCCGACATCCTTTGATCCGGTCGGGATAAACACGCGCGACAACACGCATCATGTCTTGATCTTTTGTGCCTTCGGGGCGGACCGGGAAACCGGTCCGCAACCGCCCAATGCGCGCAAAATTCGTAAAAATCAGAATTGGGATAGAGCAAATGCAGATGAATTTTACCCTTGATGGCAATGAAGTCAGCTTTGAAATCGATCATTGCACGGTTGCCGGATGGACCGGCCGCGATGCCAAGGCGATCCAGCATCACATTGACGAACTGGCCGCCATCGGGGTCAAACCGCCTTCGACCGTGCCGCTTTATTACCGCACATCGTTTGGCATGCTGACCCAGGCACCGGTGATCGAGGTGGTTGGCAAAGGCACATCGGGCGAGGTAGAGCCGCTGGTGATTGCAAAGGATGGTGTTTTGTATCTTGGACTGGCATCGGATCATACCGACCGGGAACTTGAAGCCCATTCGGTTGCACTGTCAAAGCAGATTTGTGCCAAGCCGGTTGCTGATGCGATTTGGAAATTTGACGATGTTGCGGACCATCTGGAACAGATCGAACTGAAATCCTGGATCCGTGAAGGCGACAGTGATGAATGGGTTCCCTATCAGGAAGGCACGATTGCATCAATCCGTCCGCTTTCCGATCTGATCGAAGGGGCGGGGCTAACGGCGGCAGGTGCCAATGGTAAGGCGGCTGCGATGCTGTGCGGAACTTTTGGTGCGAAGGGCGGGGTGCGCCCGGCACGTTCGTTTAAAATGACAATCCATGATCCGGTGCGGGGGCTGAGCATTACACACAGCTATGACATTGTTGAACTGCCTGAAATCGCCTAGGCTCGGTTTCAGAAAATTTCCATAAAAATCAGAACGTGACGGAGGCAGCCCGATGGGCGCGATCATCGACAAGGCTAAGGCAGCGATTGATAAGGTAGATCAACTGGGTGATTTGGCAGCCAAGATTTTCACCGAGTTTGACCGCGACCGCATTTTGCGTGATGCCGACGCGGCCGAGGAACGCGTGGCGCAATCGGCAACGGCCCTGCCGTTGGCCGGTATGCTGGTTTCGGTAAAGGACCTTTATGACGAGGCCGGTGTTACCACCACGGCCGCATCAAAATTGTTGCAGGGGCGTCCGGCAGCAACGCGGGATTGCGAAGTCATCGCGCGCATCAAGGCCGCCGGTGCGGTGCCGTTTGGTCGTACAGCACTTAGCGAATTTGCCTATTCCGGTGTCGGGCTTAACCCGCATTACGGAACGCCGGGCAATGTGTTTGACCCTGAAGGCATTCCGGGCGGGTCGACATCGGGCGGTGCATTGACGGTTGCGCTTGGTCTGGCCGATATCGCACTTGGCACCGATACCGGCGGATCGGTTCGCATTCCGTCGGCGATCAACGGGCTTTATGGCTATAAGCCCAGCCGTCTGTGGATGTCGGGGGAAGGCATTCATCCGTTGGCCAAAAGTTTTGACACGGCAGGACCGCTTGCCGGTGATCTGCAAACCGCGATTACCGCGTTTGAAGTCATGGCGGGCAAAACCTTGCCCGCACAGGATGGCAAACCCGCCCCGATCAAAATCGGTGTTCCGGCTCATGCCTTTGTGAATGACCTTGATGACCGGGTGCGGGCGGATTTTGATGCGGTTTGCAAAAAGCTGAATGACGCTGGCCATCAGTTGACCGAAATTGATCTGGGCTTTTTGGCCGAGAATGCGGTGATCAACAAAATTCTTGTCGCGGCCGAGGCGCACAAAATCTATTCGCGGGATTTCAAGGCGCTTGAAACTTGTGGCGATCCGCGTGTTTTGAACCGGATGCGTTTTGCCGATACGCTAAGTGCGGCAGACCTAATTGATGCCTATGCCAAGCGAACCGACGTGATTGCGATGTTCAGTTCGGCCATGGCGGATGTCGATGTGATGATTTCACCGACATTGCCAATGATGGCACCCAAGATTGCTGAAGTTGAGGCCGACTTTGACCGTTTGAATGCGATGATGTTGCGCAATACTTCCTATCTGAACCTTTCGGATGCCTGCGCCATTTCAATCCCGGTTCCGGCTGGTGACGGCGTTGCGCCGGGGGCATTGATGATTGCGGCAACGCACGGGCACGACTTTGCCGTCCTGCATGCGGCGCGCCGGATTGATCCTTTGCTGCGTGGATAGTGTTCGGTTGGCTTCACCGGATATGAAAAAGGCCCGGATGGATTTCCGGGCCTTTGTTTTGAACACGACGTTCTCGTCTTAGCTTTCCAGCAGGGAGCGCAACATCCATGCGGTTTTTTCGTGGACCTGAATGCGTGCGGTCAGGAGGTCGGCGGTGGCATCATCGTCTGACGAGTCACAGATCGGATAAAGCGAACGCGCGGTCTTGATCACGGTTTCATGGCCTTCGACCAGTTGTGTGATCATGTCCTTGGCGGCAGGCACACCGGTTTCTTCCGGGATCGACGAGAGTTTGGCATAAGCCGAAAAACTGCCCGGGGCAAATGCGCCCAGCGAACGAATACGTTCGGCAACTTCGTCAATCGCCATGGCCAGTTCAGTATATTGTTCTTCGAACATGGTGTGCAGGGTCTGGAACATCGGGCCGGTCACGTTCCAATGGAAGTTATGGGTTTTGAGATACAGCGCATAAGAATCTGCCAGAACGCGGCCAAGGCCGTCGGCGATTGCAGTGCGGTTGGTTTCATTGATTCCGATATCGATCTGCATGTTGTCACTCCGGTTAAATGGGGCACATGCCCGAAGGTTTTCTCTTTGTCTGCAAAGAGTATCAATCATTGGAAAACTTTACGCCAATCAATAGTTTAATGATTAGCGATAGATCAATTCTATTACTTTCTATGCGGTTTTTGTCGCGCAGTTACGATCATGTCGGCCTGCTTGCCTGCAAGTTCCTGCATGTGCGAGAAACGTCGCGTGAAAAAGCCAGTGCCCTGTGTGAGTGATCGTAATTCCATCACCATGTCGCCGGTTTCGGATGCAGGCATCTGCACGTCGATCTCGTCCCATCCCTGCCAGTCATCCTTGGCGCTGAAACCAAGGATTTGTCCGCGCCGGGTGCTGACCAGTCGTTGGGCTTTTGACGTGAATTCGGACGGAATTGAAATCGCATATCTTTCGATGGGTTCGAGCAGGACAGACTGCCCTTCTTTAAGCGCTTCGGCGATGGCAATGCGCCCGGCCATCTGAAATGCCTGATCGGAACTGTCGACCGCGTGATAGGATCCGTCAACCAGTTCGACCGCGATATCAACCACTGGAAAACCAAGCGGTCCGGAACGCATGGCATCGCGCACCCCCTTTTCGACAGCGGGGATATATTGCCGGGGAATGGCACCGCCGACGATCCGTTCATTGAATGAAAAACCTTCGCCGCGTCCAAGAGGTTTCAGTTCGATCTGGGCATCGCCAAATTGCCCATGTCCGCCAGTCTGCTTTTTATAGCGACCCCGCGCCTGTGCCGGCTTGCGCACGGTTTCCTGATAGGCGGTTTCAACCGGTCTGGTTTCGATTTCAAGGTGATAGTGGGTGCGAAGCTGGGCCAGTGCGACCTGAAGGTGAATATCGCCATGGCCCCGCAATACAAGTTGCCCGGTATCGTCACTATGAACGAACGACAGCGATCTGTCCTGTTCGCACAGATGGCGCAATGCTTCGGTCAGTTTGACGTCATCACCAGGCTTGGTAACTTCCAGTCCGGTTTCATAAAGCGGGGGCAGAGGATCGGGCCAAAGACTATCCATCTCGCCATCGGTGGTGCACAGCGAACCGGTGCGCAGATGATCAATTCGCGGCAGGCCGACGATGCTGCCAAATGTACCGATATCGAGCTTTTCGTGCTTGTCGCCAAATACCTGACACATGCCTGCGATCTTGTCGCGACCAAGTGTATCGCCGTTCTTTACCTGCCCCGACAGAACCCGCCCATAACAAAACCGCCCCGCATGGGGCAGATGAACAGTTTTGAAAATCTGGACGGTGGCGACGTTATCTTCCGGCTCAATGCCCAGGCGATGGGCGCAGACATCTGCATTCGGGGCCTCGTGGCGCAACGCCTTTAACAACCGGATGATCCCGTGATTGTGTTCGGCAGACCCGAAAAAGACTGGAACAATCAAATCCTGGGCCAGATCTCGTTCAAGATTGTCATAGATCGTTTCTGTTGCCGGTTTTTGATCTTCTAGAATCTGTTCAAGCAGGTTGTCGTCAAAATCTGCCAAAGCTTCGAGCAACCCGTCGCGGACTTCTGTTTCGCGATCCTTGGCATTGGCGGGCAGCGTGATCAGTTTCGACGGTTGCCCTTCCAGATATTGATAGGCCCGTTCGGAAACGACATCGACGAAACCGGTTATCGTATCGTCAGGCCCCTTGCCATCGCGGATTGGAATTTCACGAAGAACAAGTGGGCGTTCCGAAATTGATTGCAACGCATAAAGACTGTCGCGCAGGCGGATGCCGCCATGGTCGGTTTTGTTGATGAAAATCAGGTGCGGAATGCGGTTGCGATCAAGAAATTTCAGGGTCGGTGCGGCGATCATGGCGCGTGTCGGATCGGGTTCGACCACGACGATTGCAACATCGCATATCATCGCGGCTTCGCGGGCATCCTGTGCAAAGTCGACAGAGCCGGGGCAGTCGATGAAGTGCCATTCCTCGTCAAGATAACGGGTTTGGGCAACTGTCATTTCGGTGCTCATGTGCCGTTCGCGTGCTTCGGCGGTTGCATCACCGATTGTTGTGCCTTCGCGAACGTTTCCCTTGCGGTGGACGCGGCCGGTTGCGGCAAGGAGGCTTTCAAACAGGCTGGTCTTGCCGCTGGAATAGTGGCCGATCAATGCTGCGCATCGCGGAACGTGTCGGGGGCCTGAGGGGGAATTTGTGGCGTCATCTTTGTCTTTTGTGTTTTTGGACGGGGGCATGGACATCTCCTTGACGCATCATGGGACGCATGGGACCGGTCCGCGCGGAGGTTGGTTCTGTTATCGCCCAGTAATGTTTGGCGGTTCCATGTGCTGCTGCCAAGGTGGCGACCGGTCAGGACGTTTCGCGGGCCCGGTTTGTGCCGGGTCTGTTTAGTGCGTGATGTCCGGTCTGCGTTGGCATGCGGGGCAAGGGAGCCGGTGCCGGGAGTTAATGCAGGTTCATGCGGTATTTCTGATTGGCACATTCGGGCCAATTTGAAACCGGACAATCTTCAGGATAGATCATTATTGTTCATTTCGCTATCACGGGTTTGGAGTATCGCGCGCCTCTTTTTGACCATAATTCGCCCTCAAATGGCCCTATGAGGCCTGTTTTCCTGCCCTATTCACAAGGCAGATTAGTCACGGTCAGTCGAGGCAACGGCCAGAACCTTCTGTCCCCCCCTCAAACGTCTTCTGGCCCGTTCTTTCATCTTCCCCCGAAGAAAGAACAATTCTAGGCCCCGGCTGATCGGTCTCCCCAAGACCATGAAGACCCCGAAAATGGGGCGGGTAAATCCCGCCCCTTCTTTTTTCCCAAATCGGGAACGGCTTTTCGCGGTTACAGTTCCAAACTTTATTTCGCCCCAATTTGCCCCTGAATGGTCATTACCGGCCGGTTTTTACGCCCCAATTCAAAGGCATATTCACAATTGTCAGATGCGGAAACGCCGGTGAAGCGCCCCTCCCTCGCTAATCACCGGGACCTTTAAAATCACTGTCCCCCGCAGTGATCTGCACCCCAAGGTCAAGGCACCGTATCTGACCGGTCTCCCCAAGACCATCTGTCCCCAAAAAGCGTGGGGCGGGCAAATCGCCCGCCGCGCGCTTTTTCTTTGTGGGGATGGAAAAGGCGATAAGCGCATCTGCCTAGAGGCTGAAGATCGGCGTTGGCGTTTCACGCCCGCGCACGGTGACCTCGCCGCGCGCCTGCCATGCGAACTCTTCCTGGCAGGACTTCACCGTATCCTCGGTTGCAAGGATGTAGCTTCCATATTGTTTGTTAAGCTGTTCAAGTCGGGCGGCGATATTGACGTTGTCGCCATGGACGGTGAAGGTCAGCCGGCTTTCCGAGCCAATCGCACCAATCACGATATCCCCGGTATTGATGCCGCATCGGGTTTTAAGCTTTCCACCATGACAGAACGTGGTGTCGGCACAGAGCCGTGTGATATCAATTGCCGTGCGGACGGCGTTTAACGCGTGATCGGGATCAGGTTTGACGGCGTTGAAGGTAATCAGCATGGCATCCCCCTGAAACTGGGTGATGACGCCGCCGTGTTTTTTGATCACATTGCTGGTTGCTGCGAAATATTCATTGAGCATTGCGGCAAGTTCCTGCGGGCTCAGCTTTTCGGAAATGCCGGAAAAACCTTCGATATCGGTGAACATGATGGTGGCTTTGGCGGCTTCGCCGTCGCCGGGTTTGATTTGCTGGTTTGCGTGGGTAATGCGGGCCGCGACCTCGGGCGAGATAAAGCGCGACAGCTCGCTTGCCGCGATTTCATCGGTGACGGCGCGGGTAAAGGAACGTTGTGCGCGTGAAACCGCAATCGCCAGCACGGCTGATACCAGAACAATGGCAATGATCTTGTCGATCTCGGCACCGATCAGGATCGAATTGGATGTCAGATAGGTCACATAATCCCGTGTGACCATGCTTTCGCCCCGTTCGCTCCAGATCACATAAAAGACCAGTATCAGCCAGCCAATCGCCGCCGTTGCCCCGGCCAGCAAAATATAACGCGGATCAAACCGCAGGGTGCGCAACGAGATGAAGATGAACACATAGATCATGGTCGGCGCTTTGAGATAGAAGCTTGCCGGTTGCATATACTGGATATGGAAGCTCCAGATCAGGACCATCAGCAAACCAATATCGGCAATGACTGACAGCGTCAGGAACCAGTTCGACAGGCTGCCGCGGTAGGACAGCGCCAGCCGGATAAAGGTAAACAGGAAATACAGCCCCAAAGCCCAAGGCACCGGATGAATTCCGGTATTCATGAATGTTTTGGGCGACACGGTGTAAAGGGTCGCAAAGATCGTCACCAGCAGCAGCTGCACCCAGCCGATCAGTTTTTCGCTGTCCTGCTGCTGACGGGCAATCGCATCGTGAACACGGTCCGGCAGACGATCCTGTGCCGGTTTGCCAAACAGGAATTGGCCAATATTGCTTTTCATGATTTCAACCCTGATCGTCAGACGCCATTGCACGCAGATGCCATACTGCGCGGTTTATCTGTGACTGCCAAGCCGGGAGCGACCGATCACAGTTGTGCCTGCTAGAGGAGGGGAGGGCGCCAAGGCAAAAAAAAGCCGGGCAACAAATGTGCCCGGCAAGTTTATCAGGGAGGCTTCACGTCTGGGAGACGTAGGACCCTTCTCAGGGCCCTGGGTATGCCGGGCAGGGCGCCCGACAAAGACCGAAAATTCGGTCAGGGAGAAAACTCTGTACCGCGATGCAGTTATTCACCGCTGCGGTTCGAAGAGGAAGATAGCGTTTTTGACGGGAAACACCACTGTCAAATTGCTCATTCAGCCATGCGTAAATTGCATAAATCTTGGGCTGCGAAAATTCAGACATTAAATATCTGAAATAACTACAATATTTATGGGTTCTAATGCGCCTGTTCCCAATCTTTTGATCAATTCGCTGCTACTTAATTGTGCGAATGCGAAAAAAAAATGCCGGTAGCTAGGGGGAGCTACCGGCAAGATCAACAGGGAGGCTTTAACGTCTGGGAGACGTGGAATCCAGGGAAGATTCCATGCCGAATAACGTTTCGGCAGACGGATCATGCGGAGATCAGGGAAAGATGAAAGCGCTCTTCGCTTTCGCGGTCGCTAACAACTTCTGATGTGAATATACGCATATGATCTTACGCTTAAAAATAGAATAACAACAATCCAAGTATGCGCTGAGTGCATGGCGAAAAAATGTCAGTAATTTGAAGCTATTATGACTGCGTTTTCCTGGAGAAGCTGATTTTGCGTGCTGATGAACTGGTTCAAAAGGTCATTATCGGTGACAGTTCGCGTCAGGGTTTTGTGTTGAAGACCTGCTATTGCAGTTTCTCGTATGAACTAGGGGTTGTCTTTTTGCGTGCTGGTACACCAAAAAAAGCCCCGCAGCCGATTTCGGTGCGGGGCTTTCGGATTCTATCGCTTGTCGTTTGCGTTAATCGGTCGCGGCGGCGGCATTCATCTTGGCTTTGACCTTACTGATTTCTTCGATCAGGAAATCGCGGAAGACGGCAATGCGTTTGGAATGACGCAGTTCTTCAGGATAAACGAAATAGGCATCGAAGCTTGGCCCTTCGAGTTCCGGCAGAATGCGGACCAGATTGCTGTCAGTCGGCAGCAGGTAATCGGGCAGGGCTGAAATACCAAGCCCGGACTCGGTCGCACGGAAGATGCCATAGATATTGTTCAGTTTCAGGATCGGCCGCATATCCGGTTTGAACTGTTGGGCGACGGCCATCATCCAGTTGACGTTCGAGACCGGTGGGCGCGCATCCGCACCGTAAATGATCAGACGATGATCTTTGAGGTCTTCAGGCTTTTTCGGAATGCCGAACTGCTTGATATACTCGGGCGACGCAAAGACATGATAGCGCAATGTCATCAATTGGCGCTGAACGAGATCGGCCTGACGCGGGGGCTGCATGCGGATAGCAACATCGGCCTCGCGCATGGCAAGATCGAGTTCCTCGTCATTGAGTACCAGCGACAGTTCAATTTCCGGATAGCGTTCAAGGAATTCGTTGATACGCGGTGTCAGCCAGGTTGATCCGAAGGCAACCGTGGTGGTGACTTTTAACGGACCGCTGGGGCGTTCCTTGGATTCGCGAATGCGGGCTTCGGCCATGGAAAGTTTGGCAAACACATCATGGGCCGTGCGATACAGAAGTTCGCCTTGCTCGGTCAGGATCAGGCCGCGTGCATGGCGGTGGAATAGCGGCACCTTGACGCTTTCTTCAAGTGCGCTGATCTGTCGGCTGACCGCCGACTGGCTCAGATTGAGATTTTCCCCCGCGTGTGTGAAGCTTCCAGCTTCCGCAACAGCGTGAAAAACACGCAGCTTGTCCCAGTCCATAGACCTGCTCCTAATGTCACTGTCGCGCCATTGCCGCGCCAGTCCCCTGATACTTCTTTATCTTCTTCTTAGAAGCATTTGGTTTCCACACTATTAAGCCGCATGTGAAATTGCTTCCAAACTGATATCATTAAATCAATATGAGGCCTTTGGCGCGATCTGCAAGCAACCAATTACGAAAGTGGTGATTTCGTTCACGCCGGATTCATAAATGAACTCAGGGGATTGCCGAAAATTGGCACGTTCGCCGTTTCTGAATGCAGTCATATTTCCAGGCCGTAGGCACAAAAAAGGGGCACCATTGGCGCCCCTTTGTCATATCCGGTAAGAACAACCGTGCTTATTCGTTGTGCTCGGCAATGAACTTTTCAGCTTCGAGTGCCGCCATGCAGCCCATGCCCGCCGCAGTAACTGCCTGACGGTAAATCTTGTCGGTCACATCACCAGCGGCAAAGACACCGTGAACGTTGGTTGTGGTGCTTCCCGGTTTGACGAGGATGTAATTTTCATCATCCATGTCGATTTGCCCCTTGAACACGGCGGTTGCCGGATCATGACCGATCGCGACAAAGAAGCCATCGGCGGTGATGTCGGAAAGATCGCCGGTTTTGACATTGCGCACGCGAACGGCTTCAACACCATCCATCGGGCCGTTACCGCCAAGGATATCGTCAATGACGCTGTCCCAGACGACGTCGATCTTTTCGTGCTTCAGCAGGCGATCCTGCAGCATTTTTTCCGCGCGCAGTTCGTCGCGACGATGCACGAGTGTCACCTTCGAGCAGATCCCGGCAAGATAAAGGGCTTCTTCAACAGCGGTATTGCCGCCACCAACAACCACGACCGGTTTGTTGCGATAGAAGAAACCGTCGCAGGTGGCACATGCAGAGACACCACGACCGTTGAATTTTTCTTCGCCCGGAAGGCCAAGCCACCGGGCCTGTGCACCGGTTGAAATGATCACGCTTTCTGCGACATAGATATCACCCGAATCGCCTTTGCAGACAAAGGGGCGTTTGGAAAAGTCGACTTCGGTGATCAGGTCATGAACCATTCTGGTTCCGACATGCTCGGCCTGTGCCTTCATCTGATCCATCAGCCACGGGCCCTGGATGACGTTGGCAAAGCCGGGATAGTTTTCGACATCTGTCGTGATCGTCAACTGCCCACCCGGCTGCAGGCCCATAACCATCATGGGTTCCAGATTGGCGCGTGCAGCATAAATCGCCGCTGTGTAACCGGCCGGGCCGGATCCGATGATGAGGACTTTGGTGTTATGTTCCTGGGCCATGTGCTTTGCATATTGTGGTCAGTGAAAAACAGGTTCCGAACATATGGGGTGATATGGCATTGCGCAACCGCCTCGCACGATGTTTTGCAAGGTTTTCGGAACAGTTCCTGATCGGGTATTTTACTCCGCCATCGCGACTGGCGGAAAATGGCGGTTTGCAACGTTTTGATACAAAATTGTGCAATGCATTTGTGCGCATTACAAAAGGGCAGATTGCATTCTGCCGCCGAATATATTATTGCCAGCGTACTGGCCCCCTGTAATATTGTTTCGTCCGGGGTAAGTTCAGCGCACAGAATCGAGGGATAAATGCAACGGGTCAAACTCGACAAGATCGACCGCAGAATTCTGCGCGATCTCCAGGAAGATGGCCGCATGACCAATGTGGAACTTGCACGCCGTGCAGGTATTTCTGCGCCACCCTGTCTGCGTCGTGTCCGTGCGCTTGAAGAAGCCGGTTTCATTCAGGGCTATCATGCCGACGTTGATGCCCAGGCGCTGGGTTACAATGTAACCGTGTTTGCGCTGGTCGGTCTTGCAAGTCAGGCCGAACATGATCTGCGCGCCTTCGAGGGCCGTGCTGCGGCATGGCCGGAAGTGCGTGAATGTCATATGGTTGCCGGTGAAATGGATTTCCTTTTGAAAATCGTTTCGCATAGCTGGGACGAATATCAGAAGTTTCTGACGACCGAGCTGACCGTTGCGGAAAACGTCAATCATGTGAAATCGGCACTTTCGATTCGTACCGCTAAAAATCAGCCCGGCGTTCCCATCGATATTGAAGCTGAAGACTGACGTGCGTTGCCACGCCAAACTTTGAAAACCGGCACCCTTTGGTCGCCGGTTTTTTGTTTTTTGAATGTACCAATTGCTGATCCGATAATCGAAGCGGGACCGGTCAATTCAACCGGTCCCGCTTCGAGACGCCCGTTATCCCCCCGGCCGGGCGTCGCACCCTGTTGATGTTCCCGATACTTCCGGAACGATCATTTCAGAATTATGCCGGAAAGTATTCTGAATTCAATGCTTTGTCATCTGCCTGATGATTTATTTCCCTATCGGGCAAGGTCCTTTAGCTCATCACCATCAATTTCGTACTGCAGGGCGCCGGAATTGCGCGCACCCAGCCGTTCGTAAAACCGGCAGGCGGCCTCGTTGCGATGCAGGACGGACCACCACATCGAAATATAGCCCTCATCGATGGCGAGTTTGCCAAGTGCCTTCATCAGTTTGTTTCCGATCTTTTCCGAACGCATATCGGGTGCAACGTAAAGTTCGGTCATCCATAACCCGATCTTCGAGTAATCCGGGTTATAGAACGGTTGAAAGATCGTCTGTCCGACAGCGCGATCTCCGTTCCATGCGATCAGGCTTTTGATCAGTGCTTTTGGCCCGAACATCATTTTATGGATGCTTTCGGTCGTGTGGGGCGGATTGTCGTAATCAAGTTCGACATGCAGGGCATTCGACATGTCGGCGACATGGATGCTGTCTTCCGGACGGGCCTTTGAAATGATGATATCAGATGTCATGGCAGATATTTGTGCAGAGTATTTGGATCAAAAAAAAACGGCCCGATATTTATCGGGCCGTACTTTCGCAAGATAGTGTATCGAGTATCAGGCGAACTTGACCGTAAGGATCTCGTAGCTCTTTGTACCACCGGGAACGGTGACTTCTACGGATTCACCAACAGCCTTGCCGATCAGCGCCCGGCCAATCGGAGACGTGGTCGAAATGCGGCCGGAATTGATATCAGCCTCGATCGGACCGACAACCTGATAGGTGGTTTCCTCGTCGGTGTCTTCGTCAACAAGATGCACGGTCGCACCGAATTTGACGACCGATCCGGCCAGCGATTTGACATCGATGACTTCGGAGCGGCTAAGAACATCTTCCAGTTCGGCAATTCGACCTTCGCAGAAGCTCTGTCGTTCACGCGCAGCATGGTATTCGGCGTTTTCCGAGAGATCGCCATGCTCGCGCGCTTCCGAGATCGCCTTGATAATTTCAAGGCGTTCGACGGATTTGCGGTGCTTCAGCTCTTCTTCGAGGCGCTGATGCCCTTGCGGGGTCATAGGTACTTTTTCCATCGCGCTCACAGCCTATTCTTATTAGCGATCGATACTACAAAATCAACCGCCCGGCAGATACCGCCGGGCGGTCTAAACTCGTTGAACGGGTTCGAAAAGGAACCTCAGTATTCATCCCCAAGATATTCCTGAACGGGCCGCACTGCAAGTGCTCCGCGTTTCAGGTTGTCGATGGCACGCAGTGTGGCGCGGGCACCGGCAATCGTGGTGTAGTACGGAATATCGTTGCTGAGTGCCGTCCGCCGGATCGAGAAACTGTCGACCACGGCCTGTTTGCTCTCGGTGGTATTGAATACCAGGTTGATATCGCCGTTCTTCATCATGTCCACGATATGGGGACGTCCTTCCTGTACCTTATTGACCGGGGTAACGTCCAGCCCTTCTTTTTCAAGAGCTTCGGCAGTGCCATGCGTCGCAACAATCACAAAGCCAAGCTCGATCGCGTCGCGTGCGAGTTGAACAGCAGCCGGTTTGTCATAGTTTTTGACTGACATGAAGATCTTGCCAGATTGCGGCAGATCGTGACCCGCCGCCATCTGAGCCTTGGCAAAGGCGCGACCGAAATCGGTATCAAGGCCCATGACTTCGCCGGTTGAGCGCATTTCCGGGCCAAGCAGGGTGTCGACACCCGGGAAGCGGTTGAACGGAAGTACCGCTTCCTTGACCGCAATATGCTTGAACGGACCTTCGTTGATTTTAAAGTCCGAAAGCTTTTCGCCTGCCATGATGCGCGCGCCGATTTTTGCAATCGGGTTGCCGGTGGCCTTGGCAACAAACGGAACAGTACGCGAGGCACGCGGGTTGACTTCGATCAGATAGATCACATCCCCCTTGATCGCGAACTGCACGTTCATCAGGCCAACAACATCAAGTGCCTTGGCCAGTTGCACGGTCTGAGCCTTCAGGCGATCAATCATGTCCTGACCGAGCGAGTAGGGCGGTAGCGAGCATGCACTATCCCCGGAATGGATACCGGCTTCCTCGATATGCTGCATGATGCCCGCGACAAAGACATTTTCGCCGTCCGAAACCGCGTCGGCATCAATTTCGATCGCATCCTGCAGGAAGCTGTCGATCAGAACCGGGCTTTTGCCCGAAACCTGAACGGCTTCGGTCATGTAGCGCAGCAGGTCTTCGGTGGTGTGAACGATTTCCATTGCACGGCCGCCCAGTACGTAGCTTGGGCGGATTACGATCGGGTAACCGATGCTTTCGGCGATTTTAACGGCTTCGTCGACCGAACGCGCAATACCGTTGGCCGGCTGTTTCAGGCCCAGCTTGTGGATCAGTTCCTGGAACCGGTCGCGGTCTTCGGCAAGGTCGATACTGTCCGGGCTGGTGCCAAGGATCGGAATGCCTGCTTTTTCAAGGGCAGCGGACAGTTTAAGCGGGGTCTGGCCGCCATACTGAACGATCACGCCAAGAAGTTCGCCCTTGCTTTGTTCAAGCTGGCAAAGTTCGATGACGTCTTCGGCGGTCAGTGGTTCGAAATACAGGCGGTCCGAAGTGTCATAGTCCGTTGAAACCGTTTCCGGGTTGCAGTTGACCATGATGGCTTCGATGCCGACTTCGCGAAGCGCGTAAGCCGCGTGCACACAGCAGTAATCAAATTCGATACCCTGACCGATCCGGTTCGGTCCGCCGCCAAGAATAATGACTTTCTTGCGATCGGTGACTTCGGCTTCGTTTTCCGGTTCAAAGAAACCGTCGCCTTCGTAAAGCGAATACATGTAGGACGTGCGCGACGGGAATTCGGCCGCACAGGTATCAATACGTTTGTAAACCGGGCGAAGGTTCATAGCCTGGCGGGTTTCGCGCACGGCGTCTTCTTCGATACCGGCCAGTTCCGCCAGACGCGCATCCGAGAAACCGAGTTTCTTGAGGCGCAGCAATTCCTGCTTGTCTTTCGGGATGCCGTTTGCGCGGACCTGCTCTTCTTCGGCTACCAGCATTTCGATCTGGCGCAGATACCAGGGGTCAAATTTGGTGGCTTGCTGGATTTCCGACAGGGTCAGGCCGTGACGGAATGCCTGTGCCGCGTAAAGAATGCGGAACGGCATCGGCTGCGTCAGTTTCGCACGGATCGCGGCCTTGTCCGGCGCGCCTTCGATTTTGACTTCGTTCAGGCCCGTCAGGCCGGTTTCCATCGACCGCAGGCCTTTCTGAAGGCTTTCGGCAAACGAGCCACCAATCGACATGGCTTCGCCAACCGATTTCATTGCAGTTCCCAGAAGTGCCTGGGCACCCGGGAACTTTTCAAAGGTGAAGCGTGGGATTTTGGTGACGACATAATCGATGGTCGGCTCGAACGAAGCCGGGGTCACGCCGGTAATGTCGTTATCAAGTTCGTCAAGTGTGTAACCAACCGCCAGCTTGGCCGCGATTTTGGCAATCGGGAAGCCGGTCGCCTTGGATGCCAGCGCAGACGAACGCGACACGCGCGGGTTCATTTCAATAACGATCAGGCGACCATCATCAGGATTGACCGCGAACTGAACGTTCGAGCCGCCGGTATCCACACCGATCTCGCGCAGGACCGCCAGGGAGGCGTCGCGCATGATCTGGTATTCCTTGTCCGTCAGGGTCAGGGCCGGGGCAACGGTGATCGAATCCCCGGTATGAATGCCCATCGGGTCGACGTTTTCGATTGAGCAGATGATGATGCAGTTATCCGCGTGATCACGGACGACTTCCATCTCGTATTCTTTCCAGCCAAGAATGGATTCTTCGACCAGAACCGTATGGGTCGGCGAAATCGCCAGACCATTACGAACGATCTGTTCGAATTCTTCGCGGTTATAGGCAATGCCGCCGCCTTCACCGCCAAGGGTGAAGCTTGGCCGGATGATGGCCGGAAGGCCGGTTGTTTCAAGCGCGACAACGGCTTCTTCAAAGGTACGGACCATTGCGGAACGCGCGCTTTCAAGACCGATCTTGTCCATCGCTTCGCGGAAAAGCTGACGGTCTTCGGCTTTTTCGATTACGTGCTTTTTCGCACCGATCATTTCAACGCCATATTTATCCAGCGTGCCATCGTCATAAAGTGCCAGTGCGGTATTCAGTGCTGTCTGACCACCCATGGTCGGCAGCAGGGCATCCGGGCGTTCCTTTTCGATGATCTTGGCGACCATTTCAGGTGTGATCGGCTCGATATAGGTCGCATCGGCCAGGTTCGGATCGGTCATGATCGTCGCCGGGTTCGAGTTGACCAGAATGACGCGATAGCCTTCTTCCTTCAGGGCCTTGCAGGCCTGTGCACCGGAATAGTCGAACTCGCAGGCCTGACCAATGACAATCGGGCCGGCACCGATGATAAGGATGGATTTGATATCTGTACGTTTCGGCATGTCTTTTTCCGCTTTTGGCGTGGCGGGCGCGATTGCTGCACCGCCCGAAATTAAGTCCGTTAATCGCTTGTCGCTGATGTCGTCGCGCTATCAGGCTTTCGCGTCTTCGATCAGGCCAACGAAACGTTTGAACAGGTAATGGCTATCGTGCGGCCCCGGGGATGCTTCGGGATGGTACTGAACCGCAAAGACCGGTTTGTCTTTCAGGCGAAGCCCGGCAAGGGATCCGTCAAACAGCGAGAAGTGCGTTGCTTCGACATTGTCGGGCAGGCTGTCCTTGTCGACGACAAAGCCGTGGTTCTGGCTGGTGATTTCCACGACACCGGTTGTGGTGTCCTTTACCGGGTGGTTCGCACCGCGATGACCGACATCCATCTTTTTGGTTTTCGCACCAAGGGCGAGCGCCATCATCTGATGACCAAGGCAGATACCGAAAACCGGTTTGCCGCTGGCGATCAGTTTTTTAATGGTCGGAACCGCATATTCGCCGGTCGCAGCCGGATCGCCAGGGCCGTTCGAAAGGAAGACCCCATCCGGGTTCATCGCAAGGATTTCTTCGGCGGACGTCGTTGCCGGAACAACCGATACTTTGCATTCAAGCGCGGCAAGATTACGCAGAATGTTGCGTTTCACACCGTAATCGATGGCAACAACATGGTGTTTGGCATTGCCAAGTTCGCCATAACCGCCTTCGCGGGTCCAAAGGGTCTGATCCCAGTCATAACCCTCGGTGCAGCTATTGTCCTTGGCAAGGTCCATGCCCTCCAGGCCCGGCCATTCATTGGCCTTGGCGATCAGGGCATCGATATCGAACTTGCCATCCGGGTTGTGGCAGATCACGCCGTTCGGAGCGCCTTCGCTACGGATGCGTTTGGTCAGGCGGCGGGTATCAATACCGGCAATGCCGATCCGGCCATGCTTTGCCAGCCAGTCATTGAAATGACCCTGTGCGCGATAGTTTGACGGCTCGGTAATGTCCTGGCGCAGGATGCAGCCAAGGGCGACGGGGGTGGTGTTTTCGATATCCTCGTCATTGGTGCCGACATTGCCGATATGGGGGAAAGTAAAAGTGATCATCTGCCCGGCATAGGACGGGTCGGTCATGATTTCCTGATAGCCCGTGATCGAGGTGTTGAAGCAGACTTCACCAACCACCTCTCCTCGGGCGCCGACGCCTCGTCCCCAGAAAACAGAACCATCGGCAAGTACCAGAACGGCAGAAGCACCAGGAGGCGGGGTGTGCGTGGGCGCTGACATTGGCGAATGTCCTTTCGATCTTTCCACGGTGAGACACGGAGTCTTTATATATAATAATTACGAGCAGGCCGAGAAAAACGGCCCAATTCCCCTGCATATCGGGCATGCGGACATGGCAAGGTATCCCCAGTCGCATCTACCAGAACGCCAAAAGACGTCGGTACAATATGCTGAAAGCGGGTAAAAACCTCATCCCGGCAGGCAAATTGGCGGATGTCTACGGGAGTCGTAACGCCCTGTCAAGGATACATCCAAACTTTTATTTATCTTTTAAAATCAATAACTTATTTGATGAGGTTTTCTTTGCCTAGATGGCGCTTTTGGGGTATGTTCGCTCCTTTCTTCCACAGAATCAGAGACAAGCCATGCTGCGATCGCAGCTTACAGACGCTTTGAAAAAGGCCGTCCTTGCGAAGGATGCCGTATCCGTAACTACCGTGCGCCTGATCCTGGCTGCACTCAAGGAACGCGATATTGCGGCACGCGGCGAGGGGAACACCGATGGCATTTCCGACGAGGAAATCCTGACCCTGCTGCAGGCGATGGTTAAACAGCGTCGCGAAAGTATTGAAATGTACACCAAGGGCAATCGTCCCGAACTTGCGGCACAGGAAGCCGCCGAGATCGGCGTGATTGAACGGTTCCTGCCCAAACAGATGTCCGATGAAGAAATCGAGGCAGCTGTTAAGGGGGTTGTGACTGACCTTGGCGCAACCTGCCTGAAGGATATGGGCCGGACGATGGCGGCGCTTCGCGAAAAATATGCCAGTTGCATGGATTTCGGCAAAGCCGGTGGTGTTGCGAAAAAACTTCTCGGTTGATTTCGAGAATAGCTATTTTTTATGGAAGCCGGGCGTGTAAAATCGTCCGGCTTTCGTCGTCCCTAAGCCCGGATTCCAGACATTGGAACAATAAAAGGGTAGGATGGGATTTGGTATCAACATGATCACGGGATCGGGACAATCATGAGCTTTCCCCAGTCGTTTCTTGACGATCTGCGGGCGCGCGTCGGACTGGCGGATATTGTCGGGACGTCGGTGAAGCTGATCAAACGCGGCCGGGAATATTCTGGTCTGTGTCCGTTCCATTCCGAAAAATCCCCGTCTTTCACGGTCAACGAACAAAAGGGTTTTTATCACTGCTTTGGCTGTGGCGCGCATGGCGACGTGATCAGTTTCGTAATGAATACGCGTGGCCTGACCTTTGTCGAGGCAGTCGAAGTGCTGGCCAATCAGGTCGGCATGGATGTTCCCAAACCATCCCGTGAAGCCCAGGAACGTGAAAAAAAGGCGAAGACACTTTACGAAGTGATGGAAGCAGCTTGTGTGTTTTACGAACGCGTGCTTCATATGCCCGAAGGCCGCGAAGGACTTGAATATTTTCGCCGTCGCGGGCTTGATGACAAAACGATTGCCGATTTTCGACTGGGCTTTGCCCCCGATAATCGCGGCGCGCTCAAGGCTGCCCTCAAGCGCGAAGAGTTTGACGAGTCCCTGATGATCGAGGCGGGGCTTCTGATCGAGCCCGAAGACCAGGGACGCCAGACCTATGACCGATTCCGTGGGCGCGTGATGTTTCCGATCCTTGATCGGCGTGGCAGGGTCGTCGCTTTTGGCGGGCGTGTCATGGGGGACACCAAACCAAAGTATCTGAATAGCCCTGATACACCTTTGTTTCATAAGGGGCAGCTGCTTTATGGTTTGCCACAGGCACGTGAAGCCAGCCAGCAGGATGCGCCGATCATTGTGACCGAGGGTTACATGGATGTGATCGCACTGCATCGGGCCGGGTTCCGCGGGGCAGTGGCTCCGTTGGGAACAGCGGTCACAGAGGAGCAGATCGGCGAGCTTTGGAAAATGACCAACGAGCCGATCCTGTGCCTTGATGGTGATGCCGCGGGTAAGCGCGCGGCGGTGCGTGCCGCGGAACGTGCGCTTCCGATCCTGCGTCCGGGCAAATCATTGTTGTTTTCCATCCTGCCAGAGGGCGAGGATCCCGATAGTCTGATGGCCGGGGCAAACGGTTTTGCCAATTTCCGCAAGATCCTCGATATGGCGGTGCCGCTGGCCGAACTGGTCTGGCGTATGGAGGTTGCCGGGCGGGTAACCGATACACCGGAACGTCGTGCCGCCCTTGAGGCCGATATTCAGAAACGCATTTCGGCAATCGGTGATGATGCCGTCAGATCGCAATACCAGTCGATGTTTCGTGATCGTATCTGGCAGTTGTTTAAGGGGGATCGTACCACAGGCGGAGCAGGGCGCACCGCGCGCAGTAGTGGGACATACCAGAACAAAAAATTTGCAAGGGGTGGCAAAGGCGGAAAAAAAGACTATTTCTGGGAACCTGCGGGCAAAGCTGTTCCGGGGATGTTGCGTCCGCCCATGCATAAGCGACGGAGCGTACAGGATTGCATTTTGCTGGTGACGCTGATCAATCATCCGCATTTGCATGATGATGTTGGCGAACGGCTCGGAATCTACTCTTGTGCTGACTCCGAACTTGACAATCTTCGTCGTGCCGTCTTAAAGCTCCTTGACGGTGATCCCGGACTTGATTCCGACGCAATCAAGGCCCATTTGGAGCGCGACGGGCTGTCAGAGACAGTTTTGCGGGTGGTAGGTGCGGATATTTTGGCGCACGCCGCTTTCGCTAGGCCCGAAACGCCGCTCGAACGGGCTCGCGCGGGTTGGGAACAGGTTTTTTCTATGGCTGTAAGCTCCCTGGAGGACGAAGAGGCAAAATACGCCGTCCGACAGTTGGCAGCAGATATCAGCGAGGAAGAATGGGAAAGATTTTCGCATAGACGCGACGATCTGGCCCGGCGCCGGGAAAAAGTGTTTAAGCTCGACGACTGATCGATGCATGCGTTTGTGTGCGGGATCGGCGTTCGGGCTATTTGTGATTTGCGCTGAGCAAAACAGTGCTTGGGACAACAACGGTACGAACTGTACCCAGCGGGAAACGGGGAATAGATGTCGTCTAAGACTTCGAACGCTGAAGAGAAAAAGAACTCTTCTGAAACCGCAGACGGACCTCTTCTCGATACATATAAAGCGGCCATCAAGAAGCTCATTGCCAAGGGCAAAGAGAAAGGCCACATCTCGGTCGATGAATTGAACGCCGCCTTGCCGTCGGAGCATTTTTCCTCCGAACAGATCGAAGACGTGATGAGCAATCTCAACGAGATGGGCATCAACGTTATCGATGGTGAAGATGGGGACGACTCGGACGACGATGACGAGAAAGACTCGGATCCGAGCGGCAATATCTCTGAAGATGATGTTGGCCGTACCGATGATCCGGTCCGTATGTATCTGCGTGAAATGGGCAGCGTCGAGCTGCTGTCGCGCGAGGGCGAAATTGCCATTGCCAAACGTATCGAGGCTGGCCGTGACATGATGATTGGCGGGATTTGCGAATCCCCGCTGACCATTCGCGCGATCGTCAATTGGCATGATCAGCTTCAGGCTGGCAATCTTCTGCTTCGCGATGTGATCGATCTGGAAACCACCTATGGTGGTGGTCCGGATGCGGAAATTGCAGCCGCAGAAGGTGACGAAGCCGAAGAAACCGAAGGCGATGATTTCGAGGCAGCCGCCGTCGAAACCGATGCCGACGAAGACGAAGAAGCCGAAACCGAAACGCCAGAACCGACCGGTGCGCCCGCCAGCGACGAGGAAGAAGAGGACGACGACGAAGAAGAGTCGGACGAAGATTCCGAGGGTTCTGAAGGCGAAGGTGATGGTGACGATGAGGACGATGACGAGAACGAACAGGTCAACGTTTCACTTTCCAAAATGGAAGAGGAACTGACCGAGCAGGTTCTTGAGAAGTTCGAACTGATCGCCAAAACCTATGAGAAATTGCACAAGGCACAGGAACAGCGCCTTGTCGCGATGAACAAGGGTGAAACCGTTCCGGCTGCGACCGAAAAGCGGTATGCCAAGCTGAAGGGCGAGATGGTTGATCTGATGGAAGATGTTCATCTGAACAACTTCCGGATCGAGGAGCTGCTTGATCACCTGACCGGCCTGAACAACCGTTTGCTCGGCCTTGAAGGCAAGCTTCTGCGTTTTGCAGACCGTTGCAAGATCAAGCGTCCCGATTTCGTCAAACAGTATCAGGGCCATGAACTCGACCCGAACTGGATGGAACGCGTCAGCGAATTGCCGGGCAAGGGCTGGAAGGCTTTCATCGAACGTTACCCGGATGAAATCGCGCAGTTGCGTGAACAGGTTGGCGGTGTTTCGGCCGAAGTCGGTTTGCCGATCGGTGAATTCCGCCGTGTTTACGGCGTCGTCAACAAGGGCGAACGCGAAGCGGCACGTGCGAAAAAGGAAATGATCGAGGCCAACCTGCGTCTCGTGATTTCGATTGCCAAAAAATATACCAACCGCGGTCTTCAGTTCCTCGACCTTATTCAGGAAGGCAATATCGGCCTGATGAAGGCGGTGGACAAGTTTGAATACCGCCGTGGTTACAAATTCTCGACCTATGCGACCTGGTGGATCCGTCAGGCGATCACGCGTTCCATCGCCGATCAGGCCCGTACGATCCGTATTCCGGTTCACATGATCGAAACCATCAACAAACTGGTCCGTACCTCGCGCCAGATGTTGCATGAAATTGGTCGCGAGCCGACCCCGGAAGAGCTGGCAGAAAAGCTGCAGATGCCGCTTGAAAAGGTTCGCAAGGTTCTGAAAATCGCCAAGGAGCCGATCTCGCTCGAAACCCCGATCGGGGACGAGGAAGACAGCCATCTTGGCGATTTCATCGAAGACAAGAACGCCGTTCAGCCGCTTGATGCGGCGATCCAGGCCAACCTGCGTGAAACCACCACGCGCGTTCTGGCATCGCTTACACCGCGTGAAGAACGTGTTCTGCGTATGCGTTTCGGGATCGGGATGAACACCGACCATACCCTCGAAGAGGTTGGTCAGCAGTTCTCCGTGACCCGCGAACGTATCCGTCAGATCGAGGCAAAGGCGCTGCGCAAGCTCAAGCATCCGTCGCGCTCGCGCAAATTGCGTTCGTTCCTCGATTATTAAAAAATCTTGCGACGTTCGGGCTTGACCTTGGCCCGAAAATCGCTAGTTTTCGGACCGCGCCAGACAATTGGCGCGGTCTTTTCTATTCCCCTTTGGGGGCCCGTAGCTCAATTGGTTAGAGCCGACCGCTCATAACGGTCTGGTTGGGGGTTCAAGTCCCTCCGGGCCTACCATCCATAAAAATAATCGTTTATTATAAACGGTTTATGGCAAAGATGCCCCACGAAAACATGCGTCGTGGGGCACATTTCCCCTAAAATGCCTACCATATTTTTCGTAAAAGTTCTTGATTTGTTCTTTTGTTTGTGGCATAAGAGAAAAGTCAACGGGAGAAATGCACCCGGACCGAAACCCGCAAGGCCTTGTGCCTCGCGGGTTTTTGCGTTTGGGGCCGGATGAAAGAGGTGATCAGGATGCAGCGGCAAAGACGCGGACACAGACACGGGCAGGGCGGCGGGGTGCCCCGCAGGATACGGGGCGGCGGATGGCGGAGCCATTATGGCGGCATTCTGCCCGAGGATTAGGACTGGGGGACTAACCCGATCATTTGTCATGACGGGAGAGGTGCGTCTTGTTGGAGAGGGAGCATTAAATTTGCCGGGAGCGGCAGCAATGGCAGCAGCGGGCAGCATTGAGCGTGGGCCGTCGATGGTGGACCAATGGGGGCCGTACGCCCGGAGTTTGTCTGGACCTCGGTGGTTACCGCGAAGTGCCGCCATTGCCAAACGTGACCGGAGTGGGGCCGAAGGCTGTCTGTTGCGAGGATGGCTGCTAATGCCCGAGGTTTATCCGGGCTTCGTTGGATGCGGGAAGTGCCGCCATGGACGGAAGTGACCGGAGCAGGTCATGAGACGGAAGGCAGCGGATCTGCGCTCCGTTGGCGAGGATGCCGAAGCCCCGGGTTCGTCGGGACTTCCCGGATTGCAGGAAATCCGGTTTTTGGCTGATGTACTCAGACGAGCGCGGTCTGCTGATTCTGATTTGACTGCATCGCTGATGCGCGATTCAGCTTTCCCGGACATCGTCCGCCTCTTTCTTTGAAGGGTAGTTGCAGGCTGAATTGAAACACTGTTCATCGATTCGGGTAAGTCGCACACACAAAACGCTCGATCACTCCTCTTCTCCTCCCGCCCCCGCACGCAATGAGCTCAACGCATCGATTGCAGAGTTGTCATAATTCGGGGTTATGGCTTTGGGTCCATTAGTCGTACAGGAGATAGAATCGGAAGGGATGCTGATCGCTGTAATCAAGGAGCGCGTGTAAGCCATTCGCCGAGTTCTTTGTTCGCAACAATCAAACCCTCGCGATTGATTACTTTGCGCGCAATGGCGCTGGAGACAGCGCGCGTTCGTTTGTTCAGCACAATGCCCATTTCGTTCTGGTCCTGAGACTCTACTTCGAGCTTGTCATAAAGCGATAGTAAGCGGTTCTGGACGGTGCGGAGCGACAGTTTCCGACGCATGGCAATAGCTTTGTCAGGAAGACCCAGCGCCAAATCAAGTAATATCAGATATTCGAATTCTGTCAGCGCACTGCGGGAGCGCATTTGCTGGGCCTGTATCTGATGGACTTCGCGATCAACTACAATCTGGGCTTCGATAAGGACGGCACGCAAAGCCAGCCGCATCTTGTCCTGCGTCGCGGTTTTCAGAACATATCCATATGCTGCCTGATCCGGGACAATCCGTGTAATCCCCCGCAAATATGCCTCGTCCGAATAGTTTGACCAGAAAAGTATTCTGCTGTCCGGACGTTCCGCCCAAATGGTTCGCGCCGCTTCGATGCCGTTATGCTCCTTCATGCGCAGGTCCATCACGATTGCCGAAATCTGATGCTGATGCGCCAACGTTTCGGCTTCTTTGCCATTATGTGCCAGTAATATTTCGTCAAATTCGGGCAATGCGTGTTCGACGGTTTCCATCAGGAAATCCGCGTGCATGTTGTCATCTTCAACCAGCAATATTTTCATTCATCTTTTCTCCTTCTTGTCTGGTCGCTTGATGCAGCTGAATTGTTACTTGTGTGCCGTCCGAGGTTGACAGGGCATATTTTGCACCGATCAGGCGGGCACGCGTTTTCATATGTTCCAAGCCACTGGATGGTTTTCTTGGTTGAGGTCTGAAGTGTCCATTATCTGAAACCTTGATGGTCAGGCAGCCGTCAGAACTCTTGTCGATCGAAACAGAAACGTGCGAAGCATTTGAATGCAGAACTGCGTTATTGATGGCTTCCTGACAGATACGAAACACCGCAATACGTGTTGTTTCAGGCAGCAAGTCAATTGCCCCGTCTGTCTGATCATGCACCTTGAACTGCATGACGCTGTCATAGCTTACGGCGCGTTCAAGATGCGTCTGTATCGCGTGATGGAAGCCAAACAAGTCGAGAATGGAAGGGATAGAGGTATCAATAATATCGCGCAGCCCCTGAATCATGTTTTGGACTTGCTGCTGCAATCTTAAATACTGTGCTTCGCTCAGACCGGGGCGGAGGTCCCTCGCAATGCGTGTCAGATCGGCCAAAGTTTGATCATGCAGGTCCATGCCGATGCGCTGGCGTTCTGCCTCAAGCGCATCGGTTAGGCTGAGTGCGCCAAGGCGCAGTCCTTCTTCACGGGCAAGGATTTCGGCACGAATGATGGCTTCCTTGTTGGCCTTTTCATTAGCGCGCAAGGCGTAGAAATAAGGTGCCAGCATATCTGCCAGAATACGCATCTGTTCCAGATGGCTTTGATTGTAAAAGTCTTCCTTTTTCGAAGAGCAATTCAACGAGCCAACGACTTCGCCAAGAACCTTCATCCCGACACTGACACGACTGCGAAGTTCATGGTCAATAATCGGGGCGCTGACTGCGCCGGGGAAAAGGAAGCGCTGGTCCTGAAGGGCATTTCCCGTCAATAGATGATCTGTTTTACCCCGTAAAATATCGCGGATTGGGGCTTTGTGAACGTCCGAACGCATCTTGCTCCAGGCCGTTTCTACTCCCACCTCGTAAGCCGTTGCCCACCTTTTGTCCGTGTCAATCAGACATACATCAAGGTGATCAAACTCGATGATCTTCTCGATCTCGGTTTTGACCGAGCTTAATGCCGAGTGAATATCGAGATTTCCCGCAAGCAAATTAGATATGCGAAGGTAATGAGCAAGATCCGACATGGGTGGTTTCCTCCAGCTCTTCGATAATATTCACAGGCAATTCTCTTGTCTTGCGGGAACCCGCAACTTGGATGCGTAACACCGTATGCGTTCTGCGGAAACTGCTCTTTACGATTTAATCGGATAATATGAAGATTGCGCCATGGTTTCGTGTGTGCCTTTGCTGGCATCCACGGATGCCTTGCCGCTCGACGGCAAAGAAACAAACAAAAACAACAAGTCACATGCTGACATCAGGGGGGAATGCTCGGTCGACGCAAAAACCGCGTGAGAACGAAATTTCTCTTAGAAACATCTGAAGTTCCGTCATTTCTGTTCGTTGATCAGAAGTGTCTGATCCGGCATGCGGAAAACGAGACGTCAAGAACTTGCACAATGCGGGCAGGGGCGCTGACCTGCTGAGGAAGCGATAAAGAACAGCGCATCCAACGGGAGGACTACCATGAAAAAACTACTGACTATGACGACCGCCGCTGTCGCACTGATGGTGGCTGCACAGGTTGCATCTGCTGGCCCCGATACGGTTGCCGGTCCGGGTGCGGATCCGTCGTGCTTCACGCCTGTTTCCGATGACACAGCCTACTTCCAGTGGCCTGCACGCGAGGGGCCCTACAAGATTGCGCTTGTGAATGGCTTTATTGCCAATGATTGGCGTGTTCAGATGATTGCCGTTGCCAAAGCCTATGCAGCACAGCCGGAAGTCGCTGCTGATATCGAAGAGTTCAAGGTTGTGTCTGTCGGTGAAGACATCGCGGCACAGATTGCAGCGGCCAACAACTTTATCGATCAGGGCTTTGACGCAATTATCATCAACGCCAACAACACGCGCGCATTCGGATCGGTGGTGCGTAAGGCCAACGAAGTCAATGTCGTCATTCTGTCGTTTGACAACGTGATTGATGATCCCAACCAGATCGCGATCAACGTTGATCAAAAAGGGCTTGGCATGTCGGCCGGGAAGTTCCTTTTGGAGCAAAGCGGTGATGGTCCTGCCAAGTTCCTGCATGTGCGTGGCCCAGCAGGGCAACCTGTAGACATCGCACGGAATGAAGGTTTCCACGAGGTAATCAAGGAATCCGGACGCGATATTGAAGTCGTCGATGTTGTTGGCAACTGGGCACCTGGTGACGGTCAGAAAGTGACAGCAGATGCCATTGCTGCCGGTGGCGTATTTGACGGGATTTACGTTCAGGGTGGTTCACAAGGTGTCGCGACCGCGATGCTTGATGCAGGCGTATTCAAGGCGCCAATTTCCGGGGAAACTGAGAACGCGTTTCGCCAGCTTTGCAACAGTGCAGGACTTGCCTGCCAGTCAGGCGGGACAGGACCAGCACAATCATCAGTCACGATTAAAACCGCAATTGCGGCCCTGAAGGGTGAAATCGTTCCATCGCAAATCGCGCTGCCGACATCGATTTCCTATTCACCGTTCAAGGAAGGTGTCGAGATGTTCCCAAAACTGCCGGGTAGCTTCTTTGCTGGCAACAATTTCGAAGCTTGCAACATTGGCTTCACGGCAGAGGAAATCGCGTCTCAGACGGGCGAGAACAACTAACAACAATAAACGACTGGATACCGTCGATGTCAGGTTTGGCATCGGCGGTGTTCAATAACGTTAGGAAAACTGCCGTGTCAGAGAGCAAATCTCCCTATTTATTATCCATGTCGGGCATAACCAAACGTTATGGCGGTGTCCGCGCACTTGAAGATGTCAGCTTTGATACGCAACGCGGATCAATCCATGCGCTGCTTGGTGAAAACGGGGCCGGGAAATCAACGCTGATCAAGATCCTTTCGGGCGTCGTACAGCCCGATAGCGGCACGATCGAGATCGATGGCAAACAGGTCAGCTTTGCAAATCCGCAACAGGCCAATGACCTTGGCGTGTCATGCATATTTCAGGAATTGTCCCTGTTGCCGGACCTGACGGTAGCAGACAATATTGGCATCACCCGTCCGCCACGCAAATTCGGGATGATTGATTACCGTGCTCAGCGGCGCATCGCCGAAGAGGCACTGGCGCGGGTCGGCGGTGAAAACATTGATCCAATGGAAACCGTCAGCAATCTGTCGCTTTCCCGACGTCAGATGGTGGAAATCGCCAAGGCACTGGCCCGTAATCCCAAAATTCTGATCCTTGACGAAGCGACATCCGCGCTGACAGCGGCCGATGTCGAAAAGGTCTTCAAGATGCTTCATCGCCTTCGCGATGAGGGGATGGCGATCATCTATATTTCGCACCGCATGCCCGAGATTGCCGAACTGGCAGATACCTGCACGGTTTATCGAAACGGCACCAAAGTCGAAACGTTCAAGAATGGCACGAAATCCGACAGTGCGGTTGTCGAGATGATGATCGGTCGCGAATACAGTAGTGTCTATCCCGCCAAAAGCAGCAGACCTGCGGCCTCTGAGCCAATCCTTAAGGTCACCGACTTTTCGTGGAACGATGAACTCAATGGCATCAATCTGGAAATGCGGCCGGGGGAAATCGTCGGGCTTGGCGGGCTGGACGGGCAGGGGCAACGTCAGCTGCAATTGGGGCTGTTTGGCACCCTGATAGGGGCAACCGGATCGGTGGAAATCAATGGCGAGCCTGTAAAACTGAACAGCCCAAAGATGGCGAAGGCGGATGATATCGGTATTGCGCTGGTGCCTGAAGACCGCAAATACGAAGGTCTGATGTTGTCGATGACTGTGCGCGAGAACCTGTCCTTTGCTGCGGTCGAAAAAATGAGCCGGATGGGTGTTGTTGATACGCGCGCAGAAGAAGCCGCAATCGACGAGATGGTCGAACTTCTCAAGATCAAGGCAGATGGCATTGACGGGCCTGTCGGAGCACTTTCCGGCGGTAACCAGCAAAAGGTGGTGATCGGCAAGTGGCTGATGACCAAGCCACGCATCATTCTGCTGAATGATCCAACCCGCGGCATTGATGTCGGCACCAAGCAGGAAATCTATCAGCTGTTGCAGAAACTGGCGGCAGAAGGATGTGCAATCCTTTTGTATTCCACCGATTACGATGAACTGATCGGTTGCTGTGACCGTGTGCTGGTTATGTATGACGGCAGGATCATTCGAACTCTTGCTGGCGATGACCTTAACGAAACAAATCTGGTTTCAGCTGCGCTTAACCTGCCTGAACAGGCTGCGGCCCGGCCTAAACCCAAGAAGATACAGGGAGCATCGCTATGAATGTGAGCTCAGAACCAGCAGATATGGTTTCACGTCAAAAGTACTTTGGCTGGGTTGGTCGCTTGTCAGCAGCGCAGCGCGGTGTTCTGATCGCAATGCTGATCTTTGCCACCATGTTCATTGTATATGGCTGGAAGCAGGCGGCGGGTCTGTCGCCCAACATGATAAACACCGCTGCCAACAAGGGCGCGTTGCTAGCACTTGTCGCGATGGCGCAAACCTTGCCGGTTATTACCCGCGGGCTGGATTTGTCGGTGGGCGCAACCTTTGTTCTGGCAAACTGCCTGGCATCGACGATTGTTGTCGGTGGGCCAATTGAAACCACGTTCGGCATTTTTGGTGTGCTGTTGCTTGGGCTGGCATGTGGTGCGGTAAATGGTGTGATTATCGTTTATGGCCGGCTGCAGCCACTGATTGCGACGCTTGCCACCAGCGCGGTCTATTTCGGTATCGCGCTTGCCATTCGGCCGCAGCCGGGCGGATTGGTCAATTTTGAACTAGCCGATTTCATGACGCGTTCGACATTTGCCGTGCCACACACGGTTTTGCTGTTGCTGGCCGTGGTTGTGTTTATCTGGATCCCGTATCGCCGATCTGTCCTAGGACGGGCGGCATTTGCCATCGGTTCATCCGAGCAAGCGGCATACATGTCGGGAATTCCAATCAATCGGGCAAAGATGCTGGCCTATACCCTAAGCGGGTTGTTGGCATCCATCGGCGGCATCCTTTTGACGGCGCTGACCTATTCCGGGGCAGCGAAGATGTCGATTGCCAACGAGTATACGCTTAATTCCATCGGGGCTGTCGTCATTGGGGGCACGTCATTATTTGGCGGTGTCGGCAGTGCGGTTGGCTCGATTTTCGGTGCGTTTGTCATGCGAACCGTTGGGGATCTGCTGATCGTGTTTGACATCAATCCTGTCTTGCAGCCGCTTTTTGTCGGCGTCGTACTGCTTGTTGCGGTCAGTCTCGGTTCGCTGCGCGTCCTGAGAATCAAGAACAGACTAGATATTTATCGGTAAGGCAGAAAAATGAGTGTTTCAGGCGTAATCGCAAGACAATTTGATCGGGCAACGCTTATTGCGTTTGCATGTGTGGTTGTTCTGCTTCTGATCGGGGCCATGGTCGAACCGGCCTTTCTGTCACCGAAATATTTGATCCAGCAGCTACACACCGCCTCCTTCCTTGGCGTCGTGGCAAGCGGTGTGATGCTGGTCATTTTGCTGGGGCATATTGATTTGTCCATTCCCTGGACCATCGGTGTGGGTGGCATGATGGCAACCGGTGCCACCGGGTTCCTCGGGCCGGAATGGGGCGTTACACTTGCCGTCCCATTTGGTGTTCTGTGTGGGGCACTGATCGGGACTGTGAATGGCTTGGGCGTGGCTTATCTGCGTGCGCCGGCCATGATCTTTACGCTTGGCATGAATGCAGTCGCACAAGGTCTAATGGTTTATCACACTGGTGGTTTTGCCCCGCAGGACCGTGCAACCGAATTCATGCGTGAACTGGCGGTGGGGCATTTCATCCCGGGCATTCCCAATCCGCTTCTTATCTGGATCATTCTTGGGGCTGCAATCGTCTTTATGCTGAACCGATCGGTCCTTGGCCGGAGGATTTATGCGGTCGGAAATCAGGAACGTTCTGTCTTTCTGAGCGGCATTGATACGCGCAAGGTGATTCTGGCGTGCTTTATCTTTTCCGGTTCATGTGCTGCGCTGACTGGTGTCCTTTTGGCAGGATGGGCGAACCGTTCATACCAAGCGATGGGTGATCCGTATCTGTTGCCGACAATTGCGGCGATTATCCTTGGTGGAACCAATGTTCTGGGCGGGCGTGGCAAATATGTCGGAACGATTGCAGGTGTTATCTTGATTACAATCCTGCAATCGATGCTTTCAGTGGTTCAGCCCCAACGGTATTTTGCCCAGCTCGGCGTTGATATTCCTGCCGATACCTTCCGTCAGGTGGTGTTTGGCGTGGTTATCATTGGAATGTTGTTGATCTATGGACGGCAACAGTTGGTGCGGTGATGGCGTTTGTGCTTAGGCATGCAAAATTTCCGACACCACGTGACTGTAGCAAAGGACTTTCCATTGGCTAGCTGTGCCGCAGACAAACACGAAGAGATATTCGGTATGATAGAGCCGTATCAGATTATCGACCCTCGGTTCCGCGACCTTGTGTTGGCAAATGTCAGGCTCAGAAAACTCTCTGGCGGGCACTTGTGGACAGAGGGACCGGTTTGGTTTCCTGCTCATCAGTGCCTGCTGTTTTCCGATATCCCTAACCAGAAAATTTATCGCTGGATGTGTGACGGTTCGGTCAATGTTTTTCGTGACCATTCAGACTTTGCCAACGGGAATACGACCGATTTGAACGGACGTCTTGTTACCTGCCAGCACGGTACAAGATCAGTTACACGCACCGAACATAACGGATCAGTCACGACGCTTGTGGAGGAGTTTGAGGGGCATCGGCTGAACTCGCCAAATGACGTCGTCGTCAAATCGGACGGATCGATCTGGTTTACAGACCCGACCTACGGGATATTGTCAAACTATGAGGGGTATAAGGCCGTATCAGAGCAGAAATACAACAACGTATTTCGCCTTGATCCAGCCACGGGCACGTTGACCAGTGTGGCATCGGAGTTTCATCAGCCAAACGGGCTGGCATTCTCCAATGATGAAAAGTTGCTTTACATCGCAGAATCAGGAAGCAGCCACGACAGTTCCATCCCGGCGGTCATTCGTGTTTACGACGTGGTGGATGGCAACCGGCTTGAAAACAGTCGTGTGTTCGCCAAGATCGATAACGGTTTGCCTGACGGGATCAGAGTTGATTGCCACGGCCATGTCTGGAGTTCTGCAGGAGATGGCGTGCATTGCTTTGATCCTGCGGGCACATTGCTTGGTAAAATTCTGGTACCCGAAACAGTATCGAATTTAACGTTTGGTGGCGCGCGCGGAAACGAGATCCTGATGACGGCAACGACAAGTGTTTATGCCATCCACGTCAATAGCGAGGCATTGGTTCGGTAGATTGTCCGAATACGGCGCCCAGGATCAGGCGTTGTCTTTGGGCTTCTCAACAGAATCGCGTTCGACCATCAGGCATTCGACCTTGATCTGGTTTGGTGTCGCCAGAAGACCACCAATGCTGTCGATCAGCAGTTCGGCACCAATTTCACCCATTTCGTAATGCGGTAGAATAAGTGTCGTAAGGGCAGGGTGCGTGTGCTGTGCAATTTCGCGATCGTCAAAGCCGATCACAGCCACATCATCCGGGATCCTTTTTCCGAGTTCGCGCAGCGCGTCAAAACAGCCAAGTGCCATCAGGTCATTGGCGCAGAAAATCGCATCTGGCGGATTGTCGAGTGCCATGAGCTCATGTGTCATCGAATAACCGGTTGATGGTTCCCAGTTGCCCGGACGGACAAGTGTTGGGTCAAACGGGATGTCGTTGCTTGAAAGTGCCTGGCGGTATCCCTTGAGGCGATCGCGCGAGGCATCGACACCTTTTTGGCCGTTAATGATCGCAATGCGTTTGCGACCGGCTTGTATCAGGCGTTCTGTTGCTGCCCGTCCACCCAGAAGGTCACCGGGCAAAACGGACGGAAGGGTGCGCGTGCTGTCATAGCAATTGACAAGAACGGTTGGTTTCTTTGACAGGGCCGCTGGTAATTCCACCAGCCGGGTAAGAATTGTACCGTAAATGATCCCGATGACGTTCGAGTCTGCGAGCTGATTGACGATGCTTGCCTCAATGGTCGCATTGCCGTGGCTGACCGCGAGGCAAACATTGATCCCGTATTCCAGGGCCTTGTTGTGCGCCCCTTCAAAGGCCAGCGCCATCCAGGGGTCGGTGCTGATTTCATCTGCAATGAAGATAATTACTGACCGTGACTTGTTGCTTGGCGCGACTTGATTCTCACGCCGAACAAGCTGATAGCCAAGTTTGTTCGCAGAATCGATTACGCGTTGGCGTGTTGATTCAGTCAGTTTGGCTGGGCTCCCGTTCAGGACCAGCGAGACTGTTGCCTGCGATACGCCAGCCATTGAGGCAACATCCATCATCGTCGGGCGATTTTGGCCACCGTAATGTTTCTTTTGCGACATTGAACTCGTTTTGCCTCTGGTCTTTTAGCCAACCGATATTTTGCAGTGATTGCGTCAGATGGTGCAAAAACGAAGGATAGACAGCGTTTTCACCTTTAGAATTGAACGGGTTGGCGAACACCTAAAACCACCAAGCCGACATTGGTAATACCTTTTCAAGCCGATCAAGACAAGCCGTCTGCCGCGCCTGCAGCATAATTAGTAATCAGTCTTCCGGTTGAATTTATATCGACATTCTATCCTGAGGTTACTTGACTCCATATTATTAATTAATATTATTAATTCAATAGGGAGGATAATTAATGAATATTTTGATCACGGGTGCAACGGGAAAGGTTGGAAAGGCATTTCTGGCCGCATTTCTTGATAACCAAAGATACTCATCGGCCAAGGTTGTGGCGCTATGCCACAACCGCAGGATCGAGACGAGTGAGCGGGTGGAGGTTATTACGGGGTCTCTGTCCAGCCCGGATGCTGTTGCGCACGCGATGGATGGTGTCACCCACGTTCTTCATATGGCCGCGGTGAAAGAAAGCCCCGATCTGGTCATTGATGTTGCGATCAAGGGAATGTTCCTGCTTCTGGAGGCTGCGCGCCAGTCGCCGAGCCTAAAGCAGTTTGTTCTGATTGGCGGGGATTGCTCTGTCGGGCATATTTTCAAGGAATATCCGGCGCCAATCACAGAAACCTCCCCGAGGCAGGCTTATAGCGGCTGCTATGCGCTGACCAAGGTGCTCGAAGAGGTAATGATAGAGCAATACCAGATCCAGTATGGCCTGAATGGCACCGTTTTGCGTGCGCCCTGGATCATGGAAAAAGACGATTTCAGGTATGCGCTGTCGTTCGGTTCTGACCAGTTTGGTGGCCCGATCTGGAGCGACTTGATCAGCGCAGAAAAGGCTTCGCGCCTTGCAGAGGGCAATTTTGTGCCGTTGATGCGCGACAGAACTTGCGCGCCTCTTAAGCGCAACTTTGTTCATGTCGATGACCTGGTTGCAGCCTTGATGGCAGCCCTCGATCATCCTGCGGCGATGCAGGAACTTTTCAATATCTCTATGGATGAGCCGGTCGATTACGCGAAGGTGGCAGATTATCTGGTGCGTACGCGTGACATGGAACCAGTGGAAATTCCCACACCGTTTCACAGCAACTGGCTTGATAACACCAAGGCGCGGCACGCATTAGGTTGGCGGCCGCAAGTAGATTTCGAGGAGATGATCGAGCGGGCCTGGGCGTATGAGAGAAGCCCGAGCGATCCTCGGAAAATCTGGTATCCGGGGTGATCAGTTCCGGGCCAGACCAACTAGGGAGAGCTAAACGTGAAACATAAAATGTTATTAACTCTCACATCTGCGCTGATTTTTGCGACAGGTGTTGGCGCTGCAAATGCCGATGGGAAAAAGACATTGGCCATTGTGGTTAAAGGCTTGGATAACCCGTTCTTCGAACAAATCAATCTGGGTTGCCAGAAGTGGATGTCGGAGAACATGGAGTCTGAATATGAGTGTTTGTATACCGGGCCTGCATCCAGTGCTGATGAGGCGGGTGAAGTCCAGATTGTCGATGATCTGCTGACCCGCGGTGTTGCTGCAATCGCAATTTCGCCGTCAAATGCGCCGGCAATGGCAAACCGAATTCGTCAGATCAACCCGAATGTTCCGGTGATGACCATTGATGCAGATTTTCTTGAAAAAGATCGCGATTTGCGCGCGACCTATCTCGGAACCGATAACTATCTGATGGGGGTAAAAATGGCCGAAGAAGCCATGATGCTTAAGCCGGATGGGGGCTCGGTATGTTTGCAGCTGGGGAACGTTGCGGCAGACAATATCAACGCACGCGCCGCTGGCTTCCGCGACACGATTTCCGGGGCAAAAGGGACCGAGCGCCTTGCGAGTAGCAATGGCTGGACGGAAATCGAAGGTTGTCCGGTCTTTACCAATGATCAGGTGGATCTTGCCAACCAGCAGATGGCGGATACCTTTACGGCAAATCCCGATCTTGATGCCTTCATTCTGATTGGGGGGTGGGCGCAGTTCGCGCCACAGGCCTACGCCCAGGTTACCGATCAGGTCATGGATCGGCTGAAGTCCAAGGAATTGATCCTGATTGCAGGCGATACACTTCCCCCGCAGACCCAGGCATTCCGCGACGGGCGCAGTCATGCGCAGGTTGGTCAGCGTCCGTTTGAAATGGGGTATCGGGCGCCTGACGTGATGATCGAACTGATCAATGGCAAAAAGGTAGATGATCCGCTCTATACGGGGCTGGATGTTTGCAATCAGTCGGATCCGGGTTTTTGCGCGGATAACTAATACCATTCCTTGATGAGCTGAGCCGGATTTGTTGATCAGATCCGGCTCGATTTTTATCCGGACTCACATGGGGCGGAAGACGACGTGATAAATTCAAAAATCAACTGGGGCATTCTTTCGACAGCCAAAATCGGTGTGGAGAAAGTTATTCCGGCAATCAAAAAATCCCCCTCATCGAATGT
This sequence comes from Thalassospira sp. MCCC 1A03138, assembly GCF_002115785.1. Taxonomy (GTDB): domain Bacteria; phylum Pseudomonadota; class Alphaproteobacteria; order Rhodospirillales; family Thalassospiraceae; genus Thalassospira. The sequence goes on along the minus strand of NZ_JFJY01000009.1, from coordinate 44,818 downwards.
GTTGGGGATTGCATCGCGCAATGCAGGGCGATCAGCAAGGGTGGCCAATGATCTTGGTATTCAAAAATCTTACGCGTCTTACGAGGCGTTGATTGCGGATCCGGAAATTGACGCGATTTACAACCCGTTGCCAAATCACATGCATGTCGACTGGACGCTGGCTGCGGTGCGGGCCGGGAAGCATGTGCTGTGCGAGAAGCCGATCGGATTAAGTGCGTGCGATGCAGAGCGACTGCGTGCGTGTCCGAAAAATGTATTGGTCGCAGAGGCCTTTATGGTGCGCTACCACCCGCAATGGATACGTGTCCGCGAGATGGTCAGAAGCGGTGAGCTTGGGGAGGTGCGGGCGATCCAGGCGGCATTCAGTTACTTTAACAATGATGGGCAGGATATTCGCAACAGGCCAGAGGCCGGTGGTGGTGCCATCATGGATATCGGGTGTTATCCCATCACAGCAGGGCGGTTCCTGTTCGAGGTCGAGCCCCTGCGCGTCATGGCGCTGATCGACCGTGATCCCGGGTTCAGAACCGATCGCATGGCCAGTGTTGTTGCGGATTTCGGGGGCGGTCGTCAATTGTCATTCATGGTTTCAACGCAGTTGTGCCCGTATCAGACCTTAAACGTGTTTGGTACGAAGGCGCGGGCTGAAATCATGATTCCGTACAACGCGCCTGCGGATAAGGAAACCGCCCTGATTGTCGATGCGGGCGAGAGCCCGGATGGTGGTCTGGCTGGCTGCGAGATCCTGCCAGCGTGTGATCAGTATACCGAACAGGCGGAAAGGTTCGCGCAGGCCATTTTGACAGGGGCAACCTTGCCATACGGCATCGAGGATTCGATTGCCTCCATGCGTGTTCTTGATGCGGTTTTTGCGAGCGAAGAGCAAAAAACGTGGATTAATCTGTGATTAAAGTCATCAACTTACCCAACCCTAGGTGAAAAACGCTTGATCCAAAATTATTAATGATATTATTAATTATGAGCCGCACGGATAATTTATAAATACAGTCGTGCGGATTGTTAATCGGGAGGATTAAACGCATGAAATTTGCAACAACATTCGCAACCCTCGGCCTGTCAATGGTTCTGGCTGGCGGGGCGTTAGCAGAAGAAAAGCAGCAGCTTGCATTCGTGGTGAATGCTGCTTCGGACTTTTGGAAACTTGCAGAAGCCGGGGTCGAGGCAGCACAGGCAGAACTACCCGGGTATGAGCTGCAATTCCGGTATCCTGCACAGGGAACGGCAGCCCTGCAGAATGCGCTGATGGATGATCTGGTCGCCGGGGGGACTGATGCGATCATGATTTCGTCGGCAGATCCAAAGAACTCTATCGACGCGTTCAATCGCATCGCAGCCCAGGTGCCGCTCTTTACGACCGACAGTGATGCCCCGCAAAGTGATCGCATCGCCTATCTTGGATCATCCAACGTTGCGGCAGGCGTCCAGGCCGGTGAAATTGCCGTGAAAGCACTGTCAGATGGCGGTAAATGCATGGGCTTTGTCGGTTTCCTTGGTGCCGACAACGCGATTGAGCGTATCGCCGGTTTCCGTCAGGCGGTTGAAGGCAGCGGTATCGAGCTTGTCGATGTGCGTGGTGATGATGTCGACTTTGCGCGTGCGCGTTCAAACGTCGATGACGTGCTTGCGGCAAATCCTGACATTGATTGCATGGTCGGGTTCTATTCCTACAACCCGCCCAAAATTTACGAAGCATTGCAGGCCGCTGGCAAACTGGGGCAGGTGACCGTTATTGCCTTTGATGAAGACCCTGTAACGCTTGGCGCAGTGCGCGAAGGCAGCTTTGCTGGCACGGTTGTTCAGGACCCGTACCAGTGGGGCTATCAGGGCATGCACCTGATGGCGGATTATCTTGAGGGCGATAAGTCGAAGGTGCCGGCAGATGGATTGATCATCGTGCCGACGCAGGTAATCGACAAATCCAATGTTGATGAGTTCGAGGCCGTCGTTAAGGAAAGAATAGGCGGGTAATTTTCTTCCCCCTGCCTAGCGAGCGGACGCACGAAATCTGCGAGTGCGCCCGCTCGCACCTTTCCAACGATGTCGAATGGACATTGGGGAGCCGAGTATATGAGTGCAGTGCATGGGCTTGATCTGCGACTTGAAGGCGTCACCAAGGTTTATCCCGGTGTGGTGGCCCTTAATGATGTTTCATTGCAGATCCAAGCAGGAGAAGTTGTTGGGCTTCTTGGTGAAAACGGGGCCGGAAAGTCAACCCTGATGAAGATTCTTGGAGGGTTGATTACCCCGACATCCGGGAAAATTATCCTTGATGGTCAGCAGTACGACGCGTTTGACGTCAAACAATCCCAACAAGCGGGGATCGCGTTCGTCCATCAGGAACTGAATGTTTTCGACAACATGGATGTTTCCGCAAACATCTTCCTCGGTCGGGAGGTGGTGCGAGGTCCTCTTAGGCTGACCGATCGCAAAGCCATGAATAAAATGGCGGAGCCGCTCATCGAGCGTGTTGGCGCGCCATTCAAGCCGGAAACACCGGTTTCCACATTGTCCCTGGCGGAACGTCAGTTGCTTGAAATCGCCAAGGCCTTGGCGATGAATGCGCGGTTGGTCATCATGGATGAGCCGACGTCAAGCCTCACACTTTCTGAAACCAACATGCTGCTTAAGGTCATTGCCGACCTTAAGGCGCAAGGGATTGCAGTTGTCTATATTTCACACCGCCTGAGCGAGGTGGAGGAATGCGTTGATCGCGCGGTTGTGCTGCGTGATGGTCGAAATGTCGGGGAGCTTGAGCGCGACGCGGTCACGCATGATGCGATGATTCGCATGATGATCGGACGGGAGCTCAAGGCACTTTACACGCCACCGTCGGTGCCTGCGACCAAACCCATTCTGTCTGTCAAAAACTTTGCGATCAAAAGCAAGCCTGATCGCACTGCCGGTTTTGATGTGATGGCTGGCGAAATCCTTGGCGTGGCGGGCTTGATCGGGGCAGGTCGCACAGAGTTGGCCGAGGCAATATTTGGTGCCAGTGACAAGCTTGGCGGAGAAATTCTGATTGATGGCAGAAAGGTCGAGATCAATAGCCCGGCCGATGCCATCGCAGCAGGGCTTTATCTTGTGCCGGAAGACCGCAAGCGGGCCGGGTTGATCCTTGAGTTTCCGATCTTGGAAAATGTCACGATGGCCAACTTGCAGGCGTTCACATCATGCGGGCTTGTTTCCCGGAAACGTCAGATCGCGGTTGCAGAAGCGCAGCGGACTACATTGGCGATCAAGACACATGATGTTCGCCGGGTTGCCAATGAAATGTCTGGTGGCAACCAGCAAAAAGTCGTTCTGGCAAAATGGCTGTCCATGGATCCGAAAGTCATCATTTTCGATGAGCCGACACGGGGGATCGATGTCGGTGCAAAAGCCGAGATTTATGGATTGATGCGATCACTGGCCGACCGCGGAGTAGGGGTGATGATGATATCGAGCGATATGGAAGAAGTAATCGGGGTTTCAGACAGGATTGTCGTGATGAAAGACGGGTTGATTACAGGGGAATTGCCGCGCTTTCGCTTTTCCGAGAGCAATGTGCTCAATCTTGCTGTCGGTAAAGTGCTGGAAGAGGCCTGAGAAATGCAAAAAAAAGATATTGGTCTTGGCATTCTGATTATCGTGGTTGGCGCAATCGTTTATATGCGCAACCCGCTATTTCTGTCGCCCATCAACCTTGGCAATACCGCAAATCTGATTGGCCTGTTTGGCCTGTTTGCCATTGGGCAAGGGTTTGTCATCATGACCGGCGGTATTGATCTTTCGGTCGGATCGGTGATCGCGTTGCTTGGTGTGTTATTCGTCGACATGGTCGGTAAGTTTGGCGTTCCCTGGCCGCTAGCCATGGCGATCATCATAGGCCTTGGTGTTCTGATCGGGCTGGCGCACGGTATTCTGATTACACGATTCAGGCTGCAGCCATTTGTCGTTACCTTGTGTGGGCTTTTGATTTATCGCGGCATCGCACGTGGATACACAGCGGAATCCACTGCAGGATTTCCTTTTGGTTCCAGCTATCCTCAACTGGAATGGCTTACAATCGGGCGGAGTTTCGGCGTCCCGCACTCATTCCTTGCGATGCTGATTGTGGCGGCGGTGATGTGGGTTGTTTTGCATCACACCGTTTTTGGTCGTCACCTTTGTGCGGTAGGCAAAAACGAGGAAGCCGCGCGCTTTTCAGGGATAAACACCCGTTTCGTCACCGTGATGGCGTATGTGATCTGTGCCGTGCTCGCATCCATCGCGGCAATATATTTCGCAATGTTCACCAAGTCAGTCCAACCGTCTTCACACGGTAACTTTTACGAGCTGTATGCAATTGCTGCGGCTGTGCTGGGCGGATGTTCCTTACGCGGGGGCGAAGGTTCGGTCATCGGGATCGTTCTTGGGGCTGTGTTGCTACAAGAACTGCAGAACCTGGTGAATTTGCTGGGAATTCCGTCATCGCTGAATTTCGCAGTAATGGGCGCCGTGATTTTGCTGGGTGTTCTGGCAGATCAGCAATTTGCGTCGTATCGCACCAGAAAAAATACCGAGAGAGCGTTGGGCTTGCTGCAAAAGCCATAAATCACAAAAGAAAACCGTCTGCTTGTTATCACGTTAAGTGAACCCGCAGGGAAGGGGGGTGTTCATGAATGTGCTTGAACTTAAAAACATATCCAAACGTTATGGCGCCATACAGGCACTCGATAACGTGTCCCTTGCCATTGCGCCGGGCGAAGTAGTCGGGCTTATGGGCGATAACGGGGCTGGGAAATCCACCTTGGTCAAGGTGATTGCGGGGAACTTTGCGCCGACGTCGGGTGATATCCTTGTTTCCGATCAGAAAGTGGCGTTTCACAAGCCGTTGGATGCGCAGAAAGCCGGTATCGAGGTCGTCTATCAGGATCTGGCGATTTGCAACAATCTGAGTGCAGCGTCGAATGTGTTTTTGGGACGTGAGCCGACCCGCAGGATCGGGCCGATTAAGGTTGTTGATTATGCCTTCATGCGCAGCAAATCCGCCGAGCTTTTTGCGCGTTTGAAATCGGAAACCCGTCCACGTGATCTGGTACACAAAATGTCTGGCGGGCAACGTCAGGCGGTTGCGATTGCACGCACCCTTTTAAGTGACGCCAAGATCGTTCTGATGGACGAACCCACGGCTGCGATCTCCGTTCGGCAGGTGGCGGAAGTCCTGAACCTTATCCGGCAGCTTAGTGATCACGGTATTTCTGTTGTTCTGATCAGCCACCGGATGCCGGATGTCTTTGAGGTCGCAGACAAGGTTGTTGTCTTGCGGCGCGGAGAACTTGTTGCGGACAAGAAAGCTTCTGATTCATCGCCAGAAGAAATTACAGGCCTGATCACTGGCGCGATTGAGCATGCATGAGTGGACATGAAAAAGGAACAATGAATATGGCAACGCCAACTCTTGCAGAAGTCATCAATCGTTCTCAACATCACGGATTGATCGCGCGGATCACAAGTCAGCAGATTTTCTGGGTGTTTATGGCGGCTGTATTTGCCTGCCTGGCATTGACGCTCCTTACCGATAGTTTCGCAACCGAGCGCAACCTTTTTAACGTGACCCGCAACTTTGCGTTTGTCGGGATTATCGCCCTTGGCATGACAGCCGTCATTGCCTCCGGCGGGATCGACCTTTCTGTTGGCTCTACGCTAGTGATCTCTGCGATGACGGTTAGCGTTATCATGTCGGCTGGAATGCCATTTTGGCTCGGTTGTCTTGCCGCACTTGGTATCTCGCTGCTTGTGGGGGCGGTCAATGGTGTGCTGATTGCCTATGCGGGAATGCCGCCATTCGTGGTCACGCTCGGCATGCTGTCGGTCGCACGCAGTTTGGCGATGGTGCTTTCTGACAACAAAATGATCTATGAGTTCGGTCCGGATCATGACTTTTTGTTGTGGCTTGGTGGCGGTTCGACGCTTGGCCTTCCTCATCCGTTGATCATCATGGTGATTCTGGCATGCCTGACGGCTTTCGCGTTCCGGCATTTACGTTGGGGCCAGCACTTGTTCGCGATTGGCGGGAATGAAAACGCGGCAGTTCTGACCGGCATTCCCGTCGCGCGCATCAAAGTCAGCGTTTATATGTTTTCAGCCCTGATGGCAGGTATTACCGGGGTTCTGGAAGTTGGCTGGCTCGGTGGGGTTACGACCAATCTTGGTCAGGCCATGGAGTTGACTGTCATTGCCGCCGCTGTCATTGGCGGTGCCAATCTTGCAGGTGGAGGAGGTACTGCATTTGGTGCTGTGGTCGGTGCATTATTGATTGAAGTGATCCGCAATAGTCTGATTTTGCTGGGTATCAGCACGTTCTGGCAGGGAACGTTTGTTGGATCGTTCATCGTGATTGCCGTGGCGTTTGATCGCTTTAGGCAGAGAAAGTCGTAGACTTAACAAAAGTACCATTAGAGAAATGTCACCTTCTCTGCCAATTCCGCAGGTTTTTGTCATCTTTTGCGGCACCTGACAGTGTTTACAAAGCGTAATCACTGCTCCATCGCCCCCTCATCATCCCGCATAAAATCAGACTGATGCAGCAATCACCCGAATTGTCATAATTCGGGGTTACATAGCTTTATGATATGAGCTTAACGGCACTTGCACGTACCACCCCATTCATTTTGACCGCTCTCGTCCCGGATGTCGTTTGGTATTGAAGTTTCGAAATCATCAATTTTAGAGAGCGTGATCAAAAATGACGTTTTTGCGTAGATAAAACGACAAGCTATCAGGCAATTGCGATTTCGCAATTTTGACATGACCTGAGTCAAGTGATGGCGTTTCCGGATCCGATAAGGTCCCTCTCACTGGTGTTCAGATTACGGAACATCAGTTTGGTGGGGACGTGCCGTGGTTGTTGTATCTGGATCATTTTCGTTATCGGGCTTGCGCCTGCTTCTGCTGGCAGTCATCAGTTGGGGGCTTGCGTTCACCAGCAGTTTTGCCGGGACGCTTGACGATTATGTCGTGTCGCTTGATGCTGTAAGCATCATGCCCGGAGCCGATCATATCGGCGAGGAGCAAACAACAGATCATCTTGTTCCCGTCTATAGCGGCAGTAACCAGCTTGGTTACATTTTCCTAAATAGCGACTGGGCCAATTCGGTTGGTTATTCCGGCAAACCAATCGACATTCTGGTCGGCATCTCGATGCAGGGTGTTATTACCGGTGCACGACTGGTTGCCCACAAAGAACCGATCGTGCTGGTTGGCATTCCTGAAAGCAAAATCACGGACTACATCGCGGGCTATACCGGTTTTAACATAGCCGAATATGCCCGCAGCGAAGAGCTGGATGCGTTGCCTGACGATATCGTTAGTGGTGCCACCGTCACCATCATGGTGATTGACGATTCAATTCGGCGCTCGGCAATCAAGGTGGCCCGAACACTTGGTCTGGGCGGGTTGGCGCAGCCGGGCGGCAAGGGCGACAAATTCGCCGTCGATATGTCGCAAGACGGGCAGGCAAGCTGGGATGAATTGCTTGGCGACGGGTCGGTTAGGCGTCTGTGGCTATCGCATGACGATGTTGCGCAGGCCTTCGAGGGAACTGACGACAGAGGGCAAGGTAAAGGTAGTGGCAACGATCAAGCCAGGATCGCTACCGACGGCCCGTTCATTGATCTATATACCGCTCTCGTTTCCATTCCGATGATCGGACATAATCTGCTGGGCGATGCGGAATATGCCAATCTTCAGAAGGTTCTGAAGCCCGGCCAGCAGGCGTTGCTTGTTGCGGCGAACGGTGAATATTCCTTCAAGGGTTCAGGCTATGTCCGCGGCGGGGTGTTTGACCGTATTCAGGTTATACAGGGCGATAACAGTGTCCGTTTCCGTGACAAACATCACAAGCGCCTCGGGGAAATTGCGGCCGAGGGTGCGCCGCGTTTCAGGGAAGTTGCTCTTTTTGTTATCCCGGAAGAAGTGCCGTTTGATCCAACTGCGCCGTGGCATTTGCAGCTTCTGGTCCAGCGCCAGCTAGGCGCTTTGGAAAAGGCCTTTACGACATTTGGCGTCGACTATGCGCCACCGGTGAAATATCTGCGCAAGATCGATGTTGCGACGGCGGCATCGGACAATGTTTCGGAAAAAGCCAACGAGGTTGGTGTACAGAAATCTGGTACCGATACCCAAAACCGGGACGCGCTTTGGAAGCGGATATGGACGAACCGGATTGTCGATATTGTCATCCTGTCTTGCGCAATCCTGCTTCTGACCGGCTTGTTCTTCTTCCAGGACTGGTTTGTCCGCCGTCGCAAACTGACGCAGCGGATACGGACCGGGTTCCTGATCTTTACCGTGGTCTGGATTGGATATTATGCCAATGCACAGCTTTCGGTCGTCAATGTCCTGACGGTTGCCAATTCCTTCGGGTCGGGTTTTGACTGGTCCTATTTCCTGATGGATCCGCTGATTTTCCTGCTGTGGTTCGCGGTGGCGGCGTCGCTGATATTCTGGGGGCGTGGGGCCTATTGCGGGTGGCTTTGCCCGTTTGGAGCGTTACAGGAACTTTTGAACAAGCTGGCCAAACAGCTTCGCATTCCGCAAATCGCAGTTCCCTTTGGCCTGCATCAGCGCCTTTGGCCGATCAAATATATCGCCTTTCTGGTTCTGTTTGGAATCTCGTTCCATGCGTTCGATCAGGCCGAGCATCTGGCCGAGATCGAGCCGTTCAAGACGGCGATCATTCTATCCTTCATGCGCGATTGGCCGTTCGTCCTGTTTGCGGTTCTGCTGTTGGTCGCGGGGCTTTTCATCGAGCGGTTTTACTGTCGTTACCTTTGCCCGCTGGGGGCGGCTTTGGCGATACCTGGCCGGATCCGGGTCAATGACTGGCTGAAACGGTATCGTGATTGTGGTTCCCCCTGCCACCGGTGCGCAAACGAATGCATGGTTCAGGCCATTCATCCTGACGGGCACATTGACCCGAATGAATGCCTGTACTGCGTTCATTGCCAGGAACTGTATTACGACGACCAGAGTTGCCCGGTCATGATCCAGAAACTGGCCCGGTTTGAACGCCGCATGGCACTGCAATCCGGTTCAAAAACTTCCAGACCTCAAACGAAAACCGAAACGACTTCTCATTCGAAACCATCGTCCGCGAGCTGTGGCTCCGGTGGATGCGGCGCAAGTTGTTCCAATCCGAAGTCTTCGGACGGAAACAACGGTGCGTCTAACCAGCTGTGACATATCAGGAGTTCCATTATGTCGAATGAAACAGAGAACTATAAGATCAGCCGACGCGGCTTGCTCGGCGGAACGGCAAAGATGGCAGGATTGGCAGGAATTGCAGGTGCAACCGGTGCTGCGGGCATTGCCGCGGGTTCAATCCTTGCACCAACGGCTGCAAAAGCGGCTGCCGGATCGGTTGAGGTTTTGCCAGGTGATCTTGACGAATATTATGGCTTCTGGAGCAGCGGGCAGTCGGGTGAAGTCCGCATTATGGGGGTTCCCTCCATGCGCGAGCTGATGCGCATTCCGGTCTTCAACCGGTGTAGTGCAACCGGTTGGGGATTGACGAATGAAAGCCGCAAAATCCTGACCGAAGGCCTGTTGCCAGAAACCAAAAAGTATCTGGCCGACAAGGGTGAAATCTGGCTGAACGGGGATTTGCATCATCCGCACATGTCGTTCACGGATGGCACCTATGACGGGCGTTACCTGTTTGTGAATGACAAGGCGAACACGCGTGTTGCCCGCATTCGCTGTGACGTCATGAAATGTGACAAGATCATCGAAATTCCGAACGCGTCGGATATCCATGGTCTGCGCCCGCAGAAATTCCCGCGCACAGGCTATGTCTTTGCCAATGGTGAACATCGGGTTCCGGTTCCCAATGACGGATCCATTCTAGACGATCCGTCGCAGTATCATGCAATCTTTACCGCAATCGACGGCGACACGATGGAAGTTGCCTGGCAGGTGATGGTTGATGGCAACCTTGATAACTGTGATGCGGATTATCAGGGCAAATATGCGGTTTCGACCTGCTATAACTCTGAAAACGGTGTGACGCTTGCCGAAATGACGTCAAGCGAGCAGGACTGGGCGGTCATTTTCTCGATCGAGCGTATCGAACAGGCGATCAAGAATGGCAATTACAAGGAAATCAACGGCGTCAAGGTCGTTGACGGCCGCAAAGGATCGCCGCTGACCCGTTATGTGCCGGTATCGAACAGCCCGCATGGTTGCAACACGGCACCGGATGGCAAGCATATTGTCATTAACGGCAAGCTGTCCCCGACGGTTACCGTGCTGGATGTACGCAAGTTCGAAGATTGCTTCGAAAACAGGATCGAACCGCGCGGTGTTGTGGTGGCCGAGCCCGAGGTTGGATTGGGTCCGTTACATACCGCATTTGATGGTCAGGGGAACGCTTATACCACCCTGTTCCTTGATAGTCAGATGTGCAAATGGAACATCGATGCCGCGGTTCGCAAGTTCAACGGTGAAGACGTCAATCCGATCCTTGCCAAGGTCGATGTCCATTATCAACCGGGCCATAACCACACTTCCATGGGTGAAACCAAGGATGCGGACGGCAAATGGCTTATTTCCCTTAACAAGTTCTCGAAAGACCGGTTCCTTAATGTCGGTCCGCTGAAGCCGGAAAACGATCAGCTGATTGACATTACCGGTGATGCACCAAAGGTCGTTCATGACGGTCCGACATTTGCCGAACCGCATGATTGCATCATTGTCCATAGTTCGGTGGTCAATCCGGTCAATCTCTGGGATCGCAATGATCCGATGTTTGCCGAAGCCCGCAACTGGGCGAAAAAGGACGGTGTCGATCTTGAAGGCGATTCAATTGTCATTCGGGATGGCAACAAGGTGCGTGTCTATATGTATTCCAACGCGCCGATGTTCAGCATGGACAAGTTCGAGGTCAATCAGGGCGACGAGGTTACCGTTTTCATCACCAATATCGATGATGTCGACGACCTGACGCACGGGTTCACAATCGGGAACTATGGTGTGGCAATGGAAGTCGCACCGCAGGCAACGGCATCGGTGACCTTCAAGGCCGATCGACCCGGTGTGCACTGGTATTACTGCCAGTGGTTCTGCCATGCGCTGCATATGGAAATGCGCGGCCGTATGCTGGTTAAACCGGCGTAAGGATAAGCACGATGTTTCCGGTCATCTGTCCAAAGACTGTCATTCGAACCGGTTTATCTGCGCTGGCGGTTTGGGGGGCAACATTCTCGTCGCTGCATGCGTCGGAAATCGAGGCAAGCCCGTCAGTTAAGGGATTGCAGGAGATTGTCGACACGGCACAGGACGGTGACCGGATTCTGCTCGGCCCGGGAGATTATTCCGGGCCGATCATTCTGCATCGTCCGGTCACGCTTGAAGGTGGCGATGACGTGCGGATTGTCGGGAATGGAACCGGCAATGTGATTACCATCGACGGGCCGGATGTAATGCTTCGCGGTATTACCGTGACGGGATCGGGACTGGATTTATCAACACAGGATAGCGGGATTTTTGTAACCCCCAATGGCGACGGTGCCGTCATTGAAGACAGTGTGATCAGTGACAATCTGATCGGCATTTATCTTTCAGGTCCGGAAAACGCGACCGTGCGGAACAATATCATCGTCGGCCGGCAGGACCTGCGCGTAAACGAACGTGGTAATGGGGTGCAGCTTTGGAATACACCGGGATCGGTCGTGATCGGGAACGCAATATCGCAGGGCCGCGACGGTATTTTTGTGACGACCAGCAAACAGAACCGGTTCATCGGTAACGAATTTCGCAATGTCCGTTTTGCGGTTCATTACATGTATACGCATGACAGCGAAATCCGGGACAACAGTTCCTTTGACAATACGGTCGGCTATGCGTTGATGTTTTCGGATGGTTTGAAGGTAACGAACAACCTGTCACGCGGGGATCGTGACCACGGCATTTTGCTGAACTATGCCAATAAGTCCGAATTTAGCGGAAATGTCGTGGATCGTGGCGGCGAAAAGTGCGTTTTTATTTATAACTCCAACAAGAACGATTTTCGGGGAAACCGGTTCGAGGGCTGCGGGATCGGTGTGCAGTTTACCGCCGGATCGGAACGCAATGTCATTGTTGGCAATGCGTTTTCCGGAAACCGGACACAGGTCAAGTATGTCGGTACACGCTGGCTTGAATGGTCTGAAAACGGTCGCGGAAATTACTGGAGCGATAATGCCGCATTCGATCTGGATGGTGATGGTCTTGGGGATCGGGCCTATCGGCCAAATGACATGCTTGATCAGGTCGTCTGGGCCCATCCATCCGCCAAGCTTTTGCTGAATGCACCCGCAATACAGATTTTGAAATGGGCGCAGTCCCGGTTTCCGGCACTGCATCCGGGGGGCGTGATTGACAGTCATCCGCTAATGGCACCGCCGGTTATCGCCCGATTTGAAGGAGACGGCTATCATGCCGACTGATCCTGCAATTCTGCTTGAAAAAGTGACCAAGACGTTCGATCAGCAAAACGCGGTCAACGATCTGTCATTGGAAATTGGCGCAGGCGAGAGTGTTGCGTTACTTGGCCATAATGGCGCGGGTAAAACGACACTTATCAAGCTGATCCTTGGTCTTATGCGTCCTGACAAGGGAAATATCCGCATTCTTGGCGAGGAAAGCACATCCCGCCATCGTGGAAAAAACGCGCATGGGTTTCTTGGATATCTTCCAGAAAATATCGCGTTTTATAACAGCATGAGCGGTGCGGAGACGCTGGCTTTCTTTGCCCGGTTGAAACACCATCCCGTGTCTGACTGCGCACGGATCCTTGAACGTGTCGGGCTTGCCGAAGCCGCGCATAAGCGGGTTGGGCATTATTCCAAAGGGATGCGTCAGCGTCTTGGTCTTGCGCAGGCATTGCTGGGCAATCCGCGGATATTGATGCTCGACGAGCCCACGACCGGCCTTGATCCTGAATTGCGCAACGCCTTTTATGACATCGTGCGCGAACTTGAAGACAGTGGTGTCACTGTCATTCTGTCGTCGCATGCGCTGACGGAGCTTGAAGCCCATACCCGCAAAATCGCGATCATGCGAAAGGGCCAACTGATTGCATCGGGAACCATCGATGATCTGCGCAGGCGGGCCAATCTGCCGGTGCATATCCGCCTGATCACCAGACCGGGAATGGGGGCCGCCTGTGCCGAAAAAATTCCCGACGGGATCGGTTGTGAGCGGATCAACGATCACGGTCTTGATCTGACCTTGCCGTCCGAACGCAAGATTGACGTATTGCGGCATCTGTCGGCCACCGTGCCGGAGCTTGACGACGTTGACATCAGGTTGCCGTCGCTTGGCGATCTCTACATGCATTTCCAGAAAGAAAGTGTGGTGTCATGAGAGAACTTGTCATCATTGCAATCAAGGAATTTCGGGACGGAATTCGCAATCGCTGGTTTTTGGGCGCGACCGCGGCGCTGGTCCTGTTTTCGCTTAGCCTTACTTTTCTGGGAAGTGCGCCGGCGGGCACCGTTGGCGTCGATCAACTGGCTGTTACGATCGTCAGTCTGGCCAGCCTTTCGGTCTTTTTGCTGCCATTGATGGCGTTGCTGTTGTCCTATGACGCGCTGGTGGGCGAGGTTGAACGCGGGACGATGCTTTTGTTGCTGACCTATCCGCTGTCGCGATCCGACATCATTATCGGAAAGTTTCTGGGCCAGACGCTGGGCCTTGGATTGGCAACTGTTCTTGGTTTCGGATCAGCGGCACTTGTCCTTGTTTACGGGGGGATTGAAAGCGCCAACTGGATGGCCTTTGGCGTTCTGATAGGGAGTTCGGTTGTGCTGGGGGCGGCTTTTGTAGCACTTGGATTGGCCATCAGTGCCATGCCCCGTCAACGGAGTGCCGCGGCGGCTCTGGCGTTTGGTGTGTGGCTTTGTCTGGTGATCGTTTATGACATGGCGCTTTTGGGGGCGTTGGTTGCCGATGGCGGTGAAGGCATAAGCGCACCGGTTTTCGATGTGCTTCTGACCGTCAATCCGGCTGATGCATTTCGCATGATCAATCTTTCGGGTTTTGAGGATGTCCGGGTTGCGGCCGGGCTGGTGATATCGGACCTTGAAGGTATCGGTAACGGTTTCGCACCCGTGCTCTCGCTCGGCATGTGGGTTGTTGTTCCGCTGATACTGGCGGTGGTGCTGTTTCGGAGGAAGCAGTTATGAAAGCCATTTTACCGTTTGTGATCTTCGGAGCGATCCTGCTTGCGGGATGCCGCGAGCAGGAGATTGTCGCACGGCCCGGTCCACAGGATCTGACACGCGATGTTTCTGGCTTTTTCTGCGGCATGATTGTTGCCGATCATCCGGGGCCAAAGGCCCAGCTGCACCGTAAATCGAATGGCGAAATTTTATGGTTCCCGTCGGTACGTGACGCGATTGCGTTTACGCTTATGCCCGGTGAAGCCCGTGACGTGGCTGTCATTTACGTCAGTGACATGACCGGTTATGCCGACTGGCAATCCCCGCCGTCAAATTGGGTGGCCGTTGATAGCGCACATTTCGTGATCGGCAGTGACATGACAAGCGGCATGGGAATTGGCGAAGCCGTGCCATTCGGGACCCTTGCCGCGGCTCAGTTATTCGTAACCGCGCATGGGGGGCAGATTGTCGACTACAAGAACATCCCCGATGATTACGTTTTTGATCTTGGACCTTCGGATGGAGGTGCGTCATGACACATTTGAACCGTCGTCGCTTTATCACCCTGTTTGCCAGTGCGGCATCAATCGCCTTGGCATCCCCCAAGGTTTTCGCCGCGCCAGATAAGCTGCATCGTTGGCAGGGAACCGCCCTTGGTGCAGAGGCCGCGATTTATCTGGACGGCCTTTCGCAAGATCAGGCCGATGAAATGATTTCGTCGGCACTTTGGGAAATCGAACGACTGGAAAACATGTTCAGTCTGTATCGGCCGGATGCGATAATTTCGCGCTTGAATCGCGATGGATTTGTCGAAAACCCCGAACAGGAATTTGTTGAACTGATGTCGCGCGCTGCCATGATTTCCAGACATACCGATGGCGCATTCGATCCGACGATCCAGACCGTTTGGGCGCGGCTAACAGAACTGTCGCAGCAGATCGCTATGACTGATGAAGGTGCAGTTCAGGCAGAAATCGGGAGGCTGAAATCCTTGATCGGATATGAGGCAATCCGGATTGAGCCGAACCGGGTTTCCTTTGCGCAGCAGGGCATGCAGGTCACGCTGAACGGTATGGCGCAGGGTTACATCACCGACCGTGTCGTGGGGGTTTTCCGGCGAAACGGCATGAAGAATGTGCTGGTTGACCTTGGCGAAAAATATGCGATTGGCTCCAGAATAGACGGTACGGGATGGCCGGTAAGATTTGACGGGAACGATGCACAGTCATCCAGTGGAATCAGGATATATGATGGTGCATTGGCAACGTCGTCAGGTTCGGGATTCAGGTTCAGTTTGAACGGGAATTATACCCATCTGATCGACCCGCGCAGCGGAACTTCGCCCGCCTTGTGGGAAAGGGTGAGTGTCTTTGCAGATACTGCAACCGATGCAGATGCGTTTTCAACCGCGTTTTCGATGATGCGTGAAACCGAAATACGGCATGCAGCGCGTCATCTGCCTGTTCGAAAAATCCTTCTTGTGCCTTTGGGCGAGGCGCAGGAAATAGAAATTGATGTGTGATCAGAAGGTAGAAAACCCGCAAAGGCAGTCCTGATTGACGACCGTCAAGGAGTATCAAAACAAATCAATTATACTCCAGCCATCGTCAATACATTGAGCTGTTTACTCCCCTGCACAATGTATCGAAGGGCCACAGTTCATCAGGCTGTGGCCCTTTTCATATCTGTATTCCGGACCGGGATATTTGCGCGGTGGGGAAAATTATTCAGCCCGGGAACCAAGCGTTTCCCGGAGGTCCGCACCCGGAAGGCTGTGCAGGAAGGCATCCGCGAAAGCCAGATCGTTTTGCATTTCCAGCAACGATTGCCTGACCTCGTCAGACGAGGTTTCACCATCGATCAGACGACGGTAGAGATTGGCAACGCGCACCATATCAAGAGTGTGCGGTGAAATCCGGAAGGCGTTAACACCGGCATCTTTCAGATCATCAATAGCGGTTGATAATTCCAGATAGTGACTGGACAGGGTTTGCAGACCATTGACGGCAAGAAACGGTGTGTGATCCAGCGTTTCGATATCCATGCCATCAAGGGCCTCGCCACAGACATATCGGCAGCCGTCCTTGTGCAAGCCATGTGCGCGTGCGGAATAACACCGGGCTGATATGGCAAGCGGGACACGCCCGAATATCTGGACTTCGATCTCGGCCGTTTTCCGAGCGTTGCAAAGGGCTTCAATCGATGACATCGGCAATTCCCAGGGAAGCGATGCGCGGTGTGCACCTTTGGAAATCAGGTAGTCCAGGGTGCTTTCGTTATATGTATTGATGTACGGCCCGACGACATGCGGGCGGCCGGAAAGCAGGCCGATGGAAGATATGTCGTTGGCTTCGATCAGAAGGTCCGGCATTTCGGCAATTTCACGAAGCTGGGCGATCTCGCGTTCATTCATCACGAGGGCCAGTGTCGAGAAGACGACTTCCTTTCCGGCATTCTGAAGCCGTTCGATGATGTCGGGCAGATGTTTGTCAAAGAACGGCATGCGTTTGGCACAGACGACTTCACCAACATGGACTGTATCAACATCGATTTCATCGGCAAGGCGGGCATAGAAATCCCGTTTGCGGTTTTCATCCCAGTGAAAAAGAATGGGGCCCATGACCAGTCTTGATTTCGTCATTGCCAGCTTCTCCGATAGGCACCTGTTGTCTCTGCCTGACCTTCGCTAAGGGCGGCCAGATTACTGCGCGTACCGGTTTGCCCATTGGCAATGCGGTCAAGGGACGCGCGGAACGCGCCGACCACCTGCGAGATATAGGCCTTGCCGCGTTGGCGCCCTTCGATCTTAAGGGCGGTTACACCGGCATCGGCGAGTTCAGGCAGGATTGCGGTGACGTCAAGACTGGTGGGTTCTTCGAACAGATAACCGGCCTTGTCCATAGCGCGGAACCGGCCCTTGCACAGGGTGGGATATCCGACCTTTTCATCATTGCCGTAAACATTGATTGTAAAATTGCCAAGGCGGGAAACGGTACTGTCGACGCGTTCCTCGTAATGGACGTGGGCTGCTGGTGAACAAACGCCATTCATATTGGGGCTTTCCCCCGTGGCATAGGAAGATAGCGAACAGCGTCCTTCGGCCATGACACACATGCCCCCAAAGGCGAAAACTTCGGTTTCCACCGAAATGCGCCGGTTTAACATCCGGATTTCTTCGAGCGACAGGACACGCGGCAGAACCACACGGCGCACGCCAAATTCACGATGGTAAAAACGAATGGCTTCCTCGTTCGAGGCCGATGCCTGTACCGACAGATGCAGGCGTGCATCGGGATGTTTATCGCGCGCATAGCGCAGCAAACCGATATCGGCCAGAATGACCGCATCAACACCAATTGCAACCGCATCATCGACGGCCTTGTGCCAGATGTCTTCGGAACCGGCCTTTGGATAGGTGTTGCAGGCCAGATAGACATGCACGCCATGTTTATGTGCGAATGTAACGGCGTTGGCGAGTTCGGGTCGGGAAAAATTCAGCCCCGGAAAGTTGCGGGCATTGGTCGCATCGCGGAAACCGCAATATACAACATCCGCACCGGCTTCGACGGCGGCACGCAGACTGGCGGGGGTTCCTGCCGGGCAAACTAGTTCCATGAAATCCCTGTATGTGTTTGTCGGTTATGAAGGATCAGGCAGGGCGAAATCATCACCCGCCAGCGCGGTCTGAGCGGTGCGGGGCGTGCGACGTTTTACTGATTTCTGAAGCCCTGAAATGTTTTCCGCATGTTCGCCAAGACGCCGGTCAAGTCCGCCCAGACGTTTTTCAATCGGGGAAATCAGGGTATCG
The DNA here is from genome assembly GCF_002115785.1 of Thalassospira sp. MCCC 1A03138. Taxonomy (GTDB): domain Bacteria; phylum Pseudomonadota; class Alphaproteobacteria; order Rhodospirillales; family Thalassospiraceae; genus Thalassospira. The sequence goes on along the minus strand of NZ_JFJY01000009.1, from coordinate 26,827 downwards.
GCAACCCGGTCCATGTCCGATTGCATCTGGCGATATGCCGCTTCGGCGGCGCGCAGTGCCAGACGTGCCGCCGGGCCCAATGCACCGAAACTTTCAATGACGGCTGAACGCAGGTCTATTTCTTCGCCGTCCAGGGCATTGCGAAGGGCAACGACAAGGTCGGTCCGGCCCTCTATTCGTAATGCGCGCGAGAAAAACAGCGCGTCCCCGTCGGATTTTCCTTCGAGCAGTTCCAGAAGGGCCGGAAGCGGGCCGATGATCCGTGCTGCGATGATATTGTCATCCCCCTCATGGGCCGGGCGCAGGACGGGGGCCTTGGGATCAAGGGCAAGGAAAAGGTCGAGATCAAGGTCCGTCGGGCATACGAGCAGGGCAAATGTTTCACGTTCGGTGACCCGTTCGAAAACGGGTTTGTGTCGGCGATACATGGTTGCCATGGCGTGCTGGCACAGGCGTTCAAGCGCGAATGCCGGAACATTTCGCACGACGGGGTTCATCAGCAGAAAGGGCGTAAATGACGGGCGTTTGATTGACACGGCGGACTCCGGACCACATTGGTGCCGGAAGTATTGTCCTGTTTGGGTTTTAAGGTGTTGATGTCCGTCAAATCACTGAAAGATTGGAATTTTTACGGTTCTTGATAAGGTGGAAAGGTTCTGCTTTTCCAAGACAGTATCGGGCAGGGGGAATTGCAAAATTCCGGGCAGGGCTACTTGACCATCGTCAACGTGACTTTTGGGAAGGTGCCTAAACTTGGCTGGATCAATATCCGGGGATGGAGGTCCGCCAGCATGCAATCCGATTTCACACATGATCAGGATCCTGCCAATTCAGCAAATCTGATCCATCGCAAGATCGGCGATCTGGTCGCAAGTTTTCCGGGGGCAACCCTGATTTTACGACGCCATAAAATCGGATTTTGCTGTTCAGGCAACAAGTCGTTGGACGAGGTCGCCAGTGCGAAAGGACTGGATGCCGGTCTGATTGCCCGTGAATTGTGCGATTTGCCCAAGGGGCCACTGACCTTGCCGGATCCAAATGATATCGATGCGTTCATCGATTTTATTCTGGATCGGTATCATCAGACACATCGTGATGAACTGGCCGAGCTTATCCTGCTTGCCCGCAAGGTCGAGGCGGTTCACGGAGATCATCCGGAAGCCCCGACGGGATTGGCCGACGCGCTGTTTGAAATGACGGAGAAGCTTGATTCCCATATGGCGAAAGAGGAAATGGTTCTGTTCCCGGCGATGCGCGAAATGCAACGCAACAGTGCCAGCACAATTCCCCTGATCATGCCGATCCATTGCATGCGCGAAGAACATGACGAGCATGCTGAAGCCATCCATAAACTGCAAAAGCTGACCAACAATTTCGCGTTGCCCGACGGTGTCTGTGGTTCATGGCGGGCGCTTTATTCCGGCACGGCCAAGCTGGTCGAGGACCTGGTGGCGCATATCCATCTTGAGAATGAAATACTGTTTCCGCGTTTTGAATAGCCTTGTCTGGCTAACCTAATCCTTCCTGCCGTGTATTTCCGACCCCACCTGCCCCGCCATCGTGCTGGGCTTTTTTCGTTTGACGGTAGTCAAGGTGGGAAACGTCCAGTCGGGAAATGATTGCCTGACGCCGTTTTGGGGACAGAGCGGCATTGAACTGCCAATCGGAGTGAGGATCCGTTCACATGTCGGAACGACTGACAAAATCTGCCGCCCGGAACATTTTCTACGGCGGAACGATCTTCTTTCTGGTCATCTTCGTCGGACTGACCTTGCACAGCCACAACTATATCGTCAACGAGTCCAGCAATCAGGATCAGCTGACGCCATCGGTTGTCGCGGGCAAGCATGTCTGGGAACGTAATTCATGCATCAACTGCCATACGCTTTTGGGCGAGGGTGCCTATTTCGCGCCTGAACTTGGCAATGTCTGGGTGCGGTATGGCGGTGAAGATGATCCGGAAGGTGCGCGCGATATGCTTAAGGCATGGATGGCCGCACAGCCCACAGGCATCGAAGGCCGCCGCCAGATGCCGCAATTCAACCTTACAGATCAGGAGCTCGACGAGCTTGTCGACTTCCTGAAATGGACCAGTGAAATCGACACCCAGAACTGGCCGCCAAACGAGGCGGGATAATCCGGTGCTGATGGAAACGAGGCTACAATGAAATATCAATCGCAAAAGGTTGCGCTGTATTACATATACGGTGCGCTGACATTGTTCGCAGCCCAGATTCTGTTCGGCGTGGTGGCGGGCACTGTCTATGTTTTTCCAAACGTTTTGTCCGAACTATTGCCGTTCAACGTCATTCGCATGATCCACACCAATGCCCTGATCGTCTGGTTGTTGATGGGGTATTTCGGGGCGGCTTATTATTTGCTGCCCGAAGAATGCGAAACCGAACTGCACAGCCCGAAACTGGCGATCATCCAGTTCTGGCTGTTCATGGCGGCAACCGCTGCTGCAGTTGTCGGATACATCCTTGGCTATCACGAAGGACGCGAGTTCCTTGAACAGCCCTTGCCGATCAAGGTCGGTATCGTCGTGGTGGCGCTGATGTTCCTTTACAACACCACGCTGACACTGCTTAAGGGGCGGAAAACCGCAGTATCGAACGTACTGATGGTTGCCCTTTGGTTCGTCGCGTTGCTGTTCCTGTTTGCGTTCTATAATCCGTCGAACCTTGCGGTAGACAAGATGTACTGGTGGTATGTCGTGCATCTGTGGGTCGAAGGTGTATGGGAACTGATCATGGCGTCGATCCTGGCGTTTCTGATGATCAAGATGACGGGTGTTGATCGCGAAGTCGTTGAAAAATGGCTTTATGTCATGGTTTCACTTTCGCTGTTTACCGGCATTCTGGGTACCGGCCATCACTATTACTGGATCGGAACTCCGGGATATTGGCAGTGGATCGGTAACGTGTTTTCGACGCTGGAAGTCGTTCCTTTCTTTGCCATGGTTGTTTTCTGCTTCTACATGGTTTGGAAAGGTGGTCGGGATCATCCGAACAAGGCGGCCCTACTTTGGTCGCTTGGCTGTTCGGTCATGGCGTTTTTTGGCGCGGGCGTATGGGGCTTCATGCATACCCTGTCGTCGATCAATTACTACACCCACGGAACACAGATTACCGCAGCACATGGCCATCTGGCTTTCTACGGGGCCTATGTGATGCTTAATCTGGCAATCTTCACCTATGCGCTGCCTTATCTTCGCGGGCGTGAACCTTATAACCAGCAGCTCAATATGTGGGGCTTCTGGATCACGACCAGTGCGATGGCATTCATGACCTTTACCCTGACATTTGCGGGTGTCGTTCAGACCCATCTGCAACGTGTTCTGGGGATGAATTACATGGAGGTGCAGGATCAGGTTGCCCTGTTCTACTGGATGCGTTTGGGAGCGGGGGTAGTCGTGCTGATCGGTGTCACCATGATCATCTGGTCGCTTGTGGTCGCACCGCGAGGTGGACGCGTAACCGCAGGGGCACGTCAGCCCGCCGAATGACGGCAATCAAGTCTGTGTGTTCGATTTCATGCTCTCTTCCATGACGACACATGGCGGACAACGACCGGTTGGTTCCCGCGACCGGTCGTTGTCATTTTCGGCCTTTCTATTTTCCAAGGAGCATTCACATGCAGACCGCTCTTAAAGACGTACTCCCAGATCAGGACGTTCCTTATTATCAGTCTACCGGCAATGAACAGCAGTTGTTTGAAACGGCTTGGCAGCAGCATCTGCCCTTGTTGCTGAAGGGACCGACCGGTTGCGGGAAAACGCGTTTTGTATCGCATATGGCGGCAAAGCTTGGTGTTCCGCTTTATACCGTTTCCTGCCATGACGATTTGACGGCGGCGGATCTGACGGGGCGCTATCTGATCAAGGGCGGGGAAACCGTTTGGGTGGATGGCCCGTTGACGCGCGCGGTCCGCCACGGTGGGATCTGCTATCTCGATGAGGTGGTGGAGGCGCGCAAGGACGTGACGGTGGTCCTGCACCCATTGACTGATGACCGTCGTCTTTTGCCGCTGGACCGGACGGGCGAGCTTCTGGAAGCGCCGGCCAATTTCATGCTGGTGGTGTCCTATAACCCTGGTTACCAGAACCTTCTGAAGCAACTGAAACCATCGACCCGGCAACGTTTTCTGGCGGTCGAGTTCGACTTCCCGGATGCGGAAACCGAAAAAGCGGTGATCATGCGTGAAACCGGGATCGATGTTGAACGCGCAGCCCTTCTGGTGCGTATCGCTGGCAATATTCGCAAGCTTACCGGTATTGATCTTGAAGAAGCGGTTTCAACCCGGTTGCTGGTTTATTGCGCGACACTTTTGATGGCCAATGTTGCATTTGATGACGCCATCAATGCCGCCATCATCGAACCTCTGTCGGATGACGCGGATATCAAGGCGGGCCTTCGCAAGGCCATCGGGATTATCCGGGGCTGACAGCCGGGAGGCGATGATGAGTTTCGATTTTCTGGAATTCGAAGAACAGGTCGGCATGATCTGGCACCGGATTGCGTCGCGCAATCAGGAAAGCTATCGCGATCATGCTGAGCACGCGATCACGTTTGCCGAATTGCGCAGTCATTTGCCGGTGATCTTTCGCACCCTTGGTGGTGATCCGGCGCTGGAATTTGCCCAGATCGATAAACGGGTTTCGGGGCATCGGTTACGCTGGCGGCAGCGGATCGGTCTGGTGGATGAACAGATCACAATGGCCGAAATGAATGAGGCATCGTTAAAGCTGCCGGCGTCCATTTCACTGTTTCCGTCGCGTGACCTTAACCGTGATTTTTATATCTGGCTGATGGCATGGTTTGCGGTTTCGGAACCGCAAACCATTTCGGCGGACATTGCGCAAAGCCCGTTATTGGCCGATATCATGCGGCTTTCCCGGGCACGACAAACCGATCGGGATGTGTGCCACAATTTCCCCGGTATCATCGGTTTGCGGCAACGCCTGTATGATGCGTTTCTGGCGTTGCGACCGGTTCGTCCCCTGCCCCGATGCGAACAGCATATCGAAGAATGTGTTCTGAAGATTCTTGGGGCCACAGGGCAGCCGCATGAAAACGATCTATGGCCTGTTGTGAACGCCGTTGGCGCTAATGCCGACATTACAGGTCTGATCAATATTGCGGGTTTGCAACCGCATCGTTATGCGCCGTTTCTTCCCGTTCCGCTTTGGGGCGAGGCCATTTGTTCGGGCACGGCCGGTCGTGTTGCCGATACCGACATGGACGAGGACGGAAATTCGTCAGATGGCAGTCAGGAACACAAAAAGCGCGCCCGCCGGCGCAAGAATGATCAGGCTGGTCGCAATGATCCCCTCGCATTAAACCGGTTTGAAAAAATCCTTTCGATTGCCGAGATGGTCAATGTCAATCGGCCGATGGATGACGAGGACGAGCAGGACGCGAAAAAAGCGGCCGACGAGCTCGACGAAATGGAAATTTCCGACTGCAAACGCAAAGCGGCAACCAAATTGCGTTTCGATCTGGATCTGCCGCCACGCGAAGCTGATGAAGGACGCGTGATTGGTGAATGGACCTATCCGGAATGGGATTACCGTCATCAATCGTATCGCCCGGATTTCTGCAAAGTCATCATGCAATCCGGTGATGAAAAAGTCAGTGAGTGTGATGTCTGGCATCCGGGTGAAACCGAACGACGCCAAATCCGTCAGGTTCGCCGCCAATTCGAAGCGTTTCGGCCGCGCCATGAAACGCTGCGCGCGCAATGTGACGGAAGCGAGCTTGACCTTGAGGCATTGGTGCGCGCCCGGTGTGACCAGAAAGGCAGTGGCGAACTTAGTGACAGGCTGTATCTGAACACGGTTCGACGGGCACGCGATTTGTCGGTTGCGGTACTGGTCGATGTATCATTGTCGACCGATGCCTGGATACAGGATCACCGGGTTCTTGATGTCGAAAAGCAGGCGCTTTCGGTGCTGGCCGGTGGGCTGGACGCCTGCGGGGACGAATTTGGTGTCTTCAGCTTTACATCCCGTCGCCGCGACTGGGTGCGGATCAATGCGATCAAGAATTTCGACGAGGATTGGTCACCCCGTACCCAGAAAAGGATACAGAAGCTTCGGCCCGGTTATTACACCCGGTTGGGGGCTGCCATCCGCCATGTTGGAAAGCTGTTGGGAGATCGACCGCACCAACACCGGTTGATGCTGGTAATCACGGATGGCAAGCCAAATGATATCGACCATTACGAAGGTCGCTACGGCATAGAGGATAGCCGCCGTGCGGTACGTGAATGCCGAAAGGCAGGGCTTGGCCTTTTCGGTGTAACGGTCGATCAAAGGGCACAGGATTACTTCCCCTATATCTTTGGGGCAGGCGGGCACGCAATTGTCAGCAAGCTGGAAAACCTTCCGGCGGCCTTACCACGTATCTATCGCCAACTTGTACGTTGAAAACGGGGTGTCAGATGGGACTCGATCAGGACACGGTTACGCAGCATGACGGTTTCGGCCTGAAGGATCATGACCCGCAATCTGCTTCGGATGCTTGGGGTGGGCTTGAAGCGTTGCCGGGGCATCCGTTGATGTGGGTTCTGATCCTGTCGGAACTGGTTGTCTTTGGGGCGTTTCTGTTGACATTTTCGGCGGCAAGAATTGGTGACCCAGCGGGATTTGCCAATGATCAGTTTTACCTTGACCGGGTCATGGGCGGGATTAATACGCTTGTTCTTCTGACAAGCGGCCTTTTTGCCGTTTTTGCCATTCGTGCCATCAAAAAGGATGCAGTTCTGCAATGCCGGGTCTGGTTGGCGGGGACGGCGGTTTTGGGTATCGTTTTCCTGATCGTGAAGCTTATTGAATATGGCTCCAAAATTGATGCCGGGATCGGTTTGGAATCCAGCGCGTTTTTCACGCTTTATTACCTGATCACCGGCTTCCACGCCCTGCATGTGGTGATGGGGCTTGGGGTGCTGGGCGTTGTTGCCATATGGCCGAACCTGACAAATATCGAAACCGGAACGGCATTCTGGCACATGATCGATATGGTCTGGGTATTGGTGTTTCCTGTGATCTATCTTTTGCGGTGAGGAAACCATGGACCGACATCTTCCAGTCGCGACAGAAACCGACGATATTTCAGCCTCGTCCACGATGCCAAGCGACGGGCATGGGCTTTCGTCGCGCACGGCCATTTTTGTCTGGTTGCTCGCCAGTGGCACGACCGTCATGTCGATGGTTCTTGCCCTGATCGGTGATGATCGTACAGGTGCGATGCTTGGCATTGTGCCCGCCATGACTATCATGATGGTCGGGAGCCTCAAGGCGTGGCTGATTTTGCGATATTATCTTGGACTTGGTCCATCTGCGGGCGGATGGCGGGGATTGTTCATCGCGTTTCTGATCGTGATTTTCGCAGGCGTTCTGGCCGCACAGGCAGCCATGATTTTAATGAACCGCTAAGCCGTTTGAACCGATTTTAATGGCTGGTGCCGGCGGAATAAGTGATTTTGTTGAACACGTTATATTTCCCAACCGGCTTTTTCATCGGGATGCGTTTGATTTCTTCGAATGTTTGGGCATCGTAAACGATGATTGCGCCGTCATCGTCCCAGATCGAGAGCAGCGCGTGTTTGCCGCTGCGGTCAAATTCGACATGGGCCGCGACCTTGCCGGGTTCGGGGCGGAGCGTTTTGACGATTTCGAGTGTGCGTTTATCGATGATATGGACCACGTCCTTGTCCGGGCCAAAGAATACATCGACCCAGGCATAAGGCGTGTTGTCATGGCTGCGGGTGAAAAATCCGGGGCCTTTTGTTGCGATGGTTTTGATGGTCTGCCAGCTTTCCATGTCGATGACGCTGATTTTGGAATCTTTCAGGTGCGGTGTCGCCAGCACCGAATGGCCCTGATAGTCAAAGGTGATGCCTGAACCAAGATGGGGCATGCCTTCCAGTGCGATATCGGCAACCTTTCGGCCGACATTCAGATTGATTACCTGCCCATCGCGGCCATTGCGCGTCGCCCCGATCAGGTGGCGATAATCCTGATCGAAGAAGAAATCATCCAGACTATCATCAAGATGAATACGTCTGACTGGGAATGGGCCGTTCTGAACATCCAGTGCTTCGACCATGTTGGCTTCGTAGTTATGAACGAAACCGGGATAGACCGGACGTGGATCATCGGCATAGGAAATTTCCCAAACTTCGGGCAGGTCTTTCAGGGCGACGATAAAGCTATGGCGCGGTGGTGCGGTATATACCGCCGAAACACGAGATGATTTGCCATCATCACCGATAACGGCGAACTCGCGTATTGGTGTCAGATCCCGTGCATCCAGTAAAACCAGATTGTGCGGCAGCATGTTGCCCGCCATCACATAGCGGCCGTCATCGGATACCGCCACATTTCGCGTATTCAGGCCGACCCGGATTTCAGCAACGGTTTGCAGGGAATAAAGGTCATACATCTGAACCCAGCCATCGCGCGACGCCAGATAGACAAAACGACCGTCCGGAGAATATTTCGCCCCGCCATGCAGGGCAAAGCGGGTTGGAAAACGATCAAGGGGTTCGAACGTATCACCATCAAGGATCGTGACGTGATGATCGCCCGCCTCGACAATTGTGAACAGGTTTAAAGGATCACCTTCGAATTTCGGTTTGTCGGGCAGTTCCGCCGGATCGATGAAAACGTCGTGACTTTGGACGATTTCGGACATGCCCCATTCTGGCGACCTGTCCATCGGTTGTCGCAACCAGTCGGCCAGAAGGGTGATTTCCGTTGCGGCAAGGGTTTCGCCAAAGGCCGGCATCTGCGTTGCCGCGCGGCCATCGCGAATGACATCCGAAATGCCGTTGCCGCGCATTTTTTCGAGGCTTTCGGGTAAAAGGGCCGGACCCATTCCACCCAGCCGGTCGCCATTGTGACAGGCGGCACAATGCGTTGCATATAACGCATTGGCATCGGCAATCTGGGCAGATGAAAGGGCGGTTTGGCCAAAGGCGTTTGTCGTGCCGATCAAACCGGAAACCAGCATCGTGCCAAGGCCGATCCGCGCCAAGGCAGACTTGACGACGGTGGTCATGATGTGACCTCCACCTGACCGTGGCGTCTGGTTGCGGAAAACGGAACGGTTTCAATACGGTTATGGTCGCCAGCAATGCCAAGTTCGGCATCATCAAGATAACAGCCCGGATCTTCGGCCCACGGATCACCGGTTAGTTGATAGGCGCGCGTTCGCGTGTTACCGCCGCAAATATCGCGATATTGGCATTCGCCGCAGCGACCATGCACAAGACGGGGGCGTTGCTTTAGACCGGCCATCAAAGGGTCGCTGACATCCTGCCAGATTTCCGAGAACGGCCGTTTCAGGACATTGCCCAATGTGTGTTGCCACCACATGGTATCGGGATGGACATTGCCCAGATTGTCGATATTGGCAACATTGACACCCGATGCGTTCCCGCCCCAGCGTTGCAGCATTTTCCCGATCTGGTTGGATGCTGCCGGGTAATGTTCGTCAATCCAGAATTTCAGGAAAACCCCGTCGGCATCGTTGTTGCCCGTCACATAGTCGCGCGCGATGCCTGCTTTGACATCTGCTTCGCAGCGGGAAAACATCATCAAAAGTGCCTCGCGGGTCATATTGTAGAATGCATGGTCCTTGCGGTTGTGGTTTCCGCGACCGGCATAGTTCAGATGCGAAAAATAGAACTTGTCGATCTTTTCCTGTTCAACAAGGTCAAGAAGGCCGGGAAGGTCCTGATAGTTTTCGCGGGTCATGGTGAAACGGATGCCAACCGGCAATCCGGCATCACGGCATAGTTTTGCCCCCCGAAGCGCAAGATCAAACCCGCCTTCAAGGCGGCGGAAATAATCATGTGTTGCGCCAAGCCCGTCCAGACTGATCCCGACATAGTCATAATTGGCGGCTGCTATCTGATCGATGTTTCTATCATCGATCAGGGTTCCGTTGCTTGACAGTGCGACATAGAAACCAAGTTCCCTGGCATAGGCCGAAATATCAAAAATATCGGGCCGCATAAGCGGTTCGCCACCCGACAGGATCAACACCGGAACATTGAAATCGCGCAGATTTTCCATGGTGTGAAAAACCTGTTTTGTCGTCAGTTCGCCCGGGAAATCCTTATCAACGGCGGAGGCATAGCAATGCCTGCAGGTCAGATTGCACCGCCGGATCAGGTTCCAGATAACGACAGGCCCACGATTGGAAAGCGGGGCATGCTTACGCGAGGTCGCAACGGGAGCCGTACCATTTTCGGCAATGTCGATGGCAGCACGGATATACTGGCTTAACCGCAACATTTCTTTTCTCCGCTTTTGCGCCAACGCAGGCCGGTTTTTTTAAGGATTCGGTTGCTGTAAAGAATGCGGTGGTTGCGGACATTCTCGCCCAAAAGGTCGAGGATATCCTGAACCTTGGCCTCGACCGTTTCACGTGTCGTACCGTGGACCATGGCAAACAGGTTGAATGGCCAACCGGGCAGGTGGCGCGGCCTGCGATAGCAGTGCGATACGAAATCCAGCTTTCCGATCATCTCGCCCATGGCATCAACGGCTTCATCATTGATGTCCCAGACGCTCATGCCGTTGGCGCGATAGCCCAGCCGGTAATGGTTGGGAATGATGCCGATCCGCCGGATGACACCGACATCGTGCAACCGTTGCAAGCGCTGTTCAACTTCATCCGGGCCAAGTCCAAGGCCCAGCGCGATATCCCCGTAGGGTGACGGCGTTAACGGCAATCCGGTTTGCGTCGCATGGATCAGGGCATGATCGATTTCATCAAGTTCCGGCAGTTCTGGTTGGTTCAGAAAGGAAATCATTGATCGGGAACCTCCAGATGCAATTCAAGGAAATATTCCCGTTCCTTTGGGAAACTCAGCACCCGAAGGCCGGTTGCGTTTTCGATCCGGGTGATGACGTGCTGAAGTTTTTTTTCATCCTCGGCAAGGATCACGAACCACATATTAAGCGCATCTTCACGGGCGTAATTGTGAGCGACTTCGTCAAACGCATTGACTTGTTCGGCGACCTCGTCAAAGCGATCAGGTGGGACAGCAATCGCGGCAAGGGTTACAGCACCACCAAGTCTTTCCGTGTTGTAAAGCGGCCCAAACCGGCTGACATATCCGTCCGCGATCAGCCTTTTGACACCGTCAATGACGGTTTGTTCGTCATAACCAAGACGTTCGGCCAGAACCTGAAACGGGTGGGCGCAGATCGGGAAACCGCCTTGAAGATTATTGATCAGATCGCGTTCAAGCTTGTTCATGGTACTTCCCTGATTTTATCGGGAACGGGATCGTCTGCGTCGATGCAGGCCCGGATGCGGATAAGGATGCGGATATCGCTGGGGCACCATATTTTCCCGCCCGCTGGGTGAAGCATTGCTTGCTGAAAAGAACCTTGTGGGGCGCATCATGCAGTTCCAGACGCGCGATCAGATGGCGGATTTGTGCCCGGACGGTCAGCCGGTCGCGACCATGGATCATGCAATAAAGATTGTATGGCCAGACACCGGCAACCCGTTCCCGGCGATAACACAAGGTGACATAAGGCAGTGTCGCCATGGCCTTGCCAATGTCGGATGCCGCATCATCACCGATATCGAAAACGCACATCGCATTGGCCTGATAACCAAGTGCGCGATGACGGATGATCATGCCAAAACGGTTGATAACCTTGTGGGCGATAAGCTGTTCAAGCGTTTCGATCACCGTTTCCTCGGTCGTGCCGAGGTCATTGGCAATATTTGCGTAGGGACGTTTGCCGATTGGCAAGCCGTCGCGCAGTCTTTTGATCAGCCGGTGTTGAAGCTCGCTCAGTTCCATTTCAACGCAAATCCCAAATCGAGACGGTAATGTTCGATCATCGGCATCCGATATATCGGGAAGCCTGTCTTGGCTTCGATTGCCTTGATTGTCGTATCCAGACTGGCCTGATCGGCGGTGGTCACGACGAACCATAGATTGAGTTTATCTTCGCGTTCGTAATTGTGATTGATTTCGGTAAAGTGGCTGACTTGGGCGGCAATTTTTTCAAGCTGATCATCTGGAACTTCCATCGCCGCAAGGCTTGATGCCCCTGCGCGCCCGGTCGCATAGGTCGCGCCAATCCGGTCGAGATAACCTTTGTCCTTCAAATCGGAAATGGCGGAAATCACCGCGTCTTCGTTGGTGCCCAGTTCATTGGCGATGGTTTCAAACGGGCGTGGCGTCGTCGGGAAACCGCGCTGAAAATGTTCGATCAGCCGGGTCTGTAGGCGGGTGAGTTCGGTGCTCATGATGGCCTCCTACAACCCGATCCGTCCGGCACGGTCAGACATGAAAATACCACTGGGACTGGGGAGCGGAAGTTCGGCAATCGGCTGGAGCGTGTAGGGGTTGTATCCAACGACCTTGTTGTCATCACGAACGGACAGCCAGACCTGATCGCCACGTGGACTGAATTCCATATGCAGGACACCGGTGCCGGGTTTCAGTTCCTCGACGATTGCCAGACTTTCCGTGTCGATTATCTGGACGGTGTCGTAATCCGGGACCGAGAAATTGACCCAGACATGCCTGTTATCGGGATGGGCCATGACGAAAACGGGCTGTCCATGGACGGGAATACGTCCGATCTGCTGCCAGTTTTCGGTGTCAATCACGAGAACTTCGTGGCGACCGATGGCGGGTACAAATGCGCGTTTCCCCGCAATCGCCCAGCCTTCAAGGTGGGGCATTTTGTAAACGGGTAAGCGTTCTTCGCCCATGCCGTAATGATCAAGGATGCGGCGCACGCCATTTTCCGGATACCAAAGATCAAGCAATGCCATGCCGTCTTCGCCAAATAGGCCGGCAATGTAATAGCGACCATCGGATGTGATCAGCGCGTCATAGGGCTGCGTTCCTATATCTTTATAGCGGCGGATCTTTGGGATGGTGCCGGTTGAAAAATCGGCAATCCAGATTTCGCCGGAATCCCAAAGGCTGAAAACAAAGCGGTTACCCGGCGCATCAACCAGCCCGATGACCTTCGAACGATCTGGGCCGTCGCCGATGGTTGCGGGAATGTCTGCGACTAGATCGAGTGTTTCACTATCGAAAACACGTACACCACCGGGTTCGTAATTGGCAACCGCCACCAGTCTGCCGTCCTGGCTGATGGCTCCGCCAATACTGTTGCCTGCCTGCAGGGTCCGGTCGATAATCCTGCGCTGCAAGATGTCGACCTTGGTCAATCCGCCGTCGCGGCCAAAGACGAACGCAAACCGGCCGTCCCGGGAATAAACGATCGAGGCATGTGACAGATCCCCCAGACCATCGACAATTCCGGTAAACTGGCGGGTGCTTGTATCAAGGATCGCAACTTCGCCAGTGGCCCGGGCAACGACGGTTGCCAGATCAGCCGTCCCGCGAACGGATGAGATATTTGCGCAGCCCGCCAAAAGCAAAATGCCCCCAAAAACCAAAAGGTTGCGGGTTGCCTGTAACGCGGTGGAAGGAATGCGGGCCGAAAATGCAATGCGCATCATTCGGGTTCTCCTGTTTTCAGATAGCGGGCCATCCACGTGGCCTCATCGGGTGTCACGATTGCGCGCCAGGGTGGCATGGCTGTCCCGGGCAATCCGTCGAGGATGATGGTTGTCAAATCCTCGACGCTGTAAGCCGCAAGGCTTTCCGGTAAAAGGGGCGATCCCAGACCTCCCTTAAACGTTAGGCCATGACAGGAACCGCAATCCTGACGCACCATTTGCTCCAGCGCATGGGGGCTTCGGGAAGAAGTCGCGTTTTCCGCACTTACTGAATAGGTCCCCGCCAAAGCGAGCGTGGTGATCACGATCACGAGGGAATTACGCAGTATGGGCATAACGTAGACCCCCATCGGGGAAGTCGGGTGCTGGGTTTTGGTCAAACCGGCTTTCGGATAGAAGTTCGGCCTCGGGCAGTGATAGTCGATCCGCTAGTGAAATGACGCGGCCAATGACAATCATGCAGGGTGGGTCAAAATCTAGGCGGTTCAGATCGTCACAGACATTGCCAAGCGTACTGCGGAAATGTCGTTGATCCGGTGTGGAGCCGTTTTCGATAATCATCACCGGCGTATCGGTGGGCAACCCATGTTCAAGCAGTTTGCCCGCGATTACCGGCATGGTTTTTACGCCCATGTAAATCGCAAGCGTAGTGTCCGGATCGGCCAAAGAACGCCAGTCGTGATGGGGTTCTGCGTCTGCCTGCATGTGACCGGTGACAAAGCGTACACTGGTTGCCAGACCGCGATGGGTCAGCGGTAGATTAAGTTGTGCCATGCATCCTGCGGCGGCTGTAATTCCGGGAACAACTTCAAACGGAACATCATGCAGGCTAAGCCATTCTGCCTCTTCACCCCCGCGTCCGAAAATATACGGATCCCCGCCCTTCAGACGAACGATGTGGCAATGTTTTCTGGCCATATGTACCAGAAGCGTATTGATTTCGGACTGCTTCAGGCTGTGGGATCCTGTGGATTTTCCGACATAAACGCGTTCTGCAAACGGGTTGGCCAGTTCAAGTATTTCATCGGAGACAAGCCGGTCATAGATAACGGCATCCGCGCGGTCCAGAAGGCGTGCTGCCTTTATGGTCAGCAATTCAGGATCGCCTGGCCCGGCTCCGACAAGATAAATACGCCCGGATTTTTGCATGGCTTTTCCCCTGTTTTGGCAAGGTTTCAAATGCGGGAAGTCCGGAGGCCGTGGATGGCCTCCGGTTCTGCAGATCAGTAGATGTCGTGTTGGGTGTTGTAGATGTTGAATTTGCCCGTCGGGGTCACAAGGCGATCATCTTTGATGACCTTCTTGAGCTTCCGGGTTTTGTCATCAACAATCACAATGGCTGACTTTTCAGCTTTGCCATTCCAGACAGAGAACCAGATTTCAGTACCCTGTTTGTTGTATTCACCCTGAACAACGCGCTGCGCACCTTCGTCGCCCAGATCGGCCCATTCGGCGATCGGTAGTGTTTCAACACCGGCATCAAGATTATTGATGTCAAGCACACCAACCGAATGATAAATCTCGGCATCCGAGTTCAGCGGTGCATCAACCCACAGATTGGTTGATTTCGGGTGGGTTTTGATAAACAGCGACCCGCCGCCGAGCCCGTCAATGGATGCCGCCATTTTCCACGCATTTTCCGGGTGTTTTTCCGGATCAGTGCCGATCAATGCAATGGTGTCATCGCCAAGATGGCTGGTTGCCCAGACCGGACCGAGTTCCGGGTGGATGAAGTTCGCCCCGCGACCCGGATGCGGTTTGATACCAACATCGACAATCCCGCTTAGCTTGCGTTCCTTGGTATCAATGACGGCAACGCGGTCCCGTGCGTTGGCCGCGACAAGGAAATACCGGCCTGTTGCGTCAAAACCACCGTCATGCAGGAACCGTTCCGCGCTGATCGAGGTGACTTGAAGAGCGTCAAGATCCTGATAGTTGACCAGAAGAACCTGACCGGTTTCCTTGACGTTAACCACGAATTCCGGGTTGTAGTGCGATGCCACGATGGACGCAACACGGGGTTCCGGATGGTATTCCTGTTCATCATAGGTCATGCCACGGGTCGAAACGATCTTGAGCGGTTCAAGCGTTTCGCCGTCCATGATCGTATATTGCGGCGGCCAGTACGAACCGGCGATGGCGTATTTATCTTCCCATCCCTTCATTTTGGATGTTTCGACAGACCGTGCTTCCAGACCGACCTTAAGGGACGCGACGACCTGCGGGTCTTTCATCCACAAATCGATCATGTCGATTTTGGCATCACGACCGATAACCAGCAGATATCGACCCGATGCAGATACACGCGAAATGTGAACAGCATATCCGGTGTCGATAACGTATTTGATCTTGTAGTCGTGACCGTCGATAAGGGCGATCTGACCTGCATCACGAAGCGTTACCGAGAAGAGGTTTTCGATATCAAGATCGTTCATCTTCTTGGTCGGACGCTGGTCAACCGGAACGGCGACTTTCCAGCTTTCCTTCATGGCTTCCATACCCCATTCCGGCGGCTGGGGCGGGTCCTGCAGGACATAGCGGGCCATGATGTCGACCTGTTCTTCGGACAGTTCACCCGACGTTCCCCAGTTCGGCATGCCGCCCGGCGATCCATAGGTAATGAAGTCATGCAGATAGTCATAACCAAGATCGCGGGTGCGGTCCGTTGTCAGGGCAGGGCCGGTTGCACCATTGCGCAACACGCCGTGGCAACCTGCGCAACGTTCAAAGAAAATCTTGCGACCCTGATTGAATTCATCGGCCGTCATCGTGGGCACACCTTCGTGTGCGCCAGGCTGTGATCCATCAGTCGGAAGTGACTCGAGACTGGGTTCATAGGTGCTTTCGCTGTCAGGATGTTTTTCCTGGGCGATTGCCACCGAGGCAAAGATAAGGCCGAAACCAAGTGCAAGCGGTGCCGCCGACCGTTTCAGCCGAGTTGTGAGTTTCATGCGTCCCTCCATTAGGAAAATGAAAGCCTTCGCTCCCGGTTGCGGAGATTTGATCTTTCGACGCGATGCAGCCTTGATGATGATCAAATAACCATAAGAACATTATGGTTTTGAGCCGTTCCACTCTTGACGGGAGTCAATACGCTTGGGGGAAAAGCCCGCAAAATGCGTTCAGAGAGAGTGAAACAGGGGAATGGTTATGTCCGTCTGCGATCCGGTTTTGATGATTGTCGCGCATGGAACGCGACGAACGGGTGCAGTGCCCGGCGTGATGTTTTCCGCGCATCTGCAACGTCTGTTACCGCATTTCGACATCCGCCTTTCATTTTTGCGATCAACTCCATCAGCGGGGAATGTGTTGAAGGTCATGACGCGGAATTCGGCGTCTGACGTGCTTGTCTTTCCCCTGTTCTTTACGCCGGGTGCCGGTTTGGTGGCTGAACTGTCCGCACTTGTTGCCGATGCCCGGTTGGAGCAGAAGGCACTTCTGCCGTTTGCTGGGCACTTGCCCGGATATGACCGGATGCTGGCAGCTCGAATTGCTACCCGGTTAAAGGCGGGGGGAAATCAAAAGGATAAAACGGCAATTTTTCTGGTGTCACACGGGCAGAAGAGTGACATCTGCCCATCGCCTGAAATGCAGCAGTTGCGCGGGATGCTTTGCCGGCATCTTGATCATGATGACATTCACAATGTTCAGATTGATGGCCAACCGTCTCTCGCCAACTGGCGAAACATGACCAGGAGCAGAAATGCCCTTTTTGTTCCCCTTATGACGGGGGACGGGGCGCATTGCCGCATTGATATTCCGGCTTCTGTTAATTCCCGGTCTGATGAGAAAGTCGGCATGCTCGCACCGGTTGGCACGTGGTGGGAGTTGTCTTCGCTGTTGGCCGATCATGTGAATTGCGGTCGACATCATCGCAGAATCAGTTTTCAACCATCGCAGTCAGCTCGGACAGAGTTTGGAGCCGATCATGTCACGCCGTAACCTGAATGATGCGGATTTCAGTCTGATGTCGAAGGTGGCAGTTCTTTCTGCCTTCTCGCGCGATGAAATCGTATCGATGACAAATGGCGCGGCCGTTGTGATTTATAAAGGCCGTGAATTGCTGTTTAGCGAGGGGGAGCCCGCCGAACAGTTCTTTATTGTCATCAAGGGACAGGTGCGTCTGTTTCGAATTCTCGGTGATGGGCGTGTCGCCCTTTTTCATCTTGTTTCAGCAGGCGAGTCTTTTGCCGAGGCTGTGGTCCTTTCCGGGCAAAAGTATCCGGTGTCTGCCGAATGCGATCCGGGCAGCCAGATCATCGCAATCAGCAGGCTGCAACTGGTCAATCGCCTCAGGAATGACAAGGCGATGATTGGTCGGATGATGCAGTCATTGATCGAGAGGGAACGGTTTTTCTACAGGGAGCTCAATGATTTGCGCCAGCGAAGCCCATCGCAGCGCCTTGCCGGATTTTTGCTCTCGCAGTCTGACGATGCGGAAATCGTACCCAAGCATGTCATCGCAAACCGGATCGGTGTCACCCCGGAAACATTCTCACGCGCATTGCGCAAACTTGAAGACGACGGATTTATTGCCCGGGATACAAGGATGAGCATCCTTGATGTAGAAGGGCTAAGGCAGTTCTCGCGTCGATAAGCGTTTTCCGATCAAAATTGATCTGGAACAAACTTGATCATCTGGGCTGATGTTAGAGTTATTCCAGTAAATGCAATCTTCCCTTTTTTCTACAATGGACGATGCCGTGATGAATGATGTCGAACGCATTTCCGGTGTTCTTCGCTTTGCGAACTATTTCCGAACATGGCCGCAGGAAGATATCCTTGAACTGGCATCCCTATGCCAATGGGTCAGGTTTGACACTGATACAATGATGATTTCGGCAGATGAAACGGCGTCAGCGCTTTATCTGATTGTGAACGGGCATGTCGAATTGTCTTTCAAGGATCGGGACGGTAAAGACGGGGTCATTGATCTTCTGGGGAATGGTCAGCTTGTCGGGGAATGCGCATTGGTGCCCGATGGCTGTTATGCGGTTTCGGTTCGTACCTTGGAGGCAACAACAGCGGTTCGTATTGATGGTGCTGGCTTTGCCGATTTTCTTACGGCCCATTTCGACCGTGCACTGACCATGATGTCGGCCATGACAGAACGGTTGTGTCAGATGTTGCGACAGGCCGAAGAGCTTAAATGCCGGTCTGCGGCACAACGTCTGGCGATCTATTTCCTGGCAGATGCGGTGCCGATTGACGGTGTGCATGAAACACCCCTGACCATTGAAAAGTCTGCCTTGGCCCGCAAGTTGGGAATGACCAGCGAAACGATCTCGCGCGCGCTTAAGAAACTTTCTGAAATTGGTGTTTCGCAACATGCCAATGGTCACATTATCCGGATTGCAGATGCGGAAATGCTGGCCGATTGGTGCGGGTTGTCTGGGAATGATGCCAAGGAAGGGGGCGAAGATGCGTTCAAGACCGCTGTCTGAAATCGATTACGATATCGTCCGACAGGTCCCGTTCCTGTCTGCTCTTGGCGCGGCGCGGCTTGATAATCTGATGGCAAAATGTCGTGTTGAATGCCATTCGCGCGGCGAACATCTGTTTCGTGCCGGTGATGTTGCCCGTAACTTCTATGTCCTGCTTTCCGGGCACTTGCGCCTTGTAAAGGTTTCCCCGCAGGGCGAAGAAACCGTCATGCATTTCCTGACCCAACCGGGGGCATTCGCCGAAGCCGTTTCGTTGGCCGGTCGGGCATATCCGGTGGAATGCGAGGTCATGGAAGATTGCGAGATCATCGCCATTCCGCGCGATACCTATCTTTCCGTTTTACGCAGTGCGCCCGATGTCATGGCCGAAGTCCTTGCCGGACTTCTGCGGTGGGAACGATTCTTCCTCGAAGAAATTTTCAAAATTCGCCACACCAAACCGATCCAGAGAATTGCGTCTTTCCTGATCGATTTCGAAGAACGCAGTGGCGAGAATCTGGGTGGCGAGGACGAGACGAACTTTCCTGAAAAACGTCAGATCGCAAGCCGGATCGGCATTACGCCAGAGACATTCTCTCGCTCGCTTCGCAAACTGGAAGCTGCCGGTGCAATTGCAGCAGGATCGAAGCTGAGAATTCTTGATAGGGCGGTTTTAGTAGAGCTGTCTCGGTAAGAGCTTCATACGATTTTATCGCCAAATAGTGGCAAGCTAGTAAGCGGATGCCTTGCGAGTGAAGCAACTGGATTTTGGGTTAAGGGTAACTTGTTGCTCTCGGTTTTATCTTAGGCTTGAGGTGAGAGGGCAAATAGCTTTTTGTGTGCCATTTGCCCTTAATCAGCTTAGTCTTTTTTCAGATCAGAGAAAAAACCCGTCGGAACAAGGATTTTGTTGATCTGACTGATCAGATAGCCAGCTTCGGCTGATTTTTTCAGATATTCCTGCCATTCCGGATCGGCTTTCAGCTTGGCGCGTTTCGCCGCGCGATCGGCGGCACTTTCGTATTGCCAGATGTGGACATAGGAATTGACGTCACCCGTTTCAGTTGCCGCATAAACGGCCGGATCCCCCAGATGTTTTTTCTGAATCTGCCAACCTTCTGCTTCATAAAGCTTCAGGTGCTTGGCAATGGTGCCCGGCCGGCAGGTGTAGGTGCGGTGATCGTAAATCATGTTCAATTTCCTTGGTTTCATGTGGGGTTACATATCGTCGATGACTTCAACCTCGGCGGCATGCCGGGGGGAATGTCTGAAAAGATCTGCAATGGCATAGGCCAGCATGATGGCTGCACTGATCGGGATACAGGCATAGAGCAGGGCTACAGGGAACCCGATGATTGGCGTTAATGCCGAGCTTTTCTGCGCAAGGTTGCTTCCTTCCACCATTAGGAAGGCAAGGAAGACAATGTTGATCAGGGAGACGAGTATCGTATGGATGCGTCGTTTCGCCTTTGGCAGCGAGTAATAAAGCCAGTCGATCCGAAAATGCTGGTTTTCCCGCCAAAGTTCGGCAGCACCGAAAAAGATCATCCAGGCAAAGCACAGTTCGATGATCTCATCATACCAGCCCAGCGAAAACCAGCCGGTCATGCGCGCGATGACATTGCCACCGAGAATAACCATCAGAACAGCCAGACAGACGATGGCGATTGTGCGCAATACGACGCCGACGAAACGGTCGATAAGCGTCAGTGATTTCATCATCTGCCGCCTCCCATGACCAGTTCGGGAAGCCAGGTTGATACTTGCGGGATGCAAATCACCAGAACCAGAACGGCAACGATGCCAAGCAGATAGGGCCAAAGTTCACGAACAAGCGGCGAGATCGGGACTTGTGTTACGCTTGATATTGCAAACAGCACCATGCCGACGGGTGGTGTCAGCAAGCCGATCATCGAGCACATGATCATGATGACGCCAAATTGAACCGGATCAACGCCAAGCGTGGTCATGATCGGCATGAAAATCGGAACGGTGATGACAATCACCGCAATTCCTTCAAGGAACATGCCAAGCACCAGCAAGATCACCACGATCAGCGACATGATGACAGCCGGATTATCGGACAGGGACAAAAGGCCCGTAATCACGCTGTTGGGGACCCGCTGATGGATCAAGAGCCAACCAAAGAAACCGGCGGCAGCGATTACAAACAACACGCGGATGGTATGAAGCAGCGTATTCCACAGAATGCTTGGCAAATCGGCAATGCGGATTTCGCGATAAACGAAAAGACCAAGGAATGCGGCATAAAAGCTTGCTGTAACACCGGCTTCGGTCGGGGTAAAAATCCCGGTAAGAATACCGGCGATAATAATGACAGGGGTACCAAGCGGAAGGAATGCCGCCTTGAACGATGCCCAAAGTTCGCGGTAGCTTGCGCGCATTTCACGCGGGAATTTGCGAATAACCGCAACCACGTAAACGGCGGCCATCAACGCAACGGCCATCAAAAGCCCAGGCACGACACCCGCCAGGAAGAGTTTTACGACGGAAACACCGGTCAGGCTGGCAAAAATCACAAACGGAATACTGGGCGGAAAAACCGGTCCGATGGTCGAAGATGCAGCGGTGATTGCGGCGGAAAATCGTTCATCATATCCACGATCGCGCATTGCCTTGAATTCAACCTGGCCAAGTCCGGCTGCATCGGCAACAGCGGCACCCGACATGCCGGAAAAAATCAGACTGGCGACGACATTGACCTGTCCAAGACCGCCGCGAATATGCCCGACCAGGGCCGATGCAAACCGGAAAATGCGTTCTGTCACGCCACCTGTATTCATCAGGTTACCTGCCAGGATGAAAAACGGGATCGCAAGAAGGGTAAAGGATGTGGTCGCCGAATACATGCGTTGCGGCAACATCGTCAGAATTGCGGTTTCACCAAGCGCCACATAGGTGCCGATCGCGGTGACAGCCAGTGCGACGGCAATTGGCACACCAAAAACGATCAACCCTACAAGTGCAAGAAGCACAATGAGTGCGAGCATGATCTTAGACTTTCAGAAAAGACAGGGTGCGAGAGGAGGGGGTACGGAACACCCCCTCCGAAGAAAGCTTATCGGGAAAACGCCGATCAGATTTCTGGTTTAGTTTTCGAGAAAACCAAGGAATGTTTTCATATTTTCCTCGCCGGAATATTCGCTTACACGCTCATATGCTGGACCCATCTTTGCCTTGAACTTGGCAAGATCTGGCTCTGTGACCTGAACGCCGCTTTCCTTGATTGCGGCAAGTTCTTTTTCTTCCTGCTCCTGGACAAGTTTGCGCATCAGGTTACCCGCAGCGACGCTTTCTTCACGAACAATCGTCTGTTCCTCGCCCGAAAGCGCATCCCATTTTGCCTTGTTCATGACATGCACCATGGAATTGTAGACGTGGCGTGTAAGTGCCAGATGGTCCTGCAATTCATAAAGCTTGTTGTGATAAATCACGCCAATCGGGTTTTCCTGTCCGTCGACAACACCGGCGGTAAGGGCGCCGGGCAATTCAGGGAAGGCGATTTGTGTGGTCTGTGCCCCTGCGGCTTCAAGGGCTGCGACGATTTGCAGTTCTGGCGGCGTGCGCAACTTCAGGCCCGCAAGGTCATCTGGCGAATTGATCGGTCTGACCGAGTTGGTCACATTGCGGAAGCCGTATTCCCAGTTCGACAGCATGACCAGACCCTGCTTTTCAAGCTTGGGAGCCGCCCATTCCATAAACGGTCCGTCAAGAACCCGATGTGCTTCGTCATAGCTGCTAAAGGCAAACGGCGTCATAACCGTACCAAATGCCTTTTCATATTTATCGAGCGCTCCCTGCGTCGGGAGGTTCATGTCAATGATGCCCAGAACGGTTTGTTCAAGTTGCTCTGGCGGCGCGCCCAGTTCGTTTGCAGGATACAGTTCAACGACGACTTCGCCGTTGGTGCGCTTTTCAACGTTTTCCTTGAACTGCTTGGCGGCAATATGCCCCGGGTGCGTTTCGGCCGCGAAATGCGACAGGCGTAAAACGGTTTCAGCCTGTGCGGACTGGATTGACGAGATTGCTGAAACGGAAAGCAGCGTTGCCAGAACCGACAAGGCAGCCTTGGTCATTCTTTGGTTTTTCAAGATGTTTCCTCCGGTGAATATAAATGCGCTTCACACGCTTTTTCTTGTTGGGGGATGGCATTTCAAGTGATCCCCAAAGAGGCTTCAGGAAGGCCTCAGGAATCTTTGGGGAAGGCGGCTTCGACGCCGGAAAGCTTCTCGTATGCCTTGATCACGGCCGTGCAGCCTTCCTGACCAAAGCCCATGATGGAAGCCAGCGAATAGGTCTGATGGACGGAACTTGCCATAAAGCCCGGTAGTCCCGCTTTTTCGAGCCAGCGCACGTAATAGCCGACATCTTTTTCCGCCCATTCAAGGGCCATATACGGGGTGAAATCGCGTTCCAGAGTCTTGCGACCATACAGGTCCATCATGCCGCTTTTGCCGCCAGCGGCTGAAATGATGTCGATGACCTTGGTCATATCCAGTCCTTCTTTCGCCGCCAGCGCAAAGCCCTCGCAGAAGGAAGCCACATTGGCGAATGCAATGAAGTTGTGGATCAGTTTAAGGCGAATGGCATGGCCACTTGGACCAACATGGAAGATATTTTCGGCATAGGTGTCAAAAAGGGGGCGAAGCTCCTCAAGCAAGTCTGTATCGCCACCGTAGAGAACATTCACGCAGCCCTGATCGGCATGAAGCGGTGTACGCGTCATTGGTGCCTCGCAATAACGGACACCGGCATTGCCGCAGACCTTGCTCATCAGATCAACGTGATCCGGGCTTGTGGTTGTGTGGTCCAGAATGATCTGCCCCGGTTTCATATCCTTAAGACAGCCGGTTTCGCCATCGATGGTCAGCTTCTGAACGTCCTCGGCTCTGCCGATACAGAACGCCAGCACATCACATGTTCTGGCCATTTCAGAAACGGAGGAGGAGACTTTCGCACCGCGACTTTCAGCAAGTTCGACTTTCTTCGGATCGAGATCCATCACATGAACGGCAACCCCTTTGAGCAGCATGTTCTTAACAAGGCCACTTCCCATGCCGCCCAAGCCGACAAAACCTAAAACTTTCTCAAAAGCCACGTTTTCCTCCATTTTTTAACCGCTGTCTCAGTCGTATCGGACGGCGGGTGAACTTTATAGGTCATTCGCATAGCATGTCCTCTTGTTGTCTGACAACCTGTTTTTATGTTGACAAAAACATCGTTGGGCTTGCATAAAGCCGACAAGCAAGGATCAATGGTGACTTGATCGGTACGAATTGAAAAAAGGCATTGGCAGTTGGACTCTTTCACACGCCTAAGCAGGCGCCCGAGCTTGACGGATGATATCTCCCAGAAGCTGTCGCGCATGATTTTGGAAGGTGAGCTGTCGGCGGGTGAACAGCTCCCGACAGAGCAAAGCCTGGCGGAAAGCTTTGGTGTTGCGCGAACTGTTATCCGCGAGGCGATTTCGCGTCTAAAGCATGATGGTTTGGTGGATTCACGGCAGGGTGTTGGCGCCTTCATTGCAGAGCCCAGCGCGCGAAGCGCCTTCCGGATCAGTCCTGCATGCTTTGAAAAACGCCAGAAACTGCTTGAAATCCTGCAACTGCGCACAGGCATCACATCCGAAGCCGCCGGGCTTGCCGCCGTTCATCGGACGGATGCAGACCTGCAGTTCATGGATACGGCATATGACAGCATGGAACGCTCGCTGTCGGGTGGGGATGCCGCAGCAGAAAAGCATGTACTGGCAGAGCGCAGCTTTTATCAGCGGATCGCAGAGGCATCCGGCAACCAGTATATTCTGGAATTCCTTTCGATGCTTGACACCCGGATCGATATGGAATTGCGGTCTGTTGCCATGAAGAATGCGCGCGTCACGGAATGGAGTGCGGAAGTTCTAGCCGAACACAAGGCTGTGCTTGAGGCCATTCGCGCGCAGGATGAAACCGCAGCGTCGCAGGCTGTGCGGTATCACTATTCGCTTGCAGCACAACGTCTGGCGGATCGCGCAGACCTAGCAGACACATAAAATCAGGGGCGCCAGGCCCCTGTAAAAATTTACATCAATAACAGTCTAGTGGAGGCACCGATGCAACGCACGGGAGGTCAACTGATCGCTGATGTCTTGGTTCAGCAGGGCGTCGATCGTATTTTTGGGGTGCCGGGGGAGAGTTTCCTGGCGGTTCTGGATGCACTGGTCGATACCCCGAAAATCGAATTTGTCGCAACCAAGCATGAAGGCGCTGCATCCTTTATGGCCGACGCGGATGGCAAACTGACCGGGCGTCCGGGCATTGTTCTGGTCACCCGCGGCCCCGGCGCGTCAAATGCATATGCTGGTGTGCATGTTGCCTATCAGGACTCAACGCCGCTCATCATGCTGGTCGGCCTGATCGGGCGGGATGACGAAGAACGCGAAGCTTTCCAGGAGTTTGATCTCAAGGCGATCTTCGGAACCCAGACGAAATGGACAGCGACAATCAATAATGCGGCGCGCATTCCCGAATTGTTGACCCGTGCCTTTCAGGTTGCAACCTCTGGCCGTCCGGGCCCGGTTGTTCTTGGCTTGCCCGAAGACATGCTGCGGGATGTGGTCGAAATGGGCGTGCTTCCTGCAAAAGTTACCCCGATACAGGCCGCGCCGTCGGATGAGCAGGTTGTGGAAATTGTCGAAATCCTTTCTAAGGCAAAATCACCTTTGATCATTGCTGGTGGTGAAACCTGGGATGAACAGGCCTGTGCCGATCTTGCTGATTTTGCGGCGGCATGGAACTTGCCGGTTACATGCAGTTTCCGTAGTCAGGATCGAATGTCAGCGTTGCATTCCTCTTATGTCGGAGATGCCGGTTTGGGCATTAACCCGGCGTTAGCCAAGCGGATTCGCGATGCCGATGTCTTGCTGGTTCTGGGCGCACGCCTAGGGGATTGCACAACATCGGGTTACACTTTGCTTGATGTCCCGGTCGCTAGGCAGAAAATCCTTCATATCCATCCGGATGCAAATGAAATCGGGCGTGTTTATGCACCGGAGTTTGGCGTCTGCAGCGGCATGAAACAGGCACTTTCTGCATTGGTGAAACGCAATGCCCCAATCGCCAAAACGGTCTGGGCCGACTGGACAAAGGCCGCGCGTGAAGATTATCTGATCTGGTCGAGGCCAAACCCTACGTCGCATGGCCCGGTCAATCTGGCAGCAATCATTCAGCATCTGAATGAAAATCTGCCCGAAGATGCAATTCTGACCAATGGTGCAGGCAACTATACCGTTTGGGTGCATCGTTTCTATCAGCATCGCCGTTTCAGAACCCAGGTTGCCCCGACATCCGGTACAATGGGGTACGGTCTGCCTGCCGCCATTGCGGCCAGCCTGCGTCATCCCGAACGGCTCAGCATCTGTTTTGCGGGTGATGGCTGTTTCCAGATGACGCTTCAGGAACTGGCAACCGCACAACAATTCGGTGCGCGCGTGATCGTCATTCTGGTAAATAACGGCATGTATGGTACCATCCGCATGCATCAGGAAAAAAACTATCCCGGTCGGGTTAGCGGAACCGACATCGTCAATCCGGACTTTGGCAAACTTGCCGAGGCCTATGGCATTGCAGCCGCCAGGGTGGAAAAAACAGAACAGTTTGCAGCCGCCTTTGACGCGGTGGCAGCATCGGGAAAGTCGGCTGTGATTGAAGTGATCACCGACCCCGAAGACCTTACCCCGAGGTTCTCCTTGTCCGAACTTCGAGCAAGCGCGCAGTAAATGAACATTCGCGGGTTCTACCCATAGAAAAATTCATCAGATGATTTGAGAAAAACAGGAAGCACCAATGTTCTACAACCTGACAGGAAAACATCTGATTGCCGGCG
>NZ_JFJY01000008.1 GCF_002115785.1 Thalassospira sp. MCCC 1A03138 | reverse complement strand
CAATCCGTGAAGGCGGTCGTACCGTCGGCGCGGGCGTTGTTGCCAAGATCATCGAGTAATTTTCTCTTGATCTTTGTGAAGCGGGCGGCTATGTAAGCCGCCCGCAACACTTTTGCGGCAATCGTCAACTCCAGTTGAGGGGCCGGTGTCCTTTTGAGGGCTCCGGTACATAATTACATGGATAGTCAGAACATTCGCATTCGCCTGAAGGCGTTTGACCATCGCGTGCTGGATCAGTCCACGCGTGAGATCGTCAATACGGCGAAGCGCACTGGCGCAGAGGTCCGCGGCCCGATTCCGCTGCCGACCCGCATTGAGAAATACACTGTTCTGCGGTCTCCGCACATCGATAAGAAATCGCGTGAGCAGTTCGAAATCCGTACGCATAAGCGTCTTCTCGACATTGTCGACCCGACTCCCCAGACCGTTGATGCTCTGATGAAGCTCGACCTGGCTGCAGGCGTCGACGTCGAGATCAAACTTTAATCGGGAGTAAGCCGCAATGCGTAGTGGACTTATTACCCAGAAGGTTGGCATGACTCGCGTCTTCACGGACGAAGGCGTGCACCTTCCTGTCACCGTTCTGAAAGTCGATAACCTTCAGGTCGTTGCTAATCGTACCAGCGACACCGACGGTTACGTTGCTGTTCAGCTTGGCTATGGCAAAGCAAAAGTGAAAAACGTATCGAAGCCGATGCGCGGTCACTTTGCAAAAGCCAAGGTTGAGCCGAAAGCCAAACTTGCTGAATTCCGCGTTAGCGAAGATGCGCTGATCGAAGTCGGTGCCGAACTTTCGGCAACCCACTTTGTTGAAGGCCAGTACGTTGACGTCATCGGCACCTCCATCGGTAAAGGTTTTGCCGGTGCGATGAAGCGCCATAACTTCGGTGGTCTGCGTGCGTCGCACGGTGTGTCTGTATCGCACCGTTCGCATGGTTCCACTGGTCAGTGCCAAGATCCGGGCCGCGTCTTCAAAGGTAAGAAGATGGCTGGTCATATGGGTGCGGCGCGCGTAACCGTTCAGTCCCTTAAAATCGTCTCTACCGACGAAGCAAAGGGTCTTGTTCTGGTTCACGGTGCTGTCCCGGGTCATGCCGGCGCTTATGTCCTTGTCAAGGATGCCGTGAAACGTGCTGCACCGGAAGGTCTGCCGTTCCCGGCCGCGCTAAAGGGTGCTGCCCCGGCTGCTGAAGAAGCTGCCGCCGAGGATAAGGAATAAGCATCATGAAGCTCGACATTCTTAAACTTGACGCGTCCAAGGCCGGTAACATCGATCTCGCAGAAGAGATCTTTGGTCTGGACGTTCGTCGTGACATCCTGCACCGCATGGTGAACTGGCAGTTGGCAAAACGCCGCGCCGGTACCCACAAGGTAAAGGAAAAAAGCGAGATCTCTGCGACCACGAAAAAGTTCGTACGTCAGAAGGGTAGTGGCGGTGCACGTCACGGTTCCCGTAAAGCCGTACAGTTCCGTGGTGGTGGTGTAGCGCATGGTCCGCGTGTTCGCGATCATTCGCACGATCTGACCAAGAAATTCCGTAAGCTCGCGCTGAAAACCGCTCTGTCGGCCAAAGCAAAGGACGGTAAGCTTATCGTTCTGGACTCCGCGGAATTCTCGGACGCCAAAACCAAGAATCTGGTCGCTGCTTTCGCTAAGCTCGGCTGGAAATCTGCACTGATCATTGACGGTGCGCAGATCAATGAGGGCTTTGCACGCGCTGCGCGCAACATCCCGCAGGTTGATGTGCTGCCAGAGATCGGTGCTAACGTCTATGACATCCTGCGCCGTGACACCCTGGTGCTGACCAAGGGTGCGGTCGAAGCGTTGGAGGCACGTCTCAAATGACGATCATCAGCAAAGAGCGGATGTACGAAGTCATCCGCGCCCCGCATATCACTGAAAAGTCGACGCTGATTTCTGAACACAACGCCGTTGCGTTCAAAGTTGCGATCGACGCCACCAAGCCGGAGATCAAGGCTGCTGTGGAAGGTCTGTTCGGGGTGAAGGTCAAGGCGGTCAATACCTCTGTGGTAAAAGGCAAGACCAAGCGTTTTCGCGGTACTGTCGGTCGCCGGAGCGATTTCAAGAAAGCGATGGTTACCCTCGAAGAGGGTCAGTCCATCGACGTGACGACGGGAATCTAAGACATGGCTTTGAAGAAGTTTAAACCAACCTCTCCTGGTCGCCGTCAGCTGGTTCTTGTCGATCGTTCCGATCTCCACAAGGGCAAGCCGATCAAAGCGTTGACCGAAGGTCTTCGCAAGAAAGGTGGCCGTAACAACTCTGGTCGTATCACCGCCCGCCGTATTGGTGGTGGTCACAAGCGTCGTTACCGCATTATCGACTTCAAACGTACCAAGTTTGATGTCGTTGGTACGGTCGAACGTCTGGAATATGATCCGAACCGCACGGCGTTTATCGCCCTGGTTCGTTATTCCGATGACGAGTTGGCCTACATCCTCGCACCGCAGCGTCTTGCTGTCGGCGACAACATTGTTGCAGCCGAACGCGTAGACATTAAGCCGGGTAATGCCGCACCGCTGAAGAATATTCCGGTCGGTACCATCGTCCATAACGTCGAACTGAAAGCCGGTAAAGGTGGTCAGATCGCACGCTCGGCAGGCACCTATGTGCAGCTTGTCGGCAAGGACCAGGGTTACGCCCAGCTTAAGCTGTCCTCCGGTGAGGTACGTTTGGTTCGTGGTGAATGCATGGCTACCATCGGTGCCGTGTCCAACCAGGACCAGCAGAACACAAACCTTGGTAAAGCAGGCCGCAATCGCTGGCTTGGCAAGCGTCCTTCGGTTCGTGGTGTTGCCATGAACCCGATCGATCACCCGCATGGTGGTGGTGAAGGTCGCACTTCGGGTGGTCGTCACCCGGTTACGCCGTGGGGCAAGCCTACCAAGGGCAAACGTACCCGCTCGAACAAAAAGACTGACGCGCTCATCATGCGCCGTCGTCATAAGAGCTAACGGAGGAGGCTAGACTATGGCGCGTTCCGTTTGGAAGGGTCCGTTTGTAGACGGATACCTTCTTAAGAAAGCCGAAACAGTCCGTGCTTCAGGCCGGAATGAGGTAATTAAGACCTGGTCGCGGCGCTCGACGATTTTGCCGCAATTCGTAGGCCTCACCTTTGGGGTTTACAATGGCCAGAAGTTTCTGCCGGTACTTGTGAACGAAGATATGATCGGTCATAAGTTCGGTGAGTTTTCGCCGACCCGTACCTACTATGGTCACGCGGCCGACAAGAAGGCGAAGAGGAAGTAACGATGGGTAAAAAAGCTGACATCCGTCGGCTGGCGGACAACGAGGCTGCGGCTTCGCTCCGGGCAGTACGCATTTCCCCGCGTAAGCTCAACCTCGTCGCCGAGTCGATCCGTGGTATGAAGGCAGAGGCTGCTTTGGCAGAGCTCACCTTCTCCAACAAACGCATTTCGCAGGACGTCAAAAAGCTGCTGGAATCGGCGATTGCTAACGCCGAGAACAACCACCAGCTCGATGTTGACCGTCTCTTTATCAAAGAGGCGACTGTTGGTAAGGCATTCGTGATGAAACGTTGGCGGGCCCGCGCACGCGGTCGCGTCGGCAAGATCATCAAGCCGTTCTCCAACATGCGCATCGTCGTCTGCGAACGTGAGGAGGCCGAGTAATGGGTCAGAAAGTAAATCCGATCGGTTTACGCGTTGGCATCAACCGCACGTGGGATTCCCGCTGGTACGCCAACAAGGCCGATTTCGCTGGCCTTCTTCATGAAGACCTGGCGATCCGTAAATACATCTTCGACCGTCTGAAACAGGCGGGTGTTTCGAAGGTGATTATCGAACGTCCGGCGAAAAAAGCCCGCATCTCGATCCACTCTGCCCGTCCGGGTGTTGTGATCGGGAAAAAAGGCCAGGACATCGAGAAGCTCAAGAATGATCTGCAGAAACTGACCAAGTCGGAAGTGCAGGTTAACATCATCGAAATCCGTAAACCGGAAATCGATGCCAAGCTGGTCGCTGATAACATCGCCCAGCAGCTTGAGCGCCGTGTTTCGTTCCGTCGCGCCATGAAGCGCTCGGTTCAGAACGCAATCCGTCTCGGTGCTGGTGGCATTCGTATTAATGCTGCTGGTCGTCTTGGTGGTGCTGAAATCGCTCGTACCGAATGGTACCGTGAAGGTCGCGTTCCGCTGCATACCCTGCGTGCGGACGTTGATTATGGCACTTCGGAAGCTCACACCACCTATGGTGTTTGCGGTCTGAAGGTCTGGATCTTCAAGGGCGAAATCATGGCTCACGATCCGTTGGCTTCCGAGCGTAAAGCGCTCGAGTCGGCTGGTTCAGGTCGTAAGTAAGGAGATAGAGAGATGCTTTCTCCAAAACGTACAAAGTTCCGTAAAGCACACAAGGGTCGCCTTAAAGGTGAGGCCAAAGGTGGTACGGAACTTAATTTCGGCGCTTATGGCTTGAAAGCCTTGGAGCCGGAGCGTATAACGGCGCGTCAGATCGAAGCGGCCCGCCGCGCGATCACCCGCCACATGCGCCGTCAAGGCCGTGTGTGGATCCGCGTTTTCCCGGATCTCCCGGTATCGCAGAAGCCTGCTGAAGTCCGTCAGGGTAAAGGCAAAGGCTCGGTCGAATATTGGGCGGCACGTGTAAAACCGGGTCGGATTATGTTTGAACTTGACGGTGTTCCGCTGGATCTTGCACGTCGGGCTTTCGAGCTCGCAGCGGCAAAATTGCCGATCAAGACCAAGTTTGTCACGCGTCTTGGTGAAGGGGAGTAATTAGTGATGAAAATTGCTGATCTCCGCGCGAAAAGCGCTGATGAACTAAAACAGATGCTGCTCGACCTGCGTAAGGAATCGTTCAATATGCGTTTCCAGCAGGCTTCCGGTCAGTTCGAGAACACTGCGCAGGTCCGTAAGGTCCGCCGTGATATCGCCCGCATCAAAACCCTTCTCGGAAACGAGAAGGGTGCTACTGCGGCCTAACTGGACACGCATAGGAGTTAAGACACATGCCGAGGCGTGTATTGCAGGGGACAGTCGTTTCGACAAAAAACGACAAGACTGTGGTGGTCCGTGTGGAACGCCAGGTCATGCACCCGCTGTATAAAAAGTATGTGCGCAAGTCGAAGAAATTCCACGCGCATGATGAAGAGAACCGCTTCAAGACGGGTGACGTCGTTCGTATTCGCGAATGCCGGCCGATCTCGAAATTGAAGTCTTGGGAAGTAGTGGTCGAGGAGTGAGTCCTCAGCCCAACCATAGTCAAGGGGTAAACCCATGATCCAGATGCAGTCCAATCTGGACGTTGCCGATAATAGCGGCGCTCGCCGTGTTCAGTGCATCAAGGTGCTGGGCGGCTCGAAGCGCAAAACCGCTAATGTCGGTGATGTTATCGTGGTTTCCGTCAAGGAAGCCATTCCGCGCGGTCGTGTTAAGAAGGGTGCAGTACACAAAGCTGTCATCGTTCGGACCGCAAAGGAAATTCGTCGTTCCGATGGTTCGGCGATCCGCTTTGACCGTAATGCTGCCGTTCTTATTAATGCGAACGGTGAGCCTATCGGTACGCGTATTTTCGGCCCGGTGACCCGTGAACTCCGTTCGCGTGGTTACATGAAGATCATTTCGCTTGCCCCGGAGGTGCTGTAATGGCTGCCAAGATTAAAAAGGGTGATCGCGTCATTGTTCTTACGGGTAAAGACAAAGGGAAAACCGGCGAAGTTATCGCCGCTTTCCCGACCGAGAACAAAGTTCTGGTTTCGGGCATCAACCTGGTGAAACGTCACCAGCGTCCGACCGGTGCTGATGCTGGCGGCATCGTCGAGAAGGAAGCGAAAATCAACGTTTCCAACGTGGCGATTGTCGACCCGAAAGAAAACAAGCCGACCCGCGTCGGTTTCAAGACCCTCGATGATGGTCGCAAGGTTCGCGTAGCGAAGCTCAGCGGCGAAGTCATCGACAACTGAGGGACGGAAAAATGACGCGCCTGCGCGAACATTACAAAGAAGTGGTGCGTGACGCACTCCAGAAGGAGTTCTCCTACGAGAACTCCATGGAGGTTCCGCGCCTCGAGAAGATCGTGATCAATATGGGTGTCGGCGACGCCACCCAGGATCGCAAAAAGCTGGAAGGTGCCGCAGCCGATCTCGCTGCCATCACCGGTCAGAAGCCTATCTTCACCAAGGCGAAAAAGTCGGTAGCGGCTTTCAAGCTTCGTGAAGGCATGAACATCGGTTGTAAAGTGACCCTGCGTCGCGACCGTATGTACGAGTTCTTGGACCGTCTGGTTTCGGTCGCGCTTCCGCGCGTTCGTGACTTCCGCGGCCTGAACAAAAAATCCTTCGATGGTCGTGGCAACTTTGCCATGGGCCTCAAGGAACAGTTCGTCTTTCCTGAAGTCGAGTACGACAAAGTCGACTCGGTCCGCGGGATGGACATCATCATTTGCACCACGGCAAAGTCCGACGCCGAAGCTCTCGCCCTTCTCAAGGGCTTTGATCTTCCGTTCGGAAACTAACTGGAGGTTGGCCCATGGCCAAGAAAAGCGCCGTTCAGCGCGAACTTAAACGTGAGCGCCTGGCTAAGCAGCATGCTGCCAAGCGTGCCGCCCTTAAAGCGGTCATTAACAATCGCGAGACCTCTCCTGAAGAGCGTATCGCGTGCGTGATCAAACTCGCCCAGCTGCCGCGTAACTCGGCCCGTATCCGTCAGCGTATCCGCTGCCAGGTTTCCGGTCGTCCGCGCGGTGTCTATCGCAAATTCCGCCTGTCCCGTATCGCGCTTCGTGAACTTGCTTCGCGTGGTCAGATTCCGGGCATGGTGAAGTCGAGCTGGTAAGGAGGACATCACATGTCGATGACTGATCCCGTAGGCGATATGCTCACGCGTATCCGCAACGGTCAGCGCGTTGGTAAATCCAGCGTTGCTTCGCCGGCTTCAAAACTGCGTACCGGTGTGCTGGATGTTCTCCAGCGCGAAGGTTACATCCGCGGTTACAGCATTAATGAAATTCGCAAGGGCGTCAGCGAAATCAACATCGAACTCAAATATTTTGAGGGCGAAGGCGTGATTAAGCAGATCGACCGCGTCTCGACCCCGGGGCGTCGTGTGTATTCGAAGATCAAAGATCTTCCGAAAGTATACAACGGCCTGGGCATCGCAGTCCTATCCACTCCGAAAGGGGTTCTGTCGGATCAGGAGGCTCGCGAGCAGAATGTCGGCGGCGAAATCCTCTGCAAGGTATTCTAAGGAGGGCCAACGATGTCGCGAGTAGGAAAAAACCCGGTGGTCGTGCCTAGCGGCGTTACCATCACCCTGACCGAAGAACAGATCAGTGCAAAAGGCAAGCTCGGTGAGCTTCGTCTGCCGCTGACCTCGGACGTAACCGTTTCACAGGATGACAACCAGATCACCGTGAAACCGGCCAACGATACCAAGCGCGCCCGTGCCCTTTGGGGTACCACACGCGCCAATATCGCAAACCTCGTAACCGGGGTTTCGGACGGCTTCACCAAGAAACTGGAAATCACCGGTGTTGGTTACCGTGCGCAGGTCCAGGGCAATAAACTGGTTCTGCAGCTTGGCTTCTCTCATGACGTGGAAATGGAGATCCCCGCGGGTCTTAACGTCGTCGCAGAAAAGCCGACCCTTATCGCCATCTCTGGCGCAGATAAACAGCTCGTTGGTCAGTTCGCTGCAAATGCACGCGGCTGGCGCGGTCCGGAGCCTTACAAAGGCAAAGGTGTCCGTTACGAAGGCGAGTATATCTTGCGCAAAGAAGGCAAGAAGAAGTAAGGACTGGCACGATGAAAAACGCGAGAAACCTCTTCGAGCGCCGCAAACGCCGCGTTCGTTTTGCGATCCGCCAGAAAGCGGCCGGTCGCCCGCGCCTCAGCGTGCACCGTTCCAACGCGCATATCTATGCACAGATTATCGACGATCTGGCAGGCAAGACTCTTGTCTGCGCTTCGTCGGCCGAGAAAGATCTCGGTGGCAAAGGCAGCAATGCCGAAGCAGCTGTGCTGGTCGGTAAAGCTATTGCCGAACGTGCCGTTGCCGCTGGTGTGAAAACGGTCGTATTTGATCGTGGCGGGTATTTGTTCCATGGCCGGGTGAAAGCTCTGGCCGATGCCGCCCGTGAGGGCGGTCTGGACTTCTAAGGAGCACGACCATGGCACGTAATCAGAATACACAACAGCAGCAGCAGGCGCCGAAAGCCCGTGAAGAAAACGAACTCGTCGACAAGCTGGTTGGTATCAACCGCGTCGCGAAAGTCGTTAAGGGCGGCCGTCGCTTTGCTTTCTCCGCAATGGTTGTCGTCGGTGACCAGCGCGGTCGCGTCGGATACGGTACGGGTAAAGCTCGTGAAGTTCCGGAAGCGATCCGCAAGGCTACCGAAGCAGCCAAGCGCAACATGATCCGCGTTCCGTTGCGTGAAGGCCGTACCCTTCACCACGATGTGCAGGGCCATTTTGGTGCAGGTCGGGTTATTCTCCGCTCTGCTCCGGCTGGTACCGGTATCATTGCTGGCGGTGCGATGCGCGCAGTTTTCGAAACCATGGGTGTTCAGGACGTCGTGTCCAAATGCACCGGTTCGAACAACCCGCACAACGTTATCCGTGCAACTCTTGACGCTCTGGTCAACGGCGCTTCACCGCGTCAGGTCGCTGCAAAACGCGGCCTGAAGGTTGGCGAGATCGTTGCCCGTCGCGATAGCGGTTCGGCTGCGGCCGCCGTTCTCGAAAAGGAGTAATTCGATATGGCTGCTAAGAAAAAAGCGACCGTTCGCGTTACCCAGACGGGTTCGCCGATCGGACGTCCGGCTGATCAGCGCCAGACCCTTGTGGGTCTTGGCCTGAACAAACTGCACCGGACTCGTGAGCTGGAAGATACTCCGGCTGTTCGCGGTATGATCGCCAAGGTCAAGCACCTCGTCCGCGTGGACGAGGCCTGATTGGCCCCCAGATCGAAAAGGTGTTGATTAATGAAACTCAACGAACTTGCCGATAACCCGGGTGCCCGCAAGGCGCGCACCCGCGTCGGTCGCGGTATCGGTTCGGGCAAAGGCAAAACTTCTGGCGCAGGTCAGAAGGGTCAGACGTCCCGTTCCGGTGTAGCGATCAATGGCTTCGAAGGCGGGCAGATGCCAATCTACCGTCGTCTTCCGAAGCGCGGCTTTAAAAATCCGTTCCGGAAACTGTTCGGTGTCGTGAACCTTGGTACCCTTCAGACCGCCGTTGATAACGGTGTTCTTGAAGAAGGTGCGAATGTCACCATCGAAGTTCTGGTCGAAAAAGGCCTGGCCCGTCCGCAGAAAGACGGTCTGCGTCTGCTCGCTAAAGGCGAACTGAAAGCGAAACTGAACATCGAAATCACCGGTGCTTCCAAGTCGGCTATCGAAGCCGTCGAGAAAGCTGGTGGCTCGGTCAAGGTTCTTGCTCCGGTTGCCGCAGCAGAAACCGCAGAATAAGCCTCTATGACTACGTGAGGGTCCGGTTCCCAAGATTACGGGACCGGACCCTCCAGTTTTAGCCTATTGGGAGATAAGTGCATGGCATCGGCCGCCGAGCAGCTTGCCGCGAACCTGAACTGGTCGTCTTTTTCTAAGGCTACCGAGCTTAAAAAGCGTATCTGGTTCACGTTGGGAGCGCTTATAGTTTACCGTCTGGGAACATATATCCCGATTCCCGGTGTTGACCCGTCCATTCTTGCCGACATTTTCCGGCAGAACGCGGGTGGCGTCCTGGGCATGTTCGACATGTTTGCTGGTGGTGCGCTTGGGCGTATGACCATCTTCGCGCTGAACATCATGCCTTACATCTCTGCCTCGATCATCATTCAGCTGATGACCACTGTTTCGCCAAGCCTTGAGGCTATGAAAAAAGAGGGCGAACAGGGGCGTAAAAAGATTAATCAATATACCCGTTATCTGACCGTTCTGATCGCCACGATCCAGGCATGGGGCATTGCCGTTGGTCTTGAAAGCATGAGCGGTTCATCCGGCTCTGCGGTTCATGATCCGGGCATGTTCTTCCGCTTTACTGCGGTTGTGACCCTGGTTGGCGGCACCATGTTCCTGATGTGGCTGGGCGAACAGATCACCCAGCGTGGTATCGGTAACGGCATCTCGCTTATCATCTTTACCGGTATTGTTGCGGGCCTTCCGGCCGCGATTGCGGGCACCCTTGAACTTGGCCGTACCGGCGCGATTTCGGCACTGGTGATCGTTGCGATCATCGTGCTGGCGATTGCCGTCATTGCCTTCATCGTGTTCATGGAACGTGCGCAGCGCCGTGTTCTGATCCAGTACCCGAAACGCCAGGTCGGCATGAAGGTCATGGAAGGTCAGAGCTCGCATCTGCCGCTCAAGATCAACACGGCCGGCGTTATTCCGCCGATCTTTGCAAGCTCGCTTCTACTGATGCCGCTGTCGGTTGCACAGTTCACTGCCGGTGCGGATGCACCTGCGTGGCTCAGCACCGTGACAGCACTGCTTGGCCGTGGCCAGCCGCTTTATATCGGTCTGTATATCGCGCTTATCGTCTTCTTTGCCTTCTTCTACACCGCGGTTGTTTTCAACCCGGAAGATACGGCAGACAACCTGAAAAAGCATGGCGGCTTCATTCCGGGCATCCGTCCGGGCAAGAATACCGCCAACTATCTGGATTTCATCCTGACCCGCCTGACGGTCATCGGTGCAGCGTATCTGGCATTTGTCTGTATCCTGCCAGAGCTTCTGATCGCCGAATGGTCGGTGCCGTTCTACTTTGGTGGGACTAGCCTGCTGATCGTTGTCACGGTAACCATGGATACCGTAGCACAGATCCAGTCGCATATGCTGGCACACCAGTATGAAGGCCTGATCAAGAAATCCAAATTGCGTGGACGCCGCCGCTAAGGCGGCGCCACCAAGACCATCAGGGGGACGGACAACAATGAACATTATCCTTCTTGGCCCTCCGGGTGCTGGCAAAGGGACCCAGGCAAAGCGTCTTGAAACGGGACGCGGCATGATTCAGCTTTCGACCGGTGACATGCTGCGTGCAGCGGTCGCAGCCGGTACCGAGCTGGGGCAGAAGGCAAAGGAAGTCATGGATGCGGGCAAGCTCGTCTCCGACGATCTGATGATCGGTCTGATTTCCGAACGACTTGATCAGGATGATACCAAGAACGGTTTCATCCTGGACGGTTTTCCACGCACCACAGCCCAGGCACATGCCCTGGATGTGATGCTGGAAACGAAGGGACTGGCACTTGATTATGTGATCGAGTTGCGGGTTGATGATGCCGCCCTTGTGGCACGTATCGTTGGTCGCTACACCTGCGCGAAATGCGGGCAGGGATATCATGACGAGTTCCAGAAACCCAAGCAGGACGGTGTTTGCGACGTATGTGGCAGCACCGAATTCAAACGCCGTGCGGATGACAATGCCGAGACGGTCACATCGCGACTGGAAGCTTATCACAAGCAGACAGCACCGATCATTCCCTACTATGAGAAT
The DNA here is from genome assembly GCF_002115785.1 of Thalassospira sp. MCCC 1A03138. Classification (GTDB taxonomy): domain Bacteria; phylum Pseudomonadota; class Alphaproteobacteria; order Rhodospirillales; family Thalassospiraceae; genus Thalassospira. The sequence goes on along the minus strand of NZ_JFJY01000008.1, from coordinate 209,639 downwards.
GCCGGTAAGCTGAAAACAGTTGACGGGATGGCCGAAATCGACGAAGTTACGCGCGAGATAGAAGCCATCCTGGGGTAATTTCCCGGGCAGGGCATTTTTTTGCTGGCGGGGTGGCAGTATTGCTGGCCCGCTTTTGCAGCGCCCCGTCCTACCGGATCTGCCGCAGGGTTTGTTAACAGGAAACAGGAGTCTCACACAGTGGCTCGTATTGCTGGCGTAAACATCCCGACCGCTAAGCGCGTCGTGATTGCGCTTACCTACATCACCGGCATTGGCCCGGCGAAAGCTAAAGAAATTTGCGCAAAGGTTGGCATCGAAGCAGCAACCCGCGTTCATCAGCTCTCTGATGACCAGGTTCTCAAGGTGCGTGAAGTCATCGACGCTGATTACACCGTCGAAGGCGACCTTCGTCGTGAAACCGCAATGAACATTAAACGTCTGATGGATCTGGGTTGCTATCGCGGCCTGCGTCATCGTCGCGGTCTCCCGGTACGCGGTCAGCGTACCCACACCAACGCCCGCACCCGCAAGGGCCCGGCTAAGCCGATCGCTGGCAAGAAGAAGTAAGGTAGGGGACAGACAATGGCAAAAGCTCCTCAGACTCGCGTGCGTCGCCGCGAGCGGAAGAACATTACGAACGGTATCGCGCACGTAAACGCGACCTTCAACAACACCATGATCACCATCACCGACGTTCAGGGCAACACCATTTCCTGGTCGACCGCTGGTGGTATGGGTTTCCGCGGTTCGCGTAAATCGACCCCGTATGCTGCACAGGTTGCTGCCGAAGACGCAGGTAAAAAAGCTGCTGAACACGGCATGAAAACCCTTGAAGTTCAGGTTAAAGGCCCGGGTTCGGGACGTGAATCTGCTCTTCGTGCGCTTCAGGCGGTTGGTTTCACCATTACGTCGATCAAAGACGTAACGCCGATCCCGCATAACGGTTGCCGTCCGCGTAAACGTCGTCGCGTCTAATCGCGCCGATCTGCGGACGACCCCGCGTTTGGGCCCGGGCGACCGGGCCTCTTCGCGTTTCTCGCGGGGGCCAATTTTGTGCCCCCCTTACCATAGGCTCCAGTTGCGAAGGTGGGTCTCGTGATTCAAAAGAACTGGCAGGAACTGATTAAGCCGACCAAGCTTGATGTTACTCCGGGTACGGATGCCAGCCGCATCGGTACGATCGTGGCGGAACCGCTGGAGCGCGGTTTTGGTCAGACTCTGGGTAACGCGCTGCGTCGCATTCTGCTGTCGTCGCTCCAGGGTTCGGCGGTTACTGCGATCCAGATTGACGGTGTATTGCACGAATTTTCGTCGATCCCGGGTGTGCGTGAAGATGTCACCGACATCATCCTGAATATCAAGACCATGGGTGTGCGCATGCATGCCGAAGGTCCGAAGAAAATGGCGCTTAAAGCGACTGGTCCGGGTGCTGTCACCGCGGGTCAGATCGAAACCGGTGCCGACATCGAAATCCTTAACCCGGATCTCGAGCTGTGCCATCTTGATGATGGTGCGACGCTGAACATCGAATTTACCGTTGATAACGGTAAAGGCTATGTTGCTGCGACTTCGCATCGTTCGTCGGATGCGCCGATCGGTCTTATTCCGATTGATGCAATCTTCAGCCCGATCCGTAAAGTGGCCTACAAGGTGGAAAACACCCGTGTTGGTCAGGATACCGATTATGACAAGCTGTCGCTGACCGTTGAAACCAACGGCTCGGTCACCCCGGAAGATTCGATGGCACTTGCTGCCCGCATCCTTCAGGACCAGCTGTCGCTGTTCGTCAACTTCGACGAGCCGGAAGCGGTTGTCGAAGAGAAGAAAGAAGACGAACTGCCGTTCAACCGCAATCTGCTGCGCAAGGTCGACGAGCTCGAGCTCTCGGTCCGTTCGGCAAACTGCCTCAAGAACGACAACATCATCTATATCGGTGATCTGGTTCAGAAAACCGAAGCAGAAATGCTTCGTACGCCGAACTTCGGCCGTAAATCGCTGAACGAAATCAAGGATGTTCTGGCTCAGATGGGCCTGCATCTTGGTATGGAAGTCGGCGGTTGGCCGCCGGAAAACATCGAAGAACTCGCTCGCAAGTTCGAAGACCCGTTCTAAGACGGGGCTTCGGCCTTCGGGTCGGTGCTTTTTGACTGACGGGGCAGGCGTTCTGCCCCAACCAGAAACCCGGTTTTCGGAATTTCTGGCGGGCTGGTGCCCAAAACCGCACGTGCATGACCTGATTTAGTCAGGGTGGCGGCGCGGTATCACAATCGGTTTCGTGCGCGAAGCCAAGGCAATAAGGAGAGTTCCTATGCGTCACGGTATGCAAGGCCGTAAGCTTAATCGTACTTCGTCCCATCGTAAGGCGATGTTCTCTAACATGGCGGTTTCGCTGCTCACCCACGAGCAGATCAAAACCACTCTTCCGAAGGCCAAGGATCTTCGCCCGTATGTCGAAAAACTGATTACGCTGGGCAAGCGGGGCGACCTGCATGCACGCCGTCAGGCCATTTCGATCCTGCGTGACGAGAAAGTCGTTGCCAAGCTGTTCGGCGAAATTGCTGATCGCTACAAAGAGCGTTCGGGTGGTTACACCCGCGTTCTGAAGGCTGGCTTCCGTTATGGCGATGCTGCTCCGGTTGCTGTGATCGAACTCGTTGATCGCAACCCGGAAGCCAAAGGCGCGGAAGACCGTGCTCGCCTTGAAGCAGAGGGCGAAGGCGAAGAAGCGTCTGCTGAATAAGCAACGTTTCGGCCTTTAAGATAGAAACGGGCGGTGCCAATGGTGCCGCCCGTTTTCTTTTGGTTTTATCGCGCATTGGGAAATATTTCAAAATTCATCATATTTCCGCCAAGGTTGCGCGTAAATCCTGATCACCCTACTTTCTGTCGGGTATCCAGGGGGCTGCCCCTGACTCTAACCAGACTGTTTTCCGCGCTGACCCGCTTTACGAAGAAAAGAGAGAGTTCGACGTGCAGGCACGATTGATTGCGACCGTCATGACCGGGATCATGATTGTATCAGGGGCCATGTTTGGCCAGATTGGCGTAGCATCCGCACAGGATCGGCGTCTGCCCGAAAGCCAGACTGAAATAAAGATGTCGCTGTCGCCGCTGGTGAAGCAAACCGCGCCGGCCGTTGTGAACATCTATACCAAAAAGGTCGTCACTACCCAGCAACGCAGTCCGTTTTTCAACGATCCATTCTTTCGTCAGTTCTTTGGCGAACGGTTCGGCGGGGCGTTTGGCGCCCCGCGCCAGCGGGTTGAACGGTCGCTTGGTTCCGGGGTGATTGTATCGTCGGACGGCACAATCGTTACCAACCATCACGTGATTGATGGCGCAAGCGAGATTCGCGTCGTTCTGCATGACAATCGGGAATTTGATGCCGATCTGGTCGGTTCTGACGAGCGCACCGATCTGGCCGTTCTGCGTCTGCGTGATGTGAAGGATGAATTGCCGGCCATCACGCTTGGCGATTCTGACGCGGTCGAGGTGGGCGACCTTGTCCTTGCCATCGGTAACCCGTTCGGGGTGGGGCAAACCGTGACCAGCGGGATTGTTTCCGCACTGGCGCGTGCCGGTGTGACCGGGCAGGATTACCAGTCCTTTATCCAGACCGATGCGGCGATCAACCCGGGGAATTCCGGCGGTGCGCTTGTCGATATCGATGGCAAGCTGATCGGGGTGAATTCGGCGATCTTTACCAAATCGGGAGGGTCAAACGGTATCGGCTTTGCCGTGCCGGTCAACATGGTCAAGGTGGTGATGCGGGGCCTGATCAGTGGCGATCTGCGTCGTCCGTGGCTGGGCGCTGCTGGTCAGTCGGTGACCGCCGATCTGGCGTCGTCGCTTGATCTGGATCGCCCGCATGGTGTTCTGATCAATGAAGTGCGGCAGGGCAGCCCGGCCAATCGCGGCGGGCTTTTGCCCGGTGACGTGGTGATTGCGGTGAATGGTCTTCCTGTCGATAACCCCAACGAGCTTAAATTCCGCATCGCAACACTGGAACTTGATCACAATGCCGAGCTTTCCGTGCTGCGCAAGGGGCAGGAAGTGATGCTCCGGATGCCGCTTGAAGTCGCGCCTGAACTACCCGCGCGCGAGGAAACCGATATTGAGGGCCGTAATCCGTTTAGCGGATCAAAGGTTGCCAATGTGAACCCGGCACTTGCTGATGAAATTGGCATTGATACGCTGAGCAACGGTGTCATCGTCCTTGCCGTGCAGCGCGATAGCCTTGCGCGCCGTGCTCGCATTCAACCCGGTGATTATATCGTCGAGGTCAATGGTGTGCCGATTGACTCGGTCGCCCGCCTGAAGGAAGTTGTCAAAGCCGGTGAACGCGGTCGCGACTGGTCCATTGCGGTCAAACGCGATGGTAAGGTTCTGACCGCTGAATTTACCCTGTAACCGGCCGCCGCAACGCATACCAAGGATCAAAGGCCCCACATGGTATCACTGTTTGAAAGTCAGGCATCCCGGCCCTTGGCCGACAGGCTGCGCCCGGCAAAGCTGGATGAGGTCGTCGGGCAGGGGCACCTGTTTGGGGATGACGGGCCGATCACACGGATGATCAATACCGGGCGGGTGCCATCCGTGATCCTTTGGGGGCCACCCGGTTGTGGTAAAACAACCCTGGCCCGCCTGATGGCCGATGTTGCCGATATGGCGTTTGAACCGCTATCGGCGATCTTTTCCGGGGTTGCCGACCTTCGCAAGGTGTTTGACCGGGCACGCGGGCGGCGGGCAACCGGGGAGTCGACCCTGTTGTTCATTGATGAAATCCATCGTTTCAACAAGGCACAACAGGACAGCTTCCTGCCATTTGTTGAAGACGGCACCATTACCCTGATCGGGGCGACAACCGAAAACCCGTCCTTCGAGCTGAACGCGGCATTGCTGTCGCGCTGTCAGGTGCTGGTGCTTAAACGGCTGGATGATCAGGGGCTTGAAGAGCTTCTGGTGCGGGCGGAGAAGGAAATGGGCTTTGAGTTGCCCCTGTCGCCCGAAGCACGGGTGACGTTGCGCGCCATGGCCGATGGGGATGGCCGTTATTTGCTCAACCTTGCCGAAGAGCTGTTTTTGCTGCCGCCCAGTGACGATGGGCCGCTTGGCGTTGCCGAACTGTCGCGTACCGTGCAAAAGCGCATGCCGCTTTATGACAAGGGCGATGACAGTCATTACAACCTAATCAGTGCGCTGCATAAATCGGTGCGCGGGTCGGACCCGGATGCGGCCCTGTATTGGTTTAATCGGATGCTGGCCGGGGGCGAGGACCCGAAATTCGTCGCGCGCCGCATCACCCGCATGGCGGTCGAGGATATCGGACTTGCCGATCCGCAGGCGCAGCAGATTTGTGTTGGCGCGTGGGAGGCGTATGAACGCCTCGGCAGTCCAGAAGGCGAACTGGCGCTGGCGCAGGCGGTGATCTATCTGGCACTGGCCCCCAAATCAAATGCCGGTTATGCCGCCTATAAACGATCATTAAAGATCGCACGTGATACCGGGTCGCTGATGCCGCCTGCCCATATCCTCAATGCGCCGACCAAGCTGATGAAGGATATCGGTTATGGCAGTGGCTATGCCTATGACCATGATCAGGAAGATGGTTTTTCCGGGCAGAATTATTTTCCCGATGGCATGCGCCGCCAGAATTTTTACGAACCGGTCGAACGCGGTTTTGAACGTGATTTGAAAAAGCGGGTCGACTATTTCGATAAATTGCGCCGGGAACGTCAAAAGCAGCGCGGTGAAGACTAATCAGCAGGTGTGTTGTTCTCTTTTGGTCAACAATCTGGTGAAAAGACATCGGATAATCTTCGTCATGGAAACTGTTAAAGTCCGGGCAACAGAAACAAACCCGGACTTGGAGAATTCACATGACTTCGATCCTGCATATCAATGCCTCGGTTAACGGCGAAAATTCCAATTCGCGTCAGATCGCATCAAAGCTGATCGAACGTATTGTCGCTTCGACCCCGACTGCCAATGTTGTTGAACGTGACCTGAACGATAAATCGATCCCGGCCCTGACCGGCGAGATTGTTGGCGCGTTCTATACCCCGGCTGAAAACCGTACCGGCGCACAGAAAGACGTGATCGCCGTTTCCGACAAACTGGTTGCCGAGCTTCAGGCATCCGACGTCGTTGTCATCGGTGCACCGATGTATAATTTCTCGGTCCCGTCGACCCTTAAGGCATGGGTTGACCTGATCGCCCGCGTCGGCGTGACTTTCAACTACACCGAAAACGGCCCGAAAGGCCTGCTTGAAGGCAAGAAAGCCTATATCGTTGTTGCCACAGGCGGTGTTCCGGTCAATAGCCCGGCCGACTTCGCGACCCCGTATCTGAAACAGGTTCTTGGTTTTGTCGGTATTTCCGATGTTGACGTGATCGACGCATCCGGTTTCGCGATCAATGCCGAAGAAGCCATGGAACGCGCGATTGCCAATGTGGCTGCTGCACCGCTTCCGAAGGCAGCATAACGCTTACGACCTGTTGCATTGCCCGCGGGAAATCGATCATCGCAATCCATCCCCCCCCCCGTTGCGGTCCATTGGTTTCCGAAAAATGCCCGAACGAGCATCTCGTTTGGGCATTTTTGCATTTGTTAACTTGACGAATTACAGGAATTAACCGGTATTTAGGGAGTATTGGGTTACAGCAGGGCTCAAACACGGGAACGGGGAATTTTTGTGAAACGCGTAGCGATTGTACTGGCATGGCTTTTGTTTGTCGGTGGGCTGACATTTGCCGTAGTGCGCTTTAGCGGATTGCTCGACAGTATGCTGATGGCAGATGAACCGGCAGACATCAGTCTGGGACCGGATATCGACCTGCCGCAGTCACCGACCTATTTCCTGGTTTGCCCGCCGGATGCCTGCCCATCGACCGATCGCAACGTGCAAAGCCCGGTATTCGATGCATTGCCCGATACTGTCGCAAGCGCGTTGCAGGCAACCGCGGGCGCGCAGGGTATGAAACTTGTCGACGGTAATGGTCTGTCGCTTGAATTGCGGTTCCTTGCGAGGACGCCGGTTCTCAGATTCCCGGATTGGGTCGATGTCAAAGTCATCCCCGGTGAAAACGGCGGCAGCCGCGTTTTTGCCTACTCCCGGTCGGTTTATGGGAGTGATGATTTCGGCCAGAATGAAAAGCGTCTGAAATCATGGATGGCGGCAACCGTCGCCCTGATCGGTCAGCAGGCCGCGCCGAAGAACTGATTATGACAAGCGCGACAAAGATGAAAAAGGCTCGTTCCAGATCAAATGGCGCGAGCCTTTAAATCTTTGGATTACTTTTCGATATCGGTCGATTTTCCGAGCAAAGCGGCTACAAATTCTTCGGTAGGAACCGGCAAAAGATCCTGTGGATGGTCTCCTCCTAAGGATGCCCATTTGCTGCTAGCGCTTCTGGTGGTTGTCAGAAGCATGGCCTGTGTTCGCACATCAAAGGCCTGGTATTTGATTGTGATGCGATCCGGACGTCCTGACCATTCGGTTGCGCGATCTTCCCAATGCAGAATTTCGGGTTCGATCAGATAATCAAGGTCATCTTTTGCCGCGCTTGCAAACGCTGTTTCACGAGTTTCTACTGTAGAGGCCGAGATAATCCTGCTGCTGAAGGGGCTTAGTTTATTGCGAACAACTTGAACCAGCATTTGACCGGAATTGTTGTAGTTCGTTTCTCCGTAAATGCCATCTTTCGGCAACATGACGTAATATGAACTGCCGGGCGGCACGGTGGTCATTACTTCGTGGTTATCCACACGGTATTTGCTCGAACAAGCTCCGAGCATTAATGTCAGTCCGGCGATGAGCAGCAACTTTGCCTGTCTTAATTTCACTTTTCGTCTCCCCTCAATCTTAAGTAGATAGGACTAATAAAAGAGAAATAGGTTTTCAGGCAAGAAGGCAACTTGTGATATCTCGAAATCAGCTGGTTATCACATGCGACCCGCCCATGATGTTTTCACACGTGACTTTTCAGAACTGAAAGACTAGGTTCCGCGCCATGCAATTTTCACCGTTGTTTATCGCATCCATCGCATTGGGCGGGGCTATCGGGGCGGTTGCCCGATATGGTGTTTCGGCCCTGATGGGGGCAACACTGGGTCATGGATTTCCCTGGGGGACGTTGACGGTCAATATCGTCGGGTCTTTTGTCATGGGACTTTTGATCGAACTTTCGGCGCTTAAACTGTCGCTTAGTCCTGAAATGCGGGCCTTCCTTGTGACGGGCTTTTTGGGGGCGTTTACAACGTTTTCTACTTTTTCGCTTGATGTCGCGACCTTATATGAACGCGGTAATATCGGCCTTTCGGGCCTTTATGTCGCGGTTTCGGTCTGCGTTGGCATCGCAGCATTGTTTGGCGCAATCGCGCTGGTAAGGGGAGTTCTGCAATGAGTGGCGTCACTCTGCGCAAGGTTAAGAATGACGAAGCCGAAATGCGGCTGGATCGCTGGTTCAAACGGAACTGCCCGGAATTTACCTTTGGGCAGGTTCAGAAGTTCCTGCGGGGTGGTCAGATCCGTGTGGATGGCAAACGTGCCAAGGCCGGTCAGCGCCTTGAGCCCGGTCAGGAAGTCCGTGTGCCGCCCGCGCCGGTCATGTCTGGCGGCGGGATGGGGCCATGGGCGGAGGGCAATTACGATGCGGCCAATGCGGCCCAGCATGTGAAGTCCGGCCCGACCAAGTCCGATGCGACCGAGGAAGAACTTCAGGCGCTGCGCGATTCCGTCATTTTCTATGACGAGGTGGTTCTGGCGATCAACAAGCCAGCGGGACTTGCCGTGCAGGGCGGGACCAATACTGACCTGCATGTTGATGGCATGCTTGATGCGCTGAAACTTGATAGCAAGGAACGCCCCAAACTGGTGCACCGTCTTGATAAGGACACCAGTGGTGTTCTGTTGCTGGCACGTTCGGCATCGGCGGCCAATGCCCTGACCAAGGCGTTCAAGGATAAAACCACGCGCAAACTTTATTGGGCGATTGTTACCGGTGCCCCGGATGAACGCGAAGGCCTGATTGATGCGCCGCTTGCCAAACATGGCGGCAAGGGCGGTGAAAAGATGGTGATCGACGAAAAAGAGGGCAAATCGGCCCAGACGATCTATCGTCAGTTGGCCCGTGCCGGACGTCGTGCGGCGTGGCTTGCCCTGTCGCCGCTAACCGGTCGTACCCACCAACTGCGCGCACATTGTCAGGCGATGGAATGCCCGATCCTTGGCGATGGTAAATATGGCGGGGCCAAAGCGTTTCTTGATGGTCTGTCAAACCAGATGCATCTGCATGCGCGTGCGATTGATTTTCCCCATCCGGTGACTGGTCATCGTGTCGTGATCGAGGCCCCGGTGCCCGAACATTTCAGCGCAACCATCAAAGCGCTTAATTTCGATCCGAAAACGCCGACCAAATTCCTGACCCCGGAAATCCACCGGGAAAAGGAAATCAAACCGAAGCCCAAGGCAAAGCCATCCCGGTTGCGGAAAAGATAACGGGTAGGCGCAGCCTCCGAAACGCGAAAAGCCGACGCAGTGCGTCGGCTTTTTCGTCCCTGTCAACGGTTGATGACAATCGTTTGTTGCGTTTAAGGGCGCGTCACCACTTTGCCGAAACGGTTGATAAACGCATCATGAACCCGGCGCAGATGTTGGGCATGGACCGTATTTCCCGTACGTTCGCACATTTCCGCCTGGCTTTTGATCATAATAGCAATCCGTTTGCGCCCCCGTGGGGTGTGCACCATGCTTTCGCCTTCCTCAAGGGCGGTCAGAAGGGGGATGTGTTCACACTCGGCAATCGCGAGGATTTCCTCCTCGCTCAGATCGCTGAAATCGATGCAGTCCCGAAGTGTGAGCATGTTCAGCCTCCGCAGTTTGCGTGCTAACAGAAGCATCCTAATCCTACCTTGGGGTGTTCGAAAGTGTGTTGAAATTTACCATTGGTTTCCATTGCTTGCCGCAGAGCAAAAAATGCGTCGACTTTGCATGGGCTAGAGACTCGATCTTTGGCGGACTTTGGAATAATCTCCGCCGCGATATGAACAGAACTGGATGACTTTTGATGGCGAACGATCCGCTCAGGCTTGTGGTATTTGATTGTGACGGTACGCTGGTTGATAGCCAGCACGCGATTGCGCATTGCATGGATCATGCCTTTGCCGCACATGACCTTGATTGCCCCGGCCTTGAAAAGACACGTACCATCATCGGTCTGAGCCTGCCTGAAGCGATCCGCAAGCTTGCAGCACCGGGCATGATCGATGACGCAATTATTGAAGGTGTCACCGCGGCCTATAAGGCGGCATTCTTTGAATTGCGCCAGACCCCGGATTTTTACGAGCCGCTTTTCCCCGGTGTGCGCGAAATGCTGGCCGAACTTGACACACGCAACTGGCTTTTGGGCGTTGCGACGGGCAAGGCGCGTCGCGGGCTTGATGCCGTGCTGGCGCGCAACGCACTTGAAGGCCGGTTCGTTACCCTTCAGACATGCGACAATCATCCGTCGAAACCCCATCCGTCGATGTTGCACGCCGCCATGGATGAAACCGGCGTGGATGCACCCAACGCGGTGATCATTGGCGATACCGCCTATGATATCGAAATGGGCCGGGCGGCGGGGATGCTGTCGATTGGTGTCAGTTGGGGGTATCACGATATTGAAACGCTGAACAATGCCGGGGCGCATGCCGTGATTGATCATTTCGATCAGCTGCCCGGATTGCTGGAAACCATGTGGGGAACTGGCCGCGATGCTGCCTGAAGCCGATCACAAAGATGACGATCTGAAACCGATCCGGGTGGAAATCACCGTTCCGGTCGAACCGGAATACGCGTTCGAGGCATTCACCAATGGCTTTGGCAATTGGTGGCCGACCGACAGCCATTCGCTAGCGCGTGAAAACTGCAAATTGGTCGAAATCAATCCGGGCCTTGGTGGCAAGATTGTCGAACATGCCAAGGGCCGCGATCCGGTGGTCTGGGGCACTGTCGATATCTGGCAGGCGGGCGAGCATATTGCCTTTACCTGGCATCCCGGCTGGGAAGAGGGGGCCTATACCCGCATCAGCGTCACGTTCGAACAGAATGCCTTTGGCCGCTGTGTGATCCGGCTCAAGCATTGGGACTGGAAAAATCTGGGCGAAATCGCCCCGATGGTCCGCGACGGCTATGAAAGCGGCTGGAAATATGTTTTCGAACAGTGCTTTGCCAATTACCTGACGGCCAAGCGCCACTGACTGCTTTTAAAGCAGGCCATATTCCATCAGGTCACGGCGCAGGCGGATCGGATCGCGGAACCAGTGGGTGGCAAAGCCCATTTCGCGCGCCTGCTGAATGTTCTTTTCACTGTCATCGATAAACAGGGTCTGGCGCGGATCAAGTTTGAAGCGTGCGGCCGTCAGATCGAAAATCTGTGGATCGGGCTTGGCCAGTTTTTCCTGACCCGATACCAGAATGCCTTCGAAATGGCTCAGGAAACCGAACCGTTCAATCGCGTGCGGCCATGTATCCGCCGACCAGTTGGTCAGCGCAAACAAACGTACATTGCCGCGTGATTTCAGTTCTTCAAGGATATGAACGGTGCGGTCAATCGACCCCTTCATCATTTCCGGCCAGCGGTCCATCCATGCCGCGATCTGGTCGCTATATTCCGGATAGCGATGCTGAAGATCGGGGATCGATTTGGCAAAGCGAAGCGCACCCTTGTCATGCAGGAAATTCCAGTGCGGATGACAGATTTCGGTCAGGAAACGTTCCATTTCGGCCGGGTCGGTGAAAATCTTGCGATACAGATGCCGTGGGTCCCAATCGACCAGAACGCCGCCCAGATCAAAAAGAACCGTTTCGATAGTACGCATGATTTCCTCGGATGATTGGGAACAGGATCGACGTTTGGCTGTTAAAGCAGGCAACAGCAGACAGGGCAAGGGGACATTTGCATGACAATTGCCAGGATGCCGGTACAAAGGGTTGATCTGTAACGGGTTTGAGTGCGTACTCTTTGGGGTGACAGGGATTTATGACGCGAGTGTGATTTGCAAATTCTTCGCTTCTTGCGAAATGAAGACGCGAAGAGCATCATGCCAAATGCAACCTGATAAAACGCCTGATCGTAACAAGACAGAGGAGGCTTGAATATGTGCACGCTTGACGGATGTGGCGTAAACGACCATCTCGGCCCGCCGCCGAAGGCCACGGATGAAGATCGTCGTCTGTTCCTTAAAGGCGCGGTTGCCTTGCCGCTTGCGGTTATTCTGGCCGATCCGATTTTGGCCCATGCCGCCGGATCGACATTGTCCCCCGTGACCATCACTACGCCGGGCGGGGAAAAAATGACCGCCGAAATCGCCATGCCGGCAACCCTTCCGGCCCCGACCGTCATTCTGATCCATGAATGGTGGGGCCTTAATGATCAGATCCGCGCGGTTGCGGCAGAATATGCCAAGCAGGGTTATATCGCGCTTGCGGTTGATCTGTATGGCAAGCCACCCGCAACCACGGCCGACGGCGCAAAGGCGCTGATGTCGGGGGTCAATCCGGCGATTGCCACCGAAAAATTGCAGGAAGCCGTCAAATTCCTTAAAAATCACAAGGATTCAACCGGCAAGGTGGGAACGGTTGGCTGGTGCTTTGGTGGTGGCTGGTCGCTCAATACCGCGCTTGCCGCCGATGTCGATGCGGTTGTTGTCTATTACGGCAATGTCAAAAAGACCGCCGAGCAGGTTTCAACCCTGAACGCGCCGCTGATGGGGCATTTCGGCACCCTTGATAAAAGCATCAACAAATCGATGGTCAACGGGTTCGAGGAATCCCTCAAGGAAGCCGGGAAAACCGATTACCAGATTTTCTGGTACGAGGCCGACCACGCCTTTGCCAATCCGACCGGTGGCCGTTATGACGCCGAGGATGCCAAACTGGCGTGGGAACGCACGATGGGTTTCTTTGACGCCCATCTGTCCTAAGGCTTTATCGCAATCGCCAGAACATCAAAAGGCCGGGGTTTTCCCGGCCTTTTGTGTGCCCAAGCGGTGCGACGAAGCTCTTAATTGGTCGGATTTCCGCGATTGGCCCATTTGGTGGACCGGCGTTCGATGATGTTAAACAGCTCGTACATCGCAATCCCCATCACCGCGATCACCAGCAACCCGGCAAACACCAGCGGCATGTTGAATTTCGATGATGCCGACAACATCAGATAGCCAACACCAAGGTTTGATGCGACGGTTTCGGAAATCACCGAACCGACAAAGGCCAGCGTGATCGCAACCTTGAGCGATGCAAAGAAATAGGGCATGGCGCGAGGGAAGCCGACCTTGACCAGAATATCGCGCCGGGTCGCGCCAAGGGATCGCAACACATCGCGCAATTCGGGTTCAAGCGTTGCCAGTCCCGTCGCCACATTGACCACAATCGGGAAGAACGAAATCAGGAATGCGGTGATGATCGCGGGCACCGTACCGATGCCAAACCACATGACAAGAACCGGGACCAGTGCCACCTTTGGCACCGAATTGAACCCGACCAGAAGCGGGTTGGCCGCGTCATAAACCGCCTTGCTGGACCCGACAAGCGCGCCCAGAACCACGCCAAACACAACCGCAATGGCAAAGCCCGCCAGGGTCGTATAAAGCGTATGAACCGCATGCATCCAGATCGCACCGCGGAAATCCCAGCCGACCATGATGCTTTCCGACGGTGTCGGCAGGATATAGACCGGAATATTGAAAATCCGGACAATCAGTTCCCAGATCACGAAAAGCCCGATTGCACTGATCCAGGGAGTGGCTTTGGAGAGGTCTTTTTTCTTGGCCATGATGCTTTCAACCTTCCCTTATGCCGCGCGCACGTCACGGATGTGACTGCGCAATTCGTGGACCAGATCGGTGAAGGGCTGCGTGAATGTCGTTTCCTGATCGCGCGGGCGGGGTAGGGTGTTTTCACGCTGGACCAAAATCGTACCCGGGCGCTTGGACATCACATAAATCGTATCGGCGAGATAGGCTGCTTCGCGCAGATCATGGGTCACCAGGATCACTGTAAAGGGCCGCACCATCCAAAGATTTTGCAGGATGTCCCAAAGCTCTTCGCGGGTGAAGGCATCAAGGGCACCGAACGGCTCGTCCAGCATCAGAAGATCGGGTTCATGGATCAGCGACCGGCAAAGCGATGCGCGTTGCTGCATCCCGCCTGACAATTCCCACGGGTATTTGTCTTCGTGCCCGGCAAGCCCGACACTGGCCAGAAGCTTTCGCGCGCGGTCTTCATATTCGGTCCGATGCTTGCGCAGGCGGTTGCGATGCGGTTTGACGATTTCCATCGGCAGCAGGACGTTATCAAGGGTCGTGCGCCATGGCAGAAGGGTCGGGTTCTGGAATGCCATGCCGACGATCTTGAGCGGCCCGGAAACTTCCTTGTTATCGACGATAACCGTGCCTTCGCTGGGGGGCATCAATCCCGATACCAGTTTCAGCAGCGATGACTTGCCACATCCCGAAGGACCGACAACGGCAATGAATTCGCCCTTGTTGATCTTCATGTTTGTTGTTTCCAATGCCAGATCGTCACCTTCGCTGTAACGAAGCCGGACATTGTCGAGTTCGACAAAGCTTTTCGACACGGCAGTCATCCCCCTGCGTATCCTGATGATTTATTATGTATCGGGGCCGGTTTGCCCGGCCCCGTTTGCGTGGTCTGAAGTGCCGGTTATTTCAGCATCCGGTCTTTTTCACCGGGCATGAAAATGTCGGTGAAGATGTCCGCAACACTCGGCTTGTTTTCAATGCCAAATGCCAGGCTGACCTGATCAATCGCCTTGTTCATGCGATCAGTCTTGATCTGGCCCATGCCTTCTTTAAGGGTTACTTCGGTGACGACGTTGTCATCAATCGTCATCTGAAGGCGCTGCAATTCAAGGGCCGGGTCAATCAGCGGATCGGTTTCCTTAAGTGCTGCAATGGCTTCTTCGGGGTTGGCAATCGCATCACGCCATCCCTTGACGACCGCACGCAGGAACGCACGCAGTTCTTCCGGATGGTTTTCCATCATGTCGGCCGATGCGATCATCGCATTGCCATAGAAATCCATGCCGTAATCGAAATATTTGAAAACGGTCAGGTCATCCTTTGAAATGCCCTGTGCCTGAAGGTTCAGGATCGACGTGAAATAGTGCCCCGTGATCGCATCCACGTCACCACGCACCAGCATCGGTTCGCGCAGCGGCGGGTCCATGCTTTCCCATTTGACGTCATCAAGCTTAAGCCCGGTTGCCTGTGCAAAGGCCGGGAACAGCTTGCGTGATGCATCGAACACCGGCGCGCCAAGCGTTTTGCCAATCAGGTCTTCTGGGTTGGTGATGCCGCTTTTTTTCAGCATGAAAAGCGAGAAGGGCGGGCGGTCATAAACCATGAAGATCGACTTCATCGCGCGATCGGGGTTCGATGCATTGAATTCCAGCATCGAGTTGATATCGGCAAATCCGACATCATAGGCGCCACTGGCAACGCGTGTGATCGAACCAACCGAGCCGTTGCCGGAATCAATCGTGACATCAAGGCCTTCATCGTCGAAATAGCCCTTTTTCTTTGCCAGCACATAGGGTGCTGCCGGGCCTTCGAATTTCCAGTCGAGTGTGAATTTGATCGCCATCTGGGCCATGGCGGATTGCGCACCAAGTGCAACGGCAATGCCGACGGTCGCGCCAAGTAGTCGCGCTTTAAGTCTCACCATTAATGAAGCCTCCTGTTTCGGGTCTTTTTGACGACCCATTGACCGAATGATACCCCTGATCGCACAGCAATGCCTGTGCCAAATCCCTTTTTTCTCGGTTTTCCTGATATGAAGGGACCGTTACGGGCAGAGTACGGTTGTTTAATAAATGGTCAATGGGGTAAATTGACCAAAAATTATACAGTAATTATTGATAATCGCCTTTGAAGATGGCGGTCCCATCAAATCGCTTGCACATGGAAACGGATTTGGGCATATCGCCATCATGCTTACAAAATCGATCAACCGTTTTTATAAAAAAGCCGAAGCCGTGCGCGACGAAGATGCGCAGGGCTGGCGTATTCATCTGGACGGAAGGCCTGTAAAATCGCCGTCCAAGGCCGAATTCGTATTGCCCGCCGAACGGCTGGCGCATGAAATTGCGGCTGAATGGGATGCGCAGGGCGAAAAGGTTCTGCCGACCACGATGCCGATCATGCAACTGGCCGCGACCGCGATTGACCGGGTGCGCCCGCACCGGTTTGCGGTGATTGCGGAGCTGACCGGGTTTGGCCGGTCTGACCTGTTATGCTATCGCGCATCTTTCCCCGATGATCTTGTGCGCCAGCAGGCCGAAGCATGGCAGCCGTTAATTGACTGGGCGCATCATGAACTGGGTATTTCGCTGAAAGTGACCGAGGGCGTCATGCCGATCACGCAGGAAGACGAGGCCCTTCTGCGCATACAGGACGAGGTCGAGGCGCTTGATGATTACCATCTGACAGCCCTTCACACCCTGACGACGGTTTCGGGATCGGTCATCATCGGTCTGGCAACCCTGCGGCGCCGGATCAGTGCCGAACAGGCGTTTGAAGTTTCCCAGCTTGATGAAAACTATTCCATCGAACATTGGGGGGCCGACGCCGAAGCCGTCGCGCGCCGCGAACGTCATCGGGCCGAACTGCTGGCCGCGGGGCGGTATCTTGATCTGATCGGGCAGCGATAAACATTCGTTGCCCTGATCAATTCATCCATTTCGCGATCATTCTGTGCTGTACGGCTGCCTGTGCCGCCATCCGGTAATAGGACAGCAATTCGCGCATTGGTGATGACATCCGGTCAAAGCCGGAAATGAAGGCGACAATAATCCCGACCGATGTTTCGCCCTTGATCGCAAGATAACCACCGACGACCAGCACGCAAAGCGGGGCAAGGGCATTCAGCAGATTGATCAGGGTTTTCATCCCGAACTTGAGGATGAAAAACCACATGCGGTTGTTATAAAGATAACTGATGCCGCGATGGATCGGATCCAGAAGTTCCTTGTGATCGTCATCTTCGCCGGGGTGGAGTTCGCTTAGCTCGTCGCTGATTTCGCGCATTTTTTCCACGCGCTTTTCAATCAGCCGGTTGATCTGTTTTTGAATGACGGGCACCAGTGCGATTTGCGGGATCAGGGCAAGAATGCCGATCAGACCAATGATCGGCTCGACACTGACCATATAGCCGATCCCGAAAATCAGCATCCCGGCATTGACGACCGGCTGCGAAAGGCCATCGCCCACAAACCCGCCGAGTTTTTCGATTTCCGATCCGATGATCGATACCGCCCGACCGTTTTCGCCTTCGCCATTGCCGGTGCGGTCTTCGGCGTAAAGGCGGCTGAGATGGCGGCGGTTATGACGGATCGCACTTTCACTGAGCCAGCCTTCGTAAATCCGAAGCGTGAATTTGGCTGCCGACTGCACCAGCACCACCGCCAGATAGATCACCGCCAGCACGGTCAGAAGCGACATGTCCTGTTTGCTGATCGCATCATCGACAAGCCTGCGTTGCAGTTCCAGCGGCACAATGCCAAGGACGGCAACCGATATGGCAATCAGGCAGACAACGATCTGGTGCCGGCCGCTCATCAGCCAGATATAACGCCATAAGGATTGCGCAGGGCGATCATCGCCGGTGGATTTCGGCTCGTGCGGGCGGATGCGAAACAGATTCATGAAAGGACCGTTCTGGTGGATATCATAAGGCCTTAACGCGCCAGAACCCGTTTGGTGCCCGCACCGTTCGAAATGCCGGAATTTCCCGACCGGCTTCTAGACTTTAGACCAGCCCGCCCACACATATCGCAATGACGTTAGGGAAATCAGGCCTTTGCGGGCCATTTTGTTCCTGTACCAGACTGTGAAAAATAATTGGCATTCCAGTACCGAATAATGCTATTTCAATTCATCATTCAGATTGCATCACCGGCATGACCATCGTCATGAATGCATTCCGGGCGGCCCAAAATAAGGATCACGCAATATGCAGGATATTATCGCCAAGCTCGAAGCCAAACGCGTAGAGGCGGCCATGGGCGGCGGCCAGCGCCGCATCGACAATCAGCATGCCAAGGGCAAACTGACCGCGCGCGAACGGCTTGATGTGCTTCTTGACGAAGGCTCGTTCGAGGAATGGGACATGTTTGTCGAACATGATTGCGTTGATTTCGGTATGACCGAAAACCGCATTCCGGGCGATGGCGTGGTCACCGGGCATGGCACGATCAATGGCCGTCTGGTGTTTGTCTTTTCACAGGATTTCACCGTGTTCGGTGGTGCGCTTTCGGGGGCGCATGCACGCAAGATCTGCAAGATCATGGATCAGGCGATGAAAGTCGGCGCACCGGTGATCGGGCTTAACGATTCCGGCGGTGCGCGTATTCAGGAAGGTGTCGAAAGCCTTGCCGGTTATGCCGATGTGTTCCAGCGCAATGTCGAGGCATCCGGTGTTATCCCGCAGATTTCCCTGATCATGGGGCCGTGCGCGGGCGGGGCGGTCTATAGCCCGGCCATGACCGACTTCATTTTCATGGTCAAGGACAGTTCATACATGTTCGTGACCGGCCCGGACGTGGTCAAGACCGTGACGCACGAGGAAGTCACCCACGAGGAACTTGGCGGGGCGATGACCCATACCAGCATTTCCGGTGTGGCCGATCTGGCGTTTGAAAACGATGTTGATCTGCTATTGCAGACCCGCCGTTTCATGGATTTCCTGCCGCTATCCAATAAGGAAAAGCCGCCCGCACGTCTGTGCGAAGACCCGATCATGCGCGATGATTTCTCGCTTGATACGCTGGTCCCTGAAAATCCCAACATGCCCTATGACATGAAGGAACTGATCACAAAGGTCGTGGATGAAGGCGACTTTTATGAAATTCAGCCCGATCATGCCAAAAACATCATTATCGGTATGGCGCGCATGGATGGCCGCACGGTTGGTATCGTTGCCAATCAGCCGATGGTTCTGGCCGGTTGCCTTGATATTGCATCCTCGAAAAAGGCCGCGCGGTTTGTACGGTTCTGTGATGCCTATAACATTCCGATTGTCACCTTTGTCGATGTGCCGGGCTTCATGCCGGGCACCGCACAGGAATATGGCGGCATCATCAAGCACGGTGCCAAACTGCTTTATGCCTATGCCGAGGCGACGGTGCCAAAGGTCACCGTGATTACGCGCAAGGCTTATGGCGGTGCGTACGACGTGATGGCGTCCAAACATCTGCGCGGTGATGTCAACTATGCCTGGCCGACCGCCGAAATCGCGGTGATGGGGCCAAAGGGCGCGGTGGAAATCATTTTCAGGGCCGATATGAACGACCCGGCCAAGATCGAGGCCCGCACCGAAGAATACCGCGAAAAATTTGCCAACCCGTTTGTCGCGGGGCGCAAGGGCTTCATTGATGATGTCATCATGCCGCATGGCACGCGCCGCCGCGTGTGCAAGGCGCTTGGCATGCTGCGCAACAAGGACATCAAAAACCCGGCCCGCAAGCACGGCAACATTCCGCTTTAACCCGCGACGTCAAATTGGGAGCAAACAATATGTTCAAGAAAATCCTGATTGCCAACCGCGGTGAAATTGCCTGCCGCGTGATCAAATCAGCCCGCAAAATGGGCATTGCCACGGTCGCGGTTTATTCCGATGCCGATAAAAATGCCCTGCATGTGCAGATGGCCGACGAAGCCGTGCATATCGGCCCGGCGCCATCCAACCAGTCCTATCTGGTGATTGATAAAATCATCGATGCCTGCAAATCCACCGGGGCCGAGGCCGTCCATCCCGGCTATGGGTTCCTTTCGGAAAATCAGGCATTCGCCAAGGCGCTTGATGCCGCCAAAATCGCCTTCATCGGCCCGCCGGTCGGCGCGATTGCCGCGATGGGTGATAAGATTACGTCCAAGAAAATCGCTTCTGATGCCGGTGTTTCCACCGTTCCGGGCTATATGGGCGTGATCAAGGACACCGACGAGGCGATCAAAATTGCTAATGATGTCGGCTATCCGGTGATGTTGAAGGCGTCGGCTGGTGGTGGTGGCAAGGGCATGCGCATTGCGCGCAACGATGCCGAATGCCGCGAAGGGTTCGAACGCGCCACGTCAGAAGCCGCAAGCTCGTTTGGCGATGATCGCGTCTTTATCGAAAAATTCGTCGAAGAACCGCGCCATATCGAAATTCAGGTGCTTTGCGATAAACATGGTCACGGCATTTACCTTGGCGAACGCGAATGTTCGATTCAGCGCCGTCATCAGAAAGTCGTCGAAGAAGCGCCGTCACCCTTTATCGACCCTGAAACCCGCAAGGCGATGGGTGAACAGGCCGTGGCACTGGCGCATGCGGTGAATTACTGCTCTGCCGGGACGGTGGAATTCATCGTCGATAAGGACAAGAACTTCTACTTCCTTGAAATGAACACCCGTCTTCAGGTCGAACATCCGGTGACCGAGCTGGTGACCGGCGAGGATCTTGTGGAATGGATGATCAAAATCGCCAATGACGAAAAGCTGACGCTCGCGCAGGATGACGTCAAGCTGACCGGATGGGCGATGGAAACCCGCATTTACGCCGAAGACCCGTTCCGTGAATTCCTGCCTTCTACCGGGCGTCTGGTGCGGTATCAGCCCCCGGCTGAAAGCGCATCGGTGCGTGTCGATACCGGTGTCTATGAAGGCGGCGAGATTTCGATGTATTACGACCCGATGGTCGCCAAGCTCGTGACTTACGGCGAAACCCGTGATGATGCGATTGCGGAAATGCGGGCCGCCCTTGATGCCTATTACATTCGCGGTATTTCGCACAATATCCCGTTTGTTGCCGCCGTCATGGCCAATAAACGGTTCCGGTCAGGCAATATCACCACCAATTTCATCGCCGAAGAATATCCCAACGGCTTTTCTGCCGATGATCTGCCCAACGATGATCCGGCGATGCTGGTGGTTGTTGCCGGATACCTCAATCAGCGGGTGGCGGAACGCAATGCGCGGGTGACCGGGCAGGTCAGCGATCATCCGTTGCAGGTTGCCGAAAGCTGGGTCGCGGTATCGGGCGATGATCACACCGCGTTCGATATCGAAATTGACGGTGTTAACAATGACTATATCGTTGCCATCGGGGATCGCAGTTATGGCGTTTCATCCGACTGGAAAATCGGCGATGCGCTGTTTGTCGGCGAAATTGACGGTGCGCCGGTCTGCGTGCAGATCGATGTCGAGGGTGTCGGCTATCGCCTGTCGGCCAACGGCATCCAGCGCAGCTTCAAGGTGATGCTGCCCCGCGTGGCAGAATTGCAAAAACTGATGCCGTTCAAGGCGCCGCCGGACATGTCAAACTTCCTGCTGTCCCCGATGCCGGGGCTGCTCGTCAAGGTATCGGTCACCGAGGGCCAGACCGTCCAGCCGGGCGAGGAACTTTGCATCCTTGAGGCCATGAAAATGGAAAACGTGCTGAAGGCCGAAAGCAAAGGCGTGGTCAAAAAAATCCATGCCGAGCAGGGCGCGAACCTTTCGGTGGATGCGATCATCATCGAGTTTGAAAAAGACGAGGCAGCCTAGGCCGGGTCGTGATCTGATCGGGCATTGACTGAAACGTGATCGGCGTCGGGGGAACATTCCCCCGGCGCTTTTTGTTTCATACCTGTTCGATCGGACGGGTTTGCAACCCCTTTCGAACAGTTGCAACGCATATTAAATACAGAAAACGGGGCTTTACGGCGATTTCCGGCTAACCTATGGTCGCGGATTGAGGCCCAATTCTTTGACATGGCCATCCAATAACAAGAAACGAGGGCTTGGAATGACCTATAAACTGATTGCCTTTGATGGCGACGATACGCTGTGGCACAACGAACCGCTGTTTCGTGACGCCCATATCCGCCTGCGCGAAATGCTTTCGCATTATGGCGATGCCGATACGGTGAATGATCGGCTCTATCAGGCGGAACTGGCCAATCTTTCGATCTATGGATACGGCATCACGGGCTTTACCCTGTCGATGATCGAAACCGCGATCGAACTTTCCGACAAGAAAATAAGTGCGGCCGAAATTCATGAACTGGCCGAAATCGGCAAATCGATGCTGCGCGCGCCGACCCGCCTTATTGAAGGGGCCGAGGATGTTTTGCGCCATTATGCCGCCCATCCGGATCGCAAGGTTGTCCTGATCACCAAGGGCGATTTGATCGCCCAGCAGCTTAAAATCGAGCGTTCCGGCCTCGAAAGCCTGTTTGCCGGGGTCGAGATCGTGTCGGAAAAGGACCCGCTGACCTATCGCAATATCTTTGGCCGCTATGGTGTGGAGCCATCCGAGGCGGTGATGATCGGCAACTCGTTAAAGTCCGACATCCTGCCCGTCCTTGCGTGCGGCGGGTCTGCGATCCACATTCCCTATGAAATCACATGGGTCCACGAAATGGTCGATCAGACGGAAATCGATAATGATCATTTCGTCACGGTCGAAAGCATCGCCGAGGTGCCCGAAAGCATCGAGAAACTTGAAGAGGACCTGCCTGCCTATGGCACGGTCGGGAGTATGGAAAATGTCTGATTGCGCCGGTTCGGAAATGTCGACCGAAGCATCCCTTGCCAATGGCCCTGCGGCAAATCTTGATCCGCAGACCAAGCTGGAACTTGAAGCCGCAGCCTTTCGCGGGCTTGTGCAGCATCTTCAGGACCGCAAGGATGTGCAGAATATCGATCTGATGAACCTTGCGGGTTTCTGCCGAAACTGCCTTGCCAAATGGTATCTGGCAGCGGCACGTGAACGCAGCGTTCCGATGGATTATGATGGTGCGCGAGAAGTCGTTTACGGCATGACCTATGATGAATGGAAAGACAATCATCAGGCTCCGGCAAGCGCCGAACAGAAACAGAAGTTTCAGGACACCGCCCATCTGCACGCCAATATCCCCGGCGCGAAATAAAAGTCGCGAAGTAAACATCACATCAAAGGATGTTGTCATGACCACCACCGAACCCGACCCGCAAACCGGCACCGGAAACATTTCCGTTCATGCCCGGATTGAAGGCCGGGTGCAGGGCGTGTGGTATCGCGCCTGGACGGTCGAGGAAGCGCGCAAGCGTGATCTGACCGGCTGGGTGCGCAACCGTGTGGATGGCACGGTCGAAGCTCTGTTTTGTGGCCCGGTGGCCGGGGTGCAATCCATGATTGCCGCCTGTCATGACGGCCCGACGCATGCCAATGTCACCCGCGTGCATGAGGAACCCGGGCTTGAAGACGGGTTCACCACTTTTGAAAAACGCCCGACTGTCTGACTGCGGGCCGCCGGATTGGCGCCTTTATCCAATCGCGTTCAAAGCCTTTTTCCGCCCCGATGCAGAAAAAGGCTTTTTCTTTGGTGCGGTGCGGTGGCATGCTCTTGCAATCCTGTCCGGCTGGTCAGCCCGCTATTTTGCGTATCGGGTGTGTGCAGGCCGGATCGGGAACCAAACAGGGAGAATACAAAGATGAAATTGACGACGAAATCATTTGGCGTTGCCGTTCTTCTGGCGGGTTCGGCCTTTGGCGCGTTTGGCGCACAGGCACAGGAACCGGCACAGAATGACGGTCTGAACGCGTCGCTTTGGTATCAGACCTCGGTCGAATACAAAACCACCGCCCTTTCGGTTTATGCCGGTGCGCAGCGTCTTCTCGATGCCGCGATTGGGGATCATGGCTGGACCGCGGCCCTTGAACAGGATGGCAATTATTCCGCCAAGCCGCCGGCGATCATCCTTGATGTTGATGAAACCGTGCTCGATAACTCGGCCTATCAGTCATGGGTTGTGACGGCCAATACGTCTTACAGCTCCAAAACCTGGGCGGCATTTGTCGAAGATGCGATTTCAACCCCGACGCCGGGCGCGCTGGAACTGACCAAGGCCGCGGCTGACAAGGGCGTTGAAGTCTTCTATGTCACCAACCGCAAGGCTGCCGAAGAAGCCGCGACCATCAAAAACCTCCAGGAATACGGTTTCCCTTACGCCGATGCGGACCATGTGATGGTGCGCGGTGAAAAGGAAGAATGGGGTTCCGCCAAGGCCACCCGCCGTGCGGCCGTTGCGGCTGATTTCCGTGTCATCATGATGTTTGGCGATAACTTCGGCGATTTCACCGACGATATTGACGGCTCCATCGACGAACGCCTTGAAGTCATGGACAAATACGCGACCTATTGGGGTGAACGCTGGTTCATGCTGCCGAACCCGACCTATGGGTCATGGGAATCCGCGGCATTCGGCAATGACTGGAAAAAATCCCCCGAAGCCCGCCGTCAGGACAAGCTTGACGCGCTCAATAGCTGGTCCGGCCCGAAAGAATAATTTCTTTCGTATCTGACGATAGAAAGGGGGCGTGCCATGATCGGCGCGCCCCTTATTTCATGACCCAGCGGAATGCGCGTTTAAGCTCGGCGGTGCCGTTGTGATCGTACCAGCGGCCATGCGCGATAATCACCCGTTCCGGTGCCCAGTCGATCATCTGATTTACCGCCTTGCGAAGACTTTCCCTGTGTCCGGCAAAGGTCATGCGCATATCGCGCGGCGCGCAGCCATCCGGATCCATCGAGCCAAATATCCGGACCAGCCACCGCCAGATCGGGCTTTTGATCTTGTGGGATTCGAAATTCTCGATCAGGTCGGTCAGGATCAGGGTGTTTGATTTCGGGTGGTAAAATACCGCCTCGGACAAATAACCGCCGCGCACCATCACCTGTTTGATTTCATCCGCCCATTCCGGTTCGGCAGTATCGGCAAGTTCGGCATCAAACGATACCGTCATGCCGACCGATTTCGCGCGTTTGATCACACCGGGCGCACAGAAACTTTGCGCTGCCGGATAGGCCGCCTGCCATTCCGGCACTCCGGCATAATGAATGGTGTTGGGTGCAATCAGGCAGGCAACTTCGCCCAGTGCATCAACACGGGCCTTGAGCCTCGCCGTCAAACGGATCGGTGAATGGATAAACAGCTTGCCTGACGCCAGCCGGATGATCGTCATCCGGGTCGGAAACGGCAGTTTCATGCCGAGATACTGAAACCCGATCACCGGGCCATCCACGATCCAGATATCGTCCCCGACGGCCTTGGGAACGTTTAGCGGATCATAGGTATCAATCGAAAACATCGCGGACCTTTTTGGGATGGGGTCGCTGGCTTTTGGGGCTATTTCACGATCTTGCCGGGGTTGAGCATACCATCTGGATCAATCGCATCCTTGACCACGCGCAATAATTTCATCTTTTCCGGGCTGGCATAGCGGGCCAGTTCATCAAGCTTCAGCTTGCCAATGCCATGTTCGGCACTGATCGATCCGCCAAGATCGGCAACAATGTCATGGATCAGGCGGTTTAACGTTTCCCAGCAATCGAGAAACGCCTGTTTTTCCATCTCGACCGGCTGGGTGAAGTTGAAATGGATATTGCCATCGCCGACATGGCCAAACGGGCAGGGGCGAATGCCCGGAATGAAATCACCGGCTGCGGCCATGCCGCGTGTCAGCAATTCCGGCACCCTGGAAACCGGAACCGAAACATCATGCTTGATGCTGCCGCCTTCAAACCCCTGTGCCTCGGGGATGCCTTCGCGGATCGCCCAAAGATTGGCGCGCTGGGCCTCGGACTGTGCCAATGTCGCATCGCTGGCAAGGCCTGCCTCAAGGGCGCTTTCGAGAAGGTCGCTTAGAACCTCGTTCAGGTCATCCTTGGGCCGCGACGAGGTCAGTTCGATCATCACATACCAGTCCGAGGGGGCGGCAAGCGGGGCGGATAGCCCCGGCAAATGGGCGACTGCCATATCATGGGCAAAGCCGCACAACAGCTCGAACGCGGCAATCGCATCACCGCTTTCACGCCGTGCAAGCGCCAGAAGATCAAGGGCGGCATCGGGGCTGGGGACAGCCACCCACGCGGTCGCGACATGGCGCGGCTTGGGAAACAGTTTCAGCGTTGCCTTGGTGATAATGCCAAGGGTGCCTTCGGACCCGACAAACAGATCGCGCAGATCATAACCGGTATTGTCCTTGCGCAGGGACGACAGGCCGTTCCACACGCTGCCATCGGGCAGAACGACTTCAAGCCCCAGAACCAGATCGCGCGCATTGCCATAACGAATGACGTTCAGCCCGCCCGCATTGGTCGCAAGATTGCCGCCAATCTGGCAGGAACCCTCCGACCCAAGGCTTAGGGGGAAAAGAAGGTCACGGTCGCCTGCCGCATCCTGCAAGGTTTGCAGGATCGCACCGGCCTCGACCGTTGCAGTGAAATCGCGGGCATCGATTTCGATGATCCGGTTCATCCGCTTCAGGTTCAGGATCACCTCGGCCGCATTGGCAACCGCGCCGCCGCATCGCCCGGTATTGCCGCCCTGGGGCACAATCGCAATGCCATGCGTTGCACAGATCGCGACACATTTGGCGACTTCGTCGGTATTGGCCGGATAAAGTACCATGCCCGCATCACCGGCAAACTTGCCGCGGGCCTCGGCATTGTGCGTGGCCAGAATATCGGACTCCATGCTCCAGCCTTTCGGGCCAAGGGCATCCTGAAGTTCCTTGATCGCGCTGGCGGGCAGGATGTGCATGGGGCTGTTTTCCGCTCGGATGACGTTGGAAGAATTACGGGGTCGGATGAAGGGCGCGGGGCGCGCTGGCGCGTTTCATCCGGTCATTGATCGCAAGCCCAAGACCGGTATCGGGGATCGGCGCAATCGCGATCCCGTCAAAGCGCGGCTGATCGGCTTCGTGCAGTTTGGCAAACAGGTTGGCGGCGGCTTCGCGGTCATCACCGGTTTTCGAAAGCCACAGGACCTTGTCAAACCCCTTGGTCACGCAATCGCCAAAGGCCAGCAATATTTCATGGCCGTATTTCTTCTGATCCGGCGCATCGGCATTCAGCCGCACCGGAAGGCCGGGTGCATAATGGCTGGTCAGCATGCCGGGGCTTTTAGGCGCATTGTCGTCCGTTTCGGCCATCACGACGTCGCATCCCAGAACTTGCGCCACCTGATCACGCGTAATCCCGCCGGGGCGCAGCATCACCACCTGATCGGTGGTAAGATCAATCACCGTGCTTTCAAGGCCAACCCCGCACGGCCCGCCATCCAAGATCATGCCAATCGCATTGCCAAGGGATGCTGCCACATGGGCCGCCGTCGTCGGGCTGATCCGCCCGGATCGGTTGGCCGAAGGTGCTGCAATCGGTCGACCGACCGCACGTAATAATGCGCGTGCCATGTCATGTGCGGGGACACGCACCGCGATGCTTGGCAGTCCGGCGGTGGTCAGGTGCGAAACCGTGCTGTCATCACGTTTGGGCAAAACAAGCGTCAGCGCACCGGGCCAGAATGCCGCTGCAAGTTTATCGGCACGCGCATCAAAAATCGCATGTCTGGCGGCGGCATCGCGATCAGGGAAATGGCTGATCAGCGGGTTGAAGCTTGGCCGTTGCTTGGCGGCAAAAATGCCCGCAACCGCATCGTCATTGGTGGCATCCGCACCCAGCCCGTAAACCGTTTCGGTCGGAAACGCGACAAGCTCGCCCGCGCGCAACTTGGCCGCGGCCTGTGTCAGGGCACCTTCGGAATAGGGGCGGATCGTCAAAGCCGGGGACATCAAGCATTCCATAAAAAATATAGCCTTGTGAAATACCTAGCGACGATAGGGCTTAATGACAAGCTGGAACCGACTTTATCGCTGTTTGGATTGATCGAATGATCGTCCCGGTTTAGGGTGTCGGTCGCAGGAAGAACCCGATGATTGATCCGGGTTCGCACGTGGTGCGTGTCAAAGCCTGCATCCCTGATATCCGGCCTGCTGCAAACACCCGCACAGGTCCTCGAAACGGTGTAATCCATCGCAAGGAGGGCCTTTTATGCCTTTGCACATGCCATCCATTCCGCCGAAAATTGCCATACCGCTGGCGCTGATTAATCTGGCGTCCTTTGTTTCGCAGATCATCCAGATCGGCGTGATCGATACGCTTTTACCCCTGGCACTGACCAATGCCGGGCTGGGGGAACGGCATGGCGGCATGATGCTGTCGCTTTACTGGATTGCCGATCTGATCGGCGGGTTCTTTGTGGCGGCGGTTTTGCGCAAAACCCATCCTTTCATCCCGCTTCTGATCAGCGGCCTGTCATTCTTCATACTGATTGTCGTGGTGATGTTTGCGCCGCAATCGGCCCTTGTCCTGCCGGCAACCCTGTTTGCCGGGGTGGGGCTGATCCTGCGGTGGGTGGTGTGTGACGGCTTGATCGTGCAACTGGCTCCGCGCCATAAAGTTGGCCGGGTGGTTGGTTTTCATGAAACCCTGATGGGGCTTGGCATAGTTCTGGGGCCGATCCTGATTGGCTGGTTTGGGGATGACGCATTCGTCATGTCGGGCATCGCCCTTGCGGCGGCCATCATTCCGCTTTTCTGTGCCTTTGCCATGCCGCGCATTGAAATGGCATCGACCCAAAAGGGGGCCGGGGCAGCTTTCCGGCGCTGGATCGATCATTGGGATCTGGTGCTGATTGCCTTTGTCGCAGGGTTTGTCGAAATCTGCTTTTTGTCGGTCCTGCCGTTGCAATCGCAACGCGACACCGGGCTTGCCGATGCCGGCCTCTGGATGGCGGCAATATTTGTGTTTGGCTGTACGATCTGCCAGCCGCTTGTCGGCTATGTTTCCGATAAAAGCGGCCCGATCAAACTGGCATGGCTGTGCTTCGGGTTGCTTCTGGCGGGGGCGGTGCCGATGGCGCTTGCCGGATATGGCATCTTTGCCGCTGTCATTCAGTTCGCATTGGGGATTGCGGTGGCGGGGCTTTATACCGCTGCCGTCCTGATCGCGGCCAGTGGCCGGGGGCAGGGATATCAGATCGGCGTTCTGGTGATCGTCTCGCAAAGCTATACGCTGGGGGCCATTGTTGGCCCGTCGGCGGGGACGTCGCTTCTGGTGATGATCGGGAACTGGGCCCTGCCGGTTCTGGTTTTGCTTTCGGCGGGGATTTCGGTACTGCTTTTGATGATGCGCCGGGCCACACCGGCACCGGGAACCTAACCCCAAACAGCGCAGAGCCGCCATCTTGATGGCGGCTCCATTTTACGCTCTAGCCCGGTGGTCGCCCTGCAGCAGTGACCCGGACCGCGTCGCCGTGATTCCGGCGGCTATTTACGTCACCTACACGTTGTGTGGCGATAAAGATTGTATAGCAAAAAATACGCTCAAAGTCAATAAAACTGCGGTGTTTAGCTCTTTTGATATAGGCTATGAAATAGCGGCTGATGCCCGTTGCAGCGCATCAATGGCAAACTACTGATCGGGCTTTGCTATTCGTTTTGATGCCGCGTTCGCGAAATGATTTTCGAGGGAGCATAGCTGCTTTCGTCACCAAAAAATCGGGCAGCGTGCATAAGGCCGCTGCCCGGTTTTTCTATCTGACGTTGCTTGGAGGCATCGGATCAATTAGATGCCTCTGACCCGGGACAGGAATTCTTCAACCTCCCGTCCAAGGGCATCCGCCTGACTTGAAAGCTCTGACGATGCTTTCAGGACTTCGGCGGACATTTGCCGTGTATCGCGGGCCATCTCGGTCACAGACGCAATGTTATCTGAAACCTCTGATGTGCCGGTCGCGGCATGCTGGACATTTCGGGCAATTTCCTGCGTTGCCGAAGATTGTTCTTCGGTGGCTGCGGCAATCGCCGAAATCGCCTCGTTGATGGTGTGGATTTTGGTGCCGATCCCGGTAATCGCTTCAATGCAAAGCCCAACGGCGGTTTGCATGCCGCCAATCTGGCCCGAAATTTCCTCGGTTGCCTTGTGCGTCTGGGTGGCAAGGGTTTTGACCTCGTTGGCGACCACGGCAAAACCCTTGCCCGCGTCGCCGGCTCTTGCCGCCTCAATCGTCGCATTCAACGCCAGAAGGTTGGTCTGCGATGCGATATTCTGAATAAGCTCGACAACCTCGCCAATCTTTTCGGCCGCTTCCTTAAGGTCCGAGAACGATTGATTGGTTTGTTCAACTTCGTCAACTGCATCATTGGCCATGCGTGATGATCCATTGATCTGCTGATTGACTTCGATGATTGAGGCGCTCAGTTCTTCGGACGCGGCGGCAACGGTCTGCACATTGCCCGATGCCTCGCCCGATGCCTTGGCAACAACCTGTGTGCGCTGATCGGTGTTTTCGGCAATGGTGGACAATTGTTCAGCATTGCCCTGCATATCCCCCGATGCATGGCGAACGGCCTGCACGATCCTTGCTGATCCTTGTTCGAATGCACTGACCGCCTCGGCCAGTTTCTTGCCTTTCTCGATTTGCTCCTGCTGGGCTCTTTGCTGTGCCTGTCTCAGTTCTTCGGTCTGCAACGCATTTTTGCGCAACTCTTCAAGGGCCTCCGCCAGACGACCCAGCTCGTCAGGGGTGCCGGTTTCCGTGACCTTGGTTTTATAATCAGCCTGTGACAGGCGTTCGACATCGACCATAAGATGGCCAATCGGGGTTGAAAAACGCCGTAGCACGGATGCAATCGCAATCGCCGAAAGCCCAAGGGCGATGACAAGCCCGATGCTGACGGTCACAAGCCCGATATTTGCCGATGCTTTTTTGCTTTCCGCACTTAACACGGCCTCTTTCATGGCGGTGTGACCGATTTCAACAATCTGGTCAAACGGCCCATTGCAAAGGGCTGTATATTCGGTCGGCGGCATGGCTGGTGCCGTGCCACCATTCAAACCGGTATAAAGGGCATCGAGCTGCGTCTGTGCTGAAGCCGTCGCGCTTTCAGCTGCTTTTACTTCATTTAAAAGACGCTGTGGAATGCCCGGGCGGGCCATGACGGAATCAATCTCGTCCCACATAAGCTGATAACCGCCCTTAAGCTGGTTCCAACGTGCGAAGGATTCGGGGCTTAACGGCTCGTTTTTCGAGACATTCGGACGCAAAAGCGAACATTGGCTGCCAAACTTGTCGCGTACCATCCATGCCGCCCGGCGAACCTGGATCATTTCGCCGACAAACGGATCAAGCAGCCGAACATCATTTCCAACCGCAAGCGATACACCCAGAATGGTGTCAACGACGTTGCGGACTGAATCTGACCATTCCTTGACTTCGGGGACGCTGCGCTGGTCTTTGGGCCGCTTTGCCAGTGCATCAATATTTTCTTCAAGGCGGTTCTGTTCTGCCCACGCGGATTGAAGGTCGGAAATATATTTATCAACCCCGTCGACCTCGACATCTTCAAGAGCCGTCATGGCGGTGTCAAAACTCTGGTCGGCAATCGCGCGTGTCTCGGCAAAGGCCGCGGTTGGGTCGTCTTGCGACACTAACGCGGTCTGGGTGCTGGAAATCTGCTGCCTGACGCCAAGGACAGCGGAAAACAGCAGCTGATCTGCGCGGGTTGCATTTAGAATTTCCGATGCATTGTCCGATGCACGCCAGCTGACAAATGCCAGAACGCCGGTAACACTGACAAAGCCAATCAGCAAAAGGCTCTGCAAGGAAATGATCAGGCGCGAAATTGAATTCCGGAACATCAAAGTTCTCTCCCAAAGGGGGAATATCTCAACTCAAACGTATAGCGATTTTTCGGTGTTATACAGTTTGTGCCGCGGAATCGAATTTCAACCAGTGAACTGAGATAGCGTGCTTTTTTCCTTTTGCGAAGATTTACGCGTGATCAGCAGACGTGATCAATCATGCGATCACGCCTTGCAGAATGCGTAAATCGTCCCTTGATCCTGCAATGCGGAAAGTAACGAAGCTTAACCTTGGTGCTGAACCGGTACGCTTGGGCTGCGTGCGATGAAGAACGGATTACGGAAATCGGCCTTGCCATAGGCAAACCGGGTGCCATCCATATTCTCGACCACGCCACCCGCCGCCGCCAGAACCGCATGACCTGCCCCGATATCCCATTCCATGGTCGGACCAAGCCGCGGATAAAGGTCGGCCACCCCTTCGGCCAGAAGGCAGAGCTTAAGCGAGCTCCCCGCCGGGCGCAGTTCCTTGACCGCAAGATCACCCAGAAACGCCTTCATTGCGTCGGGATCGCCATGCGAACGTGACCCGACAACCACAACGCCGTCTTCGGGCATGTCGCGCACGGTGATGGCACGGGTTGTGTCATCAACATCGCCATTGCCTTCAATCAGCTTGGCACCATCCGGCCCGCCGTAATAAAGCTTTTCAATTGCCGGGGCATAAACCACGCCCAGAACCGGCGTGCCCTTGGCAATCAGGGCGATATTGACGGTAAACTCGCCGTTGCGTTTGATGAATTCCTTGGTCCCGTCCAGCGGATCCACCAGCCAGAAGAAATCGGTATCCCCGTTGACATCGGGAATGTCACCTGCGGCCGCACTTTCCTCGGACACGATTTTGACATCGGGGGTCAGGGCGCGAAGACCAGGCAGGATCACGGCCTCGGCGGCGTCGTCGGCCTCGGTCACCGGGGATGCGTCATCCTTGGACCGGACTTCGAAATCGGTGTCATAGATTTTCATCATGGCGGCACCGGCGCGGCGCGCAATTTCAATCAACCCGTTTTCAAGGGCGCTGGCATCGGCCGGAAGGGCAATCGTCATGGCAATCTCGTCTGGTTAATCTTTTGCGTGCAAAGGGCATAGGGAATTTTGCCCATCACGTCCAGTCTGTTCATGTGCCCTGAATATGGCGTTTCAATGTGGCCATCAAATCATCATGCAATGCCAAATGTCCCGGCAGGATCGGGCCATCATCGCCTGTCGGTGAAATACCGGGCTCGATCCTGTTTCGGGCAAGATCGGGCAACAGATTTTCGGTCAGTTCAACTAGGGTGATCGCGGTCGGGACATAGCCGGTTTGCGCTATCTCGTTCCACGCATCCGCATGGTCATGGCTTGCGAAAAACGGGCAATATCGGGTGCCATCATTGCCGGGGCACAACAGCCAGCCTTTATCATAAAACCCCCAAACCCCTTCCCACGCGATCACGCTTTCAATGAAATAACGATAACGGGCGTCACGGGCATTGATGTTGTCTGGTCCGGCAATGCTCATGGCATCGGGGGCGATTGCTGCCAGAAATCCCTGGGCGCGATGTCCTTGCCCGATATGCCGCGCGTGACAAACCGTTGGGCGCGCATGCGATCCGACCAGTGATCCGTCGAAAGCCCGGCCTTGCGTTTCAACTGCGCCACGAAATCCGCCGGATCGGGCAACTGTTCCCAGACCTGTGGCAGGAACAAGCCACGATGATTGCCATCCGACAGGATGATGCCATCCTCATGGGGTGTCAGTTTGGCGATCAGATCGGCCTCGTTTTCAAATGGAAAATCACGCGGCGGGGAGAGGACCGAAATCGATAATTCCAGATCGTCATTCAATTCATCTTGGCGAAGGGCCGGAAAACGCGGGTCGCCAAACCCGGCCTTGAAGGCATTTTCGCACAGATCCGTCGCAAGATCGCGATGCGCCATCACCGATCCGATACAGCCGCGAAGCTGGCCGGATTTCTTTAATGTCACAAAGCACGCACCCGGTTGCAGAAGTTCGGGCGAAATCGATGCCGGATCAATGCGAAGCGGCCCGCCATGCGTGATCCCGTGCCAGATCGATTGCCGTGCAAGGTCGATCATCGTCGCCCCATGATCGGCCAGAAGCCTATCGGTCGCGCCGACGAAAGACCCGTTCTCATTGTCAGAACTGCGCATCTTTTCCGTTCCCGCATAAACCGCCCACGCGCCATAGCCGACCACGCGCGATTTATCACCCGTGATATCGCCGGAATTACACATGCCAAGTGTCCTGATCCGCATGCTGCGCTTGCGGGCCGACATCAACATGCCCGCAACTGGCAACGCGCCGCACGCATCGCCGCTTGTGATGCTTTCGGCGTCAAACCGTTCGATCATTGCGCGCGTATTGTCGTCGATGCGTTTGGCGGTATCGTAATCATGAAAATGCGATAGGTCCGATGAAATCACGATCAGGGTTTCCGGCCCGCCCCACAGGGCCTCGATCACCTCATGCACCTGCCGTGCAGCACACCGGCTGACCAGCAGGGGCACAATCCCGATATCGGCATCTTCTCCAAACAATCGCTGGATAAACGGCAATTCGATCTCAAGCCCGTGTTCCAGCCGGTGCGCCTCGTCCAGAACCTGTACCTGCGGCCATGCAAGGGCGGCCTGCAACCCGGCCAGATCGCACCTCACATCGCCAAGCGGTGTCGCAAACCCGTCCGCCTTGGCAATCGCAATCCCCTGAAATGCCATGCGATGCGCCGGACCAATGATCACGATCCGTTTGACCGTGCCCTTTAACGCCCGAATCGTGGCAAAACCCAAACCGGCAATCGCGCCCGAAAACATCAGCCCGGCATGGGGCACAATAATCGCCTTGGGGATTGGCGTATCATTCTCCGTCTGGCTCTCGACCGCCGCATGGATCAACCCGTCAATCTCGCTGCGCAACATATCGGGTGCGGCGGGATAAAACGTTCCGGCAATGGCAGGAGGACGGATAATCGTCATGACGCTTCCAATGATGGGCTTCCTTTGAAAAAGATAGCGATCAGGACTACATATTAAAAGGACAAGCTAACAATCGTGAAGTCCCGTCAGGGTCCAAAACGCCATGAATGTCACGACCCCGCAAATCGATAGTGTTCTCGGCCGATACTGGCATCATCTTGAGGATGGTCGTATCCAGTGTGATGTCTGCCCGCGCTTTTGCAAGCTGAAGGACGGGCAGCGGGGCCTGTGCTTTGTCCGGGCGCGCGAGGGCGATCAGGTGGTTTTGACCACATGGGGGCGGTCATCGGGCTTTTGCATCGATCCGATCGAAAAAAAGCCGCTTAACCATTTCCTGCCCGGCACCCCGATCCTGTCCTTTGGTACGGCGGGCTGCAATCTGACCTGCAAGTTCTGTCAGAATTACGAGATTTCCAAGGCGCGTGAAATGGACAGGCTGGGATCGCTTGCGACGCCTGAAATGATCGCCAGAACCGCCAAGGAATATGGCTGTTCGGCAGTCGCCTTTACATATAACGATCCGGTGATTTTTCTGGAATATGCGGTGGATGTGGCGCAGGCCTGCCGGGAGGCGGGCATTCGCACCGTTGCCGTCACGGCGGGTTATATTGGCGATAAAGCCCGCGAGGAATTTTTCCGCCACATGGATGCGGCCAATGTCGACCTCAAGGGCTTTACCGAGGATTTCTATCACAAGCTTTGCTCCGCCCATCTGGCCGATGTTCTGGAAACCCTGAAATACCTTAAACATGAAACCGGGGTGTGGTTCGAGCTGACCAGTCTGGTGATTCCGGGCGAGAATGACAGCGACGCGGAATTCGATGAAATGACGTCATGGGTGGCGGGTGATCTTGGCCCCGATGTGCCGATGCATTTCACCGCCTTTCATCCCGACTGGAAAATGATGGATCATCCGCGCACCCCGCCCGCGACCCTGATCCGGGCGCGCGAGATCGCGATGAAAAACGGCATTCGGTATGCTTATGTCGGCAATGTCCATGACAAGGCCGGATCAAGCACCTTTTGTCATAACTGCGGTCACATCCTGATCGGGCGTGACTGGTATCAGTTATCGGACTGGAACCTTGATGCGCATGGGGCCTGCACTCATTGCGGCACCCATTGCGCAGGTGTGTTCCAACCATGCCCCGGCACTTGGGGGCCAAAGCGCCAGCCGGTGCGTCTGGCCGCGCCAACTGCGGGTTCGGCACCACCATCCTGATGGCGTTTTTGCTTCCATTTCGGGCAAAGCAGGCTAAATTGCCGCCAGTTTCGTTTGGACCCAAAATCACCCCATGAAAATCCGCAAAGCCAGCACCTCTGACGTCAGTGCCATTTTCTCCATCCGAAGCCGGGTGCGTGAAAACCACCTGTCAGTCGATCAACTGGCCGAACGCGGCATCACCAGGGCCGCCTTTGGCAAATGGATAGCTGATGGCTATGGCATGTGGGTGGCCGATCTGGATGGCGCGGCGGCGGGCTTTGCCATCGCCATCCCGCGCGAGGCGACATTATGGGCGCTGTTCGTTGATCCCGATTTCGAAGGTCGCGGGGTGGGCCGGGCCCTTTTGCGTGTGGCCGAGGAATGGCTGTTTGCCCAAGGCTGCAACGATATATCGCTGACCACCGATGCCGATCCCAAAATCCGCGCGCATGGCTTTTACGAAAGCCACGGCTGGCACTGCACCGGCGATGCGGACAAGGGGCAGGTCGAATACATCAAATCCAACCCGACCCTGTCGCTGTTTGATTTTGGTTGACGCCGTTCACTTCACCGGAATGCCGCGTGTCTTTTTCTGGCTTGGTCCCAGCAATATCGGCGCATAACCGATCAGAAATGCCAGCCACCCGCCCAGCCAGCATAAAGTCGCCGCCGCCAGAACCGGGATGTAAGCATCCGGGAACTGCCCGACCGAAAGCCGCAGCACGGTTGAAATCCACACAAGCCCGAACGCGGCGTTAAGGGCAGGGCTTGCGCGCAATTCCCGCCCGGTATGGCCAAGGGCTGCCCGACCGCCAATCGCGATGATCATGCAGGCCATCGCCCCGCCGGTAAGCCCGTGCAGGGCATCACGCGCCGCAATCACGTCCGGCCAGATATGGGCGATGCCAAACGCCGCCAATCCGGCAGGCACCCAGAAATAGGCGAAATGCAACATCGCGACCAACGGATCACGTAGCGTCAGATGCCCGCGCCAGCGCGCCATGCGAAACCCGTGCAACCCGGCCGTGATCAGCAATGCCGTGCCAAAGATGGTGCCATCCGTATCCACCATTCCGATTACGATGGTGATGGCAAGGGTCGCCAGACATACGCCATCAAACCACGTAAACATCACCGGCATCGAGGCATCCGGGCGTTCGCGTTGCAGCCAGTTGCGTGTAAAGGCCGGGATGATCCGCCCGCCAATCAGCGCAATCAGAAGCACGATCAGCAAAATCGCACTTTGGTAGATCACCATTGGCTCAAGCGCGATCAGGCCAAGCGCACTTGCGATAAACATCCCGTCAAGGGCGGTAATCAGCCCCAGAATGCCAAGGATTTTAAGGTTGCGATAATTCCGCCCCAGCACAAGCTCCCGCCCGGCAATCACGATAAGGGCGATGAAATAACCAAGCCCGCCGATAATGGTCAAGGCGGGCGGCAATGTCTCGCCAAAGCCAACCGTCAGCCGCGCGATGAGCCAGCACGCGGCAAGCCCCATCAGCAATCCGCCCGCAACGCCGGGCCGCCCCGTCCAGTTGGCAATCGCGGTTAGCAGGAACCCGCCAATCGCCGCCCCGCCAAAGCCGAAAATCATTTCATGCCCGTGCCAAAGCGACGGTGTGCCAAGCGACGGCGTCGGCACGCCATGCGCCATCCCCGCCACCCACCAGACCACGGCCACCACCGCAATAAGCCCGGCAAACAGAAACATCGGACGAAACGCGCCACTCCAGAATGGGTGCGGTGCGGGGGCGGGTTCGGATATCGAGATCGGCGTGGTTTTCGCATTCATCATGGCACCGTCAAACAAGCAGGGGACTAAGTTGGAACAGTTCCATCATAGGCCGCGATTGTGCGCCTGCCTTGACATTGAGCAATCGGCCAAAATCACCGTGGAAACACGTGGGTGGTCGTCATGGGCCTGTCACATCGGTAAAATCCCGCAGGTTTTTGAGCAATAAGCCTTTTCTTCGCCATTTAACGCGCTAGATTAGGGAAAGCATTCAAGCATCATCGGCGGGATTGCCGGTGCAGACACCACATATGCCCGAAACATGACAGGAGCCTTTTTCTCATGAAGATCACGTTCTCCGATCTCGCCATCCCGACCTCGGGCGCTGTGATCGCCTTTGCCACCGATGGCGGCGATCTGATGCCAAGTGCCGTGGCGCTGGACGAAGCAACCGGCGGCGCACTTGCCAAGGCGATCAAGGGATCGACCTTCAAGGGGAAAGCAGGGCAAAGCCTGCAGCTTCTGGCACCGGCCAATACCGATCTTTCGCGCATCATCGTGTTCGGGATTGGCAAGGAAGCCGAATTTGACGTGATCGCCGCCCAGAAACTTGGCGGCAATGTCACCGTGCGCGCCCTTTCGACCGGCGAGAAGGACGTGACCGTCCTGTTTGACATGGAAGGCATGGCCTGTGATTTCGCCACCGGTGCGATGCTGCGCGATTATCGTTTCGATAAATACCGCACCACCGAAACCAAGGAAGATAAACCGGTCCTGAAATCCATCGCGATTGCCGCACGCGATCACAAGGACGCCAAAAAACAGTTCGACAGTGCCAAAAAGGTCGTCGAAGGCGTGTTCTTCACCCGCGATCTGGTGTCTGAACCGGCCAATGTGCTGTATCCCGAAAGCTTCATGAAAGAAGTCAGCGCGCTTGAAAAGCTCGGTATCGAGATTGACGTGCTTGACGAAAAGGAAATGAAAAAACTTGGCATGGGCGCACTTCTGGGCGTCTCGCAAGGTTCGGCGCACAAGCCCTATATGGTTGTCATGCGCTGGAACGGAGGCAAGAAAAAAGACGCACCGGTCGCGTTTGTTGGCAAGGGTGTGACCTTTGATACCGGCGGTATTTCGATCAAACCGGCTGCTGGCATGGAAGACATGAAATTCGATATGGGCGGGGCCGGTGTGGTTTCCGGCCTGATGAAGGCCCTGGCCGGGCGCAAGGCCAAGGCCAACGTGATTGGCGTCATCGGCCTTGTTGAAAATATGCCGTCAAGCACCGCACAGCGTCCGGGCGATGTTGTGACCTCCATGTCGGGCCAGACCATCGAAGTCATCAATACCGACGCCGAAGGCCGCCTTGTTCTGTGTGATGCCCTGACCTATGTGCAGGAAAAATACGATCCGAAACTGATCGTCGATCTGGCGACGCTTACCGGCGCGATCATCATTGCGCTGGGCCATGAAAATGCCGGGCTGTTTTCCAACAATGATGAATTGTCCGCCCAGATCACCAATGCCGGTCTTGCGGTCAATGAAACCGTCTGGCGCCTGCCGCTGTCGAAGGCCTATGACAGCCAGCTTAAATCCGACATTGCCGATATGAAAAACGTCGGCGGTCGTCCGGCCGGTTCCATCACGGCTGCCCAGTTCCTGCAACGCTTCATCACCAAGGATCGCCCATGGGCGCATCTTGATATCGCCGCCATGGCCTGGGCGACGAAGGATAGCGAAGTCACGCCAAAGGGTGGCACGGGCTATGGTGT
This sequence comes from Thalassospira sp. MCCC 1A03138, assembly GCF_002115785.1. Lineage (GTDB taxonomy): Bacteria > Pseudomonadota > Alphaproteobacteria > Rhodospirillales > Thalassospiraceae > Thalassospira. The sequence goes on along the minus strand of NZ_JFJY01000008.1, from coordinate 170,404 downwards.
ACGTCTGCTTGATCGCTTTGTTGCGGACAATCACGAAGCCTGATTTCACGGCGGTTTGACCACAAACTTGCGGGGCAGGGTGACGATCACCTTGCCCCGTTTTCATGTTCGCGATAGAAATCGACCATGGCTGACATCTGGTTCTATCATCTGACCGCGTCCCCGCTGGAACGTGCATTGCCGACCCTGCTGTCCAAGACATTGGAGCGGGAAAAACGTGCTGTCGTCATGACCGGAACCGAGGAAAGGATCGAGGCGCTCAACACCCTGCTTTGGACCTATGACGCCGCAAGCTGGATGCCCCATGGATCGAAATCCGATGGTGATCCGGAAATGCAGCCGGTATGGCTGACATCCGATGATGAAAATCCCAACGGGGCGCAGTTTCTGTTTCTGACCGACCGCGCGATTAGCGAAAAGATCGCAGATTATGAACGCGTCATCATGCTGTTTGATGACCGCGATCATGATGCGGTGGCCGAGGCGCGCACGCGTTGGAAAGACTGGAAAGACGCCGGGCACAAGCTGTCTTACTGGCAGCAGACCCCCCAAGGGGCATGGGAAAAAAAGGCCGAAAGCTGATCGGCTTTTACTATGCTTACGGCGTGCCCGTCCCCGATGTCACATTCTCAAACAGGATTTCCACCAGCGCCTTGGTGACGTCATTCTGGCTTAGTCTACCGTCCGCCATTTCATTGATTGCCGGGAAACTGTCCGCCGACAGGGCAAACAGCTTTGTCTGGATTTCAGATGCCCGCACCGGCCAGTCCGGATCGATTTGCGCCAGCCCCAACAACATTGCACGCGCCATCTGATCGGCATCACCGCTTTTGATTGCGTCCTGCACCTGCGGGATTTGCTTGGCCTCGGACGCGGCAACGTCAAGTGTTGCCAAAAGGTCGGCCAGTGCCTTTGCCTGAATCTGAATATCGGTCACCGGATAGTTCTGCTCGATATCGCGCAATGGCGTAACCGCGGCCGATGTGCCGTAACTCGACAGATAGGCAATCGCCCCGCCCAACTGCCAGCTTTCCCACTTTTTCCACGAACTTGCTTTAAGATCATCGATCATCGGGGCGGCGATGGTGCCGCCATATTGCCGGAAAATCTGGTCAATCGCCTGTGGGGCCGGGCGGCCGGTCACGCGCTTTGCTTCCTGTGTTGCAAGGTTCGCGATATCTTTCAGGGCCTGTTGATAGTCGCTTTGTGCAGTCATCGGAAAGCTCCCGTTTCATATGTCACGATATCACGCATCAACCGCTGTCCACCAGTTGGCATAGCGCGCATTGCCAAACGCCGCCTGACCGTTATAAGGCGTGCGCAATTCGTTCGTGCCGCAGTGAATTTCACCAAGTTCAACGTGATAGTCATTCCAGTCATCAATGAATTGGCAGGTGGGACCATTGACGATGGCAGCGATTTTCTGGGTCAAATCACGTTCAAAAAGATCATATCCGTGATGGGGGTTTGTATTGTCCTCGATCCACGGGCCGAAAGGCTTGGGGATCATCAGGCGGTGATTACCAACAAACATATTGGGCATGTCACCGGTCAAGGCACCGCACTGAAAACCGCCCTGTTTGCCCGGATAGACGTTAAAGCCGTTGTCACGCCCGATTGTCCAACCAGAAACCTTGTCTGCAAAGGTGAAGTTACCGGGGTTAAAGCCTTCCGGGAAGAAGATGACCGGAACCTTGATGATATCGGTATCAGCCAGATCAAATGCATTTTTCAGGACGGCAACATTCCTGGTGATGATTGTTTCAACGCCACCGATATTCCAGTTGCGTAGTTGCCTGTATGTGTAATTGCTGTGATCTCGCGGATTGGTTAAGGGGGCCTGGCCGTTGCCAAGAAAGGCGTTGATGGTTGCGCCAACATTGGTCCCGTTGATTTGCTGGCTTGCATAATTAAAGCGATTGTTGACAGGGTCCCACGCCGCACGATTGAGCACATTTGCTGCGCCATGTGCAGCCTGGGCGGCTGTCATAAGGCGATATGCCTCCGCCGGGCTCGCCACCAGAAGCTTCCACTTTTTGAAGGCATTGGCCGGATTATTATCCGGCACAAAGGTCATCATTTCATCGACATGACCAACCAGCAGCCAATCCGTGTCAAGAATGATCGGTGTTTGCATGTTCTGGGCGGCCATAAAGTCGCGGCTACTGGCATCGACCCTGTGATACCGGTTATGGCCATAATAAATCCGACCGTATCGATACGATGTGACTATGCCATTCGCCGTTTTCTGAACGGGTGGGGTCACGGCAATATTTCCCCCGGAATTAGCCGAAGTGATAGCATCTGCGCTTCCTGCGGCCGGATATGAAATGCCAACATTTGCGCTTAGCAATGTCTCATAAACCCAGTTTTGCAGGGGCCGCCAGCGGTGTGCCTTCATGAAAACATCCTTGTTTTCAACACCTGTGCCGTTGCCGGGCCATGAACAGTTACCCGATACAATAGTATCGCGCATCCAGCGGTCATCCCCGGCGGCAACGGTGACCCCGAGATAGTTTGCCCATACATTGCCGTTCAGATAGGGAACACCTGTTCGGGTTGCTGCGGTGGGAGCCCCAACCGTAACCGGGATAACCGGATTGTCTGCACCGGCTTCAGCGCCAAGTTCAATGCGAAACTGTGCATTGTTTGCGTTGGCGACATACATGCAGGCAACTGTTTGCAAATGGTGATTGCCGAGCCAGCGTGCGACGACAACCCGGTCAGCATACAGATAGGTCGGATTGCCAACACCCGTGACTTCTTCCTGGATCACATGCATGGCAATGCGAATCTGACCAGAAGTAAATCCGTTGCCTGCAAACCGGACAGCTTCAAGTGCAAAGAGTTTGGTCGCACCGACAGTGACAGTCGTGATCGGTGTAATGTCGGTCGTTTCAGGGCCGATGATTTCGGTGCTGTTATTCAGAATACCGTCGAATATCCGCAAATGTTGCCGGGCCGGGTTTTCGCCAAGGGTTCCGATAACGCTTAGCTGCAAGTTCCAACTGCCCGGAACGGCCGGTGCTCCGACATTCGGGCCAAGTGCATTTCGCCTGATTTCAAGACGGGAGGTACCGGTGAGAAGATCGTTGTTCCCGTTTACCCGCTGGTCCTGATTATCGGCATAGCCGACTGCGGTATTGTTACCGTCACGATTACAGTTGACCGGAATGATTGCGCCGACGCCTGCCACGCCATATGTGATGGCAGGTGGGGTGACCTGATTAAGAAGACCGGCATCATCCAGATTGCCGTCGCGATTGCGGTCGGTGTGAAGCGTATACCAGATAACATCGAGATTCTTGGCATTGGTGGCATCGCCATTCACAACAATGTTCTGTTGATCCACTGGGACGAACCCGGCTCCGCTGATCTTTAGCCGCCAAGTGCCACTCGCAATATCAAAGACATGGGAAACCGCGACATTGGGTATCAGAACCAAATCCTGTGTCTGCTGCGGATGGGCATCGCAGGTCAGCGAAACGTGCACTGTATTGAACGGGTAAACTCCGGCAGGGGCGGTGAACTGGACGGTATAATTTGCCATGACGTCCTCAGCGGCTGGTAGGGGCGGGTGATGGGCTGTCATTCATCGCATCGGCAATCAGAAGCCGCGCCTGAAGCGCGTTGTTCAGAATGGCAATCCGGTCATCAATGGTGCCAAGTCCGGTATCCTTCAGGATCGCACTTGCCCACGGTTGACTGGTGACATCCGGGCCTCCCGTGAATTGCACGGTGGCGTAATCGGTAATCCCGTCCGGCGTTTTGACGCCAAGCCTGATCGCGGCATCTCCTGCGGCCTTGCTCGCGACCGCCAGGCTGTCGGCGTCATATCCGCTAACCGCATCGGGGATGGTGATCTGCAGATAACCGGGCAGCGACGCGATCACATCATCAAGCGACGGCACCGGTGATGGGCTGGTGCTGGGGCCGGGCGATGGTGTCGGCGTTGGTGTGGGTTGCGGTTTCGGGCCACAGGGCGATGTCGGCAGGGCCGCAACCGCCTGTGCTTCCTGTGCCATCAGTTTCGCAACCTCATCGGCAAAGCGTTTCTCGGCCTGAAGGCGGCTGGCGGCACTCGCATCGAATTTCTGTTTGCTCATGATGCTCAGCGTCTTGAGCCGCTCGGTATCCTGCGCGCCAAATGCCGCGAGAAGATTGCCGACCTGCGGGGCGGCGTCGGCAATGCGTTGCGACAATGCCTTGGCATCCTTGCCGCTGGCCGCTGCGATCAGGGCATCGCCATCACGCGCAAGGTTCTGATCGTTGCTGATCTGCGCATTCAGGCTTTCAAGCTGCTTGGCGGTGCGAATGTCGATCTTGCTGCCGGTGATGGTCACACTGGTCGGGTATTGCGCCAGTGTTCGGGCAAGGTCGCTGATCCTGTCGGCATAGGCCATTTGTCCGGTCCCGCTTTGGTGAAGACGTCCTATGACGCCGACAGGCGGGGTTTGTGATGGGGTGTTAATACAAATATTTCGTGTTGATCATGCCCGTCTCATGCAAGCCATGCGTAAATTGCATGTTGATGGGGATTGATGAATGGCGCAGGGTTGGGTATACAGTCTCTATCGAACGCGCCGATTTGCTCCTCAGCTTGCGGGCGCGATAAAAATGCGGCTAAAGCGAGAGGGCGTGCACGCTCCGACATGTACGACCGCCTCGGGAATAGCCGCGGCGGTTTTTTTATGTTCGGAAAAGGTTGGGATCCATGATCAGGCTCTCGAACGTCCAGAAGACCTACCCCGCACGGCGCGGAAGCCCGGCGCATAAAGCGCTTCACGGCATCGATCTTGACATCGCGGCCGGTGAAATCGTGGGGGTGATCGGTCGGTCCGGTGCGGGGAAATCCACGCTTATTCGCTGCATCAATCTGCTTGAAGTCCCGACAGCGGGCAGTGTCATCGTTGATGGCACCGATGTCACGCAACTGGTAAAACGCGATCTGCCGCTGTTTCGCCGTCAGCTTGGCATGGTGTTCCAGCATTTCAATCTGCTGTCATCGCGCACGGTTTACGACAATATCGCCCTGCCGCTTGAGCTTGCCGGCGCCAGCAAGGCGGAAATTGCCGCGGCGGTTGATCCGTTGCTGCCGCTGGTCGGTCTTGAAGACAAGCGCGACCGTTATCCCGCCGAACTTTCCGGTGGTCAGAAACAGCGCGTTGGCATTGCGCGTGCGCTTTCAAGCAATCCCAAGGTCGTCCTGTGTGACGAGGTCACATCCGCCCTTGATCCGGAAACCACCCGCCAGATTCTCAGCCTGCTGCGTGACATCAACAAACGCCTTGGCCTGACCATGGTGGTGATCACCCATGAAATGGCCGTGGTCAAACAGCTTTGTGACCGGGTGGCGGTCATGGATGGCGGCGTGATTGTCGAGGAAGGCAAGGTTGACGCGATTTTCGCCAATCCGACCCACGCCACGACGCAATCGCTTCTGGCCGATGAATTCCTTGATTACCCGGCGCGGCCGAATGCGGCTGCGAACGCGAATACCGGGCAGGAGGCTTAATCATGTTTGCAACACTTGCACCGATCCTGCTTCAGGCAACGCTTGAAACCTTTTCGATGGTGATTTCTGCCCTTGTGCTTGGCACGACATTCGGCTTGCCGATTGGGGTGGTCCTGGCGACATCCGGGCGCGGCGAACTGTTCGAAGCCCCGCTGTTCCAGAAAATCATCGGTCCGATCGTCAATGCGACCCGGTCCGTGCCCTTCATCATTCTGGCCGTGGCGATCATTCCGTTCACCCGTCTGGTGGCGGGAACCTCCATCGGTACGGCAGCGGCGATTGTGCCCCTCACGGTGGCGGCCATTCCGTTCATCGCACGCATCATCGAAGGCGCGATCCGCGAAGTTGATGGCGGCCTTGTCGAAGCGGCCCAGGCCATGGGTGCACGCCCGTTTCAGGTGGTGACCAAGGTGCTGCTGCCCGAAGCATTGCCGGGCATCATTCACGGCCTGACCTTAACTGCGGTCACCCTGATCGGGTATTCGGCGATGGTTGGCGCGGTCGGTGCTGGCGGGCTTGGCGATCTTGGCATTCGTTACGGTTATCAGCGTTTCCGCCCCGATGTTATGGCGGCAGTTGTCATCACCCTGATTGTGGTGGTGCAGATGGTGCAAAGCTTGGGCGACTGGCTGGCGCGCAAGGCTGATAAACGCAATATCTGATCACTGTTTTCGTTTCTTCATCTTCTTTGAATTCCCGCAAAACACCACAGTAAACAAGGAGTTTTACCATGCGGTTTCTGCTTAAACTGACGGCTGCTGCCGTTCTGGCCGCCGCCCTGACCGGTCAGGCGCTGGCGAACGAGAAAATCAAGATCGGCGTCACCCCCGGTGCGCACGAAGAAGTCATGGAACAGGTCGTCAAGGTCGCGGCCGAAAAGGGCCTTGACATCGAAATCATCAGCTTCTCGGATTATGTCATTCCGAACCAGGCGCTTGATGATGGCGACCTGCAGGCCAACAGCTTCCAGCACAAGCCTTACCTTGATAACCAGATCAAGGATCGCGGTTATGACCTTTCGGTGGTCGGCTATAACATCCTGACCCCGATGGGCATCTATTCCGACAAGATCAAGGATCTGAGCGAGCTTAAAGACGGTGCCGAAGTCGGCATTCCGAACGACCCGACCAATGGCGGTCGTGCGCTTCTGGTGCTGCAGTCCGAAGGCCTGATCAAGGTCGATCCGGCAGCCGGCCTTTCGGTCAGCCCGCTTGACGTGATTGAAAACCCGAAAAACATCAAGTTCGTCGAACTTGATGCGGCCCAGCTGCCGCGTTCGCTTGCCGATCTGGATGCGTCGGCGATCAACACCAACTACGCACTCGAAGCCGGTCTGAACCCGATCAAGGATTCAATCGCGATTGAAGGCAATGACAGCCCGTATGCCAACGTGATCGTCACCCGCACCCAGGACAAAGACGCGCCGTGGGTCAAAACGCTGGTTGAATCCTATCACGATGATGCGATCCGCGAATTCATCGAAACCAAATATGAAGGCTCGGTCCTGCCGGTTTTCAAAATTTCTGAATAATCCCTGCGATTATTCAGAAAAAATTGCGCCCGCGCTCGAATCAGAGCGCGGGCGTTTTTGTTATATGCAGGCATGTGCACGATTTAACGCGGTTTAACCATATCGCTGATCGTGTACGACACCCGGTTTCTGATAAAAACCGGTTTAGTCCTGATCTCCTTTTGGTGGTTCTGGCGGCGCATTTTCGGCGATTTCCCCGTTCTCATGGTCGTTTTCGGGGCTGGGGCCGTTTTGGCGTGCCAAAAGGCGCTGATAGAACAGCCCGACACAGATCAGAACGACGCCAAGCCCGATGAAGGACAGCGCCCGCCAGATGCCTTCAAGGCCCGACATATCAAACAGGAACGCCTTGGCAACTGCCATAAAGACAAAGGCCGCCGATGCCATGCGGACATGCAGCGATCCACGCCACAACCCATAGGCCAAAAGCGCAATCCCAAAGCCCAGCCACGCCGCGGAATAGCTGTAAAGTTCCGGCGATGTCCACGGCTGATACATGCCGATATAACCGCCGTGGAAGAAATGGCGGATTTCAAAGGTGATCCAGCAAAAGGCCAGCAGGATCGATAGAACCCCTGCCGTCCGGCGATAGCTTTCCGGTTTGCCCCCCGAAAGCCGGGTCGCGAGAAGGCCGGTCAGGATCGCGGGCAGCAGATAGGCCGAAAGCAGCAGGTTAAAGAACAGGCCATTGCCGACAAACTCGCCACTCATCAACGGGTTGAGCAACAGCAGGTTCAGCATGCCGAGCATGAAGAACCCGGCAAAACCAAGCCCCAGAATGCACCGGGACATCACCGGGCTTGCCAGCGACCGGTCAAGCCGCTGCAAACCGATTGCCGCCGAAAGCGCCAGAAGGGACTGAAGGCTCCATTCCATCAGGGTATCGGGCATGGCATGGAAAACGCCATGATTGGTGGCGTGATGCAGGATCACCGCACCGGTCGCAAGGCTTGTGAAAATTGCAAGTCCTTCGAAAACAAGACGGTGGCGCACATCGCCGGACTGGCGAAGCATCCAGACACAGGCCCAGAATGCCAGCGCCGGACCGCCATAGCCCCAAAGCAATGCATTGAAAACCGGTGTGGTGCCAAGCTGATCAGCGGGAACAATGGTCGGCTGCCAGAAGATTGTCACAAGAACCAGACCGGCAATGCCAATCGCGGTTTTGGCAAGCCCCGGCAGGGGCCAGCGCCCGCCAACCCAAACGGTCGCAACCGCAAGGGCGGCAAGCCCCAGCGGCAGCCAGCCATCCCCCAGCAGGATGAACATCGCGGTGGCAATCATGCCGATGGTGCCCACCGTATAGGCGGCAAGCGCCCCGTCCCGGCCATGTGCGGTGGCGGGCATTCTGCGGTCGATGATGCTTAAGGCACCAAGGAACCCGGCCGCCAGCGCAAGTGCAAAACCGCCAAAGAACAAATCGACATCAAGAATATCACTACGCCAGAGCGCAATCAGGAACAGCCCGATCGGGCCCGACACCCCGGCAACCGCCATAAACAGGCGGGCGGTGGAAAATACCGCCCCGGCAGAGCCACCAAGACCAAGAATCAGGCCAAGCCCAAGCCCGGTCAGAAGGAAGGATTGCGTATCGGGCAGGACGGAAAATTTATCAATCGCATCGGTGATGATTGGCTGATCATACAGCAGCGGATCGATGGAAAGACGGATATCCCAACCCAGATAGCCAATCAGTGCCAATACTGGCGCACCAAGTGCAACCGGCCCCAGAACCGGGAACAGGGCCGCCGTCGCCAGCAGCAGGGCCAGCATGATCATCAGGGTCGCGGTGCCGGTCGCATCAAACCCGCTGTGATGAAGCAGATAAATCACAAGCCAGCCATTCCCGGCGACCATAAGCGACGATTTCCAGTCGATGTGTTCGGGAATCCGGGCGGGATCGCGGGGGTAAATGCCAATGGCATAGGTCGCAATCGCGGCCAGCAGAATGGCAATATCATAAACCGCAAGCGACGCCCCCATATCGGCCGGGGCGGCAAAGGCTAGAAGATGGCCCCAGACAAAACCCGCAATCGCGGTTGTCATGGCAAACCAGTGCCAGCCACGCAATCGCGCAATGCCATAGCTGCCTGCCGTGATGATCAAACCGTAAAAGGCCAGAACCCAGGGGGCGGGTTCACCCGACTGCACCATAAACGGCACGATGTAACTGGCCAGAAGCCCGGTCGATGCCACCAATGGCCCCTGCAAAAGCGAAAGTGCCAGCGTGCCCAGCGCCACAAGCGCCATCAGGACAAAGGCCATCGCCGGGCCGACCATGCCATAAAGCATATGGGCGGAAAAAACCGTGGCAAAGGCGGTGGTCGTCCCGGCAAGGGTCAGAATGCCCGGAATATAACCGGCATTGTTGCCGGTCTTGGCCGCAAGCAGGGCGGGCTGACGGCGAAGATATTCGCCAGTGCCAAACAGGGCCGCGGCAAACAGGGCCGCAAGCAGAATGCGTACCAACGGGCTAAGCAAACCGGCCTCGATGGAATAATGCACAAGGAAAATGCCACCAAACACCAGCGCGATGCCGCCGATCCACACCGCCCAGCGCGTGCCGATCTTTTCTTCAAAGCCGATGGCGCGTTTGGGGGCTGCTTGCGGCACGGTGCGTTGTGGTCTTGGCGCGGCCGCTGCTGGTTTTGCTGGGCGGGCGGAGGTGTCGGTCTTGGCCGGTTTTGCCTGATCAGCAGGATCAGCCGCGTCGGCTTTTGCTGTTTTATCCGGTGGGGCCGCAGCAGGTGTGACCGAAGGAGCCGGAGGCACCGACAGACCGGCTTTCAAAAGCCCGATCTGTTGTTCCAGCATTTGCAGTTTCTGTTTGAAACCGCGTATCCGGAAAAAAGCGATGATGCCCATGATCGCGCCGACCAATATGGTCAGGCTGAAGACACCTGTGAAAAACAGCTCCATGTAATCCTCTTTTTCGCATTGCTCGTGCGGGGGCGGATTTTTATCCGCGATTATTTCCGCCATCATAGCGCGAAAAAGAGAATTGTCTTGTCTTTACAGGAGTGTATGGGATTGCGCCCGTTTGATGGGGGCGGGGGATATTAATGGGTATTGCCCCAGCACCGATAAGGGGGAGGCAATACCCGTAAGGCAAATGTCAGAGCAGCCTGATCAGTGACAGCAGGAATGCACGGGTTGGTATTCCTCGTACTGATCATGCAGCTTGACCCAGTCCATCACTCCGTCCTCGTTACGGCCAAAGGGTGTCATGTCAAGGAAGGCGTGCGCCCCGATCAGGGCATCACCGGCGCGGGCGTAACTGGAATAGGTGTGGAAAATCTCGCCGCTGTCGGGATCACGGACAAAGACGCTTTCGCCGTGAAGGTCTTCCATATTGCCGGTATAGGGCGCGTAGTTATAGGTCGCGGTGCCGGATTTGACGTCATCAGGGCGAAACGACGCATCGAAATCGTAATTGAAATCCGATCCCGCCGAAGAAAACCAGGAGAAGTTCCAGCCCATCCGTTTCTTGAAATCCTTAAATTCCGCAAGCGGGGCCCGCGAAACGACCGCGAGTGTCACGTCATGATGTTTGAGATGGAGGTTGGCACCGTCAAAGTGATCGGCAAGGAATGAACAACCGACACAGCCCTCTTTCCAGCCGGGGCCAAACATGAAGTGATAGACAATAAGCTGGTTGCGGCCATCAAACAGATCGGCCAGCGATTTTTCACCGTCCGGCGTGTCAAAGACATAATCCTTGTCCACCCGCACCCATGGCAGGGCACGGCGTTCCTCGCACAGGCGGTCATAGGCGCGCATATGTTCCTTTTCCCTTGCAAGATGCGCCTTGCGGGCATCAAGCCATTCCGCGCGAGAGACGATTTCGGGGCGTTTCATCATATTCTCCTTGTTGATCGGTTGGCGCGCTGATCAAAAGGCAATGCAAATACGTGTCGTCCGGGAAATGGGTGGGCAATTCAAGCAGGCATCAGGCACCGATCAGTTGGGGCAGGCCATTTTACCGGCCATATGTCCATCCGATCGGATCTGACTTACATTCCCTCGCAGGCCTGTTTTTGCATCTCAGCGTTAGTACCGGTTTTGTGATTGCAGTTGGCATAGATAAAGCTGTCATGACCGGTGCGGGGATATGCATCGGGTCTGCCATGGTCCCAAATCGTACGTTTCAGGGACCAGTCGACCTTTGCGGTCCCGCATTCGGTGGTCCATTCGGGGGAATTTTCCGACCCATGGCGTTCTGCCACGACTTCGGCCCCGAACCAGTCAGCCAGACGGGCAATGCGTTTATTGTCGCTGGCCGTAACGCCCATGATCGACGCAAGATCAAGCTCGCGGAAACCAAAGGCGATCATCATCGTGCTGGCCTCGATGGCTGCGCGGTAACGCCCCCAATGGCTCGGCGACAGCTCGATCCCGAAAATCGCGCTATCCACCGGCAGGTCCTTGCCACGCAGGCCGACACAGCCAAGCAGATCGCCCGACGATTTATCAAAAATCCCGACCTGAAAATTGCGCCGCGGCTGTTCTTCCTGCCATGCAAGGAACCGGTCAAACAGCGCATTGCTGCTGGCGCGCGTGCCGTCGTTATCAGCAGTACCGTAAAGGGCGCGATACCGTTCATCCATCTGATAGGCGACAAACGCCGCCCGATCCGAGGGCGTGAAATCGCGCAGGATGAAACGCTTGCTTTCAAGTCTTGGGGGGAGTTCCGGACTTCGCATTGTGATTACTCCACATTTCCGGTGGCGCAGGCTGCCTGTTTGATGGCCGGGTCGTAAGGGGTATCGCCATTTACCCCATCGGTCCCATCATCGTTATTTGTGTCACAACGCGCATCGCGCAACGCGAACAGGGTGCCAATCGCCGATAAAACCATCAAAATTGTGCAGATAATCGAAATAACCTGCAAACCGTCCGTAAAGGCCGCGCGCGCCAGTGGCAAAATGTCCGATGATATTGTCGCAGGAAGATCGTGCAATGCATTGACCGCCCCGCCCAATGTGCTGCGGATGGCGTCTGCGGCCTCGTTCCCGATCCAGGTCGGTACGGCTTCGATCATGACATCGCGATAGATCGCGGTACCGACACTGCCCAGAATGGCGATGCCAAGCGCACCGCCAAGCTCCGCACTTGTTTCCGACATCGCCGCTGCCGATCCGGCCCGATCAGACGGGGCCGATGCCACCACCATATCCGTACAGATCATCGCAACCGGCGTAATGCCAAGCGAGAAGATCGTCGCACCAGCCACAAGGACATAAAGGCTGACGACGCTGCCCGGCCATGACAGCATGCCAAAGCCAGCCGCGGTCAGGATCAGGGCACCGGTCATCACCTGTCCCGGTTTGAACCGGCCCATAAGGACCGGCGCCCCCATCGAGCCGACAATACCGGCGACAGTTGCGGGCAACATCGAAAGCCCGGCTTGGATCGGCGTAAGGCCGATGACCAGTTGCAGGGCCTGGGACAGGAACAGGAAATAAGCCATACCGGCAAAGATCACCGCGGTCTGAATGACGATGGGAAGTGCGATGGTTTTCTGTTTGAGCAGATCAAGATCCAGCAATGGATCGGCAAGCTTGCGCTGACGGCGGATGAAAACCCATGCGCCAAGCAGGCCAAAGACAAGGGCGGCAAGCGCATCACTGCCAAAGCCATAGGCGGCAATGACCTTGACCCCGTAAATGATCGCCAGAACCGAGCCAAGCGACAGGGCAGCACTGAACAGGTCAAGCCGGCCAAAGCTTTCTGCCTTGTGTTCGGGCAGAAGGATCGGGGCGACAATCAGCAAAAGCCCCATCACCGGCACATTGAGCAGGAAAACAGCGCCCCACCAGAAATAGCTGAGAACAAGTCCGCCCAGAAGCGGCCCGGCAGCGGTGCCGACCATGAAGGTCGTCATCCATGCGGCAATCGCAAAGGACCGTTCCTTGTCATTGTGGAACATGGACCGGATCAGCGACAGGGTCGAAGGCATCAGCGTCGCCCCGGCAATGCCCAGCACACCCCGGGCGAAAATCAGCATTTCCGGCGTATCGGAAAAGGCGGCAAGTACGGAGGCCGCACCAAAGCAGCCACCGCCGATCATCAGCAATTTACGCCGACCGATCCGGTCACCCAGGGTGCCCATGGTGATCAGCGACCCGGCAATGAAGAAGCCATAGATATCGACAATCCAAAGCAACTGGTCACTTGTCGGGTTCAGGCTTGCGGTCAGGGCCGGTACGGCAAGATGCAGAACCGTCATATCCATCGCGATCAGAAGGCACGGCAGGGTCAGCACCAGAAGGCCGATCCATTCGCGGCGGGTGGCCTTGTTGTCGGTCTGGGCGGTATCGTCGGTTGGTGACGCGACGGGGCTATTCGGGGCGCTCATGTCTTGTGTTTCCAGTATTTCTTATGGTGGCGCAGGCCGCAATGGATTGGGGCATCGCGGAATTTATTATGCGGTTGTTCTTCGGCGTGATGTTGGGATCTTGACCATGGTTGAGGTCAAGACTGAAATCGGGGCAACCTCATGCCGAGGTGCAATAGGCTTCAAGCTTGTCAAGCGTACTGCTCCAGCCTTTCTGATGCCCATCACGCGCAGCCTCGTCAAAGAACTGCGTGTGATGGAGGGTTAATATGGTCGCCGCCCCGTGATCCTCGGCCATAAAGGTCAGGGTCACATGCGATTTGCGTTCGGGCATGGTGATCCATTGCCAGGAAAAGGACAGCTTTGCATCGGCTTCAACTGCATCATAGGTGCCGCTGACATCGTGGATTTCACCATCGGGCCCCGGTTCCTTGAAACGGATGCGGAAGGTGCCGCCGGTCCGGACGTCGATGCTGGCATCAATCATCTCGCAACCCTCCGGTCCCCACCATCTGGCGAGTTTTTCGGGCTGGGTCCATGCGGCGTAAACCTTTGACGGTGGGGCCGCAATCCGGCGCCGGATCATCAGGCTCGGCTTGTCTGATGTTGTATCGGGCATCATTCCCTATCCTGCTTCTTTTCGGTTTTGATGGCGTCGTCATCTTCTTGTTCAAGGAACGCGGCAAGCTGATCGAGTTTGTGCGACCAGAAGCGCTGATAGCGGGCCAGCCATTCCATGGCGTGCTCCATCGGTTCGGCATTCAGGCGCACATTGACCGTCCGTCCGGTCTTTTGCCGCGCAATCAGCCCGGCATCGGACAGAACATCCAGATGTTTCATCACCGCAGGCAGCGAAACGTGAAACGGTCGCGCCAGTTCACTGACCGACAGGTTTTCTTCCGTCTCCAGCCGCGCCAGAAGCGCACGGCGGGTTGGATCGGCAAGGGCGGCAAAAATGTCGTTCAGTTCGGCTTCTTGATACTTAACCATGAGGTTAAGTATTGATCAGGCCACACCGCCCTGTCAATCAAAAGTTGATCCCGGTTGTCGCCATGCCCCGCCACGCGGTCAGAAGGGCAACACCGATAAGCACCAAACCAGCCGTCCGCCCGATGAAAATCGTTGCCACCGGATTGCCGGTAATCAGGTTACGGCTGGTCCCGGCCGCAAGGGCCAGCGCGCCATAAACCGCAAGCTGTACGGCGGCCGTCATGATCCCCATGACCAGCGCCTGTGACCATAGTGGCCCGTAATGCGGGCGGATGAATTGCGGATAGACCGCGAAAATGAACAGATAGGCCTTGGGATTGAGCATGCAGGTGATCATGCCCTGGCGAAATGCGACCCAAAGCGATGCGGTTCTGGCCGCCCGGATGCGTTCCACCGTGATGGCACTGCGCAACAGCGTGATGCCGATCCAGACCATATAGGCCGCCCCGGCAAACAGCATGGCATTCAAAAGCCATGGCGCGATGGCGAGAAGCGCGCTGATGCCGATGGCACCCAGCAGCGTGTGATACACCCCGCCCAGCATGATCCCGGCGGTGGCCGACAACCCGGCACGTTTGCCGCCGGTCAGGGAATTGGCAATAACGAAAAACATATCCATGCCGGGCACAATGATGATGCCCGACAGCAGAACAAAGAACAGCCAGAGATTTTCAGCATATGTCATGGGGCGCTCGTAATTTATCCGCCGAACCATTTGATCGGCAGGGCTAAACTAGCAGGGCGTTCCTGACAGGCTCATGTCAGGAAGGTGAAGAATCGATATGGCTGTTTGCGACTTGTCTGTCAGGTGGGGCGGGGTATTGTCCTCAGGGATCGGGGGTGGAACTTTTACGGGTAGGCGGTGTAATTTTTGCGACCGTTCCCATTTAGATAAAACGAACAAACAGGTTGAGAAGTTCAGAGGCATGATCCGATCGGGGCATATCAAATCGTTTCTGGTTTGTTTCATACCGCTTTGCGCGGTTTTTGTGCTGCTGGTGTCGTTTGTCGCATGGGATGGCAGCGCAACGCGGCTTAAGGTCATATCAGGGCAGCAGGAATACAATCTCGACAAGTCGATATCGGTTTTGCAGGAAAAGATCGGCAATGTGGTTTCTGACCTTCTGATCCTGTCGGAAAGCCCCAGCCTTGATGCGGTGTTTGCCGGGATATCGTCAACCGATCGGCTGGCCGAGGAATATGTCCTGTTTGCGCAACGCCGGATTGTTTACGATCAGATCCGGTTTCTGGATATGGCGGGCGACGAGGTCGTTCGGGTGAATTACGGTGGTGGAGTGCCTTATCAGGTGCCGGGCCGTGATCTCCAGAACAAGGCGAAGCGTCCTTATTTTGCGCAGGCTGCGCGTGCGCCGCGCGGCACGGTTTATATCTCTGGCATCGATCTTAATCGGGAATACGGCGAAATCGAACAGCCGATCAAACCGGTAATCCGGCTTTCGGCACCGGTATTTGACCGGTTTGGGGAGCGGCAGGGTGTTGTGGTTCTGAACCTGCGTGCCGCCCCCTTGCTTGATGATGTTCTGGCCCCGCTTGCGGTTGCGGGATCACACGCGTTTGTGCTTGATCAGGCGGGCAACTGGATCCGCGGCGGGCGCGAGGATGAAAACTGGTCGATGCTGCTTTCGGAAAAACCCGTGACATTTGCCGACCGGTTTGGCGATGCGTGGGAGAATATCCGGCTGGGACTGGAAAGTTTTTCGACGGACAGGGGGCTTTTCACCCTGCGTCAGCTTGGCGTATCGGACATGTTTCTGATGCGCGACAGCAGCCGGTCGCTTTCGGTGATTTTCGGCAATGGTGAAAGCAGCGAAGGTCGGCTTGATCTGTTTGTCGGGGCATGGATTTCTTCAAACGTGCTGGATGATCTTTTGTGGCCGCAACGTTCGATGTTGATCACGGTGTCCGCAGCATTCCTGATTTTGATTGCGGTTGGAAGTGCGGCCTATGCATGGACGCGCCAACGGCAACTGGCAGACAGCTTTGATGCGCGCCTATCGTCCGAGGTTCTGAAAACATCGAAGAACAGCGTTGTCGTCACGGACGAGACAGGCTTGATCACCAAGGTCAATCCGGGCTTTACCGCCATGACCGGCTATCTGCCCAACGAGGCCATCGGCCGGTCCCTGTCTTTCTTGCGCGCCGAACGTGAAAATGCTGCCGAGCTTGACGAAATACTGATGGCGGCACGTGCGAATGGCACCTGGGAGGGGGAGGTTCGTAACCGGCGCAAGGATGGCAATTTCTTTTATGTCAATGTGGTCATCAGTGCGATTGGTCATGCCGATGGCGGGGCGGTCAGCTTTGTCGAGACGGGGTTTGATATTTCGCGCCATATGGAAAATGCGCAGGAACTTTGGCGGCAGGCCAATCACGATGCCCTGACCGGGCTTCCCAACCGGTTGCTGTTTGAAGATCGGCTTGATGTTGCCTGCAGGCATGCCGAAAGCGAAGGCCACATGATTGCCGTGCTCTATATCGATCTTGACGGGTTCAAGCCGATCAATGACCGCTATGGACACGAGGTTGGCGATGTGGTCCTGACCAAGGTCGGGCAGCGGATCAAAAATACGGTCCGTCAGGGCGACACGGTCGCAAGACTTGGCGGGGACGAGTTTGCCGTGATTGTCGACGCCCTTAAAAGCAGGGATGAGGTCGACTGGATCAGCCAGAAAATCTCCGCCGCCCTTCAACGCAATATGGATATCGATACGGTGACCGTCAGCGTCAGGGCCAGTATCGGTTTTGCCGTCTTCCCCGGCGACACGACCGAGGTTATGGCGCTGCTTGGGCTTGCTGATGACAGCATGTATCAGCAGAAACGAACGCGCAAATCGATGGGTAAGCGGGGCCAGAAAGCAGAAGCATGAATACCGTCCGATCCGCCGGATCTGTCTGGGACGGATATGAAGAAAAGGCCGTCGTGGACAACCGGGGCGGTCTTTTTGTTGCGATATAAGATCGGTAGTGGTGCATTTTTGATTGCACCTGTCTTTATAATTCGATATTTCATGAATTATGGAAAAGATAGATACCTTAAATGCATTATCGGCGCTGGCGCATGATGTCCGGCTTGATATTTTCCGGCTGCTGATCAAGGCGGAACCGGAAGGCATGATTGCCGGGGATATTGCGGCGGCACTTGATATTCGCGCCAACACGCTTTCGAACAATCTGAACATCCTGTCGTCCGCTGGATTGGTCCGGTCGGTGCGCGAGGGGCGTGCGATCCGTTATTTTGCCGAGATCGGCACGATGCGTGATCTTCTGGTGTTCCTGATGGAAGACTGTTGTGGCGGGCGGGAGGATATCTGTCTGCCGATGTTGAACAAAACCTGCCGATGAGCGGCCTGATCACTACGATCACAGGGAATTCCGATGACAGAGAATAATCACGCAAACAATGGTGCCGATTGCGGTGCCGACAGTGGAAAACTTGGTGTGTTTGAACGGTTTCTGACCGTTTGGGTCGGGCTTGCCATGATTGGCGGGGTTGTGATCGGCGTGGTGGCGCCCGGGCTTGTCGATGCGATTGCCGCAAGCGAGGTGGCGTCGATCAATCTGGTGGTCGCCGTCCTGATCTGGGCGATGGTCTATCCGATGATGGTCGGGGTTGATTTCGCCGCCGTGGCCGGGGTGGCCCGCCAGCCCAAGGGGCTTCTGGTGACGCTGGTGGTCAACTGGCTGATCAAGCCGTTCACCATGGCGTTTCTGGCGGTGATGTTTTTCGAACATGTTTTTGCCCCCTGGATCGCACCAGTTGACGCCGCGCAATATATCGCCGGTCTGATCCTTCTGGGGGCGGCACCGTGCACAGCCATGGTGTTTGTCTGGTCGCAACTGACGCGGGGGGATGCGACCTACACGCTGGTACAGGTGTCGGTCAATGATCTGATCATGGTCGTGGCATTCGCGCCGATTGTCGCATTGTTGCTCGGCGTGACCGATATTGCCGTACCGTGGGAAACGCTGGTTCTGGCAACCGTGCTTTATGTGGTTTTACCTCTTCTGGCCGGGTTGGTGACGCGTCGGGTTCTGGGATCAAAGGATGCGATCGAAAGATTTTCCGCCCGGGTCAAACCATGGTCGATCCTTGGCCTGATTGCGACGGTCGCCATTCTGTTCGGGCTTCAGGGCGATGTGATCCTGCGACAGCCGCTGGTGATTGTCCTGATTGCGGTTCCGATCCTGATTCAAAGCTACGGGATTTTCGTGCTGGCTTATGGGGCGGCCTTCCTGCTGCGCATTCCGCACCGGATGGCGGCACCCTGCGCGATGATCGGGACATCGAACTTCTTTGAACTGGCCGTCGCGGTGGCGATCAGTCTGTTTGGCCTGAATTCCGGGGCGGCACTGGCAACCGTGGTCGGTGTTCTGGTCGAAGTACCGGTGATGCTGTCGCTGGTGGCCTTTGCCAACCGGACACGTGCCCGTTTCCCCGACGCATAATAAGCTTTCACGAGGTTTGCCATGATCGTTATCCACCACAATCCTGATTGCGGGACATCGCGCAATGTCCTGGAGGTTATTGAGAAATCCGGCGATCCCTATCAGGTGATCGAATATCTGAAGGAAGGCTGGACCAGGCCACAGCTTCTGGCACTTTTTGCCGCCGCCGACCTGACACCGCGCACGGCACTGCGTACCAGCAAATCACCGGCGGCAGAATTGGGATTGCTTGATGATGCGGTATCGGACGATGCCCTGATCGACGCGATGCTGTCCCATCCGGTTCTGGTCAACCGCCCGATTGTTGCATCGCCAAAAGGGGTTCGGTTGTGCCGTCCGTCCGAAACGGTACTTGATCTGCTTGATCACTTGCCGGTCGGGCCGCTTTACAAGGAAGATGGCGAGATGATCCTGAATGCGAAAGGGGAACGCGTTGGCTGATACCCCCAATATCAAGGATGAGCAGTTCGCACCGATCACGGCTGGGGCATTGTTTCCCACGGCACACAGCACCCATGCACCGCGTATATTGGTGCTTTATGGCTCGCTTCGTGAACGCAGCTTTTCGCGTTTCGCCGCCGAGGAAGCCGCACGTATCTTGACTCGGTTTGGCGCAGAGGTCCGGATATTCAACCCCGCAGGCCTGCCCTTGGTTGACGAAGCCGGGACCGATCACCCGAAAGTGACAGAGCTTCGCGATTTGGTCAGCTGGTGCGAGGGGATGGTCTGGTCATCGCCCGAACGGCACGGGGCCATGACTGGCCTTATGAAAAGCCAGATCGACTGGATACCGCTGTCGCTTGGTGCGGTGCGCCCGACACAGGGCAAGACACTGGCGGTGATGCAGGTGTGCGGCGGCAGCCAAAGCTTTAACACCGTCAATCAGTTGCGCATTCTGGGGCGCTGGATGCGGTTATTGACCATCCCCAATCAGTCATCGGTCGCCAAGGCATGGAACGAGTTTGATGAGGCGGGGCGCATGAAGCCGTCTCCCTATTACGACCGGATTGTCGATGTGATGGAAGAACTGGTGAAGTTCACGCTGTTAACCCGCGACATTCGCGATCACCTTGTTGATCGGTATTCCGAACGGGTGGAAAGCCACGCGGCCCTTTCGGCCAGGGTCAATCAGCCCACCGCAACCTGAACAGAACAAAGGCCGCCCTGTCATAATCGGGCGGCCTTGGCATATCGGCATATGGGGCCAGCTTAGCCAAACTCGACATTATCAGGTGTCAGGTCATCCTCGGTGATGTCTTCGACGATCACGCCAAAGGTCCATGGATCGCCGTTGCTGAAATCGATGTAAAGATCACCACCATCGGTTTCGGTGGTGTGATCCAGCAGGCTGTCAAAATCGGTAATGCCCGATCTGGCCTGAAGATCAGCGGTGAGGAGCAGGGTATCGCCACCGTCACCGGTTTCGAAATCAACCACACGATCACGGCTGGAGGCCTCGGCGTCAAAGATAAAGGTATCATCGCCGATATTTCCCTGAAGCCAGTCATTACCGCCGCCGCCCGAAAGGATGTTGTCGGAAAAGGCTTCAAGGGCTTTGGGGCCGGCATCAAGCGTGTCATGGCCATCACCCCCATAGAGCGAGACGTTATATCCATCGCCGGTAAGTGTGTCGTTCCCTGCTTCGCCGTATAGTTCTTCACCTTCCAGAATATCGTCACCATCGCCGCCATAGATGGTGTCAGTTCCCTTGTTGCCGATCAGACGGTTATCATTGTCGTCACCGATGATCAGATCGCCCTGATTGCTGCCATCTACATTTTCGATACTGACGAAATGGTCGCCGGTGCGCCCTGAACCGGTTTCCAGGTTGATCACCGGCTGCGGGCCATATTCCCCATAAGGCGCATCATTGCCCCAACCGGCAATATAGCTGATGGTGTCGCTGCCTTCGCCACCGATGAAATAGTTGTTCTGATCATCGGAAAAAGAAGAGTCGGCGGCAGCATGGAATTTATCATCGCCATCACCTCCGCGCATGATATCGCCATCGCCATATCGGTTGTAGGTCTGAAAAAAGGTGTTGTCCTTTTCATTGCCGATTAGGACGTCGTCATATCTGGTGCTTCGGATGTCCTCGATATTGCTATAGCGGTCGCCATCCGCATCGCCGCCCACACCGATGCCGGTGACAAGATTGACGATGACACCTTCCCTGGCCGAGTCATTTGAATAGGAAAATTGAATTTCATCGCGGCCGGGACCACCATCGATGATATCGGCTCCCGGGCCGCCATCAAGTTTGTCATTGCCGGCACCGCCAAGCAGCGTGTCGTCACCGATACCTGCGTGGAAATGATCATGATCGGCACCGCCATCAAGTGTATCGTTCCCCAGTCCGATCTCATAGAAGCGGTCATTGCCGCCAAGCCCGCGGATATAATCACTGCCCGCGCGCCCAAAAATATGATCGTCCTGTTCCGTTCCGACAAGCACATCTGCGCCGTCGGTCCCATAGATGATTTCAACCATGGTCCGTCTCCCGCATTGTTTGCTTTGCCCTTGGGAAAAGCTGCGGGGAGAATTCGGCGACTTGATGGCAGCGGGGCGGGATTGACGTCAAAACAGGGGAGACGCCAGAAGGCGGCGGATTACGCCACCTTCTGTTCGTATTCTTCCTGCTTTTCCATCCAGCGGGTTTCGATCTCGGCCAGTTCGTTTTCGATCTTGCCAAGGTCTTTTTGCAAGGTGGTCAGTTTGGTCGCGTTATCGGGCTCGTAAAGCGCCGGATCTGCCATTTCTTCTTTGATTTTGTCACGGCGTGCGGTCAGCTTTTCCATCTGCTTTTCAAGATTTTCGATCTCGCGCTTGATGGGGGCGGCGGCCTTGCGCTTTTCGGCAGCCTGCTGGCGGAGCGCCTTTCGGTTGCCTTTGTCCTCTGGTCGTGCCGGTTCGCCATTCTCGTTGGCTTCTGCCTTGTCCGCGCGGCGTTCATCACGCGCACGGTTCAGCAGATACTGGCGATATTCGGCAACGTCGCCGTCAAAGGCGGTGACCGCACCATCGGCAACCAGGATCAGGCGATCGGCACAGGCTTCGATCAGATAGGGATCGTGGCTGATGATGATTACCGCACCTTCATAGGCATTAAGCGCATGATTAAGCGCATCGCGGCTGTCGATATCAAGATGGTTGGTCGGTTCGTCAAGGATCAGCATATGCGGGGCATCAAGCGTCATGAGCGCAAACAGCAGACGCGCCTTTTCCCCACCCGAAAGGTCCTTGACCTTGGTGTCGCCTTTCTGGCCTTCAAACGCAAAGCGGCCAAGCTGGGCCCGGACCTTGTGTTCGATCACATCAGGCATCAGGGCAGCCATATGCTGATACGGGGTTTCATCACCGCGAAGCTCGTCGGTCTGATGCTGTGCAAAATAACCGATGCGCAATTTGCCTGACGCAACCTTTTCCCCGGCCATCAGTTCAAGCCGGTTGGCCAGAAGCTTGGCCAGTGTCGATTTACCGTTACCGTTGGCGCCCAGAAGCGCGATGCGGTCATCCATATCAATGCGCAGGCTGATATTGCGCAAGACCGGTTTGCCGGGTTCATAGCCGACATCTCCGTTATGGATATTGATCAGAGGCGGTGGCAATTCCTTGGGGCTTGGGAAGTCGAACGAAATGCTGCGGTCTTCTACAACGGCAATCGCCGGACCCATTTTTTCCAGCATCTTGATACGGCTTTGCGCCTGTTTGGCCTTGCTGGCCTTGGCGCGGAAGCGGTCGATGAAGGACTGGATGTGTTTTTGCTGGGCGACCTGTTTTTCGTAATGCTTGGACGCCAGTTCCATCTGCTCGCGGCGGGTCTTGGCAAATTTGTCGTAATTGCCGCCATACATCGTCACCTTGCCATCGGTCAGATGGGCAATATGTTTGACCGCCTTGTTCAGAAGATCGCGGTCGTGACTGATCAGGATGATCGTGCCGGGATAGTTGATCAGATAGTTTTCAAGCCAGATGGTGGCTTCAAGATCAAGGTGGTTGGTCGGTTCGTCAAGCAGCAGCAGGTCGGGTTGCAGGAACAGGGTTGCCGCAAGTGCCACACGCATGCGCCAGCCGCCGGAAAAATCATCGCACGGGCGTTGCTGGGCTTCGGCATCAAAGCCAAGCCCCGAAAGGATTGATGCCGCGCGTGCCTCGGCGGTGTGGGCATCGATATCGGCAAGCCGTGTATAGATATCAGCGATCCGGTTCGGATCGGTGACGTTTTCGGCTTCATGCAGAAGGGCCGCACGTTCGGTATCGGCATCCAGAACCGTATCAAGCAGGGATCGCGACCCTGCCGGGGCTTCCTGCGATACCACACCCATGCGGGTGCGGTTTGACAGCGATACATCGCCGCCATCCGATGCGATTTCGCCGGAAATCAGTTTCAGCAGCGTGGATTTGCCAGCCCCGTTGCGTCCGATCAGGCCCAGCTTATAGCCATCGGGGACGGTCAGTGTGACATGATCAAGGATCATGCGGCCGCCAATGCGGTAGGTCAGATCGGTAATTTGCAGCATTTCGGGTCCGCATCCGGGAATCGTTTGAAAATCTGTGCTTTCAATAGGGCAGGGAGGGCTGCGACGCAAGGATTCTTGAAACTGTCATCTGGACGCAAAGAACCCCAAGACAGCATATGCAAATGCCAGTAAATCGCAGTTTTGAAGGGAAACCGGCGGGTTTTGAGGCTTTCAACCGCCGATGCAAGGCGCGCAGGTCTGAATTGCGCGGGCAGAACTATGTGTTGCGTTGCGATCCAAGGGCGTTTATATAGCGCCAACCTTAGGGTCTGCGGATGATAAGGAAGCCTTGTCGTCGGCTTTTTTATCTTCCGCAGTCCCTTCTTGGGGGTAACGAATTTTTACAAGTAGCTAGGTGAAACCAATGGCTATCGAACGCACTCTTTCGATCATCAAGCCGGACGCAACGCGCCGCAACCTGACTGGCAAAATCAATGCCGTCATCGAAGACGCAGGCCTTCGCATCGTCGCGCAGAAGCGTGTCGCTCTGACCCGTGCACAGGCTGAAGGCTTCTACGCTGTTCACAAAGAACGTTCGTTCTTTGGTGAACTCGTGGACTTCATGGTTTCCGGCCCGGTCGTCGTCCAGGCTCTGGAAGGCGAAAACGCTGTTGCCAAATACCGCGAAGTAATGGGCGCTACCAACCCGGCCAATGCCGAGGAAGGCACCATTCGCAAACAGTTTGCAGAATCCATCGAAGCGAACTCGGTCCACGGTTCGGACTCGCTTGAAAATGCTGCAATCGAAATTTCCTATTTCTTCGCCCAGACCGACATCGTCGGCTAAGCCTTAAGGCTCCGACATCGTCGGTTAAGCGATACGAAATACGGTTTCCGGTTCGCCGGATAAGAAGCGCCCCGCATCATGTGCGGGGCGTTTTTTTTATGCGCGAAATATACAGCCGATCAAAGCAGGAATGCCGCCATCAATAACAGCAGGACGGCAATTGAAATGACGCTCCAGAGCATGAATTTGGTCCAGTTTTCCCAGCCATGCTGGTGGACTTCAACCAGATTGGTGTCGTAGTCGCTTCCTTGCATTGTTTCCTCCCTGACATGTTACAGGTATGCGCCCCCTTGCAGCGGGGATGCCGCAATTATCGTAACACATTTCAGGGATGAATAAATATTTCCAAAATAACGCCATGCGTTTGTTTTTGGCCAAGAAAAAAGCTGCCGGTTTCGGCAGCTTTGCATTTTTTATCCCGCGATCAGGCGATCACAGCAGGAAGATGGCCATCAGGATCAAAATGGCGACAACAGAAAGAGTGACCCACTTCATAAAAACGGTATAGCCGTTATAGATGTCGACGTGGGTCTTGGTCAGTTCGTAGTCTTTACCCTGCAAATTAGCCTCCTGCGTTTAGAATTTCTCCAGTGTATAGACGTGAAGTTGTTGCGACGCAAGACGCAGATTAACTGGCGATATCATTCATTTGGCGAATGATCGGCTTATTGTTCGGGGGCTGTTTCCGTCCCGCCCTCGCAGCCATAGGGCAGGAACGTGCCCGAAAGACCGCCGCTCATCATGCGCAGTGAAACGGTGTTGGCATATTCCAGCTGCGTGTCGGTTCGCGGGCAGGCATAGGCACGCCCGCGACATCCCCCGGCGATATAGTCTTCTTCGGCTTTGGCAAATGCATCGCCGATTGCTTCGCGCGGGATTGATTTCAGAACTTCGGCGCGGATATCGTGATACATCGCGCATTTGGTTTCGCGCCAGTTTCTCGGTGCGGGCGGGGCCTCGTTCGCAAGCACAGGAACAGGACTTGGAAGCAATGCCAGGACAACGGCAATCGAAGAGGTAAGGCTGGCAATCCGCATATCAAATCCGTCTTGGCGAAGGGGGATGTCATTTCGGTCACGCATTTGGCCGACAGATTGCGGAGGCAATATGGCGAGAACGGCAGTTTTCAGAAAAAAGGGGTGAACTTTCGTTCACCCCTTAAAACCATTTGCGGATCGCCCGCCACGGGCGCAGTCAGTTCGGTTCAAGCACCGGATTGATTCGCGCGAAATCGGGGGCATTCGCATCGGCG
Source organism: Thalassospira sp. MCCC 1A03138 (assembly GCF_002115785.1). Taxonomy (GTDB): domain Bacteria; phylum Pseudomonadota; class Alphaproteobacteria; order Rhodospirillales; family Thalassospiraceae; genus Thalassospira. The sequence goes on along the minus strand of NZ_JFJY01000008.1, from coordinate 145,005 downwards.
ACCGTTACGATCCCGGCTTCATCGACCGAAACCCGGCCTTCGGCGATCCAGCGGATCACCTGCGGATAGATGCGATGTTCCTGTTTCAGGATACGCTGCGCCAGCGCACTGGCATCATCACCGGGCAGGACCGGCACGACGGCCTGCGCAATGATCGGGCCGGAATCGACTTCTGGCACGACGTAATGCACCGTGCAGCCGGAATATTTGACCCCGGCATCAAGCGCAGCCTGATGAACATGCAGGCCCTTGAAGCTTGGCAGAAGCGACGGGTGGATATTGATCAGCCGGCCTTCCCAGCGCGTCACGAAGCTTTCACTGACCAGGCGCAGGTAACCTGCCAGAACCACAAGATCGGCACCGGACGCTTCAATCAGGTTGCTGACCGTGCTGTCATAGGCCTCACGCCCCCCTTCGAAGCCCTTGTGCGAAATGGCTTCTGCCCGGATACCGGCACGGCGCGCACGTTCAAGCCCGCCTGCGTCAAGCTGGTTGGAAAACACCAGAACGATTTCCGCCGGATAGTCAGAAGACTTGCAGGCATCGATAATCGCCTGAAGGTTCGACCCGCCGCCCGAAACCAGAACGGCAAGCTTCAGCGGCGTTACTTTTCCCATGCAGCAGCCATGTTTTTGATGATGACCTGCGGGCCATCACCGGCACGCGGGCCGATCACACCGATCTGGCTGACGGTTTCGCCGTTTTCACGCAGCAATGCTTCGGCCTCATTGGCCTTATCCGCCGGAACCACAACGCACATGCCAATGCCGCAGTTAAAGGTACGCGCCATTTCAACCGGCGGAATGCCGCCCTGTTTGGACAGCCATTTGAAAATCGGAAGGAATTCCCACGTGCTGGCGTCAAACACCGCCGTCAGGTTTTCCGGCAGAACGCGCGGGACGTTTTCGGTCAGACCACCACCGGTAATATGCGCCAGCGCCTTGACCAGACCGGCCTTATGCGCCGCAAGGCAGCTTTTGACATAGATTTTGGTCGGTTCAAGCAGGGCCTCGCCAACATTTTTGCCCGGTGCAAACGGGGCATCGTCGGCATAACCAAGACCGGCACGTTCAACAACCTTGCGCACCAGCGAATAACCGTTGGAATGAACACCGCTTGACGCCAGGCCAAGGATCACATCTCCCTCGGCAACGTTCGAACCGTCAAGCAGTTCGCCGCGTTCCGCCGCCCCAACCGCAAAACCGGCCAGATCATATTCGCCATCCGAATACATCCCCGGCATTTCGGCGGTTTCACCGCCGATCAACGCGCAGCCCGCCTGTTTGCAACCCTCGGCAATACCGGCAACAACGTCGGTTGCCTTGTCGACGGCAAGTTTGCCGGTGGCAAAATAATCAAGGAACAGAAGCGGTTCTGCGCCCTGGACCACAAGGTCATTGACGCTCATGGCGACAAGGTCGATGCCGACGGTATCGTGTTTGTCGGCCAGAAAGGCGACTTTAAGCTTGGTACCGACACCATCGGTGCACGAAACTAGAACCGGGTCGTTATAACCGGCAGCTTTCAGGTCGAACAAAGCGCCGAATCCCCCCAAACCACCGGTAACGCCGGTTCTGCTGGTTGCTTTGGCCAGCGGTTTGATTGCATCGACAAGGGCATTGCCAGCATCGATATCGACACCGGAGTCCTTATAGGTAAGGCCGTTGGAGGCGGTCATTGGGTGATCCTCGGCTTAAGCGCATGGATAAAACAAAAGCGGGCAACCCGCGTTTTTCATCAGTACGGGCGATCAGGCCGGGTTTTGGCAACCGGGACCGGAACTTTCGCCTTGGTTACGCCTTTAATCAGGGCAATAAGAAGCCAAAAGTCATCATACTGATAAAAAACGCGGGCTTGATAATTTCCGCTGGGCCGAAAATACTCAAACGTGGGCAATATGCAATGCTCAGGTGCGCATGGGAGAGTTTTCTTTCCAGAATGCTTCACTCGTGCCACAAGAAGCATCAAACCATCGAAAAATGGGCAAAGAGGCAAACGTGCTTACAAGACTCAAAAGTTTCAGGCTGTTGGCAGGTGTCGTCGGACTTTCGGCGTCCTTATCCTTTCCGGTATTTGCACAGGACATCTTCTCGGTATCGGGGGTGCATGTTGACGAAAGTGCGGAAACCGCCGCCGCCGCACGTGATCAGGCCCTTGCCATCGGTCAGCGCAAGGCCTTCGATGAGGTTGTGGCACGCCTGACATTGCCCGAAGACCGCAGAAGTCTTGGCACGCCAAACCAGAACGACATCAATAATATGGTGCGCGATTTCGGTGTCTCGAACGAAAAAACATCCTCGGTGCGCTATATCGCGGACATGACGGTGCGGTTCAAGGAAAACGAACTTCGCAACTATTTGCGTTTCCGCGATATCCCGTTTGCCGAACTGCAATCCAAGCCGGTGATCATTGTGCCGGTCTATCATTCGGGCGGTTACACCAGCCTGTGGGATGACCCCAATCCGTGGCGCGATATCTGGAGCCGCAATTTCGCATCGGGCGGTCTGGTCCCGGTCAAGGCACCGATTGGCGATTTGCAGGATATCGGCACCGTTTCGGCCGAACAGGCGGAAAATGGCGCGATCGAACGTTTGAACGAGCTTGCCCGCCGCTATGGTGCGAATGTCGCCGTTGTCGCCAGCGCCACGGTCAGTGGCGAAACCGGTGCAGAAAGGGTTGATGTAACCGTGACCCGTTATGATGCCAGCGGCGCACCACAGGTCTTTGGTGTGACCGAAACGACCCAGTCGGGCGAAAGCCTGAACGAAACGCTGGTGCATGCGGCCAAGGGCGTGCAGGACCAGCTTTCGGCAGGATGGAAACGTGCCAACCTGATCAATTACGGAACCGGCGGGCAGTTGATGGTGTTCATCCCGATCACCGGTCTTGATGACTGGGCCAGGATCGAGGACCGCATTGTCGGGTCCCCGGTGGTCCGCGCCAGCCGGGTTGTCGCGATGTCGCGCCGCGAAGTGCAGATTGCAGTTGATTATGTCGGTTCAACCGATCAGCTGCGCACCGCCCTGGCACAGCAGAATTTAAGCTTGAGCCAGTCCGGCGATCTCTGGTTTATCCAGCCTGTCGGTTCGGAACGTTTACAGGACCTGTCGATCGGCGGTTAATGCCGCCTGAGGCTTTACCGTCCAGGATGTTCGCAAATGTTTTGGGGGCGGGCGTCATCACGGCGACATGACAGCGAAACAAGGGGAAAAACGGATATGACATTTCGGCAGCAGGCCCGTTTCTGGCTGATTTTCGTTGTCGCCTTTTTCGTTCTGATCTGGCTTTTTTCCAGTATTCTGCTGCCGTTTGTGGCCGGGATGGCGATTGCCTATTTCCTTGATCCGTTGGCCGATCGGCTGGAAGCACGCGGGATCAACCGGACGATTGCCACGACGATCATCACGGCTCTGTTTTTCCTGATTTTCATTTTCGTGTTGTTGCTGATCGTGCCGATGATCGGCAGCCAGCTTGCAGGCTTCCTTGAAAGACTGCCCGGTTATATCGACACATTGCGGACGACCGTAGCACCGTATGTGCAGCACATCATCGACCGCATCGCGCCCGAAACGCTTGAAGGCATATCGGATTCGGTCAAAGGCCAGACCGCGAACGCGATCAAATGGGTCGGCAACCTTCTGACCAATGTGCTTTCGGGGGGGCTGGCGTTGCTGAACTTCCTCAGCCTTGTGTTCATTACCCCGGTTGTGGCTTTTTACCTGCTGCGTGACTGGGACAAGATCGTTGCCAAGATCGATGGATATCTGCCGCGCCGTTCGGCCGGGGATATCCGCCAATGCGCGCGCGAAATTGATGAAACCCTGGCTGGCTTCGTGCGCGGGCAGGCTACGGTTTGCATTTTGCTCGGCCTGTTCTACGCGCTGGGCTTGACGGCGGTTGGGCTTGAATTCGGCTTTGTCATTGGCCTGATGACCGGGCTCGTGTCCTTTGTACCCTATTTCGGCATGTTTGCCGGGTTTGCCGTTGGCATGGGCGTGGCATTGGCGCAGTTTGGCGTCAGTGTCGATCTGGCGCTGGTCGCCCTTGTTTTCGGGGCCGGGCAGGTGATGGAAGGCAACTTCCTGACCCCCAAACTGGTCGGCGACAAGGTCGGTCTGCATGCGGTCTGGGTGATGTTTGCCCTGCTGGCCGGGGGTGCTGTTTTCGGATTGCTGGGTGTGATGCTGGCCGTACCGGTGGCTGCGGTGATCGGTGTGCTTGTGCGATATGGCTTAAGGCAGTATCTGGATAGCCGGTTATATGATCACGGCCCTGACAATCCGGCCTATGATCCGTTAAAAGACGCCGAGAATTGAGAACACAGTGACCCGCGCACCCCAAAAGACGGCCCCGGACGAAACGCCCGCTGCACCCGAAAAGGGTGGCGACGGCCATATGCCGGAATTATCGCCGCAACAGTTGCCGCTGGAACTGGAACTGCGCCCGGCATTGGGGCGGGCCGATTTCATGGTCGCCGATTGTAATCGCGAAGCCGTTTCATGGATTGATCACTGGCCGGAATGGCCGGTTCCTGCCCTTTGTCTTTATGGGCCGCGCGGATCGGGCAAAAGCCACCTTGCGGAAGTATGGCGGGCACGGTCGGCCGCGCTAAGCGTTTCGGGGCGTGACCTTGTCGGGGCGAATCCGGACGTGCTTCTGGGCGATGCCACCGGGCTTGTCATCGAGGATGCCGATCTTGGCCTCGACGAGACGGCGTGTTTCCATCTTTATAATATGCTGAAAGAACGCGGCGGGCATTTGCTGATGACCGCACAGCAGCCCCCATCGCGCTGGAAAGTCGATCTGCCGGATTTGAAATCACGTCTGGGGGCAGCACTGGTCTGCGAAATCTCCCCGCCCGATGACGACCTGATGGTCGGACTTCTGATCAAGCTGTTCGCCGACCGGCAGATGGCACCAGGCCCGCAGATCATTGCCTATATCCTGCCACGCATCGAACGCAGCTTTGTCGCGCTTACCGAACTGGTGGCCGCGATTGACCGGCAGGCATTGGCGCAAAAACGCGCGGTGACATTGCCGCTGGTGCGGGCCGTGATGGATGGTCAACAGGATTGACGCAGCAGTCCGACGCATTTTCGATAGGCGAGGCAAGATGTTACGCGTTATATTCGCCCGATTGCAAATTACCGGATAGTGCATGTGACCGCGCGCAAGACCAAGGTTAAACCGTCCCTGAAATCCAAGACCGATGCACTGGTCCAGTCCGGACATGTTCTGGGCTGGCGCGAATGGATCGGACTACCGGATTTTGACGTGCCGTTGATGAAGGCCAAGGTCGATACCGGGGCGCGGACATCGTCGCTGCATGCGCTTAATCCACGGCTGATTGAACGCGATAACCAAAAGTTCGTAAAATTCATCTTGCCGCATTACCGCGGTGACGGGCATGGTCGTATCGAATGCACGGCACCGCTTGTGGAAACCCGCGAGATTCGCAGCTCCAACGGCGAGGCCGAGGAACGTTATGTGATTTCGACCCATATCGCCGTCGGGCATCATAAAATCCGGGTCGAGATTTCATTGGCAAACCGTTCATTGATGGGCTTTCCCATGCTGTTGGGGCGCACGGCAATGAAGGCAGGAAGATTTTTGGTCCAACCGTCAAAATCTTATCTGGCGGGGAAACCGGAACAGGTTTATACGGCGCTGCAATCCGGCACCGTTTCGGAACAATGATCCGACGCTGTCGTTGAACCTTCGACACATTCTGTAACGCTCGACCACGGGAGTCCATTGCATGAAAATCGCAATGCTTGCGCGCAATCCTAATCTGTACTCCCACAAACGGCTGGTCGAGGCGGCCGAAAGTCGCGGGCACGAAATTGATGTCATCAATACGCTGCGCGTCACGATGAACATCACCTCCCTTAAACCCGAAGTCTATTACGGCGGCCAGAAGCTTAGCGGCTATGACGCGGTCATTCCGCGTATCGGTGTTTCGGTCACGTTTTTCGGACTGGCGGTGTTGCGCCAGTTTGAAATGATGGGCGTTTATCCGTTAAACGAATCCGTGGCGATTGGCCGCTCGCGCGACAAGCTGCGCTCCCTGCAGATTCTGTCGCGGCGTGGTGTTGGCCTGCCGGTAACGGCCTTTGCCCATGATCCGAAAAAAACCGACGAAGTCCTTTCCATCGTTGGCGGTGCCCCGGTGGTGATCAAGCTTCTTGAAGGCACCCAGGGCATTGGCGTGGTTCTTGGCGAAACCGAAAAATCCGCCAAGTCCGTGATCGAGGCCTTCCGCGGTGCCAATGTCGATATCATGGTACAGGAATTCATCAAGGAAGCGGGCAATACCGATATTCGCTGCTTTGTGATTGGTGGCAAGGTCGTCGCCAGCATGGAACGCAAGGGGGCAGAGGGCGACTTCCGATCCAATATTCATCGCGGCGGTTCGGCGCGGTCCGTGCGTATTACTCCGCAGGAACGCGCAACAGCAGTTGAAGCCGCCAAGGCGATGGGGCTAAATGTCTGTGGTGTCGATATTCTTCGCTCCAACCACGGTCCGGTGGTGATGGAAGTCAATTCATCACCCGGTCTGGAAGGCATCGAAGGGGCAACCGGCAAGGATATTGCCGGGATGATTATCGAATTCATGGAAAAGGATCACCGCCCAGGCAAGGTGCGGACCAAAGGCAAGGGATAAGCTGTGAACGAGATCGGGAAGAAAGTATCCAAAGCCAAATCGGCAAAGGTAGCCAGGACCCCGGACTTCGAGATTGGCGGCAAAAAAGTCCCCGCCGGGACGCGCCAGATCGTTGATATTCCGATCTCGCTTTTATCCAATCACACGCCGGTCAATCTGACGGTCAATGTGGTGCATGGCAAACGGCCCGGTCCGGTCCTGTTTGTCAGTGGGGCCGTGCATGGCGATGAAATCGTCGGGGTGGAGGTCATCCGCCGGGTTCTGAAATCGCCCGCCCTTCGCGGGATGCATGGCACATTGCTGGCGGTTCCGGTGGTCAATGCGTTCGGTTTTCTGAACCATACGCGCTATCTGCCTGACCGCCGCGATCTTAACCGGTGTTTCCCCGGTCATTCGGCGGGGTCGCTTGCCGCACAGCTTGCCCATCTTTTCCTGACCGAGATTGTCGAGAAATCCGATTTCGGCATCGATCTTCATTCGGCAGCCGTGAACCGCGTCAACCTGCCCCAGATCAGGGTCAATGACGATGATCATGACATCATGGAATATGCCGAGGCTTTTGGTGCTCCAATCATCCTGACCAGCCCGCTGCGTGAAGGGTCGCTGCGCCAGGCCGGCAAAGAGGCCGAAGTCCCGATCCTGCTCTATGAAGCGGGCGAGGGGCTCCGCTTTGATGAAATGTCGATCCGGGCTGGTGTGTCGGGTGTCTTGCGCGTGATGCGCAAGCTTGGCATGACGTCGGGCCGCTCGATCCGTGATCCGAAAGTCCCCCCTTTCAAATCATCCAGCAGTTATTGGCTGCGTGCGCCGGTCGGCGGGATTTTACGGACCTTCAAGATCGCGGGCGAGTTCGTCAACGAAGGCGATGTGGTGGCCGCAGTTTCCGATCCGTTTGGCCTTCGCGATGCAGAGGTCGTGGCGAAACATGCCGGATTGATCATCGGGCGGACCAATCTGCCGATTGTCAATCAGGGCGATGCGCTTTTCCATGTGGCGGCCATCAAACGGTCATCGGAATTGCAGGAACGCATGGACGCCATCGAAACCCATCTGCAATCCGATCCGCTGCTTGACGAGGATGAAATCATCTAAGGCGGCGGGTTTTCCGTGATTTTTACGCATGATAGCTGTCATATCGAAGCTACTGGCGGATCGCGCCCGGCAATGTTATAGCAAGGTTTATGGAACCAATTACAAATACAGAAGAACTGCGCGCGTTGTGCGAAAAGCTCCGGCAGTTCGAATACGTCACGGTCGATACCGAGTTCATGCGCGATTCGACCTATTGGCCGCAGCTTTGCCTCGTGCAGTTGGCAAGCCCCGAAACATCGGATAATGGCGCGGCGGTTGATCCGCTGGCCGAGGGCATTGACCTTGCCCCGCTGTTCGACCTGATGCAGGACGAAAGCGTGGTCAAGGTGTTTCACGCCGCCCGTCAGGATATCGAGATTTTCGTCCATCTCAGCGGCAAGGTCCCGCACCCGGTCTTTGATACCCAGGTGGCGGCGATGGTGCTGGGCTATGGCGATCAGGTCGGTTACGAGACGCTGGTCAACAAGGTGGTGCGCAAGAACATCGATAAATCAATGCGCTTTACCGACTGGTCGCATCGTCCGCTTTCGACCAAACAGCTCAGCTATGCGCTGTCGGATGTGACGCATCTTCGCGTGATTTACGAAGCCTTCCACGAACGGCTCGAAGCCAATGGTCGGGCCTATTGGCTGGCCGAGGAAATGGAACGCCTGACCGATCCGTCGATCTATTCGATTGATCCGAAAGAAGCATGGCTTCGGCTTAAAACCCGCTCCAACAGCCCGAAATTCCTGGCGGTGGCGCGTGCGCTTGGCGAATGGCGCGAGACCGAGGCACAGCGCAAGAACTTACCGCGAAACCGCGTTCTGCGCGATGATACGCTGCTTGATATCGCCGCCCGGCAGCCATTGACCGACAAGGATCTCGACAAGACCCGCGGTGTTGGCCGCAATTTCGGCAGCAGCAAACCCGGTCAGGCGATCATCGAAGCCATCCAGGCCGCCCTTGATAGCCCGCAGGAAGACTGGCCGCAGCCAAAATTCCGCCCGGACCTTCCTGCCGGGATCGGCCCGACGGTGGAACTGCTTAAGGTGCTGCTGAAACTCTGTTCCGAGGAAAAGGGCGTTGCCCAGCGTCTTGTGGCATCCAGCGACGATTTGCAGAATATCGCGGCTGATGACAATGCCGACGTCCCGGCGATGCATGGCTGGCGGCGCGAGCTGTTCGGCCAATATGCCCTGCAACTCAAGCACGGACAGATCGGGCTCAAGCTCAAGAACGGCGAAGTGGTATTTGTAGAGCTTGAAGCTCGGGACTAAATCCCGCGACCCAATCGAAGACATGAAAAAACGGGCCAGATTTGGCCCGTTTTTCGTTTTTAGATGTGGCAGATTATTTCAGCGCCGCTTTAAGGAAGTCCGCCGTACTTTGCGGTGCGCGGCCGACAACCTTGGCAAAATCATCGCTGGTTTGTTCATAATCGCCATTACGCGTGCCGACATACATGCCGCTTAGCGCCTCGATCAGATGGTCGGGCAGGCCAAAGCTTGCCAGAATGCCGGTATGGACTTCGGGCAGCAGATCGACATAACGGATATCCTTGCCGGTTGCGTCAGCAATGATGGCCGCAATATCGGCAAAGCCGATGGGCGTGCCCGAAAGGTCATAGGTCTGATTGACATGATCGGCCGGATTGGCAAGCACGGTGGCGGCAGCTTCGGCTAGGTCGTTGCGCGGAATGTAGCTGACCTTGCCATTCCCGGCAGGGGCACCAAAATCGCCGGTTTCAAGCGCATGCGGAACGCCTGCCATCAGAAGGTCGGTATAGAAGCTGTTGCGCAGCAGCGTAAAGGACAGGCCGCTTGCCTTGATATAGCTTTCCGTGTCGGCATGGATCGCGGCATAGGTGAACGGGCTTTCAGGGCGCGCATCGATGAAGCTGGTATAGACAAGATGGCTGACACCGGCTGCCTTGGCGGCATCAACGGCGGTACGGTGCTGTTTGATGCGGGTTTCAACATCGGTTTCGCCCGAAATTATCAGCACGATATCAACGTTCTTGAACGCGTTGGTCATCAGGGCAAGATCATCAAAATCGCCATGGCGGATATCAATGCCTTCGGCGGCCATTTCCTGTGCCTTGGCAATATTGCGCACGCTGGCCGCGATCTGGCTGGCCGGGACGCGGTCGAGCAGATGTTTGACAACAAGGCTTCCGAGCTGGCCGGTGGCGCCGGTAACGAGGATTTTCATGGTTTCATTTCTCCGGTAATCGGGGGTGGGCATTGGCCCGTCAATGAAATGAAACTGCACCTGATTTCCCATATGATCAATTCGATCAAGGTGATAGTATTCATGCATGAACATCGATGAATTGGATCTTGATTATCGTCTGCTACGGCTTTTCCTGACCATCTATGACGAGGGATCGGTAACCGCCGCGGCCAATCGCCTTGGCGTCGGTCAACCGACGGTCAGCCACGGGCTTGACCGGTTGCGCCAGATTGTCGGTGATCCGCTTTTTGTCCGGTCGGGGCGGGGGATTACGCCGACCGCCCATGCCGATGAAATGGCCGGGCGGGTGCGTATCCTGTTGCAGGATTTGCGCAACCTTGCCCGCGTTGATGCCTTCGATCCGAATGATCCGAACCAATCAGCCCGCTTTGTGATCGGTACCAACGATTACGAGGTGGCGGTGATCATGCCCGAACTGTTTCGCATCATCCGCGGCTATGCCGCCGATATCCGGCTTCGGATTCTGCCGATCCATGGCGATACCAACGTGATCGACCGGCTGCGCAGCGGCCAGCTTGATCTGGCGATTGGTCTGCATATGACTGAAAATGTCGGCGATATCGCGCAACAGACTCTGTTTCGCGAACATATGGCGTGCTTTTACGATGCGGATTGCCATGATGTGCCACCCGATACGCTGGATCAATATTGCGCCGTGCCCCATGCGCGCGTGATTATCGGCAATAATGATCATTCGGCGGTGGACGAGATGCTCGATGCCATCGGACGCAAACGCCGCACGGTTTTGCAGGCATCCACCTTTGCCAGCATCGCCAGCCTGATCCGCGGGACGGATGTGATCGCATCTCTGCCATCGCGGCTTGAACGCGATGTCATGACCGGCTTTGCCAAATGCACCTTCCCGCTTGATTTCCCTGAATACAGCTTCGCCCAGTCCTGGCACGTCCGCAACGCCGCCAGCGCCCCGCATAAATGGCTGCGGGGCGAGATTTTCAGGGTCACGCGAAAGCTGGTTTAAGGTCCTGTTGCACCGCTAATCCGGATGCCGCCAACCCATCGTTCACCGGCGTAAAACTCCATGAAATTTCGCTTGCCGGAAAGGACTTCGCTGCCGGTCTCAGAAAGCGACAGGGTCCGGTCCGGCCAGGGCGTCTGGCTCGGGTTTTCGGGATAGGTGAAAAGCGGCATTTTCGCCCGGCCCATATCAACAAGAACTTCCCAGAACATCAAATCGCCCAGAAACGGCAGCGGGTCATAGGTTCGCATCAGGTGACCAAAAACCTTGCCGGCCGGAAGCGGACCGAAATCGGCAAGGATTTGCAGCGTCAGTTTCTGCGTCAGGCCAAGACCGTTTTCGGGATCGGGCAATTCACGCAGATGTCGATCAAGGGCTGCGATCATGCAGGGGATTGGCGATTGACCGTTATCGATGATGGTAAGCAATGCATCGGGGCTTGAGGCACGGATCGCGGGCCAGACCGTTTGGCCGAATTCCAGCATGGCACCTGAAACTGGTGCGCGGGCATTTTCCCAGCACCAGATCAGCAGTTCGGGCGAAAGCTGACCAAGGCCGATGAAACGCTCAACCCCCGGCACCCGATCAACGCAAATCAGATCAAGCCTGGTTTGCGGGCGAAGTGTCGCGATGAAATCAAGCAGGAAGGCCAGTATGAGCTGATCGTAGCTGTCATGTTCAAACCACAGCACGACATGATCATAATCGCCCAATGTCGCCAGCCCGGCATATTCGCGTTGCAGGCGGGAAAGCGCATCGGGAAAATCAATCCGATAGGACGATGCGATAAAACGCGCGCGCGTTTCGATAAAGTCGGGCAGGGGCACATCGGGCACCGGTCCCTGACAGAACGGATCGGAAAATTCCATGAAAGTACCGACAAATCCGGCCAGTTTCAAACCGTGTGCAATGTCCGAGCCGCAGCGCAGATGCAGGGTTGCCGGGGTGTCGAGCGTTGGCAACTGCCCCGATGCAATCTGGCGCTGGTGTTCGGTAATGCGGTCGATATGGGATTTCAATTTCGGCCAACTGGCAAAGCCGTTTTCGCGTGCGATGACAAGCTGGCTATCGGCCAGTTGCAGGTCATCAATGCTTTTACCAGGCAGGTGGGCCGCAATCCGGGTTTGGGCATCTGCCTGCTGATTGCGGGCAGGTTTCAGCAGTTCCTTGGCGCGCTTGCGCTGCTGTTCAAGGTTCAGACGGCCGTCAAATATTCTGGATTTCGATGTGCGTGAAGCAGACATACGATTCCCCCGTGCTTAAGCCTGTGTCCGCCAGACAGGCAAGGAAACCGTGTGGTTCATATGTCATTTAAGACCGGGCGCAGCCCTTTCCGCGGACGGGGTGCTTTGGGAAGCAAGGGCACCATAGCATTGCGGGCTTTCCGGTTCAAAATAAATGAACCGGAAAGCCCTGAATAAACAGAAGGAAACGGTATCAGGGCTGGGGAAGCTGATCGACAATCACGACCCTGCTGTCGCAATCCATCAGTTTGGCAAGCTTCGATAAACGTTGTTCAACGACTTCACCGTTGAGTGCCGCGAAGTCCCTGTGCATCTGAAGTGTAAGCGTCTTATCTTCATGAACAAGCGCCGTACCGGGAAGGATGCCTTCAACCCCCCCCGAAAGCGTATGGCCAAGGCGGATGGCATGACCGTAAAGGCGGCCAATCGCGCGTGTATCGTCGTCAAGCAGACGGTCGCTTGACTCGTCACCCTTGAAATTGCCGGTATAGCGTGACCCGATGGTATAAGCGAGGAACACCCGGTCATGATGGTTCAGATCAAGATAGGGGTGATGCAGGATGCGGTTATAGCTCTGGATCGCCCGGTAATCGGGATGTTCGTTCCAGCCGACATCGCCGATGATGCAGGCAGCAAGGCGCAAACGGCCCAGATTCCCCGGCTGTTCGCGGAAAATCGGTGCCGACCAGCGATAAAGTTCCTCGCCATGCTGATGGAAACGTTCGCCGTCTTCGGCAAAGCTGAGACAGGCATCAAGCAACGGGTCGCGTTCGCGCAATTCATCGGGCAGGGCTTCATACATCCAGCCTTCGCGTAGGCCATGGCTGGAAAAGACAACTTCCTTGGCCTGCATGCGTTCAAGCAGCATGTTCATGACAAGGCCCGCATGCGGCAGGCTATCAATGCGGCGTTTGGAAACACCGCCAACCTTGTCAAGCGACACGCGGCTTTGCTGGGATATGATATGCGTCAGTTCGCCAATTTCTGATCGCGGCATCGTCAGGTTATGGACCACCGAAATCGGATAGTTTTCCTGGGCGATATAAAGCTTGGCAATCGAACGCCACGAACCGCCAACCGCAATCAATGGCTTGCCCGCCCCTTCATGCAGCCAGTCGATACTTTCAAGGTGGGTTTTGACTTCGGCTTCCAGACGGGCACGGTCCGAACCAAATACCGCATGCAGGCGCATCGCACCCAAGGGCACGCTCACGCGTTTTTTGATCTCGCCTTCTTCCAACAGGACCAGTTCAAGCGACCCGCCACCGATATCTCCGACGATACCGGTCGCACGGCGGTCGCCGGAAATCACGCCAAGGGCGGAAAGGCGGGCTTCTTCAAGGCCGTCAATGACCTTGACCGTTAGGCCGGTCTCGGCAAGGACCCGATCGCAAAACGCCTGTCCGTCGCTGGCCGCACGCACGGCCGCGGTGGCAAGGATATCGACACGTGTGACCTTCATCGCACGCAACAGCCGGGCGAACCGCCGCAGGGCAGCGGTTGCCATTTCAACGCCTTCGGGGTTCAGCCGTCCGGTATTTTCCGGATCACGGCCAAGGCCGCACATCACCTTTTCGTTGAAAATCGGGGCCGGTGCGCGTGTCATGCCATCAAACACAACAAGACGCACCGAGTTCGAGCCAACATCGATGATGGCGATACGGTTGGAAACCCTTTGGTCAGTCAGCATGCGGTTGGTTGAACCTGCCTGTTTTCTTAGTCATCAAGCTGCAGCACGGGAACATTTGGATCTTCCTCGCTAAGCGCGCTGCCACGGCCCGAAAGTGACGGGTTGGTCATGAAATACTGGTGAGAGGAGAATGAATTTTCGTCTGCTTCGCACCGCTCATATGACCCGTCGGGCTGCAGGTACCAAGCCTGCGCCGTATCTTTCAGATTTGCAATCATGATCTGTTCGACAATCTGGCGTTGGCAAGTGGGGTTTTCCACCGGGACCAGCGTTTCGACACGACGGTTAAGGTTGCGCGGCATCCAGTCGGCGGATGAAATGAACGCCTTGGCCTTGCGCGATGGCAGTTTTGCGCCGTTTGCAAAGACGACAATGCGCGAATGTTCAAGGAACCGACCGACGATCGATTTGACGCGAATATTTTCTGACAAGCCCGGCACACCCGGCCGCAAACAGCATATGCCGCGCACCACCAGTTCGATATGCACCCCGGCCTGGCTGGCACGATAAAGCGCATCAATCACCACCGGATCAACAAGGCTGTTCATCTTGGCCCAGATGCCAGCCGGTTTGCCCGCCTGACAATTTTCGATCTCCTGATCGATATGGGCAAGCAGGGTCGGGCGAAGCGTATGCGGTGCGATGGCAATTTTTTCAAGCGAGCGCGGGGTGGCATAGCCAGTCATGAAATTAAAGATACTGGCCGCGTCACGCCCCAATGCCGGATCGCACGAGAAGAACGAAATATCGGTATAGAATTTCGCGGTGATCGGGTGATAGTTGCCGGTCCCGAAATGGACATAGGTCCGAAGCCCGTGGCTTTCGCGCCGAACCACCAGCGACACCTTGGCATGCGTTTTCCAGTCAAGGAAGCCATAGACCACCTGACAACCGGCACGTTCAAGATCAGCGGCCCAGCGCAGGTTGGCTTCCTCGTCAAAGCGTGCCTTAAGCTCGACCATGGCGGTAACCGATTTACCGGCTTCGGCCGCCGCAATCAGCGCCTTGACGATCGGGCTGTTTTCCGATGTGCGATAAAGCGTCTGTTTGATGGTGACGACTTCGGGGTCACGCGCAGCCTGCAACAGGAACTGCACGACGACGTCAAAATCCTCGAACGGGTGATGAACCACCAGATCCTTTTTACTGATCGCGGCAAAACAGTCACCGCCAAAGTCGCGCACCCGTTCCGGATAACGCGCGCCATAGGGCGGGAACAGAAGATCATGATGCAGATCGGAATCGATCAGCTGCTTGACATCGACAAGCCCGACAAGCCCGTCGACCTTGACGACTTCTTCGGGGGCGACAGAAAGTTCATCGACCACGAAATCCAGAAGGTCTTCGGGCATCTTGGCGTTGACTTTAAGCCGGATGATGCTACCGCGACGACGGCGCTTCAGCGCGGTTTTGAAAACGCGCACCAGATCTTCGGCTTCTTCTTCAATCTCGACGTCCGAGTCACGGATGACACGGAACAGGCCATGCTCGATCATGTCGAAACCGGGGAACAGCTTATCGAGGTAAAGGACAATCGCCTGTTCGAGTGGCAGATACCGTTCGGTGCGGCCCGGCAGGCGCAGGAAGCGGCCGATCTTCGGCGGCACCGGGATCAGCCCGCGCATGTTGTGACCATCCGCCGGGTCAAACAGCTGCATGACAATCGCGAAACCAAGGTTCGGAATGAACGGGAAGGGATGCGACGGATCGATGGCAAGTGGTGTCAGCGTCGGAAAGATTTCGCGCATGAAATAGCCATCAAGCCATTTGCGATCCGTCTGGGTCAGGTCTTCCGGTCCGATCACCGAAATCCCGTGCGTTTCCATTTCCGTGCTAAGCTGCTGCCAGATGCGCTGCTGATCCTGCATCAACTGGTTGGCGTCGTATGTAATGGCGCGAAGCTGCTCGGATGGGCTCATGCCATCCTGGCTGACTTTGGTCATTCCCGCACGCAGCTGCCCGACCAGGCCTGCAACGCGAACCATATAAAATTCGTCAAGGTTGCTGGCGGAAATCGACAGGAAACGCACCCGTTCCAATAACGGATGACGTTTGTTTTGTGCCTCTTCAAGGACGCGACCGTTAAAGGCCAGCCACGAAAGTTCGCGGTTTATAAAGCGCTTGTCCGAATCAAGTGTGATGGCGCTTGATTGAATAACGGCGGCGTGGGTCACGCTGTGCCTCCTGCGAAAGTGGGTTTGTGTCCTTGAAATAAAGCGACAGGCCCCGGTTGCGATTGGAGTATAGGATAACTGCTTGTCGGGGTGCAATTTTCTTAAATTTTTAAGTCAGTTTTCTTGGTGGCTTCACAGCGCCCGATGTGGCATGCAAAAGTCTGCTTTCCTTAAGATCACCGGATACCCGATTTTATGAAGACATTGCTTCTGCTCAGGCATGCAAAATCAAGCTGGACCGATCCATCCCGATCCGACCACGATCGGGAACTGAACCGGCGCGGTGAAAAGGCGGCCCCGGTGATGGGACGTTACCTGCATGACCAGGGGCTGGTACCCGATCTGATCTGGTGTTCAACCGCCGAACGCACGGTCCAGACACTCACGCTGCTGGGCCGGGATTTTGCCAGTGCATCCGACGTGATCTACAACGAAGACCTTTATATGGCGACCGAGGCCGTACTGCTTGAAAGCCTCGGGCACACCCATGACGAGGCCCGCTGTGTGATGATGATCGGCCATAATCCGGGAATTGCCGATTTCGCCGCCCGGCTGTTTGGCGAGGGCGATGGCGAGGCATTGCTGGAAATGAACCGCAAATATCCGACCTGCGGTCTTTGCCAGTATGAATTCGATGTTGATCACTGGGCGGATGTCCAACCAGAAGCCGGGCGACTGATCCGTTTTGTAAAGGTCAAGGATTTGCAGGGGATCGGTGCGCCACCGACCTGAAATTCCGGCCCGCAATGCAGACCATTGCGACGGGCACTTGACGGCGGGGCTTTGGCAGCGTTTTATACCGCAGAATTTCAAGCGCCGCGTCGCGCAGACAGACAGATCATCCGATTTGACCGCCCCGATTTGCCGGTGGCGGTTGGTTTGCGGTGCTTTTTTGTTTGACAGCGCGGTGCAGCCATGCACCTTTGCGCCAAATTTGCGGCCCGAAATACCAAGCATACAAAGCAACCTGGAAAGACCATGCATCCTTATCGTTCACACAATTGTAATGCGTTGCGCGCCTCTGACGCCGATGCGGAAGTGCGCCTGTCCGGCTGGATCCACCGCAAGCGCGACCACGGCAACCTTCTGTTTGTCGATTTGCGCGACCATTACGGCATCACCCAGATCGTGATCGACATTTCAAGCCCGCTTTTCGCGGTTCTTGAAAAGTCGCGCGCCGAAAGTGTGATCACGGTGGATGGCAAGGTCGTCAAACGGACCGCCGAAACCGTCAACCCGAACCTGCCGACCGGCGAGATCGAGGTTTATGCATCAAATATCGAAGTCCAGTCGTCGGCCGACGTTCTGCCGATGCCGGTATTTGGCGATGCCGAATATGGCGAGGAAATCCGCCTGCGTCACCGTTACCTTGACCTGCGCCGCGAAAGTGTTCATTCGAACATCGTTCTGCGCTCGCGCGTGATTTCGGCAATGCGTCAGAAAATGACGGCACAGGGATTTTTGGAAATCCAGACCCCGATCCTGACGGCAAGCTCGCCCGAAGGTGCGCGTGACTTCCTCGTACCGTCGCGCATGCATCCGGGCAAGTTTTATGCCCTGCCGCAGGCACCCCAGCAGTTCAAACAGCTTCTGATGGTTTCGGGCTTTGACCGTTATTTCCAGATCGCACCGTGCTTCCGCGATGAAGACGCCCGTGCCGACCGTTCGCCGGGCGAGTTTTATCAGCTCGACTTCGAGATGGCCTTTGCCACCCAGGACGACGTGTTTGACGCGATCGAGCCGGTTCTCCATGACATCTTCGTCGAGTTCGGCGGTGGTCGTGACGTAACACCGCTTCCGTTCCCGCGCATTCCGTTTGATGAATCGATGGCGAAATACGGCTCGGACAAGCCCGACCTTCGCAACCCGATCATTCTGTCTGACGTGACCGAAGCCTTCCGTGGTTCGAATTTCGGCATCTTTGCCTCGAACATCGAAAAGGGTTCGGTGGTTCGCGCCATTCCGGCACCGGGGGCCGCAGGCCGCCCGCGCAGCTTCTTTGACAAGCTGAACGCCTGGGCACGCGAAGAAGGTGCGGCTGGTCTTGGTTACATCGTTTATGATGAAAACGGCGAAGCCAAAGGCCCGATTGCCAAGAACCTTGATGCCGAACGTATCGCGAAAATCAAGGAAGTCACCGGCGTTGCCAATGGCGATGCGGTCTTCTTTGCCTGTGACAAGGAACTGGCAGCAGCCAAATTTGCCGGCAAGTCGCGCGACAAGGTTTGCGATGAACTGGGTCTTCGCGAAGACGGCATGTTCAAATTCTGCTGGATCGTTGATTTCCCGATGTACGAGGAAGACGACGACGGCAAGATCGAATTCAGCCACAACCCGTTCTCGATGCCGCAAGGCGGTCTTGAAGCCCTTGAAAGCATGAACCCGCTTGATATCAAGGCGTGGCAGTATGACATCGTCTGTAACGGTATCGAACTGTCGTCGGGTGCCATTCGTAACCACCGCCCGGACATCATGTATAAGGCGTTCGAGATTGCCGGTTACGGCAAGGACGTCGTTGATGACCGCTTTGGTGGCATGATCAACGCGTTCAAATTCGGCGCTCCGCCGCACGGTGGTTCTGCCCCGGGTGTTGACCGTATCGTCATGCTTCTGGCTGACGAGCCGAACATTCGCGAAGTCATTGCCTTCCCGCTGAACCAGCAGGCACAGGATCTGATGATGAATGCCCCGGCCGAGGTCGATGACCGCCAGCTCAAGGAACTGCACCTGCGTGTGCAGCTTCCGCCGAAAATCAAAAAAGACTGATTTCTGCCTTTCGCAGACAGCAAAACGGCCCGGATTGTTCCGGGCCGTTTTTTCTATTTTCGTCGGATTGATCAGTTGTTCCGAGGCAAGTCAGCGACGCTTTTCGGGGGTTCGGTTGCGCCAAGTTCTTCGCGGGTCATATTGCCAAACCCGTTTGATGTGAAGGGCACAAGCAGGCCATCAAGTTCATCAAGCTGGCCGGATTGTTCCAGTTCGGTCAGATTGATCGAACGGACCTGCTGGGATCCGTAAAAACGTACTGAGTATATTTTGCGCGCTGCGTCTCGCACAACAACCCACTGGGTATAATCCATGTCAGGCAGGATGGATTTGTTGTCTTTCTTACCGGCCACGAGACCTTTGGGAATATCGACAGTGTTCAGAATATGAAAGGCAAGATTGGTGCCCGCGTCGAGTGATGTGACCGGTGCGGCGAAACTTGTCATAACCGTCGCCCTAACAAACCTGCTTGGCGGGGTCGGGTCGCCCGGAAGGTCCGAAAGGCCGGAGCCATGCCCCGTTTGCGTAAAGGTATGTCCGTTGAAGGTTGCTTCGTCGGCGTCATAGGGCGAGAGCGATGTGTAGTTGCGCAGGTTATCGAGATGCCAGGGAAATTCGGGCTGATTGGTCAGCACACCGACCGGATTGTCGTAAACAATCGCTTTGCCGTCGGTGAATTCAATAACAATACAGTTTCCGTCACCGTCATGGATGGGGAAATGCAGGGGCAGTAATCCCGTTACAAGTGTCGATGCACCAACCTGAACCGTTTCGTCCTTTAATGCCTGCTTCACTTCATCGCAGGTTGCAAATGAACTCAGTATCCAGGCTGCGAAATTATCAATGCAAAGGCCTCTTTGCGGATCGGTGATCGTTTGGTACTTGCTACCGGGCAGCCAGAGGTTGCCTGTTGAAAGCCCTGCGGTGTTCATGCCATCCGTGACGATCTGCTGATCAAAGCAGTTCATGGCAACGAAGCCGTATTTTCCGGTCCAGCTATAACCGAAATTCTTGCCCCAAAGGTCTTGAGTATATTTGTGTCCGACGCGGCGGAAGAAGAATTTGGAATTCAGGTTCAGGGCAAACTCCATGGAGCGACCGGAAACGTAACCTTGCTGATCAACGCAGATTTGAAAGTCTGTGCACATTGGGAAGCCTCGGGTTAATGGTGAATGGCAATGTGAAGGCGACACCATCAATCTTTGCGCGAGTGGTTCCCGTGTAAAGTTACCCTTAAGAGTGGTTGGGGCGAGTTCAGGATTCTAAGCCGGGAATCATCAAAGGGATGGGGCAGGAGCGCGTTATTTTATGGCCTATGCTTACGTAATCTTAACCCGCCGTAATCCACATTCACCGTGGAACAATTTATATCCTGCGGGGGATTACGGTTTGAAAAAGATACTTGCGGTGGTGGCACCGTTGGCTTTGGCGGCGTGCGGTGGGCCGGTCGAACTGACCGTTGCCAAGCTGGCCGGCGATCTGATCAGCTATGTGACCACGGGCAAAAGCACCACGGATCATGCGGTCTCGGCCGTTGCCGAACGTGATTGCGCCCTGCATCGCCCGTTATTTGAAGAAGACGTCTGCCACGATAATGTGGTCCTTGATGATGCCGTTGCCCTGGCCGAGCCGGGCGCACCATCGGTCAAACAGAAAATCCGCGATGCCGAACCCGCAATATATGCCGTTAACGCACCTGGCGAAGACTGGTCAAATCCCAAAGCCGGTGCCCGCACATCGGCCGTGATTGTCAAAACCGATCTGCCGCCGCGCCCGGTGATACATGACGAAGTGTCGCATGACGAAGTGGCTGCTGTTCCTGCATCAGCCCCCGTCGAAATCGCCAGCGCACAGGATCAATTCACCCCCGACTATGACCGTACCCCGCTTCGCAACGAGGGCCCCCTTGATCCGCAGGGCGAGGCCGATGCCGCGGTCGCCGGGTATGTCGCTCCGCCAAAATCGGTCGCCCCGGTTGCAAAAACCCAAACCGCCGCCCTGACCGATACCGGCATCATGACCGACGAGGTCAGCGTGATCGCGCAGGAAAACGCGGCGCAGGACAAGCTTGTTGCAGTGCCGCTTCCGGGGGACTATGTAGTATTGGCAAGCTTCGCCGATCAGCTGCGCGCGCAAAATGCCCTGTCGCTTTACAGTGAATATCAGCCGCGTCTGATCAGTGCGACGGTCAAGGGCCGCGAATACCTGCGTGTTGCTGTTGGTCCGCTATCGCACGAGCATGCAAAAGATTTACGCCATCTTGCTGCCAAAAAGGGTGTCAAAGATCCCTGGATTGTCGGGATCGACGCTGCCGGAGAATAGAGTTGCCAGTTATTAAGGTTTGTCCTGAAAATCGACAGCGTTCCGTCTTCGGAGCGCTGATCTTTTGTGTCGCCCTGGCGGGATGTTCCGCGCAGGCAGGGCAATCCTTTGCTGCCAATCCGGGCGGTTTTGACCCGGCTCATGTGCGTAAAGCGGC
Source organism: Thalassospira sp. MCCC 1A03138 (assembly GCF_002115785.1). Taxonomy (GTDB): domain Bacteria; phylum Pseudomonadota; class Alphaproteobacteria; order Rhodospirillales; family Thalassospiraceae; genus Thalassospira. The sequence goes on along the minus strand of NZ_JFJY01000008.1, from coordinate 123,685 downwards.
CGATACTCAGGCCGAACTGGTGCCGCATGTGGCGGAATACCGGTTTTCGATGGTGTCATCGGATGTCGGCAGCTCCGTTGTCGGTGTGCGCGGTGCGCTGGGGTACCGGTTTGAAAAGGTCTGTGATGGCTGGATCACCGAGATGCAGCATCTGATGGTTCTGCAAGGGGCCGAGGGCGGTTCGATCAATTCCGCCTATTCGATGACCCAGTGGGAAAACTTTGACGGATCGAAATACCGCTTCCGCATGCGTGATTATCTCGACGGTGTGCAGGTCGACGAGGTTGTTGGCGATGCGGTGCGTGACAAGGACAAGGTTCTTGTCACCTACGAAGTCCCGGTCGAAGTGACCGAGGAACTGCCGGCCGATACCATGTTCCCGACCCAGCATTCCCTAACCCTGCTGAAGCGCGCGCTTCAGGGCGACAAATTTGCCAATGATCTGGTGTTTGATGGCAGCGGCGATACACCGACCAACCGGATTGCCGCAGTGATTTCGGCAGCCAGACCATCGCAGAACACGGCCGAAGATGCCGATGGTATCGCAAACCGACCCTATCACAGCCTGAACCTGGCCTATTACCCGCTGGGCAATGCCGAAAACGGCCCGTCGACCGAGATTGCGGTTGATTTCGGGGAAAACGGTGTCGCCCAGGAACTGCGGATGAATTACGGCAGCTTCCGCGTGCGCGGTGACCTGCAAAAGGTCACGCGGCTTGCGGCACCCGAATGCGGCTAGGTCCGCTTCGGGCCCATCTGGATAATACATATCAACGCAAAAAAGCCTGCCGGATGTCCGACAGGCTTTTTTGTGGGGGAAGTTCCATAAAGTCTTAGGCGGCGACGGCGCTGCTGTCGTCGCGGCAATACAGACCATAAAGTGTCTTGATGACGGTGACCGCTTCATCGCCTTGCAGCGAATAAAAGATCGTCTGTGCCTCGCGCCGGGTTTTAACCAGCTTGTCCCGCCGCAATCTTGCAAGATGCTGTGACAGGGCGGACTGGCTCAGTCCGACAATGCGTTCAAGTTCACCGACCGATTTTTCGCCATCGTTAAGCTGGCAAAGAATCATAAGTCTGCTCTGATTGCTCATGGCCTTCAGAAGCGCGCTGGCTTGCTCGGCCTTTTTTTCGAGATGGGTAAGTTCCATTTGGCTCCCTTTAGCCTGGCCATATTCGGCTTTTGTCCCAACTGGGGCATCGGGTGTATCACATTCGTGGTGATAATCTCCGATGGGATGTCCCCGATTTTTTCCAACCAACGAGGTCTTTGTGCCTCAAACCCATTAATGAAATTCAAGAATGGGAAGCTTCCTATTCTCAAGTATAACATCAAACTGTCAAGACACTCTTTGTCTTGTGGACAGAGATTATGGCGATATTTCGTTCTGAGTCACCGAGTATACAATAGACAGTTCATGCAGGGTCTTAATCTGTCATTCAGTTTGAAAACTTGCAGTATTTGTCTGATTCATGATGATCTAGAACAAAGCAGCAGATAACTTCGGCTGGCACGATGAAACAATAATAACCAAGGTTGCCGCCCGTAAGGCAAGGTGACCGTCAAAGATCAAACTTGTCTGACTGGCATCTATTCAGGAAGGTATCCGCAAAACATGGCGACATTATTTGTCACGCATCAAAGCTGTATCGACCACGATACGGGGCCGGGCCACCCGGAACAGCCTGATCGTCTTCGCGTCATTCAGCGGGTTCTTGAAGCCGAAGAATTCATGTTCCTGCACCGCGAAGAAGCCCCAAAGGCCGATCTTGATCTGATCAAAAAGGTCCACGATCCGGCCTATGTCGACCGTGTCATGGCCGCGATCCCGCAAAGCGGATATGAATCCCTTGATGGCGATACCTATGTTTCACCCGCCTCGGGCGAGGCGGCATTGCGCGCGGTTGGCGGTGTCTGCGTCGCGGTCGATGCGGTCTTGGCCGGCCATGAACGCAATGCCTTTGTCGGCGTGCGCCCGCCGGGACATCATGCGGAATATGACCGGGCGATGGGGTTCTGCCTGTTTAACAATGTCGCGGTCGGTGCGCGTCATGCCCGCGATGCCCATGGCATCAAACGTGTGGCGGTGATGGATTTTGACGTTCATCACGGCAATGGGACACAGGATCTTTTCTATAACGATCCCGACCTGTTTTACTGTTCAACCCATCAATGGCCGCTTTATCCCGGCACCGGTGCCCCCGATGAACGCGGATGCGCCAATAACATCCTCAATGTCGGGCTTCCGGCCGGGGCGGGAACGGCTGAAATGAAGCACGCCTTCGAACAATCGGTTTTACCCGGCATTGCCGCCTTCAAACCGGAATTGCTGATCATTTCGGCCGGCTTCGATGCGCATCGCAATGATCCGCTGGCGGGCCTTTCATTCGTTGAAAGCGACTTTGCCTGGATGACTGAACTGCTTCTCGCCCTTGCGGGCGAGGTCTGCGACAACCGCGTTGTTTCGGTGCTTGAAGGCGGCTATGACCTGCCATCGCTGGCAAGTTCGGTTCAGGCCCATGTGCGAACCCTGATGACGGCATAAGGCATCAATCCCGGCCCAAACTCCGGCCGGGCGGGGGGACGCTTCGCAGCTGCGAATTTCCTTTTGGAATTCCATTCTGGCTGGTTGCCCTGCCGGGACGGTCGGCGTAAACTCCGCGCCAATCAAATCAATGGAGCAGACATGTCCGAGCCAACCCCATCCACCGCAATCCCCGATGATATCGCCAAACTCAGCTTTGAAGAGGCCCTCGGCCAGCTTGAAAGCCTCGTACGGCAGCTTGAACAGGGGCAGGTGGGGCTTGATGATGCCATTGCATCCTATGAACGCGGTGCGGCGCTGAAACGTCATTGCGCCGATAAACTGCGTGCGGCCGAAGAACGCATCGAGAAAATCACGCTGGGTGCGGATGGCCGTCCGAACGCAACCCCGACCGAAATCGAATAATTCTCGCGGAGAATATGGTGAGTTACGACCTGCTTGCTGAGCTGAGTACTGCTTCTGCTGACCTTGGCGAAACGCTTGATGGCATTCTGCCGCGCCCCAATGGCCAGATCGAGCAACGCCTGTTTCAGGCGATGCGTTATTCGACACTGGGCGAAGGCAAACGCCTGCGTCCGTTTCTGGTGTTAAGCTCCGCCGGATTGTTCCGGGTATCGCGCCAGTGCGCGTTGCGAGTCGCCGCCGCGGTTGAAATGGTCCATAGCTATTCGCTGATCCATGATGATCTGCCGGCCATGGATGATGACGACCTTCGACGTGGCAAGCCAAGCTGCCACAATCAGTTTGACGAGGCGACCGCCATTCTGGCCGGTGACGCGCTGCTGACACAGGCCTTCGAAGTGCTGGCCGATGAAAGCACCCATCCCGATCCGCGTGTCTGCACCGATCTTGTCCGTGCGCTTGCCCGTGCGGCCGGGCCATATGGCATGGTCGGCGGTCAGATGATCGATCTGGCGGGCGAGGGGCAAAGCCTTGATCAGGCGCAGGTCACCCATCTGCATCTGCTGAAAACCGGCCGGATGTTTGCCTTTGCCTGCGAAGCCGGGGCGATTTTGGGCAAGGCCCCCAAAAGCATGCGCATGTCATTGCGATCCTACGCACATGACATGGGGCTGGCCTTCCAGATCAAGGATGACCTTCTGGATGTGGAATCCAGCAGCGCCGAACTTGGCAAAACGGCCGGCAAGGATATCGATCAGGATAAATCGACCTACGTGAAGCTTCTGGGCCTTGAACAGGCCCGCGAGCAGGCCAGAATGCTGTGTGATCAGGCGATCAATCACCTGAACTGCTTTGACGGCGAAGCCGAACCGCTGCGCGAGGTCGCCCGTTTCGTGATCGAACGCGGGCGTTAAGGTCCGTCACCTGTCATGAGCCAACAAGCCAGATACACAGCCGGTTTTCGTGACCGGCTGTTTGACAGGGACCCGTTTCCGCTTGCGATCTGGTATCCGTCGCACGCCGATGAACGCCCCGTGCGCCATATGGGCGTGACCTCGACGGCGGCCCGCGATGCGGATTTCGCAGGCGACGGACCCTATCCGCTGGTGATGTTCTCGCATGGGTCCGAAGGGCACCGGTTCAATCAGTTCTGGCTGGCGGAATATCTCGCACGGCGCGGTTATATCGTCGCCGCCCCGCAGCATCATGGCGATAATTACCTTGATCCGTCCGATGCGCGGCAATTGACGATCATCGAACGCCGTCCACGCGAAATGCGTCTTGCCCTTGATCTGTTGCTGAATCATGACGGCATTGCTGCTCAGATTGATACGGATCGTATTTATGCGCTCGGCCATTCGGCGGGTGGGGCGACGGTGCTTAAAATGGCGGGCTGGCAGTTTGATGCCGCCGCCTGGCAAAGCTATTGCGCGCTCAATGCCGATCAGGACCGCGTGATTTGCCAGCACGCGCCCGGTGATGACCTGATTGATGGTCTGCATGATCGTTATGGCGGCCCGTTTGTTTCCGCACGCGATGACCGGATCGCGGGCGTGATTGCCGTAACCCCGGCCTTTGGCGTTGCCGCGACCGATGCGGGCTTTGCCGATGTGACGGTGCCGATGCTGTTTATCGAGGCCGAAACTGATGAAATCCTGCCCGAAACCGCCAATGCCGCCCATTTTCGCACGCTGCTGCGCGGCCGGGCAAAATTTGTGAAGGCAAAAGGGGCCGGGCATTATTCATTCCTGCCACCCTGCACACCCTATATTGCTGAAAACTTTGGTTATTTATGCCGGGATTTCGGGCGCGAACGCACTGATATTCACCGCACGGTCGAGCAGGTGGTGCTGAAGTTCCTCGGTGACATCAAATCAGGTGATTTTCAGGGTCGCTAATTACAGCGAAGCTGTTTATTTTACGCTGCTTGCAATAGGGCTAAGGAAACGTCACCCTGTTGGTTTGAACGCTATATAAAAAACGCCACACAAAACTGAAGATCGAGATCGGTATGAGCACGACCTCCAAGACCCCGCTTTTGGACACGATTAACACCCCGGCTGATTTGCGCAGCCTGCAACCTGCGCAGATGAAGCAGGTCGCAGATGAATTGCGCGCCGAGGTGATTGATGCCGTGTCGGTTACCGGTGGGCATCTGGGGGCGGGGCTTGGCGTGGTCGAACTGACGGTTGCGATCCATTACCTGTTTGATACGCCCGACGACCGGCTGATCTGGGATGTCGGGCATCAATGCTATCCGCATAAAATCCTGACCGGGCGACGTGATCGTATCCGCACCCTTCGTCAGGGCGGCGGGCTTTCGGGCTTTACCAAACGATCCGAGTCTGAATATGACCCGTTCGGTGCCGGGCACAGCTCGACCTCGATCTCGGCCGGGCTTGGCATGGCGGTCGCCAATCAGCTTTCCGATGATAAACGCAAAAACGTCATTGCCGTGATTGGTGATGGCTCCATGAGTGCCGGCATGGCCTACGAGGCGATGAACAATGCCGCTGCCGCCGATCAGCGCATGATTGTGATCTTGAACGATAACGACATGTCGATTGCCCCACCGGTGGGCTCCATGTCGGGTTATCTGTCGCGTCTGATTTCGGGCAAGGGCTATCAGGGCCTGCGCAATGCGGCCAAGGGCCTGACCAAACACCTGCCGCGTCAGATCGAAGAAGCCGCCCGCAAGATCGAAGAATATACCCGCGGCATGGTGACCGGCGGAACCCTGTTTGAAGAAATGGGTTTCTTCTATGTCGGGCCGATTGATGGTCATAATCTGGATCATCTTCTGCCGGTGCTGAAAAACGTGCGCGATGCGGATGTCGATGGCCCGATCCTTGTTCATGTCGTGACCCAGAAGGGCAAGGGCTATGGCCCGGCCGAAAATGCCGCCGACAAATATCATGGCGTCGCCAAGTTCGACGTTGTCACAGGCAAGCAGGCCAAGGCCACACCCAATGCACCGTCCTACACCAAGGTTTACGGCGAAACGCTGACCAGACTTGCTGAAACCGATGACAAGATCACCGCGATCACGGCGGCCATGCCGTCGGGCACCGGGGTCAATATCTTTGCCGAACGGTTCCCGGATCGTGCCTTTGACGTCGGCATTGCCGAACAGCATGCCGTGACCTTTGCCGCCGGGATGGCGTGCGAAGGCTATAAACCGTTCTGCACGCTTTATTCGACCTTCCTGCAACGCGCCTATGATCAGGTGGTGCATGACGTGGTCATCCAGAACCTGCCGGTCCGTTTCGCCATGGACCGTGCCGGGCTTGTCGGCGCGGATGGGGCGACCCATGCCGGTGCCTATGACATTGCCTATCTTGGCTGCCTGCCCAATATCGTTCTGATGGCGGCGGCTGACGAGGCCGAACTGGTCCATATGACCACGACCGCATGGGCGATTGATGACCGCCCAAGCGCGTTCCGCTATCCAAGGGGCGAGGGTGTCGGTGTTGAAATGCCGGCCGAGGGACAGGTTCTTGAAATCGGCAAGGGGCGTATCCTGCGCGAAGGCGGTAAGATCGCCATCCTGTCATACGGCACCCGCCTGGCAGAGGCGATGCTGGCCGCCGAAGACCTCGCCGCACGTGGCCTTCCGGCGACGGTCGCTGATGCCCGCTTTGCCAAACCGCTTGATCATGCGTTGATCGCCGATCTGGCACGCAACCACGAAGTCCTGATCACGATTGAAGAAGGATCGATTGGCGGCTTTGGCGCGATGGTCCTGCAACATATGGCGGGCAACGGCCTGCTGGATCACGGGCTTAAAGTCCGCACCATGGCGCTGCCCGATGCCCTGATCGATCATGACAAGCCCGACATTCAATACGCCAAGGCAGGACTTGATGCGCAAAGCATCGTCAAAACCGCCCTTGGTGCGCTTGGCCTGTCCGAAAGCAAGGCACGCGCCTGATCGTTCAGGCTAGACCCCTTAACGAAAAACGCCGCCCTTTTGGGGCGGCGTTTTTGTTTGAGCTGATCGGGATCAGAAATCTGCCGTCAGCGAGATTTTGGCCGTCAACGGCGCACCCATCGTCAGATAGCCGCCATTGGCCGACGCCCAGTAATCGCTATCCGTGACGTTTTCGATATTGGCACGGATGGTAACGGGATATTCGTGCACATCGGTCGTGTAACGCGCACCAAGGTCAAGGCGCGTCCATGACGGGATCGAAAGGGTGTTGGTTGCATTGACATATTGCGATGCCGTGTGAACCGCCCGCGCATTGACCGTCGCCCCCTCAAGGAACGGCAGGTCATATTCAATGCCAAGCTTGGCAACATAGTCGGGAATGCCAATCGGCGTGTTGCCGTCATTGGTGCCGTTCTGGGTATCGGACAGTTCCGCATCATAAACGGTGATACCGCCCAGAATACGGGTGCCGGTCACAGGTTCGCCAAAAACCTGGAATTCAACGCCGCGGTTCTGCTGCTCGCCGTCTGCGGCAAAGGTGTTGCTGGCGTTTTTATAAGAAAACGGTTTGGAAATCTGGAACAGCGCGATGCTACCGCCAAAGCTGCCGAAATCCGCCTTCGCCCCGATTTCATATTGTTCGGAGGTGTAAGGGGCCAACTGTTCGCTCGGGTTGGTCAGGGTCGCATCACTTGCCGCACTGGCGGCTGTTTCGCCGGGCGACAGGGATTCCATATAGTTGGCATAAACCGATACTTGATCGGTCACATTGCCGACGATGCCGACCATCGGCGTGTATTCGTCCGCGTCATAGTTGCTCGATTGTGCACCGCTGGTCAGACTGAACTGCTTGGTATTGACCGACTGACGGCGAATGCCACCCGTGACGCTGACGCGGTCATCAAGGAAGCTGACGGTATCGGCAAGAAAATAGCTGGTCAGTTCGTTGATATTGCGAAGCCCCGGATCGCTCAGATTTCCTGATGGCGCTGCCAGCGCCGGATAGCCTGTGGGTGTCGGCCCATAAATATTGCCGGTAAGCGCCGATGCACCGGGCGAGAACGCCCATGCCTGATGGCTTTTGTTCTGAAGATAGGAAACCCCGGCATTCAGTTCGTGCTTTACCACACCGGTTTCAAATTTAACGCGGGCACCGGTCAGCGCACTATTGGTTGTATCTTCGCGAACGATGGTTGAACCGCCATAGGTCATGGTGCCATCGGTGCCGGTAATGGTCGGCGTGGAATAAATCCCGGATTCTTCCATGTGGCGGGTGCCTGCGGCGGCATAGGCCATAAGATAGTCGTTTACATCATGTTCGATCCGTCCCTGGACAAAGCTGTCCTCCAGATCGGCCCATGTCCCATCCGCATTATAGTTATGTCGGGCATCCGGGGCATCGGGGATGCTGGTCAGGGCGCTGGCAAGGTTTACGGAAGTTCGACCGTGGTCGATATTCTTTTCATTATGCCCGGCATCCACCGTGATCCGGGTATCTTCGCCGCGATAATCGAATGACAGTGACCCGATCTGGCTATTGCGGTCTTCGTCATCAATGGCGGTTTCACCGTCGCTATATTTCAGATTGGCACGAATGCCGAACTGGTTGTCTTTGCCAAAACGCCGTCCGAAATCGACATGCCCGCCGGTCTGGCTGTTCATTTCATAGAATGTCGTGACACTGGTGATCGGATCATCTGTCGCGCGCTTGGGAATCAGGTTGATTCCGCCGCCAATGCCGCTGCCGCCCGGTGACATGCCATTGATGAATGCCGATGCGCCTTTGACGACTTCAACCCGGTCATACATCGACATATCGATCAACTGGCGCGGTGCCGTGCCATAAAGGCCGTCCAGCATCACGTCATCACCGTCAAGAACGAAGCCGCGGATCATGAAGCGGTCACCCGAACCGCCATAGCTATAGGATGTCAGCACACCCGGATCGTTATCAACCACATCGGCAAGCGTATCGGCCTGCTGGTTTTTGATCACTTCGCTGGTATAGCTGGTGATGCTGACCGGAATATCCAGATTGTCCTTGTTGCCCAAAACACCGGCCCGGCCACCGGTTGCGACCTGACCACCCGCGTAAACCGGCGGGGTGGGATCACCTGCCTTGGCATTGGCTTCACCCTCGACCCGGATCGGGGCAAGATTGATGTCGCTGTCATTTTCGGTCGTTGCGCCATCGCCGGTATCGGCTGATTGCGCGTTTTGCTGTGGCGATGTGTCCTGCGCATAAGCCGGTGTCGCCATCACGGCGAAAATACTCACAGAAGCCAGCAACAGCGTACTGAATGTACGGCGTTTTGTGGTCGACGAGATGTACATGAAAGGAGCCCCATAGTCGGATTGATCACCGCCCCCGGCGGTTTGCATATGGGGTTCATTATCACTATTGATAATCAATCTCAATATAAATGATTATTATTATCAATTGTGATGTAATTGTTCAGAAACTCAACCTGACGTTCAGTGACGTCCAAGTGGGATGGGCTGGGGGATGTTAACGGGGTAAACCCGCTCGCATGAAACCGCAAATCCGCAGAAGGAAGGGGCTGGGAAGAATGCCCCCCCCGACCAAGGCCTCCGGTCAATCGGCATAGATCATTTTATGCGTCATGCCGCCATCAATGCGGATGGTTTCGCCAGTCATGAAGCCCGACTGGTCATGATCAAGCAGGAAGGCGACCATCTTGGCGATATCATCCGGCGTGCCGATGCGGCCCGCCGGGTGTTGCTGCCGGTCGATATCCCGATGTTGCGGTTCTTCGCGGGCGGATAATTTTTGCCAGTCACCAACTTCGATCCAGCCCGGCGCAATGGCATTGACCCGAACCGCTCCCGAAAGGCTGACCGCCATGGCATGGGTCAGGGCAACCATGCCACCCTTTGACGCGGCATAGGCCTCGGTATTGGGCTCGGACTGAAAGGCGCGGGTGGAGGCGATATTGACGATTGCGCCGCGGGTCTTGCGCAAATGCTGTGTCGCATGTTTGGCCGCCAGAAACGCCCCGCCCAGATTGACATTGATCACCCTTTGCCAGCTTTCCCAATCCAGATGCTCGAACGATCCCGAATGCGGGTCGGCAATACCGGCATTATTGACCAGTCCGTCAATGCGCCCGAACCGGTCAACGGTCTGCTGAACCGCAATCGCCACATCATGTTCATTGGCAATGTCGCCCTTGAAAAACAGGGCACGTTCCTGCTGTTCTTCGGGCAGGGCCGTGATGGCTTCGTCCCCGGCGTCCGCATCCAGATCAAACAGCATGACCTTCCATCCTGTCGACAGAAGATGCTGCATAATCCCCAGCCCCAAACCCTGCGCAGCACCGGTGACGAAGGCGACCTTGGGATCAGGGAAGTTGTTCATGTGCTGCTTTGCCCGTATCAAGATGGAAGGAACTGGTGAATTTTATCAACGCATTGAAAATGGACCTGTTCCGGCCCGGTGCAACGCATCAGCCGAAATTTAATCTTGTATCTCGTCTCCCGCCGTTTCCAGTTGATCAAGCAGCGAATGAACGAACCCCATTTGCCGGCCGTCAAGCCCGCGGGCTTTGGCGGCATCCTGCAAGGCTTCGGTGGCTTCGATATGCAGGCGAAAATGCGCGGGATTCTGATCAATCCGGTCCCCGCGTTGCTGTTCATCCCCAAAGACCATGCTCTGGCAGCGCGGTGCGCTCGATGATGTAAAGGCCCGGCAGGTCAATGGCCGGACGTCATAGATCGTGCATCTTTCATCTGCGCCTAGAAGCGGGCAGCGTGCGCGCACTTCGGATGTGGTTTTTGCCTGTTCAATGATTCGTGCAGCATCGACAAGCCGTTCACGCAATGCCTGCTGTTCGTCTAGCGTAAACGCCTCGCGGATATGTCCGGCAATCAGGCTTGTGACACCGGGCGGCACCGCAACAAACAGGTGGCAGCACGCGCTGCATCCATCGCGGCAGTCGCAATGAGGCTGATGGGGGAAACTGTCCCGAAGGCTTCGCGACGCCGCATCGACCAGCATCATGGCCGCCTTCGCGGCATCGGCCATCGTCGGGGCCTGTTCAAGCACACGGGCCAGTTCGGCGCGGAAGCCGGGAAACATTTCCTCGTATCGGCGCGACGCTTCTGCGGTCAGTGCACCGGTTTGGGAAATATCACTCGTGATCCGGTCGATTGCGTCGTCAAGTTTTGCCATGACCATGCGATTGCCTTTATCCCGATCCTGTCCGCAAAACGGGCAGGCTGATATGACAGAGCGTGGGGACCTTCATCCCATCATGCTGATTTTGGCACTGTTTTCCAAGTGCATCCTTGGAACCGGCATTTCAGCAAAAAATCACCCGCCAGAATTTTCGGCCTATGGCGGTTTCGCCAGACGGCGCGGCCAAACCAATCCAGGCCAACCAATTCCCACACCACACCGCTCCAAGCAATCACCCTGATCTCCCCGCCGCCCGATGACCGGCAAACTTGGCGCGGTCCTCCCATGCTGCCTCCGACACGTGGTTCCGCCAGCCTTTGCTACTCTGGCTCCTTCGACGGATATCCCCCGTTTGGCGAACGCGGAAATCCAAACAGCCGACGGACCCCAGTCAGTCGCACCAGTCGCCCCGGACCGCCCCCTCCAGTAGACCCATCTCCCGCCGCTGTTTGCCACCTGCTGCCCAATTCTGCCAGCCGCTGCCGATTACAATCTTGCTGGCTACCTCGCTACCAAGGGGGACCTCTCCCGTCCTGACCTATCGCCAACGGCCCCATCACCAGCCGCTGTTTGCCAAATGCTGCCCGACGCAGCCCGGGCGCTGCCGATTGCAATCTTGCAGCCACTCCGCGAACAAGGCGCACCTCTCCCGTCATGGCTCATCATCAGCCACCGCTTGCCTGATGCTGCCCGGCGCAGCCCAGCCGCTGTCGATCACAATTTTACCGGTTGCCTTGCCAACAAGGTGCACTTCTCCCGTCTTGACCTTTGGGTGACCTTGGGGTGGGTTAGGACACGGGCGCAAAACCTCCGTAATGGCTTTTCCACCCGCCGGTCATCATCCGGCGATGTTGCCGCCGGATCGGTCTGTCTTTGTGCCGCTGCATCATCATCACTTTCATCTGGCCCCAAACGTAAAAACCCGCAAAGCGAATCACGCTTTGCGGGTTTTCGTTCGGGCGCTTTTATCCCGTTGACTTTTCTTTTCTAGCATAACAAAAAGAACAAATCAAGAACTTTTTGAGAATCCGCGTAAAAAATCACCGGCCAGAATTTCCGACCGGTGAAGGAGTTTGGCTGTCTGCAAGACAGCAGGGAGACACGGGAAAACGAAACAGAGTGTGCAGTTATCCGTTGGCAGATTTGCCCGACGGGGTGGCAAAGGTATCGGCATAATCCTTGCGCAGCTGGGCCTTCTGGATTTTGCCCATGGTATTGCGCGGCAATTCGTCGAGCATCCAGATGCGTTTCGGCACCTTGAATTTTGCAAGCTTGTCCTGGGTGCGTTTGATGATGGCCTCGGCATCGGGTTTGGCACCCTTGGCCGGGACGATCACCCCGGCAACCGCTTCGCCGAAATCGGGATGCGGCAGGCCAAAAATCGCGACTTCCTCGACCTCGTCATATTCGGCGATGATTTCCTCGACTTCCTTGGGATAGACGTTGAAACCACCCGAAATGATCAGGTCCTTGTCGCGTCCGACAATGGTGACATAACCGTCTGCGCCGATGGTTGCGAGGTCGCCGGTGATAAAGAACCCGTCCGTGCGGAATTCCGATGCGGTTTTTTCCGGCATCTGCCAGTAACCCTTGAAAACGTTGGGCCCGCGAACTTCAAGCACACCGATTTCACCAACCGGCAAAACATTGCCATCCTTGTCGCAAACACGTGCCTCGATCCCCGGAAGGGTTGGGCCAACCGCCCCCGGACGACGTTCCCCATCGAGCGGGTTTGAGGTGTTCATGCAGGTTTCGGTCATGCCATACCGTTCAAGGATCTTATGCCCGGTCCGTTCAAAGAACGCATCGTGGGTTTCCGCCAGAAGCGGTGCCGAACCCGACACGAACAGGCGCATATTGGCCACCAGATCCTTATCGAACTTCGGATGGGCCAGAAGGCGGGTATAAAAGGTTGGAACCCCCATCATAACGGTGGCATTCGGCAGGCGTTCAACCACGTCATCGGCATCGAATTTCGGAAGCAGGATCACCTTGCCGCCATTGACCAGCATGATGTTGATCGCAACAAACAGCCCATGTGTATGGAACAGCGGCAGGGCATGCAAAAGCGTATCACCCGGCTTGAAGCCCCATGCCTTATGCAGGGTTAACGCGTTGGACCCCAGATTGCCATGCGTCAGCATCGCCCCCTTGGACCGGCCCGTTGTGCCCGACGTATACAGAATGGCGGCAATGTCATCCTTGGTCACATCGGCGACGTCGCCATGCGGTTTGGCATTGGCGGCAAGGTCATTGAGGCTGCCATCGCCCTTGTCGCCAAGCGATAGGACCGCACCGACATTGTTCTGCGCGCCAAGGGTTTTGGCGGCATCAATATGGGCCGGGCGGCAGACAAAAACGCGCGGTGCGGCATCGCCAAGGAAATAGGCGATTTCATCACCGGTATAGGCCGTGTTCAGCGGCAGGTGAATCGCACCAAGCTGAAGGCACGCCAGATAAAGCGCGATCACATCGGATGATTTGTCGATCTGGGCGGCAACACGGTCACCCTTGACCACGCCATGATCGGCAAGAACCGTGGCATAACGCGCGGTGCGATCCAGCAACCAGGCAAAGCTGCGCTCGGTGCCATCACGTTCGATCAGGAAGGTACGCGCGCGATCCGCCGGGAAACGTTTGGTAAATTCGTTGAAAAGATTATCCGACATGGTTCTGTCCTAGTTTCCCGTAAGCTGCATGACCGATTTCGAAACGGCGATCTTGCCGTCATTCATCAGCGCTTCGTGGTTTCGTTCAATATCGTCAAGGTGATAGGCGTAATTGACCATCATCCCGCCCGCCTGACGCAGTCCCTTGGACGATGTATCGCCAAGCCAGTTCAGGCGCTCAAGCTGCGCCCCATTGCCAAGATGGAACCGTGCGGTGGGATCAAGCGGCGATTTGCCGCGCTTGCAGGTCGCAAGATAGCGCGCACACAGCATCATTGCCGGTTTTTTCAGTTCGGCGGTTTTTTCCGCATCCTCGATCCAGCTGTCGTCTTCCATTGCTGCAAGAACGGTGGCGGCGATATCGGCGTCGTCCGACTTGCTTTTCTGACGGGTGCGCAGCCAGCCCATGAAGCCCGGAATGGGCGACAGGGTGGCGAATTGTTTGAGTTTGGGGAACTCGCGTTTAAGTTCCTCGACCACCTGCTTGATCAGGAAGTTGCCAAACGAAATGCCCTTAAGCCCCGATTGGCAGTTGCTGATCGAATAGAAGATCGCAGTATTGGCTTTTTCCGGGGCGGTTTCATCGATTTCCGGTGCCAGAAGGGCCTGAACGCTGTCGGCAAGCCCGTGAACTAGGGCAACTTCAACAAAGATCAGCGGATCATCGGGGATCGCCGGATGGAAGAAGGCAAAGCATTTGCGATCCGTTGCCAGACGACGGCGCAAATCGTCCCAACCCTGAATTTCATGAACCGCTTCGTAGCGGATCAGTTTTTCAAGGATGGAGGCCGACGTATCCCAATCGATATGACGCAGTTCAAGGAAGCCCCGGTTAAACCAGCTCGTCAGCAGGTGCTGCATGTCGGCATCAAGCGGTTCAAGATGGCGGTTTTCCTTGATCAGGCCCAGAAGAGTTTCACGCATATCGACAATCGCGCGCGTGCCGCCCGGTGCCATATTGATCCGGCGCAGAAGCTCCTGCCGGGTGGGTTCCGACGCATGGGTCAGAACCGCCAGATTGGCTTCGGACGGATCATTGGCAAAGGCTTCGGCAGCCTTTTTGACTTCGGTGCGATTGGCGCTGAAATCGTTCTGCATCATTTCAAAAAAGCGCAGATGATCTTCTTTGGGCAGGGTTTCCCAAAGGCGCACCACTTCGCGCGCAACCGCGGTGCCGCGGGCTTCGCCCTTTTGCGACACAAGGTCCTTGCACATTGCCTTTAGCTGGGCAAACGGGTCCTGCGGTGTCGAAAGCGGCAGGTCAAGAAGCTCGCGGCCGCGATCGGCAATGCTCGATATCCAGCTTCTGACGGAAATTCCGGACATTTTAACGTCCTCCTATGACCGTTTCGGGAAGCCATGTGGCGATTTGCGGGAAGAAGCACAGGATCACGATGGCAACCACCATGCACAGTACATAGGGCATCGCCCCTTTCAGGATGGTTTGCAGGCGGATGTCGGGTGCAATCCCATTGATGACATAAAGGTTAAGTCCAACCGGTGGCGTGATCAGGCCGATTTCCATGTTGATCGTCAGGATCACCGCAAACCAGTAGGGATCAAAACCGGCATTGACGATCACCGGCAAAAGGATCGGGGCCGACATCAGGATCACGGCAACCGGCGGCAGGAAGAAACCGCTGATCAGCAAGAACACGTTGATGAAGCCCATCAGAACCCAGCGGTTGACGTCAAGGGCGGAAATCCACTGTGCGATGGATTGGGTAATGAACAGCGAGGACAGCATATAGCTGAACAGACCGGCCGCGCCGATGATCAAAAGGATCATCACCGATTCACGGGTCGTGTCGCGCATGATGTTCCAAAGCTTGCCCGGCTGCCACATGCGATAGATGATCATCGCGACAATCAGGCAGAACAGAGCGCCAACACCCGCCGTTTCGGACGGCGTTGCCACCCCGCCATATAGTGCGAACAGAACCGCACAGATAATGACGATGAAGGGCAGAACACGTGGAAGGATTTCAAACTTTTCCTTCCAGCTATAGGTCACCGATGCCAGTGCAACCGATGCATTGCCCTGACGCCAGGTCGAATAAAGCGACCAAGCCATGAACAGCGCGGTCAGCATCAGACCCGGCAGAAGACCGGCAAGGAACAGGCGCCCGATCGATGTGTCGGTCGAAATGCCGTAAACAATCATCGTGACGCTGGGCGGGATCAGAATGCCAAGTGTACCGCCTGCTGCGATCGAACCAGCCGCAACCGAACTCGGGAAACCGCGTTCACGCATGGCGGGAATGCCCATCTTGCCAATCGCGGCACAGGTCGCCGGTGACGATCCCGACAGGGCAGAAAAGATCGCGCATGCCCCCAGGTTGGAAATGACCAATCCCCCCGGCACACGCGTTAACCAGCGATCCAGCACGGAATACAGATCACCACCCGCACGGGATGATGCGACAACCGCCCCCATCAGGATGAACATGGGGATGGCGAGAACTTCGAAACTTTCAAGTTTGGAAAACAGGATTTCAGGCAGCAGCGGCAGCGCGCTTGCGCCATCGAAAATCCAGATAAACCCGACACCGACCATCAAAAGACCGATACCGACCGGAATACCGGAAAACAGGATCAGGGTGGTGACAATGCCAACGAGCGCGGCAAGAGAAAGCGGATCCATTGCACCGGCTCCTTAAAACGGGTTGTCTTCGATATGGAAGGCTTTCGACCGGTTGGTCAGAAGGCACATCAGATCGGCGAGGAATTGCAGGAACAGCAGGCCAAAACCGACCGGCAGCATCAGATAGGGCTTCCACAATGCAGGGGCCCAGATCGACGGTGATTTCCACCCACCCTGATAGGCTTCGATCACCAGTTCGATGCCGTAAAAGGCAAACATCGCACTGATGGCAAGGCCGCACAGCAGGGTCGCAACCGCAAGCAGTTTGCGCGCCCCGCGTTTCAGATACATCGGCAGAAGATCGACATTCACATGCCCGCGCAGCAGCTGCACATAAGGCAGACCGATCAGGGTGCCGCCGATCATCAGGTAAATCACGGCTTCTGTCTGCCAGACGGTCGAGGAATTCAGGATATAGCGGATGAAGACCAACTGGCAGATCAGCAGCATGGCAATGAAGAACATCGATGCCGCGACAACACCACAGGTCTTTGACAGGAAGTGAACGACATTGACTGCGTGATCAAGCGGGCCACGCGGTTTCATCGGATCAGGGCGCGTCCCTGTGCCGGTGCTGCCGGTTTTTTCAGGCAGCGGTTCGACATCGGGTGGCGGCGGGAAACTGTTATGGTTCGACCGCGCGCGCGGTGCGCCATCGCCTTCGTCAGGCAGGTCGACCGGAAGGGAATTGGGAAAAACTGCGTTCGCCACGCTGGGACTCCTGAAGATCAAGCTCGTCGCAAAAAAGCGGAAAAGAAGTGGCGCCGGCATGCATCCGGCGCCACGAGACCATTATTCTACGGCAAGAGCCATATCGAGCAGTTCCTGACCGCCCGGGGTTTCTTCAACAAACTTCGCATAGGACGTCTGTTTGGCAAGTTCCTGCCATGCCTTGAAGTCGGCGTCGGTCAGATCGGCGATTTCAACACCGGCATCCTTGAAGACCTTGACGCTGTTGGCATCTTCGTTACGGGCTTCTTCGGAATAGAACGCCTCGGCCTTTTTGGCTGCCGCGGCAAGGGCATCTTTCTGGGCGTCGTTCAGACCGTCATAGGTTTTCTTCGACATCAGAACCGGCTGATACATGAACCACAGCGCGTTGGCACCCGCCGGGGTGTAGCATTTGACCTGTTCATAAATGCGGTATGAAACGAAGCTGGCAGAACTGGTGTTGGTGGCATCAAGGACGCCGGTCTGCATGGCCGGATAGATCTCCGAGCTCGGCATTGCGGCGATGGATGCACCGGCACCCTGAAGCATCTGTTCGAACGATTTGCCAGCGGCGCGGATCTGCAGGCCTTTGACGTCATCCGGAACCCGGATGCAGCCCTTGGTCGAGGCAAAGCCACCGGCCAGCCAACCCTTGGCAATGGTAACAACCCCGTTTTCATTCAGGAGTTCTTCCATCTTTGCCATGAAGGGCGAGTTGTTCAGGCGTTCAGCGTGGTCATGGTTTTTAACCAGTGCGGGCATCAGCGTCAGGTTGGTTGCCGGAATGCGGCCACCGGCATAGGCCAGCGGATAGACGATCATGTCAAGCTGACCGCGTTCCATCGGCGTCCACTGTTCGTTCGCCTTGAACAGCGAGCCGGACGGGAAAATCTGGATTTCCAGATCGACATTGGCCGCTTTGACTTCGTCGGCAATGATCTGGGCGACCTTGTGGCGGACATCGCCGGTCGACCACTGGTGAGACAGCTTGAGCGTTTCCGCATCAGCGTTCGAGGACATGCCAAAAGCAGCAATGGACAGGGTAATAGCGGCGACGGACGCCGTAAGGGTACGTTTGAAAATCTTCATCTTTTCCTCCCGGATGAAGCATGCGTTTCTGGATGCATTTGTGACGTGTTGACACGTCTTTTTATTGGTGCGGATTTCGCAATATCAAAAAGCGTTACAGATTTCTGGCATCCTGTCTATGGATTTTTGTATACCAGAAATGTGTATTGCGGTGCCACAGATGTGCGCTCAAGGATTGCAGCCATTTTAGCCGTTTTTTGCCAGATAACTTTTGCGATGCAGCAGAATTTCGATGCAAAGCAGCACGTAAAAGGCTTTGCGTGGTACCATTTTCTATGTTCTGGTATACCACGATTGCAGCGCAAGGATGAGGCTTCTCATGTCACGGAACGGCAAGCTCGCCACCGATCTGGTTCAGAAACTTGAACGCGATATTGTCACCGGTGTTCTTAAACCCGGCGACAAGCTGGACGAGCGCAGCCTGTCGGAACGGTTTGGTGTTTCACGCACCCCGGTCCGCGAAGCGTTACAAACGCTGGCGGGGTCGGGGCTGGTGGCGACCATGCCTCGGCGCGGCACCATCGTTGCCTCGATCACCGTGGCCGATCTGATTGAAATGTTCGAAGTCATGGCGGAGCTTGAGGCAATGTGTGCCCGGCTTGCCGCGCGCCGGATGGCGCGCACCGACATTGAAAAGCTGATCGCACTTGGCAATGAATGCGGCACGCTTCAGGAACATGCAGACGCCGATGCCTATTACGAGGCCAACGTCAATTTCCACGAAGTGATTTACGCCGGATGCCGCAACAGTTTCCTTGAACGTCAGACCAAGAATGTGCGCAACCGCCTCGCACCCTATCGCCGTTTGCAGTTGCACCGGCCGGGGCGGGTGAAAAAATCCAATGCCGAACATTCCGAAATCCTTGATGCGATTTCGACCGGCGATGCCGAACGGGCGGGCCGACTGATGCATCAGCATGTCGCGGTTCAGGGCGAGGCGTTAAACGATCTTCTGGCCATTGTGCCGCGTGGTTACCTTGAGCCGCTGGCGAGCTAGATTTCTTCGGAACTTTGCGCTAAAACCCGCGCATGGCAAAGAAACGTTTGGATCAGTTGCTTGTTGAACGCGGATTGGTGGAAACCCGGTCCAAGGCACAGGCTTTCATCATGGCAGGCAATGTCTTTAGCGGCGAGCAACGGCTCGATAAGCCGGGGCTGCAATGCAAGGAAGACATTTCGCTGACCCTGCGCGGGCAACCCCATCCGTGGGTATCGCGCGGCGGGCTCAAGCTTGAAAAGGGTCTGGCCGAGTTCGGGGTTGATGTCACCGGCTTTACCGGCATCGATGTCGGTTCCTCGACCGGCGGTTTTACCGATGTGCTTTTGCAAAACGGTGCGGCCAAGGTCTTTGCGGTCGATGTCGGGCAGGGGCAGCTTGACTGGAAACTGCGCAATGACGACCGGGTTGTCGTGATGGAAAAGACCAATGCGCGTCACATCACGTCCGAACAAATTCCCGATCCCATTGATATCGTTGTCTGCGACGCCAGCTTCATCGGCCTTCGTACGGTGCTTCCGGCAAGCCTTGATCTGGTCAAACCGGGCGGCTGGCTGATCGCGCTGATCAAGCCGCAATTCGAAGTCGGCAAGGAACGCGTGGGTAAAAAGGGCGTGGTCCGTGAACCGGAACTGCATCAGGAAGTCTGCGACACCATTTCCAGCTGGCTGGCAAATCTTCCGGGCTGGGAGGTGCTTGGCATCGCGACAAGCCCGATCACGGGGCCCGAAGGCAATGTCGAATTTCTGATCGGCGGGCGGAAATCGGCGTAATCAGCGCCGATTTCCGCCAATAGTGATGGGCTTATTTACCGATCACTTTCAGGAAATGATCAATCCCGGCCTGGGCGCAATCCTGATCCTGCGGCGGAGTGCCTGAACTGACGCCGATTCCGCCGACAACATCCCCATCAACCGATACCGGCAATCCACCGGCGACAATCGAAAGACGACCGCCGACTTCGGAATCGATGCCGAATGCCGGCATGCCCGGCTGGGCCGAGGCGGCATATTCATGCGTCGCCTTGCGCGCACCCGCGGCGGTGAATGCCTTATCCTGGGCAATCGTCGTGCTGGTGACCTTGCCGCCATCCATGCGTTCAAAGGCAATCAGGACACCGGATTCATCGGTGATGGCGATGCACATGGGAATACCGATTTCGGTGGCGCGATTGCGTGCGCCTTCGATCAGTATTTTGGCGTCATCGATCGACAGGCGTTTGATGGTCAGCATCGGGCGTCTCCGGCAGGATGTTATTGAAACGGTTGTTTCTTGCCGGGGCATCTTATGGGCGGCGTTATCGGGCGATCAACCGCATAAAAAGTCTTTTCATATGGTGGAAGAAGCCGGTGCCGTGGCAGGCACAATTGTGCCGGTCATGCTGTGATTGTCTTCGTTGCTATCTGCTGGTGTTGACGGTGCAAGGGCCGCAATCGCACCAAGGGCGAGTTCCCGAACCGCAGGATTGGCCTGTTCGCGTACCAGAAGGGCGATGTCGATCTTTGGCAATGGCGGTAGGGATGGATCATCAATAATCTGCATTCCGGCATATTCCGCTGTACAGCGTGGCATCGCCCCTAGCGCATGGCCGCCATCAATTGCCGTGATAATCATGGAATTGGAGTCGCTGCTGTGACTGATGCGAAAGGCGATGTTCTGTTGTGACAGAACTTCGGTCACGGAACGGCGGATCACGCAGCCATCATGGAACATCGACAGGCGAAGCGGACGTGCCTGATGGTCAAACCCGGCATCCGCCACCCAGACCAGCGGTTCGGATGTCACATGCAGGCTGGGGGTTTCGGGATCTGCCGTCAGGATCGCCAGATCAAGATCGCCATTGGCGACCCGTTTGCCGAGATTGCGACTGATATCCGCATGGCAACTGATTTCTGTTTCTGGCAGGCGGAGGGCCGCAATCCGCAGGATTTCCGGCAGATAGATTGCTGCATAGTCGTCGGGAAGCCCGATGCGCAGCACGGCCGGTGCCGCATCAAGAAGATCGGCCAGCATCTTGTCGTTCAGGCCGATAATCCCCTCGGCATAGGATTTGACGACAAGTCCGGTTGTGGTCGGGGTGATGGCGTTGCGGTCGCGCGTAATCAGCGGTGCGCCAACGGTATCTTCAAGCTTTTTGATCTGCTGGCTGATGGCGGGTTGCGTGCGCAAAAGGCGTTCGGCCGTGCGTGTGAAACTTTGGGTATCCAGCACGGTCAGAAACGTTCTGAGCAGATCAATATCGACATTCAGAAGAGCCATAAGCGCAATTTATCCCGACAATAAGGCGAAGCAATTTCACATCGATATAGCACCGCTGCAAGATAAGCGCTATCAGCCAGGGCGCATTTTGCACAACCTGCACCTCGCTATCGTTTCGAAAGACCAGACCATGTCCCGTGCCTTACCTGACATCCTTCGCAATGCCGGAAGTACATCTGTTACTCCCTCCGCCACCACGGACATTGCGCAGCAAGAAGAAGGATTAAAGTTGATGGCTCAGTCATCATTCTGGGCTATTGCGACCCTTGTTGTGGCCGCAATCCTGATGGGGCTCGGTCCGATTTTTGTGCGTTATAGCGGTGTGTCACCCGATGCCTCGGCTTTCTGGCGTGTCGCGCTCGCAGCCCCCGTGTTGGGCGCGACCGTCTTTTTGATGCCGGCAGGATCATCAAAACCAGCCAACGGAAATGACGTTTCCGCGCGCAAGCATGGTAATACGGGTTTGATGATCCTTGCCGGTCTTTTATTTGCCGCCGATCTGGTCGCCTGCCATATGGCGATCGAAATGACGACGGTCGGCAATGCGATTTTGCTTAACAACCTTGCCCCCGTGATTATCGGGTTCCTTGGTCTGTTTGGCATTGCGCGCAAACCCGGCGTGATGTTCTGGTGCGGGGTACCGTTTGCCGTTATTGGCGGCTATTTCCTGTTTCGCGCCAGTGAAACCGGGGCCGGATCCATGCGCGGTGATACCTTTGCCGTTCTGGCGGCCTTTTTCTATGCCGGATATCTGATTGTCATCAGCCGGTTGCGCCGCAATCACAGTGCCGCATCAATCATGTTCTGGAGCACCCTGACCACCATGATTGGCTTGGGCGTGATGATGGTGATCAAAGGCAATTTCGTCCTGCTGCCACATATGACAGGCTGGCTGGCGCTGATCGGTCTTGCGATGCTGGTGCATGTTTTGGGGCAGGGGATGGTGTCGGTCGGGTTGAAGCGCGTGGACGAGGCGACCGGATCAATGATTCTGCTGTTGCAGCCCTTTGTCGCCTCGATCCTTGGGGCTGTCATCCTCGGCGAGATGCTCAATCAGTGGCACATCATGGGCAGTGCGGCGGTGGTTGTGGCCCTTCTGATCGCGACCCGTCGTCGCCGTACGCTCTGAGCACTATCTGGCAATCATGAACCAAAGGGTGCCAACCGGCATCAGGGTTGCGGCAATGCCCAGCATCGTCCAAAGCCTTACACATTTATCATAGGCATCTGGCATGATGGTTTCACCCGCCGCCACCGTCTTGGCGGCAATCCGCGACATATAGAGCTGCAAGGGTAAAAGCCCGACCAGCCAAAGGGTTGCCGCCATGGCAAACAGACTGATGCCAATCGTCAGATGCGGGCTATCGGAAAGCGAAATGCCCCCGGCATGAAAAAGACCAACCCCACCAATCACGACCAGAGCTGCGCCAAAGGCGGTAAAGACCAGATCGGTGACATTCACCAACCGGCAGGCAAAGGCGATGATCACCGGGTTTCTGGTGCGGTCGGCCAGGCTTTTCCATACTGCCGTAACGATTATATTACCCAGAAACAGCACGGCACCCAGAAGGTGAATGAATTTAACGGTGGTGTATTCCATCGCGAACAGCCTTCGAATTTTGGGAAATCGGAATCGGGGATTTCAGATCAGGTATTGTCCGGTGCGGTCAGGTCTTCGGCAAGAAGCCCCAACACAAAATCATCGAGTTCCTGATCGGCAGGCGGAACAATCATGCCGTCAATCACCAGCATGGCGATGCCGTGTGCGCGGCTCCATGCGGCCAGCGCGCGGTTATAGGCGGTGGCAGCCTCGTTCAGGGTCATGTCGGCACGGCGATCAACCGATGTTACGGCGCGCTGCAATACGTCAAACGCATTATCGGCTGCTTCGCGAAGTTCGGGATATTGATCCAATGGCGGGCGTTCCCGGCCAAAGATCAGGCGGAAATGTTGCGGGAAATCGACCGCGAAATGCACATAGGCCGCACCAAGCGCCATGATGCGCTCTTCGTGTTTTTTGATATTTGCAGCAACATCTTCAAGCCGTTCGGCAAAGCGTTCAAACGCATCAATCGCTACTGCCGCCAAAATGCCATCCTTACCGTCAAAATGGCGATAGGGCGCTGCTTCCGAAACACCGGTAAGCCGCGCCAGACGTCGCAACGACAGGCCACTTGGGCCTTCTTCGGTCAGGATGTTTTCAGCTTGCTGTAGAAGGACATTACGGACGTCGCCGTGATGGTATTTCCCCATAAACTCGTATCTCGATTTTCTTATGTTAACTTTGTTAACTTTAACAATCGATAGGCCATGACACAAGCAAAAAAGGACCGTCAATGTGACGGTCCAGTTTGGCGCTGTCGGGGATTATGGAATTATGGAGCCGGGCTTAAAGCACCGCTAAAATCCTGAACGCTAGGTTGCCGGAGGTGGCGATGATGTGGATTCATCATCTTCATTCTGGACCGCAGATATTGAGGATGCGTCATCGCTAACGGTTGCCGTTGAGGTTACGGCAGGGGCCTCGCTGTTATCGTCGGCTTTGTTGTCATCGGTTGCAGCGTCACTTTTGGGCGCAGTTATCGCGGTGGCTGCGGCTTCTGTTCCGTTTTCGGTTGGCGCATTATTGCCCGTTGGTGCCTCTGCCGCCGTGGTGTCGGCAAGTGCGCCAGTGGTGGCGTCGGGCGTAGAAGATGCCGTTGTGTCATCTGTTGATATCGAACCTGCTGCGGATGAGTCGGACGTGCTTCCTGCGTCCGCACCGGTTTGACCGGCAGGCTGCGTGGCCGAACTGTTGGTGCCGCCATCCGTTACGGTATTGGTGCTGTCGCCTGTTGCAGAAGGTGCAGGGGCTTTTTGTGGTTCATCGGCTGCGGTTGTCGCATTGCCAGTATCGGTCGGGCTCGCCGGCATGTCTGGCGTGGTTGTAGCGGATTGTTGGTTGCTGGTGCCTGTATCTGATGCCAATGGCGCAGAAGACGCCGTTTCGGCAGGTTTGTCCTCAGGCGCCGGGGCAAGCGTTGCCGAGGGTGAAGGTGGGTTTGATGATGTCTTGTCATGATCCGGGCGGATCAGGAAGCGATTGGACAGAATATCGCGTCCGACCAGAAGCGGTTGGGTGATGCCCGCCATTTCAAGCAGGCCAAGCTCGACATCACAGACGACATCGCGCAGGATCAGTTTCGTTCTGATTACAGGCGCACGCACCGGTGTGCTGTTGGCGTTGGTGGTAACCTGTCGGAAGGCGGTCACCGGCATGGCCAATCGCCAAGTGATCTGGCGTTGAGTGATTTTGGCGGTTGGATCAGGGGCACTGTCGACCGTGAGCGAGAAGGAAACGCTGCCCACGCTTTCGTCTTCTTCGTCATCAGAGGAACCGGCGTTGGTATCGCCGTCGCCTTCGGGTTGTTCGATGGTCAGATCGCTGACGAAAAGGCAGCTTTGCGGCGCCGCGCCAAGGATCATGGCGGGCAGGGCCGCAATGCCCCAATCGGGCAGATCGACCGGCTCATCAGGATAAAGAACTGTTCTGTTGCCCAAGCCAGCATCCCGACCGGCTGCCTTGGAGGCCGGGGCCGGTTTGTTCGCGGATGCAAGCAGAATCAGGGCTTTGTACAATGTCGGGTTCATACACCGATGACGGTGCAACAGGCTGCTTGTGACAGACTATTTGTGCGATTTGACGTAGGAATTAGTTGTTGATTACTTGTTGCGGTTCCAGCCGTCGCACTGGCCGCGATGGCGCAAAAGATGATCGGCCAGAACGATGGCTGCCATGGCCTCGCCAACCGGAACGGCACGAATGCCAACACACGGATCATGGCGGCCCTTGGTGACGACATCGACATCCTTGCCGTAAATATCGACACTTTTGCGCGGTGTCAGGATCGAGCTGGTCGGTTTGACGGCAAAGCGCACAACAACATCCTGCCCGGATGAAATCCCGCCCAGAATGCCGCCCGCGTGGTTGGAGCCAAAGACCGGCTTGCCGTCTTCGCCCATGCGCATTTCATCGGCATTTTCGATACCTGTCAGTTCGGCGGCCTCAAATCCGTTGCCAATTTCAACACCCTTGACGGCATTGATGGTCATCATCGCCTTGGCCAGATCAGCATCAAGTTTGTCATAGACCGGGTCACCCAGCCCGACCGGAACGCCCGAACAGACAACTTCTATTACTGCACCGACCGATGATCCGTCCTTGCGCAGGCCATCAAGATATTCTTCGAACACCGGAACGGCGGCTGCATCGGGACAGAAGAACGGGTTGTTATCAACTTCGTCCCAGTTCCAGTTGTCGCGATTGATTTCCTTGGTGCCCATCTTGATCAGGGCGCCGCGAATTTTGATATCCTCGCCAAGGACTTTGCGCGCAATCGCCCCGGCGGCAACCCGCATCGCGGTTTCGCGCGCCGATGATCGTCCGCCACCGCGGTAATCACGGATACCGTATTTTTCCCAATAGGTGTAATCGGCATGGCCCGGGCGGAACTGGTTTTTGATTTCGCCGTAATCCTTGGAGCGCTGATCAACGTTTTCGATCAGAAGTCCGATAGGGGTGCCGGTGGTTTTGCCTTCGAACACGCCTGACAGGATTTTGACCTGATCGGGTTCGCGGCGCTGGGTGGTAAAGCGCGACTGGCCCGGTTTGCGTTTTTCAAGAAACTGCTGGATGTCTTCTTCGGTCAGGTCAAGAAGCGGCGGCACCCCGTCAACGACGCAGCCAATCGCCGGGCCGTGGCTTTCGCCAAATGTGGTGAAGCGAAACAGAGAGCCAAAACTGTTGCCAGCCATTTCCGATATCCAGAATTCAGGTGTTTGAAGACAATACAGGCTGCCAGTAAGGCAGCCCGCAAGATCATATCATGTTCGGATCAGGATTTCTGAACATTGATATCCGGTGCGTCTGCCTGTTTCATGCCAACGGTGTGATAACCGCAATCGACATGATGGGTTTCCCCGGTAACGCCGGTTGAAAGATCCGACAGGAAGTACAGGCCCGATCCGCCAACATCATCAAGCGTGACGTTGCGGCGCATCGGCGAATTATATTCATTCCATTTCAGGATGTAGCGGAAATCGCCAATCCCTGACGCGGCAAGGGTCTTCATCGGGCCTGCCGAAATGGCATTCACACGGATGCGATCCGGACCAAGGTCATTGGCAAGATATTTCACACTGGCTTCAAGAGCCGCCTTGGCAACGCCCATTACGTTGTAATGCGGCATCACCTTTTCTGCCCCGTAATAGGACAGGGTCAGAAGCGAACCACCATCGGTCATCAGCTTTTCCGCGCGCTGGGCGATTGCGGTAAAGGAATAGACCGAGATGTTCATTGAAAGCGCGAAGTTTTCAGGCGATGTATCGACATAGCGGCCACGAAGTTCGTTTTTGTCGGAAAAACCGATGGCATGCACGACGAAGTCCAGCTTGCCCCATTTTTCTTTTAACGTTTCAAAAACGGCATCCATGCTTGCTGCGTCGGTCACGTCGCATGGCAGGACGATGTCGCTGCCGACAGACTCCGCCAACGGGCGGACACGCTTTTCGAGTGCTTCGCCCTGATAGGTGAAGGCAACCTCGGCGCCAGCGGCAGCCACAGTGCGTGCAATACCCCAGGCAATGGATTTATCGTTCGCGACGCCCATGATCAGGCCACGCTTGCCAGCCATCAGGCCAGAAATGTTTTCGGCGGAAAAGCTCATTTTCCCTCTCGTTCCCACGATCTCTCTCTGGTGCGGGGCAGCGCGGAACAAAGCTGTGACCCACACAGGAGGCATTTGACATTGGGCGCATCCTACACAAAGCGAAGCCAAGGTCAATCTGGCCTGTTTTATCTTGTGCGGGCGCGCTATCCTGTTGATCAATTACACTATAACCGGAAATCGCGCAGGGATAAGTGTTTAATGGTTCCAATCGGGCAATTACTTAAGGACCGCACCGGGTTTTGGCGCTACGCCATTATGCGATTTGTGCATGACAAATCCGTCCAACGTGCTGCGGGGCTGTCTTATACAACCCTTCTTGCCATGGTTCCGTTTCTTGCTGTTGCGCTTACGGTATTGTCTGCCTTCCCCGTTTTCGAACAGTGGAAGGATCAGATTATGGGCGTGGTCCTGAACAATTTCCTGCCTGAAACCGGCGAACAGGTGACCGACTACCTCGGCAATTTTCTTCAGAATACCGGTCAGATGACCGCGATTGGCACGATTGTCCTCGGCCTGACAGCCGTGATGTTGCTGGGTGCAATCGAAGGCGCGATGAATGATGTTTTCCGGGTGTCGACGCCGCGCAAACTCCTGGCGAAGCTTGTGGTGTTCTGGACCTTGCTGACGGTCGGGCCGATGTTGCTGGGTCTTAGCCTTTCGCTGGCATCCTATATTTTTGCCATGCGCTATATGTTTGGGGCCGATGGGCTGGGTGAACATATTGGGCAGTTGACGTTTCTTGCACCGTTCCTGCTGTCGGCTGTTGCGTTCTCGCTTCTGTTTATCGGCATGCCGAACCGTTCTGTTGTGATTATTGACGGTATTTTGGGCGGCTTGGTGGCGGCCGGTTTGTTCGAGGCCCTCAAAAAAGGGTTCGGGTATTACGTCATTAATTTTCCGACCTATCAGACGATCTATGGCGCGGTCGCGATTGTGCCGATCTTTCTGTTGTGGATGTATCTGACATGGATTGTTGTCCTGCTGGGCGCGCAGGTGGCCGCCGCCCGGTCTGAATGGCGGGCCGCACGTGCGGCAGGGCTCGTTCCCGATCCGCGAGGGGCGGTGCCCGGTCACATGGAACGCATTATCGCGGTATTGCGGGTTTTGGAATATCTGCAACACGGTTTCCGCGAAGCCACCAAACCGCCAACCTATCGCCGGATGTTGCGTGAAACCAAGCTGGGTGGGCGGGATCTTAACTGGGCCTTGGCAGCACTTCGGCGTGAAAAGCTGATTGAACGGTCCGAAAGCCACCGCTGGCTTTTATCAGGCGATCTGTCGCGGATCACGCTGGTGGATCTGATGTCCAGGCTGGGGCTGTTTCTGGATTATGACCGGTTGCTTCTGGTTAATGCCGATGGCGGTTGGCCAGGTGCCATGCGCGAACGTCTGGTGGAACTGGAAAAAACGCGAAAATCCGTTCTGGATGTTGAAATTGCTGCCCTGCTTGATTTGCCAAAACCCGATGATACAGCCCCCAAGCAGGTTGAAACAAAGCCTGAAGACGAAAAGAAAGACGAAATCGGGCCCAAAGACATGACCGAAATCGTCGATTAAAGCGTTACAATCACCCCAAAAGAAACAAGGCCGGATAGGTGTTTCCCGGCCTTGTTTCTTTTGGGGTGATTGTGCGGTTCGCAAACGTTAGTTTTTGGAAACTTCCTGCGCTATTGCATTCAATGCTTTGGCGATTTCTGCCCGGCGTCCGGCATCAGCCGATGCGCGGCTGGGGCGGTCGGGGGCGTTTAATGCTTTTTCCAGATAAACCCGGGCTTCGGCGTAATGATCGTTCTGAAGCAGGAAATCGCCATAGAAATAGTTGGGGTCAATCCCGTCAGGATTAAGTTCCAGCGCCTTTTTCAGGAATTCTTCGGCCTTGCTGTCACTGCCAAAGGCAAGCGGCCATGGGGGCACCTGATAATAAAGCGATCCCAGTGACGTATAGGCCGATCCATCAAGTGCCGTTGGATCGAGGGCAATCGACTTTTCAAACAAATCGCGCGCGTCGTTTACTTTGCCAAGGGCGGAAATGCCGCGCACGATCCCGGCATCGGTCGATAGGACAATACCCTGCCATATCATGACTTCGGGACTATCCGGATAGAGGTTCAGTAGACTTTCGCCCTCGGTTTCAAGTTGATGAATGGCATCAAGCTGCTGTTTTTCATCCGTCATCTGGTACTTGATGCGGGCCCATTCTTCTTGCAGGCGGGCAACGCCACTCATTGCTTCGTTATAGGCTGTGCCAGCATTGACAGCCAAAGGCAGGCTGAGTGCAAAGGCGCATATCATGGCAAAATGGGTGATTTTCATGCCGGGTGGCTCCTTGGGCTGGCATCCGGTTTTTTGGCGATCAGGGGGATGGGGGCAGCCATCTGATCGGCTTTGAGGATTTCTTCGCCGATTGCGGTGTTTTTACGAAGTCCCCTGTCGACGATGCCCGGTATGACGGCATTGATCAGGGCAAAAAGCCGTTCCGGCCAGCCGATCCGAACATCGGTTTTATCGTGTTCAATTGCATTGACGATCTGACGGGCAACGTAACGCGGATCATCTTCGATGACATTTGTGCGACGGTTAAGTAGCCCTGCCTTGCCACTGTTCATGGTGGTACGAACCGCACGCGGGGCGATGTGACTTATGGTGATGCCCGTGCCGGTCAGTTCACGACGCAGCGCATCACTATATCCCTTAAGCCCGGATTTGGCGGCGACATAGCCGGTCATATGGGGCAACGGGATCAATCCGGTCATTGATCCGATATTGACGATCTGACCGCTACCGCGTTTGCGCATGGCTGGGAGAACGGCCTGGCACAGGCGCATTGGCACCAAAAGGTTCAACGTCACAAGCGCGTCGTAATCCTGATCTTCGGCATGATTGAAATCATTGATCCCAGCCAGATTGATCAGGATGTCGGGTGTGTGTTCACGCAATGCCTTGCATGTTGTATCAATGCTTTCCATCAGGTTGCCCTGCGTCGTGCGGTCATAGGCAACGACATTTGTCCCGCGTTCGATCAGCAGGTTGACCAGTGGCATGCCAATGCCGCCAGTCGCCCCCGTCAGGAAAACGGATTTTCCATCAAGCAACATTTTTACGTTGTCCTTCATGCGGTATCGCCGCAAACAGATTGGCAAACAGCCGGAAGGTGTTTTGCGCGACTTCGATGATGGCGGCCTGATCAGCCGGGTCGGTGACCTGATTGACGGTCTTTTCGAAGAATTTCATGTGTTCAAGATCAAGGGTGCCGTGCGAAAACAGATAGCTGAATGCTGATTTCGGCAAATCAAGGCCGGTCATGACGGCATCCGCACCCTGACTGGCGATTTGGGTGGATGTGCTTTCAAGCATGAAGACCATACCAAGGAAACCGACCGGGTTCTTACGGCTGATATAGTCGTAGTTATAGGCAACCATCACCTGGGTTTCGAGGTTTGGTATCGCGTGGCGGGCGGCTTCGCGGTTGCCACCGGCGGCTTCGATATCATTGAGAATCCATTCTTCGTGGCCTTCTTCTTCTTCGAGATATTCAATGATCGCCTTGTGCAGCCAGCGTTTTTCATCTGGCAGGCGCGATCCCATCGCCATCAGGAAGGGAACGGTGTGTTTGACATGGTGATATGCTTCCGTCAGGTAGGCGACATAGGTTGACCGTGAAATGCGACCTTGCAGGCCATCAACAAGCTGGGGAACGTGATAAAGTGACGCACGGGCTTCGGCGGTTTCGGCAACAAGGCGATCATAAAAATTCATGGTTTTCTCCGGGACGGACAAGGGGGATGTGTAAAGTTTGGCAATCGCATCGCGGCGCGGGCGTCCGGTGCCTGTCAGGCAGCCGTTTTCGACCGTAAAGGGGGCAACGATGCGGGTATATTTGATGTGTACGTAATCGGGCAGGCCAGCATTGGCCTCGGCAATCGCGGCACTGATATCGGCGGTTGGACCGGTCGGAACGATCAGGGCGCTTAGTGCCGGTTCCCCATCGCCAAAGACCATGGCCTGATAGATGCCTGGCTGGGCCAAAATGGCGGCTTCAGGCCATTCGGGGGAAATGTTGCGCCCAAACGATGTGATCAGGACGTTTTTGCGTCGTCCTGTCACACAGACGAAACCATCGTCATCAATCTGCCCCAGATCGCCGGTTGCAAGAAAGGCCGGTGCTGATGCGCCGACATAGCCAAGGAAACCGGGATTTTCGATGATGATTTCATCGTTGGAAATCTCGGCCTTTACATGAGGCAAAAGCGTCCCGGTGGTGCCGGGCTTATCTTTGCCCGGAACATTCATTGAAACGACCGATGCGCATTCCGAAAGACCATATCCTTCGTAAACCGGAAGACCGATATGGCGGGCCTTGTCAATCAGGGCCGGATCAACACGCGATCCACCAACCGCAATGAATTTAAGGTCAGGAAGGGGACCTTTGCGGATGACCTGCATCATCAGCGCACGCAGGATTTCAGGCACCAGAATGCCCGATGTCGCACGGGTATCCTTAAGGATTTCGTGCAGGCCCTGATATTGCGGCCCGAACTGGCCAAGCGGTGTCAGGGTAATGGTACACCCGGCCAGAAGACCGGCATAAACCCCCGCGACATTTTCCAGAAGTACTGCAAGTGGCAGCACACAGGCATGGGTGCCAGCAAAATCATCGCCCAGCATCGCGTGGATCGAAGATGCAACAGTGATCATCGCCGATGCGGGCAGGCAAACGCCCTTTGGCGTACCGGTGGTGCCGGACGTGAAGGTGATTTTTGCCGTGCCATCGGGGATGTCGGGCGAACGCGACTGCCCTGTTTCCGCGATCCCATTAGCCGTCAGCATGTGGGTGATGCCCGCGGTAACAATGGTGTGATTGATCTGATCGCGGGTGAAAAATGGCGGGATCGGGACGCATACAATACCGGCCGATAGGGCGGCAAGGTCCCAGACCAGCCAGTCGATCCCGTTATCAAGTGCTATACCCAGTACATCGACATCTGCAAGTTCTAGACAACGTGCGTCGATCAGGTCGGAGAGGTCGCCATAGGTTACGCTATCATCGCCTTCGCGGAGTGCGACTTGATCGGCGTTATGGGTGCGGATGCATTCGAACAGCATGATTATTTCTCGCCGTTATGTTGCAGATGGGGGTAAAGGTGCGGGCGCATGTGGGTGTATTCTGCACCCAGCAATGTCTGAAGGCGGCGATAACCATGTTCGACCGAACCAGACAGAACATGCGGGCACGTGTCGTAATACCGGCCCCAGTCGATTTCGTTTTCCGTCAGCCGTGTTGGATCGGCATGGGCGTGGCGAACGGGCTTGAGGCCCATTTTACGCAGGCGTTTTTCAATACTGTCGGTGCCGGTCACAACCGCCTGTTTAAAGCCGTTATGGTGCAGATAGGCCGACAGTGCCGCAAACAGGAAGGACGACGCCCCACCGCCCGAGGACGCCAGATTTCCGATCTCGACAATCTGATGGCGCGGCACACCAAGGATCACTTCGATTGGCGCGGGCAGATATTGTTCAAGAAACAGCGGCCCATGCCCGGCTGACCGGAAACCAAGGGCGGCGACGATCCGTCCGGCATCGTCGCGGACACTCATCAGGCTGCCATATTGCACGCGGATCGCGGCGTCATAGGCGTCGGCATAGATATTGGCGATGAATGTTTCGACTTCGGGGCGTTCTGTCGCCAGAAGTGTCAGCACCGAAATGGCACAGGCACGCATCTGCAGATGATCCAGAAAACCGCGTTTCTGGAAACTGAGCTTGGCGGTGGGAAAACCGTTTTCATTATAATTCAGGTGAAGCATGCCATTGGCCTTCGACTGCGTTGATAGCGCATTCTTGGCCAGGAACCTGACAGCAACCTGAATGAGGGATTATTAAAGCAAAACCTTGGAAATGTTACTTTAGCGGGCAGTGTTTTCTGGGGTATTGCCGGGGATTTCGATCTTTACCGTACCATCGGAACTGCGCAGATGCAGGTCGCGTTGCGGGAACGGAATTTCGATCTCGTTTTCCTTGAAGCTATCCCAGACATTGAGCAATACCTCGCTGATGATATTACCACGTCCGTTTTGTGGGTCCGTGATCCAGAAGCGGATTTCAAGATCGACCGAATTATCGCCAAAGCCGCGTAGCAGTGTGTTCGGGCCGGGATTATCCAGAACGCGAGCGCATTTTGCAGCAGCCTCGTTACAAAGTTTGATCGCGAAATGTGGATCGCAACGATAGGCAATGCCGACCGGAACCTTCAGGCGCAATTTGACGTCCGAGTGGCTCCAGTTTTCCACCTGATTGGTGATAAGGTCTTCGTTGGGGATCAGGAATTCGGTGCCGTCCCGGGTGCGGACGGCGGTGTAACGCGCGCCAAGCGACTGAATCCAGCCAAATGTATCGCCAATCGCAATCACGTCGCCCGGCTTGATCGACCGGTCCAGCAACAGGATCACGCCGCTGATCAGGTTGGCGACAATCCGTTGCAGACCAAACCCGATGCCGACACCGATGGCACCACCGAAGACAGCAAGCGCGGTCAGATCGACACCGATGGTCGAAAGCGCAAACAAAACCGCAATCGACAGCAGCACAAGTTTCAGAAGCTTGGACATAAGCACCTGAACCGATGGCGTCAGGCGATGAACCTTCTGGATGCGTTGTTCGAAAATGCGCGAGGCAAATGACGCGACCCAAAGCAGGATCGCCAAAGACAGCATTGCCTTGAGGATGCCAAATACCGATATTCGAAACTGCCCGATATGAAGGGCAAGGCTGTCCAGCAGATCAATTGCCGGATCAAGCCAGCCGACAATGTTAAGGGCGGCCAGCCCCCATGCAATGATAGCGATACTGCGGGCCCAGACGGGATCATTCACCACCGCTGTGCCCAGACGGATGAAAATCCACGCATTCAGAAGGCTTGCGACAAGGCGCAGGATATTGTGCCGCAGCCCCGCCTGTATCGCGACCGCATCAATAAACCAGATCAGCAGAACCAGAATGATCGGAAATGCCAGATCAGGTAAAACCGCCAGCAACCGACGGAACCCGGCATAGTGCAAAAGCGCCCGCCAGTTCTGCAAGCGCGCCAGTTGGCGCGAAAGCGGCCTGCGCAGCAACAGGGCAGGGATCACCGACAGCAAACATGCCCCGATCTGTAACAGGATCGGAACCAGCAAGATATTGTTGTCCACCCATGCGGCGGCCTGTTCAAACCAGATCACGAGCTGGTCGGGATTCCAGAATGGCTCCATACGTCCCCTGATTTTGCCCTGTATTACGATTGGTGAATGGAAAGCATTATATTTCATATGGTAACGCGAAACCGCCTGCGAGAGATAGGGGGCTAATTCTTCGTGTTCTGGTTGGTTCTGCGAAAGATGCGTCTTTTGGCTTTGGTTTCCTTGACGTTAGATAGCTATCTATCTAAATCTCTAGGATCAAAAACCTCCTGCAGGTATCTCCCCCATGACAATTTCCAAAGATAGCAATGCATCGCGTGAACAGTTCGGTTTCTGGCTGGGCATGCTTGCCCGGCAATGGCGCGCGGAAGTCGATCGGCGTTTATCGCCCTTTATCCTGACCGAGGCGCGCTGGATCATCCTGTTTCGGCTCAGCACGACCGATCATGACCTGACGCAAAAGGAACTGGCGCGTATTGCCGGGGTTCAGGGGCCGACATTGGTGCGGACATTGGACTGGCTGGAGGAAAAGGGATTGATCGAACGGCGCGAAGTCCCCGATGACCGACGGGCAAAAACGGTTCACCTGACCGAAAAGGCCGAACCGGCGCTGCGACAGATTCAGGCGGTCATACAAGGTGTCCGCGCTCAGATTTTTGCCGATGTTACCGATGAAGAACTTGAACATTGTCTGACCGTGTTCAAAAAGATCGGCCGACAGTTCGATGCCTTTGCCGGAAGTGAACAGGACAAGGACATCATCATGGTTGGACGGGTGAAAACCTAAAACCGTTTCCACCGTCTTATATCTACCTGTGAGGCAGGGCTTGGTCGGATGATCGGTTCCGCAGGGTTTCGCGCTCCCATCGTTCGGTCAGAACTGCGGCCCCAAAGCCGAGCCCGCCAAAGATCGCAAGACTGATCACAAGTGCGGGCAGTAAACTGTTTGCGGGCATGAATGTCGGCGAGCCGCCGGGCAATGACAACCAGACCATTGCAGCACTGCCCCATAAAATGCCAACCGCAACCATTCCGATCCCGGTAAAGGCAAGCCGCAAGCGCGAAAGATATTTCATTATTCTGACCTGCGCCGCTCGACTGCTCCATCAGAATGGATCGCTACGGTTTCCTGTGCCGGGCCATCAAGGGCAAGCGCGATAACATCCGCCGGTTTGCGCCGCAAAAGTGTAACGATATCGCCAGACGGGACCTCGCCGATCACGCTATAACCCGCAACCCGCCCGATCTTGCAATCGCGCATCGGGGCAGGGGTGATCATCATTGCCTGTTGTTCTGAAAGGGACAGGTTGCTGACCTGTGCGGCGCGAACGTCAAAACCTTCGGCCACAAGGCGGCTTTGCCAATCGGTGCTGTCTTGGCAATCATTCGTGTATGAAAGTTCAAGCGTCGGGCGCGACGTGCCGACAAATGCGGTCAACCCGATCAGGGCGATACCGGCAAGAATCGTAGAAAGAGCAATGGGTTTCATGACTTCTGCCTTTGTCAGATAAAACTGCAAAGGCAGAATGCCTGTTAGAGCAGGTGCGAGTCTTGAGCCCGGTCAAGCCGCAATCGGGCGTGGCCGGGCTACCCGTGTTAACGTGCCTTGTAAGGATGTTTTTCCGACCATTCTCGTACGAAATCGATCAGTTCATCGTCGCGATCTTCGGGCAGCTTTACGGTCAGATGTACATATTGATCGCCGCGTTTGTCACCCCGGTCATATGCCGCACCCTTGCCACGTAGCCGCAATTTCGTGCCGCTATTGGCGTTGGCGGGGAGTTTCATGCTGACCTTGCCATTGATCGTAGGGACTTCGATAGACCCGCCAAGGATTGCTTCGGCCAGGCTGATCGCAAGATCGCAATGCAGGTCATTGCCTTCGCGACGGAAAACCTTGTCCGGGTGGACATGCAGCTTGATCAGCGCATCACCAGCTTCCCCGCCATTCATGCCGGTCATTCCCTGGCCTTTCAGGCGAAGGGTCTGGCCATCTTCGCTTCCGGCAGGGATGCGGACTTCAAGGCTTTTACCGCTGGCAAGATTGATGCGCTTGGTCGTGCCGATAATGGCTTCGGCCAGATCAAGGCTAAGCTCATAGGAAATATTGGGTCCTTTGACCTTTTCTGCCTGTCTGCGCCCACCAAAACCACCGAAGCCGCCCCCGCCCCCGCCGCTACGGCCAGCCTTGCCGAAAATCTCGTCAAAGATATCCTCGGCATTGGCACCGGAAAAACCAAACGGATCACCGCCAGCCTGGCCGCTATAACGCGCACCGCCACCACGGCCAAACGGCCCGGTTTCACGGCCATCGGCATCAATTTCGCCCGCGTCATATTTTTTGCGACGTTCGGCATCCCCCAAAAGATGATAGGCGGCCGAAACTTTCTTAAACCGCTCTTCGATCTTGGTGTCACCGGGATTGACGTCCGGGTGCAATTCGCGCGCAAGTTTGCGATAGGCTTTTTTGATTTCGTCCTGGGTGGCGTTTTTGGCAACGCCCAAAGTCTTGTAGGGATCCTGCATCGCCTGACCGGTTGGAAAATGGGAAACGCTATAAATGTATTATAGGCCTGTATTGGCTGTTGCAAGGAAGGCATTTGTTTTTATTGCTGTCCTTGACACGGCTCAGATATGAAAAAGCGGCGCTGTTCGCAAGGAACGCGCCGCTTTTTTTAATGTCGTTTCGCGACGGTCAGTTTACAACTTCCCAGCTTCCATCCGGCTTGCGGCATGCGGTGCCGTACGCTTCTTCCTGCTTGCCGCCGATGGTGACGGTCTGCTGGTATTCACGGCAATATTCCTGGGTTTTCGGTTCCTGATAGGTCCGGGTCGGGGT
This sequence comes from Thalassospira sp. MCCC 1A03138, assembly GCF_002115785.1. GTDB lineage: Bacteria > Pseudomonadota > Alphaproteobacteria > Rhodospirillales > Thalassospiraceae > Thalassospira. The sequence goes on along the minus strand of NZ_JFJY01000008.1, from coordinate 86,517 downwards.
TACCGTACCACGAACCCCGGTATCGGGGTTGTTCCAGGTCGATGTCTGGCCCGTCGGCGCACTTTCAAGGGTGCGCTGCGTGCTTTGTGCCATGATCGCGCGGTCGGCATTGTCCAGTGACTTGCCGACTTCACTGCCGATAAAGGCGCCAGCCAGTGTACCAAGTGCCACACCGACAAGCTGTCCCGATCCTTTGCCGAACTGCGCACCGGCAACCGCACCACCAACCGCGCCCAAAAGGGTGCCTGCGGTTTGTTTCTGGCCTTGATCCTGTGCACAACCGGTAATGAATGCGGTCATTATGACGGGGATTACGATATGACGAAATTTCATATTTTTTTGCCTACCTTGTCTTTCCTGTCCCAACCGATATGTTCTGTATCTACGGAACGATCTTGATTGCGTCGTTTCACGTATATCCAAAACCCGTATCTTTCGAATTTGGTGCGGATTTTGAACTATCAAAGGAATCCTGACCCCAATGGACGAAAAAAATACGCCAAAAATGGGGCATGAAGATCATGCCGTACCGTTCGATCTTTTTGACGTGTGGTTTAAAGAGGCGAAAAACAAGGAGAAACCGTATCCGGATGCGATGACGCTGGCGACAGCAGATGCGCGCGGGCGGCCTTCGGCGCGAATTGTACTGCTTAAGGACTTTGATCTGCGCGGTTTTGTTTTTTACACCAACTATGAAAGCCGCAAGGGCGATCAGCTTGCCGAAAACAGTTTCGCCGCATTGTGCTTTCACTGGAAGTCGCTTGAAAAATGCGTTCGCATCGAGGGGGCGGTGATCAAGGTCGACACTGTGGAGTCCGACGAGTATTTCGCATCCCGACCGCGCGGCAGCCAGCTTGGTGCGTGGGCGTCAACCCAGTCCCGCCCGATGAGTGGCCGGTTCGATCTGGAAAAACGGGTTGCCGAATTCACCGCCAAATTCGGGCTGGGCAAAGTACCTCGCCCGGAGCATTGGGGCGGCTTCCGCCTGATCCCTGATCGCATCGAATTCTGGTCCGAAGGCAAGTTCCGCCTGCATGATCGCCAGCTTTACACCCGCGATGCCGAGGATAAGGGCTGGAACCTGCAAAAGCTTTTCCCGTGATGTGGAAGGCTGTTCTGAAAATGCAAAACGCGCGAATGTCGGTTCGCGCGTTTTTGTTTGGCTGGTTTGATCAGTATTCTTCTGACGGGCAGAAGACTTCCTGTAACACGACGATGATTTTCATGATCTCGGGATTGGCCAGTGAATAATAGATGGTTTGCGATTCCCGGCGTGTCTTGACCAGTCCCTCGCGGCGCAAACGGGCAAGATGTTGCGACAGGGCGGATTGTTTAATACCTAGTTCACCTTCAAGCGCGCTGACTGATTTTTCTGTTGTTCCAAGCGAACATAAAACCATCAGACGCCACTCGTTTCCCAATGTTTTCAGGAACTCGGCAGCCTCGCGAGCGTTTTCATGCAAGTTTTTATAGGGCATCGCAGGCAGTATCCATTCTCGAAGTCAGTGCGGCTATTTTCTGGCACGTTAAGACCAATAAACCGTATAGGATGATTAATCTTCGGCATTCGGCAACGCATTGGTTTGATGTTACACTGGTTTCTTTCTCAGCCTAAGCATTTCGTAGGGGAAAGCCCCTTTTCAATGCATGGACGGGATCTTTTATAAAAGTTTTGATCTTGAACAAGGAAAGATGCGTTTTCTGGTTGCAGACTGTCCCTTTCTGACGTCTTGACGCATTCTAGTGATCGCAACAAGGCACACGTGTCGGAAGACACATCAATTCTCGGGAGTGAGTGCGATGGCAGTAAGAACAATTCTGGCCCCGGTGGCGGGTTCGAACATTGATCAGCGTGTACTGGATCTGGCGTTCCGGACGGCCAAAAGATTTGATGCACATCTTGAGGCATTGTTTGTTGCCGCTGAACCACAAGATGCGATCCCGATTGTCGGCGAAGGCATGTCGGGCCTGATCATCGAAGAAATGATGCGGGCTGCTGAAAACGAAACCCAGCGCCGTGAAACCCGCGGGCGTGCTGCCTATGATGCGGCGCGTGACGCCGCCGCCGTTGCCGAGGCCGCCGTTCCGATGGCCGATCTTCAGGCGACCTGTGCATGGCGGCGCGACAATGGTCGTGAAGACGAAACCGTTGCCCGACGTGGTCGTCTGTTTGATCTTGTGGTTATTGGCCGCGAACCGCGCGAAGCTGCCGCATCGCTTACTTTTGATGCCGCCCTGATGGAAACCGGTCGTCCGTTGCTCGTTGCGCCAGAAAAAACACCCGAAACCGTTGGCGAAAAAGTCGTGATTGCCTGGAATGGCGGAGTGGAAGCCGCCCGTGCCGTGACATCGGCCATGCCACTTTTGCGTACGGCCAAGGAAGTCACCATCGTTAGTGTCGGCGAAGTCCCCCATGGGCGCGCCTGTGCCAAAGCATTGGCCGAACAGTTCCTTTGGCACGGAGTCGAGGCGCGGGTGTCCGAATTGCCCGAACAGTCGCACGTTGCTAATGCCTTGATATCCGAGGCAGAAAAGGTCGGTGCCGATAGCATCGTACTTGGCGCTTACAGCCATTCGCGGTTCAAGGAAATGATCCTTGGTGGTGTTACACAGGATATGCTGGCAAAATGCACTTTGCCGCTTTGGATAATGCATTGACCCATGGGTCACGTAACATCCTGAAATCCGGATGATTATTTGTATGATCATTGGTATATGACAAAAAAGGCGCAGTCCTTTGCGCCTTTTTTGTTGCGTCTGCGAACAAAACCCGCCACCGTTACTGAAATCTTACAAAGACGACGGCCCGATCAACGAGGCCTTCGCCCGATAAAAGAACAGTGGAAGAAACGTCTGGCAGGGGAAAATCCCATGTTATCACTTCGCGATGTCATTGATTTCGCATCCATGTCCGAGGATCTGAGCCGGGAGCTTACCCGTCAGAATGTCGGCTTGCCCGATCTTGGCGCTTTGGTTGCAAGCTATTCCGGTGTTGCTGCTGGCCCTGTTAGCAATTGCAATGAAGCACCATGTGCCGCCAACGATGTGGATGGCGAATAACTTACAAAGTCCCTGATGTCCCGATCAGAACAGGTTGATCTGGTCTTTTCGCTTTCGCGAATTCTTTTTTTCAAAGACATCTTCTTCGCACCAATCCAGAACATGATTGGGCACCGGGCCCAGCATGTGACGCACGACGTCAAATCCGTTGACTGGATCAAGCCATCCGGCGATATGGTTTGGCCCGATCACGGCGGGCATGCGGTCATGGATATGTGAAATTGCCTGTGCGGGGGCGCAGGTGATGATGACCGCCTCGCGTCCGTTTTCAAGCCCGGCAAACAGCACTGGCTGATGATCTGGCAGGGTAATGCGGGTTTTGTGCTTCGCTGTGCCATCCTTGCGCCATTCAAACCAGCTTGTCGCCGGTATCAGGCAACGCCGGTCCAGCAAGGGGCGAAAGGTCGGTTTCTGATCAAGGGTTTCGGCACGGGCATTGATCAGTGGCGCATTCAGCGTTGAAACGCTTAACCCCCAACGGCGCGAAGCAGCCTTTTGACCCGGCAGGATCACAATCACCGGATCGGTCGGGCGTCGAATGCCAGACAGGCTTTCAAATGCGGCTTGGTCCGCGTCTTCCAATGGCTTTTCGGTATCTCGCCCATCTGCATCCCACCCGCCTACATCTCGGTCGTCTGCAAAATCCGATGCTTCCTTGCGAATGATATCGCTAAGGTCGATGGCCAGTTGTATCTGAAACGCGTTCATGTCGTTGATAAGCTGGTATTGGCTGCACATCGGATTGTCTGCCTGTTCCTTAATTGACAATGATCATAGCCGTTTGACTGGTTTTGACACAACCTTCGTCCTATATAGGAACGCGTGTTGCGATGCGTGCTTGCGACGAACCGTAATGCTATAAGAAGATGACGATGCGATATAACGCGCCACTTCGGCGCGCGGGATTTGAAAGAGCCACTCAATGAATGCCAATGCCCCGAGAACCGTTGTCCTGACCGGTGCAAGCCGGGGGATCGGCCATGTTACGGTCGGTTATTTTGCCGCACGCGGCTGGCGGGTGATTTGCTGTTCACGTGAAGCCCCGCCGCCCAGTTGCCCGCGTGATCCGGCACAGGGCATTCATATTGCTGCCGATCTTTCCAAACCCGAAGATGTCGAGCTTTTCATCAAGCAGGCCAACGAAGTTCTTGGCGACGATCCGCTGCATGCATTGGTCAATAATGCCGGGGTATCGCCCAAGACGCCGTATAAAGAACGGCTCGGCTGCCTGAATGGCGATATCGAGGCATGGCGTGATGTCTTCGAACTGAACTTCTTTACCCCGTTGACTTTGTCGCGTGGCTTTGCTGCCGCCCTGCATCGGGGTAAGGGGGCGATTTGTAATATCACCTCAATCGCGGGCCATTATGTTCATCCGTTTGCCGGATCGGCTTATTCCACGTCCAAGGCCGCCCTTTCGGGGCTGACACGTGAAATGGCAGTGGAGTTTGCTGAACTGGGCGTGCGGGTCAATGCCGTGGCACCCGGCGAGATCAAAACCGCAATGATTTCTCCGGAATACGAGGCACTGGTACCCCGCATCCCGATGAACCGCATGGGCACCCCCGAAGACGTCGCTGCTGCCGTTCATTATCTGGTTGGCGAAGACAGCAGCTATGTTACCGGCACGGAAATTTTTGTAACCGGTGGGCAGCATCTCTACTAAACTGCGTTTTTAGGGCCGCATGAGCTAATTTGTGCTTTCTTTCCTCCTCAACCAGAGGAAGGGGACAGTTTAGTGCGTCTCGGGTCTGGCAGAAAAATCGAACAGTTTTCTTCGACTATTCAGGAAATTCCCCTTTTGGTAATAATGGATTGATTATAAAAAATCCTGTAGTTGTGGTTTGTGGGGTGTTCAAATAAAGCACAATCATAATTCAAGGATTGGGGCATTGATATCGAGGTTTTTTCTCCTTGCTGGCATCGTTCCAGCTTTGTTGCCTGTTCCGGTACTGGCAGGTGATTCAAATGTCTTCGGTGGGATTGATATTCTGGGCGGAATGGCGCGAGGCTCTTCCAGTACAACCGACGGAGGCGCTGCAGTTGGCGGTGGCGGGGTCGTCACCAACGTCGATTTCGGGAATACCGTGGGTGTTGGTGGACATGTCGGCTATAGGTTCAATCCGTCGCTCTCTGCCTTTTTAAGCTATCAGCATGTCAGTGGAGACATTAGCTGGAATGCAAATTTCCCTGCCATCAGCGCTGCGTCGGATTTTGAGGGGACGGCAAGCAGCGACGCGGTTATGGCCAATTTAGCTTATGATTTTCCCCTGTCGGATGTGACGACCTTCAGAACCACTGCCGGGCTTGGGGTCACCTTTAATACGCTGTCGGATGTAACTGAAACAGACTTGGGTTCTGGATCGTTTCTCTCCGATGTGGAAGAGCATACCGAGATCAGCCCGATTGCTCAGATTGGTGCTGGGGTTAACTATGAATTCGCACCGGGCACCAAATTGGGCTTGGATGCATTGGTTGCCTATTCCGGAGGGTTTGAAACCGGAAATACGCGCCGTGGAAATCTGGGGGTCACAGAAATCAAACCTTATCAGATTGAAGACGTTTGGCGTGCGAATATCGGTATTTCGCTGAACTTGGCGTTCTGAAGACGATAGTTATTGCCATCGCATCTGAGGCAAAATGCAAAAACAGCCGGTCAAATTCCGGCTGTTTTTCTATGAGTGGTCGTTCGGGGAAATGTAAAATGCCGAATCATATTCAGCCTTGCCCGCCGGAATATCATCCATCAGCGGGCGGGCCATGAAATACTGGTCCGGAACGCCGTCCAGTTTCAAGTCGGGCAGGGGAGCAAAGCCGAACCGGCTGTAATAATCAGGTTCGCCCAGCACCACGCACCCCGCCGCATCATTGACCCGCAAGCGTGCAATGCCTGCCTGGATCAGTTCCGATCCGATGCCAAAACCCTGTCGGTCGGGGCACACCGCCACCGGCCCAAGGCCGAACCAGTCGATATTTTTGTCATCGATGGTAATCGGCGAGAAGGCTACGCACCCGACAAGTCCGTTATCTTCAATCGCGACAAGCGAAATGCTGAGCTTGCCCTTTTTGCGCAAGGCATCGACAATCAGATGCTCAGTTTGCTGACTATGAGGGGCTGTTGCAAATGCGCTAGCCAGCAACGCATGGATTGCCGGAATATCGGACTTTGTCTCATCGCGTATAAGCATGATCGTCCCGTCCCATCCTGTGACTTCACGCCTGCTACCTGCAGGTCTGTCACACGACTATAACGGGAAAATCAATTAGACCAACAGGCTTTTAAGCCAGTCGCGCTTTTGCTCCAGCCGACGGGCTTCCATATCAAGCCATCCGGTGAACGGGGCGGCTTCGTTTGCGTGGTCTTCACGCAGTGCCAGAACGCGATCAAGTTCCAGTTCGCAAACGTCATGCAGGATTTCGATCTGGTCGCGACGGGTTTCATCATCAAGCAGATGCAAGAACCGCATTTTAAGCGCCATGACAAGCCGCGAAAGTTCGCCCGACGTATCTCGAAGCGTGCCCTGCATCAGTTCCTGAAATTTATCGTGCCCGGCCTTGGTCAGCGACAATTGTGCATCTGAATAGGACCCGCTATTGCAATCCTCGCGCACCAGCCCTTCAAGCTTCAGAAGCTGAAGCGAGCTTCCCATCATATCAAGCGATGGCCCCATGATATGGGCGGTAAAATGACGCACTGAATTGGCCAGATCGGCATAGCTGATCGGTTTGTCCGAAAGGGCAAGGGTACCAAGTGCGCAGAGGCGCAGACATTCTTTGGGCAGCAATGTTCTATCCGAATACATAAACGGTCCCTGTCATGTTGCAGGTACCTATGTTAACGCGAACGGTTCTTAATTGCAAGGTGTCGATGCCGGAGAAACCCCGGCACCGGTGAATATAGATCACAATCATGATTCCGCAAACAGACTGTCAAAGACATATCGTTCCCGTTCAGGGGGCAACGACGTCATGAACGGTCAGTTCCCGGACTTCACCATCGGGCGTTTGCCACCAGATGGTTTCACCCTTTCTGATACCGATCAGGGCTGCTCCAACCGGTGTCATGACCGAAATCCGGTGGGTGGATATGTCTGCTTCGGTGGGCATGACAAGAATTATGGTTTGCATGCCACCGGTCGCATTGTCGCGGAATGTGACTTCCGATCCGATGGTGATGGCATCAGGGGGCAGTTCGGATCGTGTGGCAATCACGGCCCTGTCGATTTCATCAAGCAGGCGGTTGGCGACAATCGGGTTCCGGCCAATATTGGCCCGTGCAAGGTTTTCAAGCTGATCGGCGATGGTCTGATCGATGAAAACGGCCGGATCATGGGACTGGGTTTCAGTGAAGGTTTTGGTAGTGGTTTGCATTTCGAAAAGTCCTTTGGATGGGATGTGATGTTGCGACACATAAGGTCGCAAACAGGATTCAGTCGAACGGGACCAAAGGCCGCCCCCCCTGAAGGAGGAGCCTTCTGACTGTGGCGTCGGGTTGCGTTGTCGTGGTTTCATGCCGATAACGGTCAGGCCGATAAAACTGCGCAAATCAACGACGCTTGGATCGCGACTGTTGCCACCAGTCTTGGTTGAGTGATCATTGATATTGCCAGTCATGGCTTTGAGGTTTGGTTAGGCTCAGGCTCAGGAACGATGGCTGTGGCAGCTGATCATTAATCGAAAAGCAGATGAAATCGCCCGGGCAGAGCCAGCTTGTCAGAGGGCGCAAAGTTTCAAGTCGTTTGAATTGCTGAGGGCGACCGATAGGACACATGCGCACATCTTGTGTTTGCGTGCATGTAATGCTGTTTGGGGGGATGCCACCCAATGCATGGTATTTCAACGCTGTCATTGTAATCCTGCCTGTCGAACGATCCGGTTGGATGTTCATCGAAGGTCATTGAAGGTTTGACTTCAAAACCCCGAGTGCAGGTATAGGAATACATTCCTCACCCCACTCGGGGTAAGGCTCCTGCGAGAAGGGAACCCGCATTGATTACAAAACGAATGTTTAATTGCTGCTTCAACATGACTGGATCAATCTAACATATCGGTCTTGAAATTGAATGATCTTATTGGTGCATAAAAAGCAAGACCGGCACATGGTCATGTCTGTGCCGGTCTTATGTATTCTGTCGCGGATTGCGTGATTTTCCGCCTTATGCCGCTTTTGCGATGCCCAGCTGGCCCCAGACGGTCAGAAGTGAATCGATCAGGTGATCGATCAGTTCATCATTGTGAAGGGGGCCGGGGGTAAAGCGCAGCCGTTCTGTGCCGCGCGGTACGGTCGGATAGTTGATCGGCTGGACATAGATGTCGTGATCAAACAGTAACCGGTCGCTGGCTTCCTTGCACATGCTGGCGTCGCCCACCATCAGCGGCACGATATGACTTGGCGCATCCATGACCGGAAGACCGGCGGCACGCATACGTTCACGCAGCGTTTCGGCACGTTCTTTCTGCGCTTCGCGTTCTACATTGCTGTCTTTGAGGTGGCGAACCGATGCCAGTGCACCAGCCGCGATGCTGGGCGGATGGGAGCTGGTAAAGATAAAGCCGTTGCCAAAGCTGCGCACGAAATCGACGATTTCGGTTTTACCAGCGATATAGCCGCCAATAACGCCAAAGGCCTTGGCAAGCGTGCCTTGGACGATATCAACGCGGTCCATCACGCCGTCGCGTTCGGCGACGCCGCCGCCGCGCGGACCATACATGCCAACCGCATGGACTTCGTCGAGATACGAAATCGCGTTGTATTTTTCGCACAGATCAAGGATTTCGGCGATCGGTGCGATGTCGCCATCCATTGAATAAACGGACTCGAACGCAACGATCTTGGCGCGGTTCGGCCCCAGATCGCGCAGGATTTCTTCAAGATGTTCGACGTCGTTATGTTTCCATATCCGGCGTTCCGCCTTTGAATGGCGCATGCCTTCGATCATGGAATTGTGATTGAACGAGTCGGAAATGATCACACAATCCGGCAGCTTCGAGCCAAGGGTCGAAAGCGTCGTCCAGTTGGCGACATAGCCCGATGTCATCAGAAGGGCTGCTTCCTTGCCATGCAGATCGGCGAGTTCATTCTCAAGCGCGACATGCAGATGGTTGGAGCCGGAAATATTTCGTGTTCCACCCGCCCCGCCACCCTGACCGGTGACGGCGTTTTGCATGGCTTCAAGAACCGTGGGATGTTGCCCCATGCCGAGATAGTCGTTTGAGCACCAGACCGTAATTTTGCGCGGTGTATCACCGTTATCGGGGTGATACATGGCCTTGGGAAATTCACCGACAATACGTTCAAGATTGGCGAATACGCGGTAACGGCCTTCAGCCTTGAGGCCGGACAACGCGTCTTTAAAGAAGGTGTTATAATTCATCTTTTGTGTCTTTCGCCTGTCTCTTTACCGCGGGTACGGGCTTGTGTCTCATCCCGTTCTCTCTCCCTTGGTAAAGCTCTGGTCCTGGCCGGATATGCGTACATCTCCGGATCAGCATGGTCCCGTCTGACCGGGTCTTGATAACTTCCTTATCGGACATGGCTTCCGACTTGGCATTGACCCTTGTCAAAAATTTTAAAGCGATTCCAGTTTCAGCTAAAACTTTTCAGCAAAGCTTCACTGCGAACCACGCTGTCAAAGAAGGCGTCCATTCATTGTGTGTCGATCACGCCATCTCGTGGCGTTGGGCGGTTCCCCATTCACTTTCCAATTTGGCGCTATTGATCGCATTTGGCAAGGTTTTGAAAGGACTTCCGACCCACAATTAAATCAATTTAAACAAGCGGCAAAATCTATCGATTGTTCCATTTCAGAAGTTCAAGGCTACTCACCTGCCGCCGTATTCGCTGGAGTGCGGCGGCAGGTGTTTGTTTTTAATATGTTTTCTGGAATGTTATGGATTTAGCCGAGGCTTTCATGCCAGTCCGCAAGGGCCGCTTCGACCTTGTCGAACATGTCATGAACCTGTTCTTCGGTAATGATCAGTGGTGGGCAAAAGGCAACGCTGTCACCAAGTGCACGCAAGATCACACCGTGGTCCATACATTTTGCAACAACGGCCTTACCGGCAGCACCGACAGGCTGCATTGGTGTTTTCAGGCATTTATCAGCGACCAGTTCAAATGCGCCAATCAGCCCGCGTCCGCGGGTTTCGCCAATATGTTCAAATTTGTTCAGGTCCTTTAGGCGTTTCTGGAACGGCGACATGACATTGCGGACATGTTCTACAATACCGTCCTCTTCGTAGATGCGCAGCGTTTCAAGGGCGACCGCAGCCGCGACCGGATGGCCGGAATAGGTAAAGCCATGGCCAAAGGTACCAACTTCATCGGATGCCTTTTTCGCCGCCTGATAAATCTTGTCATTGATGAACAGGGCCGAAATCGGCTGATAGGCCGATGAAAGCTGCTTGGCGACCGTGATCATGTCGGGTTGAAGCCGGAAGGTTTCGGTGGCAAACATCCGCCCCGTCCGCCCAAAACCGCAAATGACCTCGTCGGCAATGAACAGGATATTGTAACGATCCAGAACTTCCTGCACCTTTTCGAAATAGGTGCGCGGCGGCACGATGACGCCACCGGCCCCCATGATAGGCTCTGCAATAAATGCGCCGACGGTTTCCGGACCTTCGGCCTGGATCAGGTCTTCAAGCTGTTCGGCCAGACGGGTCGCGAAATCTTCTTCTTCCTCGCCGGGCTGGGCTTCGCGCCAGTAATGCGGGGTTTCGGTATGGATGATGCGATCAATCGGCAGATCAAACATTTTGTGATTGCCCGGAAGCCCGGTCATCGAGGCCGCAGCCACCGTCACCCCGTGATAACCCTTCTTGCGCGAGATGATCTTTTTCTTTTCCGGCTGGCCGATGGCATTGTGATAATACCAGACCATCTTCACCGCAGAATCAGTTGCTTCTGAACCGCTATTGGCAAAGAACACCTTGGACATCGGGACGGGTACAAGTTCCAGAAGCTTCTCGGCCAGATCAATCGCCGGGTTGGTGCTGCGCGATGCGAATGTGTGATAATAGGGCAGGGTTTCAAGCTGCTTTGTTGCGGCTTCAACAAGGCGCTTTTCGCCAAAACCAAGCGATGCACACCAAAGACCTGCCATGCCTTCGATGAAATCGCGGCCATTGTCGTCGGTCACGTAAATCCCGTGGCCCTTTGAAATGATATGCGGCCCGGTTTTTTCGTGCGCAGCAAGGTTGGTATAGGGATGCAGATAGCTTGCGATATCGCGGCTGGCTGCGGAATTGCCTTTGGTCGATGGGGCAGTTGGGGTGATGGTGGCGTTTGTGGTCATGATAACCTCTGTTTCGTGCAGGAAAGTTCCTGATGCTTTCAGGCACTTTAGTCAGCATTCTGCGGGTTGGAAATCATTAGTTGGGCCTTGTTCCGGCGGTGCTCCTTTGGCGGTTCGTCAAAACAGGAAACATCAAAATAAAAGCCCAAAGCAAAACCGGCCGGGCAAGGGGCACCGGCCGGTTTGGTAACGCTGTCGTCGGTCGTAACTTAGTGCGACATCAGAACCGGCACCGTCATGTGACGTAGAAGGTGCTGAGTTACCCCTCCCAGCATCAGTTCGCGCAGACGCGGGCGGCCATATGCGCCGCAAAGGATCAAATCGATACTTTCATCTGCCGCACGTGACAGTAAAAGATCGCCAACACTTATTCCGCTGGCATTCATGCTTTCCTTGCGAACATTGACACCGTGGCGTTCAAGCCGCGATCCGATATCGACACCCGGCACCGGAATAGAATCACGTGCCCCCTTGTTCGGGTCTGCGCAGAGTACGAGAGCCGATTTTGCATTTTCAAGAAACGCCATGCCGTCATTCACCGCACGGACGGCTTCGCGATAGGGTTTCCATGCAACCATGACGCGTTCGCCAATCGTTTCGAACCGACCGGCATAAGGCACGACCAGAACCGGGGTGCCTGCGGTCAGAATAGCCTTGTCGGGCATTTCCGAGGTCGAAGACGGGTCGGCACTGTCCGGATCATACTGGCCCAGAACCGTCAGGTCGTGATGGCGCGCATACATGGCAACCGTGTCGGCAATCTCGGCGGCAGAACATGGTGTTTCCTGCCAGCTGAAGGTTACACCGGCATCTTCGCAGGCTTTGGCGAAATCGCGCTTGGCTTCCTTGGCAGTTTCGGCCATTGCAGCACGCTGCTGATTGATGATTTCCTGGGAAATCTGAACTTCCATGAAACGCGGAATTTCCGCATAGGGCAGAAGAAACAGCCCGGTCAGATGGGCTTTGTGCGCTTTGGCAACTTTCAGGGCAACCGAAAGCCGTTGGGCGCAAGGGGCCGAATTGTCGATATGAACAAGGATATCCCGATACATCTGCCAGTCTCCTTTTCCGGGCAGCCCCGCCTTCGATCAAGGCGGCTAGCGTGGTTATGAGAAGCAGTCTAATGCGATCAGTGCTGGCGTTCTTTGTTCTATCTCAAATTACACTTACCGCGTGTATAGAGTATCGCGTAACCCTGTGGCGAGAAAATGACTGTCCGTGAAATTGGCTCAGCCGTCGGCAGGACGTGACATCATCGGAATGGTCCTTTCCATGGTCGGGACACTGTCATTGGGCATCGTGGCCGGACCAGGTGTTGACGTTCCCGTTGTTGGATCGGCCATCATTGGTGCACCGGCAGACGGCATTGTTCCCATGCTGTCGCCCGAAATGATCGCAAGGCTTTTGCGCAATTGCTGTGACAGGGTTGACCAGTTGGTCTGCAGCGTGTTGCAGGCTGCCGGGTCGTTTTGCTGAACACAGCGTTGCGCCATGCGATCAAGTATACCAAGGGCGATACGCGCCTCGTCGATTTGCTGGCGCTGCATATCGGTGATTGCGGCCTTTTTCGGATCTGGCGCCATGACAAATTTGTCATTTGCAGTATTGGCTGGCGCATTTGCGAATGTTGACGTGGTCGTGCCACCCCACGGGGTTACGATTTCCGCCGTGGTATTGGTGGGGGAATTGCTTTGTGCGGTGGGCTGCACGCAGCCCGACAGCAGTGCCGCAGAAACAACAAGACCGGACAGGAGGCCAGCGCTTCTGATCTTCATGACTTGCTCCTTTGGCCGCAAGGCGATGTGCGCCGGGCCGTTCCCTTTACCTTACAGTGCCATTTATTGTACGGCCTTGCTTTTGCTTGCGAATATATTGGACCCAGTTACGCGTGATGTCCAGAAAAGGGCGCGTGACAGCTTATTGACCCAGGCTTTGTTACCGAGCTGGCGATATCAAGCGGGGGTCGTTTTTAAGCGCATTTCCGAGCCATTGCAGAACCAGCTTGATGCGTTCAATGCGTTTGAGTTCTGGATGAGTAAGCACCCAAAGCCTGTTTGGTGCAAATTGATGCAGAGACGTAACGCGTTCAAGATCGGGGATCGCCAGATCAGCAGGCAGGCAAGCATATCCAATTCCGGCGCCAGCAAGGCCTGCCATTGCAACAAAATCGTCGCTACGATGGATGATCCGGTCAGCGTGGTTTTCGTCGAGCCATTTAAATACAGGGTGATTTCTTAGAGCTCCGCTGGCACCGATAAAATCACCGGGCAAGCGATCCGGGAATTTCAGGGCATTGAAATTCTGCTCGGTTTTTTTTGCCATATCGTGATTTGCGTAAAGTCCCCAATCTATCTTGCGAATTTCGCGACCGACAAGATATTCGGGCGGCAATTCCGCGACCCGTATCGCGATATCAGCATGGCGTTCGGCCATGTTGAATTCCTGATTACTTGCCAGAAGTTCAAGGCTGATGTCTGGGTAGGCCGTCTGTAAGCGAGCGAAATAATCAGGCAGAATGAAATAGGCAAAGCTTGTCGGTGCGGTAATTCGGACCGTCCCAGCAGCGGCAATATCGCGCCCGGAAACACTTAGATTGATAGCTTCGAAATTGTTCAGGATTTGCCGGGCGTGACCAAGCATCTCTTCACCTGCTTCGGTCAGGCTGTAACGGCCTTTGATCCGTTCGAATAGGCGTGTTCCGGTTTCTTTTTCCAATGCATGGATATGGCGAAATACCGTTGTATTGCTGACATTCAGACGTTCGGCTGCTTTTTCAAGTGACCCGGCGTCGACAACGGCAAGAAACGATTTCACATAATTCCAATCCATTTTGATCTTTCAGATTTGCAATATATTTCTTCAAAATTGCCTATTTATTGTAAATTTGCAAATTCATACGGTGAAGCCGATCAAACGAGACAACCAAGAGAGAGCAAAATGATTGGTTATACATCGATCGGGACAAACAACCTTGCCACGTCCGGGGCATTTTACGACGTCATTCTTGGCATGATGGGAGCCAAGCGGGTGATGGAGATGGAAGATTTCATTGTCTGGTCACGCGCGGAAGGAGAAGCCAATTTTTCGATTCATCTGCCTTTTGACGGCAGGCGGGCGACCGTTGGGAATGGTGTAATGATCGCCCTGCAGGGAAAATCAAAGGACGAGGTTGACGCCGTATACAGCAAGGCGATCAGTGTCGGGGCAGAATCGGAAGGGGAACCGGGCGCGCGCGGCGGTGATGATAGCGGTTTTTATGCAGCCTATTTTCGCGATCCGGATGGCAATAAAATCAACATTCATTACATGTCGTGATTTGCCTGAAACTTGGCGCTTTTTTGGGAAAAAAGACGGCTAAAAGGAGGTGGGGGTGGAACATCCGCATTTTAAGCTGATAGGCCACCGGCTGTGCCCGTATGTGCAACGGGTTGCAATGGTTATGGGGCACTACGCGATTGATCATGAAAGGGAAGATATTCGTTTGGAAGACAAGCCAGCCTGGCTTGAAAAGTTCAGTTCGGAAAGGCAAGTGCCGGTCTTGCTTCTTGACCAAACGCGACCGCTAACCGAGGCTGCGGTTATTTGCGATTATCTCGACAGGATTAATGGTCGTGCGCTTTATCCGGTCGATCTGATTGAGAGTGCCGAACACAGTATCTGGATTTTACGAGCAGAGCGGATATTGTCGCTAACTGCAGATCTTGTGTATCGGGCTCATAATGAGCATGACTGCGATCTGACATTGCACAGGATCGGCCTGATCTTGGCCATACTCAACAAGAAGTTTGAAGCCGCCGGACCCTTTCGCGAGGTTGGGCTATGCATGGTCGATATGGCCTATGCGACCGCGTTTCGGGCATTTCCGGTATTGGTATACGGGCTTAACCGGGATTTGTTTGCGGGGTTTGAACATGTTCGTGGCTGGAGCGAACGATTGTTAAAAAACGATATCGTGCAGACGGTAGTCCCCCAAACGTATCATGGGGAACTTCATCATTTTATCGCATCAAGACAAAGCTATCTGGCCAAAAGGCTATCGATGCTTCCGGTGTCGCAAAAGCCCGCCTTATCTGCTTCCCAATAGCTTTGTCAGATTACAAATAACGGACTGAAAAGCCATCAATAGTGTATTTAGACTGTTGATGGCTTTTTATGCTCTGTCTCGCGACACCATGGCGATGATGGTTTCAAAAAGTTCCTGCTTTGCCTGATCGGCGGTGATTTCGCCGGTTGCCGCTGCGTAAGAGAGGGATTCGGCTGCGCCCAGAAAGCCCCAAAGGCGGGGCATTGGTATTTTACCGGTCCGGCTGAAAGGGGACAGTGTATCGCGGCATTTATCAATGAACAGAATGTGATAGTCGCGTTTGACCTGCTCCAGCTCCGGCGATCCGGCAAGTGATGCTATGACACCCGAAATTTCGCGCCCCTGTGACAGCACGCAATCAATATAGGCCGATGCGATCACCGATGCCTTGTCGTGCAGGGTATGGCTGCTTTGCGCAAGGGTAGAGTCCATCAATGTTGTCTGACGTCGATCGTAATCCTGATACAGCGCAATCAGCAAACCCGATCGTGTTCCGAAATGATCATAGACCACCGGCTTGGTGACCTCGGCCTGTTCGGCAAGACTGCCAAGGCTTAGTGCCTCGGTCCCATCGTCATGGATCATCTTCCATGCAACGTCGAGAAGTTGCCGATTGCGATCTTCGCGTGCCATCCGTTTGCGTGGAGTATGTGAGGGGGACTTTTTTGCACCGCTGCTTGACATCTTTATATACCAAACGTAACTTACAGATAGTAACTTACTTATAGTATATAGTGATTACCGTTGAGAGGCAATCACTTAGCAAGGAGATAAGCCATGCGCGCGCTTGTTGTTGTCGCCCATCCAAATTCCGGTTCGTTCAGTCATGCGGTCGCCAATCAAATTGGCAAGGGGATTGAGGATGCCGGACCTGAACACAGTTTCGAGTTTGCTGATCTTTCGGCCGAGGGATTTGATCCGCGCTTCAATCAGGACGATATTGCGGCCTTCGAGATGAGGTCACCGTTCCCGGATGATGTGCTTGCCGAACAGAAGCGGATTGATGCCGCCGATACGCTGGTACTGGTTTTTCCGATCTACTGGTGGTCGATGCCTGCAATCCTGAAAGGCTGGATTGATCGGGTGTTTTCAAATGGCTGGGCCTATGAGGATATTGACGGTGAAAAGGTGATCAAAAAGCTGAACCATCTGAAGGTTCATCTTGTCGCGATTGGTGGGGCAGGGCTTGGCACCTTTGCCCGGCATGGATATTTCGGGGCGATGAAGCTGCAAATCCATCATGGTATTTTTGATTATTGCGGCATACAGGTCGCGACATCGGAATTGATGTTGCTGGCCGATGGGAATGATCCGGCGGAACACCTTAAAAAGGCACGCAATATCGGGGCCGCAATCCCGGCAAAGGTAACAAGGCCGGAACTAGAAATGGCGGGGTAAATACCGACAGACCGACCATCACAAGTAAAACGCCCGCAGGGGAAAATCTGCGGGCGTTTTTATTTGGTAATGTGCTGCTGGCTTAGTCGTGCTTGCCCCCATTGGCTTTGGACCAGCCAATCGGGTCGGCAAGAAAGGCCCGGACGCCTTCGATGGCTTCTTTGGGGAAATATTCGCCTTCTTCGGCAACCGCCAGAATATCGGCCCAGGTTGCCAGATAATGCAGTTCGATATCATCTTTTTTCAGTTCTTCAAGCGCATTGGGGAACACACCATAGAAGAACACGACAAAGGCGTGTTTGCATTCGGCGCCGGTTTCGCGGATCGCATTGACGAAATTGACCTTCGACGCACCGTCTGTGGCAAGGTCCTCTACCAGAAGAACCCGCTGGCCTTCGTGGATGTCACCTTCGATGCGCGCCTTGCGGCCAAAGCCCTTTGGCTTTTTGCGGACATACTGCATCGGCAGGTCCAGAACATCGGCCAGCCATGCGGAATAGGGGATGCCAGCGGTTTCGCCGCCAGCGACCGCATCAAATGCCTCGTAACCGGCCTTGTCGGAAACCTGACGGGCGGCAAGTTCCATGACCTTGCGTCGTGCGCGCGGGAAGGAAATCAGTTTGCGGCAATCGATATAAACCGGGCTTGCCCAGCCCGATGTCAGGATATAGGCCTCTTCCGGGCGGAAATTTACAGCCCCGATATCAAGCAAAATCTTTGCGGCGGTTTTGGCTGCATACGAGCAATGCGCGGTCGAAGTTTCGTTGGTCATGGCGACTATACCCTTTTCCGGATCGAATATTTGCGCACGTCTTAGCGTTTTTGGACGCAAAGCGCAAAGAAAAGCCGCTGTCCGGCTGGTCAGGATCAGGTGCCCGGCGATATCGGGGGTAAATTTGCGGGCAGCAGGACCGTATGCGAATAAGGCAATGCCGATTTGAAATGGCATTATTGATATCTAAAATATCATAATTGAAGTTTTAAATGCGTTTTGTTAGACTTCGATCATGTGTGAATGAAGGATGCGCTTTATGATTACCGCGGGACAAATGCGTGCGGCTCGTGCGTTGCTGGGCATTGATCAGAAAAAGCTGGCCGAAATGGCCGGGATTTCGGTGCCAACCATCCAGCGGATGGAGTCCAGCAAGGGTAATGTGCGTGGTGTGGTTGATACGCTGACCAAGGTCGTCGAAGCACTTGACCGCGCCGGGATCGAATTGATCGGGGATAACGTGTCCAGCATGGCAACCGGGCGCGGTGT
Organism: Thalassospira sp. MCCC 1A03138; assembly: GCF_002115785.1. Taxonomy (GTDB): domain Bacteria; phylum Pseudomonadota; class Alphaproteobacteria; order Rhodospirillales; family Thalassospiraceae; genus Thalassospira. The sequence continues at coordinate 68,417 of NZ_JFJY01000008.1, read as the reverse complement.
GCGTCTGAAAGAACCGGAAATAAAACCGAAACTGCCAGACGAGCAGGGCGAACAATAACGACCACAACAATTTTGCGACGGCGACCGCCGACTTATGCCGACGATCCCGCCGCCTTTTGCAAGGCTGCCGGAGACTATGGAAACCAGAACCTCGAAAACCAATCAGGCGCCCGAACCCGGATATGCCGACCTGTTTACCCCAAAGCTTGTAACCGTCCTTCGCGAAGGTTACGGGTTTGCGCAGTTGCGGGCTGATGCGATTGCCGGTTTGACGGTGGCGATTGTCGCCTTGCCGTTATCGATGGCGATTGCGATTGCGTCGGGCGTTTCCCCCGCACAGGGGCTTTATACCGCGATTGTCGGGGGGATTCTGGTGTCGCTCCTGGGGGGCAGTCGCTTTCAGATTGGAGGACCAGCAGGGGCTTTCATCGTTCTGGTCGCAGGTACGGTTCAGACGCATGGCCTTGATGGCTTGATCATTGCCACTATCCTGTCGGGATTGATGTTGCTCGCCATCGGGGCGCTGAAGCTTGGTACCTATATCAAGTTCATTCCCTATCCGGTGACGGTTGGCTTTACTGCCGGGATTGCGGTGATCATTTTCGCAAGCCAGATCAAGGATTTGCTGGGGCTGACTTTGCCAGGCAAAGAGCCGGGGCCGCTTTTGGAAAAGCTCCCGGTGATCTGGGCGGCATTACCGGGGATTGATCCGGTGACGGTTGCGTTGTCCGGCGCGACAATCCTTGTGATTGTCGGCACCAAACGGCTGCGCCCGCATTGGCCGGGCATGCTGATTGCGGTGGCCGGGGCCGCATTGGCGACCGCGTTGTTCAGTCTGCCGGTATCGACCATCGGCAGCGTCTTTGGCGGTATTCCCGGTGATTTCCCCATGCCTGTCTTGCCGGAATTCACCCTTGCCAAAGTCCAGGCGGTTTTGCCCAATGCAATTGCCTTTGCGCTTTTGGGGGCGATTGAGTCGCTTTTATCAGCCGTGGTGGCCGATGGTATGACCGGCCGACATCACAGATCGAACTGTGAGCTGGTGGCCCAGGGGGTGGCAAATATGGCGTCGGGTCTGTTTGGTGGCATTTGCGTGACCGGCACGATTGCAAGAACGGCCACCAATATCCGGGCCGGTGCGCATGGGCCGGTTTCGGGCGTTTTGCACGCGCTGTTTTTGTTGCTGTTCATATTGGTTGCTGCGCCGCTAGCCAGTTTCATTCCGCTGGCAAGCTTGGCCGGGGTGCTGGCGATTGTGGCATGGAACATGATCGAAAAGCACGCGATAGCGACCTTGTTGCGCGCATCGCGTGGCGATGCGGCAGTATTGCTGGTAACATTTTTACTGACGATTTTCCGCGATCTTCTCGAAGCAATCGTTGTTGGATTTGCCCTTGGCTCGGTTCTGTTCATTCAACGCATGTCGAAAACAACCGCGATTGCCACCCACAGCCCGTTCGTATCCGAAGACCGGGCCGACGGTACGACCGGCGGTGGCGGGGCATCGGATATTTCATCGACAACCGACCCCGACATCATGATTTACCGGATTACCGGCGTGTTCTTTTTCGGGGCTGCAGCATCCATTGGATCGGTTCTGGACAGGATTGGCGATACGCACCGGGCTTTGATCATTGATTTTGCCGCCGTGCCGTTTCTTGATTCAACTGCAGCCAATACAATAGCGGGACTTGCGCGCAAAACGCGAGGGCGCGGGATCGAGGTGATTCTGACCGGCACATCACATGACCTTCGACGGGAACTGTTTGCACATGGCATCAAGCCGCCGCTGGTTCATTATGAAATCGATATCGAGAAGGTGGTCGGGCGCCTTCGCGCGCACGGATTGCGTAACGTCACGGCATCCTAAGTTGCGACCGCAAAGACAGTGATAATGATCCAAGCCTTTGTCAGGCATTGGCAAAATACGGTTTTGGGTTTATTTGGTATAGCCTTACCGAATTAAGCTGAAAGGCACTGCCATGTCGCAGGAAACCGGACTTGCCGTCGATATCAATGACGGCGGCATTGCAACCATCACCATTTCGCAGCCGGAGCGCAAAAACGCGCTGACCAAGCCGATGTGGGGAGGGCTTGCCCGGATTGCCGATGATCTTGGCGGGGATAATAACCTGCGCTGTATCGTTATTCGCGGCGGCAGCGGGGCCGGGTTTGGTGCCGGGGCGGATATCCATGAATTTGTACGCGAACGCGACGGGTTCGGAAAGGCGCGTGATTATGGAATGCTCCATGCCGAGGCCTTGCAGGCGCTTCGGGTCTGTCAGCATCCGGTCATTGCCGCGATTGACGGGCCTTGCATCGGGGCATCATTTGTGTTGGCTGCTGCGTGCGATTTGCGGATTGCTGCGGATAACGCAAAATTTGCCGTGCCCCCGATGAAGCTTGGTGCGACGCTGGGCTATCCGGAATTGCAGATCATGCTCGATCTGCTGGGCGAGGCGGCGTTGTTTGAAATCCTGCTTGAAGGCCAGGTGTTTGATGCCGAACGCGCGCGCGAAATCGGCTTTGTCGCCCGCCATGTGGCGATTGAGGCGTTCGATGCGGAAATCGCATCAACCGCCGCCCGTATCGCAAGCGGCGCACCCATCACCCAACGCCTGCATAAGAAAATGATCAACCGCCTCAAAGAAGGTGGTGCCATCGGTGCCAAGGAATTTGACGAAGGATACCGCGCCTTTGACAGTGCGGATTTTAAGGAAGGCTACACCGCCTTTCTGGAAAAAAGAAAAGCGGTGTTCGAAGGCAGGTAACGGTCAGATCACAACGGCAAATCCGGCGTCAGCGGAACATCGGTAATGCCGTAATCAAGGCCCATCTTGTGCAGCTCGCTTGTGATTTGCGATCTGTGATGGCTTTGGTGGTTGAAAAGCTGCATCAGGAAAAGCTGGCGCGGCAATTTGCGGGTTACACCATCCAGCCCCATCAATTCGCGAATGTCATCCTGCCAGCTGTGATCATTGGAATCGACGAATGCGGCAATCGCGGCGTCGGTTTCAATGCGCATTTTCCCAAGCGTTTCGAAATCATCGGCCATGATCGTGCGCGCATCAAACGGTTCGGCCTGTCCGGTTTGCAGGATGCCGAGGATTCGGTGGTCGATATAGAGCAGATGATTAAGCGTCGCATGGATGGAGCCAAAAAACATGCCGCGGTCACGGCGGCGTTCCTCGTCGCCGATCTGTTCGCAAAGTTCGTACAGAACGCCATTCTGCCAGATGTTGTATTTGGCCATGGCACGGCCATAATCGTTGAAATTCATCTTTGCCATTTTGGTGGGGCTCCTATCTGGCGTTAATTGACTGTGTTTAGTCGGCGGCAACGATAACAGTATCGTCGCTTTGCGCCGGGGCGGGTTGTTCGATCTGTTTTGCCTCGGCCACGAAATGCACCATGACATTGGCGAAAATGCCAAAGGCAAGCATTGATGCGGTCGCGGGTAGAAGGCTGCCGTCATGAACCTGTCCGATGATGGTGCCTGCCAAAGCGCCAGTGGCAAACTGGATGGTGCCCATCAAGGCGGTTGCCGTCCCGCCGATATGCGGGAAATACTGCATGAAGGCCGCAGTTGCGTTTGGCGCTGTCAGCCCGATCATGCCAACGGCGACCATCACAAGTGGCACAACCGCATAAAGGGATGGTTCGAACACATTCACCGCAATGAACAATCCGATCACAGCAGCCAGTTGAAGGCCGGTGCCGATCGCCAGTATCTGATGACATTCAAGCCGTTTCAGCAACGGATTGTTCAGTCGATTGCAGATCACGATGACAATGACATTGGCTCCGAACAGATAAGGGAACTGGCTGGGTGACACGCCAAAATAATCAATGTACATGAACGGGCTGTCGGTCAGGAAACTGAACATCACCGCACTGGCACCGGTATGGGCCAGCATGAAACCAACCGCCTTGCGGGTACGCAGAACTTCCAGATAGGTCCACAAGACCCGTCGGGCCGGTCCGGCATAGCGTGGGCGCAGCTTGGTGGTTTCAGGCAGCTTGAACCAGACAACCACCAGCATGATGCTGCCATAGATTACCAGCAGAACGAAAATTGCCTGCCACTGGAAATAAACCAACAGGGCCGAGCCGACCGTGGGCGCGACCAGCGGTGCAATCATCATGATTACCGCGATCAGGGCAAACATACGCGCCGCATCTTTGCCGTCAAACAGGTCGCGGACCGACGCACCGACGATGACAAGAGCAAAGCCACCGCCAATCGCTTGGATAAAGCGCATAACGTTGAGCGAGAAAGAACTGTCGACAAAGATGATGATCGCACTGGTGATGATGTAAATCACCAGCCCGACCAGTGCGACCGGACGACGGCCAACGCGATCCGAGAGTGGCCCGCCAATCAGCTGCCCCAGAGCAAAACCAATCAGGAACATGCTGATTGATACTTCGACATTATGCGTCGGCGCACCAAAATCGACCGCCATAGCCGGGATGGCGGGCAGGTAGGTATCAATCGCAAAGGGCGCGGTCGCGATCAGGGCGGCAAGTAGGATCGCAAGGCGCTTGGTATTGATCGGGGTGCTGGCATCTGTATTCGCCATGACTTCCGTATCCGTTTCTTCTGGTGGCAGGTGGGGTGTGATCCGTCCGGTTTCCAGTATCGGTCTTTAACGGGCTCCCTTAAGGCCAGCCATAACGACAGGGAATGGGGCAAATTCGCCGACCCCCGGATAACGGGAGGTGCTAAAATTCCGGTCAGATATGGCAGTGGCATCAGGAAGGCCGCGCCGTTACGAGTGACGGGGCCGGTTGGATCGCAACCTGAAACGATTCAAGTCATGCTATTATCCACGTAAATTCTGTTTTATCCAGCCCGGCGATTTTTGCGGGCTGAATATCAGCTATGCATATAACCGTTTGACGCGGCAAAAGAATACAGGCCGCAAAAGAAAACGGCACCCGCGATGGGGTGCCGTTTGCAAGGTTTTCAGTTCTCGCGTGATCTAATAGTTCATGACCTTTTCCGGGCCCATCAACATGGTCGGAAGCCATGTCGAAATTGCCGGGATGTATGTCACGATGATCAGGAAGACCAGAAGGATCATCAGCCAAGGCAGGGCTGCACGAACCACCTGAACCAGCGACATGCCGGTGATACCCGACGTCACGAACAAGTTAAGCCCAACCGGCGGTGTGATCAGGCCGATTTCCATGTTCACAACCATGATGATACCCAGATGGATCGGATCGATACCGAGCTTTATCGCGATCGGGAAAAGGATCGGCGCCATGATCAGAAGGATCGCCGACGGCTCCATGAAGTTCCCGGCAATCAGCAGGATGATGTTGACCACAATCAGGAAGGCCCAGGGCTCCAGACCCCAGTTGATGATGGTTTCAGCAATGGTGTGTGGAATGCGTTCGGATGTCAGAACATGGGCAAACAGCATGGCGTTGGCAATGATGAACATCAGCATGATGGTCACTTTGCCTGCCTCAAGCAGCACGTGGCGGATATCCTTGTCGAACGGGATCATGGCAATGGCCTTGCCGATCTTCGGCAGGTTATGGCCAAGAATGGCCGAAAAGCTCATGCCCTTTTCCGGAACCCATGCAACGCCTTTTATCGGCCCCATATCGCGATAGAACACGATGGCAACCAGCATGGCATAGACGGATGCAACTGCCGCGGCCTCGGTCGGGGTAAATATCCCGCCATAAATGCCGCCCATGATCACAACAACCAGAAGCAGGCCACCCGATGCTGAAAACAGGCCTTCAAGCCATTCGGTAATGCTCGGACGATCCTGTTTTGGCAGTTTCTTGATCCGGGCCACGATATAGATCACGGTCATCAGCATGATGCCGGCAATCAGACCGGGAATAACACCTGCCAGGAACATGCGGCCAACGGAAACCTGGGTTGCTGCGGCATAAACCACCATCACGATCGACGGCGGGATCAGAATGCCCAGCGTCCCGGCGTTACAAATCACACCGGCGGCGAAATTGCGCGGATAACCCGATTTGATCATACCGGCAATCACGACGGAACCGATGGCAACAACCGTGGCCGGGCTTGAACCCGAAACAGCGGCAAACAGCATACAGGCCAGAACCGACGCCATGGCAAGACCACCATGGAACCAGCCCACCGTATCGACGGCAAATCGGATCAGGCGGCGTGCCACCCCGCCAGTCGACAGGAAGGTCGAGGCAAGGATAAAGAACGGAATGGCCAGCAGCGTGTAATGTTCCATCCCGTTGAACAGCTTTTCGATCAGGGTCGCAAGCGAGTCTGATCCGAAAAACAGGATGGTGGTGATGGATGACAGGCCCAGCGCCACGCCGATCGGGGTGCCAAGCGCCATCAACGCAAACAGCGTGATGAACAGATATGCGATTGTCATTTAAGGCGTTCCCCCGCGATCATTTATCGTTGTCGCGACGGACGATGCCGTCGGCCATGACGTCGGCTTTGTCGCCTTCGCCAATGGTTTCGATCGCCTCGCGTGCTTCATCGGCAAGCGAGAATCCGTTTTGCTGACCCGAAAGAATACGCCACAGGACCTGTCCGAGACGGAACAGCAGCAACGCACCGCCAAGCGGCAGGATCAGATAGACGACCCACATCGGGATCGGGGAATCTTCGGCCTCGATACCGATCATGTGATAGAAGGTCATGCTTTCCCAGCCGCCATAAAGAATAAGTGCGGCATAGGACATGCAGACCAAAGCAACAAAGATACCGGTAATGCGCTGGGCGGGTTTTGCAAACAGTTGAACAAGGGCATCAACCCCGATATGGGATCCGACCTTGACACCATAAGACATGCCGAAAAGCACAAGCCAGGCAAACAGAAATTCGGTGATTTCCATCGACCAGGTCATGCCGGAATTGAAGCCGTAACGAAGGACGACATTGACGAAGGTCAGCATCGTCATGGCGGCGAGAAGGAGGGCAATAATGCCCTCCTCCAGCCGGTCAACGACCGTTTTAATCATAGCGGTAACGGTCCTCTAGGTTCGAGGAATTACTTGTTGCAGGCGGCAGCGGCTTCGATCAGATCGGCACCGATATCACCTTCGAACTGCGCCCAGACAGGCTTCATGGCTTCGCGCCATGCTTTGACATCGTCAGCAGACGGTTTGACGATTTCGGTTTCACCCGAATCAACGATCAGCTGGCGCTGTTCGTCTGCCAGTTTGCCCGACAGGCCGTTGGCATATTCGGTTGCTTCGTCCATGGCCTGTTTCAGGCCAGCCTGGATTTCTGGATCAAGACCGTCCCACCATTTGGTCGAGGTCACGACGAGATAGTCGAGAAGACCGTGGTTGGATTCAGTGATGTAATCCTGAACTTCAAAGAACTTCTGGGAATAGATGTTCGACCAGGTGTTTTCCTGACCGTCAACAACGCCGGTCTGAAGTGCCGAATAGGTCTCGGCGAATGCCATTTTCTGAGGAACGGCATCAACAGCTTCGAACTGTGCAGCAAGTACGTCCGAGCTCTGAATACGGAATTTCAGGCCCGCAGCATCGGCCGGGGTCAAAAGCGGCTTGTTGGCCGAAAGCTGTTTCAGGCCGTTATGCCAGTAACCCAGACCGGTAAGACCCTTGTCTGCCATCGACAGCAGCAATTCCTGGCCTTTTTCACCTTTCTGGAAGCATTCAACAGCTTCCATGTCGTTGAACAGGAACGGAAGATCGAACAGGCCGAGCTTCGAGGTCCATTTGCCGAATTTCGCAAGCGACGGTGCTGCAAGCTGGACGTCACCACGCAGCATTGCCGGCAGAACCTTGTCGTCATCGAACAGCTGCGAGTTCGGGTAAATTTCGACTTTAACCTTGTCACCAAGGATTTCTTCGGCGCGCTTTTTGAAGAATTCAGCGCCCTGGCCCTTCGGGGTGTTCGGGGCAACCACATGGGCGTATTTGACAACAACCTGTGCGGATGCCGCGCTGGTCATGCCAAGAACGGCTGCCATTGCAACGCTGGTTGCGAGAAGTTTTTTGGTAATCGGACGCATCAATAGTCTCCCTATAAGCTTTGTGCGTTTTCCCAGTAGCGCGCCAATTATCGGCGTCGTTCAGGTCGCCGTTTGGCGCTGGGGTGCAACACTGCAATTGCCGGGCCAGTTCTGCATATCTGTCATTACGATAAGTAATATCAGCGGTTTGCAGTGTGTTTCGCAATGGTGCGGTGCAGCGTAAGTTCTTCTTTTTGTTGTCTTTCCCGCACATCCCTTCTTCGCAATGTGCGGTCTTCCGCACAATATCTCAAGTTGAAAATGCAAATTTTTTATCGATTGCAGGATTTTTGACGCAGTCGGGACGGGTGATTGGTAGGACCAATTGCAAAACGTGCGGCAAAGGCTTATCCCGCCAGTCGCTTTGCCAGATTACGGGCCGTATTGCGGGGCGATTTGCCTTGATCGTTCCTAACCGTCTGATTTATTGCGAAACTCTGCCGGGACGATGCCGTATTTGGCAAGTTTGTCATAGAAGGTTTTGCGCGGAACGCCCAATGCATTGACCGTTGCCGTTACATGGCCGCCATGCTGGCGCAGGGCCTCGCAGATTACGCCTTTTTCAAATGCTTCGACTTGCTGGGGCAGGGACAGGACATTTTCGTTTGCCTGTGCGCTGTCACCGGCAAACGGATCAAGGCCCAGAACCCGGCGTTCGGCGGCGTTGCGCAATTCGCGGACATTCCCCGGCCAGTCATGGGCAGTCAGGCGGGCGATTTCCGTGCCGTTCAACGGGGCAAATTCCCGGCCAAACCTTCCTTGCGCCTCTTTCATGAAATGCTGGAAAAGAAGGGGGATGTCATCCTTTCGATCACGCAATGGCGGTGTGTGCAGTTGCACGACATTCAGCCGGTAATACAAATCCTCGCGGAATGCCCCGCGTGATGATGCCTCGCGCAGATCAATCTTGGTTGCGGCCACCACGCGCAAATCAATAGGTTGCAACTTGTTCGAGCCCAGCCGTTCCAGCGCGCGTTCCTGCAGAACCCGCAGTAGTTTGACCTGAAGTGATAACGGCATGCTTTCGATTTCATCAAGGAACATGGTGCCCTTGTCGGCAAATTCGAATTTGCCGATACGCTTGTTCTCCGCCCCGGTGAAGGCACCCGCTTCGTGGCCGAAAAGTTCGGATTCAATAAGGTTTTCAGGCATTGCGCCGCAATTGACCGCGACAAACTGGCCGGTGCGGCCTGATGCCTCGTGCAGGGTGCGCGCAACCACTTCCTTGCCCGCACCTGTTTCGCCATTGATCAGGACATGGGCATCGGTCGCGGCGATATTGCCAATCAGCGTGCGCAGCTTTTCCATGGCAGGCGTACGACCGATCAGGCCCGATACTTCTTTGCTGTGGCGAGCCAGTTCGGCCTTGAGCGTCCTGTTTTCAAGAACCAGCTGCCGATGAGCCATGGCCCGGCGTGCGACATCGATGAAATGATCCGGGTCGAACGGTTTTTCGATGAAATCAAACGCGCCTTCGCGCATCGCACGCACCGCGGTGGCAACGTCACCATGTCCGGTGACAAGGATCACCGGCATTTCCGGCTCAATCTTGCGCACCTGAGACAGCAATTCCATGCCGTCCATACGCGGCATGCGGATATCGGTAATCAGGATTCCGGGCCAGCCGCGGCGAACACGTTCCAGTGCCGAACCGGCGTCGCTGTGGCATTCGACAAGGATGTCGGCAAGCTCCAGCGTTTGCTGTGCGGCTTCCCGCACATCTTCGTCGTCATCGACAAACAGAACGCAATGGGCCGAGTTATTCAAATGCCTTCCCCTTTTAATCCGTTCCGGATCACGGGGCGATCATACGATGTACCAGCAGATCCGTTTCCGCGCCTTCTGTTTCGGCGGTTTGGCTGGGTGTTGTATCAGGCATCGGCGATGACGTCGAGGTTGATGTGCCATCATGCCCGGCCACCTGTTCTATGCATCGCAATTCAATCGTGAAACAGGCCCCGCCTATCGGGCGGTTTTCCGCACGTATCGTGCCGCCAAAGCTGCGCATTATGCCATAACAGATCGAAAGCCCCAGCCCCAGTCCGTCACCAAACGGTTTGGTGGTGAAGAACGGGTCGAACAGTTTGGGCAAATTTTCGGGCAGGATGCCGGGGCCGTTATCGGTAATCGCGACCAGAACGCGGCCATCCTTTTCTTCAAGCATAATCCCTATCTGTGGGAATTCTTCATCGCGGCAGGCATCGGCGGCGTTGCTCAGGATATTGAGGAACACCTGTTCAAGCTGGTTTTCCTCGGCAGTTACCTTTGGCAGGTTTTCCGCGGTCTGATAGTGGATGTCGGCCAATCCGGCCCGGCCGGTTTCACGCAGCAGATCAATGGCTTTTTCCAGCGGTTCGGCCAATTGCACCGGATGGGTGTCATGTTTTGGGCGGCGGGCAAAGGTTTTCAGATGGTTGGTGATCCGGCCCATGCGTTCGGTCAGTTCAGAAATCCGGCCCAGATTGCGGCTGGCTGTTTCATCATTGCCACGCGCAATGAATTTCAACGCATTTTCGGCATAGCTTCGAATGGCAGTCAGCGGCTGATTGATTTCATGCGCGATGCCAGCCGACATCTGGCCAAGGGCGGCAAGCTTGCCCGCCTGTACCAGTTCTGCCTGTGCTGTGCGTAGGGCGTCTTCGGTGCGGCGGCGTTCGCTGATTTCCTCGGCAAGGCGGAGGTTGGTGCTCATGAGGTCGGCGGTGCGCAGTCGCACCTGACGTTCCAGTTCGCGTTGCGACCAGTCGCGGATTTCGATTTGTTCCAGCATCGCACGACGGCGTTGCAACAGAACAAATATCGTTCCCATGATGATGATATGCATCGCCCCGCCAATGAAGCCCGCTGTCAGAATCGATTGATCCAGAACCGCCTTGTCGGTCAGCAGATAAATATTCCAGCCCTGTTTGGGGAGCGGGCTTCGGATCACAAGGTAGGGTTTGGCATCGCTTTTGGCTTTTCCACTGGCTTCGGCGTCTGGTTTTGCGTTTGCAGCTTGCCCTGATTGAAGGGCTTCGGGGGTGATGACCTGTACCGGTTCAAGCGACAGAATGCCAATCCCGTCATCGCCGGGCCATTCGCCCTGATGAACGGGCATCGGATCGAGTGGGTATTCACCATATTTGCGCGAAAGCATCAGTTCCGGCCGGTCTTCGGGCGGAATGCCTGTCAGGGCGCGGAACCGCCATTCCGGCCGTGATGTAATGATGACGATGCCGTTTTCATCGGTTACCAGAACATTCTCGTTCCCGCGTGCCCAGCGTTGGACAAGGGTTTCAAGATGGGTCTTGACCACCATCACGCCTTCGAATGCCGCCCCGTTGGGGCGGACCGGATGCGAGATATAATAACCCGGGACATTCGACGTGATGCCAAAGGCAAAGTAATGCCCGGTCAGTCCGGCTTCGGCTTGTTTGAAATAGGGGCGGAACGCAAAATTTCGCCCGACAAAGGATGCATCGCTGTTCCAGTTGCTGGCCGCAATTGTTGTCCCGGTGCGATCCATGAAATAGATGTCGGATGCGCCACTGTCAGCGGCGAGTTTTTCCAGATAGACATTGACTTCGGCCGCGTCTGACGGGCTGGAATGCAGGGCAAGGTCGAGGATACGTTTGTCACTGGCAAGCGTGATCGGAAGATATTCGTGTTCCTTGATCGCGCCCTGAAGGTTGGAACGGTAAAGTTCCAGCTTGTTACGGCCGTCTTCAGTGATTTCGACAAGACGGGTTTCGCGCCACAGTTCCGTGGTCAGCCAGACGGTAACAGGCAGCAATATCAGCATTCCGGCCAGAACAAGCCGCGCACTTCGCTTTGCGGATATTGATGTCTTGAGCATTTCCCGCCAGACCGTTTCAAGAATTATGCCGGGGTATTATGATGACATATTGGTAACAATGCATAGCCGAAAAAGGCTTCGCGTGTCAGGCGCTTGATAAAAGTGCGCACTGTCTGTACCAATCAGAAAGTGACCGGTGCCTGCGTTGACCCAGCACTTCCTGCCTGCACGGGAAATCAATAGTCCGACAAGGATGCGACCCTGAATGACCGATGATGATGCACACCTGATCTGGGTTCTGGCCGATGATCGCGCCGGAAACGTCAATCAGGCCGTCGGCGTGGCAGAAGCACTGGCGCAGCCCTTCAAGCGGATCGATATCGGTTATACCAATCTGGCACGGTTGCCCAATGTCATCCGACGTGCCAGTCTTTTGGGGGTTGATACCGGATCGCGGGCGCGCCTTGTCGCCCCCTGGCCCGATCTGGTGATTGCCGCAGGACGGCGGACTGCACCGATTGCCCGCTGGATCAAAAAGCAAAGTAACGGCCATACACGCATATGCCAGATCATGCGGCCCGACGGGGGCGAGGGGACGTTTGACCTGATTGCCGTGCCAGCCCATGACCGGATGCCAGCGCGTGACAATGTTGTTGAAATCCCCGGTGCCCCGCATCGGGTAACCGAAACGCGGCTTCTGATCGAAGCCGATCTGTGGCGGCCGCATTTCAAGGGCCTGCCAAACCCGCGTGTGGCACTGATCATCGGCGGCAGCACCAAAAGTACCGTCTTTACCGCGGATATGGCCGGGGAACTGGTTGGTCGGGCGATTGAGGCGACCATGGCCATTGATGGTAGCCTGCTGGTCACGACCAGTCGCCGCACGGGGCCGGAGAACGAAGAAATCATTGCCGAAATGCTCGGCAATTCCGGGCTTGCCTATCATCTGCATGATTGGAGCTCGAAGGCGGAAAATCCGTATTTCGGGTATCTGGCGCTGGCCGATATCATCCTTGTTACCGGAGATTCGGTTTCGATGTGTTGCGAAGCGGCTGCCGCACCGGGCGGGGTTTATATCTATGCCCCCGATGGCATCGCAGGCCCGCGCCATCAACGTTTGCATCAGTCACTTTATGACGGTGGATATGCCCGCCCGTTGCTTCCCAATACTGAAATTGTGCCGTTTAGGCATCCATCCCTGCAACCGGCCCGAACGGTAGCGCAGCGGTGCCTTGAACTGCTAAGCGCACCTGTTTCCTGATCTGCCAGAATCCGCGATTTTATTTTTATCGTGATCGTTACGGAAGTCGGATACCGTTTCCGTGCGGATCAATATGATTGACCAGAAAATCGATGAAGGCCCGGATGCGTGCGGCAAGATGTTCATGCCCGGCAAAGATCGCATGGATCAGCTGTTCGTCATTCGGGTTCCAGTCGGGCAGGATTTCAACCAATGTTCCGGTCTTCAGATCGCCCTGAACATGAAACCGCCCCAACCGCGCCATACCAAGTCCCGAAAGGCAAAGGCGGCGCATGGCCGGGCCGCTGTCGCACTGGAAATTACCCGATACGATCCGGCCGAAACGTTCGCCGGTATCGGGATTGATGAATGGCCATTCATTCATCGGGATCGGGAAGTTGAACCGCAGGCAATTGTGACTTTCCAGTTCGTCCGGATGGCCGGGTAGGCCGCGTTTGGCTATATATTCCGGTGATGCGACGATGGTGCGGCTGCTTTCGATCAGTTTGCGGGCCTTTAACGATGAGTCGGGCAATGATCCGGATCGGATGGCAATATCGGCCCGTTCCTCGAGCAGATCAATGATTCCGTCGGTCAGGGAAAAGTCCAGTTCAACCTCGGGATAGCGTTCGAGAAAGGCCGGGATCAGCGGCTGAACATACATCACACCAAACGCGATGGAGGCATTGACGCGCAACCGGCCACGCGGTGCCGCCTTGCCGCCGCTTGCGACCGCACGTTCGGCATCGTCGATTTCATCGAGAACACGCTGGGCGCGGACCAGATACATTTCGCCTTCGGGAGTTAATTGCAATCCGCGTGTGGATCGAACCAGAAGGCGGGTTGCCAGCCGGTCTTCGATCCGTGTGACAAGCTTGCTGACAGCCGATGGCGACAGATGCAGCTTTCGCCCGGCTTCGGAAAAGCTTCTGAGTTCCGCAACCCGGATAAAGACTTCCATTTCCCCTGCGCGATTATCCAACTGATCCTCCGGCTTTGAATTCAATTCAAAAGCATTTGTCGCGCAATCCGGATTATCGTGCAAGCATTCCATCGGCATAGTGGGCGGCAATGAACGGGGCGGGATGCCCCACCAACCATTTGTGCCCGCAAGCGCATGGCGCGCGGGCCGGAGAATTGAAATGCCGCTTGCTTTATTTGCGTTGACGATCGCGGCCTATGCGATTGGCACGACGGAGTTTGTCGTCGTCGGCCTTTTGCCGACCGTGGCAAACGATCTTTCGGTGACCCTGCCGATGGCCGGGTTGATTGTCAGTGTCTATGCCCTTGGCGTTACGTTCGGTGCGCCGGTTTTAACCGCCCTGACCGGGCGCATGCACCGCAAGACCCTGATGCTGGGGCTGATGGGGGTGTTTGTGGTCGGCAACAGTGCCGCCGCCCTTAGCCCGAGTTATGAAATGCTTCTGGTTGCGCGGGTGATTTCGGCCTTTGCGCATGGTGTGTTTTTCTCCATCGGGGCGACGATTGCCGCCGATCTGGTGCCGGAAAACCGCCGGGCATCGGCGATTGCGATGATGTTCATGGGGTTGACGGTTGCGATTGTGACCGGTGTGCCGCTTGGCACCTATATCGGTCAGATGTTTGGCTGGCGGGCGACTTTTTGGGGTGTTTCGCTTCTTGGCGTGATTGCCTTTGTCGGGATTGCGGCTTTGCTGCCCCCGAACCTCAGCCGGGCGGCGCCCGCACGCCTGCTTGATCAGGTGCGCGTGCTTGGCAGTGGCCGGTTGTTGATCGTGTTTGGCATGACCGCATTTGGTTATGGCGGCACGTTTGTCACCTTTACCTATCTGTCTGCCGTGCTTCAGGATATTACGGGTTTCCGTGAATCCAGTGTCAGTCTGATCCTCGTTGCTTATGGGCTTGCGATTGCGGTTGGCAACCTTGCCGGGGGACGCATTGCGGATCGGAACCCGGTCCGGGCGCTGACCATCCTGTTTGCCTTGCAGGCCGTCACACTTGTGATCTTTACCTTTACCGCCGTTTCGCCGATCCTTGCCATTGTCACACTGGCGGCCCTTGGTTTCCTGCAATTTGCCAATGTGCCGGGGCTTCAGCTTTATGTCGTGCAACTGGCAAAGCTGCACCGTCCGGGCGGGGTGGATGTTGCATCCGCGCTGAATATCGCGGCCTTTAACCTTGGCATTGCGATCGGGGCGTGGGTTGGCGGAATTGTTGTGTCCTCGTCGCTTGGTCTGTCGGCAACGCCGTGGGTTGCGGCCCTTCTGGTCGCGTTTGCGGTTGGTCTGACGATGATCAGCGGTGTGCTGGACCGCCGGTCCGATAACGCCCTTCAGACCGCATAACCGATATCGGGGTTGCCACGTCCTGTGCACCGGATGTGGCACCCTTTGCCGGAAAGGCTTGTTTTAATGGTCTTTCTGGCGTTTTCTGATTGTTCGCCCCACAAAACCGGTTTTGATATGTCCATTTCGACTGCGCTGCCTGCTGCCGTTCCTGCACATTTCCCCCGCCAGATTGCGGTTCTGATCCTTGTCGTTGTTGCCTGTTCCTTTGCCGGGAACCATGTGGCGGCAAGGCTGGCGTTTGAAAACGGTACCGGGTTGCTTCTGGCGATCCTGTGCCGGTCGGGTGTGGCATTGGCGATCCTGATTACGCTTGTGATCTGGCAACGCCAGACGATCCGGCTTCCGGTCGGGACGCGCAGATGGCAATTGCTGCTGGGGCTTCTGGTCACGATCCAAAGCCTGTGCCTGTATTCGGCGGTGGCGCGCATTCCGGTCGCACTTGCACTTCTGACGGCCAACAGTTTCCCGATCATTCTGGCGTTGCTGACCTGGGCGTTGGGCGGGGCAAGGCCGACGCTCAAATCGGCGGCCCTGATGCTGTTCATCCTGTCGGGGCTTGTTTTAGCACTTGATGTGCCAGGTGTTCTTGCGATGGATGGGGATGTTGGTGCGAACTGGTGGCAGGGAATTGTTTTTGCACTGGGGGCGGCGACTTCCTTTGCCGTGGCCCTTTGGGTGACCGATCACAAATTATCGGCGTTGCGCGGATCGGTGCGCAGCATGTTCACCATGGTGATCGTGTTTGCATCGATGATCATTGCCGGTTTCGCCGAACTGGTGCCGGGCGGAATGGCATTGCCATCCGCAACACCGGGCTGGTTCGGGCTTGGTGCATTGGTGCTGCTTTATGGTGGTGCCTTTTCCGTCCTGTTCATTTCGGTGCCGCGCCTGAACATGGCGCGCAATGCGCCGGTGATGAATATGGAACCGATTGCCACCCTGCTGTTTGGCTGGGTGGTGCTGGAACAGATGATCAGCCCGGCCCAGATGCTGGGCGGGTTGGTCGTGATTACCGGGATTGTCATCCTGACGGTGCGCAAATCGGCCTGAGTGCCGGAATTATCGGAACCTTCGGGTTTGGCAGCCGTTGCGAAGACAGTCGCGACATTTCCAATGAGGAATTCAGATGTTTGATGTATCTGCAAATGGTGCGGTGATCCCCGCCCTTGGCTTTGGCACGTTTCGCATGCCCGAAGCCGACGTTCTGCGTATCGTGCCCAAGGCGATCCAGACCGGCTTTCGCCATATCGATACCGCCCAGATTTACGACAACGAAGCCGCCGTCGGGCAGGCCATTATCGATAGCGGCGTCCCGCGCAAGGACATTTTCCTGACCACCAAGGTCTGGGTCAGCAATTACAGGCATGATGCCTTTGTCAAATCGGTCGATGAAAGCCTTGAAAAGCTTAAAACCGATTATGCCGATCTGCTGCTTTTGCATTGGCCGAACAATGATGTGTCGCTTGCCGATCAGATCGGGGCGTTAAACGAGGTCAAGCAGGCCGGCAAGGTGCGCCATATCGGGGTGAGCAATTTCAATATTGCCCTGATGGATGAAGCCGTTGCCCTGTCGGATGCGCCGCTTGTGACCAATCAGGTCGAATATCATCCCTTCATTGATCAGACCAAGGTCATGGATGGCGCGCGCAAGCATGGCATGGCGCTGACCGCCTATTATGCGATGGCCGATGGCAAGGTGCTTGATAACGCGGAACTTGGCGAGATCGCCAAATCGCATGACAGGTCGGTCGCGCAGGTGGTTCTGCGCTGGCTGTTGCAGCAGAATGACGTCATCGCCCTTTCGAAAACGGCAACCGAAAGCCGGGTTGCGGAAAACTTCGACATCTTTGATTTCGAACTGAGCGGTGAGGAAATGCAGGCCATTCATGGTCTGGCCGATAAAAATGGCCGGATCGTCAGCCCCGACGGGCTGGCACCTGATTGGGACTGATCCTGCTGTGAGGGAACAACAAGACCGACGAAGCTGATTTACTTGGTTAAGGTATTGAGAAATATATCTTTTATATCGAGGTGAATTTTCGTTGGGAGCTTTTTCCGGTTTTCTGGAAAATTGTTCTTGATTTGTTCTTTGTCTTGTGGCATAAAGATAAAGTCAACAGGACAAATGGGTCCGGAGACAAAACCCGCAAAACGTGATCCGCTTTTGCGGGTTTTTTGCGTTTCGGGCGGCAAAAACAGGAATGAGACGATGACGCGACAGCGATCTGGCGGGATGAAATGGCGGGGGCGGCATCGCCAAAGGGCCATCATGGGCGCATGGAAAAGTCATTACGGTGGTGGTGCGTCCGGGCCGTGAGGCCGTCGGAAATTTACGAAAACGGGTGTTTATCATGACGGGAGAGTTGTGCTCTTGGGGTAAGGGCGTTTGTTCGGGGCAGCGAGAGCCGGGGCCAAGTTGGCCCGGGCCGGTTCAGTCCGGGGCCAGTCCGGTCGGTGAAGCGTGAAAATGTCGAGAATCAGCGGGCCCGAATTGCGTCTGCACTGGATCGGCACGGGATCGTCTGACCGGGATTGGCAGGCAGGATCGGTCGTCAGCGGGCTGGTGGTGCGTTCGGAGATGCCGAAAGGCTGGTCATTGATGGCGGGGGACGTGTGCCTGCCATGCGGCAACGCTGTGGCCCTTGGGGTGAGGTGCGTTTGCGGCGTCAACCGAGGGCGATGGGTGCTTGTTCGGGGCAGCAGGGCCTGGGGCGAGGTCGGTGTGGTGCAATCAGGTTCAGTCCAGTCCTGTCCGTCCAGTCCACCTGGTCGG
The DNA here is from genome assembly GCF_002115785.1 of Thalassospira sp. MCCC 1A03138. Taxonomy (GTDB): domain Bacteria; phylum Pseudomonadota; class Alphaproteobacteria; order Rhodospirillales; family Thalassospiraceae; genus Thalassospira. The sequence goes on along the minus strand of NZ_JFJY01000008.1, from coordinate 50,290 downwards.
TGGCGTTTGGTGATGCCGAGGGGCAGCAGGGCTGGTTGGCTGGATTGGTTTGGCGATGGATCAAAATCGTCATTCCGGGCGAAGCAGAGCGCAGACCCGGTAACCGTGCCCTATTGAAAGAGACTGGATTCCCGCCTTCGCGGGAATGACGATGAGGTTGGGAATGACGATCGGATTGGGAGGGCTTTGTCAGCAATCTATCCGGCCCTCCTGTGGCTTAGACCGCCTGTGAATGCCGTCCGTGGGCGTGATCAAGATAGGTGTCAAACGCCGCGCAAACCGCCCGGACAAGCGGGCGGCCGCTTTCGGTAAGGTGGATCTGTGTGCCGTTAACTTCGACAATGCCATCCTGTGTCATGGCGCGGACCCGCTCGATCTCCCATGTGAAACGGTCGGCGGAAATGCCGTGATCGGCACAGATGGCGGCGACATCAACCGTCAGGTTGCACATCAGTTCGTTGATGATGTCGCGCCGGATGCGATCCTCGTTGCTAATCGCGATACCCTTTTCAATGGCGCATTCGCCGGCCTCGACCGCGCGTTGCCAGCGGGCAAGGGCCGGGTCGTTCTGGGCATAGCCCTGTGGCAGCGATGAAATGGCCGAGGGGCCAAAGCCGATCAATGCTTCGGCGCGGTCGGTGGTGTAGCCCTGAAAATTACGATGTAACAGGCCGCTTTTCTGCGCGATGGCCATGGCGTCGTCATCGCGTGCGAAATGGTCAAGGCCGATGGCGCTGTACCGATGCGAGGTCAGCCGGGTCTGGATAGCTTCGTATTGCGCCCAGCGTTGTGGCGTATCGGGCAGGGCTTCGGTCGGGATCAGGTTCTGGTGCTTTTTCATCCATGGCACATGGGCATAACCGAATACCGACAGGCGGTCGGGGTTCAGCGTGACGGTCTGATCAACGGTTTCGATGATGCTGTCCACGGTCTGGAACGGCAGGCCATACATCAGATCGACATTGATGCCCGAAATTTTGTGCGCCCGCAGACGGGCAATGACATCTTCGACCAGCTCAAACGATTGCACGCGGTTGACCGCACGTTGCACAAACGGGTTGAAATCCTGAATGCCGATGCTGGCACGGGTAAAACCGCAATCGGCCATGGCATCGATAAATTCCGGGGTGGCCGTGCGCGGATCCATTTCAAGGGCGACTTCGGCATCGTCAAGGATGTCGATGCGATCCGTCAGGTCGGCCATGATCGCGCGCAGGTCTTCGGGTTTCAGTGCCGTCGGGCTGCCGCCGCCAAAATGAATGTGCGACACCTTGAAACGATGCGCGGGGTCAAGCTTTGACAGAAGGCTTGCGATTTCAGCCCGAAGGGCGACAACAAAATTGCCGACCGGGTCATATTGTTTGGTGATTTTGGTGTTGCACCCACAGAACCAGCACATTTCCCGGCACCACGGAATATGCAGATAAAGCGATAAGGGTTGTGCGGGATCAAGGTCACCCAGCCAGCTTTCGAAAACCCTGCCATTCACCGATGCACTGAAATGCGGTGCGGTCGGATAGCTGGTATAGCGCGGCAGACGCAGGTCGTATTTTTCGTAAAGGGCGAGTTGCATGACGGACATCCCGAAAATTCGTTCTGTCCGTCTTTTGCATTATTCCAAATTCATCTTCCTTGATATGCGTCAAGGAGCGGCAAAGCGGGAAACTACAGATGCTTGAAAGCTGAAATCAGATCGGCACGCAGGATCGCCAGCCGTTCATTGCCGGTTTCCTCGTCATACGGTTCGGCCTTGCCGACACCCCAGATCGGGCCGGGCCATGCGGCATCATTTTTGAACCGGGCGACGACGTGGCAATGCAGTTGCGGAACCATGTTGCCCAGCATCGCGACATTGGTTTTATGTGCGTCGAAGCGACGTTTCAGCGTTGCTGAAACAGCGGCGCATTCATCGCCCAGCAATTTGCGTTCATCCGCAGTCAGATCGTCATAATCGACCAGATTAGCGCGTTTGGGGACCAAAATCAGCCAGGGATAGCGGGCGTCATTCATCAGCAGGATATGGGATAGCGGGCCATCGGTCACGATGGAGGTGTCGGCGGCAAGCTGTGGATGAAGGGCGAATTGCTGGATCATGGTGGGCCTCTTTTGGGGCTTGGGGCGGATGAATGCAAAATCTTATAATCGGAACGCATCAGCTTGTCGCGCGTTCCAGCAAAGGCGGACAAAATTGTCCATCCAATTGTTCTTTTTGAATAACTTGCAAATCACCCCGTTCCTGACTAGCTAGAGCCGGGGTCGGACAAATGCGATACAGGAGCATGACCGGCATGACGGACAGAAAACGGGTGGTAATTGTTGGCGCGGGTTTCGGGGGCATGAGTGCCGCCAAGAAACTTGCGGGCAAGGATGATGTTGATGTCATCCTGATCGACAAGCGCAATCATCATCTGTTTCAGCCGCTGCTTTATCAGGTGGCGACGGCCGATCTGTCGCCGGCCGAAATCGCCTGGCCGATCCGCAGTATTTTCAGCCGCTATCCCAATGTTTCCGTCTTCATGGGCGAGGTCACCGGGCTTGATTTGCCGGGCAAGCGGATCATCGCGGGGGATCGCGACCTTTCATATGATTATCTGGTGATCGCGACCGGGGCGGTGACATCCTATTTCGGGAATGATCACTGGGCGATGGTCGCACCGGGCCTTAAAAACATTACCGAGGCGACTGATATCCGCAAAAGCCTGCTTCTGGCGTTTGAGCGCGCGGAAAACAGCGAAGATCCTGAAGAACGGCGTCGGTTGCTGAACTTTGTCGTGGTTGGCGGCGGGCCGACCGGGGTTGAGATGGCCGGGGCGATTGCCGAGCTTGCCAAACAGGCATTGTCCCATGATTTCCGCCGGATCGATCCGCGTGATGCACGCATCATCCTTGCCGAAGGTGGCCCCAGATTGCTGGGTGCGTTCCCGGAAGATCTATCAGACTATACCCGAAAATCGCTTGAAAAAATCGGGGTCGAGGTCCGGGTCAATCAGCAGGTTTCCGACATTACCGCGATGGGTGCGCAGATCGACGATGAGTTCATTCCGAGCGCCAATGTGATCTGGGGTGCGGGGGTTCGGGTTGATCATCTGGCCGACTGGACCGGGCGGGAATGTGATCGGGGTGGCCGGGTGATGGTCAATACCGATCTGTCGGTGCCGGGTTATGAGGATGTTTTTGTCATCGGTGATGCGGCGCATGTGCCGTGGCGCGATGGTATGACGGTGCCGGGGATTGCCCCGGCAGCCAAGCAGCAGGGCAAATATGTTGGCGGGCGTATCCTTGATCATATGGCAAGCCGTGAAACACCGCCATTTGCCTATCGCCATGCCGGAAATCTGGCGACGATTGGCCGCCATCGGGCGGTGATCGACCTGAACGGATTGAAGCTGCGCGGCTGGCTGGCGTGGTGGTTCTGGGGGCTTGCGCATATCTATTTCCTGATCGGTCTGCGCGCGCCCGCCCTTGTGATGGTGCAGTGGGTGTGGAGTTATCTGTTCCGCAAAAAAGGCGCGCGTCTGATCACCGGACAGATGGCGGGCGAGGTGTCGGATCAGGCAAGCCCCGCCCAAAGCGCAGCATCAAGCCCGGGGCGGAAAAACGACAAGAACACCACCGGGGGAATGAGGGGCCGATCCATTCCCCGGTGATGGTGCCATCAGGCTTTTCATGCCGTCATGGCGATATCGGAAACCTGTGTATGGCGTGCCTGTAGTTGCATGACGATATCGGTGACCTTTGCCTCGGCATCAGCGATGGATTTCTGGGTGCGTTCATCGCCGAATTCGTCATATTCGATGGCGGAGCTGTATTGATCGGTGATGCCGATATATTCCAGCGGGGCAAAGACGCCGCCTTCGACATGGTTAAGATGGGCAACACGTCCACCCGGATCATATCCGAAATCGCCGCGCGAGGATAAGACCACCACCGATTTGCCACCGGTCAGCATCGGCCAGTACGGTTCGCCATCGCGCGACCGGTCAAAGCCGAAGGTGACGCCGACGCGGACGATGTTTTCGATCCATGCCTTCATCTGGGCGGGCATGCCGAAATTATACATCGGCACCCCGGCAACAATCACATCGGCACGCAGCAATTCGGAGAGCAGTTCGTCGCTTTCGGCCAGCGCCTGATGCATCCAGTCTTCGCGCTGGGCCGGTTTGGTGAAGGCCGCATGAACCCAGTCACCGGTTACCGGATTGGGGGGATTGGCCCCGACATCGCGATAGATGATTTCGTCATCCGGGCGGGTGGCGCGCCATTGTTCGATGAATTTGGCGGTAAGGCGTCGGGAGTGGGAGCCATGGGCGCGGGTGTCGGATCGGCCGGGGCGGGCGCTGCTGTCGATATGAAGAATGGTTGTCATGGGGCACCTTTGATCGTTGGTGATGATCTTTGTTCATCTGTTTCGATTTGCATTACCCCATATTTGACTTGGATACAGGTTTTGATCAAAATCGAATATCTCAGCCAATAGATGAATTGAGTTCATCCATATGCCCTTGCCCCCGCTTGCGACCCTGCGCGCCTTTGAAGCCGCCGCCCGGCACCTTAGTTTCAAGCGGGCGGCGTCCGAACTTGCCGTAACACCGACCGCGATCAGCCATCAGGTGCGATTGCTTGAAGAAACCCTTGGTGTGCGATTGTTTGACCGCAAGCCAAGGCAGGTGACACTGACCGCCGCCGGGCAGGAGCTTTATCCCACATTGCGCGATGGCTTTGCCGGTTTTGCCGTTGCCATTGATCGGGTCAAGGCGCGCAAGCAGCAGCGCAGCCTGACGGTATCGGTGCTGGCGTCGTTTGCGGCCAAATGGCTGTTGCCGCGCCTTGGCGGTTTTCAGGCAGCACATCCCGATATTCATCTGCGGCTGCATACCTCGGCCGAGGTGGTTGACCTTAATTCCGGGATGGCCGATGCCGCGGTTCGATATGGAAGGGGGCCTTTTGCCGGGATGGTGGTGCAAACCCTGTTTGCGGACCGGTTCGCGCCGGTTTGCAGCCCGATGCTGAATATCCAACAGCCCAACGACCTGCGCGGACAGACCTTTTTGCATCTGGAATGGCTGCGCCCGGACGAGGTGACGCCGACCTGGGCGCGGTGGTGCAAGCGGGCCGGGTTGGATGATGTCGATTTATCAAGCGGGCTTAGTTTCAGTGACGATACCCATGCCATTCAGGCGGCCATCGCAGGCCAGGGCGTTGTTCTGGCCAGTTCGGAAATGGTGCGTTCGGAAATCGCCGCAGGGCTTCTGGTGCAGCCGTTTGGCCCGGTGATGGAAGGGCATCATTATCATCTGATCCATACCGGCAAGAGTGCCAATATCAAGGAAATCGAGGCATTCGGCGGGTGGCTTGCGGACGAAATCGCCAAAGATGGTGCCGTGTGATGAAGGTGTCCGGGATGCCGTCCTGCTTTGGCATTGACGCGGCGGCGGTGATGCGAAACCATGACGACCCGAACCCATGCTTCGATCAGGTGTCCAATGCCCCGTTTCAGCGCCAATCTTTCATTCCTTTTTGCCGATCTGCCGTTTGAAAAACGTTTTGCGGCGGCGGCGGCGGCCGGGTTTGGCGGGGTTGAATATGTCGGCGCCTATGACATGCCGATGGCAAGCGTCAAATCGCTGCTGAGTGACAACGGGCTTGAACAGGTTTTGTTCAATATGCCGACCGGCGATTGGGAAAAGGGCGAACGCGGGCTTGCCTGCCGACCGGGGCGTGAGGATGCATTTCGCGATTCCGTGGTCAAGGCGCTGGATTACGCGGCTGCGACCGGATGCCAGATGGTGCATTGCATGGCGGGCCTGATGGGAAAGGGCGAGGACGCCGGGGAACTGGCGCGGCTTTATTGCGACAATCTGCTTTATGCCGCCGATCTGGCCGAACAGGCCGGGGTCAAAATCCTGATCGAGCCGATCAATCCGATTGATATGCCGGGTTATCTGCTTAATTCCGTCGAACAGGCCGCCGTGATCCTGGATCAGCTTGATCATCCCAATCTGGCGCTGCAATTCGATATTTACCATGCGCAGATTGTCGGCGGGAATATCGCGGCCCGTCTGGACAAGCATCTGGACAAAACCGCCCATATCCAGATTGCCGGTGTGCCGGGGCGGCACGAACCCGATAGCGGCGAGCTTAATTACCCGTTCCTGTTCTATATGCTGGATCGGGTCGGTTATGACGGCTGGATCGGCTGCGAATACAGGCCGCATGGCGATACTGATGCCGGGCTGGAGTGGATCCGCACGTGGATGCCCGCGGCCTCATAGGTTCTCGGTGGCCTTTGGACGCAGAAGAAAGGATGTTTTCAACTTGTATCTGGTAGCGGGATAATTGCCGGGTTCGGACGTTCTCGACAGGAATCTGGACGTTGCAGCATGGAGAATTCCGAGCAAGTGCCATAATTTCCACGCCGAAATATGAAGATAACGTCAGAGTAAAATTCGTTGACCCCAGCGTGAACGCCAAAAGCATTCAGAGGCGGACTGTCGTTAAATTTTGAGGAATGTCTTATGGATCCACTTTCGGACGTTTTGGCGCTTCTGAAGCCGCGCAGTTATGTATCCGCAGGCTTTGATGCGGGTGGGGACTGGTCGATACAGTTTTCCGGCCAGCAGGACCGCATAAAATGTTACTCGGTCATTTCCGGAAACGGGTGGCTTTCTGTCGAGGGTGTTTCTGATCCCGTGCGTCTGCAGGAAGGCGACTGTTTTGTGTTGCCGAGTGGTAAACCTTTCCGTCTTGCAAGCGAGATGTCGGTGCCATCGGTTTGTGCCAGTACGATTTTCCCGCCAGCACGGGATGGTGGTGTCGTTACCTATAACGGCGGCGGCGATTTTTTTCTTGCGGGTAGTCGTTTCGGCGTAAGCGGCGGTGGCGCGCCGCTTCTTATGAAAATGCTGCCGCCTATCGTCCATATTCGTAAAAAGTCAGAACGAGAAGCTTTGCGATGGTCTGTCGAGAGGATGATGGAGGAACTGCGTCAGAGAGAGCCGGGAGGTTCTTTGATTGCGCAGCATCTTGCGCATATGATGCTGGTGCAGGCGTTGCGGCTGTATTTGACGGAAATGGTTGATTCCGGTGATGTGGGATGGTTTTCAGCCCTTGCCGATAAACGACTGGCGCAGGCAATTCAGGCGATGCATGAAAGCCCGGCGCGACGTTGGACGCTGCAGGAATTAGCCGAGTATGCCGGAATGTCGCGTTCAATCTTTGCGCAGAGATTCAGGGAGAAGGTTGGGGAAACTCCGATCGAGTATCTCACGCGCTGGCGTATGCTTCTGGCTGTCGATCAACTTGAAACTTCCAATGAGCCGGTTTCCGTCATCGCGCTATCGGTCGGTTACGAAGCTGAAAGTGCATTCAGCACGGCGTTCAAAAGGGTCATGGGCTGTTCGCCACGACAATATGGTGTTGGCAAATAAATAGCCGCCTGCGTTGTGCAGGCGGCTTGATGATGCTGGAAAAATCGCCGGATCATCAGGCGTTCAATGCTTCCAGTACCCGTTCAGGAAGGAACGGATAATGCCGAAGCCTGACACCACCGGTTAGCCGGGCGACTGCATTGGCAATCGCGGGACCGACGGGCGGAAGGCCTGCCTGACCTGCGCCGCCGACCGGGCTGCCCGGTGTCGGCACAACAGAGACCTCGATTTCCGGTGCATCCGACATGCGTATGACCCTGTAGGTGTCGAAGTTTCCTTCCTGTACTTCGCCGTCGACGATGTTTATCTGCTCGAACAATGTCTGGCTTATGCCGTTCGTGATGCCGACGATCATCATTCCCTCAAGATGGCGTGGCTGGACCGCGACGCCGGTATCAATCGCACACCAGACCTTGTGCACCCGGATTTCGCCCGTTTCCCGGTTGAGGGATACTTCGGCCACTTGGGCGCAATGTGAGCCGAACGCATCAGCATAGGCAATGCCCAGTGCGCGATCATCGCGGGGACGGTCCCAGTCCGCCATACGGGCAACGGTTTCGATGACGTTTCTGGCGCGGGGCTGGTCTTTAAGAAGCTCTAGTCTTAGTTCCACGGGATCACTGCCTTTGACAGCAGCGATTTCGTCAATGACGCATTCGATGCCGAACCGGGTGTAGCCGACCCCGACAGCGAACCAGAAACCGATGTCCAGACCATTATCCTGACGGATATAATCGATCCGGTGCGCGGGAACGGCATAATTGAAATGTGCGCCTTCGGTTACGACATCGTCGTGACCACCCATGTCTTTGAATAATTCGGGCATTGTGCGTGCGAAAATAGAGTCGGCAACAATTCTGTGCCGCCAACCGGTAATGTTACCATCAGCGTCAAGTCCGACCTGAATGTGTTGTGCTTCAAGCGGGCGAAACTTGTCATGTCTCACATCGTCTTCGCGGCTCCAGATGACTTTGACCGGCCGTCCCCCGGATTCTTTGGCCAATGACACCGCATCGATAATGAAGTCTGCTTCTGCCTTGCGGCCAAACCCGCCACCAAGCAGAGTGGTGTTCACTTTGACCTTGTCGGGCGTTGTGCCGATGACATTGGCGGCAAAGCGTTGGGTGCCTGTCGGGCCTTGTGTCGGTGCCCAGACTTCCACTGTATCGCCGGTCACCTGTGCTGTGGCATTCATCGGTTCCATCGTTGCGTGATAGATAAGGTCGCTCATGTAATCGACCTCAATTACGGTTGTGGCATTGCGCATGGCGGTTTCGGTATCGCCTTGCGCATGGGCTTCGACACCCGCCTGAGACAGGTCATTCCCCACCTTGCGATACTGTTCGAGTAACTGGTCGCTTGTGTAGTTTCGCACCCTTGATGATGTGGTCCAGCTTACCTGCAAAAGGTCCTTTGCGCGCTTTGTCGCTTCGACCGTTTCACCAATAATCCCGACACCATAGGATAGCGGAACGATATGTGTGATACCCGGTACCGCCCATGCCGCTTCGTCATCAATGGTTTCCGGCTTTTCACCCTGTACGGGCGGACGCAATACCGCGCCATAGAGCATGTCTGAAAGCTGGACATCGATACCATATATCCCGCTTCCATTGACTTTTGCCGGGACATCGATGCGCGGGATATCGCGCCTGCCAATATAACGCCACTGTTCCGGTGTCTTGAGGTCCGCTTCGGTGACCTGTGGCAGGATATCGGGAAGAACACCCTTCGCAGCGATATCACCAAACCCAAGGGAGTGGCCCGAGAGCGAGTGGACGACCTTGCCGGGTTCGGTGGAAAGCTCGCTTTGCGGGACGTTCAAAAGGGTTGCGCAGCTTGCCAGTATTACCTGGCGTGTTTGCGCACCGATCAATCGTAACGGGGTAAAATAACCGCGCGTGGATTCGCTGCCACCTGTCAATTGAACGCCGTAAAAACCAGGGTTCCCGAATGTTTCAGCGTCAGAGGGCGCTTGCACAATTTTCACATCATCCCAATTGGCATCCATTTCCTCGGCGATCAGGAGCGGCAGTGTTGTCATGATGCCTTGCCCCATCTCGGAGGCGGGAGACATGATCGTAACGGTCCCGTCAGGCGAAATGGACACCCAGGCATTCGGAAGATAATTGCCGTCGACCGACGATGCCATCATCGCACCAAATGCCTGACCCGGCAGGCTGCCGAAGGCAACCGCGACACCGACGCTACCTGCTGAAATCAGAAAGCTGCGCCGCGAGATCGCCCGGCAGCGAAGGTTTACCGGTTCTGTTGTTCTGGTCATTTTTCAAACCTCCTTTGCGGCGCGCTGGATGGCGGCAATGATCCGGACATACGTGCCGCAGCGGCAGATATTGCCATCCATATGTTCGATGATTTCCTCGCGGGTGGGGTTGGGGGTGTTTTCAAGGAGGGTTGCTGCCTGCATGATCTGTCCTGACTGACAGTAACCGCATTGCGGCACCTGCTCGGCGATCCAGGCCTTCTGTAGCGGATGACTGGCATCCGGCGACAGGCCCTCGATGGTGGTGACTTCGCTGCCTTCCACGTCTTCAAGCCAGGTGACGCAGGAGCGTGTTGCTTCCCCGTCAATATGAACCGTGCATGCGCCGCATTGTGCGACACCGCAACCGAACTTGGTGCCCGTAAGTTTAAGGTGTTCACGTATGACCCATAGCAGTGGCGTATCTGGTGCTGCATCGACATCTACTGCACGTCCATTTAGCTTAAACGCTGTCATGGTTTATTCCTTTATGAGGGTTGGCTATCTGCGATAAGGCTGCCGGTAGAAAAACTGCCAGTTCAGGTCGAATGACTGGCAAAAAGAGCTGAGTGCACGCCTGCCAGTATCGAAAGAGCGATGCTTTCGGGAAGGCGTCCGCCAATAGGCAGTCCGGCGGGGCTTGCTACTGTGAACGGCAGATCACTGGTACGAATGCCTGCGTGCTGAAGGATATCGGCAAAGCGGTGTTTTGGGCCGAGTGCAGCCAGATAACGAAGTGGTGCATGGCTCAGAATTGCGAGTGCCCGAGCATCAATGGTGACGCTATGTGCCATCAGGATGGCGGCTTCGATCCTCTTGTCCTGCACATAGGTTGCGAGACTGTGATCAATGGTTCGAAGGATATTGGAAGCAGGCGGAAAATGTTCACGTCTTGCATTGGCGCTACGAGGATCAACGAGAGTTACCTGCCACCCCATTTCCAGAGCGATATTCACCACCGGGCGAGCATCGACACCGCCACCCACAACCAGTATGTGGGGTTCTGGCAAAACCGGCGTCACCAACCAGTCGCCATCTTCGTGATTTTCAATCCACGACGCCGACTGCCCGGATACATGGTCCGGTTCGAAGCGACTGATCACGTCGCCGATTTTCTGCCGGTAGAAACCGCTTTGACGTAGGGAAAGTGCTGTGTGAAGGCTGCTTAGGTCAAGGTCATTGGCGGGTATGACGGGCTGGAGCATTATATAGACCGTGCCGCCACATCCGATACCAAGCCTGAAAGACAAATCGTCCTCGTCACTGCCATCGTAGACAAGCATGACAGTTTGGCCGGTGACGATTGCCTTGCGGGCATTCCGGGCAATGTCGGCCTGAATACAGCCACCACTGAGCAGCCCGAATTGCTGACCTTTTCCATTTATCAGCATCATTGTCCCGGCCTTGCTGTAGGCGGAGCCTTCGGTACGATAAACGGTACCGAGGACCCATTCGGTTTCGTCCCTGTGCTGTCGCCATAGGGCCAGTAAAGCGGAAAGTTGATTGCTCATGGCTTGCTCTTGCTTCCCACAAAGGAATGCTGTCCGGGTGACAGTTGGGGGACTTGATAGACATCACCCGGACAACGCAGCCTTGTTCGGGATCACGACCGTCAGAGCGTGGTTCAACTCGACATGATGCAATCCGGCTTCAGGCATCTCTTCAACACGTAGCAGCTTGTCAGCTTGGCTTTTCTGCTATGAAAAAGACTATGTCCGGACTTGGGAGAGCTTTCCATAAGTCAGCGTATGGAGTTTGTTCGCCAGCGTATGAAACAGGGTGAACCGGTTAACATCCACCAGTTCGGGACATCATTGCCGGTTGAGCCGCCCGATGTTATCGGGCGTGAAAGGGCATGCCTGCTTTTACAACGAGCCATTGTAAAAGCAGGGTTGGTGGGGGTGCAGGTCCCGGTTATTCGATCAGGATGGCGCGGAAGTCGTTCACGTTGGTCAGCGTCGGGCCGGTGATCAGGAGATCGTCGATTTTGGCGAATGCGCTATAGGCGTCGTTATTGGCCAGATATTCCCGCAGATCGATACCGGCTGAAATCGCCTTTTGCCAGCTTGTCGGGTCGATGATGGCACCGGCGTTATCTTCGCTGCCGTCAATACCGTCGGTATCAATCGCAAGCGCGCTGAACCCGGCGTGATCGCGGAACTGGATCAGGAGGGAGAGCAGAAATTCGCTGTTGCGGCCACCACGGCCCCCCTTGGCGCGGACCGTGACGGTTGTTTCCCCGCCCGATAGCAGCACGCAGGGTCTGGCGGCGGGTTGGCCGTGACTGGCGACCTGATGGGCGATCCCGGCATGGACGATGGCGACCTCGCGGGCTTCGCCTTCGATGGCATCGCCCAGAATGACCGGATTGATGCCAAGGTCGCGGGCGACTTTGGCTGCGGCCTCCAGACTGTCCTGCGGGCGTGACAGCATGATCACTTCATGCCCGTCAAGGCACTTGTCGCCCGGTTTGACGGTTTCATGGATGTCGTTATTTAGAAGTTCGGTCGCGGCGAGCGGGATTTCGATCCGGTAACGGCGGATGATATCAAGCGCATCCTGCCCGGTTGTCGGATCGGCAACCGTGGGACCGGATGCGATGATCGCCGGATCGTCGCCCGGCACATCGGATACCAGATAGGTCACCATGCGTGCGGGGGCACAGGCGGCGGCCAGCCTGCCGCCCTTGATCGCGGACAGGTGTTTGCGCACACAGTTCATTTCGGAAATGGTTGCACCGCTATGAAGCAGGGCCTTGCTGATTGCCTGTTTGTCTTCGAGTGTCAGGCCCGGACCGGGCAGGGCCAGCAGGGCCGATCCGCCGCCCGAAATCATGCAGACCACCAGATCATCGGGACCAGCGGATTTGACGATATCGAGAATACGCTGGGCGGCCTTTTGCCCGGCGGCATCGGGGACCGGGTGGGAGGCTTCGACAATTTCGATTTTCTCGCACGGGACGGCATGACCATAGCGGGTGACGACCAGACCGGAAATATCGCCATCCCATGCCTTTTCAAACGCCTGCGCCATATTGGCCGATGCCTTGCCCGCACCGATGACGATGGTTTTGCCCTTGGGCTTTGTCGGCAGGTTGCGCGGAATCTGGACCGCAGGATCGGCGGCCTTAAGGGCGGCATCCATCAACTGCAAAAGCGTGTCGCGCGATGTCGTCATGTCTGGTTTCCCTGAATGGTCGTATTTTTATCGTTCTTGTAATTGTCTTTGTATTTGCGGCTCAGTTCGGTTTGTTCACCGCGGCCAGTTTGAAATATTCGATGACCGCCTGCAAATGTTCGGACATGGCTTTTTCCGAGGCGTCCGGGTCGCGGGCGGCGATGGCTTCGACAATCGCATAATGATGTTCCTGCACCATCCGGTCAAAGGACGGGCCGGACAGATTGTTAAAGCGGATTTCGGTCAGGGCGGCCTGCAGGACATCGTGCAGCATTTTCATGACGTGGTAATAGATGATTGATCCGCTGGCACGGCCGATCATCATATGCAGGCGATGGTCATCATCGGCACGGTATTTTGGCGCGCGACGCGGATCGTGAGCCTGCCGGTAGGCGATGCGCAGAAGTTCGATATCCTCGTCACTGGCATTGATGGCAGCCCGACGTGCGGCCCATGTTTCGAGCGTGCAGCGGATTTCCTGCAGGTCGCGCAGATTGTTAAGCGAGTCCCGGACAAGATCGGTCATCGCGGTATCCATTTCGACGCCGGTCGAAGACAGGACTTCGGTACCGCCCCCCTGAACCGCGCGCAGGTAACCACGGGTTTTAAGCTTTTGCAGGGCGGCACGGACCGAAACGCGGCTGACTTTCATGTCCTCGGCAAGCTGTCGTTCGCCCGGCAGACGGTCACCGGGCAGGAACATGCCCGCAGTGATCATGTCGAGAAGCTTGTCGGCAACCTGATCGGCAATCCTTTTGGGCCGGTTGGCATCAACCGTGTCCGAAGACGGTACAGGTTTGACAGGCGGCATGTTCTGAACACTCCAGCAGCGACTGTACTCCAGCCGACAAACGCGTTTGGTTTTATTGGTCATACCACTTTACGGGATGTTTGGCGTTGCTGCAAAGTGTCCGTTGAACTGTTGTAAAAGGGACGTGCGGGCGACCTTGTCAGTCCTGCAATAAATTGATAGTTCAACAGGGTCCGATGTGCCGGTTCGTGCCGGTTCCGGAGCCGAAAATTTCAAGCTGCCCCAATTTCAGGAGAATTCGCGTGAGCCACCATACCGGGTCGCTGCTGGGCCATGATGATCCCGCACCGTTTGAGGTTTTGAACGAGAACGGCAAGGGGCATTCGCTTTTTGTCTGTGACCATGCTTCGCGCGAAATCCCCAAAAGCCTTGGTACGCTGGGCCTGCCGGAAGAAGAACGCAAACGCCATATCGGTTGGGATATCGGGGCGCGCAAGGTGACCGAAATTCTGGTTGAACGGTTTGATTGCCCGGCGGTTTTGGGCGGATTTTCGCGGCTGGTGATTGATTGCAACCGGCAGCTTTGGGACCCGACCGGAATGCCCGAAATCGCCGATCAGACGGTGGTGCCGGGCAATAAAAACGTTTCCCCTTCTGATCATATGAAACGCATCCGCGAGATTTTCCTGCCCTATCACGGGGCCATCGAGGAACGGATTGCCAATTTCCACGCGCATAAAATCGTCCCGGCCCTGATCGCCATTCACAGCTTTACCCCGGTGTTTCAGGGATTTGAACGCCCGTGGGAGATCGGCGTGCTTTGGGATCAGGATGACCGTATTCCCGTACCGTTGCTGGCAAAACTTCGTGAACAGAATCCCGATCTGACGATTGGTGATAACGAACCCTATTCCGGGCAGCATATGGCCGATTACACCATCGATCATCACGGCGAAGCCGGTGGGCTGCCCTGTGTGTCGATTGAAATCCGCCAGGATCTGATTGATACTGATGCGGGATGTGAGAAATGGGCCAAAATCCTTGGCGATGCGTTTGTCGACATCCTGGCCGACCCGAACCTTTATAAAATCAGGAGAGACTGATTTGGCGGTGTCCCATTCGCGCGAACCGGGCTTTTCCATCGGGATCGAGGAAGAATTCTGGCTGGTGGACCGCGAAAGTCGCGATCTGGCGACGGACCCGGCAGCGGATTTTCTGAAAGACTGCAAGGCCGAACTGGGCGATCAGGTATCAAGCGAGTTCATGCGATGCCAGGTCGAAACCGGCACCAAGGTTTGCAACAGTGCGGCCGAGGCCCGCGACCAGTTGACGCATATGCGCAGCACGGTTGCCGATATTGCCGCACGTTATGACATGGCATTGCTGGCGGCATCGACCCATCCGTTTGCGCAATGGGACAGCCAGAAACACACCGAGGGCGAGCGTTACAGCACGATTGCGCGGGACCTTCGCACGGTTGTTGACCGGCTTCTGATTTGCGGCATGCATGTGCATGTCGGGATCGAGGATGACGACCTGCGGATCGAACTGATGGCGCAGGCGAGCTATTTTCTGCCGCATCTTCTGGCACTGACGACCAGTTCGCCGTTCTGGCGGGGGCGTGATACCGGGCTTCAGACCTTCCGGCTTTCGGTGTTTGATAACCTGCCGCGTACCGGTTTGCCCGAAGTGTTCGGATCGTGGGCGGAATATCGCCGTCATGTCGATATGCTGATCCAGGCCGGGGTGATCGAGGATGGCACCAAGCTTTGGTGGGATTTGCGCCCCAGTGATCGTTGGCCGACGCTTGAAATGCGGATTGCCGATGTCTGTACCGATCTGGAAGACGCGATCTGTGTGGCGTCGATCACGCGATGCCTGATGCGGATGCTGTATCGTTTGCGGCGTAATAACCAGCGCTGGCGGATTTATTCGAACATGCTGGTACGTGAAAACCGCTGGCGGGCGTGCCGGTATGGCAGCGACGCCGGGGATAAAACCGGGCTGATCGATTTTGGCCGGGCGGAGATCGTGCCCTATGCCGATCTGCTGGAAGAAATCATCGAACTGATCCGCCCGGATGCCGAGCATTTCGGCTGTGTCGCGGAAGTCGAACATGCGCGCACCATTATCAAACGCGGCACAAGCGCACGCCGCCAGCGCGAGATTTATACCGATGCGGTGGAAAACGGGGCCAGCCCGCGTGATGCGTTGCTTGCGGTGGCCGATCACCTGATTGCGCATACGGTGCCCGGCGAAAAATCGGCAGTTTGAAAGCTGTCTGAAATTTGCCGGGCGAACGGGTCTTGTCATGGCAAAGCGCATTGAGTATCGTCGCGCCGCATTGAAATTCAGCGCACCGGTTTCCGCTGCGCAAACATGATCGGAGAATATCAGGAATGACCGAAGTCGGTGGAATCGCAGCCGATCAGCTTGCGAGCTATGTCGAACGCATTGAACGCCTTGAAGAAGAAAAAGCCAACCTGATGGCTGATATCAAGGAAGTTTACGGTGAAGCCAAGGCGCTTGGTTACGACGTGAAAATCCTGCGCCAGATTATCCGTCTGCGCAAAATGGAAGATCACGAACGCACCGAACAGGAAGAAATCCTTGAGGTCTACAAACGTGCGCTTGGCATGAGCTGATCTGCTTTGTCAGGAGTGTCGCGCCAAGACGCAAAGTCCGCTTTCGAGCGGGCTTTTGTTTTTGTATCCTGTGGCGATGAATGACCGCAATCGCCCTCAAATCACAAGCGAAGTCACAGAAGGCGTTTGCCGTCTTTTGTATCATCATCGCATGGCGTGCCTGACCGAGCTTAGGCTTGGCAACGGGCGGAGGCTTGACGTTCTGGCCCTTGGGGAAAAGGGTGATCTTTGGGCGGTTGAGGTAAAATCATCGGTCGAGGATTTTCGCGTTGATCAGAAGTGGGAAAGCTATCTTGATTATTGCGACCGGTTTTTCTTTGCCGTGCCGATGGAATTTCCGCGTGACCTGATCCCGGTCGATGTCGGATTGATCGTCGCCGACCGGTTCGAGGCGGCCATTGTCCGCCCCGCGCCGGCGCCGGACCGGAAACTGTCAGCAGCGCGCAGAAAGAAATTACTGATTTCATTCGGAAGGACGGCAGCAGGCCGGATGACTCCGGAAGCGGACAGTGAAATCTTCGTTCTGTAAATAATTAAAAACTAAATTAGAGAACGATATAAATCTGTGAATGTATAAGTCTTTGCTATGTAATACTTATACGATACCCCGATAGGAAACGGATACCTTAGGGTAGTATTTCTTGTCTCATTTTTGAACTAATATCCTAACAAACATGTCACTTGGTTGCGCTAGTGGTCGCTGACTACACTCTGCCGCGCGGTCAGGTGATAGAAGAAAATATCCCTGGAAACGATCAAGATCGGTTTATGCCGCGGAAACCTGTATGACGGGGTGCATTTTTGCGCGCCTGTCGGATCGTGGGGGTACGATGGCGGGGATGGGACGTGCTGCGAGAGCGGCTGCAAGCCTTGGGCTTGTATCGGGGGATGGCATCGGGGCGCGGGGGCGTTACATCCGGTATGCCGGTCCGAACTTTATCCGGTGCGGAACTGCGCACCTGCTTGTGGCCATTCACGCCCGGCATGTCTTCAGATTTTCAATAAAAACAAACAATCGGCATTTGCTGCGCACGCATTTCGCATCTGGTGAAATGGGGCCGGTGAATGATCGTTGTGTCGCCAATGAGCTGGTTAAGGGACATCGCAAAAACAAGGGTGACACCATAGTCACCATCTTCCGGGAAGCTGTTGGGGCAGTTGCCTGATATCCTTGTAGTTACAATTGGTTAGAACGTTACAGAATGAAAACTTTCGTCAATCTGAATATCGGTACCAAGTTGGCGGTCCTGCCGCTGATCGGGGTTATCGCCATTGCCATTGTGGGCGTCATCGGGGGACGCGCGATCGTATCACTTAGCAACGGTCTGGAATTTGCCGTTTCGGAGGCCTATCCGGAGGTCCGCGATATCGGCAATATCGACCGTAATGTCACCAAGGTTCATCAGACGGTTTATCGCCTGCTGTCATGGTCGGCCGCAGGCGTTGACGAAGACCGCATGAGCAGCGTGAATGCGGAATTGCAGTCACAGATTACGGCGGCGCGCGATGCCTTTACCCAGATGCTGGGTGATCAGAACCTGCCGGGGCCGGAACGCGAGATCGCGGAAGGTGCGGCCAAGCTTTACGAAGATTACCTTGCCAAGATCGATCAGGTTCTGGGGATGCTTGATATCGAGTATACCGGGGCGCTGAGTTTTTCATGGTCGGCACAGTCGGATTACGAAAGCCTGATGGCGACATTGGCCGAGCTTCGTGAAACGGCGGAAAGCCGTATGGATGTTGCCAGTTCGGATGCGATGGCAGCCGGCATGGCAGCCCAGAATCAGACAATCATTGCATCGGTTGTCGCCGTCCTTGCGATGGTGCTGATCAGTTTTGCCATCACGCGCGTGATCGGCGTGCCGGTCAAACGGTTGACGGCGGTGATGCGCGAACTTGCCGATGGTCGGGCCGATATCGATGTGCCCTTTACCGGGCGGACCGATGAAATGGGCAGCATGGCAGGCGCGGTTGAAATTTTCCGCCAGAATGCGCAAAGCCTTCAGGAAGCCGAACGCACCCGTCTTGAGGACGAGGCAAAGGCCGCCGAGGAAAAGCGCCAGATCATGCAGGAACTGGCGGCCGAGATCGAAACATCGGTCAAGGGTACGGCAACTGCGGTCAGTGCCGCGATCGAGCAGATCGGTGCATCGGCCACGGCGATGCTGACCAATGCCGAACGCACCGATCAGCAAAGCGAGAATGCCTATGATGCGTCGGGCAAATCCAGCCGCAATATGGGCGAGATTTCCGAAGCGGCCAACAGCCTTGCCGCCGCGATTTCCCAGATCAGCAATGAAATCCAGGAAAGCAGCCGCCGCGCACAGGCGGCAAGCGAGCAGGCACTGGATGCGGATGCCAAAATCCGCAAGCTTGAAGAAGCCAGTGTCCGGATCGAGGATGTGGCGGCACTGATTGGCAATATTGCTGAGCAGACCAACCTTCTGGCACTTAACGCGACGATTGAATCGGCCCGTGCCGGGGATGCCGGAAAGGGCTTTGCGGTTGTGGCCAACGAGGTCAAGAACCTTGCCAGCCAGACGGCACGGTCGACCGAGGAAATCGCATCCGAAATCGCCAATGTCCGTACCGAAACCGTTCTTGCGGTCGAGGCGATCCAGACGATTGTTGCCAGTGTCAATGACGTCAACGGTATCCTTAAAGCCATCGCCGATGCGGTGCTGGAGCAGGGGACGGCCACCGGCCAGATCAGCAACAGCATTTCCGAAGCCGCCGGTTACGCCGAAACCGTATCGGGCGGGATTGGCGATGTGCGTGAAATCGCCCGTGCCACCCGCGAGTCCGCGGATTCCGTCGGGCAGGCAACCGGCGAGCTTGGTCGCCAGATGACCGGTCTGAGTTCTTCCGTGGACGGGCTTGTCGCCCGTTTGCGGGCGGTCTGATCCATTTTCCATTTTACTTCCAACAGGTTCATCAAAGGGGATTACCTGATGAAAACACTTATGCGTCTTTTTGTATCTGCCGTGACCGCACTTTGCCTGACCACCGGCCTTGCACAGGCCCAGGACAAGGCGGCAACCGCACAGGGGCTGGTTGATAAGGCCATCGCACTCTACGATCAGGTCGGACAGGACCAGTCCTTTGCCGCGTTCAATGACAAGGACGGCGAATATGTTTTTGACGAATATTATGTGATTGTCGCCGACGGCGAAAAGGGCACGTTCCTGACCCATGCGATCAATCCGAAGCTGATCAACAATCCGAAAATCTGGGATCTTCAGGATGTGAACAGCAATTTCATCATTCGCGACATGGTGGAAACCGGCAAGACGAACCCGGATGGCGGCTGGTCCAACTATACCTGGACCCACCCGGAAACCAAGAAACTTGCCGAAAAGAAAACCTGGGTAAAGCCGCATGACGGCAAAATCTTTATGGTCGGTTATTACGAATAATCGGTGCCGAATCGTGGAATTACAGAAGGTCGCCCACGTGGCGGCCTTCTTTATTTATGATCTTGGCAATCATGGAAGTATATTTTTTCCTGTGACGGTCATCACATAAATAGTGAAATAAAAGTTACGAAGCATTTTACTGGTATAGATATTTGGGATGTCACACTATTCGATAGTCTATATTTGTTCCAAACTTTCATAAGTTTGATGTCGAATGGTAAATTATCTTAAATATTGAATAGGTTATAATCGTTCTTAGCTTCATAGGTCCGCGCAAGACGGGCCGATATCTCCTGGGTGGAAGCGCTGGCAACTGCGGCGTTATTCCAACGCAGCGTTCGGGTGTTCAGTCGTTTAACGACAAATGAGTGGGAGATAGCTGTGAGAAAAATCAAGCGGGCGATCTTTTTGTCCGGCGGTGGACCTGCCGTCGGATTAAGTATCGGGGTTCTGAAACGACTTCAGCAGGAACCCGATATCACGTTCGATATCTGGTCATCTGCCTGCATCGGTGCGTGGCTTTCGGTGGCCTGGCATCAGGCGGACGAAGGACAGGAACTTGATCAGACGATCGGGTTTTTCCGCAAGATATTCCGCCCGGCAAGCGTTTATGAACGCTTTCCAATTGCATCGGCCTTTGCGCCGGATTTCTTTTCCGATTTCGCCAACCGGCTTTCCTATTTCTTTAACCCGGGCAGCTATCAGGGGCTGATCGTCCCCGAAGCCATCGGTGAGGCCGCCGAGCATGTCCGCCATTTCATGGGCAATCCGAAATACTGGACGCCCCATAACCTTAACGATGTGCTGTTGAACGGTATTCTGGCGGTCAATCCGCTGTCGCGCTTCATGATCGGTGCGATGTACCAGACCAAGACCAAGGGATTGGCGAAAATATATTCGCCCGACAGCATGTTCCTGGATCGGCTTGATTTCGACCGGTTGTATCAGCCCGATAAACCGGCCCTTTTCCACAATGCCTATAACCTGACACAGCAGCGGTTAGAGCTGTTTACCAACAAGCCCGATCATTACAATCTGCCGCAGATGAATGCGCAGACGCTGTGTGCCTGTTCGGCCCTGCCGTTTATCGAGGAACCGGTTGAAATAAACGGCGATACCTATTGCGAGGGGGCGACGGTTGATACGGTCAATTTCTTTGACTTCCTGCACCATCATCCCGATGTCGAGGAAGTCTGGGTCAGCCGTATTCTGGACCTTAAGCAGGTGCGTCAGCCGGAAAATCTTTATGACGCGCTGAATAACCTGATCATGCTGTTTGCCGCATCGGCAAGCGAGGATGCCGTCAAGGCCTTCAAGCGTGAAGTCGCCGAAAGCGGGCGCAAGATCGACATCATCGAAATCCCGGTTTCACCCCATATCAATTACGACTGGACGTGGGAGAACCTTGATCGCGGGATTGATGACGGCTATCAGGCGACCGATGACATGATTGCAAGTTACCGCAGCCGGCAGCTTCGCGAACATCCGGTGCGTGATCTGCGCCGTCGCGCGGCACGGGTTCTGCCCGATCTGCATTTCCCGCTGGGCGGGCCACGGCCGCGACTGGCGTAACATCAACATAAAAAAGGGGCCGCTGATCATGCGGCCCCTTTGATTTTTGCCAGATTTTTGGAAGGCCGCGTTATTCCGCAGCTTTCAGATGTTCCGGCGGGTTGCGGAACTGTTCCAGCAGTTCGGCCTCGCGGGTTTTGACCTTGTCGATATTGCCATCCTTGATATGGCCATAACCACGGATCTGTTCGGGCAGGGCCAGAAGGGCATTTGCAATCCGGGCATTGTCATGGTTAAGGCCAGTGATGACCTCGTTCACCAGTGCCTCGTAATCGGCGATCAATTGACGTTCCATTTTGCGCTCATGGGTACGACCGAACGGATCTAGTGCCGTGCCGCGCAGGAACTTGAATTTCGCAAGAATGCCAAAGGCACTCATCATCCAGGGGCCAAAGGCCTGCTTTTTCAGGTGGCCGGTTTCCGGGTCCCTGTCTGCAAGGGCCGGTGGGGCCAGATGGAACCGGATTTTGTAATCGCCGGTGAAGTTCTTGGCGAGTTTGGCCCTGAAGGCCGGATCGGTATAAAGACGGGCGACTTCATACTCGTCCTTGTAGGCGAGCAGTTTGAAGTAATATTTCGCCACCGTCCGGGCCAGATCATCACCGCCATCAAGGCGTTTTTCAGCCGCCGCGACCCTGTCGACCAGTGCGACAAACCGGTTGGCATAGGATGCGTTCTGATAATCGGTCAGGAAGGCCTTGCGTTTGGCAACCATGTCGGAAAGCGTGGTGGCAATCGGGTGTGCCTCCGCCTCGTTCGGGCCGATGACATCAAGCACGCGTTTCGGATCATGGGCAAACAGGCGGCCCCAATAGAAGGACTGTTTGTTCATATCAATCGCGACACCGTTGAGATCAATCGCCTGCATCAGGGCTTCTTCGGTGATCGGGATCAGACCGCGTTGCCATGCGACACCCAGCATGAACAGGTTGGTGGCAATCGAATTGCCCATCAGGCGGGTGGCGATATCACTGCCTTCGACGAAATTCACCGCATCCGTGCCACAGGCATCGGATATGACCTTCATATGCTCGTTCGATTTCAGCTGGAAATCGGGGTTGCGGGTAAAGGCACCGGTGACGGTTTCGTGGGTGTTGATCACGGCCTGGGTAAAGTTGCGGCGCATCTTGGCAAGGCCTTCGAAGCTTGCCGCGACCAGAAGATCACAGCCCAGCACCACATTGGCCTCGCCCGCCGGAATGCGTGCGGCATGGAGTTTTTCCTGCGTATCGGCAAAACGGATGTGGCTTACGACCGCACCGCCTTTTTGCGCCAAGCCCGCCATATCAAGGCCGACAATGCCCTTGCCCTCGATATGGGCGGCCATGCCAAGCAGGGCCCCGATGGTCACGACACCCGTGCCGCCAACACCCGTGATCAGAACCGACCACGGATCGGTGATATCGGGCAGGGGCGGGCGCGGCAGGCTGGCGAAGATGGCATCGCCTGCATTACCGCTTTTGGCGGCGGCTTCGGGTTTGCGCAGCGATCCACCTTCGATGGTGACAAAGCTTGGGCAGAAGCCATTCAGGCAGGAGAAATCCTTGTTACAGGCCGACTGGTCAATGGCGCGCTTGCGGCCAAATTCGGTTTCGACCGGCACAACCGCAAGACAGTTGGATTTTTCACCGCAATCGCCGCAGCCCTCGCACACCAGATCATTGATGAAGACCCGTTTGGGCGGATCGACCATCAGTTTGCGTTTGCGACGACGGCGTTTTTCGGCGGCACAGGTCTGATCAAAGATCAGGATGGTCACACCTTCGATTTCACGCAGTTCTTTCTGGGTGTTTTCCAGTTCGTCGCGATGGCGGATATCAACACCATCGGCGAAATGCGATGCGACCGGATATTTATCGGGTTCATCGGATAGAACGATGATGCGTTTCACGCCTTCATCGGCCATCTGACGGGTGATTTGCGGTACGGTCAGCGGACCGTCAACCGGCTGGCCCCCGGTCATGGCGACCGCATCGTTAAACAGGATTTTATAGGTGATGTTGACACCGGCCGCGACGGCGGCGCGCACCGCAAGCGACCCGGAATGGTAATAGGTGCCATCGCCAAGGTTCTGGAAAACGTGCTTTTCATTGGTGAACGGGGCCTGCCCGATCCAGGTGACACCTTCGCCGCCCATATGGGTAAAGGTTTCGGTCGAACGGTCCATCCAGTTGACCATGTAATGGCACCCGATCCCGGCCATGGCGCGGCTGCCTTCGGGCACCTTGGTCGAGCTGTTATGCGGGCAACCCGGACAGAACCACGGAATGCGCGCGACATCCGGGCGCGGTTCGGCGATTTCGCGTTCTTTCTGTTCCAGCCAGTCGATGCGTTCGTGGATTTTCGGGCTGTCATAGAAACGCTTGATGCGCTGTGCCAGCACAACGGCGATACGCGCCGGGGTCAGTTCATCCATCGAGGGCAGAATCCATTCGCCCTTTTCATCGAATTTGCCGATCACGGTCGGGCGGACATCTTCGCGCCAGTTATAAAGCTGTTCCTTGACCTGATTTTCCATCACCGCGCGTTTTTCCTCGACGACGATGATTTCCTCAAGCCCCATGGCAAATTCGCGCACATCGTCGCGGTTGAGCGGCCAGCTCATACCGACCTTCAGCACACGAATACCGATCTTGGCGGCATCGGCCTCGGATATGCCAAGGTCATCAAATGCCTGCATGACATCGAGATATGCCTTGCCGGTCGTAATGATGCCAAGCCGTGCATTCGGGCTGTCGATGACGGTTTTGTTCAGCTTGTTGGCGCGCGCATAGGCAAGGGCGGCATAGAGCTTGTATTTCATCAGGCGGTGTTCCTGATCCTTTGGCGTGTCGGGCCAACGGATATGGAGCCCGCCTTCGGGCATGTCGAAATTATCGGGGATGACCGGCGTGATGCGATCGGGCGCGACATCGACCGCGGCCGAACTTTCAACCGTTTCGGCGATGGTTTTCATCGCAACCCAGCAGCCGGAATAGCGGCTCATGGCCCAGCCATGGATCCCGAAATCAAGGATATCCTGAACCCCCGACGGGTTCAGAACCGGGATTTGCGCATCGATAAAGGCATATTCGGTCTGATGGGGCAGGGTGGATGATTTGCAGGAATGGTCATCACCGGCCAGAACCAGAACGCCGCCATGTTTGGACGTACCGGCATAGTTGGCGTGTTTGAAAACATCGCCCGACCGGTCAACACCCGGCCCCTTGCCATACCACATGCCAAAGACGCCATCATATTTGGCGTCCTTGTACATATTGACCTGCTGGCTGCCCCAGACGACGGTGGCGGCAAGGTCTTCGTTCACACCGGCCTGAAATTCGATCTGCTGTCGGGTCAGGAATTTTTTGGCGCGCCAAAGCTGCTGATCAAGGCCGCCCAGTGGTGACCCGCGATAACCGGAAATACATCCGGCAGTGTTCAGGCCTGCGCGCGCGTCAAGCTGGCGCTGCATCAGGGGCAATCGAACCAACGCCTGGATACCGGTCAAATAGACCCGGCCTTCTTCAAGCGTATATTTGTCATCAAGGCTAATTGCCGCCAATTGTGCCATGACCAGTCTCCCTCGGGATCTCTCTCTGATTGCGGGGTCGTGTGGGCCAGTTGCGCTGCTTTTATTGATATAAGTTTACGCGCAGCGTTTTGGTATGGCCCGTAAAATTCTCTTTGCTGTCATTGGCGTTCCGGTTTTGGCGTTTGGTCGGGACGGATCGCTGTCTGACAGGATAATGGTAATGAATGCTGACCTTTTTTCAAATCAACTCGCATTGCAATGTGCAAAACGCTTGATTGCATAGGTTGACGTTGGGTCAACTTAATATTTACTTATTCCGGTACCGATTTACGCGCAATTTTATTGCGAGTGTGCTGCGATGCGTCGTAGATGGAGTTCCGAACAACAATGTCTAATATCAATAGAGTCGGATAAATTTTCACGTGAAAGTACGAGGGGGATATATGGAGCCAAACATAGTAACGGCCAGTTCGGTTCTTGGGGCAGTTATTGGCGCGGCTAGCACACAACTGTTCTTACTTGTAAAAGAGGATTTAGCTTATAGGCGTCGGCAAGTAAGGGCGATAAATGGCGCTCTCGCCGCTTCGGCAGCCGTATGCGATTCCGTTCTCCAATTAAAAGTTCAGCATCTGAATAAAATTCAATCTTTTATAAGCAGAGAAAACGAAAAACTTGATGAACTCTTAGAAAGAAGTGAAATAAATGGTGATGTGGATCAAATTCATATAGAGCTTGAATATATTAATCTTCCGCGTATTTCTCCGCCAATCGAAGAATTATCCGCGATCCTTCATAAGGATTTGGACGCATCAGGAAGTATGCTTTTATATTTCTATGCGATTGTTAGAGCTTTCAAGGTATTGGAAGCCACGCTAGAGAACTATAACAACCTGATTGACGGGTGGATTAGCAACCAATCCAACGACCATGAAGATTCGGCGTATCGTTTTTTAGGCAGACATTTGCAATCCGGCTATACGGACACCCGGCACGTAGATTTTGTTCAGCAGATGGAAATAGCTGTAATTAGTTGTGCAGCTTACTCATACTTGCTTGTAGAGGAGCTATCGCAAAAAGGTAACCGGCTAAAAAATTCGTTCTTTTTTCGGAAACCCAAAATTAATTCTCTAGATTTTGCTGTCTACCGGCGATCGGGTGATTTTCCAGAAGAGGAATATATATCAAACTTGCGCCAACATTAGCATTTTCTGTGGGGAGGGTTTAATGGATCAACGTGTATCGCTGATTACACTTGGTGTTGCGGACCTTGACCGGTCGCGGCGGTTTTACGAAGACGGGCTTGGCTGGAAAGTCACCCAGATGGTCGAGGGACAGGTGGTTTTCTATCAGCTGTCCAACGGACTTGCGCTTGGCCTGTTTGGCCGGGACGACCTGATCAAGGACGGGCAGTTTGAGGATGATACCGGTGCCCGTTTTGCCGGTCTGACGATTGCCTATAACACGCGCGACGAGGCCGAGGTCGATGCGGTGATGGCAGAGGCGAAAAAAGCCGGTGCCGTCATTCAGAAACCGGCGGAAAAGGTCTTCTGGGGCGGGTATTCGGGATACTTCCGCGATCCGGACGGGCATGCCTGGGAAGTGGCGTATAACCCGTTCTGGGAACTCGATGCCAACGGCAACCTGACAATCCCGCAGCCGGAATGATTTTTGACTGCGCCACTAAAAAAGGCCCTGCTGATAATCAGCAGGGCCTTTTGTTTTAGCTGGCTTTATCTTTGCGCAGATGGGTCAGGAAATGGATCAGCCCACCGGCCAGCAATCCCCAGAACGCCCCGGCAACCCCGAAAAAGGATAGACCGGCGGCGGTGACAAGGAAGGTTACGGCGGCGGCTTCGCGGGCGTCTTCATCCTTGAAGGCGGCAACCACCGATCCGGAAAACGCCCCGATCAGGGCAAGGCCTGCGACCGCTTCGATCAGGATTGAGGGGGCGAGACTGACAAAGGCAGTGACAAGCCCGGCCAGCAAGCCGAACAGGATGTAAAACACCCCGCCAAAGGCCGCGGCCCAATACCGTTTTTTCGGATCGGGATGGGCGTCTTCGCCCGCGCACAGGGCGGCAATGATGGCAGCAAGGTTGACGGCATGCCCGCCAAAGGGGGCGGCAAGTAACGAGAAAAAGCCGGTGGTTGCAAAAAGCGGGCCGGGCGGGGTGTCGTAATTATTGGCGCGCAGGACGGCCGTGCCGGGAATGTTTTGCGATGCCATGGTGACGATAAACAGCGGCAGGGCAATGCCGACCAGACCGGCCAATGTGAATTCCGGCATGACGAATTCGACCGGCGGCACAATGGCACCGCCAAGGCTGCCAAGCGTGTTTTCGGGAAATTCGACGCCGACGACCATGACAATGATAAAGGCCAGCAAGGCCGCAGGCACGGCAAACAGGCGGTTGATCCGCCCGACCACCAGCCAGGCAATGACAATCGGCAGGCCAAGAAGCGGATTGAAGGCAACCGCCTTGATCGGTGCCAGACACAGGCCCAGCAACACACCGGCCAGCATGGCATTGGCAAGCGGGGCGGGGATGGCGGCAACCGCACGGCCCAACGGCTTCCAGATGCCGCAGATGATGATCAGGATCGCGCAAACAATAAATGCCCCGACGGCCACGGCAAAACCGCCGTCAATCGCGCCGGATGTTGCCAGCAAGGCCGCACCGGGGGTGGACCATGCGATGCTGATCGGCATGCGGGTGCGTAGCGACAGATAGATCGAGCACAGCCCCATGGCGACCGATAGCGCCATCAGGCCCGATGCCGCCTGATCGGGCGTTGCACCGACGGCACCAAGCCCCTGAAGGACGACGGCAAAGGAACTTGCCGATCCGACGAAGGCGGCAAGAATACCCATGAACAGATTTTGGGGCGAGATATCGCGCAGCATGGTGGCTCCGTCAAACAGGTAAAACGGATGGATGGGAAATGCGGTGGCAGCGCAGTGAATTTAGTGGCATGGCGCGATACAGACCAGAAAAAAGAAGCCCCTCAGGCATTTGCCGGGGGCTTCTTTGGTAGAAGGTTATTCAGGGCAGGTGACAATAGCGGCAGGGATAGTGATCAAAGCATGTCGCGTTTGGTGTGCGGGTTTGCCACCTCGTGGGTGCCGATCAGTTTGGCCTGATGTCGGGCAAGGATGTCTTTGGCGCGGTTTTCCTTTGTTTCGTCGGGTGTCTGTACCCAAAGCAATAAACCACCATGATCCAGTTCATCCTGCAATTCGCCGGAATATCGTTTGCCGATCATGGCCGCGACCACACCGCCCGCCGCGGCACCAACGCCGCCCGCACCGACAATGGCCGCGATGGTCAGGGCAATCGGACCGCCTGCGGCAATCATGACGCCAGCAGCGCCAAAGGCAGCGGCATACATGGGGGCGCCCACCAGCACGCCCTCGGCATTGCCAATCGGGGTGGGCGCGGTATAGGCGAGCGGGGGCATGTCGGGATCGTTATCGATATCTTCGACCTTGCGATAGATATGGCCCAGTTTGTCTTCGATGGTGCGTTCGGTCGCAAGCAGGCTTAGATCGGAATGTTTGAAACCGGCTTCTTCCAGATCCTCTGCGGTTTTTTGCAGGGCGGGAAGGTCATCAAAAACACCAACGGTTTCGTTTCGGGTCCTGAGGATGGACATTTGTGGCCTCCTTTTTATTGAAAGGCTCCCTAAAGCCACCAACGTGCCGGTGTGGTTCTTGGTTCCGAATTTTTCCCGATCCAGTGAAATGCGCCAGAAATGACAACGGCACCCACTAGGGGTGCCGTTGGTGATCTTTATGATGCCGGTCTTACCGTTCGGTAATCTTGAATTCGATACGACGGTTGCGGCGATAGGCGATTTCGTCGTCGCGGTTATCAAGCGGCTGGTATTCGCCAAAGCCCGCAGCAACCAGCCGGTTTGGCGGAACGCCGCGTTCGATCAGGAATTTGACCACCGAAATGGCACGTGCCGCCGACAGTTCCCAGTTCGATGCGAATTTCAGGTTACGGATCGGAACTTTATCCGTGTGGCCATCAACACGCATGACCCAGTCAATATCGTCGGGGATTTCGGCCGAAATGGTTTTCAGCGTATCGCCAAGCTTTGCCAGCTGTTCCTGACCGTCTTCGCCAAGATCGGCGGAGCCGGATGTGAACAGGACTTCGGACTGGAAGACAAAGCGGTCGCCAACCACGCGGATATCCTGACGGTCGCCCAGAACTTCGCGCAGGCGGCCAAAGAATTCCGAACGATAGCGCTGCAATTCGGCAACCTTGGTGGCAAGGGCGGCATTCAGGCGTTGTCCAAGATTGACGATCTGGGCCTGTTTGTCTTCGTTTTCGCGTTCGGAGACTTCGAGGGCTGCTTCGATTTTCTGAAGCTGCTGGCGCAGGGCCAGCATTTGCTGATTGAGGGCGGCGACCTGAGCCTGTGCCTCGGTGCTGAGCTTTTTCTCGTCTTCAAGTTCGGCTGCGCGCGAGGCCAGCAGTGCGGAAAGTTCTGCGATGCGGCTTTCCTGATCGGCCATCTGTTCGTCGGCTTTTTCGCGTGCGGTGCTAAGCTCGGCCTCTTTTTCCTCAAGATTGGCAAGCGCTGCGAGAAGTTTCTTTTCCATCTCGTCAGCGGACAATTCGGCGGCGGAAAGCTGGCTTGCGAGGGCGGCAGCGCGGTCACGCAAATCGTCGCGCTGGTCACTGGTATTGGAAAGCTCGGTCGTGAGCTGTGTCAGTTCGAGTTCCATGCGCTGATTGTTGGTGCGTTCGAGCGACAAGAGATTGGTCAGCTCGTTCACCTGTGCGGTCAGGTCGCTAAGCGCCTGATCACGCCCCGAAAGGGCCGCGCCCAGATAGACCTGCGCGACGACGAAAATCATCAGCAGGAAAATGATCACCATCAACAGGGTGGCCAAGGCATCAACAAAGCCAGGCCAGGTGTTGACGTCGCGATTTCGGCGGCGTGACAACCCGGTCATGCGATCAACCCTCCTCGGCGATCGCGGCGATGGTACGGGCCAGAAGCTTGATCTCGCTTCTGATTTCCTGGGTCGATTGCTGACGGCCCATGGTCAGTTCTTCGCCAACGCGGGCAAGGGTGTTATCGAGGGACCGGATATGGGCGCGGGTATTGTCATCAATGCCGAAGCTTCCGACTTTCATCGAATCGGAAAGCTGATCAAGCACGGGTTTCAGATGCATCTGGTTTTCCGCCAGCTTGACCATAAGCTGCTGTTCGGCCTTCATCTGATCGGTCAGGGTCGAGAGTTTGTCGGCCAGATCGATCAGGGTGTTATGCGATTTGATCTGCGAGCTTTCGGAGCGCTGGATCGAGTTTTGCAACCCTTCCATATTATCCGCCATCTGTTCGATCAGGGCAGAAAGATAGGCCGGAACTGACTGTTCCCCATCCGAAACCGGACCGCCCGAAGACAGGCGGGTGAAGCCCGAAAGCCATTCTTCAAGTTCGTTAAAGAAGCGGTTCTGAGCCTGACCGGCCTGCATGTCGATCAGGCCAAGGGCCAGCGATCCGGCAAGACCGAAGAGCGAGGACGAAAACGCCGTTCCCATGCCGCCAAGCGGCTCGGCAAGGCCCTGTTTCAGTTCGTTGAACCACAGATCGATATTCTGGCCCGAACCAACATTGACGTCACCGATGACATTGGCAACCGAGTTGACGGTCTGAAGCAGGCCCCAGAAGGTGCCAAGCAGGCCAAGGAACACGAGAAGGCCAACCACATAGCGCGACAGTTCGCGGCTTTCATCCAGACGCGAGCGGATCGAGTCCAGAATGGTGCGGGTCGCCATGGTCGAAAGTTGCGGACGGTCGCGGCGCTGTTCGGCCATCATGCGGGCCATCGGCAGCAACAGTTTCGGCGGGACCTGCGACGTCAGGCCCGGACGGTTGCGACGGAAATCTTCGATCCAGGTGACTTCGGCCGACAGGCCAGCAACCATGCGGAACGTATAGATCACACCGACAACAAACACGCCAAGGATCAAACCGTTCAGAACGGCGTTGGCCATGAACGCATCGGAAAGTGCCGGAAACAGCAAGGCACCGACGGCGGCGATGATAGCGATGAAAATCCCCATCCGCGTCAGGTAGCTTCCCGGTTTGGTCACGACAGGAAGGGTTGCCATGCCGTTGGCCGAATTATTGCTCATGACGGATCAATCCTAGCGTTGAACGGTTTTGATATCGACACGATCAGCCGGACCGGACGGCACATTGGCGCCCAGCGCACGGACATCGATGCGCGTGGACCGCACACCTTTGTCGATCAGGTAGGAACGGACCTGCAGCGCACGCGAAAGCGACAGACGGCGTGCCTTGCTGGCGTTGTTGGAATCACCTTCGGCATAGGCCTGAAGCTGGATGCGCATGTTTTCATCGCTGCCCATGTTCTTGACGATGCTGTCAAGTTGGGTGCGGGCGGCGTTGTTCAGCTCGAAACTGCCGGAACCGAAGGCAAGGCTGTATTCACCGGCACCAGATGGTGCGGATGCAACCGGGTCCTTGGCCGCAGGCGGAACAGCCGCGGTTTCCGCAGCCGGTTTCGGTGCGGGTGCAGGTGTGCTTGGCGCCGATGCAACAGGTGCGGGTGCCGGTGCAGGAGGCGTGGAGGGTTCATTACTTGAACGCTGTTCCAGCATTTCCTGCGGAGAGGTTGTGGTATCAGGTGCCGGGCTTGGTGCCTCTGGGACGTTTGATTTGTTCGGTACAACCGGCTCAGGTGCGGGCGGCGGTGGTGCCTGTTTGGTTTCCTCGGCCGGAAGCGGCGGGGCTTTTGGTGGTTCGACCTCGGCCGGTTTGGTTTCGACTTTCGGGGCCGGTTCGGCCTTGGGGGCCTCGGCCATTTCCGCAACTGGCGCGGGGGCCGGTTTTGGTGCCGGGGTCGGTTTGCCTAGCGGGACCGGTGCGCTGCCGCTGGCTGCCTGTGCGGCGGCCGGGCTGGCCGGTTTGGCGCGTGGTGCGGCGGTGGGTTGGGGCCGGTTAAGGGCGATCACCTGATTTGCGCCATCATCGTAGGACGGGCTGGTGGTGACACCGGGAACGCCGTAAAACTGCGATTGTGTCGGGATGTCGTTGCTGCCCGAACCGTCGATGACAATGGTTTCAAATCCGTCGCCATAGGTTGCTCCACCGGTATCCTGCGCAAAGCGGTCGGCGGCAAGGAATTCTGAATGCGGGCGGGTTTCAGGATAGATCAGGTCGCTGCCGGCAATCGAAATATGGTCACGCGGAACCGAGGGTGAAAGATAGTTCGGTACGGTCGGTTGTCCGCCAAACCCGTCGGCAACATCCCAGTTTACCTGTACGTTGCTGTCAACGGATACGGGGGTGTATTGCTGTGCGGATGCGCCGCCACTGACAACCACGTTACCGCCCAGTGCGGCCATGAATGCCAGCACCGAAATCTTGGAATACCCCATCATCAAATCGCAGGCCCCTTGTTACCCTGTGTTTGAACACGTTTTTTTATAACGCACAGTTTTGTGTCGATCTTTTGGCACATCGTTTTGTTTGGCGTGCCACCCCGGTCTGCTCATAGGCATAAATCCATGATCAGACGGCAAGTACCATAGCTTAGAGCTTGATGATGAACAACCGCTTTGACCGGCACATGCATGTGAATGCAAAAAGGGCATCCGTGCCAAAGCAGGGATGCCCTTTCAAAAAACGGTAATAAAAGCTGATACTTACTCGGTAACGACTTTTTTAAGCGTCTTGGCCAGCACGGGCTGGATATAGTCGTTGGCTGCAACGACGCTGCCGGTGCCAAGCATGTTGGTGCCACCTTTGGCATCGCGGACATAGCCGCCTGCTTCGGTGATCATCAGAAGGCCCGCAGCGATATCCCACGCGTTAAGATGAGATTCCCAGTAACCGTCAAAGCGACCGGCGGCAACATAGGCCAGATCAAGCGATGCGGCACCCATACGGCGCACACCGGCACAACGATCCATGACAGAATGCAGCTGCTTTTCAAACGCGGCATGATCGCCATGTCCGATATGCGGAACGCCACATGCCAGAACGCATTCATTCAGGCGACGGCGGCCCGAAACACGCAGGCGACGGTTATCAAGATAGGCACCAACGCCTTTTTCGGCCCAGAAGAATTCATCCTTGGCGACATCGTAAATGATGCCAGCGATGATTTCGTCACCCTTTTGCAGGGCCACGGAAATCGCAAAATGCGGAATGCCGTGCAGGAAGTTGGTGGTGCCATCAAGCGGATCGATGATCCAGCGGTGCTCCGGATCGGAGCCCTTGATTTCGCCGCCTTCTTCCATAAGGAAACCATAGCCCGGACGGGAACGTTCAAGTTCTTCGCGCAGGCGTTTTTCGGCGCGATGATCGGCCGCAGATACGAAATCTGCCGGGCCCTTCATCGATACCTGAAGGTTTTCGACTTCACCGAAGTCGCGTTTAAGTCCATAGGCCGCCTTTTCGACGGCCTTGAACATGACATTGATATTTGCTGAACGACGGGCGGCGCCACGCACGGCTCATCTCCCGGTGTTTGAAAGTAAAAAAGGAAGGCCTAGGGACGAATGTCCTTAGTCTTTGGCGCGCTCGAGATAGGTGCATTCGGTCGTGTTCACGACAACGCGCGTACCCGATTCAATATGCGGCGGAACGAGAATGCGAACGCCATTATCAAGAACGGCCGGCTTGAAGGAAGAAGACTGGGTCTGCCCTTTGACAACCGCGTCGGCTTCGACGATCTGGCAGACAACATGTTCGGGCAGGGTCACGGCAAGCGGTTCGCCTTCGAAGGATTCGATGGTAACAACCATGCCATCCTGAAGGAATACTGCCGGTTCGCCGACGAGTTCTGCATTGACTGTGATCTGTTCGAAAGTTTCGCTGTCCATGAAGGTGATCATGTCACCATCGGCAAACAGATAGGTATATTCATTCTGTTCCAGACGAACACGTTCGACAGTTTCCGAAGCCCGGAAACGTTCGTTCAGCTTGGTGCCGGTACGAATGTCTTTGAGTTCAACCTGGTTAAACGCACCGCCTTTACCCGGCTTCACAGCCTGGCATTTTACCGCACGCCACAGGGCACCTTTATGTTCGATAAGGTTACCCGGACGGATTTCGTTGCCGTTGATTTTCATGGCACCAACCGTTCTTTCAGATCACAGATTCACGATGTAAGCGGGACACCCGTCCCATTAAAGTCGGGCTTAACTACCAGTTTGGCGAATTTGCTGCAAGCAGATTGATCAGGGTTTGCGTGCATGGCAAACCGTCATTCGCGCATGGCTGTCGCGAAATCCCTGTGGGAAAAAGGGGATAAACCGGGCTGGATTTCAGTCCGAAGCTGCGGCAATCGCGGCCTTGATCGCCTTTGCCCCGGCCTCAGCGCCGTCCGGATGGTTCCAGACTCCGCCGGTGACGGCAATGAAATCGGCCCCGGCTTCGACAATCGGGCCAAGGTTATCGGCCGTGATGCCGCCAATCGCGACACAGGGCACCGTGGTAAAGGTCGTCCAGATTTCGATGATTTCGGGGGTGACGCTGGTTTTGGCTTCTTTGGTCTGGGTCGGATAGAACGCGCCAAACGCCACGTAATCGGCCCCTTTTTCGCCAAGCTCCATGGCGCGATGGCGGCTGTCATAGCAGGACACGCCGACAATGTGTTCTTCGCCCATGATGGCACGCGCTTCGTCGTAGCTGGCGTCTTCTTCGCCGACATGCACACCGTCAGCGCCCGATTTTTTGGCAATATCAGGGCGGTCATTAAGGATCAGGGGAATGTCGCGGTCCGAGCACAGCGGCAGGATCGCATCAATTGCCTTGCGGATTTCATCATCGGAAACGTCTTTGAGACGCAGCTGCAAACAATCAATCGCACCGGTATCAAGCACGGATTTCAGGCGGTCCGGAAATACGGCCAGATCGATTTTGGGCGGT
Organism: Thalassospira sp. MCCC 1A03138; assembly: GCF_002115785.1. GTDB lineage: Bacteria > Pseudomonadota > Alphaproteobacteria > Rhodospirillales > Thalassospiraceae > Thalassospira. The sequence goes on along the minus strand of NZ_JFJY01000008.1, from coordinate 15,601 downwards.
GTCAGAAGATAAAGGCCGGTTTGGTCGTCTGCGTTCACAATGGTCATTCCTGATCAAAAACTGAGTATCATGTAACGTTTCATCACCCTTTTGGCAATCACCCAGCCAAAAACGCAGCAAGGCGACGGTCAAGTTCCGCATCGGGCAGATGATCATCACCGGTTTCGTAAATCCGATCCGGGTCGGGCAGGGTGGTGATGATCCGGCATCCCGACTTTGATCCGAGATTTTCAAGCCGGGCTTTCAGATCATCGGGCAGATCGTCATCAATCAGGACCGCATCAATTCCGGCCTCCATCGCGGCCAAGGCCGATGCGCGACGTCCGCGACAATCAAGGATGCCGTGGATTAGGGCATCAGGAAAGTCGGTTCGTAATCTGGCGATCAGGGTGGCAAACCATTGTGCACCAAGCGACGCCCCGGCATTTTCCGGCGACAGCAGATTGATCCGCGCACGTCCTGCAACGCGGCAGGCCGATTGGCCGCCTGCCATGCCATGGATGCGAATGAGAAGGTTTGAGGTGTCTTTCATCGGGGCAAAATATCACCGGGTCGGGATTTGCCAAACAGAAAGGGCGACCCGAAGGCCGCCCTGATCCGAATAGGTTGTTTCAAGTTCCGATTAAAGGAACTTCGCCATTGCAACGGCGGTATCGGACATACGGTTCGAGAAGCCCCACTCGTTGTCGTACCAGGACAGGATACGGACGAAGTTGCCGCCGATAACCTGGGTCTGGGTGACGTCAAAGGTCGAGCTGTTCGGGTTGTGGTTGAAGTCAATCGAGACCAGCGGAGCATCGCAAACGCCAAGAACGCCTTTGAGCGGGCCGTTTGCGGCGTCCTTGATCGCGGCATTGATTTCATCAGCCGTGGTGTCGCGACCGGCAACGAAGGTCAGGTCAACCATCGAAACGTTCGGGGTCGGGACACGGATGGCGGTACCGTCAAGCTTGCCTTTGAGTTCCGGAAGAACCAGACCAACGGCCTTGGCTGCACCGGTCGAGGTCGGGATCATCGAAAGCGATGCTGCACGGGCGCGGCGCAGATCCTTGTGCAGGCTGTCGACCGTGTTCTGGTCACCGGTGAAGGCGTGAACGGTGGTCATGAAGCCCTTGGTGATGCCAACGGTCTTGTTCAGAACGTCTGCAACCGGTGCCAGGCAGTTGGTGGTGCAGGACGCGTTCGAAACGATGATGTCGGATGCGGTCAGGCTGTCGCTGTTGACACCGTAAACGACGGTTTTGATGTCGCCCTTTGCCGGGGCGGAAATCAGAACGCGTTTGGCACCGGCGGTCAGGTGTTTGCCTGCACCCGCTTCGTCAAGGAAGATGCCGGTGCATTCGAATGCGATATCGACATTCAGTGCGCCCCACGGCAGGTTCGCCGGATCGCGTTCCGAGCAGACCTTGATCGCCTTGCCGTCGATGACAAGGTCGTTGCCTTCGGCTTTGACGTCATTGGCAAGAACGCCATGAACGGAATCGTATTTCAGAAGATGTGCGTTGGTGGCGACGTCACCCAGGTCGTTGATGGCCACGACTTCAACATCGGTACGGCCGCTTTCAACGATGGCACGCAGAACCAGACGGCCAATACGACCAAAACCATTAATCGCTACGCGAATAGCCATTCATCCCTCCAAAATTATGATGATTGGTACCTGGGGAGTATCAATCACGGCTTGGGGTTTAACCCCATAGAAAAAAGGCCGGATCGGCATATTACCGATCCGGCCCCTTGAATTAAACGAGTTCTTTGGCTGCCTTGACCAGCGCCTCGGCGGTGATGCCGAAATGCTCGTAAAGGATTTCGGCCGGTGCCGAGGCACCAAAGCCGTGCATGCCAATGACTTTGCCGTTGTCGCCAACGTATTTTTCCCAGCCGAAGACCGACAGGGCTTCGATGGCGATACGCGGTTTGTCGCCAAGGACTTCCTTGCGGTATTCCGGCGACTGCGCGTCGAACAGTTCCCAGCTTGGCAGGGAGACGACGGCAGCATTAATGCCGTCGGCTTTGAGTTTTGCCTGTGCGTTCACGGCAATTTCGACTTCGGAGCCGGTCGCGATCAGGGTGACCTGACGATCACCGTCGCAATCGGAAATCACGTAACCGCCGCGCGCGACAAGGTTGTCTTCGCGGTATTCGGTGCGCAGGGTCGGCAGGTTCTGACGGGTCAGCGCCATGACGGTCGGGCCGGTTTCGTTGGTGATCGCCATTGCCCATGCTTCGGCGGTTTCAACCGCATCGGCCGGGCGGATGACCGTCACGTTCGGCATTGCGCGCAGCGATGCGACATGTTCGACCGGCTGATGGGTCGGGCCGTCTTCGCCAAGACCGATGGAATCATGGGTCATGACATAGACAACACGCTGGTTCATCAGGGCCGACAGACGGATTGCCGGGCGGCAATAGTCGGTGAAGACCAGGAAGGTGCCGCCATACGGCAGAACGCCGCCATGCAGTGCGAGACCATTCATGGCCGCAGCCATACCGTGTTCACGGATACCGTAATAGATATAGCCACCATGATAGCCGCCATCAGCGGTGATCGGGGCCTGAACGCCGGTTTTGGTGTTGTTCGAACCGGTCAGGTCGGCAGAACCGCCGATCATTTCCGGGATTGCCTTGGTGAGGACTTCAAGAACGTTCTGGGACGATTTGCGGGTCGCGACTTTCGGCAGTTCAGCGGTGATCTGCTTTTTGTAGTCGTTAAACGCATCGACCCAGTTTTCCGGCAGCTTGCCTTCGACGCGGCGTTCGAATTCGTCTTTGAGGGAGGCTTCGAGATTTTCGAAACGCGCACCCCATGCATCGAAGTCGGCCTTGCCGCGTGCACCGGCATTGCGCCATGCGTCGAGAATGTCGGCGGGAATGTCGAACGGTTCAGACGTCCAGCCGAGTTTTTCACGCGCACCGGCAAGTTCGGTCGCGCCAAGCGGGGATCCGTGCGTTGCCGAGGTGCCACCCTTGGTCGGGGCGCCAAAACCGATAACGGTTTTGCAGGCGATCATCGAGGGGGTGCTGGTGGTTTTTGCCTTGGCAATGGCGGCTTCGATGGCGACCGGATCATGGCCGTCAATCTGCTGCACGTCCCAGCCGGCGGCTTCGAAACGTTTTTTGTGATCTTCGGACGTCGAAAGCGAGGTCGGGCCGTCGATTGAAATGCCGTTATCGTCAAACAGGACGATCAGTTTCGACAGTTTCATGTGACCGGCCATCGAAATGGCTTCCTGCGAGATGCCCTCCATGAGGCAACCGTCACCGGCAATCACGTAAGTGAAGTGATCGACAACGTCATTGCCAAAGCGCGCATTCATGATGCGTTCGCCAAGCGCGAAACCAACCGAGGTTGCAATGCCCTGACCCAGCGGGCCAGTGGTGGTTTCGATACCGGCACCATGGCCGAATTCCGGGTGACCGGCAGTACGCGAACCCATCTGACGGAAATTCTTGATCTGATCCAGATCGAAATCTTCGTAACCCGTAAGGTGCAGAAGCGAATAAAGCAGCATTGAGCCGTGACCAGCGGACAGGATGAAACGGTCGCGATCGGGCCAGTGCGGGTGCTTCGGATCAAATTTCAGGAATTTGGTATAAAGAACAGTCGCGACGTCTGCCATGCCCATCGGCATGCCGGGATGTCCGGAATTGGCTTTTTCGACGGCGTCGGCCGAAAGAAAGCGGATGGCATTGGCCATGCGGTTGTGTTCTGTTTGCGTCGTCATTGGATGCGGTTCCTGGGGGTTTCGCGGTCGGGCGATGAAAACACTTTTAATACATGTATTCCATGTTAACGGAATTCGCGCGGAACATGCCCGTACGGGGGGCATCCGTCAACCGCTTCTGTCGAAAAACTGCGCCAATTGTCCTAATTGTGGTTAACGAAAATGACAAACATGCTGGGTTGCCAAGGTGCATGTTGACGCGTCCTGATCCTGCCCCCTATGTTGCCGTTTGGCCCGGCGTTCCCTGTATCCTTTCGGTTCGGTGAACGGGGCGGGTAACGTTGCGCATGTCATGACGGGCTTTTCCATACGGTTTTCGGGTATTATTCCGTGGGGCAGATATTTGATGCCACGTGTGTGTTCGGGAACAAATCAGCCTTTTTCATGACAAAGTCGGTTGGCAGGGTGGCCAATCTTGCGATCAGGGACAGGTTTTACCTGTACCGACCGGGTAGTTTAACAAAGCTGGATATTGAATATGTCGCGTTTGCTAGAAGCGAGTAACCGACTAAAAGCGGCCATCGACAGTCTTGATGCTGCCGTGGAGTCGCGTATGGCCAAGGACACCGGAAATCAGTCCGATGCTGCCGGTGAAGTCGAAACCCTGAAAAGCCAGCTGGCTGCCTTGCGTCAGGATTATGACAAGCTCGCAACAGCAACCCAGACCGTTTCTGCCCGTCTTGATGGCGCGGTGGGGCAGTTGCGTCTGGTCCTTGATGATGATCGCGAACAAAGGCAGGCATAAATTCCATGGCACAGGTTTCAGTACGAATTAACGGGCGCAGCTATGATGTTGCCTGCGACGATGGTCAGGAAGAGCGCCTGATGAACCTTGCGCAATATGTCGATGAGCGTGTTCGCGAGATTGCCGGAGCGGTTGGTCAGATTGGCGAACAGCGCCTTTTGGTGATGACAAGTCTTCTGATTGCCGACGAGCTTGGCGACGTGCATGAAAAATTGCGCAGTCGCCAGACAATGGTTGCACCGGAGCCCGGCAGCGTCAGTGCCGCCGAAGGTGACGCGATTGCGGAAAACATGGAAAGCATGGCTGTTCGCATCGAAGCTATTGCGCAAAAGCTTTCGCAGGACTAAGTTCCGGACGCTGACTGTTTTCGATGCGCCGTTCGCGGCGATCGGGCGCAGCAGCAATTCGGGGGCTGCCCTGTTCGTCAGGTTCGCTAATTCCCGGGGCCGATGCTCATTTCTCTAGGGAGCTGTCCCTGTCGAGGCCGTGGTCTCGTTATACGGCGCCCACCTGCACACGCAGGTCACGAGGAATTACCACATGGCCAACGGCAGCGGTGGCTCCCACTTAATTCATATCCCCACCTCATTTATGTTGTGCATCAAACGGTGCGTCTGACAGGGGCATCGGTTACAGTCATGTCCGAATTTCGGGCGTGCGACGAAACAGGAAATACAATGCGTTTACTCCATCTCGGCGACGTTCTTGGCCAATCCGGCCGTACTGCAGCACTTGAAGCGTTACCGATGCTGCGGGACCGTCTTTCGGTCGATATCGCGGTGGTGAACGTGGAAAATTCGGCGCACGGTTTTGGTGTGACGGCGAAAATCTGCAAGGAATTCTATGATGCCGGTGCGGATGTCCTGACGACGGGCAACCATGTCTGGGACCAGCGCGAAATCATTGCCTATATCGATGAAGATGAAAAACTGCTGCGCCCGTGGAACTTCCCCGACGGCACGCCGGGCAAGGGCGATTATGTTTTCAAAACCCGTTCGGGCAAAAAAGTTTGTGTTGTTAACATGATGGGGCGGCTATTCATGGACCCGCTTTCGTGCCCTTTCCAAGGTGCAAACAAACTTTTTGCCAAGCATAAGCTGGGCAAGAATGTCGATGCGATCATCATCGATTTCCATGCCGAAACCACGTCGGAAAAGATGGCGTTTGGCCATCATTGCGATGGGCGGGCATCGCTTGTTCTGGGGACCCACACCCATGTGCCGACGGCGGATGCCCAGATATTGCCGGGTGGAACGGCCTATCAGACCGATGTCGGCATGTGCGGGGATTTTGATTCCGTGATCGGGATGAAAAAGGAAAATTCGGTCCGTAAATTCATCACCAAAATGCCGACCGGCCGGTTCGAACCGGCAGACGGACCGGCAACGGTGTGTGGTGTTTATGTCGAAACCGACGATGCCACCGGCCTTGCCAAACGGATCGAACCGGTTCGCATTGGCGGGCGGCTTAAGGGGAGCTGGCCTAGCGCGTAACAGCCGAATATTTTCAATGATTTAAAGCCCCGCCGGTACCGGCGGGGCTTTGTTTTGGGCGTGATATTTCCAAATTTCCTGAAATTTGTTCTTCTGTTTTGGGCCGGTGAGATCGGCAAGCGATGATGGGAAGGAGGCGATTGGATGGGCCGGGAGGGTGATTGTATCAATTTACGCCCGCATCCATGCACTGATGCGTTCTGCCAGCATGATAACGGTCGGATTTGTGGCAACCGAAGGTATATCCGGGAAGCTGGATGCATCCGCAACCCTTAGGTTACCAACACCGTTCACGCGTCCTTGATAATCGGTCACCGCATGTGGTGAGTTGTTTCCACCCATAGGTGCCGTCGATGTTGGATGGTGATAGATATCGAGAGCTTTTGGCAACGCGGCCATCAGATCGGCGGAGCTAGTAAGGGATGCCCCCGGAACAAGTTCCTGAACAATAATATCAGAAAGCGGCCCCTGACGTGCAATTTGGCGGATCATCTCGATGCCTTCAACCATTTTCTGCCGATCCTCGGCTTCACCGAGAACGTTCAGGTCGATACGGGGTGATGTCGTCGCCTTGCGGTCTCGCAAGGTTACAGTGCCGATGGATTTTGGGCGTGTTAAAGCCAATGCAAGCATGAAAATGGCACCGGTTGGTGAAGAGGCCGGGTCACCATAATGCACCGCGCTCACATGAAAATCGCCTTCTCCGGGCGCTGCCTTTGAAGATTGCGCCCAGAGAATGGCACCAACAGGCGGTACAGGAAGCCCGAGACGCTCAGGATTGGCCGCCCAAGTCGTGAAGAAAAACGGATGATCTTGCAACCGTTGTCCAACCGGCAGATCGGCCATAACAGGAATATCCATTGCGTGCAGGTCGTTTGCAGGGCCGACACCGGATCGCAGCAGAATAGCCGGTGTCCCATAGGCACCTGCCGAAAGGACAATTTCACTACCGGCAATACGTTCACCATTTTCGAGAATAACGGCTTCGGCACGTCCTTTCTGGATGTCTATCCGGTCCACAAGTACTTCGCTTCTGATGGTCAAGTTGGTGCGTGCCCGAACCGCTTTCGACAAATATGTCATGCCGGTATTAAGCCTCTGTCCCATACGATTGTTCATTGGATAGGGGCCTACACCCAGGGGCTTGTCCCCATTAAAGTCATCGACTTTGGGGAAACCGGCCATCTGGGCCGATGTTATAAAAGCACGCTGCATGTCTGAAATTTCATCGTCCTGCAACTGATGGATTGGCCACGGACCAGAGCGACCGTGAAATTCATCTGAACCATTTACCGTGCGTTCGCTTCTTTTATAAAATGGCAGGACATCAGGAGCCGACCAATTGGGAAGACCGGCCTTTGTCCAACGGTCAAAGTCGGAGGAGGTTGCGCGCATTGCAACGCCTGCATTCACTGCAGATGATCCGCCCAGAACCTTTCCACGCGGTACGGGCAAAGACGTACCAGCCCACCCCGGTTCCGAGATAAAGCCCCAATCATGTTCGGGATCCCCGCCAATGATGCTTTGCAGACGAACCGCGTCCGGGTAGCTTTCGGGCGCATATGCTTTGCCAGCTTCAAGAAGCAGTACACGTCTTGAAGAGTCTTCGCTTAGACGATTGGCCAAAACAGCCCCAGCAGATCCTCCTCCGACGATGATGACATCAAAAGAATACGTGCTATCATTTGTCTGTGCAAACGCACCGCTGTAAGTCGCAGCTGCAAGACCGGCGCTCGATGCCCCGATGATGAATTCCCGACGATTAATACCTGCCTTGTCCTGAGTGTCGCTCATGATTTTATCCTCGTGCCCTTACCGTTGTCGAATTCGCAGGACATGACCAAAGGCGCATCCCTATCGAATGACGGCGTTATAAATTTCCGACACCTCAGAAATATTGCAACTGACGCGAGTATTGTAGAAGGTTGTCTGTCGCTTCATTCCAGACAATATGTCTTGAATTTATGCGTTCCCCACAGAACAACAATTCGCCAAGGAGATCAGTATGCTGTCACCATGGCATTGATAATCTATTGTTGATTATCCGCGACCCAACCCAGCGCTGGATTGCGCATGGACAAACAAATGCGGTCACGGTAAGGCGTGGCAAATAATCTAAATCTTGTCTGCCAGACATTGAGAGATGAAATTAACAAACGCGCGCACACGAGCGACTTTCGTCCGTGATGAAGGCCATACGATCGAGACAGTGCCGCGATTGTCTGTGAATTCATCCAGTACGGATACCAATCGTCCAGCCTCGATATCCTCGGCAACGAGGTAACGCGGTGCCTGAACTATTCCAAGCCCGGCCAGCGCGGCTGAGGCAAGAGCTCCCCCATCATTGAGTACAATCCCCGGCTTGACGATTGTCCCACGATATTCGCCTTTAAATGCCCATTTTTCAGGGAGGCCCGTTGTCGGGAAGCGGTATAAAACGCAGCAGTGACGATCAAGGTCTGCGGGCGTTTGCGGCATGCCGCGTTTCGCAAAATAGCTTGGTGAGGCGCAGGTGGTGAAGGCGTGCGGCCCGATCCGACGGGCATGAAGGTTGGAATCTTCAAGCTCTCCAAGACGAACCACCAGATCATATCCACCTTCAATCAGATCGACTTTCATATCATCAAGCGAAATGTCCAGCGTTACATCCGGATAGTCGGCTGAGAATGCGCCCAGAGCAGGCAAGACAATACTCCGCCCCATGACGGTAGGGACGCTGATCTTAAGTCGACCTTGTGGCGTGTTTTGCGCGCTGAATAGCTCCAGTTCCGCCTCCTGCAGGTCGCTGAGGATACGGCTGGCATACCGGTAAAGGATTTCTCCTTCGCCCGTCAGAGTGAGCGACCGTGTCGTTCGCGTCAGCAATTTGACGCCAAGCCTCTGCTCAAGCCGGTCAACCGCTTTGCCGACTGCAGATGCTGAGAGACCAAGCTTGCGCCCTGCCGCCGCAAAGCTTCCCAGCTCTAGCGTGACGGAAAAGGCCACAAGACCGCTCAAGGATTCCAAGGAAGTTATTGCTGACATATTGTCCGCAATGATGAGACACAAAGCTCTCTTCCGTCAAGGGGGTCTTCGTTGGATAGTTGTTGGCGCAAGATCTATGTCGCCAACGAGGAAATTGATGAGAACCTCATTAGCTGCCCCTCCAGCATCAATAGATTTGCACAGTCACGGCCATCCGTATTGGAGTTTCTTCAATGTATAGCCAGCCTGACCATTCCCTCATGGCGCGGTTGAAAAAGACCACGCGGATATGGTTCGCGGTCTATCCAACAGTGCTTGTTTTCTTAACTGTATTTGGTGATGCGCTTAGAGAATTTCCGTTTCCTCTGGGCGTTCTCGTCTCGACACTTGTTGTCGTCATCATTGTATCGAATGTCACTGAACCCCTCGTTGGAAAGGCCTTTTGCCATTTGGGGAGCACCTTTCGCAAACCGGACCTTCACTCCGAAACCGCTCCTTTGGTCAACAACACCGCGTCAACTGAACGTTGCGCTCCATCAGACAATTAGAAGGGACAACTTCAATGACGAACGAAGATGACAAAGACGCTATCAATGAGCCGGGAAAATCTAGCATGGCGGTTCATGCAACGGCATTTAACTGGATCAACGGTGTCCAAAAAAATAACGGGACATTAAAGCCGTCCATTGATCCGGCCACTTACGATATCATTGGATACTACCCGGAAAATGGCATAGAGGCCGCGAAATCTGCGGTTGCAGCAGCTTCAAAGGCCTTTAAGGAAACAATTTGGGCGCATGACCACGAATTACGGGCGCATGTTCTAAATCAGCTTGCCGCTGCATTCGAGCGGAACCGCGATCGCCTTATAAAAATCCTGTCTCTTGAAAACGGGAAGGTGAAAGGTGAAGCTGCTTTCGAAATCGATATGATCCCCAGCAAATTGCGCTATTCGGCGGCAACAGCGCTGATGGAAAGCGGCCGGGCGGTCACACCGAAACCGGGAAGCCTGTCTGTAATTCTAAAACAGCCGATGGGTGTCGCTGGCATTATTGCGCCCTGGAACTCTCCTGCGGTTCTGACCATTCGCTCTCTGGCGCCAGCACTCGCAGCTGGATGTACTGCTGTGATCAAGCTTCCGGCACAAATCGCGCAGACTGCAAGTGTCATGGCGGAAATCATGGCCGAGGCCGAGGATCTACCGAATGGCGTCATCAACCTTTTCTTTGAAAGTGGTCCGGAAGGATCTGCGTATCTGGTCGAAAGCCCGGATGTTCCCGCGATTAGTTTCACTGGCAGCACTGGCACTGGCCGCGCCATCGGCGCCGTTGGCGCCAAACGGATGAAACGTTTCGGTATGGAGCTTGGCGGCAAGACGCCGATGATCCTGTTCGAGGATGCCGATATCGACGCTGCCTTACCCGTGATCGAGAAGGCACTGACGGTCTTTTCCGGCCAATTCTGCATGACCGGATCGCGCCTGCTTGTTCAGGACGGCATCTTTGATCGGGTTCGCGACACGCTTGCCCAGCAACTGAACGACGTGAAAGTTGGTCCGGCAAGTGATCCTTCGAGTGACATGGGGCCACTGATTGATCGAGAAAATGTGTTGAGGGTGGATCAGGTGGTCAAAAATGCCGTTGCCGAAGGCGCGCATGTTGTTGTGCGGGGCGGTCCTATTTCCGCTGGGCCGCTTTCAAAAGGTGCGTTTTTCCGGCCTGCATTGCTGGAAGTCACCGACAACAGCCTGTCGATCCTTCAGGAGGAAACATTTGGACCTGTATTGACAATACAACGGTTTCGCGACGAGGCAGAAGCAATACGTCTCGCGAATGATAGCGAATTTGGTCTTGCCGCAAGCATCTGGACCCGTGACGTGGACCGATCCTTCAAGGTGGCGCAGGCGCTTGAGGTAGGAACCGTATGGGTCAATGACTGGGCCAAAGTCTATGACAATACCGAAGAAGGTGGTTTCAAGCAGTCTGGCCTCGGGCGTCTCAACGGTCTTGCCGCCCTCGAAGACTTTATCGAATACAAGCATATCGCTCTGAAACCCGGGCTTTATAGGGTCTGATTATCGTCATGATTGGACAATGATTTGGGGTATGCCCCAATGTCATAACAATAAACGTCAGAGTTTTTGTTCTATTTCTGCATGGCATCTGAAGTGTCGCGTCTCCTCCGGTACTTCGCCACAATGCTGAAATACAGACCATTCTGGTGAATTGTCTTCATGCGCATATTCAGTTGTTTGAGAGGGACATCTAACCATGCTTTCACGCTCATTTTAAAATGTCTTTTTCTGAGATCACAACCGCCATCCGCTGTAACTCAGTGAGGTTGGCGCGCTCAGTTTCGTATGCGGTAAACAAACACCCGTTGGCGGTGGTGAAATAGAGAGTGCCAAATTGAATATAGAAGACTTGGAAACATTTGTCGGAGTTGCCGATGCGGGGGGCGTTTCTTCCGCCGCACGGCGGTTCGGTGTATCCAAATCAATCGTCAGTCGGCGCCTCTTTCGTCTTGAAGCAGCACTTGGCGTCCAGCTTCTTGCGCGAACAACACGCGGTGCCGCACTCACCGAAGCTGGCATTACATTTCGAGAACACGCCGCAAGAATCAGTGCAGAAATCGAACTGGCAAGGGACAGGATTATGCCAACGGGTGATCTCTGCGGTCGCCTTCGAATTGCGTTACCACTCTCCTTGGGGCCGACACACTTTGCCCCTGTGCTTGCGAACATGGCACAGCGTTACCCACAGCTTCAGCTCCACGCTTCCTATAGTGACCGCTTTGTTGACCTTATTGCCGAAGGTTTTGATTGCGCGGTCCGGGTGGGGTACCTTCCAAATTCCAACCTGCTCGCCAGGCGCATCAGCCCCGTTTATTTGAAACTTGTTGCGAGCCCGTCTTACATCGAGGCTCATGGTGCTCCGGAAAGCCCCGAAGCACTCATGGAACATCAGGCCCTTATGCAGGGGACAGAGTCCTGGAAATTTATGGATTGCGGCAAGATCATCACTGTCCAGCCACAAGGGCGATTCAAATCTGACAACGGTATCGCACTCACCGCTGCGGCATTAGCCGGGCTGGGTGTTGCTTACCTTCCCGAGAGTTTAGTCTGTGAATATTTGAAATCCGGAGCACTGGTTCCGGTCATGGCAAATTACCCCCCACCACCTGCAGCAGTATATGTTGTCCGGCCACCTAGCCAGCATCCTGTAAGAAAAGTTCAAGTGCTTACCGGAATACTTATTGAGTATCTTGAACAAAATTGGTGTCTTTGAGAGAGAAATTTCGAAGGGGATGATTGCAGGCCGCAAACTGGTACGGAGTACCAAGCCGCGAGATTATAAGAATTTATCTATTTAGAGCTGAGTCTAACTTAGAAAATATTACCTGCTCATTCTAATTCTATGCGTCGTACCTGCGCTTTCGTTTGTTCTGTAATTGGCAGCGGAATTACAAACGGTTTATCGGGAAGTTTCATCTTTGCGGCATCTGGCGGCAGTGGAGATGACGCCAGACAGAAAAACCGCAGTTACCAGCGTTGAGGATATTACATTCAATCGCATGCTTTGCTCCGGGCATACTGGAAAAAGACATGTTGATGTTAGAGGCCATGCGTGGAAAAGGGTTGGGTCATTCTTGCCCGTTTGCATCTGATGTGGCGGGAAAAACAAAAGGCCCGCCGGATGGCGGGCCTTTGCGCAATGAGATGTTTGGCAGATCAGGCAGCACGGTCGCGGGCCTGCTGGCGAAGGTCTTCGAGGATGCCGTTGATGCGGGCACGCAAGGCTTCGACCTTGTGCGAGGCATCCTGTGCGGTGGTCAGAACTTCGCCCGACAGTTGGCCGGTTTTGCCGGTTTCACTTGCCACATCATTGATCGAGGCGGAAACGGTGCGGGTGCGATCAGCCGCACTGCGGACGTTACGCGTGATCTCGTCGGTTGCCGCACCCTGTTCTTCGACCGCGGCCGAAATGGTGGTGGCAATCTCGTTGATGTTTTCGATGATGCGACCGATATCCTCGATGGCGGTAACGGATTCGCCGGTTGCCTTCTGGATGCCGGAAATCTGGCCGGCGATTTCTTCGGTCGCCTTTTCGGTCTGGTTGGCGAGGTTTTTGACCTCGGCCGCGACAACCGCAAAGCCCTTGCCCGCATCGCCGGCACGGGCCGCTTCGATGGTGGCGTTAAGGGCCAGAAGGTTGGTCTGTTCGGCGATGTCGGTGATCAGTGCGATGACCTCGCCGATGCGGTTTGCCGATTGCGACAGGCTGACCACCAACTGGTTGGTTTCCTGCGCGCGGTCCGCGGCATTGCTGGAAATGCGGGTCGATTCCGCCATCTGACGGTTGATTTCCGCATTCGAGGCCGAAAGCTGTTCTGTGGCGGCGGCAACGGTTTCAACGTTGCCGGTGGCTTCCTGAGCCGAGGATGCGACATCTTCGGTCTGGCCGGAAACCAGTTCGGCACTCTGGCTCATTTGACCCGACACGCCCTGAAGCTGTTCGGCGAGGGCAGCAATTTCACCGACCGCACTTTCGACTTCGTTTTGCAGGGTATCGGCAAGGCCAAGCAGCTCGTCACGAAGGGCTTCGTTGCGTTCACGGTTCAGGCGTTCTTCTTCGGCCTGAAGTTCACGAACCTTGACGGCGTTGTCTTTGAAGACTTCGACGGCACGACCCATGGCGGTGATTTCGTCATTGCCCTTGACTGGGACTGCAATATCAAGGTTGCCATCAGCCAATGTGACCATGGTGGTCTGAAGGCCGGCCAGACGACGCAGAAGGTTGCCACGGACATAGACCACATAAATGATCAACGAGATCACGATGGCTGCACCTGCAACAGCATACATGATCTGCGAGCTTTGCGTGTTCAGGGTCTGGGCCGATCCGGCAGCCGCGTCGACATCCGATTGCAGGCTTTCGACCAGTGCCTTGACGCTGCTTTCCATGTCGGCGGCGTACTGGGTGCTTTGATCGACAATCTGCTGCTGGGCGGCGGCGGTTTCAAGATACTTGATCCGCAAGTCAGGAAGACTGCCATCGCCAATAGAGAGTTCAAGCATGTCATTGACGATGTTGGTGTAGAACTTTTTGAGTTTTTCGTTCTCAAGCCCTTCGATCAGCTTCTGCAGCGAGTTAAAGTTGCCTCGGACCTGCACGCTGATGACCGAAAGCCGGGTCGGGTCGTCAAGCGAGCTTGATGTCAGGATCGTATTGACGATATCAGCACCCATCCGGCTGAGTTCGAGAACCGGGCTGCGTGAGGCAACGGCATCGTTCAGGTCATAAAGAAGTTTGGTCGTGCGGACCTGATCTTCGTAGGGCAGGGGATCGCCTGATTTGCGCAGATCTTCGACGGAGGCATTGATCCCGGCAATGGTTGTCTGGGTGAAAGACAGGAGCGGGGTGATCATGCTGCTGTAACGCCCGCTTAGCTGCTGAAACTTGTTGAGTTTCTCGGCGATCTCGTCTGCGATGGCAAACCGGTTCAAGGTCATTGAATGCAGATTTTCCAGGGCGTCGCGCAGATTGGCACTGTTGGTATCAATACCATCGAGAATTTCTGGCTGAAGATTTGTTTCGCGCAATTGCCCGACATTGTCATCAAGCCCGGCAAGCAGCGTATCAAGTTCAGCTTTGACGATCTGTTCTTCGTCGGGGGTTTTCGATGCTATAATACGCGGCGCGATGGCCACGATCTTTGCGCTGTCGGTCGCCAGCTGTTGTGCCGCAAACATCGGCGGCAGCTTTGAATGCGTGATGCTGGCAAGTTCTGTGCCGAATTTGCCAAATGATATCACGGCAACGGTGGCCGCGACGACGGCCATCAGACCGACAAGTGCAAATGCTGCTGCCAGTTTCCCCTGAACGCCGAAGCCCTTTGCGGTCTTCCTGACCAGCTTCTGGCGATTGTCAGATTTGATAGTCTTTCCCATTACTCACTTAACCCCGATTGCGCATAACCAGCGCACCGGCTTCTGTCATACCGGTAACGCGCGTCTGTTTGATTTTCCTGGATGGAACCTTCCTGTGGTTTCCGCATTCGGGGATATCCGCGATATCGGTTAGGAACGATAAGGATGCGGATAATTGAAGGCGGAAGCTGTTATTCTTATTATGTTGGGAAATTCTATAGCACAGGCATCTGTGTGGAATAACCTAAATGTTCTGCTAATTTGCCAGCCTTGTCCATCTGGATAAGTCTTTTTGTACAAAAGCTTGTGGTTGTTATGCCAAATAAAAAAGGCCCGCCATATGGCGGGCCTTTGCACAAGAAGCAGTCCTGTTGATCAGGAGGCGCGATCACGCGCCTGCTGACGGAGGTCTTCGAGGATGCCGTTGATCCGTGAGCGCAGATTTTCGACCTTTTCGGATGCGGTCTGTGCGGTTGCCAGAACCTGACCGGAAAGTTCGCCGGTTTTGCCGGTTTCACTTGCCACATCATTGATCGAGGACGAAACGGTGCGGGTGCGATCAGCCGCACTGCGGACGTTACGCGTGATCTCGTCGGTTGCCGCACCCTGTTCTTCGACTGCAGCCGAAATGGTGGTGGCAATCTCGTTGATGTTTTCGATGATGCGACCGATATCCTCGATGGCGGTAACGGATTCCCCGGTCGCCTTCTGGATGCCGGAAATCTGACCGGCAATTTCCTCGGTT
>NZ_JFJY01000007.1 GCF_002115785.1 Thalassospira sp. MCCC 1A03138 | reverse complement strand
GCCTTGAGCCTCGCGGGTTTTTGCGTTTGGGGGCGGATTAAAGAGGTGATCAGGATGCAGCGGCAAAGATTAAGGCAGGGTGGCGGGGTACTCCGCAGGATACGGGGCGGCGGATGGCGGGGCCATTATGGCGGCATTCTGCCCGAGGACTAAGGCAGAGGATTAAGGGGACTAACCCGGTCATTTGTCATGACGGGAGAGGTGCGTCTTGTTGGAGAGGGAGTGTTGAATTTGCCGGGAGCGGCAGTAATGGCAGCAGCCGGCAGCGGTGATCTGTGACCCGCCGATGGTGGACAGGTGGGGGCCAAGAACCCGAAGTTTGTCCGGACCTCGGCGGTTAGCGGAAAGTACCGACATTGCCGAAAGTGACCGGAGCGGGCCGTGAGCCCGAGGTGGTTTGTTGGCGAGGATGGCAGACGCCCGAGGTGTATCCGGGCTTCATCGGTTGCCGGAAATATCGACATGCCGGGAGTGATTGGAGGGGGCCGTGGGCCGTGGTGGCCTGTTTGGCGAGGCTGGTGGTGGCATGAGGTCCGATTTGTTGGTGATCAGCAAAACCGATCTCGCACTGCTTGTCGACGCCAATCTGGGGGTGATGGACCCCGATGCTAAAAAGTGCGTGGTTACCCGTCCGTTCCTGTTTACCAATCTCAAGGTCATGGATGACCTTGAAGACGTCAAGAATTTCATCATAGAGACAGGGGGGAGCATCAATCCGCCGTGTCCTGATATGGGGATACAGGGCACAAGCTGCGCGGGCTTTGCCAGTTGCACTGACCCAAGGATAACGGGATCAGCAAGCGGGCCTGCTTTATTCTTATCACATTTGTAAGTTTGATCGTTTTATATCGGGTTTGTTGCCGAAGATTAACATCCCGGGCTGGTAATGATAATTGTGAGTGAGAAATACGTCTTCATACTGGTCGTCTTCGTAATGGATACGTTCGCCAGCTGTATCGCGGCCTTGGTAGCTGCCTCTTACCATCCCGCAGCGGTGAAACAACCAAGAATAAGTATTTGATTTATCTTTGAAATATTCCACAATTCTTTGAATGTTTTTCCGGTTTTTTGCCTCAAATCGATCTTTGCTGATTTTTTCTTCAAGGCTGTAGAAGGCGCAGCAGAAATATATCGTCTCATACCGGAAGGCTCCGCTAATATCGTACGCCTCTACAATTTTCAATAGTTTATCTATGTCTAATTTTATTGATGAAAAACTGGATAATGATTTTTTTGCTTCTATTATTAGAATTCTATCTTTTGAAGTGGTGTCAATAATTGATAAATCAAATCTTTGGGAATTAATTGAGCCAAATTTTATTTGGTTAATTGATGAAGCGGCTGTTTTAATTCTTTTTGGAGTGGTTCGTGTTTTGCTTCTTCTGTTGTGTATATCGCAAATGGCATAAATTTTTGGTGTTTTCTTAAGGTCCCGTGCTAGAGGCTCTAATTCAACAATGCGTTCTCCGCTTGCAGTGTGTTTTGAAAACTCGTGAGCAAGATTGACTGATATTAGATACTCTGGTTTGATTTTTGGGTTCTCTTCGATAGATTTTGCAATACCTTGAAACTTAATACTGTCACGGAGGGACTTATCTATCGCAGTTCTGACAGTATCAACAATTTCCTTTGTATTCATTTGATGAGCTCCCCTAGGGAAAGTTGTAAAACTATGGCCAAGAGGATGCATTAAGTTGTTGCTTTAGGGTAGAAATTATTGCGCAACTTTTTAGTTGCATATCAAGATGCTGGGTGCCATATTAAATGCAACCGGGAGGTTGCTTAATGACCAATAGCATTGAAAAGAAAATCGAGATCAACGCACCGCGCCAGCGTGTCTGGACGGCCTTGACGGATCACAGGCAATTCGGAACATGGTTTGGTGTGAATATCAAAGATGCCTTTGTCGTCGGGCAGGTTTCAAATGGCCAGATCACGATTGAAGGTTTCACGCATGTGAAATGGCAATCGACCATCAAGGCGATGGAGGAACCAGCCTATTTTGCCTATACGTGGCATCCCTATGCGATTGAGCCGGATGTGGATTACAGCAGGGAGCCGGAAACACTTGTCGAATTCTGGCTGGAAGAAAAGGCGGGTGTGACACGGGTGACCGTGCGTGAAACCGGCTTTGACAAACTGCCTGCACATCGTCTTTCGGCTGCCTTGCAGGCCAACACAAATGGCTGGGCGTTCCAGTTGGAAAATATCAGGAAATATGTCGAAAACTGAAAATCACATGCCGGGATCTGGTGGTGATCCGGGTTTTGCCGAAATCTTTGCCGCTTTGGGCGATCCGACCCGACTGGCGATTTTTGATCGGCTATCGGATGGGCAGGCACGGTCAATCGCATCGCTTTCCAATGATGCGGACATGACCCGGCAGGCGGTGACGAAACATTTGCGCGTGCTTGAGATGGCGGGGCTGGTTGAAAGTCATCGGATCGGCCGCGAAAGCCGATATGCTTTTTGCCCGGATCGGTTGGCCCTTGCACGTGCGTGGCTTGACCATGTTGCGGGGCGCTGGGATTCTGCGCTGATGCGGCTTAAATCCTTTGCCGAACAAAGCAGCGATTAATCCGCGACAAGTTTCTGAAACCGAAAACCTATCAGGCGATGCTGATCCTGTCCTGATGGGAATGAAGCGTCATTTTGCTTGGCGGTCTGCGGTTTTGGCGCTATCCCTTCGCCGGGGAGAACGGGAAGGAAGGATCGTAAAATCATGAACACCAAAGATATCGTCTATATCGCGCTATTCGCGGCTGTGACCGCTGTGTTTGGGCTGTTTCCACCCATCACCCTGCCGATTACCGGCGTGCCGGTGACCGCGCAATCATTGGGGCCGATGCTGGCCGGGGCGATTTTGGGGGCGCGTCGTGGCGGGCTTTCGATCCTGCTGTTTGTTGTGCTGGTTGCGCTTGGCCTGCCGCTTTTGTCGGGTGGTCGCGGTGGTTTTGGCGTTTTTCTGGGGGCGACGGGCGGCTTTATCGTTGGCTGGGTGATTTCGGCCTTTGTGATCGGCCTGCTGATTGAAAAATTCTGGGACAGCCTGCATATCTTTAACGCGGCATTGTCGATTGCGGTTGGCGGGATTGTTGTTCTGTATGCGATTGGCAATCTTTGGGTCAGCATCGTTGTTGATGTCAGTTACTGGCAGGCGACCGTCGGGGCCGCACCGTTCCTGATTGGCGATGTGATCAAGGTTGCGATTGCGACGGCGGCCTGCCTTGCCGTGCGCCGTGCCTATCCCTTGATTTCCAGGGCACGCTAGGTTTTGATGAGGCGCGGTCATCAGATCGCGCCTTTTGCTGTTGTTCCCTGTCTGAAATTTTGCGCCGGGTGCCGATGATCACGCTTGAAAATGTCACCGTGGAATTTGATCAGCGTCGCGTGCTTGACGATATTTCACTGTCACTTTCCGAAAAGCGGATCGGGATCGTCGGGGCCAACGGATCGGGCAAAAGCACGTTTGTCCGGCTTCTGAACGGGCTTCAGGTGGCATCGTCGGGGACTGTGCGTGTCGATGATTTCGATGCCGCCAAGGACGGGCGCAAACTGCGCCGTCATGTCGGTTTTGTTTTTCAGAACCCGGATAACCAGATCGTCTATCCGGTGGTCGAGGAAGACATCGCCTTTGGCCTGAAGGCGCTTAAGCTGCCAAAGGACGAGATTGACCGTCGTATTGACGAGGTTCTTGCGCGATATGGCCTGTCGGAATTTCGCAATCATCCCAGTCATTTGTTAAGCGGGGGCCAGAAACAGCTTCTGGCGATTTCCGGTGTGCTGGTGATGGCGCCGCGTTACGTCATCTTTGATGAGCCGACCACCTTGCTTGACCTGCGCAATCGCAACCGGGTTGAACGCGCGATTGCCGAGCTGGATCAGACCGTCATCACCGTTTCCCATGATCTTGATCTGATTGCCGGTTATGACCGGGTGCTGGTGTTTGAAAATGGCCGCATCGCCTGTGACGATGTCCCGGCGATCGCCATTCCCCGCTATCGGGAGATGATGGCGTGATTGCCGGACTTTACATCGATGGCAATTCCGCCCTGCACCGGGCGGCAGCCGGGTTAAAGGTGCTGGCCCTTGTGCTGCTGGGGACCGGTGTTTTTCTGATCCCTGACTGGCCGGTTCTGGCGGTGCTGCTGGTGACGGTTTTTATCCTGTATCCGGCTTCGGGTTTTGGCCCCCGCATCCTTTGGGCGCAGATCAGGCCGATATTGTGGCTGCTGGCGCTGTTCTTTGCCGTGCAGCTTTGGCTCAATGACTGGCAGGCGGGGCTTGTGGTGATTTTCCGGCTGGCCGCGATTGTTAGCTTCGCCGGGCTTGTGACCCTGACGACCAGAACATCCGACATGCTGGCCGCGCTGGAGCGAGCGATGAAGCCGCTGGCGCGGTTTGGGGTTAACCCGGAAAAGGTCAGTCTGGCCTTTTCGATGGTGCTGCGCTTTATCCCGGTGATTGCGCAAATCGGTCATGAAATCCGCGATGCGCAACGCGCGCGCGGGCTTGATAAATCGGTGCTGGCGCTTGTGGTGCCGTTGATCATTCGCACGCTTAAAACGGCGGATGACGTGGCCGATGCCATTGATGCGCGCAGCTTTGACCCGGATTGATCCAATCCCGTATCTTCAAAAAAAGACCCGGCACGCCTACAGGGACGAGGCGCGTGCCGGGTGAAAACCGCTTGGGTGCGGGTTCTGATGCGGTTAGCTGATCTCAGGCGATACCAAGATGCCATGCGTGGAAACGCAGATGGTCTTCGATAAAGCTCGCGATGAAGTAATAGCTGTGGTCGTAGCCTTCCTGCATGCGCAGGTTCAGCGGATAACCGGCGTGGCTTGCCGCGGCAAAAAGCGTATCGGGTTTAAGCTGTTCGGCAAGGAAGCCATCGGCATCGCCCTGATCGACAAGGGCGGGGGTTTGCATATCCCTGGCGGTGGCGGCCTTCATCAGTTCCGAGCTGTCCCACTGTTTCCAGACGGATTTGTCATCACCGAGATAATTGCCAAGCGCCTTCTGGCCCCACGGGCAATTGATCGGGTTTGAAATCGGGGAAAAGGCCGTCACGGATTTGAACATGCCCGGATTTTTAAGCGCAATCATCAGCGCACCGTGCCCGCCCATCGAATGGCCGGAAATCACCGCATCATCGGAAATCGGGAAATGATCGCGGACAAGGGCCGGAAGTTCTTTGGTCACGTAATCATACATGCGGTAATTGCGTGCCCACGGTTCCTGCGTCGCGTTGACGTAAAAACCGGCCCCCTTGCCGAAATCATAGGCTTCTTCTTCGTCATCGGGCACATGGTCGCCGCGCGGGCTGGTGTCGGGGGCGACGATGGCAATGCCAAGTTCGCTTGCGATGCGAAACGCGCCGGCCTTCTGCATGAAGTTTTCATCCGTGCAGGTCAGTCCCGATAGCCAGTACATCACCGGCACACGGTTGCCCTTGCCCGCCTGACGCGGCAGGAAGATGGCAAACCGCATATCACAGCCCAGCACATCGGACCGATGGGTATATTGTTTGTGCCAACCGCCAAACACCTTGTTGCTGGACGAATTTTCAATGCCCATTTTATTCTCCCGTTCGCCCGCCTTGCCGGAATTTTACCGGCAAGACGGGATTTTCGTATGAAGCCAGATAGTCTTAGTAATGAATGACCGAACGGATGCTTTCGCCTTCATGCATCAGGTCGAAAGCTTCGTTGATGTCTTCAAGCTTCATGGTGTGGGTGATGAAATCGGACAGTTTGAATTCGCCCTTGAGGTAGCGTTCGACATAATCGGGCAGTTGCGACCGGCCCTTGACCCCGCCAAAGGCGGTGCCGCGCCAGACGCGACCGGTGACAAGCTGGAACGGACGGGTCGAAATTTCCTGACCGGCACCGGCGACACCGATGATCACCGACTCCCCCCAACCCTTGTGGCAGCATTCAAGGGCGGAACGCATCACATTGACATTGCCGATGCATTCAAAGCTGTATTCAACGCCGCCATCGGTCATCTCAACGATGACGTCCTGGATCGGTTTGTCGAATTTTTGCGGGTTGATGGTGTCGGTCGCGCCAAGCTGTTTGGCGAGTTCGAATTTCTTTTCGTTGATATCAATGGCGATGATGCGGCTGGCACCCGCCATTTTGCAGCCGATGATGGCCGAAAGGCCGATGCCGCCGAGACCGAAAATCGCAACGCTATCGCCCGGTTTGACCTTGGCCGCGTTGGTGGCGGCCCCCATGCCGGTGGTGACACCGCAACCCAGCAGGCAGACTTCTTCAAGCGGGGCGGTTTTGTTGACCTTGGCAATCGAGATTTCCGGCAGAACCGTATATTCCGAGAAGGTCGAGCAGCCCATATAGTGATAGATCGGCTTGCCATTCTGCGAGAAGCGCGTGGTGCCATCGGGCATAAGTCCCTTGCCCTGGGTGGCGCGGATTTTCTGGCACAGGTTGGTTTTGCCCGATTTGCAGAATTTGCATTCGCCGCATTCCGGGGTGTAAAGCGGGATCACATGATCGCCGACCGCAACGCTGGTGACACCTTCGCCGATTGATTCAACAATCCCGCCGCCTTCATGGCCAAGGATGGCGGGGAAAATGCCCTCGGGATCGTCGCCCGACAGGGTAAAGGCATCGGTATGGCAAACGCCGGTGGCAACGATGCGCACACGGACTTCGCCGGCCTTGGGCGGGGCGACCTGAACTTCTTCAATCGATAGCGGCTTGCCCGCTTCCCAGGCAATGGCGGCTTTGCAGGTAATGGTTTGGGCGCTCATGTCGCTCCTCCGGCTTGAATGATTTACTGCCAACAGTGTATTTATTTCCCCTGATCTGATAATCCGGTATTTCGGTAAATGACTTTTACGGTGGTGTAATAATGAATGCGTGGGACGGGATCAGCGAATTCGTTGCCGTGACGGAACGCAAAAGCTTTACGGCGGCGGCCAAGCAGCTTGGCATTTCCGTGGCCCAGGTCAGCCGCCAGATCACCGCGTTGGAAGAAAAGCTTGGCGTGCAGTTGTTTTACCGCACCACGCGCAAGGTCAGCGCGACCGAAGCCGGGCAGGTTTATTACCAGCATTGCCGACAGTTGCTGGATGGCTTGCAGGATGCGGAACGCGCAATCGGTACCCTGACACAGGTGCCGCGCGGCAAGCTTAAACTGACCGCGCCGACAACCTACGGCGAAACCGTGATTGCGCCGCTGGTCAATGATTTCGTCGCGCGCTATCCGGAGCTTGAAGTCCAGTGCCGCTTTACCAACCAGAAACTTGATCTGGTGCTGGAAGGTTATGACATGGCGATCCGGCTTGGGCGGCTTGATGGCACGACCGGCAGTCTGATGAGCCAGCAGCTTTCAACCCGACGCCTTTATGCCTGTGCGTCGCCAGCCTATCTTTCCAAACGTGGCGAGCCGCATTCTCTTTCGGAGCTTGCGCGCCATAACTGCCTTGTCGGGACGCTGGATTACTGGCGGTTTGAAGAAGATGGCCGGGAACGCACCATCCGCATTCATGGCTCGATCCACGCCAATAGCGGGCAGGCGCTTTTGGATGCCGCGCTAAAGGGCATCGGCATTGTCCAGTTGCCGGATTATTACGTCGATCCGTGGATCGCCAGCGGTGATCTGATCCCGGTCCTGTCGAAATTCCAGCCGACGGATGAAGGCATCTGGGCGCTTTACCCGACCAACCGGCACCTTAGCCCCAAGATACGGATGCTGGTGGAGCATTTGGGGCGGTATTTAAGCTAGGGCATTGTTGTTTCGCGTTTTGCGAGAATAAATACATTTACCTAATATTTAAAAGATGCAACTCTGGCGCGATCAAGGTGATGGTTTGCTTCACCAAAATCGGTCTTGGGGGATGTTTTAATGGGAAGTTGTGCGAAGATAAGTGTTGCCGGGGTATTATTGGCCCTTGGATTTCTTTCGGGCTGTCAGACTTGGCAGCAAGTTTACGTTGATGATTACAGTTATCCCACGACATCGCCGCTCAATGAAAAATTCAATACGTGGTTCTGGCGGGAGGACGCGGTGGGCGTTCATGCGTTTAACCATGTTGATGTCAACGCCCCGGTAGATGGCTGCACGGCGGACGCGCCCTGTGTCAAGTTGACCGCACCTATTTATGCCCCACCAGCCGGGCAGAATGCGCCCTATATCAATGCGGAAATGTATAACAATTCATGTGTGCGTCAGGGGCCGGGGCATCCTGCAAAGCAGCCCTATGATCGGTTGCTGGATCCGGTAAACCCATTGCTGCAGTCGATTTCCTTTGTGTCGCCGACGGAATTGCATGCGGGAATCACGAAATATTGCCATATGCCCTATCCATATCGGGAGGGTTCCAGCACCGCTTATCCGGCCCCCTACGCGAAGGATGGCTGGAATACAACGACAACAGCCGACATTGCCCATAACTATCTTGCCCTGATTGCCGATAAGGAAGCGGATTGGAAATGGTATCGCGATGTCGGGTTCAATAACCCCTATGTCGCCAATGAACAGACAGCAAGCCGCCTTGACATGCGCATCAAGGTCACCGGCACTGATGGCGGCAGCCGCGGCTGGGGTTATTGGAACACCACCATGAACCCGCTTGTCATGCAATTTGCCTGGTTCATGGAAATCACCACCTTGAAAAACCCCGACGCCAGCAGCGATCCGGAATTTGACAACACCGTCTGGATGATGACGGTCAAGGGTGGGGATTCAGATGCGGCGGGGTTCTGCGTCACGGCTCTGGAGCCAGAAGTCGCAAGCATCTATGACTGGCATGATTACACCATCGAATGGCGCGAAGACGCTGTTCAATATCTGGTTGATGGCAAGGTTATGGCGACACATTCAAGTTATGTCCCGGATCGTAATCTGGCCTTCCACAACTGGGTGGACAATCGCAATTACGCGAGCAGCGGGCCTGCGAACTACGCCCTGACAATCGAGAAAAGTAACCGGATCAATCGGTTCCTTGTTTCTGAAATGGCGGGATCAAATGCGTTTGTGGAGGCGGCTGCGGAAGGGGCAAGTGTAACCACCTGCAAAAGCTTTGCCTCGTTGCTTGGCACAGATGTCCTGCCGGGTTCGAGCGACCTGAAAAAGGTGATTTCGGCTGTGGTCTCGGCCTATGAATGATCGTGCCGTTGCCAAATAAGGTTTTAGTTATTCGAAAAGAAAAGGTGCAGGCATTTGACCTGCACCTTTTTGTTTTACGTCGCTTTGGGCAGGTTGAAGGGTGGCTTACTGCGCCGTCCAGCCACCATCAACCGACATATGCGTACCGGTCATCTGTGATGCGGCGTCCGAGCACAGGAACAGGGCGGTCTGGCCGATCTGTTCGGGGGTGACGAACTGTTTGGACGGGTGTTTGTCCGAGACCAGATTGGTTGCGGCCTGCTCGACGGAAATGCCGCCTTCCTTGGCCTTGGCTTCGATCTGGCGTTCGACCAGTTCGGTGCGGACCCAGCCCGGACAGATTGAATTGGCGGTGATGCCGCTTTCGGCGGTTTCAAGGGCTGTGACCTTGGTCAGGCCCATGATGCCGTGCTTGGCCGCGACATAGGCGGCCTTCTGGACCGATGCGACCAGACCGTGCGCGGAGGCGGTATTGATGATCCGGCCCCAGTTTTTCTTTTTCATGTTCGGCAGGGCAAAGCGCGTCGTGTGAAAGGCCGAGGTCAGGTTGATCGCGATGATCGCATCCCATTTTTCCGGCGGGAAATCTTCGATCAGGGCGGTGTATTGGATGCCGGCATTGTTGATCAGGATATCGGCACCGCCACCGAATTTTGCGGCGGCATCTTTCATCATCGCTTCGATCTGGTCGGGTTTGGAGAGGTCCGCGCCGTTGTAATGCGCGGTCACGCCAAACTCGGTTTCAAGCGATTTGCGGGTGGCCTCGATTTCGTCCTTGTCGCCAAAGCCGTTGAGCATGACATCCGCCCCGGCCCCTGCAAGGGCCTTGGCCATCGCAAGACCGATGCCGCTGGTGGATCCGGTAACAAGTGCGCATTTGCCTGTCAGCATGATGTTTCTCCCTGTGGGTGAGGAGTTGTTCCTCTTGTTAAGTTAGGTGGATCATGCCGCAATGCAACATGGGAGGCAAGATCAACCGGAAATGCCATATTTGCGAAGCTTGCGGGCAATCGCAGTGTGCGAGATTCCAAGCCGTTCGGCAAGCTTCCGCGAGCTTGGATAATCCGGGTAAAGGCGCATCAGCATTTCACGTTCGAGCATGTCCATCCCCTCGGCAAGGCTTCCTTGGGCGATGGCGGCATTGATCGGGTCGGTTGCGAGGGCAGTGGTTGCGGGATCGCGGGATGTTGCGGTTTCATCGGTGGCCGTGGCGGGCGGGTTGCTTGCGGTGGTGGTCAGGTCGCGTGCGGTCAGGATATCGCCATCCAGCAGGGCGACCGCCCGGAAAAGGGTGTTTTCCAGTTCGCGCACATTGCCGGGCCAATCGTGGCTGGCAAGCCAGGACAGGGCGTCCCTTGCGATATGGGGTGTGGGGCGTTCGGTTTGCTGGGCGGTGCGGGTGACGAAATAAAGCGCCAGTTCGGCAATATCTTCGCGCCGGTCGCGCAAGGGTGGCAGGGTGATGCCAAGGACGTTGAGGCGGAAATAAAGGTCTTCGCGGAATGTGCCGTCATGCGACATGGTTTCAAGGTCGCGGTTGGTCGCACTGATGATGCGGACATCAACCGCAATTTCATCCGTGCCACCGACGCGCCGGAACCGGCCATCCTGCAACACGCGCAGAAGCTTGGCCTGTAAATACGGTGTCAGTTCGCCGATTTCATCGAGAAACAATGTGCCGCCATCGGCCAGTTCCAGAAGCCCCGGCTTGCCACCGCGACGCGCACTGGTGAAGGCCCCGGCGGCATAGCCAAACAGTTCGCTTTCGGCCAGTCCTTCGGGCATGGCGGCACAGTTAAGTGCGAGAAACGGCTGATCGGCGCGGTTGCTCGCACGGTGGCAGGCGCGGGCAAAAAGTTCCTTCCCCGTGCCGGTTTCGCCCAGGATCAGAAGCGGGGCGTCGACCGATGCCAGGCGTTTTGCCTGTGCCTTTACCCGTGCCAGTACCTTGCTTTGGCCGATGATGTCGTCAAATCCGGTGTGGCTGCGGTCCTGAAGGGCGGTCATGACGCGGCCAAGGCGTGCGGCGCGGTGAAACACCATGACCCCGCCCCACGGTTCATCATCGGCGGCATCGGTGCCGTCATCGACATGGCCGATCGGTTCGACCTGTAGCAGATAGGTTTGCCCGCCCAGTGTGACTTCGCGTTCCGGCAGGCGGAAATGGCTTTGGCGCAGGTCATCAATATCCGGGTCGGTCAGGAAATCGGCCAGGGGCCGATCACGCAGCGGGGCATCGGGGGAGCCTGCGATGTTCTGGGCGGCGGGATTGGCCTGTGCGATCAGGCCGTTGGCATCCACCGCGATCACCGGATCGCCAAGGGCGGCAAGGGTTGCGTGCAATTGGGCGCGCCGGCGTTCGGTTGGCAGACGGTCAATCGGTTTGACGTCCTCAATGCCGGGTAGCTGCATCAAACGATGAGCCAGCAACGGAAAACGTTCCGGCCGGATTGCCGGGATATCGGCAAAGATATGGTGGGTCGTGACCTCAAAGGCGCGGATATCGAGTTTGAAATCCGCCAGCACATTGACGACGTCCCGCGTGATGCCGACCCTGTTTTCCCCGGTGATTTCAAAACGCATGGCTGTACCGAAATGTTTACACTGTAACGAAAACTATACAGTCGTAAGGGGCTGTTTTCCAGTGGTTTTGGTGGAATGTCGCGGTTGGTGAAGGTGTTTGTAAACTTAAGTTTACAGCTGATCTAAGGGCTGTGGCGCTAAGTAATTGAAATACAGGGGTTTTCAATTCTGGCATGGGCCTTGCGGAGATGACGGCAGAACACTTTAGATAACGGGAGCCTTTCATGTCTGATCCGCGTCACACCAAATCCGGTTTTGCCACCCGCGCCATCCATCATGGTTATGATCCGCAAAGCCATAATGGCGCGCTGAACCCGCCGGTTTACATGAGCTCCACCTTTGCATTTGAAACCGCAGAGCAGGGCGGGCGGATGTTTGCCGGTGAAGAGCAGGGCTTTATCTATTCGCGTATTGCCAACCCGACGCTGGCCCTTCTTGAAAGCCGTCTGGCGGTGCTTGAGGGTGGTGAAGCCGCCCTTGCAACCGCATCGGGCATGGGGGCGATTACGTCGGTCTTCTGGACATTCATTGCGCCGGGTGACGAGATCATTGTGGATCGCACGCTTTATGGCTGCACATTCGCCTATTTCCGTCACGGGCTGGAAAAATTCGGGATCAAGCATACCCATGTTGACCTGACCGATCCGAAGGAACTTGAAAAGGCGATCTCGGACAAAACCAAGATCGTTTATTTCGAAACCCCGGCCAACCCGAACATGCGTCTGGTCGATATCGAAGCCATTTCCGACATCGCGCATAAGCATGGTGCGAAGGTCGTGGTGGATAACACCTATTGCACGCCGTATCTGCAGCGCCCGATTGAACTGGGTGCCGATATTGTCGTGCATTCGGCGACCAAATATCTGGGCGGTCATGGGGATCTGATGGCCGGTGCGGTGATTGGCCGTGCGGAAGACCTTGAACAGGTCCGTCTTGTCGGCCTGAAAGACATGACCGGTGCGGTCCTGTCGCCGCAGGATGCCAATCTGGTGATGCGGGGGCTCAAGACGCTTGAACTTCGTATGGAACGCCATTGCGATAATGCGGAAAAAATCGCGGCCTTCCTTGAAAACCATCCGAAGGTCGAAAAGGTTTTCTATCCCGGTCTTGAAAGCTTTGCGCAATATGAACTGGCGAAAAAGCAGATGGCCCGCTTTGGCGGCATGATCGCGTTTGAACTTAAAGGCGGGATCGAAGAGGGCCGCAAGCTGATGAACGGTCTTAACATGATCACGCGCGCGGTCAGCCTTGGCGATGCCGAAACCCTGATCCAGCACCCGGCATCGATGACCCATTCGACCTATACGCCCGAAGAACGCGCCGAGTATCAGATCACCGATGGCCTGATCCGTCTGTCGGCGGGTCTTGAAAGCATCGACGATATTCTTGCCGATCTTGAACAGGCGCTTGATGGGGATCAGATGGCGATTGCCGCCGAATAATAGCCCGGCATTTTCAGGCATTTCCCGAACAAGGGAGGCGGACCGCACCCCCCGAACGATTTGCGGTCCGTATAAGGTTGCGCATGGCGTGGGTGCCGTTCCACGCCATGCGCCAACCGCCTTGGCGGGGTTAGAGCCTTTTCCGTTTAGATTGAAGCGATTTTGTTCGCGTTTGGCGAAAGGTTTTGCAAGGCACAGCGCGCAAGGGCGATGCGGGGCATCGTTCAAGCGGTGTAACGTAGCGAAACGTCGCCAAACCCGAACCCTTCGGGCCGGGACATTCTTCTGCCCCGCAGCGTCAAGGATCTTGACCGTAGCCCCGCTACGCTCTGCGATCCTTTCCTTGCAGGACAGAAGAATGCCTCCGGCAAAACGGTTCAATCTAAACGGAAAAGGCTCCAAGGCATCCCGAATCGGGGCTGCAAACAGCCAAAAACCCTTTCCGGGCCTGTGTGCCACATTCGACGAATTTCAAAAAACTTGCGTGGGCTGAACGAGGGTTTTTTGAAAGTTTCGTCAATCCTGCGATTTTTGTTGCTTTCGCTTGATTGGCGCTTCGTAGCAGCAAAAATACGCAAATCCATACCGAAATAAGGCGTGCGGCAATACCGGTGCAACCGGGCCGAAACGCCAGCGAGAGGCGAGATAAAGATGTCAGCACAAAACAGCACACCTGAAATTGGCGAAATGATCGAAGCAACCTCGACCGGGCGCGTGGCGGCCAAGGATCTTGAGATGCTGGGCCAGATTGAGAAAAAGGTGCGCTGGCTATCAAGCTGGACCATTCATAATGCCAACCATATCCGCCCGAAGCGCGATGGCATCAAGGTCGGCGGCCATCAGGCAAGCTGTGCATCGATGACCACATTGATGACGGCGCTTTATTTCAATGTCCTGCGCCCGCAGGACCGGGTTGCGGTCAAACCGCACGCATCGCCGGTTTTCCATGCGATCAATTATCTGTTTGGTCGCCAGACCAGGGAAAAGCTTGAAAACTTCCGCGGCTTTGGCGGTGCGCAATCCTATCCGTCGCGGACCAAGGATGGCGATGTTGTCGATTTTTCGACCGGGTCGGTCGGGCTTGGCGCGGCGGTGACCAATTTTGCGGCGCTTACGCAGGATTACCTGCGTTACAAGGATATGCTGCCGCGTGGCGAGCAGCCCGGTCGCATGGTTGCCCTTGTCGGTGATGCGGAGCTTGATGAAGGCAATATCTATGAGGCGCTTCTTGATACCTGGAAGCATGATATTCGCAATGTCTGGTGGGTGATCGATTACAACCGTCAAAGCCTTGACGGTATGATTGATGCGCATCTGTTCCGCGTGATCGGCCGGTTTTTCCGCGCCGTTGGCTGGAACGTGATCACCATCAAATATGGCCGCAAGCTGCATGATGCCTTTGCCAAGCCGGGTGGCAGGTCATTGAAAAAATGGCTGAACGAGGCACCGAATGATGTCTATTCCGCCCTGACCTTCCAGGGGGGGGCGGCATGGCGCAAACAGATCCTTGGCGATATGCCGGGCGACAATGCGCTGGCAAGTCTGCTTGGTGATTATGATGATGATGCCCTGCATGACCTGATGACCAATCTGGGCGGGCATTGCATGGAAGCGGTTTTGAATGCGTTTGATTCCGTTCCCAATGACAAGCCGACAATCTTTATCGCCTATACGGTCAAGGGTTATGCCACCCCGCTTCAGGGGCACAAGGACAACCATGCGGGCCTTATGAATGTGCCGCAGATGGATGCGTTCAAAAAACAGAACAATGTCCAGGACGGGCAGGAATGGGATTATGCTGCCGGTCTTGACGTGGCCGAGGACAAGGTGCGTGCCTATATCGATGCAGCACCGTTTAATGACGGCAAATCGCGCAAGAAGCTGGCAACCGTCATCGATATTCCCGAAATGCCCTATGCGCGGGTTGAGACATCAAGCACGCAGGAAGTTTTTGGCAAAATCCTGAACGAGCTTGCGAAACTGAAGGATAGCGATCTGGCGGACCGGATCGTCACCACATCGCCCGATGTGACGGTATCGACCAACCTTGGCGGGTTTGTGAACCAGCGCGGGTTGTTTGCGCGCGAAAATCTTGCCGATGAATTCCGTGAACGCAAGGTGCCCTCGGCCCAGAAATGGATCAGATCGCCCGAAGGTCAGCATGTCGAACTTGGCATTGCCGAAAACAACCTGTTTTTGAACCTGGCCGCCCTTGGCCTGTCGCACAGCCTGTTTGGCCAACGCCTGTTCCCGATTGGAACGCTTTATGATCCGTTCATTGCACGCGGCCTCGATGCGCTGAATTATGCCTGTTATCAGGATGCGCGTTTCATGGTTGTCGCAACACCAAGCGGCATCACGCTGGCGCCGGAAGGGGGGGCGCATCAGTCGATCTCAACCCCGATGATCGGCATGGGGCAGCCGGGCCTGACCAGTTTCGAGCCAAGCTTTGGCGACGAACTTGCGACCATCATGGGCTGGTCATTTGATCATCTGCAAAATCCCGATGGTGGATCGGTTTATCTGCGCCTGTCGACCAAACCGCTGGCACAGCCGGAACGTGATCTTTCCGATGCCACCAAATCCGAAATCGTATCGGGTGGTTACTGGCTGCGTGAACCGGGCGAGAATTGCAAAATGGCGATTGCCTATTGCGGCGCGATGGCCCCCGAAGCGATTGCTGCGTGGGAAAAACTTGAAGCCGATCATCCGGGGATTGGCTTGCTTGCCGTCACCTCGACCGACCGGCTTTATAACGAATGGCAGGATCTGGAACGGGCGCGCCTTGAAGGCAAATCGGATGGCCGCATGGCCCATATCGAAAACCTTCTGAAACCGCTGGCATCGGATGCGCGTCTTGTTACCGTGATTGATGGTCATCCGGCGGCATTGGCGTGGCTTGGTTCTGTCCGCGGTCACGCCGTCGCCCCGCTTGGCGTCAATGCGTTTGGCCAGTGCGGCGACAGCATTGATCTTTATAAATATTACCAGATCGATACCGATGCGATCATCCGCGCGACCAAGCGCTGGGATTGATATCCATCTGGAAATCTGCGTTAACGGCCGGGAAATTCCCGGCCGTTTTGCTTTGCGGACGGAAATGTAATCGGGGTCACTTGCGTAGGCCCTTGCGCTGGCCCCGGGGCGCACACACATCTGCGCGCTATATGCTGTGACAATATTGATCATTGGCGTTTTGGGGGCTTTGGTTATGGAATATCTGATGTTGCTGGCGGGCCTTGCCGGTCTGTTTTTCGGGGGCGAGGCGCTGGTGCGTGGCAGTGTCGGGATTGCGCAGCGTCTGGCGATGCCGCCGCTTCTGGTCGGTTTGACCGTGGTTGGCTTTGGCACATCGACCCCGGAATTGCTGGTTTCGGTTGATGCCGCGTTGCGCGGGGTTTCTGATATTGCGCTTGGCAATGTTGTGGGATCGAATATTGCCAATATTCTGCTGATCGTTGGTGTGTCGGCCCTTGTCTGGCCGATCCGGGTTTCTGGCGATACCCTGAAACGTGATACGGCGGTGATGATGGCGGCGGCCATTATCCTTGTGCCGATCTTTGCCTTCGGGATGATGGGGCGCGTTGCCGGTGGCATCCTGTTTGTATCGCTTGTTGCCTATCTTGTGTTTGCCTATCGCCAGTCGCGCAATGCGCCCAATGCGCCACTTGCCGATGAGGGTGATCTGCCGGTTCCCGCACGTGGCTTGTGGCTGTCGCTGATCTGGGTGATTGGCGGGCTGGTGGCGTTGATGTTTGGCGCGCGCTTCATGGTCGATGGGGCGGTAACGATTGCCCGGACCTTTGGCGTGTCCGAGGCGTTTATCGGGCTTACGGTCGTTGCGGTGGGCACATCCTTGCCGGAACTGGCGACCTCGTTAATCGCGGCGTTGCGAAAGCAGTCGGAAATTGCCATCGGCAATATCGTCGGATCGAACATTTTCAATATTCTGGGTATTCTTGGCCTGACCGCGATCATTACCCCGATCCCGGTTGCCAGCCGTTTCCTGACCTTTGATCTGCCGATCATGATCGCGGTATCGCTGGTCCTGACTTTGCTGCTGCGCCGTCAAACTATCGGGCGGGGGATCGGGATGGTGATGCTTGTCGCCTACGCCGGATATGTTCTGGCAGCGCAGTAAAATATTGCCAGCCAGCACGGGCGCGATCCGGGCTTTTGCGGGGCATTGCGATCAGGGGTCTTATTGGGAAAAGTTCGAAAGGAGGGCCGCGTGCCCTCCTTTTTGTTGGGGGATTTATCGGCTGCCGATATTGACGGGAATGCGAATTACAAATACTAGAAAAAATCGCATTTATAAAAAATTGAACGAGAATGAAATGTTCAATAACGGGCCGGAAATGAACCAATCCTATGAAACTTCGCAATTTTCGCGCGCTTTATCCGGCGATACCGGCCAGCACGCATAAGGAAGCCATCCGTGCCGGGTTCGGGGCACTGATCGGGCTGGGGATTGCCGGTTTTGTTCTGTCGTTCCTTGATCTGCATGCTGCCGGGCTTTATCTGATTGCGCCGTTTGGGGCGTCATCGGTGTTGCTGTTTGCCGTGCCAAACAGTCCGCTGGCGCAGCCGTGGTCGGCGATTGTTGGCAACTCTGTTGCTGCCCTTGCCGGGGTTGCGGTTTGTTATGTGATCCCTGATCCGGTTTTGCGGGTGGCGGTGGCGGTCGGGCTTGCCATTACCGTGATGATCGTTGCGCGGGCGGTTCATCCGCCGGGCGGGGCGGTTGCGATGGTTGTTGCGATGAACCCGGATATCGCGACCGAGCTTGGCTTTCGGTTTGCCCTGACACCGGTTGCGGCGATTACGGCCATTCTTGTTCTGACGGCAGTACTTTATGCCCGGGCAACGGGGCGGAAATATCCGCTGCGTCACTTCGATGACAAGGGGCCGTATCAGACAGCGGACCGTTCCCCGATTGAACGGCTTGGTCTGGACGAGGGGGAACTGAATACCATTTTGCAGCAATATCGCCAGTCGCTGAACCTTGGCGTCGAAGACCTTGCGCGCCTGATCGGGGCGGCTGAATTTCAGGTCGCGGCCCATCGCGCCGGGCCGATTACGGCAGGTCAGATCATGTCGCGCGATCTGGTGACGGTGAATGCCCAAACCCCGCTTAACGAGGTCGCCGACCTGTTCCGCCGTCACGGATTTACGTCACTGCCGGTCATTCAGGATGACGGACGTTTTATTGGGGTGATTTTCCAGATCCATCTGATCCGGCGTGCAACCGAAGACGCCCTTCGTCTGGATCGCGGTTTGCTGGCGTCGATGGCGCGCCTGATTGATCGCCGTCGCAATGTTCCGATCCGGGCCATCGAAATCATGTCGGTGACAGAGCCGCGGGCAACGGCGAATACCCCGATTGCCGCCTTGCTGCCATTGATGGCGAATGGGGCCTGTGATGCGGTTCCGGTGGTCGAAGATAACCGGATCATCGGCATTGTCACCCGAACCGACCTTATCGCCGCATTGGCTCATGCGGGGTTGAAGGGTTAGGCAACGTTCTGGTGCTGATCAGAAAAACGCCTGCTTGATGCCGTCGATGATGAACTGGATGGCAAGGGCGGCCAGGATCATGCCGAGCAGGCGGGAGATCACGGTCGCGACCGTCGGGCTCAGGCGTTTGGCAACCAGATTGGCCAGAAGGAACATGGTCAGCGCGCAGAGCATGACAAGGCCGACAACCGCGACGACGCTGACCTGCATTACCACGCTGTTTTCATATTTGCCCATCAGCAGCATCACGGTCGCGATGGAACCGGGACCGGCGAGGAACGGGATCGACATCGGGAAGATCGAAATGTCGTCGGGCTCGTCTTCGGCCTGTGCCGGTTTGGCGTCGGTGATCTGCTGATCAAGTTCGTGTTCTTCTTCAAGTTCCTGATGAACCTGTTCGGCGCGCTGGTTGCGTTTCTGGCTGCGGCGTTCAAACAGCATTTCAAGCGCGATCAGGAACAGAAGCGTTCCGCCGGCAATCCGGAAGGCCGGCATGTGAATGCCAAAGATGCCAAGCACGCTTTCGCCCACCACGGCAAAGGCCGCAAGGATCAGGAAGCTTGCGATACAGGCCCGGATCGCCATGCGGCGGCGATGTCTGGTATCGGTCCCCTGTGTCAGAACGATAAAGACCGGCACCAGCCCGATCGGATCGATGATCACAAATAACGTGACAAAGGCCGGGATCAGTTCGCTCAGCATGTCTAGGCTTGGCATCTGGTTTCCTTTGTCCGTTCGTAGGGTCAGGACCCTAAAGCTGATCGTTTGTCATAGTGCCAATTGCGACCAGATTTGTCGCCGCAAAACTGGGGCCGTATATCGGCCTGATCGCGCAAGGTAAACCTTTATGTCGGCTGCAAAATGCAATCGGCTGTTGTCGATTTTCGTGATTTTAACGGCTGCGGCGACGATTTCGCCCATACCGTCCGGCATTTTCCGGCCAGTCGACGTAATCAACGGGCTTTTTGCGTATCCATCGGATGAATGTCTGCATATCGGGATGGGGGATGATTTTTTCGGGTGTATTGAGATCGCGTGCCAGCGTCGCTTCATCAAACAGCCGATGGATCATGCGATGACAGACCCGGTGGAGCCATTCGGTATCCGTGCCGCCCTTTGATTTTGGCGTCCAGTGATGCCGGTCGACACTGTCGCCAGCGATCATGATCCGCCCGCAAATCGGGCAGAGACCAAGTTCCTAATCTGGCGTGGGCGATAGGGGCATGAAAGAAGCACGTCGTTATTGTCAGGTTTGGCTATTTTGTGCCGGGAGGTCGCCGGTTTTCAAAGAATTTCTGCCATGTGCCGGGTTTAAGGTCGCGCAATGCCCGGATGCGGGCGTTGACCGAGGGATGGGTATCAAGCAGGGATGGCGGTTGCGTGCTGCGATAAGGGATCAGGCGCAAACGGCGGCGATTGATCTGATCGATATGCAAAAGCGCGTCAATCATGTCTTCGGGGCCGTTCAGAAGGTCGCTGGCGCCGTGATCGGCAATGAATTCACGATCCCGGATCACGGCGCGCTGCAACAGGAAGCTTACGGTCGGGACCACGCCAAAGACAATGACCATCCAGGCCGGCGGATCAAAATCGCCAAAAATGAAAACCATCAATCCGAACAGGGCAATGGTCCATGTGGCCCGATACAGCACGTCGGTCATCAGAAGGATGCGCGTATCGCCGTGCCATGCGTGGGCAATTTCATGGGCCAGCAGGGCGCGCATCTGGCGCGGGGAAAGCGTATGAAGGGCATCATTTGAAATCGCGATGGTTGTTTCTTCGGCGGTGCCGGTGGTGATTGCATTCACCCCCTTGCCCGGCAGCAGGAAAAGCTTTGGCAGGTAATCAAGCCCCGCACGGCGCGCCAGCATCGCCGCCATTTCGTGAATGGCAGGGAAGGAAGCGGTATCAAGCGGACGGGCGCGCAACAATTTCATCAGGATTTCGGGGGATATCATCGGGGCAAGCACAAGCATCAGCGCAACGGCAATCGCGGCCGAAATTGCCATGGATAATCCACCGAGCATCCATGCGCAGGTCGCCAGAACCCCGGCCATACAGGCCATTAACGGGAAGGTGTGCGAATTGCCGCCCGGACTGATGGCAAGAAAGCGTTGCAGGAAGACAGGCAGGCTTGAGGGTTCGTTTTCCATGGGGTGTCCCGATTCTTTTTCCCTGACTTAAAAGGTATGTTTTTAGATGTTAAGGGCAAGGGTAACCTGCCCATGCCTTGCGATTGAGCCGAGAGTAAGCCAAACGCACGCCGCCTGATTTGAGTTGGCGCAATTCAAATCAGAAAAAGGAAGATTTCCAACAGGTTGTCGGTAATTCCGGCATGTCCGCCTGCGGGCGTGTTTTTTCGGATTCGCGGCAAAACGCAGCATTACGCAATGCCGGAACCAGCGTATTATTGCCCGCAAATCGTTGAAGTTCCTTAATTTGTTAACACATCCTTATATGTTGCCCTAGAATAGTGCTTATGCAATCGGATAGGTGGCTCGTAACAGGTTTGTCGCGGGTCGCTTGGCGCGTGCGCCATATTT
Organism: Thalassospira sp. MCCC 1A03138; assembly: GCF_002115785.1. Classification (GTDB taxonomy): domain Bacteria; phylum Pseudomonadota; class Alphaproteobacteria; order Rhodospirillales; family Thalassospiraceae; genus Thalassospira. Next base: position 268,800 of record NZ_JFJY01000007.1, on the reverse strand, counting down.
GATGTGATACAAGACTTGCTGCGAACGGGGTTTCGGGAAGGAACACAATGACCCTGCTGGACAAAATCCAGTCGGTCCGCAAGGCGGGCGCGACACGGGAAGGGGATCGCACCCCGCTGGAACGTATGTTCTGGCGGTCGATTGCTCTTGTCGGCGGATTCAGCATGGTCATCAATATGCTGAACATGGTCATCCCGATCTATTCGATGCAGGTGTTTGATCGGGTTCTTTCCAGCCGCAGCGTTGATACGCTTTTGCTTCTGACACTTGGTATCGGGCTGGTGCTGCTGTTCATTGCATCGATGGAACAATTGCGATCCCGGCTGCTGATCCGGGTTGGCACCGCACTTGATCTTCGGCTTGGCGGCGATCTGTTTGCCCATGTCGTACAACAGGCCGCACGCGGCAACAATATGCGCCAGCGACCCTTGCGTGATCTTTATGGTCTGCGCGGGTTTCTGACCGGATCGGGCCCCTTTACCCTGATCGATTTCATGTGGGCGCCGGTCTATATCGGTGTGGTTTTCATCTTTGATACCCGTCTCGGGCTTGTCGCCTGTGCCGGGGCGACGATCCTGATCCTGATTGCGATTGCCAACGAGGCGGCGGCAAAGATTTCGGTTGATCGGTCCGAAGAAAGCCAGAACCGCGGTATTGCGCAGGAAGAAACCTATGTCCGCAATGCCGAGGCGATGGAAGCCATGGGCATGACCCCGTCCGCGCGCCAGCGCTGGCAGGCTGATCAGTCCGATGCGCTGTATTGGGAAGGCCAGGCCAGCCGACGGGTTGGAACATCCACAACGCTGTCGCATTTCATCCGTCTGGCCATGCAGGTCTGCTTTATCGGGGTTGGTGCCTATCTGGTGCTGTCGGAAAGCATCACGATCGGGATCATGGTGGCCTCCATGATCATGGGGATGCGCGGGCTGGCACCCTTTGATGGCGCGGTTTCGGCATGGCGTAGCTGGAATTCGGCGCGCAATTCGTTCGAACGGCTGAACAAGATCCTGCTGGACAAACGTCAGACGAATACGGCCCCGTTGCCGCGCGGGCGCGGTATGTCCGTTTCCGTGGATCGGCTGGTCTTTGCGCCGCCGGGCAGCCGTAATGTTCTGTTCAAGGGATTTTCCTTCAAGACCGGGCCGGGGCAGGTGATTTCCATCGCCGGGTTCAACGGGGTTGGTAAAACCGCCCTTTTGAAGCTGATCATGGGCATCTGGGTGCCCGGATCGGGATCGGTGAAACTTGACGAGATCGAAGCATCGCGGATTGATCGCGGTGAACTTGGCCCGCAGGTCGGCTATCTGTCGCAGAATCCGTTCCTGTTTCCCGGAACGATCGCCGAAAATATCGCGCGTCTTGGCAATGCGGAAATGCGCGACATCATTCAGGCGGCCGAACTGGCCGGGGCGCACAAATTCATCCTTGATCTTCCCGATGGCTATGAAACCCGGGTTGAACGGGGTGGGCGCAACCTTTCGGGCGGGCAGCGACAGCTTATTGCCCTTGCCGCGGCGCTGTTCGGCCGGCCGCGCCTGTTGTTGCTTGATGAACCGACAACCGCCCTTGATGACAATGGTGTTGGTCATATCAGTGCGCTGATTGATATCGTGCGTCGTGCCGGGATCACGACCTTTATCGTCAGTCACGAACGCGAAATTCTGGTGCGTGCCGATGCGATCCTTGCCCTTGCCAACGGGCAGATTCAGGTCGTGCCGGTGCGGGGCAAGGCCGATCAGATGATCGCGCCACCACCTGCACCCATGGCATCGCCTGCTGCCGAACCGGCGCGTGACGGACAAATGCGGATCACCCCCAAACGGATTGCGGTGCCCAACCCGGATGCACCACGCCCGATCATTGAAAAGAATTCGTCGCAGAATCAAACGCCAGAACAGCCGCCCCTGCCGGCTGGTATCATGCCGACGCCGACCCGCGCACAGGCCAGCCGTGCCGCGCAGGCCAAGGCAACGGCCGGGATCGAACGCACCGAAATGGTGCCGCAACCGACCCCGGGCGGCACCATGATGACCATGCGCCCGGCGACCCGTAAAGAAGCTGCGGCAACAGCGGGTGAACGTGCGGAACGGCAGCGCGTCGCACGTGAAAAACAGGAACAGCAAAGACTGAGCGCGCGTAAAACCGCCCGGGAAGCCGCCCTTGAAGCCAGCCGCAAGGAAGCGCGTGCGCAGGTTCTGGCGAAAAAGGCCGCTGCCCGTGAAGAGGCGCGCAAGGCACGCCGTACCAGCGAGCGCAGCCCAGCACAACAGCCGGCCGTCGCCCCGCGCCCGAAACGCAGTGATCCGCCGCAGCTTCGGGTAGTTGAAGGATCGGCTGGTCGCAGACGGGGTGGTGCCTGATGGCAGGGGTGCAGCTTCCGACAGCGCGTGAACTTGAAACCGATGTCAGGCCGCTGGTGCGGATCGGTCTTCTGATCCTGATCCTGGGTGTCGGGTCGGTGTTCTTGTGGGCGGCAACGGCGCGCATCAATTCGGCCGCGACGGCAAGTGGTGTGGTCGCGCCGTTTTCGGGCAGGCAAAGTGTTCAGCATCTTGAAGGCGGGATCATTCGCGACATTCTGGTGCGCAATGGTGCGCGCGTGCAGGGTGGCGATGTCCTGATCCGGCTTGACGATACGCGTGCGCGGGCCAGCTTTGACCTGCTGAACAACCGATACCTCAATGCGCTGGCGACACAGGCGCGCCTGCTTGCGGAACGTGGTGGCAAGGATCGGGTGCAGTTCCCGTCCCCGCTTTATGATCCGAAATATGCCGGGATTGTTGACTCGCAGGAAACCCTGTTTCAAAGCCGGATGAATGCGTTTCGCGGTGAACTTGAACTTTATGACGAACGGATCAAGGAACTGCGCCGCGAGATTATTGGCACGCGCGAACAGAAAACCGCCGCCGAACAGCAGGTCGGCATCGTCAAGGAAGAGCTGGCCATGGTCAAACCCATGGTCGATCTTGGCTATGCCAGACGGACCCGGTTGCTGCAGCTTGAAAGCCGGTTGGTCGAGGTTCTGGGCAATATCGGGCGGTTTTCAGCCGATATCGCACGTATTGAGCAGCAGATCCAGCAGGTCAAATCCAGTCAGGCGCAGCTGACGCGTGATAATCTGCAAACCATCAATACCGAGCTTCGCGATATCCAGGGCGAGATTTCCGATCTGAATGAACGGCTCCGATCGGCCGAGGATATTCTGGTGCGGTCCGACATCAAGGCCCCGCGTGCCGGGACGGTCACCAATTTGCAGTTTTCCACCGTCGGCGGGGTGATCCCGCCCGGTGCGCAAGTGCTTGAAATCGTGCCGCAAGATGACAAGCTTGTGATCGAGGCGCGCGTATCGCCGAACGATATCGATGTCGTTCACGAGGGGCTTGGTGTGAACATCCGGGTGACGGCATTCAGCCAGCGCTGGTTTGCGCCGGTAAAGGGTATAGTTTCCGATGTGTCGCCGGATCGTCTGACCGACCCGGAAGGTCGCCCGTATTTTCAGGCAATGATTGAAATCGATTCGGAAAGTCTTGCCGAGCATGAAGGCATGATTTTATCGCCGGGAATGGCCGCACAGCTTGAAATCGTCACCGGTGCCAGAACGATTCTCGCCTATCTGTTTGCCCCGATCACCGACAGTTTTGATCGCGCATTCCGCGAACAGTAAGTCGTCAAGCTCGATTCGGTATATCTCTACCTATCCTATACAACCTGACAGATTCTGTCAGAGGCGAGTTTTGCCTTCCAAATCCCCGGAAAATATGAAAAAAACATAATTTAGCGATTCAGGCGCGTATCCGTCGTTGATGGGCTCTTGATCGGAGTCTATACTACTGTATATAGAAGGCCGTTTTACCTTCTATGTGAATGGATTTAAAAATTAATCCCAAGTAGGGAGCAGAATCTTGGCCTCGCCCGCCAATCAAGACGATGGCACCGGTTTGACGGATGCTGATATCGAACAGGTGCTGGATGACCGCGCAGAGGATAGCTCTGCTGCGGGTAAATCCGATTCCGGTTCGTCGGGCGAGACAGGTTCACAATCCCCTGCAACGCAGGCCTTCACCAATATCCAAAACATCATCGGCACGTCGTATAACGACATCCTGATCGGGGATGCGGGCGACAACACGCTGGTTGGTGGCGCGGGCAACGATATCCTGGTACCGGGCGAGGGTCAGGATGAAGTTGCTGGTGGCGAAGGCCGCGATACCTTTGTTTTGCAGGCCGGATTTGGTCAGGCGACCATTACCGATTTCACCCTTGGCGAAGATTATCTGGCGCTTGATGATCTTGGTGTTGAAAGTGCGGCCGATCTGGTTTCGCGTGCTTCGGATGACGGTCAGGGCAATGTCGTCATTACCTTTGCGACTGGCGATCAGCTTACGCTTAAGGGCATTACGATTGCCCAGCTTTCCGAAATCACCCTTGTTGATGCCCCGAAACTGACGGATGTCGCGCTGGACAGCTCCGGCGATCCGTCGTCGGGTGATGCAACCGTCATTGACGGAACGTCGGGTGATGACGTGATCCAAGGCACGTCTGGCGACGATGTGATTTCGGGCAATGGCGGCAGTGATACGGTTGATGGCGGTTCTGGCAATGATACGCTGTCATTTGACGGGTCCGATGATGCCGTAACCGCCGATCTTTCGACCGGTACGGCAGGCAGTGCAACAGGCAACAATATCGTTTCGTTTAGCAATATCGAAAATCTGACCGGGACATCGGGCAATGATGTCCTGCGCGGGGACACCGGAAACAATACGCTTTGGGGCGGTGCAGGCGACGATACCTTTGGCGCCAGTGCCGGCAATGACTCGATTGATGGTGGTGCGGGCAGCAATACCCTTGATTACAGCACGTCAGAACAGGGTGTGACGGTCGATCTGAAAAATGGTGCGACCGAAAGCCGGACCGAGGCCGAAACGGACGATGGTGCCGCATCTGAAACCGGCAGCAACACGGATTCCGGCACGGCAAGTGACGATGCATCCGGCGGTGATACGGCAACTGACACCGACACCGGTGCAGATACCAATGACGAAACTTCTGGTGAAACGAGCGGTGATACGACCGACGAGGCATCGGACCCGTCGGAGGGGTCGGTGACGGGCGAAACTGATACGTCCGGTGGTGATACGACCGATAGCGAAACAGGTGATCAGGCTTCTTCCGGTAGCGGTGGGGAAACCTCCCAGCCAGAAACTGGTGGCGGGGTTGGCGATGATCCTGCATCTGGCGGATCGGGTGATGACACCATTGCCGAAGAAACCGGCGACGCAGAAACCGACACGGGAACCGACACCGAAACCGACACCGGTTCGGGCGAAGGTGATGAAACCACCGGTGACGCCGGAACGGATGAAGAAACCGATCCGAACACCGGTCTCGATGAAACAACCCCGACCGATCAGAATGGAGCCGAAGCGGGCTCTGATGCTGGCGCCGATACGAACACGGGACCGGAAACCGGCAGTGACGAGACGGATGGGACTGGCAATACCGGTGGTGCGTCGCAGGAAACCGAAACCGGATCGACCACCGACGGTGATCAGACGCAGACGGGCGATACGCAAACCGGCGCGCAGGATGACGCATCCGATAACGCATCCCCGAACGAGCCAAATGATACGGCATCGGGTGATGGTTCGGGTGAAACCGGTGCATCTGGCGAAGACACGTCAAATGGCGCAGATGGCGCCGATCCCGTGGACACCAGCGATGAAGGTTCGACCGATCCCGTAACGGAAGGCGAAGAGACCCCGGTAGAAAACGGTTCGGAAACATCCGGAACCGAAGAAGGCTCTTCGACCGAAACCGACGGTGAGACTTCCGGTGATGCATCGAACGAGGCCACCGACGGAGAAACCACGCCCGATCAGGAAACACCCCCTGCTGAAACCGGTTCGGACGCAGAAGGCGATGAAACGAACGCGGGTGACGGTGCCGAAGACGACAGCCTCGGCGGTTCGGATGGTGCGGGTGAAGATGTTCTGAACGAAGATACGCCTGCATCGGGTGAGGGTGAAGACAGCACGGACGGTGAAGAACAGCCATCGCAGAGTAATCAGGACAACAATAATAACAGTGCGCAAGCCGGTGCAGACAATTCGCAAGAAACCGGTGGCGGCGGAGAAGATCAAACAGACATTGACCAGGATATTTCGGACCCATCCGGCACGACGGGTGAAGAACAGTCTTCTGGTGACAATGATAATGCAGGGAATCCAGATACCTCGGAACCTCCCGAAGAAGATGATATGGGGGGCAGCACGCCGCCCGACCAGGAGCCCGTCGATGACGGTATCATCGTTGAAGGCACGACGGGTAATGACGTTCTGGAAGGGTCTTCTGATCTGGATACCCTTCAGGGTGGGGCAGGGGATGACACCCTGCTTGGCAATGCGGGCGACGACATTTTACAGGGCGGTGACGGCAACGACACTCTTTATGGAGGTGAAGGGGCCGACGTCCTGCAAGGTGGCAAGGGGGACGACACCCTTTATGGCGCAGCGGGCAATGATGTTCTGCAAGGCGGGGATGGAAATGACTTCCTGCAAGGCGGGGCTGGCGATGATCACATGCAGGGTGGCGATGGCATAGATACAGCCAGCTATGCCGATGCAACCGGTGCCGTGTTTGTTGATTTGTCGAAAGGCATCGCAACCGGTGCGGCGGGTAATGACGTCGTCCAGATGTTTGAAAATCTTGTCGGGTCCGATTTCGACGATCACCTGACAGGTGATGCCGGAGACAACGTCCTGATCGGGGGGGCGGGTGTTGATACGCTGACCGGGGGGGCGGGTGACGATGTCCTGACCGGGGGGACGGGTGAAGACGACTTTGAACTGACTGTCGGATTTGGCAACGACACCGTTACCGACTTTGATGTTGCAGAAGATACGGTCGATCTGGCGCGGCTCGGTATCCCGGATTTTGTGACTTTGCAGTCGATGATGTCGGATGATGGTAACGGCAACACTGTTATCGATTTTGGTGATGACGGTGTCCTGACGCTTGAAAACGTTTCTGTTGACCAGTTGTCGCATGATAATTTCCGCGGTTTTGGCCGAATCCTTGCGTCTGATGACAATGATGATCAGCAGGGAACCGATGGCGATGACGCCATATACGGATATGATGGTGACGATATCCTTGCGGGTGGTGCCGGGAACGATGTTCTGTCTGGTGGTTTTGGTGATGACACGCTGATTGCCGGGGCCGGGAACGATACGCTTCGCGGGCAGGAGGGTAAAGATACCGTCGATTATTCCCGCGCTACAGGTAGTGTGACGCTGGATCTTGATGCCGGAACGGCCAGCAGTGTCGATGGCAATGACATTTTGGATCGTATCGAAAACGCCATCGGTTCTGAATACGACGACACCCTTATGGGGGATGCCGGAACAAACACCCTGTCTGGCGGTGCCGGTGATGACACGATTGTGGGGCGTGACGGCGATGATGTTCTATCGGGTGGTGCTGGCAACGACATGTTCTTTGCCGAGGCGGGGAACGACAGTTATAACGGCGGTAGCGGGATCGACACCGTTGATTACAGCGCAGAGATCAACGACCAATTCGTCAATCTGGAAAGCGGTGTTGCCAATGATACCGCAGACGGTGAAACGGATCGTCTGACCGGAATTGAAAACATTGTCACCGGTTCGGGCAACGATACGGTGATCGGCAATGCCGATGACAACCATATTTCCACCGGTGCAGGCGATGACACGCTTGCCGGGGGTGGTGGCGATGATACGCTTGATGGTGGCGACGGTATCGATACTGCCCTTTTCAACGGTCAGGGTGGGGTCGAGATTGATCTTTCCGCAGGATACGCAAAAAATGCGTCCGGCACTGTTTCGCTGGAAAATATCGAAAATGTGACCGGTTCGGGCCAAGCCGATATCATTCGCGGCGACAGTGGCAAAAATATCATAGATGCCGGAAGTGCTGACGATACGGTTCTCGGCAGCGGGGGGGACGATACCTTCATCGGTGGAGAGGGAACCGACACCGTCGACTACAGCGAATTTTCCGTTGATATGACGGTTGATCTTGCCGCGGGAACGGCATCCGGCATGGGGACGGATGAATTTACGGGATTTGAAAATGCCGTTACCGGTGCTGGCAATGATGTGATTTCAGGTACGTCGTCTGACAATATCATTGCTGCGGGGGCGGGTGATGACACTGTTCTGGGCGGCTTTGGGTCGGACACGCTATCGGGTGGCGATGGTAACGATGTTCTGAGTTATGAGTCAGTGAACGGTTCGGGCCAGAGCAATACCGGGCTTACCTTTGATCTGGATGCAGGCACCGTTACCAGTTCCACCTTTGTTGACACGATTGACGGTTTCGAAACGATCAAGGGCAGCGCTGGTAACGACGTTATGCTTGGCGGTGCCGGTGACGACACCCTGCTTGGCGATGCCGGTGACGACACGCTTTCCGGTGGGGGCGGTAACGATACGCTGACCGGCGGCGCAGGCGGCGATACCTTTGTGATTTCCGCAAGCGACGGTCAGATCACCGTGACTGATTTCGATCCGGAACTGGACATGATTGATGTTCAGGGGATCGATGGCGTTGGTTTGCTATCCGACATCGCCGGGTTGGTTGGTGTTGATGAAGCAGGCAATACGACGATTTCGCTTGGCGATGCAACCATGACGTTGCTCGGCATATCGCCAGATATGCTAAAATATTCGAATTTCGTTGGCATTCGGTCACTTGAGGGTACGGAAAATGCCGATGTTTTGATCGGTACGTCGCTTGGTGATGTCATCGATGGTTTGGCCGGGAATGACACCATTCTTGGCATGGATGGCGACGACACATTGTTTGGCCGGGAAGGCGATGACACGCTTTCTGGTGGCCAGGGGAATGACGTAATCGACGGTGGTAATGGTAATGATACCGTTGCTTATGACGATGCCGTTGCGGGGGTGCAGGTCGATCTGGCAGCAGGTAACGCATCGGGCGGCGCGGGCAACGATACACTTGCCAACATCGATAATGTTACCGGATCTGACTTTGATGATGTGATTTCCGGGACTGATGCAAACAACATTCTTCTGGGCGGAGAGGGTGCCGACACCCTTTCAGGGGGCGCGGGGGATGATCTTCTGGATGGTGGTGCTGGCGATGACACCCTGATTGCAGGGGCTGGAAATGACAGCCTTCTGGGCGGTGCAGGCAAAGATACCCTTACATATGATGGTATCGATGGCGGGGTTTCCGTCGATCTTGGCGAGGGTTCTGCGACGACCGAGAGCGGAACCAGTCATCTGAACGGTATCGAAAACGTTATCGGTTCTGACGGCAATGACACGATCATCGGATCTTTGATTTCCAATACGCTCGAAGGTGGTGCGGGCGATGATCTTATCATTGGCGGCGGCGGAAACGATCTTCTGGTTGGCGGTGAAGGAGCTGATACCTTTGTGTTCGCGCCCGGGTCCGGTGTCGATACCATTGCTGATTTTGATCTTTCTGCAGATCGTCTGAATGTTTCGGCCTTTGGTGTTCCGACCTGGGAAGCCTTACGGAAGATGATTGTCTCAGATGGCAACGGTGGGACGGTTATCGACCTTGGACAAAGCAAGATCACATTAAGTGGTATTGCGCCCGAAGACCTGACCCCGGATCATTTTGTCGACATCAAATTCATCGGGGCGACCGAAGCTGATGACACAATTGTCGGCAGTGGATTTGGCGAAATAATCGACGGGCTTGATGGCAATGATACGATCGACGGGGCCGGAGGTGACGATATCATCTATGGCGGTGCCGGGGATGACACATTGTCAAGTGGCAGTGGCCAAAATACGCTTGATGGTGGCGCGGGCAATGATACTGCCGACTATAGTCAAAGTTTATCCGTAACCGTCGATCTGGCTACGGGAACAGCGGATTCTTCGGTTGGCAATGATGTTCTGATCGACATTGAAAACGTTATTGGCGCCAAGGGGCAGGACCGCATTTCCGGTGATGAGGGTGACAATATCTTATCCGGCGAGGCCGGGGACGATACTTTGCGCGGTCTGGGCGGGAACGATCATCTTCTGGGCGGGATGGATGACGATCATCTTGATGGTGGTGCTGGCGATGATACCCTGGAAGGCGGATCAGGGGACGATACGCTTCTTGGCGGCACAGGAAACGACATTCTAGATGGCGGCGAGGGGCGTGACGTCGCAACCTATAGCGATGCTGACGGTGCGGTGTTCGTTGACATTGGGGCGGGAACGGCGACTGGCGCGAGCGGTAACGACACACTTGCAAATATCGAAAATGTAATCGGCAGTGATTTTGACGATACCCTGATCGGGGATGACGGCGAAAACACCTTGATGGGTGGCCGTGGCGATGACGTTCTGGACGGTGGTGCCGGGGGCGACACCGTAAGCTATGCTCAGGCAGATGGATCCGTTTCCGTTGATCTTGGTGCGGAAACCGCGACGGGGGCAGACGGTAATGACACCCTTGCGAATATCGAAAATATTATTGGCTCATCGCATTCGGATGAACTGAGGGGCGATACGGATGACAACACCATTGCGGCAGGTGATGGTGATGATACCGTTTATGGCGATGCCGGAAATGATGTCCTTGATGGCGGACGTGGAAAAGATACCCTTGATTATAGTGGTTCCGGGTCTGGTCTGAACATTGATCTTGATGTCGGTACGGCAAGTGGTGCCGATATCGGAACCGACATGATCAGTGGTTTTGAAAGTATCATTGCATCCGATTTTGACGATGTATTTGCCGCCGGAAACAATGCTGTAAGTGTGGATGGCGCCGCCGGGAATGATATTTTGACCGGTGGGGCTGGCAACGATCATCTGATAGGCGGGGCTGGCAATGACACCATAGAAGGTGGAGCAGGTCGTGACACGCTTGATGGCGGCAGCGGCGAAGATACCATTTCTTATGCGTCGTCAACAGGTGGCGTGAGTGTTGATCTTCAATCCGGACAAACAAGTGGTTCGGACAATGACGTCATCCGGAATTTCGACAACATTGTCGGCTCGACCGCTTCTGATGAGCTTTTGGGCGATGCTGGCGCAAATACGATTGCAGCGGGTGCGGGTAACGATTTCGTCGATGGACGGTCCGGTGATGACGTCCTTTCGGGGGGCGAGGGTAACGATACGCTCCGCGGTGGTCAGGGCAAGGATGTTATCGACGGTGGCGACGGGAATGATACTTTTGATCTGTCTGATCTGACGGATGACAGCGTCGTCGATATGGTGGCGGGGCAGGTCACCAGCGGCAATGAAATCGATAGTTTCACAAATATTGAAAACATCCTGACCGGTGCCGGTAAAGACAGCGTTACCGGTGATGAAAATGACAATGTGATCAAAACCGGCGCGGGGAATGATACGGTCAATTCCGGTGCGGGGGATGATACCGTCTTTGGTGGTGACGGCGACGATACGCTTGATGGCGGTGCTGGCAATGATACGCTTGTCGGCGGTGCGGGTAATGATGTCCTGATAGGCGGATCTGGTCAGGATACGGCATCCTACGCCGATGCAACCGGCGCGGTCATTGTGGATATGAGTGCGGGAACCGTCGCATCTGCGAACGAGGGGACAGATAGCCTTGACGGTATTGAAATCGTCGAGGGTTCTGATTTCAATGACACCTTCGTCGGTGGCGAAGGCAACGATATTTTCCTTGGCGGTCAAGGCAACGATACGTTCCGCGGGGGCGAAGGCGACGATACCCTTTCGACTGGGAAGGGTAATGACCAGATCGTTTTTGGCCCTGGTAGCGGCGATGATGTTGTCACGGATTTTGATCCGGTTACCGATGTTCTGGATCTAACCGGCTTCAACATTGCCGGGTTTGATGCCCTGAAGCTGTTGTTTGATATCAACGACGTGGGTGATGTCGTCATTCGTTTCGACACCGGCGACAGCATCACATTGAATGATGTTCGTCCTGAAATGCTGGCAAGTGGTAATTTCAGCGGTGTCGACGTTCGTCTTGGTACGGGCGAAAATGATGATATGTCGGGCTCCGAGAACGACGATGTTATCAATGCGCTTGGCGGCGATGATGTTGTCCATGGCGGTGACGGCGATGATCGTCTTATCGGTGGTGATGGTAACGATACGCTTTATGGCGATACCGGTGACGATGTTCTGGCTGGCGAAGCGGGCGACGATACGCTTGTCGGCGGTGACGGGTCGGATACGGCTGACTACTCCACAAGTAGTGGGGCAATTGTTGCCGATATCGGTGCGGGTAGCGTTGCCGGTGCGGATGGCAATGATAGACTTGAAAGCATCGAGAATGTTACCGGCACGCTGTTTGACGATGTGTTCTACGATGATGCCGGAAACAATACCATTCTCGGGCTTGACGGGGATGATACCATTTTTGCCGGACTGGGTGATGACCACATCGTCGGTGGTGCAGGCAGCGATACGATAGATTACAGCGCCACAAATCAGGGTGTTGATGTCAATCTGGCAAACCGTTCCGGTTCAGGCGCGGGCAATGATTTTCTTGAAAGTATCGAAAACGTCGTCGGGACGGATTTCTCCGACAATATCGTTGGCAATGCAGACGCAAACACCATCATCGCCGGTGGCGGGGATGACACCATTGTTGCCGGCGATGGTAATGACGTTGTCGAAGGTGGTGCTGGTAACGATAAGATTGATGGTGGCACGGGGCAGGATACGCTGTCAGGTGGAGACGGTGGCGACGTCATCGTCGCTGGTGCTGATGATGACACGCTATCTGGTGGTGATGGTGATGATATTCTTCTTGGCGGTACTGGCGACGACCGGATCATGGGGGATTCCGGGGACGATATCATCGATGGCGAAAGCGGTTATCACGACACGGTTGATTATTCGAATGTGAATGGTCCGGTTGTCGTCGATCTGATGAATAAATATGCCAGCGGTGCGGCGGGCAACGATGTCATCTTGAACATCGAAGATGTTGTCGGAACTGACTTTGCCGATACGCTGATTGGCTCGGATGGCGTCAATACGCTTGATGGCGGTTCGGGTAACGATACATTGTCCGGCGGTGCGGGCGATGACATCGTCATCACGGGTGCAGGCGAGGATGTGGTTGTTGTTGCTCCGGGGGGGGGCAGTGACACCGTTACCGATTTTGATCCGTCCAAAGACGTTGTCGATCTGTCTGCATATGGTATCGAAACCTACAGCGATCTTGAAGATCGCATGTTTAATGATACTGATGGGAATGCCGTTATAAATCTGGCACCCGGTGAAACCATCACGCTTGAAGGTATTTCGGTCGAGGACCTTGGTCCTGAAAACTTCTTTGGTTATGTCGCGATCAACGGCACCGAATTTGACGATGTCCTGCAGGGCAGCCAGCTTGGCGATGAAATCAATGCGCTGGACGGTGACGATATTGTTGATGGTGGTGCCGGTGATGATGTCATCAATGGCGATGCAGGCAACGATACCCTGATCGGTGGTGCCGGTGATGACGAACTCAATGGTGGTGACGGTAACGATACCGCCGATTATTCCGACACATCCGAAGGTGTTACCGTTGACCTTGGTGAAGGTACGGCAACCGGGGATGCCGGAAACGATACCCTTGATAGCATCGAAAATGTTACCGGCGGGGATGGCGACGATATCCTGATCGGCGATGAAAACGCCAATATCCTGGATGGCGGCGCAGGCAATGATACCGTTTATGGCAATGGCGGCGACGATACCCTGATTGGTGGCGAAGGCGATGATACGCTGTCCTACGAAGGGGCCGAAGACGGCGTTTCCGTCGACCTTGCCAATGGTACCGCAACCGGTGGTGCCGGAAATGATGTGATTGACGGTTTTGAAACCGTGATCGGTTCCGACCATGCCGATACCATTTCGGGCGATGATGCCAGCAACGTGATCGAAGGCGGTGCGGGTGACGATGTGCTGGCCGGTGGTGGTGGCGATGACACCATTCTGGGCGGGGCGGGTAACGATACCCTGCAGGCGGGCACCGGCAGTGATACCCTTGTCGGTGGCGATGGCACCGATATCGCCGATTATTCGGATCGGACCGATCCGGTTGTGGTCGATCTGGCCGCGGGTACCGGCACGACCGCCGACGGCAACGATACGCTGATCGATATCGAAGGGGCGACCGGTGGTTCGGGCAACGATACCCTTCTGGGGGCGGATGGCGATAACATCCTTTCGGGTGGTGCCGGTGATGACACCCTTTCGGGCGGTGCAGGGAACGACACCCTTGCCGGTGGTGCCGGGGCCGATCTGCTTGATGGTGGGGCTGGTGATGATGTCCTGGCCTTCGAAGGGGACCATGTCGCGGCGTCGGGTGAAACCACCGATCATGTCGGCAGCCCGACGACGGATGGCACTGGTGACGTTGCCGATATCAGTGGCAAAAACCTTTCTGATGACAGTTTCGTCGGTGGCGAAGGCAACGATACCCTGCAGGCAGGCGACGGTGATGATGCCATCATCCTCGATCGCGATCACGCCGGTGGCGGTGCCGCCAACCCGTCAATTGTGGATATTGAAAACATCAATGCCGGGGCGGGTAACGATGTTGTCGACCTGACCAGTGAAACGCATTCCTATGGCGACGTCACGATTGATGGCGGTGCCGGTGACGATACCCTGTGGGCCAATGATGGTGATGACGTCATCCTTGGGGGTGCCGGTTCTGACAATATTCTTGGCGGTGCGGGTGCCGATAATATCAATGGGGGTGCGGATAACGACATCCTTGATGGCGGAACCGGCAATGACATCATCGCGGGCGGTGCTGGCGACGATACCATCATGGCCGGTCTCGGTGATGACACGCTTTCGGGTGGGGACGGTTTCGATACGCTTGATATGTCTGCGGCCAATGGCGCGGAAATTGATCTGGCCAATGGCACGGCAAGCAGCGATGCCACCGGTTCGGACAGCATTTCCGGCTTTGAAAATGTGATCGCGACGGATGGTGATGACATCATCATCGGTAATGCTGCGAACAATGTGATTGATGCCGGTGCGGGCAACGATACGGTTTCGATTGATGCCGGTAACGACCACCTTGATGGCGGCGACGGCATTGATACGCTTGACCTGTCGGGCACCAGCGGCGGGGTAACGGTTGATCTTGCCACCGGAACCGCGAACGGCGCACAGATCGGTTCCGATACGATTGCCAATTTCGAAAATGTCACGGGTTCGGCAGACGCCGATACCATTACCGGCAGTGATGCGGCCAACACGATTGACGGCGGTGCCGGTGATGACGTGATTGATGGCGGGGCTGGCGACGACGTCCTTTCGGGTGGTGCAGGGAATGACACACTGGCCGCGGGCGACGGCAACGACACCCTGACCGGTGGCGATGGCGCGGATGTCTTTGTTTTTGAAGATGGCAGCGACGCCGATCTGGTCAGCGACTTTGACATCGCCAGCGACGTGATTTCCCTGCCCGATATCGGTGTTTCAAGCTGGACCGAATTGCAGCCGCTACTGTCCGATGGACCGGATGGTGCGGTGATCACGTTGCCGTCCGGCGGCACGGTAACGCTTTCGGGCGTTGCTGTTGGCGACCTGACACCGGATCACTTTGCCGGGATCGAAAATGTCGGAACGCCGGGTGATGATACACTTGGCGGTGGCAGCGGTGACGATACGGTTGGCGCCGGTGATGGCAACGACACGGTCGACGGTGGCGATGGTGATGACACGGTCGACGGCGGCGATGGCGATGACACGGTCGACGGTGGTGATGGTAATGATTCCGTCGGTGGCGGTGCGGGTAACGACACTGTTGGTGGTGGTGCCGGCGACGATACGGTTGATGGCGGCGAAGGTGATGACACGGTCGACGGTGGTGATGGTAATGATTCCGTCGGTGGCGGTGCGGGTAACGACACTGTTGGTGGTGGTGCCGGCGACGATACGGTTGATGGCGGCGAAGGTGATGACACGGTCGACGGTGGTGATGGTAATGATTCCGTCGGTGGCGGTGCGGGTAACGACACTGTTGGTGGTGGTGCCGGCGACGATACGGTTGATGGCGGCGAAGGTGATGACACGGTCGACGGTGGTGATGGTAATGATTCCGTCGGTGGCGGTGCGGGTAACGACACTGTTGGTGGTGGTGCCGGCGACGATACGGTTGATGGCGGCGAAGGTGATGACACGGTCGACGGTGGTGATGGTAATGATTCCGTCGGTGGCGGTGCGGGTAACGACACTGTTGGTGGTGGTGCCGGCGACGATACGGTTGATGGCGGCGAAGGTGATGACACGCTTGACGGTGGTGATGGCAACGACACCCTGATCGGCGGCCCGGGCACGGATACGCTTGACGGTGGTGCGGGTGATGACGTTCTGGAATTTGGCGCGGATCGCACCGGTCAATCGGGGGATGCCACCGATCATGCGGGTAGCCCGGGTGTCGATGGCACTGGCGAAATTGCCGATCTTGACGGTCTTGGTATCAGTGATGATCAGTATGATGGCGGCGACGGCATCGATACGCTGGTGGGCACGTCGGGTGGTGATGCGATCATTCTGGATCGCGATCATGAAAATGGTTCTGCCAATCCGTCAATCAGTGGCGTTGAAATCATTGAAACCGGCGACGGTGATGACGTTGTCGATCTGACCAGCCAGGTTCATTCCTATGGCGATGTCACGGTTGATGGCGGGGCTGGCAACGATACCATCTGGACCAGTGCCGGGGATGACAGCGTCCTTGCCGGTGATGGCAATGACCATATCAATACGGGTGCCGGCAGTGACGTGATTGATGCCGGGGCGGGTGATGACGATATCGCGGCGGGTTCCGGCGATGATGTGATTTCATCAGGTGACGGCAATGATACGGTGGATGCCGGGGCGGGTGACGATACAATTATCGGTGATGCCGGTAACGATACCCTTGCCGGTGGCGATGGCACCGATACGCTTGATCTGACCAATGCCGATGGCGGGGCCGTCATTGATCTTGAAAATGGCACGGCAAGCAGCACGGAAACCGGGTCTGACACCATTTCGGGCTTCGAACAGGTCGTTACAGGGGCTGGTGACGATACGATTTCCGGAAGTTCCGCCGATGACACAATATCGTCCGGCGCAGGGAATGACACGATTGACGGTGCCGATGGCAATGACCGGATCGTGGCCGGTGATGGTAATGACGTCGTATCCGATGGTGCGGGCAGTGACCATGTCGATGCCGGTACCGGCGATGACACGGTTATCGCGGGTGCCGGTGATGACAGTCTTGATGGTGGCCAGGGCAATGACACCATTGATATGCGCAACGCAACCAGTGGAGCCACGGTCAATCTGGCGGCAGGTTCGGCGCAATCGGCAGAAACCGGTTCGGACAGCATTTCGAACTTTGAAAATGTCACAACCGGTTCGGGCGATGATGAACTGACCGGATCGGATGCCAATAACGTCATGGCCGCAGGGGCGGGTAACGACACCCTTGATGGCGGGGCTGGCGACGATACGCTTTCGGGCGGGGCTGGCAATGACAGCTTTATCTTTGCCGACGGCACCGATGATGATGTTGTCACCGACTTCGAAGTCGGGACCGACAAACTGACCCTTGATGGCACGGGCATTGAAACCTGGACCCAGCTTCGTGATCTGATCACCGGCAATTCGCTTGGTGATGCCGTAATCAATCTGCCGTCCGGCGGCACGATAACGCTGCAGGGTGTCAATCCGCTTGATCTTTCAGCCGATGATTTCACCGGTGTGACCGATGGCGGGACGCCTTATGACGACAGCCTGACCGGTGGCGATGGCGATGATGTCATTGATGCGCTTGCCGGTGACGATATTGTCGATGGTGGTGCCGGTAACGATACAATTGATGGCGGTGCGGGCAACGATACCCTGATGGGTGGTTCGGGCGATGACACGGTCGATGGTGGAGCCGGTTCGGATACGCTTGGCGGCGGCACCGGCAATGATGAACTCAGTGGCGGCGATGGTGCCGACACGCTTTCGGGCGGTGCGGGTGACGATACCCTTGATGGCGGATCCGGCGACGATGTCCTGAATTTCGACGCCGATGGCACGGCCGCAAGCGGTGACACCACCGAAAATACCGGCAGCCCGGGCGTCGATGGCACCGGTGAGCTTGCCAATATCGGTGGCAAGAATATCTCGGACGATACCTTTATCGGTGGTGACGGTACCGATACCCTGAACCTGACCGGTGGCAGTGATGCGCTGATCCTTGATGGCAGCAAACTGGGCGATGGCCAGACGACGGGTAGCACGATCGAAACCCGGACATTCGGCCTGACGGATTCGGCATCATCGGGTGCCGTGCAGGCCGCATGGTCGGATGCAAATCTTTACGCCTTTGATTTTGGCACATCCTATGTCGGCGAAGACGGCAAACTGAACCTTGCCGCGGCGGATGACACCGTGACCTTTGATGGCAATGGTATCGGCAATAACGGCGGTTCACCGGCCGGAAGCCAGATCAACCACAATGGCAATACCGGCGAAAGCGAAGCCGTTGTTGTCGATCTTGGTGCCAATGCGCGGAATGCCACGGTTCAGGTTTCCAACCTGATTGCGGCCGAACATGGCGGTGAAGTCGGTTCGTGGCAGGCCTTTGATGCCGATGGCAATTTGGTGGCATCGGGTGTGCTTGACGAAAGCACGATCAATTACACCAGTGGCGGTGTCGGTACGGCAACGATCAGTGTCACCGACAGTCTCGGCAATCCGGTTGAATTCCGTTACCTCGCCTTTGAAAGCGAACCTTACGCCGATGGTTCATCGGGCGGTGACAGCAGCGACTATTTCGTACGTTCCATCACCTTTGATGCGGTGGTTGAAGAAACCGTTACCGATGGCGCGCGCCTTGACGGGGTCGAGGTTATCAACGCGGGCGAAGGCAACGACGTTGTCGATCTGACCAGCGATACGATTGCCTATGGCGATGTCACCATCAATGGTGGCGGCGGCAACGATACGCTTTGGGCCAACGAAGGCAATGACCGCATCAATGGCGAACTTGGCGACGACAATCTTTATGGCGGCGCGGGTGACGATTATCTTGATGGTGGTTATGGCAACGACATACTCGACGGTGGGGATGGTGACGACACCCTGACTGGCGACGACGGTGCTGATCGTCTTTATGGCGGGGCAGGCAATGATACGCTTGATGGGGGTGCCGGTAACGATACCCTTGATGCTGGGGCGGGTGACGACGTTATTCTGGCGGGCGATGGTAATGATGTTATCACCGCGGGTGCAGGTGCCGATACGGTTGATGCGGGTACGGGCGATGACACGGTTGTTGCCGGTGCGGGCAACGATATCCTTGCCGGTGGTGATGGCAGTGACACCCTTGATTTCGCTGCTGCCAATGGTGTGACGGTTAATCTGTCGACTGGCACTGCAAGCAGCGATGCCACCGGTACAGACACCATTTCCGGCTTCGAGAATGTTCTGGGCACGGCGGGTTCGGATACGCTTATCGGATCGAGCGGGGCAAACGTCCTGTCTGGTGCGGATGGTGATGACGTTCTGGACGGTGGTGCGGGTGATGACTCCGTTTATGGCGGGGCCGGTAACGACACCATTATCGCCGGTGCCGGGAATGATACGCTTTCGGGTGGTGCGGGCACCGATACCCTTGATCTGAGCCAGGCGGCAAGTGGTGCCACGGTCGATCTGTCGGCCGGTACCGCAAGCAGTGCCGAAACCGGCAATGACACTATTTCCGGATTTGAAAATGTCATCGGGTCGGCGGGCAATGACGACATTACCGGATCGGATGGCGATAACGTCCTTTCGGGCGGTGCCGGGGATGACACCATCGAAGGCGGTGCGGGTGCCGATACGCTTGATGGTGGCGAGGGCATCGATACCATCAGCTATGAGGGTTCAAGCGCCGGGGTCGAGATTTATCTTGGCGATACCGATGCCAATGCCAGAACACCGGGCGAAGGCGGCCGTGCATTTGGTGGTGATGCCGCAGGCGATATTCTTGCCAATTTCGAACGCGTCATTGCGTCGGCCCATGATGACTATGTCTATGGCAACAGCCAGAACAATGTTGTCGATCTGGGTGATGGCAACGATACGTTTGACAATGTCGAAGCCGATGTCAGTGCCGATACGATTGATGGTGGCGAGGGCAATGACACGATCTGGACCGGCGATGGCGCCGATACCCTGATCGGTGGCAATGGCAACGACTATCTGAACGGTGAAAAAGGCGACGACACGCTTGACGGTGGGGCTGGTAATGACAGCCTTGTGGGTGGTGATGGCAACGATACGCTGGATGGCGGATCGGGGAATGACCGGATCTCGACCGGGTCGGGTGCCGATCTGGTCAAGGTCACAAGCCTTGTCGGCGACAAGGTCGTTACCGATTTCAACACAAGCGTTGATCAGATTTCCCTTGATGCCCTTGGCATTTCCGAATGGTCGGAGCTCGCCCCGCGTCTGAGCGAGGTCAATGGCAATACCGTTATCGATCTGGGGCCGGATGGCTCGGTGACGCTGCTGGGTGTGCGCCTGAACGAAGTCACTTCCGATATGTTTGTCGGGATCGAAGGTCCGGTTGGCGCGACGCCGTTTGATGATGTCCTGCTGGGCACCAGCGAAGATGATTACATCGATGCGCTGGCCGGGAATGATGTGGTCGATGGCGGGGATGGCAATGACACCATCCTTGGCAATGACGGCGACGATAACCTGTCGGGCGGTGCCGGGAACGATACGATTTCGGGCGGCAACGGCAATGACGTGATTGACGGTGGCGACGGCGACGACAGCCTTAATGGCAATGACGGCCATGACGTGATCGCGGGTGGTGCGGGCAATGACACCCTGATCGGTGGATCGGGCAACGATGTGATTTCCGGCGGTGGCGGTTCTGACTTCATCGATGCGATGGATGGCGACGATGTTGTCACCGGCGGTGATGATACCGATACGATCTATGGCGCGGCCGGAGATGACCAGCTTTCGGGCGAAGCGGGTGATGATGTCATTTCTGGCGGCGATGGTGCCGATACCATCAATGGCGGTCTTGGTAATGACTTGCTTTCGGGCGATGCGGGCAATGACACCCTTTCGGGTGGTAGCGGCAATGATGTCCTGTCGGGCGGCAATGACAATGACCTGCTCGAAGGCGGTATTGGTAGCGACACCCTGTCGGGTGATGCCGGGAATGACACGCTGCTGGGTGGTGACGGCAACGATACGCTTGATGGCGGGGCTGGCAACGATACCTATACCGGTGGTGCCGGTTCGGATCAGATCATCGTATCGGATAATTCCGGCGACAAGGTTGTCACCGATTTCAATCGGGCAAGTGACCAGATCAATCTGTCTGCCCTTGATGTTGATAACTGGGCCGAGTTGCGCAGCTTGATGTCCGAGGTCAATGGCAACACCGTTATCAACCTGAATGGTCAGGGTACGCTTACCCTGCTGGGTGTCGCGATTAGCGATCTTAATGCAAACATGTTTGTCGGTGTCGAAGCCTCGACCGGGCCGACGCCTTATGACGATGTCCTGTATGGCATCAGCAACAATGACACGATTGCCGCCCTTGCGGGTGACGATACCGTCTTTGGCCTGAATGGTCAGGACACGCTGTCGGGCATGGATGGCAATGACAGCCTTTATGGCGGTGATGGCGACGACAAGCTGTATGGTGACGGCGGTAATGACCTTATCGACGGCGGCAGCGGGCAGGACAGCATCATCGGCGGCGAAGGTGACGATACGCTGGATGGCGGGTCGGGCGATGACCGCGTCTGGGGTGGAAACGGGGCCGATACGCTGCTGGGTGGTCAGGGTCAGGACAAGCTTTATGGCGAAGCCGGCAATGACGTGATCAATGGCGGCACCGGCGATGATTCGATCCTTGGCGGTGACGGCAACGACGTTCTGGATGGCGGTGAAAACAACGACCGTCTTTGGGGCGGCGATGGCAACGATACCCTGTTTGGCGGATCGGGCGATGACAAGCTTTATGGTGATGGCGGTAATGACACCCTGATGGGTGGTCAGGGCAATGATACCCTTTCGGGTGGATCGGGCCGCGATACCGCAAGCTATGCCAATGCAACATCCGCGGTTGGTGTCAGCCTGAAAAACGGTACCGCCGTTGGCGGTGACGGATATGACGTCCTGTCTTCGATCGAAGATCTGATCGGGTCGAACTTCAATGATTACCTGTTTGGCGACGATGGTGCGAACCTGCTGTCGGGCCTGTCGGGCGATGACGTTCTGGGCGGCGATGGCGGTAATGACACCATCTGGGGGGGCGATGGCAATGACGTCATCAATGGCGGATCGGGCAGCGATCTGATTGATGCCGGTGCCGGTGACGACATCATCGAATATCAGAAAGACGCGACCTGGTCGGGCAGCTATGCCGCGAAGAATGTCGGCGATCCGGACATGGACGGCACCAACGAACAGGTCAATCTGCAAGGTTATACCCGTTCGCAGGATATCTTCGACGGTGGCGATGGTACCGATACCCTGTCCCTGACCAGCGGCAATGATGCCCTGTTCCTTGACGACAAGATCACCGATCCGGGCGTTTCGCCGCGCATTTCGAATATCGAAGTCATCGATGCCGGTAATGGCGACGATATTGTCGACCTGACCAGCGAAACCCAGTCTTATGGCGATGTGACAGTTCTTGGTGGAACCGGCAACGACATCATCTGGAGCAACGCTGGTGACGACGTCCTTGATGGTGGCGAAGGCAACGACACGCTTTGGGGTGGTGCGGGCAATGATACTCTTGCCGGTGGTGCTGGGATCGACATCCTGAATGGTGGTGCCGGTGATGACGTCCTGCAATACAATGCCGACGACACCTGGAGCTCGAACTGGCATGCGCTTAATGATGGCGCGCCGGGTGAAGATGGCCACGATAACAATACCGGCTGGGGCCATACCGGCCATCACGGTAACGGTTGGGGCCATGATTACACTGGCGATTCCGGGACTGGCGAATATGTCAATCTGAACGGCTATAACCAGTCGAATGACATCTTCGAAGGTGGCGATGGCACCGATACCCTGAAACTGACCAGCGGTAATGACGCGCTATTCCTTGCCGATACGGTCAGTGACCCGGGCATTTCTCCGCGCATCCGCAATATCGAAGTGATCGAAGCCGGTGATGGCGATGACATCATCGATCTGACCAGCTCCTATGAAACCTATGGCAATGTCACGCTTGATGGTGGCAACGGCAATGACATCCTCTGGAGCAATTCGGGCGACGATGTGCTTCTGGGCGGGGCGGGCAATGATCGCCTGTATGGCAGTGCCGGTGACGACACCCTGACCGGTGGTTCGGGCTGGGATGAATTCGAGATCGGCAAAACCAACGGTCACGACATCATCACCGACTTCACCCCGGGCGAGGACATCATCAATCTGTCGGAATGGAATTACAGCAACTTCAACCAGATCAAGAACGACATGCATCTTGATACCGATGGCAATGTCGTGATTGAACTTGGCAATGATGCATCTGTCACCCTGATGGGCGTCCATGATACCGATGATCTTGATGCCGATGATTTCGGGTTTGGCACCTGATAGCAGATCGTCTGGATCACCTGACCCAGAAATGACAAAGGCAGCCCGTTTGGCTGCCTTTTCTTTTGATTGTCTGTCTTTGCCGGCTATTCGGCGGCAATTGGAACATTTGGCCGCTGATTTTCCGGGTTGTCGCGATCAGCGGTCAGTTTGGCGCGAAGCTCGTGAATGTCGCGAATGCGTTTGACCTCGTCAAAGCAGTCGGCGGCCTGTTCATGCCCCTTGCGGATCATCGCCACCCATTGCTTGATGCGCCCGGCCTGATGGTTTTCGGTGGTGTCATCGGCATTCATCAGATCGATATAGGTCAAAAGCATCGTCAGGACATCGGACCAGCTTTGCTTTTCAAGGATCTCACCGGCTTCAAACGCCTTGATGCGATTGGCGATGTCGGGGGCGGCAATGGCGCCGCGGCCCAGCATGAAGGACGTGCAACCGGAAATATCCCGGCATTTCGCGTAATCCGCGACCGTCCAGATTTCACCATTGGCTGTCATCGGGATTGAAATGGCGTCGCGGATGCGCGCCAGATATTCCCAATGTGCGGGCGGTTTGTATCCTTCCAGTTTGGTGCGCGCATGCACGGTCAGGTGCTGGGCACCGGCGGCCTCGACCGCGCGCGAATTGTCCAGAAACAGTTCCTTGTCGGCATAACCAAGACGGATTTTCGCACTGACCGGAATATGGTCGGGAACCGCACGGCGAACGGCCGAAACAATGTTAAAAAGATTGTCTGGGCATTTCAAAAGCGATGCACCGGCTTCGCGTTTATTCACGGTCTTTGACGGGCAGCCGAAATTGATATCGATCCCCGGTGCGCCAAGGGACGCGGCAAAGGCGGCATTTTCGCCCATCAATTCGGGATCATGTCCCATCAACTGCACCAGAACCGGCGTGCCCGATGCGGTTTTGCCGCCCTGAAGCAATTCGGGGCAATAACGGTAAAACACATGGGCCGGAAACAGGTTTTGCGACACACGGATAAACTCGGTCACGCATAGGTCAAACCCGCCTGTCGCACTCAGCAATTGCCGAACGCGCCAGTCGACCAGTCCTTCCATTGGTGCAAGCACCAGATGCGTCATTTGCCGATTATCCCGTTTCATGAAATCAAGTGCGCGGCTTTTAACACAAACCGCAACATCATGCCGGTCAAAAATCACAGATCAGGTTTGCCCTGCCAACAGCAGGATCGGCGAATTAAGGCCAATTTGGCTTAATTCCGACAATGTTTCAGCGAATTTCCCGCCCACCTTCATAAGGTCCAATCACAATAAAACGACCCGAACGAATGGTTCGGGCAGGAGAGTGTGGAAATGCTGTATGTCATCGAAAGTGCGCTGGACGAAGTCGAAGCCGTATCGCGCGATGCCCGTGAAAAACTGTCACGTCTTGAAACCGTGATGAAATCAACGGCGCAAAATCTGAAAATCCTCAAAGACAAACTCGAACAGCCTGCCACCAACGGTTAAGCCTGCCGGTCTTTTTTCACCAGACATTGTCTTGTATCCCTGTTTCTTTACCCCTGTTTTGGGTAGAATAACGTGCGGGTCCGGCATACGATCCGGGCGGCTCATTGGTGCGCACTAAAACGGGTGCGCCACCAATAAGCCGTTGACCCGGCTTGACCGGATTGTTGATCAGGATCATGGGGACTGATTGCAAACCGGGCTATGACAGCGGCGATTATGACAGGCCGAATTACGGCCTGCTTAAGACAAAGAAATTTCGAGCTGTCATATAACCGGCAGCCAATAACGGAGGACAGAATTTGCTTTATATCATCGAAAAAGCTTTGAACGAGATCGAAGCCATGCCGCGTGACAAACGTGAAGACCTTGCGCATCTTGATACTGAAATCAACGAAGCTGTCGAAAAGCTTAAGGTTCTCAAGGCAAAACTCGAAGCGGCTGGCGAAAAGAAATAAGACCTGCTGCGATGAGCTATCCGATCAAAGGTCGCACTTCTGTGCGGCCTTTATTTTTGCGGGGATTTGATCAGCCCAAGCATTTCCTCGACCGCGGCGGTCGGGTTGGTTGAACCGGCCAGCACATCGGCTTCAAGGGCTTTGAGGCGTCCGGCAACATCTTGGCGGGCGGTAAATGTTTCAAGCAACCGGTCACGCAACATGGTCCACATCCAGTCGCGTTGCTGACGCGCCCGTTTGGCAGTGAACTCGCCTTCGTTTTCCATGATGGTGCGGTGCTGGTTGATCAGATCCCAGACCTGATCAAGCCCATCATTGATCAGGGCCGAAACCATGATCGATTGCGGCCGCCAATGATGGCTGCTGGGTTGGAGGATACGAAGGGCGGATGAATATTCGCGTTTGGCTTCGCGGGCCTTGGCCGGGTCGGCATCGGCCTTGTTGACCGCGATCAGATCGGCGATTTCAAGGACGCCTTTCTTGATGCCCTGCAATTCGTCCCCGGCACCGGGCAGCATCAGGACCAGAAAGAAATCGGTCATCTGGGCGACCATGGTTTCGCTTTGACCGGCCCCGACGGTTTCGACCAGCACCACATCAAAACCGACTGCCTCGCACAGCAAAATGGTTTCGCGGGTCATGCGATTGACCCCGCCAAGATAGCCGCTGCTGGGCGATGGGCGGATATAGGCATTGGGATCGATGGAAAGTTCGTTCATCCGGGTCTTGTCACCCAGGATCGAACCACCTGACCGCGCACTTGTCGGGTCAACCGCCAGCACGGCGACCTTTTTACCGGCCTTGGTCAGGTTTTTTCCAAAAGCCTCGATAAAGGTGGATTTTCCGACACCGGGTACGCCGGTAATGCCGATCCGCTGTGACCCGCCGGTATGGGGCATCAGGCGCGAAAGAACATCCTGCGCCTGATCAAAATGTCTGGCATTGCGGCTTTCGACCAGTGTGATCGCGCGTGACAGGATGGTGCGGTCACCAGCCAGAATGCCATCGACAATCTGGTCGGTTGAAAGAACCCGCCTGCGCACCGTTTTGCGGGGCTGGCCCTTGGGGCCGCCCGATATGGTGCGCAGTGTTTCCGGTGCATTTGGGGGTGCACTCTTTGGCGCGGTTTCTGTCACGATCTTGCCTTCACAATCAGGCCGCTTCCTCGGACGTTGATTCCTTCAGCTTTTCTAACAGGTCACAGGCAGCTTCGGCAATCACGGTTCCGGGCGGGAAAATTGCCTCTGCCCCGGCTTCGTAAAGTTTGTCAAAGTCCTGCGGCGGGATAACACCACCGGCGACGATCATGATGTCTTCGCGGCCTAGTTTGTCCAGTTCGGCACGAAGCTGCGGCACAAGGGTCAGGTGACCGGCCGCAAGCGAACTGGCACCGACGATATGGACATCGTTTTCAACCGCCTGTCGGGCGGCTTCTTCGGGTGTCTGGAACAGCGGGCCGATATCGACGTCAAAGCCAAGATCGGCAAAGGCCGTCGCAATGACTTTCTGGCCGCGGTCATGCCCGTCCTGCCCCATCTTGGCAATCAGGATGCGCGGGCGGCGGCCCTCAGATTGTTCGAACTCGTTTACCAGCCGATCGACTTTGTCCAGTGCCTCGTTACCGGCACCGACTTCGGTTTTATAGACCCCCGAAATCGACCGGATCACCGCCTGATGACGGCCATAGACCTTTTCAAGCGCGTCGGAAATCTCACCCACCGTGCATTTCGACCGGGCGGCCTGCACGGCAAGTTCAAGCAGATTGCCACTGCCCTGATCGGCGGCATTGGTCAGGGCGGTAAGGGCGGCTTCAACATCCGCATTGTTGCGTTCGGCACGCAGACGTTCCAGCTTGGCGATCTGCTGACGGCGGACCTCGGCGTTATCGACCTGCAAAACATCGACCGGGCGATCATCCGTCGCACGGTATTTGTTCACGCCCACCAGTGTCTGTCGGCCGCTATCGATGCGGGCCTGTGTGCGGGCAGCGGCTTCTTCGATGCGCATTTTCGGAATGCCGGCTTCAATTGCCTTGGCCATGCCGCCCTGTTCTTCGACCTCAAGGATATGGGCCCATGCCTTTTCCGCCAGATCACGGGTCAGGCGTTCGACATAATAGGACCCGCCCCACGGATCGATGACCTTGGTCGTACCACTTTCCTGTTGCAGGAAAAGCTGCGTGTTACGCGCAATGCGCGCCGAAAAATCGGTCGGCAGGGCCAATGCCTCGTCAAGGGCGTTGGTGTGAAGCGACTGGGTGTGGCCCTGTGTTGATGCCATCGCCTCGACACAGGTGCGGATGACGTTGTTAAACACATCCTGGGCAGTCAGTGACCAGCCCGATGTCTGGCTGTGTGTCCGCAATGACAGCGATTTGGGGCTCTGCGGATCGAACTGTTTGATCAGCTTGGCCCAGATCATGCGCGCAGCCCGCATTTTGGCGATTTCCATAAAGAAATTCATGCCAATCGCCCAGAAGAACGACAGACGCGGCGCGAATTTATCAATCGGAAGTCCGGCGGCCTGCCCGGCACGGGCATATTCGATGCCATCGGCCAAGGTATAGGCCAGTTCAAGATCCGCCGTCGCCCCGGCTTCCTGCATGTGATAGCCGGAAATCGAGATCGAGTTGAATTTCGGCATGTTTTGCGAGGTAAAGGCAAAGATATCCGAAATGATCCGCATCGAGGGTTTCGGCGGATAGATATAGGTATTGCGGACCATGAATTCCTTCAGAATGTCATTCTGAATGGTGCCTGAAAGCTGTTCATGCTTCACACCCTGTTCTTCGGCAGCTGCGATATAAAGCGCCATCACCGGCAGAACCGCGCCATTCATGGTCATGGAGACCGACATCTGATCGAGCGGAATGCCATCAAAAAGGGTCCGCATGTCATAGATGCTGTCAATTGCCACACCGGCCATGCCGACATCACCGGTTACGCGTGGATGGTCGCTGTCATAACCGCGATGGGTGGCAAGGTCGAAGGCAATCGACAGGCCCTTTTGCCCGGCCGCCAAGTTGCGGCGATAAAACGCGTTGGATTCCTCGGCGGTCGAAAAACCGGCATATTGCCGGATGGTCCAGGGTTGCTGGACATACATGGTCGGATAGGGGCCGCGCAGGAAGGGCGGCATGCCCGGCATGGTGTTTAAATGATCCAGTCCCGCCAGATCATCCGCGCCAAAGACGGCTTTGACATCGATGCCTTCGGGGGTGGTCCAGGGGGCGGTGTTTACCGGGCTGGTCGGGCCGGAAGTAGCACGATCAAACAGCGGCAGATCGGAAAAGTCCGGAATCCGGGTCATGGTTATTTTACCCCCAGATGTGAAAGGGCTGTTTCGCAGATCGCAAGAACATCCGCCCCGATAAAAATGAAATCATCGATACCGGCCGCCTCGTAATCGGCCCTGGCATCGCCGGGATGCCCGGCAAGGTAAATGCGGGTTGCTCCGGCCTGTTTAAGGCTTTGGGCGACATCGGCGGCCATGTCGGCATATTGCGGGTCCGATCCGCAAATCACCGCGATCCTGGCACCACTTTCGCCAAATGCCTTGGCGGCATCACTGGCATCGGCAAAGCCGTTATTGGTGATCGCCTCAATCCCGCCAGCTTCGAAAAAGTTTCGGGCAAACATGGCGCGCGCGGTGTGCTTGGCAACCGGGCCCAGATTGGCCAGAAAGATTTGCGGGAAGTGGCCCTTTGATGCCTTGTGGGCATCAGCACGATCCCGCAGGGTTTCGAAGCTTTCCGAAAGACGATGGGTTGGCAGCGGATCGATGGTTGTGCCTGCTGCCTTGCCATAAAGGGCTTCATACATCTGTGCGATGGTCGCCCCCGATTTGGCGGCCGTGATCAGACCCTCAAGGCTGATGCCGATTGCACCCTTAAACCCGGTCTGGCGGGCTTTGGCTTCCTTGCGGATCGTCGACAGGTCCGGCGTATCGCAGGTGACTTTGGCCTCGGTGATATTGGGGAATTCCGACACCCCGGTCAGCGGATCGCGACGAGTGGCAACGCGGCTTTCGCGGGCCTGCCAGATTTCCGAAATCTCCTTTTGCAGGGACCCGTCGGCAAGGGCCTTGATAATGCCGCCCTTGGCTTCAAGTGACTGGAACCGGCCCCAGGCATTGGATGCCAGTTCGCGGGTCAGATTTTCGATAAACCATGACCCGCCTGCCGGGTCGATCACACGGTGAACGTTGCTTTCTTCCTGCAGGATCAGTTGGGTATTGCGCGCAATGCGGCGCGCAAAGCCATCGGGCAGGCCAATCAGATGATCATAGGGCAGGCAGATAACGCTATCAGCACCGCCCAGACCGGCGCTCAAGCTGGTGACGGTGGTGCGCAGCATATTGACCCACGGATCAACCTTCGACAGGGTCATTTCGGCCGATACCGCATTGATCGTGATGGTGGCATCATCCACACCCGATGCCGAAAGAACGCGGCTCCACATCAGGCGAAGCGCGCGCAGTTTGGCAATCCCGGCAAAGAAATCGGTGCCGACCGCAACATTAAACGCAATCGCGCCCGCGGCCTGGTCAATCACCATGCCGGTATCGGTCAGGGCGCGCAGATAGGTGACACCACCGGCCAGCAGGCAGGCAAGTTCCTGCCCGTCGGTTGCGCCGGCATTATAGAACGGCGCGCCATTGACCGTGATGGCGGTGGCATGCGGGAAACGGTCGATCAGATCGGCGGCAATATCGGCGGCCTGTTTGATGGCATCATCGGCGGAAACCGGAAGGCTGCCTGTTGCGGCCAATGTGCCAATCGGATCGATGTTAAAGGCCGGTGCGGCGTCGCTTGCAAAATCGTCATCCGCGTCGGCGCTGTTTTCCGCATCCTTTTCAAGGCGCGCGGCCAGAATGGCGGCGGCCGGGATGGCGGTGGCACCGGCATCAAGTGCGACGGTGGCAAGGTTGGTATAGACATCGTCAAGTGTGGCATCGAGATCGGCAAGGCAGTGAATGGCAATGCCATCAATGCCAGCGTCGCCGGATGTGACATCCGCGCCTGCGCGCGCGGCGGCATCCAGACGCAACAGAACCGACGTTGCGCCATTTTCCAGATCGTCGAGAATCGCTGTATTGACCGACTTGGGATCGGGATGGGCATGAAGCTGTCGAATATCCCAGCCGCTGGCGGCGTCTTCGGCATCGACCGTGGCACACAGCACCTGATGGATCAGGCGGGTGGCATCATCCTGATCATCGTTGGTGTAAAGCGGCTGGATGTTGAAGCCGTCAAGCATCCTTGTGACCAGTTTCCTGTCAAAGGATGCGCCTTTCAGCCCGGCTTCCGCCAGTTGACGCCAGCTCGCATAATCTGCGGCTGGAAACTCTGAGGCCAGCTTTAACGGGTCTGTCATGCTCTCTCCCGGTCGCGGTCCGATCTTTTCGGATCTGGGCCGATTCTATTTTACAACGGATTCCCTCCGCCCGGTACACCCCGCCCGGTCCGGCAGAAACAGAGCCATCTTTCGGTATCTGGCTTGTGCACCGCCAAAACGGCGCATTTACAGTTGCGAGGGCAGCTTCGGCCTTGATCGTGGGCTTACGCCGGATCGTACCGAATTCCCGAAAGAATGTTTCCATATCGCATCTGCGACATGGCGGTGTTTATAGCACCCGCCCATAATTACGTAAATAGGCATGGAAATACCTATTTAGGTCAATATTCCGACCATCGATCAGTATTCCGTAAGGTTATCGTCCTGAAAAATGGTTATTTTCTGCCAAGGGTGGGATTGCTGGACGGATAATTATGGCGTGTCGCTGCCATTATACTTTGGCCGGATTGTGATGGTTTCTGGGAAAAAATGCGGGGTTTAACCAATTTGACATTTTCATCTGCCAGATTGGGGCTGTCCCAAATCTCGGAGTATTGCCATCCATGAATGCGCTCAGCGCCGTGCCGCCCCGACCGATACATGACGGTCTGGTTGCGTTTGCCGACGACAGCCCCAGCGCCAAAGCGGCCCTTGAAACCGTTTTGCGCCGTGCCGGGTATGACGTGGCAGGGTTTGACTGTGCCGACGATCTGATCGACCAGCTGGACGGTCTTTATCCGCGCGCGATTATTCTGGATCTTGAAATGCCCGGCATGAGCGGGTTTGAAGCCTTTTGCGAGATTCGTCGCCGCTTCCCGAACGCGGTCGAGGTGCCGGTTCTGTTCTTCTCGGCCCATTATGATGCCGATACGCGGGCCCAGGCCGATGCCCTTGGCGCGGCAGATTTTATCAGCAAGGATGCAAGCCCGATGGTGGTGATCGAGCAGCTTAACCGGGCGCTCGATAAATCCATGAGCCATTGCTGAGCTATTTTTGGCAATCGCCTGCATTTTTCATTTTTAGTGAATAATCAAAAAATCGGGTCTTTTGGCAAAAAATGCCGTTGGACCCGATTTTTCATATTGCTCATATCATAATATCAAACGCCTTCTCAGGCGTGACGACGTTGCGCCGGATCACCCGATGGCATGGCGATCGTGTGATCCTCGTCCCCGTGGACATGATAAAGCCGATCACTGGCAAGCGTGGTCGACGGATCGATGGTCGGACGCTGGGCGAGGCGGTCATAGATTTCCGAAAAATCCGCATCCATCGCATCGAAAAGCTGCTGATAGTCGGTCAGCACGAAATAGGTTTTCTGGAAATCATCAATCGCATAGTCGGTTGCCATCACCCGTTCGAGGTCAAATGCCACCCGGTTGGGGGTTGGATCAGACACGGAATAGATGGTTTCCGTTTGCGATGACAGCATGCCCGCCCCATAGGCGCGCAATCCATGGTCGGTCATGATCAGGCCGAACTCGACCATGTACCAATACATCCGTGCGAGTTTCTTGAGCCCGCCTTTGGCAATGGCTTCAGGCCCCTTGGCACCATAAGCCGCCAGATAATCGGCAAAGACCGGATCATAAAGCATCGGCACATGACCAAAGAAGTCATGGAAGATGTCGGGCTCGACCAGATAGTCGATTTCTTCGGGCTTGCGCAGCCAGACGGTCACCGGAAAGCGCCGGTTGGCGAGATGATCGAAAAACACATCATCGGGCACCAGCCCCGGCACGGCAACAAGGTGCCAGCCGGTGGCAGCATGCAGTTTCTCACTGACCCGGCCGAAATGCGGAATGCCATCGGCAGCATCAAGTTTTTCAAGATTGCGGATGTAATCGGGGGCGGCATAACCCGGCAGGATCGCCTTCTGGCGGGCGTAAAGTTTGCGCCAGAGGTCGTGTTCTGCCCCGGAATAGGATGCCCAGTCCTGGGCCACGGTGTAGTCATCATTGATGTGGCTGTAATCGCCGCGCAGATTTTTGTTCTGGTCCATGACGGTCCTCGTTTGCTCCCTGATGAGACTTTCTGCATGCGCCATTTTACATCAATTCAAATGTCATTTTCGCGCGATGTCGCGGTAAAAATGCGTTATGGTTGATCAGATGTGACCGTATAAACCAGTTTTGGGGCGAAAAATGACCGATCTGCTGCTAAGCCCGACCGACATCAAAATCCTGCAAATCCTTCAGCGCGACGCATCGATCAGCAATGTGCAACTGGCCGAAAAGGTTGGCATGTCGCCATCGCCCTGCCTGCGCCGGGTCAAGCAGCTTGAGGCATCGGGCATCATCCGCCAGACGGTGGCGTTGCTGGATCGCAAGAAGGCAGGGCTTGGCGTGCTGGCAACCATTCAGGTCCGACTGCAACGCCACACCGAAGAAGGGGCAGAGGATTTCGCCAAGGCGATGAACGACCTGCCGCAGATCATGTCCTGCTGGGCGATGACCGGGCGGCAGGATTTCCTTCTGGTGGCGCTGGCACGCGATATTGAAAGTTTTGGGGATTTCGTCACGCACAAGCTGTTATCCATGCCCAATGTGCGTGATGTGCAGTCAAGCCTTGTGCTTAAGGAATACAAGAACCAGACGGCCATTCCGATATTGGCGTCGGTTTAAGGGCGCAAGTAGCTAGGCGGATTTCCTTGCGTTGCGGCGGGTTTATTGCGGCGTAATGCGTTTTGCCCGGGCAAGGTTGGCGATCAGTTCGTCGCGGGTCTGATAATCACTGTTTTTCCATGCCGGTTGACCGGGGGCGGTGCGCCATGATTCGCAAAGCGGGCTGTTATTAACGGTATCGAAGCCGAACTGATCATAAAGCCGGGTGACGATTTCAACGGCTTCGGGATAGTTGCTTGAAGCCGACAGGCCAATTCTGTCAGGCGCCCCGGCCGGTCTGGCAAAGGATAGAATCCGGGGGGCCTGAATATGGGTAAAAGCCTTGACCACCTTCGAGGTGGGCAGATGTTCCTGCCGAAGTTCATGAACGGTTTTTTCACCCCGATCAACGACCGGGAAGTTGCCGTCACGCCAGATCATGTAATTGTTCGTGTCGATCACGACCTTCCCGGCAAGTTCGTTAACCGGCATGTCATTGACGGGTTTCAGTGGCACGGCAATGACAACGAAATCCCCGGCCCTGGCCGCATCGGCGGCGGTTGCCGCACGTGCCGAGGGGCCGAGTTCCGCCACGAGATCGTTTAATGTTTCCGGACCACGTGAATTGGCAATCACGACGTCATAGCCGTTTGCAATGGCGGCGCGTGCGATATGGCTGCCGACTTCGCCAGCGCCAATGATGCCGATGGTTGTCATGGAGATTTATCTTTGAATTTGACTTAAAGGTGATGCGGGCAGGCGATGGATAGCGGCTGCTGGGGGGGCATTTGCCCGCCCGCATCGGGTGATCGTCAGGTTCCGATGCCACCGGCGACATTGATGGTTTCGCCGGTGATGTAACCGGCATGCGGTCCGGCAAAGAAGGCGATGGTTTCGGCGACTTCGTCGAGTGTCGCGATCCGGCGGATCGGGTGCATGTCAAGAAGCGCATCGGGCACGCTGTCGCCAAGGACTTCGGTGGCCATGTCGGTTGGCATCACGCCGGGCTGAATGACATTGACCGTGATGTTGCGACCGCCAAGATCACGGGCAACGCCCTTGGCATAGCCGACAAGAGCGGCTTTGGTCCCGGCATAGTCGGCGGCACCGGCGAAGGGAACGTAGCTGCCAAGCAGGGAGCCGATAAAGATGATCCGGCCACCGTCAGAAAGTTTGGGTGCAGCCGCACGGGTATTGGCGATCGTGCCCATGACATTGACCTGCCATTGGCTATTATATCTTTCGCCATCAAGTTCGGGATCATCCACCAGCTGCCCCTGAATGGCGATTCCGGCATTATTCACAAGAATGTCGAGCCTGCCGAATTCGGCAATCACCGCATCGATCAATGGTTTGGCAGAGGCCAGATCCGACTGATCGCTTTTGATTGCAATAGCACGAACACCCTTGGATTTGAGTTTTTCGACGACGGCATGTGCCTTGTCAGCAGAAGAGGCGTAGCTGATGGCGATGTTTGCGCCAAGATCGGCAAGCTTTTCGGCAGTGACAGCCCCAAGGCCACGCGACCCGCCCGTGATGAGGGCGACTTTGCTGCTAAGAGTTGCGGTCATGATTAATCCTTTCTGTGTGTGATCCGTGCTGGTCGGCCAAGATGGCGGCAGCACATTTCATAACGATTGTTACTATAACGATCATTATGAAAACTGGACATGTGCTGTCAAGTGGTTTAGTAACGGTCATTATGAAAAGGCAGGATTGGACTGATGGGACGTCATCGCGAATTTGATGTGGAAAAGGCACTCGACGCGGCACTTTGTGTTTTCTGGCGCAAGGGATACGAAGGCGCGTCCTATGCCGATCTGACAGAAGCAACCGGTGTCGAACGGCCCGCCCTTTATTCCGCGTTTGGCAACAAGGAAGCCCTGTTTCGCAAGGCGCTGGACCGTTATTACACGCATTATCTTGATTATATTCCGGTGGCACTCGACCTGCCGACGGCCCGCGAAGTTGCAGCACATATCCTGTATCAGGCGGCGGATCTGAATACGCGGTACCCTGATCATACCGGCTGCCTTGGCATTCACGGAGTTCTGGCCGGATCGGATGATGCGGAACCGGTGCGACAGGCATTGATTGATGCCCGTGCGGCGGGCGAGGCGCAGCTTCGCCAGCGGTTTGAAAGAGCAAAGGCCGAGGGCGATTTACCCGAAACAGCCGACCCCGAAGGGCTTGCGTTATTCGTTCTGGCGATCCTGCATGGCATGGCCGTACAGGCCAAGGCCGGTTTCAGCCGTGAAAGGCTGGAACGCGTTATCGACCAGGCGCTTTCCACCTGGCCGACAGCGTCCTGAAGCGTGATTGCAATTACCGAGAAGTTCCTCGGGACTGCTGCGCAAAATCACGGCACAATCTTGAAGAATGGATCGCAGCAGGTGCCACCCGGGGTGCATCCATAATTGCCGGTCATGTCCTGCGCAAAATCGGCCTTTTTCCATTGGCGATAATGGGCCGGGGTGAAATAGACGAGGTTGTTTACGTAGTCGTAGACAATCCGGCCATCTGCTGCCGCATAGGCGTATCCGTTATATTCCTGCTGGGTGAATTCAACATAGCCGGTGAGGGGGATATGATCCTGCCCGACGGTTGAAAACCGGTTTGAATAGCAATGCCAGCGCTGACTGTTGGAGATGTTGCTGGTTTGGTTGAGCGCATCCATGACCTGTTGCCGGTTCATGTTTGCCAAACCCGCAGGGCACGTATTGTTGTCCAGTCCTGCCAGATTGATTTGAGGCAGATGGTCAAGAGCATTGCCATGCGGCGAGCGACCGGCCCCCTGCCAATAGGCCGCATTCATTAAAAACGGGCCATCGACTTCGGCGGGATAGAAAGTTCCCACATTGGTGAGAGCGGTGTTGTACGCGTGCAGAGATTGAGCCATCTGCCGCAGGCCATCGGTCAGGGCGTTATTTGCGGCGCTGACTGAGGGGACGACCAGTCCAGATCCGGTCTGGGTCGAGACAGCCTGCACATTTTGCGGTAATGCAGCCCAGTTATCACATTGATTGGCGGGGAAATTCTGGGTGTGTCCAACCGGTGCCCGGGCATCCCACAATTGATGGATTGCGTCTTGCTGATCCTGCCAATCGGCAAGAGCGGGTCCGGTCGCGATAAAAGGCAGCATCAGACCGACAATCGAGAGATAAGTCCGTTTCATCTTTGGGGTCCTTGTTTCGTTGATCGT
Source organism: Thalassospira sp. MCCC 1A03138 (assembly GCF_002115785.1). Taxonomy (GTDB): domain Bacteria; phylum Pseudomonadota; class Alphaproteobacteria; order Rhodospirillales; family Thalassospiraceae; genus Thalassospira. Next base: position 232,120 of record NZ_JFJY01000007.1, on the reverse strand, counting down.
ATTCGAAAGGAAGGAAGCCCAAAGTTGACGTTACGCTTTGTGGGTTGTGATCGCGCTGCACCGCATCACGGGTGATGCTTGCTTTTTTGGGGCGACTTCGGGCATAGGTTTGATCCTGTTCTGAATGCGCCCAGTCATGGAGAGCCCCAAGATGTCTGCCAATTCTGCCAACCAGATTGCTGCCAATCCGATCCTTGTCGAAGCCACGCGTGGCGGGATGGTCGAAAGTTTCCATCGCGGGCGGTATGTCGTGATGAAGGCCGATGGCACTGTGGTTGCCGAAGGGGGCGATATTGACGCGTTGATGTATCCGCGATCCGCGATCAAGCCGTTGCTGGCGATCCCGCTGCTTGAAAGCGGGGCGGCGGATGCCTTCGGGCTTGAGGACAAACATATCGCGCTGGCCTGTTCGTCCCATAATGGCGAGGAAGAACATGCCAAGACCGTTGCCGCATGGCTTGAGAAAATCGGGTTGTCCGTCGATACGCTGGCCTGTGCGCCGCATTATTCATTGAGCCTGAATGCGGCGATCAAGCAGGCGTCGGATCATGTGAAACTTTCCAAGGCGCATAACAATTGTTCGGGCAAGCATTGCGGGTTCCTGACAACCGCACAGCATCTGGGTGATGATCCCGAAGGTTATATCGAGGAAGCCCACCCGGTTCAGCAGCGCCTGATCAGAATTCTGGAAGAAATGGGCGATTGCGATCTGTCGTCCACGCCACGCGGCATTGATGGATGCGGCATTCCGGTGATCGGGATGCGGTTGCGTGACCTTGGCCTTGCCATGGCGCGCATGGCTGATCCAAGCGGATTGGCACCGAAGCGTATCGAGGCGATCAAACGCATCCGAGAGGGATGTGCGGCCGCCCCGTTCATGGTGGCGGGCACCGGGCGTTTCTGCACCGGAATCATGGAGGTGTGCGGAGAGGATGCGCTGGTCAAGGTTGGGGCGGAAGGCGTTTATTGCGCAGCATTCCCCAAACAGGGTCTTGGCGTTGCTCTTAAGATCGATGATGGCACCCAGCGCGGGGCCGAGGTCGCGATGGGGTCGATATTGCGCCAGCATGGCGTGATTGACGATGCCCGTGCCGAGACACTTAAAAAGTATCTGACGCCGGTTCTGACCAACTGGGCGGGCAAATATGCCGGGGATTTGCGCCCCGCATTCTGATTTGGGGGAAAGATGCACAGCATTGCGGCCTATGCCGGTGCAGCAATTGCCGAAATCGCCGGATGCTTTGCGTTCTGGGCGTGGCTTCGGCTTGGCAAATCCGCATTTTGGATCGTGCCGGGTATTTTGTCGCTGATTGTGTTCGCGTGGCTTTTGACCAGGGTTGAAAGCGATTTTGCCGGTCGGGCCTATGCGGCCTATGGCGGGATTTATATCGCCGCGTCGCTGGGCTGGTTGTGGCTGGTTGAAGGTAAAATGCCCGACCGATGGGACATGACCGGGGTTGCGGTCTGCCTGGTTGGGGCGGGGATTATCCTGTTTGCGCCGCGATAGGCTGGCGATTTTTTGACAGTGTCATCAAATGCAAAGACCACACCCGAAAATCAACGGGTGTGGTCTTTGTCAATGCGCGGTGGCGGGTCTTAGCGTGCCGCCCAAATCAGGCCGCGACGGACAATTTCATGCATCTGGGGGACTTTGAATTCGTCGGCAACGTGACCAAGGGCCGAGAAAAAGACCCGTGCCTTGCCATAGCGGTGTTTCCAGACCACCGGCATTTTCACCCCGTCAATCCACGCGGCATGTTCGCCGGTGAAGGTGGTTTCGGCCAGCACATCAATCGCCGGGTCGATATGCATGTAATATTGTTCGGAATGGTAATCGAAATCGCCGATGCCTTCGACAACGGGATCATCGGGTTTGGTGATGTTGACGCGGTAATCAATGATATTGCCCGGATGGGCGACCCATTGCCCGCCGACCATGAATTGATAGGCCGGTTCCATGCGGAACGTATCACCCATGCCACCATGAAAACCGCCAAGCCCGGTTCCGGCAGCAACGGCGGCAACCAGATTGTCGAGCGCATCCTTTTCAACCGTCGTCTGGGTGCAGAGAGGCACAATCAGATCAAACCGATCAAGGTCTTCGCGTGCAAGGCAGTCTGTGCCTTCGACCCGTTCGGTGTTGAAGTTTTCGTTGCGCAGCATGGTGTCGATAACTTTGGCGCAGGCTTCGGGTTCGTGTCCTTCCCATCCGCCGTAGAAGATGAGGGCTGATTTCTGGGGCATGGTTTTATCCTTTATGCGTGAATTTGGCCGACGGACAGGTTTGGTGCGAGCCCGTCGGGTCGGTCACAATGGCTTTGGATGGCGATGGTGCGTTGTTCCAGCGTGGCGGTCAGGAGGCTTTCCATCACGTCAAGAACATGCAGGGCGAGTTTGCCACTGGCACGGTGCGGACGATTATTGAGAATGGCATCGGCCATATCGGCGATGCCGATCCCGCGATAATTGTCGTCGCCATAGCCATGCGTCATTGGCATGTCCTGCCAGTCCTCGCCACGGCGACAGAGTGCGACGGTGCCATCAAAGCGGTTGGGATCGGGTACAAGCAGGGTGCCTTCGCTGCCATAGACTTCAAGCGGGGTGTGGCGGTGTGCCTCGACATCAAAACTGGTGGTGATCTGAACCAGTGCGCCGCTGGTGAATTCCATGACACCGGTAATATGGGTTGGCGTGGTGACGGGGATTTCCTGCCCCTTGCGGGGGCCGGATTCAATGACGCGGGTGGTGCGGCTGCTTCGCCCCATGCCCGAAACACGTGATACCGGACCCAGCATATTGACCATCGCGGTGATGTAATAAGGCCCCATATCAAGCAGTGGACCGCCGCCATCCCGGACATAGTAGAAATCCGGGTTGGGATGCCAGCGTTCGTGACCGGGCAGCATCAAGGTCGCGGTCCCGGCAAGGGGAGTGCCGATTTTGTCCTGATCGATCAGGGCGCGTGCGGTCTGGTGACTGCCGCCAAGGAAGGTATCGGGCGCGCAGCCGACCCGCACACCTTTTGGGGCCGCGAGCGAGAGCAGGGCACGGGCATCGGCGACATTTCCGGTTAGCGGTTTTTCGGAATAGACATGTTTGCCGGCATTTACCGCCGCCATGCTGACATCCATGTGGGCGGCCGGGATCGTCAGGTTCAGGATGATATCAATGTCATCGCGGGCCAGAAGGGCATCGACGGTCAGGGCATCGACGTTGAATGCCTCGGCGCGGATGCGTGCTGCGTCCGGGTTCAGGTCGGCGACGGCCTTGACGTCGATCTGCGGGAAGGTTTGGGCACGTTTAAGGTATATTTCGCTGATTACACCGCATCCGATGATACCAACGCCAAGTGATGATGCTGTCATAACGAGTTTTTCCGTTCAGGTGGCGGGCGCAGAAAGTGCGTCTTTGGCGTGGATTTTCCGGCCATCCTTGCCAAACAGATGCAGGTGCTTTTCATCCGGGGTCAGGAAAACACGATCCCCGGTACGAAGGGGGTGATGGCCGGGCAGGCGCACGGTAACGGACCCGAAATCATCGGTTTCCATATAGACGACGGTGTCGCTGCCAAGATTTTCAATCACCCCGGCTCTGGCAGCCCATTTGCCATTTTCCATATGGGTTTCGAGATGTTCGGGGCGGATGCCGACCGATTTGATGTCATCGCGGCCAATGGCCTGACCGGGCAGCAGGTTCATTTTCGGCGACCCGATGAAGGCGGCGACAAATTCGGTTTGCGGATTGTCGTAAAGTTCCATCGGCGGGCCGACCTGTTCGATGCGACCGGCATTCATCACCACGATCTGATCGGCCAGTGTCATGGCTTCGACCTGATCGTGGGTGACATAAACCATGGTCGCACCGATGGATTGGTGCAGTTCGGCCAGTTCAACGCGCATCTGGGTCCGCAAGGCGGCATCCAGGTTTGAAAGCGGTTCATCAAACAGGAATACCTTGGGATTGCGCACAATCGACCGCCCGATGGCAACGCGTTGACGTTGCCCGCCGGAAAGTTCGGACGGTTTGCGATCCAGCAACGGTTCAAGATGCAGGCGTTTTGCCGCGTCCTTGACCCGTTCTTCACGTTCAGAGGTGGGCATTTTCATTAGACGCAGGCCAAAATCGATATTTTGTGCCACGGTCATATGCGGATAAAGCGCATAGGATTGGAACACCATCGAAATGCCGCGTGCGGATGGCTCGAAACCGGTGACGTCGGTGCCGCCGATTTCAATCGCCCCGGATGTCGGTTTTTCCAGACCCGCAATCATGCGAAGCAGGGTCGATTTGCCGCAACCCGATGGACCGACCAGCACGGTAAAGGAGCCATGCGGGATTTCGAGTTCGATATCAGGGATGACTTCGATGGGGCCGAAGCATTTATTGATATGTCTGAGATGAACGTCAGCCATTGTTGCGTTCCCCGTTGGCTTGATAGATGAAATGGGCGAAATCGGCGTGAATGCCGCGGCCGCTATTGTCGTGGGCGGCCATGCCGATGAAGGCACCGGTGAAGTTCGTGCCTTCGCCGCTTCCGGCTTCGTCAGACAGGGCGGTGTGATCGAGGACCGCATCAATCATGGTCCAATCGCCGCCGGGAAGGGCATAGCGGAACTGCAATTCCGGCCCGTTCACATCAACGCCAAGGCGGATGACACCGTCTTTGGGAAGGTCGATAGACGCCGGCAGCGGGTAGGTCAGCCGGGCATAGGGGAAATCGCCCGGGCAGCTATAGATGTTGAGCTTGCGGTTGCCGTCTTCGTCGGCGGTGACAGCGAGGTAATGGTACTGGAACCGGTTGTACCACGCCATCAGGCCCGCCATCTGCTGGAAGTCCAGCGGGGTAAATTCAACGACGGTTTCGGCACTGTAATTGATGTCGGTCTGACGACGGGCGACAAGGGAATGTTCGAATGCGCCCCCCGGTGCCTGACGCCCGAACAGGCGCAGATGCCCCGGTCGTTCGGCCAGCGAAAACAGGCGCTCGGGTTCGGGGGTACGCAGCCATTGGAACATGGCGGGCAGGTCGCCCGGTGTGAAATCAATACGCGACGGTTCGGCTTCGAACGGATGGGGTTCAAGATCGGGGGCCGGGACCGTCAGGTCAGGCTGGTTGGTGCCATTGGCCAGACGGGGCCATTCGCCTTTTTCCCAGATCAGTTTCTGGATCGCGGTTTCGCGGCCCAGTGGTGATCTTTTGGTGCCGGGCAGCGGACGGCTGCACAGATGCACCATATAGAATTCACCATTCTGCGTTTCGACAATATCGGCATGGCCCGCACGTTGCAGCGGGTTTTCGGGATTGTCCTTGGACGTCAGGATATGTTTGGCCGGATCGGTTTCATACGGCCCGGTCAGTTCGCGTGACCGGGCGATGGTCACGGCGTGGTTATAGCCAGTGCCGCCTTCGGCCACGAGCAGATAGTAATAGCCATCGCGACGATAAAGATGCGGGCCTTCGGTAAACAGGTGATCCGTCCCGCGATAGATGTTGCGGATGGGGCCGACAAGTTTCTGTTCGGTTGTGGCGTATTCCTGAAGGGCGATACCGACAAAGCGTTCGCCGACCACCTGATTATGATCCCAGATCATGTTGATCAGCCATTTGCGGCCATCATCATCATGGAACAGCGACGGATCAAAGCCCGATGCATTGAGATAGATCGGATCAGACCACGGGCCATCAATGGCGGGGGCAGTGACAAGATAGTTTGGCGTATCCTTGAAGGCGCCATCCTTGCGTTTGACGTCGGTATAAATCAGCCAGAACAGACCGTCGGCATAGGTCAGGCAGGGCGCCCAGATGCCACCGGAATCCGGGTTGCCGCGCATATCGAGTTGCGATTTGCGGTTTAACGGACGCGATATCAGTTTCCAGTTTACCAGATCGCGGGAATGATGAATTTGAACACCGGGGAACCATTCGAAGGTCGAGGTCGCGATGTAATAATCATCGCCCACACGGCAGATTGACGGGTCCGGGTTGAAACCGGGAAGGATGGGGTTCTGGATCATTTCAGCAGACATGGCATCAACCTTTGACAGCACCACCGGTCAGGCCGGCGACGATATATTTCTGGGCAGCGAGGAAGAACACGATGGCGGGCATGATCGTCAGGGTGACGAAGGCCAGGGTGCGGTTCCATTCGGTGACGAATTCACCGCGGAACTGCATCATGCCAAGCGGCCATGTGAAGGCTTCGCGTGAATTGAGCATGACCAGAGGCAGCAGGAAGTTGTTCCAGCTCTGGACGAAGACGAAGACGCCAACCGTGGCGAGGATCGGTGTGGAAAGCGGCAGGGTGAACCGCCAGAAAAACCTTATATAGCCACAGCCATCGACATAGGCGGCTTCGAACAGTTCACGCGGGAGCTGTTCGAAGAAGGTGCGGAAAAGCAGAATTGCCAGCGACAACCCGAAGGCGGTTTGCGGAAGAATGACCGACCAGTAGGAATCCAGAAGGCCGATATCGCGCACCTGAATGAACAGCGGCAGGATGGCGGTTGCAAACGGGAACATCAGGCCCAGCAGCAGATAGGAAAACAGCATCCGCGATCCGAAGAAGCGGATTTGCGCGAACACATAGGCCGCAGCCGCCCCGACCAGAAGGGTCAGGATCACCGCCAACACCGAAATCAGCAGCGAATTGCCCAGATATCGCCAGAAGGCCGGGTCCGACGCGATGGCGTTATAGAATTCGAAATTCCAGCTTTCGGGCAGGCCAAAGGCGCTGGTGCGGATTTCGGCATTGGTTTTAAAGCCGCCAAGGGCGGTGGCAAGCAGGGGTGCGATGACGAAACTGGCGATGACGCACAGTATGGTGACGCGCAGAAGATTGCGCAGGAAGGTTTTGCTTGTCATGGCTTTTTCCCCGGCGACATGGCGGCACGTTGATAGAAAATGGCAACGGCAACCGCGGTGATGAACAGGACAACCCCGATGGCACTGCCAAAACCGATGCGCAGACGTGTCAGGCCGAAGGTGTAAAGATAGGTGACAATGGTGTGGCTGGTGTTGGAAGGCCCACCATTGGTCAGCGGGATGATCACGTCAAAGACCTGAAGCGCGCCGATAATGGCGAAAAAGGCGCTGACGATGATGGCAGGTTTGATCAGCGGGATCTGTACATAGCGCACGATATCAAACGGTTTTGCGCCTTCGATGCGGGCGGCTTCGATCAGATCGCGGGGTACGCCTTGCAGGGCGGCGATATAGATCATCATGTGGAAGCCGAAATATTTCCAGACGATCACGGTCATCACCGCAACAAAGGCCCAGTCGCGATCCGCCAGAATGAAGAAGGGTTCAAGCCCGAAGGTTTCGCCAACCGATGCTGTGACGCCATAATGGCCGTCGAAAACGAAGCTCCAGATCAGGCCAGCGGCGACTTCGGCAAGGATGTAGGGCACAAAGAAGATCAGCCGGAACAGGGCATTGGTGGGTGTTTTCTTATAGATCAGAAGGGCGAGGAACAGGGCGAGTGGCATCTGGACCAGAAGCGATACCAGAACGATCTTGATCGTGTTCCAGATCGCCGAATGGAATACGGAATGTCCGATCATCTGTTCGAAATTCTTCAGTCCGACATAGTCGGTCGGTTCGCCATATCCGTTCCAGTTAAAGAACGCGAAATAGCCCGACTGAAGCAGGGGAAGAATGACAAACAGGCTGAACAGGATCAGGGCAGGCGGCAACAGCAACACAAGGGCCGCGAATTTGCCATTGGTCAGGACGTTTTTTGTGCGCTGGACCAGCGAAAGGTGCGGCGGGGCGTGGGGGATGGTCGGCATGGGCCGCCTCCGAAGCATGTATCATTGGAGAAGGTGGGGGCGTTGCCCAACCCGCAAGCGGATTGAACCAAACGCCCCCGAATGCAGGGTCAGAACTTACTGGAAGTCCCAGGCTTCCTGAATTTGTGCGGCGGCTTCTTCTGGGGTGATGACTTCCTGGGCCAGATCGGCGGAAATATCATTGACCGTGGCGCCGACGGACGCCCCGAGATACTGATCAAGGAAGATCTGGTGATAGGAGGACTGCGTCAGATCACGGGCGACCTGCTGGAAGAACGGATTATCGATTGCGTCGTCGGTTCCCTTGACGATCGGAATGAAGATCCCGGCCTTGGCGGCTTCGCGCTGATATTTGTCGCTGATCATGTGTTGCAGGAAATCAGCCGCTTCGTCAGGCGCATTATGTGAAACCGCCCAGCCATTGATGCCGCCAAAGGTTGCATCGGCACCGGCTTCGCCACCATCGATCATCGGGAAGGGCATGATGGCCAACTGTTCATCAGATAGGCCCTTGCCACTTTGGGAACGTGCACGCGACGGAAGGTAATCCCAGTCCCCCATCAGGTGGAAGGCGGCCGCGCCATCGCCGAACATGCCGCTGGCCTGTTCGTAGCTTGTGCCCATCATGCCCGACTGGAAGGGTTCAAGCTTGACCAGTTCCTGGAAGGTCCGGCCCGCATTGACGAAAGGCTCTGACTCGAAATTCTCGCCGTCATCCTGCATGGCTTCGTTAATCGCATCCGCCCCGCCATAGCGCAGCGCAAGATAGGCCCAGTAGAAATGCAGCGGCCATTTATCCTTGCCGCCAGCGACAATCGGGGTAACGCCGGCATCCTTGATTTTCTGGACGGCTTTGAGGAAATCATCCCAGGTTTTGATCTGGGTGTGATCGACGCCAGCCTTGGCGGTCAGGTCTTTATTGACCCAGAAGATGACCTCGGTCGCATAGATTGGCAGGCCGTAAATCTTGTCGTCGACCGAATAGGCGTTAACCGCGGATTTGGGAACGGTATCAAGGAAATCGCTGTTTAGCAGGCCGGATATGTCTTTGAGGAAGCCGGCCTTTGCCTGATCGGCCAGCGTCTGACCACCCCAGCTATAGAAAATGTCGGGGGCAGCATCGGATTGCAGCAGGGTCGGCAGTTTGCTTTTATAGGCTTCGTTGGCGAGATATTCGAAATTGACTTTCACGCCGGGGTGGCTGGCTTCGTAATCTTTGCCGATAGTCGACAGATATGCCTTCTGGGCCGGATCGCCGGTTTCAACGCGCAGAATATTGATGGTGGTATCGGCCTGTGCGGCGACGGTGCACAGACTGCATACGGCGATGCCGACAGCGCCAAGCATGTGTTTCATTGGTTTCTCCCGGGGGTTGCTTTTGCAACCTTTTGTTGATGCATTTTAGGACGAAACGATATCCAGTTGCTTTTCTGAGGTACGTACGTCTTTGATGAACGTACCTCAAAAGAGAGGAATTTAAAAGTGCCTGTTTCAGATTTTGTTCTAGGGGAGGTTGTCACGCATGAAAATATCGATGCGGATGCGTTCCTGTGCATTCAGGAATGGACGTCCGTCAACCAGTGCCTTTAGCACACGCACGGCACTTCGGGCTTCATGGCCGGGGTCCTGATTGATGACGGCGTCAAAGATGCCGTTTTGTAATGCGGTCCGGGTATGTTCGGTCAGTTCGTGGGCGACCACCGGGATTTTTCCGGCCTTGCCGGTTTTTTCAAGAGCGCGGATAACGCCACGATTGCCCGCCCCCAGGCTGTATAGTGCGACAATATCGGAATTTTGTTCGAGCATTTCGCGCAGCAACAGTTCCACCCGGTCGGAATTATCGAGACCTTCGATGGCAGGCAGGATCGAGAAATGCGGATATTCGTTGCGGATGATCCGTTCAAAGCCGTTGCGCCGTTCCATATGGTCACGCAGTAGCATTGAGCCTGCTATGACCGCGATTTTCCCCGATAGCGCATGGCAAAAACGACCAAGCAATCCGGCGGCAGTCCGGCCGGCAACTTCGTTGTCAATCCCGATGAAATGTTCGCGCCGGGATGTCGGATGGTCACTGACCAGAGTCACGACATGGATATTGCGTTCCCGCAGTCCCTCTATTGCCTGATGCACGGCTTGTGATTCCGTGGCGACAACGGCGACACCGTCGAATTTCTGATGGCCAATGGCATCAAGCACCTCGGCCAGGGCAATGCCATCGAAGGCCGTGACCATGATGGTTTCGATTTCTATGCGATCAAGCGGCCCGTGTTCGGCAATTTTGCCAACTTCCTGCTCCAGGCCACGCATAAAGGTATTGGGGCCCTTGGGCAGGATAAAGCAGAACCGGTAAAAGCGTTTTTTGGACAGATTGGCGGCGGCGATATCGCGTTCATATCGCAGTTTTGCCATGGCTTCTTCGACCTTGCGCGCGGTGGCCGGACGGACGCCGCTTCGTGCATTTAAAACCCTGTCGACGGTGGCAAGACTGACTCCGGCCTCGCGGGCAACGTCATGAACGGTCGGACGCGACGCCATATTGGTCTCCAGATTGGGTTTTCGCCGATGAGGTTTTCAGAAGCCGAACCCTAACTTATGAAACAGTTCTATTAAATCCAATATATTCAAAGATGTCGCGATACATCGGGATCCTAGGCATTTTTCTTCTTTTTATCGGGAGCCTTTTTGACCGTGTCAGGTTTACCTGTCCGATCCTCAGCCGGGAGGAGGACGTGGAAGGTTGTGCCTTTGCCCATTTCGGTTTCAAACCAGATGCGCCCGCCATGCTTGATCTGCACGATGTCGTGGGTGATGGCAAGGCCCTGACCGGTGCCTTTGCCGACTTCCTTGGTAGTGAAAAACGGGTTGAAGATTTTGGACCGGTTTTCCTTGGCGATGCCCGTGCCGTTATCGGAAATGCTGATCAGGATGCTGTCATCAAGGAAGGTGGTTTTGATTTTGATCTCGCCTTCTTCGGGGGACCGCCCGGCGGCGTCAATCGCCTGGGCGGCATTGACGATCAGGTTGAGAAACACCTGATTGATTTCGTTGATATGGCACGGGATATGCGGCAGTTCCGGTTCGTATTTTTCGACGAGCTGCGCGTAATGTTTCCATTCATTGCGTGAAATCACGACCACATTGGACAGGACCCGGTTGATATCGGTCGCGGTTTTTTCCGCCCCGCCCGGATGGGAAAATTCCTTCATCGACAGGACGATGCGGGCAACCTGATTGATGCCATCAAGTGATTGTTGGGTCGCATGCGGGATTTCATCGAGCAGGAATTCCAGATCGGCATCGCGCATTTTGCGGGCAAATTTATTAAACGTATCGTCGGGAAGCCGGGAGCGATTTTGCCAAAGCGTTTGTAATGCAAGCCCCAGTATGCGCGAAAGCGCCCCATAGCCATCATTGAGGAATTTAAGGTTGTCGCGGATATACTGGCTGGGTGTGTTGATTTCGTGCGCGATCCCGCCAGCCAGATGGCCGATGGCTTCGAGTTTTAATGCCTCGCGCAGTTCGCCTTCGAGTTTTTGTTGTGATTCTTCGGCCAGCTTTCGCCGGGTGATGTCACGGAAAATGTAAAGGTAGCTCATTTCGCCGGTGAAATTGGCGGGGCTGACGGTGATTTCCATCGGGAAGGTATCGCCATCAAGGCGTTGGCCCATGGTTTCGGTATAGTCGTAACGCAGTGTGCCACTGCTGATATTGATACACCGGTTCAGCAGTTTGTGCCGCACGGTTGATTTGCGATCAACAAACAGGGAATCGACCGACATACCCAGCATATCGGTCATCGCGCCGCGCAAAAGACTGGCCGCAGATTCGTTGCAATCGCAGATCATGCCTGTTCCATCGACAACCAAAATGCCTTCGACAACGCTGTTAAGGATGGTTTTAAGCCGCTGGTTTGATTCGGTTTCGCGTTTCTTTTGTTCATTCAGAAGCGCGTGAATCTGTTTCAGGGCTTCGGGGCTGACATCAAGCTGATCAATCGCATCGATCAGATCATCGGTACGCGTGGAATCGCTGGTCGGGTGGATGACCTTGAGGTTTTCGTCGTTATAGCGTTTGTCGTTCATACCGGCTTTCCGTGTTTCAACCGTTTTGCGAAGGTTTCATGCCGCCACGACGAATGCGGATCGGTTCATGGAATTTGTGAATCTGTTGAAACACGCGAAGGCGCTGTAACTGGACTTCGGAAACGTGATTGCCATGGGTCAGCAGCACATGGCCGTCGACGGTTTCGATATCGGTCATCAGGAAGTCATTTACCCGCAGCGATTTCAGCAAAATATCCTGTTCGCGGCCCTTGGGATGGGTTTCGAGATCATAGGAATCGTCAACTATAGCCACCAGGTTGGAAATCTGGCCGAAAAGTTCCGGATCGTAGCGATGCGCGTGTTCTTTCAGCTCATCGAAATTCTGGGCAAGCGGCATATCGCCGGTACTGATTTCGGCAAGATCATTGAGGATACGCAGAACGCGCGCGCCAAGGGGAATGTCGGTGCCCTTCGGGCTATTGTCGGTCGGGAAGCCCGTGCCATCGAAATTGCGGAACTGAAGATAGACGATTTCGCCGATATGGTTCAGGCGCGGGATATTGGAAATCAGACGTTTTCCGACCTCTGGTGTGCGTTTGAGAAGATCACGTTCAAGCGGTTGCAGAACTTTGCCCATGGCCAGACGCGCCAGCGTTTCAGGTGGTAGCGAGACCAGGCCAATCGGCGCAAGAAGGGCGGCCAGACCAAGTTCCCATGGCTGGGGATAGCCAATATCGCGCGCAATCATGTCGCACCATGATTTCACCCGCATGGATCGGCCGAATATCAGGGGATTAAGCTGGGCCAGAACATCGGTCAGAACCTTGACGCTGCCTGCCAGTGTCTGTTCCAGAAGATCGCGTTCCGCCGTGATCAGATGATATTGGCGGATGGCATCGTTGATCCCCTGTTCAAGAATTTCATCATCGCAGGGTTTGCTGAAAAACCGGAAAATGTGACCACGATTGATGGCTTCGACGGCGGTGTGTTGATCGGCATTGCCGGTCAGCATCATGCGGACCGTATCGGGACTGACGCGGCTTATTTCGGTAAGAAGTTTGACACCGTCCATGCCAGGCATGCGCATATCGGCAATACATACGGCAAAGGGGCCGTCTTCCATCAGAATCCGCAGGGCCTCCTGCCCGCCAATGGCGATCTCAAAATCGTATTTGCCACGCAGTTTGCGTTGCATGGCATGCAGAAGGTTTTTGTCATCATCGACGAAAAGGACTTTGCTTTTTTCCATGCCCGTTGTCCTTTTACTGCGTCAGGGTTTTGTATTTTTCGGCGACCACGCGGGCAATTTTGTGCCATTCATCAAGTTGCTGTGCCTTGCCGATAGTCTTGAGGTAATCCATGTCGATATGGCTTTCGGCCTCTTTGCCGGCTTCCTCGGCGGCGACCTGACGGGTCAGGTCCTGTGCGGCATAGATCGCAGTCAGAATATTCATTTCGCGATGCGGGGTCGCCATCGGGCGGTGGTGATAGGCAACGGCCTGCACCACAGGGGCAGGAAAACCCCAAAGCCCAAGCAGATAGGCACCTATTTCGGGGTGACCGGCCCCGAATTTTTCGGCTTCGGCCTGTTCGATCGGAATATGTTCCCTTTCAACCCGTTCGATGACTTCGGCCATTTCGGCATTGCGGTTGGCATACAGGATCAAACTGCCGATATGGCTGAGCATTCCGGTTGATGGCACGACCTGACATATGGCACGTGGCAGTTTTTCATATTCGGCAATCAGGGCGGCGGTCACACCGATCTGCTGACTGCGGTGGCAAAGGCGCAGAAGTTTGTCGGCTTCGCTTGCAGGGCCATCAAAGCCACGGAACACACCAACAAACAGCGCAAGTGCCTTGAGCGTTTCGGTGCCAATCATGCGCACCGCATGAGAGACGGAACTTATTTTCTGGGCGATGGCAAAATAGGCGGAATTGGTCAGTTTCAGAACTTCGGCGGTCAGTGCGATGTCTGAAGAGACGATTTGGCTGATCTGTTCCTGCGAGATTTTCGGATCTTCGAGTGCCTTGACCAACCGTAGGTAGGTATCCGGCGGGGAGCTTAGTGTGTCGATGCTGGCAACGAGTGAGCGCAATTCAGGGCGGGCTAGAAGATTGCGAAGATCAAGCGCGTTTTCGATGGTTTCAACCAGTAACGCGTCTTCACAGGGTTTGGCCAGATATTGATGGGCGGGACCGACGGTGCGCAGGACGGCTTCTTCTTCGGCGAAGCCCGAAAGGATAATGCGGGTGGCGTGTGGATGGGATTTTTGCAGGGTGCTCAGCAACGTTGCGCCATCCATGCCGGGCATGCGCATATCCGATACGACCACATCGAATTCTTCGTGATTGGCAAGTTCAATGGCAGCCGCGGCACTGGTGGCAAAAACCATGTGCCAGTCCGGACGCATGCCGCGCAACCGCCGCCGCAGGCCGTTCAGGATGTTTTCGTCATCATCAACGAACAGGATATTGTTCATAAATCGGGGTCCATACAACGCGTGCTGCTTTTGGTGTTACCTACGTATTTGGTGATTTTAGCCTTCAGATCAAAGGTATCGGGCCGCAATTAATTAAAGTTGTGATCAAAAAAATTTTACACGTCATGGATAAACCGACGAATGCGCTGAGATGTTGCTGTGCCGGGTATATCGGGGCGGTCCTGACGGAACGGAAGTCCGTTCTGAGCCGGACAGCAAAAAGCCGCCTTCCGATGAAAGGCGGCTTTTGATAAATGCGGGTCTAATGCCGGTCAATCAGCTGCGGTAATCCGCATTGATCGAAATATAGCCATGTGTCAGATCGCAGGTCCAGACGGTGGCCGTGCCATCGCCAAAGCCAAGATCGACATCGATATCGATATACTGGCCCTTGATGTGGGCTGCGACCGGGGCTTCGTCATAATCGGCGACGCGTTCGCCGTTTTTCGCCAGAACAATACCACCGATGGAAACGGTCAGTTTGTTCGGGTCGGCCTGCACGCCGCATTTGCCAACCGCCATGACGATGCGGCCCCAGTTGGCGTCTTCACCGGCAATAGCGGTTTTGACCAGCGGAGAGTTTGCAATCGCCTTGGCGGTGATTTTGGCTTCTTTCTCACTGATGGCGCCAGTGACATTGACGGTGATGAATTTCGAAGCACCTTCGCCGTCGCGCACCACCTGATGGGCCAGATCACGCATCACGTCTTCAAGGGCGGTTTTGAAACCGGCCAGTGCCGGATCATCAATACCGGTGACGGCAGCATTGCCCGCCTTGCCGGTTGCCGCCAGAAGGACGGTATCAGACGTCGAGGTATCGCTATCGACCGTAATCGCATTGAACGACCGGTTGGTGCAATCGGCCAGCAGCGCCTGAAGCAGGTCATGGGGCACGGCGGCATCGGTAAAGATGAAGCCCAGCATGGTTGCCATGTTCGGTTCGATCATGCCTGAACCCTTGGCGAAGCCGGCAATGGTGACTTTGGCGCCGTGGATGGTGGCGGTAGCCGATGCGCCCTTGGGGAAGGTATCGGTGGTCATGATCGCCTTGGCGGCATCAAGCCAGCCAGCGTCATTTGCCAGAAGGTCGGGCAGGGCATCGGTGATGCGGTTTGCGGTGGTCGGCTCCCCGATGACACCGGTGGAGGCGGTGAAAATCTCGGTCTTGTCGCAGCCCAGCGCCTTTGCAGCGGCTTCGACCTTGTCTGCGACGAATTTTTCGCCCGCCTTGCCGGTGAAGGCAACCGAGTTACCGGCATTGACAAAGAATGCCCGGCCGGTGCCGCCTTTAAGCGCCTCGCGTCCCCAGCGAACAGCGGCCGATGCCGTGGTCGAGGTGGTGAAGACACCCGCAACCTGTGTGCCCGGTTCGAGTTCGGCCAGAAGGACATCGGGGCGGCCCTTGTAGCGGATACCAAGGGTCACGGTATGCAGTTTGACACCGGGAATTGCCGGAAGATCGGGGAAGCCGGCCGGGGCCAGCGGAGAAAGCGACGTCGCAACCATCTGTTCAATTTCCTTCGTTGAACGTAACCCTGCCATTAATCCAAAGGTAGCGCATTTGGCACGGGCGGATGACAAAAAACGGGGCGATGCCGGACGGCTCACCCCGTTTTGGATCTCAGCTTTGAAACCGGTTAAGCCGTGGGGCTTAGTTTTTCGGGGTTTCTGCGCTGTCGTCTGCGGCCGGGGTTTCGGTGTTGTTCACCACCTCGGCATCGGATCGAAGTTCTTCAATCAGGTCCTGAACGGCCTGCTGGGTGACTTCTGCTTCCATCTGCTGACGGATTTCTTCCAGGGTCGGCTGTACGCCGTCTTTTTTCTCTTCAACCAGGATCACGTGCCAGCCGAACTGGGTCTGAACCGGTTCCTTGCTGTATGTGCCCGGCTCCATAGCGAAGGCGGCTTCGGCGAACGGTGCGACCATGTCGCCCTTGTTAAAGAAGCCAAGATCACCACCATTGGGACCGGACGGGCCGGTTGATTTTTCTTTGGCGAGTTCGACGAAATCGGCACCGTCATCCAGCTCGGCAATCACGGCTTTGGCGTCGTCTTCGTTTTCCAGAAGGATGTGACGCGCGTGAACCTGCGGCTCTGGCTCGTTGGTTTTGATGAATTCGTCGTAATGGGCTTTGATCGCGTCGTCGGTGACTTTCTCGGCGATTGCGCGCTCAAGATAGGTTTCGGCAACGAGGCGGCGCTCAAGAGCTGCGAGCTGATTCTTGACCTCTTCATCGTCGGCAAGACCCGCATCCTGACCGGCAAGCATCAGCAGGCGCTGATTGATTTCGCGGTCGACAAGCATCGGCTTGAGCATTTCAAACGGGAGCTGGCGATACTGTTGGGGCAGGCCCTGTTGTGTCGCGCGCACTTCGGATTCCAGGATTTCCTCGCCATTGACGGTTGCAAGAACCTGGTCTTCGGCCGGTGCAGCGTCCTGTGCCATAACCGGGCTTGCAAACATGACGGTCGCAAGTGACGCAGCGAGTAGGGTTTTGCGCAGCATATTTTCTCCAGACTTTTCATTTAAGGGGGATTTTTCCCCATGCCTCACCCTACGGATAAATCACATCCGGTCGTGACACACAAGGGTTCCCCTCGGATGTCACGGTTTTTTCAAAGCAATCTGGCTAAAATGTGAAATGCTGATGTAGTGCGGAAAATATAATGGCGCGGGCAAGGGTGATTTCGCGCCCTTGCCCGCCGGTTTCTGCCAGAATCCAGAAATAGCTGTCAGGCGCGAACGTCAAAAAGGACTTCGCCGACGGTGCCGGTGGTGCCGTCATCACGCTCAAATTGTGATTTAGCAACCAGATCACCACCGATCAGACGCTGATCAACAGGGGTGATCATTGTCAGCGAAATCGATTTGATGCCTTCGCTTTCAAGCGAGCTGTGGCGGCCATCAGCACGCAGCAGGACCAAAGAGGAAAAGACCTTGTCCTTGCTGTCGATCACGCCATCATTGTTGTCGTCATATTTGGCGAGTTCGGCAAAGCCGTCCTTGGCACCGTTTTGATCGCCAAACAATTCGGTACCATCATTTATGATGCCATCATCGTTGCGATCAAGCGCCAGAAGTGCGTCATTGCCGCCAACCCATGCGGTTTGATCAATAGTTCCATCGCCATCAATATCGAACTGTTTGTTATCATTGACGTGTGAGGTGGTGATGCCGTCCCCGTCAAGATCAAGGATGAGCGGGTCCACCTGGCCGAATTCGACGCGAAGCTTACTGATTTCGACATTAACCTCGGTGTAGGACCAACTGGCGTTGGTCTCGTCGCCGGAGAACGATAGGTGACCTTCGATCTGTGACAGATTGATTTGCACGGTTTGCGATATAACGGCGGTCCCGCTGAAGGTTCCGATCGCGGCGAGCTGGTTTGCCGAGAACGGGACTTTTTGCCCGATGAGCGCTCGGATATAATCCTGAAAGCCGGTAAAGGTGACATCCTCGGGGGAGGTGCCTGTCAGTTCCCTTGCCATTGCGCGGGCTTTTTCAGGCGGGATTCCCAACATCGCAAATAAAATCAGCGCGTCGGTTTGGATTTTGTCCATAACCTCGTCATATGATATTTCGCTGAGGCGCAGGAAATCGGGCATTTTGCTCCAGGGTGGGGAAGTTACCTCGGTTGCCTGTTTGGTCAGTTTCTGAAGGCGTTTGGATGCTTCGAGACTGATATCGATATTATCGACAATGCGACGCAGACGGCTGATGTCTTCGTCGACATCGACCGTGGGATCATCGTTGGCGGTTTTGTTGGCAATTTTTCCCGATAGGCCAAGATCGCGATGCGCAGACCGGTCGGCGCGGGGACGTGAAAAATCGGAATGTTCAAACATTTGGTCGCCTCCTTCCTGAAGGCATTTTGACGAAATGCTGTGGGATCGGGGATTGCCCCCGATCCAGCATTTTACGATTAAGCCAGAACGTCCTGTTCCTGGCTGGGATCGGCCACGGCGACAGTTTCACCTTTTGGGAATTGGAAGGTTGCACCGTTTTCGTTTTGTCCGAAGATGCCCATCGGCAAGATCATATCGACAGACAGATTAAGCATCTTATTGCCCGATCCATCGGGAGCCGTGGATTGGGAAATGCCGCGGACGATGGCGCCCGCCTGTTCGATGATCTGTGCATTGAGTTTTGCCATGCGGCTTTGGATCAGTTCGGCCATCATGGCAGCGTCATCCGCACCGCTTGCGGCATCGGTTTTTTCGTCTGGTGTTGCGGCCGCGGTTTGCGTGCCGGTTGTGTCGGCCATAAGCTGACGGATGAATTCGGCGACACCACCGTCATTCATATCGAACATCAGGCCGCCTTTATCCGCACTTGTCGGATTGCCCAGCATATCCACCAGATTGTTGTTTTTAAGACCGTCCATCATGGAGTCAATCGCCCCCATGACGCCAGCGGTGCTATCACCGATGGCGACGGCTTTGGTGGTGACAACTTCGACCTTGGCGGTCTTAAAATCAAACAGGAATTCGCCCGTGGTGCTGTTGATGTTGATGTTCAGGGACTGCACCCCCATCATCGCGGATTCGGAAACCGCAGCACCGGCACCCTTGGACCCAGCATAGGCAATTTCGGTGCGCGAATATTTTGCGACGGCTTGTTGGAAGTTGAAATCAACATTGCCATCGTCAGAGAACATGCCGCGGATGCCTTCGAACAATGCATCGGTGGCGAGCATGGCTTCGCGGCCATCCATGCCACTTAGTCTGAACATTTCGATCACGTCATGCTTGATCAGTTCAAGGGCGGCATTGAGTGCGCGTTCAAACAGGTCTTTGGTTGACAGTTCTTCGGTTGCCGGTGGTTTTGCCGCTGATGTCTGCACGGCTTTGTCATCGGATGTTTTGGCCACAACCGCGTCCGTGGACAAATCAACCGGATCGACGATCTGGCGGGAATTTTTGTCGGACTTTGCCGCATTCGGATCAGCTTGCCTGTCCGATGCGTTTACCAACTGACGCGAGTCAGTCTGGGGCGATTGCCCCCTTTGAAAGGGATTTAGCGTGGTGAGATTCACCATTTCCTCCTCCTGAGGTTTTTCCGCAAAGAAATCTGTCGTCTCTTTACGAAAGGTGAGCTACTTGCTCTCAAATTCTCGGTTGAACATGGAATATACGTGTTTTTTATGGTTTGCTCAAGCGCGAAGGACAGGGGGCGAGTACCATTTTTGAGGGCAATGGTTTTCGCTGCTGGACGTGAACATATTAGTGATAATGGTTCGTTCCGTTGACAGATGGCAGACAGGGTTCTATCTGTGATCGGGCCTCGGTATATAGCCGTTGCCCCATAGCTGTTTTTTCATTTGTTCAGGAACGTTTTAATGCTCGGCGTAATTGCCCGGAAAATTTTCGGTTCAGCTAACGATCGTGAAGTCAAAGCCCTGCGGGCCACGGTCGAGCAAGTCAATGCCCTGGAACCCGAAGTCGAGAAGCTTAGTGACGACGAACTGCGCGCCCGTACCGATTGGCTGCGCGAACGTCTGTCCAAGGGCGAGACTCTGAAGGATATTCTTCCTGACGCATTTGCCACCGTTCGCGAGGCTGCCAAGCGTGTCCGCGGCGAACGTCATTACGATGTGCAGCTGATGGGCGGCATGGTTCTGACACTTGGCAAGATCGCCGAGATGAAAACCGGTGAAGGTAAAACGCTGGTTTCGACGCTTCCGGTTTATCTGAACGCGATCGAGGGCAAGGGTGTTCACGTTGTTACGGTCAACGATTACCTTGCGCGTCGTGACGCGGAATGGATGGGGCAGGTTTACGGCTTCCTGGGGCTTTCTGTTGGCGTGATCATGCATGGTATGACCGATGACCAGCGTCGTGCGGCCTATGCATGCGATATCACCTATGCGACCAACAACGAGCTGGGCTTTGATTATCTACGCGATAACATGAAGTTCCGCCTTGAAGACATGGTGCAGCGCCCGTTCAACTTTGCCATCGTCGATGAGGTTGACAGCATCCTGATTGACGAAGCACGGACGCCGCTGATCATTTCCGGCCCGGCCGAAGACAGTTCGGAGTTGTATCGCGCGATTGATGCGCTGATCCCGAAACTGACCGAGGATGATTACGAGAAGGATGAAAAGGCACGTGCCGTCACCCTGACCGAAGATGGCACCGAGAATGCCGAGCAGCTTTTGCAGCAGATGGGCATCCTGACCGAAGGCACGCTTTATGACGTTGCCAACGTGCATCTGGTGCATCACGTCAATCAGGCGCTTAAGGCGCACAAGCTGTTCCAGAAGGATACCGATTACATCGTCAAGGACGACAAGGTCGTGATCATTGACGAGTTCACGGGGCGCATGATGGAAGGCCGCCGTTATTCGGACGGTTTGCATCAGGCGCTGGAAGCCAAGGAAAAGGTCAAGATCCAGAACGAAAACCAGACCCTGGCATCGATCACCTTCCAGAACTATTTTCGTCTTTATCCGACCCTTGCGGGCATGACCGGCACGGCAATGACCGAGGCCGAGGAATTCGAGGAAATCTACAACCTTCAGGTTGTTGAAATCCCGACCCATCGTCCGATTGCCCGTAAAGACGCCGATGATGAAATTTATCGGACGGCCAAGGAAAAATGGAACGCGATTGCCGATCTTCTGGAAGATTGCCACAAACGCGGCCAACCGGCCCTTGTCGGCACGGTGTCGATTGAAAAGTCGGAAATTCTTGGCGCGTTGCTGAAAGAACGGAAAGTCCCGCACGAGGTTCTGAACGCCAAGCAGCATGAACGCGAAGCGTTCATCGTGGCACAGGCCGGTGCGCCGGGCGCGATCACGATTGCAACCAACATGGCCGGTCGCGGTACTGACATCAAGCTTGGTGGCAACGTTGAAATGCGTGCCGAGATTGAGCTTGCCAATGTTGATGACGATGCAAAGCGTGCCGAGGGGATCGAGCGGATCAAGGCCGAAGTCAAAGTCGACCAGCAGAAGGTTCTGGATGCCGGTGGTCTGTTCGTGATCGGTACCGAACGCCATGAATCGCGTCGTGTCGATAACCAGCTTCGCGGTCGTTCCGGTCGTCAGGGTGACCCGGGTGGTTCGAAATTCTTCCTGTCGCTTGAAGATGACCTGATGCGTATTTTCGGGTCCGAGCGCATGGACGGGATGCTTCAGAAGCTTGGCCTTCAGGAAGGCGAGGCGATCTATCACCCGTGGATCAACAAGGCGCTTGAAAAGGCACAGCAGAAGGTCGAGGCGCGTAACTTCGACATTCGTAAGAACGTACTGAAATTTGATGATGTCATGAATGACCAGCGCAAAGTCATTTATGAACAGCGCCGCGATCTGATGCAGGCCAAGAATGTTGCCGAAGATGTGGCCGACATGCGCAGCGAAGTCGTCGAAGACCTTGTGACCAAATACTGCCCGGAAAAGGTTTATCCGGAACAGTGGGAAGCCGCCAGCCTGCATGAAGAATGCACACGTCTGTTCGGTCTTGATCTTCCGGTGGCCGAGTGGGTCAAGGAAGAAGGCATAGATGTCGAAGTCATGCGCGAGCGGATCGAACAGGCGGTTGAAAGCAAGATGGCAGCCAAGGTTGCCAATTATGGCGCGGATATCATGCGCCAGGTCGAAAAGAGCCTTGTTCTTCAGTTGCTGGATCAGACCTGGAAAGAGCATCTTCTCGCCCTTGATCATCTGCGTCAGGGCATTGGTCTTCGCGCCTATGGTCAGCGTGATCCGTTGAACGAGTTCAAGCGCGAGGCGTTCAACCTGTTTGAAGGCATGCTGGTGACATTGCGTGAACGCGTGACCCAGATGCTGTCGCATGTTGAATTGCAATCGACACCCCGCCCCGAAGACCTTGAGCCGCGCCGTGCGCCGCAGGAAATGCACGAAAATCACCCGGAACCCGAAGCCATGGCAGGTGAGGGTGGTGACAGCGCAACCGTCCATTCGCGTGCTGCATCGGGTAATGTTGATCCGAACGATCCATCGACCTGGGGCCGTGTTGCACGCAATGCCGCCTGCCCGTGTGGATCAGGCAAAAAGTACAAGCATTGCCACGGTCAGCTGGCGTAAGGCTGCCTTAAACGGAACTTGATAGACAAAACGCGCTGTTTACCAACGGCGCGTTTTGTTTTTTTGGGGGGGCAGATTACGGTTCCGATTTCGAAGGCGCTGGTTTTACGATCCGTGTGTCGAGAAATTCCCCAACAGGGTTCAGTACTGCCCGGTTTTCTGTCAGGATACTGCCCAGAGCAATCAGAGTTCCGGCATGGCCGGTATCCTTGATGATCACGAGTCTTGCATCCGGGGCGAGTTCGGCCAATCGGCGTGAATTGCGGGGATAAACCGTGTGATCGCGGTTGCCGGTGATCAGAAGCATCGGCGGCATGTGGGATAAATCCTGCTCGACCGGCTGGCTTTGGGCGGCGGGGGTATCGCCAAAGGCGATTTGGGTTGCCTTGACGTCGTAGGGATAGAAATCATAGGGGCCGGAAAGCCCGATGATCCCGGCAATGTCGTTGGCCGTCATCCCCACGGATGCCAGATAGGATTGATCGGCCACCAGTTGAACCGCGTTATAGGCGCCAGCGGAATGACCGGCCAATATCATCGGGGTTGCGGTGATGCGGTTTGGATGTTCCTGGCCGTACTGTTTCAGAAAGGCGAGGGACTTTGCGCCGTCCTTGATGAATTCCGGGAAACGGATTTCAGGCACCAGACGATAATCGGGGATGGCGACGGCATAGCCCATTTCGGTAAAGCGTTTGGCGACGAAAGCGTATTTTGCCTTATCGCCCGAATCCCATGATCCGCCATAAAACCAGACGATCAACGGGGCCGGTTTTGTGCGATCAGCAGGCAGATAAAGATCAAGTTTTTGGCGATCCGCATCGCCATATCTCAGATCGGCAACGGTCGGCTGATAGTCGCCAGCCTGAAGGTGATTGAATGCGGCGAGCTTATCGCAACCGGCGAGAAACAGGGCCGCGATCAGGGCATTTGCCGTCAGTTTGAATACGCGCATAGTCACCGTAAAACAGATATTATTGATTTGATTTTGACTGTTGTACGCGATAGCCCGCTATCGGGTTCTTTTTTATTTCAGGGAAATATGACGCAAAGGATATTGCCGTTTTAGCCCGGATCGGGAAGGGGCGGGTATCCGTCAAATGCATCTCTTGGCGAAAACCGCCATGCAGGATAAAACAATCGCATGACCATTCAAAATCCAGAAAGAGGCTGCATGTCGGTGGACTTGCGGCAGGGAAAAATCCCCGAAAAAACGGTGTTTGTCAGTGCGGTGGCGCTGGTGGATGCCGATCATCGTGTCTTGATCGCACAACGCCCCGAAGGCAAATCCATGGCGGGGCTCTGGGAGTTTCCGGGCGGCAAGGTCGAGGCCGGCGAGACACCGGAGATGGCATTGGTGCGCGAGCTTAAGGAAGAGCTTGGCATTGATATCACCGAAAGCTGTCTGGCACCTTTTACCTTTGCGTCATTTACCTATGACGATTTCCATCTGATGATGCCGCTTTATCTGTGCCGGGTCTGGAGGGGGGAGATTACCCCGATGGAAGGCCAGCAGGTCAAATGGGTGCGCCCGATCCGATTGGGTGATTATCCGATGCCGCCGGCCGATGTGCCACTGGTGGCGATGTTGCGCGATTTTCTGTGACGATCCGCCCCCTCTTGGCGGTCGTATTTTAATACTGAGTTCAAGTTTGCGAGGTTGTGATGTCTGAAGCGGTTCGGGCCTGTCTGATCATTATCGGCAATGAAATCCTGTCGGGACGAACCCATGACAAGAATCTGCCTTATCTGGCGGAGGAGCTGAACAAGCTTGGCATTCGCCTGGCAGAAACGCGGGTGATTCCCGATATCGAAACCACGATCATCGAGACAGTCAATGAATGCCGGGCAAAGTTCGACTATGTCTTTACCACGGGCGGCATAGGTCCGACCCATGATGATATTACATCGCCCTGTGTGGCGCGTGCGTTCGGGGTCGAGATCGAACTGAACCCGCAAGCGCATGAATTGCTGAAAAGCCATTATGAGAACCCTGCCGATCTGAACGAGGCGCGGCTGCGCATGGCGCATATTCCGGTGGGGGCGGAGCTGATTGATAACCCGGTTTCCAAGGCACCGGGGTTCCGGATGGAAAATGTCTATGTCATGGCCGGTGTGCCGATGATCATGCAGGCGATGTTCCAGGGGATCAAACATCAGCTGACCGGCGGGCGACCGATGGTATCGCGATCGGTTGGCGGTTATATCCCGGAAGGCACGATTGCCAAGGTGCTGGGCGAGATCCAGCATGATTTCCCCGATACTGATATCGGGTCCTATCCGTTCCTGCGCGAGGGGAAGCTGGGCACGACGCTTGTGGTGCGGGGCGAAGAGGCCAAGGATGTTGACCTTGCATCAGAGCGCATTCGCGCGGTGATCATTGAACTCGGCCGCGAGATTATCGAGGATAGTGGTGCCGTTTCGTAACGTGCGGATTGCGATTGATCATTTTGGTGGCGCTATCATTGCGGCTATGACAATCGTTTGAGGATGCGTTGGAGGGACCGGCATGTCAGGTGACCCGAAGGAAACGGATGAAATTCGCAACAGCCGTGCTGCGCGCGAAGCCCGGTCGATTG
The DNA here is from genome assembly GCF_002115785.1 of Thalassospira sp. MCCC 1A03138. Classification (GTDB taxonomy): domain Bacteria; phylum Pseudomonadota; class Alphaproteobacteria; order Rhodospirillales; family Thalassospiraceae; genus Thalassospira. The sequence goes on along the minus strand of NZ_JFJY01000007.1, from coordinate 207,176 downwards.
TCAGATTCATGATTGAACATACCGCCTATGGCGGGTTCGGGGCGCTGGTTTTTGGTGCTTTGGTGCTGTTTTTTGATATTGGCGGGATTTACAGCCTTGCCATGGCATCGCGCGATGCGCCGATCTTTATCATGTTGCTGTTTTTCGGGTTGTTCATCACGTTTGGCGGCATCAGCCTTGGCATCGGGATCATGAATCTGGGCGGTTTTTCCGATAACGACCGTTATGAGGACGAACGCAAAAGCCACCGGAATGACCGCAATGACGGCAGGGGCGAATAAAAAGGCTCTAGGGCCGATCTGCACCACTGCGCGCGCGCACGATTTTGCCGATGATCATGCCGCCAATCCAGAATGCCAGCGGAACGACAAAGATATAATCAAACATCGGGTGCGTGGTATCGCCCCCGGAAATCGCCAGAATGTAGCCGACCCACGCCGCAGTCAGCAGATAGCCCATGATCTTGAAATAGTGACCGTTCGGCAGGCTTTTCTTCGCGGGGTGTTCGGGATTGGTCGGTTGGCCTTTGTCGGCGGACATCGGGGTTTCCTTTGATGATCGAATTTGGTTAGCGTTCAAGCGTCAGGGCAGCCGGATCGATGCGATCCTGCCAGCCTTCGCGGACGAGTTCGGGAACGACGTGGTCCTCTTCGGGGTAGCCGATGCACAGATAGGCGATCAGGCGCCAATGTGACGGGACTTCAAGCGTTTTAAGAACGGTTTCGGGTTCAAGGATCGAGACCCAGCCGACCCCGATGCCCTTGACGCGCGCGGCCAGCCACAAAAGCTGTACGGCGGCGACGGCGGAATAATCGAGCATTTCGGGCATGGTTTTGCGGCCCAGTCCCATGCCGGCCTCGGTTTCCTCGTCGGCGAAAACGGCGAGCTGTATGGGGGCCTGATCCATGCCCTGCAATTTCAGGGACGCATAAAGTCTGGCACGTTCGCCGTGATAGTCGTTAAGCGCTTGCTGATTGGCGCGTTCGAAACTGTCGCGGATGGCTTTGCGACGGTCGGGATCGTTGACCTTTACAAAGCGCCATGGCTGACAATTGCCAACAGACGGGGCAAGGCAGGCTTCCTTGATCAGGCCGTCGATGTCTTCCTTGGGGATCGGGTCGGTGCGAAAACGCCGCACATCACGACGCCACAATAACAGATCGATGAACTGTTTTTGAAAGGTGCGATCAAACACCGGCGGGGTGAGTGTATCTGTCGCGCTGGGCGCGTCGGGCGCATCGCGATCGGATTGTGTCATGGCGCGGACCTGCTGGGCTGGGCGGTTTTAATTCTTTGTGCACCCTAACCGGACAGCTCGGTAACGCCAAGCCACAACATAGCAAAGCCGTAAGGAAAGCATCAGAAATTGAACCGGACGGTCATCAGGCCAGACATGTTGTTGTGTTCGGTTGCGAAGGTCAGTTTGCGCTGCACTTCGAGACTCATCTGGCCGGGGATGCCGCCCCAATTATGGGTGATGCCGCCGCCTACCTGTGAATAGGTACTGGTATTTTCACTTGTCACATAGGGGCTTAGAACCCCGTAACCATAGGGAAGTTCGGAACTGAGGCTGATTTCGGAACGCACCCCTTCGAGAGGATCGGTATTGGGGGAAAATTCGCGGAATCCTTCGACGGATGCGCCGATATGCCAGGGGTCATAGACATATTCGGTGCCGACAAAATAACGGCGATTGGTGGATCGGCCATAGCCCTGATTCATCAGGGTGACGGTCTGATCCTGCCCGGCAAATGGCACAAGGCTATGGTCGCCAAGGACAAGGTTATAGCGTGCTTCTGCGGTGCTATCGAAAAGCTGGGTCAGGGCGGTTCGGGCAGGGATCAGTGACCCGTCGGCACCGCGCGCACTTTCAAATTCCTCGCGGGCGGTGATGATGTCGCCATCGAGGCTTACTGTGACTGGCACGAAGCCGAGATCGTATTCGGCACCAAAACCGATCGAGCTTGATAGTGTCGAACTTTCAAGATTTTCGGCGTAACTGAGATTATCCGGGCCGCCATCAATCGCAGACTGGGTGATGGTACTGCTGCCCACCCCCAAACTGCCGCGAATGTTAAGCCATTCGGTCATGCGCGATACGAAATACGGGGAAAAGGTGACGTTATTTTCCCGGTAGAGTACCTGACGGGCGGCGGCCTCGCTCAGTGTGCTGCCCCAGCCAACGCCAAGCCCGATGATCAGGCTGTCATCCACCAGATAATCGACCCCGGTATCAATTGAAATGACGTCGCCGCTGAGGTTCGGGTTATAGCCGGTATCGGTAACCCGGTTTTCGATGTCGGTCTGGCTGCCATGGACCCACAGGCTGATCGGGGTTGCACCGCTGCGGGTCTGGTTGGGAAAGGTGCCATTTGCGGTATCGAAATCCAGTTTCTTGGCGATGGATGCCAGTGCCGAGCGCCCGCCAAAGGTTTCAATCGTGGTCGCATTCCCGGTGCCAAGCGCAAGGGCATTGGGTGGCTGTTCAGGCGCGGGGACAGAATCGTCAAGAAACAGGGGGCCGATCGTGCTGCCCAGCAGGTCATTTTCCATCTTGTCATACAGGCGGTCGATATGGCGTTGCTGGTTGGCGGCGCGGTTCAGTGTTTCGCTGCGCAAAATCGGGGCATCGGGGCGACCGGAGCCGTCATCTTCGGCATTGGCATTCGGGACGATTTCGTGACGCAGCAAAAGGCCAAGCATGGCAAGTGCCAGACATGCTGAGATAGCCAGTGAAATGTCGCTGTGCCTCTTCACGTTCAACCGGGTCGCCTGTTGATTCCTAAGGGATCGTTGCAACCGTGCCGCGGAAAAATGGGGGTAATGTGGTGAAAGACAGGCAATTATGTCGCAATGCCGTATTCGCTTTTGTGCGATGGCATCGGATTTCGGCTTTTGCGGATTGATAAAATCGGGCATTCCGGTATTGCGCCGTTTTTAAAGCCGCGCTAGAACCCTGTTCTGCCGGTTGGACACCAACCTTGTAAGCGCTTTGCGGGCGTGGCGAAATTGGTATACGCAGCGGACTTAAAATCCGCCGGTCCTTAAAGACCTTGCCGGTTCAAGTCCGGCCGCCCGCACCATATTCCCCAGTCACGATTGTTTGATCGCCGTTTTTGGCGCGGAATTGCGCCATCAAATTACCTGTTTTGCAGCTTAGGGATTATGAACAAACGTAAGACGCATACGTTTGGCCGGGACGAATGTCCCTAGCAACAGGAGAAAATGATGATCCATCTTCTTGCATTTGGCGTGATCGCAATTACCGCAATGGTCGTTGCCTGAGCCTGGATATTTCCAACCGTCTGGTTTCTGCCGTGACCTTTCTCCTGCAATCCTTTGCTGGACATGAAGTGCCGTGTGATCGTTATCATGGCGTTTCTGATTTACCGGATATAAATCAGAAACGCTTATGACCGATGACATGGCCCGAAAACGGGCAGCTTTCGGAGTGGTTGGGTGAACGATATCGGTAGTGAAGACGAAGGCCCGCGCAAGAAGGAGCGGTTCGGCAAATATGTCGTGCCCGAGGAGCGTGCAAACAATATCGTCAAGTTGCTTGACGAGTTTCTGCGCAAAGGTCCGCGCAAGGGTCTTAAATATTCCCGCTGGCAACAGATTGCCTGGTACGAGATTGTTGACGAGCTCAAGCGGGCGGAAGCCGCCCAGAAAAATCAGGACAGCCTTACAAAATCGGCGTTTTTGGCCCTTGCGGTCGGGTTCGGAACCATCGGGTTCTGGGGACTTGTCGTGTTGCTGGGGCAGAATTTTGGTATGATTGGCACGGTATTGATCGTGATTGCCGGGCTGGTTGTCTGGCGCGCCTTGGCCAAGGCGAAGTGGTTCAGCTAGTACTTTGGGTCAACAGGCCGGTCATGCGGTAAAGGGCAGATGGACAATGAACAAGGAAGCAGCCGAAACGCTTGCCATCCGGGCAATCGCGTTTATTGCCGGTGATGACGAGTTGCTGGAGGGGCTTTTTGCCCAGACCGGTATGGGACTTGATGACCTGAAAGCCGGGATTACCAGCAATGAAGTTCAATTGGGCGCGATTGATTTTTTAATGTCGCATGAGCCGTTCCTGATGCGTTTTGTCGACGATAGCGGCTATGCGCCGGAAGACCCGGCGCGGGCGCAAATCATCCTTTCGGGCGGACCGATCTGGCAGGATTAATGCGCCAAATCAGGTATCTGTTGTCGATCTGGCTGCGTCATCGTCATTGGCACCGTGATGTTCGAGTACCTGATCAATCAGACCCCATTCCAGAGCCTGATCTGCGGTCATGAAACGGTCTCGGTCCAGCGTGCGTTCCACTTCCTCGTAACTGCGACCGCAATGTTTGGCATAAAGCGAGATAATGCGCTGTTTGGTCAGGCGCATTTCTTCGGCGTGGATCAGGACATCCGATGCCTGGCCCTGAAAACCACCCAGCGGTTGATGCACATGCAGGCTGGCATTGGGCAGGGCAGCGCGGTGGCCCGGTTCGCCTGCCATCAGCAGGAACGATCCCATGGACCGTGCGGTGCCCATGCATAGAGTATGAACAGGCGCCTTTATGTAACGCATCGTGTCATACATCGCCATGCCACTGGTGACGACACCCCCCGGAGAATTGATATAAAGGTTGATCGGTTTTTTGGGGTTTTCGGCTTCGAGGAACAGCAATTGCGCACAGACAAGCGATGAGATCGTGTCATTTACTTCGCCATTGAGGAAAATGATCCTTTCGCGCAAAAGTCGAGAAAAAATGTCAAAGGACCGTTCGCCAGCACTGGTCTGTTCAACCACCATCGGGATCAGTTGCATCATGTCGCGCATCGAGGGGCTCCGGGTTCGAGATCGGGTGAGGCGGCGTCAGGCCGCGCACATCATTTCCGCACTGTTGCTGTTGGCTGCCTTCGCCGGGGTCAGACATTTTGCATCGGTCAATTGGTGGATGATGCGCAGGCAGGTGCTGTTTTCGCCAGATTGCGTGAGGTGAAAGGTCACCACGCTTTCCAGATGGGGTGGATTGGTATCGCGCATCTGATAGGTCACTTCTTCGTCGGGAATTTGCCGTATCGGTTTGGCATTACGCAAATTGGTGTCGGGTAACCAGCGTTCGCGAATTTCGGGAATACTGATTGCCCGCCAGACCTTTTCCTTCGGCGCATCCAGTCTGAATTCAAATTCAAGGTGTCTGGAAGCTTTAGGCTTTTTGGGTTTGGCAGTGCGTGTCTTGCTGTCAGTCACTGGTCCATCTCCTTTAAGGTCTGGCGCAGGGCATCTATCCGGTCGGGCCAGAAGGTGCTGTATCGGGCGACCCATTGAACAATCAGCGCCAGCCCATCGGGATTGACGCGGTAATGGACGAAGCGTCCCTGTCGTTCTTCGTCCACCAGCTTTGCCTGACGGAGGACGGCCAGATGCTGGGACATGGCTGGCTGGCTGATGCTCATGCCGTTGCGAAGGGCACTGGCATTCATGCTTTGGTTGCTGGCAAGCTTTTCAAAAATTGTGCGCCGGGTCGGGTCGGCCAGTGCTTTGAATATATCGTTTTCCATCATGTAAAACACATAAGCACAGACTTATGTGTTTGGGCAAGGTAAATTAGAGACGAAAAGGTGCAACGCCGGTTGCCGGTTATGGGAAACCGGTGCGCATTGTGCAATCGGTCTGAATTTAGTATTCGTCGGTCGTGGCGTCAGGCCGGGGTCATGCAATGACGATGGGGGCCGGGCCGATATCGGGTTGTGGGTCTGTTTTCATCAATCCGTAGATCACCGAATCACGAATGCCGATATGTGTGTTCCAGGTCCCGCGAAGCTGACCTTCGCGGGTAAAGCCCAGTTTTTCGAATACCCGGATTGATGCAATGTTGTCCGGATCGATATCGGCAAAGATGCGGCGCGCGGTCGTGGTTTCAAAGAGATACCCAATGGCATGGGACAAGGCCCGCGCAGCGAGGTTTTGCCCGCGTGCCGCAGGGGAAATCATACAGGCGGCTTCCCACACGTTTGGGTCATCGCCGGTATTATAAAGGGCGATGCGGCCAAGGGCCGGGCCATCCGGCGACGCGGCAACCGCCCATGACGTCTTTTCAAAGCCGCTGTTCCAGTGTTTGAGCTTTGCGATGGTATCCGCGACCGATGCAAAGGCCGGTTCGGGAAGCCATGTGCAGCATTCCGGATCACCAAAAATGACGTGGAGAGCCGCACCGTCGACAACAGGATCAATCGGACGAAGAAACATTCGGGCAGGCATGGTCGATCACTTAGCCAGTCGGTTAGTCGGTCAGTGGCGCAATGGCAGGCTGTCTTGACGGTGGATTACCCAAGGAACGGGATCGGACCGCCGCCATAGCCATAAATCCACACCAGCAAGCCGCCGCCCAGAAGGATGCGATAGATCGCAAACGGCGTGAAGGTGGAGCGTTTAAGCCAGTTCATGAGCATGGCGATGGCGATCAGAGCCGTGATGAAGGACAGACCCGCGGCGAGAAGAACATCCATCGTCAAAGCCATGTCGCCCGACTGTTGCAGGTCGATACCGGCCAGAAGACCCGCGCCCAGAATGACCGGAATCGACAGCAGCATGGAAAACTGTGCGGCATCGGCGCGTTCATACCCCATCAGGCGTGCGGCCGTCATGGTGATGCCCGAACGGCTGGTACCCGGAACAAGAGCAAGAACCTGTGCGAGGCCGATGAAAAGAGCCCCGCCCCAACGCATGTGTTCAAGCCGGTTGATCGTCATGCCGATCTTGTCGGCAACCCAAAGCACGATGCCAAAGCCAAGCGTGGTCCAGGCGATGATTTCGACCGAGCGCAGTTGTTCTTCGATCCCGGAAACTTTCAGGTAGAAGCCGACCGCGACGACCGGGATGGTGGCAAGGATGATGTGCAGCGCGAGTCGGGCGCCGGGATTGATCCGGCCGGACAGAAGGAAGAAGAATCCGCCGATCATCGCGAAAACATCACGCCAGAAATAGATCAGAACAGCTGCCAGTGTGCCGACATGAACGGCAACATCTACCAACAAACCCTGATCTGCCGCACCTGTCAGGGCAGGTGTGAGGATCAGGTGACCCGATGAACTGATGGGCAGGAATTCCGTGATCCCCTGGATGACTGCCAGAAGAATTATATGTTGTAACGTCACCCCGGCCTCGATCGCTGTTATCGGCAAAAACTCACCGCTTATAGCAGCTTAGCGCAAACAGACGAAATGCATTAATAGTACCATTATGGTACTAATGAAACTTTCTTTCAGCGCTTTAAATCCCGAAATTCCCGATGCCCTGATTTTATTTGGGGATATAATGGTCAGTAATATTGACCTATCATGCATTTTGTGCTGGATTCTTGCAAAAGTGGCGCGTATACAAATGCCAACCCGCAACATAAAACCCTTTTAGAGGGCCGCTATGACAGAAAAGATGCTGAAGTTTGTTCATCTTGAACAAAAATATCCGCACAAGAGAGAAGCATCCGAGCGTCGCACGGACTTCAATGAAATTTACGAAGGTTTCGAGACAGAAGCTGCGGCTGACCAGTCCGCGCGCTGCTCGCAATGTGGTGTGCCGTTCTGTCAGGCCCATTGTCCTTTGTATAATAACATCCCGGACTGGCTGCGCCTGACGACCGAAGGTCGCATGGAAGAAGCCTATGCCATTTCGGCGGCCACCAACAACATGCCCGAAGTGACCGGCCGCATCTGCCCGCAGGATCGCCTGTGTGAAGGCAATTGCGTGATCGAACAGTCAACGCATGGTGCGGTCACGATTGGGTCGGTCGAGAAATACATTACTGATACCGCCTTTGCGAATGGCTGGGTCAAGGCGCCGAAGCCGACGCAGGAAAATGGCATGTCGGTCGGTATCATCGGTGGTGGTCCGGCTGGTATGGCTGCGGCCGAACAGCTGCGTCTTAAAGGGTATGAAGTCCATATCTATGACCGCTATGACCGCATGGGCGGGTTGCTGGTTTACGGGATTCCGGGCTTCAAGCTTGAAAAACATATCGTTGAACGCCGGGTGAAGCTGCTTGAAGAAGGTGGTGTCGTCATGCACACCGAATTCGAGGTTGGCCGCGACGCGACGCTTGATGAACTGCGCCGCAAACATGACAGCGTTCTGATCGCCACGGGTGTTTACAAGTCCCGCGATCTGAAGCTGCCCGGTGTTGGTCTTGGCAATATCTATCCAGCACTTGAATATCTGACCACCTCGAACCGCATCGGCCTTGGCGACACGGTTGCCGCCTATGACGATGGCACGCTGAATGCCAAAGACAAAAACGTTGTCGTTATTGGCGGTGGCGATACGGCCATGGACTGTGTCCGTACCGCGATCCGTCAGGGTGCGAAGTCGGTCAAATGTCTTTATCGCCGTGACCGTGCGAATATGCCGGGATCCCAGCGCGAAGTGGCCAATGCCGAGGAAGAAGGCGTTGAATTTGTCTGGCTGACCAACCCGGAAGCCTTTGTTGGCGACGACAAGGTGACCGGTGTGCGTGCGGTTAAGATGCGCCTTGGTGCCCCGGATGCCGGTGGCCGTCAGAGCCCGGAACTTATCGAAGGTTCGAACTACACCATGGATGCCGATATGGTCATCCTGGCCCTTGGTTTCGAACCGGAAGACCTGCCGAACATGTTCGAGGCACCGGAATTGGGTGTGTCACGCTGGGGCACGGTTAAAATCGATTTCCGCTCGATGATGACCAATCTGGATGGCGTTTTTGCCGCCGGTGATATTGCGCGCGGTGCGTCGCTGGTGGTCTGGGCCATCCGTGACGGTCGCGATGCGGCTGACCGGATCGATGAATATCTGCTGGCGCGCAAAGAAGCTGCTGCTTAAGCCCGCTGCCGCATTAGGAGAGAGAGTTATGAACAAGATTATTCATGACCGTGGCGCGCAAGAGATCGCCCGTTTTGAAAAGAATGCCGAATATCTGTCGGCGCACGGCATGTATGACCCGGCCGAAGAACATGCCAACTGTGGTGTGGGTCTTGTCGGGGCGATTGATGGCAAGCCGCGTCGCGAGGTTGTTGAAGCCGGTATCGAAGCGCTGAAAGCCATCTGGCACCGTGGTGCGGTTGATGCCGACGGCAAAACCGGCGATGGCGCAGGCATTCACCTGCAAATCCCGCAGGATTTCTTCAAGGCGTATCTGAAGGTTATCAATCAGGAAGCCCCGGAAAGCCTGATTGCGGTTGGTCAGGTATTCCTGCCGCGTATCGATATGTCGGCACAGGAACGTTGCCGTGCCATCGTTGAAACCGAAATCCTGAAACAGGGTTACGGCATTCTTGGTTGGCGTCAGGTTCCGGTGGATGTTTCGGTTGTCGGTGAAAAAGCCAACCAGACGCGGCCTGAAATCGAACAGGTTCTGATCGGTGCGCGGGGTGACGTTGATGAAGACCAGTTCGAGGTCGATCTTTACACCATCCGTCGTCGTGTCGAGAAAGCGGTCCTGTCTGAAGCGATCAAGGATTTCTATATCTGTTCGATGTCGTGCCGTTCGATCATCTACAAGGGCATGTTCCTTGCCGAGCAGGTCGATATTTTCTATCCGGATTTGCGTGACGAGCGGTTTGTTTCGAATTTCTGCGTCTATCATCAGCGTTATTCGACCAACACCTTCCCGAGCTGGCCGTTGGCGCAGCCGTTCCGTGTTCTGGCCCATAATGGCGAGATCAACACGCTGCGCGGTAACGTCAACTGGATGAAAAGCCACGAAGCCCGCATGGCGCACGAGGCATTTTCCGACACCATCGAAGACCTGAAACCGGTCATTCAGCCGGGTTCATCGGACTCGGCCGCCCTTGATGCCGTGTTCGAACTGATGGTGCGTGCCGGTCGTGACCTGCCGATGGTGAAAACCATGATGGTCCCCGAAGCATGGTCGAAAAAGGCATCGACGCCGGACAGCTATAAAAACCTTTATGCCTATTGCAACGCGGTGATGGAACCTTGGGACGGCCCGGCGGCACTGGCAGCTTATGGCGGCAAGTGGCTGATGGGTGGTACCGACCGCAATGGTCTTCGTCCGCTGCGTTATGCGGTGACGGGCAATGGTCTTCTGATTGCCGGTTCCGAAGCAGGCATGGTGCATATCGATGAGGAAAGCTGCCTTGAAAAAGGGCGGCTTGGCCCGGGGCAGATGATTGCCATTAATCTTGAAGAAGGCAAGCTGTACCATGACAGCGAGCTTAAGGATAAGCTTGCGAACCGTCGTGACTGGTCGAAATGGGTGGGTCGCACCAAGGTGCTTGATGACCTGATTTCGCCGGAGCACACTGAACCCGCGCGCCTCGGCAAGGAAGCGCTTCTGCGGTTGCAGAAGGCAATGGGTCTTACGCACGAAGACCTTGAACTGATCCTGCATCCGATGGGTGAAGACGGCAAGGAAGCCATTGGCTCGATGGGGGATGATACCCCGCTTGCGATCCTGTCGGATCGGTATCGCGGTTTGCATCACTTCTTCCGCCAGAACTTTTCGCAGGTGACCAACCCGCCGATTGACTCTTTGCGCGAAGCCCGCGTCATGAGCCTGAAAACGCGCCTTGGCAACCTTGGCAACATCCTTGACGAGGATGAAAGCCAGTGTGACCTGCTTCAGCTTGAAAGCCCGGTTCTGACCAATGCCGAGTATGACGCAATGCGCGGCTATATGGGCGATACGGCGGTCGAAATCGACACCACGTTCGACATTAATGGCGGCGCGTCAGCACTGCGCGATGCGATTACCCGCATCCAGCGCGAAGCCGAAGAAGCCGTTCGTGGTGGCGCGCTTCATATCATCCTGACTGACGAGGGCATTTCGGCCGAGCGTGCGGCAATCCCGATGGTTCTGGCGACGGGTGGTGTGCACAGCTATCTCGTGAAAACGTCGCTGCGTACCTATATCTCGCTTAACGTCCGTTCGGCGGAATGCATGGATGTGCATTACTTTGCGGTTCTGATCGGTGTAGGTGCGACGACGGTGAACGCCTATCTGGCGCAGGAAGGTCTTCTGGACCGTTATGCGCGCGGGCTGTTCCCCAATGTCGGCAGCACGGCCGAAGTCATGCAGCGTTTCAAGGCGGCGATTGATGCCGGACTGCTCAAGATCATGTCCAAGATGGGCATTTCGATCATCAGTTCCTATCGCGGTGGCTATAACTTTGAAAGTATCGGCCTGTCGCGGTCGCTGGTGGCGGAATTCTTCCCTGGCATGCCGTCGCGCATTTCGGGTATTGGTCTTCAGGGTATCCAGCGTCGTTGCATTGCCCAGCACAAGGAAGCGTTTAACGGCAATGTTGTGACCCTTCCGGTCGGTGGTCTTTACAAATATCGCCGTTCGGGTGAACGCCATGTCTGGACCGGTCCGCTGATCCATACGTTGCAGTCATCCGTCACCACGGGGTCGTACAATACCTTCCGCAAGTTTTCGGAAGGGCTTCGTTCGCGTGAACCGCTTCATCTTCGTGATTTGCTTGATTTCCGTTCCGACCGTAAGCCGGTTCGTCAGGAGCAGGTTGAAAGCATCACCGAAATCCGCAAACGGTTCGTTACCCCGGGCATGTCCCACGGTGCGCTTTCGACCGAGGCCCACGAGGCACTGGCGATTGCGATGAACCGCATCGGTGCAAAATCGAACTCTGGCGAGGGCGGTGAATCGCGTGAACGTTTCCGTCCGCGTTCGAACGGGGATAATGCTCGTTCATCAATCAAGCAGGTGGCATCGGGTCGTTTCGGTGTGACTGCCGAATATCTGAACAACTGTGAAGAAATCCAGATTAAGGTCGCCCAGGGTGCAAAACCGGGCGAAGGTGGTCAGCTTCCGGGCTTCAAGGTCACGGTTGAAATCGCACAGCTGCGTCATGCGACGCCGGGTGTGACCCTGATTTCGCCGCCGCCGCATCACGATATTTATTCCATCGAAGATCTGGCGCAGCTGATCTATGACCTGAAACAGATCAACCCGCGTTGCCGCGTTTGCGTCAAGCTGGTGTCGCGTTCGGGGGTCGGCACGATTGCGGCCGGTGTGGCAAAGGCAAAGGCCGACGTCATCCTGATTTCAGGTTATGATGGCGGTACCGGTGCCAGCCCGCAGACCTCGATCAAATATGCCGGTATTCCGTGGGAAATGGGCCTTTCGGAAGTTAATCAGGTTCTGACGCTGAACAACCTGCGCAGCAAGGTGAAACTGCGTGTTGATGGCGGGTTCAAAACCGGCCGCGACGTGGTGATCGGTGCGATGCTGGGGGCGGAAGAATTCGGTATCGGTACCGCGTCCCTGATCGCGCTTGGCTGTATCATGGTGCGTCAATGCCATTCGAACACCTGCCCGGTTGGCGTTTGTACACAGGACCCGGCATTGCGTGCCAAGTTCGTCGGTACGGCGGACAAGCTGGTCAACCTGTTCACCTTCATGGCCGAAGAGGTCAAGGATATCCTGGCCGAGCTTGGCTATGACAACCTGCAGGAAATCATCGGTCGTTCGGACCTGTTGCAGCAGGTTCATCGCGGTGCGAAGGACCTTGTTGACCTTGACCTGAACCCGCTGCTTGCACAGGCCGATGCCGGTGATCACAAGCGTTACTGCACGATTGAAGGCCGTAACGAGGTGCCCGATACGCTTGACGCCCAGATGATCAAGGATGCACGTGCATTGCTTGAAGACGGCGAGAAGATGCAGCTGCAATACAACATTCAGAACACGCAGCGTGCTATCGGGACGCGTATTTCGTCGCTGATCACGCAGAAATATGGCATGACCGGCCTGAAACCGGGCCATCTGCATGTGCGTTTGCGCGGTTCTGCCGGTCAGTCACTGGGCGCGTTTGCGGTTCAGGGATTGAAAATCGAAGTTCAGGGCGATGCCAACGATTATGTCGGCAAGGGTCTTTCGGGCGGTACCATCGTCTTGCGCCCGCGGCCGTCAAGCCCGCTCAAGACCAACGAAAACACGATTATCGGTAACACCATCCTTTATGGTGCAACGGCTGGTAAGCTGTTTGCGGCGGGTCAGGCCGGGGAACGTTTCTGCGTTCGTAACTCGGGCGCGACGGTCGTGGTTGAAGGATGTGGTTCGAACGGTTGTGAATACATGACCGGCGGCGCGGCCGTGATCCTTGGCTCGGTCGGTGAGAACTTCGGTGCCGGCATGACCGGTGGCATGGCGTTCATCTATGACGTTGAAGGTACCTTCGGGGATGTCGTCAATGATGGATCCATCCTGTACCAGCGTATTGAAACCCAGCATTGGGACGAAGTCTGTCGTTCGCTGATTGAAGAGCATGTTGCAGAAACCGACAGCGGTTTTGCGCGCACCATCCTAGACAATTGGGATCGCGAACGCGGCAATTTCTGGCAGATCGTGCCGAAAGAGATCGTCGACAAGCTGGAAAACCCCATTCGCTCGATGAGCGAAAACCAGGCAACTGCGTGAACCCTTTTTCACGCTTTTGCGCAAGCTCCCTTGTCCATACACCCGGACAAACAAACTGGCCCCGTACTCTGTACGGGGCTTCTTTTTTTTGCCGGTCGGGATGTTTGCAGGGGGGTGCTTTCGCCGGGGGACATTGATACTTATGTCAAAGCGAACATCTTTGCCAATCTGACAGGTGGTTCATGACCGTTACCGACATTGCCACACGGACCTATAACCACAATTTCAAGCTTGATCCGATCATCCGCAGCCTGCTGGACACGGATTTTTACAAGCTTCTGATGTTGCAGGCGATCTGGCAGGAACATCCAAGTGTGGACGTTACCTTTTCGCTGATCAATCGCAGCCATCATATAAGGCTTGGCGATATCATTGATGAAGATGAATTACGCGCGCAGCTTGACCATGCATGCAGCCTGCGTTTTACCCGCCAGGAACTGATCTGGCTGGCGGGGGCGACATTTTACGGGCGCAACCATATGTTCAAGCCCGAATTTATTCGCTGGCTTGGCGATTTCCAATTGCCGGAATATGAATTACGCAAGATCGACGGGCAGTTTGAGCTGCATTTTACGGGGCCATGGACACATAGTTCGATGTGGGAAACACCGGCCCTTGCGATCATTACCGAATTGCGGTCGCGTGCTGTGTTGCGCAATCGCGGGCGGTTTGAACTTGATGTACTGTATGCGCGTGCCAAGGCCAAGCTTTGGGAAAAAGTTGAACGGCTTCGCGATTTGCCGGACCTTGTTCTTGCCGATTTCGGCACCCGGCGACGGCATGGTTTTTTGTGGCAGCGTTGGTGTGTCGAGGCTCTGAAAGAGGGGATTGGCAGCCGGTTTATCGGTACATCGAATGTGTTGCTGGCGATGACGGCCGATATTGAAGCGATTGGCACCAACGCCCACGAATTGCCGATGGTTGAGGCGGCAATCTCCAAAACCGATGAAGAACTTGCTGCGTCGCCTTATCGCGTGCTTGAGCAATGGCGCCAGCATTATAGCGGTAATCTTCTGATCGCGTTGCCCGATACATATGGAACGGCGGCGTTTCTTAAAGGCGCGCCCGACTGGTTGGCGGACTGGACCGGCTTTCGTCCCGATAGTGCGCCGCCGATTGAAGGTGGTGAACAGATCATTCGATGGTGGGAAGAACACGGCAGGGACCCGCGCGAGAAGCTTCTGGTCTTTTCAGACAATCTCGACATTGATGCGATTATCGAAACCTATCTGCATTTCCATGGCCGGGTCCGTATGAGCTTTGGCTGGGGCACGAACCTGACCAATGATTTTCGCGGTTGTGATCCGGCGGGCGAACAGGGGCTTGAGCCGATGTCGCTGGTGTGCAAGGTGACAAGTGCCAATGGTCATCCGGCGGTCAAGCTTTCAGACAATCCGGAAAAGATTTCGGGCGATCCCAGGCTGGTCGAACGTTACATCCGGGTTTTTGGTCATCCCACAATGCAAGGGTAGGCCGGGATAAGGCCTGATCAAAGGACAATGTTCAGATATGTCCCGCGTCGCGCATTGTGGTCAATCTGGTCGGCGGCGATCAGATTGCGCAGACGGGCAAGCTGGGCGGCGATGAAGCTGTCGGATGATGGTTGATCCATGTTCGCGGCAACGCGGCCACGCGCACCCGAAGGCACGCCTTGCGGCATGGACCGGGCGTCGTGAAGACCCGTCTGCGTAGCACTACTGCCGATCCGGTTGGTTGCCATGAGTTTATCTGTTCTGAAACTGCAAAAAGATTAGCATGATCAACGGGTTTTGTCATGACGTTGAAGCGGGTAGCGGGTAGCGGGTGGGACCGCTGTGGATAGGGATGCACACAGAAAAAGGGGTGGTCAAAACCACCCCAAGGAAGCTAACGAGAGGGAAAATCACGCTAGAAGATTGACGCGGGTGCCACGTGGGCCGCTGGTTTCAAGTGGCTGATAGTCGGTGATAATCGACCCAATCATTTCGGTAAGGCCTTGTGCCTTCTTGGTTGCAGACATTGCCGCATCAAGCGGCGCAGATACACCAGTTCCGGGTGTGATTGCGTTACTCACGGCTTGAGCTGCTGAACTCAGTCCTGAACCTACTGAACCGACCATTGTGTCCTCACCTCAAATTTCGTGAAGTTGAGTATCTGTAAAATCAGATATTGCTGCTTCTGTCTGAAAGATTAGGTTTCGATTAAAACTTTTAAAGTGACAGCGGTCACAATACGGCATTCTAACCTGATGACATTTTTGTGAGCCGTTCAATATCAATGGGTTATCTGTGGCTGGATTAATAAAATTTTTGCGTGCGGGGGCTTGCCGTGCGGAAAACCAGAACATTGGTAAGCTTGAACGAATCGAACAAGGTTTCTAAAGACGCTGGCGTTCGGTTTTATGGGCCAGGGCCTCGTGAATGGCTTTTTGCAATTGTGCCGGGCGGAACGGCTTTTTGACAAAGATATAGTCGCCCAGCATCTTTTCCATTTCCTTGCGTGTCCGTGCCGGATAGCCCGACATGAAGACAACGGCCAGATCGGGATATTGACGCTGTGCCTCGATCGCAAGTTGTGGCCCGCTCAGGCCCGACATCACAACATCGGTCAGAATGACATCAATGCGATCTGATTTCTGGGATTCGGTAATGATTTGCAGGGCTTCTTCGGCACTTCGGGCAACAAGGGCATCAAAGCCGGCATCTTCAAGAATGATCTTGGCGGTCGTGCGCAGGGATTGCTCATCATCAACAATCAGAACCCGTTCACCATTGCCGGGAAAATAATCGATTTCCTGCAGGACGGATGCGGTTACCTTTCCGGCTTCGGAGCGCGGCAGATAGATCGAGAACGTCGTGCCTTCGCCTTCGACGCTTTCGACATCGATAAAACCGTTCGATTCTTCGACCCAGCTGTGAACGATCGACAGGCCAAGCCCGGTGCCCTTGCCGGGTTCCTTGGTCGAGAAGAAAGGTTCGAAGATATTGCCAAGAATGTCGGCAGGTATGCCGGTGCCGGTATCCTGAACGGTTACCACGACATAGTCGCCAGCGGCCGCCTTCGGGAAGATGTCATCTTCGTCATCGGGGGTGCGTTCATCGGCAGGCGGGACTGTTGCGCCATAGCAGGAAATCTGCAATGTGCCGCCATCGGGCATCGCATCGCGGGCATTGATTGCAAGGTTCAGTATGCAGGCCGAAAGCTGTGTCGGGTCAACGCGCGTATATAGCGGCGCATCATTGGCCCAGATTTGCAATTCGATCCGGTGTTCAAGTAACGTGATCAGCAGCTTTTCCATTTCGGCAATCGCGGCATCGACCTGAACGATGGTGGGCTGATCAATCCGGCGGCGCGAAAACATCAGAAGCTGATCGGCGACACTGGTGGCGCGTTCGCCAAGCGAAATCACGTGATCAAGATATTCCTTTACCCGTTCGGGATCATCGATTTTCGCGCGTGCTACTTCGGCAAAGCTTAGAATACCGGCAAGACAATTATTGAACTCATGTGCTACGCCACCTGCCATCTGACCGACGGCTTCGAGTTTCTGCGAGGTGGCGAGCTGACGTTGCAGGGCATGTTGTTCTTCGGTTGCGCGGTGCTGTGACGTTACGTCACTACCGGTACCGCGATACCCCTTGAATGAACCATCCAGATCGAAGACCGGCACACCATTGATGCGGCCGAAATGTTTTTGTCCGTCGCGCGCGAGCCAGGAAAATTCGAAATTCTGGAATGCCAGATGACTTTCGAGCCGTTTGACCAGACTGTTCCAACTGTGGTCGGTTTCTGCCTTAAGGCCCAGCTTGTCAAAGGATTGACCCTGCGGGGAGCCGTTCAGTTCTTCGATCAGCTGATAGAATTTGTAGGATGCGAACGCGATTTTAAGGTCCGGCCCCATTTCCCAGTACCAGTCGGCGGACGACAGGGTAAAGTCGCGGAAACGTTCCTCGCTATCGCGAAGGGCCTCTTGGGCGATCTGGTGCTGGTTGGTGCGCCGCTCTAGGCTTTCGGCCATGGTGTTCAGGCCACGTTCAAGCGCGCCGATTTCGTCGCGACCAGCCGGTTTCAAGCGGGCACTGAGCTTTCCAAACTGGATTTCAGAAACAAATTGCGCGGCCGTGATCAGGCGACGCAAAACGGTTTGCTGCATGAAAAGGAAAATCAGTCCCGACGTCATCAGAATGCACAGAACCGAGCCGATCAGCAGAACCGACTGCATCTGTCGCTGGCTTTGTTCCAGACCGAGGGTCGAAACCTTGAAATAAGCAAACATGAAGGGCTGGTTGGCATTCAGGCTGAACAGAGGTGTGATGCTGACCATGTTGCGGCCATCCGGGCCATTGGTGGTAAACAGCACCTGACTGCGCAAATCAGCAGAAAGCCGGTCTTTGGGGAAATCCGGGACAGAGGCAATATCGGATCCGATCCGCATCGGGTCCATAGCGTGATAGATCGTGCCATCAAAGCCTATGGCCATGGCTTCGCGCAGATGCGGTCCCAACAGCAGTTCAAGCTGCTTGGGATCGCTAATGACGGAAATCTTGAGCTGTTCATCCTGAATCAGGCGGCCGGGCGCACTGATCTGTTCGGCGATCCGCCGATCAATTTCTGCACCGAAATATTGAACATAGTAACCACCAAATAGGCCAAGCAGGATGGTTTCGACAATGACAATTGCGATCCCGATCTTGAAAACCAGACTGCCAAACAGGCGGTCAAAAAGCTTCTTCACGCCAACCTCTAAACCCTGGCCCAGCCGGATTGCCGGTGAATTCTGTTATTGGCTCTCAAGATAATACTGTGATGGATTGGTTGGTGCCGGTGTGGCATAGCTCCAAGCCGCCGGGATGACCTTGGGAACATTCTTGAAGTTTTTTGCCACCAGCCCTTTGCGATTGGGCGGCAAGGCAATTCCCATAACGTAAAACTGATTTGCGCTGATGTCGAGAATATCGCGCATAAGTTTATTCTGTTTTTCTGCATCTGCGGTGGCTTTCAACTGGTTATAGAGTTCCAGTTGACGGATAACCTCGATCGGGGGCTCAACAGCTTCGGGATTTTTCGGGTCCGAATACCATTGTGCCCAACCGGTGGCGTACCAGGATGATTCACTGGATACTGGCAGGTAGTTGATCGGCAGAACCATGGCATCAAGCCCGCCATCACCGCCCCATGCGCTGGCATGGTGATTGTTTTTTTCACGCATATCGACAAATACATCACGCGATAAGTCGCGAGCCGTCACATCAAGGCCGATATCACGCCAGTAATCGATAACGGCAGAAAGCATTTCGAAGCGGGATGCGCCTTCAGTATCGATGGTAAAGGACAGCCTTTTGCCATCGGGGCGCAGAAGGAAACCGTCGTCGTCTTTACGTGTCAAACCGGCATTCGCCAGATGGCTTGCGGCGAGTACCGGATCATAGGTGATGAACTGGCGTGCGAGAACCGTGTGGTAAAGCGGGCTTTCGGGACGTGGTGCTGCCTGATGGGGTAGGGCACCGGGAACGAACCGGCCAATGATGCTATCGCGATCGATGGCATGTGAAAGCGCAACGCGGAATTCCTTGTTCTGGAATATGTCGCGAAGCACCGGGTCCCTGTCGTTCAGATTAAGCGACAGCGTCAGGATATTCATGTCGCTTTCGATCAGGGTGAAGGACTGCAGATTGTCATTGGCGGCGAGAATTTCATCAGCACGGCGGCCAATATGGCGTTCCTGCATGTTGACCTTGCCCGCAATCGCTGCATCACCGGCTTCATCTTTGCTGTTGACCAGATCAAAGGAAACCCTGTCGATATAGGGTAGCTGTCGACCGCCCGGATCGATTTTCCAGTAAAACGGGTTGCGGACTGCGACCAGCGGATCGTCTTTGCCATAAGTTCCGGACAGGACCCAAGCGTTCAGGGTCGGCACCTGAGGATTCATCCAGCGGCTGGGATCATCGATGGTACCCGGCGTCCCGAATACGGAAAGGAAGCGATCCTTCCAGCCCCTGAAGCCAAGCTGTTGCGCATCGGCATCAGCCTGTTTGTTGTATTTCGGAAGCAGAGGACGCAGGAAATGAGCAGGGTAGCTGACCGGTTCGACACCTTCGGGACGGGCAAGGAAGGTCGGAAACAGCCCATAGGGGGTGTCGAAGCGGAACGCGACGGTGGTTTCGTCGACCTTTTCAATGTGTACCGGATTTCCACCCGCGGTGAGCCATTCAGGCGTCACATTGCCAAAGGCCGGGTTGCGCAGAATGTCATCATACCAGAATAAGATATCTTCGGCGGTAAAAGGCGCGCCATCCGACCAGCGCATTCCCGGGCGCAACCGGAATACAAATTCCGTGGCATCGCTGTTGGCCTGCATCGAAAGGGCAACGTTGGGAACGGTATCTGTCCATTGCGGGGTCCAGCGTAAAAGCGGTTCATAGCCGATCGTCCGGATCAGAAGGGCATGATCACGTTCCGCATTCTGCGCCATCATCCATGTGCCGCCATATTGGCCAAGCTTGTCATTGGGGGTGACAATCATCGGGGTCTTGGGCAGGCGTTCCGAAGCCGGGGATAATTTGCCGTTTGCCACCATGTCGGCAAGCATCGGCGCTTCGCCGAACTCAGCAGCATATGCATTGCGCTGCGCCGCGGTCAAAGCCACGGCCAGCAAGAATGCCAGCGATATAAAGCAACCCACTACCCTGTACACTTCGGGCTTCCCCTGAATTTTTTATACTTATCGAAAAGTATCTGTATCCCTACTCTTAGGTGGTGAATATCCTAAAGCCAATGCCGGGTAAAGTTCTGAAAGCCGGTTTTCCCCTGATCTTCTAAAGATGCGCGAGCTGTTATTTGTTTACAACGTACAGGCGGATAATTTTCCTATGTGCATCTTTTTGTATCTATAAACAACATACCGGTCCGCCAAATTTTCATTCGGACCGCGCAGAATAATGCGATTAACGGGGACTTGTTCCACTGAGGCGAGCGCGTTCTACGACGATCCGTGCGGCTTTTCCGACCATTTGGACAGGAATTGGTTTTTGTGTCGATCAATGGTGGCTTCGACTAAAGTTTAACACAATCCAATGTGGTTGTTATCACAATATAAGATTTCGATAATAAATTTCGTGTTGGAACGCTTTGTGGGTCATTTGATGGCAAGGACGCCCCCTGTGATTTTTCTTGCCAGAAAGAGCTGATCGGAGAGACAATTTCGGCATGGAAAACAAATCTGCATCATTCGGGCAGGCTTCTTATGATCCTGGCTATCTGGCCGGGCCGAAGCCGTTGGCAACGATCCCGCGTTATGAGTCGGGATCGTCGCCGGACCGCTATCGTCCGGATGAACGCGCACATGATTCTGATGCTGACAGTTTTTCTGTGGCCGGTATCGATGGGAAAATTGATCGTCGCAAGGCCAATATTGCAAACCGGATTGTCGATACCGATCCTGGACAGGCATTGCGTGTGATCAGAAATTGGCTGGCCCAGAACTGATGGTCGTTTCTGATCTTTGTTTCTGTTTCACTTTGCATTTCGGGCGGCACCTGTTTTAAGTCGTCGAACACACCGATGACAGGGGGCCAGCGTGACAGATTTCAATTCCTTGATCGAGCAGCAGTTCAGTGCTTTTGATCCGGACTATTCCGATAGAAAAGGTGCCTATGCCGACAAGCTTGCCCCGCTGGAAGAAAAACTGATTGCGGCCCAGCAGGCCGGCAACAGCATGGCCGCGTCCGATCAGTATATGATCGAGTGCAAGTGGTTGCTGCTTTATACCGCTGACTGGGATGGGCTGGAAAAGAAGATCGCCCAGTTTGAAAAATCGCTGAAAAACAAGGATCAGGACTGGGCCGAGGAACAGGTGGCAAGTGATGGTTCGTGGGGCCCTTGCTATGACCAGTGGTTCCTGAAGGTCGATGCGATGATTGATGCTATCAATGCCTTGGCAGACGAGGGGATTGCACCGGATTATCCGCTGACATTTTTGGCGCCGATTGCCCAGCCTGCCGATCTGGTCGCCTGGCTGAACAGTCAGAAAACATCACGGATTTTTGCCGACGGGCTTGATCGCCGCGATGCGCTGGGTGCGGTCAGTGCCGCCTTGTCGGAAATGTGTTTCAAAAGCGAAATTCGCGATTATTTCCGCAAATACGTCAAAGGCTTTGATCTGAGCGATGATTACATCGCGGCTTATAAAAGCTGGTTGGATGACTGGCAGGATGCGCAATCGGGATATTGGGGCGGCTGGTTTGAAACAGACGCGGGCGATATTCTGAAAAGTCCGGACCTTAGCCTGACATTCCACAATATTTCCTATCAGCATGGCAAGGTCGGGCTTTGGCCGGCCATCTTCAATACAACACTTGCAATCCGTGATGATGCCTATCCGTTTGGCTGGAAGCACAATGGTGATTTTAACAATCACAACAATTATGACGTTGCCAAAATTTTTGATCTTGGCTGGGATGAAGTCGATAGCGGCAGTCAGAAATCCGCATCAGCCGACATTTCCACGATCCTTGACTGGTGCCTGACCAAATCCATGACGCCGGATGGCGGGTTTATTGATGATCCGACTTTCTATAATTCAGTCGGGGCAGCCTATTATTACGGTGTGTCGTTCCTGGATCAGATTGGATATTTCGGCACCGATATTCCGTTCTGGATCGATCATGCCTTTGCCGATGGTCCGGCACTTTGCTGCAAGATCCAGAAAAAGATGAAGGCCGAAAAGCTCGATGATGATGAGGCCGAGGCCGCGATGGAGAAGCTGGTGGATGCCTGCGGAAACTGTAGCTAGGCAAGGCTGAATGCAGGGGGCGGAACAAATTCTTGACGCCCCCTTGGCGAAAAGCACCGGTCGCTACCCATATGTATTTTATGGCGGCAACAAATCGGTGAGGGAACAGAATGTCTGATCGTAGAGATATTGACATTGCATTCTTGCGTCAGCGTCTTGAAGACCGGCGCGCGGATATCAGTGCCCATTCAAACCATTCGGAAGATTATCGAAAGCCGGTCGAACTTGATCAGCAGGCCGTCGGCCGCCTGTCGCGGATGGATGCGCTTCAGGATCAGCAGATGCATCTGGAACAGGAACGCCGCCGTGCTGCCGAACTTGATCGCATTGAAAAGACGCTGGCCCGGATGGAGCATCCCGATTACGGTTTCTGCCATAACTGCGGCGAAGAAATTGAAAAGAAGCGTCTGGAATTTGATCCGACCACACCGCTTTGCGTTGATTGCGCTGCCCATGTCAAACACAGTTAGGGACGGATTGATCAAACCGGTCAGACCGAATTAACGTATCTTTTATATGGCAGATCAAAGGGCGAAACACGCTGTACCCAAATCATTGATCAGGTGGGGCGCGGTTGCAGTATGCATTCTGATCGCGGTGTTTCTGTTTGTGACGCCGAGCGATCACGCCACCGCACAGCAAAACAGTTGTGCGGTGGCGCGTGCGCCTGTTGCAAGCCTGTCATTCATCAATCAGGACCCGATGCTGGATCGTCATCGGTCTGTGCGCTGGCTTAACAACCGGGCCAATCAGGGAAGTCGTTATCTGGTGACCGGCTTGACCGAATATGAGCTTCAGGCACGGTTCGACATGCGGCTGGAGCCGGTAGAGGTTGGCGTTGGGGCATTTTGCCTGTATCCGATCCGGATTAACCCCGAGGTCGAAGTGATCAAGCATCTGGTGTATGTCGCATCGGAGCTAGAGCGTGGCACATGTGAATATGACGTGGTCTATGCCCATGAAGGGCAGCACGTGCAGATCAATCAGCATATGGAACAGGATATCCAGCGGGAACTTGATGCCATGGTCGCCGAAATCACGGCGGACTTTGCTGCCATGCGACCGGTTGGCCCCGGTGAGGTGCAACGCCTGCAACGGCGTTTATTGAACCAGTATGGACAGGATTTCAAACGCCGTTTGCGCGCCATTGATCTTTTGCGGCGCGAAGACCATCATGCGATAGATACCCCGGATGAATATGAACGGCTATCGAAGGCGTGCGGGCCAAATTCGGCATTCCAGACAACATTGCCCGATGCAATGCGCTGACGGGTTTTGTGCAATCGGGTCAGGCTGCTTCGTGATCAAGTCCGGCAACGACCTGAAGTGCTTTGACATCAAGCCCGAATTCAGAGCGATTGCGCAGGCTCAGATGACCATGTCGGCGAAACTCGGCGATGACCCGGCTGGCGGTTTCGGTCGTGATCCCCAGCATGGCCCCCATGTCTTCGCGACCGGGCAGAACGCAACTGTCATCGGTATCATCACAAAGATACAGGCACAGCCGTGCAACACGTTCCCGTGCAGATCCGGTCGACATCTGGGTCAACCAGTTATCTGATTCCATTACCGCCTGATGCCAGCGTGTAAGCAACTGTTTGTGTAAATGGGGGCTTTCGCGATCAAGTTTTTCAACAACCGCAACCGGAATCCGGCATAACGCGCTGTCCTGAAGGGCTTCGGCGTGATGGGCAAAGCTGTCGCTGACGAGGGCTTCAAGGCCGATTGTGCCACCGGGGCGGACGAGGCGCACAACCCGTTGCGAACCATCGGCCAGATAATGCGTCAATTTGATCAGACCGCTGCGCAAGGTGAACAGCGCGTTTGCATTGTCCCCGGCATTGTAAAGGATCGCGCGTTTAGCAATTGCCATGTCCTCGATCGGCAGATGAACCAGTTTGAAATCGTCATCCGTTAGATCGTTGAAAAGCGCAAGTTGCCGGACGCCGCATCGGCGGCAGCGCAACATGTCTGGCATGGTTGATTGCGGCGCGGAGTAATTCACAAAACCCCCTGACGGAACGGGACAGATGCAGAATCGGTCGCCGCAGGCTGTTAAATGGAAGCACTCTAAATCTTTGAGTAATCTACCCTATTGGTTTGTAAATTCAACCTAATAGCGATCAAAAGGTGAAAAACATCACAATAGTACGACCTTTTCGGGCGTGTCGTTATGCAGTGTTGTCCAGAGTGACCAAGCCTTTTTCAATCGCATAGCGGACCAGACCGGCGGAACTGTCGATGTCGAGCTTGCGCTTGATGTTGCGGCGATGGGTTTCCACGGTACGCACACTGATATCAAGTTCGCGGGCAACGTGCTTGTTGCTGGCACCTTTGGCCAGAAGCCGCAAGACGGTGCGTTCCCGCGTGGTCAGCGGCATGCCGTCGTCAGGAACGCCTTCGGTGTTGCTGATGCGATCAAATGTCGGACTGTAAGCTTCGCCGCCATTTGCAATAGCCTCAATCGCGCGCACCATGTCGTTTGACGATACATCTTTCAGTATAAAGCCGCGCGCACCTGCCAGTCGGGCGGTACGAAGATATTCCGGATTCTCATGCATGGTCAGGATGATGACCTTGATATCGGGCATGGTTTCGCGGAATTTTTCGGCGGCTTCCAGCCCGTTCATGACCGGCATCGAGATATCCATCAGAACGATGTCGGGTTTGACATTTCCGGCCAGTGACAGCGCTTCCATGCCGTTTCCGGCCTCGCCGACAATGTCGATATGATCATAGCATTCAAGGCGTGAGCGAATGCCATCCATGACCAGCGCATGGTCGTCGCACAGCAAAACACGAATGGGGCGGTTGGGCGAATAGGGGGTGTTTGCGCTGCTCATGGTCAATTCAGTTCTCTGTCACATTGCTGAAACATCTGGGCCGAAACATCTGTTGCCACCTTAGCCGCTGATGACGGTGACGGGTAGATCATTATCACGCGAAACCGGAATATAGGCAGTTATGGTTGTTCCATCGTCCGGTTCGGATTTGACGGTCATGCCACCACCATGGAATTCCATGCGCTCGCGCATATTGCGAAGACCGATCCCGGCACGCGGATCACGGTTGCGAATATACCGGTTGGTTTCAAATCCGACACCGTTATCGATGATTTTCATCACGACACTTTGACCTTCGCGGCGGATCGTGACCTTGATATGCGTGGCATCGGCGTGACGTTCGATATTGGTGAGGGTTTCCTGCAAGACCCGATACAGTGTCGTCTTTTTCGCGATATCAAGAACAATATCGATATTGTCCGATTTGACATCAATCTGCATGTCGGACCGGTCTGCCAGTTCCTTACACATGCTTTCAATCGCCGGGCGCAGGCCAAGATCATCAAGCACGGCCGGACGCAGGTCGCGCGATATGCGACGGACTTCGTGGATGGCATCCTGCAATCGCTTGGCGGCCTTTTCCATGGGTTCGGTCGCGGCATTCCTTTCTGGTCCCAACCGCGCGATGGCGGTTTCGACCGAATATTTGACGGACACGAGGATTTGACTGATGCCATCATGCAGTTCGCGCGACACCCGCAAACGTTCCTGTTCCTGCACATCAACAACCCGATGGGTCAGTTCCTTTAGCTTGGAATCAGCAAGTTTGCGTTCCGAAAGGGTGACGACGGTGCCCGAAATGCCGACCAGCAAAACCGCCAGAATGGTGATGCCGACAATCGATATTGTCGTGTCACGGATATGGGATGATACCTCCGTCTCGATTTCCTTCACCTGTTCGGAAATGTCATCGATATAAATCCCGGTACCGATCATCCAGCCCCATTTTTCAAGCATCAGGGAATAGGCGATTTTCTCGGCGGGTTCGCCGGTTGACGGCTTTTCCCAGACATGGCGCAGGAAACCACCACCTTTTTCGGCATTGAAAATCAGCGCCTGAATGACGGAATTTCCGTTCAAATCGCGCAGGTTCCAATATGTGCGCCCCAGGCGCCATGGCTGTGGCGGGTCGACAAGGGCCGTGCCATCGCGGTCATAGATAAAGAAATAGCCATCCTCGCCATAGGAAAGATCTTCGATGATGCTTTTGACTCGTTCCTTGGAAACGGCATCCAGCGGGCTTGCGACCGAATAAATGTGATCTATCGAAGCAAGGGCGAGTTCAAGATAGCTTTTAAGCTCTTCTTTGCGGGCTTCGAGAATGTTGCGTTCGAACGTTCTGATTTCTGCTTCGGCCAGTCGTTCGGCCTGTGCAAATACCAGATACGATATTGCCGCGGCGGCCAGAACCAGTGGCAGGATCGACAGCAGCAAAAACTTTAGTCGAAGATTGATTTTCCGCATGGGCACAACAGTCTCGGATACAGGAAGATTTTTCGGGCCGGACAATATCACAAAAGCACCAAAAGTCTGCGCCTGATCACAGGTTTGGAACCTTTGGGTTGTATTAGGCGCGGACGCGATTTTCCACATGGTGAAAAGACACTGGCTGCGATAAGGTGAAATTGGTATTACCAATTTCGAAGATCATGCTTTGACAGAGGCAGCGCATTGCGCATATATCAGACACGTCGCCTGCCCACCGGGCGCCAGGAACCCTGGATGCACTGCACGCGTTTTAACGTGACAGACATCCTTTATCGCCACAGATGGTATGGCGTTGCAGGCATCCCGCACCGCAACGCATTCCGGGACCATATCGTGGCGTTTCTCTTGGTTTTCGGCAGGGGCGCACAGGGACGCACCTGCCCTACAAATCTGGTAGGAGCCCGGTGTCCATGACGCGTTCTGCACCAAAGCGTATCCGTAAACTTCTGGTCGCGAACCGCGGTGAAATCGCGATTCGTGTTCTGCGTGCCGCCAACGAGCTTGGCATTCGCACCGTTGCCATCTTTTCCGACGAAGACCGTTTTGCCCTGCACAGGTTCAAGGCCGACGAAAGTTACACTGTCGGCAAGGGCAACAAACCCATTCGCGCCTATCTTGATATCGAGGATATCCTGCGCGTTGCCCGTGAAGCTGGCGTTGATGCCATTCACCCGGGCTATGGGTTCCTGTCCGAGAATCCCGATTTTGCTGATGCCTGTGCCGAGGCTGGCATAACATTCATTGGTCCCGATTCTGAAGTGATGCGCACGCTGGGCAACAAGGTTGCCGCGCGCAATCTGGCGGAAAGTGCGGGTGTGCCGGTGATGCCGGCATCAGGCGCATTGCCCGATGATATGGATGAAGTGGCCCGCATTGCTGATCAGGTCGGTTATCCGATCATGCTGAAAGCCAGCTGGGGCGGTGGTGGTCGCGGGATGCGCGTCATCGAGAATTCCAAGGACCTTTCCAAACAGGTTCTGGCCGCCAAGCGCGAAGCAGAAGCCGCATTTGGCAATGACGAGGTTTATTTCGAAAAGCTGATCCGTCGTGCCCGCCATGTCGAAGTCCAGCTTCTGGGCGATACGCATGGTACGCTGGTGCATCTGTTTGAACGTGACTGTTCGGTTCAGCGTCGCAACCAGAAAGTCGTTGAGCGGGCACCTGCCCCCTACCTTAACGAAGATCAGCGCAAAGAACTTTGCGAAGCAGCGCTTCGTCTGGGCAAGGCCGCAAATTACGTCAATGCGGGTACCGTCGAATTCCTGATGGATGTCGATACATCCAAGTTTTACTTTATCGAGGTCAATCCCCGCATTCAGGTCGAACATACCGTGACGGAATGCGTGACCGGATTTGACCTTGTGAAGGCGCAAATCCTTGTTGCGCAGGGGGGGCGGATCGGCTTCCCGTCGGAAACCGGCATTCCGTGGCAGGACAAGATCAAGCTGCGTGATCATGCGCTTCAGTGCCGCATCACGACCGAAAACCCCGAAAACAGCTTTGTCCCCGATTACGGGATCATCAAGGTTTATCGTGGCGCCAATGGTTTT
Source organism: Thalassospira sp. MCCC 1A03138 (assembly GCF_002115785.1). GTDB lineage: Bacteria > Pseudomonadota > Alphaproteobacteria > Rhodospirillales > Thalassospiraceae > Thalassospira. The sequence continues at coordinate 179,107 of NZ_JFJY01000007.1, read as the reverse complement.
GGTATTCGTCTGGATGGCGGCACGGCCTATTCCGGGGCGGTGATCACACCGTTTTATGACAGTATGCTGGAAAAGGTCACGGCATGGGGCAGCACCCCGCGTGAAGCGGTAGACCGTATGGACCGCGCCCTTCGTGAATTCCGTATCCGTGGTGTTGCGACCAATCTGGCGTTCCTTGAAAACCTGATCAATCACCCGAAATTCCGGGCCGGTGAATATACCACGCGGTTCATTGATGAAACGCCCGAACTGTTCAAGTTCGTACGCCGCCGCGACCGTGCAACCCGGTTGCTGCGCTTCATCGGTGAAGTCACGGTGAATGGCAATCCGGAAGTCGAAGGCCGGGTGGTGCCGACCAACCTGCATGCGCCGGTCATGCCGAAATCGATTGATCTGGGCGAAATCCGGCCGGGCACCAAGCAGAAGCTTGACCAGTTGGGGGCCGAGGGCTTTTCACGCTGGATGAAGGATCAGAAACGGGTATTGATCACCGATACCACTATGCGTGATGCCCATCAGTCACTGCTGGCGACCCGGATGCGGACCTTCGATATGCTCGAAATCGCGCCTTATTATGCGCATGGGCTGCCGGAACTGTTTTCGCTGGAATGTTGGGGCGGGGCGACATTTGACGTCGCGATGCGGTTCCTTAAGGAAGATCCGTGGGATCGTCTGGTCAAGCTGCGCGAACGCGTTCCCAATATCCTGACCCAGATGCTTTTGCGGGCATCGAACGCGGTCGGTTACACCAACTATCCCGACAATGCGGTCGAATATTTCGTCAAGCAGGCAGCAGAACACGGCATGGATGTTTTCCGTGTCTTCGATTCCCTGAACTGGGTCGAAAACATGAAAGTCGCCATGGATGCGGTTTTGAAAACCGACAAGCTGTGCGAGGCGACCATTTGCTATACGGGCGATATCTTTGACGAGAAACGCCCGAAATATAACCTTGATTATTATGTCAAAATGGCCCGGGAGCTTGAGGCATCCGGTGCGCATATCCTGGGGCTTAAGGATATGGCGGGTGTTCTGCGCCCGGCGGCGGCAACAACCCTGATCAAGGCGTTGAAGGATACGGTCAATATCCCGATCCATTTCCATACCCACGATACCAGCGGCATTTCGGCAGCAACCGTGATTGCCGCGATTGATGCCGGGGTGGATGCGGTCGATGCGGCGATGGATTCGATGTCGGGCCTGACATCGCAACCAAACCTTGGTTCGATTGCCAATAACTATATCGGGCAGCCCCGTGATCCGGGGCTGAATACCGAGGCGCTTAAAGAAGTTTCGACCTATTGGGAGCAGGTCCGACGGTATTATGCCGGATTTGAGAGCGATATCCGCAGTGGCACATCGGATGTCTATGTCCATGAAATGCCGGGCGGCCAATATACCAACCTGCGTCAGCAGGCGCGGTCGCTTGGCATCGAGGAACGCTGGCCGGAAGTGTCCAAAGCCTATGCCGCGGTCAACAAGATGTTTGGTGATGTCGTCAAGGTGACGCCAAGCTCGAAGGTTGTCGGTGACATGGCGCTGACGATGGTGACATCGGGCATTACCGAAAAGGATGTGCTGGACCCGAAAAAGGACATCGCATTCCCCGATAGCGTCATTTCGTTCTTCCGCGGTGAAATCGGTCAGCCGGTTGGCGGCTTCCCCCCCGCCCTTCAGCGCAAGGTATTGAAGGGGGCCGAGGCGCTTTCGGATCGTCCGGGCAAATCTATGCCGCCGATTGATTTCGAGGCAACCCGCAAGGAAATCGAAAAGAAAACCCATCGCAGCATCAGTGATGCTGAGGTCGCATCCTATGTGATGTATCCCAAGGTGTTCCTCGATTATGCCGAACATCGCAGCCACAATGCCGATGTTTCGATCCTGCCGACCCCGATCTTCTTCTATGGCATGAGCCAGAATGACGAAATTTCCGTCGATCTGGAAAAGGGCAAGACGCTTGTTATCCGCTATCTTGCAACATCCGAAGGTGGGGACGAGGAAGGCAATCGGACCGTGTTCTTTGAACTGAACGGTCAGCCCCGAACAGTCAAGGTTGCCGACAAGACATTGGCCGCCACGGGCAAGGTCAAGCCAAAGGCCGAGGATGGCAACCAGCTTCATATCGCTGCCCCGATGCCAGGCCTTGTCGTCGAGGTCCATGTTGCCGAAGGCCAGAAGGTCAAGGCGGGCGATGTGATGTGCTCGCTTGAGGCGATGAAAATGGAAACCGCGGTTCATGCGGAAAGGGACGGGGTCGTGGCAACCATCCATGCCCCCGCCGGTACACAGGTCGACAGCAAGGATCTGCTGATCGAATTAAGGGAGTAAACTTCGCATGCTTAGGATGCCTGAGCCGGATCAATCGACCCTTGCGCGTCGCAAGGATATCATCGCCGCCATGCGGGACATCGTTCCGAACGAAGGCGGGGTTATCGTCGATGAGGATCAGCTCAGGCCCTATGAATGCGATGGGTTGATGGCCTATCGCCAGCTTCCGATGATCGTGGTCCTGCCCGAAAATGCCGGGCAGGTCGCGGCCATCCTGAAATATTGTCATACCCATAAAGTTCGTGTCGTCCCGCGGGGGGCGGGCACCGGCCTTTCGGGCGGGGCGCTACCGATGGCGGATGCGATCACGATCAGCATGATGAAATTCAACCGCGTTCTGGATATCGATTGGGATAACCGGGCCGTCGTTGTGCAGCCCGGTGTGACCAATCTTGGCATCACGCGTGCGGTCGAACATAAGGGGTTCTATTACGCCCCGGACCCGTCCAGCCAGATCGCCTGTTCGATTGGTGGCAATATCGCCGAAAATTCGGGCGGTGTGCATTCCCTGAAATACGGACTGACCACCAATAATGTCCTTGGTGTTGAAATGGTCACGATCGAAGGTGAAATCCTTCGTGTCGGGGGCAAGGGGCCGGATCAGTCGGGCTATGACCTTTTGGGCGTTATCACCGGGTCCGAAGGGTTGCTGGGTATCGTTACCGAAGTCACGGTACGCATCCTGCGCAAGCCGGAAACGGCGCGCGCGCTTCTGCTTGGCTTTAACAGCAGCGAAGAAGGCGGCAATTGCGTTGCCCGGATCATTGCCGACGGGATCATCCCGGGCGGACTTGAAATGATGGATGCCCCGGCCATCAAGGCGACCGAGGATTTCGTCCATGCGGGTTATCCGCTTGATGTCGAGGCGTTGCTGCTTGTTGAACTCGATGGACCAAAGGTCGAGGTCGATTATCTGATTGAACGTGTCGGTGCGATTGCCAGGGAATGCGGTGCGGTTTATTCGCGTATTTCCGAAAGCGAGGATGAAAGACTGCTATTCTGGTCGGGGCGCAAGAATGCCTTTCCGGCGATTGGCCGTATTTCACCCGATTATATCTGTATGGATGGCACCATTCCGCGCCGACGTCTGGCCGAAGTCCTGACCGGCATGCAGGTTTTGTCGCAACGCCACGGGTTGCGGGTTGCCAATGTTTTTCATGCAGGCGACGGCAATCTGCATCCGCTGATCATGTTTGATGCCAATCAGCCCGGCGAACTGGAACGGGCCGAAGCATTCGGTGCCGATATCCTGAAACTATGTGTCGAGGTCGGCGGGGTTTTGTCCGGCGAGCACGGGATTGGCGTCGAAAAACGCGATCTGATGCCTGAAATGTTTACCGAAGATGACATGAAACATCAGGAACGCCTGAAACTGGCGTTTGACGAAGACGAATTGCTGAATCCCGGCAAGGTTTTCCCGACCTTGCATGGCTGCGGGGAACTTAAAACCCTGCATGCGCGTGAAGTCGCCGACAAGTTCCCGGATATCCCGCGTTTCTGAGCCGGGTCGAAAAACGAGAATAAAAATAATCCTGCCATCGGTTCCCACCAACTGATCGGCAAGGATCAGGAGAGGAAGAGAGAAACCGTCATGACGGAAGTCATATCCCCCACCACGCCCGAGCAATTGCGCGAGGCTGTCAGTTGGGCACTTGGTTCGAAGAACCCGCTAGAAATCATCGGATCGGGCAGCAAGAAAACATACGGACATTCGGTTGCCGCCGACCATGTTCTGAACCTGTCGAAATTGACCGGGGTTATGTTTTATGAACCCGAAGAACTGGTGTTGTCGGTACGTGCCGGAACGTCCCTTGCCGAAATCCACGCATTGCTGAGCGATAAAAACCAGCAGTTCCATTTTGAGCCCGGAAATTTCCCGGGATTGCTGGCCGATGGGGTTTCTGATCATGCCGGAACGATTGGCGGGCTGATTGCGTCCAATCTTTCAGGACCGCGCCGGATCAAGGTCGGTGCGGCACGCGATCATCTTTTGGGGTTTGAAGCCATTAGCGGCCGGGCCGAGGATTTTAAATCCGGCGGGCGGGTAATGAAGAATGTGACGGGTTTTGATCTTTCAAAATTGATGGCGGGATCGTTTGGCACGCTTGGCGTGATGCATACCATCACCATGAAAGTTATGCCGCGCGACGAGAAAACCCGAACCGTTCTGATCGCCTGTGACGATATAGAAAGTGCCGGGCGTGCGATGACGCGTGCCATGGGCAGCGAAAATGAAGTTTCTGCCGCCGCATGGATCGCACGGGAACAGGTTGGAATGCTTGGCGTGGATATCGCAATCGGCATCGGGGCCGGGATTGTCGCGCTGCGCGTTGAGGGACCGGCTCCCTCGGTTGCCTGGCGGTGCGAGGCATTGCGCAAGCTTCTGGCCGATATAGGTGCCAGCGAAGAACTTCATAGCGGCAACAGCAACGCGTTCTGGCAGGCGGTGGCCGATGTCACCCCGTTTGCAGGGGGGATCGGATTGCTATGGTGTGTTTCCGGGCCACCGGCATCTGGCGGTGCGATTGCTGCGAAACTGGCCGACGAAACCGGCGGGAAGGTCATGATGGATTGGGCCGGGGCGCAAATCTGGCTGCAACTGGCGGGGGGTGATGCGATGGCCGATAAAGTGCGCGACATTGCCGTGTCCTACGATGCGCGGGCGGTTCTGGTGCGCGCGCCCGAAGATATTAGAAATCAGGTGCTGGTTTTCCATGCCGAGGACGCGGCTTTGGCGCGGATCAATGCGAGAATCCGCGAGAATTTTGACCCTGAAGGCATCCTTAATCCAGGGCGTATTGGCCAAATGATTACCAAGCAGGGGGATGCGTAATGCAAACGAACTTTACCGCCGCCCAGCTTGCCCACCCTGCAATTGCCGAAAGTGAACAGATCCTGCGCAAATGTGTGCATTGCGGGTTCTGTACCGCGACATGCCCTACTTTTGTCACGCTGGGCGATGAACTTGATAGTCCGCGCGGGCGGATTTACCTGATCAAGGACATGCTGGAAAACGATAAACCGGCAACGGATAAGGTGGTCAAGCATCTGGACCGGTGCCTGTCATGCCTGTCTTGCACCACGACATGCCCGTCGGGTGTCGATTACATGCATCTGATTGATAACGCGCGTGCCCATATCGAAGAAACCTATGACAGGCCATTTGCCGATAAATGGTTACGTCGGATTTTATCTATTGTTGTGCCCAACCCGACACTGTTCAGACTTTCGCTGATCGGGGCGAAGCTGGCATCGCCATTCGCGGGCCTTTTACCCGGGCGGTTGAAGGGTATGGTGAAGATGGGGGCACGGCATATGCCGCCGCCAAGCTGGGTTGATAAGCCGCAGGTGATCCCGGCCATTGGTCAACGTAAAGGCCGGGTCGCCATCCTGACCGGTTGCGCGCAGCAGGTGCTTGAGACCGAGATCAACGAAGCAACCGTGCGTTTGCTGACACGCCTTGGCATTGAGATTGTGGTGGCCAAAGGGGCGGGTTGTTGCGGGTCGCTTGTCCATCATATGGGCAAGGAAGCGCAGTCCCATCAGCAGGCCAAAGCCAACATTGATGCCTGGAGCTGCGAACTTGCGGGCGAGGGACTTGATGCAATTGTCATTACGGCATCGGGATGTGGCACAACGGTCAAGGATTACGGGCACATGTTGCGCCATGATCGGAATTACGCGGCGAAAGCGGCCAAAATTTCCGACCTTGCCTGTGATGTGACCGAATATCTGGCAGGGATTGATGTCCCGGCGGATCGTTTTGCCGGGGCGACTCATGGCGGGGCGCGGGTTGCCTATCATTCGGCATGTTCGATGCAGCATGGTCAGAAGATCATTCGTGAACCGCGCGACCTTTTGAAAAAGGCCGGGTACGAGGTGCTTGAAATTGCCGAGGGGCATTTATGCTGTGGGTCGGCGGGGGTTTACAATCTGTTGCAGCCTGAAATCGCTGGCAAACTGCGCGACCGCAAACTTGGCAATATCAGAAACACGGCACCGGATCTGGTTGCGACGGGCAATATCGGCTGCATGGTGCAGCTTGAAACCGATGCGTTGAAAGTTGTGCATACGGTGCAATTGCTTGACTGGGCAGCAGGGGGGCCGACCCCCGAAAAGCTTTTGCCATACTATGCTGAAAAGATCGCCTAGACAACGGTTTGGACGTCTAAATACAAAAGCCCGCCGACGTGGCGTCGTGCGGGCTTTTATGCAATCTGGCGGAGAGTGCTTGCGAAACCGCTTATTTCGCAAGCAGGCTGGTGGCGATACTTTCGGCGGCAGAGCCTTCGCTGCTGTCTTCGGCAAAAGCAGCGGTCTTTTCACGAATCCAGTTCTGAACTTCGGCTTCGCTGACATCGACCTTTGTTGCCATCACCGCAATGACGGCTTCCGTGGCAAGGACATGAGACGCAATGTTGTTGACCGCGACATGCAGGTCATTGATGTGGCGTGATGCGGCCTCGGACATGTCGCCCAGTTCAGCGGAAAGCTTCTGGATCAGTTCCTGAATCTCGTCGAGCGAAGTGCTCATGGTCGTCTCCCTTTTGCGCGGTTCTGCGCTACTTCCCCAACGGATTGATATCTTATGAACAAGCTTCGTGTTTTCGGGGGCCTTTGTAAAGGCAGGGAAAGCGAAAACAGTTAACGATCTGCTGCCGTGCGGTCGTCTATCCAGTCCGTGTGATGTTTCAGGGCAATGTTACAGTTTATGGAACGAAGGCTGTCAAACCTGCGGCTGGAAACAGGAAAAATGCCGGTTTCAGTTTTGATTTCGGCCCGGATCTGTTTCAGGAAAATCTTTGATAAATAAAGGTTTTTCCGAGGTCTTTTTCATGTCCGATGCGTTGTCACATAACGTTAACAAAAGTGACGCAATACCGTAAGCACCCAGCGTTAGAGTCCGCCTCGCAGATCGTTGCACCGTTCCGGTTTGGAACAATTACTGGGGAATTTACCATGAAGAAGACTCTTGCTGTTGCGGCGCTGATGAGCGTTGCCTTTGTTGGCGCGGCTCAGGCACGCGACCAGATTCGTATCGTTGGTTCGTCCACCGTTTTCCCGTTCGCAACTGCGGTTGCTGAAGAATTCGGTAAAACCACCTCGTTCAAGACACCGGTTATTGAATCGACCGGTTCCGGCGGTGGTCTGAAGCTGTTCTGCGCCGGTGTTGGCGAACAGCATCCGGACATTACCAATGCTTCGCGTCGCATCAAGAAGTCCGAAGTTGAAACCTGTGCCAAAAACGGCATCAGCGAAATCACCGAAGTCAAAGTCGGTTACGACGGTATCGTTCTGTCGAACTCCAAGGATGCTCCGCGTCTTGACCTGACCAAAGAACAGATCTTCCTGGCGCTGGCCAAAACCGTCCCTTCGAAAGACGGCAAGTCGCTGATCGATAACCCGTACAGCACCTGGGCCGAAATCGACCCGAGCCTGCCGGACGTTAAAATCGAAGTTCTCGGCCCGCCCCCGACCTCCGGTACCCGTGACGCTTTCACCGAGCTGGTACTTGAAGAAGCCTGTGACTCCTTCGAAGCCATTAAGGCAATCAAAGACAACAAAGATCAGCACGGTGCGGTTTGCAAAGGCGTTCGTGAAGACGGTGCCTATGTTGAAGCCGGTGAAAACGACAACCTGATCGTTCAGAAACTCGAAGCAAACCATGATGCGTTTGGTATCTTCGGCTTCTCGTTCCTTGATCAGAACGGCGACAAACTTCAGGGTTCCCTGATTGCAGGTGTTGAGCCGACCTTCGAAGCCATCTCGGCTGGTGATTACCCGGTTTCGCGTTCGCTGTACTTCTATGTCAAGAACGCCCATGTTGGTACCATTCCGGGTATCAAAGAATATCTGACCGAATTCACCTCCGACAAAGCATTTGGTGACGAAGGTTACCTTGCTGACCGTGGTCTCATTCCGATGGATGCGGCCGAGCGTGAAGCAGTCCGTAATGCTGCGCTGAACCTTGCTCCGCTGAGCATGTAACGCGATCTTTCAACCGGTGGCAGCCTTTTCTGCCACCGGTTTCTTTGTTTTCAGGCTTTAATTGATTTATTCTTGGACCTGCCTTAAACGCGCACCAAGTTTTTTGGTCATTCTTTGGCAAATGGATTAATCGCAATGTCCCTGACCTATTTGCTGCTTGCTGTGGCACTCCTATGTGCCGTGTCATTTTATTTCGGTCGACAGCGCGCGGTAGCCCTGTCGAACGGTCGATACAGCAATCTTCATTCGCTGCCTGCGCATTACGGGATGTATACGGCGTTGTGGTGCGGCCTGCCGGCTTTGGGCCTTTTGCTGGTTTGGATGATGTTTGAAGGGACGATCATTCAGACAATGATCGTTGCCGATCTTCCCGAAGAAGTGACGTCCAATTCCGGGCTGTTATCTTTGGCGCTTAACAGCATCTCGCAAATTGCTGCCGGAGGCGGGGAACATCTTACCGTTTCTCCCGAGATTGTAGAGGCCGGCCATCGGCTTGCCAATCTTAACACCATCGCAAATGCTGCTCTTATTGTTGTGATGGTGTCTGTTGCCCTGGTGGGCTTGGCTCTGTCTTACCGCCGGATTTCTTCGGAAATGCGCGCGCGAAACAATGTCGAACGGTTGTTTCGCTATATCATGATCGTGTGTTCAGCGATTGCCATCCTGTCGACGGTCGGCATTGTTTTCTCGCTATTGTTTGAAGCGCTGCATTTCTTTGGCAAGGTCAGCCCGCTGGACTTCCTGTTCGGTCTGGAATGGAGCCCGCAGACGGCCATCCGTGCAGATCAGGTGGCGTCCGACGGTGCATTTGGCGCAATCCCGCTTTTTGTTGGAACATTGCTGATTACGCTGATTGCAATGTTTGTGGCGGTGCCGGTCGGTTTGTTCTCTGCCATCTATATGGGCGAATATGCATCGCCGAAATTCCGGGCGGTTGCCAAACCTGCACTTGAAATTCTGGCCGGCGTTCCGACGGTTGTTTACGGCTTCTTCGCTGCCCTGACAGTTGCTCCGTTCTTGCGCGACAATGGTGCCGTGCTTGGACTTGATGTCAGTTCCGAAAGTGCGCTGGCTGCAGGGCTGGTCATGGGGGTCATGATCATTCCGTTCGTGTCATCGCTGTCTGATGATGTCATGTCACAGGTGCCGAAGTCGTTGCGTGACGGATCATATGGCCTTGGTGCAACAAAGTCTGAAACCATTCGGCATGTGATTTTCCCCGCAGCTCTGCCCGGTATTGTTGGTGCGGTATTGTTGGCGGTGTCGCGTGCTATTGGTGAAACCATGATCGTTGTGATGGCTGCCGGACTTGCCGCCAACATGACTGTAAACCCGTTGCAGGCTGTGACCACTGTTACCGTGCAGATCGTAACACTTCTGGTCGGTGACCAGGAATTTGACAGTGCCAAAACCCTGTCGGCATTTGCACTGGGTCTGCTTCTTTTCCTTATCACCTTGGGTCTGAACGTGTTTGCCCTTAAGGTTGTTCAGAAGTATCGCGAGAAATATGACTGATATGGCATCGCTTATGGAAGACAGAGCCGCCGCAAAAGTGATCTCTGGCAATCTGCACACGCCGGTTGACTGGGACAGCCCGAAATTGGCACGTAATATTAAAAAACGTTACGCAGCGGAACGCAGGTTCAAGATTTACGGCTTAAGCGCAATTGCAATCGCGCTTCTGGCGCTGGTTGTGCTTGGTTATTCGATCATTTCGAAAGGTTATAGCGCCTTTTTCCAGACCTATGTTCAGATGGAAATCTTTTTCGACCCGGCCAAGATCGATCCGGACGGAACAGGTGACCCGGCAATTATTGGCAGGGCCAATTTTGATGGTCTGATCAGGGATGCACTGAGCAAACAGTTCCCGGAAGTGAGTGGACGTAGCGAACGGCGTGATCTCTATGACATTGTTTCGGGTGGGGCATCTTATGATTTGCGTGAGAGGGTGCTTGAAAATCCGTCTCTGATCGGACAGACCCGGAAGGTCTGGCTGATTTCCGGTGACGACTTTGATATGCTCAACAAAGGTTATATCAGTGCAAACACAGATGAAGGCGACCGTCGCCTGAACGATCAGGAAGTTGGTTGGTACAATACACTGGTCTCCCAAGGATCGGTTGAAAAGCAGTTCCATACGCGGTTCTTTACCAATGGTGATTCCCGCGAACCGGAATTGGCCGGGATTTGGGGGGCTGCGGTCGGGTCTTTCTATACGCTGGTTGTGACACTGATACTGTCGTTTCCGATTGGTGTTCTGGCGGCGATCTATCTGGAAGAATTTGCACCGCGAAACCGGTTCACGACGATTGTCGAAGTCAACATCAACAATCTTGCGGCTGTGCCGTCGATCGTGTTCGGTCTTCTAGGGCTTGAGGTTTACCTTAATGTCATGCACCTGCCGCGGTCGGCCCCGGTTGTTGGTGGTCTGACGCTGGCCCTCATGACATTGCCGACCATCATCATCGCATCACGTGCAGCGATCAAGGCCGTGCCGCCGTCGATCCGGCAGGCTGCCCTTGGCCTTGGGGCGTCGCCGGTTCAGACGGTGACCCATCACGTGTTGCCGCTCGCGATGCCCGGTATTCTGACCGGAACCATCATCGGCATGGCGCAGGCTCTTGGGGAAACCGCACCGCTTCTGATGATCGGTATGGTGGCGTTTATTGTTGATATCCCGGGCGGGGCACTTGATCCGGCGACAGTTCTGCCGGTGCAGATTTATCTGTGGGCGGATAGTCCGGAACGTGCCTTTGTCGAGAAGACTTCGGCGGCCATCATGGTCTTGCTGGGTTTCCTGATCCTGATGAACGGATTGGCCGTGTATCTGCGCAAGAAATTTGAACGGAAGTGGTAAAATGGCTGTTGTAACTCAAAGCGCAATGACGGCAGAGCCGTCAGTCACTAGCCCGAAAATGACGGCCCGTGACCTCAATCTTTTTTACGGCGACAACCAGGCGCTTTTTGATGTCAATCTTGACATTGTCGAACGTCAGGTCACAGCACTTATCGGCCCGTCGGGCTGTGGCAAATCAACCTTTCTGCGGTGCATGAACCGCATGAATGACACGATTGACGGTGTCACTATCAAGGGCAAGGTAACGCTTGACGACCGTGATATCTATGACAAGGCAATCGACGTTGTTCAGTTGCGCGCGCGCATTGGCATGGTGTTCCAGAAACCGAACCCGTTCCCGAAGTCGATTTATGACAACGTGGCCTATGGCCCGCGTATTCATGGTCTGGTGAATTCGCGAGACGAACTCGATGAAATCGTCATGACCTCGCTTGAACGGGCGGGTCTACTGAAAGAAGTCAAAGACCGTCTGCCGGAACCGGCAACCGGTCTTTCGGGTGGTCAGCAGCAGCGCCTTTGCATTGCGCGGGCGGTTGCCGTCAGCCCCGAAGTCATCCTGATGGATGAACCGTGTTCGGCACTTGACCCGATTGCAACCGCAAAGGTCGAGGAACTGATCGACGAGCTTCGTTCGAACTACACCATTGTGATCGTGACGCACTCCATGCAGCAGGCGGCCCGCGTGTCGCAGCGCACGGCGTTCTTCCACCTCGGCAAGCTGGTTGAAGTGGGCGAAACCGATCAGATTTTCACCAATCCCAAGGACGAACGCACCAAGGGATACATCACGGGTCGCTTCGGTTAAGTCCGGGCAGGAGTATTTTAGATGGCCGATGAGAAACATCATATCGTCAGTTCGTTTGACGAAGAACTGACCCGTCTGAACAACATCATCTCGCAGATGGGCGGGCTTGCCGAAAGCCAACTGATTTCTGCGATCCGTGCGATCGTCAAACGGGATTCGGAACTGGCCGAGAAGGTCATTCTTTCCGATCACCGTATTGATACGCTGGAACAGGAAGTGCAGGATTTTGCCGTGCGTCTGCTGGCCCTGCGTCAGCCGATGGCAGATGACCTGCGTCAGGTGGTGACCGCGCTTAAACTTTCCAATGATCTGGAACGTATCGGCGATCTGGCGAAAAACATTGCCAAGCGCGCACAGGTTCTGAACCAGGTGCCGCCTATCCGCCCGGTTCAGGTGATTCCGAACATGGCCAAGCTGTGTCAGGAAATCATCAAGGACGTTCTGGACGCCTATATCGAAGGCGATGCGGAAAAGGCACAGCGTGTCTGGGCGCGCGATCAGGAAGTTGACGATATGTACAACTCCCTGTTCCGTGAACTGCTGACCTATATGATGGAAGATCCGCGTAACATCACGGCATCGACCCATCTGCTGTTTATCGCCAAGAATATCGAACGTATTGGCGATCATGCGACTAATATCGCCGAAACGATCTATTACCGGATCAAGGGCGAAGACCTGCCGATGGATACTCGGCCAAAAAATGACGCGGCGAACTTTGCCGTCGTAGAACCGAATGAGTGACACTGGAGCATAGGAAGATGGACCCAACGGTTCTTATCGTCGAGGACGAAGCTGCAATCGTAACCATGTTGCGCTACAACCTCGAACGCGAGGGGATGCAGGTTGTCGAAGCCGGGGACGGTGACGAAGCGTTGAAAATTCTGGCCGAAACCCATGTCGATCTGGTCCTTCTGGACTGGATGCTGCCGGTGATGTCAGGGATCGAGGTTTGCCGCCAGATCCGCCGGAAGCCTGAAAGCCGCGATTTGCCGGTGATCATGGTTACGGCGCGTGGCGAAGAAGGCGACCGCATCCGCGGCCTTGATACCGGGGCCGATGATTATGTGACCAAGCCGTTTGCGATTGGTGAATTGCTGGCCCGTATTCGCGCACTTCTGCGTCGATCCGGTCCGGCGCAACCACAAGGGCAGTTGATCTATTCTGATATCGAAATGGATCTGGCCGCCCATCGTGTCAGTCGTAACGGCAAGGCTATCCATCTTGGCCCAACCGAATTCCGTCTGCTGCGTTATTTCCTGGAACATCCGGGGCGGGTTTTCTCGCGCGAGCAGCTTCTGAATGCGGTTTGGGGGCCGAATATCTATGTCGAAACCCGCACGGTTGATGTTCACATTCGTCGTCTGCGCAAGGCATTGAATGACGTCAAGGGAACGCGCGATGTGATCCGCACGGTTCGTGCCGCGGGTTATGCACTGGATGTCGAAGCCGCCTGATTGCGGTTATTCCGGAAGACGAAACGAAAGACCCCCATTATTGTGATGGGGGTCTTTGTGTTTCAGTTGCTTTTCCTGGATTTTTCCGGTTTGGCAGTTTTTTGTGCCTGGTCTTCGGTTTTTTGGCGCGCGGTGCGCGGGGCAAGTTCGTTCATCAGCAGCATATCGGCACGCCGGAACTTGGCTATTTCGATATCGATATCTTCCTGCGGGATATCGCAGGCCGCCAGAACGTGATCGGACAGGCGTAAACCGGTTTCAAGTACCTCGGGGATGGCCGCATCGGCACCACTGCGTGACAGGGGACCGATATGGGTGATGTCCTGGGCACGGGCAAAGATTTTCAGATGCGGATAATGCTGTCGCAGCAAGGCGACGGTCTTTTCCGTTGCGTGCGGGTTGCCCATGGCAACGGCGGCAATATGGGCCTGTTCGGTATGGGCGGCACGAAATGTTTCCGGTCGGGACCCATCGGCAAAATAAACCGGCAGGCCTTCGGCTCGGCCACGCGAAACCTGTTGGGCATCGGATTCCAGAACGATAAACGGGATTTCCTTGGTGCGCAGCAGACGGGCCAGAACCCGGCCGACGCGCCCGCAACCAATCACCAGAACATGTTTCTGAATGCCGTCGGTTTCATCCGAAATTTCGCTGAGCTGATCGGTTTCCTTGGGATGAAGCTTCTGTTCGATGCGATGGCCGAGCGAAATCAAAGTCGGCGTCAGACCCATCGAAATCGCAACCACCGGGATCAGCATCACGGCGATGTCAATCGGAACCGCCCCGTTCTGCGATGCCAGTGCAAGCATGACGAAGGCGAATTCACCACCGGCGGCCAGGCTCATGGCGACCCGGATTGACGATGCCCGGTTAAAGCCGATCAACAGGGACAATCCGAAAAGAACCGCTGCCTTTATGACCAGAAGCCCGATCAGCCACAAAATGATCGTTCCGGCCTGACCGATGACCACATTGGCATTGACCGACATTCCCACAGACATGAAGAACAGCGACAGGAAAACACCGCGAAATGGCGAAATGTCGGCTTCGATCTGATGGCGGAATTCGGTCTCGGCCAACATTACCCCGGCGATAAAGGCACCAAGCGCCATTGAAAGGCCCGCGGCTTCGGTCAATGTGCTGGCAGCCAGAACGACAAACAGGGTCCCGATTGCAAAAAGTTCGGGATTTTTAAGGGACGCAATGTAACGAAACAATCGTGGCAGCAGATAACGACCGGCCAGCAGCAGGACGGCAACAGCGCCGACCCCACTTAACGCGCTGATCCATGGGCTGGTTTCGGTCCCGGCCTTGCCAGCGGCCTGCACCATGATCAGGAAGGGACCAACCGCAACGTCCTGCAACAGCAGGATGGCAAGGGCTGCACGACCGAAACGTGTGTGCAACTGCCGTTCATCAGAAAGCTGTTTAAGGATGATCGCCGTTGATGACAGGGCAAGTGCCCCGGCAATAACGATGGAGGCAGGCATATCGTAATTGATCAGCAGCAATACACCGAACATCACGGCCATCGTGACGCCGATCTGCAGGAAGCCAAGGGTCGCGAACCGGCCCCCAATCACGCGCAAGCGTTCTCGCGACAATTCAAGACCGATCATGAACAGCAGAAAGACAATGCCAAGCTCGGCGACGGTGGAAATGTCTTCGCGGTCACTGATCAGGCCAAAACCGAAAGGGCCGATGCAAAAGCCGCCGATCAGGAAACCGATGATCGAGTTCGCACGTAATTTCTGTGCCAGCGGGACGGCAATCACCGCGGCGGTCAGGACAAGGAACAGCTCGAAAAGAACGCTGTGTGACATGATGGATTATGCGTCCGGCGCAGATAGGCGTGTAAAGGAAGTCGTTCACATCAGGATAGCGGAAATACCCCTATGATTTCTATGGAAATTTCGCGTATGAGAGGGCATCTGTGATGGATGACACGTCTTAAGAGTATGCGCCCGCGACGATTGCTTTCGGCATGCGTGCCAGTGTGGGAACCGCATCACACCGATGTGACGAATGGTATTACGACGGGACGACGCAGCTTGCTATTCTGCGTTCGCAGTGCCATGTTCCGCTGGCCCATAAAAGGGCATGAAAAATCAGAAATTTCCCCAAACGAGCAGGCCGGAATTGGAACAGTTCATCCCCTATTTGCAGATTATCGGTGGTCTTGTGCTTTTGACTGCCGGTGGTGAGTTCATTGTTCGCGGTGCTGTCGGTCTGGCGCTGTTGATGGGGGTTTCCAAGATCATTGTTGGTTTGACCGTGGTTGCCGCGGGGACGTCGGCCCCCGAATTTGTCGTGTCGCTGAATGCGGCGCTTGCCGGGTCGGGCGACATCGCGATGGGGAACGTGGTGGGCTCCAACATTGCCAATATTCTTTTGATCCTCGGCGCAACAGCGGTTCTAAAACCGATTACGGCATCGCGGACCATGGTTGTGCGCGATGGCGGCACCATGCTGCTGGGGACCGTTCTGTTCATCGGGCTTTGCATGTTTGGCGTTGTCGAACGCTGGGCTGGGGCGGTGATGCTGCTGGTTCTGGCAGCGATCTGGTACTTTACCTATCAGCATGACAAAAAAAGCCCGGGTGATGCCAGCCACCTGCATGAGGAAGAAGTCGACGAAGTCGGCGAAGTACCAAGCGGTTGGCTCAAGCCGATTGTTGCTACGGTTATCGGGATTGTCGCCTTGACCTATGGGGCGGATCTGCTGGTGGATGGTGGTGTTTCTGTCGCGCGTCAGTTCGGTGTGTCCGAAGCCGTCATTGGCTTGACCCTTGTCGCATTCGGAACATCGCTTCCTGAACTGGCGGCATCGATTGTTGCCGCGTTCCGCGGGCATTCCGACGTTGCACTTGGCAATGTTGTTGGTTCCAATCTTTTGAACCTGCTGGTGATCATCGGTGGTGTATCGCTGATTGCGCCGATTGCGGTGCCTGATCAGATACTGCAATCCGATCTGTGGATCATGTTGGCGGTGACTATTCTTTTGCTGGTTGTCGGCTATTTCCTGCGCGGCGTGTCGCGGATTACGGGGATTGTCTTTGTTCTTGCCTATCTTGGATATGTCGCGAGTCTGGTTACGGCATGATTGATCTTCATGCCTGAAACGGTAAATGCGGTGATGGACCGGCTGGCGGGTTTGATTGTAAGTTCCGGAATGACCAAACATAAATGACGGCGGCCGATATTTAAGGGGGGCTGCCTTCCCCGGGAAAGAGGCGCACCTTGATGAACGGGATGGAAACCAGATGACAGGGAAAATGCCTAAAACGGCTCTTGTAACCGGGGCTGCCAAGCGTATCGGACGGGCTTTATCGCTTGATCTGGCGACACAGGGTTATGATGTTGCCCTTCATTGCCATTCCTCGCGCAGGGATGCGGAACAGCTTGCCGAGGAAATCCGGTCCCTTGGTCGCCGCGCCTGTGTTATTTCGGCTGATCTTGGCAAGGAAGAAGACACCAGCCGTGTAGTACGCGAAGCAACGGCGGCACTTGGCCCGATTGGTGTGCTGATCAATAATGCATCCACCTTTGAATATGATGATATCAGCACCGCCACGCGTGAGGGCTGGGACTATCATATGGAAGCCAATCTGCGCGCACCGTTTGTGTTGTCGCAGGATTTCGCCAAACGGCTGCCCACCGGGCAAAAGGGCGTCATCATCAACCTGATTGATCAGCGTGTCTGGAATCTGACACCGCATTTCATGACTTATACCTTGTCCAAGGCCGGTCTTTGGACGCTGACCCAGACACTGGCACTGGCATTAGCGCCGCACATCCGGGTCAATGCGATTGGTCCCGGCCCGGCACTGCCTAGTGTCCGGCAAACGCAGGAAGTTTTCGATCAGCAATGCGATCAGACGCCCCTGAAAATTGGGACAAACCCGCAAGAGATTTGCGACGCGGTACGATTTTTCCTTGCCGCGCCAGCCATCACCGGGCAAATGTTAGCGCTTGACGGCGGGCAGCACCTCAATTGGGCGCCCAGTGGCGAACAGAATATGCCAGAAGAATGATGCGTCGGGCTTGGGTTCCGGACATCTGGCCGCACCAAGCGCAGCACAAGGAAGACCAGACCATGACCGCAGGCCTTAAGCAGGACGATAACATTACGACACTGCCCTATGCAGATCATGCCGGCAGTTTGCGTCGTGTCTTCGTGCGTGACATGGTTGTCGAGACATCCATTGGCGTATATGACCATGAAAAACATGCTCCGCAGCGGGTGCGGATCAATCTGGACCTTGCCGTTCTGGAAGGCGAGGGTGTCCAGAATGACGATATTGCCACTGTTTTAAGCTACGAGGATCTGGTGACCGGCACGCGGGAAATTTGCCGCGACGGTCATGTGAACCTTGTGGAAACCCTTGGGGAAAAACTGGCCGATATGTGCCTGGCGGATCGTCGGGTACGCAAGGTAAACGTCCGGGTTGAAAAGCTTGATGTCTTTGACGACGTTGCCGCGGTCGGAGTGGAAATAGAGCGCTTTAATATCGCGCGCTGATCCCATCCGTAAATCTGCTTAAAATTTACTTTTGTTAACGGTTTTGGACGGGGACTCTGTGATTCCTCTAGGCCGAATCGCTGTCTCCCTTATGCACAAGCATCTGGGGGCATGGAATCAAAGGAAAATATTCTTTTTTGACTCCTGTATTACCGAATGTTTTCAGGTTGACAGTATTTTTTGTGTTTAAAAACAATAACTTAGACTGTTTGCTCAATAAATGTGCACTTCATAGAACGTTAAGACTCTCAAGGGGTGCAGCAAAGAGCCCCCCTATTACCCACAAACTTATCCACAGCCTTGGTGGACATCTTTTTTGGGTTGCGATTCTGTGAAGTGATGTTGCGACGTTAATCTTTTTGGGTATTGTCGGAAGCCACTTTGAGAAGTGACAGCCATCACAACTTTTGATTTTTAATAAATCTGCCGGAGACGCCTGATGAAGCCTGAAACCCCCTCCGAAAACCCCGCTCGGGAAATCGGATTGTCGCTTGAAGGCGATGATTATGACGGGGGGGCTGCGCGCGGTGTCGAGGCCATCAAAAATGCCCTGAAAACCATGCCGGGATCGGCCGGTGTCTATCGCATGATTGATGACAAGGACCGGGTTCTTTATGTCGGCAAGGCCAAGAACCTTAAAAAGCGCGTGGTGGCTTATACCCGTCTGATGCAGTTGCCGATACGGATTGCCCGTATGGTCGCGCAGACGGTGCGGATGGAAATCATCACCACCCACACCGAAGCCGAGGCGCTTCTTCTTGAATCCAACCTGATCAAGAAGCTTAAACCGCGTTACAATATCCTTCTGCGCGATGACAAAAGTTTCCCCTATATCCTGATCACCGAGGATCATGATTATCCGCGCATCGTCAAACATCGCGGGGCACGGGCCAAGGATGGCAGTTGCTTTGGTCCGTTTGCGTCCGCCTGGGCGGTGAACAACACGATCAACCATTTGCAGCGTGCCTTTTTGCTGCGGTCCTGCACCGATACTGTATTTTCCAACCGGTCGCGTCCTTGTCTGCTATATCAAATCAAGCGATGCTCAGCGCCGTGTGTGGATCGGGTTGCCAAGGCCGAATATGACGGGCTTGTAGATATCTGCCGTGACTTCCTGACCGGACGCAGCCAGAAAATCCTTAAACAGCTTGAAGCCGACATGCTTGCCGCGTCTGAGCGGATGGATTTCGAGCAGGCGGCGATGTATCGCGACCGTATCCGTGCGCTTAGTCAGATCAGGTCGCATCAGGACATTAATCTGGAAGGCGTAGAAGAGGCCGATGTGATTGCCCTGCATCACGAGGGCGGACAAAGCTGTGTTCAGGTCTTCTTCTTTCGGTCTGGTTCGAACTATGGCAACCGATCCTATTTCCCGCGACATGAGCAGGGGGCGGAAATTCCCGAAATCCTGTCGGCCTTTGTCGGGCAGTTTTATGCCGATAAACCGGCCCCGAAACAGGTGCTGCTATCGCATGAGATCGAAGGTCAGGAACTGGTCGAAACCGCATTGTCGATCAACAATAACCGCAAGATCACCCTGCAGGTACCCAAGCGTGGCGGTCGGCGCAAGCTTGTTGAACATGCGTTGACCAATGCAAAGGATGCGCTGGGGCGGCGCATGGCCGAAAGTGCTTCGCAACGGAAATTGCTGGAAGATCTGGCTGATAAACTCGAACTGGATAGCACGCCGGAACGCATCGAGGTTTATGATAACAGCCACATTCAGGGCACCAATATGGTCGGTGGCATGATTGTCGCCGGGCCAGAAGGTTTCATGAAAAGTGCCTATCGCAAATTCAACATCAAGGGCGACATCGCGCCGGGTGATGACTTTGCCATGATGCGCGAAGTGCTGACCCGCCGCTTTGCCCGTGCGCAAAAAGAAGACCCGGACCGCGAAAACGGAACATGGCCGGACCTTTGCCTGATCGATGGTGGCTTGGGGCAGCTTGGCGTTGCCCGCGAAGTGCTAGAAGACCTAGGGATCGAAGACGTGATGCTTGTCGGCGTTGCCAAGGGTGTTGATCGAAATGCGGGCAAGGAAGTGCTGCATATCCCCGGAAAACCGCCCGTGCGCCTTGATATGCAGGACCCGGTTTTATATTTCATCCAGCGTTTGCGCGATGAAGCCCATCGCTGGGCGATTGGCACGCATCGCGCCAAACGATCCAAGCAGATTGGTAAAAGCGTTCTGGACAACGTGCCCGGTGTTGGCGGGGCACGAAAAAAGGCGCTGCTGCATCATTTCGGCTCCGCCCGCGGCGTCGCCGATGCTGGATTGGCCGATCTTGAGGCGGTAGACGGCATAAGTGCCGCCCTTGCGCGCAAGATTTATGATCATTTCCATGACACGGAATAAAAAACCTGTGGCAGGCATCTTGCTTTTTGCCGGTCAGGGCGCGATACCCGACGCGGTTTGATAACGCGCCATGCTGATCGGGCAGAGTGCGTTACTGGGGTAACGTCTAAAAGTCAGCTTAAGGAAACCGATGCGATACTTTCCTTCCTGGTCTCTGACCCGGTCTTCTACTGTCATGCCTGATGAACGTCTGCCGTGGGGCGCGATGTTCCCGATGGGCTTGCAGCACCTTGTTGCCATGTCGGGGGCAACCATTCTTGGCCCGCTTCTGATGGGGTTTGATCCCAATCTGGCGATCCTGTTTTCCGGTATCGGCACCCTGATCTTCTTCATCTGCACGGCGGGCCGTGTACCGAGTTATCTGGGCTCGTCCTTTGCCTTTATCGCCGTGGTGATTGCCGCCACCGGTTATGCTGGATCGGGACCAAACCCGGATATTGGTGGGGCCCTTGGCGGGATCATCGCTGCTGGTGCGCTTTATGCCGTGATCGGTTTGATTGTGATGGCGACCGGGACTGGCTGGGTGGAAAAACTGATGCCGCCTGCGGTCACCGGTGCGGTTGGCGCAGCGATTGGGCTTAATCTGGCGCCGGTCGGGATCAATGGCATCACGGGCGATAACATGCATATGCTGGTGGCTCTTCTGACATTGCTGTCGGTGGCGATGGTTTCTGTCTATGCGCCGGTTTCTGTGCGTCGTGTATCGATTCTGATTGGAATTCTGGCCGGTTATGTGTTGGTGCTGGTTCTTGGCAATGGTTTGGGCCTGATGCCCGTGATTGATTTCTCCGAATTGTCGCAAGCCGCATGGTTTGGGATGCCAGCGTTTGTCGCGCCACGGTTTGAAAATTCGGCGATGGTCATGATCGCACCTGTCGCCTTCATTCTGGTGGCGGAGAACCTCGGTCATATCAAAGCGATTGGCGGCATGACCAAACAGAATATGGATCGCTATATCGGCCGTGGCTTTGTCGGCGATGGTCTGGCAACCATGCTTGCCGGGTCGGGCGGCGGTACGGGGGTGACCACCTATGTTGAAAACATGGGTGTCATGGCCGTCACTCGCGTCTTTTCGACCCTGATCTTTGTGATTGCGGCTGTCATTGCAATCCTGCTGGGCTTTTCGCCGAAATTCGGGGCGTTGCTCCATACCATCCCGGCACCGGTTCTGGGCGGGCTTGGTGTTGCGGTATTTGGACTTATCGCAGCGGCGATGGTGCGCCTTTGGGTGGATAACCGGGTCGATTTTTCCGATCCGCGCAATCTTTTCACCGTTGGCATCACCCTTATTTTCGGGGGCGGCGACTTCACGGTGAAATTTGGCGGTTTCGCGATTGGCGGGATCGGCACGGCGACGCTTGCGGCAATCATTCTCTACCAGTTGCTCAGCATTGGTCGCAAATCATCCGAGGCCCCCGCGGACTGAGGCGTTTGAAACGCAAGGGCGATGTTTCGGTTGTTTGACATCTGAAACATCGCCCTTGTTGTCATATATTCAAGACTTTAATAATTGTGCGGTTTGGCTCATAACAGGTCATCCGAAATTTTATTGCTGCCGCACATACCCGCAAACAGGCCCCTCATGAAAAACCAGATTCCCAATCTGCTGACATTGTCGCGCATCATCGTGATTCCGGCATTGGTCGCGTCCTTCTATATCAACGGACCGGTTGGTAACTGGATCGGGTTTGTGCTGTTTGCCTTTGCAGGGGTGACGGACTTTTTTGATGGCTACCTTGCGCGTAGCATGAATGTGGTTTCGCCGCTTGGCCGGTTCCTTGATCCCATCGCGGACAAGCTTTTGGTTGCCGCCGCCCTGATGATGATGGTGGCGTTTGAACGTATTTCCGGTCTGGCTGTTTTGCCGGCAGTGATCATCATGTGCCGGGAAATCATGGTGTCGGGCCTGCGCGAACATCTGGCCGAACTGAAAGTACCGCTGCCGGTGACAGTGCTTGCGAAATGGAAAACCACGGCACAAATCCTTGCCATCGGGTTTCTTCTGGTTGGCGATGCGTCGCCGGACATGATCCCGTCGATACTGATAGGTGATATTCTGTTATGGATTGCCGGGCTGGTGACGGTTCAGACCGGGTATATCTATCTTCGCACCGGGCTGAAGCATCTTGATTAAGGGCTGCATAGGATAAGGTTCCGCATGGCACGCATATCCGTTCAGGAAAACGATTTTGATCCGGGCGCCGAACTGGCAGCCCTGACCGATGGCCGTACCGATATCGGGGCGGCGGTCAGTTTCGTTGGACTGGTGCGTGATATTCATGGCGGTGATCAGGTTTCGGCTCTGACCCTTGATCACTATCCGGGGATGACCGAACGCGAACTTGAACATATCGCAGACGAGGCCGCCAGACGCTGGCCGCTTGATGATGTGCGGATTGTGCATCGGTTCGGGCGTATGTTACCCGGTGAACGGATTGTCTTGGTGATCACGTTGTCGGCCCATCGTCGCGCCGCGTTCGAAGCCTGCGACTTCATCATGGATTTCCTTAAAACCCGTGCGCCCTTCTGGAAACGCGAACAGACCCCCAAAGGCGATCACTGGGTCACAGCGAAGGCATCGGACGATGCCGATGCCGATCGCTGGAACACTGATTAACCGACAAATTTTGCCAGCAACCCGACAAATTGCAGCAGGGCTGTTTGGATTTGGGCGGCATCGTCGATCCGGTCTTTAAGGTTCTTCATCTCGGTTATATCCGCATCGGTAATTGCCGATGCATTCCGGATCAGTCGCTTGGCCTGAAGCGCTATAAGCTGATCGGCGGCCTTGTTGCGCGTTTCGGCCATCACCAGTTTTTCGTTGATGTCGGCTGCCTGATAGGCTGCGTCAATTTCAACAAAGCTGTTTTTGGCCGCGCGGATCAATTCATCAAGATTGTTCATGGGAATCTCCCTATTGTGCCGGTATGGCTATTGTGCTGCCGGTTGCGGTCTCAAACAGATTGCGGCCCTCGGCGACAAGTTCCGTTGTGGACAGGCTGCGCACCTTTCCGACCAGTGTTATGCCTTGTTCGGCAGCCCCGATCAGGGCATTTACATCCAGCTTGGCGTAATTATCGATCTGCGTTTGCAAATGTCTGCCCAACGCAGATGCCGCCATGAAACTTCGCAGTGTATGTGCCTGAAGCAGTTTTTCTTCGGCTATCAAAGCGTTCCAATCCTGCCACCAGATTTGCAGACGCAGTGATTTGGCATCGTCATCATCGTTCGGTTCGGAACGGATTTTGTTCAAATCGGCAATCAGTGTGCCACGGCGCACCAGAAATTGCGGCGGGTCTTTGGCCAGGTCGTTGGTAATGGCGTCAAGCTGACTGCGCAGTTTTTCAAGGATCGGACCGGAATCCGTTACCGCCGATGCCCCAAGTGCCGATCCCGCTTCGATCTGGTCGAAAATCGCGACAAATTGCTGATACTGGTTTCGCAGGCTGGCCAGTGTCTTTTGCCATTGTTGCGCAACATTCGGATCGATTTTAACCGCATCCGGATCAAGCAGGGTCGGCAGATTGGATGGCGTCACCTTGCCTGTGAAGGCTTCCATATTCGCGATGAATTCCGATTGCCGGGCGTTTTGCGATTTTGGCGCTGGCGCAAACTGTGCGGTCTGTGCCGTGCCATAGGCTTCAAAGGCATCCTCGGTCGCGCTGCCAAACTGGGTGACCGTGATTTTCAGGGTTTCGGCCTTTTGCGAACAGGCGGCCAAGAGCCCGATGCCAATAATCAGTACTGCCTTGCGTGTGAATTGGTAGATCGATGAAACTGCCATAACGTCCCCATCACGTGATCATGCTCGTCATCTGACGGGGGGAGGGGGAAAATGTGACAGCAAAAATGACAAAGGCCGCAGATTTGCTGCGGCCTTTTTAATCCGGAAAATGGCAGTGCTATTTGCTCAGCATGAAAAGCGCCTGATTGCCAAAGAAGTTGGCCAGCCGGGAATGGCTGTCCAGGCTGACTTTCGATCCGCTTTCGTTCAGCACCATCGACCGTTCGATTTTAAAGCCGCATTCATCACAAAGGGCGACAAAATCCCGGACGGTACAAAAATGGATGTTCGGGGTTTCGTACCACATGATCGGCAGGTTCGGGTTTTGCGGCATGCGCCCGCGGAACATCAGATCAAACCGCGCACGCCAATGACCGAAATTCGGGAAGGAAACGATGGCTTTCTGACCGATGCGAAGCAATTCGGTCAGAACCTGTTTCGGGCGGTTGGTCGCCTGCAATGTCTGGCTGAGGATGGCGTAATCAAACGCCCCGTCGGGATAATCGCCAAGATCACGATCCGCATCGCCCTGCATCACCGGAAGACCCTGTGCCACGCAATTGCGCACCCCCTCGTTGGATAGTTCAAGTCCGCGACCGTCAACATCCTTGCTGCGCGTCAGATAACCCAGCAATTCACCATCGCCGCATCCGATATCAAGCACGCGCGTACCCGGTTCGACCATATCGGCAATCAGCTGGAGGTCGACACGAATGCGGTCATTCGGGATAACGCCGGTCGCGTTTGGTAAAGAGTGATTCATAACCTATTTCAATCCCCGGATTTCAGCAGCGCCTTCGATAAAGCCACTTAACACCATATGGAAATCCGGCTCGTCGAGCAGGAAGGCATCATGCCCCTTGTCGCTTTCGATTTCGACACAACTGACATTGCACGATGATGCATTCAGTGCATGGGCAAGCTGGCGGCTTTCGGCGGTGGTAAAGCACCAGTCGCTGGAAAATGAAATGACACAGAAACGGGTTTTGCAGCCAACAAATGCCTCGCCAAGGCGGCCTTCGGCATCGGCGGATAGATCGAAATAATCCATCGCGCGCGTGATATAAAGGTAGCTGTTGGCGTCAAACCGGTCGACGAAGCTTTTGCCCTGATGGCGCAGATAGCTTTCGATCTGGAAATCGTGATCGAAGCTATAGGTAATTGCGCCACGGTTCTGAAGCTTGCGGCCGAATTTGCGATGCAGGGCCGGTTGCGACAGATAGGTGATGTGCGCGGTCATCCGCGCCACGGCCAACCCGCGGGAAGGCTTTTTGCCTTCAAGCAGGTAATTGCCCCCGCACCAGTCCGGATCGGCCATGACCGCCTGACGCCCGACTTCGTGAAACGCGATGTTTTGCGCCGAATGGCGGAAGCTGGTTGCAATCGGGGCGGCGGCAAAAACGCGATGGGAATAGCTTTTGCACCATTCAAGAACCTGCATGCCGCCCATCGAGCCGCCAATAACCGCAAACAGGGTATCGATGCCCAATGCATCAATCAGCATGGTCTGCGCACGCACCATATCGGCAATCGTGATCACCGGGAAATCAAGGCCCCAGGGCTTGCCGGTAGCCGGGTTGATTTCCTTGGGCCCGGTACTTCCCAGGCAACCGCCAATCACGTTCGAACAAATGACGAAATATTTGTTGGTATCGATGATTTTGCCCGACCCGACGATTTCACGCCACCAGCCTTCCTTGCCGGTGATCGGGTGGACTTCATCGGCGACATACTGATCCCCGGTTAGCGCATGGCAGACCAGAATGGCGTTGGTTTTGTCGGCGTTAAGTTCGCCATATGTCTGATAGGCAATGGTGAACGGCCCGAATTCGATGCCGCTATCAAGGCGCAGCTTTTCGGTCTCCCCAAGGACCATGTGATGGCCGGGAAGTTTGCTGCGCTGATCCGTTCTGGCCGCGGTCGACATGAATGTCCGTTTCCCTTTGATTAGGTTGTTTTTCTTGCAGGCAGTGCTGGCTGTTCCTTGCTATCGAAGGAAACAAGCCTGTTCTAGCTAGGAATAGAGCGGGATTTAGTCAATCTTTTCTTTGCTTTTCGGCTGCCCTGTCCTAATACTGGGCGCCGTTTGAGAAAAGAGCGGATCATGGCGCAAAGCGACGAAAATTTAGCAAATCTTGACCTGAACGGGCTGAGGGCGGAAATCGATGATATCGATCAGGCTCTGCAATCCCTGATCATTCGGCGCACCAAGGTTGTACAGGCGGTCGGGGCCTATAAGGACCGGGTGATTGCGGCCGGTGGCAAGGTCAAGGTGCCCTATCGTCCGGCACGTGAAGCCCGTATCATGCGTACACTGGTTGATCGTCACGATGGTGCCTTTCCGAAAACAGCCCTGATCCAGATCTGGCGCGAAATGATCGCTGCCGGAACGCGTCTTGAAGCTCCTTATACGGTTGCCCTTTGCCGCAATGCCGACGGGGTTGATTGCTGGGAACTGGCGCGCCTTAATTTTGGCTGCCTCAACGAAATCGTCGAATTCGATACCCCGCGCGAGGCATTTTACGCCCTTGAAGAAGGCCGTGCGGCGGTCGGTGTGTTCCCGAAACCGGAACTTGGTGAAGCACAGCCGTGGTGGACTTTGCTGTCCGATGACAGCCCGGTGCGCATTGTCTCGAAACTGCCATTTGGCGGGCGTCCGGTCGGACGGGGTGAGCAGACCGAAGGATTTGTCCTTTCGGCAATCGAGCTTGAAGAAAGCGGGGATGATCGCACGCTGTTTATCGTCAGCCTGCCAAACGAGATTTCGATGGATACGGCGCGCAAAAAAATTGCGAATGGCATCGATGGTTCGGCAATCCTTGGCTTTTCTGCCGATGAAAGTGGTGATCGGCGTTTTGTTCTTGTTGATGTGCCGGGATTCTTTTGTAATCGCGCCGAAGCGTTTCAGCGCGCACTGACCGATCAGGGACTTGATCCCGAAGGGCTCAGTGTTGTCGGTGCCTATGGCGTGCCGATTCCTGAAGACGCGCTGAGTTGATAATACCGGTCGGTTGATTGTCACCGGCCCTGCCCACTGGGAGAAACTAGGAAATGTCTGCGCCCACCCCACGTCCCGGAATTCTTGATATTGCGCCTTATGTTGGCGGCAAGTCGCGCACCGATGGTGCAACCCGCGTAATCAAGCTTTCATCAAACGAAGGCGCGCTTGGCCCAAGCCCCAAGGCCATCGAGGCCCTGCGCAAGTCGGCTGAAAAGCTGCATCGATATCCCGATGGTGGTTGCGAGGCGCTGCGCAACAAACTGGCTGAAAAATACAATATTGAAGCCGATCAGATTGTCTGCGGTGCCGGCTCGGACGAGTTGATCACCCTTCTGATCCGTGCCTATGCTGGTCCGGGGGATGAAGTACTGTATTCGCAGCATGGCTTCCTGATGTATCCGATTGCGGCCAAGGGTGTCGGTGCGGTTCCGGTGACTGCGGCCGAGACCAATATGACCACCAGCGTTGATGCGTTGCTGGCCGCTGTGACCGAAAAAACCAAAATCGTTTTTGTCGCGAACCCGAACAATCCGACGGGCACCTACATCAATGATGCGGAAATGAAACGCCTGCGTGATGGCTTGCGCGAAGATATCGTTCTGGTCGTTGATGCGGCTTATGCCGAATTCATGACCGGTCAGGAAGATTATTCTGCCGGTGAAGAACTGGTGCGTGCCGGTAAAAATACCGTCATGACCCGCACCTTCTCCAAGATTTATGGTCTTGGTGGCATTCGCCTTGGCTGGTGCTATGCGCCGGTTGATGTTGCCGATGTTCTGCAACGCCTGCGTAATCCGTTTAACGTTGCACTTCCGACACAGGAAGCCGGTCTTGCGGCACTGGATGATGATGAATTCGTCAATGCCTGCGTGCGTCACAATGCCGAAACGCTGGCGTGGTTCCGTGATCAGGTGAACGCGATTGACGGTCTGATCGCCCATCCGAGCTATGGCAACTTTGTTCTGGTCGAATTCCCCAAGGAAGAAGGCAAAAACGCCGATGCTGCCAATGATTTCATGATGGCACAGGGCGTTATCCCGCGCAAAATTGGGGCCTATGGCCTGCCGCAGATGTTGCGTATTTCCATCGGTACGAAGGAAGAAATGGAAATCTGCCTTCAGGCGATCAAAGACTTTGTGAACAGGTAAAATGACCAACACCGCATCCGAACCGCTTTTTGATACCGTTGCCTTTATCGGCATGGGGCTGATTGGCTCGTCACTTGCCCGTCGTATCCTGCGCGACGGTCTGGCGAAAAAAATCACCTGTGCCGTGCGTTCCGAAGCCACCCGTGACCGGGTGCTTGAACTGGGTATCGCCGATGAAGCTTATTGCGACATCAAGGAAGCGGTTAAGGATGCCGATCTGGTGATGATCTGTGCGCCGGTTGGGGCCAATGAAGCCATCGGCGCACAGCTTGCCGGAAAACTTAAAAAGGGTGCGATTGTTTCCGACGTCGGGTCGGTCAAACAGGCGGTCATTCGCGACATCGCCCCGCATCTTGACGAAGGCGTCTCGTTCGTGCCGGGTCATCCTTTGGCCGGGACCGAACATTCCGGACCGGATTCCGGTTTTCCCGAACTGTTCGAAGGCCGGTGGTGCATCCTGACCCCGGTTCCCGGTGAAAAGGAAAGTGCGACCGCACGCGTGCAGGCCCTTTGGGAAGCATGTGGCATGAAAGTCGAATGCATGGATGCAGATCATCATGATCGCATTCTTGGCATCACATCGCATCTGCCGCATCTGATCGCCTATACCATCGTCGGGACGGCAACCGATCTTGAAGATGCACTGCGTCAGGAAGTCATCAAGTTTTCCGCATCGGGTTTCCGTGATTTCACCCGTATTGCCGCATCCGACCCGACGATGTGGCGCGACGTGTTTTTGAATAACCGCGAAGCGGTCCTTGAGGTTCTTGGCCGTTTTCAGGAAGATTTGATGGCGTTGCAACGCGCGATCCGCTGGGGCGAGGGCGAAAAACTGTTCGACCTGTTCAGCCGTACGCGTGAAATCCGCCGTGGTATTGTCGATGCCGGGCAGTATTTCACCAATTTCTCGGCCGAAGGTGAGGACCGCCAAAGCGACGCCAAGGGCAAAAACAAGACCGATAAATAATCAATTTTCACGGTTTGCAAATGGCAGGCCGTCGTCGGGTGGAAAGATGCGCCCCAAACAGCATCTTTCGCCGGAAAAAGGGGAACGTCATGCCTGCCACCGATCATCCGGCTTTTGCACGGATTATGCCGTTCGTGTTTGTGTTCCTCTGGAGCACGGGCTTTGTTGGCGCAAAGTTCGGACTTCCCTATGCCGACCCATTTACTTTTCTATTTGCCCGTTTCGCCATTGTGATTGTTCTGATGGTGCCGGTGATTTCGTTGCTAGGTGCCAAATGGCCCAAAAGCTGGCAGCAGGTTGCCCATATCAGCACGACCGGTGTTCTTGTCCACGGGATTTATCTGGGCGGTGTTTTCTGGGCAATTGATACGGGGCTTCCGTCGGGCTTGGCGGCCTTGATCGTCGGATTGCAGCCGGTCGTGACCGCATCGGTCGTCGGTGCCCTTCTTGGGGAACGTGTCAGTGGACGCCAGTGGGCAGGGCTTGTTCTTGGCCTGATCGGTGTGGCGTTGGTGCTGGTGCCCAAAATCGGTGACGGGATCGGTATTACGGCCTTTGGCATCGGGCTTGCCATCATGGCGCTGTTTGGCATGACGGCCGGGACGCTTTATCAGAAACGGTTCTGCACGGGCATGGACCTGATGAGCGGTACGGTTATCCAGTATATCGCCGCGGCGGCCTTTGTCGGGGTGGTTGCCCTGATCAAGGAACCCTTGGTGATCGAATGGAGCATGAACTTCATTCTTGCGATGGCGTGGCTGGTTCTGGTGTTGTCAATCGGGGCGATCATGCTTCTGATGGTTTTGATCAAGCAGGGCGAGGCAACAAGGGTTGCAAGCATGTTTTACCTTGTCCCACCCACGGCTGCCTTCTTTGCCTGGCTGCTTTTTGATGAACATCTGGGCCTACTCGGCTTTGCCGGATTTGCGGTTGCGGCACTCGGGGTGGCATTGGTAATGGTGAAACGCTAGGTTCAGAACCGGACATAAAATACCAGCATGACCGGAGGAAATTTTGACTGAGCCCCAGGAAAGATGGGTATTTGGATATGGATCGCTGCTGTGGCGTCCGGGCTTCGAATTTGAAGAACGGGCACGCGCGACGCTGCGCGGTTATCACCGGTCCTTTTGCATCTATTCCCACCATTATCGCGGCACACCGGAAAATCCGGGGCTGGTTCTGGGGCTGAATGTTGGCGGGGAGTGTGTCGGGAACGCGTTTCGGATCGCGCCGGACAACTGGCCGTTGGTCAAGGCCTATCTTGATGAACGCGAACTGGTGACCAACACCTATATTCCCGCCGATGTCGAGGTCGAGCTTGCCGACGGACGCACGGTCATCGCGCACACCTATGTCGCCGATCCAACGCATGAACAGTTCGCAGGAAACCTGCCGGTGCGAACGGCGGTTGAAATCATTGTTGCGGCACATGGCAATATTGGTCCGAACTTGGAATATCTTGAAAATACGGTCTACCATCTTGACGAGATGGGAATTGTCGACCCGCCGTTGCACGATCTGATGGATCTGGTGCGCCGCGAATACGGTGAAATCAATATGGGAGCCGGAATCTGATGTCGGACGACACCACAACGTCCAAAGGTGCCAATGCCCCATTGATGGCCGCCTATCTGATGCTGGTTGCCTGCGCGATGATGTGGGGGTCAAACCATGTCGTTGCACGCGGGGTGAATGCCACGGTGCCGCTTGAGGCGCTGGCGTTCTGGCGTTGGGTTGTGGCTGCCGTATTGCTGTTTCCGGTTTGTATTCCGCACCTTAAACGCGATCTGAGGCTGATGGCGGATCATAAAATGTCGATGTTCCTGATCGGAACAACCGGCGTTTTCATGTTTTCGATTGTCATTTATCTGGCCGCCTACAACACGACCGCGGTCAATACCGGGCTTCTGAATGCGACCACCCCGGTCTGGGTTCTGTTGTTCGCAGCTTTCCTGACTGCTGATAAACCCAAGCTTGGCCAGTGGGCCGGTGTGCTGATTGCCGGTGTCGGTACGGCGGTGATTATTGCCAAAGGTGATTTCTCGGTATTTGCCGAGATGAATTTTGTCTCGGGCGATCTGTTTGCGATGATTTCAGCAATGGTCTGGGCGGCGTACTCGATGCTTTTGAAACGTGCCCCCAAGGGGATCCATCCGCTAAGCCTCGTGTTTGTTTCGGCGCTGATCGGGTTGGTGTTCCTGACGCCGCTTTATATCTGGTCGGTGGCTGTGCGCGGTGAACCGTTCTTTACCCATCTTGATCCGGCATGGCCCGATATGCTGAAGATTTTCTATATCGGGGCAGGACCAGCCTTTTTGGGGTATCTGTTCTGGAACAAGGGCGTTGCTGTTGTCGGCCCGGCGAATGCCGGTGTGTTCCTGTATCTGATGCCGGTTTTCGCCAGTGTCCTTGCCATCATCTTTCTGGGTGAGGAATTGCACCTTTACCATCTGGGCGGGATCGCATTGATTGCCTTTGGTATCTGGCAGGCAACACGCCGAAAGGCATAGCAGCCGATAATTGAATGGATGGAATTGAAAAAGGCCGGATAAAACTCCGGCCTTTTTGGTGTTCGAACGATCCGTCTGATCAGGACGGCGTTTTTTCCCTGTCGATGGATTTCATCGGAATTGCGGTTTTGGCTTCCTGCTGTTCGGCTTCGGCCTTTTCGCGGGCTTCCTCGATCTCGACGTCACGTGATGTCAGGGTCGGTAGATTGAATTCGGTTTGCGCTTCGCGTTCAAGTTCGCGGGTGCGGTTATCAATCCTGCCCTTGATCGTTTTCATAAATGTTTTGCGATCCAGATCCGGCTCAATCGCGGGCAGGAATTCCATGGTGACCTCGCCACCGTATTTCATGAAACTGTGACGTCCCCAGAACATGCCGGAATTGATGGCAACCGGAATGACCGGCGTATTGGGGAAGGCCTTATACAGCGCATAAATACCGGGATGATACGGCCGATCCGAACCGGGCGGTGTGCGGGTTCCTTCGGGGAAGATTACGATCTGCCTGCCGTCCTCAAGCGCACGTTCGGCACCCTTGATCATGTCTTTCAGGGCGGATGATCCAGCCGATCTGTCGACCGCAATCTGCCCGGAAAACAACAGGAACTGTCCCATCAACGGAATGCGGGTCAGTTCCTTTTTCAGGATATAGGCCGGGTCAGGCACGACCGTGTGAAAGGTCAGGGTTTCCCAAGCAGACTGATGCTTGGCAACCAGAATACAGGGGCCTTTCGGCAGGTTTTCAAGGCCGCGAATACGTTTATACATGCCAACAGAGATGGCCAACGCGCCTTGCGTCAAATGACACCACATATGTCCAACAAGCTGATTGGCCTTGCGACCAAACGGCATCAGGGGAACCATACAAATGCAAAGTGCTGTTGTACCGGCGAAAAACAACACGTTAAACAAAAACGCGCGCAGGGCTCTCATGCAGACAGATCCTTCAAACACTTAGTCAAAGGGTTTGTAACAGTTATACGACACGAGTGAAACGCTGTATCTTCAACCCGATTTCTGCGCCGGGCGATTTGATGCGGAATAATCCTGTCTGGAGGGTTCTGGTGTCGGGGCGGGGCCATGCAGGTTGGCGCGATCACCGTCTGGCAGCAGCCGCAGGATATAGTTCCTGAGGCTGGCAAACAGGAATTTGTTATATTCGCTTGCGATCAGGCTGGCGCTTCCCGGCCATCGCCACCAGCTGTCGACCTTGACGTTATCGGGGAACACCGGGTGGGCGATGATTTCTACATCGGGCATCAGGCTGCGAAATTCCAGAAGCGACCTCGGCATGTGATAGTTTGCCGTGACGATGCGCAGGCTTTTATAGCCTTCGTCATACACCCAAACCGCCGTTTCCTGCGCATTGCCGCGGGTGTTTTCCGCAACATGACCCAGAACCACACAGCATGAAACCAGCCGGGGATCGGCTTTACCCGCCGATAGAAGCTCGTCGACTTCAACCCCGCGATAGACGCCGGAAATAAACAGCTTTCTGGCAAGTTGGCGGGTCAGAAGACGGCGCCCTTCCGAAAGCCGTTCACTGCCACCGGTTAGAACAACGATGGCGTCAGTCTTGCGATCAGGTTCATCAACCGCGGTTGGAATGATGTCGACATACCAGATAAAGCCACCCGCCCAGACCAGCCCCAGCAGGATCAGGGTCGATAGCAAAAACCGGAACCGGCGAAATCGTCGTCGGTGCTGAACGGAAAGGGGCGGTCTATTCATATGATTGGGCCTGACGGGACGCTGGCATGCGACGGGGCTCTCCTTTTGGGACAAGGTCATGATCCGAAACAGTAAATGATCACGACGCTGCAGGCCGACTATACGGAGGAGTGAGGCAGGTTACAACATTCTGCGCAAGACACGCAGCACAGTTCTTTTGGCCGTCATCTGTGCGACACCGGCGACCACGAACGGAATGGCGATGATGATGCCGATGAAAAGCGGGCTGAAAACCAGTGTCGGGATTGGCCATCCCGCCCGCATGCCAAGCCACGCGATCACACCTGAAACCGGCAGGGCGATCAGAAGGCCGATCAATGCCCCGAAAAATGCCAGCCGCAGGTTATGGCGGGCAAACTGGCCCGCGATATAGGAATCCTGTGCTCCGATCAGATGCAGCAATTCAATGATCGTCCGATGGATTGAAAGACCCGAACGTGTGGCAAAAACAACCGACAGCATCGTTGCCCCAAACAGCACGACGATTAACGCCATCAATGCCAGTTCCACCGAAAAGGCAACATCGGCAATCCGTTCTATCCAGATGCGATGATCGTCCAGAACGGCTTCGGGGGCGATTTCACCCAGACGGCGTTCAAGCATATCGAAATTAAACCCGGTTTCCGGGGTGATTTCGATAATGCGCGGGATCGGTAATTCGCTGACGATTTCATCGGGGCCAAGCCACGGCTCAAGAAGGGCCGACATGGTTTCGGGGCTGAGTTCCTCGATCCGGGAGATGCCGGGCATGTCGGCGAGCTGTTCGATAATATCGTCAACGGTAGCCTGCAAAGCCTGTTCGCGTTCTTCGGGTTCGCGATCCGCCATGCCGGTCGGGGGCACCTGTATCGAAAGGCTGCCTTCGATCTGACCGGACCATTTGCCGACACTGTCATGCAGGGCCGCAAGGCCAACAATCGAAAACGTCAGCAAGGCCACCATCAATGCGACGATGCTTGGCAAAAAGCGCGTCGATGAGTCGCTATCAAGTGGCAGATGTGACGGTTGCGAACGAAAAGCCATGATCGATTTTGGGTCCTGTCTGAGCCAGTTGCCGTCGGTTTGGTCGGTTACGCGCTATGCGTGATGTCGTGCAGTGTGCCGGCCTCAAGCAGCCATTGATTATGGCCAAAGCGACGCACAAGTTGCCGGTTATGGGTGGCGATCAGCACCGTGGTGCCAAGTTTGTTCAGTTCTTCAAAAAGATATAACAGCCGCATGGCGATCCGGTCATCAACGTTGCCGGTTGGCTCGTCAGCCAGAAGCAGAGCCGGGCGGCCGATAACCGCGCGCGCGATGGCAACGCGTTGCTGCTGCCCGCCGGAAAGCCGCGATGGAACCGCGTTGATCTGATCACCAAGGCCGACCCATTCGAGAAGTTCGGTCACATTTTTGCGGATTTGCAAATCCTCGACCCCGGCGACGCGTAGCGGCAGGGCGACATTTTCAAAAGTCGTCAGGTGATTGATCAGGCGGAAGTCCTGAAACACCACGCCGATCTTGCGGCGGATGGCGGGCAGTTCGTCGCGCGGAATGCGGATATTGTCGCGTCCGAAAATATTGATCTCGCCGCGTGTCTGGCGCAGGGCAAGATAGAGCAGGCGCATCAATGTCGATTTGCCCGCACCAGAAGCCCCGGTCAGGAAATGGAAGCTGCCACGATGCAGGGTAAAGTTCAGATCGCGCAGAATCTCCGGCCCGGATTCATAGCGGACACCCACATTCCTGAAACTTACGACTTCAGTCAAAACTTGCGCTCCATATCGCAGCACGACGTATCAGACCCGACATAACATGATAATGATGGGGCCGGTTGAACAATTGCAAAAGTCCGATCTGGCTGATCCCAAAGTGGGTATCATTATAGATTGGCCGAAAATATGACGACTTAAACAGTTCTTCGGATGTCATCTAAGCACCATATATGCAATGCTGTGCCATCCAAATTGGGGCAGCTTCAGTTATCTGTGCTTAACAGTCTGTTAAATCGCCGCTATTTACATATAGTGTAGGTTCTGCCCTACACCGGCGAATTCGGGGGATCGCCGGAAATCACTCAGGTTATGGCCGTGCCCCGGGTTTCATGCCGCTGACATCGAGATGCCAGGTTTGCAATGATCATTACTTGCCCAGATTGTTCAAAAAAATACTCTGTGAAAACAGAGGCGATCGGCCCAAAGGGCAGAACCGTACGCTGCAAAAACTGCGGCAATAGCTGGCATCAGGACCCGCCGGGAATGAAAACCCCGTCGCCAGCACAGGAAAACAAGCTGCCGCCGCCTTTCGATCAGGATGGCGCGCTTGGTGCCGATTTCAATGCCGATCAGATGCCAGGTCAGGTTGATCCCGGTTTCGAGGACGCGGACAAAATTCCCGATCCGCCCCCCATCCCACAGCAGCTGATTCGCAACAATCCGAAACCGCCTGCGAAATCGAAAAAGGGTGTGATTGGCTGGATCCTGTTCTTCCTGATCCTTGGCGGGATTGGTGCGGGCGGATATTTT
This sequence comes from Thalassospira sp. MCCC 1A03138, assembly GCF_002115785.1. Classification (GTDB taxonomy): domain Bacteria; phylum Pseudomonadota; class Alphaproteobacteria; order Rhodospirillales; family Thalassospiraceae; genus Thalassospira. The sequence goes on along the minus strand of NZ_JFJY01000007.1, from coordinate 143,149 downwards.
GCCAAAGATATCCTGATCAATCTGTGGCCGCCGATTGCGAAGGTCTATGACATGGTCGGGCTTGACGTCCCTCATGTTGGCGAAGGCCTTGATATTCGTGAATTGCCGCCGACTCGCGAAGAAGAAGACGGTGTTGACGTTCTTGTCGTTCGCGCCGAGATCGTCAATATCGATGAGATCGACCGGGCGTTGCCCTATTTGTTGATTGAGCTTCTCGATCCGCTGGATCGTGTGGTTCAGCGCAAAAAAGTGCCGCTGATCTATGACGAAAGTGCGGTGCAGGGCGGGGCGGACATGCCGATGGAAGCCCAGATGCTGCCGGTTGGCGAAACCATGACGGTCGAAACCAAAATCCGCCGTCCGAACCCGACAGCAACCCGTTTGCAGGTCACATTCCTTGACCCGCGCGAGGCGGTTGAACCCTGACCGGTTTGATCTGAAAATGACAAAGGGCAGCGATCCGTCGCTGCCCTTTTGTTTTATTCGTCCTTTGGGCCGGCCTTTAGAACCGTTTCAGCAAGCGATCAATATATTCCTGTTCGATCACCGGGCGGTCCGGGTCGCCGGAACGACGGCGGAGTTCCTGAAGAATGCGCCATGCCCGTTCAAGGGTGTCGACTTCGGGGATGACGGTGGTGCCATCGCCGCCCACCGGCCGACCAAGCGGATCACGATTGCCCGACCCCTGAAGTTCATCAAGCATCGGCATCATCTGGCTTAAACCTTCAAGAGCACGGCTTAACTCGCCAATGCCCTGTTGCAGGGCTTCCATGGCCTGTCCCTGCTGTTGCAGGGCTTCGTGGGCACGGTTGTGGTCAAGGGCCTCTGCGGCGCGTTGCATGGCTTCTATTGCGGTTTCAATGCCGCTGAGATTGCCAAACTGGCCAAAGCCGGAATTATTGGTCAGGTTCTGTGCGTCCCCGGCAAGATTTTGCTGCTGCTGGGCGCGGTTGCCATTGCCGCCGGGGCTTGACGGATTGTCACCCTGGTTCATCAGGTCCTGCTGGCGGCGGGCAAGATCGCGAATGCCATCAAGCATTTCGCGCAAGGTGGATGTGATATCGGCCCCGCCGTCGCCCGATGTGATCTGCATGTTTTCGACCAGTTCGCGCAGGCGGTCGATCAGGGCGCGCGCCTGATCACGCGCACCAGCCTGCATGAGTGCTTCGATCTGATCGACGATACGTGACAGGTCCTGCTGTTCAAGGATGGCGGCGGGGCCCTGTTGCTGGCTTTGCTGATTCTGCGGTGCCTCGCGGGCGAGGGCGGCCATATATTCGTTAAGGGCGCGGCGATAGTTTTCGATCAGATCGGCGATTTCGGCTTCGGTCACGTCCGGGTTGGCAAGGGCATCCAGCAGCCGTTCCTCGGCCTCCATCAGATTGCGTTCGGCCATGCCATAGCTGCCGCGTTCGATCTCTTCGGCGATGTGCCAAAGCAGGCCTGCCACGTCCTGATGGACCGCGCGGTCACGCAGATGCGCCGAAAGCCGTGCCTCGGTCACGGAAAGTGCCAGAAAAATGCCGATATGGCCGTTGAATGCCTGCGGGGCATAAATGACAGGCAAAAGGGCGTTGCGCATTTCAAGGGCCTTGTCGGGATAGCGCAGCAATCCGCGGCGGATCGTGATCAGTTTTTTGGCGACGGGATGGGTGAATTCGCGTTCGGGCAGGATAATCGAACGTATGTCGCTTTCACCGTCCTGTCCGGCATTGTCTTTTGATACCAGTTGCAGGTTAACCGGGAGCCCCGCCCATGGATGGGATACCAGATCAATGAAACGTGGTCCTTCGATCCGTGTTGGCATGGCGGCCTCCCCCCCCGGGGTGTCGCCACCAGACAGATCGATACGGATATTATCGATGGTGCCAAACTGTTCCCGACCAATGCCGTCGGTTGCGGGTGTGATAACCAGTTCAAGATTTTTCATGCCATAATCATCGGTCGCGACGTAATCCAGCCGGATATGTTCGCGCCGGGTAATCGAAGGCGGGCTTACGAATGAAAGGGCGGGTGGTTTATCGGCAACCAGATTGACATTAAGGGTCAGCCGATCCGTGCCCCAGACCGAAATGCGCCATGGTCCAGCCTGATCAAGTGCGGTCGAGAGGACATAGCTGTTGTCGCTGCTTTCGGATATGTCACGTTCGCCGGTGGGCGTATGCAGGGTCGGTTGCCAGACGCTGCCGATGCTGCCGGCCAGTGTCGATCCGACAGGCACGTCGACATCAATGACGCGCGATGCGTCAGAGCCGCCATCATCCTGCTTTTGCGCGCCTTTAACCTGTTCAAACCGCAGGACGCGCGGGATTTGTCCGGTATAGGCCGGTGGGGTCACCCACAATGTGGTGCTGAAATCGGCGGTACCCAGCCGTTGCAGGGGACTGAATGCCTTGTAAAACCGCTCGCTCATGCGGTCATGGCCCGCAAACAGCCCAACGCTCAGAAGCAATACGGGCAAGATGACCAACCCGTATCGATCCACCCTGGCAAGGGACGGCACCGGACGCGGCAGATGCAGATGGTTCAGCATCGCTTCGTGGCGTTGCAATTGTTTTTGCCACAGATAGCTGGTCAGCGGATCGTCACTGTCTTCGATATGGTCTTCAAGGCTTTGCAGTGGGTTGTTTTCAAGCCCGTTTTCCTGTTCCATCCTTTGCAGGACAGCACGGCGATTGGGCCATGTGAAGTGCCGCCACGGCAGGATGATGGCGACAAGACCAGCAACCGAGAGGATCGACAGCAAAATGATATGCCCGGTCGCGGGCAGCATTTCAAACGTGCCGGTCAGGGTCAGACCGGCAATCAGCATCAGGATTGTCAAAGTCGGGATCAGCCGGGGCCATACCCGTTCCCACGACATGATCATCCGCGCCAGGCGCAGATGACGTTCCAGTCGGGGATTGGGTGGTATGATCGACATATCGAATTTCGGCCCCTGCAATCGCCCCGTGTCGGGGACATGTGACGCCAGCGTGGTCCTATGAACAGATTTCAGACCTTAATCTAAGTTTGGGGCTTTGGCGGGGCGGGTCAAGTCAGGATCGCGACCGAGCCAAAATAAAAGGCGGTCCGTGATGGGGCAGCTTTTGGCGGTATATAAAGTTTTTTCAAAAAGTTCTTGATTTGTTCTTTTAATTATGGCATAAGAGAAAAGTCAAGGGGAGAAATGCACCCGGACCGAAACCCGCAAGGCCCTGAGCCTCGCGGGTTTTTGCGTTTGGGGCCGGATCAAAGAGGTGATCAGGATGCAGGAACAAAGATTGAGGCAGGGTCGCGGGGCAATCCGCAGGATGCTCATCGGCGGATGGCGGAGCCATTACGGCGGTGTTCCGAGCCGGTTCTAACAGGTTTCGAACACCCTTATTTGTCATGACGGGAGAGGTGCGTCTTATCGGGGAAGCGACCCCGAATTTGCCGAAAGTGGCAGAAATGGCAGCAGCGGCAGCAGTGATTTGTGGCCCGCCGGTGGTGGACAGGTTGGGGGCAGTACGCCCGAAATCCGTCTGCTGGTGAAAATGGCGGATGCCCGAGGTGTGTCTGAACGTCGGGGTGGCAGGTTGTTGCCGTGGTCGGAGCAGGCAACGAGCCGGTGGGTGGTCCGTGGGGCGTCAGTTGGCGAGGTTACTGGAGGCCCGAAGTTTGTCCGGTGTCGATGGTTGTGGCCGTGCCGGATGGGGCCGGGGCGGCCAGCGAGGTTGTGGGGCGTCAGAGGGTGAGTCTGACGAGGGCCCGAGGTTTGTCCGGGCAGGGCATTGACCTGCATCCGGGAGATCGAAAGGCATGGGCCGAAAGTGCTGATACGATCAACGATACCCTTGGGGTGTCAGGGGCCGATGAAACCTGCCGGGCACGACGGGGATATGCAAAAGGCGGCCTTTCGTGTTGAAAGGCCGCCTTGCAAAGTTTTTCCGGGTTTTTCCGGGTTCTGCCGGTCCGGATCAGTCGAGCCAGTCGGGGATACGGTCCAGACCGATCAGCTCGTCAATCGACTGACGCGGGCGGACGACGGCGAAGTCGTCGCCCTTGACCAGAACTTCCGGCGTCAGGGCACGGGTGTTGTAGGTCGATGACATCACCGCACCATAGGCACCTGCCGACATGACCGCGACCAGATCACCCGGTTTGAGGTCATCGGGCAGTTTGCGGTCCTTGCCAAAGGTGTCGCCGGTTTCGCAGACCGGTCCGACGATATCGACGGTGGCCTGTTTGTCGCCTTCAGTCTGTTCATCGACGGGGATGATTTCGTGATAGGCGCTGTAAAGCGTTGGCCGGATCAGGTCGTTCATCGCGGCATCGAGAATGACAAAGCGTTTGGCTTCGCCGTCCTTGATATACATGACGCGCGAAATCATCACACCGGCATTGCCCGCAATCAGGCGGCCCGGTTCAAGCGTGATGTGACAGCCAAGGTGACCGACGGTTTCGCGCACCATTTGGCCATAGGCATCGGGCAGGGGCGGTGTTTCGCCCTGATAGGCAATGCCAAGCCCGCCACCAAGATCAAGATTGCGGATATTGATGCCTTCGGCGCGAAGTTTTTCGACCAGACCGGCAAGACGGGTGAAGGCCTCCCGGAAGGGGGCAAGATCGGTTAGCTGCGATCCGATATGCATGGCAATGCCGGTGACTTCGATCCCGTCCATGGCGGCGGCCATGCGGTAAACCTCGATCGCGCGGGTCCAGTCGATGCCGAATTTGTTTTCGGCCTTGCCGGTGGCGATTTTTTCGTGGGTTTTGGCATCGACATGCGGGTTGATGCGGATCGCGATCCGGGCCTTTTTGCCCATGTCGATGGCAACCCGGTTGAGTTCTTCGAGTTCCGGGATGCTTTCGACATTGATCTGGGCGATGTCGGCATCAAGGGCTTCGCGCATTTCAGCATCGGCCTTGCCAACGCCGGAAAAGATGACTTTGCCCGGGGCAACACCGGCACGCAAGGCACGGCGCATTTCACCAACCGAAACCACGTCGGCACCGGCACCCAGTTTGGCGAGTGTTTTCAGGACAGCCTGATTGGAGTTTGCCTTGATCGCATAGCAAACCGTCGCATCAAGCCCGTCAAATGCACTGGCATACACCTTGTAATGACGTTCAAGGGTGGCGGTGGAATAGCAATAGAACGGCGTGCCGACTTTTTCGGCAAGCTCGGGGATGGAAACGCCTTCTGCGTGAAGGACGCCATCGATATATTCAAAATGGTTCATTGTGCCGGATATGTCCGTGGATAGTTGCGGCCTTCGTCGGTCGGTGGTTCAAGCGGGCCTTTTTTGCCGCAGGCGGCAACAGACAGGCCCAGCATCACCGCCAGTACGATCACTGTGCTGCGTTTAAAGATCGGGTTGCTCATTTCAGGAACCTTTCCTTTGCCGCCGCGACCTGTTCCTTCACCCGGACCGGGGCGGTGCCACCAAAGCTTTGACGGGCACTGACCGATGCCTCGACGGTCAGGACATCGTAAACGGCCTTGGTGATTTTGGGTTCGATCCCCTGAAGGTCTTCGAGCGAAAGCTGATCGAGATCACACCCCTTGCCCTCGGCCAGTTTCACGGTGGCACCGACCACGTGATGGGCGTCGCGGAACGGCATGCCAAGTTCGGCAACCAGCCAGTCGGCCAGATCGGTTGCGGTGGTGTAACCCGCACCGGCAGCCGCACGCATGTTGTCCTTGTGAACCTTCATGTCGGCAATCATGCCGGTCATGGCGGCGACACAAAGACCCAGATGGTCGTGGGCCTCGAATACCGGTTCCTTGTCTTCCTGCATGTCCTTGGAATAGGCCAGCGGCAGACCCTTCATCGAGAGCATCAGGGAATTGTAGCAGCCAACGATACGGCCGATCTTGGAACGGATCAGTTCAGCGGCATCGGGATTGCGTTTCTGCGGCATGATCGAGGAGCCGGTGGAGAACTTGTCCGACATGCCGACAAAGCGGAACTGTGCCGAACACCAGATGACCATTTCCTCGGCCAGGCGCGACAGGTGCATGGCGGTGATCGAGGCCGCGTTCAGATATTCCAGCGCAAAGTCACGATCCGAAACCGCATCCAGCGAATTCGCGGTCGGGCGATCAAAGCCGAGCGACGATGCCGTCATATGGCGGTCAATCGGATAGGGCGTCCCGGCAAGGGCCGCCGAACCCAGCGGGTTTTCATTAGCACGCGTGCGGCAATCGGCAACGCGGCCACGATCCCGGCCAAACATTTCGACATAGGCCAGAAGATGATGGCCAAAGGTGACCGGCTGGGCGGCCTGAAGGTGGGTAAAGCCCGGCATGATGGTCTCGGCATGTGTGCCGGCCTGTTCAACCAGTGCTTCCTGAAGGCCCTTGAGCCCGGCTTCAAGATCGGCCAGTGCCACGTCGCGCACCCAGAGTTTGAAATCGGTCGCGACCTGGTCATTGCGGGAGCGCGCGGTATGCAGGCGACCGGCGGCAGGCCCGATCAGATCACGCAGGCGGCTTTCGACATTCATGTGGATGTCTTCAAGGGCGGCGGAGAAGGTAAACTGGCCGCTCTCGATTTCTTGAAGGATCTGGTCTAGACCCGCGACTATTTTCTCGCCATCTTCTGCGGGGATGATCTTCTGCTTGACCAGCATGGCACAATGGGCTTTTGAACCCTGAATGTCCTGGGCGTACAGGCGTTTGTCAAAGCCGATGGAAGCATTGATTTCTTCCATGATGGCGGACGGGCCCGCTTCAAAGCGGCCTCCCCACAGGGCGTTGGCATTTTTCTGGTCGGTGGCGTTTTGATCGGTCATTGTGATCCGCAAGAGTTGGAAAGGTGAGTATTGTGAAGGCACTGCTTCGTTACGTAAAACTGGGCGTGATTGTCGCCATATCGGCCATTTATGCAAGCCCTGCCTTTGCAGATACGCAATTGCCGCAAGAACTTTCGAAAATGGACACCGCACCTGATAGCACAAGCCTGCCGGAAAAGGCGGTTTTCATCGAAAAAGATGGCAGCGAAAGTGACCTTAAAGACCTGAAAGGAAAGGTTATTCTGGTCAATCTTTGGGCGACATGGTGCGCGCCCTGCATCGAGGAAATGCCCGATCTTGATCGTCTGGCGTCTGAGATGGAGGGCAAGCCGTTCCGTGTTCTGGCGCTTAGTCAGGATCGTGGTGGGGCGGAAATCGTGCAGGAATTCTTTGATGAAAACGGAATCGGCAATCTTGATGTCGTGCTTGATCCGCGTGGGGCAACCGCACGGGCCTTTGGCGCGCGCGGCCTTCCGACCAGTTTCGTGATTGACGCCAACGGGCAGGTTATCGGCAAACTGGAAGGCACGGCCAAATGGGATGCCGACGGGGTTATCGATTATTTCAACAGCCTGATTGATGCCGCGTCCTGATCGGGATCAGATGCCAGGATTTTCTTCGAGAAGAGATAAAACCTGATTCAGGGACGGGGCAGCATCGGCCGCGCCATAGCGCGTGGTCGCCAGTGCCCCGGTTGCGCAGGCAAACCGGACGGCGTCCCGTAACGGTTGCCCGTCATGCAGGGCAACGGCCAGCCCGCCGTTAAAGCAATCCCCCGCGGCAACCGTATCAATGGCGGCAACGTCAAAGGGTTCGACCCTACCTGACTGATCCCCGTCGGAATAAAATGCGCCCCTTGATCCCATTTTGATCACCACGATACGTGCGCCCATTTCGTGCAGTTTTGATGCGGCCGCGTGGGCGGTTTCATCACTATCGGGGTGAATGCCGGTCATGGCGAAACATTCGCTGGTATTCGGGGTGACGATGTCGGTCAGTTCCATCAGATCGCGCAGAACAACCCGGTCGGGCACCGGTGCCGGATCAAGGATGATGGTTGCGCCAGCTTCGCGGGCGTATTTCATTGCGCAGGCAATGGCAACAACCGGGCATTCGAGCTGCACCAGCAGATAATTGCAATGTTCCAGAAACACCTGTTTTTCGCGGATGTCGGCGCGGCTCATGGTCATGTTGGCCCCACCGGCCACGGTGATGATGTTTTCCCCGGCATCGTCGATGGATATCAGGGCGGTTCCGGTCTGGGCGTCGGTCGACTGGATCAGCTGGTTGGTGTCAAAGCCTTCGGCGTTCAGGGTATCGATCAGGCTGCGTCCCAGAACATCATTGCCGATTTTCGAAATGAAAACAGGTTTCTGCCCGAGACGGGCCACTGCAATTGCCTGATTGCATCCCTTTCCCCCCGGTCCTGTGATGTAATCCTTGGCCAATACGGTTTGGCCGGGTTTGGGCAAATGGGCAACGCGGGCGGCAAAATCGATATTGGAACTTCCGACGATGGCAATGGTCATGGACTATCCGATTGATGGATTTCTAATACCTTTTACTGATATTGGCATCTTTTCAGGTGTTTAAAGAACCCGAATGCAACATTTCAGGTGAAATGCATCACGCCGCTGAAAGGTCGGTTAGGTGATGCAAAAGGTATCCGTCATCAGGCGGGCTGGAATTCTTCACGCAGCGCGGAATAGATGCGTTTGAATTTGGCAAATCGCGGTTGATAGGCCGCGTATCTGTTCATATCGGGTTCGATCACTTCCTGAATGGCCGGTTTCTGGCAGACATCCTCGACCGTTTCGTTATCGAGTGCCAGCCGCCCCAAACGGGCCGCGCCAAATGCCGGGCCCTTGGCCGCCCCTTCGTATCGGGCAAGCGGACAGCCCATGATGTCCGATATCAACTGAATCCAGTATCGGCTGCGCGCACCGCCGCCAATGACGCCGGGCAATTCACAATGCGTTCCGGCGGCATGCAGGCGCGACTGCCCGTCCAGAAGGGCAAAACCGACACCTTCGAGTACCGACTGGACCATTGTTTCACGCGATGTGTCACTGCCAAGGCCAAAGAACACGCCGCGCGCATAGGGATCGTTATGCGGGGTTCGTTCGCCATTAAGGTAGGGCAGGAACACAATATCCGAGGGGGCCTTGTGCCCGGCTTCGGTCCGTTGCAGCAATGCGCCGATATCCTTTTCACCCAACAGGTTTGCCGCCCACAAAAGGCAGCTTGCCCCGTTCAGCAACACCGCCATCTGAAACCAGTGCTGCGGCACGGCATGGGCGAAGCTGTGCAGAAGTTCGTGGGGTTTCGGGCGATAACGGTCGGATGCGACGAAAATCTGTGACGATGTGCCAAGCGAAATGAACCCGTCACCGTGGCTGACCGCGCCGACACCGATGCCACCGGTCGCGGCATCCCCGCCGCCACCGGCAACAATCACGGTCGGCTTCATGTCCCAGCGCGTCGCCAGTTCACCGCGCAGATGGCCGGTGGGGTCGCTTCCTTCGACAAGGCGGGGTAGTTGGGCGATATCCATGCCGGTTGCGGCAATGGCATCAAAATTCCAGCTTCGGCTTTCTTCATCAAGCCAGAGCGTTCCGGCGGCATCCGACATTTCGGTGACCTTTTCGCCGGTCAGGCAGAAACGGATGTAATCCTTGGGCAGCAGGACGGTTTTGATTTGGGCAAAGATTTCGGGTTCGTGTTTGCGCAGCCACATCAGTTTGGGCGCGGTCATGCCCGGCATGGCGACCACACCGGCACGCGATGGCAGATCGGGCAGGGCGGCCTGCAATTCATCGCATTCGGCCTTCGCCCGGCCGTCATTCCACAGGATTGCCGGGCGGAGTGGCTTGTCATTCGCATCAAGGATCACCGCCCCGTGCATCTGGCCAGACAGGCCAATCGCGCGAACCGCGGCAAGGGCGGCGGGATTGGATGATTTCAACTGATCCATCGCCGTGCACGTCGCAGCCCACCAGTCATCGGGGTGCTGTTCGCTCCAGAATGGTTTGGGGTTGCTCAGCGTCAGGGGCACATCGGTTTCGGCGACGGTGAGCGAATGTTCATCCATCAGAAGCGCTTTAACGGCAGATGTACCGACATCTATTCCGAGAAACATGTGGGACGGCCTCCTGGGTCCTGACCTGGACTCTTTTTTTGGTCTTGGTTCCTTGGCCGTCATCATAGCAGGGCAATTTCTGATCGAAAGATCAAAAGCTTTGCACGTCGGTTAAATCATGAAGACGGGGGTATACCCCAATGCAAAAAGGCCACCGCAGCGATGCAGTGGCCTTTTGAATTTTTGATCCGGCGATGATCAGCGGGTCGGAACCGGCTCGTCGCCGCTATAGTCATAGAAGCCGCGGCCGACCTTGCGGCCAAGCCAGCCGGCTTCGACATATTTGACCAGAAGCGGGCAGGGACGATATTTGGTATCGGCCAGACCATCATGCAGGACATGCATGATCGACAGGCAGGTATCCAGACCAATGAAATCGGCCAGTTGCAGCGGACCCATCGGATGGTTTGCGCCAAGGCGCATGGCATCGTCGATGGACCGGACATTGCCGACACCTTCGTAAAGCGTATAGATCGCTTCGTTGATCATCGGCAGCAGAATACGGTTCACGATGAAAGCCGGGAAATCTTCGGCACTTGCCGTGTCTTTGCCCAGTTTCTTGGTCAGTTCATGAATGGTGCGATAGGTCGGCTCGTCCGTGGCAATGCCGCGGATCAGTTCGACCAGCTTCATCAGCGGCACCGGATTCATGAAGTGCATGCCCATGAATTTCGACGGGCGGTCGGTATAGGAAGCCAGACGCGTCACCGAAATGGACGAGGTGTTGGTCGCAATGATGGCCTCGGGGCCCAGAACCGGACACAGAGCCTTGAAAATCTGTTTCTTGGTCTCTTCGTTTTCGGTTGCGGCCTCGATCACGAGATCGCAATCAGACAGGAAGCTGTATTCCGTACCCGTGGTAATCCGGGCGAGGGCCGCTTCTTTCTGTTCTTCGGTGATCAGGTCTTTCTTGACCTGACGATCCATGTTCTTGCCAATCAGGCCAAGCGCCTTGTCGAGCGCCTCTGCCGATACGTCAAGCAGTCGGACGTCGTAGTCGGCAAGTGCAATCACATGAGCAATCCCGTTGCCCATCTGACCGGCGCCGATTACGCCAATGGTCTTGATATCTTCAAGCGAAGCCATTTGTTCCCCACTCATCCCCAAGGGTCAAAACAAGGTCAGAACAACGTTCTTTAGATTGTTCTGACCCTAGATGGGATCTGATTATTTGTCGAGTTCGCTCGCCAGTGCGGGAAGGGCCTCGAACAGGTCCGCGACAAGACCGTAATCGGCAACCGAGAAGATCGGTGCTTCTTCGTCCTTGTTGATCGCAACAATGACCTTACTGTCCTTCATGCCGGCAAGGTGCTGTATCGCACCTGAAATGCCTACCGCAATGTATAGCTGCGGTGCAACAACTTTGCCGGTCTGGCCGACCTGCCAGTCGTTCGGGGCGTATCCCGCATCGACGGCGGCGCGCGAAGCACCAATGGCAGCGCCGAGTTTATCGGCAATCGGTTCGATCAGGTGGAAGTTCTCGCCCGAGCCCATGCCGCGACCGCCAGAGATGACAACACTGGCTGCGGTCAGTTCCGGACGTTCCGACTCGGTCAGTTCCTGACTGACAAAAGCGGATTTTCCGGCATCTTTCGCAGTTGCGATATCTTCGATCGATGCAGAACCGCCTTCGGCCGCGACCGGATCAAAGCCCGTGGTACGGACGGTGATCAGTTTCAGGCTGTCTGACGACTGAACGGTTGCCATCGCGTTACCGGCATAGATCGGACGGACGAAGGTATCGGCACTTTCGACATCGGTGATGTCGGAAATCTGCGCGACGTCTTTCAATGCTGCAACGCGGGGCATGAAGTTTTTGCCCGTGGTCGAAGCGGCCACCAGAACGTGGCTGTAATCACCGGCCAGTTCATTGACGAGACCGGCGAGGTTTTCAGCCAGGAAATGGCCATAGGCCGCGTTATCGGCAACCAGAACCTTGGAAACGCCCGCCACCTTTGCGGCCGCATCGGCGACCGCACGGCAGTTTTCGCCAGCGACCAGAATGGTGATGTCGCCACCGATTTTCTGTGCGGCGGCAACGGTGTTAAGCGTTGCGCCCTTCAGTTCGGTATTGTCGTGTTCGGCAATAACAAGAATGCTCATTTGATCGGCCCCCGCTTAAATCACTTTGGCTTCGTTGCGAAGCTTGTCGACAAGCTCGGCGACGCTGGCAACTTTTACACCTGCCTGACGTGCCGGCGGTTCCGTCACTTTCAGGGTTTTCAGGCGCGGCGCGGTGTCGACACCAAGATCAGCCGGGCTTAGCGTATCAAGCGGCTTTTTCTTGGCTTTCATGATGTTGGGAAGCGACGCATAGCGCGGCTCGTTCAGGCGAAGGTCGGTGGTGACGATGGCCGGAAGATCGATCTTGATGGTTTCAAGGCCACCATCGACTTCGCGGGTGACGTCAAGCTTGCCATCGGCAACGGCGACCTTGGACGCGAACGTGCCCTGCGGCCAATCCAGAAGGGCGGCCAGCATCTGACCGGTCTGGTTGGCGTCGTCATCAATTGCCTGTTTGCCGAGGATCACGAGATCCGGGCTTTCCTTGGCAACGACTTCCTTGAGAAGTTTGGCAACGGCAAGCGGTTGCAGTTCGTCGTCGGTTTCGACCAGAATGCCGCGATCGGCACCCATGGCAAGGGCGGTACGCAGTGTTTCCTGACACTGTTTCACACCCAGCGATACAGCGACCACTTCGGTCGCGGTGCCGGCTTCCTTGAGGCGGACGGCCTCTTCAACGGCGATTTCGTCAAACGGGTTCATGGACATTTTGACGTTGTTCAATTCAACGCCAGACTGGTCCTGTTTGACACGGATCTTGACGTTGTAATCCACAACGCGCTTAACGGCGACAAGAACCTTCATGACAGACCTGTTCGTTTTTGTTGTCGAAGCTATGGGCTTGTTGCGTTCTGCCGGGGCAGTCCGCAGTGGGGCCCGATGTTACTGTTTTCCCCGCGATGCACAATAGGGGGTGCTACGGGGCTTGTCAATTTACGTAAAGAGGTTAACGTTAACGACAACTTCTTTACTGAAATTCTGAAGTCTCGGGCTGCCTTGATACGCAACCGAACCCTGAAAAGACAGGGGTTTGTTCGAATATTTGCCTAGCGGGTCAGGCCGGGTTGCCACAGGATATCGTCCTTGCCGCCATTATTGGCATGGCGGGCCAGAACGAACATATGGTCCGACAGGCGGTTGATGTAACGCACCGCTTCGGGGTTGATCGCCTCGATTCCCGAGAGCTCCACAATCAGTCGTTCCGCGCGGCGCGATACGGTGCGCGCGACATGAAGCTGTGCCGAAAGGGCGCTGCCACCGGGCAGGACAAACGATTTCAGCGGATCAAGACCGGCATTGATCGCATCGATTTCGCTTTCCAGCCGCTCGGTCTGCGTGGGCGTAATGCGAAGGGCCGGGCGTTCCGGGTTATCGTCGCTGCCATCACCGGGCGTGCACAGATCGGCACCAAGATCAAAAAGGTCGTTCTGGATGCGGGCGAGCATATCATCGACATCACCACTCGCATGCAGGCGGGCAACGCCGATCACCGCATTGGTTTCGTCCACCGTGCCATAGGCCGCAACGCGAATATCGTTTTTGGCAACGCGGGTGCCATTGCCAAGGGCGGTTTTACCCTTGTCGCCGGATTTGGTGTAGATGCGGGTCAGTTGAACCATCGTGAATTCCGTTGTCCTGATGCGTGACTTTCGGGGTGGATCATCGGCGGGCCTATTTGCCCAGCGCCATGAAGGACAGGATGACCAGAAGCAGTAGGGCAATCCCCTGTACCAGCACGCGAAGCTGCATCAGCTTGTTGGATTTCCTGGCATCCTTGCCGCGTGCCATGGTGATGATGCCAAGCACCAGAATAACCGCGACCGCGGCCATCGCGATCAGAACGCCAATCTGTAAAAATCCAGCCATACCGGACTACTCCTTTGTGCCGCCCTTGCGGATGTGATGTGCCGGGCGGGGCGACATGCTGCGTCAAACTGCGGGCGGGGGCAAGGTCGCAGATCGAAAAATCTTTGCGATTTCCGATGGCTGGTTCTTATTGCTGGCCCGATGGCGTGAAATCACGCCGGTCAATCCGAAGTTTTTTGATCCGCGATGCCAGTGTTGTCGGCTTTACATTCAAAAGGGCCGCCGCGCCATCGGGGCCGAAAATCCGGCCGCGTGTGGCTTCAAGGGCGCGGATGATATTGTCATATTCGTGTTTGCGCCGGTCATCTTCGGTCAGGATTGCCGATTGGGGGCTTGCCTGATCACGCGCTGGGTTGGCATTGCCATGATCTGTTTCGCGGCGGTTGGGTTCGGGCAGGTCAAAATTCAGTTTGCCGTCGCGGGCCAGAATGGCGGCGCGTTCGATGATGTTTTCAAGTTCGCGCGCATTGCCCGGCCAGTCATATTTCATCAGGCTTCTGACCTGCCCGTTGGTCAGGGTCAGTTGCGGAATGTTCAGCCGCTGGCAGATATTGCGCAGGAAATGTGTCGCCAGGGGCGGGATATCGTCAGGCCGTTCGCGAAGGGGCCGGCATTTGATGGGGAACACATTGAGGCGGAAATACAGATCTTCGCGGAAGCGGCCGAGCCGGACTTCTTCCTTGAGATCGCGGTTGGTGGCGGCCAGTAACCTTACATTGACCTCGCGGGTGCGTTCCTCGCCGATGCGTTCGAATTTCTGATCCTGCAGAACGCGCAAAAGCTTGCCCTGCAGTTCCAGCGGGATTTCACCGACCTCGTCCAGAAATAGCGTTCCGCCATCGGCCAGTTCAAACCGGCCAACCCGGTCGCGCACGGCCCCGGTAAAGGCACCGCGGACATGGCCGAAAAACTCGCTTTCGAACAGTTCATGGGGGATGGCGGCACAGTTCACGCGCACCAGAACACGGTCGCGCCGGTGGCTTGCCTGATGGATGGCGCGCGCAATCAGTTCCTTGCCGGTGCCCGATTCCCCGGTGATCAGGACGTTGGCATCGGTCGGGGCGACCAGATCAATCTGTTTGAGCGCACTATTGATCGCCTCGGACTGGCCGATGATTTCGTGGTGGTTGTTGGTCGAGAGGATTTCTTCCTGAAGATAGGCGTTTTCAAGTTCCAGCCTTTCGCGCAGGCGGTCGACCTCGGCAAGCGCCGCATGCAGCTTTTCCTCGGCAATTTTACGTTCGGTGATATCGCGAAACACGATCACAGCCCCGATCACCAGCCCATGATCGCGGATCGGGGTGGAGGTATATTCAACCCGGATCGGTTTGCCGTCGCTGCGCCAGAAAACCTCGTCATCAACGCGCCGAACGATGCCTTCGCGGAAGGCATTGTAAATCGGGCAATGTTCGGCGTGGTAGGGATCGCCATTGATATGCGAATGGTGGATGATCGAATGGATTTCCTTGCCCACCAGTTCCTCGGCCGTCCAGCCAAGCATCCGTTCGGCAGCCGGATTGACGAAGGTGGTGATGCCGTCGCTGTTGACCCCGTAAATGCCTTCGCCCGCCGCCCCCAGTATCAACTGGTTTTCGCGTTCGATTTCACGGAAAAACCGTTCGGCCCGCCGCCATTCGGCAATGCCTTCGCGCAGGTAATTATCGGCCTCGGCATCGACGTCGCGGCGGTGGCGGGCATCAAGGTCACACAGGATGATGATCAGGTAATCCTCGCCCTCCCAGTGCAGGGCGCGGGCCTCGTGTTCAAGCTGGATTTCGGTGCCATCGGAATGCATCAGGTTAAGGCCCCGCGTCCAGGCAAAGCCGTGATAAAGGGCGGCCTGGCTGAACACCACAAGGCTTGGAACCTGTCCCTTGTGCAGGCTGCTCATGGCGGTGGATTTCAGATCGGAAATGCTGCGGCCCAGCAAATTCGCCGCCGCCTGATTGGCAAACACGATGCGATCACTTTGCGGATGCACCAGCAATGTCGGATGAATATGCGATGCAAGCGCCTGTTGATACAGGGCATCCGAAACCGTTGGGGGTGGCGGGTTTGCAATCTGATCCATCGTGATTGGCCTACGATATTTCGTAAATATGGTTACGAAATATCGTAAATTACGAAATTTCGTATGACCCGAGATTGCGCCTGTTTCGGGCCAAAGTCCAGTCTTTCCCTAGAGTTTTTCGCGCCGCACAAATCTGGCACGCCGGTTGCTGTTATCACCCCGAATATCGGTGTCGCCTGACGGGCGGCGTAAACAAAACAGGGGGTGACCACATGTCTATCAAAAGTCTGGGCGATCCATTCAGTGGCGAAAGCGATCTGCGGCATAGCAAATCGTGCGGCTGCGAGGCTTGCGCAACCGGTAAACATCACCATGCCGGTCATGACCATCACGAAGACACATACGATCTGGCATCGATGCCCGCCCATAGCGATATGGCTGTGGATGGCGTTGCTTCGTCGTCTGGCAAGCTTGCCAGCAGCGAGGAAATGCTGGATCGCGCGATTGAAAGTGCGGTGGTCCGCTCTGTCTTCGGGCATAACGAGATTTCACGTCGTTCCTTTGCCAAAATGGTTGGCAGCGGCACGATGATGGCGGCACTGGCGTCCGTCCTGCCGCTGGATAAGGTCAAGGCGGC
Source organism: Thalassospira sp. MCCC 1A03138 (assembly GCF_002115785.1). GTDB lineage: Bacteria > Pseudomonadota > Alphaproteobacteria > Rhodospirillales > Thalassospiraceae > Thalassospira. The sequence continues at coordinate 126,670 of NZ_JFJY01000007.1, read as the reverse complement.
GATCCTTGATGATCTGGGCACGCCGGAAAAGACCAAGCTTAATATCGGCTTTGTTCCGATCACCTGCGCCACCCCGATCATCATGGCCCAGCCGATGGGCTTTTATGAGAAATACGGCCTTGATGTCGATGTGATCAAAACCGCGGGCTGGGCGGTCGCACGCGACAAGTCATTGAACAATGAATATGACGCGTCGCATATGCTCACCCCGATGCCGCTTGCCATCACCATGGGGGCGGGTTCGACCGCGACCCCGTTCCTGATGCCGGCAGTTGAAAACATCAACGGGCAGGCGATTGTCCTGCATAACGACCATCTTGATAAACGCGATCCGAAACAGTGGAAGGGCTTCAAGTTCGGTGTGCCGTTCGAATATTCGATGCACAACTTCCTGCTGCGTTACTACGTCGCCGAACATGGCCTTGACCCGGATAAAGACATCCAGATCCGTGTCGTTCCGCCGCCCGAAATGGTCGCCAACCTGCGTGCCGGTAACCTTGATGGTTATCTGTCGCCTGATCCGTTCAACCAGCGTGCCGTCTGGGAAAAAATCGGCTTCATCCACACCCTGACCAAGGATATCTGGGAAGGTCATCCGTGCTGTGCATTTGCCTGTTCCAAGGCATTTGCCGATGAAATGCCCAATACCTATGGCGCGCTTCTGAAATCGATTGTCGATGCGACGCAATACGCATCCAAGCCGGAGAACCGCAAGGAAATTTCGGCAGCAATCGCGCCGACCAACTATCTGAACCAGCCGGTGCCGGTCATCGAACAGGTCCTGACCGGGCGGTATGCCGATGGTCTGGGCGAGGTCAAAAACGTGCCGGATCGCATCGATTTCGATCCGTTCCCATGGCATTCGATGGGTGTATGGATTCTGACGCAGATGAAGCGCTGGGGCTATATCGACGGCGATGTCGATTACAAGAAAATCGCCGAAGAAGTCTATGTCGCGGCCGATTGCGCCAAGATCATGAAAGACCTTGGTTACGAAGCACCAGACAGCACCTATCAGAAATACACGATCATGGGCAAAGAGTTCGATCCCGATCAGCCCGAGGCCTATGTCAACAGCTTCCCGATTGGCAAAGGGGTAAGCTGATATGATCGCATCCCTGAATGCCAGGGCGCTGCTGTTGTCTGCTGTTTTGCTGGCGGTTCTTCTTGGAATATGGGAGGCCGCCAGCCCCCAGCAGAAACTGGGCAGTGAACTGACGGAATATGAAATCCTGATGGGCGGGGCAGAGCCAAAGGCCGCCGTGCCGCCGCCATCTGCGGTGTTCGTCAAGGCGTGGGAAGAACTTTCCAACCCTTTCTATGATGCCGGTCCCAACGACAAGGGGATTGGCATTCAGATCGGTTATTCGCTTTATCGCGTGCTGTCGGGCTATTTCCTGGCCGCCGCAATTGCCATTCCGGCCGGGTTCCTGATTGGCATGTCGCCATTGATGTATCGCGCGCTTGATCCGTTCATCCAGATCCTTCGCCCGATTTCGCCATTGGCGTGGATGCCGCTTGCGCTGTTTGTCATTCAGGACAGCCAGGCATCGGCGATTTTCGTGATCTTTATCTGTTCGATCTGGCCGATGCTGATCAATACGGCCTTTGGCGTTGCCGGTGTGCGCAAGGATTGGGTCAATGTCGCGCGTACCCATGAACTTGGCACGCTTAAAACCGCGTGGATCGTCATCCTGCCGGCGGCGGCACCGACCATCCTGACGGGGATGCGTATTTCCATCGGGATTGCGTGGCTGGTGATTGTGGCCGCCGAGATGCTCGTGGGCGGTACCGGCATTGGCTATTACGTCTGGAACGAATGGAACAATCTGGATCTGACCAGTGTGATCTTTTCGATCCTGATGATCGGCCTTGTCGGCATGCTTCTTGATACGGCGTTCGCCTATTGCGCCCGTCTTGTGCAGTACCAGGAATAAGGAAAAGCACCATGCCAACACCCTTCCTGAGCGTACAGGGGCTAAGCAAGCGGTTCCCCGGCCCCAAGGGCTCCGATCCGTTAACCGTATTTGAAAATGTCAATCTTGGCATCGAAAAGGGCGAATTTGTCTGCATCATCGGTCATTCGGGCTGCGGCAAATCGACGATCCTTAATATCCTTGCCGGGCTGGACGAGCCGACCGACGGGGCGGTGATCATGAATGGCAAGGAAGTATCGGGGCCAAGTCTTGATCGCGGTATCGTGTTTCAGAACTATTCCCTGTTGCCGTGGTTGTCCGCGCTTAAAAACGTGACCTTTGCCGTGCAGGCGCGCCATCGCAACTGGACCAAGAAGCAGGTCCATGATCATTCGGTCAAATATCTGGAAATGGTGGGGCTTACCGGCGGGGCGGAGCTTCGCAAACCATCGCAGTTATCAGGTGGCATGCGGCAGCGCGTTTCGATTGCACGGGCCTTTGCCATTCAGCCGGAACTGCTGTTGCTGGATGAACCGTTTGGGGCACTTGATGCCCTGACACGGGGCAGCATTCAGGATGAGCTGATCCGTATCTGGGCCGGGTCGGATCAGACCGTTTTCATGATCACCCATGATGTGGACGAGGCGATCCTGCTTGCCGACCGTATCCTTCTGATGACCAACGGCCCCTATGCGCGGGTCGCGGAATCGGTACAGGTCGATATCGAACGCCCGCGCGTTCGCGCCGATATCATCCATCATCCCGACTATTACGACATTCGCAACCATCTGGTCGAATTCCTTGCCAAACGGTCCCGCGAACTGGCCGGGAAGCGCGACGAGGATGGCGTTTCCGAACCGAACGTCATCCGTTTTGGCCTGAACGGGCCGGTTGCCAATAAATCCAACAAAGGTGCCGGGGAAACACCTGCGCGTGCGCGGGTGGTTAATGGTGCCGACTAATCCGTAACGACACAGACAGTGAAGTGGAGAAAAGCTGTGAAAAAAGCAGATGTGAAAGAACTGATCATTACGTCCAAAAAAGCCAAGGGTCTTGGCTGGGAAGAAATCGCCAGCAAGATCGGCATGTCTCCGGTCTGGACCACCTCGGTCTGTCTTGGCATGAATTCCGCGCCCAAGGAAAAGGCCGATATGCTGGTGGCCCTGCTGGAGCTTCCGGCGGAGGCATCCGCCGTGTTGCAGGAATGCCCGATGAAAATCTGGGAACAGGCGGTGCCGACCGATCCAGCCGTGTACCGCATTTATGAAATCATGGGCGTTTACGGCGAAACGATCAAAGAAATCATCCATGAGAAGTTCGGCGACGGCATCATGAGCGCGATTGATTACGAAATGTATATCGAACGCAAGGCCGATCCGAAGGGGGACCGCGTTGTCGTGACCCTTGATGGCAAATTCCTGCCTTATCGTGCCTGGTAAGATAATATCGCACGCGGTTAAGGCAATCCCATATCGGCAGCGGATGAATATTGATCCGTATGTCGCAGTCCAGTCAGGCCGATCTGCATGCGCGGGTTGGCCTGATCTGTTGTTGCCGCAGGACTGAAACAGGGCGGGAAACAGTCAATTGCCAATTTCGCGCTGGCGGGAAGGCCGTCTTATCCTACATCTTGGGGATATCACGTTGGATAAGGGTTGATGGTCTGGCGCAATGTGCGATCCCATCAACCGCCATGACCCTCATCAGGAAGGATAACAATCAGATGGCTGATCTGTCCGCATTTGACATCACCAAACGCTGGCCTGCCAAGAACCCCGATATCCTGCAGCTTTATTCCCTGCCGACACCGAACGGGGTCAAGGTTTCGATCATGCTGGAAGAAACCGGCATCGATTACGAGCCGCATTTCATTGATATCGGCAAGGACGAAACCTGGACGCCGGAATTCCTGTCGCTGAACCCGAATGGCAAAATCCCGGCCATCATTGACCCGAACGGGCCGGATGGGAAGCCGGTTGGCCTGTTTGAATCGGGCGCAATTCTTTTGTATCTGGCGGAAAAAACCGGAAAATTCCTGCCATCTGATCCGATTGCCCGGATCGAAACCATCCAGTGGGTGTTTTTCCAGATGGCGGCAATTGGCCCGATGTTTGGCCAGCTTGGTTTCTTCCACAAATTTGCCGGTCGCGAGTATGAGGATAAACGCCCACGGGATCGGTACGTTGGGGAATCCAAACGTTTGCTTGGTGTTCTCGAAACGCGTCTTGCCGGGCGTGACTGGATCATGGGTGATGAATATACCATTGCCGATATCGCCACCCTTGGCTGGGTGCGCAACCTGGTCGGTTTCTATGATGCCGGGGCACTGGTGGATTATGACAGCCTGAAAAACGTTCCGGCATGGCTTGAACGCGGGCTTGCGCGACCGGCGGTCAAGCGTGGTCTGGAAATTCCGGCGCGTCCTTAAAGTACGGGGGCGCGTCCTTGATCCTGCCCACCGGATGAAAAATCTGACCACATGGTCAGAAATGCTTTTCATCCGGTCGGGCTGGGATTAACACATGGGGGTAATCCAGTATTCGTCCCACGTTTCAAGCGAGCCCACCCATGACCACCTCGACCACCAGCCGCATCAAGGATCCGGCACTTGCTGCCAATATCACCGATGAAACCCTTGCCTGGCGCGAGGTGATCTGCCCGGTGACCGCCAAATACGGCAATTACGTTGCCAAACGCGATCTGCGTGACAAAACCATCGTCAGTTTCCAGCACGTTCTTGAAGACACCATTCCGACCCTGCTGCCGTTTGTCAAAGCGGGTGCCACGGTCAAGGTGGGGGCGTGCAACCCCGATAGCACCGATGATGTTGCCGCGGCCTATCTGGCGGCGAACGGGGTCGAGGTCCATGCCTTTTCCGGCATGACGCCCGATGAATATGCCAAAAGCATCGATATCCTGTCTGATAGCCCGGCCGATATCGTGGCCGACATGGGTGGGGAGCTGATCGAGGCGTTTGTGAAAAAGGGCCATAAGGTTGATGGTGCGCTTGAAGCGACCACGACGGGCGTTCACCGGGTTGAAAAGCTTGATTTTACCTTCCCGGTGTTTAACTGGAACGATATCGCGATCAAGGACCGCCTGCATAACCGCCATCACGTGGCACAGGAAATGTGGCCGGTCTTTTCCAATGTCACCGGTCTGGCGCTTTATGGGCGTTCGGTTCTGGTGATCGGTTTTGGCCCGGTCGGGCGCGGCGTTGCCGAACGGGCGCGCAATCTGGGTGCGGTGGTATCGGTTGCCGAACGCGATCCGGTTCGCGCCCTTGAGGCCCAGCATCACGGCTGCCGGGTTGTGGCGCTTGAAGACGGGCTTCGGGAATGTGCGATTGTCGTTACCGCCACCGGTTTTTCCGGCATCCTTGGCGCGGATCAGATCAAGCTGGCGCGGCGTGGTGCCATTCTGGTCAATGTCGGGCATTCCAATACCGAAATTGACGTCAAATGGCTTGATACGCAGCAACGCACCCGTATGCGCCGCTATATCGAGCGTTTCACGCTTGATAGTGGCAAGGAAGTTTACCTTCTGAACCGTGGCAGTCTGCTTAACCTGGCACCGGGCATGGGGGGATCGGGCAAGGATCTGTTTGATCCGTTTTCCGCCATTCTGATTCGCGGGATCGACTGGCTGGCGTCGGGTGGTGCATCGTCGTTCAAGCCGGGGTTCTATGATTACCCGGCGGATGTTGAACGCGAAATCGCCGAGGCGGTTTTACGGTCGCATAGCTGACGGGACGGAAGATGCAACAGGGCGGGGATATCGATTTCCCGCCTTTTTGTATCAGAACCGGTATTTTGATACGGTTTGATACAAGTTAATGCCCCATCTGGCATAATATGGTGAAGTTTTTCTGGTTAAGTTCATTCCGCTGTCGGGGTGTTCCCGACTGCGGGGTAGCATTCGGGACCACGACCATGAAAAACATATCCTTCATTTATGTCGGTTTCCTTTCTGTGATTACGCTGCTTTGGCTGGCGGCCAATCCGGGCCTGTTCGAGGTTGCCGAATTCATTCAGCTTCGAAATTTCATGGTCCAGTATTTTGGCACCCTGTCGATTGCTATCATGAGCCTGATCATGATCCTGGCGACACGTCCGGTATGGCTTGAAGATTATACCGGCGGGCTCGACAAGACCTATCGGCTGCACAAATGGCTTGGCATTACGGTTCTGGTGACATCCGTGATCCACTGGCTTTGGTCGAATGGCCCGAAATGGGCATCGGCCCTTGGCCTGATTGAAGGCGGTCGGCGCAGGTCGCATGGGGATCAGACCGGATTTTCCCAGTTACAGGGCTTCTTTGCCGGTCAGCGCGGCTTTGCCGAGGGGATTGGCGAATGGGCGTTCTATGTTGCCGCGGCCCTGATGATCATTGCCCTGATCAAATGGTTTCCCTATCGCTGGTTTGCCAAAACACACACCTTTATCGCTGCGGCGTATCTGGTGCTGGTGGTGCATGCGATGTTCCTGTTTGAATTTGGCAACTGGATCAGCCCGATTGGCATTGTGACGGCTGTGCTTCTAATCGCGGGCACGATATCGGCATGTATTGTCCTTGCCGGGCGGGTCGGCCGTAACCGGCAGGTCGCCGGAAAGATCGTCAATCTGGTGCGTCTGCCTGATATCGATACCGTGCAGATCACCATCATGCCCGAGGCGGGCTGGAAGGGGCACAAGGCAGGGCAGTTTGCCTGCGTTGCCTTTGGGGATGACGAACGCCCGCATCCCTTTACTATCTCCTCGCACTGGAACCCGGAATTCCCGCAGATCACCCTGCTGGTGAAGGCACTGGGCGATTATACGGAAACATTGCCAGACAATTTGCGCGTCGGGGCTGACGTCCGGCTTGAGGGGCCCTATGGCCGGTTCACCTTTGGGTATGGCAATGATCGTCAGGTCTGGATTGCCGGTGGCATCGGTTTGACCCCGTTCCTTGCAAAACTTGAAGAACTCGCGCTGAAACCGGCTGCGGGCAAACAGAAGATCGATTTCTATCAGGTCGCCCCGAGCGAGGATGCGACCCTGATGGACCGTATCAGGCAACTGGCGCACAAGGCCGGTGTTACGCTGCATGTCTGGCGCGACGATGTGGATGGTCTTTTGAAAGCGGACCGGGTTCGAGCCGATATCCCCGACTGGCATGCCGCCAGTTTCTGGTTCTGCGGGCCGCAGCCGTTTGCCGCAGCATTGAAACGCGATCTGGTCCGTGAGGGATTGCCCGCCAAATCATTCCATACCGAACTGTTCGAATTTCGCTAGGTCAGAATGCGAAAGGGGCAGGTCTTGTGATCTGCCCCTTTTTTTCAATCTGCGATCTGGCTGGCAGCCCGATCTGATCAGGCGCGATATCCGATGCGCAGATTGCCCCATTGTTCGCCATTCACGACAATCGGGATGTCGCATTCCTTCATGAACACGACTTCCGATCCCATGTCGCGGAAATAGGTCTGCAACAGTTTGGGTTTGGTGTTGCGCGCGGCCATCAGGCCGGCCCGGTCGTCAAAGATGCGCCGGTTGCGGCAATTGCCCATGTTCCATGCCGGTTCACCGGGGCGCTGTGGCTGGCTGTAGACCTTGTTATGGGTCGGCAGGAAGCCGTTGATATCCACCCCGGCGGCAAACACGATATGTTTGTCCTTTTGCAGGATTTCTTCCTGTAACGGGGTGAAATGCCGGTCGGTAAAGGGGATATAGGGCGTCATGAACTGTATCGGATCAGAGCCTTCAATCGGTTCGTAGCGGGGACGGAATAGATCATCTTTGCTGATCTCGCCGCTGCGGATACCGTTTTCCAGTGTCTTTGCCAGTTGGGCCGCCAATGGTGCGCCCAGTTCGGCGATCTTGTTGTCGTGATCGCGGGTTTTTTGCAAAAGCCCCATGATCGTGCGGTTGGCGTCTTCGTCCAGTTCGGTGAATTGGACATGCGATCCCAGACCTGAAACCGCTTTTAAAATGCCATGCAAACGTGTGCTGCCATCAAGCAGGATCGAAACCGGTTTGCCGTTGTCCTGATCGCTGGCCTTGATGCGCGCCAGAAGACCTGCCACCGACATATCGGCGGAAACACCCTTGCGTTTGTCGCCATTGCCGAAATCCATTTCGATATCAACGGCAATCGGAACGCGTTCCTGATTGCGGCGGTTGCTGCTGTCACTGGTGCGCAGAACAACGCGGAACCGGTTTTCCATTTCGTTGATATCCTTGCGGATATTCGATGCGAGAATGCGCAGGTTTTCCGATGTCTTGCTGGCGTTGTGTGATCTTTCGCTGGCCAGTGCGATGTCGCTGGAAATGCCCTGCATGTGGGTGGACACTTCCTGCGCGCTGGTTGAAATCTCGCTGATGGCGGCGGTTTGCTGCTGGACGGAGGAGGCGATGTCCGATGACAACTGGCTGACTTCGTCAATCGCGCCACCGATGCCTTCTATTGCGCCGACGGCGTCGGAGGTTGCGTCCTGAATGGCGGTGATCTGGGCGTTGATGTCGGAAATGGCTTTTTCGGTTTGGGATGCGAGGTTTTTCACCTCGTTGGCAACAACCGCAAAGCCCTTGCCGGCATCGCCCGCGCGGGCGGCTTCGATGGTGGCATTCAGCGCCAGCATCTTGGTCTGATCGGAAATGCGTTTGACGATATCGACAACCTTGCCGATCTCGCTTGCGGTGTCTGACAGGCTGTTCATCGTGACCGATGTTTCCTGCGCACGGGTCACGGCCTGACTGGCGATGTCGTTGGTTTTGTGGATGCGATCGGCGATTTCCTCGCTCGATGCCTGCAATTCCTCGGTCGCGGAGGCGACGGTGGAGACATTGTTGCTGGCAATGGCGGTGGTTGACGTGATCCGTTCAACCAGTTCCGACAGATCATGCGCATCGGACGCCATGGTTTGGGCGACGTCATTGGTGCGGCCGGCCTGAAAGCCGACTTCGGCGATGATGTTATCGGTTTCGCGTTCGATGATTTCCGACATCGACTGGATTTCCGATGCGGATCGTTCCTGTGCCGACCGGCGTTCGGCCCGGGCCATCAGGCAGCCCATATCGCCCATCAGCATCGAACGGCAGGCATCCAGAACGCCCGGATCGCGTCGCCCGCGTCCCTCGGATGCGACCAGTCGGGCAAAATTTTCGACCGTGTTGTGGTAGGCCTGTACGATGCGGCTGGCCGGGATACCGGCAACGGTATCGGCCAGAATGTGATCGGCAAAGCAGGCATCGAAATCCGATCCGCTACTGGCGGCCATCAATGTGCGCAGGCGTTTTGCCAGTGCGCTGACATGGGCCTTCGGATCGTTCTGATTGCTGCTGCTTTGGCCTGTGCCAAACAGCTCGGCCAGAAGGCTTTCGGCGAGCTTGTCGGCATGTTTGTCAAAGATCTCGCGCGCGGCATTTGCACGCGTAAAAATTGTATTTTCCGGTGATGCAGACGCGTGATTCATGAAACGTCTCTCCCTGTTTCCCCATCGGCATATCATGCCGCGCAGGCTTCGATTTTTCGATTTTTTACCTGCTGATTGGGGTGATGTTACCACCGCAAGGTAGATATAAAGATATCATACTTTAGGTTGATATAAGAAAGAGGCCCGTCAAGGGTGACGGGCCAAGTTTGCCCAGGTTTTTCACCGGGGCCACGGTTCGCTGGAGAGAGACAACATCAGGGGGGGCAATCGTTGGTTATCGGCTCAGAAGACCGCGGGTCACGACCTGTGCCTGAATTTCGGCGGCTCCTTCGAATATGTTGAGGATGCGGGCATCGCACAGAACCCGGCTGATCTGGTATTCAAGCGCGTAGCCATTGCCGCCATGGATCTGAAGCGCGTTATCGGCGTTTGACCATGCAACCCGTGCCCCCAGAAGCTTTGCCATGCCCGCCTCGATATCGCAGCGGATATCCTGATCTTTTTCGATGGCGGAAAAATAGGTCAACTGGCGCGCGATCATGGTTTCAACCACCATCCAGGCGATTTTGCCGTAAACCCGCGGGAAGCTGTAAAGCGGATTTGAAAACTGGATGCGGTCCTGTGCATAGCGCATGCCGATTTCAAGCGCGTTCTGGGCGACGCCAACGGCACGGGCGGCGGTCTGGATGCGGGCGGATTCAAAGGTTGCCATCAGTTGTTTGAAGCCCTGGCCTTCATCGCCACCCAGAAGGTTTTCAGCGGGGACTTCGAAGCCGTCAAACGACAGTTCGTATTCCTTCATGCCGCGATAGCCAAGCACCTCGATCTCGCCGCCTGTCATGCCCTTGGCCGGGAAGGGATCATTTTCCGTGCCGCGCGGCTTTTCGGCCAGCAGCATGGATAGCCCGCGATATCCGGTTTCATCGGGGTTGGTGCGCGCCAGAAGCGTCATCAGGTCGGATCGGGCGGCATGGGTGATCCATGTTTTGTTGCCGGTGACCTTATAGGTATCGCCATCCTTGATCGCGCGCGTGCGCAGATGCGCCAGATCCGATCCGTTATTGGGTTCGGTAAAGACCGCGGTTGGCAGGATTTCACCCGATGCCAGTTTCGGCAGATAGTGTTCTTTCTGCGCATCCGTGCCACCAAGGCGGATCAGTTCGGCGGCAATTTCCGACCTTGTGCCAAGCGAGCCGACCCCGATATAGCCGCGCGAGAGTTCTTCTGTCACGACGCACATTGCGGTTTTGCCCATGCCAAGTCCGCCGAATTCTTCGGGGATAGTCAGGCCGAAAACGCCCAGTTCGGACATTTCGTTGATAATTTCAATCGGGATCAGTTCGTCGCGTTCGTGCCAGCCATGGGCATGCGGGCTGACCTTTTCATCGACAAAGCGCCGGAACTGGTCCCGGACCATATCAAGGGTTTCGTCTTCGAGCCCGGTTTCACCAAAGCGCCCGGTATCAAGGCTGTCCTTGATCTGATCGGCAATGGCGCGCCGGGTGGCGTCGCTGTTGCCCGAACCGGTCAGGGTTGCAACCGCGCGGCTATCGCCAAGGGCAGCAATCACATCGCCCGGGACGCCAAGGGTTGAAAGACGGATGAACTCGCCCTGCGACATCGCAATGCCGCCCTGGATCTGTGCCAGATATTCGCCAAACGCCGCCTGAAGGATCAATTGTTCAAGCGTTCCGAACTTTCCCTGTGTCGTAAGCCGATCCGCCCATGCCTTCATCTGCTTTAGGGCGGTGACATAGGTTGAAAACCATGCAAAGCCGTGGGCGGCATACTGGTTTTCATCCAGTGCGCGAGCATCGATTTTGCCATCCACCGTCACGATTTCGCGCATCGCGGTTTCGGCGGCCTGATGCACCGGGGCAAGGGCCGCCAGTGCATCATCGCAAAGCCGGGTCAGTTCGGGCAGCAGGGCTTTATCACTCATCGGTCTGATCCTCGGGTTCGGTCCATCTGGTGCATGAAGCAGACTATCATTGTTGTCCTGCCGGTTCGGCAAGGATTGAAAAGTGGCAGCCCCGATGCGGATCGGGCGAGAACGCATCAGGGCCACCAACGGTCAGTCGACGCTTTATGTGGGCTTAGGCGTCGACTGCTTCTTCAAGGGTTCGCATGCCCGGGCGTTTGGCCTGAACCAGAACGGCCATGTTTCCGGGTTTGTGTTCGTTGCGCATCATTTTCATATGTGCGCGCGGAATATCGTCCCAGCCAAGTACTTCGGACATGCTGGGATCAATGCGCCGTTCAATCACAAGCTTGTTGGCCTGGGCCGCCTGTTTCAGGTTGGCGAAATGGCTGCCCTGAATGCGTTTCTGGCGCATCCAGACAAAGCGCGCATCGAATGTCAGGTTAAAGCCCGTCGTCCCGGCACAGAACACGACCATACCGCCGCGTTTGACCACGTTGCACGATACGGGGAAGGTCTGTTCGCCCGGATGTTCAAAGACGATATCAACGTCATTGCCCTTGCCGGTGATGTCCCAGATCGCCTTGCCGAATTTGCGGACTTCTTTCATATAGTCGCCAAATTCCGGGCCGTTCACCGTTGGCAACTGGCCCCAGCAATTGAAATCCTTGCGATTGATCACGGCCTTGGCGCCAAGGCCCAGCACGAAGTCGCGTTTGCTTTCATCGGAAATCACGCCAATCGCATTGGCACCGGCGGTGGTGATCAGCTGGATCGCCATCGATCCAAGGCCGCCCGAGGCCCCCCACACCAGAACATTGTGACCGGGGCGCAGGATATGCGGGCGATGGCCAAACAGCATGCGGTATGCAGTGGCAAGGGTCAGCGTGTAGCACGCACTTTCTTCCCAGGTCAGGTGTTTGGGGCGTGGCATGAGCTGCTGCGCCTGAACACAGGTGAATTGGGCGAATGATCCGTCCGGTGTCTCGTAACCCCAGATGCGCTGGGTCGGGGACAGCATCGGGTCACCGCCGTTGCATTCCTCGTCATCGCCGTCATCCTGATTGCAGTGAATGACGACCTCGTCACCGACTTTCCAGCGCGTGACCTTTGACCCGACCGCCCAGACAATGCCCGACGCATCCGACCCCGCGATATGATAGGGCAGGTCATGCACGTCAAAGACCGAGATCGGCTTGCCGAGCGACGCCCACACACCATTATAGTTCACACCCGCCGCCATCACGAGGACGAGGACCTCGTGACTGTCGGGCTGGATGACCGGCAGGACTTCGCATTGCATCGCGGTATCGGGTTCGCCATGGCGTTCGCGGCGAATGGCCCAGCCATACATATTCTTTGGCACATGGCCCAATGGTGGAATCTCGCCGATTTCATACAGGTCTTTTTCTTCATGACCACCACGGAACGGCAGAACTTCAGCAGTCGTATTCATGGCCTTCACTCCTTGTTCGGGGTCGATCCGGGATGCGCTGTAAAAGGACGGTAATAAAATTATCCTGTGTTGCGCTGCGGTCGACGAATCCTCCAAGCCACGGATTTTGTGATGTTTTCCCTGAAATGCACCTGTTTCCCTAGGTTTATGGTTGGGGTTCCCGAAGTGCTTTCTTAGTTTTCGCTTTTATCGCGTTGCACAAATTGTTATATAATTATCCAAGTGATGTCTAGTAGGTAATTTAATAACGTTTTCTTGTAATAAAAATAAAGATTTTGGGTAATAAAGATACGTGAGGTCGCCATGTCGATGGAAAATCAACGCAGTGCAGCAAAGTCGGAACGCGATCGCCCGTGGTTGATCCGTACCTATGCTGGGCACAGTTCGGCCAGCGCATCGAACGCGTTGTACCGTCAGAATCTGGCAAAGGGGCAGACGGGACTGTCGGTCGCGTTCGATCTGCCGACCCAGACCGGTTACGATTCGGACCATGTTCTGGCGCGCGGCGAGGTCGGCAAGGTCGGCGTGCCGGTATCGCATCTGGGCGACATGATGACCCTGTTTGACGGTATTCCGCTTGATCAGATGAACACATCCATGACGATCAACGCGCCGGCGGCATGGTTGCTGTCGTTATATATTGCCGTTGCCGAAAAACAGGGAACGCCGCGCGACAGCCTGCAGGGCACGACCCAGAACGACATCATCAAGGAATATCTGTCACGCGGGACCTATATCTTTCCGCCCGCACCCAGCCTGAAACTGATCACCGATGTTGCAGCCTTTACCTATCGCGAGGTGCCGAAATGGAACCCGATGAATGTGTGCTCGTACCATTTGCAGGAAGCCGGGGCGACTGCCGAGCAGGAACTGGCCTATGCGCTGGCGACCGCGATTGCCGTGCTTGATGCGGTCAAGGCATCCGGTCAGGTGCCCGAAGAGGATTTTGCCAAGGTTGTCGGGCGCATTTCATTTTTTGTGAATGCCGGCATCCGGTTTGTGACCGAGATTTGCAAGATGCGGGCATTTTGCGAATTATGGGATGAAATCACGCGGGATCGTTATGGCATTTCCGATGAAAAATATCGCCGGTTCCGCTATGGCGTGCAGGTTAATTCGCTTGGCCTGACCGAACAGCAACCCGAAAACAATGTGTATCGCATCCTGATCGAAATGCTGGCGGTGGTACTGTCAAAAAATGCGCGCGCGCGTGCCGTGCAGCTTCCGGCGTGGAACGAGGCCCTTGGCCTGCCGCGCCCATGGGATCAGCAATGGTCGCTGCGCCTGCAACAGATCATGGCCTATGAAACCGACCTTCTGGAATATGATGACCTGTTTGACGGCAACCCGGCGATTGAACGCAAGGTCGGATTGCTTAAGGACGGTGCACGCGAAGAACTGGCGAAAATCGATGCCATGGGCGGGGCGATTGCCGCAGTCGATCTTGGTTACATGAAACAGGAACTGGTGCGATCCAACGCGCGCCGTCTGGCCGATATCGAAACCGGGCTGACCAAGGTGATCGGTGTGAATGCCTATACCGAAACCGAAGCATCGCCCCTGACATCGGGTGAAAAATCGATCCTGACGGTCGATGACATGGCCGAACAGGAACAGATCGAAAAACTGAAAGAATGGCGATCTGGCCGGGATCAGGCGGCTGTTGCCAGAAGCCTTGCCGATCTTGAAGCCGCCGCCCGCGAAGACCGCAACATCATGGAAAGTTCGATTGCGTGCGCCCATGCCGGGGTTACAACCGGGGAGTGGTCCGAAACGCTGCGTCAGGTGTTTGGTGAATATCGCGCCCCGACCGGCATCACATCGATGATCGTGACCGGCGATGAAGAAGACATCAAAAAACTGCGCAGTCGCGTGGATGAAGTTTCCGAAAAGCTTGGCGAACGGATGAAGATGCTGGTCGGCAAGCCGGGGCTGGATGGTCATTCCAACGGGGCGGAACAGATCGCGGTCAAGGCAGGCGATGCCGGGATCGACGTGCTTTATGATGGCATTCGCTGGACGCCCGATGAACTGGTGCGCAATGCCATCGACGAAGGCGCGCATGTGATCGGGCTTTCGATCCTGTCAGGGTCGCATGTGCCGCTGGTGCGCGAAGTGGTGAATGGATTGCGCGCACACGGGGCGGGGCATATTCCCGTTGTTGTTGGCGGCATCATCCCGGATGCGGATATGCTTGTCCTGCGTCAGATGGGGGTGTCGGCGGTCTATACGCCCAAGGATTACCAACTGGTCCGGGTGATTTCCGAAATTGTCGATCTGGTGGATCGCAAATCAACCGAACATCCGGCCCCGCGCAAGGTTGAGGGCAAGCCGGAAGGGGCCGGAACCGCGATCTATTGATTGTGGCGGTTGATTGCGGTGGCGGCCGGTTTCTTGCCTTGGCTAATCATGTTGTGCTGATCAGGCTTGGCCAGGTTGCCATGGCGGCGTCGGCAACGGCGATCAGTTCGTCGCGCGTTGCGCCATCGCGTGCCTGGATCGACATGCCGTACTGCACCGTCGTGTAATAGTTCGCCATATTGTCGATATTCGCAGCGGGCGGGATCAGGCCGTCATGCTGTGCCCTGGCATAGAGGTTTTTCAGGTTGCCAACGGTGAGGCGGCGTAGGTCACGCAGGGCCCGATTGACGTTTGCATGATTGGAGTCCGCCTGTGGCGCGGCAAGCACCACCATGCATCCATGCGGCGTGTCATCCTGCGTATACAGGTGTGCCGTTGTCATCAGGACATGCCGGGTTGCGTCCTTTGGATGTTCGAAGCGTTCCAAATCCCCCCAAAGTCTTGCGCCATACTGGCTGTTGTAACGCCTGATGACTTCTTCAAACAGCGCTTCCTTATCGCCAAAGGCGGCATACAGGCTTGGCGGTTTCATGTTCATTGCCGTCGTCAGGTCCGAGATGGAGGTGCTTTCATATCCCTTGGTCCAGAAGACCTCCATCGCCTGTTCCAATGCAGTATCCCGGTCAAAGGTTCGGGGGCGTCCACGTCCAGCCATTTAGAAAAACCTCGGGTTCGATGAATTATGTAGTGATCGATAAATAAATCGCTTGACGGATGATTGCAAGGGGCGCATTTATTTTTGTAGTGAACATTACATAATTATTGGAGTTTCCAGAAATGACCCAACTTAATGGTAAAGCAGCATTGGTAACCGGGGGCAGCCGGGGCATTGGTGCTGCGATTGCAAAACGTCTGGCCCGCGATGGGGCTGCGGTTGCGATTACTTATGGCAATGCGGCAGACAAGGCCGCCGAAGTTGTTGCCGAGATCAAGGCATCGGGGGGCAAGGCCCTTGCGATCAAGGCGGATAACAGCGATCCCGCGGCGGTGCAGGCCGCAATCGAGGAAGTGGCAAAAACGTTCGGCAAGATTGATATTCTGGTGAACAATGCCGGGATTCTAAGCGGTGGTTCGATCGAGGACGAAACACTTGAATCGTTTGATCGTATTGTTGGCGTCAATATCCGCGGCGTGTTTGTCGCGGTTCAGGCAGCCGTGAAACATATGCCCGATGGCGGGCGCATCATCACGACGGGCAGCAGCCTTGCAAACAAGGTGCCGTTCCCCGGTATCAGCCTTTATTCCATGACCAAATCAGCCCTGATCGGTTTCACCCGTGGGGTTGCCCGTGATCTGGGGCCACGTGGCATTACGGTCAATTTGCTGCATCCGGGCCCGACCAATACCGACATGAACCCGGAAAATGGCGAGAACGGCGACACGATGCGCAGCTTTATGGCGATCAAGCAATTCAGCCGTTCCGAAGATACGGCCGGTCTGGTTTCGTGGCTGGCAAGTGACGAGGGACGCACGGTTACCGGTGCGGAATTCACCGTCGATAGCGGTGTGAATGCCTGATTGAACGGGTGTTTTCCGTAATCTGAACGATGATCGGTGGGGTGAAACGCATCAGCCCACCGATAACGCCAAAATCTGGCTGATCTGGGTTAGCGGGCGGGCGGTTTCGCCGTGCCACTGATTTATCGCATCCTGAACGGCGGTAAAATCCCTGGCCGATGACGGCATTTTTGATACTACGCCTTCACGGCCAAGAGCCGTGATCACGTCGTTGGAAAAGACCAGCGTATCGACCCCGATCCGGCGCAGGAAGACCTGCCCGGTTTTGCCACCAAGGCGCGATCCACCTTTGTGAAGGATGCGCAGATTGTCGCAGTAATCGGCAACCCGCCAATCGGCGAACCATGCACCAACGCTGCCATGCTTATCTTCGATCTGGCACAGGAAATGGGCGTTCGGGCCAACGGATCTGATTTTCGGTGCATGGGCGACAAGCCCGTCGGTTGCCATCAGGCGGTCGATATCCTCGTCATGCATCATCGACCAGCGGCTGATATCGAACCCGTCATAGGCGGCTTCGAAGTTCGGCCATTTGTTTTCAATGACCTTCCAGCTAAACCCCGCCTGAAACACGCACATCGTCATGGCCGAAAGCCACCGGTCCGACGGGATTTTGCGGATTTCATCGGGGGTTTTGGGCGTGATCAGCCGTGCATCAATCGCATCCATGCCGCCCTTTAGCGCGGCCGTTTCGGCAATGATGTCATGGAAGGAACGTAACGCCATTCCGTAACCCTTGATATCTGGAGCCTGATCGTTGTCTAGCTTTTGACCGCGACCCGTGCCGGTTGACCACCTTGGCGTTCAAGAACCCAGCTTTCAAAGGTTGCGGCGGGCAATGGTTTGGAAAACAGGAAGCCCTGAATGAAGTCGCATCCCTTGTCGCGCAGATATTCGTGCTGTTCGACTTCTTCGACACCTTCGGCGACGA
Source organism: Thalassospira sp. MCCC 1A03138 (assembly GCF_002115785.1). GTDB lineage: Bacteria > Pseudomonadota > Alphaproteobacteria > Rhodospirillales > Thalassospiraceae > Thalassospira. The sequence goes on along the minus strand of NZ_JFJY01000007.1, from coordinate 109,153 downwards.
CTTCAAGATTAAGGCTGTGGCCCAGGCCGATCACCGCATCGACAATCGCCTTGTCATCCATATCGACATGGATGTCGTTGACAAACGACCGGTCGATCTTGATCGACGAAACCGGGAAACGTTTCAGATAGTTCAGCGATGAATAGCCGGTGCCGAAATCGTCAATCGCGATCCGCACGCCAAGGGCCTTAAGCTCGTTCAAGGTTGAAACGGCTTTTTCCGGGTTGTTCATCAGGATCGATTCGGTGATTTCCAGTTCCAGCGTGCCATCGGGCAGGCGGGTCTGATCCATGATCTGGGTGACGGAACTGACCAGTTCGGCATCCTGGAACTGTGCCGGTGATAGGTTCACGGCAATCCGAAGACCCGGCAAGGTGGTTTCGCGCCAGATTTGCGTCTGTTTGCAGGCCTTGTTCAGAACCCATGCACCCAGCCGGTTGATCAGGCCGCATTCCTCGGCCACCGAAATAAATTCGCCCGGCAGGATCATGCCACGATCCGGGTGGTGCCAGCGCACCAGTGCTTCGGCCCCGACGACCTTTTCGGTGCGACAGTCGATTTTCGGCTGATAGTAAAGTTCGAGCTGATCATATTCCAGCGCGTTGCGCAGATCTTCTTCGATCGTTTTGCGTTCCTTGACCCGTTCATGCATCGACGGCAGGAAGAAGCGGTAATTGTTGCGGCCTTCGGCCTTGGCGGCATACATCGCCATATCGGCGTTTTTGACCAGCTGTTCGGGGTTTTCGCCGTCTTCGGGGAACAGGGTGATACCGACACTGGCGGTCGAATGCAGGCGAATGCCGCGGCAATCGAACGGTTGGCAAAGTTCATCGATGATGCGCTGGGCAAGGGCGATGGTGTCTTCGATATTCTGCACATCGGTTTGGATGATCGCGAATTCATCGCCGCCAAGACGGGCGGCGGTATCGGAATCACGGATGATCCGCGAAAGGCGCTGCCCCATTTCCTGGATCATCAGATCGCCGACATCATGGCCAAAGTGATCGTTGATGTCCTTGAACCGGTCCAGATCGACAAACAGCACCGTGACCCCGCGCTGGAACCGGCGGGCGGACAGCAATGCCTGACGCAGACGGTCAAGGAACAGGGTGCGGTTCGGCAGGCTGGTCAGCACGTCATGCACGGCGAGATGGCGCATGCGGGCTTCAGTCTGTTTGCGTTCGGTAATGTCGGTATAGGTCGCAACGTAACCGCCGCCGGGCATCGGGTTGTGGTCCACCTGAACCACGCGGCCATTCGGGCGGGTGCGTTCCATGCGATAGGGTTCGCGACGGCGTGCAATCGCAACGCGGTCGGAAATCAGGGCCTGAATGCTGACATCGCCATATTCGCCGCGTTCGGCGTTGTAACGCAGAATATCGGAAAGTGGTGTGCCTTCCTTGACCAGATCGCGCGGCAGGTTCAGCAATTCGATATAGCGTTCGTTCCAGACCATCAGGTTCAGGTCCTGATCGAACAGGCATATGCCTTGGCCGATATTGTGAAGGGTTGCTTCCAGAAGGGCCTGTTTGCGCTGGGCTTCTTCCTGTGCCTGCCCTTGCAGGGTCACCATTTCATTATATTCGCGGATCAGAAGGCCCAGTTCATCGGAACTGTTCCATTCCACCGGCCGGCGCAGGCGGCCATGCTTGGTCATGCGGATGGAATGCAAAAGCCGGTTCAGCGGTTCCTTGATCGAGCGTTTGTTGGCGATCAGGAGGCTGGCGGCGACAACTGCAATCAGCAGGCCGAACAGGATCATGTCGATCACCATCCGGCGGAACAGCAAATCCTGCACGCGGGCTTCTGTGAAATAGATCACCAGTTCGCCGACATCGTGGCGGACATTATTGCGTTCAAAGAACACGCGACGCGACAGGCGCAGGGTATCGTTCAGTTCGGATTGCGATACGCCGGTATGGGCGAATTCGGTGCCATCTGCCCCCAAGGCCTGCACGGCGACAATGTCGCGATCGCGGCTCATGGCGTTCAGGGCGGATTCGATATTGTCGACATCCAGATACCAGAACGGCGTCGCCAGAACGCGGGCATTGATGTCGGCGGTCTGTTCAATCTTTTCGTTCAGGTCGTCACGCAGAACCGTGTAACTGACGTATCCGAAGACAACGAACAGGGCGAGGGAGAACAATGAAACGAGCGGCAGCGCGATAAAAAGCAATCGGCTGCTAAGCGACTTCCGTTGTAAAAAGCCGTACGATCCGCGCGACAAGCGTATTTCTCCTCGGCACCCACTATCGACTAGTTAATGGCAACCATACCCGACCTTAGGATGGGGTCCAACACCCCTGACACTGACGTTACTCAATCTGGAAGTCAGCCCAAAAGCAAGTTTGATTTCATTTTTTTCATATAGTGTTCACAAAAACTGTTTCGATCCATCTATCTTGGATCGAAGTACAGCAGCTTCAAGCACTTGCATGCCAAGTTTATTTCGGCACGGCCTGACGGGCGAGTTCGTCGCACCGTTCGTTTTCCGGGTGTCCGGCATGGCCTTTGACCCAGTGCCATTCGACTTTATGCGTTTTAAGAGCTTCCAGAAGCCTTTGCCAAAGCTCGACATTTTTGACGGGCTTTTTATCCGCCGTTTTCCAGCCGCGTTTCTGCCAGCCGAAAATCCATTTGGTAATTCCGTCGCGGACATAGCTGCTGTCGGTGTAGATATCGACAACACAGGGACGCTTTAACGCTTCAAGCGCGCTGATGGCGGCCATCATTTCCATACGGTTGTTGGTGGTTTCCGGATCGCCGCCCGACATTTCCTTTTCCACGCCATTAAATCGCAGGATCGCGCCCCAGCCACCGGGGCCGGGATTGCCGCTGCACGCGCCGTCGGTATAAATTTCGACGCGTTTATTGTCCGTTCCGGTCATGTAATTCTATTCCTCGCCCAGGCCATAGGCGCTGGCACTGTCGATCCGCTGATGAAAGCGCAGTTTATTGATGTATTCGCGCGGGTTTTTCGGCGTAACCAGCGCGTCCTTGGGCGTGTTGATCCAGTCATAAAGACGGGTCAGCAGGAACCGCAAAGACGCCCCGCGCGCAAGGATCGGAAGGGCGGCCAGTTCGTCATCGGACAATGCGCGCACCTTACCGTAGCTTGACAGAAGGTTGCGGGCCTTGGTGACGTTGAAGCTGTTATCAGGTTCAAAACACCATGCATTCATGCAGATCGCAATGTCATAGGCCAGCAGATCATTGCACGCGAAATAGAAATCGATCAGGCCCGATACGTCATCCTTGCCGGGGAAGAAAAATACATTATCGGGGAAAAGGTCGGCATGGATCACGCCCGCGGGCAATTGATGGGGCCAGTTTGCTTCGAGAAAGACCAGTTCATCCTCGATCAGTTTTTCAAGGCCGGGCTGAACGCCATCGGCATCGGACCGGCAGCTTTCAAACAGCGGGCGCCAGCCCTTAACGCTTAGCGCATTGCCAAGATACATGTCGAAGTCCTGACCGGCGGTGTGCAAATGCGCCAGTGCCGCGCCAAGACCGAGACAGTGATGAGGCATGATCCGGCGCGGCGACATGCCGTTCAGGAAGGATGTGATGGCGGCCGGACGTCCACACAAACGGCGTAACGCAACCCCGTCCTTGCCGTGGATCGGTGTCGGGCAATTCAGACCCTTGGCGGACAGATGATCCATCAGACCCAGATAAAACGGCAGATCATCGGGGTTCACGCGCTTTTCATACAGGGTCAGGATGAAGGATGCCTGATCGGTCTGAAGCAGGAAGTTGGTATTTTCGACACCCTCGGCGATTCCCTTGAACGAAATCACGGTGCCGATATCGTATTCGGCAACAAAACGGGCGATATCTTCGTCAGAAACGTCGGTATAGACGGCCATGGGATATCCGGATTTCCTGCGTCAGAGCGGGGTTAGCTGGCAAGCTGGCGGGGCAGCTTGAAGGTGACGTTTTCATTGGTCAAAGTCAGGGTTTCGACCGTGACGTTATAACGTTCACGGCAGGCATCAATGACTTCCTCGACCAGAATTTCCGGGGCGGAGGCACCGGCGGTAATGCCAAGGGTCGAAATGCCGTCAAGCTTGGACCAGTCGATATCCTTGGCCCGTTCGACCAGAACCGAACGGTCGCATCCCTCGCGCTTGGCGACTTCGACCAGACGGTTTGAGTTCGACGAATTGGGTGCGCCCAGAACCAGAATGGCATCGGCGTCGGTCGCGATCAGCTTGACCGCGTGCTGGCGGTTGGTGGTCGCATAGCAGATGTCTTCTTTTTTCGGGACCTCGATCGCGGGGAAGCGGCGTTGCAGGATCGAGATGATTTTGGCCGTATCGTCCAGCGACAGGGTGGTCTGGGTCACGAAGGCAAGGTTTTCCGGGTTTTCGACCTGAAGGTTTTCGGCGTCTTCTTCGGTCTCGATCAGGGTCATGCTGCCCGGTGGCAGCTGACCCATGGTGCCGATGACTTCGGGATGGCCGGCATGGCCGATCAGAAGGATATGTTTGCCATCTGCATGGTGGCGTTCCGCCCCGCGATGGACCTTGGACACCAGCGGGCAGGTCGCATCAAGATATTCAAGCTGGCGGCTTTCGGCGGCTTCGGGGACCGATTTCGGTACACCGTGCGCGGAAAAGATTACTGGCACGCCATCCGGGACGCTATCGAGTTCATCGACAAAAACAGCGCCCATATCGCGCAGGCGGTCGACCACGAATTTGTTGTGGACGATTTCGTGGCGGACATAGACCGGCGCGCCGTACTTCACCAGCGCCTTTTCGACGATCTCGATCGCACGATCCACCCCGGCACAGAAACCGCGCGGGTTGGCAAGGATGATCCGAAGGTCGGCTTTGTCAGACATGATACGGGTCCGAATGTTCATGATGTGCGCCATGCGATGGCACGGTTATTCAAATGTCTTCGTTACATAACCCGCCAGCAACGCACACGCAATGACAGACACCGTGTAAAGATGCATGTTCAGCTATGTCCGGCCATGTATTTAGGCCCCATGCCGCGATTTGAAACGGAAGCGGGTTGTGTCGCCATATCGGAGCGAATAGACTGCGCGCGGTTGTGCCCGGATCGGGCATGACAGCGGATTTGACCAGTTCTATAGAGGCTTGGATGACGATTGCGAACGGACTGCGGCGTATTTGTGCATTGGGTTTGGTGTCGTTTGCCGGTTTCCTGGCAGCGTGCGGCACGTTCGAAGAGCAGCCGGTCCCGGCATGCCCGCGGGCCTTTTTGCCCAATGATACCGCCCGTCTGGTGCAGTTCAACGGTCAGGGCAAGGACCTGACCGATGTGATCCTTGAAGCCGAATTTGGCGGTTATCTGGGCGATTGCGGTTATGACCTTGATGACAAGGTCCTGAACGTTGTTATCAGCCCGGTGATCAATGCCGAACTGGGCCCGGCCGCACAGGGGCGCAACGCAAAACTCCAGTATTTCGTAGCCCTTAAGGACCCGTCCGGCGAGTTTATCCAGAAGAATCTGTTTGATGTTCAGATGGCGTTTCCGAGCAATTTGAACCTGGCGCGGTATCGTGACGAGCAGGTGACTTTGAACGTGCCGCTGGACGATGTCTGGGCCGGTCCGGATTATGAGATTTACCTTGGTTTCCAGCTGAGCGCCGATCAGCTTGATTACAATCGACGCTTCGGAAAAAATTAATAATCCGGCCTATTATTCATTTTTAGTGAGTAATCAAATCCCGCCCGCATCGCGTGGCGGGATTTTCGTTTTTGGACGAAAGTTCGTTTTCGGTAATCCTCATACAAAGTGATGGGCATTTGCCGGAGGGGCTAAAAAAGGGGCTTTTAATCCTCATACCAATGGGTGGGGTCGAAAGGATGTGATTTTTGGGGCTGGTCTGGTCGGATTCAAATCCGTATAAGGGGGCATACCCAAATGATCCCCGTGGGAGAGTGCCACGGTCTTGATCGGTGTGCGTGATTGCATCGATAGGGATTGCGCGGACGCCGAAGGAGCAACCACCCCGGAAACTCTCAGGCAAACGGACCGCGGGGAGATGGGACTCTGGAAAGCAGGCGGCATCAGAAACCGATGTGCGTCTCGCCGAAGATGTAAGCAGACCGGTATCCAAACCGGCTGTGATTCTTTCAGGCTCCAAGACAGAGGGGGACGTGGTTGGCCATTGGTCGGCTATGTTTCGCAACGCCTGTCTGGAGACCTTGATGGCCGATCATCAAACCGAACTGCTTAAGACCGCCCTTTATGATTTGCATGTGGAACTGGGTGCCAAGATGGTGCCGTTTGCCGGTTATGACATGCCGGTGCAATATCCGTTGGGGGTGAAGGGCGAACATCTGCATACCCGCGCGAAGGCCGGTCTTTTTGACGTTTCGCATATGGGGCAGGTCCGCCTGACCGGTGAAAACCGCGTGGCCGAGCTGGAGAAGCTTGTGCCCGGTGACATCGCGATCCTGAAACCCGGTCGTACCCGTTATTCCGCATTCACCAATGACGATGGCACGATTTTGGACGATCTGATGATCACCAATGCGGGCGACAGCCTGTTTCTGGTGATCAATGCGGCCTGCAAGGATGATGACATTGTCCATATGCGGGCCAATCTTGATAACGGTGTCGAGCTGATCGAGATTGATGACCGCGCCCTGATGGCATTGCAGGGCCCGGATGCCGCCCGCGTGCTGGCACGGTTTGCACCGTCGGTTGCCGATCTGAAATTCATGAGCTTTGCCGAGATCGATGTTGCCGGTATCGCGTGCTTTGTCACCCGGTCGGGTTACACCGGCGAAGACGGTTACGAGATTTCCGTGCCGAACGACCGCGCCGAAGAACTGGCGCGCAAGCTTCTGGCCGAGGAAGAGGTCGAGGCGATTGGCCTTGGCGCGCGTGATTCGCTGCGTCTTGAAGCCGGTCTTTGCCTGTATGGCAACGATATCGACACCACGACCACCCCGGTCGAAGGCGACCTTAACTGGATCATCAACAAGCGTCGTCGCGAAGAAGGCGGGTTCAAGGGTGCAGACATCATCCTTGATCAGCTTGCCAATGGCGCGGATCGCAAACGTGTCGGGATCAAACCCGAAGGCAAGGCGCCTGCGCGTGAACATACCCCGGTCCTGAACAGTGACGGTGAAGAAATTGGCGAAATCACCAGCGGTGGTTTTGGCCCGACCGTGGATGGCCCGATTGCGATGGGATATGTCGCAATTGAATTTGCCGCCCCGGGTACCAAAGTCGATCTGATGGTGCGCGGCAAGGCCCGCCCGGCGGAAATCGTCGAGCTGCCGTTTGCACCGCACCGTTATTATCGCGGCTGATCGCCAGAACGGATCGGGCGGGCGGCGCGACGTCGCCCTTCCGGGATTGAATTAGCGGAACAACCGGAAAAACCGGGAAGCCGCAAAACCGGAATATCCCGGAAAACGGGAAGACCGGACAGACCACAGATTTTAGAGACAACTGATCTTACAGGGACGATTACAATGGCTAAAAAATTCTCGCAGGAACATGAATGGGTTGAATATGAAGACGGTGTCGCGACCGTTGGCATCACCGATTATGCCCAGCAGTCGCTTGGCGATATCGTTTATGTCGAGCTGCCGGAAGTTGGCAAAAAGCTGACCAAGGATGGTGATGCGGCGGTTGTTGAGTCGGTCAAGGCCGCCAGCGACGTTTATGCCCCGCTTGATGGCGTGGTTGTCGAAGCCAACGAAGAGCTTGATGACAATCCGGCACTGGTGAACGAAGCCCCGGAAAGCGATGGCTGGTTCTTCCGCATGGAACTTTCCGATGAGTCCCAGCTTGATGAGCTGATGGACGAAGCTGCGTATAAAGACTTTGTCGAAGGCCTTTAAGATATGCGTTATCTTCCGCTAACCAAGGCGGATCGCGTCTCGATGCTTGAAACCATCGGGGCAAAGTCCGTTGATGAATTATATAGCGACGTGCCCGAAGGCGCGCTGCTGTCCGAGCCGGTCGATCTGCCCCATCATCTGGGCGAATTGCAGGTCGAACGCGACATGGCGAAACTGGCCGCCAAAAACATGGGCACGGCCAGCGTGCCGAGCTTCCTGGGTGCGGGGGCGTATCGCCACCATGTTCCAGCGACGGTCGATTACATCATCCAGCGCGGTGAATTCCTGACGGCCTATACCCCCTATCAGCCGGAAATCGCGCAGGGTACGTTGCAGTATCTGTTCGAATTCCAGACCCAGGTGGCATCGATCACCGGCATGGATGTGGCCAACGCATCGATGTGGGACGGGGCAACGTCGTGCGCGGAAGCCGTTCTGATGGCGTGCCGCGCAACGCGGCGCAAGAAAGCGGTTCTGTCGGGTGGTCTGCATCCGCATTACCGTGAAGTCACGGAAACCTATTGCCAGTATAGCGATACCGAAGTTGCCGGTCGCGACGGGCACCCGGAAAAGCAGGCAACCGCCGACGAGCTGGATGATCTGATCGATGATCAGACCGCCTGCGTGGTTGTTCAGTATCCGGACGTGTTTGGCCGTATTCAGGACCACACGAAGCTGGCGGATGCGTGCCATGCCAAGGGTGCGCTTCTGATCGTGGTCTTTACCGAGGCGATGGCGTTTGGCGCGGTCAAATCACCGGGCAGCTTTGGCGCGGATATCGTCTGCGGCGAAGGCCAGTCGATTGGTAACAACCTGAACTATGGCGGGCCATATGTTGGTCTGTTTGCCACGACCAGCAAACTGGTACGCCAGATGCCCGGTCGCCTGTGTGGTGAAACTGTCGATCAGGACGGCAAGCGCGGTTTTGTTCTAACACTTTCGACGCGTGAACAGCATATCCGCCGCGAAAAGGCGACATCGAACATCTGCACCAATTCCGGTCTGTGTTCGTTGGCCTTTACGGTGCATATGAGCCTTCTGGGTGAGGACGGGTATCGTGGTGTGGCAACGCTTAACCATGAAACCGCGTGCAAGACCGCCGATGCGATTGATGCGGTACCGGGTGCGGAAGTGGTCAATGACAGCTTCTTTAACGAGTTCACCGTCAAGCTTGCCAAACCGGCAGCCGAGGTGGTCGAGGCACTGGTTGCCAAGGGTATCCTTGGTGGGGTTCCGTTGTCGCGCCTGTATCCGAACCGTGACGATCTGGACCATTACATGCTGGTGGCGGCGACCGAAACCAACACCGACGAAGACATCGCGGACCTTGCGTCTGCATTGAAGGAGGTGCTGGCATGAGCTTTACGACCCATACCGGTAACCGCGGCCTCGTTCTTGAGGAAAAGCTGATTTTCGAACAGGGCGAACCGGGTCGTACCGGTGTTGACCTTCCGAAGCCAGCGGGCATCAAATCACGCCTTGGCGGCCTTGATCGCGATAGTGATGTTGGTTTGCCGGGCCTGTCCGAGCCGCAGGTGGTGCGTCATTTCACGCGCCTGTCGCAGAAAAACTTTGGCATTGATTCCGGCTTCTTCCCGCTGGGTTCGTGCACGATGAAACACAACCCGCGCCTGAACGAAAAGGTTGCGCGGATGCCCGGTCTTGCCGACCTGCATCCGATGCAGCCCGAAAGCACGGTTCAGGGGGCGCTTGAACTGATTGACAGTTGTGCGCACTGGCTGCTGGTTCTGACCGGGATGCCCGCCGTTTCCATGTCGCCGGCAGCCGGCGCACAGGGCGAGCTTTGCGGTATGATGGCGATCCGTGCGGCCCTTGATGCGCGCGGTGAAAACCGTCGTCGTGTTCTGGTGCCGGAATCAGCACACGGGACCAACCCGGCAACGGCCGCGGCATGCGGTTTCACGGTTGATTCGATCCCGGCCACCGAAGATGGCCGTGTGGACCTTGCGGCGTTTGAAGCCAAGCTTGGCGACGATGTGGCGGGTATCATGCTGACCAACCCGAATACGTGTGGTCTGTTTGAACGCGACGTTCGCAAGATTGCCGATCTGGTCCATGCGGCCGGTGGGTATTTCTATTGCGACGGAGCGAACTTCAACGCGATTGTCGGACGGGTTCGCCCGGCCGATCTTGGCATTGATGCGATGCATATCAACCTGCACAAGACCTTTTCGACCCCGCATGGCGGCGGTGGACCGGGTTCGGGTCCGGTTGTGTTTTCCGACGCACTGGCCCCGTTTGCACCGATCCCCTATGTCGTGCGCAAGGGCGAGAAATTCCATCTGGTGGAAACCGCAGACGAGAAGGATGGTAACAAGCCTTTCGGTCGTCTGAAGGGCTTCCATGGCCAGATGGGCATGTTCATTCGTGCGCTGTCTTATATGAAAAGCCATGGCGCGGACGGATTGCGTCAGGCGTCGGGCGATGCGGTGCTGAATGCCAACTATCTGCTGGCGCGTCTGAAAGACAAGCTGAGCGTGGCATTCCCCGGCTATTGCATGCATGAAGCGCTGTTTGACGATGATTTCCTGAAAGATACCGGTGTTTCGACGCTGGATCTGGCGAAGGCGATCATCGATGAGGGCTTCCACCCGATGACCATGTATTTCCCGCTGGTGGTGCATGGCGCGCTTTTGATCGAGCCGACGGAAACCGAAACCAAGGAATCGATTGACCAGTTCTGCGATGCGGTGCTGGCATTGGTGGCCAAGGCGGAGTCGGGGGATGCGGAATTCTTTAAAAATGCGCCGTATCTGACGCCGCGTCGTCGTCTTGACGAAACGGCAGCGGCAAGAAAGCCGGTTCTGCGCTGGATGCCTGAAACTGCTTGATTTGCAACGCAACATAACCTTTTTGCGCACCCCGGTCATTTGGCCGGGGTGTTCTTTTTCAAAGGCTTGTTCTTGAAACCCATTGGACTTGTAGCAATCTGGACCCTTATACTCGTTTTAATGTGATCATCTGACCACGGGGGTGGGTGATCGGGGGAACAGGGATCGGGTCAAGCCCGTTGCCGGAGGATTGAAGTCAGCCATGACACGTCGCGTGCAGAAGGTTTTCACCGCAGAACGCCGTTTAAAAGAACGTTCGGGTGGTGTGGTCGAAGATTGGTCGGATTCCTTTTTCGATCCGACGCTTGAAACCGGTATGGGGGCAGGTGCGCCATTGCCAGCGCCGAAACCGGTCGCGACGGTTGAGGCATCCGGGATCAATCAGGCTGTACTTGATGAAATTCGTGCCCTGAGGTCGGAAGTCGCGCAGCTTCGCGATGCGGTGCGTGCCGGGGGCGGTGTTGATGCCGCCCATATCGCACCGGCATCGGATGGCGATGCGATGGATGTATTGCCCGATCCGGTCAGCAGCAATTTTACCCATAGCAGTCGTCCGGGTGCGTCGGAACCGGACAAAGACGACCTCGAACTGATCCGCAAGCAGATCGAGGAAATGAACGAACATATTCACAAGGCGAAGATGCAGATCGCGTCGCTGCGTCATCCGAAGGCCGAGGATGACCGCCTTGTCAGTGCGACCACCGAACTTGATGCGATCATCAAGGATACGGAAATGGCAACGCATACGATCCTTGAATCCGCCGAACAGATCGACGATCTGGCGATGACGCTTAAAAATTCGGCACCGAACGACTTTGTCGCCGAACATGTCGAACAGATCGCGTTTCTGGTCACCAAAGTTTTCGAGTCCTGTAACTTCCAGGACATCACCGGCCAGCGTATCAACAAGGTGGTTCGGACCCTTGAATTCGTCGAGGAACGTGTTCACAACATGATCCTGATCTGGGGCGAGGATGCCTTTACCGATCTGCCGGTTCCCGAAAATGATGACGGAACGCCGAAGAACGAAGATGACGATCTTCTGAACGGTCCGCAGTTGGAAGGCGAGGGGATCAGTCAGGACGACATCGACAAATTGTTTGACTGAGTATTTCCAAATCGGGGTGATGATCTTATATTCAGGGTTGAAACCCAGAATAAGTCTTGTTTAAGAACAGGATTTTGCGATATCGCGATTTGTAATCGGTCAACCAAAAGTTTACGGTTTTCCGATATAGTGGAATTCATAAAAACAAAAGCAGCGTTGGGATGCGTGTGACGGGCAGTTGCGCGCGTTTTGGTGCGCTTGGAGGATGAAATGGGATTCTGGTCGCTTGGCACTTTGCGCCAGCCAAAGGCACAAGATATCAAATGGCGGAAAAGCCCGCGTGGCGAGTATTATCGCCTGTTCATGATCGATGATTTCAGCGAGCTGAAACTTGACAATGTTGGCGGTGTGTATCTGCTTTGGCATGGCGGGATCAAACCGTCATGGCTTGTCGCCGGGGCCACCGAAGATCTGGGGCACAGTTTTGTTGAACTGTCCCATGACCGTGACATTCGCGAATATGACAATCGCGGCGGTGTTTTCATGAGCTGGTCGCCGATCAAGGAAGATTTCCGCGAAGGTGTGGTGCATTTCATTGCCAAACACACCGACCCGACTTTTGAATGCGATTTTGACAGCCGGTCAGAACCGATCCCGGTTTTGCTTCCGCGTTAGGAACAAATCCCAGGAGAGACTCCAAGGATACGGCATCAAAAGAAAAAAGCTCCGCGTATCAGGCGGAGCTTTTTGCTTTTTGCAGGTGTTTCGGGCTTAGAGTTTGCCAAGCACGGTTTCGGCATTTGAAACTTCAAACGCGCCCGGTGCTTCGACGGCAAGATCGGTGACTTTGCCGTTATCGACAATCATTGCAAAGCGGTTGGCGCGTTTGCCAAGGCCGCGACCGGTCAGGTCCAGTTCAAGGCCGGTCTTGCTGACGAAGGCGAGATCGCCATCGGACAACATGGTGATGTTTTCACCGGCATTTTCGGCCTTTGCCCAGGCATTGAGAACAAAGGCATCGTTCGATGCCAGGCAGACGATTTCATCAACACCCTTTGCCTTGATGGCATCAGCATTGGCAACAAAGCCCGGCAGATGTTTGGCAGAGCAGGTCGGGGTGAAGGCACCGGGAACGGCAAAGACGACGACCTTGCGACCGGCGAAAAATTCCTTCGTGTTGACGGCTTCGGGGCCGTCGGCGGTGGCGCGGAAAAGGGTAACTTCGGGAAGTTCGCTGCCGACTTCGATGGTCATTGGGGTTTTCTCCGTCATGCGGGGGGCTTGATTGCCGCCCTTGTTCTGGTGATTTCGATGTCGCCATCAAACAGCAAAACGGGTTGATCTTCAATCATATCCGTTGGGGTTTTGATGGTTTCAAATCTTTGTCACGGTTTATCGTGATCCCGCAAAGATGTGCATCACATCACTTTTTCACAAGGTCGGTACCGCCCGATGCACGGGCGATAGCATCAAGAACTTCCTGTTTGCCGAGCAGTTCGGACAGCAAAATGCCATCTGGTGCCTTTGGCCCGAATACGGCATTGAACGGAATGCCATAGCGGCCATACCCTGCCAGATATTGCGAAATTACCGGGTCGGGACGGGTCCAGTCGCCCTGCATCAGGACCACATCATCAGCGCTGAGTGCCTTTGCGATGTCATCGGTTTCAAGGACCAGCTTTTTATTGACCTGACAGGTCACGCACCATTCGGCGGTAATATCGACCAGCACGGTTTTGCCATCGGCAACATGGCGGGCGATTTCATCCGGGGCGAAGGGCCGCCACGGCAGGGTTTCGGTGCCGGTGCGGCCTGATGCGGTGTTTTGGATCGGGGCCTTGGAAAAGCCCGGTGCGAACAGGGCGGCCAGCACGCCAAGGGTGGCGAGTGCGGTAAAGACATATTTGCGTTTCTGCACCGTCGTGCGATGGCGGGCAAACAAAAGAATACCGGCCATGACAAGGGCGATGCCAACCGCAATCGCCCCGGCCATCCCGATCTGAACGGCCAGAACCGACAGCAACCAGATGGCGGTACCAGCAAGGGCCACGCCCAGAATGCCTTTGACAAAGCCCATCCAGCGACCGGGTTTGGGCAGAAGACGGGCGATTTCGGGCCGGGCGGCAATCGCCAGATAAGGAATGGCAAGCCCGATGCCCAGCAGGGTGAATATCCAGAAGATGTCAAAGCTGCTGCCGGCCAGTGCGAAACCGACCGCCGTGCCAAGGAACGGGGCGGAGCAAGGCGTTGCCAGCAGGGTGGCGAACATGCCGGTCAGGAAGTGACCGCCAAGATGGTGACCGGATTGTTCGCGCGCGGTGATGGTATCGTTGGCGGCATTGCCGAGTTCAGCCGGACCATTGATTTCAAACAGGCCCCACATGTTGAAGGCAAACAGGGCCACGATGATGGTCATCACGGTCAGGAACAGGGGTTGCTGGAACTGAATGCCCCAGCCAATCGTGCCACCGGCAAGCTTGATGGCGATCAGGACGGCCGCGATCAGCCAGAAGGAGGTGATGATGCCCGCCGCACTGGCAAGGAAGCCGCGGCGCGTCGCATTGCGCGCAGAACCTTGGGCCTTCATCGCCGACATCACCTTGAGCGACAGGACCGGCAGGACGCAGGGCATGAAATTAAGGATAAACCCGCCCAGAAGGGCCAGTGCGCCCAGCAACCACAGGCTGGTGGTGGCGATGCTGGTGCTGGACGTCGCATTGCTGCTGCTGTTGCTGCTTGTGCTGCTTGTGCCAGATGGCGCGGCGGCAATCTGGCGGTCCTGTTCGATGGCAAGGGGGCCTGCAATGACGGTGACGATCACGTCATCGCCAATCGTGGTCTGATCGTCTTTCAGGCCATAGATCGGGATCCGGAACTGCTGTGTGCCGGTTGCGTCATCGGTTGCGGTCGGGACCGGCGCGCCAAAGCCAAGGCGGAGATTGCCTTCGATCAGGATTTCGACCGGGTCGATTGCGGTCTGATCAAGGCCGGTGACCGCGACATTCAGGACGGTCTGGTCATTTTCGTCTGATTGTGCGGTCGACTGCCAGATATCGCTGACCGACATCGGCAGATTGTCCCCGCGAAGCGGGACTTTGGAGGCGAATTTTTCGATATCGTGGGCAAAGCGGCTGATGCCTGCTGTATCGCCGTTTGTGTCCCCCGAAAGGCTGGCGGGGATATCGAGGGTGAAGTTTGCCTGTGCCGGGATGCAGACGTCGCTACAGACCAGATAATCGACATCAAGACTGATTTTTGCGCCCGTGGCCGGATCGGTGATCGGCACATCAATCGGCAGGATGATGTGATCCTTGTAGCCAAAGGTTTCCAGCCCAAAGATCGAAAAACGATGCGGGGCGGGCCAGCGGATTTGACCATCGGTGATATTGGTTGATCCGGCCCAGTCGAGTTGCGGCGGGAAACCGGCATCCCCGGCACTGCGCCAATAGATTTTCCAGTCGGGCTTAAGTTCAAATTCAAGACCAAGACGGATTTCATCGCGGCCATTGATGGCATCGCGTGCGCTGATCAGGCGGAGTGATGCAAAATCCTCGTCGACCCAGTTGCTGGCCGCTGTCTGCGCGCTTGCGCCCGCGCCAAACGGGGGGATAGTCGCAATCACAAGGCCAAGGGCTAAGAACAAAGATCGGATCACGGTGGCTTCCTTCTGGTCGTGAAGTCTTTTTACATCTTTCGGGGCGCGGCAGGAACGATGATGTTCCATTTCATGGATATGGCACAAACGGCTGCTTTGTGCCATGTGGCGATGGCTAATACCTGTTGATGTTCATGGCAAGGCACGACTGCGTTACCGGGATGTGTGCCGGTTGGTGTGCCGGTCAGTGTGCCCATCGATGTGATCTTCAACACCATATTTTTATGCCGGTGTTGCTGTCGATTGCGTGTCAGGCTACCTACATGTAACGCAGTGGCGCGTTGCGTCTTTGATCAATGTCATTTTTCATCCGTTTCGACGCCAAGGGTGGCTTTCGATGGTAATATGTGACGGATCGCGCTAGGCTTGAGTGAACAGCACAGGAAAAGTTCGGGAATGGGAATTAGAGATCACACTGGCGAATATCTTGAAGGGAAGCTGCTTGTGGCGATGCCGGGCATGCGCGACCCGCGTTTTTCGCAAAGCGTGGTCTATATCTGTGCCCATAACGAGGATGGGGCGATGGGGCTGGTGATCAACCGGCTGATTGACAGCATCACCTTCCCGGAATTGCTTGAACAGCTTGGCATTGCGCGCCCGGCACCGACGATTGAAGATATTCAGGTGCATTTCGGCGGACCGGTCGAAAGCGGGCGGGGCTTTGTTCTGCACAGCACCGATTTTGAGAACGAGGCGACATTGCATGTCGACCCGGGTGTTTCGGTGACGGCAACGGTCGATATCCTTGAACAGATTGCGCTCGGCGAAGGCCCGAAAAGCAGTATTCTGGCCCTTGGCTATGCCGGATGGCGCAGCGGGCAGCTTGAAAGCGAGATCCTTGCCAATGGCTGGCTGCATGTCGATGCCGATGCCGATCTTCTGTTTGGCGTTGATTGCGAAGACAAATGGGAACAGGCCTTTGCCAAGCTGGGTTTTGCCCCGGAACTTCTTTCGGGCGAAGCGGGCCACGCGTAAGGCCACGGGACCAAACCCTGCACATGAAAAAGCCTGCCGTTTCCGGCAGGCTTTGGTGTTTTGGTGACGTTCCAGGCCAATAAACGGATCAATCAAACAGGGCGTCGATTTCTTCCTGCGAGAAGATCTGATCGATTTCGTCCTGGCTGACGCGCTCGACATTCTGAGGGGCGCGGGTGACGGTTTTATCGAGATTGTCCTGACCTTTGGGGTCGGCGGGCAGATCAAACTCGCCAAAGTCATCCTCGCCCCAGATTTCGATGACGCGGGTGACGCGTTCCTCGATATATTTCATGGTGTTGACGACTTTGGTGATGCGCTGCCCGGTCAGATCCTGGAAGTTGCACGATTCAAACACCTTGACCACCAGATCGACGATATCGTCGGCCAGCCCCTGCGTATAGTCATCGGGCGCGGCAGAGCGGATATTATGGGCAACCGCATCGATTTTTTCGACGGTTTCAAGGATGTTGGCGGTGGCATCCTCGGTCGCGGCGACGACGGAATCAAGCTCGCCCTTGACGATGTTAAGGCGCGTGCCGCTGGTGTCATCGGGGGCGGTATAGAGGGCGGCGATTTCGCGCTTGGTTTCCTGAATGGAATTGGCAAGTGCGCGAATTTCGGTCTTGAGCATGCGAAGCTCTTTGCGGGCGTCGTCCTGATCATCATCATCGGCGCGCGCATTCAGCTTCTTCTGTTCTTCCATCATGATGCGGATGTCGGACAGAAGTTCCACCTTCAGGTCCTCGATCGCATTATGGAGTGAGGACATATCCGCACCGCCCACTGCACCATCGCCATCAGGGGACGGGGCCGGCAACGGCAGGGATACGATATCACTCATACTTTCCAGCTTGTTGAGCAGCCGGAGCTCTGCGGTGAAAAGCTTTTTGCTTCCTTGGCGGGACATGAGCGAACCTCGATCTGAAACGTCACGGTAATCCTGTTCCGATGATAATCCACAAATCATCCCGGAACAGAAAAATATAATACTTTTGCATAGAATGGTTTCGGCCAAACGATCAGTTTGCCAATACCATTTCCCTGATATTGGGGAAGATTCCCTCAATTAAAGGCATCTGCGCGTTTTTATGTAGGTTTCGTGTCCCGAAATGCGGAAGCCGGTGCGCTTTTTCCGGCGATTTCCTTGTGATTACAATCACAGAGATCGCCGCGTTTATCAACCTTTGTGCGGTGCATTCGAAAAACTTCATGCGCCCCATCGACGCGTGCCGGGCCCGGTGTTGAAACGGGGGGCGATGATTTTACGACTCGGAGCTGGGTAAATGATTGATTGTGATGGCTTTGCCTGTGGATAAAGTGCGAAATCCGACGCGATTTCGGGGGGCAAACGCGCGTCGTTCGGGCGATGCCGATAAATCCGTACTTAAATAAGGATTTTACCTGCGGTTTGTATCGCCTAAAGGATAATTTCACCCTGTCTGTTGCGTGGCAGCAAAGCGGGCTATGATGGTCCGGCGCGATGAGGAATGGCACCATTTCTATCGCAAGGGTAGGGGATTGGATTTAGAAAAAAATTGAACCCATGCGCTAAATTCCTGAAAGGAAAAGTAATATTTTTGTGCAACGCAGCGAGGTTTTTTCTGGAACAGGCTGTTAAGATAGGCTATTCGCCTTCCATACCGTTGTGCCGCAGTGCATGCGGGTTTGAAAATCAGGTTTGTCTGATGTTACGTCGCGATCCTGGTGGCTATGCCGATTTATGGTTGAGTCATCACGGCATGCCTTTTCGATGAACGAACAACCCGTTATGTTCGTATATGTCGAGGGTCACGATGTGGCTTTCCTTTGGACAAATTGCCTTGAGATGTAATGCGAGGGGGCAGATTCGCATGTCGATCAAGATGCTGTTTCCCATTCTTTTGCTGGGATTGGCAGTTCTGACCGGACTGGATAGTGCCGCGCTTGCCGCGGTTGGTCAGCCTGAGCCATGGCAACTGGGTCTTCAGCACCCGGTTTCGCCGGTGGCTGTACAGGGCCATGATTTCTTTATTCTTCTGACATGGCTGATGACCGCCGTTACGGTGATCGTCCTGCTGTTGTTGCTTTATGTTCTTTTCCGCTTTAGCCGGAAACGGAATCCCATCCCGTCCAAGACCACCCACCATACGCTTCTTGAAATCGTGTGGACCGTGGCGCCGGTGCTGATCCTTCTGATCATTGCGATCCCGTCGTTCCGTCTGCTGTATTTTGCAGACCACGTCGAGGACGCCGATATGACGCTGAAGATCATCGGCAAGCAGTGGTACTGGACGTACGAATATCCCGACAATGGCAACTTCACGTTCGATTCCCTGATGATCGACGAGGAAACCGCCGTTGCAGAGGGTAAGATGCGCCTTCTGGATGTGGACAATCCCGTTGTTCTGCCGGTTGACACCAATATCCGCCTGATCATGACATCAGACGATGTGATCCATAACTGGGCCATGCCGTCGCTGTTCATCAAGCTGGATGCCGTGCCGGGCCGCCTGAACGAAACCTGGACCCGCATTCCGGGCGAATATGCAGGCACCACCTTCTATGGTCAGTGTTCGGAACTGTGTGGCGTGAACCACGCCTACATGCCGATCGCGGTGAAAGCCGTGACCATGGAAGAATACGAAGCATGGGTCGCACAGGCCCAGGAGAAATTCGCGTCGGTTGATCTGCTGTCGCCGGTTTCTGTGGCTTCGGCAGAGTGAGGGAGAGATTTATGGCTCACGCTGACACACATTCGCATGATGATCACATGCCCGGTTTCTTTACCCGTTGGTTCCTTTCGACCAACCACAAGGATATCGGCACGCTCTATCTTGCATTCTCGCTGGTTGCCGGTCTGATTGGTGGGGC
This sequence comes from Thalassospira sp. MCCC 1A03138, assembly GCF_002115785.1. Lineage (GTDB taxonomy): Bacteria > Pseudomonadota > Alphaproteobacteria > Rhodospirillales > Thalassospiraceae > Thalassospira. The sequence goes on along the minus strand of NZ_JFJY01000007.1, from coordinate 89,929 downwards.
GTTTTCGGTCTGGTTCCGTATGGAACTGGCCCATCCAGGCACCCAGATCATCGAAGATCACCAGTTCTTTAACGTTCTGGTCACCGCGCACGGCATGATCATGGTGTTCTTTGTTGTCATGCCCGCCATGATTGGCGGTTTTGGCAACTGGTTCGTGCCGATCATGATCGGGGCGCCGGACATGGCGTTCCCGCGACTGAACAATATTTCGTTCTGGCTGATCGTGCCGGCCTTTGTCCTTTTGATGCTGTCGGCGGTTGTTGGCAGCGGTGCCGGGACGGGCTGGACGGTTTACCCGCCGCTTTCAAGCGCGTTGGGTCATCCGGATGCATCGGTTGATATGGCGATCTTTGCCCTGCACCTTGCGGGTGCGAGCTCGATCCTTGGTGCGGTGAACTTCATCACCACCATTTTCAACATGCGTGCGCCGGGCATGACGCTGCACAAGATGCCGCTGTTTGCATGGGCGATGCTGGTAACGGCGTTCCTGCTGCTTCTGGCGGTACCGGTTCTTGGTGGCGCGATCACCATGCTTCTGACCGACCGTAACTTTGGCACGGATTTCTTCAATCCGGCCGGTGGCGGTGACCCGATCCTGTATCAGCACCTGTTCTGGTTCTTTGGTCATCCCGAAGTTTACATCATGATCCTGCCGGGCTTTGGCATCATCAGCCACATCATTTCGACCTTCTCGCGCAAGCCGATTTTCGGCTATCTCGGGATGGCTTATGCCATGGTCGCAATTGGTGTTGTCGGTTTCATCGTGTGGGCACACCACATGTATACCGTCGGCCTTGATGTTGATACGCGCGCCTATTTCACCGCGGCAACGATGGTGATTGCGGTGCCGACCGGGGTTAAAATCTTCTCGTGGATTGCGACCATGTGGGGCGGCTCGATCACGCTTCGCGCACCGATGCTGTGGGCGATCGGCTTTATCTTCCTGTTCACCGTTGGTGGTGTGACGGGCGTTATCCTTGCGAATTCGGGCATGGATCTGCCGCTGCACGATACCTATTTCGTGGTGGCGCATTTCCACTATGTGCTGTCGCTGGGTGCCGTGTTCTCGATCTTTGCGGGCTTCTATTACTGGTTCAGCAAAATGTCGGGTTACGAGATTTCCGATCTGGGCGCCAAAATCCATTTCTGGCTGTTCTTTATCGGTGTCAACCTGACCTTCTTCCCGCAGCACTTCCTGGGGCTGGCCGGCATGCCGCGCCGTTATGCCGATTACCCGGATGCGTTTGCGGGCTGGAACCTTGTTTCGTCCTATGGTGCGTACATTTCGTTCGCAGCGACGATCTTCTTTGTCGGGGTGGTGGCGCATGCCTTCATCCGTGGCAAAAAGGCCGAAGCCAACCCATATGGCGAAGGTGCGGATACACTGGAATGGACCGTCAGCTCGCCGCCGCCGTTCCATACCTTTGACGAACTGCCGCGCATCAAGTAATTGATCCGATCTTGCTTTCCCCGCCGGTGACCATGGCGTCCCGGCGGGGAACATACGACCGCCCCGAGAAAAGAAGACCAGAATTACATGACCAAGCAGGCCGCCCAGCAGACCCTTGCAATCGATAACATCGCCGCATTACCGGTATCGGAAGTGCGCGACTATATCGCGTTGCTGAAACCCGGTGTGATGACCCTTGTGGTGTTTACCGGTGCCGTGGGTCTTTTGATTGCACCGGGAACAATGCATCCGTTCCTGGCACTGGTTGCGATTGCCTGCATTGCCGTTGCCAGCGGTGCGGCGGCATCGATCAACATGTGGTATGATCGTGATATCGATATTCACATGAAACGCACCCAGAACCGCCCGATCCCGGCCGGCCGCGTGCCCGCCGACGAGGCGCTTTCGCTGGGCATTGCGTTATCCATTCTTTCCGTGACCGTCATGGCGGTTGCGATCAATTTTGCCGCCGCCGCGCTTCTGGCGGTGTCGATTGCGTTTTACGTGTTCGTTTACACCATGTGGCTGAAACGCAGCACGCCGCAGAATATCGTCATTGGCGGTGCCGCCGGGGCATTCCCCCCGATGATCGGCTGGGCGTCGGTGACCGGCGGGATCGATATCAATTCGATTGCGCTGTTTCTGATCATCTTCATGTGGACACCGCCGCATTTCTGGGCCCTGGCCCTGTTCCGGTGTGGTGATTATGCCAAGGTCGGTGTGCCGATGATGCCGGTTGTGGCCGGGGAGGCCGCGACCAAAAAACAGATGCTGATTTATACAATCCTGCTGCTGCCGATCACGTTTATCCCGGTTGCGACCGGGTTGCTTGGCGTGTTTTACGGTGTGACGGCGGGACTGACCGGTTTGTGGTTCCTGCGTCATGCGGTTCGCGTGTTGCGCAATGCGGAAGAAAAAGCACCGCACAAGATGTTCGGATATTCGATCCTTTATCTGTTCGTTCTGTTCGGGGCGATGGTCGCCGATGTCTGGATCAAGGGATATCTGGCATGAGCGAGCAAAAAATGACCAAAGCCGAACTCGACGCGTTTTACGCCAAACGGCGCAAAAAGAACTGGGCGTTTCTTGTCATTCTTGGCGGGTTGGCGGTTCTGTTTTTCGCCATCACCATTCTTAAGATGAGCTAGGGCATATATGGCTGATCAGAAGCATGCGGACAAAACAAAGGCGCGCAACAAGCGCGTATTGCTTGGTTGTGTTGCCGTTGTCGGCGGCATGATTGGCCTGTCTTATGCTTCGGTCCCGCTTTATGCCCTGTTCTGTCAGGTGACCGGATATGGTGGTACGACACAGGTTGGCACCGATGCGCCGCGTGATGTTTCGGAAAAGACCATCAAGATCCGGTTCAATGCCGATGTGAATTCCCGCCTGCCGTGGCAGTTCAAGCCCGAACAGCGCGAAATGACGGTGAAACTGGGCGAAGACAACCTTGCCCACTACATGGCCGAAAACATGTCGGTCAAGCCGATCACCGGTCAGGCGGTTTACAATGTAACGCCGCTTAAGGCCGGACAGTATTTCAGCAAGATCGCCTGTTTCTGTTTTGACGAACAGACGCTTGAACCCGGCCAGCGTGTGGATATGCCGGTCAGTTTCTATGTCGATCCGGCGATTGCAGAAGACCCGAATACCCAGGACGTGAAGACCATTACCCTGTCCTATACCTTCTATAAGACCGAAGCATCGGTTGAAGGTCCGGACGGGGATAAAGGAAAAGGAGGCTAGGGCCTGATGATTGTGCAGGTATCCCGGTTTCCAATGAAGAGAGCTTTAAAGGTTTCATTTGTGAGGATTGAGGGGGGCGAGGAATGAGTGATCACGCTCAGAAACATCCGTTCCATCTGGTAGACCCGAGCCCGTGGCCGTTGGTGGCCGCGATGTCTGCGGGGCTGTTTACCGGTGGCATGGTCATGTTCATGCATTCGGATCGTGCGCCGACAGATTTCTGGCTGGCAGCACTTGGCTTGGCGGGCATTCTGTTCGTGATGTTCCGCTGGTGGAGCAACGTGATCAGCGAGTCCAGAATCTACCACAACAAGGTTGTGCAGATCGGCTTGCGGTATGGCATGTCGCTGTTCATCGCATCCGAGGTGATGTTCTTTGTCGCCTTCTTCTGGGCCTTCTTCCACAACGCGTTTGTGATTTTCAGCCCCGGTGTGACCGAATGGCCGCCCGCAGGTGTTGAAGTTCTTGATCCGTGGGATTTGCCGTTCCTCAACACCCTGATCCTGCTGTTGTCGGGCTGCACGTTGACCTGGGCGCATCATGGCTGCCTTGAAGGCAAGAAGAAGGACATGGTTCAGGGGTTGGCAATTACGGTTGCCCTTGGCGTTATCTTCCTGTGTCTTCAGGCTTATGAATACAGCCATGCCGCATTCGGTTTTGCCGATGGCATTTATTCGTCGACCTTCTATATGGCGACCGGTTTCCACGGTTTCCATGTGTTTGTCGGTACGGTGTTCCTGGCGGTGTGCCTTGGCCGCGCGATCAAGGACGGCTTCAAACCAGATCATCATTTCGGTCTGGAAGCCGCAGCCTGGTACTGGCACTTCGTTGACGTTGTCTGGCTGTTCCTGTTCTTTGCCGTTTACATCTGGGGCGGCGAATAAAGGATACCGGTCACCCAATGACCATGGATTATTATCCTGCACTTTCCCCCATACGCACCGGGCTGGCATGCAAATGCCCCCGCTGCGGTGGGGGAAAGCTGTTTTCGGGCTTTCTGACGGTTCGCGAGAGTTGCGAACAATGTGGTCTTGACCTTCGTGGTCATGATGCCGGTGATGGCCCGGCGATTTTCATCATCTTCATCCTCGGTTTTGTTGTTGTGCCGCTGGCGCTGTGGGTCGAGATGACCTATATGCCGCCTTTGTGGCTGCATGCGGTGTTATGGTTTCCGACCATCATCGGGGTAACACTGGCCTTGCTGCGGCCGTTAAAAGGCCTCATGGTGGCGCTGCAATATCGCCATCGGTCGACTTCCGAACAGGATTGAACTCAATAGATGCCCCTTCTGACGACACGCCCCAGCCCTGCGATCAAAATCTGTGCCGGTCTTGCCCTTGTGATCCTTCTGGGACTTGGGTCATGGCAGGTGGATCGCCTGTTCTGGAAACAGAACCTGATTGCCGAACGCCACGCACAGGCCGCCCTGCCGCCGATTGAAGTTCCGCTGACGCAGGATATTGATCCGGCCATGGCGTTTCATTCGGCCTATGCCGAGGGTCGCTTCCTGAATGATCAGGAAATGTATCTGATGGCGCGGACACGCCGGGGCAATATCGGATTTCATCTGATCACGCCGCTGGAACAGGAAGATGGCCGGATCATTCTGGTCAATCGTGGCTGGGTGCCGCAGGACAATCGCGATCCTTCGACCCGTCCCGACAGCCTGATCGAAGAAAACGTTCGGGTGACCGGCGTTTTGCGCCTGCCGCAGCAAAAGCATTGGGTCCAGCCGGAAAACGAACCGCTGGAAAACCAGTGGTTCTTTGTCGATGTCGATGCGATGGCCGAGGATAGCGGGGCCGATCTTGCCAGCCGGTATTATCTTGAACTTGATGAAACCGAAATCCCCGGCGGGTTGCCGATTGGCGGGCAGGCCAAGATTGATCTGCCGAACAACCATCTTGAATATGCGATCACATGGTACAGCCTTGCGCTTTCGCTGATTGTGATCTTTATTCTGTATCACCGTCGCCCGCAGCAGGATGGTGCAGACAGCTGATCTGGCTGCCTGTGGTCCAGCCCCTTGATTGCCGGATGCCACCATTGTGCGGCATTTCGGCCGTGCTTTTTTTTGCCCCGTTTTCCGGTTCCGCCGAACAGGAGTTTCCATGACTGACGCCTATAAATCGCTTGAAGCCCGTTTTCGCCGCATCAATGTTCTGTCCGATATCGGCGGTATGCTGCATTGGGATATGGCGGCAATGATGCCCAATGGCGGGGCCAATGCCCGGTCCGAGCAACTGGCGACCCTTGATGTCATGGCAAACGAACTGATCAATGCGCCGGATATGGGCGATCTGATCGAAGCGGCCGGGGGTGAAAACCTTGATGCGTGGCAGAAGGCCAATCTGGCGGAAATGAAACGCAATTGGGTGCATGGCACGGCGGTGCCGTCGGACCTGGTGGAGAAAATGTCGCTGGCGGCGACGTCGTGTGAGGTCGCGTGGCGCGGTGCGCGGGCCGATAATGACTTTGCCGGGCTTTTGCCGAAGCTTCAGACGGTTCTCGACCTGTCGATAGAGGCGGGCAAGGCAAAGGCCGAGGCCCTTGGCACGTCGGTCTATGACGCGCTTCTCGATCAGTATGATCCGATGATGCGGTCTGATCGGATCGATAGCCTGTTTGCCGAACTGGAATCTTTCCTGCCGTCTTTCACCGCCGAGGTGATTGAACGCCAGAAGTCCGAACCGGCCCCGATCAGCCCGACCGGGCCATTCCCGGTTTCGGTTCAGAACAAGGTCGGTCTGGACCTGATGCAGGCGGTCGGTTTTGATTTCGAGCATGGCCGTCTGGATATTTCGCATCATCCGTTCTGTGGCGGCATTCCCGATGATGTGCGCATCACGACGCGCTATGACGAAAATGATTTCACATCGGCGATCATGGGGGTTCTGCATGAAACCGGCCATGCGATGTATGAACGCGGATTACCCGGCGCGTGGCGAAATCAGCCGGTGGGCAAGGCGCGCGGCATGACCCTGCATGAAAGCCAGTCGCTTCTGGTGGAAATGCAGGCCAGTCGGTCGGAAGAATTCCTGACTTATGCCGGGCCGGTCTTCAAGGCGGCGTTTGGCGGTGATGACGGAGCTTGGAATGCACAGAATCTGCATCGGCTTTATACAAGGGTCGAGCCGGGCCTGATCCGCGTGGATGCCGACGAGGTGACGTATCCTGCGCACGTGATCCTGCGCTATCGTCTGGAGCGCGCCCTGATCGAAGGCGACATGAAGCTTGCCGATCTGCCCGGCGCCTGGAACGAAATGATGGGCAAGTTGCTGGGCATTACGCCGCCCGATGACAGGGATGGCTGCATGCAGGATATCCATTGGCCATCAGGTGCATGGGGATATTTCCCGACCTATACGCTGGGCGCGATGGCAGCGGCCCAGATTTTTGCCGCGGCCAAAGATGCCAAGCCGGAAATTCCGGGCGCATTGGCACGGGGTGATTTCAGCCCGTTGATGGGATGGCTTGGCGAAAATATCCATGGCAAGGCATCGAGCAAATCAACCGACGAGATTCTGATCGAGGCAACCGGTCAACCGCTTGGCGTGGCGGCCTTCAAGGCACATATGGAAAACAGATATGGCGGGTGAAACTGATTGATTGGCGGTGCTTATCTGATAGCATCACTCGTCCTTCCGGCACAGGTGACGGCGGGCAAATAGCCCCACATCACGATATTCTGATTTAACGTCCATTTTCCCGGATGTGTCATGGGAATAACCGATGGCAACAAGAATGTGATGGATCGGCATGTTTACGCCGCCGATCAGGTGATCTTCCGGGAAGGAAAACCCGGCAGTACGGCCTTTGTCGTGCAGGAAGGCCGGGTTGAAATCTTCAAGACCATGAATGGCGACGAAGAAGTCATTCTGGGCAGAATAGAAGCCGGTGGCCTGTTTGGCGAGTTGGCCCTTGTCGATAACGAGCCGCGCATGGCATCTGCACGCGCCTGCGAACGCACGGTCCTGATTGCAATCAATCGCCAGATGTTCGAGAAAAAAATGGCGGCGTCCGACCGCTTCATCAAGGCGATCCTGCGGATTCTGCTTAATAACTATCGCACGGTGGTGCGCCGTGCCGCGATGGCGGAAGCCAAGCTCAAGGAACATGGGATCGAGCTTGATAAATAGGCAGCGATCACGCGGCGTTACGCGATATTGCGCAAAGCACGCCTGATCTTCCTGATTGACCCTTGACTATGGCGGCTGTTCCCCTCACTAACTTTCGGTTTGGAGTGTCTTTGTCCGTTTGGGGCAGGGGTGCCTGAATGTTGTGAAAGCCCAGTTCAGGAGCATAGGTCGTTGCGTTATGTCAGCACGCGGGGAACCGCGCCCGTTTTGCAGTTTGATGATGTCCTTTTGGCCGGTCTGGCCCGTGATGGTGGATTGTATGTGCCTGAAAGCTGGCCGACCTTCACTGCGGATGACATCCGTGCGCTGCGAACCCTGACATATGCCGAGGTTGCCTATAAGGTGATCCAGCCCTTCACGACCGGTTCGGTCGATGATGCGGCGCTTAAAACCATCCTTGAAGAAACCTATGCCGGGTTTGATCACGAAGCGGTCGCACCGCTTAAACAGCTTGGTGCCAATGACTGGGTGATGGAGCTTTTCCATGGTCCGACACTGGCGTTCAAGGATTATGCGTTGCAGGTGGTCGGACGGCTGTTTGACCATGTTCTGGCCAAGCGCGGCGAACGGATCACGATTGTCGGTGCGACGTCGGGCGATACCGGGTCGGCCGCGATTGAAGCCTGCCGGGACCGGGAAAATATCGATATTTTCATCCTGCATCCGAAGGGGCGCGTTTCCGAAGTCCAGCGTCGCCAGATGACGACCATCCTGTCGGACAATGTGCATAACATCGCGGTCGAGGGATCGTTTGATGATTGCCAGGACCTGGTGAAGGCATTGTTCAATGATCATGCGTTCCGTGACGAGGTCGGGCTTTCGGCGGTCAATTCGATCAACTGGGCGCGGATCATGTGCCAGATCGCCTATTATTTCTGGGCGGGGGTGCAGCTTGGCTCGCCGGAACGCGAAATGTCGTTTTCGGTGCCGTCGGGCAATTTCGGCAATGTCTATGCCGGATATGCCGCGATGCAGATGGGGCTTCCGATCAAGCAGTTTGTGGTCGGGGCCAATCGCAACGACATTCTCGCCCGCTTTTTCGAAAGCGGGGTGATGAAGATGGAAGGTGTCGAGCCGTCCATCAGCCCGTCGATGGATATTCAGGTCAGTTCGAACTTCGAACGGTTGATGTTTGATCTTTATGATCGTGATGGCCTTGCGATTGCCGAGATGCTGACGAAGTTCCGCGAAACCGGGGTCATGGAAATGTCGCAGGGGCAGTTTGCCCGTGCACAGGAACATTTCGACGGTTATCGGCTGAGCGACGATGAAACCCGGGCGGCGATCAGGGATGTGCTGGCGACCAGTGGCGAGCTTGTTGATCCGCATTCGGTGATCGGCATTGTCGCCGGACGCAAATGCAATCGTGACAAATCGGTGCCGATGGTGGCGTTGGCGACCGCACACCCGGCGAAGTTCCCGGATGCGGTCAAACAGGCATCGGGGATTTATCCGGACTTGCCCGCACGGCTGTCTGACCTATATGACCGGCCAGAGAAGGCCGAAACCATGTCCAATGATGTCAGCGCCCTGATGGCGCATGTTCGCGCAAAGCGACGTGCGGCCTGATGACGTGCGACTTCGGACATGATGTGAAACACAGGAGTATAACCATATGACAGTCGAGCTTACCCGGCTTGACAACGGGATGATCGTTGCGACCGACCGCCTTGAACATGTGCAATCCGTGGCACTTGGTGCGTGGGTTGATGTGGGTGCGCGCAACGAGACGCCTGAAATCAACGGCATTTCCCATATGCTTGAACATATGGCGTTCAAAGGCACGCGGCGTCGTTCTGCCCTTCAGATTTCCGAGGAAATCGAAAATGTTGGCGGGCAGATGAATGCCTATACCTCGCGCGAGAATACGGCCTATTACTGCAAGGTCCTGCATGAAGATCAGGAACTGGCGATTGATGTGATTGCCGATATTTTGCAGAATTCGACGCTGGATGCGAAGGAACTTGAGCGCGAGCGTCAGGTGATTTTGCAGGAAATCGGGCAGGCCAATGATACGCCCGATGACATCGTTTTCGATTATTTCCAGGAAACGGCCCTGCCCAATCAGGCGCTTGGCCGGTCGATCCTTGGCAGCCCGGAAAATGTATCGTCGCTGTCGCGTGATGATCTGTTTGATTTCATGTCACGCCGTTACAGCCCGAAACGCATGGTGTTTTCGGCATCGGGCAAGGTTGATCATCAGCAGATTGTCGATCTGGTATCGGAAAAGTTCGATAACCTTCCGGCGCATGAAGATCATGAAATGGAAGCCCTTCGGTATGAAGGCGGCAACCGGATCGAGCAGCGCGACCTTGAGCAGGTGCATGTGATTTTCGGTCTGCCGACGGTTTCCTACACCGATGACAGTTTCTATGATTTGCAGGTGTTCAACACGTTGCTGGGTGGCGGCATGTCTTCGCGGCTGTTCCAGGAAATCCGTGAAAAGCGCGGGCTTGTCTATTCGGTCTATAGCTTCTCGTCACACTATGTCGATGGCGGGCTGTTTTCGATTTATGCCGGGACCGGCCCGAACGACATTGGCGAATTGATGCCGGTGATGTGTGACGAACTGGTGCGCGCCACGGTCGATTTGACCGAGGAAGAAGTTAACCGGGCGCGCGCACAGCTTAAGGCATCGGTCGTGATGGGCATGGAAAGCAATTCCGGCCGCTGCGAAACGCTTGCGCGCCAGATCCAGATTTTTGGTGGCCCGCAAACCATCGAGGAAATCGTTGCCAAGGTTGACGCGGTTGATCTTGAACGCGTGCGCGCGGCGGGAAAATCGCTTCTGGGCGGTACGCCGACGGTGACGGCCCTTGGCCCGGTCAAGGGCATGCCGGGTTATGATGATCTGGCGGCACGGCTGCGTGCCTGATCAATCTGATCGTCGATATGAAACGGCGTTCGCACATGTGGCGGACGCCGTTTCTTTTTGCGGGCGGCGGTCCTGTGGTATATCCGATAGGAAAGATCATGGGGTTTTGGGCAGACGGGCATGCAGTACGCATTTGATATTGGCGGATCGAAAATCGAATTCGGGGCGTTTGACGCCAGTGGCGACATCCGGTCCCAGATCAAGGTGCCGACACCGGTACAGGATCGCGATGCCTTTGTCGCGGCGATTGCCGGGCTGATTGCCGATGCCGACCGCGAATTTGGCGAGAATGCCGATATCGGCATCAGCTTTGCCGGGGGGCTTGACCCCAAGACCGGGGCGGTGATTTCGGCTAATATCCCGGCGATCAAGGGATGGCCGTTTGGCCCGGAACTTTCCAGAATTCTGAACCGCGATGTGCGGGGCGCCAATGATGCCGATTGCTTTGCGCTTGCCGAAGCACGTAGCGGGGCAGCCAAGGGCGCGCGGACGGTTTTTGCCATCATCCTTGGCACCGGGGTCGGCGGCGGCATTGTGGTGGACGGGCAGTTCATTGGCGGGCGCAGCGGCATTCGAGGCGAATGGGGCCATGGCAATGATGTTTCGGGTGCGCTGATCCGTCACGGGCTTGCGCCGGTGGTGTGCGGCTGTGGCCGGACCGGATGCCTTGATGCCTGGGGAGGGGCGCGGGGGCTTGAACGGATTTACGCGCAGATTGCCGGGCTTGATGCTGGACTTGGCACCAGGCAGGAACGCCTGAGTTACGAGATCACCGATGGCTGGCAGGGCGGGGATGCGATGGCAAGCCGCGCGGTGGAAATCTTTGTCGACCTGATCGCGGGGGAGCTTGCATTGATGGTCAATGTGCTTGACCCCGATTGTGTGCCGGTGGGCGGCGGGCTGGCATCTGAAAGCCGCCTGATTGCGATGATCGACGACGCGGTCCGCGCACGGGTTCTCGGCCGCTATGACGCGCCTTTGGTGGTGCCGGGGCAGTATAGCCGCGATGGCGGGCTTCGCGGGGCGGCGATGCTGCATCTTCTGGATGGCGGGGCGGGCGTATGACAGCCGGAATCAAACCGCTTCTGGAAATCTGTGTCGAAAGTTTTGACGATGCGATGGTGGCCGCGCGCGCCGGGGCGGATCGCATTGAATATTGTGCCGCCCTTGCGGTCGGCGGGGTGACGCCAAGTGCCGGGGCATTGGCCCGTTTGCGCGATATCCCGGTGCCCTGCCGGGTGATGATCCGGCCACGGCCCGGCGATTTCATCTATGGCGCGTCTGACGTGGCGATCATGAAACGCGACATCGCCCTTGCCCGCGACCACGGGGCAGAGGGGATCGTGATTGGGGCGGCGAGGCGAGACGGGCGGCTTGATCGGGATATGCTGGCCGATCTTCTGTCCGTGGCGGGCGGGCTTGGCGCGACATTGCATCGGGTGTTTGACGCGGTGCCCGATCCGTTTGACGCCCTTGAATGCGCCATTGATCTTGGCTTTGACCGCATCCTGACATCGGGCCAGCAACCGACCGCCGAACAGGGGGCGGACATGATTGCCCGCCTGATCACACAGGCAGACCGGCGGATCACCATCCTGCCCGGATGCGGCATCACGCCGGAAAATGCGGCAAAATTGCTGCGCACAACTGGGGCAACGGAATTGCACGCATCGTGCAAAAAAGCCAACTCGGCGGGGGACAGCTACGCCACCGGACGGGTGGCGACCGATGGGGAGATTGTGCGGGGGGTTAAGGTGGGGATGGCGTCATTCACCTCGTAGTGACCGATTTGTGCGGGAGGCGGGAGGCTTTACTTAGGCTTTTCGCTTAGCATGTCCTTCACACAATTAATTGCGTTCGCCAAAGTGAGGGTTCTGCCTTCGTCCATTTCCGACAGAATTAATTCTGTTCCAAATTTGCTTGCTATAGCATCCAGTCGTAACAGCATGGCCTCAACCCTGTCCCAGTCGCGATTGTTGGCGGCATAGTTTATGATGTTGACGGTGCCAAGTGCCTCATACACTGCGATTTGAGAGTCTTCATTGAATTGGGTGCGCAGGGCGTCTAGTCGTGACAGCATTTCCTCAGCTCTGTCCCAGTCACCATTTTCACCAGCAGAGTTAATGATATTGACGGCGCTTTGTGCCTCATACACTGCGATTTGAGGATCATCTTTAAATTGGCTGCGCAGGGCAATTATTCGGCCAACCATGTCCTCAACTCTGTCTCGGTTGCTCTTTTGCTGAGATGCTATGATGATATTGACAATACCCTGTGCCTCACACTCTGCGATTTGAGAGTCATCGCTGAATTGGGTACGGAGGGTATCTAGTCGCGACAGCATCTCCTCAGCCCTTTCCCAGTCATCATTTTTAGCGGCATCGGCTATGATGTTGACGGTACCCTGTGCCTCACATACTGCGATTTCAAGATCATCGTTGAATTGGGTGCGCAGGGCGTCTAGTCGCGACAGCATTTCCTCAGCCCTGTCCCAGTCACCATTTTCACCAGCAGAGTTAATGATATTGACGGCGCTTTGTGCCTCACACAATGCGATTTGCCGATGATCATTGAATTTGATGCGCAAGGTGTCTAGTCGCGCCATTATCTCCTCAGCTCTGTTCCAATCGTCATTTCGAACAGCTGCGTCGATGATATTGACGGTGTTCTGTGCATCGCACAAAGCGATTTGAGGATCATCGTTGAATTGACTGCGGAGGGTGTCCAGCCGGGCCAGCATGCCTTGAACTCTGTCACAGTCGTCATTTCGGACAGCCGCGATGGTGATATTAAAGGTGTTCTGTGCATCACACAAAGCGATTTGAGGATCATCGTTGAATTGGCTGCGCAGGATGTCTAGTCTGGCTAGCGTGGCGTCTGCCCTGTTCCAGTCGCTGTTTTGAATAGCTCCTAAAATGATACTTAAGGTGGCTCGTGCCTCTCGCAATGCGATTTCATGGCTATCATTGAATTGGGAGCGTGTGGCATCTAGTTGCGTCAAAATGGCATCAACTCTCTCCCAGTCGCCTTTTTGAACGGCTACGTTGATAATATTGAATTTACCCCGTGCCTCTTGTAATGCGATTTCAGGATCGTCCTTGAATTGACGCCGCAGGGCATCCAGCCGGGACAGTAAGACCTCAACTCTGTTCCTGTCGCCATTTTTAGCTGCATAGCCTAAGATATTTACGGTCCCCTTTACTTCAGACAAAGCGATTTCATGACTGTCATTGAATTGGCTGCGTAGGATGTCGAGTCTGGCTAGCATGGCGTCGACCCTATTCCAGTCGTCATTTTTGCCAGCGTAGCTTATGATATTTACGGTCCCCTGTGCCTCACATAAAGCGATCTCATGACTGTCATTGAATTGGCTGCGCAGGGTGTCCAGTCGGGTCAGCATGGCCTCAACTCTGTTCCAATCGCCATTTTGAACAGCTGCGATGATGATATTGAAAACCGCCCTGGCTGTATGAACTGCTATTGTTGAATTCTGGTGGAATGCCTCAACTAGGATTTTGACCGCATCTAGGAAATTATTGGCTGTTGAGAAGTCATTTGATCTAGAGCATTGGGAGGTCCAATTCGGCGCCATAAAGGCGTAGGAATAAGCACCTATCTCTGTTTTACAGATGCGCATGGCTGCCGGGAGATCAATTTCTGCGATTTTTTGTGGAAAGTCTTGTTGCAGTCGCAGAAGGGTAATTACAGGACCGGGTTTACCTTTTCCTAAGGTTGCGTTGAGGAACGCATGGCGGTGTGTGGAAATATCTTCCAGAAGGGTTTTGGCCAGAAAATATTCGCCCATGATATCGGGTTCAAGCGGCGGTAGGAATGTTCCGCTGCCGCCCAATGCCAAGATAAGATCGTCGTTTTCGTCGGGTGGGGGATCAGGAAGATATCGTGCAAGCGTGGTCCCGTAATCAACTTCTTTGGAAGCGAGCTCTTCAAAGTCCAGTCCTTGCTGAAGGGTTGCAAGGGCCAATGCAAGTTTATAGCGCCGTAATACGCCGTTATCCTTATTTGCTGCTGATCGCCAAATATGTTCTTCTCGCTTGAGCATGCCTTCAAGGACGTCTTCTTGGGTTAGGCGGACGGCAACCTGTTTGTTGTGTGATTTCGGATCCTTATTGGTTTCGGCCATGAGAGCGTCAGCGGTAGCCAAGGCAAACAGCGGGCGAGGAAGGCCGGAATCATTTGGTCGTGTGTCGACCTTTTTAGCCGCAGATAGAAGGGTTGCGTTATCTGGTGGGGTTTTTCCGTCGTTGATAAAGCGATCTCGCATCATGCTGATGATTGCGTTTTCGTTTACCGGTGGGATGGGGTACCCTTTTACCTCGCGATCTCCGAAAACATGATCCAAGATCATTGTTTCTTCGCTGGCTTCCGGCAGCATTCGGTCCAGCCAGTTCTGATCGGCTTTGCGTTCGAGTAATAGGATGCGGACCGGAAAATCATATTCTTCGGCTTTTTCGGCGCAACGGTGCAAAAAGGTGCCTGTTTCTTCGGGGTGGCTTGCAGCGTAATCAATGACAATAAATGTCGGTTTTTGAGGTTTCCACTTTGCGAGATCACTAAAACCTTGCAGATCTTTGATAGAGAGGCGGCCAGCACTCCATAAATTGGGGTCCAAGTGCTTCCGGGTGAAATCGTAGGCCAGTCGAGTTTTGCCAGTCCCACCATCACCCGTAAGCAGCATCCAGCGGAAATTGAATATCGGTCCGCACAGCGAAAGATCGCCTACGAATTGATGCAGAAGTGTGATTTCGTTCTCACGGCCATATAGTTCATCAAGACCAGAGGTATATTTGACACGTTCGAAGGCACCAAGGTTCTGTGGGTTTCTTGCCATCTTGGGCCAAGAAAGAACGGGTGAATAGGCATCCTGAAAAGCATTGGCGATGTCCTGACGGAAAGTTTCGATCAGATTGTTTGTTTGATCGTCTATCGCGTTCAGGATTTTGTCCTTACTTTGGACGTTATATATCGCCAGCATGGTTTCAAGCGAGGTTGCCGGATCGACATTGATATCGGAGGTATCAACCGGGCGACCTTCAGTAATGGCGATAAGAACGCTGTTTTTGAGGGCGTCTTTGGTCTTTTCGCCATGCTGAATATTGATCAGGCGTTGCAGCAAGCCTGCAAGTTTTGGTTGCCGGCCAATGAGGGCCGCAAGGCGAGAGGTGATTGACTTGCCAATAAAGGACTCAGACTTGGAAGCAGTCGCAGTGATCATCCGAAAGGCAAGATGATGAAGTGGGGGCTTGAAGCCCAAATCGCGCAGTTCGGCAAGTAAGGTTTTCTTTATTTGTTCATCAGCCAGAAGACCGGACAGGAAACCGGATTTTGCCAGTTTTTCTTTGATATCGTTGGCATTGGGTGCGCCACCTGATTCATTTGCTATGGCGCTTTCTGTCTGGGTAT
Source organism: Thalassospira sp. MCCC 1A03138 (assembly GCF_002115785.1). GTDB lineage: Bacteria > Pseudomonadota > Alphaproteobacteria > Rhodospirillales > Thalassospiraceae > Thalassospira. Next base: position 74,298 of record NZ_JFJY01000007.1, on the reverse strand, counting down.
CTGACACGGATGATCCTCTTATTCCTGATGGTTTATTAGGACTATACAATGCAGGGTTGTTGATGCCAGATAAAAACCGCAATTACGGCGGGCGTCGTAATTTTTCGCGTCATGTCAGGGTCTTGGAAAGCGGTGGCGCACTGGCAGACGGCGAGGCGTAAAATCGCTGCTATCGGTCGTTTTGAAGCAGAAAAAAGAAAACCGCTTTGAGGAAAACCTCAAAGCGGTTTGTCTTGGCTGGGGCGGTAGGATTCGAACCTACGGTACACGATACCAAAAACCGATGCCTTACCACTTGGCCACGCCCCATCAGCGTGTGTGGCGCGGAAAATAGCGTTCCCCGCGCCGGAGTGCAACCCTCTATTTGAACCTTTTTTTGCCGGGGATTTAGGCCGGGAAGGATGCGCCGATTTGCGCGCGTGCGCGATCTTCGGTCGTTTGAATTCCGGTGGCCTGTACCCACCAGTCGGGCTGGCTTTCGGCAATCGCGTTTGCGGCACGTTCCGCCTGATTTTCGGTATCGTAAATCGCAAAGCAGGTCGCCCCGCTGCCCGACATGCGGGCCAGCAAACAGCCGTCTTCGCGGGCCAGCGCATTCAGCACGTCGCAGATTTCGGGCAATATGCCCGATGCCGGAAGGGTCAGGTCGTTGCGGCATTCCTGAAGGGCGGCGGCAAGGGCGGCCGCACTTTGAAACCGTGCCGTGCGATCCCACAGGTTTTCGTCGGTAAAAGCGGCATCACGCGCGGCAAAGATTTCAGGTGTTGAAACTGCCTTGCCCGGATTGACCAGCACCAGTGACAGGCTGGGCAATTCCGGTAGATCAATCAGCTTTTCGCCGATGCCCTGCATCAGAACGGTTTTAGCGCGCAGGCAAACCGGCACATCGGCCCCGAGCTTAAGGGCGAGTTTTTCAAGGGCGTCGGTCGGGATATCAAGCTGCCAGACCCGGCAGAGCACGCGAAGGGTGGCGGCCGCATCGGCCGATCCGCCGCCGATGCCCGATGCCACCGGCAGGTTTTTTTCAAGTGTGAGGTCAGCGCCCTGTGATACCGCGCCCTCGGCCCGGAGCAGGCGGGCGGCGCGCAGGATCAGGTTGTCTTCGATATTGCCGGTGGCAAGGTCACCCGCCATCGGGCCGGTGATCGACAGGGTGAGTTCGCTATCATCGCGCGCGGTTGCGGTAATCACATCGCCGCAATCGGCAAAGCAGACGAGGCTATCGAGCAGGTGATAGCCATTATCGCGTTTGCCGGTGACATGCAGGAACAGGTTCAGCTTGGCCGGGGCCGGTTCGGTATGGGTCGAAGACATATGCCCGATATCCCCGATCAATCAGTTTGCGGCAACCGCACCAACAAGGGGTGTTTTGCCTTCAAGCTTGGCCTGAACATCCGCGCGCAGTTCTTCGGTCGGGTTGAAGGAAAGGGCGCGGTGCCATTGGAAACGGGCTTCGTGGAAGCGGCCGATCTGCCAATAGGCATCGCCCAGATGATCGTTGATGGTCGGATCATCGGGTTTGAGTTCAACCGCCTTTTCAAGCTGTTCGACGGCATCGTCATAACGGCCAAGCTTGTAATAGACCCAGCCAAGGCTATCGATGATGTAACCGTCATCAGGTTGCAGTTCGACCGCGCGTTTGAGCATGTCTTCGGCCTGATCGAAGTTTTTGCCCATATCGACCCAGCTATAGCCAAGATAGTTCATGACATAGGGCTGATCGGGTTCAAGTTCGAGCGCCTTGAGGAAGTCGGCCTCGGCCTTTTGCCAGTTTCCGGCGCGTTCATAGGCAATGCCGCGACGATAAAGCAGACGCCAGCCGACAGCATCGGCCCCGCCCAGACGTTCAATCGCCCGGTCATAGGCATTGGCCGCACCGGCGAAGTCCTGATCAAAGCGGAGGATATCGCCAAGCTGGATCAGGGCATCGGGACGGTCGCTGCGTTCATTGACCATCTGTTCGAGAAGGGCAATGGCATCGTCGGTTTTGCCAAGCTGTTCATAGCTTGCCGCAGCACGCAGGCGCGCGTTCCAGCTATGCGGGGAGTCTTTGGGGATCGATTGATAGACAATGACGGCTGCGTCAAAGCGTTGCTGGATTTCCATGATCTCGCCGACCAGAAGGCGGGTAATGTCATCACCGGGGCGCAGTGACAGCGAATAGCGCGCCATCAGCAGGGCCGGATCAACCGCGTTTTCCTGGCTGAGCAGGGTCGCGATATCAAGATATGCCTCCGCCAGACCCGATGCCGGGGTCAGGACCATGCTGGTCGGTGGTTCGCCCTTCGCCAGCCGGTCAAGGTGATAGGGCATCGCCAGCGACTGCGGATGGCGATCCATATAGCTTTCATACAAAAGCGATGCCTTTTGCGTCTGGCCTTTGCGTTCATAGACCGACCCCAATGCTTCGGCCGCGCGCAGCGGCGCATCTGCCGGGTCGCCATAGGCGCTGGCAAGGGCGACTTCGGCGGCGTTAAGGTCATCGAAATAGGCCAGGATCAGACCGCGATGATATTCCGACAGCGGATTGAGCGAGCCGTTGCCCTGCAATTCGTTGAGTGCTGCCATGGCGTTTTGCGGCTGATCAAGGCCGGTATAAATCCATGCCTTGGCCAGCGGCACGATCAGGGCGGTGATCCCGCGTTGCGGCAGGGTCGATACGGCATCAAGGGCGGCCTGATAATCCTGATCGCGGATTTCGGCATCCATGACGGCCATCACGGCAAACAGGTCTTCGGGGTTTTCATCGACGAGCACGCGCGCAACCGGTTCGGCATCGGCAATGCGGCCTTCGGCGATCAGGGCCAGAAAGGCGCGGCGGCGCAGATCATCGTTGCCCGGGTCGATTTCATGGGCACGCAACAGATAGCGCGCGGCATAATCCGTGCGGTTTTCAATCTGGGCAGCCTTGCCGGCAAGGAAGTTGCCCGAGAAGCTGTTGCTTTGCGGATAATCGAACTCGGCACGATCAGCGGGCTGCGACATGGTGCCGCAGGCCGAAAGGGCAAGAGCCGTCATCGGAATGACGATGTTTAACAGATGGCGTTTCAAAAACTTGTCCTGCGTCTGCAATTCCCGACCGGCCGCATTTTTTGCCTTCAATGCGGGCCACTAACTTTTGTTGAGCTAACCCTAACTAGTCGGCAAATATAAGGCAAAGCATTTGCATTTTGCGCGACCGGTTGTGAGCCTGCGTAAAGGCCAGCATACGGGATTGTACGATGACTTCCCACAGGTGGTTGCACAAAGGCAAAAACGTTCTCGTGATGGGGCGTGACCCTAGCAGTAAAGCGGACGTTTGGCCGGAACATCAAGCTGGGGCACGATGATGTCGCGCGCCTGTTTGGTGAATTGCGATTTCTGGCCGACCGGGGCGACATATTCCAGGATCGACATTGCCCTGTCGGTGCCAAGCGCACGTGCGAGAACCCATCCGGCCAGATAGTGCGACGACAGGCAGCCGCCACTGGTGACGATATTGCCCTGTGCGACCAGCGGGCGGTCTTCAAGGACCGTATCGGTCCGCGCCAGAAGGGACCGGGTTTTGGTATCCGTCGTGATGGTTGCGGGCAGAAGGCCCAGTTTATGCAGGAACAGCACACCCGAACATTGCGCGCCGATCATCTGGCGCGACGGATCAAGGTTGATCTGTGCCATCAGGTCGGGATCATTGATATGATCGCGGGTGTGGATGCCGCTGCCAAACAGGACGACATCGGCCGTCGCGGTGAAGGATAACGGTTCCTGTATCGTGACTTCGACCCCGTTCATCGAGGTTACGGACTGGCCCGTGCCGGTAATGACGGCACGAAGGCCATTGCCCTTGGCCCGGTTCAGGATCGACAGGGCGACAAAGCTGTCGAGCTCGTTAAAACCATCAAGCGTTACAATCGCGATTTCCATCACACATCCATCGCCAGTCAAAAAAGGGCGGCTATTGAACGCGCAGATTGGGGATTAGACAAGGAAAATGCGATATTCCGATCAGAAAATCATGCAGAAAATCATGCGGAAAGGCATTCCTCGACCAGCGATATCCAATAACTGACGCCATAAGGGATGGCATCGTCATTGAAATCATAGGCAGCGTTATGCAGAAGGCAGTTGCCATCGGTCGGGCCGTTGCCAAGCCAGACGTAGCTTCCGGGTTTGGCATTGAGCATGAACGCGAAATCCTCGCTGGCCATGGAGGGTTCGGGGTTCTGATCAATCTGATCGGCGCCGACGACGCGGGAGGCGGCGGCAAAGGCGATGGCGGTTTCGCCTTCGCTGTTAATCGTGGCCGGGTAGCGGCGCTGATACATGACGCGCGCGGTGCAATCAAAGGCGCGCGCGGTGGCATCGGCAACGGTTTTAAGGCGTTCTTCGACCAGATCCTGAATGTCGGGCGCGAAGGTGCGGACCGTGCCGCGGATGGTCGCGGTATCGGGGATGACATTCCATGTGTCGCCCGCGAAAATCTGGGTGGGCGAGATCACCGCACTTTGCAGCGGATTGACGTTGCGCGCAGTGATGGTTTGCAGGGCCAGCAGCACCTGACCGGCAGCGGTAATCGGATCGCGGCCAAGGTGTGGCATGGCGGCATGGCAGCCCCGGCCATCAATCGCGATTTCAAAAATATCGTAGCTGGCCATCATGGGGCCTGGCTTCATTGCCATGGTGCCGACATCGCGACCGGGCCAGTTATGCATGCCGTAAACTGCATCGGCAGGGTGGCTGTCAAACAGGCCTTCTTCGACCATTTCACGCCCGCCGCCTTCGTTTTCCTCGGCAGGCTGAAAGATGAAATCGACCGTACCGGTGAAATCAGGATTTTCGGCGAGGATTTTGGCCGCACCGAGTAGCATGGTCATATGGCCATCATGACCACAGGCATGCATCTTGCCGGGATGTTTCGAGGCATAGGGCAGATTGGTGGTTTCGTGGATATCAAGCGCATCCATGTCGGCGCGAAGGCCAATGCGTTTACCGGGTCCACCTTTGCCCTGAAGGGTGGCGACCACGCCGGTTTTGGCGATGCCGGTCTTGACGTCCAGCCCGAAGGATTGAAGCTTTTCCGCGACAAAGGCGCTGGTCAGCTTTTCCTCGAACGCGGTTTCGGGGTGAGCATGCAGATGATGTCGCCAGGCCGTAAATTCATCAACGAGTTGGGTGGCACGAGGATGAAGGGAGGAAGCGGAGACTGTCATCTGCATACTCTGTCGTGTGTCATATCAAAAGCGGGGGTCTTATCGTGGGCATCGGAGCCCCGCGATAAACGGGGACGCGATCGCCCCCGTTCATATGGTGTCTGATCAGGCGCCTTGCAGGCGCAGGATCAGTTCGGCCACCAGAACCGAACCGGCATAGGTGCCAAGGAAGACAAGGCAGGCAACCAGTGCCAGTTTCCAGCCGGAATGCTTGGCGACCTCGATTTCCTTTTTGGCAATCGCAAAGCCGGCATAGGCAAGGGCCGGGGTGGCAAGGGCCAGGAAGTTGACCGATTTGGCCTGTTCGACGATCCATTCCGAACCCGGGGTCCAGGGCAAGGTCGCGAGGATACCGACCAGCGAAATCCATGCGACGCTTGGCAGATAGAAAGGTGCAAAGCGGGTCAGAAGCAGGCCGACCATGGTGATCAGATAAATCACCACCATGCCGACAAAACCATCGGCAAGCGGGATGGCCGGACCGACGGTATTCATCACCAGCCCGACAAGACAGACAATGACAAGGGTGACGGCGTGATCTGTCAGATCAATGTTCGGACGGGTACGTTCCATTGCAATTGCGTTCTCGGACATGATCAGGCCTCCTTCTTGTTTGCGGTGGCGATATCGTTTTTGCCAGCGGTCGCGTTATAGAGTTTTTCAACAATCGGAAGGGCGATGAACAGCCCGGCATAAAGCCCGGTCGCATAGGTCAGAAGGTTGCTGGCCCCGGCAAGGGCAAGGATTTCGTCCTTCATGGATGGAATGACTTCGGTCAGCGCGCCGGTGCAGGCCGCCATCATCGAGCCACTGCCGATGCCACATGCCATGGCAAGGGCGCGCGGATCAAAGATATCCGCACTGGCGAAAAGGGACGCCAGAATGGCAAAGATGAAGGTGCCAAACAGGGTGCCAATCACGTAAACGCCCATCACACCCGTGCCCTCGGGGCTTTTGAGGGTATAGCGGTCGGCAATGATCGCAAGGTTGGGTTCACGTGCAATCGAGAAGGTTGCGCCAATCGCCTCGCGGCCCATTTTCAGGCCCCAGACCGCAAGCGGGAAGGCCAGAACGATGGTGCCGAGATTGCCCAGTTCCTGCAACAGAAGGGCCGGGCCGGCTGCGATAATGGTTTCGATTGCCGGGCCGATGGTGGTGCCGAATTTCGCAATGAACGGCATGATCGCGATCACGATCAGCGGCGATGCGGCGGCGACTTCCTTCTGGCGGATGAATTTTCCGAATTTCGGCATGACATTCGGGTTCATCAATGCCGCCATGACGAAGGCATAAAGCAGCGGCAGCAGCAGGATCGCGCCGATGCCCAACGGAATTTTCTGAATGCCGATCAGTTCGGCGATGGCGCCGAGTACGATAACGGCGAGGTGGAGCCGCCAGAGCTCCAATTGTCCCCGAAGCGCGTTCATTTCCCAGTCTCCTTGACGTGGCGTGTTCGACGCAACCATGGCCACGGTCAAAAAAGGCCAGAACTGTTGCATCATCCCTGCGGTATCCCGGCATTGGCAGATTTCACAATTCTGCCATTTTTGGCGCCGGGGATTTTGTCCGACAATGAAAACTCGACCGGGGTGGAGCAAGTGCCATTTTGGGATGCTTGTGTTGCCAGAACGGCAACAGGTACCTTGATGCTATGCGTGTTCTTCGGGATACCAGGCGGAGCCGAAGGCCTCCATCCGGTCGCGGATCATGCCGGTAACCGCCCGAACAGCGGCGGTTTTCGGGCGTCCCTTGCGCACCAGAAGATGGGATGGAACACGGGCGAGAAAAGGGTCGGTCATCGGGATCGCGACGACCTCGCCCCTGCGTAATTGTCGGGATACGGCAAAGGCCGGAAGAAAGGTGATGCCGCCGCCTGACAGCACGAAATGCACCGCGACATTGATCGAATCGGCGGTCAGGAACGCATCACGGGCCAGCCGGTTGCCCTGATCGACATTGGCCAGAAGTTTGGCAACGCCAAAATGCGGGTTAAGCAAGGCCGCCGGGTAATTCAGCGTATCGGAAAGCGTGCAGCTTTCCTTTTTCGCCAGATCAAATCCCGGCGGGACAAGGGCGCAAAGCGGTGCGTGATCCTCGGCCAGTAGTTCCAGATCGGGATTGCGCGGCGGGTTGAATACAAGCCCCATATCGTAATCATCGCGCAGGATGCCGTGGGTGATTTTTTCAGTACCCGCGACGTCGATTTCAAGGCGGATATCGGGGAATTCATCGCGAAGCGGGCGGACAACGTGATTGACCAGATCGACCACAAATCCCTCGCCGGTCGCAATGCGGACGGTTCCGGCGATGGCACCGCGCGCAGCCGCCAGATCGACCGAAAAGGCTTCGTCCATTTCAAAGCGCCGTCTGGCATGGGCGGCAACCATATGGCCCGATTCCGTGAAAATGATGCCGCGTTTGGTGCGTTCCATCAGAAGCGTTTCAAGATGGGCTTCGAGGGCGGCGATCTGGCGGCTGATTGCGGATGGGGCAATGCGCAGATTTTCGGCCGCGGTGCGGATGGATCCGGCCTCGAACACGGCAAGGAAATAACGCAGCGGCTTGTCGTCGATCTTCATGATGTTACTGCATGACAATGGTGGTCGATGTTTCGGGCGGTGTGCCTGATCACCTAATCAGACCACATGTGTTGCTGTTTCGGCAACAACATGTTCCGGCAATTGATCTTGAGTTCGCCCGATATCCACCGGAAAGTTCGGGGGCAAAATCAAAAAATCACATCGGACCGCATCGGTGCCGTGACGGGAAGGCGCGTGCCTTGACCGGCTGCGCCCGGCTGTCTGAAAGCAAAGAGGCAAATATCGTGAGTAATCCAGAAACCGGCACCATTGGTGTCGTTGGTCTTGGCAATATGGGGCTGGGCATGGCGCGCACCCTGTTGCGGGATGGTTTTTCGGTCATCGGGTTTGATGTTTCGATGGAATGCCAGGCCAAGGCCGCCGCATCGGGGGTGACGATTGTCGCCGGACTGTCCGAATTGTTTGAGGCGTGCCCGACGATCATCCTGTCATTGCCGACGGCAAACCATGTGCGCAAGGTTCTTGGCGGTGATGAGGGCCTTGGCGGACGTGATATCGATCCGCGATTGGTGATTGATACCACCACGTCCGAGCCCGATGTGACCCGCGAACTTGATGCGGCGCTGCGCATGCAGGGGCATATCCTGATTGATGCGCCGGTCAGCGGCGGACCGGCCGGTGCCAATAGCGGCAATCTGACCATGATGGTCGGCGGCGGGGATGCCGATGTGGCGCGTGCGATGCCGGTCCTGAATTCGCTGGGCGGGAAGATCACCCATGTCGGGCCGGTGGGGGCGGGCCATGCGGTCAAGATCGTCAATAACATGCTGGTGGCAAGCCACCTTCTGACCATGAGCGAGGCGGTGCGGCTTGGTACTGCGGCGGGGGTAACCACCGAAAACCTGATTGCGGCCCTGAATGCCGGATCGGGTCGCAGTGCGATCAGCGAGGTCAATTATCCGAAATGGGTGATGAATGGGGCCTTTGACAGCGGTTTTACCATGGGATTGATGCGAAAGGACGTGCGCCTTGCCATGGCGCTGGCCAAGGAAAAGAGTGTTGCGATGCCGGTTTCGGAACTGGCGGGGCAGATCTGGGCGGCGAGCGAGGAACTGCTGTCTGACAATGCCGATTTCAACCGTATCACCGAATGCGACCCAGCCCACAAAGGAGCCAAATCATGAGCAGCGATAGCAAAATGATGGCGCGTGACTATCACAAGGCGTTGGCGCCGTTTTTTGGCAGCGATGAGATCGGAAGCTGGGTCAATGGGGCGATGATGCCCGGGCGCGGTGATATGTTCGACCTGATCGACCCGGCAACCGGCAAGGCGTTTTTGACGCTTAAGGATGCCGGGGCGGACGTTGTTGATGCGGCGATGCAGGCGGCCAGTGCCGGACAGAAAGTCTGGTGGGGCATGACGGCGGCTGAACGTGGCCGGATCATGTGGCGGATCGGGCAACAGGTGCGTGATCACCTTGATCAGCTTGCGTTGCTGGAAACCGTGACGGCAGGCAAGCCGATCCGCGATACCAAGGTTGAAGTCCTTAAAGTCGCGGAGATGTTTGAATATTACGCCGGTTGGGCCGACAAGCTGCATGGTGATGTGATCCCGGTCCCGACCAGCCATCTGAACTATACCCGTCCCGAACCGTATGGCGTGGTGACACAGATTACGCCGTGGAATGCACCGATCTTTACCGCCGGATGGCAGTTGGCCCCGGCCCTTTGCACCGGCAATGCGGCGGTTCTGAAGCCGTCCGAAATGACGCCTTTGACCTCGCTGGCACTTGGGGTTTTATCGAAAAAGGCCGGTTTGCCCGATGGGGTGATTACGGTTCTGACCGGGCTTGGCGCCACGACCGGGGTGGCGGCGACCACCCATGACGTGACGCGCAAGGTGGTGTTTGTCGGGTCGCCGCGCACGGGGGCGATTATCGCCGCTCAGGCGGCCCAGAACATTGTACCCTGTGTTTTGGAGCTTGGCGGGAAATCGGCCAATATCGTGTTTGGAGATGCGGACCTTAAGCGCGCGGTCTTGGGTGCGCAGGCCGCGATCTTTAGCGGCGCGGGGCAAAGCTGTGTCGCGGGATCGCGTCTTCTGGTGCAGCGAAATGTGATGGACCGGTTCCTTGATATGCTGGTCGATGGGGCCAATCGCATTCCGGTCGGTGATCCGATGGATAGCGCAACCCAGATCGGCCCGATCAACAATGACGCGCAATATCAGACCGTGCGCCGATTGGTTGCGGCGGGTCAGAAAGAAGGCGCGGAACTGCTGGCAGGCGGCGTTCGCCCGGAAGGGTGTGAGGAAGGTTATTTCCTGCGTCCGACGGTGTTGGGCAATGTGCGCAATGACATGGCGATTGCGCGCGAGGAAATCTTTGGCCCGGTGGTTTCCGTCATCCCGTTTGATGATGAGGCAGAGGCGGTTGCGATTGCCAATGACAGCAAGTTTGGTCTGGCCGGGGCGGTGTGGACGCAATCGGTTGACCGGGCGCACCGGGTGGCGGCCAATGTGCGTGCCGGGACGTTCTGGATCAACAGTTACAAGACGATCAATGTCATGTCGCCCTTTGGCGGGTTTGGTGCCAGTGGCTATGGCCGATCCAGCGGCAAGGAAGGGTTGATGGAATATATGCAGCCTAAAAGTGTCTGGACCGAAACGGCGGCCAATCCGCCCGCCGCATTTGGCTATGCGCCGGAATAGGGCGCATATCGATCATCAGGATCACGAAAAAGGGCCGCTTCATGCGGCCCTTTTTTTATGCATTACATATTGGGATAGTTCGGGCCGCCGCCCCCTTCGGGCACCACCCAGACGATGTTCTGGGTCGGGTCCTTGATGTCGCATGTCTTGCAATGCACGCAGTTCTGCGCGTTGATCTGCAGACGTTTGCCGCCTTTGTCCTCGTCCGCGACAAATTCGTAAACGCCAGCCGGGCAGAAGCGGGCTTCGGGCCCGTCATAGACCGCAAGGTTGACGTTCACCGGCACGCTGGCATCCTTGAGCGTCAGATGGATCGGCTGATCTTCGCTGTGGTTGGTGTTTGACAGGAACACCGACGACAGCTTGTCGAAGCTGATTTTGCCATCCGGTTTCGGATAGTCGATTTTCGGCATGTCGGCAGCCGGTTTCAGGCAGGCATGGTCCTCATGGTTCTTGAAGGTCCAGGGGGCCTTGCCACCGAACAGATAGGTATCAACCGCACTATAGGCCATGCCGCCCCAGAAGCCCCATTTGGCGAAGCTTGGGCGGATGTTGCGCACCTTGTGCAGTTCGGGATAGACCCAGCTGTTTTTAAGCTTTTCCGGGTAGCTTTCCATCGAAGCGGGCGGTGTTTCGGCACTTAGCGCCTCGAACGCGGCTTCGGCGGCGAGCATGCCGGTCTTCATCGCGGTGTGTGAACCCTTGATTTTCGGCACATTCATGAAACCGGCCGAACAGCCGATCAGACAGCCACCGGGGAAGACCAGATCGGGGATCGACTGGAACCCGCCTTCGTTCAGCGCGCGCGCGCCGTAAGAAATGCGGCGGCCCTTTTCGAAAATCTTGCGGACTTTCGGGTGGGTTTTGAAACGCTGGAATTCGTCAAACGGGCTCAGATGCGGGTTTTCGTAATCAAGCCCGATCACGAAGCCGACCACCACCTGATTGTTGTCAAGGTGATACAGGAACGACCCGCCATAGGTGTTTTTATCAAGCGGCCAGCCGGTGGTATGGGTGATTTTGCCTTCTTCGTGAACTTCGGGGTCAACTTCCCAGAGTTCCTTGATCCCGATGCCATAGGTTTGCGGATCGGAATTTTTGCGCAGATCAAACTTTTTGATCAGCTGTTCGGACAGCGAGCCACGGCAGCCTTCGGCAAAGAAGGTGTATTTCGCATGCAGTTCCATGCCCGGTTCGTGGTTCGGGCCGGGCGTGCCATCGCGTTGGATACCCATATCGCCGGTCGCGATCCCCTTGACCGAACCGTCCTCGTTAAACAGGACTTCGGCGGCAGCAAAGCCGGGATAAACTTCGATCCCCATGGCTTCGGCCTGTTCGCCAAGCCAGCGGCACACATTGCCGAGGCTGACGATATAGTTGCCCTTGTTATGCATCTGCGGTGGGGTGGGGAGCTTGATACCGCCGGTTTCGCTCAGCATCAGGAACTCGTCCTTGCCAGCGGGGACATTCAGCGGTGCGCCGCGTTCTTTCCAGTCGGGGAAAAGTTCGTTCATCGAACGCGGTTCCATCACCGCACCCGAAAGCGTATGCGCGCCGACTTCGGAACCTTTTTCCACCACACAGACGGTGATTTCTTTTTCATGTTCCTGGGCGAGTTGCATCAGTCGAATGGCAGCCGACAGACCGGATACACCGGCACCGACGACAACCACGTCAAATTCCATGGATTCGCGTTCCATATGGCCTCTCTCCTTTGGCTGCCGACCGTTTCGGACTGTTTCCGTCCGTATGGGTCACAAGCCGGTATTCACCGATCAGAGTCTCGCCCAAGCCCTGATTTCTCGCATTCATTGGTTAATCGGTATAGGTGTACCGATTAAAGTCACGTTTGTATATGGTGCAAGTGGCCCAAAATCGTTAAAGTCGATTGAAATCCATGCGCCATTCCAAAGAGTGCGCCGCAACATACACCGTTCCTGTGTAGATGAGCAAACCAATTACAGATTTTGATGTAAATAACCTGGACCCGCTGCAGGCATTGATCTGGCAGTTTGAAATGGGCGCGGACGAAGCGATTGCCGACGAGCCGCTGGACCGTTTCAAGGCGTCCGAAAGTCTGAGCCGACAGGCAGGTCAGCCCGGCCGTGCAGCATTGCCGCCCAATGGTGGCGGGGCCGCCCGCCCGGCGATGCCCCGGCCCGCCGGTGGTACAGGTGCGATGACACCCCCGGCGCCCATGGCGCCGGGGGCGGGGTTCCTGTTATCCGATACGCCACACGAAGCCCGGCAATCGGCCCGTGATCTTGCCGCGGCGGCAACAAATCTGGCCGATCTTAAGGAAGCGGTCGAAAAGTTCGAAGGCTGCGCGCTTAAGAAATCGGCTAGCAATACCGTCTTTGGCGTGGGGAACCCGGAAGCACGGCTGGTGCTGGTGGGTGAAGCACCGGGTGCGGAAGAGGACCGGCAGGGCGAGCCCTTTGTCGGACCGAGCGGCAAGTTGCTTGATGCGATGTTGCGGTCCATCGGCTTTGCGCGCGAAGAAGTCTATATCACCAATATCCTGCCCTGGCGCCCGCCGGGAAACCGGCAGCCGACCACCGCCGAAATCGCGGTGTGCGAGCCGTTTGTCCGCCGTCATCTTGAACTGATCGGGCCAAAGGTTGTGGTCTGCCTTGGCGGCAGTTCGGCCAAGACCCTGATGGAAGAGGATCGCGGCATTACCCGGTTGCGCGGCACGTGGAAGGAAATGACACTGGGTGCGTCCAGTGTCGCCGATGTGACGGCGATGTTCCATCCGGCCTATCTGCTTCGGACACCCGAACAGAAGCGGCTGGCGTGGCGCGATTTGCGCGCGGTTGCACAGAAATTATCGTAACCCCCTTTGGAAAGGCGCGATGCATGGCCGATATGCATCGCGGGCGATATCCCGCCAAGTGGTTGATTTTGGATAAATGATTTCGCGGTGCCGGCTTTTGCTGGTATATATATCGGCGAAATGCGGGGGGACACCGCACTCTACAGGTTGCGACGAGAAACTGCTTCGGGATACAAACACGGCTTTGCCGGAGTCTCGTAGGGGAAAGACTGGTTTTGATCGAAGCACTACAAACAAGCCTGCCGCGTGCCATATCGGCATTTCGGCGCACCGTTTTCATTACCGCATTGGGCGCCATTGCATTGGCGCTGCCTGTAACGGACGCTCAGGCGACCAAGGAACAGGCAGCCCTTAGTGCGCCTGCGGCCAGTGATGATGCGGGCTCGGTCAAAACACCGACTGTGCTGTCCAAGCGTGATGCGGAACTTTACGAACAGATTTTTGCCGTGCAGGAGCAGGGCCGCTGGAAGGATGCGGACAACCTGATTTCGCGTCTGACCGATGACCTGCTGATGGGCCATGTTCTGGCGCAGCGTTATCTGCATCCGACGGCGTATCGGTCGCGCTACAAGGAATTGAAGGACTGGCTGGCACTTTATGCCGATCTGCCCGAAGCGCCGACCATCTATAAACTGGCCTTGCAGCGCCGCGGCAGTGCCAGCTATCCGAAAAAGCCGGTGGGCGGGTATGTCAACGGTGCCGGATATGATTACGAAGACATCCGTCCTTATCACCATAAATCGACCAAAAGTCTTTCATCGGCACAGCGTTCGCGCGTTTCGGTTCTGAAACGCCGCATTCGCCAGCGGATCGGCGGCGGTTGGCCGACAGGCGCGCTTGAGGTTCTTGAGGCACTGGAAACCAAACGCCTGTTTGATGCCTATGAGCTTGACGAATCCAGAACATCAATTGCGTCGGGATATTATTATTTCGGCAAGCCCGATCTGGCTTTGCGCCATGCCGCCGAAGCCGCAAAGCGGTCGGGGAAATACCTGCCGCAGGCGCATTGGACGGCGGGTCTGACGGCTTGGCGGCTGGGCAAGATGGATCAGGCGCATGACCATTTTGAGGCCCTGACCAAGAACGACTATGCGTCAAGCTGGACGCGGTCGGCCGGGGCGTTCTGGGCGGCACGTATTGATCTGGCCGCCGGGCGTTTTGTTGAAGCCGACAAATTGTTGCAGAAGGCCGCGGAATATCCGCGGTCGTTTTATGGGCTTCTGGCGTTGCGGTCGCTTGGCCGGGATGACGTGTTTGACTGGGACAGTCTGGCGCTTGATGAAAATCGCGCCAACAAGCTGAAACTGGATCCGCATGGCCGTCGTGCCCTTGCCCTGATCCAGATCGACAGGCGTGAAGAGGCCGAACAGGAATTGCGCAAGGCTGCAGCCAGCGACGATGCCAAGCTGCGCCGTGCGGCCCTGGCGCTTGCCGATAGTGCGAATTTTGCGTCGCTGACCATGCGGCTTGGCGGTTATATCGCGCAGAAAACCGGCGAGGTCATCGTCAATGCGCTTTATCCGATTCCGCCATGGGCACCGGAAGGCGGTTATGAAGTCGACCGGGCGCTGATTTATGCGTTGATGCGTCAGGAATCCGGCTTCAATGCCGAGGCGCGGAGCCACGCCGGGGCGCGTGGTTTGATGCAGCTGATGCCTGCAACCGCAAGCTATATCGGCAATACCCGTTATCGCGGTGAAAAGCGTGCGGAACTGTACGAGCCGGAAGTCAACCTGTCGCTGGGTCAGAAATATGTCGATCATCTTCTGGGGCAGAACGGGGTCGATAACGGCTTCTTGCAGTTGATGGCGGCTTATAATGGCGGGATCGGCAATCTGGGGCGCTGGCAGAAGGCGCTGAAGGATAACGAAGATCCGCTTTATTTCATCGAAAGCATTCCGTCGCGTGAAACGCGCCTGTTTATCGAGCGTGTGATGGCGAACCTTTGGATGTATCGTTCGCGTCTGGGACAGGACAGCCCGTCGCTTGATCGTCTTGCTGCGGGGAAGTGGCCGGTTTACCAGTCGCAGGACCTTGGTGCTGGTGATGACGGCCTGACCGCCGAACGCTGAAACTAATGACCGCAAACAACCATCGCAATGGTGAACCGGCATCTGATCGTCGTGATCAGGGAACGGTTCTCGACCGGATGCAGATGCCACCGATGAGTGGCGATGAGGCGCTTCGCCGGTTCCACAAGGAACGCGAAGCAGGCGGCCATAAATCACAGAGCGATGAAACCACGGAACTTGCAAAACTGCATCCGGTGATGCGATTTGTGGCGGTCGCGGGAACTTTCATTCTGATTGTCGCGGCTTTGCTGGGTGTGCTGTATCTGATTGGTTCCTAGAGCACGTCGTTCGGCAGGCTAAAGACCACATAAAAAAACGGGCGCAGATAACTGCACCCGTTTTTGTTGTCCGAAGATCAGACCTGATTACAGCGATTGGCAGAACTTTTCGAAATCCTGCACGGTTGCATATGATTTCTGGGTACCCGGACGGGTGATGCTGTCAGCCGCATACCGCACGGCCATTTCAAGGGCGGCTTTGACGTCACGGTTTTCGGCATAGTAGCGCGCAAAGCTGCCGATAAAGGCATCGCCAGCGCCGGTCGTATCAACCGGTTTGACCGATACCGGATCAATGTGAACTGCCGCATCGTTCCCATTGATCAGAAGCGCCCCATCACCGCCCAAGGTGACGATCACGGTTTTGACGCCACGGGAAATCAGGCTTCTTGCGGCGGCTTCGGCATCGGCCAGTGAATTCACGGCCATACCCGAAATCGTTGCAAGTTCCGTCTGGTTCGGGACGAGGAAGGTGGCCTTTTCGATTTTGGTGCTGTCGAGGTCAGCCGGGGCCGGGGCCGGATTAACCAGCGTTTCAATGCCATGTTCGGCACCAAAGGCGACAGTGTGATACACCGTTTCCAGCGGAATTTCGAGCTGCATCAAAATCAGGTCGCATTCCTTGAGCGCATCGGCAGCACGGTCGACATCGGCCGGGGACAGTTGTGCATTGGCCCCTTTGACAATCAGGATGCAGTTTTCGCCTGACGGTTCGACAAAGATCGGGGCGACGCCGCTTGAGGTGCCCGGTACCCGTTCGACAAAGCGGGTATCAATGCCCGATGTTTCGAAATTGCGGATGGTGTTGTCAGCAAAGATATCGTCGCCGACCTTGGTGACCATCATGACATCGGCGCCAAGACGTGCAGCTGCGATGGCCTGATTGGCGCCCTTGCCGCCACATCCCATTTCGAAACGTGGTGCTTCGATGGTTTCGCCGGGCAACGGCATACGATCCGTATAGGTGATCAGATCGACCATGTTGCTTCCGACAATGGCAATTTTGCCTGCCATATTCATTCTCCTGATTTACAGCGAACGGATCGCCTGTTCGGCCGTGTCACTTTCGGCCTGCGTCATATAGCCCAGCCGTACCGAGAAATGGCGGCTTTCGCCAGATCGCAGGGAAATGACATGTCCCTTGGCTTTTTCGGCGTTGAAGCCTTCGGGTTCGCAGGTGGATGGCAGGGCAAAAGCCGCGACCTTCTGATCCTGATTTGCCAGTATCCAGCGGACCGTTTTGGGAAAATCATTGGTGTTATAGGCAATGTGAAACGCATCGCCTTCGACGCGGCGCATCATACAGGCGGTGTTGCCATGCGCATCGGTTTTGGCGTTGCGGATGTAAAACACCTGTTCGGGGTCATAGCGATGCGGTTCGTCGAGGGTTTCCATCGCCGCCGGATTTTGTGCCAGCGTTTCAAGAAACGCATCGTAATCCGGGTTGCGCGGCACATGGGCCGGGACTTCGGTGCGAACGATGGTGTCGGTCGGCGTGAAGCCGGCGGGCTGGATGATTTGTGCGCCGTCACAGAACGCGAAATTGACGTGGCACATATACATCAGGTCCATTGCCGCACCCGACAGGTTTTCGACATTCATCTGAATATCGAAAAGCGTCGCATCCGGGCGCAGAACCACACGAGGCCGCGCCATGTAATGGGCCCCGAAGCCCATAACATATTCGCGGGTGCCACTGATCGCCATAAAGGCACCGTCGTCATGGCCAAATTCAATGGCGGCACTGTCCATTTCCGCACAGGGCATTTCACCATGCAGCGGATGGGTATCCGTCGGACCGGGGCAGCCATTGGTCAGCAGCCCCGAATGGAACGCAAAACAGCCATAGGTTTCGACAATGACGTTGGCCGGGCGCGGCATGCTGAACATGTTTTCCATGGTCAGATCCACGCCATCAAACACCGCATCCCAGATCATCTGCCCCATGAAGGGCAGAATGACCAGATAGCCGCGTTCGTTTTTCAGCCGGACTGCTTCGATGCCGGTTTCATAGCGAAACAGGCTGGCCGACATGCCACCATGCGATGCGATGACATGTTCGGCGTTGCCGAAGAAGGTTTTGCGCAGGTTAACCTTGGTTGACGCAGTCATGGAGCCACCTCGTTTAACGCGAACGGTTTTTATAGGCGTTGAGCGCAATCACCAGTAGAAGGAACACGCCCCAGATAAAATCGATCAGATGGTTGGAAAACCGCAGAATCTGGAAGCCGCTTGACAGCAGCATCAGGGCCGCAACCGCGATCGACACACCGAGCACCGTGCCACGGCCACCGGCCGGGTTGGTGCCGCCCAGAACCGCAATCAGAACCGCCTGAAGCAGATAGGATGTGCCGTAATCCGACTTTGCCGCATTGGTGCGCCCCGACAGAATGATTCCGGCGATGGACGCCATCACCCCGGTCAGCATGTAGCTGAGCAGGACCATCTTTTCGCGTTTCAGACCGGCAAACAGGGCGGCCTTCGGGTTGGTACCGATCAGCATCAGATTGATGCCAAAGGTCGTGCGGCGCAGCATGAAGGCGATCAGGCAGGCCAGAACCACGAACAGGACAAACGGCGTTGCCAGACCAAAGATCTTGCCATTGCCGATAAAGGCCCAGGCTTCGGGGAAGCCGACAATTGCCGGACCGCCGGTCATGACAATGGCAAGGCCGGTAAAGACCTGCCCGGTGCCAAGGGTGGCCAGAATGGGCGTGATTTTTAACCGGGTAATCAACAGACCATTCAAAGCTCCGGCAACAAGCCCGGTGCCAAGGGCGACCACACCGCCCAGCAGAACGATGCCAAAACCGGTATCGGCAACACCGGCATCGGTGGCGAATTTCTTGAACATCACCCCGGCAAAGATCCCCGACAGGTTGGCAATGCCGATCACTGAAAGGTCAATGCCGCCGGTCAGCATGGCAATCATCATCGCAATCGACAGAAGGCCCAGTTCCGGGAAGGTGTAGGTGATGGATTCAAAATTGTAATAGCGCAGGAATTTATCCGGGCTAAGGGCGGTCATGACAACAAAGATCAGGATCGTCATGGCGATCAGCTGAACGATGTTGTTGTCCTTGTTCAGAAGGTTGCGGAAATCGAGTTCACGTTTCATATCGGCCCCCTCACGCATTCGCACGGCGGTCACGCCATGCCGTAATGGCGGTGGCAATTACAATGATGACGCCGACAACAACGCGCTGCCACGTCGTGTCGATCTTCATGATGATCAGGCTGTTTTTCACCATCACCAGCATGAACACACCCAGCATGGTTCCCAGAACGGAACCGCGCCCCCCAAAGATGGAAGCACCGCCCAGAACCACAGCTGCGATGACGTCCAGTTCAAGACCGACAAAATCGCGCGGGTTGGCAAGCCAGATCATGCCGCTGTGCAGGAGGCCGGCAAACCCGGCCAAGGCCCCGGCCACACAATAGATGAAGAAGGTGATCTTGCGGATGTTGAAGCCAACGCGGCTGGCGGCTTCGGGATCGCCGCCCATGGCATAAACCCCGCGGCCGATCATTGTATAACGCAGCACAATATGCAGGGCCACGGCCAGAACGACATAGACAGCAACCATCGCGGTCAGGCCGTAGGTCGTGCCATCGGGTTTGACCATGCTGATGATATCGGATTTTCCGAAATCAATCAGGGCATCGGGCATTTTGTTGATATTGATCATGCTGGTGCCAACAACACCCAGCAGGAACCCGCGCACCATGCTGCCCGTACCCAAGGTCACGATCAGCGGGATCATGCGGAATTTATAAACAAAGAACGCATTCAGGCAGCCAAACAGCGCCCCCATCGTCGCCGCGGCAACGAAGGGCAGGACAACACCGTCATAATTGAAATACAGCATGCCCTTGATGGTCAGATACATCGCAGCAACAGCAAAGGCCGGGAACGAAACATCAATCCCGCCGGAAATCATCACCAGCAAAACGCCAAGCGCCATGATGCCGATGATCACGTTGCTGCGCAGAAGACTGAACATGTTGTCCAGGCTCCAGAAGGCGGGGTTGACCAGCCCGATCAGGATCATGGCAAGCACAAGAATGCCCGCGATGACCACCTCTGATTTATGAAACCAGGCCATCGAGTTTTTCCTTACGTTAAATTCTTGAGCTTGTCGCTGATCTGGTCTTCGGAGGTATCGGCAGATGCCATTTCCTCGACAAAGGCTCCGCGATGCATCAGGACAATACGGTTACAGTTATGGACCAGTTCCGGCACGTCGTCGGAAATCATCAGCACGGCCAGCCCTTCTTTCTGGGCCAGTTCGCGAATGATCCGGTGAATTTCCGCCTTCGATCCGACATCCACCCCGACGGTCGGGCCGTTCAGGATCAGGAATTTGGCATTGGTCAGAAGCCAGCGGGCAATCACCACACGTTGCTGGTTGCCGCCAGAGAGTTCCTTGACCAGCTTTTTGCCGGTGGGGGTTGCGATCTGCATGTCGCGGATCATGGCTTCAACCCATTCTTCGGCCTTGTTCTGATCAATCAGCAGGCCGGGGGCCAGTTTTTCGTAACTGGTCGCAAGCATGTTGCGATCAATGCCCTGGGTTAAAAACAGTCCTTCGCTGAGACGGTCTTCGGGAACATAGGCAACCCCGGCCCGGATCGCCTTTTGCGGCGTATCGAGCACGGTTTGCGCGCCGTTGATCGAAATGGTGCCGCTGTAGCCGGGCATCATGCCAAACAGGGACAGGGCAAGTTCGGTACGACCCGATCCAAGCAGGCCGGAAACACCGACAATCTCGCCCGGTTTGATCGCGAGGTTAATGTTGTCGAGATCGTTTCCGTGGGTCAGGTTTTTGGTTTCAATGCGCGGCGGCATCGAACCATATTTCTGCTGGTCCCAGATATAGGGTTCGGAAATGATATCAGACCCGGTCATGTGACGGGTGATCAGGGCTTCGTCAAAATCGCCGGTCGGGCCGTCGGCCACTTTCTGGCCGTTACGAATGACGGTGATATGTTCGCTGATTTCCAGCATTTCGCGCATTTTGTGACTGACAAACAAAATGGCAATTCCGCGCGACTGGATATCCTTGACGATGCGAAAAAGCGTTTCGATTTCCTTGCCGGTCAGGGCGGTTGTCGGTTCGTCCATGATGATCAGACGGGCGTCAGACATCAGCGCACGGGCAATCGCGACAAGCTGCTTGCCCGCCGTGGACAGTTTTTCGACATCGGTATCAAGGTCAAGATCGACCCCGAGACGTTTGACCGCTTCTTTGGCAATCTCGCGGACCTTACGCCAGTTCAGCATGTGGCGCTGTTCGCGAAGCTGCACATTCATGGCAAGGTTTTCGGCCACTGTCAGGTTCCCGAACAGGGAGAAGTCCTGATAAATCACCTGAACCCCATGTTCGATGGACGCCATGGGAGAGAGGTTCTCGACCCTGTTGCCGTCGATATAGAGTTCACCGGAGGTCGGTTGATAAACGCCCGACATGATCTTGATCAGGGTCGATTTGCCCGAACCGTTTTCACCGGCAAGACAGTGGATTTCGCCTTTTCGGATCGTCAGCGAAAGATCCTTAAGCGCAACAACGCCGGCAAATTCTTTCCGGACGTTTCGCAATTCAATGAAATTTTCAGACATGACAAGCCCGTCAACGTGAAACAAAGGGCCTGATCTCATAATAAAATGAAGGCGTCCTTAATGGACGCCTTCACCAAAGGATGAAATCAGAAGTTATACTTGTCCATGTTTTCCTTGGTCACACCGACCCAGCCCTGGCCATAAACCAGGTTGGCATTGCTGCCTTCCGGGGTGCTGAGATTGGTGTAACCCGGAAGGCCAAGGTCAAGACCAGCCTTGATCTGGTCGCCTTTGCCATCCAGTGCCATAATGGCCAGCATGTTCATGGCATAGCCAGCAACCGCCGGGTCCCAGAACTGGATGTATTCGATGTCGCCATTTGCCAGATATTCACCGGCAACCGACACCAGACCGGTACCTGCGAAGTGCAGTTTACCCTGAAGACCGCGTTCGGCGATCAGACGACCGGCACCTGCCGAGGTTGGCATCGGGCCGCCAACGATACCCTGAAGGTCCGGGTAGGTGGTCAGGGTTTCTTTGAGTTTGGTGTAGTCGGTGTTGGCGTCGTCATAGGTTTCGAGACGCTCGGTCGCCAGTTCCATGTCCGGGAAATGTTCTTTCTGGTATTCGACGGCACCGTCGATCCATTCATTCTGGGATTTGGAGGTCAGGCTGCCGACGGTGGCGGCATATTTACCCTTGCCACCCATGGAGGTCCCGAGGACTTCCATCAGCTTCGCGCCATATGCCTTGTTATCAAACGCTTCGAGGATGTAGTCGGCGTTTTTCAGGTTTGATGCTTCGTGGGCGATCACGATGATACCGCGGTCACGGGCCTTTTTCAGAACCGGTTCGACGGCTTCGACCGAGAACGGCACGATGTTGATGGCATCAACGCCCTGTGCGATCAGGTTCTCAATCAGCTGCACCTGTGCGGCAGCGTCTGCGGCACTCGGTCCGACCATCCAGGTATCGTGACCGGTGTCTGCGCCGAACTGTTCGACACCTTCGCGCATACGGTCAAACCATGCGATACCGTCAACCTTGACCACGGTGGCGATGGAATATTCCTTGCCGGTGGTTTCGGATGTGAATTTCGAAATGATGTCCGGCGTTTTGACCGCTTCGTCTGCATGGGCCGCACCTGCAAGCAGGGAACCGGCGACGACAAGCGATGAAAGAAGCTTGTTCATTGTTACCTCCAAATTGAAATCGTTTTTTAGCTGGCAGTTTTCTGCGTCTTATTGGCATGAAAGCCAAGGCTTTTCATGCGGTTCGTTCTGAAAACAGCAATTTTCCGGTGGCCGGGATGCGGCCACCGGCACCGTTTACTGACCGATAATCCGAATGCTGGCGCTGGCACCGATGCGCGATGCCCCGGCTGCAATCATCTTGAATGCGTCTTCGGTGGTGCGAACCCCGCCCGACGCCTTGACCCCGATATCCGGGCCAACGGTTTTGCGCATCAGGGCGATGTCTTCGGCAGTGGCACCGCCGCCGGCGAAACCGGTCGAGGTTTTGACGAAATCGGCGCCGGCCTGTTTGGACAGTTCGCAGGCAAGGACTTTCTGTTCGTCGGTGAGCAGGGCTGTTTCGATGATGACCTTGAGGGTGGCATCACCGCAGGCTTCTTTTACTGCGGCAATATCGGCGCGAACGGCATCGGTATCGCCAGCTTTGAGCAGGCCAAGGGCGATGACCATATCGACTTCGCGAGCACCCTGTTCAACCACCCAGCGGGTTTCGGAAACCTTGGCGGAAACCGGATCTGCCCCGAACGGGAAACACACCACCGAGCATGCCAGAACATTGGTATCGGCCAGTTCGCGCACGACGAGCGGGATATAGATCGGATTGACACAGACCGCCTTGAAAGCGTGTTTTCGCGCATCGGCGCACAGCGAGACAATCTGGTCGGGGGTGGCGTCCGCCGCCAGAAGGGTGTGATCAATATAAGCGGCAAGATCGCCTGCAACGGCGGGAAGTGGAGCATTCGACATGTAACGTTTCCCTCGACGATAACGGGTTGCCATCGCCGTTTTGTTAAATTTTTAACATTTATTGAAATGATCCTGTCATCGGGTTAACATCCGGTCAAGCCAAAAACATATCAGAACAGAACTTGATTGAGTTGCTGCCCGTCTCGCTATAATCAGGGGTTTTGGGATGAAATTTATGGTTGTGCTGAGTAGTTGCCGACATCATTTCAGATGTATCTGCGGCCTGTCAGCCAGTATATCGGCAGTGAACGGAGTCTGAATGTCGATCAAATCGCAGGACCGGATAGAAGCCCTGACCCGCAATCTGGAGGTCAGCAATGTCATTCGGTTGAAAGATGCCGCCGATCTGCTGGGCGTTTCGGAAATGACGGTCCGCCGTGATGTCGCCAATTGTGAAAATATTTTCACATATATGGGGGGGTACATCACGCTCAAGTCGCCAGCAGCCGGTGGCCTTGGATACATCTTGGACCGTGAACGCGGTTCGCATACCGATCTCAAGCGCACAGCCTGTCAGATTGCCGCGCGTTATGTCAAACCGGGCGATACCATATTTCTTGATTGCGGGACGACCATTCCCTACCTCGCCAATGCGTTACCAGAAAATCGGGATATCACGGCGATCTGCTATTCGATCAATGTTGCCGAAATCCTGTGCAAAAAGCCGGGCCTTCGGGTCATCATGCTGGGCGGGATGTATCACGCGTCTTCGGCATCCTTTGCCGATAGCAACAGCGTGAATGCCATTCTGAACCTGAATATCAATACGGCCTTCATGTCGGCGGGCGGGGTGAATATCAGCCGGGGTGTCAGTTGTTCCAACCCGCATGAAGTGGATATCAAACAGGCGGTTCTTGAGACCGCGGCCAACAAAATCCTTGTTGTCGATTCAACAAAGTTCAATGTCATCAAGCCGATGCTGTTTGCCAAGCTGGAGCAGTTCGACATGATCTGTACCGACCCGAAATGTGATCCGGAACTGGCAACCAGAACCGGTTGTCCCCTGATTACGCAATAGCGAAGGGCATCAAGGGCAGGACTCTGGCCTAGTTCGGTTCGGCCTGTGTTGCGTCGGCGATTTCTGCGTTCAGCAATTGTATTTCCGCCTCGGTGGCGCCACTGAGCGGATCGTCCTTTGGAATGTCACGATAGAGATCGGTAAAGACATTCAGGGCCTGCTGATACTTGTCCTGCTGTTTTAGCATCATGCCATAGTAATAGCGGCTGAGCTGATGATTTGGCATCTGGCCAAGCGCATGCAGGATCAGATCGCGTGACACCTTGTCAATCTGGCCTTGTTGGGCGGTAATGCGTGTATCGGCATATTCGATGGCGAGTAACGGATTATGACCGGAAAGCGCATAGGCACGTGCAAAGGCGGCAACTGCCCGCTCGATATCGCCCAGACGCAATGACCCGCGCGCCAGAACGACCCAGCCCTGCAAATTGCGGGGATTGGCTTCGAGCGACAGGACGATCTGGCTGAGCAGACGGCGGATTTGCTGATCGGTCTGAAAGTCGGGATCGGTCATGTCGGTTGCCGCAGCCGCAGCGGCGGCAAGATTGCGTTCGCCCGCCCGTTCGGAATAGGGGCGCGACGGAATTTGTGGCATGCCGATCGCACTATACAAAATAACTGCGGCAATCACGGGCAGGGTCGAAAAGCCGATCCGCGCCATCGGGCCAAAGGTGCGGCTGCCATTCGGGCCTTTATCCACCCCCGCAGCACGACGCGGCAGGCTGGCATAGATCGCAAGTCCGCCAAACGCGGCAAGTATGACAAGGCCAAGCCAGATCACAGGGAACCTCGTGCGGGGAGAATGCTATATGCAGGGCGGTCAGACTGCATCGTTACGAGCGATCCTGTGACGTGCCAAGGATTTCATCAAGCCGCTTCTGTTCCTGATTGGAAAGCGATTTCGGGCCCGCACCGTCTTCGCGCTGTTTGCGGCGGTAAAAGGCGATCACCGCAATCAGGGCCAGAAATGCCAGAACGGCCGGGCTGATCCACAGGATGTAGGTTTCGGGTTTCAGCGGCGGGTTCAGCAGAACATAATCGCCATAGCGTTCGACGATGTAATCAACGACTTCCTCGTTGGTGTCGCCCGCAACCAGACGTTCGCGCACCAGAATGCGCAGATCACGCGCCAGATCGGCATCGGAATCGTCAATCGACTGGTTTTGACAGACCAGACAGCGCAAGCCCTGACTGATGTCGCGCGCGCGTTCTTCAAGTTTGGGATTGGACAGCATCTCGTCCGGATTGACCGCAAGAGCCGGGGCCGCGTGCAGGCCCAGCAGAATGACAAAGGCCGCGAACAGTGAATAATTTCGACGGATCATCCTTTTAACTCCGCAATCTTTGGCAGCAAGACTTCTTCAAGAACCTGATTTGAGATTGGCCCGACATGTTTGTAACGGATCTGACCGGTGCCATCGATGATAAAGGTTTCCGGCACGCCATAGACCCCGAAATCAATCCCGGTACGCCCGGATAAATCCATCCCGACCGCTGCATAGGGATCGCCAAGTTCATCAAGCCAGTTGACACCGTCCTGCGGGTCTTTTTCCTTGTAGTTCAGGCCATAAACCGGAACGTCAGCCTCACGCGCGAGGCGCTTGATGAGCGGATGTTCTGCACGACATGGAATGCACCAGCTGGCGAACACGTTCAGAACCGATACCTCGCCTTTTGAAATATCGGCACGTGACAATCCGCGGTCACGGCCTGGCAATGGGGGCAACTGGAAATCGGGTGCCGGTTTACCCAGCAAGGCCGACGGCACAACAGATGTATCTTTACCAATATTCGTCAGAAAGACACCGGCAAGAGCAGCAAAGAGTACCAGCGGGATGACTGCGATCCAGAATCTCATGAAGCGGGAACTCCGTTTTTCTTATAGCGCAGGACAATGCGCGTACAGATGCTGATGGCACCGCCGATCAGCATCAGTAACATTCCGCCCCAAACCCAGGGCATCATTGGCAGGAACCGGACGGTCACGACACGCCCGCCATCTTCGGCCCGTTCGCCAACGGAAACATGCAAATCCCCATCGCGTCCATGCCAGATATCGGCTTCCTTGGTTTCGATGCCGCGGATCGGATAATAGCGGACTTCGGGGAACAGTTCGGCGACTGGCTGGGCGTTGCGATAGATGATGAAGGTCGCCTTGCGGGTGGCGAAGTTTTCACCGGGAAGCAGCGCCACACCTTCGTATTGCAGGTTATAGGGGCCGATCTGAATGCTTTGGCCGGTACGCGCCGAAAGCGATATCTGCTGTTCCCATATGGCACTGGCCGATCCCCCGGCGATCAGGATGGCGATCCCGATATGGGCAAAGGTCATGCTGAGATAGCGGGGGCCAAGAAGCTGGAGATTGCGGTATTTGCCTTCGCCGTGGTCGGGTTGACGCCACAGGCGCTCCCAAAGATCACCAAGGGCGGCGGTAAAGACCCAGGCCGCAAGACCGATACCCAGCAATGGCAGCGGGGACGCATCGATAAAGCGCATCCAGACAAACAGGATCACGATCAGCGACATCATGGCGGCCAGCTTCATTCGCCGCCCGATCTGCCATGCCCCGTCCTTGCGCCAGCGCAGCGTCGGGGCAAAGCCCATCAGAAACAGAAGCGGCAAACCGATCGGGATCAGGGCCTGAACAAAGAACGGTGGGCCAACCGTGATGATATCGCCGCCCAGCCAGCGCAGGAACAGCGGATAAATGGTGCCGATCAGGACAGTGGCCGCCGCAACCGAGAGCATCACACTGTTGAGGAACATGCCGCTTTCGCGCGATACCAGCGAGAAGTCCTTGTCATCGATCATGTCGGTCGCACAGCGCCAGAACATGAAATAGGCCCCGCCAAACAGAACGCAGAAGGCAACCAGAAGGGCAACAGCGTCGCCGCTGCTGAGCAGGGCGGTTGGCAACGGACCCAATAGATCGGAGCGTACGAGGAATGTCCCGAACCAGCCGGCAGCAAAGGCCGACAGCGCCAAAAGAGCCGTCCAGGGTTTCAGGGTTTCGGTTTTTTCAAGAACGGCCCGACAATGCAGGAATGCCGTGGTCAACAGCCACGGTAGCAATAATGCATTTTCGGATGTATCCCAGTACCACCAGTTACCCCATGCCTGTTCGGTATAAGCCCGGTAAGCGTTGATGGCAATCGCCCCGCCCAGCAATGTCCAGGCAATCATTGTCCACGGGCGCAGTTGTTCCGACCATGCTCGGTCAAGCTTCGCACCGGGCAGTGCGGCAAAGGTTACCGCGAAAATCACCGATAATCCGGCAAGGCCGGCATAAAGGATCGGCCCGCGGGCCATACCGGCAATGTCCTGCAATTCCGGGTCAAGGCCGCGGCCATCAAGGGGCGCCATGACAGACCGGATAAAGGGATCGGCATCAATAAGGGTTGCGGCGGCCAGCAGGGCGACAATGATGCCAAGGATACCAAGGGCGACACGATCCTGTTCGGTAACACCGCGCGCCACGCTTTGCAGGGCAAACATTAGTGTCGCCAGTGTGCTGGTCGCAACCCAGAACAGCATGGCACCGCTATCGGAGATGACGGAGGCACCGATACGGTAAATCATCGGGGTAGATGAATGACTGTAATCGGCCACCACGGGCAGGGTAAAATCACTGACAATAAAGGAATGGATCAGGGCGGCTTCGGCAATGATTGCCAGAACGCACATGGCAAAGGGCAGGGGCCAGACACCGAAACCGACATTTTCGGAAGTTCGGATATTGCCGGTCAGTTCATCTGGCAAGGTTCCGCCAGAAATTGCCGGTGTCATTGTCGGTGTCGGGCCGAGCGCGCGATAGCTTGCGCGAAACAGGGCCGGACAGAACAGGACGGCCTGACAGGTTCCCAATGCAAGAATCAGGATAAGGGCAAAATGTCCAAACTCTGCGATCATGCGTTCTTCAGATTTCCCCGATATGTGGTGTTCACTAAACGAACACCACTCAGCCCCTGCTGTCAAATAGCAAGGCATCCACCCAGTTTAATGCCGCTTTGATGGCTTCAATATGAGGTTTTTATGATGGCAGAATGTGGCTTAATTACGCATCTGTTCGGCGTTGCGGGCTTCGATTTCTTCCCAATAACCGCTTTTTTTCAATGAGTCAGCCACCTCGGGCGGCATGTAGTTTTCATCATGCTTGGCCAGAACTTCGGATGCGATGAACTGGCCCTCGGAACCCATATGGCCCTCGGCGACGACCCCCTGACCTTCACGGAACAGGTCGGGAAGGATGCCGGTATAGGAAATGGTGACCGCATTTGCCATGTCGGTGACGATAAAGGTGACGGTTTCACCGCCGCCGAGTTTTTTAAGCGATCCTTCTTCGACGAGGCCGCCGACGCGCAGGCGCTGATCGGGGTCAATCGGCGATTTTTCGGCGATTTCGGTCGGGCTGAAGAAGAACACAACCGAATCTTCAAATGCCGTAAGTGCCAAGGCAGCCGCCGCCCCGACCGCCAGAAGGGCAGCCATGACGATATACATGCGTTGACGTTTGCGGGATTTGGCACGTGAAAGAGACACTTTGATATTCTCCGCTCAGGAAGGCTTGGGCTCAGGAAGTCGGGGACTGGTCTGTTGTGCGGGTCCGTCTGGGACGGCGGGCTTTCAGAACAGTTTCAAGCTGATCAAGTTCGGTCTGGCTCTGACGAAGGCCGCGCAGGGTCATGACCAGAAGAATGATCATCGCAAGGGCTGCGAGACCATAACTGGCCCAGATATAGCTGCCATAGCCGCCCATTGAGAAGAATTCGTTCATTTGCTGGCTCCGGCGTTGTGACCCTGATCATAGGCGAGTTCGTCATGATCGCCGCTGGCAACGGGGCGTTCGTCAAACAGGCCGCTGAGTTGAAGCGCACGGATGCGCCGCTGATTGAGTTCAAGGCGAACGCGCAGGACCAGAACGATGAAATAATAACCGGTGAAGGCAAAGGCCATGATCAGAAGCGGGGCGAGCATGCTGGGATCGATGGTGGGCCCGCCCATGCGGGCAACCGATGCCGGTTGATGCAGGGTATTCCACCAGTCCACGGAAAATTTGACGATCGGCACATTGATCGCGCCCACCAGTGCCAGGGCCGATCCGGCCTTTGATCCGCGTTCGGGATCGTCAAAGGCATTCACAAGCGCGATATAGCCAAGATAGAGGAACAGCAGGATCAGCATCGAGGTCAGACGCGCATCCCACACCCACCATGTTCCCCACATCGGTTCGCCCCAAAGCGACCCGGTAATAAGCGTAAGGGCGGTGAATGTTGCGCCAACCGGGGCGGTGGCGCGCGCGCAGATATCGGCAAGCGGATGTTTCCAGATCAGGCTCATGGCCCCGCAAAGAGCCATGCCGACATAACAGAACAGGCCCATCCATGCCGCGGGCACGTGGATATACATGATGCGGACGGTGTTGCCCTGCTGATAGTCAACCGGCGATCCGATCAGGGCCAGATAAAGCCCGGCGGCGGTCAGAATGACGGTCAGCGCGACCACCCAGGGCATCATGGCCCCGGTCAGTTTCAGAAACACGCTTGGTTTGGCGAAACGATGCATTTTCTCTCGTCCGTTTGCGGCGATGCCGCCGAAGGTCGTCTGTTTTAAATTATTCCACGGCCTGCCGGATGGCGTGGGCCGTGGCAAACGGGGCGGCAGCCAAAGACAGTAACAGGATCGCCCCCATGATCTGTAACTGTGCCTGGGCGGAAATGCCAAGCAATGCGGCCTCGACCGCACCGGCACCGAAAATCAGTACCGGTATATATAGTGGCAGGACCAGCAATGACACCAGAACACCGCCGCGCCGTGCCCCCAAAATCAGTGCCGCACCAATCGCCCCGATCAGACTGAGTGCCGGTGTGCCGATCAGCATGGCGATCATCAGGGTGCCAAAGCCATCCTGATCCATATTGAGCATCACGGCCATCACGGGTGCCGCAATAATCAGCGGCAGGCCGGTCGTCAGCCAATGTGCGCACACCTTGCCCAGAACCAGCAATTCCAGCGGTGCAGGCGACAGGGTCAGCAATTCCAGCGTGCCATCCTCGTAATCGGTCTGAAAGACACGTTCGAGCGACAGCATGGCCGCCAGCAGGGCCGAGACCCAGATCACACCCGATGCAATGCGCGCCAGAATATTGGCTTCGGGGCCGACACCGAACGGAAACAGGGTGGTGGTTACGATAAAGAAGGCAACCACCATCACGGAATCCGCGCCCTGACGCAGGGCCAATCGCAAATCACGACGCAGGATGGCGACAAAGGCATTCATATCGCGGCCTCCGTCGTTCTGCCTTGATCCATGTCGAGTGAGAGATGTTGGTTGGCATCTTCATCATCATGTTCGATCAGCCATTCCATCATCGGGATGGCAAACGGATCAAGATCAAGGATGATCGGTGCCGCGATATCCAGATCGACATGAGTGGAATAAATCACGATGCCGCCTTTGGCCCGGAATTCGGCGATCAGACGCGCCAGTTCGGCACAGCTTTCGCGATCCAGACCGACGGTCGGTTCATCGAGCAGCCAAAGGTCGCTTTGGCCCAACAGGATACGGGCAAGGGCGGTGCGGCGTTTTTGACCACTTGAAAGATATCGCCCGGCGGTCTTGCCAAGGTGATGAATATCAAAGGCGCGAAGCGCCTGATCGAT
Organism: Thalassospira sp. MCCC 1A03138; assembly: GCF_002115785.1. Classification (GTDB taxonomy): domain Bacteria; phylum Pseudomonadota; class Alphaproteobacteria; order Rhodospirillales; family Thalassospiraceae; genus Thalassospira. Next base: position 43,435 of record NZ_JFJY01000007.1, on the reverse strand, counting down.
TTCGGCATCGATATCGGAAATGCCGCGCAGTTCGGCCCACAGGCGCAGATTATCGCGAACGGTCAGGACCGGTTTGATCGCGTCCTGATGACCAAGGTAATGCAGGCGCGCGCGATGGGCGATTTTATCATTGGCGATATCGTCACCCTGCCAGCGGATCGTGCCGTGGCGCGGGGCCATTAGGCCCGCCATCAGGCGCAAAAGGCTTGATTTTCCTGCACCATTGCGACCGCGCAGCATCACGGCATCGCCGGTATTGGCGCTAAAGGAAAGATCGCCAAAAACCAGACGTTCGCCACGCAGACAGGTCAGATCAGAACCGGTAAAAACTGTCATCTAACTCGTTTGACTGTCGGAATTCATGCCGGATATGCGTTTTTCTATAACGCGTCCGACGTTATTAATCATGCTTTATCCGACATTGGATGTGATGACATTGTTTCAAATCAATCCAAAAAGACACGAAACGCCGCAGCGATCAAAAATCGGCTGCGGCGCGGGCAAAGCGATAGCAGATCAGAAGCGGATGACCGAGGCACTTCGAACCGGCCCGCCGCGGCCTTCCTGAACAAGGACCGCGACACCACCGTCGCAAGGCTGGTTGAGGGCGAAATCAAGTTCGCGCTGCTGCCCGTCCCACTGCCCAAGATCGATCATTTCGCGCACGACATTGGCATGAACCAGACGCCGCCCGGCATTTTCGCCAGACCGCACATCGCGTGCCTGTTCGCGATCAAACCCGATCAGCCAAAGCTGATAGGACTGCCCGGCAGGTGGGGTATTGACCATGCCAAGTTTCAATTTGCCATTGGCGGGCGTGGCACGGTTATCCGATTGCAGGGCCAGTTCCGCCCATTCCCGAAGCGGGGTCGTTTCATTGCTGGTGGTGACGATTCGGCCTTTGTCGGTGGCGCGCACGACCTGATCGCCATTGATCACGACCTGCGGGGTGTAGACATAGCGTTCACGCATGCGACCAGCATAGTCGCGTTGCCGTTCGGTATTGGCCGCACTGGAAAACGGATCTTCCCAGCCCAGATAGTTCCAGTAATCGACATGAAACGACAGGGCAAGAAGGTCGCTACGTTCCTGATTTAATTCGTAGAGGACGCGATCCGCCGGGGGGCAGGAATTGCATCCTTCGGATGTGTAAAGCTCGATCACGGCGCGGGGTGAAGTGGATTCGGCTGCATATGCGGTCGAAAAACTACCCAAAAACGCGGTTGCAAGCATGATGATAAGGGGGCGAAGCTGTTTCATGACCTGATGATGCCCCAAAATGCGTATCAACCACCAATCACAAGGCGTTGAAAGGTCCGTTTGCGCCGAAACGACCGATTTTTGCGTGAAATCCGGGAATTTAGACAGGAGATTTCGGAAGATTGGTGTTATTAGCTCCGGTCAATTCCGAAAGGGGGCAACAGGTCTTCACGGAATGCGTGAGGTGAAATCACCTTTGCGTTTATACAGAAAAATGAGGAACAGGCACTGCGGCGGGAGCGATTTTCCGTGGATGCCGGTCCAAGAAAGGTTTGCAGGCAATGATTAAACGAGAGCATTGGGGTTCACGCCTCGGCTTTATCCTGGCGGCTGCCGGGTCGGCCGTGGGGCTGGGCAACATCTGGAAGTTTCCCTATATGGCGGGCGAGAATGGCGGTGGCGCCTTCTTGCTGATTTATCTGGCGCTGGTCTTTACCATTGGCCTGTCGGTCATGCTGGCTGAAATGGTCATTGGCCGGATGACGGCAAAGAACGCCATTGGCGCGTTTGCAAAGCTCAAGGGCGGTGCATGGCCGCTGGTGGGGCTTTGTGGTGTTGCGGCTGCCTTTATCATCCTGTCATTTTACAGCGTTGTTGCCGGCTGGACGATTTCCTACATGGTCAAATCGATCACCGGGGCGCTGGCGATTGAAGATCCGGCCGCATTGGGCAGCATCTTTGGCGGGTTCATTGCCGATCCGGTTTCGCCACTGATCTATCATGCGATTTTCATGGCGTTGACGGTCTTTGTTGTTCTGGCGGGTGTTGGTTCGGGTATTGAACGTGCGTCAAAGATTTTGATGCCGGCCCTGTTTGCGTTGTTGCTGGTGCTTATCGTGCGTTCCGTGACCCTGCCCGGTGCGGGTGAAGGCATTGCCTTCCTGCTGTCGCCGGACTTTTCCAAAGTGACATGGGCAACGGTATCGGAAGCGCTTTCGCAGGCGTTCTTCTCGCTCTCGCTTGGGATGGGGGCGATGATTACCTATGGTTCGTATCTGAGCAAAAAGGAAAATATCGCAAGTTCGGCTGGTTGGGTGACGCTGCTTGATACGGCAGTTGCGGTCATGGCCGGTCTTCTGATCCTGCCGGCCGTGTTTGCATTTGGCTTTGATCCGAGTGCCGGTCCGGGCCTGACCTTTATTACCCTGCCGGCGGTGTTTGCGCATATGCCGATGGGATCGGTCTTTGCGTTCATGTTCTTCCTGTTGCTGGGCATTGCGGCACTGACATCGGCGGTTTCGATCCTTGAGGTGGTTGTCGCCTATTTCGTTGATGACCGTGGCATCAGCCGCAAATGGGCATCGATCACGGTGGGTTTGATCATCTTCCTGCTGGGGATTCCGTCCTCGCTGTCGATGGGGCTCATGGGCGAGTTCAAGATCTTTGGCCTCGGCTTCTTTGATCTGATGGATTATGTCAGCTCGAAATTGCTGCTGCCGATTGGTGGCCTGTTCATCTCGCTGTTTGTCGGCTGGGTTGTCTGGGGCAAGGCCAAGGAAGATATTGCTGCCCATAATGGCGTGGTGCCGTTCTGGATCAATGGCTGGGGCATTATCGTGAAGTTCATCGCACCGCTTGCGATTGCCTTCATTCTGCTGAAGGGACTTGGCGTGCTTTAGGCCGCTTTTCTCACAGCAGACGACATGCGAAGGGCGGGGAATTTCCCCCGCCCTTTTTGCTGGGGATCAAACCGGATCAGGAGGCTTCGGCCGGTCTTTGCTGAGACAGGGTGAGGATTTCATCAGCGCACATTGGTTTGCCCAGAAGGTATCCCTGTATGTAATCGCATCCGGCATCGCGCAGCAGTTTGAGCTGCGCGTTGGTTTCGACACCTTCCGCGACGCATTTTTTGTGCAGGTTCTGCGCCATGTTCAGGATGGTGATCGCAAGAGCACTGCCTTCGCGTCCCTGATTGATGTCGTCGACAAAACTGCGGTCCATCTTGATCGTGTCAAACGGCAGCTTGCGCAGGTAGCTGAGACTGGAAAAGCCGGTGCCAAAATCATCAAGTGCGATTTTGACACCCAGATCGCGAATGCGCTGCATGTTGGCGCGCATTTCTTCGATATTCTGCATGAACAGGCTTTCGGTGATTTCGATCTCCAGCCGGTCTGCCGCCATGCCCTTTTCGACCAGAATGGTTCTGATCTGTTCGGCAAGATCGATGGTGCCATAGAATTGCTGGACCGAGACATTCACCGCCATCGTGACGTTGTGCAGGCCCTTTTCACGCCATGCGACCGACTGACGGCAGGCGTGACGCAATACCCAGCGCCCCAGTTCGCCGATCACGCCCATTTCCTCGGCTACCGGAACAAAGACCGATGGGGGTATCGCCCCCCGTTGCGGATGGTTCCAGCGCAAAAGGGCTTCGACCCCGTGCAGGTTGCCGGTGCGGGCTTCGAATTGTGGTTGATAGACCAGATGAAATTCATCGCGATCCAGCGCCTGACGCAGGGCACTTTCAAGGGCAAGGTCGGCGTCGCTGCGTGAATGACTGGCGCGGTTATAGCGGCTGAAGCGGTTTCGGCCCTGTTCCTTGGAATGCATCATCGCAATTTCGGCATTGCGCAAAAGATTGGCGGTATCGTTGGCGTCGTGCGGGAAGGATGCGATGCCGATGCTGGCCGAAATATAGATTTCCTGTCCCTTGCTGGTCAGGTGCGGTTGGTTTAACGCTTTTAAAAGATCATCGGCCAGTGCGGCATCATCATCGGCGGAAGTCCCCCCCGAAAGCAGAATGGCATATTCATCCGCACCAACGCGCGCCAGAACACCCCCCTGATCCAGACGGCGATGCAGGCGACGCGCAACTTCGACCAGAACGTCGTCACCGTCACTGTGTCCCAGTGTATTGTTCACCCGCTGGAAATTATCGATATCGAGCAGCAGGATCGTCAGGCGGGTTCCCTTGCGGCGGGACTCGCCGATGCCATGTGCAAGCAGTTCAAGGAACCGGCGGCGATTGGGATAGCCGGTCAGTTCGTCAATATGGGCAAGCCGCAGAATGTCTTCGCGGTTTTTCTTGCGTTCGCTGATGTCGGTAAAGATCGAGGCATACTGGCTGATCTGGCCATCGGCATCACGGATCGCGATGATTGACAGCCATTCGGGATAAATTTCGCCGGATTTGCGGCGGTTCCAGATTTCGCCTTCCCATTTGCCGTGCTGTTGGATATCGCGCCACATCGAGGTGTAAAATTCGGGAGACTGACGACCCGATTGCAGGATATTGGGGTTTTTGCCGATCACGTCCGATGCGTTGTAACCCGTGACCCGGGTGAAGGCCGGATTGACCAGTTCGATCGTGCCATCGGCGGCACAGACCATGATCCCGTCAGGTGATGTTTCAATGATCTTGTCTGCCAGAAACAGCGACCGGCGCGCCTTGGTCAGTTCGACGTCGCGGCCTTCCATCACGGACCTGAGATGGGCGAAGTAATCCTGTTCGATGAATTCCAGCAGATCGGCGAATGACAGAACACCGATGACATTGCCGGTTTCATCAATGACCGCAAGATGGCGGATATGTTGGGCCAGCATCGTGTCGCGGGCGTTGTTCAGGCTGGACTTGGAGGAAATGACACGCAGCGGGCGGCTGGCAATTTCGATGGCCGGTGTTGCGTGATCGCCATTGGCCAGATTGCGCAGGATATCGCGTTCGGTAATGATCCCGGTGTGCTCAAGCATCGAAACCGGGTCGGTCGCGACCGACGGATCATAGACAATCGCACAATCGCATTTGGCATCATGCATGCGCGCGCGCAGTTCCGACATCGGGATATCGCCATCGACAAAGATTGTCGTGCGGCGGATGGCGGCCCCGACATCCCCATCGCCCAGTTTGCGCCAACTGCCCTGTTGGCGGATCAGGTCAGACTGGCTGATGATCCCGGCAAGGCGGTTTTCCGCGTCCACGCTGACCAGATGACGGACATGGCGTTCGCGCATACGGATGATGGCGGCTTCGGGCGTGGCATGGACCGATATGCTGTGAACCGGGGCCGACATCCATTTCGATATCGGCTCGTTCAGGGTGGCTTCGCAGTCGGCGGGCAGGGAAAGGCAATCCTTTTCCGTCCAGATTCCGATCGGCAGGTGATCCTGTGTCACGATGATGGAGCTGCAATTGGCTTCGCGCATCATGTCGATGGCCTGACCAATCGCGGTTTCCGGCCCGCAACGCAACACGATGCCGGGGGAAATCGTACCTACGGTCAGGTGGGTGGTCTTGCCATCCGAAAAACTGGGGCGCGTCATGATAACCTGTTGATGTCCAAATCCTGTCTGGCACCCGGTTTGCGGGCATTATTGCTCTAGCCTCATCCCTATCAAATCGTCGGGACGGCTGACTTGTTATAAATCAATGGATAGATGTGGTTTGGATTTGGCGCAATTTAAAGGTGCGGGTTTCTGCAAAAACACCCCCGTCCTTGACAGACGGGGGTGTTTCGCATTCAGCAAGCTTCTGATTTCAGGCGAAATCAGGCAGCTTTCATCATGTTACGCAGAACGAACTGCAGAATGCCGCCGTTCTGGTAGTAGAGGACTTCGTTTTCGGTATCGATACGGCAGGTGGCGATGACCTCTTCGGTGGAGCCATCCTTGCGCGTGATACGAACCGTAACGTCCTGCATCGGGTTGATACCGTTGCCGATACCCAGAACGTCGAAGACTTCGGTGCCGTCAAGCTTGTAAGTCGCACGACCTTCACCATTCTTGAACTGCAACGGCAGGACGCCCATGCAGACCAGGTTGGTGCGGTGGATACGTTCGAAGCTTTCGGCCAGAACAGCTTTGACGCCAAGCAGGTTGGTGCCTTTGGCTGCCCAGTCACGGGACGAACCGGTGCCGTATTCCTTACCCGCGATGACAACCAGCGGGGTGCCCTCAGACTGGTAACGCATGGCAACATCATAGACCCAGCCCTGTTCGCCAGACGGGTAATGAACCGAAACACCGCCTTCGGTGCCCGGTGCCATTTCGTTGCGGATACGGATGTTGGCAAAGGTGCCGCGCATCATGACTTCGTGGTTCCCGCGGCGTGCGCCATAGGAGTTGAAGTCGCGAACCGCAACGCCGTGCGCCTTGAGGTATTCACCTGCCGGGCTTTCTTCCTTGATCGAACCGGCCGGGGAAATATGGTCGGTGGTCACGGAGTCAGCAAGGATCAGGAGCGGACGTGCACCATGAACTTCCGAGAACGCACCCGGTTCTTTCGCCATATTGACGAAGTAGGGCGGGTTCTGGACGTAGGTCGATTTGCCATCCCATTCGAAGGTTTCGCCTTCGGTGACTTCGATTTCCTGCCACGGTTTCGGGCCGGCAAAGATGTTGTCATAACGATCTTTGTACATCGAAGCCGAGATCGAGGACGCGATGGTGTCCGCGATTTCCTTGTTGGTCGGCCAGATGTCTTTCATGAAGACGTCTTTGCCATCTTTGTCGGTGCCGATCGGGTCTTTGTTCAGATCGACCTTCAGGTTACCGGCAAGGGCATAGGCAACAACCAGCGGCGGGGAGGCAAGATAGTTTGCCTTGACCTGCGGGCTGATACGACCTTCGAAGTTACGGTTGCCCGACAGAACGGCGGTCACGAGCATGTCGTTGCCGTCAATTGCCTCGATGATCGGGTCGGCCAGCGGACCGGAGTTCCCGATACAGGTGGTGCAACCGAAACCGGCAACGTTAAAGCCAAGCTTGTCGAGATAGGTCTGAAGACCGGCTTTTTCGAGATAGTCGGCAACAACCAGCGAGCCCGGTGCAAGCGAGGTTTTTACCCACGGTTTGCTTTTAAGGCCCAGTTCAACCGCTTTTTTCGCCAGCAGGCCGGCTGCGATCAGCACGCTCGGGTTTGAGGTGTTGGTGCAGGACGTGATGGCGGCAATAACGACGTTACCGTCTTTCATTGCGAAGTTTTCGTTCGAAACCGGAACAGAACGATCCGCATCAACACCCGGTGCCATGTCGGCAAAGGTTTTGGTGAAGCTTGAAACGGCATCTTTCAGCAGAACGCGGTCCTGCGGACGTTTCGGACCGGACAGTGCCGGTTCAACGGTCGAGATGTCGAGTTCAAGGGTCGAGGTATATTCGGCTTCGAAGCTCGGGTCGCGCCACATGCCCTGTTCTTTGGCATATGCTTCGACCAGTGCGATCTGTTCTTCGGAACGACCAGTGTTACGCATATAGTTCAGCGTTTCATCGTCAATCGGGAAGAAGCCACAGGTCGCACCATATTCCGGTGCCATGTTACCGATGGTCGCACGATCCGGCAGGCTCATATGGTCAAGTGCGTCGCCATAGAATTCGACGAACTTGCCAACAACGCCCTTCTCGCGGAGCATCTGAACGACGCGCAGCACGAGGTCGGTTGCGGTGATGCCTTCTTTCATCGAGCCGGTCAGTTTGAAACCGACGACTTCGGGGATCAGCATAGAGATCGGCTGGCCGAGCATGGCTGCTTCGGCTTCGAGACCGCCAACACCCCAGCCCAGAACGGCAAGGCCGTTGACCATGGTGGTGTGGGAATCGGTACCAACCAGCGTATCCGGGTAGGCAACGGTTTTGCCGTTATCATCCTTGCCAGTCCAGACGACCTTGGCGAGATGTTCGACGTTCACCTGGTGGCAGATGCCTGCCCCCGGCGGAACGATGCGGAAATTGTTGAACGCATTCTGGCCCCAGCGCAGGAACTCGTAGCGTTCGCCGTTACGTTCGAACTCGACTTCCATGTTTTTGTCGAGTGCGTCGTCGGTGCCAAAGAAGTCGATCATGACCGAGTGGTCAATGACGAGGTCAACAGGTGAAAGCGGGTTCACCTTCTGGGCGTCGCCACCCATTTTGACGACGGCATCGCGCATCGCGGCAAGGTCAACAACGGCAGGAACGCCGGTGAAGTCCTGCATCAGGACGCGGGCCGGACGATAGTTGATCTCGTGCGAGCTCGAACGGGATTTGAGCCAATCGACAACAGCTTTGACATCGTCGGTTTTGACAGTGAAATCGTCTTCGTAGCGCAGAAGGTTTTCCAGAACGACCTTCAGCGTAAACGGAAGTTTAGAAACGTCGCCGATTTTTTCGGAAGCAACTTTAAGGCTGTAATAGTCGTAGGATTTATCCCCGACTTTCAGCGTGCGGCGCGTTTGCAGGTTGTCTTTGCCACAAATGGACATCAGACCCTCCTCAAGGTGGTTAAAGGGCTTGTCGTGACAAGACACCCCGACCGTCGGAGCGCCGAGCGGTGGGCTATCTGTATCTCGTGACGCGGGTCACGGCTACATATGTATGTGCCACGGGGTTACACCACAATTCCCCCTGAAAGTCCAGACCCGCAAAAGGGTCATTCTTGAAATCATTGCGATAACAATGAATTGGTGAACGGGCAGGGCGTAATGGCAATCAGGAGTCATCTGATTCCGGTGAAAAACACCGTAAATCCATCCGGACATCATCTGCGAGTCCACGGGATCATCGCCCAGTTTGGAAAGACTCGAATGTAGGAGGCGACCTGTCCAATAAGGGGAGAAACCTGTCCGAACGGCAACGAATCGGGTTGCCGCCTGATTGCGCAAGGGGGCAATTTCGGGGTTTGCCGGAATGCACGTGGTGCAATGCGAATAGGCACATGGATGGTGCATTGCAATAATTTCAAGGTTTTCCATTTGCGGGTTGTGCCGCGATGACCTTACGGAATTATAGATGGAAATGCATTCATCAGACCAGAACGCAAAAATTGTGCAGCGCGAATTTGTGAAAAGTGTCAATCCGTTGCTGTGCAACACGTTGACGTCATTTGCTGAAATTGGTACTTAAATACGTATTAAATGTGTCAAGCCCGGTTTCCGTAAGGTCCGGTGCAAATAAAAACCGGCACATCATCAGGGAAACTGAACAAGAGGCACGGGGTATCCGCCTTCGATCCGGTCAACCGGACACAAGGATGCCTGCGGCCCAAGTCAGGGAGGATAAGCGACGTTATGACGTCACAGGGTCCCATCTTGCAGATCAGCGACGTGTCGCTCGTATTTGGCGGCGTGCGCGCGCTGAGCGACGTCAGCTTTTCCGTCCAGCCCGGCGAGCTGTTTTCAATCATTGGTCCGAACGGGGCTGGCAAGACATCGATGCTGAACTGCATTTCGGGTCGGTATCAGCCAACCACCGGGTCAGTGTCCTTCAAGGGGCAGGATGTCACAGGGCTCAAGCCCAATGACCGGGCCGAACTTGGCATCGGGCGTACATTCCAGAACCTGGCCCTTTTCGGCCACATGACGGTGTTGGATAACATCATGGTCGGGCGGCACCATCTGCTGAAGAATAACTGCTTTACCGGGCCGCTTTACTGGTTTTCCGGCGCGCAGAAGGAAGAGCTTGAACATCGGCGTTTCTGCGAGGATGTGATCGACTTCCTTGAAATTTCCCATATCCGCAAGGCAACCGCGGGGACGCTTTCCTATGGTTTGCGCAAGCGTGTCGAACTGGCGCGAGCGGTGGCGTTGCGCCCCGATCTGATCTTGCTGGATGAACCGATGGCGGGCATGAACCTTGAAGAAAAAGAGGACATGGCGCGTTTTATCATCGACCTCAATGAAGAATGGGGCATGACGGTTGTCATGATCGAACATGACATGGGGGTGGTGATGGATATCTCCAACCGGGTCATGGTTCTTGATTTCGGTCGCAAGATTGCCGCTGGCCTGCCCGAAGAAGTCATGGCCAACAAGCATGTCAAAAAGGCCTATCTCGGCGAAGACGATGACGCAACCGACGAAGACGAGCAGGTGGCCTGAACATGAGCAGCAATACCCCCGATTACGCAAATGTGCAGGCACTTGATACCTTCCCGAAGGTGCTGGCGTATAACGCGCGCCACTGGGGCGACGAAATTGCCATGCGCGAAAAGGAATTCGGCATCTGGCAGGAATTCACGTGGAAAGATTACAACGACCGCGTCAAATGCATGGCGCTTGGTCTGCGCGATATGGGCATCACGCCCGGCGATGTGATCGGCATTATCGGCGAAAACCGCCCGGAATGGGTATGGGGTGAAATCGCCGCCCATGCGCTGCGTGCGATGTCGGTCGGCCTGTATCAGGACAGTCTTCATGAAGAAGTCGCTTATCTGATCACCTATTCCGGTGCGCGGGTTCTGATCGCCGAGGACGAGGAACAGTGCGACAAGCTTCTGGAACTGGCCGATCAGATTCCGACGGTTGAACACATTGTTTATTGCGATCCGCGCGGGATGCGGAAATACGAAGATCCGCGCCTGATGGATATCGAAAAGCTTTATGAACTTGGCCGCGAGATCGAGGCAAAAGACCCCGGTGCCTATGACGGGATGGTGGCCGATACGCGCGGTGATGAATGCGCGATCCTGTGCACGACATCGGGTACGACGTCCAAGCCGAAAATGGCGATGCTGAATGCCGGGGATTTCCTTGATCATTGTGCCGCCTATCTGCGGGCCGACCCGAAATATCCGGGGGATAATTATGTTTCGGTTCTGCCGCTGCCATGGATCATGGAACAGGTTTATGTCGTTGGTCAGTCGCTGATCAGCCGCCAGATCGTCAATTTCGTTGAAGAACAGGAAACGATGATGGCCGATCTTCGCGAGATCGGACCGAACTTCGTTCTGCTCGCACCGCGCGTCTGGGAGGCGATTGCCGCCGATGTCCGGGCACGCATGATGGATGCCACCCTGTTCAAACAGAAAATGTATGATTTCGGCATGGCTTTGGCGCGCACCGCCCTTGATGGTGGCGGGCATTCCAGGGTCGCCGATATCCTGTTGATGAATGCGTTAAAGGACCGGTTGGGCTTTTCCAATCTGCGGTCGGCGGCGACCGGCGGGGCGGCGATGGGGCCGGAAACCTTCAAGTTCTTCCATGCCATGGGTGTGCCGTTGCGCCAGCTTTATGGACAGACCGAACTTTGCGGTGCCTATACGATCCATCAGCCCGATGACATTGATTTCGACACGGTCGGGCGCGCGTTCGACAATTCGGAAATCAAAATCATCAATACCGATGAAAACGGTGTTGGCGAAATTGTTGCGCGCACATCGGGGATGTTTACCAGTTACTATAAAAATCAGGCCGCCTATGACGAGGATGTCCGGGATGGCTGGATGCATACGGGCGATGCCGGTTACTTCAAGGAAGACAACAAGCATCTTGTGGTGATTGATCGCCTGAAGGATCTGGCGGAAACATCAAAAGGCGTGCGGTATTCGCCGCAGTTTATTGAAAACAAACTGAAATTCTCGCCCTTCATCGCCGAGGCCGTGATCCTTGGCAAGGGATTGCCGTTCCTGTCGACCATGATCTGCATCCGGTACTCGATCATGGCCAAATGGGCCGAGCAGCGCGGGATTGCCTTTACCAACTATACCAATCTGTCGGCCCAGCCGCAGGTCTATGACATGATCGTTGATGAAATCCGTCAGGTGAATGAAACCCTGCCGGAAGCCCAGCGCATCAAGCGGTTCCTGCTGCTTTACAAGGAACTGGATGCCGATGACGGCGAACTGACGCGCACGCGCAAGGTCCGCCGCAGTGTGGTCGCCGAAAAATACGCCGACATCATCGATGCGGTTTATGCCGGTAATGACAAGGTTGATATCGACACCATGATCACCTTCCAGGACGGGTCGAAAACCCGCATCCAGACAAGTGTGAAGGTGGTCGATCTGGACGGGGACAAGGCCGCCGAGACGGCCCCCAAAGCCGCCGAATAAGGCCGCGATAAAACAGTGCGCCCCAAACGCCATCAAGGTTGCGGGGCCGCCATTACAGGGATGGCAACATGAATTTCGAACTTCTGTTCCAGCTTCTGCTTAACGGGCTGATTGTCGGAACATTGTATGGCGTCGTCGCCATGTGTTTCGTGCTGATCTACAAATCGACCCAGATCGTGAACTTCGCACAGGGCGAGTTCCTGTTGATCGGGGCGTGGGTCTGTTACGCATTCCTTGTCGAAATGCATATGCCGTTCTGGCTGGGCTTTATCTTTACATTACTGTTCATGATGGCGTTTGGCATCATTTTGCAAATGGTGGTTCTGCGCCCGATGATCGGCGAGCCGATCATTTCGGTGATCATGGTGACGATCGGGCTGTCGATTTTCTTCCAGGCGGCGACCAAATGGATATTCGGTGCGACCACGGCGACCTATCCGCAGGTGTTTGAAACAAGGTCGGTCAACCTGATGGGGATGCAGATCGAAACCGCCTATATCATGAGTTTCGTGATCTCGCTGGTGATCATGGCGGCGTTCTACTGGTTCTTCAAATATTCCAAGCTGGGCCTTGCGATGCGGGCCACGGCCTTTGATCAGCAGGTCGCGCAAAGCCTTGGTATTTCGGTGAAAACCGTGTTTGCGATGTCCTGGGCGATTTCGGCCCTGGTATCGGGGGTTGCCGGTATCGTGATCGGGATGGTCAACGGGGTTTCATCCGCGCTTTCGGTCATCGGGATCAAGGTGTTCCCGGCGGTTATTCTGGGCGGGCTTGATTCAATCATCGGTGCGATTGTCGGGGGTGTGATCATCGGACTTCTGGAAAACACCGCCGAGTTTGTCGACGGTCAGTATCTGCACTGGGGCAACCTGTTTTCGATCGCACCGTTCTATGTGCTGATCATCATTCTTTGCATCAAGCCATACGGTCTGTTTGGCACCAAAGACATCGAACGCATCTAAGGGGCGGAGTAATAGGTTATGGCTGGATTTTCGATGCGTCCCTGCGGTGATTTTCGCACCACCTACCGACAGGATACGCGGATTTTTGATACCACCTTTGTCCGCAATGCCGCGATTTTGGGTGTGATCGCAACCGCGCTGATCCCGTTTGTTCTGGATGGCTATTACGTCAACCTGTTCATTCAGATTTCGTACTTTGCCATTGCTGCCCTTGGTCTGAATATTCTGGTCGGCTTCACCGGGCAGATTTCATTGGGTCATGCGGCATTCTTTGGGTTTGGTGCCTTTGCATCGGCCTGGATCAACAACACGACCGGCATTCCGGTTTTGCTGTCGATCCCGCTGGCCGGTCTGATGACGGCGGCTGTCGGACTTTTGTTCGGTCTGCCTGCGGCCCGGATCAAGGGCCTTTATCTGGCGATTGCGACATTGGCAGCCCAGTTCATTCTGGAAGATTTCTTTGCCCGGGCCGACTGGTTTACCGGCGGGTCTTATGGGGCGGCGGCAAATCCGGTCAATGTGTTTGGCTATGAAGTGCTCGATGATTTCAGCTTCTTCTATGTCTGCCTGTTCTTCCTGGTGATCATGTATCTGCTGGGTACGAACCTGATGCGGACCCGTGACGGGCGCGCCTTTGTCGCGGTGCGCGATCATTATCTGTCGGCGGAAATCATGGGCATCAATCTGACGAAATACCGTCTGATGAGCTTTGCGATTTCATCCTTCTATGCCGGGATCGGCGGGGCGATGTATGGCCATTACCTTGGCTTCGTTTCCGCCGAGGGCTTTACCATCCTGCTGTCGATCCAGTTTCTGGGCATGATCATCATTGGCGGTCTTGGCTCGGTCAAGGGCACGCTGATGGGGACCATCTTTATGGTTCTTCTGCCCGAAGTCATGGAAAACGGTGTCGGGCTTTTAAGTGTTTTCGACTGGGCCAATTCGACGGCTGTGACCGACGGGCTGGCTTATATCAAGGAGATGGCGATCGGTCTGGCCATCATCCTTTTCCTGATCTTCGAACCGGATGGGCTCGCGCACCGCTGGCAGCAGATCAGGGCGTACTGGAAGCTTTATCCCTTCTCGTACTGATCAATATCGCCGAAACCCGATCGCTTAAAAAACAAAGATCGGGACGAAAATCGGCGAAGGCCGGGAGGCTACTTTGTTTAGAAAAACGTCCAAGGGAGACGTCGTGATGAAAAGACTGATTGCTGCGACAGCGATTGTTGCAACCGGCTTGTCGGTTTCGGCAGCCAAAGCAGATGACGACATGGTTTTTGTCGGCCATCTGATGGACATCACCGGGGCGACCGGGTTCATTGGCAAATTCTATGCCGATGGTGTCCGTGACGCGCTTATGTATATCAATACCCACGGTGGCATTGACGGGACGGTTCTGGATTCAGAATCGGTCGATTACGCCTATAAGGTTCCGCAGGCGATTGCGAACTACAAAAAATGGCGTTCGCGCAATAACATGGTCGCCATGCAGGGCTGGGGCACGGGCGATACCGAAGCCCTGATCAGCTTTGTGGCCCAGGACAAGGTCCCGGTTTATTCCGCGTCCTATTCCGGCCATCTGACCGACCCGACCGGCAAAAACCCGAAAACCGCGAAACCGGCACCTTATAACTTCTTCTATGGCGCATCCTATTCCGACGCCTGCCGTGCACTGGTTCAGTGGGCCGCTGAGGATTGGAAAGCATCGGGTGGTTCGGGCAAACCGGTCTTCTCGCATATCGGGGATAACCATCCCTATCCGAATGCACCGAAAGAAGCCTGTGCCGAATACGCAACAGAACTTGGCTTTGACGTGACCGAGCCGGTCGTCGTTTCGATGAAGCCGGGTGACTTCAAGGCGCAGTGCCTGACGATCAAGGAAGCCGGAACCAATTATGGTTACCTTGGCAACCTCGGCCCGTCGGTCGTTTCGCTGGTCAAATCCTGCGATACGGTTGGTGCAAGCCCGAAATGGCTGGCCAATATCTGGGCGGGTGACTACGAAACGCTGAAAACCATCGGTGATGTTGAAAACTATGTCTTCCCGGCCATGACCAGCTTCTGGACCGACGAGGGCGTACCGGGCATGGACCTTGTGCGCGAAATTTCGAAAATGTCCGATAGTTCGGGCGAACAGTTCCGCACCCATCACTATATCCGCGGCATTTGCTCGGCCTATTACATGAAAGAAGCCATGGAATGGGCCAAGGCCAATGGCGGCATCACCGGCGAAAACATCAAGGCCGGCATGTATGCCCGTACTGATTGGGTGCCTGCCGGTCTTGAAGGCGTTTGCATGCCTGCAACCTGGACTGCCGAAGACCATCGCGGCATCAACACCGTTAATATCTATAACGGCAGTGCCAAAGGCGGTGAGCCGACCGTAACCAAGGCGGCAACCGTGACCCTGCCGCGCCGTGACGACTGGCTTGGCTATTAAGTCGTAGTCAGAAGACGGATGTCTCCCGATGGTGTTCGGGGCGGGGTGGCGAAAAGCGCGCCCGCCCCGGCACCGGGGGATGTAATCAGAACGTGATCGAAGGGGACACCATGGCAGAGCCGGCCCGCAAAACCGAAACCGCAGAATCGTTGCTGTCGGTCAATAATATCGAAGTCGTGTATGACGAGGTGATCCTTGTCCTGCGCGGGGTGTCGCTTGAAGTCCCGCAAGGCAAGATCGTGACCCTTCTGGGCCCGAACGGTGCGGGGAAATCGACCACGCTCAAGGCTATTTCCGGTTTGCTCAAAACCGAGGATGGCAAGGTGACCCGCGGCGATATCAATTTCATGGGGCAGCAGATTGCCAATGGCAATCCCGAGGATATCGTGCGTTCCGGCCTGTTTCAGGTCATGGAAGGCCGCCGCATCATCGAAGACATGACCTGTGTCGAAAACCTTCGGCTTGGCGCCTATACCCGCAAGGACAAGGGCGTTAAGGACGATATCGACATGGTGTTTGAATATTTCCCGCGCCTACGCGAACGGACCGGACTTGCAGGTTACCTTTCGGGCGGTGAGCAGCAGATGCTGGCAATCGGCCGGGCCTTGATGGCCCGCCCGAAAATGATTTTGCTTGATGAACCGTCGATGGGTCTGTCACCCTTGCTGGTGAAGGAAGTGTTCGGGATCATCGAAAAGATCAACCGCGAACAGGGCATTACCATGCTGATCGTGGAACAGAATGCCAATTTTGCGCTGAAGGTTGCCGATTACGGTTACATCATGGAAAGCGGCAAGGTGGTTCTGGATGGTACCCGTGACGAACTTCTGAACAACGAAGACGTCAAGGAATTCTATCTTGGCGGTGGTTCGGAAGAACGCAAAAGCTTCAAGAACATCAAATCATACAAGCGCCGCAAACGCTGGCTTTAACACGTGTTTGCCGTCTTGCAATGACCAGAAAACGGACCCGGCCATCATGCTTAATACCTTCTTCGATGCCAGTGAAACCCGTAGCCCCAAAGACCGTGAAACCGGTTTGATGGCGGCATTGCCGCGGGTTATTCATCACGCAAAAAGCAAGGCCGCCGGGTTTGGCCGTATCCTTGAAGGCGTTGATCCGCAGAAGATCAACAGTCGCGAGGCACTGGCAAAATTGCCGGTGACGCGCAAATCCGATCTGATCGCCATGCAGGCGGAAAACCCGCCCTTTGCCGGGTTGAATGCAACACCGGTTCCGGCCCTTGGCCGTATTTTCCAAAGTCCGGGGCCGATTTACGATCCCGAAGGCAAGGGTGATGACTGGTGGCGGATGGGGCGCGCATTTTTTGCTGCCGGGTTCCGGCCGGGCGATATCATTCATAACTGCCTGTCCTATCACCTGACACCGGGCGGCTTCATTTTTGACAGTGGCGCACGTGCGTGTGGCTGTGCGGTGATCCCGGCCGGTGTTGGCCAGACCGAGGCCCAGATCAAGGCGATCACCGACCTGAAACCGACCGGCTATTCCGGAACACCGTCATTTTTGAAAATCCTGATGGAAAAGGCCGACGAACTGGGCGGGGATGTTTCATCCATCACCCGTGCGCTTGTGTCGGGCGAGGCATTGCCGCCGTCATTGCGTGACTGGTTTGCCGAACGCGGGGTTGCCATGCTGCAATGTTACGCCAGTGCCGATCTTGGCCTGATTGCTTATGAAAGCGATGCCAAAAGCGGAATGATCGTTGCCGAGGACATCATCCTTGAAATCGTGCGTCCTGGCACCGGCAACCCGGTGGCCGAGGGCGAGGTGGGCGAGGTTGTCGTTACCAGCCTTAATATGGATTATCCGCTGATCCGGTTTGCCACCGGTGATCTTTCGGCGATTGCATCGGGGCCAAGCCCGTGCGGGCGGACCAATATGCGCATCAAGGGCTGGATGGGCCGTGCCGATCAGACCACCAAGGTCAAAGGCATGTTTGTCCATCCCCACCAGATTGCAGAGGTCGTCAAACGCCATGCGGATATCGGCAAGGCACGCCTGATTGTGACCCGTGAAAACGATGTCGATGTCATGACGCTTGCCTGCGAAACCGATGCCGCCGGGTTCAGTGCGGATGCGGTGATGGATAGCCTGCATTCGATCTGCAAGCTGCGCGGCAGGGTCGAAATCGCAACACCGGGCAGCCTGCCCAATGATGGCAAGGTGATCGACGACCAGCGCGACTATTCCTGAGCAACTGCCAGAACCCCTTTTTCAGTTGTCCCGTCACGGGACCGATACTGCGAAAAGGCATCTACCCGTTTCATTCCCGCTCGGGAAACTTGGTGCCGTCCGGCTTTGTTCGGGCGGCATTTTTTTGTTTTTGCATGAGGCTGAGATCTGCCTCTCTAATAAGGGGTAATGGACTAAGTTTGTTGAATAAAAAACATCCCTTTTGACAACTATAGATTGATCTCATGGGATTGGAGAGTATATTGATCAAGCGAATACGAGTTTTATCTAGATGTTAGAATAAGTATTCTTGGTTTATTCGGTGATTTTTATCGTGAGATGTAAATAATGCATTTGAATTACATAAATGTTTCGGGGCTTTTCGGTAAGTCTGATTCAATTCACCTGGATTTAAATAAGGATCTAAATATTCTAACCGGAAGAAATGGATCGGGAAAAACTACGATCATGAAGTTGGCGTGGTTCATAATCAGTGGAAATATTCTTTTAGCTTTGAAAGAGGTTAATTTTAAATCATGTACTATTTCAACTAGTGAGTACTTGTGTACGGTTACAAGAACAGGGCATGCTCATTGTAGGGTTGAGCTTGAGATAGACGGTGCAAAGTACGTTTATGAAGATGATGAGGGGGACCCAACTGAAGAGCCTTGGCTTGAGGCAGCAGAAGATAAGGTCAATCCTATTTTGATGGCGCAAGGGGGGTCAATATTCTTTCCTACTTTTAGGAGGATCGAAGGTGGATTCTCAATGAATCTTGGAAGGGGAGGGCGTGGGCGAAATGGTATGCGCTCAGAAAATGAGCTTGATGATAGCTTGTCAAGTTTCTCTCGGAAGTTGAGTAACTCGGGGCATTTTTTTGTTTCAGCTATTTCGACACAAGATATCGTTAGTCTTCTTCTTCGTAGATATGCAGCCTTCTCGGAGGAGATAAATTCATACCAAGAACAGGTTTCAAGAGGTGTCATCGAAAAGATAAAACACTATGAAAGGGGGCAAAGTAGCAAGCAAGATGCTGATTCTCTTCTTTCAGAGACGCGGTCAGATATTGAGAAAATCGAAACCTTTCGTCGGGACACAATGCGCCCTCTAGATGCGGTCAGAAAGCTTGTTGAGACGCTCTTTCAGCATTCCGGCATTTCATTTGACCGACGGCTAAGTTTCGGAGATGCCGCTGATGCAATCAATAGTGACTCGTTGTCTTCTGGTGAAAAGCAAATGTTGAGCTTTATATGTTACAATGCTTTTCATAAGGACTCAGTTATTTTTATCGATGAACCTGAACTTAGTCTTCATGTTGATTGGCAGAGACAGCTATATCAAATATTGGAAGATCAAGAATCAAACAACCAGTTTGTATTCGCAACGCATTCTCCGTTTATTTACGGGAAGTATCCAGATAAAGAAGTTTCCGTAAGTTTGGATCGTGGTGAATAAATATGAATTCTGGAAAAGTTACGCCAACCGTCGATGAGCTATTTGAACTTTTAAAAAGAACATCTCTTCCTACTGTTTTAGTTGAGGGTAAGGATGATATAATTTTCTATAGAAGTGTAGAGCATGAGCTTAAATTTTATAACGTAGATATGCTTCCAGCCGGAAATAAGCACTCAGTTTTAAAGCTTTTTGATAAGCTATCTGGAATTCAAACTTCAGCGCCGATAGTCTTTTTGGTGGATAAAGACTTATGGGTGCATGCTACCAGAGATAGCTGGGGTGTTTCAGATGAAATCATAACCACAAATGGTTATTCTATTGAAAACGATTTGTTTTCGGATGGGGATTTAGAGGCTCTAATGGAGCCTGATGAGAAGATCAGGTTTAATTCAGAACTAAGTAAATTTGTTAGATGGTATGCGCTGGCGGTATCCAGAAGTCTTTCAGGGAAGGAGTCCGCATTTAGAACTAATCCTGGAAAGGTCTTGGATGACGATGATTTTTATGATGAAGAAATGAGATTGTTAGAAGATGAGACTTATCCGGAAGATCTATTTAATGAGATTATGGAAGAGTATCATTTTTTCCTGAGAGGAAAGTCTCTTTTATCTTTAGTCTGTAGGCAGCTATCTTCTAGGAGACGAAAGGTTAAATTTGGATCTAAGCAGTTGATAGCATTTGGTGCTTCTAGAAAGGGAGATAATTTTGAAAGAATATGTGTTCTGTTAACCGATTCTTTGAAGAGGTGATTTTTTTGTTTATCCTAAGAGATTTTTTAGAATTTAATATTGCTTATACGAGATTTTAAAGGGAAAGCATGGCGCAGGTAGGCAAGCCATTTGCCGTTGGCATGATCACGATTTGCCAGTTGATGGCACTTGCGCTGTGGTTTTCGGCAACGGCGGTATTGCCGCAATTGCGGGCCGAGTTTGATCTGGGGGCGGTGCAATCATCCCTGTTTACCAGTTCGGTCTTGCTGGGGTTTGTACTGGGTACTTTGATCAGCGCGTTTTTCGGTCTGGCCGACCGGGTTGAACCAAGGCGTTTCTGGGCGGCATCCGCATTGATTGCCGCGACCGCCAATCTTCTGATCCTGACCGTGCCGGTCGACGGGGTGGTTGTGATCGGGCTTCGCCTGATTACCGGGGTCTGCATGGCAGGGATTTATCCCATCGGCATGAAAATGGTCGCGACCTGGTCACGCGGCGATACGGGATTTCTGGTCGGGTTGCTGGTCGGTGCATTGACCATGGGGTCGGCCCTGCCGCATCTGTTTGCCGTGGCAGTGCCGCTTGACTGGCGGATGGTGATCGTGATCGCCAGTATTTCGGCTTATATCGCCGGTGTGGCGATCCTGTTTGTCAAACTGGGCGGGACGCCGGGAAAATCCCCGCGATTTGATCCGCGCATGGTGGGCCAAATCTGGTCGAACAAACCCCTGCGCCATGCCTGTTACGGGTATTTCGGGCATATGTGGGAACTGTATGCCATGTGGGGCTGGATCGGGTTGTTCCTGTATGGGGCGCTTTCCGGGCGGGAATTTGATAATCCCGGTATCTGGGCGGCCCTTCTGACATTTGCGATTGTCGGTATCGGCGCGTTCGGAAGCCTTGCGGGCGGTTTGCTGGCGGACCGGATCGGGCGGACGACGGTGACCATGGCCGCGATGGCGGTCAGTGGCATCTGCGCACTTGTTGCCGGTGCGCTTGGCGATGCGTCGATCCCTATCCTGATTGCTGTCTGTATCGTCTGGGGTATTTCGGTGATTGCCGATTCTGCGCAATTTTCATCCTGCGTGATCGAGCTGGCCGATCCCCATCAGGTCGGAACAGCGTTGACCCTGCAAAATGCCATCGGCTTTATCATTGCACTGGGATCAATCCATCTGGTGCCGGTGATTGCCGACGCGTCTGGCTGGTGGGGGGCGTTTGCCATGCTGGCGGTGGGGCCGTTACTGGGTTTTATTGCCATGGGCCGCTTGCGCAACATGCCTGAAGCGATCCGTCTGGCAGGGGGGCGGCGGTAATTTTGAACTGAAACAATGAAAAGGGGCGGTGATCCGCTTCACTTGACAACCGGAAGGTAAAAAACTGCGCGGGTTGGGTTTTCTTGACCATTTTCAGTACAAATATTACTTTCTGCCAGAATTTTCTTGCTGTTGCGCAAATTGGGGGCGCTGCGGCGTTTTCCAAAAATAAGGGTCTTTCATGAGTCTCACCCTCATTGTTTTGCTTCCCTTCCTTGGGGCGGTGTTACCCGCCGTCATGATCAGGGCCGGGCGCAATGCGTGCGCCACAGCAACCGGCTCGGTCACGCTGCTTGCCTTGATCCTGCTTATTGCCAAGGCACCGGCCGTTATTGGCGGCGAAGTGTTTCAGGTCCGCTATGAATGGCTGACCGAGCTGGGATTGAACGTGACCTTTTTCCTTGATGGTCTGGGATTGCTGTTTGCGACCCTGATCCTCGGGATTGGTCTGCTGATCATCATTTATGCCCGTTTCTATCTGTCGAAAGACGATCCGATGGGGCGGTTCTATGTGTTCCTGCTTTTGTTTCAGGGCGCAATGGTCGGCATTGTTCTGTCGGACAACATTCTGCTTCTGCTGATTTTCTGGGAACTGACGTCGCTGTCATCCTTCCTTCTGATCGGTTACTGGAAACATCTGCCCGAAGGTCGACAGGGCGCGCGTATGGCGCTGACCGTCACCGGGGCAGGCGGGCTTGCGATGATTGCCGGGATGCTGATCCTTGGAAATATCGTCGGGTCCTATGACCTGACGGTGATCCTGCAAAATGCCGATCTGATCCAGGCGTCACCGCTTTATGTGCCAGCCCTTGTTCTGATCCTTTTGGGCTGCTTTACCAAATCCGCACAGTTCCCGTTCCATTTCTGGCTGCCGCATGCCATGGCCGCACCGACACCGGTTTCGGCCTATCTGCATTCGGCAACCATGGTCAAGGCGGGCATCTTTTTGATGGCGCGCATGTGGCCGGTTCTGTCGGGAACGCCGGAATGGTTCTATATCGTTGCGACCGCCGGTCTTGTGACGATGGTGCTAGGCGCATGGATTGCGATCTTCAAACATGATCTTAAGGGGCTTTTGGCCTATTCCACGGTTAGCCACCTTGGTCTTGTGACCATGCTGTTTGGTTTTGGAACGCCGATGGCCGCCGTTGCGGGCGTGTTTCATATCATCAACCATGCGACCTTCAAGGCGGCCCTGTTCATGACCGCCGGGATCATCGATCATGAAACCGGGACGCGCGATATCCGCCGTCTGGGCGGGTTGCTGAACCTGATGCCGATTGCCGGGACCATCGGAATCATTTCGGCCGCATCGATGGCCGGGATCATTCCGTTAAACGGGTTCCTGTCCAAGGAAATGATGCTGGAAGAAGCATGGCATACCGTCTGGCTTGATCAGAACTGGATCGTGCCGTTGCTGGCGACTGTTGGCGCTCTGTTCTCGGTCGCCTATTCGCTGCGCTTTATCTTCCATGTCTGGTTTGGCAAAACCCGTGATGAACTGCCCCATCACCCCCATGACCCGCCCTTTGGCATGTGGGGGCCGCCCGCATTCCTGACGGTTCTGGTGGTTCTGATCGGTCTGTTCCCGGCGGCAATTGCCGGGCCGCTGGTGGCGGCCACCTCCAATGCGGTTACGGGTGGGAATCTTCCGGACTATTATCTGGCACTTTGGCACGGTCTGACCCCGGCACTTGCCATGAGCACGATTGCCCTTATCGGCGGTGCGTTGCTTTTGCTGCGCCATGGCGGTTTGATGTCGGTAACCGCCAACCTGTCGCGGCCCGATGCCAAGGCCATGTTTGACTGCCTGGTCGTCAAGGTCGTCGCGCTTTGCCGTGTGATATCGGACAATCTGCACAACGGTTCGCTGCAACGCTATCTGGCGGTCATGGTCTTTGCCGCAATTGCCATCGGTCTTTCGGGGTTCTATGCCGAACCGGATCATACCGCAGGCACACGTGAACTTCTGGCCGTTTCACCGCCCGCTGCCATTGGCTGGGTGCTTCTGGTCGGGACCTGTATCGCGGCGGTCGCGATGCATCACAACCGGCTTCTGACCCTGCTTCTGGTGGGGGTCATCGGTTTGATCGTCTCGCTTGGCTTTATCTATCTGTCGGCACCTGATCTTGCCCTGACGCAGATCTCGGTCGAGGTGGTGACGGTCATCCTGATGTTGCTGGCGCTGAACATCCTGCCAAAGGAAACCCCGAAGGAAAGCCAGCCGGGACGCAAGTTCCGCGACTGGGTAATTGCAATTGCGGCCGGTCTTGGCATGGGCGGGGCTGTCTGGGCGATCATGACGCGTGAATTGCCTAATTCGATTTCAGCCTATCATCTGGCCAATTCGAAAATCGAAGGCGGGGGGACCAACGTGGTCAACGTGATCCTCGTCGACTTCCGTGGCTTTGATACCTTTGGCGAGATCATCGTTCTTGGCATTGCCGCCCTTTCGATCTTTGCCCTGATTGAAACCGTTACCCAGGGTGAGGCGGCGAAACGTCTTGCAAGCTGGGTGGTCGATAATCGCCGGTCGGCTGATCGCCATCCGATGATGATGGTCATTGCAACGCGGGTGATGTTGCCGCTGGCGCTGCTGGTGGGGGTTTACATCTTCCTGCGCGGCCATAACGAACCGGGCGGTGGCTTTATCGCCGGTCTGGTCGTTTCGGTCGCGCTGGTCATGCAATATATGGCGTCGGGCTTTGGCTGGACCCAGAACCGCATGAAAGCCAATTATCACGGCATGATCGGGTTGGGTGTGATTGCAGCGGCCATTACAGGTCTTTCGGCCTGGGTGGCGGGGCTGCCGTTCCTGACCAGTGGCTTTGTCCATGTTCATCTGCCGATTGTCGGCGAATTTGAACTGGCATCTGCCATGGGCTTTGACCTTGGCGTGTTCCTGACGGTTGTCGGGGCGGTTACCCTCGCCCTTGCCAAACTGTCGCAGGTGGAACGCATGGCCGAGCATGTCGACATCAATCCCGAGCCGATGGACCATGATCCGTCCGCCGCGGCCCAGCAGGTCGCGACAGCTGAGAAAGAGGCCTGATATCATGGAGTTTCTTGTAGCAAGCAGTATCGGGCTTCTGACCATGTGCGGCACTTATATGTTACTGCGTGGTCGTACTTTCCCGGTGGTGATCGGTCTGGCACTTCTGTCCTATGCGGTGAACGTTTTCCTGTTCGCCATGGGGCGCCTGACCATCGATATGCCGCCAATCCTGCGTGATGGTGTTACGGAATACACCGATCCGCTGCCCCAGGCACTTGTCCTGACAGCGATCGTGATTTCGTTCGGGATGACCGCACTTATCGTTGTGCTGTCGATCCGCGCCTATCTTGAAATCGGTAATGACCATGTTGACGGTCGCCCGGTTGGCGAGCCTTCCGAAGCAGGAGACAAAAACTGATGGGTCACTGGATTGTCGTTCCCATTGTGCTGCCTGCCGTGATGGCCGCCCTGATTGTTCTGGCGGTTCGGCATGACATTGTTCTGCAGCGCATATTCTCGATCACCTCGACCGTTGCTCTTGTGGCGGTCACTCTGTCGCTGGTGATTTTTGCCAATAACAACAACCCGGAAATGTACGCACTCGGCGACTGGCCCGCACCGTTCGGGATCGTGATCGTACTGGATCGCCTGTCGGCGATGATGATCTTTCTGACCTCGATCCTCGGTCTTGGTGTCATCCTGTTTGCATCAAGCGAATGGGACAAGCGTGGCCAGCATTTCCACGCCCTGTTCCAGTTCCAGTTGATGGGGGTCAATGGTGCGTTTCTGACCGGTGACGTGTTCAACCTGTTCGTTTTCTTCGAAGTGCTGCTGATCGCATCCTATGGGTTGATGCTGCATGGTGCCGGGGCGGAACGCCTTAAGGCGGGCATGCAGTATATCGTCATCAACCTGACGGGTTCGACCCTGTTCCTGGTTGGGGTCGGCATGATCTATGCCGTGACCGGAACGCTGAACATGGCCGATCTTGCCATTCAGGTGCCGCAGGTGGCCGCCGGTGATGCCGCGTTGCTGCGTGCCGGGGCGCTGATCCTGCTTCTGGTGTTCTGTGTGAAGGCGGCTTTGGTGCCGGTTCATTTCTGGCTGCCCGGGACTTATGCCAATGCACCGGCACCGGTGGCAGCCCTGTTTGCCATCATGACCAAGGTCGGTGCCTATTCGATCCTGCGCGTTTACTCGCTGGGCTTTGGTGAAAATGCCGGTGATATGGCATGGCTCGCACAGCCCTATATCCTGCCTGCGGCGATTGTCACACTGGCGATTGGCATGATCGGGGTGCTGGCGGCCAAGCGGCTGAACGGCCTGATTGCGTTTTCCGTGATTGGATCGATGGGAACGCTTTTGATTTCCATCGCGCTGTTCACGCCCGAAAGCATTTCGGCCGGTCTTTATTACCTGCTGCATTCGACCTTTGCCGGGGCGGCCCTGTTCCTGATCGGTGACCTGGTGGCGTCACGCCGGGGGGCCATCTATGGCGACAAACTTGAAACGGCACCGGTTTTCCATCAATCGGGGCTCCTGGCGGTTCTGTTCTTTGTTGCGGCCATCGCCATGGCCGGGATGCCGCCGCTTAGCGGTTTTATCGGCAAGCTGATGATCCTTGATGCGGCACGTGACAGCGACCTGTCTGTCTGGATCTGGTCGGTTATTCTTGTGACGTCGCTGATGTGCATTGTCGGTTTTGGCCGTGCAGGCAGTGTCCTGTTCTGGAAAAGTGCCTCGGCCGAAGGTGTGATCGAGGTCGAGGGGGCAAATTGGCCGGTTCTTCCGATCGTTGCCGCCTGCGGAATGCTGTGTGCACTTGTTGCCCTGACGGTGTTTGCCGCACCGATCATGGATTACCTGCAGGGCACGGCAGCGCAGTTGTTTGACACCACGGATTACATCCGGGCTGTGCTGGGTGAAATACCCGCCACACAGTCTGGCCAGTAAGCGGTGATGAAAGGATAGTGATGATGTTGAAACGTTGTCTTCCCCACCCGCTTCTGTCGCTGGCCCTGCTGGTTGTCTGGGTGTTGCTGGTCAATGAAATATCGGCCGGTGCCGTGGTCTTTGGTGCGATCCTGGCGATTGTGGTGCCGTTGATCACGTCAAGTTTCTGGCCGGCCGCGCCAAAGGTCGGCAATGCCTATGCAATCTGCGAATACGGCCTGATCGTGTTGTGGGATATTCTGGTGGCGAATGTTGTCGTTGCCGGATTGATCCTGTTTCGCAAGGCCGAAAGCCTTGAAACGAAATGCGTTGTCGTTCCGCTTGATCTGACCTCGCCCGAGGCGATCACGACCCTTGCGGGGACGATCACCATGACGCCGGGCACCGTGACCATTGATCTGAGTGCTGATGCCAAAAGCCTTCTGGTGCATTGCCTGCATGCGCCGGACCCGCAGGGCGTGATTGATGATATCAAGACCCGCTATGAAGGCCGTCTGAAGGAGATTTTCGAATGATCGAATATGCGCTGAATTTCGGCTTTATCTGTGTGGCGGTGGCCCTGTTAATGAACCTTTGGCGTCTTTCGAAGGGACCGACCATCGCGGACCGTGTTCTGGCCGTCGATACCATGGCGATCAACGCCATCGCCCTTCTGGTGCTGTACGGGATCAGCCGCGCAACCTCGATGTATTTCGAAGGGGCGCTTCTGTTTGCCATGTTCGGCTTTGTCTCCACCGTTGCCTATTGCAAGTTCGTCTTGCGCGGCGACATCATCGAATAGGGAGAGAGACGATGCCGTTTATTGCCGAACTCGTCATTTCCGTTCTGATCGTGATTGGCGGATTGTTCCTGCTGATCGGGTCGTTCGGGATGCTCAAACTGCGCGAATTGCTACCGCGGCTTCATGCGCCGACCAAGGCAACCACGGTTGGCGTTGGCGGAATCCTGATCGCATCGATGCTGTTCTTCTGGATCGAACGCGGGCATTTCACCATTCATGAATTGCTGATCACGCTGTTCCTGTTCCTGACGGCACCGATCACCGCAAACCTGATCGCCAAGGCCTATTTGCTGCGTCATGTCGATCCGCACGCGGACCTTCCGAAAAGCGGTCAGGACGAAGGCTGGGCAACCTTTGATCCGGTTGGCCCGGATGGCTATGACCCCAGCGAGGAATACAAACCCGATCAGAAGTGAACACGGGTGGAGATTTGCAAACGGCACCGTTCATGCGGTGCCGTTTTGGTATGCTGTTAACAGGAAAACCGCATGATCCTTGAAACCGAAAGGCTTTGGCTGCGTCCGCGAACACTGGATGATCTTGAAGACTGCTTTGCGATGGATCGTGAACCCGGTGTGACCGACTTTGTTCAGGGGCCGTGGGCCGACGAAGCCGAACATCGTGCCTTTATCCATGATCGCATCACCATGGATTACGGGCCGGGGCTTGGATACTGGTCGCTGTTTTTAAAAACGGAACCGGATCGTTTCATTGGCTGGGTACTGCTGATCCCCGAGGATGCGGTTGGGCCCGAAATCGAAATCGGCTGGCGGTTGAAACCGGCTTTCTGGGGCAGGGGATATGCATCCGAGGCCGCCAATGCCCTGTTGGCGCATGGGTTTGAAAAAATGAAACTGCCCGGTTTCATTGCCTGTATTGATGCCCGGAATATCGGGTCACTTGCGGTGGCGCGAAAGATCGGCATGTGTCCTCACAAGGACGACAACGATATCGTGCAATATGCCATCACGGCGGATGATTTTGCAAAACGTCCTCATAGATGACATTGCCGATCTGCCCCTGATCTTGTTATGACAAGGGGCAGGAGGAACGCGTTTCACATGCCGGATTTCAGCATCGAAGATCAGTATTGCGGGCGGATCGCCGGGATCGACGAGGTCGGTCGTGGGCCGTTGGCCGGGCCGGTGGTGGCGGCGGCCGTTATCCTGCCGCGCGATGAACGGTTGCCGGAAGTCCTTCTGGGGGAACTTAACGATTCCAAAAAGCTGTCGGTCAAGAAACGCGACTTTCTGTTTGAGCTGATCATGGGCTGTGCCGAGGTCGGCATCGGTGCAGCATCTGTCCGCGAGATCGACCGGATCAATATCCTGCAGGCAACATATGTCGCCATGCGCCGTGCGGTGGCGCGCCTGCCGCAATGCCCCGATCAGGCGCTGGTTGACGGCAATCGTGACCCGGGGTTGCCCTGTGCGGTCGAAACGGTCATCAAGGGCGATGGCAGATCATTATCCATCGCGGCGGCATCCATCGTTGCCAAGGTCGTGCGCGACCGCGCCATGACCCGGCTTGCCGTGCGCTATCCGCATTTCGGCTGGGATGGCAATGCCGGTTATGGGGTGAAAAAGCATATGGACGGGCTTGGCATTGTTGGCCCGACCCTGCATCACCGCCGCAGTTTCAGGCCGATTGCCGAATTGCTCGGA
The DNA here is from genome assembly GCF_002115785.1 of Thalassospira sp. MCCC 1A03138. Taxonomy (GTDB): domain Bacteria; phylum Pseudomonadota; class Alphaproteobacteria; order Rhodospirillales; family Thalassospiraceae; genus Thalassospira. Next base: position 14,965 of record NZ_JFJY01000007.1, on the reverse strand, counting down.
ATTCTGTCCTGATCCTAGGCTAATGCGGTACGGTTTTTGGGCACGACGTGCGCACGCACCAGATCAACACCGTCTCCGTCACGTGTAATCGCGGCAAATCCGTCCTTCTGGCGCACCGTGACCCGTTCCTGAACCCGGCATTCGGTGCGGAACTGGATATCGATGCTTTCGGGATGGAAGTCCGGTTTTGCATCCGCACCGGTCGCGCCGAGGACCCACTGCATCAGGCGGACATTGTTGACATGCCCATAAAGGTCAAGGTCGGATGGTCGGGCCTTTATGCTGTCGATTTCGGGTAACAGGTCGCTGGTAAAGGGCGGTCGAAACGGCGGTGCGATCAGCTTGGGGCCGGGCGGGTCTGGCAGCCTTTCCTCGATCCAGTCGGGCCAGCTTGCCGCGCGCCTTTCAATCAGGTCAAACATCACCCAGAAACTTTGCGCGGCTGCAATCACATCACCCTTGCCGTCGATCAAACGAAAATCGCGGGTGGCAACACGCCTTGCAACGCCCGATGGCCATGTTTCGACAATGATATCTTCGCCATTGCCGGGATAGCGCCGGACATGAATGACCATCCGCGCCAGCACCCATGCCATGCCCTGATCCACCGTATCGTCATAGGCCAGTTTCAGGATACGGGCGCCCCAGCCAGCCGCATCCTGCATGTAATCGGCGAGGGCCGGCAGCATCGCAAGGCCGTTATCCCCAATTTCCGAATATCGCAGGCGATAGGTGCCGCGCCATCCGCAATTGGCGGGCAGGGTAGGTCTGGCGATTTCGTCCCAATCGATGATCATGTCGGCCAATCCTGTGTCATTCCATGACAGTTATAGAAACCCGCTTGGCTGCGTGCAAATCCGGATTGGAAATCTGTCATATGAACCGGGATGTCCCGAAGGTTCATCTTGCTCATTTCGGCAAAGCTGGTGATGATGGTTAAATTCAGGGTTGGGCTGCATCATGTGTATTTTGTGGCTCTTTGGGGAACTACCAAAGAAGTGAATGTTCACATGTGTTCATTTAAAGCGAAGAACGCAGTTCCTTTTGCTTAAATTTAAAAGAACAGTGATGTTTTATTAAATGGAAAAACGAAAATACAACAAGACGTTACGCGCAGAGAAAGAAGACGAAACGCGCCTCAAGATTCTCGAATCTGCGATGAAATTGCATGGCGAAGCCGGCCCGGCACGCACAACCATCAGCGCGATTGCAGAGCGCGCCGGGGTGCAGCGCCTGACGGTCTATCGGCATTTTCCCGAAGAAAATGAACTGCTTGATGCGTGCTCGTCACATTGGCGGAGCCTTAACCCGCCGCCCGATCCCGCATCATGGCGCGAGTCGGTAGCAGAGGGTGACTGGGGCCTCGCGATACTGAGCATGCTTTATCACTATTATGGTGAAACGGCTTATATGTGGGATCATTGCTATCGTGATCGGGAAAATGTCGCAGCCCTTCATGAACAGATGAAGGGCTTTGATGCCTATCTCGACATGTTGTCTGCCGATGTGCTGGCAAGCCTGCCTGCCGAACGGCGCAAGGGCAAGATGTGCCAAGCGGTTGCACGACATGCGGTGCAATTTTCGACCTGGCAATCGCTGTCACAGGCGGGTGTGGAAAATTCGGAAATGGCGGCTTTGATGGACGACTGGCTGCATAAATGCCCGTTGTCCTGACCGGTATCTACGGCCTAATCCATCGGCCTCTGGCGCATTTTCTTTACGTCGCCGCGTTTCTTTTTCGTGTCGACCCGTTTGCGTTTGGCCGATAGAGACGGGCGTGTTTTGACGCGGAATTTCTTGCGTTCTGCAGCCTTGCGCAACAGGGCCAGAAGCCGTTCGATGGCATCCTGTTTGTTACGTTCCTGGGTGCGATAACGCTGCGCGTCAAAGATGATTTCCCCGTCATTGGTCAGCCTGCTGCCCGCCAGTTCACGCAGGCGATCACGTACGCGTTGCGGCAATTCCGTCAGGTCATCAATACGCACGCGCATCTGTACCGCGGTCGATACTTTGTTGACGTTCTGGCCGCCCGGTCCGGATGCGCGCACGAACTGGAATTGCAGATGGCGTTCATCAAGATAAAGATCATTTGAGATTTCGAGCATGGCGGATCGTCTAAGTAATAGGGGTGGCAAGTTGTGCGGCGAACCCGCACGGCAGAAGCCCGAAAACCGGTGGGTGCTGTTGATTGAAAAACAATGGCATTCCACCTACATTGAAGGCACTTACCCTGTCAGGGGCGGGCAGGGCTGTAAACAGGAAATAAGACGTGCAGGTATCGTATCTTTATCTGGCCTTGGGCTGGCTTTCGGTAGGGCTTGGAATTGTTGGCGCATTTCTGCCAATTCTGCCGACCACCCCCTTCATGCTGCTGGCCGCCTGGCTGTTTAGCAAAGGGTCACCGCGCCTGCATGCGTGGATTTACAATCATCCGCATTTTGGTCCGTCCATCCGTCACTGGACCGAACATGGCGTGATCAATCGCCGGGCCAAGATCATGGCGATGTCGGCCTTTGTCGTGGTGATTGCCGCATCCCTGATCTTTGTCGAAAACCGCTGGGTGGTGATGATCCAGTTGCTTGTCGCGATCCCGGTCAGCTGTTTCATCCTGTCACGCCCGTCGCGCATTCCCGCATCCATCCCGGTGGCACAGGGCCGGGAGCCGGGCACAGGCGTCTGATACTGTCGGGTGTTGAGGTATTGCCGCTTAGCCAGATTTACGGGTCAGTTCTTCCTGACAGGTTTCTTCAAGCTTATCGAGCTCATCAAGTGTCGCATCGATATCCTGACGCTGTTTGCGCAGCGTGTCGCGGCGTTCATTGATCTTGTCGACAAGGATGGTCAACTGCATGATTTCGCTGCGGTCGGTGTCATAAAGATCAAGCAGATCGCGGATTTCCTTAAGCGAAAAGCCAAGCCGCTTGCCCCGCATGATCAGGCGCAGGCGCACCCGGTCGCGATGGCTGTAAATGCGGGTCTGCCCCTGACGGGCCGGGGCGATCAGTTCCTGATCCTCATAAAAACGGATGGTACGGGTCGTGACGTCGAACTCGCGGGCAAGGTCGGTGATGGAATAATTGTCGCTCATGACATCCCGTTCAGGTTTACGCTTACGTAAACGAAAGCTACATGCTTTCTGGCGGGATCACAATCGGCAATTCTTTCGGCAATTCAACGCAGAACGTGCTGCCTTTACCCGGTGCACTTTCTACCGAAATCGTTCCGCCATGCCGGTCGACGATCTTTTTGCAGATCGCAAGACCGATCCCTGTCCCGGCATATTCACCATAACCGTGCAGGCGTTTGAAGATTTCAAAGATTGTCGCGTGATATTGCGGTTCGATCCCGATGCCGTTATCGGCAACAAAAACCTTCCAGCTTTCATCGGTTTCGGTGGCATAAATCCGGACTTCACCCTTGTCAGGGGCGCTGTATTTAAGGCCATTCGAAACAAGATTCTGAAACAGCAGCAAAAGCTGGCTGGCATCCCCGGTTACGGTTGGCAGGAACCCGTCACGCACGATATTGCCCGCCGGGCCAAGGCCTGCGCGCCGGAAATTGGCGGCAATCGCATCAAACAGACTATCAAGGGGGACCGCATTGAACGGTTTGCCGTGCCGCCCGACTCGCGACAGGGTCAGAAGGTCGTCGATCATGCGCTGCATGCGCTGGGTGCCATCAACCGCATAATGGATGAATTCATCTGCGGTTTCGTCAAGCTGATCCTTGTATCGCCGCGCAATCAGCTGTGTGTAGCTTGACACCATGCGAAGCGGTTCCTGCAAATCGTGGGACGCCGCATAGGCGAATTGTTCAAGTTCGCTGTTGGAACGTTCCAGTTCCGCCATGGTGCGCTGGATTTCCATTTCATGGCGTTTGCGCTGGGAAATATCGCGAAGCGTGATGATGTAATGATATCGCCCGTCTGCCGAAAAATGACTGATCGCAACTTCAAGCGGCACGTTGCGGCCATTTGGGGTGCATGCCAGAACCTCGATCACGCCGGTCCCCAGATCGGTCAGCAACCGGTCGGCTGTCGGGCGTTGTGGTGGAGTGTGTTCGCTATCAGGCAGCAGAAACCGGATAATGTTGCTGAGTTCCGGGTCGCCTTCCGGGCCGCAAAGTTCCTGTGCGCGGGCATTCAGCGGTTCTATGTTGCCGTCATCAGATGCGACCAGAATGGCATCAATGGTGTTTTGCAAAATCGCGCGCGTGCGGTCCTCGCTGCGTCGGGTCTGGGTGACCAGGTCGGCCAGTTCGGCAGCCTGTTGGCGCAAAAGCCGGTCACGCTGCACGGCAAGGGTCACATCACGCACGGTCAGTGAACACAGCTTTTCGCCGCGCGATGTCGTAATCGGATGAACGCGAATGGATTGTTCCATGCGGTCAAATGTTGCGGCAAATTGCGGCAATGGGCGAAGCGGCAGCGCACCTTGATTAAGCGACGGCGAAATCACCGCAGGCATGCCGAATTCCAGGCAATCCTTGATTGCTTGGCAGAGCCGCCCAAGACGTGTTTCGGTGAAAACCGCACTCAGTCGTTTGCCAATGGCCTGATCGGCCGGAATACCCGACCGGCTTTGCATCCACTGGTTCCAGTGACAGATGGCATGATCCGACCCGATCACCACCAATCCGACATCGGCAGTATCAAGCAGGTTGCTGTATAGGTCGGCGGCCTCGGCGGCATCCTTGATATCGACAATCGGGGGGGGAGGGTTTGTCATCGTGGCGCTGCCCGTTAACCAAGTGCGTTTTCAAGGAAGCGTCGTACCAGTTCCTTCAGGGTCTGGATGGAGTCAAGATCCATGACAAACAGGACATAGCCATCAATATCATTCTGGCGCAGCATGAATTGCACATGCAGGATCATCAGAACCGGCATCTTGCCAGACGCGGCATCAAATGCGGTGTCTTCATTTAACAATGCACGGGTTTCGCGTTTGCGAAATGTCGGCATCGAACAATTGATCGGTTCACCCAGCACGTTGGCAATGCTGCCAAGGCAGGCATTGAGGATGATGTTGCCGACCTCCATCAGGGCTTCCTGTTCAAGATCGGTCAGGGTATCGAGCGGCACATCGACTTTAAGCAACCGCCGCACCAGTTCAAGGCTGCGCTTTTCAGGGAAAACCAGCATCGCCTCGCCCTTGAACGGGCCATCGAAAGTCTGGCTGACGGCGGAAACCACTTCTTCGGGCGAAGATGTCAGGTTTGAATCGGAAAACCGTTCGACAAAGGTGATCGTCGGAACCGTCAGTTCCACCGGCTGATCAACCATTTCCGACAGGGACGCGGCAGCACGGCCGACGCCGATATTGATCAGTTCGCTGATTGTGTCGTGTTCAAGCTCGCTCAGATCGATCATCGCCCGGCTTCCTTGCCCTTCAGATAATCGCAAATCTTTTCTTCGGTTGGCGGTTTTGCCAGAAAGTCCATGCCAAGCCCGTTGGCCTTGTTCTGGATTTCCTTCTGTATATTGGCCGTCAGAAGCGCAATTGCAGCATCGGGATAAGCCGCGCGCAGCTTTTCGCCCAATTCCAGTCCGTTCATGCCCGGCATGTTGAAGTCGATCACAAGGTAATCATAGGCGTGCTCGGCGGCCATTGCCTGTGCTTTTTCGGCTTCTTCGGCCTCGTCTACCCGCCAGTCGGCAAAGTTGCTGGTGATAAAGGCCTTTACCAGCAGACGGGCAAATTTGCTGTCATCGACAAGCAGGACGGAACGCTTCTGGGACATTTTCTTCTCTGATTTCGGTTTGTGTTCTTGTTGTATCAGCATCATCCGCAAGGATAGGGCCGATTATAGAGTAGACGCAACCTTGCGCGAAAGCTGTTCGATCTGTCTGGCGATGATATTGGCCGGTCGCGGTTCGGATATCAGGAAGCCCTGGATTTCGTCGCAGCCATGTTCGCGAAGGAATTCAAGCTGTTCCTGTGTTTCAACGCCTTCCGCAACCACCTTCAGGCCAAGATTGTGCCCCATGATGATAATCGTATTGGTGATCGCGGCATCGTCGGGGTCGGTTGTCACATCGCGGACAAATGACCGGTCGATCTTGATCGAGTTGATCGGCAATCGTTTCAGATAGGCCAGCGACGAATAACCCGTCCCGAAATCATCAATTGCGATCTGCAGGCCAAGCTTGCGCAATTCATCAAGGATCGATGCCGATCGCTTGATTTCATGCATCATCACGGTTTCAGTGATTTCAAGGACAATGCGCGATGCCGGTGTGGCCGTCTCATCAAGGATGCGCGAAATCGTTTCGGTGATCCGGCCTTCGATCAACTGACGCGGCGACAGGTTGACCGCAATGCTGACCGGTGGCAGTCCCAGCAAATCCCATTCGCGGATCTGATCACAGACCCGGCGCAAGACCCATTCGCCGATCTTGCCAATCAGTCCGGTTTCCTCAGCCACCGGGATGAACTGCATGGGCGATATAAAGCCACGCCCCGGCTGGTTCCAGCGGATCAATGCCTCAAGCCCGGCAAGCTTGCCTGATAGCAGTTCGATCTTTGGCTGATAATAAAGTTCGAACTGTCCCTCTTTCAGGGCTTCGCGCAGGTCATTTTCAATGGCAAGCCGTGCAACCGCACTTTCATTCATCGTCTTGGTAAAGAAGTGATAGGTCCCGCCGCCACGGGCCTTTGCACTATACATCGCCGTATCGGCATTGCGCATCAGGGTCGGGAAATCATCGCCGTCCGCCGGGCAAAGGGCGATGCCGATTGACGGTGTGATGAACAATTGCCGCCCCTGAATATCAAAAGCCGGGGACAATGCATCCAGCACCGCCTGTGAAAGGATCGCGGCATCCTGGGTTTCACGCAGGCGCGGAATGATAATCAGAAACTCGTCACCGCCCAGTCGCCCGATGACCTCCTGTCGGCTGATCACCCGTCGCAAACGGTCCGCCACGGCCTTAAGCAGCAAATCGCCGACATTGTGACCAAGGCTGTCATTGATCAGCTTGAACCGGTCCAGATCGATAAACAGGATCGCGGTTGCCCGGTCACGCGGGCTGGCGGCGTCACGTTTGTGATTTTCAAGCGCTGTTTTAAGGCTGTATTCCAGCATGCTGCGATTGGGCAGGTTGGTCAGCGCATCGTGATTGGCCATATAGACCAGTTGTTCCTCATAGCGTTTGCGCGCGGTGATATCGTGAAGAACAACCGTAATCAGCGGTGTTTGCGCATCGGGGATCGGGCGAAATGCGGCGCTTACTTCGATCTCGGTCTTGTCCATCCGCACCAGCGGCAGCGTCAGGCGCTGCTCTGCGATATGATGACGCAGATCCAGACCCGAGAGCTCGGCAAGGCTTTCCTCGAAATTCGGAATGGCGCGCGGGGCGATAAATTCCAGAAGCGAACGTCCCTTTGGCGTTTCACCTTCTTTCAGGCCCAGCAGGGGGTAGGATGCATTGTTAAACTCAACAATGGTGCCGTTCGGCGTGATGGTCAGAATGCCATCGGCCACGTTCTGAACAATCGCGCGCAGGCGGGACTCGTTATCACGCATCTGCTGTTCGGCCTGGCGCAACTTGCCAAGTGTTGATGCAATCCCTTCGACCAGTGTGGCGACGGACCGTGACAAAAGGCCCAGCTCATCGCCTTGATGATGACGGGGAACGGTCAACCCCGTTGCATCGGGATTGTCTGAATCAATGCCGGTGACGGCCTGTGAAATGCGCAAAAGCGGTTTGGTGAGTGTCAGGTAAAAGAATACCACCAGCGCAAGCCCTAGCAGGAAGTTGCGCAAGATGCCCGACGTCAGGATGCGGGTGGCACGATTGATGAAACCATCGGCAATCAGGTCGGTATCGATCCGAACGACAAGATAGCCGACAAGATCACGGCTTTCACCGGTCAGCAACGGCACGTTATATTGCTGGTTGTTGCCAAACATCACTTCGCTAAATGCGGATCGCCCCGATGACGACGGGGCGCGCGATTTTTGCGCCAGAACATTTCCGAAATTGTCGCGCAGCGTCGCGCTGTAAACCGGTTCATATTCAAACAGGCCCGACACCACGCGTGCCGCAAGCGTTTCGTCAAGGCCATAGGCCGCCTGTGTCGCGGATTCGCGCAACGTCGACAAAACCTGATTAACGGTTCGGTCGATCAGGCTGCGTTCTTCATAAAGATCCCAGACAATCTGTACGACACTGAAAAACAGGCCAATCAGAAGGGTGATAACGACAGCGGCACGTGCCTGTTTGACAGACAAGCGATCACGCCATCTGAGCCGTTGTGTTTTCAGGCTACCCTCCGCCAATCCACACCCCTGCATGGCTCTATGACCATGTTTCACAGTCAAGACTATGTGCTTAACGCGGCAAAAGCAATTGTTGCGCGGGTTCTAATACTGGAAAATTACGGGGATTTATGTATTTTCCGGCCAAAGCCGGTTTGAACGTCCGATGCGGTCTGTTTAACTGCGATATCGCAATGCACAGAAACGGCAATACTACTAAAAAAAATGGGATTTTATTGGAGTTGCACACAACCGCACTGCGTGATAACCCAATGCCCCGAGAGAGAACAAGGCCGAGCGCGGGCGCAGCCGCATCACGGCCTCGCAACCTGAACGGAGTTACACCATGACCTATGTGGTGACAGAAAACTGCATCAAGTGTAAGTATCAGGACTGCGTCGAGGTTTGCCCCGTCGATTGCTTCTATGAAGGTGAAAACTTCCTGGTTATTCACCCGGACGAATGCATTGATTGCGGTGTCTGCGAACCTGAATGTCCGGCCGAGGCCATTATTCCCGATACGGAACCGAATCTGGATAACTGGCTTGAGATCAACCGCAAATTCGCGGAAGTCTGGCCGAATATTACGCGCAAGGGTGATGCACCGGCCGATGCCGACGAATGGAATGGCAAGTCGGGCAAGACTGAATTGCTCAGCGAAGCACCGGGAACCGGCGATTGATAAAACGCGTTAAGCGCCTGTAAAATAACTGTTTTTGCGCCCAGATTTTATTGGCGCATGGCTGCATTGAGCCGGTCGCACGGAAAAAATCTGTGATAGGCCGGCTCTTTGTGTTATTGTGGGCAACTCGCGTTCAAGGGCTCGGCAGGCTCGCTCCGCGCAGTCGGATCTCCGCTATTATATCCTGTCAAAAACCGCGACTTCGCCAAAAGCATCGTCGTGTGCAGCTCTTCGTGTCGCTGGGTCTATAGTGTTACAGTTGAATGACCAGGCCTGTTTGGGCCGGAAGGAAGCTTGATGTCGGATAAGTTGCCCTTTGCTGTTGGCGATTACGTTGTTTACCCCGCACACGGTGTTGGCCGTGTTGATGGCCTGGAGACCCAGGAAATCGCGGGTCAGGAATTACGCCTTTACATCATCACTTTTGATTCGAGCCGCATGACCTTGCGTGTGCCGGTCAACAAGGTGGGTAACTCCGGACTGCGCAAGCTGTCCTCGAAAAAACAGATGGACTCGGCGCTTATCACCCTTAAAGGCCGTGCCCGCGTCAAACGCACCATGTGGTCGCGCCGTGCGCAGGAATATGAGGCAAAGATCAATTCCGGTGATCCGGTTTCGATCGCCGAAGTGGTCCGTGACCTGCACCGCACCGCCACCCAGCCTGAACAGTCGTTCTCCGAACGCCAGATTTACGAAGCAGCGTTTGAACGCCTCGTGGATGAACTGGCCGCGATCGAAAAGATCGACAAGGACAAGGCTTCGGGCAAGCTTGAAAAACTGTTGCAGAAAGCTGCCTGATACGCCTGTACAGCTTTGTTATACAGAGACCTCTTTTTAAAAACCGGCCTACAAGGTAATCTTGGGCCGGTTTTGTTTATTTTGGGCACGTTATGGCGATGAGCGCAGTTCTGGCACCGATAAAACCAGCGGACAAAATATGGACCGTCGGGGCGATCAATGGCGATCTTGCCGCGCTGCAAGCCGTTCATGGCAAGCTTCGGGGCAAAATCACAGCGGGTGATCGCCTGATCTATCTTGGCAATTACTGGGGCGATGGCACGGCCGAGGCCGTATCGGGCGCTATCAATGAATTACTGCTGTTCCGGCGTTACTTCCTGGCGAAAGAAGGCGTTGATATTGCCGATATCGCCTTTTTACGCGGTTCCACCGAAGAAATGCTGAGCAAACTGCAACAGATTCACTTTGCCCCGAACCCGGGCGAGGTATTCGACTGGATGCTGTCGCGCGGTATTGCCGGGACGCTGCGCGCCTATGGCTTTGATCCGTCGCATACCCAATCGCTGATGCGGCAGGGGGCGCACGCGATTTCGCAATGGACCGGCCAGTTCGGCGAAGCATTTCGTCGCAGGCCTGGTCACAGTTCGCTTTTGTCGGACCTGAAGCACGCGGCCTATGCCACGGATGGTTCGTTGATCTTTGTGCATGCCGGGCTTGATGCCTCGCGTCCGCTGACCGGACAGACCGATACCTTCTGGTGGGGTGGGTCGATGTTTGAAAGCATCACGGATCGTTATTACGATTGCCGCCGGATCGTGCGCGGATCTGCCTTGGCCAATCTTGGTCTTCAGGAACGCGAATTTACCCTGTCGATTGACGGCGGGGCAGGGCGCGGTGGCCCATTGATCGCGGTTGCCATCGGGCGCGACGGCAGGATTGTCGATCACATCGAAAGCTGATTTTTCAGGGCATTAAACACAAAACGCTTTAGATACCAAAAGGGGCAGCAAACCGGATTTTCTGCCCCTTTGTTCTGGTTAGTCGATGACAACCTTGACCATCGAATTGGTTGCCGGTGGCTGCCCGGGTTCAAGCCCGTTCAGTACGGCAAAGGTTTCGGCCGGTTCACGTGATACCGCCATCTGGCCGACAAAGGTCGAAAGATCATATTCCGGGTTCACGGCGCGCACCTTGATGCGCAGCGGATGGTATTTCTGCTGCTCTTCGCGGGTCAGTGGGCGGAAGCTGTATGTCGTCCGGCGAAGTGCAACGTTATAGGCATCAACCTGATCAAGCGGCATGATGAACAGGAACTGATAGGCGTTATCGCCGTGCCGGATGACAACCACCCGAAGGCGCGCCTTGCCACCGGAATTCAGGTTGACATCGGCATATCCGGTGGCGGCTTCCTGACCGTTGATATCGATCTTTTCGATATTAGTGATAGCGATCTTGCTGGAAAAACCGCGCGCCAGATATTGATCAAGCGCGACACCCTTGGCCTTCGGTGCGCCTTCAAACACGATCTGTGCGCCGCCGTCATCCTGTGCAATCACCGCATCGGGCTGGTTTATCATCGAAAATCCGTCGGGGACTTCGAACCGGAAATCAAGCGGCACATGGATAAATGACGTTCCACGGACATAACCGTTATCAGGGCCGTCACCGTAAATAATCCCGTCAATGGCGCGCATATAGCGGACACTGCCGACTTCGGGATTTGCGACCGGTGTAACATTGGCGGCCTTGTGGGCCTGTTCGATGCGGTCAACGGTGCGCGGGTGGGTGGCCATGAAATCAAACTGATCGATTTCATCGGGCGACCGGCCTGCCAGTTTTGCCTGAAGGCGCGAATGGGCGCGCAGTTTTTTCAGGAATGACGCCATGCCTTCGGGGTCGTATCCGGCGCGCGTGATGTAACGCACGCCCAGCATATCGGCTTCGAATTCATGTTCACGCGAAAACGACTTCAGATAGGCGTTTGCGCCGACACCGACGATATCGCCGGCCCCATTGCCAAGGGCCGCCGAAAGGCCACCGGCAAGAATCTGGGTCAGGACACTACGGCTGTAACGCTGGGCGGAATGGCGTGCAACGACATGGCCGATTTCATGGGCGAGAACCCCGGCAAGCTCCGCCTCGTTCGAGGCAAGGGAAGCCAGTCCGCGCGTGATGTAAACATAGCCGCCGGGTAAGGCAAAGGCATTGATCACGGGTGAATCAAGGACGGTGAAGGTAAACTTCTCGTCGGGGGCTTCGGAAACCGCCACCAGCTTGTTGCCGATTTCGGTCACATAGGCCTCTATATTCTTCTCGTCATAATCGCCGCCAAATTCGCGCACGATTTTCGGATGTTCTTCCGCGCCGACCTGTTTTTCCTGATCCGGGGACATAAAGGCGGTAAAGCTGTCCTCGCCGGTAGCGCGGTTGGTCGAACAGCCCGCAAGGGTTGCCACCAGACCCAGCGCGCCAAGGGCGGTTGCCAATCGTCTTGTCTTGCGATGAAAAAGCCAGCTCATTGAAGTCTTTCCTCTTGTGCCCGCGATGCGTATCCTTTGCCGGAACCGCAATTTTATCCCTTACGATGTGGTAGCGCGTGTTGGCTTGCCAATCAATATCTCGCAACAATCAAACCTATTCGCAAAAATCGGGAAATTTTGCGGCGATCTGCCATATGTCGCTGTTTTTGTGTCTGATTGCCGGAATTCTGGCCTTTGGCATCCCGGCAAAGGCGGATCAATGGCTGTGTGGGCCGTCCTTTGGTCCCACCACTCCACGCGGGGAAAGTATAACGGCTCTGCCGGTCGAACTGGTACATCCCGAGGCTGTCGATGCGCTGATTGCGACCTCCCGGCCAGATATCCTTTGGCGGCTGGCCGACATCGCCTTTGTTCCGGAATTCGAGGATGCTGCTTTAAATGCCATGCAAAACGGGGCTTCTGCCATCACCGACCTTCTCGCCTATGATCAAACACCCGATTTTGCCGGACGGCATCTGGCCGATATGCAGGATGGGGCCGGTCAGCTTTGGCAGGAAAAGCTGCTTGAAGCAGGGCTTGTGATGCTTTTGCCCGAAACAGGCCGCCCGATTGATGCTTTGTTTGCGGCTGAGCAATCGGCCATGTCGCAGCAAATCGGGCTTTGGGCACCGGGCCAGAGCCCGGCTTATCATTATGCCGGGTCCTCGGAAATTGATGGTGATCTTCCCGATGCAGCGCGCGCCGTTGGAAGATTTGCCGTAATTGATGGCATCCTTCAACGCATTGAAGACCGGGAATGGCGCAGCTACCTTAATTTTGGTTCCGACTGGCGCAACGATTTCACCGTGATGGTCGATCGCGATCTGCGCGATGCGATCAAAACGGCCGGACAGCATATGGAAGACTGGATTGGCCATAAAGTCCGTGTGCGCGGCATGATCGAAGATCGTGGCGGACCGTACCTGGAACTGACCAATCCGGCGTCCCTATGTGTGGAACAGTCTGTCGGTCAACCGTAAACGGCTTTGGACTTGTCCAATTACACTCTGGACGTGTAGAAGAATGAAACGCTAGATTCCAAGAGGCTCGCCAATGCTTTATCCCGAGATCGAACCTGCTTATTCCGGCTGGCTGGAACGGCCCGATGGGCATGCGATCTATTGGGAGGAAGTCGGCAATCCCGACGGCATTCCGGTGATTTTCCTGCATGGCGGGCCCGGGGCGGGGATATCGCCCAATTCGCGCCGCTTCTTTGATCCCGAAAAATACCGGGTGATCCTGCATGACCAGCGCGGTGCCGGTAAATCCCGCCCGTTCGGCAGCCTTGAAAACAATACCACCGACCATCTGATTGGCGATATCGAAGCGCTCCGTCAGGATCGCGGCATTGATAAATGGCTGGTGTTTGGCGGTTCGTGGGGCTCAACGCTGGCACTTGCCTATGGGCAGGCCCACCCGAAACAGGTGCTTGGTTTTGTTCTGCGCGGAATATTCCTGTGCCGGGATCAGGAAATCGACTGGTTCATGGATGGCATGGGCAAGTTCTTTGCGGAGGCCGAGAAAAAATTCCTCGCCGCTGTCGGGTTCGATCGCAACCCCGGAAGTGCTGCCTTGCTGGATCGCTATGGCGATGTCTTTGCTGGCAGGGACGGCGAAGCTGCCGCGATTGCAGCGGCGCGTGCATGGTCCGGGTTCGAGGCGACCTGCTGCACGCTGCTTCCCGATGATGGCTTGGTCGCGGATTTCGAAGGTGACGGGATCGCATTGGCGCTGGCGCGGCTTGAACATCATTATTTTGTGAATAAAGGGTTCTTTGCCCCTGACCAGCTTCTTCGGAATATGGATCGAATCCTTCATCTTCCGGCCCGCATTGTTCAGGGTCGCTATGATGTTGTCTGTCCGCCGGTTTCCGCGTTTGAGCTGCACACGGCATGGCCGGGTGCTGAAATGAATATCGTTGAGGATGCCGGCCACGCGGCAAGTGAACCGGGGATCGTGCGCGAACTTGTGCGTGCCACGAATTCCTTTAATGGCATCGGCTTTGATAAAAATTAAAACAGTCGTGTCATTGTTTTGTTGTTTATATCATACGGTTGGGTAGTATATGCCCAAATTTATCCTAGAGGGGACTTAGGTTAATGCGGTTGGTTTTGGGGAAAATCCTGGCCCTGCTTTTGGTCGCAGGATTTGCAGGTGCTGCAAACGCGCAGCAGTTTCTTGGCAATAACAATGACAGCGGTCTGCTGGAATTCTCGACCGGTATGGTCGATATCACGCAGGATGAGGAGGCGGCTGAATTCCGTCTTGATTACCGTTTCCAGCACGCGATGTTTGGCGTTCTGCGTCCGATCACTGGTGTCATGGTCACCAGCGACAAGGCGGCACACGGTTATGGCGGTCTGGCGATGGATGTGCTGTGGGGCGATCACTTCGTTTCCAGCATCTATACCTCGGTCGGTGCCTACCATCAGGGTGACGGCGAAGACCTTGGCCACTGGATCGAATTCCGTTCCGGTCTCGAACTTGGCTTCCGCTTTGACAGCCGCGAACGTCTGAGCCTTGGTATCTCCCATATTTCGAACGCCAGCATCGGCGACGAAAACCCGGGCACGGAAATCCTGTCTCTGACCTATGCCATTCCGATCGACGCGATCTTCGATTGATCAAACCGCCGCAATACTGCTTCAAGCCCTGCAAATAGCGGGGCTTTTTGCTTTTCTGGCCTTGGCGCGTCATATTTGCGGCGCTGGCGGATTGATCACGGCTATCGAAGCTGCTAATTGAATGCCTCTTGCCGATAAAGTGC
>NZ_JFJY01000006.1 GCF_002115785.1 Thalassospira sp. MCCC 1A03138 | reverse complement strand
CTGGATCAGCCCCTTTACCCGGCTTTCAAGATTACGTGCCATTTCAAGCACGTCCTGACGGCGTTTGTTATCCGCCTCGGTTTCCTGCTGTTTCTGGCGATCCTGAAGTTTGCGGTTTTCGCGGGCCTGTTCGCGGAAGGCAACGACGGTGCGTGCCATATCGCCAACCTCATCGCCGCGTTCCTGGCCTTCGATGTGGCCTTCGAGGTCACCATTGGCGATGTGGGTCATGCGTTCGGAAAGTTTTTGCAATCCGTTGGCAATGTCGCGCCCGATCCAGATTCCCGTCACGGCAATCAGGGCGACAATGATGCCGCACAGGATCATGAAGGATGTTGCGGCCTCCTGGAAGGCGGTGTCGACATCATCAATATAGATACCCGTACCAATCACAGCCCCCCAAGGCAAAGGATGCGCATAGGACAGTTTTTCAAAGGTCAGTTCTTTGGGTTGACCGGGTTTGGGCCAGAAATAGGTTGAAAAACCGCCACCGGGTACGCTGCCTGCTGTCACCAGATCCTTGATGAAATAGGCGCCGGTTGAATCCTGAACCGCAGAGAAGTCCTTGCCGGCCAGTGCCGGGTTTGCACCATGCATGACCATGGTGTTATCCTTGGTCAGGGCAAAGAAATAGCCGATATCGCCATCGTATTTGCCTGATGCGGCTATCTTGTAGAAGGCGTCGATCGCCGCCTGCTGGTCAAGCTCACCGGACTTGACGCGTTGCTGAAAATCATTGGCAAGCGACACGACATATTCTGTGGTGGCGCGGATTTTTTCCTTACGGTCTTCAAGAAGTGTGGTTCGCAAATTCATCAATTCCACGAAGGAAATGACGATAAGTCCGATAAGAGCAACTATTGAAAGACCGGCAATTTTTCGACCAATTTTGATTTTTTGCAGCATGAGACGTTTTCTCCCGGTGACGCCATTGGGAAAATGTCGAGCGGGACACCCCGGCCCGAACCCCTGATAGTCTTTATATCTACCACCATTTTTGTATAGCTAGCTATCCTAAAGTGGTATGTTTGGGCGCGGTATTTCACGCGCAGGATGTTAAACGTCGCGCGGGAATAGAAAACACCTGCCATCGGTTCGAGGGCAGGTGTCCGTTGTGCGGCTATTCAGAAGGGGCGGGGCCGTTGGTCAGCCGAGGTGCTTTTGCAGGAATTTCGTCGCCAGCATGATGCCGTCTTCGTCGATGCCGTGCTGAAGGCCCGGGCGTTCGTGCAGTTCGGCGGCAAAGCCATTGGCTGTCAGGGTATCAAGCGCCAGACGTGATGCTTCGATCGGGACGACCGGATCGGCGGTGCCATGAACCAGAAGTACCGGCGGTCTGGTTTTGATTGCTGCGGCAAAGGCCTCGTCGCCCAGAAGCGCGCCAGAGAAACCGACAACACCGGCCAGGGCCGGATCGCGATGAGGTGCGGTTTGCAGAGCCATCATCGTGCCCTGCGAGAAGCCGATCAGAGCCAGTTTATCCGCCGGAAGGTTATGTTCGGCCAGAAGGGTGTCGATGAAGCGGTCGATATAGGCGGCATTCTTCGCCGCCCCCTCGGCCATGGCGCGAAGCGCGCCCGACATGGTTTCCGGTTGGCGACGGAGAAATTCCGGATCATATTCGGCCAGACTGAACCATTGCCGTCCGAACGGCGACATTTCGCATGGAAACGGGGCATTGGGCGAATAAAACGCGGTGTCGGGCAGGGCACGGGCAAAATGCGGTGCCAGCCCGATCAGGTCATTGCCATCGGCACCATAGCCATGCAGCAGGATCACGATGCTTTTGGTCGTGCCTGATGCGGCCGGCAGTATCGGACCGTTCAATGCGGTTTCGGCGGTCATGTCAGATCAGATCCCTTTGTTTGTCTTTGTTCCTGATTAGCAATGCTGCGTCGCAACGGCCAGTCTTTTTATATCTGCTTATCTCTGGCGATTTCCCGTGGCAGAAATTTGACCGCCTTGGGTTCCCCTAAATGATGTGAAAGATGATCGGTTTGCCAAGGATTGCATCAGGCCAAAGAGCAGGTCCGTCGGACAAATGCCGGATGGGTATGCATCGGGCATGTAAATGACGGAATAGGGTCGTGATCCGGGCTATGATACAGCCTGTGGATAACTGTGTGGATGATTGGCCCGGTATAGTCGGAATTGATCAGGATTTCTGTTGTGAAAGTATGAATTTGCGCAGAAATACTATTCAATGGGATAGTATTTGGGGTGAAAATCATGACCAAATGGTCGAAAATTTTGTCACAAATTTATCGCGGTTTCACAGTCATTTGACGGGAATTGTGAAAAAACTGTGACACATTGTTTCGGGTGAAACCGGAAATTTGCCGGTATCGGATGCATACCAGAATAACCTTAAGGGTGAATAAGTCGCGGAGGTTATTCACGAATGTGGATTCTTTGATGCATAACAGTTCCAAAGGTGCCTTTTGCGCCGCTGCAAACTGTGTCACAAGAAGTCATCCGGGTGATCCGGAATTCGCCCCATCCGATCAGACGATTTTCCGAGGCCCCGATGAGTTCCCCGACGAGTTCCCGAGTGAGCCGCACGCGCCGCTGGTTCGGCAAGGGGGATCGACGCGTTCTGGCGTTGACCTTGCCGATCATTCTGTCCAACGCCACCGTTCCGTTGCTGGGCGCGGTTGATACCGCTGTGGTCGGCCATCTGGACAGTCCGCATTATATCGGGGCGGTTGCGGTAGGGGCGCTGATCTTTTCCTATGTGTTCTGGAGCTTTGGCTTTTTGCGCATGGCGACCACCGGGCTTGCGGCACAGGCCTATGGGCGGCGTGATCCCAACGGGGTCAGGGCGGTGTTTGCCCGCGCGGCCCTGATTGCGGTGACGGCGGGGCTTGCGGTTATGGTGCTGCAATGGCCGATCATCGAACTGGCCATGGCCTTGATCCGGCCGACCGCGGCGGTCGAGGCGGCGGCCCGGGATTATTTCCATGTGCGCATCTGGGCATCGCCTGCGACATTGATGCAGTACTGCATGCTGGGCTGGTTGCTGGCGATGCGCGACGCGCGCGCGGTGTTTATTTTTCAGGTGGTTCTCAACAGCCTGAACATGGTCCTGGATATCCTGTTTGTCCAAGGCTTTGGCTGGGACGTCAAGGGGGTGGCAGGTGCCACGGTGATTGCCGATTATTCCGGAGTGATGCTGGGCTGGTTTTTGATGCAGCCGCATCTTAAGCGGCTTGGCGGGACGTGGCGCGGGATTGGCATTTTTGATCGAACCCAACTGGCGCGGCTGATGAAAATCAATGGCGATATCTTTGTGCGCACCATGGCGCTGACATCGGCCTTTGCAATTTTCACCAGTTTCTCGGCGCGTTTTGGCGAGGTGACACTGGCGGCCAATGCGGTTTTGCAGAATTTCATGGTGTTCGGGTCATTCGCGCTGGACGGGTTTGCCCATGCGGCGGAAACGCTTGTCGGGCAGGCATATGGGGCAGAACGGCGCAAACAGTTCCTTTGGGCGGTGCGCAAAACAACAATCTGGGCGATTGTATCGGCGGTGGTTATGGTCGTGATTTTCGGCCTTGCCGGCCCGTGGATCATTGATGGCCTGACCACGATCCCGGAAGTGCGCGCCGCGTCATATGACTATCTTTTGTGGTCTGTCATCCTGCCGGTGACGGGGGTTCTGGGTTTTCAGTTTGATGGTGTGTTTCTTGGCGCAATGCAGACACGGCAATGGCGCAACATGATGCTGTTGTCGGTGGCAATCTATGCCGGGATGGCGTGGATGGCGGTTGTGTATGACAGCAATCACCTGCTGTGGGCGTCGCTTAACGCGTTCTTCCTGCTGCGCGGGGTGACGCTTGCGGTGCTGTTTCCGACGATCATTCCCGAAGGTCGAAAAGTACCTGCCTAACCCGCTGATCCGGATGTCGAAAGACCCGAGATCAGGCTTCGGGCACGGGCAGGGTGGTGCTGTTTTTGACTTCGTGCAGGGTGAAGCTTGATTTGATGTTGGCGACACCGGGCAGCTTCATCATGACGTCGGACAGGAAACGCTGATAGGCGGCCGGGTCCTGAACGACGATGCGCATCATGTAATCCTGATTGCCGACCATGGCATAGCAATCAACGATTTCCGGATGGGATTGCACGGCGGTTTCAAAACGGCGCAGCGACGGTTCGTCATGCTGTGTCAGGGACACGGTGACAAAGACATTCACACCCAGACGCAGATGTGACGGGGCCAGTAGGGCGACATATTTGCGGATCACGCCGCTTTCTTCGAGTTTGCGCAGGCGACGCAGACAGGGGGATACGGAAAGACCGACCTTGTCGGCCAGTTCGACCATCGAGATGCGCCCGTCTTCCTGAATCTCACGAAGAATTTTGCGATCAATTGCGTCGAAACCGTTGCGCGCCATGGCGTGCCCCACTCCTTATACTCGATGGATATTATTGTGATCCGGGTTGATTTTGCCGCATTGCGGGCTTTGCATAAATTACCCGCCAACGCAAAAATCATGCTGCGCGATAAGCCATGACTTCGCGTTCCTGTCAATCTTTGCGTGATCCGTGCGCGATGTTTTTACGGTAACAGATTGTGATTTCGAAGCCGGATCAGAGGGAGGCGAAATTCCCGGTTGCGGGACATGTCAGAATAGTCTGGTTTGCGGTGCCGAAAACGTTAGGACTTGCATAGAACAAATATCGGGGTTATGTCGTTCAAATCCTTGCATTGCTTTGCTTTGTTCGCACCTGCGGCGGAACTTATCGTTGCCGCGTGTGGTAATGACAGTGTAGTATAATCGTACCAATTTACGTATTTTTACGATGGTTATTCTCCTGTCAGGAGCTGGGGGGTTGGGGTTTTGCCAACCTGCAGGACAAGAAAGGCATTACGTGGTGGACGCTGCGCAAGATACACCGGGATATAACCTGGTCTCGATTGGCGAGCATAAAATCAATATCCGTCCGGCGGTCAAGGATGACCTTGCCAATGTGGTCGCACTTGACGACCGCACAACGGGCCTTCGCAAGCCGGAATATTGGGATGACCTGTTCACCCGTTATGGCAACAGGAAGGATTCCCGGTTTTTCCTGGTTGCCGAAGAAGGCGATACGTTGCTGGGCTGCATTTTCGGGGAAGTCCGGTCATGGGAATTCAACTCGGTCCCGTGCGGCTGGGTCGGCACGGTCAGTGTCGAGCCGAATTTGCGCATGGGCGGGATAGGCAGCATTCTTTACAAGGAAATCTGCCGCTGTTTCCGCAAGGCCGGTGTGACCAAGATCCGCACCATGATCCCGCGCGATGCGACCGACCTTATGTCGTTCTTCCGCGCGCAGGGCATGATGGCCGGCCCCTTTATCCAGCTTGAAACCGATATGGACGAAGGGGTGTAACGCCATGATGTCTTTGCAAAAGGCGACCCTGTTTGCGCTGTATGCCGTGCTGGAACTGGCCGAGGATACTGACCGGCAGCTTTCGGCATCCGAAATCGCCGAGAGATACAATATCTCGACCAACCATCTGGCGAAGGTCCTGCGTGATCTGGGCCGGGCGGGGCTGGTTGAATCGGTCCGTGGGGCCGGTGGCGGTTATCGTTTCTGCGGCAATGCCAAGCGCACGACGTTGCTTGATGTTGTCAGGCTGTTTGAGGAGGTCGGTGCAGGCCCGACAAGCGGCATTGTGCAGGACACCAATGCCGGTGTTGCGCTGTCGCAGGTGATGGACGAGATCGAGGAAATCACCCATGCAACCCTGCTGTCGATTTCGATTGAAACCATGCTGAAACTGATGCGCAAGCGCCGCCCGGAAAAACCGCGGTCGACAGGATTGTTCCGCGCGGTATAAGCCGCCATTTACGATAATCGCACCAAAATCAAAAGGCCGTCAGAGCAATCTGACGGCCTTTTGTGCATTCGATGAACCGGAAAGGAAAGGGTCAGCTTTCGCTGGCGGTTGATCCGGTTTCTGCGGGTTCCGCGGTCTCGGTTTTGGCGGCCTTTTTCGGGGCCGGTTTTTTGCGCGGACGACGGGCGGCTTTCGGTTTTTCTTCCTTGGCGGGGACGTCATCGGCCACCGGTGCAGATGCAGGCTCCTGAGCCGGAGCTGGAGCTGGAGCAGAAACGGCTGCTGCCTCGTCCTTGGTCTCTGGTGCCGGGCTTGCCTTTTTTGCGGTTGCCCGTGTGGTTCTGGTGCGTGTCGGTTTGGCGCGTGCGGTTTTCGCCGTACCCGTTTTTTCCGACGCGGATTTTTCAGCCGTTACTTTTTCGGCAGAGGCCTTTGACGATGTTTTTCTGGCCGGTGCCTTTTTCTCTACCTCGTCGGCGCGCGGCTTGCCAAGGCTAGAGGCCGGGACCGGGGTCAGAAGGAAGGCCGGAGTATGGTCAGCAAAACCGATGACCGGCTTGTCGTCACGATCATGCCGGTCATAACGATCATCGCGATCACGACGCGACGCGGAACGGCCAGAAGAACGATCATTACGATCCTGACGTTCAGGACGGTTCGAACGTTCGTTGCGCGGCTTTGCGTCACGCTGTGGCGCATTGTCACGCGGCTGCTGGGCCGGACGTGCGTCCTGCTGCTTTGCTTCTGGCGCGGCAGGGGCATTGGCACCAGCATTAACAGCCTTGCTGTCGCGTTCTGCGCGGTCGTTACGGTTATTGCTACGTGCCGGACGATCATTGCGCGGGGATGCATCACGCTGCGGCGCCTTGCGGCTTTTCTTCACACGGCGTTTCTTGCCGGTGAAGTCCAGTTCAAGGGTTTCGATGCCTTCAAGCTCGGTCAGGGGAATGTCCATGTTGATGGATTTGTTGATCGCGGCAACAAGTTTGCCGTCTTCGGGTACGGCCAGCATGAAGGCCTTGCCTGCGCGACCGGCACGACCGGTACGGCCGGTACGATGGACGTAATCCTCGGCGTTGAAGGGCACGTCGAAGTTAAAGACGTGCGAGACATCAGCAACGTCAATGCCGCGTGCGGCAACGTCCGAGCAGATCAGCAGGGTGATTTCGCCCGACTTGAATTTATCAAGCGTTTCGGTGCGTTCGCTTTGGACCAGATCACCATGCATGCGACCGGCATTGAAGCCGTGCTTCGTCAGCGATTTGAACAGGATATCGACGTCTTTTTTGCGATTGCAGAACACGAAGGCGTTCTTGACGTTTTCCTGACGAACAAGTTTGCGAAGGGCTTCGCGTTTGTCCATTTCATCCATGACAAGGAGTTTATGTTCCACCGTGGTCGCCATGGTCGAGGGCGGGGAAACGGTGATTTCCTTGGGGTTAGACAGGAATTTGTCGGCAAGGCGGCGGATTTCCTTGGGCATGGTCGCCGAGAAGAAAAGCGTCTGGCGCTGCTTGGGCAGCATATTGACGATTTTTTCAATGTCGGGGATGAAGCCCATGTCAAGCATGCGGTCGGCTTCGTCGATCACCAGCAGTTTGCAGTCCGACAGAAGCAGTTTGCCGCGTTCAAAGGTATCGATCAGGCGACCCGGGGTCGCGATGATGACGTCGGCACCCTTTTCAAGGATTTTCTGCTGTTCGACGAAGGATTCCCCGCCGATGATCAGCGCCTTGGACAGCGACATGTATTTGCCGTAGGTGTCGAAGTTTGCTGCTACCTGGGTCGCGAGTTCGCGGGTCGGTTCGAGAATGATCGAACGGGGCATCCGCATGCGCGCACGGCCATGATGCAGAATATCGAGCATCGGCAGGGTAAAGCTGGCTGTCTTGCCCGTACCTGTCTGTGCACAGCCCAGAATGTCACGTGCCATCAGGACGGACGGAATGGCCTGGCTCTGAATGGGGGTCGGGGTATCATAGCCGGCGTCTGCGACGGCTTTGAGGATATCTTCGCTCAGACCGAGATCGGCGAAATTCATATGGTTCGTTTTCCCGCAATAGAATGCGTTATGATGTGATTATCGCTGCGATAAAGCAGCTTGCGTCGTAAAGCGAAGCCTTAATTAAGTCAAGAAAAACGCCTCAAAAAAGGGTTAAAGAGGTAAATTAACCCGGTGCGAGAGGCTTGTTTGCCACAGACCGGAAGCGTAATCTGGTGAAATAGACAATGAAACGGGGAGAAAAACGGTGTTGATGGACGCATCACGTGCAAGTCTGGTGATTATCGATGTTCAGGAAAAGCTCTATCCGGCCTGTCAGGACCCTGACCAGACTGTCGAGAATTGCTGCTTTCTTGTCAAATGCGCCAACCGTTTGAATGTTCCTGTCATTGTGACTGAACAATATCCCAAGGGGCTTGGCCATACGGCGGCCTCGATCCTTGATTTGATGATGAAGGCGTCCGATACCGCCGATGGCGGCAATGTTGTTTCCAAGGTCAGTTTTTCCAGCGTGCCGGCCGACGGTTTCATGGAAAAGATCGAAGAAACACCGGGACGTGACCAGATCGTCATTGCCGGGATGGAAACCCATGTGTGCGTGCTTCAGACCGTGATGGAGCTGATTGATCGCGGGCGCGAGGTTTATGTGGTGGCCGATGCGGTGACATCGCGCAGCATGCACGACAAGATTTTCGGGCTGGAACGGATGCGCGATGCCGGGGCGAAAATCGTGACGCGGGAAAGCGTGATGTTTGAATGGCTGCGCGTGGCGGGGACCCCGGAATTCAAGGAACTGAGCGCACTGATTAAATGACGGCCATTCCCCATACGACCATTCCGGTTGTCTTTCTTTCGGGGATGCTGGCCGATCATCGGATGTGGCAGCCGGTGATCGCACGCATGGATGCGCGTGCCCGGCGGGGTGTCGCCCCGGCGATTACGCCGATGATCCCCGAACTTGATACCAAGGACGATGTGGCGGCGATGGCAAGGGATGTCCTTGATCTGGTGCCGGATCGTTTTGTGTTGGTCGGGATGTCGATGGGCGGGTATGTCGCGTTTGAAATCCTGCGCATGGCGCGGGAACGGGTATCGCATCTGATGCTGGTCAATACGCGCGCGACGGCCGATGACCCGGTGATGCGACGGCGCAGGATTTTGCTTGCCCGGCTTTCGGGGGTGAACCTGCCGTTTCAGGGGGTGAATGACGCGATGCTTGATGACATGCTGCATCCCGATCATCGGCACAATCACGAACTTGTCGGCCTGCTTTCGGATATGGCGGAGGATCTTGGCGAGGATGTTTTCAAACGTCAGATCATAGCCGTTGCCAACCGACCGGACAGCATGGCGTTGTTGCCGGAACTCGATATCCCCTGCACCGTGATGGTGGGGGAGGCTGATCGGGTGATCAGCCCGGTATCGCATTACGACATGGCGGCCCGCATCCCCGGTGCGCGGATGATCGAAGTTGCCGGGGCAGGGCATTATGTGCCGCTGGAACAGCCCCATATATGCGCCGATGCGCTTTGCGAGCTTATTACCTAGGGCGTTGATATTCTGGTGTCGGACGGGGTTAGCGTATCGCTCAGGACCATTTCGATGGTGTTTTCAAGGGTCAGATACCGCGCATAGAGTTTTTCCAATGCGCCACTGCTGCGCTGTCTGGCGAGGTAGCTGTTAAAGTGCCGCATCAGGCGGGCATTGCCGGGGGTGGCGGGCAATATCAGGCGGTTGATCGTATTCATCAGCGATGTCGGGTGGATCGACAATGCTGCAATTTCATCATCGGTCAAATGGGCGATCTGTTTAAGCGATGCCTTTTGGGCATATCCGCAATAGATCAGCGCAACATCAACCCGCCCGGCAAGCAGCAGGGCAATTGACTGACGAATTGAATTGAACCGGGTGATATCAAATCGACCTTCGCGCAGATGGCGGGCCAAGGGGCCATGCAGTTCAAGGCCGCGCGCGATGGAAACCTGAAGCCCGTCAAGGTCGGAGGCGGTTGTGATGTTAAGGTCGCGCTGCTTAAGGGTAAGGGCAAGGAGGCTTGTCGTGCTGATACCGTCCGAAAAGATGACGGTATTGCTTGCCGTGTTGCCGGGAATGCCGATGAAACCCGCGCGATTGTTGCCGCTGTTTTCAAGCGCGCGTTTGAGCGGCAATTGCTGAAAGGACATATCGATCTGCTGAAGTCTGCTGAAATCACGCAGCAGATCGTATAGCGCGCCATTGGCATGGCCGTTAAGCTGATAGCTTTGGGGATAGGATTCCTGATCGGCAAGCACGGTCAGATGCAGGTCATAGGCACTGTTTGCACTGGCGGGATCGGTTGCCGTATCGGGATGGCCATCATTGGCCTTTGCGACCACGCCAGAACCTGTGGATACAACGGCGATAGCAAGACCGGCACACGCCACGCGGCGCAAGGAGGGCCGGATCGTTTGCCAGACGGACAGAATATGCGACGTCAAGTGTACCCTGTTTTTCATTTCAGGGTTGCCAGCCAGTGCCAGAGGCAACCAGATGGGCGCGCGCAATTTGCCGATACGTGCCATTTCTGGCAACGGTCTTTCCCCATTCGAGTAGTCTTCCCTGTTTTTATCGGCACTTATTTTTATGCCTGATGCCTACCCTTCAGGGTAGTTGGCAACAGGGTGCCCGGAATAAAGGGCAAGAGCAAGCACGATGGGTGCAGAATTATACCAATTGCTATTTCCGGTTTAGCAGCCTGCGCGGAACATGCCACAGCGGCGATCGCTGTCATCGCGGATTTCGCGGGGGAAAAGCTGTGTGATGATGCTGCCACCAGTATTGGTAACCTGTTGTTCAAAATCCGCTTTTACGAAATGCGCCCGCAGTTCCGAGATCGGTTTGTCGCCCGCGCAAAAGGCAAGGCGAACCGGGATTTTGGTTGCATCTGCGGGATAGTCGGTAGCCTCGGGCGTGGTGCAGATTTTTTCACCCATCGTGGCTTGTGACGGGCTTACGACGACAACAACACGATACCCGTCACGCAAGACCTGATTCGGACCGAGTTTGGTGGAATCGGTGATGAAATCAAGGCGCGGTGGAAAGCCGTGACCGGACAGGGCGGATGCCCATGTTTCGGGCGATACAGATGATTGCTTGTCATGGACTTCGACCATCATGACCTGGTTTGGCGCGCCGTAAACCTTGAAGGTCTGCACATCATTGACCTGATAGGTTGGCGGTTCAATCGTTGTGATGTTGCCACATCCCGCCAGCAGCAGGACGCTTCCCAAAACGCCACCAGCAAGCACGCGCAAAGACAATCGTTTCGAAGCGTTGGAAAGGGTTCTCATGGGGGCTCCTTGCGGGGGTGGGCGATAAAAATGCTGGTCTGCGACAAATTGATACAGATGCGACAAACCCTTGCGAAACTTTGCGCCTAAGGTTTGGACGGGATCAGTTTCGTCATATTCCGTCATGAGGGTACAATTATGTCTGTTATCTCTGAAAGGCAAATTTCGCGATGGCCGCACTGGTCGGTTCCGGTGCTGCACTGGATCATGGCGCTTCTGATCATCGGAGCCTTTGCCATTGGTCAGGTCATGGAAGATTTCCCGCGCTCTGAACGGGGCGCCATCATGGGATATCATGCCCTGCTTGGGCTTTCGGTGCTGGTTCTGTTCCTGCCGCGCATTTGGGCGGTCTTGCACCAATCCCCGGCGACCGCGGGCGATGATCCGCGTATCGTTAAAATGATGGCACGCATCGCGCATGGTTTGCTGTATCTGGTGATGATTGCGATGCCGGTCACCGGGCTTTTGGCGGTGATGACATCGGGGCGCAGTTTTTCGGTCGCCGGATTGTTTTCATTACCCGATCTGGGGCGGATCGAATGGCTGCATGAAGGGGGCGAGGAAATTCACGAATTTTTCGTCCCGGTTCTGGTGACACTGGTCGTGCTGCATGTGATTGCCGCCCTTTGGCATCACTTTATCCGCCATGATGAGGTTCTGGCACGCTATGTGCCGTGGTTGCGAAGGCGCGATTCCTGATCCTTTTTGATCGGCAAATCCGGTCAGAAAACGGATCGTCCGATGGCGCGGATCAGCATTTCAAGTGCCTTGATGCCCGCGGCGGAATTGCCGCGTGTATCAAGGCGCGGCGACCAGACACAGACGGAAAATTCACCGGGAATGACGCCGATGATCCCGCCGCCAACCCCGCTTTTGGCCGGGATGCCAACGGTGAAGGCAAAATCGCCCACCCCGTCATACATCCCGCATGTCAGCATCAGGGCGTTGATGCGGCTGGTTTCCCCGGGTGCGATCACGGTGCGACCGTCAATGCCGACACCCTTGTTGGCAAGGAAGAAGGCGGCCCGCGCCATTTCACGGGCGGTCATCGCGACCGAGCATTGCTTGAAATAGGCGCGTACGACGTCTTCGACCGGGTTATCAAGCTTGCCGAAGCTTTTCATCAGATAGGCAATCGCCCGGTTGCGATTACCGTGCTGATCTTCTGACAGATAGACATCGTTATCGACGCGAATGCCGGGGTTGCCGCAAAGCTGACCAAGGAATTCGGCCACCGAACGGTCCGGATTGGCGTAGCGTGATGCGATCAGATCAGCAACACGGATCGCACCGGCATTGATGAAGGGATTGCGCGGGATGCCGTGTTCCTGTTCAAGCAGGATCAGGGAATTGAAGGCCGAACCGGATGGTTCGCGCCGGACGGCCTTCCATAAATCGTAACCATGCGCACGCTGCGCCAGCACAAGGGCGAAGACCTTGGAAATGCTTTGGATGGAAAAGGGCAGGTCGGCCTGGCCAATGGCAAGTTCGTTTCCATCGGCGGTGCGCAGCACCATGGCAAAATGATCGTCGGGGACGCTGGCGAGGGCCGGGATATAGTCGACCTTGCGGGCATCGGCAAAATCGGTCTGATGGATCGCGTCCGAAATATCCTGGAGGATGGCGGCATAATTGTGGGTCATTATGTGTCCGCTTTGTTTGTCAGGCTGTCAGGGACAAAAAACCCGGCGCAGGGCACCGGGTTTGATGATGAAGAATTTTAATCCGATCAGACGTCGATATCCTCGACAAAGCGGGCATGTTCCTGAATGAACTGGAAGCGGAGCTCCGGCTTTTTGCCCATCAGGCGATTGACCAGATCCTTGGTCTGGCCTCGGGCATCGGGTTCGGCCGCATCGGGCAGGCAGACGCGCAGCAATGTGCGTTTTTTGTGCGCCATCGTGGTTTCGCGAAGCTGCTGGGGCGGCATTTCACCCAGACCTTTAAATCGGGAAATCTCGACCTTGCCACGGTTTTTGAATTCGGTATCGAGCAGGACCTCTTTTTCCGCGTCATCCATGGCATAGATGGATTTTCCGCCCTGTGTCAGGCGATAAAGCGGCGGCATGGCAAGATACAGGTTACCGTTTTCAATAAGACCGGTCATTTCCTGATAGAAGAAGGTCATCAGAAGCGATGCGATATGCGCGCCATCAACGTCCGCATCGGTCATGATGATGATGCGTTCATAGCGCAGATCGGAAAGCCGGAAATCGGAGCCGGAACCGCAGCCAAAGGCTTCGATCATGTCCTTGATTTCCTGGTTGGCCATCATCTTTTCACGCGTCGCGGAGGCAACGTTCAGGATTTTACCGCGCAGCGGCAAGACGGCCTGTGTTTCACGATCACGTGCCTGTTTGGCAGAACCACCTGCCGAGTCACCCTCGACCAGGAAGATTTCAGTGCCAGCCGCGATGGAACGTGAACAGTCGGCAAGCTTGCCCGGAAGGCGCAGGCGGCGGGTTGCCGACTGGCGTTTGGTTTCTTTCTTTTCCTTGCGGCGCTGGCGTTCTTCGGCGCGTAGGATAATGCGTTCAAGCAGGCGCTTGGCATTTTCGGTATCACCGGTCAGCCAGTGATCGAAATGGTCGCGAACCGCGGTTTCAACCAGCTTGGTTGCCGATGCGGTGCCAAGCTTTTCCTTGGTCTGGCCCTGGAACTGCGGATCGGGAATAAAGACCGACAGCATAATACAGCCGCCGCCAAAGACGTCCTCGGCGGTGATCGCCGCGGCCTTTTTCTGACCGACCATGTCGCCATAGGTCTTGATCGCCTTGGTCAGGGCATAGCGGAAACCGGCCTCGTGCGTGCCGCCAAGCGGGGTCGGGACGGTGTTACAATAGGAATGGAAGTAGCCTTCGCCGCCATCCGGCCATGCAATCGCCCATTCGACGCGACCGGCACTTTCGGAAAACCTGGCTTCGCCTGCGAACGGGCGTTCGGTGATCAGATCACGACCTTCGATGGTCATGTTCAGGTAATCGAGAATCCCGTTGGGGAATTTCAGGACTTCGCTTTGCGGCGTCGGGTCATCACTGGTCAGCAATTCCGGATCGACCGACCAGCGGATCTCAACACCCTTGAACAGATACGCCTTGGAGCGCGCCATACGGAAGATCGTGGCGGGTTTCAGCTTTGCCCGGTTGCCGAAAATTTCGGGATCGGGGCGGAAGATGACCGTGGTGCCACGGCGGTTATTGACCGCACCACCATCCTGAAGTGGACCGAGCGGGGTGCCTTTGGAATATTCCTGAAATACCAGTTTGCGATCACGTGCGACTTCGACCCGGAATTTGTCGGTCAGTGCGTTCACGACCGACATACCCACACCATGCAGACCGCCGGATGTTTCATAGGCCTTGCCCGAAAACTTGCCGCCCGAATGAAGCGTGGTCAGGATGACTTCAAGGGCTGATTTATCGGGGAATTTCGGATGCGGATCGGTCGGAATCCCACGACCGTTATCGCGCACCATGACGGTGTTGTCAGGGCGCAATTCCAGCTCGATCCAGTCGGCATGGCCGGCAACGGCTTCGTCCATCGAGTTATCGAGGATTTCGGCAACCAAGTGATGCAGTGCGGCATCGTCCGTACCCCCGATATACATACCGGGACGGCGGCGCACAGGCTCCAGGCCTTCGAGAACTTCGATGTCCTTGGCGGAATAGGCGTTTGTGGTCGATTGGTTTGAATCTTCGAAAAGGTCGGTCATGCCCCGGAACGCAACTTCTTTATTATGTTAAAACAAGGTCCAACGACGTATATCTGTTAATTGATTTTACGAAGTTTGTGACCCTAGGCTTAACGAGTATCATATGTTTTCAGATGCGGCCCATAAAAATGTTTTTTGGGCGTGAATGCAAGCGGTGGTCTTGCCAGAGATCATAATTTCGTTGTGGCAGCGCAGAAAACGGTGCCAGACTTGTCGCGAAAACCTAGACCGTCAGGTCCAATAAAAATACCGGCTCAGACAGGAGTAAGCCCGATGGCGAATGAGAGTGAGATCACACACGGTACCGACAACAGCATGCCGCGCGGCGACATGTGCACCCGAACCCTTGCCATGCCTGCCGACACCAACCCGAGCGGCGATATTTTCGGCGGCTGGCTAATGTCGCAGATGGATATCGCGGGCGGTGTGATGGCAAGCCAGATCGCCGAGGGCCGCGTCGCCACGGTCGCGGTTGACGGCATGACGTTCCATCGCCCGGTCTATGTCGGGGATGTGGTGTGCGTGTATGGCGATATCGAACGGATCGGCAATACATCGATGGTGCTGCATCTTGAAAGCTGGGTACTGCGCAAAAACCAGCCGCCGCGCATCAAGGTGACAGAGGCAACCTTTACCTTTGTTGCCATTGACGCCGAAGGCCGCCCGCGCCCGGTGCGCAAGGATGAGGTTGCGGTTTAAAGAGGCAAATTCGGGTTTCCGGACGGTGCGAGGTGCCGAGCCGGAAACCGTCGTTGCGTCAAGTCTGGATTCCCGCTTTCGTGGGAATGACACGTGGAAATGGGGCGTCGTTATGCCGCCGATAAATCTGGGTTTTCGCGACCCAGAATGCGCATAATCAAAGGGATATTACCGTCCATGCGGTAATAAATGGTGTGTGCTGCAAAAACACAGCGACGATATCCGGGGTGGATATCGTCGACAGCCTGATAAATGGCGGGCGACCGCGCGATTTTGTCGAACTGTTCAAACAGTGCGTCAAAATAAATGTCCGCGTGTTGCTGCCCGAAAGTTTCAATGCCGTATCGATACAAGCGTCTGATATCGTCTTCTGCGAGTTTGCTAAGACGATACGCGGTCATTTGAGCTTCATGTCCGCCTTGACGCTCGCGCGTATATCTTCTTTATCCATTGAGGAAAAACCGCTTTCCTCGGCAGCATTCAACGCATTGCGAATGCGTTCGATTTCTGCCATGCGCATCTGTTTTTCACGCAAGGCTTCGCGCACGACCTCGCTGTCGGATGCGTATTGACCGGTTGAAAGCTGGGCCTGAATCCAGGCTTCCTGCGTTTCGGTGATGGTGATGCTCTTTTTGATCATAAGGTGATCTCTCGTCTTTTGATCCTACTTTATCCTACCATCGGCAACGTGGCCGACGCAAACATTTGCCGTAGAGAAAACGACAAGGCAACGGGGCAGGGCAATGGGCTGGGCGGTTCAGGCCGTCCAGCATTCCTTTGCCACGCGGATAAAGTTTTCACCCATGATCTTGTCGACGTCGTCGGGTTTGTAGCCCCCGGTGATCAGGGCGTCGGCAAGGGCGGGGAGCTTTTTCGGATCGAATACGGAAGCACCGCCTGCATTGGGGCCATAGCCGCGTTCTGCGGGCCAGTAATAGGCGCGGTCAACACCATCGGGGAAGTCGTTGGTGCCCGCGACACTGGGCATCGTATCAAGGCCGATGCCGACATGGTCCACGCCGACCAGTTTTACCGCATAGTCGATATGGCGGATCATGTCGGGGACTTCGGGGGCGTTGGGTGATTTGATGAATCGCTGGAAGCCGCAAATGCCGATCACCCCGCCGGTATCGGCACAGGCCTTGATCTGTTCATCATCAATGCAGCGTTCATGCCTGCCAAGCACCTTGGGGTTGGCATGGCTGAAGACGACCGGTTTGGTCGATGCCTTCATGATATCAAGGCTGCTTTGACGACCGGTGTGCGAGCAATCCATGATCATGCCGCCGTTATTAACAGCCCGGACCATGGCATGGCCAAGCGCGGTCAGCGGGATGTCGTCATCATGGCAACCGCCCGCCACCGAATTGTTGCGGTTATAGGCAAAGTGGATCTGCTTTACGCCCAGTTTGGCAAAGAGCGGGACCATTTCGGGCATGTCCTGTAACATGACCGAGCCTTCAAGGTCGAAACCAACCCCCAGCAACCCTTTTGATTTGGCAATTGCCAGATCATCAAAGCATTCGATCTGCATGTATTTGTCCGGGTGGGCGGCGATTTTGGCCCGGAAGGCGGCAATCACGCGCAGGATATGGGCAACGGAATTCATATCCATGCCGACATTGACACAGACATAGTCAACATCGCCCGCGACATAGTTATCAAGCAGGCTGATCGGTGTTTTGGGATCAAGCGGCAGACAGGCATGCGCATCCCACGTGAAGGCGGGGCGATGGCGTGACGGGTTGGCGGGGGTATGCGGGGCGGTGGTGACGTTCATGATGTCCCTTGTTCTTCTGGCGCGTGCGGGGCCGGTGTTCAGTCCCAATCCACGAAACTGTCGATGACGGCGCGGTCATATCCCCCGGCGGCCTTGAAAAGCTGCTGCGAATAGGGATTTTCCAGTTTGCCGTCGGCAAGCTGGCCCGCGGTGGCGCGTTCGACGATGCGGCCGTGGTTCATGATCGCGATATCGTCGCACATATGGGCGACCACGGCGAGATCATGACTGACCATGATATAGGTAAGGCCCAGATCATTGCGCAACCGGGTTAGCAGGTTCAGCACTTCGGCCTGGATCGAGACATCAAGGGCCGAGGTCGGTTCATCGAGCAGCAGAATTTTCGGTTCAAGAATAAGCGCACGTGCAATCGCGACACGCTGGCGCTGCCCGCCGGAAAGCTGATGGGGGTAGCGGAAGCGGAAGGAATTATCGAGCCCGACCTGTTTAAGGGCCTCGACCACGCGGGCATCCGAATTGCCGAGTTTGTGGATATTGACCGGTTCGGTCAGGATGCGGTCAATCGTGTGGCGTGGATGAAGCGAGCCGAATGGATCCTGAAAGACCATCTGCGCCAGACGGTAAAATGTCTTGTCGCGCTTTTTGGTCAGTTCCTTGTTATTCACAAGTATGTTGCCTTCCCAGTCATCTACAAGGCCGGTGATGGTGCGAAGGACGGTTGATTTGCCCGAACCGGATTCGCCCACCAGACCAAATGATCCGTTGGAGGGGATCGAAATATCGATGTCCTTGAGGACATGGTTGTCGTCAAACCAGGCATTGAGTTTGGTGATTTCAATCATGGCAGTCATTTTTATCTCAGGCCTCCGCCCAACTGGCTTCGCGGGTCAGGACGGGAAGTTCGGCATGATTGCCATCCATTTTCGGCAGGCAGTTCAAAAGGCCCTGCGTATAGGGGTGTTTGGCCTGATCCAGTTCGGATGCGCGGATTTCTTCGACGACATGGCCCTGATACATCACCAGAACCCGGTCGCAGAAGCTTGAGACCAGATGCAGGTCGTGGCTGATGAAGACCAGCGCCATGCCGCGTTCGCGCACCAGATCATCAAGGATCGCCATCACCTGAAGCTGTACCGTGACATCAAGGGCTGATGTCGGTTCATCGGCAATCAGGATTTCCGGATCGGGGATCAGCATCATGGCGATCATGACGCGTTGGCCCATCCCGCCCGAGACTTCGTGCGGGTAGGAATTGAACACGCGTTCGGGATCGCGGATTTTAACCGCGGCGAGCATATCAAGGGCGCCGCGTTTGGCCTCGGTCGCGTTGACCTTGTGATGTTCGCGGTAGGCTTCGATGATCTGATCACCGATGGTCATCACAGGATTTAGCGAATATTTCGGGTCCTGCATGATCATGGAAATGCGCGCACCGCGGACCTTGCGCCAGTCGCGTTTGGACAGGTTGCGCAGGTCCAGATCATGGAATTGCATCTGATCGGCGGTGATTTTGCCATTCGCCGCCGTCAGGCCCAGAATGGCGCGTCCGGTCTGGGACTTGCCCGAACCGGATTCGCCAACAATCCCAAGCCGTTCACGCCCAAGATCGAACGACACACCTCGCACGGCATGGACCGGTCCCTTGGAGGTCGAAAAGGTGATGGCGAGGTTTTTGACAGACAGAAGGGTTTCGTTCGTCATGATCAGTCGCCCCCACGTGGATCAAGAACATCGCGCAGGCCATCGCCCAGCAGGTTGAAGCCGAGGCTTACGATAAAGATCGCAAGGCCCGGCACGGTCGAGACCCACCATTGTTCCAGAAGGAACTGGCGACCTTCGGACACCATTGCGCCCCATTCAGGCATCGGCGGCTGTGCGCCAAGTCCAAGGAAGCCAAGCCCCGCCGCAATCAGGATCATGCCCGCCATATCAAGGGTGACACGCACGACAAGCGAGCTTATGCACATGGGGGTGATGTGGCCGAGGATCAGACCCATATTCGAGACACCCTGCAAGCGGGCGGCTTCGATATAGTCGGACCTGCGGACCGTGATGGTTTCGGCGCGCGCAATGCGGGCATAGGGTGGCCATGCGGTCAGTGCAATGGCCAGAACCGCATTTTCGATCCCCGGTCCCAATGCGGAAACAAAGGCCAGCGCCAGGATCAGTTTCGGGAAGGCCAGAAAGATATCGGTGATGCGCATCAATGTCGCATCAATCCAGCCGCCAAAGAACCCGGCGGCTGTTCCGACCAGAAGGCCGACGGGGGCCGCGGTAATCACCACAAGAGCCACGATCATCAGGGTGTATTGTGCGCCGTAAATCAGACGCGACAGGATATCGCGGCCCAGCTGATCGGTGCCAAACCAGTGTTCGGCACTAGGTGACTGAATACGGTTGGTAAGGTCCGCCGCCAGCGGGTCATAAGGGGCCAGAAGCGGGGCAAAGATGGTGACAAGGATCAGGGCCAGCACGATCGACAGGCCGATCATGGCGAGCCTGTTTTCGGTGAATTTAAGCCAACCCAGCCATGCGCGACCGCATTTTGCCTGCCAGCGCGATTGCGGGGTATCGGATGTCAGCCACTGTTTCAGGCCGGGTTTTTCGGTGGTGCTTGAGATATTCATGGTGACCTATCTCCGTGCGCGCGGGTCAAGCAGGCGATAGAGCACATCGGACAGCATATTGACCCCGATGAACACCGCACCCACGACGACGGTACCGCCCAGAACCGCATTCATGTCGGCATTGAGCAGCGAATTGGTGATGTAAAGACCCAGTCCCGGCCAGGCAAAGATAATTTCGGTCAGGACTGATCCTTCGAGAAGGTTGGCATAAGACAGCGCAATCACGGTGACGAGGGGCACCATCACATTGCCAAGGGCATGACGCCAGATGATCCGGGTTTCCGAGATGCCCTTGACCCGTGCGGTCAGGATGTATTCCTGACTGAGCTGTTCGAGCATGAAGGAGCGGGTCATGCGCGCAATATAAGCCAGCGAGAAATAAGCAAGGATCGATGCCGGCAGGATGATGTGCGAAACGGCGTTCCAGAACAGGTCCATATCGCCTTCGATCAGGGTATCGACCAGCATAAGCCCCGTGGTCGGTTCGATGAAATCGACATAGAAGGCATCCAGACGGCCCGGACCGGCAACCCAGTCGAGTTTCAGGTAAAATACCAGAAGCCCCATCAGACCCAGCCAGAAGATCGGCATTGAATACCCGGCAAGCCCGATGATGCGCACGATATGGTCGGGCCATTTGCCCTTGTTGATCGCGGCAAAAACACCAGCCGGAACCCCAAGGAAAACACCGATGATGGTGGCAAGGGTGGCCAGTTCCAGTGTTGCGGGGAAGACGCGCTTGATGTCTTCGAGGACCGGGTTTGACGTCAGAACCGATGTTCCGAAATCACCCTGAACCACATTGCTGATATAGACAAAGAACTGCTGCCAAAGCGGCAGGTTCAGGCCCATTTCTTCCTTGACGCGCTGATAGACCTGTTCGGAGGCATGATCGCCAACGGCGGCCAGAACCGGGTCAATGGGCAGGACGCGCCCGATCAGGAAGGTGACCAGCAACAGGCCGATAAAAGTGATCAGCAGCGAGAAGACGATCCGCACAAGGCTTGCGCCGGTGCGGGAAAAGAGACGGGCGCGTTTGCGCCCGTCCGATGCCTTTCGAGTAACGGCGAACATTCGACCGTTGTCTCCCTAGTCCTTGGTTACAAAGCGATAATAATTATTATCGAACGACGGACCGAGGACGAGATTGTTCACATTGCCCCGCATCGCGGCGATTTCGGTTTCCTGGAACATGATCACGAACGGACCGCTTTCGAGAACCTTTTTCTGAAGGTCTACATACATTGCAGCGCGTTTTTCGCCATCACGTTCAAGAATGGCCTTATCGACCTCGGCGGTCATGTCACCCGGATTCCAGGAGTTGCGCCATGCAAGCGGCTTGGCCGATGCATCGTCGGAATTGTCCGGGTTCCAGGCGAAGGTGGAGGCGTTGGTGTGCGGATCCTGATAGTCCGGGCCCCAGCGACCGATATAGATATCGTGCTGACGAGCGCGGTATTTGGTCAGGGTCTGTTTGTTATCACCCGGAATGATTTCCAGATTGATACCTGCCTGTGCCCAGGTCGCCTGGATCGACTGTGCCATCGACATCACTGCCGTGGTGTTGCGCGTATCCATGGTCACCTTGAAGCCATCAGCAAGGCCGGCGTCAGCGAGCAGCGACTTGGCTTTTTCGACGTCAAGCGAGTAGGGGTTTTCGTTATAGGCGCCAAGGAAACCTTCGGGCAGGAATGCCTGATGGGTCTGAGCGCGGCCCGCCATGATGGTCTGGGTGATCCCCTCATAGTCGACGAGATATTTCAGGGCTTCGCGAACTTCCGGTTTGGACAGGAATTCGTTTTTCTGCGACAGGCCAAGATACCAGAGCGCGCCTTTGCCTTTGGACAGCAGTTTGATGTTTTCGTCACCCTTGACCGAGGCAAGCTGATCGGCTTCGAGGTTACGCGCGATATCGATATCGCCTTTCTGCAATAGGAGCTGCTGGGATGCGGCTTCTTTGACGTTGCGGATGATGACGCGCTTCATGGCCGGTGCGCCGTCCCAGTAATCCTCGTTCGCCGTCAGGCTGAGGCTTTCACCCGGGGTCCATTTGTTCAGGGCGAACGGACCTGAACCAGCATAGTTGGTTTTCATCCATTCTGCGCCAAGGTCGCCGTCCTTTTCATGTTCAAGGACGAGTTCCTTGTCGACAACGGCACCGACGCCCGCGGTCAGGCAGTACAGCACGAAGCTTGGTGCGTAGGGCTGATCGACTTCCATGACCAGCGTGTTTTCGTCGGTTGCGCGGATCCTGTCCTTGACGTTATCGGCGGTAAAGCCGAACTGGCCAAGAATGAAGGCTGGAGACTGATCGAGCAGGACAACACGTTGCAGCGAGAAGGCAGCGTCTTCGGCGGTCAGGTCATTGCCTGACGCGAATTTGATGCCGTCGCGAATCTTGAAGGTAAAGGTCAGGCCATCTTCGGAAACGTTCCAGCTTTCGGCGACGACGCCATAAATTTTCGAGACGTCGTCATTATCGAAGCCGATCAAACGATCATATGTGTTGCCAGCATATTCCAGAGCGGAAAATTCGAACATCCCGGCCGGATCAAGCGTGATGAGATCGTCGATGGCAAACGCCATGACGAGTGCATTTTTCGGTGTTTCGGCCTGTGCGGCCATTGGCGTGGTAGCCAGTGCGGTTCCCAGAACCAGCCCTGCGATCAGTCTGCGCATTTTGCGCCTCCCGTTTTGTTGTTTGTTGGGTCAGCAGGCCATTCTAAGTGGGGCGACCTGCGTGATCTTCGACTAGAACCTGCAGAGCGAAGCATAAATTATACGATTAATCAATGACCAGACGGTCAGGAATGCCTAAAAAGCACGCAAGATATTATGTGGTATCTTGCCTGTTCTCGTGTCGGTTGTGACGACTGGATCGGGGATGGCTCGGAGAGCAGTTTGGGATGAGAAGGTGCCAGATTTCAGGCACAAAAAAAGCCGCTGTTAAAGCGACTTTCCGTACTCTTTAAAAAGAGTGGCGCGAGTGACGGGACTTGAACCCGCGGCCTCCGGCGTGACAGGCCGGCGCTCTAACCAACTGAGCTACACCCGCTTGGTGTGGCGCGGTTTATATAAGGGGTGGTTCGGTCTGGCAAGGGCTTTTTTTCAAAAAAATGAAGCCCTGATTGGTCAGGGTAAAAGGGGCATTGCAAATGCGTTGAAAACCGGGTGTCGGAATGCGTGGGCGGTGGGGTAGAAATGCCGTTTTCGCGCGGTACAGGATTGGGAAATCGACTTGGCTGTTTTTGCAACATGTTGCGCATGAGCGATGGATGCCATGTCGCTCGTCGGCATGTCAGTTCAATACGAAAAGGGGATGGGAAACAAAAAACGCCAACGGCGAACCGTGGCGTCTTTTTTGAACTTTCCATCAGGTGGAAAGTGGCGCGAGTGACGGGACTTGAACCCGCGGCCTCCGGCGTGACAGGCCGGCGCTCTAACCAACTGAGCTACACCCGCTCGGTGTGTGGCGCGGTTTCTAACAGCAGGTCCGAGGGGGCGCAAGACCTTTTTTGATCGTGTTCGATACTTTTTTGGCTGTCGCCACCATGGCGCGTTTTGTGTCTTGCAAAATATATCCTTGAGGTGATGGATTTCTGCTGCAGATTGTTTCCGGGACCTGTTTGATGCTGATCAAAGTACAGGTCTGTAAGCAGATGTAAAAGTTTGGGATGATTCAAAAACAGGGTGCGGGGCCCTGACAGGGAATAATCGAAGCGGGGGCTTCATGGGGAACACGATCCTTGCCGTGCTTGATGACATAGATGCCGGACTAAAAGCCGATCTTGCGACGAGATCAAACGCGATAACGTCTGCAATCCGCCCCAGAGGCGGCGTGACGTGCGATCTGCGGATCGTGCGCAGCCTGATTTTGCTGTGGAGTGGACAGAACGCCGCCTT
Organism: Thalassospira sp. MCCC 1A03138; assembly: GCF_002115785.1. GTDB lineage: Bacteria > Pseudomonadota > Alphaproteobacteria > Rhodospirillales > Thalassospiraceae > Thalassospira. The sequence continues at coordinate 323,273 of NZ_JFJY01000006.1, read as the reverse complement.
GGCCGGGGGTAGTGACGAAGTCCGTCAATGGATCATGGATCAGCTGCCCGAAATTACCGAGCGGCTGGAGCGGATCGAGGCGCGCATGGAGCATGCCATTGATGACAATGAGCGTGACGCGGCCAGACAGGTCATGTTTTTCGCGGTGAACGGGAACGCACGGTGATGGCACGCATCGCCAGCACCCCTGTCCGATGCGGCCAAAGGCCTTTGATGGCTGGGTTGCTGGCAGGCTATTCGCGCGGCAGTTCGTAGCGTTCAGCAAGCTTGGTCAGTGCGGCAACGGTTGCCTGTTCGACGGTGGTGCCAAACCCGGTGACGCGGCTTGCCAGAATGACGTAAAGAGAATCAATATGAAGCTGAATGACGAGAAGCTGCTTCATGTTGGCAGTGGTCCGGTCTGCGACAAAGATTTCAAGTGACTTTGCGATCTGTGTCATCAGCGGATACTGGAATGTTCCCCCCAGTGCCTTCACCGAATAGGCAAGGTCGGAACTGTTTTCCAGCGCGGTTGATGCCTTTGAATTATCGCTGATGGCGGCAACGACCAGTTTGCGGCAGTCGGCAAGGTCCTTGCCTATATCGCGAACAAAGGTTTCCGTGCTGCGCTGGACGACCTGCTCAAGTTCGTCGAGCTGTTGAGGGGACAGATTGATGTCAAAGCCCTTGACGAAATTGACCGTACGTCGCTTCAGATCCGTCTGAGGCGGAATGATCTGGGCTTTTTTCTTTTTCTTTTCGGGCGTCACGATTGCTCCGGTCCCCCAATCATAATGGGTCATTAATCATCGGGGCTCCGTCTGTCGGGGCCGTCGAAGGCGACCTGTCTGCGGCGGCGATCCGGCCCGAAATAGGTGCCGGTATTGACGAAATGCCGCGGACGGGTGATGACCGATACCAGTCTGCTATAAAGTGCCTTGGCATTGAACGGTTTGGCAAGAAATTCCGTGATGCCGAGGTCACGCGCAGTGGTGACGTATCGCTGCTCCGAATGTGCTGTCAACATGATTACCGGAATGAACCGGTTGGGAGAATTGACCGAATTCCTGAGAACATCAAGGAATTCAAGGCCATCCATCCCGCGCAGACGCCATTCGGTGACGATGATATCAATCTGCTGGGTCCGGAGAACCTCGAACGCATCGTTCGGGGAGCGGACACGCTGCACGGCTGTCGCACCAAGATACGAAAGTGTATCGAAAACTACCTGGGCCGAAATCTTGTCGCCATCGACGACCAGAAAACTGATTTTACTGAAATCGATCTTTGCGCTCATTCGGCCTTTTATCCTGTGCGTCGTCACGGTCCCGGTCCTTGTTCTGGTCAGGGCCTTTTTTCGCGTGATGATCGTACTAGCGTGATCCTAATTGCTTATACCTTTGTCTGATTAGCAGCAAGGCTAAAGCGGCGTTTTGTCAGCTTGGAATTCTGGCAAATACTGACGCCTAACCTTGTGCAGATATTGAACAAACGACGTTTGCGTTCTATTTGTTCACGCTCATGACCCCACAGATCACCCTATATTGGGCGGGTCTGCAAAATTAAAAGGGCAAGATCAGGAATGATCGGGAACGGTGTCGGGCAGGGGTTCGGTTGTGCCTTCTTCGTCAATGACCTGAACGGCCACGCCCGCCTCGCCAAACATTTCGGTCGAGATGGTCATGTCCTGCTGCCAGCGTTCGAGAAAATCGTGGGTCAGTTTGCTTTTATCGACAAATACTTCGGCGATGCCGGCCTGAATGATGGCGCGCGCGCAGTCACAGCAGGGGAAATGGGTGACATAAAGCGCGCAGCCGTCAAGCGATGTGCCGGTGTAGCTGGCATTATAGATCGCATTGCGTTCGGCATGTTCGGTATAGGCGTATTTTTCCGGGCGTTGATGGCGGCTTTCGACATTGTCATCGACACCGCGGGGAAACCCGTTATAGCCAACGGCGCGAATTTCTTTTTTCGGGCCAATGACAACCGCGCCGACCTGGGTGCTTCGGTCTTTTGACCATTCGGCAATATGGGATGCCAGTCCCAGGAAGCGATGATGCCATTTGCTCATTTGTCCGATCCCCGATGTGTTCGCGCACGGTTGTAAATGTGCGGTTATCAAAAGCGATTGCCGGGCAGGGCCGCCTGCCAGCAATTGATTGCTGCACTGCTTCTTTAAAGGAGTGCCTGCTTGTAATTGTCCAGAGAAAAATCACATTTTTGTAAAGGCATTTAGCGAAAAGTCCCTGTTCAAACAGGGCTTGATTGACTATTAAGGGGGTACCCCCAGAGAAAAATCAGGACGTCTCGACGCCTCGCCGGGAAGCTATGGCCGAAGCGGAGAGACCCAATGGAAACCAAAAAACAAGAGGTAAGAGCCGATGCGCCGACAACGTAAGGCGAAGATCATCGCAACCCTGGGGCCAGCGAGCTCTCATCCGGAAACTCTGGAAAAGATCGTAAGGGCGGGTGTTGATGTATTCCGGCTGAATTTCTCGCATGGTGAACATGCAGAGCATCAGGCGCGTTTTGAAACAATCCGTGAAGTCGAGGCCAAGCTTGGCCGTCCGATTGGCGTGCTGATGGATTTGCAGGGGCCAAAGATCCGCTGCGGTACCTTTGCCGACGAAAAGATCGAACTTGAAGCCGGTGCGACCTTCCATTTCGATATGGACAAGAAGCCGGGGGATAAAACCCGCGTTTCATTGCCCCATCCCGAAGTTTTTGCAGCACTCAAGCCCGGTGCGAACCTGTTGCTTGACGATGGCAAGCTGCGCATGCGGGTGGAAAAATGCGATAGCAAATCAGCCGAGTGCACCGTTATTACCGGTGGGCCGCTGTCGAACCGCAAGGGCGTTAATCTGCCCGACGTGATGCTGCCGATGTCGCCCCTGACCGAGAAGGATCGTATTGATCTGGATTACGGTCTTGAGATGGGCGTTGATTTCGTCGCACTTTCATTCGTACAGCGTCCTGAAGACGTTGCCGAGGCGCGCAAGATCATCAATGGTCGTGCGGCAATCGTTTCCAAGTTGGAAAAGCCGCAGGCGATTGAGCATCTTGATGAAATCGTGGCCCTTTCGGATATCATTATGGTCGCACGTGGTGATCTGGGTGTTGAATGCCCGCCGGAAGATGTTCCGATCCTGCAGAAACGCATCATCAAGGCGTGCCGCGAAGCTGGCAAGCCGGTGATTGTTGCGACCCAGATGCTGGATTCGATGGTTAGCAACCCGGCCCCGACCCGTGCCGAAGCATCCGACGTTGCGACCGCCATTTATGACGGTGCCGATGCGGTGATGCTGTCAGCCGAAAGTGCGGTGGGCAAATATCCGATCGAAACCGTCAGCATCATGGACCGGATCATGATCCGGGTGGAGCAGGACGAGCTTTATTATCGTCTGCGCGATGCCAACCGTCCGGATCCCGAGCATAATGCGCCGGATGCGATCAGTGCTGCGGCCCGTCAGGTTGCTGGAACGATTGGTGCCAAGGCGGTCGTGACTTATACTACGTCGGGTTCAACGTCGCTTCGTGCGGCGCGTGAACGCCCGGAAGTTCCCATCCTTGGGCTGACGCCGAAAATCCAGACGGCACGCCGTATGACGTTGTGCTGGGGCGTGCATGCGGTCTTTACCCGCGATGCGACCAACTTTGCCGAGATGGTCGGCATTGCCTGCGAGGTGGCCAAACGTGAAGAGTTTGCGGCGGCTGGGGATTCGCTGGTGATTACCGCCGGTGTCCCGTTTGGGACCCCGGGGGCGACCAATATCCTGCGCATTGCGTGGTTGTCCGCGAAAAACTGATCAGACTATTGCGTGACGAAACGAGACGGGCGGCAACAAGCCGCCCGTTTTTTTGTGTGAGAGTTTCGCGATGTTCGAAATACCGGCCATACCGCCGGATAGTGGTTTGTATTGTTAATGTTTTTTTGAGTGTTTGCCGTGATAGTCAAAGTGTTCTGACCTGTATCCTTGGTGTTTCCGAGAAACGGTCATGACCATGAGTTTAAAAGGTTTTTGGCTCTTGTATTGTTGTTTGGGGTGGATTGCTTTGCTATAAGCGATCCAAGACCAGATAAAAAATGTTGGCGTTGCAAGGGGTTGACGCCGATTTGCCGAAAGGCAGGGGACAGGGGAATTACTGCGATAATGCTGAACTGGATGTTCAATCGGCAGAAATCGAAGGATGACGGCGTGCTTGACGACAAGTCGGCGGCGAAACTTCGTGATCTGGCGGAAACGGTCCGGAGCATCGCGCCAGACGAGTTTGGCGCGGCCGAACAGGCAAATTCGCGTGCCACCCGTATCCCGCGTAAAAAAGATTCCGATGGTCAACTGGCGCAAAGTGGCCTTGATTATGCCGCGCGCCTGTCTGCCGACCTTGCAGATGATGACGAAGATGAAGACGGCCAGCCGGATTTTGACAGCGACGTCCGCATGGATGTTGCGCGCCGCCTGCGCCGGCATCTGAATGATCTTAGCCCGTCCGAACGCCTTGATATGGTCGAGGAATTCGTAACGGCGATCGGCAATATGGCCGATTGTTATCGCCCGCAGGTCATTGCCCTGATCGAGCAGGAACTGAGCCATACACCTTATATGACACGCCAGGCCGCGATGCGTTTGCGTCAGGATATTGCGGCGATTGGCCGGGTGTCGCTTGGCGAATATGTCGAACTTTTAAGCGATGCCGATTTTCTTGATATTCTGCGTGGGCGCGGCGAGTTTGTGCAAACAGCCGCCGAGAAGCTGGAAGCCGAACAGGAGGCCGCCGCGCAGGCACGTCTGGCACGGGATCGTTCGGAAAAGGAAAAGGGCGGGTTGCTTAACCGGTTGCTGTCGTCGGATGACGCACCGCGCAATGTCGTTGCCCTGACCCCGAAATTCGGCAGCAGGAAAGAAAGCGCCAGCAAGACGCCACATGATGAAATGGCGGATGGTCGCAACAAGATTTCCCGTCAGGCGCAGCGCCGTGTGGCGCATTTCATTCTGGCATCTTTGTTCGACACGCTGGTCGAACGCGGTCGCATGCGGGCCGAAGTGGCACGCGCCATGCGCCAATCAGTGCGCCAGCGTATTGAAAAAGCAAAGTTCGAGAGTCGCATTGTAAGCCGCACGGCACCGGTTCCGGTGGAACATGAGTTTGACGATGTGATGCATGACGATGCGGGCGAGCAGGGCGGGCCGGTCGAGCCGGTTACCATCGATCATTACATTCTTGATGCGTTGTCGCGTAACGAAGACGCGCTGGTGGTTCAGAGCCTTGCGCATTATGCGCAGATGCCTGCTGCAATCGTTTCCAAAATCCTTGATTCGGGAAGTGCACGCGCGATTACCGCGCTGGCATGGCGTGCGGGGATGAGTGCCCCGTCGGCGGTTGTCCTTCAGATGAGTGCTGCGATCCCCGAAGACAGCATCGAGCGCCCGGCAGCGGGTGGCCGTTATGCCATGGCATCGACGGATATGGATTGGTATATCGATTTCTTTAACGAGCTTCAGCCTTCCGGACCGCGTGGTCGTGCGGCGGGTACGACGGCTGCGGCATCGCCGCACGGTTCCGAAAAGTCTGGTCGTACACGCCGCCTGTCGGATGATCGACCCCAGGGGCCGAAAGGAGAGTAAACGGGATGCGCAAGGATCTCGGAATCTCCTATGACGGGCTGAAATATGCCCTTTCCATCAAAGATAATTATCGCAGTGGCGAACCGCTGACTGTTACCGGGGCAGGGGCGCAGCAGCGGCTTCTTATGCCGGAGCATTTGCTGAGCAATGATCTGGCATTGATGCAGTATGATGATCCGCTGGCACTTGCGGTGATTGCAATCAAGGATCCGGAAAGCCCGATGGCATTGGCCGCCGCGATCCGTATGGGACCGCACGCCAAGTGCAAGGAACTTATTACCGGTGTTTTTGAAGTGGTGTCAGAAGCAACCAAGCATGAACTGGTGGCCGATTGCGCCAAGCTTCTGTCACGGAATGCGTTCAGCCCGGAAGCGTTCCAGTTGGTGCGCAACCGCGCAAGCAACCATGTTGTCGAAATTCGCGAAGCCTATCGCCGGGCGATGGCGGGTAATTTGCGCGCGCTTCTGGATGGCAAGATGGCCGCGCGCGAATTTGTCGAGGAATTCATCGAACTGGCATCGCATGGCAATTTGCGGATTGATATCTATCGTCGTCTGGTGATGAAGCTGATGCGTTCCGACGCTGTGCGCCCAAGTGTCAAATTCATGCTTCTGGAGCGGCTGGATAAGTTTCCGCAGATGGTCAAGCTGCAGATTGTTAACGAGGTTAACTCTGCGCCGGATACGCCGGAATACCAGACCCTGAAACAGGAACTGCGCTGGATCTACGAAAGCAAGGCACGGGAAAAGACCACGCCAGAAGCGCCGGAAACATCGAAAAACTGGTTTGGCGGTTCGTCACTTGATTACGGTGCCGCAGCAGGGCTTCAAAGCCGCAATGCGATCATCAAGCCCCAGCCGCCAACCCTGAAACGGCAAAGCGTTCCGTCGATGATGGCCAGTGGCGGGTTCAGTTCACGTGAAATTTCATCCTGGCTGAACTGATTTAAGCCAGACGTGCTGCAACACCCGGCAATGCCTGTTCAGCCCGCCAGACGACTGGCGGGTTTTGTTGTTTCCGGGGGCTGCGTGGCCAAGCCTGCCTGATGTTCCAGATAAACCGTACAGACAACACGCAGAAGCGATGCGAAATTGGGAATATCGCCGCGCTGGCTGACAACTTCATCATGGAGTTTGCCAAGGAATTGCGGGGTGCTGAAGCCCTCGCCCGCGGCGATTTCATCGAGGATCTGCCAGAATCGCTGTTCAAGGCGGACACTGGTTACAACGCCATTGATGCGCAAAGATCGACTGACGGATTGATAAAGTTCGGGATTGGTGCCGGAATAGATCTGACACATGATGACGACCTCTCCTGTTTTTGCCACCGACGATGGAACGTCGGTGGCTGGTTACAGGGTCATGGTCCGGCAAACCGTGCCGAAAGGCAATCGCCGATTGTTCTAGAGGCTGATTTCAGTCCCAAGCAGGGTCAGGAAACCGGCCAGCCATTTCGGATGTGCCGGCCATGCCGGTGCGGTGACAAGATTGCCGTCGATGCAGGCATCATCAATCGCGATTTCAGCATAAATCCCACCGGCAAGGCGTACTTCGGGGGCGCAGGCCGGATAGGCAGATACACGGCGATCTTTGAGGATATCCGCCGCAGCAAGAATTTGCGCACCGTGGCAGACCGCGGCAATCGGTTTATCGGCATCGTTAAAGTCACGAACCAGACGGATGACATCCTCGTTCAAGCGCAGATATTCCGGGGCGCGACCGCCGGGGATCAGAAGGGCATCATAGTCCTGCACCCGGGCTTTTTCGAAATCGGCATTCAGCGCAAAATTGTGCCCGCGCTTTTCGCTGTAGGTCTGGTCGCCTTCGAAATCGTGAATGGCGGTCGCAATCGAATCACCAGCTTTTTTGTTGGGGCAGACGGCGTCAACCGAATGGCCAACGGCAAGCAGCGTCTGGAACGGAACCATGGTTTCGTAATCTTCGGCATAGTCGCCGACCAGCATCAGGATTTTTTTCGCTGACATTATTTTATCCTCCCGTTTGTTGTGATCCTGAAACTATAGATCATGGCGGGGATCAGCAGGTAACAGCGGGCTACTACGCGCGAAAACGAGCGGGAAGAGCTGTGTAAAATAAAAAAGACGGCCCGGGTGGGGCCGTCTTTGGCAGATCAAATTTTTATGACAAATCAGCTTTTGGTGGTTGTTGATTTGCTGGTGGCAGGTTTTTTGGCTGCCGTCGATTTTGTTGCGGTTGTTTTAGCCGCAGGCTTTGCCGCCGTAGTGCGGGTTGCCGGTTTTTTTGCCGGTGCAGCTTTTGCCGGAAGAGCGGTTGATGCTGTTTCGACACCTTCCTTGATATGAAGATCGCGTTGCGGGAAGGGAATCGAGAAACCGGCGGCTTCCAGTTCGGTTTTCGAGCGGCGGCTAAGATCCCAGAAGGCGGCCCAGAAGTCAGCCGTATTGGTCCAACCGCGTGCGGTCAGATCAACCGAGCTTTCGCCAAGGTTGGCAACGAAGCTCATGGGTTCCGGATCTTTCAAGACGCGCGGATCGCTTGCGACCAGATTTTTGAGGAAGTCGAGTGCGGCATCGACATCGTCGTCATAGGAAATACCAACCTTGATATCGAGACGGCGGGTCGGGTTGCGCGAATAGTTTTTGATCGAGCTGTTCCAGATCTGCGAGTTCGGGGCCGACACATAGATACCGTCCGGCGTTTTAAACAGTGTGGTGAACAGGGTGATTTCGACCACGGTCCCGGAAACCGAACCGGCTTCGACAAATTCGTCGACTTTGATCGGGCGCAGGATCAGGATCATGACGCCAGCGGCAATGTTTGAAAGCGTGCCTTGCAGGGCCAGACCGATAGCAAGACCGGCGGCACCGAGTACGGCGATAATGCTTGCTGTCTGGACGCCGAAGTTCGACAGAACCGCGATCAGAACAAAGATCAGTATCAGATAGCGCACAATGCTTGCAGCAAGCGGCTTGATTGTAGAGTCGACGAATTTTGCGTTCTTCAGGGAATGGCGGACCAGGGCGGAGGCGCGACCAGCGACCCACCAGCCGACAATCAGAATAAGAACTGCACCCAGCAGGTCCATTCCGAAGCCCAGCGCAAATGCCTTTAGCATCTCGGCAATTGTCGCCATATCTGTTTCCATCATTTAAACCTCACTTGCTCAGATAATGTATGTGCTGCTAACATGGGTTGTAGTCTAAAGCCCACATACTAGCGTATGATGCTTCAGCATCGCAGGTTTAGGCGATCTTGAAAAGTGACCACAAAATACCACCTGAACCTAATGTTATGGAACTTTTCGTATTTTCGGTCGTTTAGAGACATAATATGACCATCATTGGTGATATTGTAGGTTACTGAATAACAACCTGAACTATAGGGGCAAAAACATGCAGCTTCGTCCGTCTTTTATCTGTGCTATCGGGGGCATCGCCCTTCTTAGCGCGTGTAGCAGTGTCGATAACTCGGGTACGGCCGTCATGTACGGTGGTAACCCGCTGACTTATGGCAACTCCGTCAACAGTGCCGTTACCGGTGCAGAGCCGACCACCGCGTTTGGCAAGGCACTTAAAGCCGAATACATCGCTTACGCACAGCGCGAAGCCGATGAATGGTACGATTTCTTCGACGCCGACTTCTTTGCTAAGAAAGCAGGCAAGGTCGCCGAAAACGAAACCATCCTTCCGGAAGATCCGGCCAACTGGCGTTTTGACGCCGAAGAAATCGCACAGAAGCGCGCCGTTCGTGATGAACTGATTGCTCTTCTTGACGATGGCAAGCGTGAAGCAAAACCGGATACAGCCGCAATTGCGCAGGCTCGTTTCGATTGCTGGATCGAAGAAAGCGAAGAAGGCTGGCAGACCGAACTGATCAGCCAGTGCTGGAAAGATTTTGAAGCAGCAATGACAGAATTGCGCGCAGAAGAGCCGAAAGAAATGGCACCGGCACCGGTTGCAGCCGCACCGCGCCTGTTCACCATCTTCTTCGACTTTGACAGCACCGCGATCACCCCGGTTTCCGAGCGTGTCCTTGATGCCGCTGCCGAGCAGTGGGCTTCGAGCATGAGCAACGTTACCGTTGTTGGTCACACCGATGCGTCTGGTTCGGCTTCGTACAACCAGGGTCTGTCGGAGCGTCGTGCTTCTTCGGCTCTGTCCGAGCTGACCAAACGTGGTGTTAAAGGCGACATGGTTGACAGCGAAGCTGTTGGCGAGAGCGATCTGCTTATCCCGACTCCGGATGGTGTTCGTGAACCGCGTAACCGTCGCGTGACCATCTCGATCGACTAATCCGCGATCGTTTACCAAATCTTCGGCAACGGGGTGGCATGATGCCACCCCGTTGTTTTTTATGGATAGTCTATTAAATACAGAATCTATCCTGTGAATAACGGTTGAAATTGGACGCAATACACCTAATGTCTGCGGGATATCCGAGCCGCGAAAGGGAGAGACGGGGGAAGATGATCAGAAATTTGTGCCGTTCATTGCGCGGTGCCGGTATCTGCGCGATGGCCGTTGTTATCATGGCCGGAAGTTTTGCCCGACCAGGGGCTGCTGCAGATAAAACGCCACCAGTACCATTTGAAAAGCTTTATGCCGCCGAGCGCGGTGACGGCAAGTATCTTCGTTTCAATGCCTTTTCGGGCGAAATTCCGGGCAAGCGGATCAAGGCACTTTTGCGGTCCGGTCAGGTCATCGGTGATCGCATCCTTCTTGCCGAGGACGTCGCGGTTTATTTCCCGGACGGTTATATCGTCCAGTCACAGGTTCGTTTTGGCAAATATATTCCGCGTCCCGGTCTGATCGCCGGTGCTGTTGCCAAACGTGATCATCTGATCGAAAACCCGCGCTATGCGCTTGTCGGGCAGTTTGACCAGATTCTTGGTAAGGAATGCGCGCGCACCGAATATGCCAATGGCTTTGCTGCGCTCCGGATCAAGTCCGATGGCGTGATGTCGCTGGTGATGGAAACATCGGGTCTTTATGACCCGCTGGTGGACGAAGCGACGACAACCTACACGGTGACCAGTGCCGTGCAGCCGGATTTCATCGGCAATCAGGGGCTGGTTCCCGATTTGATGAAAATGTGCGGTCGCGGCTGATTTCGGTCTGCTTGGTATGAAATGAAGGGCACCGCCATTCACGCGGTGCCTTTTGTGTTTTAGGGGTCGGTCCGGCAGGCCGTGTCAGGCGACTTTCCAGTCCGGGGCGAAAAGACGGGGGGTTTCGATTGCCGGGCAACGGTTCATCACGACATCAAGCCCGGCATCCTGCGCGCGGGTGGCAGCCGCGACATTGATGACGCCGAGCTGCATCCAAACGGATTTGGCCCCGATGGCAATTGCCTCGTCGATTACACGACTGGCATCCTCGCTATTGCGGAAGATATCGACCATATCGACCGGCTCATTGATATCGGCAAGGGTTGCAAAGACCCTTTGGCCGTGAATTTCACCGCCGGCCTGACCGGGATTGACCGGAATGACGTGATAGCCGCGCGATAAAAGGAACTTCATGACGCCATTTGACGGGCGTTCGGGTTTCGGGCTGGCACCGACCAGCGCAATTGTTTTGGTACGTTCAAGTAATGCCTGCGTGGCATTGTCGTCGGGATTTTTAAAATCGCTCATATCATCTGCCTTTGGTTTGCGATGCGGCATCTTTATGTCTGTATGATACATAAGGTTTTGATTTGCTGCCGCAATCTTCTGGCGTCGGGATTATGTGATGCCGCGACGCTCGCAGAAAGTTGATGGCAAATTTAACTGACGGATTGAACGAAACAGGGTTGAGTAGGGGATATATTGCCCATTACCCAAAACACAAAAGGTATCCCGCATGTTTCCATGGCTTGATCCGTCCGGTAGATTTTCGGTTTTTAAGCTGACCGTGTTTGTGCTGCTGCTTGTGCCGGGCTGTTTCATTCTCTGGCCGGTGATTGCCGAAGGCGGGGCGACCATTCCGGTCAAGGAAGCGATCCTTGAAAGTGGCGATTGGGCGATCAGGATGTTGCTGATCTCGCTTCTGATCACGCCGCTTCGCCGGATTACACGTGCCAGCAAGCTTGTCCAAATTCGCCGTCAGGTTGGTTTGGCGGCGTTGGGATATGCCGTGATCCATCTGTTGTTATATATGCTGAGCCAGTCGTGGGATGTCTTGCGCGTTGCCAATGAAATTCTGGTGCGGATTTATCTGACCATCGGCTTTGTGGCGCTAACAGGGCTTGTCATCCTTGGGGTGACGTCAACCAAATCCGCGATGCGCAGGCTGGGTAAGAACTGGACCCGATTGCACAAGATCAGTTATGGCATCGGTGTTCTTGCAGCGCTTCATTTCTTCATGCAGTCGAAAATCGATGTCAGCGAAGCGACCCTGATGGCGGGCTTCTTTGTTGCCCTTATGCTGTATCGCGTCGCGCATGCCCGGGACTGGTCGTTGCGATCACCGTTTGTCCTGGTTTCAGTCGCGGTTCTGGCCGGGCTGGTGACTGCGGGGATTGAATATGCGTGGTATGGCCTTGCGACGGGGGTGCCGCCATCGGCAGTTCTGGCCGCCAATCTGGATTTCATGTGGCCGTTGCGACCGGCATGGAATGTTTTTCTAAGCGGATTGTTTGTCGCGGTGATCAGCCTGTTCGGGCAGGATGCGATCGGCCGTGAATGGCTGGGTCAAATCGCATCCACCCTGTTTGTCAGACCGCAGCGCTCGCGCGGCGGGTAAAGGCAGTCAGAAGACCCGCACCGATCATGACGGCACCACCGGCACGCGTGAGGCGAAGCATGGCGGCCGGTTTGCGGAATTTTTCGCGCAAGGCGCCCGCCATGGTGGCCCAGATTGCGACATTGACCGCCGCCAGCGAGACGAAGGTCGCGGTCATGATCACGAACTGCGGCAGAATGGGCATCGAGGCGTTAACGAACTGCGGCACAAAGGCAATGAAGAATACGATGCCCTTTGGGTTTAAGGCCGTCACGATATAGGCCTGCAGGAACATGCGTGACGGTCGGTTGCGTTTGGCATCCGGGTTATCTTCCAGTGCGCCCGGCTTTTCGCGCCACATTTTGATGCCAAGATAAATCAGATATCCCGCCCCGCATAATTTCAGCACGGTAAAGGCATTTGCCGATGTCGCCAGCAATGCACCGGCACCAGCCAGCGAAATCGTCATCGCGGTCAAGTCGCCCAGTGCAACACCGGGAACCGTCGCCCATGCGGTCTGGCGACCCTTGCCAAGAGCGTAGCTGACGACAAGCATGATGGTCGGGCCGGGGATGGCCAGAACAATTGTGCAGGCCAGAACGAAGGCCAGCCAGATTTCCAAACTCATGATTACCCTCCTTCGGGTGATGTTCCGTAATGATCAAGCCTGAGCCAAATGGGGAAGTCGAGGCCAAAATAACGCGCGATATCGCAATTATTCGTGCTGCCATTCAGGATGGCGTTTTTCAACGAATGCGCCGATCCCTTCGCGGGCATCGTGTTTTTGCATGTTGTCGGTCATAATCCCGGATGCGTAATCATAGGCGTAGGATAACGGCATTTCGAGCTGGCGGTAAAATGCTTCCTTGCCCAGTTTTACCGTCATCCCCGAACGTGATGCGATGCGTTTGGCAAGGTCGTCAGTCGCGGTGATCAGGTCGTCATCTTCGACGACATCGGAAACCAGCCCCATCTGCCACGCTGTCCGGGCGTCTATCGGGTCACCGGTCAACAGCATGCGCATGGCATGTTTGCGCGATACATTGCGGCTGAGTGCGACCATCGGGGTCGAACAGAACAGCCCGATATTGACGCCGGGTGTGGCAAATTTTGCAAGTGTTCCGGCAACGGCAAGATCGCAGCTTGCCACCAGTTGGCAACCGGCCGCGGTCGCCACGGCATGAACGCGTGCGATCACCGGTTGGGGCAGGGTGACAATCCGCATCATCAGCGCGCTGCATTGGGAAAACAGAGCTGCATGGCCGTCGCAGGTGGAAATGCCGTTCATTTCCTTAAGGTCATGACCGGCACAAAAAGCCGCACCGTTTGCCGCAAGGATCACACAGCGAATGGCAGGATCGCCTGCGATCTGATCCAATGCCGTGTGCAGAGCCGCCATCATCGCCCCGGAAAGGGCATTGCGGCTTTTGGCGGCATTCAGGGTCAGGGTTGCGACCGGGCCCTCGTCTTTGCGCAGGACAAGGCTGGTTTCATCTGTGTGGCTGTTGGGCGAGTTACTGGTCATTTATGCCTCCCTGTGATGGCGCGCACTGTATGTTTTTTACTTTTACGTCAATATATTGTCGTTGTAGAATTTCACGTCCCGGTTTTGTTGGAAACTAAAAATACCGCAATAATGATCTAGACCGGTGGGCGGTCCCGTTTATGGGCAGTGGGAAATGACCGACGACGAAAAACGTAAACCACAACGGGCTCCTGGTCGTTTTGTCACGACCAAGGAAATCGTTAAAAAGCGCCAGCCGGTTTCGCCGGTCGCCAAGACGAAAATGAAACGCTATGACCGTAAGGAGGCCATAGACTGGGAGATGGAACGTCAGCGCGCCGAGGCACGCGCCCGGTTGTTAAGCCGCGGGTTTGACGTTCCCGAAATCCTTCAGCCCCGCCGACCGGAAAAAGATCCGGATAACCCGGATGTCAGCGCCCCTGATCCCGATATGGCGCGTGATATTTCCGGGACGGCAATGGCGGGACCGAAACCCGCCGCGCCGAAAAAGATAAAGCCGGTTACCGCAAATGATCTGAGCAGTACCGGTAAACCGGGCGACAGGCCGAAACCCAATCGTCACGTCCTTGCCGGAAATGCCGCCCTGTATCAGGCCCAACCCAATAGGGCGCGGGCAAATGCCGCGCAGGAAGACCTGCGGGGCGGGAATGACGGGACAGGAAGTGCGTATAAGGAATATCTGGAAAGTCTGGGCGATGGGGCGCAAACCGGTCTGGATATGCATAACGATATTGCCGGTCGTGTAGATGATCTGAAATCCACATCGCGCAATGGATCTGGCAATATCGATCTGCCTGATAACAGTGCAAACTGGCTTAGTCAGGAAGAAGCCCGACGACTTAATGCCGGCATCGTATCGCCGGCACATTCGGCACGCGTGGGCGGCCGGAAAGCTGCCAAGCAGCGCCGGGTCAACAAAAAAGCAACGGAACGCAGAAATGCTTTGGCGCTTGATAAAGTCCTGCCAAAGCTGGGTGCATATATGGTTGCAGCCATTGCTGTCGGTTATGTTCTGGTGCTGGTTTATACCGAGCTTGGCAAATTGATCAGCGGATAGCGTAAAAGCAATCCAGAATAGAATATCAATTCCTGAACTTTGCCTCAAACCTGCCTAAATGTGGGGACTATTATACCGTGTTGCACGCTGAAGCGTGTGACAGGGGATTTTATGATTTGTAATTATGCTTAATGGGGAGGGTGCAAGACGAGGGGGGAATCCTGTATTGGCTGGCAAGGTATGTCGGGTAAGGCAGGGTTGCTGGAATGTGACATTAACCCTTGTTGCAGGAGACGGCGGAGGTACCGCCGTAGTCGCCATGAAAAGTGACGTAAAAGGTCAGGAAGACCGCCACCCGGTTTACCTTCCGGAAAACCGGTATCGCTGGGCGTCCAACGATGAAGTGGACAAGCCCACAGTTATCCTGCGTGGTCCGGTCAGGCCAAGATTTAGACGGCCCGCATCCGATATCAGTTCCAATTTCGATCTGAATGACTGGTTGCGGAAAAAATTACCGCGCGCCAGTGCATCCCTGATTGTCAGTATCGTAATTGCGAGTGTGATCCTCGCGACCTATTCAGAACTTGCTGTTCTGTTATCGCGATGATGGCACGCATATCAGGGGCTGATCGCGCGGCGCCAGTGCGTCTGGTGTCGGCCGGTATCCGCCGTCGGGCGCAGATGCAGGGCATGGATAATCCCCAGCCAGATGGTAATATATCGGGGGTGCAGGACCCGATTGATCCGAACCCGGATCAGGATGCCCGCGACAGTGATCCACGCGAAAGCGGGGGGCAGCCCAAAAAAACAAATCCCAGTATCGCAGCGACCGAAACGATATCCGAAGACGGTAAACCGTTTGCAGATTTCATTTCGATCCTGACGCCCTTTGGGGACCGCTCCGTTGCCCAAGATGGTGACGACACGATGCATTCCAAGCCCCCACAAACCCGGCCCGGTGTGTTTTCCGAAGCCTTGCCGGGGCATCCACAAGAAATTCCTGTCCATGCAAATGATGTCAGGCCGACTGCATTGTCTGAGGGGGGCGTGAAGCGGAGCGGAGTGGAAAAGTGGTTGCCCAATATCGGATCCTTCCTGATTACGGTCATTGTGATTTTGGCCGTGATCTGGATAACGGTGATCGAGCTTTCGTCAATTCTTGGCGGGTAGAAGAAGGGGGGGGGCCGAGGTCGTTTCTATGCGGCACCGGTTGTGAACATCAAGGGGGGCTGGTTTGAAAATATTGACGTTAACGTAAACGTTATGTCAGGCTGTGCTCAAAGGGAACAGCGCCACCAAAGGCAAGGGTGGCGACAGGGAGGAACCCGCAATGACAGCCATGCCACCCCGCACGGGCATAATGCCTGCTGATTTTGATGTGATCATGCGTGAGAAAGTTCCGTTCGTTGGGGACATGAACGTACGAACCGAAGAACTTTCGGGGGACCGTGCCCTGTTGCGCCTGCCGTTCAATGAACGGCATATCCGGCCGGGCAATGTGATTTGTGGCCCGGCAATCTTTGGGTTGGCGGATATCGCGCTTTATGCGGTGGCGTGGCTTGTGGTACCCAAGGCCGATCTGGCGGTGACGACCGAGGCGACGGTGCACTTCCTTTCCGGGGCAAAGCCAGGTGATTTGCTGGCGGAGGCGAAAATCCTCAAAGCCGGGAAGCGCCTTTTGATTGCGGAATGTCATATCCGGTCAGCTGTTGATGGCGCACTTTGCGCGCATGTCATCGGGACCTATGCGATGCCGCCCGAAAAGGGAGCAGAGCCGAAACCGGTATGAAAATGATGAAAACTAGTGTGGTAAAATAATACCTATTGATTTAAGTATTTGAAATACAACGAAATATTCCTGTTGCTTTCCTGTTTAATGCTGGCATACTGCGCCGACTTTCAACGAGGGGCGATTCCCTCCGTGGAACCCAGTTTTCGAGTATTAAATTATGAAAACCTTCACTGCGACACCGAGTGACATCGAGCGCAAATGGTTTGTAGTCGACGCAGAAGACGTCGTACTCGGCCGTCTTGCAGCCGTTGTTGCCAACCGTCTTCGTGGTAAACACAAAGCGATGTTTACCCCGCACATGGATTGTGGCGATCACATCGTCATCGTCAATGCCGAAAAAGTCAAACTGACCGGCCGTAAACTTCAGAACAAGAAGTTTTACTGGCACACCGGTTATCCGGGCGGCATCAAAGAACGCACCATGGACAAGCTGCTGAATGGCGAGCATCCGGAACGTGTGATCATCAAAGCTGTCGAGCGTATGATGTCCCGTGGTCCGCTGCGCAGCCAGGTTCTTTCCAAGCTGCACGTCTATGCCGGTACCGAGCATCCGCATGATGCACAGAAGCCGGAAGTTCTCGATCTTGCCGCAATGAACGACAAGAATAAGCGGAGTGCTAAGTAATGGCCGACACCAAAACTCTTGAAGATCTCAAGGATCTCGCACAGGGCGGTGAAGCTGCTGCTGCAGAAGGCACCCTGCCGGAGCCGAAGATCGACGCACAGGGCCGTTCCTATGCAACCGGCCGTCGTAAGAACGCAATTGCACGCGTCTGGATCAAACCGGGCTCGGGTAAAGTCACCGTCAATGGCCGCGAATTCGAAGATTACTTCGCACGTCCGGTTCTGCGCATGGTGATCAACCAGCCGTTCGGCGTTGCCAATCGTAAAGATCAGTTCGACGTCGTTTGCACCGTTACCGGTGGTGGTCTTTCCGGTCAGGCCGGTGCCGTTCGTCACGGTATCTCGCGCGCGCTGACCCTGTTCGAGCCGGCACTGCGTCCGTCGCTCAAGGCAGGCGGCTTCCTGACCCGTGACTCCCGTGCTGTTGAACGTAAAAAATACGGTCGCGCCAAAGCACGTCGTAGCTTCCAGTTCTCGAAACGTTAATTCGTTTTCGGGCATCAGGCTCGCGATTTTATCGGGAAAGCGTCACCTTCTGGTGGCGCTTTTTCTTTTTGCGGGTTTGCGTTCGGTAGGGGCTTGCTTCCCAACAGAACCAGATAAAAACGGTGTCTTCTAGTGCTGAAGACGCCGCTTTTTATTTGATCTTGAAAGACGTAAGTGTCTCTGTCGCGTTATTGCCAGCGATCCGAGAAATCGCGCGGGATCATCAGAATATCGCGATCCACCTTGGTCACGTCAGTATGACCGCAAAGCGCCATGGAAACTTCAAGTTCCTTGTGAATGATCTCAAGCGCCTTGGTCACACCGGCTTCGCCCATTGCGCCCAGTCCATAAACATAAGCGCGCCCGATATAGGTGCCCTTGGCGCCCAGTGCCAGTGCCTTCAGCACATCCTGGCCGGAACGGATCCCGCTATCAAGATGGACCTCGATCTTGTCACCGACGGCATCCATGATGGCTGGCAATGCACGGATTGAGGACAGGGCACCATCAAGCTGGCGTCCGCCATGGTTGGAAACAATGATGGCATCTGCGCCAACGTTAAGTGCTTCCAGGGCATCACGCGGATCAATGATCCCCTTGATGATCAAGGGCCCATCCCACATTTTGCGGAACTCGCGAATACGGTCCCAATCAAGTGATTCATCGAACGCTTCGGCGGTCCAGGTGCTCAGTGATGAGGGGTCGCCAACCCCCTTGGCATGGCCGACGATGTTCCCAAAGAAGCGGCGCTTGGTGCCAAGCATGCCCAGCCCCCACTGTACCTTTGTCATCATGTTGGCGACCGATTTGACGGTCAACTTGGGCGGGGCCGAAAGACCGTTCTTCAGATCCTTGTGACGTTGGCCGAGCATCTGAAGGTCCACCGTGATGACCGCGGCCGAGCATTTGGCTGCTTTGGCCCGGTCAAACAGACGCTTCATGAAGTCATCGTCCTTGAGCGTATAAACCTGCAACCAGAAGGGCTTGGAGGTGTTCTCGGCAACATCTTCGATCGAACAGATCGACATGGTCGACAATGTGTACGGGACACCGAACTTCTCCGCCGCGCGGGCAGCCTTTATTTCGCCGTCGGCACATTGCATGCCGGTCAGTCCGACCGGGGCAAGGGCGACAGGCATGGCGACATCCTGACCGATCATCTGGCTTTTGGTTGAGCGTCCGGCCATGTCGATCGCGACCCGCTGACGGAGATGAATATCCTGAAAGTCGGCGGTGTTTTCGCGGAATGTCTGCTCGGTCCAGCTTCCGGATTCTGCGTAATCGTAAAACATGCGCGGTGCGCGACGTTTATAGATACGTTTCAGGTCTTCGACGCAGGTAATCACTGGCATGAGGTCAACTCCGAATAAAATGCGCTCGGTAATGGTAATACCAGTTTCGGAGGTTATCGCAAACCGAATTGAAAATCAGCTTCTTGTAGGGCCCAAATTGTTTCCGTATTCCGGAATCAGGGTGATGTTGTGGTCGGAAAAGAATTTTAAAAAGAAGGATCGAAAATTCGGTAGGTTGTGATAATAACAATCCATCGAAGAGACATTTTTTGAATTTAAGGTGACATCCAATGGTTGGAACAATGCGACGAGCTTTCAAGACATAAGTGTTTGAACCTCTGTTGGATTACCTTGCGATATGTGAAGGGCCGCTAATGGAGCGGTCTTTTTTTATGCCAATTCGGAAGGTTGGCAATTACCTGAAGCCCAAAGAAAGGGACCCCCGATATGCAGTACAGAAAGCTGCAAGATGATGATCTTCATGCCCTTGACGCATTTCTCGCGACCCATGCCGAAACCAGCATGGTTCTGCACAGCAATT
Organism: Thalassospira sp. MCCC 1A03138; assembly: GCF_002115785.1. Lineage (GTDB taxonomy): Bacteria > Pseudomonadota > Alphaproteobacteria > Rhodospirillales > Thalassospiraceae > Thalassospira. Next base: position 303,728 of record NZ_JFJY01000006.1, on the reverse strand, counting down.
TGCGAAAAACCGGCATGAACCGACGTCATCATCCGCTTTCAGGCTGCTATTACGGTGAAGTTTCCAGCGATGGCACGGTGACGGCGGTTTTGACGATATTTGGCAACGGTAATGTCTTTGTGCAAACCGGCGGTAAACCGGTGCCGAGCGATTTGATTGACCAGTTTCGTGCAGAGAATACGCAGGCAGTGGCAGGTTTCTATGGTCCGGCGGATCAGGCGAAAAGCGTGATCGAGATGCTTGGGCTTGGCGATGCGGAATTTGCAATCAATGCATGCGATGCCTTTTATCGGCTTGATCTTGCCAACCTGATCCTGCCGCAAAATATGCGGTCGGACAGTTTCCAGATGGTTGATGCCGAACGGATTGATCGCAATACGCTGCTGCGCTGGCTGCGCGCCTACGAGATCGAGGCACTGGGCGGGCAGGATACACCGGCCCTTGATAGCCGGATCGCCGGAAGGCTTGTTCATGCGCTTAATGATCGCAACATGTGGGCGCTTGTCGTTGATGGTGTTCCGGTCAGTCTTTCGGGGTTCAACGCCGAACTGCCCGACATGGTCCAGATCGGTCCGGTCTGGACGCCGCCCGAGCAGCGCGGCAATGGCTATGCCCGTATCCTGGTCGCGAAAACACTTCTGGCGGCACGGGCGCGCGGCGTGACCCATGCGGTGCTGTCAACAGATAGCCCGGCGGCGGCGAAGGCCTATGAGGCAATTGGATTTGAGAGGGATGGGGCGTATCGCTTGGCGTTGCTGGCGAGCCCGGTTAAGCTGATCGAAGAGCTTTCATGTCAATGAGGTGCGCCGGTGACGGGGCCTGAGAGATTGCTGCGCTTTAAACAAATCCTGCTGCCGGTCCTTGGGCTGGCAGCATGGATATTTGCCGGTGCAATGCCCATTGATGCAGTCGCACAGAATTTATCCCAGGTTTTATACCGTTTCGAAGACCGGCCGCTGGTTTTGGGGAAATACGGTGCGATTGCCGATTTTCAGAGCCGGTTGTTTGTTGCCGCGGCAAGTTGCAAGCGTGGCAGTACGTCTGCCTATGGAGCGACGGATGGTATTGTTGGCGCCAAGACGCGCAACGCAATCATGGATTTGCAGCCCTGCCTTGATCCAAGCGTTAAAGCGGCCATCGGGGTCGGGAACCCCGGCGCGATCACGGTCGGTTTGTGGAAACTGTTGATGCCAGCAGAGCAGCCCTTTCCCGACGCGATCACGCGGGCCAATCATCTGACCTTTGCGCTGGAAGGCACGGATTATGATGCCATCCAGTTCAATTTCTGCCAGTCGCGCAACCCGCGGAGCGGCAAGCGGTATCTGGAAGGCGATCCGTGGTGTTACACCAATGATCCCAATGCCTATCTGACTTGGGGGCCGCGTGGGGCAACCGCCGGGGCGGGGGCGGAAATCCAGCAGATTGTCTTTGCCGCCGAACGTGCCAATCCCGGATTGCTTAATGCCGTCTTTGGCCCGCATACGGATGCGATGCACCGGTTGGCGCTGGGCAATAATCAAAGCGCGTTTGATATCCTGTGTGCGATCTGGATCGATCCGGATCGCCGGGCCGATTTCACCGCCCGGTTTGCACGGTACGGCGCATTGCCCGAAGTGCAGCGCGCCTATCGCCGCGTTTATGATGCGGCCAATGCCGATGGCGGAAAAATCGCCCGGTTTTTTAAAATTTATGCTGCGCTAAAGCCTGTTATCGGTCGTGATCCGACAGAGATTGATCTGGCCTATTTTATCGACATGGCGACCCATGGCATGGCTCCGCCCGGCAATGTCTCCGATCTGTCGGCAAAGATGGTCAAGTTTGCCAGCCGGACGCGCAAGGTGCCAAGCCCGGGAGAATTGCGCCGCCAGCTTGCCGCGTGGTTGCCATCACAGCACAAATATAACGACCGGATCGCACGTGATGCGATTTTCCTGATTGATGATCCGGAAATCACATTGTCCGATACCCATCGCCGTATCTGGCAACAGCGATCGGGCTTGAAAGCCAGCGATTTTGGTCTTTCGGATCATCGATATGTTTCGGATTATCCGGTGGCAGCACCGACGGGGTTTGAAAAAATCGAACGGTTTTATACCGTTCTGCCCGAGGATAAGCGGGCCTGTCCGGCCAATGTGCGCAAATCCCGACGTCCGTAAAAGGCAACTTTTCCCTGTGATGCATGTCATCCCTGCATGGGGCATGATCGCGCAATGCACGGCAAATACCGCCTAAGGGCTTGCATCTGCGGGGCTTGTTTGCCAACATCCGCCCGTTAATCGCGCCCGGTGACCATAAAGGTCAGGGCGAGCCTATAGGAGCAAGATTTGAAATGAGCGACGTTAAGGTCAAAGTCGGAATTCTCGGTGCCAGTGGATATACCGGGGCGGAACTGGTTCGTATTCTTGCGCACCATGCCGCTGCCGAAATCACCCTGCTGACCGCAGACCGACGCGCCGGACGTCCGTTCGGGGAGGTTTTCCCGCATCTTGCCCATCTGAAATTGCCGACCATGATCCGGATCGAGGATGCCGATTGGTCGATGGTTGATGTGATTTTCTGCGCGTTGCCGCATGGCACGACACAGGAAGTGATTGCCGGTTTGCCTGATCATGTCAAAGTTGTCGATCTGTCGGCGGATTTCCGGTTGTTCGATGCCGCGACCTACAAGGAGTGGTACGGCGCCGAGCATGCTGCGCAGGATTTGCAGAAAGAGGTCGTTTATGGCCTGACCGAGCTGCATCGTGAAAAGATCAAAAAGGCACGCGTGGTGGCCAATCCTGGGTGTTATCCAACTCCGGTGCAGCTTTCGCTGACGCCGCTTCTGGAGCAGAAGCTGGTATATGCGGACGACATCATCATTGATGCCAAATCCGGTGTGACCGGTGCGGGCCGTTCGCCCAAGGAAGGCATTCTGTATGCCGAAGTCACCGAGGGTATTCATGCCTATGGCACCGGCGGGCACCGCCATGCGCCAGAAATCGAGCAAGGCCTTGCCTGGGCCGCAGGGCAGGATGTTGTGGTGAACTTTTCACCGCACCTGATGCCGATGAGCCGCGGCATCCTTGAAAGCATCTATGTCAAAATGACCGATGGTACCACGGCCGATGACATTCAGGCCGCCCTTGAAAAACGTTATGCCGATGAGCCGTTCGTTCGGGTCCTGCCGTTTGGCGTAACCCCGCAGACACGTCACGTACGTGGATCGAACTATGTTCTGATCGGGGTGGTCAAGGATCGCGTGCCGGGCCGGGTGATCATTGTGGCGGTCGAAGACAACCTTGTTAAAGGGGCTTCGGGCCAGGCTGTTCAGAACATGAATGTCATGCTGGGCCTGCCGGAAACCATGGGGCTTGAGATCGAGCCGCTGTTCCCGTAATCCGGTATCGGATCGTCAAAACAGAAAAAAAGGGGCGCTGTCCAAAAGGATTGCGCCCTTTTTTATTTTTCAAGCGCACGTTCAAGCACCTTGAAGATGCGTTCGTCCTGACATTGGGCGACGTTAAAGCGCATCAGGTTTCCAGCTGTTTGCGAGATGCTGAAAACATTTCCTGGGGCAAGAACCACACCATCGGAAAGCGCGTTTCGGGCCAGGGTTGCCGCATCCATGTGATCGGGCAAGCGGCACCATAAAAACAGACCAGCATCGGGATTGATTGCCGGTGTGATACCAAGGTTGCGAAGCCGGGTTTCTGTGATTGTCATGGTGCGTGTCAGTCTATCGCGCAGGGTTTCCATATATTTGCGATAGGTACCGTCTTTCAGAACGGTAAAAATCAGTTCGGCGGAGAAATTCGGACTGGAAAAGCCGGTTGCAATTTTAAGATCGGTCAGGCCTTCGATCCAGTCTGCAGAAGCCGCGATATAGCCGCAACGAACCGACGCCGAGAGTGTTTTGGAAAAGCTGCCGATATGGATTACGCGCTCTAGCCCGCCCAGTGCGGCCAGCCGCGGGGCAGGGGTGTTTTCGAAATCGGCAAAGATATCATCTTCGATGATGATCAGGTCGTGTTCTTCGGCGATGTTCAAAACCCGATGCGCAACCATTGGCGAAAGTGACGCGCCGGTCGGGTTGTGCAGGCCGGAATTGGTGATGTAAAGGCGCGGCTTGTGTGCGCCAGCAACCCGTGCGAAGGCATCGACATCCGGGCCATGTTCGTTAAAGGGGACGCCGACGATATTGGCGCGATGGGCGCGCAAGAGTGCCTGAAAATTGAAGTAACACGGATCATCAACCAAAACCGTATCGCCCGGTGCAATCAAAAAACGGCACAGCATGTCGATTGCCTGGGTTCCTGACTCTGTCAGAAGCAGATGGTCGGGATGGGCATCAATGCCGTAACCTGCCATGCGACGGGACAGGAAATGACGCAAGGATGCCAGACCAAGCGGAGTTCCGTAATCGACCAGTGTAGCGTCCTCCGCGCGCGACAGGCTGCGCAAGGCGCGCCTGATTGCGGCTTCGGGCATCCAGTCCGCCGGAAGCCAGCCGCAACCGGGTTTTAGCATATCGGGGCGTGCATCAAGCGACTGGCGTGAGACCCAGAACGGATCAATCGCCCGGTCCAGTTTCGGTCCAATCCGGGCGATTGAAAGCGGGACGGTATGAGGGGCGACATAAAACCCCGATCCTCGTCTGGACTGAATAACGCCTTCAGCCACCAGGCGATCATAGGCTTCAACAACCGTCGAATTCGACACCTTCATTTGACGGGCAAAGCCACGGATGGATGGCAGGCGATCCCCCGCAAGCAGGTTGCGTGTGCCAATCCGGTCGCGAATGACATTCATGACGCGGGTGACAAGTGTTCCGTCATCGGGTTGTTTTGATGCCCCGTTAGGCGCCACTGTATTGCTCCTGTAATCAGTACAGTTTGTTCAAATTGTATTTTATTGTGTCTGTTCGATTCGATGCTGGCAAGCCATAGATAAACCTTCGCACATGACGGAGGTTTTGATGGCAATTGCAGTTCAAAGATCAAGTGGTGGCTGGATCAGCGGGTTGATCGGTATCCTGATTTTCAGTGGATCGCTGCCTGCGACCCGGATTGCTGTCATGGATTTCGATCCCCTGTTTCTGACCGTTGCGCGCGCGGCAATTGCAGGTCTGCTGGCGGCGATATTGTTGCTGGCATCGCGAACCGCCCGGCCGCAGGCATCGGATTGGATGTCGTTGCTGGTGGTGGCGGGCGGGGTTGTTGTCGGTTTTCCGTTGCTGACAGCTCTTGCGCTTGAACATATCACCTCGGCCAGATCGATTGTGTTCATCGGTTTGCTGCCGCTGGCGACGGCGATTTTCGGTGTGCTGCGCGGTGGTGAGCGGCCAAAGGCCGTGTTCTGGCTTTTTTCGGTTCTTGGCAGTGCGCTTGTCGCTGGTTTTGCTGCCATGGAAAGCAATGTCGGGTCATTGCGCGGTGATCTTTGTATGTTGGGGGCGGTTATCGTTTGTGGGCTCGGTTATGCCGAGGGTGCAAAACTGTCCCGAGGTCTTGGCGGATGGCAGGTGATCTGCTGGGCGCTGGTGATTTCGCTGGTGCCGATGCTGGTGCTTTGTATTGCGACCCTGCCGGATAGCTTTGCGGGCATTGGCGTTCCCGCTTGGTTTGGTCTTGGTTATGTCTCGCTTTTCAGCATGCTGATCGGGTTTTTCTTCTGGTATCGCGGATTGGCGCTGGGCGGCATTGCGGCGGTCGGACAGTTGCAATTGCTGCAACCATTCTTTGGTCTGCTGCTGGCAGGGTTGCTCTTGGCCGAGCCGGTGGGTGGTCTGATGATCGTGGTAACAGTCGGCGTGGTTGCCTGTGTCGCCGGAGCCAAGCGATTTGCCCGATAGATTTTAAAAATCCAGCTATTCCGTCGGTTTGGGGCTGTCCGGATATTTCGCATCGTCACTGGCGGGCCAGTACCGGGCATGCACCCTAGCAATAAAGCCTTCTTCGCGTAGGTCGGTGATGATCTTCGATATCTGGTCTGTCTGGCTCATCAGCGGGGAATTGTGCGATATTGCGATATGAATGTCATTGTGATGATCGGGTCTGAAATCGGCCTTGCGGATGATATCTCCAAGGTTGTTGCGCCGGATTTCAAAATCGACATTGGCGTCGGACCCGACAATGACATCGACACGGCTTGCCTCGAGCATGCGCAGAAGCAGCATTTCGCTACTGGCTTCGAATTTGTTCAGTGATGTGTCGCTGTCGAATGGCTCGAAATAGCGCGAATCAACTACGGAGCCGACTGCAAGCGTTTTAAGATCGGCATATTGCGCGACGTGCGTATTTTTGCCTTGCCGGACATAGAAAACCGGGCTGACGCGGCTGTAGGGTGGTTTGACGTAAAACGCGAATTTTTCGCGCTCGGGCGTATAGGCAAAGCTTGAAAGAATGTCGATATCGCCATCTTCAAGCATTTTAAGGCATCGCCGCCAAGGGCAGGGGTTAAGCGACAGAACCTTGCCCATGCGGCTGGCGAGTTCCGTCAGGATCGCCAGATCGATCCCGTGTCGCCCTGTTTCATCCTCGATCACGAATGGTTCCCAGATCGAAAAGGCGACGCGCAATTCGCCCGGGTCTGAGGGGGAAGATTGCGCGGACGCCTTGCCATTCATTTGGATCGTGCCGCACACCACCACCGTCACCATCATCAAAATGATGCCAACCCGTCGTACGCCTGCGAAGAGGGTTAAATACCGAATTGCGTGCATCTTCACGATTTGAATGAGAACAGGGTTTCCATATGCACATGTTAGAATTTAAACTGTCAAATCAAGATGCCGCTATTTTCCCGGTAACGGGCAAGTGCAGTGCCAGTGAAAACCGATCCCAGAAGTGAAAGGTCGTTAGACCATGATCCTGTCCTATCGCGGGGTACGCCCGACTATTGACGAGACGGCCTTTATCGCGCCGAATGCAACCATCATTGGTGATGTTGAAATTGGGGCCGAAACCGGGATCTGGTTTGGATGTGTCATTCGTGGTGACGTGCATGAAATTCGCATCGGGTCGCGGACCAACATTCAGGATCTGGCCATGGTGCATGTCGCCAAGGGGAAGTTTGGCACCTATATCGGGGATGACGTCACGATCGGCCATTCCGCGGTTATCCATGCCTGCACGCTGGAAGACAGAAGTTTCGTCGGCATGAGTGCCACCGTCATGGATGGTTGCGTGATCGAGCAGGGGGCGATGCTTGGGGCGGGGGCGCTTTTGGCACCCGGAAAACGCATTCCGGCGGGGGAACTTTGGGCCGGTGTTCCTGCGCGCAAGGTGCGTGACCTGACACAGGAAGAAATCGAATTTTTCAAAGTTTCCGCGGATCGTTATGCCGATCTTGGACAGGAATATCGCGTGACAATTCCAGATGACCTGAAATCTGAATGACAACTGAGATTGTTGAACGCAAAGGATCTTCTTGCCTGTGTCAGGACCCTGCGTTAGCAAGCAATTCAGATATACATAAAAACATATAACCTGCCGCGCGCCACCACGCCCGGCGACCAGGAAACGGAACCGGGAAATGACGCGTTGGCAGGCGAATGCCGTAATCGTTTTTGTTGCCCTTATTTGGGGCACGACTTTTGTCGTCCAGCAAACCAGCATGGACAATATCGGCCCGCAATATTTTACCGGCGTGCGGTTCCTTCTGGGGACGTTTGTGGTGCTGCCGTTTGCCCTTCGTGAATGGCGGAGAATAAAGCGCGAAGGACGACCGCTTTCAGGGACCAACAAGCTTGGCCTGATTTTTACCGGCATTTCGATGTATCTGGCCAGCATCCTGCAGCAGATCGGCATCATGGATACCACCGTAACCAATGCGGCGTTTCTGACGGCGTTTTATGTGCCGTTGGTGCCGGTTCTGGCATTTCTGGTTTTCCGGGCAAAGCCGCATTGGTCGGTTTGGCCGGGCGGAATAATGTGCGTTTTTGGTACATATCTTCTGAGTGGCGGGAACCTCTCGGCACTTGGTGAGGGTGACTTCTGGGTGATGGGAAGTGCGCTGTTCTGGGCTGTTCAGGTGGTGATGATCGGTGTGATGGTAACACGCACCAATGCCCCAGCACTGGTCGCGACCGTTCAATTCTTCATTACCGGTCTGCTTGGCATGGCGATGGGCGGCATGTTCGAGACTTTCAGCTTTGCCGATATCCACAATGCCGGATTTGAAATCCTTTATGCCGGGATCATGTCGGCCGGGATCGCCTTTACCCTGCAGGCGGTAGCGCAGAATTATACCGAAGCAGCAGATGCCGCGATCATCATGAGTGCCGAGGCGGTATTTGCCGCAATTGCCGGGGCGTTTTTCCTGGGCGAGCGGTTGGCACCCGCCGAATATGCCGGATGCGGTGTTATCCTTGCCGCGATTATCGGAGTGCAGTTGCTGCCGATGATGGGGCGTCGGCCCAAAGTTGCCATTTGATCAATATCCGAGGTTTCATCGCCCTGAATTAAAGGACGGTAACCATTGACCTTTATCAAGGCAGGGTGCAATTAGGGTATTGTAAGTGATTATTGGTCGCGATCATGCGGCCACCAGTGAATACCGGATATCGAATATGCCTGTCTTGTCGCGCGTTTCCAGCATGCCCCTTCGCGGGTTTCTTCACCTTGGTTGTGCTTTTGCAACTACGATGCTGATGATTGGTGCCGGTGGTGTCGGGATTACCAGTGCAAAGGCGCAAAATGGCCATGGCGCGCCGAATTCGTCCGCAGCCTTGCTGACGGAACTGGCAAGCAATACGTCTTCGTTTGCAGATAAAGCGGCACTGGGCGAGGCACTTTATTTCGATACCAACCTGTCAAAAAACCGGACGCAGGCCTGTGCGAGTTGTCATGAACCGACAACTGGGTTCCGCGATCCGCGTTCCGAAATCGCCCATGGGGCCTATTCGCTTGGCGATGATGGTGCATCGCTTGGCGACCGCAATGCGCCGATGGCGGCATATGCGAAGTTCGCACCCGATTTCCATTTCAAAGAAGACGGCACGCCGGTTGGTGGGCAGTTCTGGGATGGACGTGCGAAGGATTTGGCCGAGCAGGCCGGAGGGCCGCCGCTGAACCCGGTTGAAATGGGCATGCCTGACAAGGCAACCGTTGTTGCGCGCCTTCAGGAAGATGAGGATTACGTCGAAAGTTTCAAGGTGTTGTTTGGTGACGATGTCTGGAGCGATACGGATCGTGCCTACGGGGCAATGACCGATGCGATTGCCGCGTTCGAACGCACCGATCAGTTCGCACCCTTTGATTCAAAATATGATCGTTTCCTGCGCGGGGAATACAAAATGACGCCGCAGGAAGAACTGGGAAGGGTGCTTTTCTTCTCGCAGCAATTCACCAACTGCAATGTCTGCCATCAGCTTAAATCATCGCCGACGGCAGAGGGTGAGACATTCACAAACTACGAATATCATAACATCGGCGTCCCCAGAAACGTTGCCGTGCGGCTGGAAAATGCCAAGGATCCGGACTTTACCGACAATGGATTGCTTGATAATCCGGCAATTGATGATCCGGCCCATAAGGGCAAGTACAAAACGCCGTCGTTGCGCAATGTCGCCGTCACCGGACCGTATATGCATAACGGTGTGTTTTCCGATTTGCGCACGGTGATCAAGTTTTACAACAAATATAACAGTCGCGCGAAATCGGCCCAGTTGAACCCGGAAACCAAACAGCCGTGGGGCGAGGCCGAAATCCCCGAGACCATTTCCCTTAAAGAGCTGGAGCAGGGGGACGCCCTTGATACCAAACGTATAGATGCGCTGGTCGCGTTTCTTAAAACCTTGACCGATGCCCGTTACGAGCCGCTTCTGGCCGAGCAGGAAGAAGTCGCAGCCAAAGCCAAGAAGAAATAGGATTACCGGCCGCGAATGGTTTCCAGCACGGCACTTTGTGCAAGGTCGCCAAACCCGGCTTCGATGGCGCGGTCAAACATTTCGGTCGCTGATCTGCCAACCGGCAGGTCAACGCCAAGTTCATTGGCAAGCCACATGGCATAACCGGCATCTTTGGCGCGTAACGCAGTTGTAAAATGAATGCCTTCGTTATGGTTGCCGCTGATCATGCCTGGGATTGTCATGACACCGGCCCGGCTGGCGACGGCACCATTGGCAAATGTTTCGGCAACCAGATTTCCATCCAGACCGGCCTTTTGCGCAACCGCAACCAGTTCGGCAGCCGCCGCAATATGAACGGCACCCAAAAGGTTGTTCATCAGCTTGTAGATTGTCCCCGATCCGATGGGGCCGAAATGTACGATACGGTTGGCAACCGATTCCATGATTGGGCGCGCCTGTTTCAGCACGGTATCATCCGCACCGACCAAAAACATCGTTTCACCCACTGCAACCTGTGCCGGAACGGCAGTGACCGGCGCATCAATGTAAAGGCAGCCTGCCGTCATGATCTTGGTGGATAGTTCCACAACAAATCCGTGCGAAAGGGTCGAGCATTCAATGGCAAGCGCGCCGGGTGTCATCGCACCAAGTGCACCATTGTCGCCCAGCCAGACGGTTTCGGCAGCGATGTCATCGGCCATGAACGAAATGACAGCATCAACATCATTTGCCGCTTCGCCCGGTGAGGTACAGGCGATTGCGCCCTTGGCGACAAGCGGGGTGATCTTGGCGGCACTACGGTTCCAGACCTTGACCTGATACCCCTGTTCAAGCAGGCGGGAAATCATTGCCGATGCCATGCGACCAGCGCCGAGAAAACCGATTTTCAATGCCATTAACCCATATCCATTTTTCGTCTGTTGTGTGGTAGTCCAAACCCGGGTGATGAGATGTTTAAAACTTAGCACCAATTTTAAAAACAAAGCTGCCATAAAGTGTTGCCAGTTTTGTGGGGGACAAAAAAATCGTAAGGAAATGGATGTGAATAAAGCCCTGTGTCTTTTCTCAACCCTGATTCTGGCCGGTTGCACCACTGCGGGTTCCGGGCCGGGTGAAGCCCGGTATCGGACGGAAGTTCTGGGCAAGGCGGCAGACGGGGAAAAGTTTTGTACCAATGATCTGCAATGGTGTGCTGGCATCGGAAATGATGGTTTGAACGACCCGGTTCTGACGGTTCAAAACGATGGCAAGATCATCGCACAACATGGCATTTTGAATATTCAGGGCGATCACGATCCTGTTGGTGGGACGGATTTTGCAATCTGGCCAAATATTATCCGCGGACAGGATGGGAATGTCCTTTTGGGGGTGCAAAGCAGTCTTCAAACCGGATATTCCGGCGGTGGCGCATCCGCGACCGCGCTGCGGCTGTTTCATATTGATCGGGGAAACCCGGATGCAAGCGGGTTTGTGCTATCGGTGCCGGTTGAAGGATCAAAGATGATCCGGGCCTGCTTTGACGAAGATGATTTGGTGAAGCGCCGCGAAGCCTGCCACGATGAATATGCATTTAGTGGAAGTGTTTCTTTGAACGGCAAAGAAAGTGGATTGCTGCCCGATATTTCCTATCGTACTGAGGCATCGACATATCCGGGCAGGGTATCGCTGTTTGAAGATTCAACCGAAAAGCCCACCCTTGGTGAGGAAGACCTTGTCTGGGTGCGTGACGAGACTTGCAGCTACAGCCGCGTCTTTGTTTTTGACGCGGCTGCCGAACGATATCGGCCAGATAAAAAGCTTCCTGATTGTTCGTCCTATACCGTGCCGTAAGCGCTGTTTGCGGGCGCGCGGCGCTTTGCAATATCAGGAAAGTTGCACTTTTACATATTCTCCGGGGGCGGGGCCAAGCACCTTAAGCTTGCCATCACCCGGTTCGCGGGCGTCAACCTTCCCGCCGGAACGGCGGCTGATCCAGTTTTGCCAATCGGTCCACCATGATCCTTCATGCTGGACCGCCTTGGCGAGCCAGTCCTCGGGTTCGGCGGGGTTGCGGTTATAGGTCCAGTGGCAATATTTGTTGGCGGCAGGTGGATTTACCACACCGGCAATATGGCCAGATGCTGATAGCACGAATTTCACCTGGCCTGACATCAATTGCGTGCCGGCATAAGTTGCTTTCCATGGCGCAATATGGTCTTCGCGGGTGGAGAGAAAATAGACCGGGATTTTGATGTCGCGAAGGTCGATCTTTTCGCCAAGAATCGTAATGCCACCCGGTTCACGCAGCAGGTTCTTGTTATACATGTTGCGCAGATAGAAGCTATGCATTGCCTTGGGCATCCGGGTCGAATCGGAATTCCAGTACAAAAGATCGAACGGGAAGGGATCCTTGCCCAGCATGTAGTTGTTGACCACAAATGACCAGATCAGGTCATTGGCACGCAGCATGTTGAACGACATCGCCATATCGCGGCCGTCAAGATAGCCTTCCTTCGACATGCGGTTTTCAAGGCTTTCGATCTGTTCGTCATCGACAAAGACCGAAAGCTCGCCGGGTTTTTCAAAGTCGGTCAGGGTGGTAAAGAACGTCGCCGATTTGATGCGTTCATCGCCAACCTTGGCCATGTAGGCCAGCATGGCCGCCAGAAGCGTTCCACCAAGGCAGTAGCCGATAGCGTTGACTTCCTTTTCGCCGGTTGCCTTTTCGATCATGTCGAGTGCCGCAAGCACGCCGTCACGCCCGTAATCTTCAAAGCTTTCTTCGGCAAGTTTGCTGTCCGGGTTGACCCACGACAGGACAAAAACCGTGTGGCCCTGATCAACAGCCCATTTGATGAATGAATTTTCCGGGCGCAGATCAAGGATGTAATATTTGTTGATCCATGGCGGCACGATCATAAGCGGCCGTTTCGCGACCTTGTCGGTTGCCGGTTTGTATTGCAGCAGTTCCATCAGAGGTGTTCTGCCGATCACCGATCCTTCGGTGGTTGCGACATTTTCACCGATTTTGAAAGCATCCAGATCTGTCATTTTGATCTGAAGCTTGCCCTTGCCACGTTCGAGATCGTCCAGAAGGTTGCTGAGCCCCTTAAGAAGGTTTTCACCGCCACTTTCGATGGTGGCGCGCAGGACTTCCGGGTTGGTCATCATGAAATTGGTCGGTGATATCGCATCGGCAAACTGGCGGGTGTAAAACTCGACCTTCTGGGCGGTTTTTTCATCCAGCCCGTCAACATCATGCACAACATTCTGCATCCATTGCGAGGACAGCAGATAGGACTGCTTGATGAAATCAAAAAGTTCGTTGTTTTCCCACGCCTCGTCGCGGAATCGGCGATCGCCCTTTTGCGGGGAAGCCACAGGTTCCGATTCCTGCCCCAGCATACGCATCGTTGTATTGTGCCAGAGCATATAATATTGCTGCCAGAGATCCATTTGTGCTTCGACCAGCTTGGTCGGATTTTGCATCATATGGGTGGTCAGTTCGACAAATGCCGATCCGATATTAAGCGGGTCCGGGTCGGAAATTTCCGGGTCTTCTGCCTGTTTTGCAAGGAAGTCGGACACAAGTCTTTGACTTCTCTCTGCTATTTCTGCCATCGCTGATGACAGCTCTTCGGGATCAGGAAGATGAATTTCGGTTTCTTTGGCCTGTTGATCGTTCATGGCGCATTCCCTTATGATACGGCCGCCGGTGCATCGGAACATAAAACGGGAAATCCGATCTTTGCGATATCGCAATCATTTTCCCGTTTTATGATCCAATGCTCTCAAACTGCGTGCTGGGTTGAAACTCTGCTTGATCCCAAGCTTATCATGGCCTTAGCCTAGCTCGCTGATGAGGGGTAATACAAGAATTATAAGGTGACGGATTTGTCGCAATCTTCAACGGCAACGTCACACATAACATAGTTTGGAGCAGCGAAATCAAATGGGCGTTCTGAAATCGACGACATGGCGGTGGTCGGGGCACGGGTCCGCGAAAGTTAAATTGCGGCCCTTGCTGCATGCCGGATCGGCGCTTGCTGTTGTGCTGATGCTGGGCGCCTGTTCTTCGGTCCCCGATGCAATCAATCCGGTCGAATGGGGAAAATCGATTGGTGATGCTTTTGACGGCGACGAGGAAGCTGCTGCCAAGTCGGATCAGCCGATTCCGGGTGAAGACGAAGATTATCCGCGTCTGGCCGATACGCCGGCCAAGCCGGTTGTGACCGGTGATGCGGAACGTGATGCGCTTGTCGCAGGTTTGGCTGCAGACCGCGCCAATGCGCAATATTCCCAGTCGGGCCGTCGTCAAAGCACGCCGCCGGTCAACGCGCTTCAGCCGCAGCCGCAGCAAAGTGCCGAAAGTGTTGATATGCCGACGATTGCGCCGGCACCAACCACATCTGTTAGCAGTAGCGCCATGGCGGAGCCGCAAAAAGCAGCTGAAACCAAAGCAGCCGCAACTGCTAGCGCCGCAACGGGCAGTGCTGTGACTTCGGCGCAGTCCGGTTCTAGGATTGCCGATGAATGGAGTGCCAAGGCACCGGCGTCTGGACCCGTTCCAACACCGCAACCTGCGCCCGAGAAGCCCGATGTTCTGAAATCTGAACAGGAAAGAGCCGAGTCTTCACAAGTCGCGCCCGGATCGTCAGGATCATCAACCGGTGACCCGGTGATGAATCAGTACAATCGGCGTCTTGCAGAAGGTCAGGGCGTGTTTGCCAATGAACCGCCGGCACAATCATTTGATTATTCTGCCTATTCCGATAATGGGGCGGTGATTGTCGATGAAAGCCAGCTTGGTAGCGATGGCAATGCCTATCTGTCCGATTCTGCCATGCCCTATGCCGAAACCGCGAACGAGGTTCTGGCATCGCGTCTTGGTGTGCGTTCCGTTGATACGCTGGGACCAAGTGTGAATGGTGTGCAGGTCGCACAAATCCAGTTTGGCCATGGTTCGTCGAATCTGTCGGGAACGGATAACAATGTCCTGAGCCAGGTTGCCCAGGCGTGGCGTCAGACCGGCGGTATCCTTCGTATTATCGGCCATGCGTCGATGCGTACCGCGAATATGAGCCTTGAAGAACATCTGGCGATCAACCGTCAGGTTTCGGAACAGCGCGCTTCGGCGGTGGTGTCGCAGCTTGTGTCTCTCGGTGTTAACCCTGACGCGATCTTTGTCGGGGCCGACGGATCGGCTGACCCGCGCTATTATGAAGGCGTTCCTGCCGGTGAAGCCGGAAACCGCCGTGTTGAAATCTTTATGGATTATTGATCCTAAAAAAGGTACATCCTTCGAATTGTACGGCGCGCCACCCGCATTTTGTCGTGTGGCGCGCAATTTTTTTCAATTCGACGACCCGGTTTTCGCAGGAAATTCGAAAATCGGCGAAATGACGAGGATGTAGGATAATGTCCCAGGAATTCCATCGCATAAAACGCCTCCCGCCATACGTATTTGCTGAAGTAAATGCGATGAAAGCGGCGGCGCGGCGAGCGGGAGAGGACATTATCGACTTTGGCATGGGCAACCCGGACCCGGCCACCCCGCAACATATTGTCGACAAGCTGGTTGAAACGATCAAGAACCCGCGCACGCATGGTTATTCCATGTCGCGCGGTATCCCCGGTCTGCGCAAGGCGTTGGCGGCTTATTACGGGCGCCGGTTCGGGGTGGATATTGATCCTGAAACCGAAACCGTTGTGACGCTGGGCTCCAAAGAAGGGCTTGCGAACCTTGCCGCAGCCATCACCAGCCCTGGTGACATCATTCTGGTGCCCAATCCGTCCTATCCGATCCATGCGTTCGGTTTCATCATTGCCGGTGCGGCATTACGCCACATTCCGATTGGTCATGACGAACAGGGCGAATTCAACGCCGAAAGCTTTATGGAGCAACTGCATCGGGCTGTGAAACATTCGGTCCCGAAACCGAGTGCGGTGGTCCTGAACTTCCCGGCCAACCCGACATCGCTGGTGGTTGATCTTGATTTCTATAAGGAAGTTGTCGATTTCTGCCGGGCGCAGGAAATCTATATCCTGTCGGATATCGCCTATTCGGAAATCTATTTTGATGGCAATCCGCCGCCCTCGATCCTTCAGGTCGAAGGGGCGAAAGACATTGCCGTTGAATTCTATTCCCTGTCGAAAACCTATTCGATGGCGGGATGGCGCATCGGTTTTGCCACCGGCAACAAAAAGCTGATCAATGCACTGACGCGGATCAAATCATATCTTGATTACGGTGCATTTACCCCGATTCAGGTGGCGGCAACGGCGGCATTGAACGGCCCGCAGGATTGTGTCGAAGAATTCCGTAACCTGTATCGTGACCGTCGCGATATCTTTATCGAAGGTATGCAAAGTGCCGGATGGCATATTCCGGTCCCGGCGGCGACCATGTTTGCCTGGGCCCCGATTCCCAAGGCGTTTGAAGAACTCGGATCGCTTGATTTCTCGAAGCTTCTTTTGCAGGAAGCGGGCGTTGCGGTGGCACCGGGACTTGGCTTTGGCGAATATGGTGATCGCCATGTGCGTATCGCGCTTGTTGAAAACAAACATCGCATCCGGCAGGCCAATCGTAATATCAAGGCATTCTTCCAGAAATATCCCGATGCAGAATCTGCACGTGAACTGTTGAAGAAATCCGTCTGATATTCGATAAAGCATTCTATGTTTCGCCCGGGACATTTCCCGGGCGAAGTTTTGTGTGCGTATCAGATGTTGTAAAAGACTCCGTCGCGCATGCGCAAATCCAATCACGGCATGAGGAGTTATCGTGCAAAACGTCGTAAACATCGGTGTGGCAGGCCTTGGTACGGTCGGTGCCGGAACCGTTAAACTGCTGAGCGAACACAGGGATAATCTGACGGACCGTTCCGGTTCCCCGATGATTGTCACAGCAGTATCGGCGCGCGATCGAACTCGGGACCGTGGATTTTCGACCGAAGGCATTACCTGGTACGAAGATGCCCGTGACCTTGCAACTGACAAGAATGTCGATGTGGTTGTTGAAACTATTGGCGGTTCGGACGGCATTGCCTATGACGTCTGCAAGGCCGCCCTTGAAAACGGCAAGCATGTCGTGACGGCCAACAAGGCGCTAATTGCATTGCATGGGGTGGAACTGGCGCGCATTGCCGATGCAAATAACGTGACCATCGCCTATGAGGCCGCGGTTGCAGGCGGTATTCCGGTGATCAAGGCGCTGCGCGAAGGATTGGCGGGTAATGTCATTTCGCGCGTGACCGGGATTCTGAACGGGACGTGCAACTATATCCTGACCACCATGCGCGAACAGGGGCGTGACTTTGCCGATGTTCTGGCCGAGGCGCAAAAACTTGGCTATGCCGAAGCCGACCCGACCTTTGACGTTGATGGCATTGATGCCGCGCACAAGCTTGCAATCCTGACCAGCCTTGCCTTTGGCGTCGAGGTCGACTTTGACGCGATTGCAGTTGAAGGCATTCGTAGCGTTTCCGCCCTTGATATCCAACTGGCTGAAGAGCTTGGTTATCGCATCAAGTTGCTGGCGATTGCCAAACAGACGTCTGAGGGCATCGAGCAGCGTGTTTCACCGGTTCTTGTTGACCGCAGCACCCAGATTTCAAAAGTTGAAGGTGTGTTTAACGCGGTCGTGCTTGAAGGCGATTATGTCGGGCCGGTCGTCCTGCAGGGGCGTGGGGCGGGCGAACGTCCGACCGCATCGGCTGTGGTGGCCGACCTTGTTGATATTGCGGCCGGGCGCAATGCGCCGGTCTTTGGTGTTCCGGCGGATCGTTTGAAAAAGAATGTGCGCGCCTCGCTCGAAAAACATGTCGGGCCTTATTACCTGCGTCTGATGGTATGGGATCGCCCGGGTGTCATGGCCGAGGTCACCGCGACCCTTGCCAAGCATGGTGTGTCGATGGCTTCCATGATCCAGCATGGGCGGGCCGAGACCGAGGGTGGGGTTGTTCCGGTGGTGTTCGTGACCCACGAAACCAGCGAAGCGGCGATGTCCGGGGCGCTTTCCGACATTTCGGCGTTTGAAAGCAATTCGCAGCCGCCGGTCCTGATGCGGATCGAAGGATTTACTTCGTAACAAAACAAAAAAAAGACATATGCGCCTCGCAGGTATAATACCGCGAGGCGTAATTATAAGTCCCGAGCCAAACGGGACACGCCGGGAAACAGAAAGACGGGGCCCCCAGACCCCGCGTTAATGACGAGGATGAAGTTATGGATCGAAATCTCGCGCTTGAAACCGTTCGTGTTACCGAAGCCGCAGCACTTGCCTGTTCCGGGCTTATGGGGCGCGGTGATGAAAAGGCCGCTGATCAGGCCGCCGTGGACGCAATGCGCAATGCCCTCAACAGCATGGATATTCGCGGTACCGTGGTGATCGGCGAAGGTGAACGCGACGAAGCACCGATGCTGTTTATTGGCGAAGAAGTTGGTTCGGGCGAAGGCCCGGAAATCGATATCGCGCTTGATCCGCTTGAAGGCACGACCATCTGTGCGACCGGTGGCCCGAACTCGCTGGCCGTTGTTGCCATGGCGGAAAAGGGCGGGTTCCTGAACGCACCGGATACCTATATGGACAAAATCGCCGTTGGTGGTGGTTTGCCTGATGATGTTGTCGACCTTGATGCCAGCCCGGCCGAAAACCTGAAAAGCCTTGCCTTGGCAAAGGGCTGCGACGTTTCCGATCTGGTGGTTTGCATCCTTGATCGCCCGCGCCATCAGGAAATCATCGCCAAAACCCGCGAAGCCGGTGCGCGTATCATGCTGATCGGTGATGGTGACGTTGCCGGTGTTATCGCGACCTCGCAGAAAACGTCGGGCATCGATCTTTACATGGGGACCGGTGGTGCGCCCGAAGGTGTTCTTGCGGCTGCCGCCCTTCGTTGCATTGGTGGTCAGTTTCAGGGGCGTCTTGTTTTCCGTAATGATGACGAAATCGCGCGCGCCAAAAAATGGGGT
Organism: Thalassospira sp. MCCC 1A03138; assembly: GCF_002115785.1. GTDB lineage: Bacteria > Pseudomonadota > Alphaproteobacteria > Rhodospirillales > Thalassospiraceae > Thalassospira. The sequence continues at coordinate 284,950 of NZ_JFJY01000006.1, read as the reverse complement.
ATCGAAGACCTGACCCGCAAATACAAGCTGACCGAACTTGCAAAAGGCAATGTCATGTTTGCGGCAACCGGTGTGACCGATGGGGCGATGTTGCGCGGTGTACGCCGTTTCGCCAATGGTGCGGAAACCGAAAGCATCGTGATGCGGTCGCAGTCGGGCACGGTGCGCTATGTGCGCGCGGTTCACGATTTCAGCCGGAAAATCTGGTACAAGTAATTCGCCAAAGCGGATCGCGAAAACAAGGGAGTGCCTTTGCGCTCCCTTTTTTCGTTTATCGCTTGCGGGGGTAGGCTGTCCGGGTTACATCCTCCGCCCCCTTGAAAATGAAACGCCTTTGCCGGAGCCACCATATGTCCGAGATTATCGCCCTTGATTTTGGTACGACCAATTCGGTGCTTGCCGTGGCCGACAGCAACGGCAATGTGCAATCGGCAACGTTCGAGGTCGGGCAGAACAGTTTTGATACCTATCGAACCATCCTGTATTTCTGGGAAGAACAGAAGCTGACCACACCAGGTGCGCCGATCAGTTTGCAAAGCTGTTCCGGGCCGTTTGCCATGGCCGAATATCTGAAGGAAAGTCAGGATTGCCGACTGATCCAGTCGATCAAATCCTATCTGGCGTCCAAGGATTTCGAGGGCACCGAGATTTTTGGTAATGTCTATACGATCGAAGATCTGATCGCGACGTTCCTGACCCAGATACATCATCACGCGCAATACAGCCTTGGTGGCCTTGGCTATCGTGTTATTTCCGGGCGTCCGGTCGCGTTTGCCGGAACAAATCCCGATAACGATTATGCCGAAATGCGCCTGCGTGCGGCCTATGAGCAGGCCGGGTTCGAGGTCGAGGCAATGGTGTTCGAACCCTTGGCGGCAAGCTATTATTACGGTCGGCAGCTTGATAAGCCCGAAACCGTTCTGGTCGCCGACTTTGGCGGTGGTACCAGTGACTTTTCGGTTATCCGCTTTACACCGGGTATGGGCATTCGCGGGGTCAAGGCGCTGTCGCATACCGGTCTTGGCATTGCGGGCGACAGTTTTGATTACCGCATCATCCAGAAAGCCATCTGGCCGCGTCTTGGCTTTGGCAGCGAATATCGCACCATGGGGGCGGCATTGCCGGTGCCGCGCCAGTATTACACCGCGTTTTCGCGCTGGCATTATCTTTCGATGATGCGCCAGCCCAAGGTGATCAACGAAATCCGAAGCCTGATCCGTACCGCGGAACAACCCGACGATATCGAAGATCTGGTAACAATCATCGAAGAAGAACTTGGCTTCCACCTGTATCAGGCGGTGTCAAAAGCCAAGGCGGAGCTTTCAAGCGAGGAAAGCACGATCCTGCAATTCAATCATGCCGGGGTCGAGATCGAGGAGCGCCTGACACGTGCCGATTTCGAAGCCGCGATTGCACCTGATATTGCCGAGATCGAAAAGGCCGCCAAGCTGTGTCTCGAGCAGGCGGGTATACAGGCCCACGAAGTTTCGCGCGTTTTCATGACGGGTGGGACGTCCTATGTCCCGGCGGTGCGCAAAATTTTTGAAGACGACTTTGGCCAGGAACGGGTCGAAATTGGCCAACCATTCCTGTCGGTTGCGCATGGTCTTGCGCTAATTGCAGCGGATGAGGGGATCGTTTAGCAACTAAAACTGCCCTGGCATTGGGTTTCAAGCAGGATCACGGCCACCGTTATCAGGACAAACCCGATCACGCCAAGCCCGTAAAGCCAAAGCGATTTCGGGTGGTTCTTTAAAATCCACGGCAGGATGCCGCCCATCAGGCACAGCACCGGAAACGCCAGAACGGCAAAAAACAGAAACCAGGTCAGGTTGTTTTCGTCCGACCTCGGTGCACCGAATATCATCGGTGAAAACATCACCAGTGGGGCGGCCATCAGTGCACCCATAATGGAAAGGACGGTCAGCCCGATCCGAAGACCTTTTCTATGGTTCATTGCGCGGATCCGTTTTTGTTTATCGCGCAAGGTATGCACAGCCTAAAGCTGTGTTCAAGTAGAACAAGGGTTTTACGGATGGCAATCTTTGTCATTGGGTTTGACATTTTTTGTCATTTTGCCGTATTCTGCTTGGAGCAATGAAGAGGTCATGATGGCAACCATGAATGTATCCCTGCCTGATCCCATGCGAGAATGGGTTGAGCGCCAAAGCAAAGATGGTAGATACAGCAATGCCAGTGATTATGTACGAGACCTGATCCGGAAGGATCAGGAAAGGCAGTCTGCGATTGCCACCTTGCAGGCCGCGATCACGGACGGCATCAACAGTGGCGAGCCGCAAGAGTTTGATGCTGACTCCTTCAAATTGCGTATGCGCGAACGCCATGTCGTTCGATAAGCTGACGCATTACAGGCTTTCTCCGCGTGCGTTTGACGATCTTGACGATATCTGGCGCTATACCGCAGAAACCTGGTCGCTTGATCAGGCGGACACCTATGTCGACAGGCTGACGAAAGTCTTTGATGGCATAGTTGCCATGCCCGATATCGCACGTGAAAGGATGGAATTTGATCCGCCTGTGCATATTCACGTGTATCAAAATCATTTGATCGTTTACGTAATCAGGCAAGATCATATTGTTATTGTGCGCATTCTCGGCAGTCGGCAAAACTGGCAGGCGATGTTGCGTGCGCTTGAGCCCTGATCAATCTGCACCGCGATTTGCGCGTATCCCTCAGCTTTGGCGTTTGCAAGAGGTTGCAGGCAGGCTCACGTTTTTCACGATGCGAAATCGTCACTTCTTTTTGTGAAAGATCGATCACACTTATCTTCAGATTATCAAGGGGCGGGCATTCGTGGCTGTATAAGCCCCGATGAGCTTTTTCAGGGAGGATGATTGATGAGTAGTGAAAGTGATGCACACGTTATTGCACGGTTGACGGGCCAGATGCTGCCGTCCCTTGCGTTGGCGGCAACCGATGGCCAGGCGGTTGATCTTGCGACCCTGACCGGGCGCACGGTTGTCTATGCGTATCCGCGCACAGCCGAACCAGACAAGCCAGCCCCCGATGGGTGGGATGAAATCCCCGGTGCCAAAGGTTGCACGCCGCAATCCTGTTCCTTCCGCGATCACGCCAAGGAGCTGTCGGCTGTCGGTGTCGATCATCTTTTCGGGCTTTCCAGCCAGACCGCGGAATATCAGAAGGAAGCCGCCGAACGGCTGCATCTGCCATTTGCGCTTTTGTCCGATGCCGATCACCGGTTCAAGGAATCCATGGCGATGCCGGACTTCATCGTTGATGACATGCGGCTGTTCAAGCGTCTGACCATGATCATTGATGATGGCAGGATTGCCAAGGTTTTCTATCCGGTTGATGCTCCGGCCGAGGATGCCGAAAATGTCTTGCGCTGGTGCCGCGATAATCCGAAGGGCTGATGGATTGAAATATCCGGTTTAAGCGCGCCCCGGATTAGGCTATTTCAATGAGCATGACAGACCATGCGCAAGAAAAGACATTTTTGGGAATAGAGCGATCCGTTACCGGAAAGTGGTGGCGCGAACGCAATCTGGATGACCGGCTGGCAACCACCATTGCCCAGCGTTTTGGCGTTCCCGAAGTTGTCGGGCGGGTGATGGCCGCCCGCGATATCGGGCTGGATGATGCCGAAAGTTTCCTGAACCCGACCTTGCGCGATCTGATGCCCGATCCATCGACCTTAAAGGATATGGACAAGGCGGCATCGCGCATTGCCGATGCGGTGATCAAGGGCGAGAATATCGCCGTTTTTGGTGATTATGACGTCGATGGTGCCACCAGTACCGCGCTGTTAAAGCGCCTGTTTGCGGCACTTGGGCGCGATGTTGTCGTGCATATCCCTGATCGCCAGAAAGAAGGATATGGCCCAAATAGTCCGGCCTTGCTCGATTTGCAGCGCCGGGGGGCCAATCTGATCCTGACGGTCGATTGCGGGGTGACGGCCTATGCGCCGCTGACCGATGCCAGGGAAGCGGGGATTGAGATCATTGTCGTCGATCACCACGCCGCCGAGCCAGAATTGCCGCCCGCCGTTGCGGTGGTCAACCCGAACCGTCTTGATGATGAAAGCGGCCTTGGGCATTTGTGTGCGGCGGGTGTCGCCTTTTTGCTGGCTGTTGCGATCCTGCGCGAATTGCGTTCGCGCGGCTGGCTGGAACAGGCAGGCATTCGTGCGCCCGATTTGCGCAACTGGCTGGATCTGGTGGCCCTTGGTACGGTCTGCGATGTGGTGCCGCTGCGCGGGCTTAATCGCGCATTCGTGACGCAAGGCATCAAGATCATGCGCCATCGCCACAATGTTGGCATGGCGGCGCTGGCCGATATTGCCGGGGTAAATGAAACGCCCAGTGCCTATCATCTTGGATTCATGCTGGGGCCGCGTGTGAATGCCGGTGGGCGTGTCGGGGAATCGTTCCTTGGGACGACGTTGCTTTCGGGCGATGATCCCGCCCAGGCGCTGGATATCGCGCGCAAGCTTGATGAATATAACCGTGAACGCAAGGCGATCGAGGATATCGTGCTTGATCAGGCGATCAGCGCCGTTGAAAGCCAATCAAAGGTCGGTGCAATGGTGCTGGTCGGCGGCGAAGACTGGCACCCTGGCGTGATCGGTATTGTCGCCAGCCGTTTGAAGGATCGTTATCATGTTCCCGCCCTTGTGATGGGCATGGTTGATGGCGTGTTCAAGGGATCTGCGCGTTCGGTACGCGGGATTGATCTTGGGGCTGCGATCATTGCTGCACGGCAGGCAGGGCTTTTGATCAATGGCGGCGGGCATGGGATGGCGGCTGGTTTCACCCTTGATCCGGAAAAACGCCCGGCATTCGAAGAATTTCTTGAAACCCGGTTTGCCAAAATCATCGCTGAAAATGATATTCGCCCGACCATGACGGTTGATGGTGGCCTGCATGCAATGGGGGCGACGCTTGATCTGATCGAAGCCCTCGAAAAGCTCGGCCCGTTTGGTGCCGGCAATGCCGAGCCGCGCTTTGTTTTCCCGGAATGCCGGGTAGTCAAGGCTGACGTAGTGGGCGCTGATCACGTGCGTTGCATATTATCGGGCAGCAATGGCAAGGGACGCCTTAAGGCCATCGCATTCCGCTGCCTTGATAATGATATGGGCCAGACCCTTCTGAAGCATGGCGGCCGTCCCTTGCATGTCCTTGGTCATTTGCGGCGTGACAGCTGGCAGGGACGTGAGGGCGTGCAATTGATGATTGACGATGTTGCCATGCCAGTTCTGGGGTAAGGTCCATTTTCAGGCCTTTGTACCGGGCCGTCCAAGCGGCCCGGTAATGCGCGGAAATAAATGCGGAAACTGCCTTGGCCATTCTTTCAGTTTTTGTCCGCGCGGCGTTCTTGCTGCCGATCAAGAATAATGGTGATCGCCTGCGACAATATGGTGGCCATCTCGCTGCTATCTCGATTATTTTCGAGGTTCTCGACGATCTGGTCATAGGCACCAATAATGTCATTGGCAATTTGAGGGCTGTTCGTGATGCCTTCGGCTGCGAGAAATCCGCTTATGATGGCGATAAGAACCTCGCGTTCTGCTGGCCCGGTACAATATGGATTTGGTGACCGGGTTGTTTCAGGTTCGTTCACTATATTCTGTTTCTTCGCGGTTCCTCTTGGGGGCTCACCGGTTGCGATCCACTGCAAAGAGATGCCTTTTGAAATGGCAAGGCGGGCAACGCCTACAAAGCGAGGTTCCGATCGTGCCTGACACCATCTGTTCAATTGTTCAGGGATGATGCCGGCGATCCGGGCGGCATCCTTTTTTCGATCAAACATATCGACGACATGGCGAATGCGATCCCCGAGCGCGCTGTCTAGTACGGGCAAAGGGGCGTCTGTGTCGCGCCTATCCATGATGTACGCAGTATATTGCGGGCTTTAAAGCATCATTACCCGTTTTCCGGCAAATACCGGAATAGCGAAATTTTTTAGTTGAATGTCGAATTTTTTCGTTGTAAATCTTGCTCATGTTCAACTTTAACTGGCTTTTTTAACCAAAGAGCTTGGTTTTGTTGTTCTGACTTGGGGATCGGCGAAGAGTGGGCGCCGAAAGAATCGAAAACAGCATACTACATCAACATGTTCTAAAATTAGATCGCTACCCTATTGGGCAGAATCCATCTTGCGCGCGGATTAATGGCGTCACGTGACGGCGCATTCCTGTCCAAATGGATGGTTCCCTTTGAATCTAGATATGTACGACGTTACTGGCAATCAACATGTCGGGCTACCATGTTGAATAAACAGGTTATGTGACAGTTCGTTCTTTCGGTTCTGCAAGTTTCTTCTTTGCGGCTTTTTTCATTTTATGGCTGACAGGGAAACATATGCGACGGACGGGTATATTCTTTCAACCAAGGGAGCGGCGGGGGATTACGATTTTGCGGCGCGTGATCGTAATTGGTGCCTTTGCTGTTGTCGTGCTTTGGTCGCACGGCATGTTAGCGGCTGCCCAAACGGGGGATACGCTTGCCGCGGCCCGGTCGGTAAAAATATATACCGAGGACTTTGCACCCTTTAACTACATGACGGATGCGGGCCTGACCGGTGCGGGGACGGATGTGGTTCGCGAAATGGCGACGCGCCTTGGACATGACGGAAAGTTTGAAGTGCTGCCTTGGAAGCGTGCCCTGCAAATTGTCGACAATGAACCCGGCACAGCTGTTTTTTCAATGGTGCGTACGTCTGAACGCGAAGATGAATACAAATGGGTTGGCCCGATTATTGTTACCCGCGGCTGGCTTTATAAGATGGCCGACAGCAATCTTGAAATCCGCGATTTGAGTGACGCGCGCAAGGTCGCTGCGATTGGTGTGCAAGCAGGTGGGGCGGCGGAACGAGTGTTGCGCGAACAGGGTTTTAAAAATCTTGCGGCTCTATACACGCCGGGGAATGCATTGCAGCTTCTGGCGAGCAATCGGATCGACCTGTGGGAAGCATCCGATCTGGTCCTGGAACATCAGCGTCGCAAGTTCGGAATTGACCGGTCCGAAGTTGAACCGGTTATCGGCTTGGGAATTTACGAGCTTTATCTGGCATTCTCACCGCAAACGCCGGACTTCATCGTGGATCAATGGCAGATGGTTCTTGACGATCTGCGCAGTGACGGGACATTTGCCGAAATCGGCCGAAAATACGGTGTTTCGATGCTGTATGAGGGGGCCGAAGTTCCGTCAGGTGAAGAATTCAATCTGATGACGCGTTGATTGCGACAGAGGGTGATCTGAACCCGCCTGTGTCATTGCGCCAAACGTATCACGGCAATACATCAGGATATATCTTACGGGGGCTTGCGGGTATCCCGTGATCGGATTATGCCATTTGGCATCATGAATGATCGTACAAAAACACCAAAGCAAGTGACGCATGGAGTAGGGGCCTTTTTATGGATCCTGGCACCCGTGGTGCTTGCCTTTTCGCTTAGCCAGTTTTTCCGTTCAGCACAGGCCTTGCTAGCCGAATCCCTTCGGGCGGAGCTTTCGACGTCGCCCGAGGAGCTAGGCCTTATATCGGGCAGTTTTCATTTTGCTTTCGCCCTGATGCAAATTCCCGTCGGTGTGATGCTGGACCGGTACGGTCCGCGTTTGACCAATGGGGTGATGATGATCATCACCGTTGCCGGTGTGCTGATTTTTGCCAATGCGCATAGTGTGGCCGGGTTGATGATCGGGCAGGCGGTGATTGGCCTTGGCTGTTCAGCGGCCTTCATGGCGGCATTGGTACTGGCATCGCGGTGGGTGGCTCCGGAAAAGTTTGCTGCGACCTCCGGGCTGATCGTGGCCTTCAGCCTGCTGGGTGTTCTGGCATCGGCAACACCCTTGGCGGCCCTGATCGAGCTGCGCGGCTGGCGCGACGTTTATTACGGGCTTGCCGTGCTCAGCGCGCTTTCGGTTATTCTGACATTCACCATGGTGCGCGACGCGCCGCCAAACCACAGTTTCCATTCCCGAAAGGGCGAAACCGTGGGTGAGGCATTGCGCGGCATGATCTCCGTCTGGAAAAACCGGCAGGTCTGGTTTCTGGTTGGTGTCGCCTTCTTCAGCTATCCGGCAATCCTGACGGTGCGCGGGCTTTGGGGCGGGCCGTACCTGCATGATGTTTTCCAGCTCGGGGCGGTGGATGTCGGTAACGTTCTTTTGGTGATGACAATCGGCATGATCATCGGACCGCCCGCCTATGGGCAGCTTTCGCGCCTGATGGGCGGTGCGGCACATCCCCTGATCGTCTTTGCCGTTCTGATTGCGGCTGTGCTGTGCCTGTTGCAGGCACTGCTGGGGACGACCGCCCTTTGGCTCGCCGCGGTCCTGATGGTCGCGCACGGGCTTCTGGGGAGCTGTGCAACGCTGAACTATGCCGCATCGCGCGCGGCTGTGCCCGAACATCTGATTGGCCGTGCCCTGACCACGGTCAATCTGGCGACCTTTGGCGGGCTGTTTGTCCTTCAGGGGATTGCCGGAGTGATCATCGGCCGGTTTGAGCCGGGCGCAACGGAAGGTTATCGTGTCATGTTTGCCTTCCTTGGTATCTGTCTTGCGATTGCCGGGGCGGCCTTCTGGATGGGCACGCGCAAGCGGGCGAATTGATTTCAAACGTTTTTGTGCCGGATGCCTTTGCGGTTGTCGTGGCGGGTATGCATTAGCATATATGTTGAACAGGGATATTGAAGGATCGGGCTATGATCCTTGCGGTTAAACAGGATGCTTGGATTTCCCGGCTTTTGGCGTGTTATCGCCCTATTTAAGGTGGGGGATTAAAAAAAACGTCACAGCGGCGAAAAACGCGCTTGACCTTACCCGACCCAATCGCTAAAAACCGGCCTCGTTAACGCGCTGCGTCCCCTTCGTCTAGAGGCCTAGGACACTGCCCTTTCACGGCGGCAACAGGGGTTCGAATCCCCTAGGGGACGCCACTCGTTAACACGGACTGCATTTTGGTGACTGTGTCCCCTTCGTCTAGAGGCCTAGGACACTGCCCTTTCACGGCGGCAACAGGGGTTCGAATCCCCTAGGGGACGCCACCAGAGCAGACCATACATAAGATCGCACCGCGATTTGCGTCCCCTTCGTCTAGAGGCCTAGGACACTGCCCTTTCACGGCGGCAACAGGGGTTCGAATCCCCTAGGGGACGCCATCTTCTTCCAAAAAAGATTATACTGATTGCAATGCTCGTTCGGTTCATGACGGGCATTTTTCGTTTTCAGCCAATCAAGCAACTGAAACGCTAAAACCTGAACCGGTGCTGGCGCGATGTTTTTTTGTGCAGGCGATACCGCCGTGTAAGGCTTTCGCGCAATTGTTCTGCCGTCGGGCGTGGGATTTGCGGGATCAGGCGGGCCGGGGGCAGGGTGCTTTCGCCATTATCCTCGATCAATTCGACGGGGGCTGTTTCCTCGGCTTCGCCAAACAGGTCGGCAGGGTCGGCTGTTTCGGCCGGGAAAAGATCGGCAACGCCAACACCCAGCAGACGATAACGCGTGCCATCGACTTCCTTTTTCAAAAGTGTCAGCGCGGTTTCAAGGATCAAATCCTCGCGTAATGTCGGGTAGGTCAGGCGCATGTTGCGCGTCCGCGTTTTGAAATCCGCTGATTTCAGTTTCAGGACAACGGTATGGCCCGCGATTTCCTTGCGTGCCAGATCACTCGCAACGCGCGCGGTCAGGCGTTTGGCGATATCGATCAGTTCATCGAGGTCGGAAATGTCTTCGTTAAAGGTTGTCTCCGATGACAGGCTTTTACGTTCGCTGCTTTGTTCGACCCGGCGATTGTCCTGCCCACGCGAAAAATGGAAGAACCGTTTGCCAATGCTGCCGTAACGGCCCTGCAGGGCATGTATATCAAGCTGTTGCATCTGTCCGATGGTTGTGACGCCATCGTCACGCAGCTTGCGCTCCATCGACGGTCCAACGCCCCACATCATGCGTACCGGCTTATCGGCAAGGAAGGATACGGCTTCTGCCGTGCCAATCATTGAAAAACCGAACGGTTTATTGAGGTCGGATGCGATCTTGGCCAGAAACTTGTTGTAGGAAAGCCCGATGGAAACCGTGATGCCGACTTCGCGCCTGATTTCCGCCTGAAGTTCGATCAGGCATTCGGCGGCTGTTTTACCATGCGCGCTTTGCGCGTTGGTCAGGTCAAGGAACGCCTCGTCAATTGAAAGCGGTTCAATATCCGGGGTGATGGCACGCATCATGTCACGTACCCGGTATCCTTCGTGCTGATACTTTGCCATATCGGGTTTCAGGAAAACGCCGTCGGGGCAAAGTTCGCGCGCCTTGAAGGCTGGCATGGCGGATCGCACACCGAATTTGCGCGCGACATAACAGCAGGTGGAAACCACCCCGCGATGCCCGCCGCCAATGATGACGGGCTGATCAATCAGTTCCGGTCGGTCACGCTTTTCGATTGATGCATAAAACGCATCGCAATCCAGGTGCCCGATGAAAAGTTCGGGCAGTTCGGCATGCGCGATCCCGCGTTTTCCGCCACATACCGGGCAGGGCACGTAGGCCCCTTCGCCGCTTTTGGCGAGCGGCCGGTCTGCATGGAAACGCCATTTGTGATGGCAATCGGGACAAAGCGCATAGATCATGCTTATTTGTACCGCTTTTGTTCCATTTGTGCCAAGCAAAGAAACGCGGCAAATCCCTGTCAGGTGACAGGATTTGTCAGGAGCAATAATCGGATTGGGGCGAGGTTAGCGTTTCTGTGCGGCGGCCGCACGTTTCGCGCGGCGCTGGCGGGCGATCATGTTATCGATATAGCGCCCCTGGAACAGGGTGATGCCCAATGACTGGCCGAATTTAATGGCGGTCGGGCTGTCACAACGGCACAGGATTACACGTTCCCGGCCAGAGTTTTTCACAAGATTGTCCATTTCGGAGTATTTCTTGCGAATGACGTTGTCTGTCATTTCCTCACGCCAGGCGACCTTGATGAAATCGGCCTTAAGGCTTTTGCGATCCACAAACGAAAGGGCTTCGACGGTCAGGTTATCGATCAAAACGCGATAGCCGCGTTCATGGAATTCGTCACGCAGCCGCAGATAGGTTTCGAGGTTTGAGAACAGATCGACCTGATTGAGCTCGATGATTACATTGCCCGGCCATTTTTTACGGACAACTTCATCGAACCGCTCGAAATCCTTGGATGTCAGTGTTTCCAGATTGAGGTTGATTGAGAACGAGCTGGCATGTGTCTTGAACGTCCGCTTGCACAGATAGTTCAGCATGCGTTTATCAAGCACTTCCGTCATGTGCTGAAACAGCCAGCGGTTGGACGCAAGGTCAATGTTGGGCATGATCGCGTTGCGCAAATCCGAGATCGAGACAAAGAATTCGTCAAAAACCGGATGCAGTTCCTTGGAGCCCGCGCGGGCAAATACGCAAACAGGTTGCTGGCGGATATGTTCGGAAAGATCGGCCGAATGAATGGTGTCTTCCAACTGGGCCAGATTTTCCGCATTGATCGGGCTCAGAACATTGGTTGGCTTCTGGGCCGGGCGCATATTGCTGCTTTGCTGCAGCTTTTTGGCGCGTTCATCAAGATGCTGGCACAGCAGCAGGAATTCCTGGAATTCCGTATTCAGATTGTACCATGTGCAGAATCCGGTTTCCTCGCTTTCGTCCTGCGAAAGCGGATCATCGCGGAACAGGTAGCGCAGCGTGTCAACTGCCGGTTCCACGTCGGCGATCGATTTGTCTTTCCAGATGAACAGAAGGTCATCGTTGCTTAGGACAAAGATACGGCCGACATAAAGCTTTACGTAGCTTTCAAAGGTATTGGTCGCGACCCGGATATGGTAATCACGCCGGTGAAATGGCTTGAGCCGGGACAAATGGATATGAACAGCGCGGTGCCCGAATTTGCGGGTTTCCAAGCGCTGGACATAATCAAGCATCAGGTATTCCTGAAGGGCCTGTTGGCCATATTGTTTTGGCTCAATCAATCTACTTCCCCGAAAGAGACAGGATTAATTCCTGATATTTTGAATTCATACAATGGTATGGGACGATCTATCAAACCATATTGTCCCTGAATGCCGCGTTAACAGGTGCGACAGTTATATAGTTTACTTTTACGAATTATATTTTGGACATGCCCTATTGCATAGTTTCTGACATTGGAAAATGCTTTTAACGAATTGTTCGCAGCCATCGGGCAGACTGGATCACCATCAGGGAAATGATGGGGCGGTGCGCGTTGGACTTGACGACAGCCTGGGAAACATGCTCCCTGAATTGTCTTTTAATAATAGGGGGTTGACACCATGAAGGTATCCGCAATGCGGACCGGGAACTGGCTGAAGATCGGCGGCAGAAGCCTTGCCGTTGTCGGCATGGTTTCATGGGTGTCTGGTTGTGCGCCACTGCTTGATCAGGATTTCTGGGACGAGGCGACTTCATTTACCGATGAAAATTATACAGCCAATGGTTTGCAGCAGCTTGCAACCGGTGATTATGCCTCTGCGGAAAAATTCTTTGACGAAGCATTACGCAAAAATCCCCAGGACGGGCATGCTCTTTTGTGGCGGTCGGTGATGTATCAAAACACCAACCGTGCCGATCGCGCACGGGATGGTTACGATACCCTTATCGCCATGAACCCGCCCGGAACGGTTCTGATGACAACGGCCAACGGCACGCAACCGCGCCCGTTGCGCGATGCGGCTGAATTCAACCTGATGCGTTTGCAGCGCGGTCTTCCGGGATCTCTTAGCATCAATGACCAGATTGCGACGGCTCCGGCCGGGTTGGGGACGGTAAATCAATCCGTCATGGCACCGTCGAATGCCATGGTCGCCCCCCCGATGGTCGCCAGCAATCAACCGCGTACGCGAAGTGCCGATATGCCTGCCGGTGCTGCATTGAGCACCGGTGACGAAGCCATCGCAAAGCGGTTTGCCATTCTGCGTGATTTACAGGCCGCTGGCCTTGTCACACCGGAGGAATTTTCAGCGCGCCGGTCTGCCAATCTGGGGGCATTGCTGCCCATGAGCCAGTCAGCACCGGCGGCATTTCTTGATAATCCGCCACCGGATAGCACGCAAATCGAGCAGCGCCTGAACCAGTTGAACCGTGCCCTTCAGATCGGGGCTATCACGGTGCAGGAACATGTCAATGAACGTACCGCTATTCTGGATGCGCTTTTACCGGCCCAACCGCGCCAGCGCGCAACCCCGCCGCCGGCGCCACAAGGCTTGATGGATGCCGCACGCCAGATTGCGCGTATCGAAGATTTTTCGCAGATGAAACTGGTGACGCCCGACGAATTCAAACGAGAGCGTGATGCAATCGAAGCCGCCATTGTCGAACCGGCAAAGGCCAATGTAACGACCTTAAGCGCGGGCGAGCCTGTTCGTCGTGTTGCCACCGGCGAAAGCCGTGCGGTTCAGTCGGGCGGCGAAATGGCAGCGGCCCCGACCATGGGGACGGCAAATCCGGTTGCTGCAACGGCCGGGGGCAAAAGCCTGCATCTGGCATCTTATCGCAATCAGGCACAGGCCGAACGCGGTTGGCAAATCCTGACGCAGCGTTATGCCCAGCTTGCACCGCTTCAGCACGGTGTCACGCAGGCAAACATTCCTGGCAAGGGGACCTATTTCCGTTTGATGGCGACCGGGCTTAGTGACAGTTCTGCCAGTTCAATCTGTGCTGAGCTTAAACGTCGCGGTCAGTTCTGCGAGGTCAAGTAACGGCGCTTTGCGCGCAACCTGACTGAAATCAGGCAGGTTTGCCGACGATCCGGATATCCGACATGATCCTGATTTTCAGCGATTTTGGCGTAATCGGCCCTTATAGTGGGGCGATGCGTGCGGTTGTTCATCGTAATGCCCCCGACATTACGGTTTGCGATCTTATGGTCGATGCGCCGGATCGCAATCCACGTGCATCAGCCTATCTTCTGGCCGCACTGTCGCGCGAATTTCAACCGGGCGATGTCGTGCTTTGCGTCGTTGATCCGGGTGTTGGCAGCCAGCGTCGCGGCATTGTTGTTGAATGCGACTGCGTTTTTTACGTCGGTCCCGACAACGGCTTGTTTGAAATACTGATTCGGCGGTCGAAAACATGCCGGGTGAGAGTGATCAACTGGCATCCCGAAAATGCGTCGGCAAGCTTTCACGGGCGCGATATTTTCGCCCCGGTGGCCTGCATGATTGCCAAGGGTGAACCAGTGGCACTTGGCGATATCGATGTCGGGTTGCGTTATGTCCCACCCCAGAGCTGGCCGGATGAGCTTTCAGAAATCATTTATATCGACAGCTATGGCAATCTGATGACCGGTCTTCTTGCCGCACCGGGGTGGCAGAACCGCAATCTGACGCTTTTGATCAACGGACAGTCTCTTTCGCCTGCCCGGACATTCTCCGATGTCGCGCTGGGGCAGGGCTTTCATTACCTAAATTCAATCGGACTTTGTGAGGTTGCCGTAAACTGTGGACGTGCCGATCAGGCGTTCGGGGCAGAGATCGGTACAGCGGTGTTTATCAAGCCGCAGAATTAGAACGCGGGTAATTTTCTTTTGCGAAATGAGTGTTATAAAGGGATTGATGCATTCGTCTGTCGCCGACGACAGCCACAGACATATGTGAAGGGCAGCGAATGGCAATTGATGTAAAGTTCTGGGGAGTCCGTGGGAGCATTGCCTGTCCTTCCCCCGACCATGTTGTTTATGGCGGCAATACCAGTTGTGTCGAAATGCGGATCGGTGATCATACCCTGATCTTTGACGCAGGAACAGGTATTCGCAATCTTGGCAAGGATCTGATCCGGCGCAAGGTAACCGAAGCCAGCATTTATCTGACGCATACCCACTGGGACCATATCAACGGGTTCCCGTTTTTTGTCCCGGCCTATAATCCTGCTGCGCGGTTTCACGTGCTGGCCGGACATTTGAAAGAACAGGGCGGGGTCGAGCGCGTGTTTTCGGCCCAGATGGCCGATCCAACCTTTCCGGTACCGCTTTCGGCCATGCAGTCAAAACTGACATTCGAAGATTTCACGGTCGGGACGGTTTTATACCCGGCCGATGGGATTACCGTTCGGACCGCGCCGTTGCGTCATCCCAACGGAGCGACGGCGTATCGTGTGGAGCATGGCGGCAAGTCTGTCTGTTATGTCACCGATACCGAACATATGCCGGGCCAACCTGACGAGGTGATTCTTGATTTCATCCGGAATGCTGATCTTGTGATTTATGACAGCACCTACACCGACGATGAATTCCCGGCCAAAGTTGGTTGGGGGCATTCGACCTGGCAGGAAGGAGTTCGGCTGTGTCAGGCGGCAAACGTCAAACGGCTTGCCCTGTTTCATCATGATCCCGATCACAATGATGTGGTAATGGCCGGGATCGAACAGCAGGCGCGCAGCCAATGGTCAAATGTCTTTGCCGCGCGCGATGAAATGGTCGTCGTTATCGAATAGGGTACCCGGCAGAACGCGCACCACCAACATCAGAATACGCGTGAATATTTTGGGAAAATACGAATTTCGATACGACGGTTGGCTTCGCGGTTTTCTTCGATCGGGTTGCCATCATCGCCGCGGTTTGGCAATTTCGGCTTGGTATCGCCATAGGAAATTGCCCGCATGCGGTCACTTTCCGGATCAACCCCGACCGCAGTTAAAAAGCGCACAACGGCAATGGATCGCCCGGCCGCCAGTTCCCAGTTCGACGGGAAACGTGGTGTGTTGATCGGGCTATCATCGGTATGACCGGTCACTTCGACCTGAAAGCCAAGATAACGGGGTTCTTTTAACAGGTCCCCAACATCTTTAAGGAACAGGACCGCATCCTGCTTTAAATTGGCCGATCCGGGATGGAAAAACGCACCGCCGCCAAGTTCCATCAGAATACCTTCGTCGTCGGTCGAAACATTGACGGCATTATCCATTGATGTGTTGAACACAACATCCTTCAGATCGGTTTCGAGAACCTGCGTCGGGCGGACGATCTCGCGTTTGCCAATCTGTTCGGCAATACCTGATTGTACCTTTTGGAAAAGCGGGATTTCGACCTTGGAAAAGCTGACCAGCATCACAAAGAACGCCATCAGAAGCGTGATCGCGTCGGCATAGGTGGCCATCCAGTCCTCATCGACCGGTTCGTCCTTGCGTTGTCCCATGGGTGATTTACGCCGGGCCATTATGGCCTCCTGTCTTCAAACGTATCGCTAGTCGCTATTTGGCGGACTTGTCGATATTGAAATGGATCGCCGGATCAAGGAACGAGTTCATCTTATCCTGTATGGCACGCGGTCCCTTGCGATCGGCCAGCATGATCAGGCCTTCGGCAATCAGATAATTGCGAAACCGCATGATTTCCTCGCGCTGCTGGATTTTGCTGGCGGCCGGCATGAAAAAGAACCGGGCGGCGACAATCCCGTAAAGGGTCGTGATCAGCGCAATCGCAAGACCGGCACCAAGCTGTGTCGGGTCGTCGGCCATTTTATCAAGCATGATGACAAGACCAACCAACGTTCCGATCATGCCAAATGCCGGTGCGGCACCCGCCATGTTTTTAAGGATGGATACCGGTACCAGATTGCGGCTGAACGCGTTTTCAATCGCGTTATGGAGCATTTCGGCGGTTTCGTCACCGTTATAACCGGTGATGACGACTTCCATTGCCCAGCCCAGAAATGGCTCGTCCTTGCCGACGCGCTGTGCTTCCTGTTCCAGCGCGTTGATGCCCTTTTTCTGAAGCAGATAGCCCCATTTGACAACACGGCCTACTTCGCCGGTCAATTGGCCCCGGCCCATCTGTGGTGCCCGAAAGATTTTGAAAATCAGCTTGAGCGCAAGCAGAACATAGCGTGCCTCATAGGCAATAAAAGTCGCTGCCAAGGTCCCGCCGATCACCATCAACGCACTCGACAGACTGATAAACACAAAGTAGTTGTCGGTCGAAATGAAGATGGAGCCGACAAAAAGCCCCAAACCGACCAGAATCCCCAAGATCGTCGTAAAAGACATTGTCTTTTATTTTCTCCAAGCGTGAGCCGCTCGAATACCCCCAACCCGATTAGAATTTTAAAGGTTTAACACCTTTTTTTTCAGAATAGACAAATTGCCGGTTATCGTCAGGTTAATTTTGATGTCAAGATTTTAGGCAGGCCCATATTTTTCGAAAATTTGTGACATTAATTCAATTTTGGATTTTGCCGGGGAATTGCAATACACCAAAAAACAAGCCCCGCATCACCAGATAATGTTGCGGGGCACAAAATGCAGTTCTGGAAAATTTTAGGATCAAGCCGACCGGATACTGATCAGGAAACTATCGACCTCTCGGCGAAGTTCTGTTGAAAGTTGTCCCAGTTCTTCAGCCACATTCAGGACCTGGTGGGCGGCCTGATCGGTTTCGGCCACCGTATCGCTGACGCGTTCGATATTGCTGCTGACTTCCTGTGTGCCAATCGCGGCCTGTTCGACATTCTGTGCGATTTCCCCGGTGGCATCGGCCTGTTCACGAACTGCATCGGAAATTGTGTTTGTGATGTCGGTAATCCGCGAAATAACGTTGGAAATGTCGTCCATTGACTGGACCGTTTTGCCGGTTTCTTCCTGGATGGCCAAAATCTGTTCGGAAATTTCGCTGGTTGCGCGTGCTGTCTGATTGGCAAGGTTTTTGACCTCTGCGGCAACAACGGCAAAGCCTTTACCTGCTTCGCCTGCGCGGGCGGCCTCGATAGTCGCGTTAAGCGCCAGAAGGTTGGTTTGGCCAGCAATGTCGCTGATCAGCTCGACAATCTCGCCAATGCGGCCTGCGGCCTCTGAAAGGCCGGCGACGGTTTTGCTGGAAACTTCGGCTTCGCGCGATGCTTCGGCGGTGATTTCAGTTGAATGATGGGCCTGATCACCAATCTGGGTGATCGAATGCGACAGGTTTTCGGCGGCGTCCGCCACGGTGCGGACATTGACGGTGGCTTCTTCGGAGGCGGCAGCGACGGTTGTGGCACTTTTGCTTGCCAGATCGGCAGCACTGACCAGTGCGCGGGCCGTACTTTGCATACGGTCGGCCGATGTGGCAACCGAACCGACGATATTGGCAATAACCCCTTCGAAGCCGCCAATATGTTTTTCAAGCATCTGCATGCGTTCTTCGCGTTTGCGCGATGCCGCTTCCTGTTCGGCTTCCATGCGTTTTTTGGCGATTGCATTGGTGCGGAATACATCAACCGACTGCGCCATACGACCGATTTCATCCTTGCGCTCAAGATCGTGGATGGTCAGGTCAGTTTTGCCATCGGCAAGTTCGGTCATCACCGAACCCAGCTTGCTAAGCGGTTCGGTAACGATTTTCGACAGCAGCAACCGCATGCCAAAGATGGTTGCAAGTGCAATGACGATGCCGCCAATCACAATACCGATCAGGATCTGATTGGTTTTTGCCTGTTCGGGGGCAACCGAAAGACTTGATGACAGAACCGCAATCACGTCGCCCTTTTCGGCTTCCATTGCGCCATGGCAGCTAAAGCAAACCTCGCGATCAGCACCTTTGGTCACACCAAGAACAATTGGCATCGACAGGCGATAGGTACCTTCGTCGGTATAACGTCCAATGGTTTGACCGGTTTCAATGGCTTCCTGATCAATCGCATCGCGCGGCGTTTTCAGGTCCTTGTCGCCATATTCCTTCATATAGGCCAGCGTGGTAGGGCCCCATGCCGACCATAATTCGCCGGGATAATCCAGATTTCGGCTTTCAAACCAGTTGTTGAAAACATCAATACCGATGTCATCAGAGTCATCAGGACGGGCGGCCATCACATTTACAATCAGCGCATGAAGCGATGTCAGTTCATTCTGGCTTAGCTGATTAAGCTTGGCATCCATTGCCTTTTCTTCGGCAAACATCATCATGGCAAGTGCGATGATCACGGTGGAAGTAACGCCGAAGGCCGACGCCCACATAAAGCGTTTGCGAATGCCCATGGCATTGAAAGCCGATAACAACTTCATCACTGATCCCCGAATGGATTATGCAAATGCACGTGAACGGACCATCAATGATCCACTGATAGTCCGTATCAAACTGTCCCGAATGCAGCATCGGACCATGCGGGATACAGGTCTTTGATTTGTCTCAAGTCGGATGGCAAAATGCCCGGATCATTCGGATAGGTAAGGGCGCGCCGGTATAGTTCGCGGGGGCGAAAACTTGTCATCTGGTAACTTGCAGGGCATAAGGCGCGTGGTTATCGTATCAGAACAGGAAACATCATGAGCATTTCATTCTCGGACGCGCAGAAAAAGCTCGAACAGATCACAGCCGAAATGCTGGAGCTGATCCGAAAATATGGTCTGGATGCTGAAAGTCCGTTTGATGTGATCCCGGTTGCACGCACCAAAATCGACAATCAGCAGGACTATATCCGGTTTCTGGAGCTGTCGATCGAAGGTCGTATCTACGGCGAATATGCCGATGCGCTGCAAAAGAAGTTTGATGAAGAAGCGCGTCAGGCCGAAGCCCAGAAAAAGACGCACTGAACCGAGCTGGCTATTCGCCGGTTGGCGTCTTTTTTCTGTCTGATAGCAGTTTGTTCTGATTGCATTTTTTTCGATTAAGGCGAGGTGTCACAAAATATTCCCGATCTTGTCACCGTCCTGCCGTTGAGAGGCGGCCTTTAGGGGATTATATCGCTGCTTGACGATGCGCTGGCAAAGCCGGGCGTCGTTATTCCGAAGGGAATTGTCATTCGGAACATCACGAGCAACAGGATGGCTGACATGAACAAAAGTTATGTCCAGACCTTGATGGAAGTCGAAAAAGTATTTGGTCAGATCAATGACCATGATTACCGCCTTTATCGCGCAGTATGGGGTAACCGGCAGGCCGCCGGGACCGGTTTGCCGCGCGGCACACGTGCTGAAATCAGCAAGAAACTTGCAAATGACTTTGTCGCGGCAAACAACGCCGTAATGCATCGAAACACGGTGCACGCGGCCTAGCTGCCATTGCGGGCCGCAAACCCGATTTGCTGCCAGTATTCGGGAACGCTTGATTTTAAACCGCCATCTGGTGTTAAAGATGGCGGTTTTGTTTTTCAGGTTAACCTCGGCCGGAGTTCTCCCATGTCGATCAAGTCGCTGATCCGTACCATTCCCGATTACCCGAAAAAGGGGATCATGTTTCGCGATATTACGACCCTGTTTGCCGAGGCAGATGGTTTGCGTGATGTGGTCGACGGTTTTGCCGCCGAATTCCAGGATAAAAAGATCGACGTGATTGCCGGCATCGAGGCGCGCGGCTTTATCATTGGTCCGGCCGTGGCGGTCGCCCTTGGTGTCGGTTTTGTTCCTATCCGCAAACGCGGCAAACTTCCTGCTGAAACCATCGAAGTCGAATATGAACTTGAATACGGCTCGGACGTGATCGAAATGCACACCGATGCAATCAAGCCCGGACAGCGTGTTCTGGTGATGGATGACCTGATTGCGACGGGTGGCACGGCTCTTGCCGCGATTGATCTGATCAAAAAGGCAGGTGGCGAAGTTGCCGGTTGTGCCTTTATTATCGATCTTCCTGATATTGGCGGGGCACAAAAAATCCGTGATCGCGGTGTCGATGTCTTCCATCTGGTCGAATTTGACGGCGACTAATGCCTCAAAACAGCTCGATAACCACTGAAAATGACGATTCTTGTCTCTTTTGAGCCGTAATTGGGATACAATCTTACGGTTGAATATTTCTGTAATATGTTCAGGTTTCGGCTGGAGAGAGGAAAATGGTCGCACCTGCCGTCAATAACCAGTCCATAAGCCAGGTCAGCCAGTATGGCCGACTTGCGGCTGCTGGTGCGCGCGGTGTGGCGACGGTTGACCGCAATAGCCAGATTCAGGCCCCCAGCGAACATTACACTTATGACCCCGATAATGACGGTATCCTGTTCAATGCCTATATCGACGGCAAAGGTAAACAGCAATCCGGACAGGGAAGTGCAGGTGATCAGAAAGACCAGCGCGCCGAACAAAGCCGTCTGTCGGCAGCTCGTCGGGCAAGCGACCGCGAAGGTGCGATTTCACCCGAAAGCGATATCGATTTCGCAAGCCTTCTTGATCCGGAAATTCCATTCGATCTAAGCGCGAACAGCGGAACATCATTCTATGCGGTGGTTAATGCTGTTGTGCATGGTGCGGGTATTCGTGGCACACGGGTTGATGCTTTGATCTGACAGCTTGCCGGATTTCCTTGAAAAGTGAATACATTCCGTTCCGGTCCTTGTTGTCGTGCCCAAGCGGCATTATGATCCTGATCCGCCATGCGTTTCGTTTGCTGGGTCAGATATGCAGAACAAGCCGGTCCTTAATTCCGTATTCGAAGCCGTTTTTCGCCTGATTGATCATGCGTTAAACGACAATGAATATCTGCAACCGCAAAAGCTTCATCGTTTGCTGTATCTGGCGCAGGCCTATTACGGGGCCAATTATCACGGCCGCATGTTGATGCCCGCTGTTTTCATCGCAGATGATATTGGTCCGATTGAACCGAACGTCTACGCCGTCATGGAAGAAAGTCGTCCGGATGTGCGACTTAAATCGGTTGATCCCAAAACGCAGCATTTTATAGAAAGTATCTGGTCGCAGTTTGGTCACCACTCTGTCGAACATCTTAGCGAAACCGTGCGCAATCATCCGCCTTATCTTGATGCATACAAACAGGGCAGGGGGACATTGATCCCGTTTCAGGTGATGGTGGATTTCTATGCCTCGGTCCGCAAAAGTGCCACCACGCCCGAGGCAAAGGAAGTCGTCCGCCCGCGTGTCATGCGTTCGCATAAGGGCAAACCGGTTGCGACCACCGATTGGTTGCCCCGTCGAATCAAATAATTTTCGATAATTGTCTGGCGATAATTGTGTGGCGCTATTGACCGATCTGAATGTCTTCGCACGGATCGGCACGTGGCAGATCATTGGTGAACCACATGAAATCCGCCACACTTTCTGATCCCATCCGAAGCGCATAATCACGCACACCAGGAAGGTCTTCACCCGGGTCATCTGCCTCGACCAGAATGACAACTGCAATGTCGTTATCGTCGATATCAGGTGCATAACGCCGCAGATGGTAGGGTACCGCAATGTCATCACGCACATGCATCGCACCGGCAATCAGGAATGCGCCATCCGGGCTAATGGTTTTGTTGACGTCAATCATTGCGCGCGCAAGTGACGCATCGCGGGCAAACTGCACAAGCGAAAAGGCAGGTAATTGCGATTTGGGCAACATGTTGCAATGACCGTCTGCAATTTCCTGATCAAATCGTGCCGCAATATCGTCGGGTAGTGCCGGCAGGGAGAGCTTTTGCGCAAGCTCGGTCGGCAGGGCGCTGATACCTTCGTTGATCATGGGCCGCAGGACATCCCGGGGCAGGTTGCCGGCTGCCATCTGCAGCCCGTTTTCCCGGGCTGCCTCGGCAATCGGGGCATAGTCGTGCCAGGAAGGCCAGCCGCTTTCACCCCAATTCATTTCACTGCCGAGTTCATCGGGGGATACAGTCTGCCACGCCTGATCAAGGCTTTCCTGCTGGTCGCGATCAAACATTTCCCAGACAACCGCACGCTTGGTGTCTTCACGTTTACTTAGCGCGCGGACCAGTTGTGCCTGATGATGATGATGGATCGGATTGTCGTGTTTTTCCCCGATCAGGATAAAACGCGTCCCGGCAAGATGCGAAACCAAGTCGTCAAACATGATATAGCGCTGCTCGGCCATATCGAAAATCAGTCCCGGTGCCGGGGGCAGGGAATTGGCATCGGGAATATCACGAATGCCTGCCGGTTGGCTTGACGTGCGGGCTTGCGCCTGCGCCGAACGAACCGGAAATTCCGTCGCCGCGATCATTGCTGTAATAGCAAGACACAGCGAAAGTGATTGTTTGAAACAAGATCGTGTGCGGGCACGAAACACAGTTTTCATCACGCGTGGAATTTCCAGTCCGTTGATTGGCCGATTTTCATTCCGCCTTTATTTACTCAAATCCAGGGCGGTTTCAATATCATGGATCAAATCGTGGGCATCTTCGATACCGACGGACAAACGCAACAGATCATCGGGCACAGGGCTTGTTGGGCCTTCGACCGATGATCTGTGTTCAATCAGACTTTCGACCCCGCCAAGTGACGTCGCGCGTTTAAACAGTTTGCACTGATTGTGGAAATCCACGGCCCGTTTGCCGCCGCCCTTGACCCGGATCGACATCATGCCGCCAAATCCGCCGGTCATCTGACGCTTGGCAATGTCATGGCCGATATGGCTTTCAAGGCCGGGATACTGGACCTGCGCGATTTCAGGGTGGTTTTCGAAATGGCGGGCGATTGCCATGGCATTGGCACTGGCCCGTTCGACCCGGATTGACAGGGTACGCATACCACGCAAAAGCAGCCATGCTTCGAACACGCCCAGAACACCGCCGCCGCCTGCATGCTGTTTGCAAACCCTTTGCCAGAATTCGCTGTCCTTGTTTGCAGTGGTAAGTGTACCGGCCAGAACGTCGCTATGTCCGTTAAGATACTTGGTTGCCGAATGCATGACGATATCTGCACCCAGTTCAATCGGGCGGGTCAAAAGCGGTGTGGCAACCGTATTGTCAACTGCAACAATCGCCCCGGCCTTGTGCGCGGCATCGGCAACGGCGGCGATATCGGTGATCTGCCAGTCCGGGTTGGCGGGTGTTTCCAGCCAGACCATTCTGGTTTTGCCCGGCTGGATATGTTTTACCCATTGGGCCGTGTCGCCATTATCAACAAAGTCAAATGTCAGTCCGGCACGTACGCCGCTATCGAGCATGAAGCTGCGCAGCGCCCAGTACATCACCTTTGGCGCGACCACATGATCGCCTGGTGATAACGCATGCAGCAAGGCAACGGCTGCTGCCATACCCGATGCGAAAAGCCGCGTCTGTGCGCCACCTTCGAGCGCGTCAAGAACCGCACAGGCCTGATCATAGGTCGGGTTGTCGGTCCGGGTATAGCATCGGCCATCGTGATAGCTAAGATCGGCATTGCGTTCGAACGTGGTCGAGGGATAGATCGGCGGGGTAACCGAACGGGTGGTTTCCTCGACCCAGCCCAGTGCCTGGGCCGTGATGGTTGCAGGTTGCTGTTTCTTGTTATCGGCAGACATGGTGGCACCTGATTTTGTTGTCATTTATTGCCACGCAACATAACGTGGAACGCGCGACATCCCAAAACGAAAACAAAAGAACGACCCATTCAAATGCCCCACACAATGAACGCCCCCAAAATTGACCTTCCCGAACAATGCGATGTCGTCGTCATCGGCGGCGGGATTCACGGTTCTTCCAGTGCCTATTACCTTGCCAAGGCGGGTATGAAGGTTGTCCTTCTGGAAAAGGATACCATTGCCTCGCATCAGTCCGGTCGTGCCTGGGGCTTTGTGCGCCAGCAGGGCCGCGATCCGGTTGAATTGCCCCTGATGATCGAATGCAACCGCATCTGGCAGGGGCTTGAAAAGGAACTGGACGCTGATCTGGAATGGCGGCAGGGCGGGGTGATGTTTGTTGCCCGCGATGATGCGGAAATGGCCGAATTTGAACAATGGATCGAAGACGCCAAAGGATTTGATATCGAAACGCAGGTCCTTGATCCCAAGGGGGTGGCCCGGATCGCACCGGGCATTACGCGCCCCGGTGTCGGCGGGATTTATACGCCCTCTGACGGGCAGGCGGAGCCCAAGAAAGCCGCCCCTGCCATCGCAAAACGTGCCGGTGAACTTGGTGCGGTCATCGCCGAGGGCTGCGGTGCCATTGGCATTGAAACGAGCGGCGGCGCAATCAGTTCGGTGATATCCGAACGTGGCGAGATCAAATGCAAATATGTTATCTGTGCTGCTGGTGCCGCGACGCATAAATTCGTTGCCAAATTCGGACGCCGTCTGCCGCAACAAACCACGCGTGGTACGGTGATCCGTACAACTCCGGTGCCGGATATTTCGGCCGCCGGAACGCTGGCATCCGGCCTTGCGTTTCGTCAGCGCGCCGATGGTTCGATGAATATAGCCGACGAGTTTATGACCGATCTGGATTTGACATTGGGCCGGTTCAAATATGCCCGCGATTTTGCGCCGGGCCTGTTTGCCAACTGGGCGACCTTCAAATTCCATCTGAACAGGCGGTTTGTTGATGATCTGGTCGATCGCCTGCCGGGTTCGGCGGCATCAAAGCAGCCCTTGATCGGTCGCCGGGAAAATCAGGCACAGCCATACGAAGTGCGGGTGAAGAACGCGATGGCCAATTTGCAAAAGGTCTTTCCGCAAATCAAACAGGTGGGTGTTGTCGACAAGTGGGCTGGCGATATCGACGTGACCCCCGATGCGGTGCCGGTGATCGATCAGTTCGACAATCCAAAACATTTCTTTGTCGCCACCGGTTTTTCCGGCCACGGATTTGCCATGGGGCCGGTGGTCGGCAAGGTGCTGGCGGACTGGATCACAACCGGGCAGCCGTCCATCACCCTTGCCGGGATGGAGCTTTCGCGGTTTGAGGATGGCACCATCCGCAAACCGCGCACGCGGGTCTGATTTTGTCTGGATGAGGAATAATCTGGCGTCGGGATCGTTTTCAAACGGTCTTGACGCAGGGTACCTCTCATGCAATTAAATGTTATATTATAACGTAACATTTAATTTGAGGTTCATGATGAAATTTGCATCGGTCGTCGGTGTTGGTCTGGCTCTTTTCGGTGCGGCACAAATCGCCAATGCGCATGGCGTCTGGGTTGCCCAGCGCTGGGATGAATATGGAATTATCTATGGCCATGGGGCCGAGGATAATGACTATGATCCGGCCAAAATCAAATCGGTCACGGTCCTGACCGAGGATGGCAAGGCCAGCGAAGGCAAGGTCGAGGCCCGCGATACCCACGCCATGATCGTGCCGGATGAGGATGCGGCCATTGTCCTGATCGATTTCGATAACGGTTTTTACACCGAGGGACCGGACGGCAAATGGGTCAATCAGCCCAAATCAGCCGTCGAGGGGGCAAAACAGGCGGGCCGTTATCTGAAGCATTCGGTTTCACTGCTGCATATTCATGGCGATATCCCGGCCTTGCCAGCACAGGCATTGCAGATCGTGCCGCTATCCAACCCGACCGAACTTGAAGCGGGTGACGATTTCAAGGTCCGGGTCCTTTATGATGGCAAGCCCCTGCCGGGCGTTGCGATCATTCCCGATTATGTCAATCTGGCCGAAACCCTGATTGGCGAAACCGATCAGGATGGCGTTGCCTATATCACCGTGCGAAATGACGGGCTGAATGTGATTGCGGTCAAACATTCTGTGTCGCTTGAAAACAATGCGGATGCGGACCTGATCCAGCATTTCGCAACCCTGTCATTCACCGCAGGGGGCGAGCACAGCCACTAATCAATTCCCATAGCCGAAAACGCGTTTGCAGTTCTCCCAAACATTGTGATCGCGCTTTGCGGCTAACGAAGACCGGCAACGATCTGCACGTTGCCGGTCTTCACCTTTTTACCGGGCTGCTTCCGTTTCGTTATCCGCGTTTATCGGATGGCTGATTTTGCCGGGAAAGAAGCGTGTTGCCCCAACTGGGGCTGCAATGAAATCATCGTCGGCAATGCTGGCATCCTTGCGCGCCGATGCCAGCCGCAATGGCGGTTCGTCAACCGGTTCCGCGGTCAGGACGAACGTGCCCCAATGAATGGCAAGCGCCTGTTTGACGCCCATCACCTGCATGATCTGAACGGCTTCTTCGGGGTTGGTGTGGGCATGACGCATGAAATCGCTGGGCTCGTAAGCTCCGATCGGGATCAGGCCAAAATCTATCCCGCCATATCGTTCGCCCATTTCGGCAAACAGCCGTTCGTTCCAGCCGGTGTCACCGACGAAATAGAAACGATAGCCGTCGGCGAATTCAAGGATATACCCGCCCCACAGCATTTCCTTGCGGTCCTTGGTGGTTCGCGCTGACCAGTGATTGCTGGGCACATGAGTGATTTTCAAATCCCCGTGCGAAAGGCTTTGATCCCAGTCGAGTTCTTCGTACTGGTCGGGGGAGATTCCTGCCTTTTCCAGAAGAGTTCCGTTTTTCAGCGGCAGGATATAGCGCGGGCCATTGCCAATCTTTCCAAGGCTTTCGATATCGAAATGGTCGTAATGATTGTGCGATAGCAGTACCAGATCAAGATCTGGCAACTGATCGATCCGCAATCCCGGTTGGCTGTATCGTTTGGGGCCGACATAACGGAACGGCGATGCCCGTTTGGCAAAGACCGGATCGGTCAGGATATTGAGCCCGCCATATTGCACCAGAGCCGTCGCATGGCCGATCCATGTGACTTGCAGGCGTACCGGATCGGGATTGTGGATCGCGTTCATATCCGGGGCCTCGCTCGGGATTTTGCCGTGCTGGTGTTTGGCTTTTGGCCAGTTTTCAGAGCCGAAATAACGCCGCTTTAGGAAGCGCCAGAATGATCTTTTGCCGGTTTCCGGCAGGGGATAGCGATTTTCAAATCCGGATTCTGTGTGGTGCGTTGGGCGTTTTTCGTCAGTCACGCGGTCAAATCCCCTGATCGGCTGATTGTTGTTTTCGATCTTATGAATGTGTCGCGGATCGGGAATTGTGCAAGTGCGGGCAGGGCAATGGAAAAGGCCGGAACCGCGTTTGGTTCCGGCCTTCGTCCCGGTCAGTCTATTCGATCACGGTCACGTAGCTATCAAGTGCCGGAGTGGTTTCGATAATGCCCTGATCCTTGAGATAATCAGCAAAGCGGGCATAACGGGTGCGGTCAACGGCTGCAGGACGGAGCGCAAAGCGCGGCAGGGTATCGGCCCATGCCTTGATGTTAAGTTCGTCATCAAGGTTTGGATAGGCTGCGATAAAGGCCTGCCAGCTGTCATCGGGATGGTTCACCAGATACTGCACGCCTTCTTCAAGGGCGGCCAGCATGCGCGCAAAGCGCGGATCATCGGTTTTGTCGTTACGCACCGTCAGGATCAGCTCGTCATAGGGCGGAACGCCTTCTTCCTCGACATAGAAAGCCTTGCCCGGCTTGCCTTCGATTTCCATCTGGTTAAGTTCGAAATTGCGATAGCCGCCAATGATCGCGTCGACCTGTCCGGAATACAGCGATGGCGAGAGCGAGAAATTGACATTCACCAGCTCGACATCATCAATCGAAACCCCGTATTTGCCGAGCATCGTGCCGAGCAGGGCATCTTCAAAACCGGCAAGCGAATAGCCGATTTTCTTGCCCTTCAGATCTGCGATTTCCTTGATCGGGCCGTCTTTCAGAACGATCAGGCTGTTGAGCGGGGTCGCGACCAGCGTGCCGATCCGGGTCAGTGGCAGGCCTTCGGCGGCCTGTACGTGAAGCTGCGGCTGATAATTCACGGCAACGTCACCCTGGCCGGCGGCAACAAGACGCGGCGGGGCGGACGGATCGGCCGGTTCGATCAGCTCGACATCCAGATCATGCTTGGCAAAAAAGCCCTTTTCCTTGGCGACGATCAGCGGTGCGTGATCGGGATTAACAAACCAGTCGAGAAGAATGGTGAGCTTGTCTGCGGCAAAAGCCGGGCTGGTCATTCCCATCGCAACCGCGCCAATCGTGGCTGCGGTGATCATGGATTTCAGGCGTGACATGGATGAACCTCCTATCGGATATCGGATATATTTGTGATGTTCTGCCCCGCAATCTTTCGCGGGGAATTCGGTTTATTTTGCCGGTTTCAGGCTGTCGGGTTGCCAGGGCAAAGCCGCACGTAGCGCCCGGTCGACAAGGAAATATTGCGTGATTGAAAAGGCGCACAGGATCAGAAGGCAGGCAAAGACCATATCGATCTGAACCCGGGCATTGGCATGCAGCATCAGATAGCCAAGCCCGTGACTTGACCCGACCCATTCGCCGATCACCGCCCCGATGGGGGCAACCGCGGTTGCGACCCGAAAGCCCGAGGCAAATGAAGGCAGTGCGGCGGGCAGGCGCACATGGGTCAGCAACCGCCAGCGGCTGGCACCCATGGTGCGGGCAAGGTCAAGAAAGCCCGGTTCGGTGCGCGATAACCCGTCAAAAAACGCGACCGTGACGGGGAAGAAAATGATCAAAGCCGCCATCGCGATTTTTGAGCCCAGACCAAAGCCCAGCCATAATACCAGAAGCGGTGCCAGCGCAAAAAACGGGATCGCCTGCGACACGAGCAGGATCGGCATCAGCCAGAACCGCACGGGTGCAAAAAGCGCCATCGGAAGGGCCGCCAAGGCGCCCAGTGCCGCCCCGGCAAAAAGCCCGATCACGGTTTCGGCAATCGTGTATCTGGCATGGTCAAGCAACACGTCATGACGCTTGATCAGGGTCAGCCAGACTTCATAGGGGGCGGGCAGCATATATTTCGGCGCGCCGGTCACGGTCACGACAATCTGCCATGTCGCGATCAGGGCGGCGATGATGATGATCGGGCGGGCGAGTTTCAGCAGACGCCGTTCGGTAAACGGGGTGCGGGATGTCTTCGTCATGCCGTTCCCTCCGCCCGGTTGAGTTCCTCGGCGGTGGCGCCAAGCTGACGGAGGAGTTCGGCCTGATGGCGGAGTATTTCCGGATCGGTGATATCACGCGGGATGCTACCCGCCGGAAGCATGGCGTCGCTCAGGACCGCCGGGGTGCCGCGCAGGACATGAACCCGGTCGCCAATCCGAAGCGCTTCGAGCGGATCATGGGTGACCAGCAAAACCGTTTTGCCGCGCAATACCCGTGCGGCGAGGTCCTGAAGGCGCATGCGGTTAAGCGAATCAAGGGCGGAAAACGGTTCGTCCATCAGGACAACCGGGCGATCTTCCATCAGGGTGCGGGCAAGGGCGGCACGCTGCTTCATGCCGCCGGAAAGTTCGGCCGGGCGCAGGTGGGCGGCATCCGATAGCCCGACCTTGGCAATCAGCGCATCGGCGCGTGCAAGATCGGGGCGCTCATTGCGAAGCACCGCGCCCAGAACGACATTTTCCCGCACACTGCGCCACGGTAGAAGCAAATCCTGCTGCGCCATATAGGCAACCCGGCCCAAAAGCGGCCTGCCATCCGAGCAGGCAATATCCCCGCCAGCCTCGCCATCGACCAAGCCTGCGAGGTAACGCAGCAATGTGCTTTTGCCGACACCAGATGGACCCAGCAGACAGGTGATGCTGCTGGCGGGCAGGGTCAGATCAAGATCATGGAAAATATCGTCGCCGTTAAAGGCCACCCGACCACCGTGCAGATGAATATCAAACGGCGTTGTGTTGCCCGGCATGACGGGGTGATTTGGGGATGTTGCCGGTTTCGGCACTGGTTCAGTCTTGCGCATGCGATCCTTCCTACGCCGGTCTTAACCGGTTCAGGTTCAAAGGGTCGTCCGGCAACACCGAACCTCTCAGCCGATTTACGATCGGCCCCCCTGGAGATGACGGGACTATGCGCAGATCATGGCGGGACGTCAAGCATTGGAAAAAGTTCTTGATTTGTTCTTTTGTTTGTGGCATAAAGATAAAGTCAACGGGAGAAATGCACCCGGACAGAAACCCGCAAGGCCTTGTGCCTCGCGGGTTTTTGCGTTTGGGGCTGGATCAAAGAGGGGGGGGCAGGATGCTGCGGCAAGGATTGAGGCAGGGCGGCGGGGTACTCCGCAGGATATGGGGCGGCGGATGGTGGAGCCATTACGGCGGTATTCCGCGCCAGTTCTAATACGCTTTTAACACGCTTGTTTGTCATGACGGGAGAGGTGCGTCTTGTCGGGGAACGGACCCCGGATTTGCCGGAAGCGGCAGCAATGGCAGCAGTGACGGCATCGGATTATGGCTCGTCGGTGGTGGACAGGTTGGGGGCCGTACGCCCGAAATCCGTCTGCTGGTGAAAATGGCGGCAGCCCGAGGTGGGTCTGGACGCCGGGGTGGCAGGTTGCCGCCGTCGCCGGAAGATGATCGAAGTGGGCAGCGAGCCCCTGGACCGTCTGCTGGCGAAAGCCCGAGGTGCGTCTAGGCGGCAGAGAGCCCGATGATTGTCCGTCGGCGACGGTTGCTGGAGGCCCGAGTTTTGTTCCGGCATCGGTGGTCGGTGGTCATGGCATCGTCGAAAGAGCCCGAAATGGGCAGCGAGCCTTTGGGCCGTCTGTGGACCGTCTGTGGACCATCGGTTGGCGGGGCTGGCGGCGGCCCGAGGTGTGTCTGAATGTCGGGGGAGCAGGTTGTCGCCGTGGCCGGAGCGGGTCACGAGCCGTTGGGGGTTCCGTGGGGTGTGAGTTGGCGAGGTTGCTGGAGGCCCGAGATTTGTCCGGGCTTCGGTGGTCATGCCATTGGCGGAGGTAGTTGGAGCGGGCAGCGAGGCTGAGGGCGTTTGCGGATCGTCTGTTGGGGAGGATGGCGGGGGCTTTAGGTTTGTCCGGGCTTCTTGATCATGGGGGTGCCGAAAGGGGCAGGAGTAGGCGGCGAGGCTTTGGGGTGTCTGGTGGCTGGTGGAAGCCCGAGGTTTGTCCAGCGTTGCCAGAAGTCCCGCATCACTGGAAGTCGCCGTGGAGGATTTGCCGGAAGAGGCACCGGAAGAGACAGCAGTGCCAGCATCGGGCCATGCCCCGTCGATGATGGACAGGTGAGGGCCGTGACCCGAAAGCTGTCTGCTGGAGGGGCTTGCGAAAGCCCGGGATTTGTTCGGGCTTTCTGGTTGCGGGAGGTCCGGTTTGCGGCTGTGTGTTTTGCTGTTGCATCCGTCCGGATTTCGTTTGGAGCGGCATCACCACACCGGATCGGCCGTTCGGAGTTTGCCCGCCGGGTGATCCCAGCCATGTGCGACGCCGTCGATGGTGGCCGGGAAACGAACGCGCCGGGCCTTGCCCCAGTTTGTGGTTTCGATATGCGGGGAGATATCGTTTTCGGTTTCGGGGGCGATGGTTTGGGGTCGGGTGGATTGGGCGGTCTGGCAAAGCAGATGGGCGGTGCGGGCCAGCGAGTGGCGGGCGGTGGTGATCTGGCCGGTCTGGCTGCGGAGCAAAAGGGCGTGGATGGTGCTTGCCGCCATCAGATAGCCGGTGGCGTGGTCAAGGGCCTGAACGGGAAGGGGCACTGGTTTTGGTGCGTTGGCCTGTTTCATGCCGAAATCGGCGATGCCGCAGCTCATTTGCACGAGGCTGTCAAAACCGCGCCGTTTGGCCCACGGGCCGGTCCAGCCATAGGCGCAGAGGGTGACATCAATCAGGCCGGGATTGATCCGGCGAAGTCGGGCTGCGTCATAGCCAAGACCGGGCAGGGCATCGGGGCGATAGCCGTGCAGCAGGATATCAGCACCTGCCAGAAGGCTTTCAAATGTTTGGCGATCCTCGGCACGTTTGAGGTCAAGCCCGGCACAGCGTTTGCCAAGGGTGATTTCGGGGATTACCGCGCCCTCGTCCCAATGGGGCGGGTCGATGCGCAGGACATCCGCGCCATAGGCGGCGAGAAATCGCCCTGCGACCGGACCGGCCAGAACGCGGGTCAGGTCAAGCACGCGGATCCCGGCCAAGGGGCGATCCGACCGGATAACGTGGCGGGATTTTGGGGTGATACCGTGATGCTGCCAGCCGATCAGCGGTTCGGCCGAAATCGCAACCCCTTGCTGGTGGGATTGCCAGTCACCCAGGCTTCGCATGGTGGCCGCACAGCCGCCCGCGGCAATGATTGCGGTTTCGAGGTCATCGGCCTTCCATCTGGCGACAATCGGGGCGAGGGCTTCGCGGTCGGTGTAATCGCCCAGAACCGACAGGGCGGCAGCGCGGTGATGCGGGGCGTTGGTGTGAAGCCGTATCCAGCCATCAGCGGTTTGATAGTCACCGGCAATCGCATCCCACACCGGCGGCAATTCCCAGCCCATCGGGCGGATCGTCATATCAAACCATTTTGACGCCAGCCGTTGATCAATGGTGACGTCTGCCAGATCGCCAGTCGCCAAACCGCGATAGCGGGAAATCATGGCGGATGCGATGCCCATCGAGGCCGAAGCAAGATCAGTGACGGCAAAGAAGGATGGCAGGGCGTCCGTGCCGGTGATTTTGATATCGGGCAGGGCGTTTGTTGCGCCCGGAAGATCAGGGGCGGCGTTAAGGGCATCGGTAATCGGGGCGATGAACGGGTTGGGCTTGTTGGTCATGGCGGTCATGCTGGTGGCTCCTTTTTCCGCATCGGTGGCGCGGGAGGGGTTGATCACCCAAGGATCACGCGGGGCTGGACAAATCGTCAATCTTGATCAAGATAATCAATATGAAAAATCTGGATGATCCGATGAATGAAACCGCATTTTTCACGCTGTCGGCACAGGAAGTCTGTGCGGCGACCGGCATATCGCGCGATACGCTTTATGCCTATGTCAGCCGCGGGATCGTGCGCGCCATTGCCCATCCGGGGGACGCACGCAAAAGCCTTTATGACCATCGCGATGTGCGCAAAATCATCGCGGGTAAAAAACGCGGCCGGTCGCGGCAATCGGTGGCGGCATCGACGATTGACTGGGGCGAACCGATACTGGTGTCGAAAATCACCCGCATTGCCGATGGACGGTTTTTCTATCGCGGCAGGGATGCGGTGGTGCTGTCTGATACCATGACGCTTGAAGATGCCGCGCTTCTTCTGGCGGGGTTGCGGGTCGATCAGGATCGATGCTGCGCGCCCGATTTCATCCCGGCCAATCATGCCACACCGTTTGACCGGATGATTACGATGATGGCGGGCGAGGTGACAAATCACCCGGCCGGGGATGGCCGCCCGGCGGCGGCGAAGCTGATGCGGCTTGCGGCATTGGCGGCGGCCGGTATGCGCGATGACGGTGAAAGTCCGATCCATGTGATGCTGGCGCGGGCCTGGTCGGCAAAGCCGGAAGCGGTGGATTTGCTGCGCCGTGCGCTGGTGCTGTGTGCCGATCATGAATTGAATGCGTCGGCCTATGCGGTGCGGGTGGCGGCATCGGCAGGCGCGAGTGTTCCGGCGTCGTTGCTGGCGGGGTTGGCGACATTATCGGGCACCCGGCATGGCGGGTTAACGCCGCGCTGCCGGGCATGGATGGACCGGGTGGAAAAGCGCAAGATTGATCCGGTGCAGGATGGCGTGCCGCCCGGTTTCGGCCATCCGCTTTATCCCGATGGCGATCCGCGTACGCGTGCGATCATGCAATCCTGCGGGCAGGTCGGCGATGCGTTCTGGGCACGGATTGCGGACCGGGTGACGGATGAAACCGGGCAATATCCCAGCCTTGATTTCGGGCTGGCGTTGCTGGAACGCGAGCTTGATCTGCCGAAAGGGGCGGGGCTTGGCATTTTTGCCGTCGGGCGCATGGCAGGCTGGATCGCGCATCTGTTCGAGCAGCGCCAAAGCGGCAAGATCATTCGGCCGCGGGCGGCTGTGGCCGGGTGAGGGTCCGGAGTTCTGCCCCGGTATGGAGCGTGCGGTGAGATGGACTCCCGCGTTCGCGGGAATCCAGAGGGTAGGTCAGAAAGGGATGATTTCGACCAGCAGCGGGCAGCGCGCCATTTAAGGACAGGCAAGCCCGAGCGCGGGTCAGGCGCGTGATCTGTATCACATCCTTAACTTGTGAAATCATGCCGTCCGGCTATCTTTCTGATCGACAGGATCGCGGAAGGTACAGATGCAGGACCGGCAAACATTTTCCATTCATCATGGCATCGAGGATGGCCATATCGACAAGGCGCTTGATCTTTTCTGGCAGGCGTTTCGTCAGAAACTGGCCCCGGTGATGAAGCCCGAAGACAAGGCGCAATTATTCCTGAGGCGGGTTGTTGATCCGGCCCATGCGATCAGTGCGGTATCGTCCGATGGCGATCTGTTGGGCATTGCCGGTTTCAAAACGGCGCAGGGGGCGTTTATTGGCGGGACGTTATCGGATGTCTGTGCGATTTATGGCCTTTGGGGTGGCTTGTGGCGCGGGATTTTGATCGAGACGCTTGAACGGGATCTGTCCGAGGGGGTTCTGTTGATGGACGGGATTTTTGTTGATTCTGATGCGCGCGGCAGGGGTGTCGGGACGGCACTTCTGGATGCGATTGCACATGAAGCCCGGATGCGTGACCTGAGGCAGGTGCGGCTTGACGTGATCGATACCAATCCGCGTGCCCGGGCACTTTATGAACGATGCGGCTTTGTGGCGGGCGATGTGCAGGAACTTGGCCCGCTTCGTCATTTGTTCGGGTTTCGCACGGCAACAACGATGATGTTACAGGTTTGATGCTGGTTATTGTGCCGGGGATGGGGTTTGCGTGACCTGTCTGATCCAGGTGATGATGTGATCCATCGCGCCGGGGGCATAGGCATGCCGCCCCATCACGACAAAGGCCAGTTTGACGATGTCGGGCATCTGATCGGCAAGCTGATAATTAAACAGGCCTGCGCGCAGCAACCCGTGTGTTGCATCGGGAAGGGTGATGACCCTGTTGAGCGGATTGTTGGGCAGGGCAAGTTTGCGATAGATCGTTGCATTATAAGCGGCATCAACATTCAGATCATCCTCGCCCCAGAGGGCAAGCAGGGGGGATGTGATTGTTTCAAGCAGCCCGGTGGCGTCCGATCCGATATTGCGTTTGACGAATTCATAGCGGTCCTCTGCCATGACTTCCTGATCATGGGGGATGGCGAGATAATCCTGATAGGTGCTGTCGGGGCCGAAAATCCGGTCATCCATGTTGTGCGCGGTTTCAATGCGCATGGCGATTTCATCGGGCCGGGTGCCTAGGGCCGCGAGCCGCGTGCGCATGTAATAGGTTCCCTGTCGCTGCCAATTGACCGCCGCGCCGACCAGGATGTGAAAGGCGGCATCGGGCAGGCGATTGGCGATATCGGGGATGACCCAGCCAGCCTGCGAGAAACCGAGAAAACCGATTTTGCGGTTCTGATTGCCATCAAGATTGCGAAGGGCGGCGAAGGCCGCCATCGCCTCGTTGGCGCGATCATTCATGGATTGATCAAGCCAGTTTCCCGTGCTGTCGGCCACACCTGCCTTGTCCCAGCTATACACACCGATCCCGCCATCCAGCAGTGTATTGATCAGCGGCAGGTAACCGTCATTTGAAAAGCGGTCCTGCGGACCATCGCCATGGATCAGAAGGACAATGGGGGCGGTATTGGCCGCCGCACCATCGGGCAGGATCAGGGTGCCCGAAAGCCGGTTGCCGTGATCGTCAAACTCGACAAGGCGGGTATTGCGACCTTCAAGATCAAAATCGGCAAGCCCCGAAAGGGCAAAGCCAGCGCCAATCACAATAACGATGATCAGGATCGCAAGCCCCGCGAAAAGGCGGCGGCGGTTTGAGGTTTTTTGGGGCACGGGTGGGGCTCCGACTGTTTTGGGGCGGTGGCGGTGATGACTGATTGAAAGTGATCAGGACGATGTCATAAAACGGGTCAGAAGGGCCTGATTGGCGGCGTCAAACGTTACCC
The DNA here is from genome assembly GCF_002115785.1 of Thalassospira sp. MCCC 1A03138. Classification (GTDB taxonomy): domain Bacteria; phylum Pseudomonadota; class Alphaproteobacteria; order Rhodospirillales; family Thalassospiraceae; genus Thalassospira. The sequence continues at coordinate 248,509 of NZ_JFJY01000006.1, read as the reverse complement.
GGCCAAGGGCGACCCGGCCATCAAGTGCCTTTTCGACCGCATCAAAATCGGTATCGGAAAAACCGCCACAGGTTTCAATGACCTCTATCCCGTCCTTGGCAAAGCCCTGCGCTGCGACGATCAGGGCCGCGATATTTGACGCGGCAAAGATATGGGTGGTGAAGCCATCGCCGGGCAGGGTGGTTTGCGTCCCCCGCACCGGATATCCGTCGGCCTTGATCAGGAAGGCATAGTTTTTGATCGGCATGGGGCGGCTCGTCGTTTAAGAAAGGAGAAAGTGTTCCGGGAGCAGAGTTACGCGGATGCGTTTGCGCGTCAATCCTGCGATGCCCCAATGAGCCCAGCCCGAATGAACCATGATCGGTCATGATGCCATCTGATGAACCTGTTCTGAATTATCCCGATCATCGCCGCCATGATATCCGTCCGCGCATGATCGCGGCCGAGATTTATCGCGGGTCGAGTTACGGGCCAAAGCACCCGCTTGCGATCCCGCGGGTGTCGCTGGTGGTGGATATGGTGCATGCGATGGGCTGGGTCGATGGGGATAATTATCTGATCGGGCCGGTGGCGACGCCCGGACAATTGGCACGCTTTCACGATCCCGACTATATCGCCGCCGTCGCACAGGCCGAACGCGACCGGATGCTGCCCGAAGACATGATGGTGAAATACGGATTGGGGAAAAACGGCAATCCGATCTATCCGGAAATTTTCCGGCGTCCGGCGACGGCGGCCGGATCATCGATTATGGCCGCACGTCTGATTTCGGATGGCGGGATCATCCATCATCCGGCGGGGGGTACGCATCATGGATTGCGCGACCGGGCATCGGGGTTCTGTTACTTCAACGACCCGGTTCTGGGGATACTTGAATTGCTCGATTCGGGGCTGGATCGCGTGCTTTACCTTGATATTGATGCCCATCACGGGGATGGTGTGCAGATTGCATTTGCCGATGATGACCGTGTTCTGACCGTGTCCATGCATGAAGAAGGACTGTGGCCGAAAACCGGGCATATCGATGATATTGCGGGGGGATTTGCGCGTAACCTGCCGATGCCAAGCGGCATGAATGACGATGAAATGCGTTATGTCCTGAACGAGTATTTCCTGCCACTCGCGCAGCAATTTTCACCACAAGCCATTGTTTTACAATGTGGTTGTGATACATTAGCAGAAGATCCATTATCCAGACAGATGCTGGGAAATCAGGCCATTTGGGACGTGGTCGGGGCCATGATCAAGATGGCACCCAGATGTCTTGTACTGGGGGGCGGAGGATATAATCCTTATGGGGTTGCGCGCTGTTGGTCCGGGGTGTGGGCGGTTGTAAACGAAATCGAAATACCCCCTGTGTTATCCGTCACAGCGGAAAATATCCTGCGTGCCATAAAATGGGCACATAGCCGTGGAAAGCAGCCGGACGAAAAAATGCTGACCAGCATTAGAGATCCGTGGCGCGGCGGGGACATACGTGACGAAGTCAGGACACGCGTCCATAGACTGAAGGGGTATGGGTTATGAAGTCGTTCATTCAAATGACCTTGGTCGTTTGCTTTATCAGTGCTGCCGTTGTGGCGGGGCTGAATGCAAAGGCGACAGGGTTTGAACGATCGCGCCTGCTGGTCGATGGCAAGGTTTTCAATGTTGAAATGGCAGTAACACCTGATGAACGGTCGCGCGGATTGATGTTCCGCACCGAAATGGCGGATGATGCCGGGATGCTGTTTGATTTTGGCCGCGCCAGCGACATTTCGATGTGGATGAAGAACACCTTCATTTCACTTGATATGCTGTTTATCGACAAGAATGGCGTGATTGTCGGAATTGAAAAACGCACGGTGCCGAAATCCGAAACCATCATTCCGGGGCCAAAGCCGGTGCGCTTTGTTCTGGAACTCAATGGCGGATCGGCCGACCGGTTGGGATTTGAAGTTGGCGAGAAGGTCGAAGGGCTGCCGCGCTAAGACATGGTAGCGGCACCTGCGATGCGCCCGTTGCGGCCACGTGATCCTCAATCAGCAATAGCAAGGCCGCGGATGATTTCTGCGGCCTTTGGTTTTTGACCTGCATTTTATTTCCAATCCGGGCAAAAAACGCATAATGCGGTCTTGCCCACCCGGAATTATGGTGCTAAATCCACATCCGCGTCGGGGAGTAGCGCAGTCTGGTAGCGTACCTGCTTTGGGAGCAGGGGGTCGCGAGTTCGAATCTCGCCTTCCCGACCATTTTTCCCTTTTGCCATACGGACACGTTTTCATGTGCCGGCAAAAGGTGTAAAAGATGATGTGACAGCGGGTGTTAGAGAGCCCCGTATTGTTGTCATCTTATCCGACGGTCAAGACGAGGGTCCCGATGAAGGTCCGTGTTTACAAACCTGCCAAAAACGCCATGCAGTCCGGTCGTGCCGCGACCAAACACTGGGTGATGGAATTTGAACCGGGTGCAAAGAAGGTTGCCGATCAGCTTATGGGCTGGATCGGATCGACCGATACCCGCGGCCAGGTGCGCATGTATTTCGATACCCTTGAAGAAGCACAGGCATTTGCCGCCCGTCACAAGCTGATTGCCGATATCGAACAGCCGAAATCGCGCGTCCGCCGGGTGCAGGCCTATGCCGACAACTTCGCGTTCAAACGCGTCGTCTGATCTTTCGGCCACCAAGACGGTCGATCACCATCATCGGGGCGGTTTCCGCCCCGTTCGTCTGACAGAAGACGTTAAAGACTGAAAAGATATCAGCCGGGCAGGCGTCCAATGCTTTGCCCCGGGGCACCAACCGGCCCCCACAGCGGTCCCTTAGCTCAACTGGATAGAGCAACAGACTTCTAATCTGTAGGTTGCAGGTTCGAGTCCTGCAGGGATCGCCATTCTTCTGTTTAAGCATCATATAAATATGGCTTGGGCCTTTGCTCTGAGTTGATATATTCTTCTTCGATTATTTTTTCGATATTCTGAAGGCTTGTTATTACATCAGAAACTATTTGGCGTGCTGAGAGTAGTGCGCCTGAATTTTTAAACTCAAGTGAGTTTTCTGGCTCTTTTCTTGATCTCTCAATTAGAAATTTTAATTGAATGAGGGATATTGAAATATCATTCAGTTCTTTCGATAGTATTAGGTCGTATAGGTTAGCCTTACAGCAAATTTCCCAGATGCTCTCGTAGTTTTTGAGAATGAGTTCTGTGTGCGGTGCGGCGTCAAAATCATGTTTCAACTGTGATGTTGCCGAGAAAATATCTGCTTTAAACATCATTAATATTCGGAAGTCACGAGATATAAAATTCAATGTATTTTGATTGTCATTTTGTGTTTGACGGAGAGTCGCCGCTTGATAGGCTATTAATGCTGAGTAAAGTGCAAATCCTCCTACTGATAGTGCCTCCCATTCAATGTGATTTATAAAATCTAATTCATGTGCACCTGAAATATTCAAACAAGTTAATATTATTCCTGATGCGGATATAAAGACGCTAATTATTAGAACGTATTTATATTTCTGATAAATTTTCATATTATTCATTTTGATGACTATATTTTACGCTAATCAATGATATTTAAATTTTTGAATTTATTTTAAAATTTATAGTGATTTCTTCTATTCTCTCATTTGGGACCTAAAAGGGGATAGTTCCATTTTTCTGAGAGCGAAGGTCTACTACTTGTTGATATGTTTCAAAGTGCTGCCCCTTTATTAACAGTTGGCGCAGTGATGCTAGTGAACTGCACGCAGCCCTTTGATTTGCAAGAGGGTAGAGGCTGCGAACCTGATGATCTGACGTTCGGCTCGAAAGACTGCATCAGGTAGTTGTGGTAGACTGGGCAGCAGATTTCCTTGGTTTTCTATGTGTTGCATCTCACGCCAAACGTTCGAGCAAAATCGGGCGGCATCATTCAACTTGGTGATTTCTTCAATCAGAGTGCCGATGAACTCTATTTCAAGAGGAGAAAGTTCCTCTCTCTTATGTTCGCGAAGCCAAGTTAGCTCTGTTGAGGTTCGTTTTGCCAGCCTAATTATCTCGTTAAATTCGTCCAGAGGATAATCGTTGCATCGAATGACAATTTTGATAGCTAATGCTGGAGGTGCTTCGTACCGAGCAAGGTCAGCTATATTGACGGGGTTCCAAAGGTTTGGAGCATCCACTATTTGCTTGATGTCTTCAAACAGAGTTCGCTGCAATTTGCTGTGTTTCTCCGCCAGCCCAGCTATTCTCATAAGATAGTTGTCGCAGTATTCAAATCTCTTTTGAATTGGACGTAGAAGCCTTTTTTCTTGGGCTATCAAGGATCTATGAAAGCTCCAATTCGCTACAGCGAACGTCCCCATGACACCAACAAATGCACCTCCAATGCTTGCCCAGCCGTCTCCAATAGCAATTGGGAGGAAGTTGGCTGCAACTATGGACCCAATCGGTATGCCTGCTATGGCACCCACCGTCAGGGCTACGGCAATGTATACCGGTTTTTCACTCACGGCGTTTTTGTTCCCCTGATCCCCACGACGTTGCTGAGGTTAACATACTGCAACCTGCAATCGAAATGTCTTGTAATAAAGAAGGCTGCAAGGCGCCGGATTGTAGGACGCTGACCATCATGAGCGTCGGTGCGGCAAACATACTCCGCGGGAATTTACTCACCACAATCGCATTGTGTCGGGACAGGAAAAAGAATTTGAGACAGTCGGCGAATTGCGAGCCAATCAGCGCAATCCAGCTCAGGGGGAAGTTTGGTTTGGCGATGGCATACAAGGAAAACAACGAACCGCAAAAGGCAGATAGGGGGTATCTTGCCGTCCGATTGTCTATCAAGGTTACCGATCTTGCGGCCTTTCGGCGGCGGAAATATCAGTAAGGCGTTGTTCGGGCGTATTATCTCGCAGCGAGGTATCGACCCGGGCGGTGATTAAGAGCGATGATCAGGTTGAGCACGACAGCGCCGAGGATCGAGAGCAGGACCTTGTCGAACGGCAGGGTCAGGAAGGCGCAGGCGAGGATGACCAGATCGACGGCGAGCTGGAAATAACCCGCGCGGATGCCGAGATGTTCCTGCAGGTACAGGGCGAGGATATTGATCCCGCCGAGCCCCGCGCGATGGCGAAACAGCATCAGAAGGCCGATCCCCATCAGCGCACCGCCCGCAATGGCGGCGAAGATCGGGTTGAGCATCGAGAAATCGATCCACATCGGCATCAGTTTGGAAAACACCGAAACAAGCCCGACCGCGATGAAGGTCTTGATGGTGAAAGCAAGCCCTATGCGTTTGAAGGCCAGCCAGTAAAACGGCAGATTGATTGCAAAGAAGATCACGCCAAAACCGATACCGGTAGCATGTTCGATCAGAAGGGCCGCCCCCGCCGTGCTGCCGGTGACCAGCACGCTTTCGCTATAGAGCATCACACCGAGCGACACGACCATGGTGCCGAGCAGAAGCGCCAGCACATCCTCGTACAGGCGATGGCCGAGATCGGGCTTGGTGGTTTCGGCGGTGTTGGTTGTGGTGCTGGTCATGAAGCGATCACGGGCCCAAGGATTGAATAGACTGTCAAATTACGCTTTTCGCATGTGCGAAACAAGCCGGGTGCGGAAAGCGGGGGCAATATGATGGTTTTTGGCGGGCCGGGGGGATTTAACGCAAAAGACCGGCCTGCTGGGGGCCGGTCTTGATGGTTTTATGCGCTATGCCGCTGCTTCTCAGGCGGCGCGATCCCATTCCGGGGCGAAATCGGGATCGATCAGGCGGCCGTCTGGCTTGGCGAGTTCGTGGATGTCGGCCATGTCGGCGTCCGACAGCTCGAAATCAAAGATATCGAAATTGGCCTGGGCGTTTTTGGGCGAACCCGATTTGGGGATGGCCATGACGCCATCCTGTTGCAGCAGCCAGCGCAGGGTGACCTGTGCCGGGGATTTGCCATAGGATTTGGCGATGGCAACCAGCGTTTCGTCATTCATCACCTTGGCACGTGCCAGCGGGCAATAGGCGGTCAGCAGCATGTCATGGCTGCGCACGCAATCAAGCACCTTGGACTGGTCAAGATAGGGGTGATATTCGACCTGATTGACGGCAAGGGGAAGGTTGCTGTGGCCGACGGCGCGTTCGATCAGGGCGGTCGGGAAATTGGAAATCCCGATCAGGTGCGTCATGCCGAGGTTTTTGACCTCGTTCAGCGCCGCGATGGTTTCGCGCAGCGGGATTTCATCATTTGGCCAATGGAGCAGCAGCAGATCGACATGGTCAAGGTCAAGCTTGCGCAGGCTTTCGACCACGGATGTTTGCAGATCGCCGCTTTGGAATTTGTCGGGCCAGATTTTGGTGGTGAGGAAGTAGTCATCACGTGAAAGGCCGGATGATTTCAGGCCGCGACCAACCCCTTCCTCGTTATGATACATCTGGGCGGTATCGAAATGGCGGTAACCGATTTTGGCGGCTTCGGCGACCATATGTTCGGCGGCCGCGTTATCGAGCTCGTATGTCCCAAAGCCGAGTGCGGGGATTTTCGTACCCTGCCAGTTCCGGAAAATCATGATGTTCTACCCCCTTCGATTTGATTTGATTGTTTTGAGAGTTCGGAAAACCGAAGTCAGCTTTCCTGATCTGTGTCAGATTTAGTGCAGCGCAACAGCAGCGCAACCTGTACGGGCGGATGGTGGATGCTGTCCTTCGGTTTGGCGAGGGGATAGAATGCCGATGAAAAACGGCAAGAAAAAGGGCGATCACCAAGAATGGGATCGCCCGAAGTTCAGGACTTAGAGTGAGGCTGTATCAAGCCAAGACCCAATCTGATCCAATTTCGGGTTGGGGGCCTTGATGTGGCTCAAATGCCAAAAACAATCAGGATTTTTCGGCGGTTTCCGAGACGGCGGCATTCAGGTGATGAAGCGAATCACGGATGACCTGCGGGCCGAGATCCTTTGTGATAAACACGATTTTTGATCGGCGATCCTCGTCAGGCCATGCGGGCAGGGTGGCGGGTGGATGAAAAACATGCTGCACGGCATGGATCGCGACCGGGCTGCTTTCACCGACCAGGTTCAGGATGCCCTTGACGCGCAGAAGGCTTTCGCCGCGCATCTGGGTGAAGATTTCCGCCCAGGTGACGAACGCATCCCAATGCAGCGGTTCGTCAAAGGTGATGCAGAAGGACCGGATATGGTCATCATGCCGGTTGACGTCTTGTGCATCGGCGTGGTGGTGGTGATCATGGCCGTGGTGGTCATGCGCGTGATCATGCCCGTGACCATGATCGTGAGGGTCGTCGCCGTGCTGCTCATACGCCTCGTCGCGCAGCCATTTCTGCACATCCATGCTTTTGGTCGCCGGGTCATACAGCCCGGCATTGAACAGCTTGGCCGGATCAATATCGCCCATGGTGACGGCATGGATCGGGGCGGCCGGGTTAAGATGCCGCAGGCGGGCTTCAAGGGTTGCCAGCATTTTGGCATCGGCCAGATCGGATTTGGTGATCAGGATGCGGTCGGCGACGGCGGCCTGCTTTACACTTTCGGGATGGTCATCAAGCTGGCCCGCGCCATGCAGGGCATCAACGGTGGTCACCACGCTATCAAGGCGGAATTTGGCGGTCAGCAACGGATCGGTCATCAGGGTGTGGAGGATCGGGGCGGGATCGGCCAAGCCGGTGGTTTCGATGATCACGCGGTCGAATTCCGGTACTTCGCCACGGGTGCGTTTGACAAACAGATCGCGCAAACCCGAAATCAGATCACCGCGCACCGAACAGCAGATGCAGCCGGAATTCAGCAGCACGACATCCTCGGACACCTCGCGTACCAGAAGGTGATCAAGCCCGATTTCGCCAAATTCATTGATCAGAACGGCGGTCTTTGCCATGCCGTCGTGAGCGAGAAGGGCATTGAGAAGGGTTGTCTTGCCACTGCCAAGGAAGCCGGTGATGACGGTGGTGGCAACGCGGTCAAACTGTTCGTCGGAAATCGCCATGTCTGATGCTTACTTTTTGCCGTAAAGGTCTTCGACGGCGATTTCGGGTTGGGAAATCACCACTTCCTCGCCATCGCGGGCGGCGAAATAGAAACAGTTGCGACGCCCGGTGTGGCAGGCAACGCCAAGCTGATCAACCTGTACCAGCACGGTATCCTGATCGCAGTCATAGCGGAAATCGATCAGTTTCTGTAGCTGGCCGGAGCTTTCGCCCTTGCGCCAGAGCTTGCCGCGCGAGCGTGAGTAATAGCAGACCCGGCCGGTTTCAAGCGTTTCGATTACCGCATCGCGGTTCATCCAGGCCATCATCAGAACCTCGCCACTGTCATGCTGCTGGGCGATTGCCGGGATCAGGCCGCTTTCATTGAATTTCAGTTTGTCGGCAATCTTTGAATTGGCGGCAGTTGTGGTCTCGGTCATCGAAGGCTCCGGTCGATGGTTGTTGACTTTTTGCGGCAGTCACGTCAAGAAATGATATATTATAACATATCACCCTGTGCCATGGCTTTTTGCAGATTAACGCAAATAGCCCGGCGTGACTTCGGATGTGCGACATGACCGATCTTTTCCCGAAAAAGGGCCACGATCACGACAGATGTATCGATAGCGCAATCGCGCAGGCAGAGAAAGTCTGCGAGGCGGAAAATGCGCGTTTTACCGATATGCGCCGCAAGGTGTTCAGCCTGATATGGCAATCGCACAAGGCGGTTACCGCCTATGAACTGCTTGATGCGCTTCAGGCCGAGGGGCAGCGCGTGCAGCCGCCGACCGTGTATCGGGCGCTGGAATTCCTGACCGATCTTGGGCTGGTGCACCGTATTGAGTCGCTGAATGCCTATTTCGGTTGTGATCAGCCCGATTGCGATCATCTGGGGCAGTATTTCATTTGCACCAGATGTGGGCGCGTTGCCGAAACGGTGGATGAGGATGTAAGCATCGCGGTTCGCAAGGCGGCCAAGCAGGTCGGATTTAAAATCGAAGCCACCACTGTTGAAATCAAAGGCCTGTGTCATGACTGCACCACTCATTGAAGGACGGGGACTGATCCTGTCCTTTGGCAATGAACGGGTGCTTGATAACGTGACGCTTTCGATCAATGCGGGCGAGATCATGACCCTGATCGGGCCAAACGGGGCGGGTAAATCAACACTGGTCAAAACCCTTCTGGGGCTTCAGAGCGCCGATCAGGGCGAGGTGATCCGCAAGCCGGGCCTTCGTATTGGCTATGTGCCGCAAAAGCTTGCGATTGATCAGGTTTTGCCGATGACGGTGAAACGGTTCCTGACACTGACCCGTTCGGCATCGCGCGGCGATTGCCAGAAGGTTCTTGAACAGGTCGGTGCCAGCCATGTGATCGATAGCCAGATGAGCAGCCTTTCGGGGGGCGAGACGCAGCGCGTGATGCTGGCGCGGACTTTGTTGCTGCGCCCGGATTTGCTGGTGCTGGACGAGCCGACCCAGGGGGTTGATGTGACCGGGCAGGCGGAGCTTTACCGCCTGATTGATGATATCCGGGCCGAGCTTAACTGTGCGGTTTTGATGATTTCGCATGATCTGCATCTGGTGATGGCAAAGACCGATCAGGTGGTATGCTTTAACCGGCATGTCTGTTGTTCCGGCATCCCCGAAACCGTGCGTCAGCATCCTGAATACAGATCCCTGTTTGGGGATCGGGCGGCGGATGCGATTGGCATTTATACCCATGCGCATGATCACGAACATGACCTTGCCGGGCATGTTGTTGATGGCGGGGATGGCCATGATCATCATCATGGCCATGTTCACGGGCCGGGATGCGCGCATGGCCATCATCATCATGAAGAAGAAATCGACGAAAAAGATCGGATATGGCGGCCGCAATGATGGATGATTTTCTGACCCGTGCGGTGATCGGCGGGATTTTGCTGGCATTTGTCTGCGGGCCGTTCGGGGCGTTTATCGTCTGGCGACGCATGGCGTTTTTTGGCGATACGCTGGCGCATTCGGCGTTGCTGGGGGTTGCACTTGGACTTTTGATGGGGGTGGATGTCCGGATCGGGATGATTGCCACCTGTCTTGCCGCCGCCCTGATCCTCGCCATCGGACAACGTCAGAGCCGCCTTGGCAGTGATACGGTTCTGGGGATGCTGGCGCATTCGACACTTGCCCTTGGCATGGTCGCACTTGCCTTTGTGCAGGGGATTGCGGTTGACCTGATGGCATATCTGTTTGGGGATATTCTGGCGGTCAATGTTGCCGACATCTGGCTTTTGGGGCTGGGCGGTGGATTGGCGCTTCTGGTACTGGTCTGGATGTGGCGGCCTTTACTAGCGCTTACCGTCAGCCCGGAAATTGCCGCGGCCGAGAGCATTCCGGTCGAACGGCTGCGTCTGGTTTTCATGCTGCTGATGGCGCTTGTGATCGGCATGGCGATCAAGATTGTCGGGGTTCTTCTGATCACGGCCCTTTTGATCGTGCCGGCCGCCAGTGCCAGGTTTTTTGCCAGAACACCCGAACAGATGGCGATTGGTGCGGCCCTGTTTGGCGCGGCGTCCGTCATGGCCGGGATCAGCCTTTCGTGGCATGTCGATAGCCCGGCTGGGCCAAGCATCGTGATTTCGGCGGCGGGGTTGTTCCTGCTGGTCGGGATGGCATCCCCCGTGATTCGCCGTTTGCGGGGATAACCCGGTATCGGTAATGTTTGGATTGCGCGCAGTTATAAATGAAACAGGGACGGACAATATGCGGGTGATCAGGGTTGCGATTGCGGGTTTCGGTGGCGTTGGCCGCGCCACGGCAAATCTGCTTTTGGCACGTCGGGAGCATTACCGCAGCGTTTACGATACGGATGTTCGTCTGGTGGCGGTGTGCGGATCGCGTTCGGGCCTGTTTGATGCAAACGGGCTTGATGCCGATCAGTTTGATGCGCTGGAGCCGGGCCTGAGCGGGCCGGACTTTATCAGCACGTCCGGGGCAGATGTCCTGATTGAGGCCGGACCCAGCGATTTCCGCACGGGCGGTCCGGGGCTTGCCTATATTCATTCCGCCCTTTCGAGCGAGCGGGACACGATTGTGATTTCCAAGGGCGCGCTGGTCCATAGCGGACGGGAATTGCGCGATCTGGCGAAGGCATCGGGGGCGATTTTAAAGCTGAGTGGCGCAAGTGCCGCGGCCCTGCCGACCATTGATCTTGTTGAACATAGTCTGACCGGCTGCCGGGTTTTAAGTGTTGAAGGCATTTTGAATGCCACGACCAATTTCCTTCTGGATGCGATGGTGTCGAAAGGTGTGGGCTTTGACGCAGCGCTGAAAGAGGCGCAAAAAGGCGGCTTTGCCGAGGCTGATACGCGCAACGATACCGAAGGCTGGGACACGGCATGCAAGCTGTTGCTTCTTGCGAATTTTGGTCTGGGGGCGGAGCTTGCGATGGATGACCTTGTTGTCGAGGGCATTCACGGTGTTACCGCAGACCGGATTGATGCGTGGCGGGCGGAGGGCCTTGTTCCGAAGCTTGTCGGCCGTCTGGAATGTGCGGATGACGGGACGATTTCTGCGCGTGTCGGTGTCAGGGCTTATGCCAATTCGGATCCCCTGGCGCAAGTCAGTGGCAAGAACAAGGCAATCCGGATCACCACCGATGCAATGGGCGAGACAATCGCCATCGGGTGCGGTAAAGAGCCGCTGGCGACGGCGGCCGCAGCCCTGAAGGATTTTGAGCATATCCTGAAAGCCAGAGTGGCCTGATCCGTGCAGAACGCCTAGTGTTTCGGACCGGATGGGGATTGGGGAATCCCGCCATTTTCAAAGGCGGCTGATAGAAAATCGATCAGGCAGCGGACCCGTTTGGGTTGGTTGCTGCCAGCGGGAAATACGATCTGAAGGTCGGTTCCGGGCGGCGAGAAGTCTTTCAGGACCGGAACGATGCGGCCATCGCGGATATCGTCTTCGATATCCCAATGGGACTTCATCCCGATCCCGTATCCGCCCAATATCCATTGGCGGATCAAAGAGCCGTCATTGGCGCTTTTGTTGCCCCGGACCATGAACATCTTAAGTTTGCCATCAACGATAAACGGCCATTCCTGATTGAGCTGATTGCCAAAGCGCATGACAAGACAATTGTGGTTGGCAAGATCGTCGGGGGTTTTGGGAGTTCCGTATCTGGCAAGATATTGCGGCGATGCGCAGGCAAGCCGGTAACTTGAGCCAAGGCGACGGCGCATCAGGCTGCTGTCTGCCAGCGCGCCATAGCGCAAGGCAAGGTCGATGCCCTGGGCAACGATATCAACATACCCATCCGACAGGACAAGGTCGATACGGATATCGGGATGCATTTCCATAAACTGATCAAGGATCGGGGCCAGTCGGTTACGGCCAAGATCAAAGGTGGCACTGATGCGGATCAGTCCCGAAAGGTGATCTGCCCCGTGGCGGATTTGCGATTGCAGGTCGTGGGCATCGCCCACCAGCTGTTTGGCGCCGTCCAGAAGCAGGCGGCCTTCATCCGTCAGACTGATGGCACGTGTGGTGCGATTTAAAAGCCGTACGCCGTAATGGTCTTCGAGGGCGGTGACACGTTCGGATACCGATGCCGGAGAATAACCGAAATCACGCCCGGCGGCGGCAAGACCACCTTTTTCAACGATGCGGACAAAGAGTGACAGATTGGCCAATAGGTCCATTGTTCGGATTTTCCAAAAAGAATTTGCGAAATTTTGCCAATTATTTTGGAAACCCGCAATTGATAAGGTTTGCCCAATGACCTCAACGCCCCGGTCATGCAGGGGAAACTGGCGATTTGATTGTGTAAGCGGCGATTCCGCAATAAGCTGTGCGCCCCAATCCCGCAGTCACATAGACCTTGCATGGTCGGGCATCTTAACAATGGAAAGAGACGTGACGATGAGCAGCTTATTGTTTGCAAGCCATGACCTGCGCGGGATTGACATACCAAACCGCATTGTTATGGCACCGATGACCCGCTGCCGTACGGATCAGCCGGGCGATATTCCCAACGATCTGATGGCAACCTATTATGCGCAGCGCGCAACGGCCGGGTTGATCGTGACCGAAGCAACCCAGATTTCCAAGCAGGGACAGGGATATTCCTTTACCCCCGGAATTTACAGTGATGATCAGATTGCCGGTTGGCGCAAGGTAACCGATGCGGTTCACAAGGCTGGCGGGCGTATTTTCCTGCAGCTTTGGCATGTTGGCCGGATGAGCCACGAAAGTTTCCATGCGGATGGCAAGCCGGTTGCACCATCGGCCCTGTCGCCGGATGCACAGGTTTGGGTGGCCGATCCCGTGACGGGGGTGGGGGGAATGGTTGATTGCCCGGTCCCGCGCGCCCTGACACTTGAAGATATTGCCGGTGTGATCGAGGATTTCCGCAAAGGGGCGGCCAATGCAATTGCCGCCGGTTTTGACGGTGTTGAGCTGCACGGGGCGAATGGATATCTGATCGATCAGTTCCTGCGGACAACATCAAACCAGCGTGACGATATTTATGGTGGCAGTCAGGAAAACCGCATTCGGTTCCTTAAGGACGTTTGCAAGGCGGTTGCCGATGAAATCGGTGCGGACAGGGTCGGTATCCGTTTGTCGCCCTTTATCACCCAGCGCAATATGAACGATCCGGAAATCATTGATACGATGCTGAAAGCATCCGAAGAGATCGAGCGTATCGGGCTTGCCTATATCCATCTGTCGGAAGCCGATTGGGATGACGCGCCGCAAATCCCCGAACAGTTCCGCAAGGATTTGCGCAATGTTTATTCCGGCACGATCATCGTCGCGGGCAAATATACCAAGTCGCGTGGCGAGGCGATCCTGCAAGCCGGTTATGCGGATCTGGTGGCCTATGGTCGTCCGTTTGTCGCCAATCCCGATCTGGTGGCGCGTTACAGAAATGATCTGCCGCTTGACGAGCTTGATGGGGCAACGTTGTTTGGTGGTGACGGCAAAGGTTACACCGACTATATGCCGAGCAAAGCGGCATAAACCGTTATATTGGTTCGATGTATTGAAAATGGCGCGGATGCTTCCGCGCCATTTTGCATTTTGGGGGCGTCTTTGCCTTAGGCCATTTCAAGTCGTGCAAACCCGGCTTCCAGATCGGCGATCAGGTCGTCGGTGTCTTCAAGACCGATATGAAGGCGGATCAGTTGGCCGTCTTCGTTCCATTTGGTCGCGGTGCGGATGTTTTTCGGATCAGACGGCAGGATCAGGCTTTCGAAGCCGCCCCAGCTAAATCCCATGCCAAACAGATCCATGTGATCGACCATATTGGCGAGCTGCGTTTTTGTGACCGGTTTCAGGATAAAGGAAAACAGGCCCGATGCGCCGATGAAGTCACGTTTCCAGATGGCATGGCCCGGATCATCGGGCAGGGCCGGGTGCAGGACGCGTTTGACCTCGGGGCGGGTTTGCAGCCATTGGGCGACCTTAAGGCCGCTTTCATGATGCTGGCGCAGGCGTACGCCAAGGGTGCGAAGGCCACGTTGTGCCAGATAGCAATCATCGGGGCCAACTGCATCGCCCGAGATGATGATCTGCTTCTTGATGGTCAGAAGGTCTTCTTCGGTCGCAGTGGTGATCGTGCCCAGCATGACATCGGAATGGCCGACGATGTATTTCGTGCCGGCCTGTACCGATACATCAACCCCCATGTCAAACGGACGGCACAGCATCGGCGATGCCCAGGTGTTATCAAGCAAGACCTTGACCCCGCGTGCACGGGCCGCCGCCGAAATCGCCGGGATATCCTGCATTTCAAAGGTCAGCGAGCCTGGGCTTTCGCACCAGACGAGGGCGGTATTGTCGCGGATCAGGTCGGCGATATCGCCGCCGATGGCCGGGTCGTAATATTCGGTTTCAACGCCAAAGCGTTTCAGAAACGTGTTGCACAGATTGCGCGTCGGGTAATAGGTGCTGTCGGTCACCAGAATATGATCGCCCGGTTTGACAAAGGCCAGGATCGCATTGGTGATCGCCGCCACACCGGACGATACGCACAGGGTGCCAAAGCCGCCTTCGAGCTCGGCCACGGCTTCTTCAAGCAGGAAGCGTGTCGGGGTGCCATGCCGCCCGTAAGTCACCTTGCCCGGTGCGGATGATCCGGCCTTTTCAAGGTCGGCCAGGCTTTCAAACAGAATGGTCGAGGCATGCAGAACCGGCGGGTTGACCACACCGTGATATTCGCTGGAACGCCGACCGGCATGGACCAGTTGGGTTGCGGGCTTTTGGGGGCGGTGACCTGACATGGGTGGCTTTTCTCCTTGGGTGCGCCGGGGTTGACGACGCGTGGGGCCTTGAATTTGTTCCATAACTCAAAGCATTTCATGTCACCGGGTTCAAGGTTTTTTCACCGCAAAGAGTTGTGAAATCGCCATTTTGCGATATTTCAAGCCTTATGCCTCGCGTCCGGTTCAGGGCCGCGTTACAACAGGTAAAACCCGTTTAATCCGATCCGACTTGCAGGAGGCCCCGTGCTTGAACTTCAGGATTTTCGTGCGGCGCGTCGCGCCATTTCCGAACATGTGCGCCTGACGCCGGTATTTGCCGCCGATATTTATGGCGACAAGTCGGTTTTTCCCGACCGGGATCATATTCCGGATTTGTATCTGAAACTTGAAAACATGCAGGTATCGGGCTCGTTCAAGGCGCGCGGGGCGATGAATGCCGCCCTTGCCCTTGATGAAGACAAGCGTGCCATGGGGCTTTGCACAGCATCGGGCGGCAATCATGGCATGGGGGTGATCAATGCGGCCCGTGTGCTGGGCGTGCCGGTCAAAATCTTTTTGCCGACCAATACGCCAAAGCCCAAGGTCGAAAAGCTGCGCAAGCAGGGTGTTGACGTCGCATTGACCGGGGCGGTCTGGGACGATGCCAACCGGGCGGCCATGGATCATGCACGTGAAAGCGGCATGGCCTATATCCATCCCTTTGCCGATCCCAAGGTGATTGCAGGGCAGGGCACGATTGCGCTTGAGATGCTTGAACAGCAGGCCGACCTTGATACGCTGGTGGTGGCGATTGGCGGTGGCGGGCTTATTTCAGGGGTGGCGACGGCGGCCAAGCTTTTGCGGCCATCGATCCGGGTGATCGGGGTCGAGCCGACCGGGGCACCGACATTGTTCGAGAGCCTCAAGCATAACGAGGTCGCGACATTGCCAAGTGTGAATACGGCAGCAACCAGTCTGGCACCGCGTCAGTCATCGGCGTTGAATGTTGATCTGATTGGCAGGAATGTCGACCGGATCGTTCTGGTCAGCGATGATGAAATGCGCGATGCGGCACGCTGGCTTTGGCGGGAATTGGGAATTGCCGTGGAGCTTTCGGCGGCTGCCGGGATTGCGGCAGTGGCTTCTGACCGGCTGGGTGTTGAAAGCCCCGGCAAGATCGGGGTCGTGATTTGCGGTACCGGTTCGGACGGGATGGCGTGATCAAATAAAAAAGGACGAAACCGCTGGGCTTCGTCCTTTTTTAAACCAAACGCCATCCGAAAAACGGATGGCGTGGAAACTTGTAGCGTCGCAAACCGCCAAAGAGCCAAAGCTCTCCGGTGCGGAATTACATCTTCGGCTCTACCACCTGACGACCACGGTACATACCGGTGTTCGGATCAATGTGGTGCGGGCGATGCAGTTCGCCGGTTTCTTTGTCTTCGCGGTACGAGCCCTTGGCGAGCTTGTCATGCGAGCGACGCATGCCCTGACGGGACTTGGTCACTTTTTTCTTTGGCACTGCCATGGGTCATCATCCTCTGGCTTGGGTAAACTCAGGCGCGCTTGTTAACGTGCGCGGTCGGGAAAGTCAACGATCAAAGTGCCGGAATTTTCATTTTCCTGCGACCTTTCGGCTTTTTTGCCGTGATCGGCACCGGCATCATGATCAACATGATGGTCGATGGCCGGTATCAGGCCGGTATCACGCGGATCGTCAACAATATCTGTTCGCTGGTCGTATACACCAAAGCCTGCCTTCTGGTAAGCCCCCAAAGCAGTTGGATGATCAAGCGAGCATGTATTGACTGTTATGCGTTGCGGTTTAAGGCCCCAAGCGGTGTCAATCGCCCAGTTCAGAAGGTATTTGCCATACCCCTTGCCGATGAAATCGGGGATCAGGCCCATATAATGCAGGTCGATCACGCCGTTTTCTTCAAGATCGGTCAGGTCCAGTTCGGCAAAGCCGGCCGGGACACCCGCGACATATAATACGTAAACATGGGTTTCGGGCTTGGCGAGGATTTCGGCAAGTTCTTCATCGCCCATCAGGCGGCGCAACCACCACAGCCATGGTTCGCCGACCGTATTATAAAGGTAGCGATAAAAGGACAGGGTGGGGTTTTCGGCGCGCACGATGGCGACCTTGCCCGGCGGGATGGTGGCCGCAGGGCGGTCTGGCGGATCAAGCATTTCAAGGAAGGTGACGACGACTTCCAGCTTGCGCGGATTGGATGCACTCATGACTTCAGCCTTTTTCGCATAACCACGAAATCGTTACCGATTTCAGATGTTTGCGCATTGGTTCGCGGGACGGTTTCGATAATTTCATAACCGAGCTTGCGATAAAAATCACGCACTGCCGGGTCTGTGACGGTGACCTTGTTTACAGCAAGGCCGGTGGCAGCAAGGATATCTTCGGCCAGCGCCAGAAGCCCCGATCCAAGGCCGGTGCCGCGCGCATCGTTGGCCACGGCAAGATAGTGAACCCAGCCACTTTCGCCGTCATGACCGGCCATGACAGTGCCGATGATTGTAGCGTCTTTTGCCGTTCGCGCCAAAATCACGCTGCCGCGCCCGGAATTCAGGCATGCGGCGAGATCACGACCGGCATCATGGCCCGGTCCGGTCAGCCCGGATTTATGCCAGAGGTCGCCGATGGCGGCGATGTCGTGCGCAGTCGGTGATTGCAGTCTTTCAAGAAAAACGCCCGGATCCTTGGCTTTGTCGCCTGTGCCGACCGCGTCATATCGGGCGGTATCGGCGGGGGACAGGGTAGGGGAGCCGGGCGTTTTCATATCTTTTATGCGCCGTGTTATGCCGGGCCTTTATCGACCGGGCTTCCCTCGGTGCTGGCCCATTCGGCCCAGGAACCGTCATAAACCGCGACTTCCTTTTTGCCAGCAATATAGGCACCAAGGGCAAGCACGCAGGCGGTCACGCCCGAGCCGCAGGATGTGACAACCGATTTATCAAGATTGACACCGGCATCATGGAAGGCGGTGCGAATGGCATCGGCATCCTTGAAGGTGCCGTCAGCATTCAGGAGCCTGTCAAACGGCAGGTTATAGGAACCCGGCACATGGCCAGCCTTGCCCCAGGGTTCGTCGGCATCGCCGGTGAAGCGTTCGGTTGCGCGGGCATCGACCAGCTGTTCGCGTTTGCTTTTGACGTTTGCCAGCACCTGATCATATTCGCGCAAAAGGAAGCTGTTGGCGCGCGCGGTGAAATGGCGTTCGCGCGGCGGGGTTGGTGCATCGGTCACCGGGCGGTTTTCCGCCAGCCATTTCGGCAGGCCGCCATCAAGCACGGCGACATCGTGATGCCCGAAATGGCGCAGCATCCACCATACCCGGCAGGCGGCAAGGGCGGACCCCGTCTGGCCATAAACCACGATGCGGACACCGTCGCCAAGGCCAAGCTTGCGGACCTTGGCCGAAAACTTGATCGCGTCGGGCATCATGTGGGGAAGCGGCGCACTATCGTCGGCGGCGATTTCATCGATATCGAAGAATACCGCGCCCGGAACGTGCTGCGCGTTATAAATCTCGCGCGCATTTTTGTTCTGGGCGGGCATGTACCAGCTGGCATCGACGACGCGAACGTCGGGTGCATCAAGGTGATCCGCAAGCCACTGGGTGGAGACCAGTGCGTCGGAAGTTGGGTTGGTCATCAAAGAGACTCCGGTTTGCAATGGTGGGTATTGCGCGATCCGGGGCGTTTCCGCAGATCTGTATCTTCAAACTCAAATGTTTCTTGTTTTAATTTCTATCCGTCCTGAAAGCGCATGGCAATATCCCGACTTGATTTGTGGATATGCCGATTGCGCGTTTCCGGGGAATTCATTCATCAAAGACGATATTGATGCGGCGGTTCTGGCGGCCTTTCTTTTCGATCTTGGCAACCAGAACCCTGCCGATTTCGGCCGTACTTTTGACATGCGTTCCGCCGCAGGGCTGATAATCGATCCCCTCGATCGTGACGGTGCGGATGCTGTTGCCATCCATTGGTGGTTGCACCGACATGGTGCGGACCAGTTCGGGGTTGGCTTTAAGCTCGGCAATGCTGATTTCACCGTCATAAACCTCGGCATTGCTTGCGATCAGTTCGTTTAGCCGAGCGGTCAGCTCATCCTTGTCAGGCGCTTCGTCGGGCAGGTTGAAATCAAGTCGCGCTTTGTGGGCGGCGATATTGCCGCCTGTGACGTCGCCTTCGACAATTGCACAGAGCAAATGCAGGCAGGTGTGAAAGCGCATCAGGCGGTGGCGGGTTTCCCAATCCAGTTCGGCCGTGATCGTATCGCTGATTGCTGGCAGGTCGTGACCCTCGGCGATGATATGCAGGATTTTGCCGCTGTCGCGGTCCTTGATCGTGGTTGCGACCGGCATTTCACGGCCATCGGCGGTTTTGAAAATCCCGACATCCCCGGTCTGGCCGCCAGCGGTGGCGTAAAACACGGTTTGGTCCAGTTCAATGCCGCGGTCGGAAATCGACATGACTTTGGCGTCGCAGTTCCGGCGATAGGCGTCTTCACGAAATAAAAGGCGGGTCACAGACTCCTCCATACTTGGTGGCGATCAGATCACGTGACCGTCGGATTGCCGCCAAAATCGGGGCGGCGGTGGATGTGCCTTTGGTGGGACTGGGCAGCATCGCGGTGGCGGTCCGGTCTGAAATCTTGCAGTGAAATCATGGTGCTGCCGGAAGGCTTGGTTTGTCGAGGAGTTTTTGTGAATTCGGTTTATGTATGTGTTGATACATATTTTCGGAATTGATGTTGAAAATGATACGATATGTATGTTATCCCCTTGGCCCAAATTGGGGGTGAAAGAAACTTGGCTGCTGTTATTCATGTCAAACTGACGGGCGAAGGTGATTTCGGGCCGGTGGATCTCGAATGTGCGATCCCGCCTGCGCGCCTGCCGTTGGTGATGGCGGCCCTGTTTGGTTCTCCGAACGGTTTGCGGGCGGGCGCGGCACCGGTGAGCGGTGCAGTTGACCATGGGGCAGCTTCTTCGGGGGCTTCGATGTCGCCTGCTATGCCGGCTGCCACGTCCTCTTCCATGTCACCTGCGGCATCATCTCCGTTTGCGCCATCTTCGTCATTCGGGCCTAGTGGCTCTTTGCGGGAAATGTCTGCTGGCGGGCAATTCCCTGTAACGGCCCGGTCGGCTATTGCGGGCGAGGCTGCATCTGGACCGGAAAACGTACCGGGGCAGGCGGCCGGGCAGGCGCCAGGGCGAGATTTCGGTGGGGCCGGTCTGGTTGGTGAAGGTACTGCGGATGCGATTGATCCGGCGAATTTCCTGATTGGATATATCGGCAGTCTGGGCGATCTGATTGCCCGGCTGCAGCCGCGTGGTTTTGCCGAAACGATCCTGATTGCCGCGATCTGGCTGCATTACCGCGACGGGCGCAGCTTTGTGACGCGCGACGATATCCGGCGGTTGTTACGGCGGCAGGAACATCTGCGCATGCCAAAGAATTTCGGCCGTGATTTTCATAGCGCAATCACGCGGGGCTATATCGAACCGGTTGACGGGGATGGGGGATTTGCCGCCACCGGGACCGGATATCAGTGGTTTCGTGATGCTTGTATTAAATGATACAAAAAGTCGATAAGGTGGTTGACGTAATGTATTGATAATGTATCATTCTCGACGTGGGACAAGAAAACAGGCGGGGACAAAATGCGGGAATGGGAAGTACGGACAAGCTGCAGGGTCTGGCGTGGCCGATATGTGATCCGTGGGGGCGTTGATCGCATTGCCAGTGATATCGTCACCCTGCAGCAAAGCCGCTTTCCGGGGATTGAAACCGGCAAGGTTTCTCTTCGGGTGGTGACCATGGCGGTGATGGCGGTTCTGGCCGAGGAATGCTGCGAAGACGGCGTGACGGCAGCGGAACTTTCCTTTTTGCTGACCACATGCCTTGGTCGGCCGATTTCGCCGACCCGGATCGAACGCGAAATGGAAACGCTTTCGGGGCTGGTCTGGTCGGGGCCATGGGGGGCGGAAACGCTTTATGTTCTTGAAAAGCGCGGTCTTCGCTTTTTTGAAAGCGCGCGCATGATGGCGATGAACGACACCGACGCCCAAGGCAAGGATTTGACAGAATATACAGGCGCGGAGGAAGGCGGGGTTTTGCCGAAGATCGATCCGTCGATCACGGCAAGCCCCGCGCCACACGCCCGGTACCGGGTGGTGGGATAACCCCGACTTTGACCTGCTTTTTCAACACCCGCCTGCGGCTTTGCCCGGGCGGGTGTTTTGCTGTTTGCATGGCTGCATTGCCGCAATAAGAGGCAAAGTGGCTTGACCGGTGGGGCAATGCGCCATATCCGATAGGGCATGGAAAACGCAATTCAACATCACAACGCCTATTATCCGCTGCACATATAGTGCGGCGTGTGTTGATTTGTGCAAATTGAACCGGCCGCCATTGGGCGGCCTTTTGTTTTTCCATAACCGGTCTCCCGGTGTCGGTCATCCGTATCGAAGGACAGACCGAAATGACATTTCTTCCCGACCAACCTGATACGACGCCGCAAAATGCCAGCGACGTCAAAAGCAATGCGTTTGCATCGGACGCCATGCAAAGCCTGCATGCGCGCGGCTTCATTCATCAATGTACCGGCTTTGACGGGCTTGATGCCTTGCTGGCATCCGGTGCCGTGCCGGTTTACATCGGTTTTGATGCGACGGCAGACAGTCTGCATGTCGGCCATCTTCTGCCGATCATGACGTTGCGCTGGTTGCAGAAACACGGGCACAAGCCGATTGTACTGGTGGGTGGTGGCACAACACGGATCGGAGATCCCAGTTTCCGGTCCGATGCCCGCCCGATTTTGGATGACGAGCAGATTGCTGCCAATATTGCGGGTATTCGCAAGGTGTTTGACCGTTTCCTGACCTTTGGCGAGGGGCCGGCCGACGCGGTGCTGGTCAATAATGCCGACTGGCTTGATCAGCTTGGCTATGTCGATCTGCTGCGCGATGTCGGGCGGCATTTTTCGGTCAACAGGATGCTGTCATTCGATTCCGTTCGCACCAGACTGGAACGGCAGGAAAGCCTCAGCTTCCTTGAATTCAATTACATGATCCTGCAGGCGTACGATTTCCTTGAACTGTCGCGACGTTTCGGATGCCGTGCGCAGATGGGTGGTGGTGATCAATGGGCCAATATCCTTGGCGGTGTCGATCTTGTCCGACGCGTTGATGGTGATGAGGTCTTTGGGATGACGGCCCCGCTATTGACGACATCGTCCGGGGTCAAGATGGGTAAAACCGCGGCTGGTGCGATCTGGCTGAACGAGGATCGTCTGGCACCGTTTGATTACTGGCAGTTCTGGCGCAATTGCGAGGATGGCGACGTTGGTCGTTTTCTGCGGTTGTTTACCGATCTGCCGCTTGCGGAGATCGAACAGCTTGAAAACCTGTCAGGTGCGGATATCAACGAGGCCAAGATTGTGCTGGCGGACGAAGCCACGCGACTGGCGCATGGGGAGGTCGCCCTTGATGCTGTCAAGCAAACGGCATCGGGTGTCTTTGCCGGTGCGGGCCATCGTGATGATCTCGACGGGTTGCCATCGGTTGATGTCACCGCAGCGGAGATTGCGGATGGTGTCGGCATTCTGGCGCTGCTGGTGCGTGCGGGCTTTGCTGCATCAAACAGTGCGGCGCGACGGCTGGTTGCCGGTGGCGGGGCACGGTTGAATGATCAGCCGATCATTGATCCCGAAATCCTTGTGACGGGTGATGATTTTGGCGAGGCTAGCCTTATCCGCCTTTCATCAGGTCGCAAACGCCATGTCGCCTTGCGACGCATGAAATAGTATCGGGGTATCCCGTTCGTAAACTCCGGAACCCATGCTCTTGTCAATGGCGCATGGGTTCCGGAGTGCTTCGCGTCGCCTGAAATGGCGATACGTGCCTAACGCAATTGCATCTGCCCGTTGGCATTCGGGCGGACAAAGCCGCTGCAATCAGGGTTGACCTGACAGCATAAGGTACGTAATGATTTAAAGATGGAAAACATTGTTACACATCAGAACGCCTATTTTACGTCGTGCACATAGCGCGGCGCCTGTTGATGTGTTTGTAAATTAAACCAAGACCGGCTGCCCCAGGGCGGCCTTTGTTTTTTCCATAAACCGGTTTGCCCGAGGTGGCCCCACCAACAAGGAAACCGGAAAATGACCCATATCTCCCTTGCGGATCGCATGCCGACACTTGATTTCACGCCCAATGCCCTGAAAGACGGGATCGGGGTGGTGCCGCTTATTCTGATGGCGGGTTTTGCCGATACCATTACGGCGGCGAGCGAGCTGGTCGCAAGTGGTGCTGTCATGATCGAGAACAGACAGATTGTTGATCCCGATCATCATATCCTGAGTTACGCGTTTGATGATGGCGAAGTCTTGCGCCTTACCGTTGGCGGCCAAAGGGCGATGCTGATCCGTCGTGCGGAGTGAGCGGGGCGGAGTGATCGGCTTGGTGCCCGCCGGTCGCGCGAGCAGGGCTTGGGGGCGAGGGGGCGATGTTGCTGGTGATCTTAGAACAGCGACATCTGCCCGTTCGCGTTCGGGCGGACAAATCCGCTGCAATCAAGGCTGAGCGACCGGCCGGTCATGCCGTGTTTTTTGCGTGCGGCATCAAACCGTCTGGCGATCAGGTCGGCAATCGGGCCGGTGCCGCGCATGCGGGTGCCAAATTCGGATTGATAGCGTTCGCCGTCGCGCATCTGGCGGATCAGCGACATGACCTTTGCCTTGCGGTCCGGATAATTGGCTTCGAGCCATTCTTCGAACAGGTCGGCTATTTCAAGCGGCAGGCGGACGACGATGTGCGATACCGACGTTGCCCCGGCATCACGAACCGCAGCAACCAGATTTTCGATTTCCATGTCATTGAGGCCGGGAATGATTGGCGCGCACAGGACCGTGACCGGGATACCGGCATCGGCAAGTTTGCGAATGGCATCAAGTCGACGGTGCGGGGCGGAGGCACGCGGTTCAAGAAGGTTGGACAATCTGTTATCAAGGCTTGTGACCGATACCGCGACCGACGCACGGTTTTTTGCGGCCATTGGTGCGATCAGATCAATGTCGCGGGTGACAAGTGCGCCTTTGGTGATGATTGAGAACGGATGCTGGCAATCGCCAAGTACCTTGATGATGGATCGGGTCAGTTGCTTTTCACGTTCAACCGGCTGATAGGGATCGGTGCTGGTGCCAATGACAATCGGGGCGGGCATATAGCTTTTGGCGGCGAGCTGTTTGCGCAATAGCGCCGGGGCGTCGGGCTTCCAGAACAGCTTTGTTTCAAAATCCAACCCCGGCGACAGGCCGAGATAGGCGTGTGTTGGTCTGGCAAAGCAATAGATGCAGCCATGTTCACAGCCGCGATAGGGATTGATCGAACGATCAAACGGGACGTCCGGGCTTTGATTTTTGGTGATCACGCTGCGCGCGCCATCAATGCCAAGGGTGGTACGGATGCGCGGCGCGTCCTGATCTTCCATCAGGCTGGTCATCCAGCCATCATCAATCGCCTGATGGATATGGCGTTCAAATCGGCCATCAATATTCGATACCGCCCCGCGGCCTTTTTGCCGACGCGCGGGCAGCAAATCCGGATCAAAATCCGGATGGCTCCATCCTTCGCCCGGTTGGGCGGTTTCGATGTGATCGGATGTCGGTTCGATGATGTTTCGCATATGCTCAAAATATAGAACAAAAGAGGAACATTCAAGCGAAATACGCTGTACCCAAGTTGCCCACGCCGATGTCAACGCGGACAGCGGCAGGCCGTTGGTATGACATCATCCGGTTATCAACAGCTTCCTGATTACGGGCAGGTCGGCGTTGCTGTCATGAAACTGATGGAGCCGGTGTTTGTCCCGCCACCAATATTGCATGTGCTTACATTGCCGCTGTTACCGGAGCCGGAGAGATTCGTATTGTTCAGGTTAAAGAAGATCAGGTGGTTGTTTGTTGCCCCGCTGACATTGAGTGTGTTGTTCTCGAAGACGAGGTTGTCTGATCCGATGACTGACAGGGCATAGGCAAAGGTATCGTTACTGGTGGCTGTGATCGTATTGCCGCGAATGACCGTGTTTTGTGCGTTTCCGATAACCTGTATGCCAAAGGACGTGTTGCCCGTAGCGTTGCTGGTCAATGTGCTATTGATGATTTCGACGTTATTCACGCCGTTGATCCGCACTGCTGCGGTTGCCTGTGTGTCGGAGGTTGAGACGGTAACGCCCACAAGACGGCTGTTGCTGGCCATGTTGAAGATATGGCTTGGACTGCCGAAACCGACCGGAGAGGATCCTTCGCCGCTTAGGCTGGCACCAGGTGTGGTAATGGTCACGGTACGACCGGACGGTGTTTGAACGCTGAGGTCGCCAGCCCCCATGATGGTTTGGCCGTTTTGAACATCAAGGCGGCTGTTCACGTTGGTAAAACTGCCATTCAGGACCACGGTCGAATTGGCACCGGCGGACGAGATGGTCGTGGCAAGGCCGGCACTTGCTGTTGTTGCGCTGCTGACAAGCGTGATGGTGTTGCCGGTGGCCGTGCTTGTTATTTCCTCTGCCGTGGTGAATTGCCCGGCCTGACTGACGATATCAATGTCGCGCATGATCGGGTCGGTCATGCGGCGTTCGATAGCGTTCAGGCGCGGTTTGGGGTTATCGCCAAAATCCTGAAGCGGGATGCGCAGGCGGAAGCTGGCAAAGCTTTGTGTGCCGCGCGGATCGTCATGCTGGATTTCAGCCCCCAGCGAAAAGCGCGAGCCTTCCCACAGGAACGGTATTTCATCAAAGGTCAGGTCAAGCCGCCCGCGGGGTCCCTGCACCGTGTCCACATCGTCTTCGGTAAAGCGATAGCCGCCTGCGTAAAGGCGCAATTGTTGTGGTGCCGTGGCTTCAAACAATGGTGTGCGCCAGCCGATTTCGGTATCAAAACCGCGAAGGGCGCGTTCTTCGCCCTGACGGTACATGATCGTGGTGCCGGAAAAATCCACCGTACTCAGGCTGTCTTCGATATAGCTTGTCCTGCCGACCGGAATATAGGCATTGGCGCGAAAATCCCAGTCAAGCGAGAGGGCTTCGGCCCCGAAAGTCACCTGATTGAACTTGTTGTCATACGCGCTGTGGCGGCGATCAAAGTACCCATAGCCGCCAATATTCCAGCCGCTATCAAGCATCTGGCGAATGCCGACACCGAAATTGCCTTCGTGACTGTTGGCATCATCCATCCGTGCGCGGATGTTGGCAAAGGTCAGGGTATCGTCATCCTGCCACAGCGGAATGAACAGATCGGTTTCACCAAGGTTGCGGTCTGTGCCGGCCTTGCCTTCAAGGTCGATATGCGGTCCCCATTTGTTGCCGACTTCCGCGTCCTGAGCATGCGCGGATAGCGCGAAAGAGACGGCGCAGCTACAGACAAATCCAACCGCATGTTTTTTCATTTTTGTTTTCAATCATCTTGATCTGACTTCTGCGCGACAGGAAAAGTCGTTGGCATTTTACCATCAGTCAGGCCGACAGTTAAGCCAGTTCATGAAATGGAAGTCCGAGGATTAGGGGATTTGTGCATGGGTCGCCACAGCAACGGCAGGGATGCGATATTTTCCTGCGCGAATTGGATATCCATTGCGTTTTATGGATAGGAAACAGTGCGAGGCGCGCAAAAGAGGACTATTGAGCCCCGTCTTTTTGTCGACCTTTTAGATTGCCTTTTCGATTGTCATGTATCGGTACAATCGCCCGCTTGCCGGTTTTTACAATCCGTCTATAGTTTCGGGGCCACCCTTTTTATGGAGCCATTCCGATGGATTGGACACAGTTTGTCAGCTTCACGCTTGTTACAGCCCTTCTGGTGATGTCGCCGGGGCCCAATGGTGTTCTGATTGCCAAAACCGTTCCGACATCGGGCCGCGCGGCAGGCTTTGCCAATGTTGCCGGTTTCGTGACTGCCTTTTACCTGCATGGCACATTGTCGATTTTGGGGATCTCGGTGATCCTTGTGCAGTCGGCGCAACTGTTCATGATGGTGAAGATTGCCGGTGCGGCATATCTTTGCTGGGTCGGCTTCAAGGCGCTGCGCGAGGCATGGCGCGGGGTTAAAACCGTTGCCGAAGTTGTCCCGGCCAAACGCCGCAGGACGCTTCTGGTGGCGTATGGCGAAGGGTTCCTGACCAATGCGCTTAATCCCAAGGTATCGATTTTCTATCTTGCGGCATTTCCGCAATTCATTCCGGTCGGCGAGAGCGCGATTACATCGGCCTTCATGCTGGTTTGTGTGCATGCCAGCATCAATATCATCTGGTTTTCGACCATGATCATTCTGTTGTCCCGCCTGACCGGGATGGCACGCAATGGATCGTTCCAGCGCGCGTTAAAGGCCGTGACCGGCAGCGTGTTTATTGCGTTTGGCATCAAGCTTGCGATGTTCCGGCCTTAACGGCGTTTCATGAGTTGAAATCGTGTCTGGTTGCCGTGTCGGGGTGTCTTGCAGGACAAACCGGCAGGGTCTCCTTGTGTTGACAGTGTAAAACGACCGTTTTACACTTTACCCATGGATATCAAGACAAACCTTATTGCAACGGCCGAGCGGCTTTTTGATCGTAATGGCTTTAGCGCAACCGGCATGGATCGGCTGACGCAGGAAGCGGGTCTTTCCAGTCGCACACTTTACAAACATGTCGGCAGCAAGACAGTGCTTATGGCGCTGGTGCTTGGCGTGCGCGAACGGCGTTTCATGGAACGCCTTGATGTGCAGACCGTTGATGAAATCTTTGACGTGCTGGCGCAGTGGACGCGTGATGAAGGCGGGCGTGGATGCCTGTTTTTGCGAAGTTACGGTGAAACCGGGGGGGACATCCCGGAAATTGCCAATGTTGTCCTGACACATAAAGAGGCAACCAGAGCCAAAATTGCCGAAATCGTCCAGCGTGATCTGGGGGGCGGGGATCATGGGGAACTGACAGAACAGATTTTGGTTTTGTTTGAAGGGGCCGTGGCCGCCGCGGTTTATCGCGGGATGGATGCCATAAGTGCCGCACGCAAGGCGGCGGCCAGTCTTGTTGCGCAGGCGCGTTCATGAAGCCCGATTTCAAACCTGCCGTCAGTCCGGCGGTTCAGATTGGTCTTGCAGGTTTTGTGCTGATTGCCATTTGTTATGGTTTTGCCCGATTTGCCTTTGGGCTTCTGTTGCCGCAAATCGATGCGGAATTGTCACTTGGCCCGACTGTTTCCGGCGTGATTTCCGGCGGGTCATTTTTGGGTTATTGCCTGTTCATCATTATTTCTGCGATTGCGACCGAACGCCTTGGCCCCCGCGTGGTAGCGACGGCGGCGGCATGTGTTGCAGCGGTCGGCATGGCAGGGATTGCCGTCGCGCCGGATGCGGTCTGGCTGGCGGTGGCGGTTATGATTGCCGGGGCCAGCACCGGTCTGGCATCGCCGCCGATGGCTGCGGCTGTTGCGGTGGCAGTGCGACGTGACCGGCAGGATATGACCAATACCGTGATCAATTCCGGGACCAGTGTTGGCGTGATGTTATCGTGGCCGATTGCGTTGATGATTGGTGGCCAATGGCGGCTTGTTTTTGCTGTCTTTGCCGGTGCCGCCATTATCCTGACGATTGCCCTTATACGGACAATTCCGCGCGGGACAAAGGCCGCGGCCACACAGTCCAAAGGAGAAATGCCGTCCCTGAAAGGGGATGTCGCCAGACTGATTTGCGCGGCCTTTCTGATGGGGGCGGCAAGCACGGCAATCTGGTCATTTGGCGGGCAGCTTGCACGGATGCAGCTTGATCTGGGGGAAAGCGGCAGCGGTGCATTGTGGGTTGCCATCGGGATCGGTGGTATTGCCGGTGCATGGGCAGGGGCATTTGTGGCCCGGTTCGGGATCAACCGGGTGCACTGGGCTTTTCTGGCACTGATTGCGATCGGTATTCTTGCCGCGGGAACAGGCACGTTTATGGCCGTAACGTTCGCAGGCGGGGTTTTGTTTGGCGGGGCCTATGTCACGTTAACGGGGGTGTATCTGGTGTGGGGTGTACGGGCACTTCGGGATCGGCCCGCCACTGGCCTGATGATCGGTTTTTTGACCATTGCCATCGGTCAGACGGCTGGCGCACCGGTTTTCGGGTTCCTGCTGGACCAAATGGGATCAGATAGTGCCGTGGTTATTTTTGCCTGTCTTGGCCTTCTGGCCGGGACAATGAGAGCACGCAAAAAACGGGTTGCCGTCGATCCTGAAATCCGGCGGGCAACATCCGCAGGCTAGCAGCTATTTCTTGATGACGATCAGGGCCATGATGGCGGCAAACAGGCCAAACAGAATGCCGCCCACCGGGACGCCAGACAGGATGCCGGAAAGGGCGGCATCTTCGTTGATCAGGGCTTCGAACGCGACCAGCGGCAGGATCAGGGATGCCAGAAACAGAAAGACCGGATTGAACAGTTTGTTTTTCATGGTCTTAACCCCCGATCATCGCAATCAGCAACAGGCCCAGCGCCATGAAGCCGCATAGGGCGGTCAGAAGCACACCGGTTTTCAGCACGACCGATAAAACCGGTCCTTCCTTGCCCGAAAGCCCGACGGTTGAGCAGCCGACCAGAATTTTTGACGGGGCCAGCATGCTGCCAAGCGACGCGCCGGTTGCCTGTGCGGCCAGAACAAGGGCGGTTGAAATGCCCGAAAGTTCGGCGGTGTGGCGCTGGAACATGCCAAAGACCACGTTGGAATTATTCGTGCTGCCGGTCATGAAGGCCCCGAGGGCCCCGATTGCCGGGGCCACCACCGGATAGGCGATGGCAAAGGAGCCGGAAAACAGCGCAGCACCGCCTTCGGCCAGGGCATAGGTCATGCCGGCATGATCCATGATGATGGCAAGGCCGATGACCGGCACCATGCCGATGCTGGTCGGAAGGCCGCTTTGGACCGTGCGTTGCCAGATGCGTCTGGCGATGCCGTTATCATAGCGTCCGCGAATTTTGAAGAAGGCAAAGCTGATGGCGGCGGTATACAGCAGCAACGCGCCGGGATGGCCGAAAATGGCAATCGGCTTGGCGCTTTCGGCATTGATATTCCAGCCAAGATCGGTTGAAACCGCCGGGAAATCGAAGGTCAGGCGAAGGCCGGACAGGAAATCCTCGACCGGTGCGACGAAGGTTGCCAGACCGACAATCACCATGAAAACGAGGTAAGGGGTCAATGCCTCGATCAAAGGCATGTGGTGATGGTCGTCTTCGGTGGTTTCGGCAACGTCATCAGGATGGGGTTTCCAGAACCGGGTAACGATGATCGAGGTGACAAGTCCGGCAATCCCGGCAGTCAGCCCGCCCAGCGTCCAGACGCCGTAATTCGCCATCAGATATTGAACAACACCCATGACACCGGCAATCAGCACCAGCGGCGCGATCCGGCGACGCACGGTGCGAAAACCGCCATCAAGCCACAGAACCGCCGCCCCACAGGTAAAGCCCGACAGGCCAAGCAGAATGGCGGAATAATGCGTGAGCTCGGTACCCGGAATGCCGGTAACGCCGATCAGGGCCTCGAACGAGGTTGCCATATTGCCAAACAGCACCGACCAGCTATGGCCGATCATCGGGGCGGCAACCGCGATGACGGGCGAGAACCCCATGCCGAGCAAAAGTGGTGCGATCACCGCAATCGGCACACCGAACCCGGCGACACCCTGCAAGAAGGTGGCAAAGACATAACCAAGGATCAGCAACTGCAACGGGCGATCATCGGTTAGCTGGCGGATGGCGCGCCCGATGGTTTTGATGGCCCCGGCTTCTTCGGCTGCGAAATAAAGGATCAGGGCGGCCCAGACGATATAAAGGATATAAAGCGCCAGCATCACGCCCTTGGCCTGGGCGATGATCAGCATATCTGTCGGCGCACCAAACGCGATCATGGCGATGGCAACGGTGACGAACCATGCGGCCGCACCGGCGCGTGCCGCGCCCCAGTTTGCCTTGATCATCAGAAACAGAATGGTGGCGATTGGCAGGGCAGCCAGAAGGAAGTCTGTCATGGGGGCGAGCCAAAACCTTTTGGAACAATGTGTTGCGGTTGATTTTCCAACCGGGCCGACATCTTGTCCCAGTGCATCTGCAAGCGCAAGAAAACAGTTATGGCATTTCGTATGATGAAATACAAAACCGGGCCCGACTGGTTTCAGTCGAGCCCGGTAATTGTATTATTAATTGTTTCAGGCGCAGTTTTGCGCGGTTTGTTCGGTTTCAAGTTCGTCGCGCAATTCTGCGGCAATCGAGAACGATTTCAGCCGTGCTGCGTGATCAAAGATATTGGCAGTGACCATGATTTCATCGGCCTTGGTCATATAAATGAAGTCGCGCAGTTTCTTGCGTGCGGTATCGCGCGAGCCGATTGCGGCACAGCGCATGGCATGATCGACACCGGCCTTTTCCACCCGGTTCCAGATTTCATCCATCGATTTGACCGGTTTGGGCAATTGGCCCGGCGAACCGCGCCGCAGATTCAGGAATTGCTGCTGCATGGAGGTAGCAATAAATTCGCCTTCCTCGTCGGTATCGGCGGCAAAGAAGCCCATTGCGGCAATCGCATAGGGTTTATCAAGCTGTTTGCTGGGCTCGAACCGGTGACGATACAGCGACAGCGCATCCATCAGCATATCGGGCGCAAAGTGTGACGCAAAGGCAAAGGGCAGGCCAAGACGGGCGGCCAGGTCAGCCGAAAACAGGCTGCTGCCCAGAAGCCACATCGGAATTTCGGAGCCATAACCCGGAACGGCCCGGATTGGCGGGTTGCCTTCAAGGGGGGCAAGGAATTGCTGAACCTGAAGCACGTCCTGGATAAAGCGTTCCTCGGTCCCGTGCATATCACGACGAAGGGCGGCGGCGGTGCGTTGGTCGGTTCCCGGTGCGCGCCCGATGCCAAGGTCGATACGGTCGGGATAAAGCGCATCAAGGGTGCCGAACTGTTCGGCAATCACCAATGGCGCATGGTTGGGCAGCATCACGCCGCCTGAACCGACACGAATGGTTTTGGTGCCCGCCGCGACATGCGATATGACAACCGAGGTTGCGGCACTGGCGATACCGGGCATGTTGTGATGTTCGGCCAGCCAGTAACGATGAAAGCCGAGCTTTTCGGCATGCTGGGCCAGTTCAAGTGTATTGCGCAAGGCATCGCGCGGATGTTCGCCCTCGTTCACGGGGCAAAGATCAAGAACGGAAAAACGGGGCATAGGCATAATCCCAGTTGGGCGCAGGCCGAAAACGGCGCGCCGGATTTCAGTGTTGGGGTTAATCTAGCCCAAAATCAGGTGCTTGCCAGTGCGGGAGTGTCGGTTTTAGGGTCAAGACCGGAGAAAGGTATAGAATATGCTAATCATTTTTGGCGGTTTGCCCGGTGTTGGCAAGACATCCATTGCACGCGCACTGGCGCAAAAAATCGGTGCGGTGCATCTTCGGATCGACACGATAGAGCAGGCGATCCTTGATGCCGGGGTACCACCCGATGATGATATCGGCCCGGTCGGCTATATGGTTGCCAACCGGCAGGCGACCGATAACCTTAAGCTGGGCCTGACGGTGATCGGCGATGCGGTCAATTCGGTTGAAGAAACCCGAAGCGAATGGCGACTGGCAGCAGAGCGCGCCGGGAAACCGTATGTGCAGATTGAGCTGATCTGTTCCGATCCGGCGGAGCATCGCCACCGTGTCGAAACCCGGCCCTGTGACATTGAAAACCTGCATCAGCCCGATTGGGACAAGGTCCTTGGCCGCCATTACGAACCGTGGCACGGGGTTGATCTGATCCTTGATACGGCAAAGATGACGGTCGATCAGGCCGTTGATGCGATCTGTGATGTTATCGATAAAAACAAAACAGGTTCAGTTGTTTAGGTCGATTTCCTGATCTTCTGCGCGATGCGCATTCAGCGTGCGGCCAACGAAGTTGCGCAGCACGGTCGAGATATCGTTGCTGCGGTAGGCCAGTGCCAGATGTGCCATCGGGACATCCCCCGCGACCTTGCGATAGACGACCCCATTGACCTGCAATTGTGCCATGGCGGCGGGGACAAGCGAGAAGCCAAGTTCGGCGGCGACAAAGTTGATCACCGATCCCAATTGCGGCGCGCTTTGCCCCATGACCGGTTCAAACCCGGCGGCACGGCAGGCGGCAACGACGATATCGAAATGGGTCGGCCCGACCTGTCGCGGGGTCAGGATCAGGGCATCATCACGCAGGGTTTCAAGCGCCACCGTTTCATGCCGGGCAGCCGGATGACCCGCCGGAAGCACAATCAGCATCGGTTCGGATGTCAGGCGGTGCAGTTTGATGTCATCGCTGTTGGCGGCACCCTGGCGCAGGAAGACGGCATCAAGCTGTTCATCCATCAATGCATGCAAAAGGCGGGCGGAATTGTTTTCTTCCAGCGTCATTTCAACACCGGGATAGGACCGGCGGAAATCACGGAAAACACGCGGGACGCTGGGGCTGAAGGCGGCGGATGCGGTAAAACCCACCCGGATTGAGCCGATTTCACCACGACCGGCGCGGCGTGCGGCGCGGATGGCGCGTTCGGCCAGTTCGGGGAAATGCTGCACGATATCGCGAAAGGCAATTCCGGCCTCGGTCAATTCCGCGCCATGCGGGACGCGGTGAAATAGCTGGGTGCCGATTTCGGTTTCAAGATCGCGGATTTGCTGGCTTAGGGGCGGTTGACCGATGCCGATGCGGGCTGCGGCACGGGTAAAGTTCCCCTCGCGGGCGACTTCAAGAAAATATCGAATATGGCGCAGTTCCATTCGGTATCTCCAAAACATATCGAAAATGACTGTGACATATATTGGACGGATATCGGGAAAGCTGCAATCCTTTCGGTCAGATCAGAATTCTTCAAAACGAGGCCGGAATATGAGTGCCCACCGGGCGAAAAGCCCCGCAGCGCAGGCTGCCAATGATGATATCAAGCCAGCGACCGCCGGGGCGGAGCCGGTTTATACCGAGCCGGGATCACCGGAATTTCGCCGGATCAGTCTGGCGCTGTTTCTGGCGGGGTATGCGACCTTTTCGCTGATTTACTGCGTTCAGCCGCTATTGCCGGAACTGGCTCGGGATTTTGCCGTCAGCCCGGCATCCAGTTCGCTTGCGCTGTCGCTGACGACCGGCTTCCTTGCCTTTGCCATCCTGCTTGCCGGGGCGGTATCCGAGGCGTTCGGGCGCAAGCAATTGATGTTTGCATCAATGTGTGGCGCGTCACTTTTGAACCTGATTGCGCCGTTGCTTTCCGACTGGCATGCATTTCTGGTTGTGCGTGCGCTTGAAGGCCTGATTTTGGGCGGGGTTCCTGCGGTTGCGATGGCGTATCTGGCCGAGGAAATGCATCCGCGGGGCCTTGGTACCACGATGGGAATTTACATCAGCGGGACCGCCCTTGGCGGGATGAGCGGGCGCGTGGTGATCGGCATTCTGACCGATATGTTTGGCTGGCATCTGGCCCTTGGCGCGATGGGTGCACTTGGTTTGCTGGCAGCGCTTGGGTTTGTCATTCTGTTGCCTGCATCGCGCAATTTCGTGCGCCGCCCCGGCTTTCAATTGTCATACCATGTTCGGGCGTGGGAAGGACATCTGCGCCATCCCGGTCTGCCATTCGTGTTCCTGATCGGGGCATTTACGATGGGCTGTTTTGTGACGGTCTATAATTATGCCGGGTTCCGTTTATCCGCTGCCCCCTATGACATGAGCCAGGGGCAGATCAGTCTGATTTTTGTGGTTTATCTTTGCGGGATGGTGACGTCTTCCATTGCCGGTGCCATGTCCGACCGGATCGGCCGGGGCCCGGTTTTGCTGGCGGGGATCCTGATTGCAGGGGCTGGGGTGGCTTTGACTTTGCTTTCCAGCCTTTGGGGCATGATCGGCGGCATCATGGTTCTGACCAGCGGCTTTTTCGTAGCCCATTCGGTGGCAAGTGGCTGGGTCGGGCGGATGGCGAAACAATCCAAGGGACATGCGTCGTCGCTTTATCTGCTGGCCTATTATCTGGGGTCTAGCATCATGGGATCGGTCGGCGGCTGGTTCTGGTCGCATGGCGGCTGGGACGCGGTGGCGGCGTTTGCCGGGGCGCTTCTGATTGGTGCGGCGATTTGCGGGACTTACCTTTGGCAGGCCGCAAGACGGGCCGAGGCCGTTGCCTGACACACAAAAAGAAACCCCCCGCCAGAAGGCGGGGGTTTTTGTTTGCTGCCTGTTGCAGGCGGGCTTAGAGCCAGTCGGGGCTCGGCAGACCTTTTTCCTTGAGGAAGGCCGGGTTCCACAGCTTGCTTTGATAGCGGGTGCCAAGGTCACACAGGATGGTGACGATGGTTTTGCCCGGGCCGAGTTCACGGGCCAGACGTACCGCACCGGCGATGTTGATCCCGGTCGAGCCGCCCATGCACAGCCCTTCCTCCTTGAGCAGGTCAAAGACGATCGGCAGCATTTCATCATCTGAAATCTGGAACGGGTGATCGATATCGATGCCTTCGAGGTTGGCGGTAATCCGTCCCTGACCGATCCCTTCGGAGATCGAGCTTCCTTCGGATTTCAGTTCACCAAACTTGTAGTGGCTGTAAAGAGCAGCGCCCATTGGATCGGAAAGACCGATCTGAATGTCCTTGTTGCGATCCTTAAGCGCCATCGACACACCGGCAAGCGTCCCGCCGGTACCGACTGCACAGATAAAGCCGTCAATCTTGCCATCGGTCTGTTCCCAGATTTCGGGGCCGGTGGTGTCGATATGGCCCTGACGGTTGGCGACGTTATCGAACTGGTTGGCCCAGATGGCACCGTTCGGTTCGGTCTTTGCCAGTTCTTCGGCCAGATGGCGCGAAACGTGAACATAGTTGTTCTTATCGCGATAGGGGACGGCGGGGACTTCGCGAAGGTCGGCACCGAGCAAACGCAACAGGTCTTTCTTTTCCTGGCTTTGCGTTTCGGGAATGACGATCACGGTGCGATAGCCAAGCGCGTTGCCGACCACGGCAAGACCAATGCCGGTATTGCCAGCCGTTCCTTCGACAATCACGCCGCCCGGCTTCAGAAGGCCGCGTTTTTCCGCGTCACGAATGATGGCAAGGGCAGCGCGGTCTTTGACCGATCCGCCCGGATTGGCATATTCCGCCTTGCCCAGAATGGTGCAGCCCGTTAACTCGGAAACCTTTCTGAGTTTCACAAGCGGGGTGCGGCCAATGGCTTCAATGGTGCCATTGCGAATGTCCATGACAGACTCCAAGCGTGGTTAGAATGTGTTTTGTTATCTGTTGATTGGGTCTTTTATACACAAAAGTCAAGATTGATTAAAA
Source organism: Thalassospira sp. MCCC 1A03138 (assembly GCF_002115785.1). Classification (GTDB taxonomy): domain Bacteria; phylum Pseudomonadota; class Alphaproteobacteria; order Rhodospirillales; family Thalassospiraceae; genus Thalassospira. Next base: position 211,988 of record NZ_JFJY01000006.1, on the reverse strand, counting down.
ATTACCACTAAATTTGTGTGTTAATTAAGTCGCATCCGGCAAACAGGTTCACACGCCCGAAACCCCGGCTTCCCGGCGAATACGCTCGCGATTGAGCATCAGCCACTGAACGGCAATCGTCGCCGTTGCATTGCAGAGTTGTCCGTCACGCAACATGGTAAAGCATTCCTCGGACGATACCCTATAAACGCGGATGTCTTCGCCTTCTTCTTCCAAGCCATGCAGGCCGACCGCTTTGGACGCATCAACCCGGCCATAATACATTGTCACCGTCTCGCTTGAACAGCCGGGGGTGACATAATAGCGCGAAATCAGTTCAAGGTCGCCGATGACCGAACAACCGGATTCTTCCATGGTTTCGCGGTGCGCGACATCCTGCATTTCCTCGCCATCCTCGACGATGCCAGCGACAATTTCCGTCAGCCAAAGCGGCATTTCAGGGAAACGCTGATGGACCGAAATGGCACCAGGGCGGAATTGTTCGATCAAAACAACTTCATCACGTACCGGGTCATAGGGCAGGACCGCGACGGCATGCCCGCGTTCAAGGACTTCGCGCTGCAGAACCGCACTTTGACCACCGTCAAACAACTGATGACGGAGTTCATAGACATCGAGTTTGAAATGGCCATCCCAGCCGCGTCTGTGACGGATAATTTCGTAATTATTATTGTGTTTCATAAATTCTGTCCGCTGGTGGTGCTGGAATTTTCATTCTGGCGACAACATATACCTCATGGTTTCACATCAGATTTGTGAAGAGAAGAGGGCAGAGCCACTTTGCGGTTGATGCGCGCTTCCCGTGAGGGCGTGATTAGCCGAAGTCGTTCAGGTTGCACTGCAACTATTCGCAAGGGTGTGAGGGCATGTGCCGTATTTTAATAATTTTTAATATAGTGTAGCATTTGATCAATTAGCGCGCGGAATGAACGCCACCAAATCGAAACGATGGCGCGTTAGATCGCATTGGCGGGGATGATGGGGCTTTGATGCGATTCGAACCGACAGAAATTGCGCGTCTTTACGGGCGGTCGCGGGTGGGAGTTGTCGTGCACAGGGATTTGAACGCTGTGTATGTCAATGACGCCTATGCGAAAATGCTTGGCCGAAAAGACGTGAAGGATTTCATGGCGGAGCCCGATCTGCGCCAGTATATCCCGCCCAGTTTCCATTACGAAGCCAGCAAGCTTGTTGCTGAATTTCAGGACGCCAGAGGGTTTCACGGCTGGAAAAAGGTTTATAACATCCGCACGGATGGAACCCCGGTCTGGATGGAGATCAGCGACGAAACCGTCGAATGGGGCGATAACAACGCGGTTCTGACCACTGCACAGCTGATTGATAATGGCACGACGGCCATGCAGGTCGATCACATGCTGGGACGATCCTTTATCGGGGTTATGGTCCATCGCGACATGACGGCACTTTATGTCAATGATGCCTTTGCCTGCCTGATGGGGGCGGACAATGCCAGTGCCTTCATGGAAAACCCCCATATCCTGCGTTTTATTCCGGAAGCGGACCGTGAAAGAGCGATAAAACACGTAGCCGATATTTTACACGGTGAACGCGAAGGCGAACGTCATCGTGTGCGCGATGTTCTTGATGATGGCAGCACGGTTTGGCGGGATCTGACCGACGAGAGGATTTTGTGGCATGACGGCCGCCCGGCCATCCTGACCACGGCACATGATGTGCGCGAAGAAGTCGAAATGAACGAAGCCCTGATGCGGACCAAGGCCGGGCTTGAAGAAGCCGTAACTGAAGTCATCCGCATGGTGCCATCGGCCGTTGCGATGCTTGACATTCATCAGAATGTTACGAACTTCAATCGTGAATTTGCCCGCCTGTTTGGTGAAGAGCAGAACAACAGTGATGACAGTCCTGTCTTTGACATTGCTATTCTGTGCGGCATGTATGAATCCATGATCAAAAGTGGCCATGGGCACGCCAATGTGGACAGTGTTGAAACGCCGTCGGGCTACCATGCCGATATCCGCATGAACCTGATGGAAGATGGCAGGGTGATGGTTTCGGCATTGGATATTTCCAGCCACAAGCGCAAGGAGCAGCATCTTGATGCACTTGCGTCGACCGACCCACTGACCGGGGCATTGAACCGGCGCGGGTTTGAATCCGCCGTCAGCAGGCTTCGTGAAATCCGTCAGCTTAAAGGAAAAGTCTGGCAGTTCGGGCTGATCGTGCTGGATCTGGATTATTTCAAATACGTCAATGATACCTATGGTCATTCCGTCGGTGACAGAGTTCTTGAGAAAATCGCCATCACCTTGCGGCAGGCGCTTCGCGATGATGACCTTGTCGTGCGTCTGGGCGGAGAAGAATTTGCCGTCCTGCTGCCATCGGCAACCACGGCGGTTACCAAACGCATCGCCGAGCGGCTTGGGAACATGATCCGGGCAATTGAAGTCCCGGTTGGTGTTTCAGGGGACGAAATGGTGACCATCACGGCCAGTTTCGGTGTAACTGTGGGCGGGGAACTGCGTGGGCAGTTTGTGGAACTGGAGCAGGCGTTGCTGGTGGCTGACCGCGCGATGTATGACGCCAAGGAAGCCGGTCGCGACACGATCAGGTTCCTGACCTTCGATGATGATATCGACAACTGAATTTCCGTGAACTATCTTCGCGCTTTGCGCAATCGGGCAGGCGAAAGATGACAATTCGTGAAATGCTGTCTTCGGACGGTGATGCTGTTGTCGATATCTATGACCGGGCACTGAAATCCGGCCATGCATCCTTTCAACAAAACGGCGGAAGCTGGGGCGACTGGGATAACGGGCATTTGACGAAATGCCGGTATGTTGCCGTCGATGAGGCCGGTCAGGTGACGGGCTGGGCGGGATTGTCTGCTGTTTCGGGGCGCTGTGCCTTTGCCGGTGTTGCGGAGGTATCGGTTTATGTCGATCCGCAATGCCAAGGGCGGGGCATCGGAAGTGCGTTGATGAACGCATTGATCCGTGGTTCGGAACAGAACGGTTTCTGGTCGCTGGAGGCCGGAATATTCCCGGAAAATACTGGCAGTGTTGCCCTTCATCAAAAACACGGGTTCGAGATTCTTTGCCAGCGTAGCGGATTTGGCCGGATGGGATATGGCCCGATGCAGGGGCAGTGGCGCGATGTGCTGCTGCTTGAACGGCGCAGCAATGTTGTCGGGATCGACTAGATATCAATCCAATCATTTGTCACTAGGTTGCGTAAAAACCCGTAGACGATCTGGAAATTGCGGTGCCGATGCGCTAAGCAGCAGGGGCACCCGCGATAAATGCCGCGAATAAACGATACAGGAGAGCGCCACCGTGAATGAGATCAGCAAAATTGCCCCGGTCGCAATCTGGGAAAACTTCCAGAAGCTTTGCGATACTCCGCGCCCGTCGACCAAGGAAGAAGCCGTTTTGCAGCTTCTGGAAAAGATTGCCGATGCCAAGGGTTTCGCCCATTTCCGCGACAGCGGCAGCAACCTTGTGATTTCCGTCCCGGCCAAACCGGGGTTCGAGAATCGCAAGATGGTCATCCTTCAGGCCCATGTCGATATGGTGACCCAGGCCAATAGCGGATCGTCCCATAATTTTGATACCGATCCGATCCGTATGATCATGGATGGTGAATGGATCACGGCCGACAATACCACCCTTGGTGCTGATAATGGTATCGGGGCGGCGGCCATGATGGGGTTCATAACCGAAGAAGGTCTTGAACACGGTCCGCTGGAGCTGTTGTTCACGGTTGATGAGGAACGCGGCCTGACGGGTGCGATGAACCTTGAACCGGGGCGGCTTAAGGGCGAAATCCTTCTGAACCTTGATACCGAAGACGAGTACGAGCTTTGCGTGGGTTGTGCCGGTGGTGGCGATCTGGTCGCGAGTTTTGCCTATACCCCCGAAGCCGTTGAAGGCGGGCAGGTCGCGCGTGAAATCGCGTTGACCGGGCTTAAGGGCGGTCATTCGGGCATTGATATCATTCTGGGCCTTGGCAATGCCAACAAGCTGATGGCGCGCTTCCTGCGCACCGCCATTCGTGATCTTGGTGCGCGGATTGTGACCATCAATGCTGGTACGGCACGTAACGCGATCCCACGGGAATCCTTTGCAACGGTTGTTCTGCCGTCCGACAAGGCATCGGCCTTTGATGGTGCACTGAGCGCCTTTGCCGCCGAAGTCAAAGACGAAATCGGCGTGATCGAGCCGAACTTTGCCATTGCAGCCAAAGATGCTGAAGTGCCCGCAAAAGCGATGAGCGCAACGGACTCCAAACGTTTTAATAACGCGGTTGTCGGGGCGCCGAATGGTGTGCACGCCATGAGCACCAGTGTTGAAGGTGTGGTCGAAACGTCGATCAATCTGGCGATTGTCAAGCTGGCCGATGGAAAGGCGGATGTGACCCTTTCGGCGCGCAGTTCGATCAATTCAGCGCGTGATGCCCTGCGCGAGGTTGCGACATCGGTGTTTGAAAATATCGGTGCGACGGTGAAGTGGGGCGATGCCTATCCAGGTTGGAAACCGAACGCCGATAGCGAAGTCGTCAATATGATGAAAGCGGTTCATCGCGACATGTTTGGCAAAGACCCTGAAATCCGGGTCATTCATGCCGGGCTTGAATGTGGTGTATTGGGCTCTAAATATCCGCATTGGGATATGGTTTCATTTGGCCCGACCATCAAACGCGCACATAGCCCGGACGAGTGCGTCCATGTGCCAAGTGTCCTGCGTTTCTGGGATTATCTTCTGGCGGCGCTGAAGGCGATTCCGGTCAAGAACTGACCGGTTCCATCAGGCCATATCAAATGAGTTTCTGTTGCGACTGATCGTGTTTGCGGTCAGTCGCAACTGTTTGTAGCGCACCATTCATCGCGGGCCTTGGCACCGCTTCCGGGCACCAGGGCATCCAGATTGACGAACCCTGTTTCGCCAAGGGCTGTTTCAATTTCAATCCAGAAATCCTCGCTTGGTCCGTCGACATAGACGGTTTCGAAGCGTGCCAGACGCCGCATGACCGGATATTCGATGCCGGGGCCTTCGCGCATGTTCAAAAGATCACGGTCGATATAATAGGGATCGCGATCTTCGCCGATCAGCTTTTCGACGGAGCGCGTCAGTTCACTGGTCTTGTCTGCAACAAGTTGCGGGATATCGTGGCTGACAAAGCCTTGTCCGGGGCCAAACGCCACCAGCAAACAGAAAATGGCAACAAACAGCGGGCTTAAATGCAAAAGGGCATCCAGCATCCCGGCCTGTTTCCATTCGCTACGGACCCGGCGAAGGGGCTTGCCGTCATCCAGACGCCGCAGATTAGCGCGGATCTGTTCGGCCAGCACCGACCGGTTGGTGCCGATGAAATCACTGGCTTGTAACAACACGGCCCGGGCAAGGGGTTTGTTGCCGCTGCGTTCGAACGCGGTGGCCTGAGTGAACAGAAGTTTTGCATTTCCTTCGGGGGGGAGGGTCCCACCCCGCATATTGCCAATGATCGCACGCCATGCCGGAATAAAGCTGCGCCAGCCCCAGAAACCGCGTAGCCATGTTTTGAAACTGGCTTTAAGCGCCATGCGCTTTGCCCCTTTGGGAGCAAGATTAGCGGTGATTTTTTCGATTTTCAGGGAATTGAGAAAACCGCGCACAATGGTGAATTCAACCATGCGGGGTTGGGCGGATACGACTTCTGTCACGGCACAGCGGACAAAACCGGCCTGATCAGGCTTGGCGCGTGCTTTTGCGTGGCGCTTGGCACCTGGATGGATGTTTGATTTGCGGGCCGCGTTGCGTTCCTGCTGCTGACGATATGCTTCGTTGGCGCGGGCAAAGCGGTCTTCTTCGCTTTCGCGGCTGGTTTCGGCCTTGCGCCCTGTACCGGCAAAACCCTGACGGGTGCGTTGTTGCGAATTGGCGTTTTTGGCACCGGCGGCCTGTGGGCCATAGGGGCCGCTTTGCTGTTTGCCGGCTGTGCCGTCATTTGTGCCGGTACCGTTTTTACCGTTGCGTGATGGGTTTGGCGGTGCCTTGCGCGCGCCCGTCAGGATTTCATAGGCTTCGGTGATGTCCTTGAATTTTTCCTCGGCGTCGATATCTGTATTGCGATCAGGATGAAATTCAAATGCCAGCTTGCGGTAGGCAAGCTTGATTTCCTTTGCGCTGGCACCCGGCGCAATTTTCAGCAGGCGATAATAGATCCCGAGGTGATCCTGGCTCATTCGTGAAAAGGCATCCTGCACATAAACATTGTCCCGAAGCCGGGCAGGTTAAATCACATTCACTTTATATTCGTATCGATGCTGGGATCATATGATTGAAATCTTAACACGTTGTCACTTTTGCGTATTTGCCATATTTTGCAAGAATTGATCCGCTTATCTGCGAACCGCTTAGCGAGTATCCGCCTTGAAACTTAAATTCTGGCAACGCAATGCCGACCATGACGGCGATGTCCTTGATCACAATGGTGGTCATGGTGGTGACATGGCGGAATTCGTGATGCCCGAAGGTCACAGTCTGAGCCTTGCAACAAAGCTTCGTGCGCGTTGGCAGGGGTATGACAACCCGGTCGAATATTATCTTCTGCAAAAAGAAATCGATGATTACCGGGCGTGGCTTCACAAAATGCGCCTGTTTCTTGCCCGGCCGATTGAGCCGGAACTGGGCGAGCTTGACCTTGATGATGAAATCGGTCGCTGGCCACCGGAACGAATCAAGCTTTATGCCAAGCTGTTTGATCGCGGCATCATGATCCCTGGTGGTCATGATTATGCCTTGGAACTGGCAAAGCCGCTTGCACTTGACGAGACGCTGAGCTGCCTTGAAATCGGGGCGAAGCTTGGCGGGGTTGCGCGTTTGCTTGCCGATAAGCTTGGTGTCTGGGTAACTGCCTATGAGCGGGATGGCGAACTGGCGTTGCTGGGGATGGAGCGGTCCGTGCAGGCCGGAGTTCAGAAAAAAGTCCCGGTGCAGGCCTTTGATCCGGCCAACCCCGATTTGCGCAAAGCCTATTTCAACGTGGTTTATTCGTTTGGCGATCTTTTCCACATCGAAAAAAAGGATGTCTTGCTGGTCTCGGTGGCGGAAACGCTACGTGATCACGGCCAGATATTGTTGACCGACTATGTCCTGACGTCCGAGGGCCACGAAGATGAGGTGGCCAATTGGGCAAAGTACGAAGACTTCAAACCGTTTCCATGGACGGCTGACCAATACAAAAAGGTGTTGGGCAAGCTGAAATTCGATATCCGTATCGCCAAAGACGAGACGGATGTGCATGTCAGTCATATCAAAGCAGCCTGGATGGCGATGCTGGCAGATATCCAGAACAGCGGTTTGGACCCGGATGTGCTGACATATCTGGTGCCAGAGATGGAAATGTGGATGAATCGCGTAAAAATGCTTGAAAACGGAACGCTAGCCTTTTATCGGTTCTACGCAACAATCAGGTGATTGCCCTGTTTCATGTCTACGGCGGGCGACGAAGGAATGGACTTTGTCCGGAATTCTGTCGCTGCAACCTGTTTTAGGTGTTGACAGGGGCTGGGTGTACTTCTATTTTCCGGCTTCCTCGAAGGGGCCAAGTTTCTAAGGTTTACTATTATGAAGATCCGGAACTCATTGAAATCCGCGAAGCTGCGGGAAAAAGGCTGCCGTATCGTGCGCCGCCGTGGCCGCGTATACGTGATCAATAAAAAGAACCCGCGTTTCAAGGCGCGCCAGGGTTAATTCCCGGTACCTTGTTCTCTCAGGTTTTACAAAACGCCGCATCGGTTTATCCAATGCGGCGTTTTGTGTTTTGCGGCTTGCCAACCCTTTTCTTAATCAATGCCATCTATCGGAATGGTATAGACAGCGGTTGTTTCGCTGCGTCCGCGCAGCAGAATTTCATCGGCAAGGCGGGCCTGTGACGGGTCTGAAAGTTGATCGAATGTGGTGCTTGCGATCAGGATGCGTGTGCCCAGTTCCTTGTTCTTGGCTTCCAGTCTGGCCGCACTGTTGACCGCATCGCCATGTACGGTAAATGTCAGCCGATCCGGTGCGCCGACATTGCCCGCCACCAGCAGGCCGGTATTGATCCCGCAACGACAGCGCAGTTCTTCGCCGTCAAACAGTTCATTGTGAACCAGCTTTTGCAGGGCCACAGCCGTGCGGACCGCCGCATCGGCGTGATTGGGCACTTCGTCAAAGGCATTGAACACGGCAAGGATGGCATCGCCCTGAAACTGGGTAATGATGCCGCCATTTTGTTCGATGATTGCCGTTGCCTTGGCGAAATAGGCATTGAGGATGGTGACGATCCGCTGTGGGGTGATCTTTTCGCTTAGGGTCGTAAAGCCGACCAGATCGACAAACAGGATGGATGCCTCGCACTGGCGGGATTGGATATTGCCGGTATCATCGTCAGAGGCCAGCAATTGCTGGGCGATGGCCGTTGGCAGGAATTTGCCAAACAGCCGTCCGATGCGTTCGCGGTCACGCAGGGTGATGGCCATATTGTTGAATGATCGTGATGCATCGTTAAATTCGATGATATGGCTGCCGGGCAGGATCGGCAGATCGTCAAGCATGCCGGTTTCAAGTTGCCTTGTTGCGGCTGAGAACCGTTTAAGCGGGCGCGTGAAATAATGCGCGATCATGACGGCCAGTATGATCGCAAGAACCATGATTGCTGTTCCGATCAGTGTCGCGAGATTAAGCCGTTCCCATTCGCGGTTAAAAACGGTCGGATCAAAATGCATGCCCATCAGAATAGGAAGATTTGTCGATTCTTCGAATTTCCGGGTGATGATAACGTGATATCCGCCCGCGGTTTCCAGTGCAGAGGCCGTCGAGCCATTGGTTCCATCAGGTGTTCGGTCGTCTTTGAAATCAAATGTCTGCCACTGGTCTATCTGCGCAAGAACCGGATCGGCAAGGTCGTCGATACGGGGCAGGACGCCAAGAACATCATCGGTTCCAATATTTGCAGGCGGGTGCATCTGATGCCAGTCGGACAGGGCGGGATGGGCAATGACATGATCATTGACAATGACAAATGGTGTGCGTCCGGCCTCTGTCGGGTCTGTTTTCAGATCGCGTGAAAAATCGCCAAGTGATACAAGCTGCACAAGCGATCCGATATATTCCCCCCTTTGAAACAGCGGGATCATTTCGGTGATCACGACCTGATTGACCAGGCTGTTCCAGCGCGGAAACTGTGTGATGCTTTGGCTTGGTCCATAGGCGATCAGGGATCTGGCGATGATATCTTCTTCGGCGTCGGCTTTGCCGGAAAAAGGTTTGTCTGTCTTTGGAGTATAGCCCCGGAAACGACCTTCTGGCGTTAGAAGCCCGATCGCTGTGACGTCGGTTTCATTGGTCACAAGGGCCGCCAAGGTGTTGTCCCAGATGGCAGTGTCATCGGGTGAAAGATCGCCATTTGCCACTTCGCGGGCGACCCAGATATTGCGGCGTTGCATCCGTTCGATCCGGTTGCGCATGGCATTTTGCGCATCTTTCAGGTCGGCATGGGTCATCGCAATCCATAGATTGCGGGTGTTGTCATAAGCCGTATCAAGGCCAAGGCGAAGTGCAAGCCCCACACCGAGTACGCTGGTAATAAAAAACGCGCCCAGCAATACGCCAAGTATCGAAAAACGCCCCCTGCGTTTGGTCATCATATTCCCCGTATGCCCCCAATGGCCCGGTTTGTCTTTCCGGGTTATCGGCAAAGCTTACTGATGATTGAACGCAATGAAAAGAATATCGCGCGGCTCAATTCCGGCAGGTATAGATTAGAGTTTCGGTATGACGGCCACGCAACTGGATTTGTCCGGCTTTTACCACCCGCTCGGGATCGGAAAGGAGATCGCGGGTGCTGTCTGATAGAAGGATGCGGGTTCCCAGTTCCTTGTTTTCCCGTTCAAGCCGCGATGCGGTGTTAACGGCATCGCCGTGCACGGTAAAGGACAGGCGGGCACTTGCACCGACATTCCCGGCGATCATGCGCCCGGTATTCACCCCGCAGCGGCAATGAATGGAAAGTCCGTCAAACTGGCGGGTTTCGACGGCATGCTGAATGGCGAGGGCCGAATCAAGGGCCGCATCGGCATGGTCATGCAATTCATCAAAGGCGTTAAATACCGCAAGAATTGCGTCACCCTGGAACTGGGTAATGATGCCACCATGTTCTTCGATAATGCCGGTCGCGCAATCAAAATAGGCATTCAGCATCGAGATGATCTGTTGCGGTTCAAGTTCTTCACATAATGTCGTGAAGCCTTCGATATCGACAAACAGGACAGTTGCCTCGCACTGCTGCGGCGGAAGAACCCCGGAATCGGTTCCCGATGCCAGAAGTTTGCGGGCAATGGAGGCCGGCAGGAATTTACCAAACAGGCTGCTGATCCGTTCGCGGTCATGGACGGCCTTGATCATGTGATTGAATGATCGTGCGGCATCGTCATATTCGCGAATACGGCTGCCTTTAAGGTCGGGGAAATCGTGATTTTCGATGCCATCTTCCTCAAATGCCCGGGCGGCAGCGGCAAAACGGCGGATCGGTTTGGTAAAGTGACGGGCAATGATCACGGCAACGATGATTGATAGCAGCAAAACAGTCCCCCCCATCACCGATGCCAGAACCAGCCTGTTCCATTCGTCATCAAACAGTTCTTCTTCGAAATGGATCCCGATGATGATCGGCGAGAAGGGGGTATTCATCATTTGTTTGGTGACGATCATCGAATAGCGGCCATCAAGATCAAGGCCGGACAGGCGAAGGTTTTTGGCCTCGGGGCGTTTTTTGCTCTCATCGCCAATATCAATGGACTCGGACTTGCCTATATTGGCCAGAACCGGATCACCGATATCATTGATCGTCGGAAGGGGAATCGGGCTGCGTGCGATATCCGCGCCATTTACCAGTGCAGATGCAGCGCTATCGCCCCATTCACGAAGACGTGGATGGGCCATGACACGGTTTCCGGCGATCAGGATAAACGGAACACCCGGCAAGTCCTCGCGCCCACGGATAAGGCTGTTGGACAGGTTTGACAGTGACAGATACTGGATGAATGTTCCGACGTAGCGGCCATCCGCAAACAATGGAATCCAATCAGCAATCACTGTCTGCTTGAAATAGGGGTCCCATCTTGGAAAACCGGTGTGATTAACCGTTGGTCCGCGCAAATGCGCCAGTTCTGAAAAAATAACATCATCGCTGGGCAGCGTACGGCGTATTTCGCTCATATTTTCGGGATTATAGCCGATAAACTGGCGGTCGCCGGTAATCAGACCATAGGCCATCACATCGATTTGCGACGCCGAAAGTGCGCGCATCGCATTGTTCCAGCCATACTGAAAGCTTGGATCCAGAGCGCCACTTGCCACCTGGTCGGCGACCCAGACCGCACGTTTACCCACATTTTCCATCCGTTCATGCATGGTGCGCTGGACCGATGTCAGGTCCAGATCGCTAAGCATGACCCAAAGGTTGCGGGTGTTTTGATAGGCGGCCCCAAGTCCGACATAAAGGGCAATACCGACACCAAGAATGCTGGTGACAGAAAACCCGGCAAGCAGAACAGTCAGGACGGAATATCTGCGTTTTTCAGCCAATTTTTTGAAAATTCCCGAACAGAGGCTCCCCAACCCGGGGGGCAGTTTATCGTCTATCAAATTTCGTGGAAAGGATGATTGAGCTTGCCGTACGTTTAATTCCGGGCAGGGCACCGATTTGATCGAGAACGGTATCAAGTTCTTCGGATGTGTCGGCGGCAATTTCGGCGATAAGGTCATATTCACCGGAAATTGCAAGGCATCGAATGCAGTGGGTTATTTTCTGAAGCGCGCCGACCACCCCGGCGGACTGTTTCTGTTCGACCTGTATCATGACTTCGGCAAGCAAAAGCGCCCGTGCTTGTTCGCCAAGCTGTATTGTGTATCCGGTTATGACCTTTGCCTTTTCAAGGCGTTCAAGGCGTTCCTGAACAGCACTTCGTGACAGATCGACATCACGCGCAAGGACCGCAATCGGGGTGCGGGCATTTTGTTGCAGCCGGGCGATCAGGCGGCGATCAATGTCATCAATGTTGCGTTTCATCGGTGTAGCCCGTGATTTTAATGGTTAAATCATGAGAAATGACAGTATCGCCGGGTTGTAACCGGCAGTCCAGCGGAAGACCATCAAGACAGCATAACAATAACGTTATCAGGGCCATAATCAGGCGGGGCCACGCATCATATGCGGTCAAAGGCGTCAAAATGGGAGTTTGCTGAAATGAAAAAAGTTCTGATCCTTGGGGCAGGTAAAATTGGTCGTATTGCTGCTGTCATGCTGCGTGAAAGTGGCGAATATGCGGTGACTCTGGTGGATTCCAACGGGCATATGCTTGAAATTTGTGCCAAGGATGATGCGGCAACGCTGGTCAAGGTTGATGTCACCGACGAGGCGGCATTGACGGAAGTGGCCAAAGGCCATGATGCAATCCTGTCGACCTGTCCGTTTTACCTTAATGTCGCGATTGCGCGTGCGGCGCGCAGTGTTGGCGCATCTTATTTTGATGTCACCGAAGATGTTGAAACCACCCGTGCCATTCGTGATATTGCCAAGGATGCCGATGGGGCGTTTGTGCCGCAATGTGGTTTGGCACCTGGCTTTATTTCGATTGCGGCACATGATCTGTTCAAGCGGTTTGACAGCGTTCAGAACCTGCGTCTTCGTGTCGGTGCCCTGCCGCAAAACCCGACCAACCGGTTGAAATACAACCTGACATGGTCGACAGATGGTCTGATCAACGAATATCTGAACCCGTGCGAAGCCATCCACAAGGGCAAGCGGATCGAGGTTCTGCCGCTTGAAGGATATGAGCGTTTCACCATCGATGGCACCGAATACGAGGCATTCAATACATCGGGCGGGGTCGGTGCGCTTTGTGACATGCTGGAAGGCAAGGTCGAAAACCTTGACTACAAGACCGTGCGTTACCCCGGGCATCAGGAAATCCTGAAAATCCTGATCGAAGACCTTGGGCTTGGCAAACGCCCTGATCTGATGAAGGAAATCTTTGAAAAGTCGCTGCCGATCACAAGTCAGGACGTGATCGTGATTTTTGCCGATGCAATTGGTACCCGCGATGGCGAGCTTTGCGAGGAAAACTTTATCCGCAAGGTTCATGGCACGGCAATCGGTGGTAGGAACTGGTCGGCGATCCAGATCACGACGTCGGCCGGGCTTTGTGCGGTGATGGATATGGTTCTGACCGGGAAGCTGGCGGGCAAGGGATATATCCGGCAGGAACAGGTTTCGCTTGATGATTTCCTTGCCAACCGTTTCGGTCGTTACTTCAGCCACGAGGCTTGACGAATAACCCCCACATCATGCTTTTTGGCGTGGTGACAAACTTCGCCATCCGGTCTTGTCAGGCCGGGTGGTTTTTTGTGTGTGCTTGCCATAGTCAGAACCCATATTTTGTGGCAAAGACGTGGTTTGTTAACGCTTGGCGCCTATGGTGGCGGATTAAACAAACTCTCGGGTGGCGATACGATCCTTGTCTGATCTTGGCGAGATGTTCCGGTTTGCAATCGACCTGTTTGAAACGGGTCAACTGGCGGAGGCAGAAAGCGCCTGCCGCAAGATGACGCTTGCCTATCCGCAGGCGGCAGAAGCCATGCATCTGGCCGGTCTGGTGGCGATGAAACAGGGTAATGGTGATATTGCTGCCGAACGCATGGGCCGGGCTGCAATAGCGGATGCCAATAACGCCGAAATCCAGCACGATCATGCGCAGGCGTTAAAGGCAGTCGGAAAATTGCGCGAAGCCGTTGGTGCGTTCAAGCGCGCGATTCGCCTATGCCCCGATTCCCCTGCACTTTATTGCAATATCGCCAATACCTATCGCCAGCTTGATGAACTTGAACTGGCGCATGAAAACTACATGCTGGCCCTTCGACTGGCACCCGATGTTGCCGAAATCCATGCCAATCTTGGGGCATGCCAGTATGCCATGGGGGATGTCGCCGGGGCAGAGGCATCCTGCACAACCGCGCTCAGGCTGCGTGATGATATCGTCAATGCACTTGTACTTATGGGGCAGATCCGGCTTGATCAGGGGCGAACGGTTTCGGCATCCGAACCCCTTTTGCGTGCCCTTGAACTGCAACCGGGACATCAGCGCGCCCTGACGGCTTATGGCGATGCGCTTTTCCGTCTGGGACAGTTTGCCGGGGCGCTGCATTGCCTGCGTCAGGTTCTGGCACTTGATCCGCAGGATGCCGGGGCGCGGCGTACGCTGGCACTGCTGTATTTGCGGACCGGGCAGGGGACAGATGCGATTGGTGCGCTTGAAGCACTTTTGCACGCAAATCCCAACGATCCCGAACTTCTTTTGATGATGGGCGAGGCATTAAGCCTTGCCGGACGTCACAGCGAAGCCGTCGAGCGATTTGGGGCGTCGATTGGTGCGGGTGGTGGCGATGATGCTGTGTTCCGGCTGGCGGTCGAGCTGGCCGAAGAAGGCGACGCGGCATCGGCCCAATCGGTTTTGCAGAACGCCATTGATCGCAAGATTGCCATCGGGGAAAATACGGCGTTGTTCCGAACGGCCCGCCGATTACTGTTTGCGCCGGTTCCGGCCGATCTGGCAGCCCAGAATGACGAAGTTGTTCGTGATCTTCTCGATGATACGCTTGATGAAGATGATCTGGACCTTGATCTTGGCCAAAGTGACCTGATCGATCCGATTACCCTGACACGGTTCCCGCCGGTATGGCGTGCGGCGCTTCGTCCCGAAGGCGATGCGCAATTGCGCGCGGTTGGTCATTATTGGGAACGGCTGGTTTCGGGGTATGACGTACCCCATGTTGCGGCGCGAACCAGACCAAAGGGCGGCAAGGTTCGGCTTGGTGTTGTGTCAGCCAATATGCGCGACAACGGTATTGGCCGGTGGATTTCGGGGCTGGTCCGGGCGATTGATCGGGATCGTTTCGATATTACCGTGATCCGTCCGCCACTGGGCGAAGATGACATAACCGCCCGTATTGATGCCGAGGCCGATCTGGTGGTGCCATTGCCACTTGATCCGTTGCATTCGGCGCGGGTGATCGCGGGCCTTGATCTTGATGTTTTGCATTATGCCGATCCGCAGGCCGATGCTTATACGATGCTGCTGGCAAGCTGGCGGCTGGCACCGTTGCAAATTGCCGGTGGCGGGATTGCCGCGACGACCGGGCTTGCAAATATTGACTGCCACCTGATTGCTGAGGATTGGGAAACCGCGGGCGGTGAAACCCGCTTTAGCGAGGAATTGATCCGTCTGCCCGGATTGTTTGTCAACGCAACACGGCCCGATGAGATCACCTTGCCGCCGGGCGATTTGCAGCGCCGCTGGCGGATTGATCAGGATCGGAATACCTATCTTTGCCCGCAGCCGCTTGATGTTCTGACGGCTGATTTTGATCCGCTGATTGCCGAAATCCTGCGTCTTGATGAAACCGCCGAACTTTTGCTGATCGCACCGGAACGCGATAGCTGGGACGCGGCTTGGGGGCGGCGGTTTGCTCTTAACTATGCCGATGTCGCCGGACGCATGCGGTTTGTTTCGGTACATAGTCGTGCAGATCTTCATTCCCTGCTGTGTGCGGTGGATGTGGTTCTTGAAAGTCCGGCATGGAATGATGCGATGCTGGCATTTGATTGCCTTGGCCTTGGTGTGCCGCTTGTGACCCTGCCGGGCAAAGGGGCGCGATCACGGCGTAGCCATACCTGTTATCGCCAGATTTCGGTTTTTGATTGCGTTGCCTATCATTCCGCAGATTACGTTGAAACCGCCCTGACACTGGCAACGGATAAACGGCGACGTTCGGTCGTCTCACAGGCCATTCGTAATCGTGCCCATGTCCTGTTTGGGCAACGATCGTCTTTTGAAACCTATATGAACTTCCTTGAAGATCGCGCCGTTTGATAAGCCTGTTGATATCAATACGCAAAAAGCCGGGCTATGCGTTGTCTGGCGTGCGATCAGCTGAGCGCGTCGATATCGGCTTCTGACAGGGCCGCTGGCACGATGGTCAATGGCAGGCGCAATTGACCTACCACATCCCGGTTGGTCAAAGCCGTGATCAGCGGGCCGGGGCCGTCGCTGTTGGTGCCTGCGGCCAGAACCAGAATGGAAATCTGTTCTTCTTCGTCGAGCAAATTCAGAAGTTCGTCTTTCAGACGTCCTTCCCGGATGAACAGAAGCGGCATGGAGCCGGTTTGTTCATGGACATAGGCGGCCAGTTCGTTGACACGTGTTTCCGCATTCTCGCGGGCTTCTTCCTGCATCAGATCGCCAACAGCCATCCAGTGCTGAAATTCGGCTGGCTGGATCACACTTAGCAATGCGACGCGTCCGCCGGTATGCTGTGCACGGCGGCAGGCATAGCGGAGTGCCTTGGTCATTTCGTCACTGTCGTCGACCACAACAAGGAACGTGCGGTCCGTGGTGGCAGCGCGCAGTTCGCGGTCGGCATCAAATGAATTCATGTCGTCCTGTCCTGAATAAAATGGGTTCCGGGTGAATGGGCACCAACGTGCGGGGCGAGGCGCAATCAAGCCGGACAGACAAAGTTTGCCGTAATTCAAGCCCTGTTTCCAAGTTATTTTTCAAGCATTCCGGCAAAGAAAATATCTTTACGCAACTGCAAAACGCGATGGTGCATGTGCGAAAATCCGCAGATGAAAGGGACCGTTCGCAAAAGTTCAATCAGTGATTGGAGCCCGGATTAGCGTTTGCGGAAGGCGACGCTTGCGATCCAGCCGGCACCGATCGCAATGATGACGGCGATGATGCCATAAAGTGCCGAATAACGATGGGCGAAGTCATAAACCTCGGCGCTTACGCCGGTTTTTGATACGACCAGCGGTGTTGTTTTAACACTGGCAATGCGACCATCCCGGATCAGATAGACATTGATGGTGTAGGTACCAGTCGGCGTATTTGCCGGAAAATGGATATCAGTCCGGAAAAGCTGGTTGGACAGGAAGCTGATTTTGGCGGGCCGCTGATTGAAAAGTCCGGCCGCGCGCATGTTACGCAGCAGCGCATCGCGATAATCGCTGCTGTTGCGGTCCTTGTCATCGATTTCGGTGACAAAGCGCTGATGTTCAAGCCCGATACGGTAATCGTTATAAAGCTGGGAATTAGCGATGATTTCCATCGGCCGGTTCGACGCACTGGCATAATAGGCGGGCACATTGCGGAAAGTGGCACTTTCGCTGTTGACCCATATGCCGACTTTACGTTCCTTGCGCCGCACGACCATATCCTGATCGGGGCCCTTGACGGTCACGATTACATCGCCTTCGCTTTGCACGGCACCAAATAACAGGACATCTGTGCCGGTAAATCCGGTGGTGATGGCAACCAGATGGTTGGAGAGATCGACAACCAGCGCATCAGCACGCGCGCGGTCAGGCGTGGTCATAGCCAGCACCGCTGCAACGGCAAGCAGTGTGCGGATGATCGCGCCCGATTTGTGCATTACAAATTCTCCGGCGCAACGGAATAAAGTTCGGTCGGCGTGATCACGAGATCGAACAGAAGTTTCAGACAAACCGAGAGCACCAGAAGCCCCAGCATTGCGCGTAAATGCTCTGCCTTAAGCCGCGATCCGAATTGCGCGCCAAATTGCGCCCCGATGACCCCGCCAATCAAAAGCAGGATGGCAAGGGCGACATCGACGGTCTGTGTCTGGATTGATTGCAGGAAAGTAACGTTGGCAGTCACGAAAATGATCTGGAACAGCGACGTCCCGATAACGACACTGGTCGGCATGCCAAGTATATAGATCATGGCCGGAACCATGACAAACCCGCCACCAACCCCCATCAGAGCCGTCAATAATCCAACAAAGAGCCCGACAAGAAGCGGCAGTAATGCGCTGATATAAAGGCCCGAGCGATAAAACCGCATTTTAAGTGGAAGACCGTGCACGAAGCTGTGCTGGTGCTTTTTAGTGCGGCGGAGCTGACCGCCGCGGCGTCGGGTACGGAAAATGGCGCGCGATGCTTCGATCAGCATCATGCCGCCAATGATTCCCAAAAAGATCACATAGCAAAGTGAAATGACCAAATCGATCTGGCCTAGGGAACGCAACCAGGCAAAGACCCAAACCCCGGCGGTCGATCCGGCAATACCACCCGCAAGCAGCACAAGGCCCATTTTAAGATCGACATTGCCGCGCCGCCAATGGGCAAAGACCCCGGAAACCGAGGACGCAACGATCTGGTTTGCCGCGGTGGCAACCGATACTGCAGGGGGGATTCCGTAAAAAATCAAAAGCGGCGTGATCAGAAATCCGCCGCCAACGCCGAACAATCCGGACAAAAATCCGACGCCGCCGCCAAGCCCCAATATCAGAAAAATGTTTACCGACATCTCGGCAATAGGCAGATAGATTTGCATTGCGGGCGGGCATCAGCGTTTGATTGATTCTGGAAAATCAGTCTAACATATTGTGCAAATGCAACAATCGCCAATTCACGGATTGGCGGTTATTATCCCGATTTTTGTAAGGTTTTTCATGTCGCTTACTCCAGAAGACCCTTTCGACCTTGTTCTTGATGCCCGCGGGCTGATCTGTCCGATGCCGGTGCTGAAGGCAAAGAAGGCGTTGCGCGATGTCCCCAGTGGCGGCGTTCTAAAGGTTTTGGCAACGGATCCGGGATCGGTTGCAGATATGAAATCCTTTTGTGATATGACAGGAAACCGTCTGTTGTCATCGACACAGGAGGATGGTGTGTTTATCTATCATATCGAGAATCTGGCCGCGAAATAACCACAAGAACCGCACCGGCCACGTCCGGAAATGAAAGTTGCCGCCATGTCCGCCTCATCATCACCCCTGCAATGGGTTCATTGTGCCTTTGACGATATGACGCCGCGTCTGGTCCATGACCTTTTGCAGTTGCGGCAACAGATTTTCATCATCGAACAGGAATGTCTTTTTCCCGATATTGATGGATTGGATCCACTTTGTCAGCATGTTCTGGGATTGCTTGATGGCAAGGTGGTGGCCGCCGCACGTATTGTCGCACCCGGTATAGATCCGGACCATTCCGCACAGGGCAGCCATCCGGCGATTGGCCGTGTTGTGGCAAGCCCGGATTTGCGCGGGCAGGGGATCGGCCGTAAACTGATGTTGCAGGCCATTGCATCCTGCGAAGACACCTTTGCGGGTAAGGGCATTTTTCTGAATGCCCAGCTGTATCTTAAAAACTTCTACGAGGGGCTTGGCTTCATGCAGTTCGGCGAAGCTTTCTATGAAGATGGCATCGCCCACATATCAATGCTGCGTTCGGCCTGATCGCGGGCGGGTATGGCCGGTAGGGTTTAGCGTAGGCCGACCGTTGCCATACCGGTAAAGAATTCAAGCTGCCACTTCATGTCTTCTTCGCTTAAGGGATATGCCTCGCCACGGGGATTAAGCGTCTGACCGGGCGGAACATGACCGAGTTTGACCTGAATTTTAACGGCCAGTTCGGCTGAAAGGCCGGCCTTCCATGCCAACGATACAACCCCCTTGGCCGAATGGGTATTCAGGACCTTGCTTACCGCTTCTGGCGGAATTCCGGCAAGCACGGCCAAGGCTGCACGTGCCAGTTTGACATCATTGGCGGCCAATGCCTTGGCAACTTCCTTGTCGGTGAGTTTGCCTTTGCTGTGCAGGGCCAAGGCCTTTTCGTAAGAGGATTCTTCTTCCTCTTCGCCCGCTGCGCCGTCTGCCTTGGCGGCGACTTTCTTTTCGGCCTCTTTTTGCTTGGCCTTGCGGGTTTCAACCGGGACTTCGTCGCGTTTGTCAAATTCGCCTGACGAAATGCGGCGATTGACCACTTCACGCACGGCTTCCAGCTGTTCCTTTTTCAGGTCTTTACGACGTTCAAGCACACTGATGAGGCTTTCGGCCACAAATCGCGCCAGTTTCCCGGCCGCTGTTGGTGGCAGTTGCGGGCGTTCAACCAATGGCTTGTGCCATTCGGGATAATCCGGGGCACGATCAATCAGCTGATCAAGCGTCTCTTCGCGGATTTGCGCCGATTTATTGCCCAGAAGGTGCGAAATCGCGTCCTTATCGCTACTTGCCGCAATCGCATCAGCCAGTTTTTCGCCGACATTGCGTCTGCGCGAAATAAAGCTTAGCGATCCGCGCCCTGTGCTGCCTTCGATGATTTCAAGCAGGTCCGTTTCGGTCAGAACCGGCGAATATTGCAGAACTGGTCCGCACACGACACTTTCCGTATCGCGTGCCAATTGCTGAATGATCGGTTGCGGCGCGTTGGCGATATCCTTGAGCGTTTCGGAAATCACCTGACGGACATGGACGGCCTGATCACGGGCAAGCTTGTCCAGCGCCTCGTAGGTCATGCGGCGCAGCTTGTCCGACTCGTTGGGTGTCAGTCCGGCTGACAGATTGGCAATCTTTTCGGCCAGACTGCCACGAACGCTATCATCCTTGTCGTCTGTCAGCAGGACGTCGGCTTGTACCGGGGTTGCCTGGTTTGCTGCAATATGACGCCGCACCTGGGAATCCGCATCACTTGCAAGATAGTACAGGATTTCGGGTTTGGTATCGTGGCGCTGGGCCAGTACCCCGCGCACATTTGCATCCGGGCTGGCTGCCATATCCTTGGCTTCATCATACGTGATCGGGGTTTCCCGACGTTTGGTGAAGACCCGCTGCAAAAAGCCCTTCATCGGGGTGTCTCCTGGTTTTCTATTTTTGCCGGTTCATCCGATCCGGGAGGGGCGGCAATGCCGAAACTGCCTTTGCCGTGTTTTTTCACCTGATACATGGTCTGATCGGCGCGAAGCACAAGCTGTTCAAGCGGTTCTTTGGATGCTGCATCCCGTACGGCAATGCCGACAGAAATGCCGAGCGGCCGATCTTTGGCGCCAGAGAACGAGGACAAGGCGGTACTTTTTTCCAGCAGTATACGTGCGCGTTTTGCTGCTGTTTCCTTATCTGCACCATCCAGCCAGACAACAAATTCATCCCCACCAAGGCGCGCGACCAGATCAACCGGGCGGGTGTTGTCCAGAAGGATACGGGTTAGTGCCAGAATAGCCTCGTCACCAGTTTGATGCCCGTGCACATCGTTGACCAGTTTAAAGTTATCCATATCAACATACATCAGCGCGGCAGGCATGTCGTCATGCAGCAGTCGGGCATGACGGCGACCGAGTTCGTCGAAAAAGGCACGCCGATTCAAAAGGCCGGTGAGGCCATCAGTTCGCGACAGGGTGACAATACGATCATGTTGTGCGGCCTGTTCGATTGCAATGCCGATTTGATCCGAGACCTCCGACATAATGGCGCGTTCGCCTTCATTTGGGACGGGGTGATCGGCATTGAAGATAAATATCACTGCACCATTCACCCGCTGATGATAGTGGGAGTGATGAGCAAGAACGCGATAGCTTTCGATTTCTGCTTCGAAAACATCGTCGGTTTTGCCAAGTTGGTTCAAGGCCTGATTAGAGATAAGCTCAATGTCTTGACGACCGTGACAGGCAACCATTTCGATCTTGTTGGTATCTTCGTTCCGACGAAAAATTGCACATCCGGCACAGGCCAATGCACGGGCACTGGCTTCGGCGGCACCTTTGAGAACAAGGGTTGGGTCGATTTCATCGCGCATAGTGCGCACGATATAGGTCATCAGTCGGTCACGATTTCGCGCGGTTGCAACTTCGCCTTCACGGCGGCGCTGTTCCGTAATGTCATGGGCAAGGCCGCGTGTCCCGGTCCATCGGCCATCACGTGTATAAACCGGGGTTGAGGAAACGGCCAGGCAAGCGGCATTACCATTGGCGCGTTTGAGCCAGACCGGGACATCTCGAGCGGCCTTTTGGCTTCGAAATACGATTTCGCTATCCTGATCTGCAGTATCAAGCAGGAAATCAAGTGGGGACCGTCCGACAAGTTCTTCGGCTTTGTAGCCAAGTGCCCCACGCGGCGAGACGAAAATGAATTTGCCGGTATCGTCGGTTTCCCATGCGAAGGCAGAGGATACTTCAACAATGTCGCGGTAACGCTGGCGCGAATCAATCAATGCTTCACGCAGATTGCGATCCATGCTGACGTCTCGTGGAAGTAATAATAGTCGGTCATCCGCCATTGGTAATACGGTAAGTTCCAATGTCGCGGTGCCGCCCTGAACTTCGAAAGTCAGTAACTCGACAACTCCGCCCGGTGTAATAGCCGCCTGCAGGATAAGCTGGTTGATTTCGGGAAAAAGTCCGTCGCGGATACCGTCTGCAAAACTCTTTGCATTTTTATTTGCGAAAATCGGCGTGCCGTTTTTTTCCATGACCAGAACAGGAGCTTCCGCGTTAGCCATCGTCTGGGGATCAAGTATGAATGCTTGCCTTGCTGTGGTTGGACCATATTCAGGCATCGTTTTTTCAGCTTCGTTATGGGCCCGGTTCATTCTTGCCCCCTGTTTGTGGCGCTTGTGGTGTCTGACGATCCGGCGCGGATATCAGCAAGAGTAACAGGTGCACCAAGATAATATCCCTGACCATAATCAATGCCCAGATCGCGAACCAATTCAAAACTGGTTTGGTCGTAAATCATTTCCGCAATTGTGTGGATGCCAAGGTCGCGACAAAGCAGGGCTGTGGCTTTGATAAAGGCGCGGCCCTTGGGTTTGGCCAATGCTGTTCGCATCGCACCACCATCAAATTTGATGATGTCGACATCAAGCGCGCTCAGGTATTCGAAATTGGCGGCGCCCGCCCCAAAGTCGTCAAGACATACAAGGTGTCCACGGGCGCGCAGGCGCTGCAAGTCTTCATTCACATCACGAAGTCCCCGAATGCGCGACGTTTCGGTTACCTCGAACATGATTTTTGCTGGATCAACATCATACCGATCCAGAATTTGTTCAAGTGCAGGTAGAAAATCCTGCTGTTCAAGGGAGTGTCCGGATAAATTGACGGCAACAGGATGAGTTACGCGATCAGGTTCGAGCGTGATATGGCCAAGTACCTTCTGGCACATCGCCAGATCGAACTCGGTAATCAGCCCGGTGCCTTCGGCAAAATGAATGATCTGATCAACGGCAAGTGCGCTGCCACCGTCATGGAACCTTGCCAATGCTTCATAGTGATGCATTTCAAGGCTTTCGAGATGTGCGATAGGTTGCAATGCGACGGCAAAGGATCCGTTCTGCACAATTTCGCGAAATGCCCGAACCGATTTCAGCGTTTCCTGAATAAGATGCGGCAAGCTTGCAGAAAGACGTTCGGCCGATACATCAGAATCACCTCGGTGCTGTATGCGGTTAAGCGCATAAGCGATAGCACGCGTCAGGTTGGTTTCTTTTTCGACATTGTCGGTTTGCGCATCAATAGCGTGTGTTTGCCGATGCAAACCACTGGCAAGGTCATAGTCGCTTCCAAACAGATCTTTGGCGTTGGTTGGCCCTGAATTACTTGAACTGCGGGCGTCAGGGCTCAGGCCCTGAGATGAGACGTCAGTATTCAAAACGCCGTCGCAATCGGCATCGGCATCCTTTAGGTCGTCACGTAGCGCACTGGCGTAGGCGACTATCCGGCGTTCGAGTTCAATCATCGGCTCGTTAACCAGATGGCCGTTCTCTGGATAGAGGCTTTGGCTATTTTCTCTGTCTCGGGAACTGCTGCCAATCAAACCCGCAAGTTCTTTGGTTGCATTTGTTTCTGCTTGGCTGCGAACAGTGGCAAGATTTTCCAAGACGACAAGCGTTTCGCTGTAGCTTGGCATCGAGTTTGCCGCAGCTTCATGTTTTTGTTCGTTTTTTTCCGATGCCGTGTTTAACGAAGACAGCGTGTTTTGAAGGATCAAGCGGTCAATACTGGATCTTGCGTGCGTGCGGCTGGCGCGATGGCGGGCTGCAATAAAATAACGTCCGATCGGTTCGGAAATCATATAGCCGCTTAGTGACAGGGGAACCGGATTGCCTGAGGTCGTTCCATTATCTTCGATTAATTGAAAATCAAGATCGATTTCTTCTAGCCGTTTGATGCCTGAACGAGCATGGAGATAGGCGCGTAACAGAGGGCGCTCCGTCCGAATAGCCAGTTTTTCAAGGGCTTCGCCAATCAAGCGTTCCGGTGGGCAGCCCAAAAGGCTCTCGGTCGCACCGGCCACAAACAGGATGTATCCGTTCTCGTCGACTTCAAGCAGCATGTCCGCCCAGCAAAACGCCATGGCAGCCAGTAGATCCCTGTCGTTTGTTTCCGCCGAATACCCCATATTGTCTGTCATAAGAGAACCATCACAACCTTACCCCCCAAAAGCTTCGGAAGAGCTCCGAAGTCATTTGCCATCTTCTTCTTAAATAGCGATCTTATGGGGCAATATGAAGGAAAAGGGCTTAATAAATAAAAAAAGCCGGTGAATACCGAACTTGGGAATTTAGCCGGGATATTTTGTGCCAGAAGGTGCGCGAGAGATCTTTGATTCAGGTTCTGAAAGTGCCACTGCGATTATGGTCAGGCAGCGTTGTGACTGCTTTCGGAGGCGGGGCGTTTTGCATGCTTGTTGGCATACATGGCGTTATCGGCCTGCTGCAACAGGTGTGTTATGTCGCTTTTGCCGTCATAGAACGTAAAGCCGAAGCTGGCTCTGATCGGAAGGGCTGCTCCCTGCCAAATTAGCGGGAAGCGCGATGTCGCTTTTTCAAGATCACTTATCCGACGTTCTGCGACTTCGGGAATGCTGCCGACCAGCAGTATGGCAAATTCGTCACCACCAAAGCGGGCGACAAAATCATCAGCGCGTGTATGTGTGCGAAGGTTTTGGCCGAAATGGCGCAGGATGGCATCGCCAGCGGCATGGCCATGGTGATCATTGATCAATTTGAAGCCGTCAAGATCGGCAATGACCAGAATGCCGTTTTCCGGGTGACGGGCGGCGCGTGCCATGGTTTCGCGAACACGACGCAGGAAACCGCGACGGTTATAAAGACCGGTCAATTCGTCGGTTTCGACCATTTGTTCCAGCTGTCGGATACGATTTTGCTGCTGGTCCAGGCGGCTTTGCATGTCGCGGGCAAGATCAACAAGTGTTGCAAATGCATCGGAACTTCCGGTTTCAACATTTGCGCGGATGTTGACATCCGTGCGCGGTTGAAACTCGTCAGCCAGTTTCTTTAGAAGCTCTAGATGCGAGTTGTTCATCTTTGATCTTGTTATCAATGACAATACAAATTGAAACGCGTAAAACGTTTCGCAGGATCCTTTTTAAAGTCTAGTGCGTTACAACATCATTAACGAAGAACGTAAGGTTTTGTGACGGCAGGAAACCGCACGAGCACAGGAGAACGATAATGAAAACAGGAATTGGCGCCGTGTCTGGCAAGTTTGCTGCGATCCTGGCTGCGGGAATGTTGATGTCGGCATGTTCGGCATTTCAGAAAGAAAACATGACCCTGACCGGGGAAATCACCGATAATGGCAGGGAATGCGTCACGTTTCGTGCGGATGACGGCACCCTTTATGCGCTGGCAAACAAGGCAAGCAGTTTCCGCCCTGGCGACAAGGTTCGGGTAACCGGCCATGGCGCGTTGATGACGACCTGCACCGAGGCCGAAACGCTGATCGTTGACAAGATTGTATTGCTGGGCGGTGATGCCAAATAGACCCGTTTCCGGTCGCATTCACGCAACGTGAATGCGACTTTATTGATCATGCGTTGCAAAGCAATCCGTGCCGTCAGCCAAAAGCTGGCGGCATTGTTTTTCAGCGCTGGCAATATCAGAAAACCCGCCAAGGCGCAGCCGATGAAACGTCCCCTTGGTTCCGAGATCTGTGGTTGAAAGGTTGCGGGGGTGGGATTGTGCCAGATCGGGATACCGGATCATGAAACTTGCCCAATAGGTTTGGGCGCTGATCGTATCGCGAAAGGCACCAAGTTGGATCGCAAATGCGCCGTCGATCCCGGCGGGGTAGACACTTGTCGCTGTCAATGTTGATGCCTGTGACGCACCGGTTTCTGGGATTAAAGGCGATACTGTCATATGCGGCGTGTTCGCGGATGCAGATGCAGATTTTGGCTGGGCGATGACTGCTGGCGCAGGTTTTTCTATGATTGTGCGTTTTGCTACTGCGGCTCGCGATGGCGCGCGTTTGATACCCTGTTTTTCCATTCGATATTGCTCGGCAAGGCTTGGCCGATCTGTGTCTTCAAGTAAAACGGGGGCGGTTCGGATGGTGCCGGGCAGAAGGCTGAAAGGTTGGTTGACCGGCGACGGGCTGCTGGTGTGAACGGGTAAATCCGTCGGTATGGCGTCCAGACCAGATTTCATTTCTTTGCTTGCGGGATGTGCTGTCTCGATATTTTGCGCCGTGACCTGACCCGGCCCCACGGTCAGAAAAAGACCGGCGGCAATGCATCCTGTCACGATACTGGCCAGTTTGGATCTGTATCGAACGCGAACAGGGGATATCGCCGCCGGTATCATTTATTGTTCCGACCATGCCGGGAAGGCGTGGCGTTCGCGCAGGATGCGGTCATTCTGGCGCAGCCGTTCCATTGCCTTGCCATAAACGCTGTCGGCGGTGTACTGGCCTTCGGGGTGATCGCCACATGGCTTGCCACTTAGGAGTTCGATGGCATCGTTTATGTGTTCTACCGTCCAGATGTTGAACTTGCCCTGACGGATCGCCTGAACAACTTCCTCGCGCAGAACAACATTTTCCGCATTGGCCAGCGGGATGATCACACCCTGATCGCCGGTAAAGCCCTGATCGGCACAAATGCGATAAAATCCTTCGATCTTGTGCGAAATGCCCCCGACGGGCTGTGCCTGCCCGAACTGGTTCATTGATCCTGTTACACCGACATTCTGGCGCATCGGGATGTTGGAAATTGACGAAATGATCGCGCAAAGTTCGGCCATGGATGCCGAATCACCTTCGATCCCGCCATAGTTCTGTTCGAACGTCACGTTACAGGCAAAGGATAGGGGGAATTCCTGCGCAAATCGGGATTTAAGGAAACCTTCGATGGTCATGACCGATTTCTGCTGGAGCGGGCCTGACATATCGACCATGCGTTCGATATTCAAAACCCCAAGGCTGCCAACATAGGACCGGGCAGAAACACGGGCGGGCAGGCCAAAGGCGTGATCGCCATAATCCAGAACGGTGAGGGCGTTGACCTGGCCGACAACCGCGCCATAGCTGTCGATCAGGATTTCACGACGTTGAACCCGTTCATGCGACCGGTCTTCAAGGCGACTATTGCGGTGGCGGCGTTCTTCGATGGCGCGTCTGACATCGGCCGCACGGATGCTGCTGCGTTTGTCGGTCTTGGCCAAGGCGCCGGCCTCGATTGCGACGTCTTCGACCCGCTCGATCTGGGCTGTCAGTTTGTCACGTTCCCCGGCCCAGCGTGCTGCCTGCCCCAGTAATTGACGAATGGCCCCGTTATCAAGCGGGATGCCGGTACGTGACAATGCAGAATCACGCAGTAACCCGGTATAGATCGAAATGTTACGACCTGCGGCGGGCATGTCGGCATCGATGTCGGCCTTCACCCGGAAATGGTTGCGAAAATCAACATCCAGCGAGAAGAAGGTGTAGTAATATTTCGGTGCCCCGACGATTACGACCTTGACGTCAAGCGGGATGGGACGCGGTTCCGGTGCACCGGCAGTTGGTGGGCCGGATTTATGGGTTTCCTCGATCCGGATTTCGCCATCACGAAGGGCTGCTTTCAGGAACGCCCAGCTGTCTTCGTGTTCGACCAGCGATTCCGCGCGTAAAACCAGAACGCCGCCATTGGCGCGATGCAGGGCACCTGGCTTGATCAGGCTGAAATGCGGGTGCATGCCACCGGCTACCGGGCGGTACTGGATTTGGCCAAACAGGTTATCATAGCTTGGGCTTGGTTCCAGAACGACATCGGGATGCTTGTCGCGCGAATGGTCGATCAGAAGATTGACCGCATAACGGTCATCGACGGTTTCGGGCATTTTGCCATCGCCGCTGTCGATGGCGGGCTGGTCGCTGGCTTCTTCGAACGCGTCGATATTATCCAGAATGTCTTTTTCAAGCGCTTCGAACCACGCCTTCATTCCCGGCGCGGTGAATTTGTCGCGGATTTTGCGAATGCGCGGCTTCAGAACGACCTTTGCGGCCCCGCGGCGAAGCGCATCAAGCGTATCGGAAATCTGTTCTTCAAGATCGCGGGTCGAAAGCAGTGTCTTGCGGGCTTCTTCGGCGACTTCTTCAAATGCATCTTCGGCTTCGGCGCGGCGCTCTTTGGGGATTTCGTCAAGCGAAACGGGCTCGCCTTCTTCGTTCAGCGCGACGATCATTACGCCTTTTTCGTTTTCCTGAACGTCCAGGCCACGTTCACGGGCATATTCACGCAAGGCGTCGAATTTTTCGCGCAGCTGTGTGCGCGCTTCTTCCGTCTGTGTCTGGGTTTCGGTCAGGTGGGCTGGCGCGTTGAATGCGGATGCAAATGCCTCGCGCAGGTGCGATACCAGCGTTTCCATCGCATCGGCCAGTTTGCGGCCTTCACCGGCGGGAAGGGCATATGGGCGAGGGCGATTGGTGCGGGAAAAGTTGTTCAGATATACCCAGTCCTGCGGCGCCGGGCGCTCTTCCATCGACTTTTTAAGATATTCGAGGGTTGCGGTCATACGACCAGCACGATCAAGGCCCAGAACAAAGATGTTGAAGCCCGGCTCGGACATTGAAAGACCGAACTTCAATGCCTCTGCTGCTCGGTAATGCGATGAAAAAGCAAAAATTTCAGGAGACTGGTCTTTGTGTGGGCTGCGAATCCGGAAGTGGGGGAAGCCACAATCATCAGCGTCGAGGCGGGAAACTGGCATTTGCTGTCTTTCTGCTGCCCAAGATGGATGCGATCAGGCAAGGACGCCGATCACGAAATCTTATCTTGGAAGCAACGCGATAGGACGGTCAAGAGCAGCTTGTCGATTTTGCGATATGGGCGTCCCGGGAATTGATGATGCGATGGTGTAATACCCCGTGCAGCTATTATCAAACCGCAACCAAGCGGCATTTCAGTCATGGACAAAAAGCGGTTTACATCACGACCGTATTGCCAAATTCGCTGGTTTGCAGCAGGCGTTCGACAATCTGAACGCCCTGACGCAGACGTTCGGTCGATTTTTCTGCCCCGAAACAAAGCCTTAGCCCGCGTTGCGGATGCCCGACCGAAAACTGCTGTGCCGCGGTCAGGAGAACACCGTTATTGGCGGCATTCATGACCAGTTCGCCCGGGTCGATATGATCGGGCAGGTCGAGCCAGATATGATAATTGGTTGGATGGAACCGGACATTGTAGCCCTTTAGCGTGCCCAGAATGATCGAAAGCCGTCTTGCGGCTTCTTCACGGTGCCAGGCTTCATATCGTTTTAGGCTGCCATCTTCGATCAGGCGTGAAACAAGTTCCAGATTGATGGCCGATACCATCCAGCAGGTTGATCGAATGGCACTTGCGAGTTTGGCGATCATTTCGCTTGGGGCGTGGATATAACCGACGCGAAGACCGCCGCCGATGCTTTTGGATACCCCGTCCAGATAGATGCTGCGTTCCGGCGCAAAGCATGAAAGCGGCGGTGGCGCATCGGGATTGAGGAAGTGATAGATGCCATCCTCGATCAAAAGCAGATCATATTTGCGCAGAATTTCAGCGATTTCCATGCGTCGCTGTTGGCTCATGGTGCAGCACAGCGGATTGTGCAGGGTTGGCATCAAATAAATGGCGCGCGGGCTTTGTGTCCGGCAAAGGGTTTCAAGAACGTCCGGAATGATGCCTTCGTCGTCCATGGCAACTCCGCGCAGACGGAATTGCAGCAGATTTGCAAGGCTGCGCAGGTTCGGATAGGTCAGTTCCTCGCACAGCACCAGATCACCCGGTCGTACGGTTGCCAGCAATGAAACCGTCATGCCGTGCTGAACGCCGGCGGTTGGCAGAACACGTTCCGGATTGTCATCCAGTCCGAGTGCACCGGCCATTGAGGCAAGGGCGCGCCGGTGGCCCGGCATACCATATTCCGACTTGTAGGTGATCATGTCATTTAACGGCGTGCATTTGGCAACGTCGATCAGGACATTGCGAATATGGTCTTCACGCGGGGGCAGGGGGCAATTCATCCGGAAATTGACCGGGCCGATATCCTCGGCGTCGTCATTTGCCGTTTCCCGGGTCATCGCGCCGATATTGTTGCTGAAATGGCCCGGTGCAGGGACTGTTACCGCCATATCCAGTTCGCTTTGCAATCCGCCCAACACATATGTGCCGCGCCCTACTTCGCCCGCGACAAGCCCCAGTCTTTCCGCCTCGCGATAGGACCGGGTGATTGTGCCGACGGTGACGCCAAGGTGATATGCGAGATCGCGATGGGTGGGAAGGCGGTCGCCGGGTTTGAGTGACCCGTCATTAACCGCGCTGCGGATGGCGTGTGCGATCTGCCGATAAACAGGACCGCTGCCGCCTTCAATGTTTGGAAGCCATATTGTCATGGTGACAATGTTTAAATTGACACGGTGACAATGTCAATGACAAAACGAAATCGGTACAATTAATCGACAGGAGAAAGTGATGGTAAATTGTAACGATACAATCCGGTTTTCCGAAATCAATATCAAAGGAAATGCACAGATGAACACCAAAGGCGCCGTCAAGGCGACTACCTGGCGTTCTGCTGTTGCCGGCATCGCTGTCTCCGTGTTGGAACGTGTCCGCGTATGGCAAGAAAGTGCACGCAATCGCAGAATGTTAGAGAAACTTGACGATCATCTTTTGAAAGATGTCGGAATGACGCGGTCTGATCTGGATCGTGAATTGTCAAGGCCGTTCTGGATAGGGTTCCCCCCGCGCAGCTAGGTGAAGTTGCGCCGAACGGAGGTTCACGCTCCCTCGTGCCTCCGTTCGAACCTTGTCTGGAATTGTACCAATAATTCACATTCGATTGTACTCATAAACTATCCTAAAGGGTGGCAATGTCGTTGTTTACGGTAAACGAACTTCGCGAGGCTGCGGCTTATGTCCATGAATATGTGGCGCCGACGCCGACTATTCGCTGGCCATTGCTGGATCGGGCGACGGGATTGTCCCTGTATGTGAAACATGAAAACCATACACGCCTTGGGGCGTTCAAAATTCGCGGCGGGCTGACATTTTGTCGTTATCTGAAAAACTCCATCGGAGTATCGCGGGGCATCATAAGTGCCACGCGTGGCAATCACGGCCAAAGTCTGGCACATGCCGCCAGCCAGTTGGGCCTTTCGGCAACCATTATTGTTCCGCGGGGCAACTCGGTTGAAAAGAACGCTGCAATGCGCGCATGGGGTGCTGAAGTCATCGAGCATGGCGACGATTTTCAGGATGCCGCGGAATATGCAGGCCAATATGCCGCTGCCGAAGATTTGGTGATGGTGCCGCCCTTTCACCCGGAACTGGTGCGCGGCGTTGCATCATACGGGCTGGAACTGTTTGATGCTGTCAGAAAGCTTGACCGGATTTACGTGCCGATTGGCATGGGGTCAGGGATTTGTTCGTTGATTACAGTACGCGATGCACTGGGCCTTGATACCGACATTATCGGTGTTGTCGCGACGGGGGCAGATGCGGTGCTGCAATCCTTCCGGGCGGGCAAGGTGATCACAACACCAACCGCGAATACGTTTGCAGATGGCGTTGCCTGTCGCAGTCCTGATCCGGCAGCGTTCGCAATCATCAAAGACGGCGCGTCAGATATTGTTGCGGTAAGTGATGATCAAATCCGCGATGCCATGCGCCTTTATTTCAGTTCCTGCCACACCCTTGCCGAGGGTGCGGGGGCGGTATCACTTGCCGCGGCGATTGCAGATCACGAACGCAATATCGGCAAGAAGACTGCCGTCATTCTGAGTGGTGCCAATATCGACCGGACCGACTATGCCCGTATCCTGAACGGAGATACCCAATGAGCCGCCCGTTAAATCGTGCCGAAAGCAGCCCCACTGCGACGACGGCGCGTCATCTGATGTTTGACGATCTTGAACAGCTTGACCAGATCTTGGCCGCAACCAGCGATATGGCACGCGACTTTGTTCAGGGTGCTGACGACATGGATGTGACCTGCCGCGACTTTTCTGCCTTTGATCCCTCGCGCCCGATGCCGGGGCAGGGTTGCGGTACGCTTGATGCGCTGCGGGCAGCGCAGGAAGAAATTCTGCCGCTGCTCGCCGCATCAATCGGTCCCCGTTATCTGGGTTTTGTGACCGGCGGCACGACACCGGCCGCTCTTGCCGGTGATTGGTTGACTGGCGCAATTGATCAGAACGCAACCGGCCCCGAGGGCAGCGTTACGGCAGCGGTCGAAGAACAGGTGATCAACTGGCTTTGCGAGATGGCCGGGCTACCCCACGGGCGTTTTGACGGTGTGCTGACAACGGGTGCGACCGTATCGAACCTTTTGGGGCTTGTTGCCGGGCGCCAATGGTGCGGTCAGCAGATCGGCGTTGATGTTGACGCCGACGGGGCGGGTGTGCTGCCAGGTTTTGAAATATTTGCCGCAAGCCCGCATGCCAGCATGATCAAGGATTTGTCCGTCACCGGGATTGGTCGCAATAGCTTTACCAAGGTTGCAACCCGACCGAGGACCGAGGAAACCGATATCACCGATCTTAAGGCCAAGCTTGTGGCAAGTACGGCCAGGGCCAAGCTGGTTATCGCGTCTGCGGGCACGGTGAATGCGACGGATTTCGATGATCTGATCGCGATTGCCGATTTGTGTGCGGCTTATGGGGCGTGGCTGCATGTTGATGCAGCGTTTGGCATGTTTGCCGCCCTTGATGATCGGCGCGCCCATTTGCTAGCAGGACTTGACCGGGCAGACTCGATCACCTCAGATGGTCATAAATGGCTGAATGTTCCATATGATTGCGGGATTTTCCTGACCCGGCATATCAGTGTGCTTGAAACCTGCTGCCGGGCGTTTGCGCCGTATTTGCAGACGGATGCGGTTGGAAATATGTACATCAATCGTGGGGTGGAAAATTCCCGCCGGTTCCGGGCTTTGCCGCTTTGGCTGGCGATGGTCGCCTATGGACGTGGCGGTTTTGCCGGGATTGTTCGGGCGAACTGCGATCAGGCTGTTGATCTGGCGCAATGGGTGCGTGGTCATGACCGGCTTGAATTGCTGGCCGATCCCAAACTTAACGTAACCATGTTTACCGGCCCGGGCAGCGATGATGACAATTGTGCCTTGCTGTCGCGTATCAATGCGACTGGGAAACTGTTCATGACGCCAACGATCTATGGTGGACGGTTCGGGTTCCGTGCGGCGTTCAGCAACTGGCGCATACAGGATCACGATATGGAGATTGTCAGAAACGCAATTGACAGTGTCCTGTAACAGCGTTGTTTTTCGACATATGTAGAGATCATTCAGGATAGACGACTTATGACCACGCTTCCGATTTACCAGATTGACGCGTTCGCAGACCGGATGTTTGCCGGTAATCCGGCGGCGGTCGTGCCGCTTGATAGTTGGCTGTCTGATGCGGTAATGCAGAATATCGCCTTGGAAAACAATCTGTCGGAAACAGCCTTCGTGGTGAAGCTTGATCCGTCAAAGAATGACGGAGCTGATTTTCATATCCGATGGTTCACACCAACGGTCGAAGTGCCGCTTTGCGGGCATGCGACGCTAGCAAGTGCGTTTGTCATTTTCAATATGCTGGGCTTTAGCGGTGATTTGATTCGCCTGCAAAGTGCTAGCGGAATTCTGACTGCGCGCCGTGATGGTGATGCGATTGTGCTTGATTTCCCCAAGCAATCGATTGCTCCTGACGATGTTCCGGTGCACGTCCTTGCCGCCATATCCGACGCAAGGCCGACAGGAACATTCCGGGTTGCCAGCCGGGATACGGATTTTGTCGTGGTCTATGATGATGCATCGGTGGTGCGGAACATGACCCCCGATATGTCAGCATTGGGAAAACTGGCCGAACGCGGTGTGATCGTTACCGCACCGGGCGATCAGCCGGGCATCGATATGGTATCGCGGTATTTCCTGCCCGCCCTTGGCATCGATGAGGACCCGGTCACCGGCTACATGCATTGCGTTGTCTCGCCGTATTGGGCGGAACGCAACGGGAAATCCAATGTTGTCGGCTATCAGGCGTCCAAGCGCGGCGGGATTGTTGATTGTACGATTGATGGTGATCGTGTCCATCTGAAGGGCAATGCGCTTTTGTATCTCAAGGGCGAGATTTATTTGCCTGATTGACGTAGGACAGACTGTCGAAAAGCGATCATTGCAATGGCGGGCAGGGCACAACACTGCCCGCCATTTTTATGGAAAGTCGCTGGTTTTCTATGACCTTACGTGGCTGGCTGATCTACCCACTATCGCGCAGGGCCGCGATCACACGTTTGATTTTTATTGACCTCTTGCAGGGGCTTTCGTCTAAGTAAGGACAAAATACGACTTTCGGGGAATGGACAGACCTTCAAAATTGTCTGCCACAACCCCGTATCAAAGCGCTGTTGCAGGGGAAGATAGATCGTGATCGATAGTGTTGTCGCCAGTTCTGCGACGCCATTACAGATGTGGGTGGTTCTGGCACTGGTCGCCGGATCGCTGGTCCTGTATGGGCTGGAGCGCATATCGCTTGAGCTGACCAGCATGGCGCTGGTTGCCACTTTGCTGCTGTTCTTCAATTTCTTCCCGTTGCCCGATGCCGATGGCAACAACCTGCTTGATCCTGGTGCGCTGATGTCGGGGTTTGCCAACCCCGCCTTGCTGACAGTGCTTTCATTGTTGGTCGTCGGGCAGGGCATGGTGCTGACCGGCGGGGTCAGTTATATCGCTGGTCTGATTACCGAACATGGCGGCAAGAATGCCTCGATGGCGATTTTTGTCGGCTTGTTTGTCGTGATGCTGATGTCGGCATTTCTGAACAACACCCCGGTCGTTGTTATCTTCATACCAATCATTCAGGCGCTGTCGGAGCGTATTCAACGTTCGCCCAGTGCATTGATGATCCCGTTATCTTACGTCGCCATTCTGGGTGGGATGACGACCCTGATCGGGTCTTCGACCAACCTTCTGGTATCAAGCTCGTTGATCGAACTTGGGATGCCTGCACTTGAGTTTTTTGAATTCACGGTGATTGGCAGTGTGCTGGCGCTGGTGGGCTTTATCTATGTGCTGTTCGTCGCGCCCCGCCTTTTGCCCGCGCTGGCATCGATGCGCAGCAAGCTTGCCAATCCCGATAGCAGCGGCAAACAATTCATCGCCCAGATCACGGTCGGTCCGGCGTCTCAGATGATCGGTACCCGTCCTGTGGCCGGGTTCTTTAAAGACCTGCCCAATATTACGATCCAGATGATTGTTCGGCGTGAACATGCCGATCTGCCGCCGTTTGACGAAGATATGGAAATTCAGGCAGGTGACGTTCTTGTCGTTGCAGCCACGCGCAAGGCCCTGACCGAGGCGTTGCAAAAAGACCCGGGCCTTCTGCATGCGGAAGCCGCTGCCGTCCATGAAGGCGGTGAAGAAATCCCGCAAAAATCGACCCAGCTTCTGGCCGAGGTCATGCTGCCGCCAGGATCGCGTCTGATCGGTTTTAACCTTGAACAGATCGGTTTCCGCTATCAGTACAAATGCCTTGTCCTTGGCATTCAGCGCCGTTCGCGCATGATCCGCACGCAGATGACCGAAATCCGCCTTGAAGCCGGTGACGTTCTTCTGGTGCAGGGGCGGTCCGAGGATGTTGAAGCCCTTCGTACCATTCGCGATGTGGTTTTGCTGGAATGGTCGACGCGCACCTTGCCGCGCCCGTTCCATGCGCGCCGTGCCGCGACCATTTTCCTTGGCGTGATTGCGGTTGCCGCGACCGGCCTTGTGCCGATCATGGTTTCAAGTTTTATCGGTGCGGCACTGATGA
Source organism: Thalassospira sp. MCCC 1A03138 (assembly GCF_002115785.1). Lineage (GTDB taxonomy): Bacteria > Pseudomonadota > Alphaproteobacteria > Rhodospirillales > Thalassospiraceae > Thalassospira. The sequence continues at coordinate 176,074 of NZ_JFJY01000006.1, read as the reverse complement.
TCGCATCCGGGGCGCTTAATCTGCGTCAGGCAGCGCGCGCGATTGACCGGAAGATCGTGCTGCTGGTGGCGGCTGCCCTTGCCCTTGGCAATGCCTTGCAACTGACCGGCGGGGCGGAATTCGTTGCCGATCAGTTGCTAGCGGCAACGCGCGGGGCACCGGCACCGATCATCCTGTCGCTGTTTTTCCTGATCGTGGCGGTCTTTACCAATGTGCTGTCGAACAATGCCTGTGCTGTTCTGTTCACGCCAATCGGGATCGGCATGGCCCAGAATCTTGGGGTTGAGCCGCATATCTTTGCCATTGCTGTGGTGATGGCTGCGAACTGTTCGTTTGCATCACCAGTCGGATATCAGACCAACCTTCTGGTGATGGGGCCGGGACACTATCGATTTGTCGATTTCCTGCGCGCGGGAACACCGTTGATCATCATTTTGTGGCTGGCCTTCAGTCTGTTTGCGCCGTGGTATTACGATATCCCGTTCTGATCTTTGTCTGGATGCGCAATTGGCTGATCTGTCATGCAAATGCGGGCAGTTATAATGCGCCAAAGGCGTTTGACTTTTGTGCGTGTCGCAATAGGATCGGGCTCCGATTTTGACGCAGAATGGTGCGCCTGCACTGTTCGACTATCTCAGGAATATGCTGATGGCCCAGAACGCCAATGTAACCGCCAATTCCACTGATGCCTTTTCCAAGCCAAACCGGCGTCCTGCAAGCCCGAATTTTTCGTCGGGCCCTTGCAAAAAACGTCCCGGCTGGTCGGCGGATGCACTTGATACCCGTGTTCTTGGCCGGTCGCATCGTTCCAAATTCGGCAAGGAACGCATGGAAGAGGTTATCGACCGTTCGCGCGCGATCCTGAACCTGCCTGATGATTATCTGCTGGGGGTTGTTCCGGCGTCCGATACCGGTGCGGTGGAAATGGCGTTGTGGTCACTTTTGGGGCCACGCGGCGTTGATATGCTGGCATGGGAAAGCTTCGGGTCGCTTTGGGTGACCGATGTTTTAAAACAGCTAAACCTGCCTGATGTTCGGGTCATGGAAGCCGATTATGGCAAGTTGCCCGATCTTGGTGCGGTTGATTTTGACCGGGACGTTGTTTTCACGTGGAACGGCACAACAGCCGGTGTGAGGGTGCCAAATGGCGACTGGATCGCATCGGACCGCAAGGGCCTTACTATTTGCGATGCTACCTCGGCGATTTTTGCCATGGAACTGCCTTGGGACAAGCTCGACGTTGTGACCTATAGCTGGCAGAAAGTTCTGGGCGGCGAGGGTGGTCATGGCATCATTATTCTGAGCCCGCGTGCCGTTGAACGCCTTGAAAGCCATAATCCTGCGTGGCCGATGCCGAAAATCTTCCGCATGACCAAAGGCGGCAAGCTGATCGATGGCATTTTCCGCGGGGAAACGATCAATACCCCCTCAATGCTGGTGGTTGAAGATGCTATTGATGCCCTGAAATGGGCCGAAGATATCGGTGGTCTTGACGGTTTGCTGAAACGCACCCGTCAGAATCGCGCCCATCTTGATGAATGGCTTGCCAAAAGTGACTGGGCGGCTGACTTGTCGGAAAAGCCGGAAACGGCGTCCAATACATCAATGTGCATCAAGATTGTCGATCCATGGGCATTGTCATTGCCATCAGAAAAACAGGCAGCATTGCCCAAACGCATTTCGCAGCTTCTTGAAGCTGAAGAAATCGCGATGGACATCAATGGCTATCGCGATGCGCCTCCGGGGCTGCGGATTTGGGGTGGTGCGACTGTGGAACCAAGTGATGTCAAAGCGTTGCTGCCATGGCTTGATTGGGCATATGCGACGGTCAAAGCTGAAATTCAGGCTGGCTGATCAGCATTTCGTAAGTATTATTTGCGTCTTCGGGGGTTTTCCCGTTGCCCTGTCCGGAACAAAGCGTTAGTAACCGCTACCGGATATATAGATCAGGCACGACCTGAACCGATTTTGCGCGCCTTGTCCGGAAAGCACACATAATGACCGAACTTGCCAGGAAAGCTCTTTTGCCCGCCGGCCTTCAGGATGTTCTGCCTGGAATCGCCGCACGTGAAGCTGACATCCGTGAAAAGCTGATGAGCAGTTTCGCACATGCGGGCTACGACCGGGTCAAGACGCCGCTGGTCGAATTCGAAGAGAGCCTTCTGGAAGGTGCAGCGCCGGAACTAGCCACCCAGACTTTCCGCCTGATGGACCCGGTGTCGCACCGGATGATGGGTGTTCGTTCCGACATGACCCCGCAGGTCGGTCGTATCGCGGCAACCCGCCTTGGCGATGCGCCGCGTCCATTGCGTCTGTCCTATTCCGGCGATGTATTGCGGATCAAGGGCACACAGTTGCGCCCGGAACGCCAGTTTGCCCAGGTCGGAGCCGAACTGATTGGTGTGTCCAGCGCCGCAGCAGATACCGAGATCGTGTTGCTGGCGCTTGAGGCGTTGGAACATGTCGGTTTGCCGGATGTTTCCGTTGATCTGAATTTGCCGACCTTGCCGGTCCGTCTGTTTGATGCCTTTGGTGTTGCCGCCGATGATCGCGAAACGCTGATCGCGGCCCTTGAACATCGCGATGTCGCAGCGGTCAAAGCGGTTAGTGGCAATGTGACCGATGTGCTGGTGGCCCTGCTTGAAGCCGCCGGTCCGGCGCAGGCAGCATTGCCGAAGCTTAAAAAGCTTGAACTGCCGTTGGGCGCGTCCGAAGAATTGCACCGTCTGATCGAGGTTGCCGAACGTATTCTGGCATCTGATCTTGATGCGGCCTTGACCATTGATCCGGTTGAAATGGCTGGTTTCCGGTATCAGACCGGTGTCAGCTTTACCCTGTTTGCCAAACATGTTCGCGGTGAATTGGGTCGTGGCGGTCGTTATCGTGCGGGTGGTTCGGGCGGCGAGGCCGCAACCGGCATGTCGCTTTTCATGGATACGATTTTGCGCGGCCTTGCCGATGTAAAGCCGGTTGAACGGGTTTATTTGCCGTTAGGCACCCCGCAGCGCGAAGCGCGCCAATTGCGCAAAGACGGCCATTATACTGTGGCGGCACTTGAAGGTGCGGCCGAAGCCAAAACAGAAGATGCGGCGCGCAAGGAAGCACGCCGCATGGGATGCAGTTTCATTTATCTTGGCGGCCAGATCGTGCCGCTGGGTGCGTAACCCAGAACCATTTCTTATCGCGCAAGGAGTTTTGCGATGACCAATGTTGCCGTGATCGGTTCCCAATGGGGGGACGAGGGGAAAGGCAAGATCGTCGACTGGCTGTCCGAACGGGCAGACGTCGTTGTGCGTTTCCAGGGCGGTCATAACGCCGGTCATACTTTGGTGATCGACGGAACGACCTATAAGCTTAGCCTTCTGCCGTCGGGTATTGTTCGCAAGAACAAGTTGTCGGTTATTGGTAATGGCGTTGTCGTTGATCCGTGGGCGCTTCTGACCGAGATTGACCGCCTTAAAGGGCAGGGCGTTGAAATCACGCCGGAAAACTTGCGCGTTGCAGAAAATGCCTGTCTTATTCTGCCGCTGCACGGCAATCTGGACAAGGCACGCGAAGCCGCGGCAACCGGCAACAACAAGATCGGTACCACCGGTCGCGGGATCGGCCCGGCATATGAAGACCGCGTTGGTCGCCGTGCGATCCGCGTTGGTGATCTGGCCGATGTCGAACTTCTTGAAGCCAAGGTCGAAAACCTTCTGACCCACCACAATGCGCTTTTGCGCGGTCTGGGTCAGCCGGAGGTCGATGGTGCGGAACTGCTTGCGCAGCTTAAGGAAATCGCACCGAAAATCCTGCCGTTCTCGGATACTGTCTGGAAATCGCTTAACCAGTTTAAGGAAGCCGGTCAGCGTATCCTGTTTGAAGGCGCGCAGGGCACGATGCTTGATATCGATCATGGCACGTATCCGTTTGTGACCTCGTCCAATACGGTTTCGGGACAGGCTGCTGCCGGTTCTGGCATGGGCCCGTCGGGGGTCGGTTATGTTCTGGGGATTACCAAGGCGTACACCACCCGTGTCGGCGAAGGCCCGTTCCCGTCCGAACTGTTTGACGCGGACGGCGAACGTCTTGGTGAACGCGGTCATGAATTTGGTGTTGTCACCGGGCGTAAACGTCGTTGTGGCTGGTTCGATGCGGCTCTTGTCCGTCAGTCGGTCAAGGTTAACGGCATTACCGGTATTGCATTGACCAAGCTTGATGTTCTTGACGGTTTCAAGGAAATCAAGATCTGCACCGGCTATGACATTGATGGCAAAATCTATGACCATCTTCCCGCCAACCAGCGTCTTCAGGCCAAGGCCAAACCGGTTTATGAGACCATTGAAGGCTGGTCTGAAACCACGATGGGCGCGCGCAGTTGGGCCGATCTGCCGGCGGCAGCGATCAAATATGTCCGCCGTATCGAAGAATTGATCGAGGCACCGGTGGCGTTGCTGTCAACCAGCCCGGAACGTGATGACACCATTCTGGTTCATGACCCGTTCAGCGCCTGATCGCGTGTTTGAATAAAAATGCAAAAGCCACCGGGTCTTCCGGTGGCTTTTTTCGTTTCAGGTGAATGATTTGGCCGATCCGGTCCTTGTGTGCAGCGCGGATAACGGCTTGCTCCGTTTTGCTATCGGCAGTATCGTTTCGGCAGATCAGAGGACGGGCTGAAACTGCTTTCCAGGTAGGGAGGCACAGAGCAGGGATCCTCCAACAAAGAAAAACCGGGGCTCATGGCACAAGAAGCGGAAATGCAGAAACAGGATGTTTCCGACGGCGCTGACGAACAGGCTGCCGCAGCGGATAATAAAGATACCATGCCCTCCGCAGGTTTGGGCGGCGAGGACCCAACTGCGTTGGGGAGTGGTGGACGGAGTATCGAAATTGGTAATTTCCGGGTGTTTTCAGATCTGCGGCTTCCGGAATACGATATGGGAAATTGCAAGGCCTACGCTGCGGATAACCTGCGCCGTGAAGAAGGTGGTGCCTTTGCTCTTGTAACTGATCCATCAATACCGACGCGCTACGATCTAATTCGCTTTTTGACCGGTGTCCATATCGGCGGGCAGATTGATCTTCTTGATCACGAAATTGCGCCTTGGCCACCGTTTGACCAAAAAACTATGATGCTTTTCTATGAAAAGCCTGCAGGCGGGCGGGTGCTTGTACCGGGTGAAAAACAAAAAAAGATAGATGAGCATGATTTCTCAAAGATTGTAATTGAACCCCTGATGAATGTGCTGCAGGCGGTGGCTGAAAAGGGGCTAACCCATCGTAATATTCGCGCGGACAATCTGTTCTTTGAAGGCCCAATGGCAGAGAAAGTCGTTGTTGGGGATTGTTGCTCTGCTCCCGGAGGGTTTAACCAGCCTTTAGTTTACGAAACCATATCACGTATGACAGCTGATCCAGCTGGACGTGGTTTGGGGTCGGTATTGGATGACTTGTATGCGCTGGGTATGACCATTGCGGCTCTTGGTATAGGGCATACACCGCTCGAAAAGCTGCGTGAGCAGGACATTATTGATGTCAAACTGTCCAAGGGTTCTTTCCAAGCTATTGTAATGAACGAAAAGCTGCCGCTGGCGTTGATAGAGCCGGTACGCGGCCTTTTGTGCGATGACCCTGAAGAGCGTTGGGGCTTTGCTGAGCTCCATGCGTGGCTTGACGGAAGGCGGGCCAAGCCAGTTCAGTCCAACACCGAACGTCGAGCCGCGAGATCCCAAAATATCTCGGGCAAGGATTACTATACCGCGCGGTCGCTTGCGCAGGGAATTTCAAAAAACTGGGTCAATGCGCTTGCCCCATTGCGAGACGGAACTGTTGAAAATTGGCTGCGGCGCGGGCTTTCAGACAACGACAGGGCCAAGCATATGGCCGAAGCGACCCGGCAATTGCAATGGGGGGGGGCAGACAAGAGGGCAGCCGAAGATATTCTGGTCGCCAAATCAATCATTATCCTAGACCCCACTGGAGCCATTCGCTTTAAGGGGTTTTCTGCGATGGTTGACGGGCTGGGAACCATGTTGTCATACGACGTGCAGCATGGGCGTGGACCTCAGCGTTTTGCAGATGTGGTGATGCGGGATATCCCTGCTTTCTGGTTTGGCAGGCAAGTCGGATATAATGCGGAAGTCCAAAAATTACAGCAGGCATATAAGAACCTACGTTACTATGTGCAGCAGCAAAGTGCGGGCTACGGTTACGAACGCTGTCTTTATGCAATGGTCCGTAATCAGCATTGTTTAAGTCCTATGATAGAAAAGAGTTATGTCGTCAATATAGGTCAGCTTTTACCCGCACTTGAAAAAGCTTCGGAAACGTTACCTGATGATGCATGGCCAATTGATCGGCATATTGCAGCTTTTATTGCAACCCGCCTTGATGACGATGTCGAGCCCCAACTTCTGGCACTACAGAATCCGGCTGATGAGGTTGAATACAGTCGTGCAATCATTAGTATGCTGGCACTTGTTCAATGGCGACATGGTCCTGACAATCTGCAGAATCTGTCACACTGGGTTGCGCGCTTGATGGAGCCGGCGGTTAAGGTGTTTCATAGTAAAGCGCGTCGCGAACGTGTCGAACACGAAATTCCGAAACTGGCGAAGCGTGGCAATCTTGTTGAACTATACAATTTGATCAATGATGAGCAGGAGCGCCGGAAAGATCAAACCGAATTCATTTCCGCTGTAGAACAATATTCTGAGTCGGAAAGTGAGGTTTTTGACCTTGAGTCTTCGGGGCCGGCGAGACTTGAGCTGGCAGAAAAAGTTGGGCAACAGGCCGCAGCATTTGCTTCGACGATGATCGCACTGCTAACGGTCTCGGCACTGTTTCTTATGCATATCTGGTAAAGGAGGTCTGGATGGCAAGGAAACCTGCAGGCAGTAAAAAGAAAGGTACCTTTTCTGGTTTGTCCGTAGTGGCATCAGCGGTGCTTTTATTTATGGTTGCATTGCCAACGTTTATTACTTTGGCCGTGGGGCTTTTGCCCTCGATGATTGCATTTTTATTTGATCGGAGCCAAGGGCGTACAATGTCACGCTGCATTTTTGGCCTGAATTTCTCAGGAGTTGCGCCCTATATCTTGGAAGTTTGGCAGTACGGTTCACAGAGTGCAAGTGTGGCTACGCAGCATGTTTTCCAACCCATTGCCTTGTCGATCATGTATGGCTCGGCCGGTCTTGGATGGCTTTTGTATCTGGCGATGCCGCCGATCGTTGCCAATGTGCTTAACCTTTCGGCTCAGCGCCGTGTTTCTGAATTGCGTAAAAGGCAGCGTGGTTTGATCAAGACCTGGGGCGACAGCCTGATCAAGGAAATCGACCGTTCCGGCAGTTAAACCGAAAGTGGACGAACCAAAGACCACGACCCAATAAAAAGGCGGCGGACAAATTGTCCGCCGCAGTCATGTTGGTTGAAGAGGGTAAGCAAGGCACTCACATCGGCAAATCGGTGTGGATCGATTTGCGTACTTTTTCAAAGGCCCGAACTTCAATCTGACGAATGCGTTCGCGCGATATTCCGTATGCGACGCTAAGGTTTTCAAGCGTTACAGGTGAATCGAGCAGGCGGCGCTGGGTCAGGATGTCACGTTCACGCGCATTCAGGTGTGACATCGCACTTTTCAGCAGATTCATGCGCTGGATAAATTCCTCGCGCTTGCCGTACAGGGTTTCCTGATCTTCGTCTTCGCTTTCGATCCAGTCGACCCACTCACCGTCACCGTCGATGCGTACCGGTGCGTTCAATGAATGGTCCGGTCCGGCTAGACGGCGGTTCATCATGATCACGTCGTCTTCGGAGACATTAAGCTTGGTTGCGATAAGTTCAACTTGTTCAGGTCGCAAATCGCCTTCGTCAATTGCCTGCATCTGGCTTTTGAGTTTCCGAAGATTGAAGAAAAGCTTTTTCTGGGCGGCAGTGGTGCCCATTTTCACCAGCGACCAGGAATGAAGGATGTATTCCTGAATGGCGGCGCGAATCCACCACATTGCATAAGTTGCAAGGCGGAAGCCTTTGTCAGGGTCAAAGCGCTTGACCGATTGAAGCAGGCCTACATTGCCTTCGGAGATCAATTCGTTTATCGGAAGTCCATAACCGCGATAGCTCATGGCTATCTTGGCAACCAGTCGCAAATGGCTGGTTATCAGCTTCTCTGCGGCAGTTGCATCATCATTGTCACGGTATTCACACGCAAACGTCGTTTCCTGTTCAGGTGTAAGCATGGGGTAACGGCGGATGCGCTGCAAATAGACTGTCAGACCATCTTGGGAGATGATTGGAAGTGCATTTCCCTGTTTCATTGAAGCCTCCCGTTACGCTTCGTATAAAGTGCGGTTTATCCCCTAGCACTTACTAAAACTTATACGGGAGTATTAGGTGGCGTCAATAAAAATTAGACCAAAAAGGCTAGGTCAAACTATCCAAATGGGTAGGTCAAGGCAGGTGATGAGTTCCTGTAGGTCTTCCGGAAGGGGAGCTTTGGTAAGGATGTAATCACCTGTTTTTGGGTGTAAAAATCCCAGTGTTCTGGCATGTAGCGCCTGTTTTTCAAAGCCCGTCAGAACCTCGTGAACATGCTTGCTGAACTTCTGGGTAAGTTTGCTTCTACCGTAAACTGGATCACAAATAAGTGAGTGACCAAGATGGGTCATGTGAACGCGAATTTGATGCGTTCTGCCGGTCGCAAGCCGGCACTCAACAAGGGATGCCAACGAGTCGTCGCGTTTTGCCAAAACCTTGTAGCGCGTAAGGGCGGGTTTTCCCCCATTTCGAAGCACCGCCATCTTCTTTCTGTTGCGCGGGCTTCGGCCGATATTTCCCTCTATAACGCCTTCGCTTTGGCGTGGTACACCCCATACAACGGCGATATAAGCGCGTTCGATATTTTCCTTGTCCTCGGAAAACAGGGTCGACAGTGCCCGGTGGGTTGCATCGTTCTTGGCAACAACCATTGCCCCGCTGGTATCTTTATCAAGCCGATGGACGATGCCGGGGCGCTTTACCCCGCCAATGCCCGATAGGCTGTCACCACAATGGGCCAGCAAAGCATTGACCAATGTACCGCTTTCATTGCCCGCAGCAGGATGAACAACCATCCCGGCGGGTTTATTGATCACCAGTAGATCGTCGTCTTCATAAAGGATATCGAGCGCGATTTTTTCGGCGATTGGGTCGGCCGCGACCGCGGGTGGAATTTCAAGAGCAAAGCGGTCGCCACTTTTTACCTTGTGTGACATCTTGGCGATCGGCGTGTCATTCAGCAGCAGATGTCCGTTCTCAATCAGGCTTTTGATGCGCGAACGGGATTGCTCGGGCCATGCGGTTGCCAGAACCTTGTCGAGCCGCGCTCCCTCGTCAGCGGGAGAGGCAATATATTCAAGATGTTCGGTGTTCAAGCCGCTATCCATATTCATATCTGCTGCTATTCTGGCCTGCGATGACCGTCAGTGTCCGTTAAAGGGCGGTTTTAATCGCTTACTGATGAAATGCAATCCCGCTTTGCAAACTTGCAATTGGCTTCTCTTGTCGCTATGGCCTTCAATATCGTCCTGTCAGGCCTGTTGTGATCGTAGCGTGACGCGAGACAGGGGCATTCTATCAACTTATCAATCGGAAATGTGATGCGCGTTATCAAGATTCTGGTCGCTTTTATGGGAGTGCTGATCGTTGCGGGCGTCGCACTTGTGGTTTATGGCCTGTCGCGTCAGGAAGATGGCAGCGTTGCATCCGATGCGCCTAAGCTATCCGCGCCGATTGCGGGGCAGTCTGAGATGCCAACAGATACAGGCCCACGATCAGCAACACAGATCGCACCGTTCGGAACGATCAATGTTGATTTGGCACCGGGGGAGACCTTGGTTGATTTTTCCCGTCAGGGAACAGAGGCAACTCTTCGTCTTGAGGGACGCCAAGGAAGCCGTCTGGTGATTGTTTCTTTGCGTGATGGCGCTATTCTTGGGCAGATTTTACTGGTGGAGCCGCAATAAGCACCGCTTGAACTGATGGTGGTTTGATGATCGACGCGGGTAAAATCATAAAACTGCGGACAGGTTTGCTGGCAGAGATTTCAGATATCGCAGCTGCGGCATGGCCGGAGGAGTGCTGTGGTCTATTGATTGCCGACGCGGAAAGTCCCGAAGTTATTTTGCGTTTTGTTGCAGCACGCAATGTCGCCATTGATCGCCAAAAAACATTCGAAATTGATCCGCACGTTCTGATTGCGACGCATCGATCGGTTCGGCAACGCGGAGAGGCGATTATCGGATGCTATCATTCACATCCGAATGGCGATTGCCAGCCATCGAAAACCGATTTGTCCCGCGCCGAAGAAGCAGGTTTTCTGTGGCTGATTTTCGCCACCGGCAAAAACGGCGTTGATGAATGGCAGCTATATCGCCGGATGCCGGAACGTGCCGATGACACAGCACCGCGTTATTTCAAAACTTGTGAGATCGCCGAGCCCTGATCATTGCTTTGCCATGCGTTCGATCAGGCCAGTCTGCTTTTCAAGTGATTGCTGAAGCGCGAAGTTTTGCGTGATTGTCCGACGCGCCAGCTGGCGTATTTCGCGAAGCCGGTCAGGATTGGCCAATGCTTCGGCCATTGTGCTGGCAAGCTGGTCTTCATTCCAGAAGCCACACATTAATCCATTCCTGCCATGACGAATGATATCGCGGCAAGGGCCCGTGTCCGATGCGATCACCGGCGTTCCGCATGCCATGGCTTCAAGTACCGACCATGACAAAACAAACGGATATGTCAGATAGACATGGGCCGAACTGATCTGGAACAGACGGATCAGCTGATCATGCGGGATTTGCCCTAGAAAGACGATGCGAGAGGGATCCATACCGGTTTCAGCCATCATCGCATCACGCCATTTCTGGCCGTCGGCGCGCGGCGTTCCATAACTGACGCCATCCCCCCCGGCGATGACAAAGGTTACATCGGGGTTGCGCCAGGCCAACTTAGCTGCGGCACGCATGAATTGTGGAAAGCCGCGATAGGGTTCGAGATCGCGTGCAACATAGGTCACTATCGGATCGCCATGTCGCAGCACACGACCATCGGGCAGGCGCAGCAGTGCCTTATCGTCCGGACGGCAACGATGGATATCGATGCCATCGTGGCAAATACCGATCTTGTAATGGAAACTTTGCGGAAAGGCGGCTTTCTGCCATGCCGTGGGGCTGATCCCGGTGTCTATTGCCTCCAGACTTGAAAGCTGTGCGCTGTTGCGCAGCCGCAGTTGTGTGCGTTTTGCCAAGGTCACCGTTTCTGTCGGGTCAAAGCCGACATCGCGACCTTCGGCGTGGTAAAAATGTTCGCAATAGCCAACCAGTGGCGTTTTGCGCAGGACATCGCGCGCAAACATCATGCTGCCCCAACCGATATGTCCGTAAACGATGTCGGGTGGGCCTTCCTGTGCGACGAGTGAATCAAGTGTTGTCGCCGCATGCATGCCGATCTGCTGGTGATATTGCGGAAATGGGGTCGCAGGCGGTGGCGGAGTTGCCCGCTGGCGCAGGACGCGAATGCCGGGAAGCTGTACGTTCATTGCTTCGCAAAGGAAGGAAACCTGCCATCCGGCATTTGCCAGATGACAGGCCAGGTGAACAAATTGTCCCGGTCCATGACGGTGGACAAAGACAATTTTCATCGGCGACTGCGAAGCTCGTGTGTCATAACGCCACTTGTGACGGGGACACCGCCATACCGAAGGGTCTGTGTCCAGAATTCCTCCAGGCGACGCAAAGTTCGAAGTGCCGTTTCCATTTCCTGCTGGTCCTGCTGGCCATTGGTCAGTGCGTTGTGATATTCTTCGTGAAATTCATGCAGGGATTCACAAAGTTCGTGCCCCTTGCGCGTCAGTTTTATTCTGGCAGACCGTCGGTCACGGGCCATGACATGTCGTTCGACATAGCCCGATTCAGCCAGCTGTTTCAGATTATAGGATGCATTCGATCCCATATAGTGGCCGCGATCCAAAAGATCACGTACCGACAGTTCATCGTCGCCGATGGTGAACAGCAGCGCGACTTGTGCGGGGCTGATGTCATCTTTGCCGAGTCGAATAAGATCTACACGAAGCAGATCAGCAAAACGCCGATAAATACGCTCGACAGTATTTGCAAGTTCAAGATGAGTGACGGTCATGTTGTTTGATCCGTTATCTGGTCCCAAGCGAGAGTTGATGCCATGGCCTTTCGACCAAGGCAGGCCTTTCGTGTGGGGAAGATAACAGGACGTTGCTCTTGAACGATTTTTCCGCACGCCCAATTCTTCCCTCAGTTTGCTCGTAATTTCGAAGTAATTTCAAAGTGTTTTTATTTTAAAATTACTTCGTATTATTCTGTTTTTACATTGTCAGATCATGAACATGAGATCGACATATTTGATTTTATTGTAGATCATCATGACATCGCAACTATGTGATTAGATTGCGGAAAAACTATGACTTTTGGCTGATTGGATGAAAATCAATGCATTTTGGTCGTAAAAACACGCCAAAAACCGCAGAAAGCAAAGCTGTCAGACCATCTCTGGATGCAAAATCGGTTATCCGCGAGGCGAGATTCACTTTTGTACGCGGTCTTGGATGGGCCGGGGTCTTGAGTGGCTTTATCAATGTTCTGCAACTGACCGTGCCTCTTTTCATGCTTCAGGTGCATGATCGCGTGATTAACAGTCAAAGTACCGATACGCTTAAATTGCTGCTCGCAATTGCGATTGGTGCCATCATTCTATACGGCATCCTTGATTTCATTCGGGCCCTGATCTTTCAGGAAATGGCCAAATCATTGTTGCGTCGCCTGAACTTGCCGGCCATTTCGGCGGCAATGAGCGTGGCGCTTGAAAAAGGATCGATACAGGGCACGCAGGTTCTGCGCGATTTGTCGGATTTGCGCAATTTTATCAATGGCAATACCATCAGTGCGCCACTCGAAGCGATCTGGTCGCCGATTTTCCTTGGCGTGATGTTTGCCCTTCATCCGTTTTACGGTATTGCGGGGCTTGTGGCGGTGCTGGTCCTGATCGGGCTTAGTCTGTTGGGTGATTTGCTGGTGCGACAGATCACCAAGGAAGGCACCGATGCCAATCTGCGTAATATCGGCGATATCGGGTCAACCGTATCAAATGCCGAGGCGATTGAGGCAATGGGCATGTTACCCGCACTTGCCATGCGCTGGCGCCAATCGCAGGTCCATGCCAGTGAGTTGCTTGATATCGGGAATGTCCGAAGTAAAGGCATGTATTCCGTCACGCGCTCGGCCCGTTTCGGCATGCAGATTTGCGTGCTGGCGATGGGGGCGTATCTGGTTATTCTGGGTGAAACAACACCTGGGGCGATGATTGGCGGTACGATTATCATGGGTCGTCTTCTGTTACCGTTTGATAATGTTACGCGCGATTGGCGGGCGTGGGTTTCTGCTCTTTCGTCCTGGAAACGCATCCGTAATATCCTTGAAGAGCGTCAGTCCGAGCGCGAAATCGAACCGACACCGCGTTCCGAAGGGCCGCTTGTTGTCGATAATCTTGTATATGCGGTCCCCGGCTCGAACGTGCCGGTTCTACGCGGGGTGAGCTTCGATCTTAACCCGGGCGAAATTCTGGGCGTGGTTGGGCCGTCGGCCGCGGGTAAATCGACCCTGTCGCGTCTGCTGGTCGGATCTGCGAAACCGACTGCTGGCGGCGTATTTCTCGACGGGCATAGCACCTATCTTTGGGAGCGCGGTTCGTTTGGCAACATGGTCGGTTATCTGCCGCAATCCGTGTCGCTTCTGAACGGCACCATCCGTGAAAATATTGGTCGCATGCGTGAAGCCAATCCGCGCAAGGTGATTGATGCGGCCCGCGCAGCAGGGGTGCATGAAATGATCGGCCGACTGCCACTTGGTTACGATACGCCGATCGGGGCGGGGCGACATACCCTGTCTGGCGGACAGCAGCAACGCATTGCACTTGCCCGTGCTCTTTATGGCTGGCCACGTCTTCTGGTGCTTGATGAACCCAACGCCAACCTTGATGCTGAAGGTGAAGCATCACTGATCCGGGCGGTCCGTCAGGCAGCAGAAGGTGGGGCAATGGTTGTTCTGATCGCACACCGGCAAAGCATCATGCAATACGCCCACAAGCTGCTTGTCATGCAGGAAGGGCGGGTCAAACAGTTTGGTGAACGCACCAATGTGATCCGGGCGATGACGCAGGATGATAACGACATCAAAAACCTGCCCCCGGTTAAGCGCAATCAGCAAAACGGGGGTGCAGCATGAACCGAGTGATCAATGTCGACAACCGTGGCGAGGTCATGATTCCCGAAGACCCGCAACCGGCATGGTATCAGGTCCTTGACGAAGAGCGCACCGCGTCGCGTCAAAGCCTGCGAAAGCCGATCATGGCGGGGATCATCGTTATTGCCGTCGGGTTTGGCGGCTTCTTTTCCTGGGCTTTTACGGCCGAACTCGACAGTGCTGCGGTGGCATCGGGATCTATCATTGTGGATTCCCGCAAAAAGGTTGTGAACCATTTCGAAGGCGGCATTTTGAAGAAACTGCTGGTTGAAGAAGGTGATCGCGTCAAGGCGGGGCAAACATTGATGTTGCTGGATGGAACACGCAGTGAGTCCGAGTTGGGCCAGCTGCGCGGTGAACGATATGGGCTTATCGCCAAGCTTGCCCGACTGCGTGCCGAGCAAAGTGGCCGTGGTGAAATCGATTTTCCCCAGCAAATACTGAATGCGGAGCAGGATTATGTTGCCGATATCTTGCTGGATGAAAAGCGATTATTTGGCAAGCGTAATGAGGTTTACGATGCCAAGCGAAATGCCCAAGCCAAGCAAATAGAACAATTTGATGCCGAGGCACGCGCGCTGGAATCCCAGATAAATGCCCGCACCCGTCAGGAAAAGCTTGTTGCCGAGCAGCTCAAGGGCATCCGGCAGCTTGCGGAAAAGGGCTTCGCGACGCGCACCCAGTTGGTCGAGATAGAAAATAACTGGTCTGATCTTGTCGGGGATATGGGCGAGTTCAAGGCCCAAAAAGCCGCCGCCGAACAGCAAAAGGCCGAGGCCGAAATCAATCTTGCCTCGATTGAAATGGAATGGCAAAGCGATATCGCGACAGAAATCCAGGAAGCGCAACTGGCACTGAATGATGTGACCCAGCGTATTCGCGCCAGCGAGGATGTTCTGAACCGGCGCGAAGTCAAGGCACCGCAGGACGGTATTGTTGCCAATATTCAGATCCGCACGCCGGGTGGCGTGATCAGTCCGGCGGAACCCATCATGGATATCATTCCGGAAAACGAGCCGCTTCTGATCGAAGCCATGATCAACCGTCAGGACATTGATTCGGTTCATGTCGGATCAAAAGCCCAAATCAAGCTTACGGCATATAGTCAGCGCCGGTTGGCGCCGCTTGATGGCGAAGTCCGCTATGTTGCCGCCGACCAGACGGTCGATGAGAAACGCGATTCTTCCTATTACATCGTTCGGGCCGCAATTAACCCCGATGCATTGGCAAAACGCGATGATATCGAAATTCGACCGGGTATGCCGGCCGACATTCTGATCCTGAAATCCCCCAGAAGGGCGATCGACTATCTGATTGATCCGATCACTGAAAGCATGAGCAGGGCCTTCCGCGAGGACTGATTTTTGCTGATACTGCGGGTGCGAAGGCCGCGGGCTGGAAAGGTCTGCGGCCTTTTTCTTTGGATTATTGTTCAAAAGTAAAACTAAATAAAAATCAAACAAACAACAAATATTTATTGAATAAATCTGGATGTGTAATGCGATTTTTGCCTTAATCCATAATATTGACACAATAAAAACACGAGAATATCTTCCTAAGATAAAAGAAAAGAATATAGGGTTGCTGTGTGGCCGATCTCAGGGTGGCCTCTAGCTGCCTTGAGGGAACGGCCAGCCTCTCGTGAGGGGATAACCCCCGCGATGTCAATAATGTTGGGACACGAAGGAGGATACCATGGCAACTCTCGAAGGCGGCGCCTTTGATGATGCGCTTCTAGGGTCTCGTTTCAGCGACGTGATTTTCGGACGTGGCGGTGACGATACAATCTTCGGACAAGGTGATGACGATGTTCTGTTTGGCGAAGAGGGCGATGACGTCCTGTTCGGCGGTGCAGGAAACGATGTCGCGATTGGCGGCGAAGGTGACGATATCCTGTTCGGTGGATCGGGTGACGATGTGCTGATGGGGGATTCCGGCAGCGACCTGTTGATAGGTGGCTCTGGCGAAGACGTACTGTCAGGTGGTGCCGGTGACGACACCCTGCTTGGCGGTTCGGACAATGATGTCCTTGATGGCGGCGCAGGCGATGATCTTATGGTCGGCGGTGGCGGCGATGACATCATGCTTGGCGGTGCAGGCGACGATCAGTTGCTGGGCGGTTCTGGGGACGATGTTCTCCAGGGTGGCGATGGCAATGACGTCCTGCTTGGCGGCTCCGGGGACGATGTCCTTGACGGTGGTGCCGGGGACGACCTGCTGGTCGGTGGCTCGGGTAGCGATACCTTTGTCTTCACCGGTGGCGGCGGCAACGACGTCGTGCTCGACTTCACGGTTGGTGAAGACATGCTTTCCATTAGCAGCAACATCAATGATACCGGCATTGAAAGTGCCGATGATATTGCCGCGCGTGCATCGCAGGTTGGTGCCAACACTGTTATCGACCTTGGCAATGGGGATTCCATCACCCTCAACAATGTCGATGCAGAAGACGTCCAGGACAATCCGGACAGCTTCTTCAGCGTCCAGTAATCCGAATGCTGGCGTCCGCAACTTATGTTGCGGGCGTCACCCCGTTCTTCTTGTGAAGTGAAAATCGCCATGCTTGAATTTGCCTCGTCCGATGCCGTGCGGACGACCGGTGATGCGCCGGACGTTTGCCTGCTTAACCCGGAAACATTGCTTCTGATCTGGGATATGCCGACCCGCTTGTGGGCGGTCCCCAAACTTGAAACTACCGAAGGCAAGGCAATCTCGCCGCAAGCCACACTGCGTTTGCCGCTTAATGGTGGCGGCACGCGACTTCTGCGCCTGATCCGTCGACCCAAGGACGAACCGGTTTCGTTCCTGGCAGAAGCAGGGACTCTTGGCCGCAAAGATGAAATCACCATTGATCCGGAAGGTGATTTTGAATTCGCCAATGCGAGCATTCTGCTTGAAGACGTGACGCCATCTGGACGCTTGTCTCTTATGTCTGCGCTGCTTGGTGCGTGGGCAAGCATGTTTCGTACCCGCCGCAGCAAAAGTTACACCGCATTTCTCAATAAACTGGTTTCCGAAATTGTCGATGCGCCACAGCGCGCCAAAGCGGTTGCGAAACTGTCCGATCAGCAAATCCTGATCTCGGCCGGGCTGCCGGTGGCGTTCGGTGAAATCGAAGCGATTTATATCGTATCCTCTTTCGGGTTCCGCCGTCTGCCTGTGCCTCCGCACGAAAGCAGCGAGGGCCCGCAAGGCAAGAAACAGACCTACATGATCGCTGATCGCGACGGTACCGAGAACGGTGCCTATCTCGTCGTGACCGGCGGACGCGCGCTGGCCATTCGCCATCTGGCGGCGACGCCAGTTTTGCCCTCGTTGTCGCGATGGTGGCTGGCGCGCGGCAAATCCGATGCCGATCTGCGCGAATATATCATTGGCGCAATGGCGCGTGGCGATACCAAGGCCAGAAAGGCCGCGCTTGAATTCCAGCTACGCTGTCCTCTTTCAAGCCAGCGGGTTACGGGTGGCGGTGGCTTGCCCAGTGGTGAGGTCGACCTTGCCGTAACCACTGCGCGTGGTACCCTGATTGGCGGCTGGTATCGTGATCCGGCTGAAATGATCGCCAGCATCGATATTCTTGACAGCAAGGGCACAGCCCATCCATTCGGCGATGGTTTTTATCGCTATGCCGGGAACGTCATGGATGACGACCGAACGGTTTCGGCCACCGGGTTTGTCGGGTTTTATCGTGACATTCAAAGCCAGGTACCGATCCTTCAACCGCGCAGCTTGATGCGGCTGACGTCGGGCAGCCGTCATCTGATGGTGCCGACTGCCCAGCCCATTGACCCGGCAGAGGCGCGGGCACGTATCCTGCGTGCGGTCCCACCGCAGCACCTGACTGACGAGATCATTGAAAACTGTCTAGCTCCGGTCATTGGTGATTTGCAGCAGAAATTGCTTGCTGCTGCCAAAACGGATCGAACCATCGAGTTTGGTGAGCAGCTTAAAGAGCCCGCTGTTTCGATTGTTGTGCCGCTGTATCGGGTGCTCGATTTCCTGCGTGCCCAGGTTGGTGCCTTTGCCTGTGACCCTTGGATTTCACGATATTGCGAAGTGATTTACGTTCTGGATTCTCCGGAACAGGCAGAAGAGTGCGAACATCTGCTGCGTGGGTTGCATCTGCTATATGACATGCCGATGCGTCTGGTGGTCATGACCCGAAATGGGGGGTATGCGCGGGCCTGCAATTCAGGTGCCGAACAGGCTCGGTCAGACCTGATCGCGATGCTTAATTCGGATGTCATTCCCTATCAGATTGGCTGGCTGGAATTGATGGCCTCAAAAATGGGCGGTCCGCAGGATGTTGCTGCGGTCGGGCCTAAGCTTCTGTTTGAAGATGGTTCGTTGCAGCATGCCGGAATGTATTTTGCCCGCAATGAACGCGGACAATGGCTGAACCATCATTTCTATAAAGGGCTGCCCGATCAGTTCCGTGACGCCAATGTTGAACGATCCGTTCCGGGGGTCACCGGGGCCTGCATGCTGTTGCATCGCGGCACGTTCAATGATGTCGGTGGCTTTACCGAAGATTACGTGATCGGCGATTACGAGGACAGCGACCTTTGCCTCAAAATCCGCAAGGCCGATTTCGATATTAAATATGTACCTGACGCCAGCCTTTATCATTTCGAGCGCAAGTCGATATCGACCCACACCGATTACATGCTCGGTGTGGCGACACAATACAACGCCTGGCTTCATGCCTCGCGTTGGTCGGACATGCTCGAGGATTTCCACAAAAACGATGTTCCACAGAACCGGCCGTACAACCGTGTTTCGGATGAAGATGATCAAGGAGAAGCGGCATGAGCCAGGTTCTGGCATTTTCCAACCATGATGAACCGGTGCTCGGCGCCAAAAGCGAACAGCATCTGGACTGGCTTTGCGAGCAGATCATCTCCAATCATTTTCTGCCGGTACCGCCCGAAGAAGCCGTTTTTGTCGGCGATGGCGACTATCGTGCCATCGGTGCCGAATTTCTGGGGCATTTTGTCCGTCGGGCGGACCTTATGCCTGATCATGATGTGCTTGATATCGGGTGCGGCATCGGGCGGATGGCGGTGCCATTGACCCAGTATCTTGATGCGTCCAATGCGATCTACGAAGGCGTTGACCCGGTTGCAAACGGGATTGAATGGTGCAAGCGCACGATTTCACCCGCTTATCCAAATTTTGGTTTCCAGACGCAGGACGTCAAAAACGCGCTGTATAATCCCGAAGGATCCATCGGCGGGCGTGGCATGCGGTTGCCTTTTCAGGATGGTGCATTCGATTTCACCGCAATGATCTCGGTGGCAACCCACTTGCCGCCTGAAGAAATCGAAACCTATTGCGCCGAGGTGTTCCGCGTGCTGCGCCCGGGCGGGAAGCTGTTTCTAACGGCCTTTATCATTCGTGATCCTCAGGAACTTTCATATCCCGGCTGCGACCCGCGTTTGACCAGTCTTGAGAGACTTGAAAACCAGCCGTGCTGGCATCTTAAGGGTGAAAACCCGATGGCGGCCGTCGGCTTTGATGATGGTTTCATCGACGGCGCGATGAGTGCCGCCGGATTTACCCTGAAATCCAAAAGTTTCGGAACCTGGCACGGTGATCAGGCCGATCATTACCAGGACTTCCTGATTGCAGAAAAACCGCGGAGGAACGCATGAACCCGCGCATCATGGTTCTGGCTCATAATCATCCCGATTTGCATCCCGGCGGCACCGAGATTTTCGCCCACGATTTGTTTAATGCCTATAAGCGGGCAGGATGCGAAGCCATTTTCATTGGCGCGACCAACGATATCCATCGTGAACGTCGCCCGGGCACCAGCTTTCAGGCGATCAATGATGCCGGTGATGAAATGTTGTTCTGGGCCGGGCATTTTGACCGGTTCAACATGTCGCAGACGGATCTTTATGCCGTTGCGCCGAACTTTACAGAATTGCTGAAAACCTGGGACCCTGATGTGGTGCACATTCATCATCTGGTTCTTTGGGGGATCGAGTTGCCGATGCTGATTCGGCGGGTTCTGCCGCATTGCCAGATCGTTATGACGTTGCACGACTATTATCCGATCTGCCCCAATGACGGACTGATGATCCATCGCGGGACCCGTCAGCGTTATCTGGAAGCGGACCGGATTGGCAAACGTTGCGGTCTTGATGGCATTGCGCCGGAACGGTTTTCAATGCGCACGGTCAATCTGCGCAATCATCTTCGCGTTGTCGATCGATTTCTGTCTCCCAGCGCGTTCCTGCGTGATCGCTATGTCGATTGGGGAATTGACCCGGCAAAGATCGAAGTCATGCATAATGGCCGCCCGTCCGTACCCGCCGCACCCAAACGCGATATGGGGGCCGGGATGCCAAATGTGTTTGGCTATTTCGGCAATCTGAACCCATGGAAGGGGGCGGATGTCCTGCTGGAAGCCAGTCAGAAGCTGGCCGCCGATGATGTCGATTTTGAATTGCGTATTCACGGCGGGGCACCGTTCCAGACGGTTGCCTTTAATGAAAAGATTGATGGTCTTTTTGATGCAACCGGTTCGAAAGTCCACCGTATGGGGGCCTATGAACGGGCTGATATTCCCGAACTTATGGCACGTGTCGACTGGATCGTTGTGCCATCAATCTGGTGGGAAAATGCTCCGCTGGTCATTCAGGAAGCATTCCAGCATGGCCGTCCCGTCATCACAAGCGGTATCGGCGGCATGGCTGAAATGGTCCGCGATGGTCATGACGGCATTCACGTGCGCGCCGATGATCCGGCCGATCTTGCCCGCGTGATGAAGGACTGCGCCACCAATCCGAAACTCTGGAAGAAGCTGTCGGGGCATGTGCGTCCGCCAGCCGGTATCGATCATGTCGCGCAAAAGCATCTTGTGCTGTTTCGCAAGATGATCCGTCCTGATTTCGTCGCGGCCTGATACAGATAAAAGGAGGTATTCATGGCGATTGCCCAGAAAGACCTATCAGAAACATCTGCAAAGCCCGTTGCCAATGATGCGGCAAAAAACGACGTCGAACCGGCGATCCCGACAGTCGAGGGACGCGTTGATGCCATTGACCGTCAACGGTTGTTTGGCTGGGTCTGGTGCCCGGAACGTCCGGATGCGCGCATCGAAGTTATCGTTCGTCTGAACGGGCATACCTTGTTGCGTATGAAGGCCGAAAACGAGCGTGTCGACCTGCGCCGTAATGGCATAGGCGACGGTGCCCACGCATTTGAGGTGGAGCTCCCCGAAGCCGCCTTGGCAAGTGTTGAAAATGTTAGCGTTTTCGCGATTGCGCCTGAAACCGGCGATCAGATCGAGTTGCGCATTCCGTCGCAAAGCGAACAACAGGCGCAATCGGCCGTCAACGCGCCGCTTTCGAAAATTCTGGACCGGCTTGATCGTTTGCTGGCGGCTCAGCACATTTTGCAAAATGGTCAGCGTGAAGCCGCCAAGCGCCTTGTTGATGCATCCAAGCGCATGGATGAACTGGCGTCCGCCGATGACGGGATCGAGGCCGGTGTGAAGCTTGTTCGTAGCGGGCAGGACGAACTAACCCGTCGTGTTGAGGAGCTCGAAGTTTTCCTGGTTCGCTTCGACAAGTCACTTGGCGGATTTGACGAACGTCTTTCCGTATTGACCGAGCGGCATCGCAACGATCTGAAAACGCCGCTTCTTGTGCTGTCCTGCCTGATTGGTGTGACGGTCGGGCTTTCTGTCGGCGCAATGGTTTGGTGAGGCAGGGCGTCATGACAAAGGCCACCAATCATCGCGAATTGCTCGAAAGTACAGGCAGCGCGGATTTTTCGGCACCGTCATTTGTAATGACGTTGCCGTTCGGGCGGGCTGCACTGTTTTTCAATTCACAATCACAAGAAATGACAAGGAGGGCAGGGCATGACTGAACCGTCTGGAATGCCGCTGGACGGCAGGACCGTTGTGGCCGCTTTGGTCGATGACGGGCTTGCGCTTATGGCGGGTGTCGGTGCTGCGATGCCCGCGACAATCGATGTATTCCTGAACGGTCAATCCGATGCCAAGGTTCAGGCATCAATCATCAGCTGGCGTCGTGCCGATGGTCCACCCGAGGCTGCTTTTGGTTTTGTAGCACTTCTGCCGATGCAGAATGTATCGCAACGCCGATTGAAAACGGCCCTGTTCAAGGCACCGGGACAGCCCGGAGAATATCGGATTGAAAGCCGCTCGCAGGGACTTGAATCCATTCTATCTGCGGTGGCCGAGCAATCCGGGTCGGCATTCGCGACCGTGATTGACGGGGTTATCGAAGCGCTTCTGGCTGGCAACCCGAACAAGAAGCGTTTGCGCACTGTGGCTGCCCTTGTCCGGATTGCTGCACGAAGCAACGGCTTTATCGAAGTTCTGGGCGGTCTGGAAGAAGGCGATATTTACATTCAGGGCTGGTCGAGCAATTTCCCGACCGGCCGCACCCGCGTGATCGCGATAGACGAAGGTCCGGTTCTTGCCGAACTGACCAGTGCTGAATTTCAACGCGATGATCTTGGTGAACATGCATCGGGCGTTACCGGGCTTATGGCTGGCGACACCAAGATCAATCCGAGCAAGTTGCAGCGCGTTTATTTCCGTGGCCGTGATGGCTGGTTCTCGATCGAGGTTTATCAGCAGCGCGTGCTGGTTGCCTTGCAAGACGTTCCTGCGCATATCCGTTCTGTTCTGGATCGGGTGAAGGCGCCCGATAACATCCTTGCGCAAATCCGGATGGCAGCCCATCGCTTTGATGGTCGCGATACTGTTTCCGAACTGGATCGTCCGGTGCGGATCGGGATCGACTTTTCGTTGGTGATAGAAGGCAGTGGTATTCTGGTATCGGGCTGGATGCTTGACCCTGATCGTGCGGTTGAAGCCGTCATGTTGCGCGTTGGCGGTGAAGCGGTTCGGATTGATGATCGCTGGACCCGGCAGTCACGGCCCGACGTTACCAATGCATTTCTGAACGATCCGATGTTTTCGGGGCTTAACCCGGCACGTAACAGCCATGGTTTTCTGGTGTTCTGTCCGCTGGAAGATACACCGTCATCCGATCAGCCGGTTTATCTGGAACTGGCCATATCCGACGCGTTCCCGGCCTATTGCCCGCTAAACCCGACCCGTGCGTCGGCGCGACAGGCATTGTCGCGGGTTCTGCCGTCCCTTGATCCACGTTCGGTTACGGCATCAAACAGCATCGAACGACAGTTTGGCCCGATGTTACAGAACATGACGGCGCAAAGCCCGTTTGCTATCGATACCCATGATATCGGCAATTTCGATGAAGACGCGCCAGTTGCCCTGATCGTTGGTGTTGACGACACGATTAGCGATATCGGTGTCACTATTGCCTTGCTTGGCCTTGATGAGGTCACGCGCCATCTGCCGATTGTGATTGCAGGCCCCGCCGAAAGTTTTGATCAGGTCGGCAGTGACATGATGAGGCTGGCGGCCTTTTACAAACTTAATGTCCGCATCGTTTTTGCCGAGGGTGTCGAAGATTTCTGCGATGCGCTTGAGGTTGGCGTTGCTGCAACGAATTCCGAAACAATCGCGTTGGTGTCAGCACACATCCTGCCGCATGACACAGGCTGGTTCGAGCCATTGCTGGCGGCTTATCGCAAACGCGGCAGCAAATGCGTCGTCTGTCCGACGATCTTGTTTGAAGATGATTCCGTCCGTTGGGCAGGCACCTGGATCGAGGGCGATGTCGACGGACAGTATCTGTCGGATCGTTATGTCGGTTATCCTCGTGCCGTTTTGGCCGACGCCGAACCGACCGAAGTCAGTGCCGGAACCCCGGAATGCTGCATCATGCCGCGCAAGGCATTCGAAGACATAAACGGTTTTACTCGTGGCTATATTGGCCCGTCGGAAAAGGGGCTCGACCTTGCGCTGAAACTGCGCATGGGCGGAACGGCTTCATGGTGGATTCCGGAAATCGAAGTCCTGGGGAGCGAACAATCGATAACAAGCGCCCCCGCCTGGGAGGCACTTTCGCATCGTCTTGACCGCTGGGCGTTTGATCGCCGCTGGTCATTGGTCGTCTCAAATTTGCGGAGCCACAATTATGCCGTCGACTGACCTGCGTGTCCTCATCATTTCGCACGGACATCCCAGCATGTCGCTGGGCGGGGCCGAAGTGGCCTCTTACAACCTGCATAAAGGCTTGAACGAACTGGACGGGGTGGAAAGCTTCTATCTGGCCCGTGTCGGTCATCCGGTGCCGCGTCACGGTGCGTCTGCACTGATGAGCTTGCGCCAGAAAGATAACGAAATCCTGTATCATGCAGAAAACTATGATCATTTTCTGCTGTCGAACGGGAATACTGACGAAATTGATCGCGATCTGTTGCGCTTTGTGCGCGATTATGAGCCGGATGTTGTGCATTTTCACCACTATCTCGGCCTCGGTTTGGAAACGATCTATGCGATCCGCGAAGCCATGCCGGATGCTGCGATCTTCTTTACCTTCCACGAATTCCTGACGATCTGCCACAACCACGGTCAGATGGTCAAAAGCGGTGGCACGAAGCTTTGCAACCGGGCAAGCCCCATCGAATGTAACGGCTGTTTCCAGAACATCTCGCCGGCATCCTTTCTGCGTCGTGAACGGTTCATCAAGGCGATGCTTAATCTGGCCGATCATTATGTGTCGCCCAGCGATTTTCTGGCGGACCGGTTTGTCGACTGGGGATTGGATCGTGACAAGATGTCGGTGATCGAAAACGGTCTGGACGTCAAGGAGGCGGCAAATACCCGGGCACTTTCGAAGGCACAGCCACGCCGGTCGCGTTTCGCGTTCTTTGGTCAACTGACCATGTTCAAGGGTGCTGATATCCTGCTGGATGCGGTGGGCCGTGTGCCTGATGATATCTGGGGGGATGATGCCCGGATGATGATCTTTGGTGGCAATCTTGAGCGGCAACCCATTGAATATCAGGAAAAAGTCCACGACCTGATCGAAAAGGCCGGTGAACGTGTCCGGTTCTATGGCGCTTATCAGAACAGCGAAATGCCCAAACTGATGGAGCTCGCCGACTGGACGATCATTCCGTCGATCTGGTGGGAAAATTCACCGATCGTCATTCAGGAAGCCTTCTTCCATGGGCGTCCGATGATCTGTTCCAACATCGGTGGCATGGCCGAAAAAATTACTGATGGCGTCAATGGTCTGCATTTCCGTGTCGGCAGTGCCGAAGACCTTGCCGACCGTCTTGTTGATGCCCTTACCGACAATAAAATCTGGGATCGGATGCGTGAGGGGATTCCTCGCCCGCCGACCTATATCAATTGCGCCGAGCAACATCTCGCGCAGTACCGGGAGGTTCTCGAGACCCGCCCGATGTCTGTGACTCCTGTGTCGCAGCACTCCGTCGCCAGCACGGCATAACGATAATCAGAAGTCACCTAGCCAAGGAGAAATACTATGGCGCGCGTTCTCGTAATGATTCCATCGGGCGAAGTCTACGACCATGATTGTGTCCGCTGGTACAATTATCAGGATATTCAACGTAGTATCGACCACTATCACAATATTGGCGATGCGTTCGTATACGATTCATCACTGAAATTGATGAACTATGACAAGCTCGGTGTTCTGCCGATTGCAGAGCCCAAAATGGAAGACATTGATCGTCTGCGTGAAGAATACGATTACGTCTTCCTGCGCGGGTCGAACTATATCCATTCTGACATGGATTGGCGCAATACCATCGAAGTCCTTGAACGGCTGCGCCTGCCTGTTCTGGGTTTTGGTATCGGTGCGCAGGCCCCGGTCAAGGGTAAGCTGGAATTGTCCGACCAGACCAAACGCGTCTTGCGGATGATGGCCGATTCCACGACTTCAATCGGTGTGCGCGGGGCTTACACTGCCCAGGTTCTTTGGGATCTTGGTATAGCCAATGTTCGCATTGTCGGGTGTCCGACGGCCTTCCGGTCCAATAATCCGGATATGCGCATCAAGCTCCCGTCGCTTGACGCTGTACGCAATGTCGGCATCACCCTGCGGCGCGAAGTTTCCCCGGCCTATGCACAGAACATCGAACGGTATCTGACTTTCCATCGTGACCTGGTCAAGGAACTGGCACATCGGTTCGATGACATCACCCTGATGGCCCAGGGCGAACCCGAAGAAAAGAAACTGGTTTTCGGGACAAATGCCCAGAAAGAAGAGGCAATGCAGGCCCTTAAAAACAACGATTGGGTCAAGAACTGGTATCTCGATCCGACGATGGAAAAGCTGTATCGCGAAAAGCTGTTCTATTCGGATGTCGTGGCCGATTACGAACATCTGGTCCGCACCAAGGATTGTGTTCTGGGCTATCGTTTGCACGGCAATCTGATGGCTTTGTCGAACGGTGTTCCGTCGATCTATTTCACCTATGACAGCCGCACGGTAGAATTTGCCGAAACCTATCAGATTCCTTCCTACGACGTGTTCTCGAAAAAGGAATTCGTGCTTGAGGATTACTGGAATCAGGATCTGTTCGACAAATTCAATCGCGCCTGGTTCCAGACCTATCGCGAGATGGCAACGTTCCTTACGGAAAACAATATCGACCACAAAATGGTTGATGTGATGGCCCGAGACGCTCAGCCCGAGCGCAAGGTCGCCTGATTAAACCCGGTGCAGCCATTTCGCACCGTACTATCTATCGGGCGGGATGGCTGTGCCACCACAAGCATGTCCAGAAATGGACAGCGATAACAAGGAGATACGGCAATGACTGTACTTGTAACGGGTGGCGCAGGTTATATCGGTAGCCACGCAGCGCTTGCACTTCTGGATGCCGGGCGACATGTCGTCGTCCTCGATAACCTTAGTCAGGGGCACCGCTGGGCCGTTCCGGCCGGGGCTGCCTTTGTCGAAGGTGACTGCGGCGATTATGAGCTGGTTCGCAAACTCATCACTGATCACGATGTGACGGCAATCATGCATTTTGCGGGCTCGATCATCGTGCCGGAATCCGTCGTTTACCCGCTTGATTATTACTACAACAACACGGTGAATTCGCGTGCTTTGGCGCAGGCCGCTGTTGATGCAGGTATCCGGCATTTCATCTTTTCCTCGACCGCAGGTGTTTATGGTGAACCGGCCAAAACCCCGATCCTTGAAGATTTCCCGTCAAAACCGATTTCGCCTTATGGCACGTCGAAAATGATGACGGAAAAGATGCTGGCCGATGCATCGGTTGCCCATGACATGAATTATGTCGCATTACGCTATTTCAATGTTGCCGGTGCCGATCCCAAAGGTCGGGCAGGGCAGACGTCACGCAAGGCGACCCATCTGATCAAGATCGCAAGCCAGGCCGCGACCGGTGTCCGCTCGCATCTGGAAATCTATGGCGAAGATTACGAAACCCCCGATGGCACCTGCATTCGCGACTACATCCATGTTTCCGATCTTGCCAATGCGCATGTTCTTGCATTGGAATATCTGGAAAATGGCGGCGAAAGCGACGTGATGAATTGTGGTTACGGTCGTGGTTTTTCCGTCAAGGAAGTGATTTCGGCGGTCAAGGAAGTATCAGGCGTTGATTTCCCGGTCAAACTGGCCGAACGCCGGCCGGGTGATCCCGCGGCCCTGATTGCCGGAGCAGACCGTGTTCGTGAAAAACTCGGTTGGGTGCCGAAACATGATGATCTTGAAATGATCGTGCGTCATGCCCTTGACTGGGAGGAAAGCCTGAAAAACCGTCATGTGGTCGACGCCGCATAACACCCGAGCGCCAGAAAGGGAGGAAACGTCCATTACGAGCAAGCGGTTCAGAAGGATCAAAATGGCCCGAACCGCAATAGCAGGAGTACCAGAAATGAGCCAGATAACCCCCTCAACTGGCCAGAGGCCCCGTATCGGCGTTCTCATGCCGGCAGGCAGAGTTGTCGAAAATGTCGGAGTGGTAACGCATACTTTTGGATCCCCGGAAAAAGCCACTCGGCTATTTACCAATATCGGTGACTGCTTCGTCTATGACTCATCCCTGAGAATTCTTGATTACGCTGAACTCTATCCTATTTATGCTTCGGCCAATGGCGATATTTCAGAAGCCCAGATCGAAAAAATCAACCAGCTTGATTATCTGTTTCTGCGCGGATCGAATTACATCCATACCAACGGTCAATGGGATCCGATCATTCGGGTGCTGGAGCGAACCAAAGTTCCGGTAATTGCATTTGGTATTGGTGTACAAACACCTGACAATTCCGAAGACTACGTCAATGAGTCGACCAAGCGTTTCCTTCAAATCGTATCTCATCGGTCGGCAACGCTGGGGGTGCGCGGGAATCTTTCGAAAAAGGCGCTGAACTCAATCGGGATCAAGAATGTCCGCGTTTTTGGGTGTCCGACGGCGTTCCGCCACTGCAAACCGAAACTCAGTCTCCCCCGCATCAAGGCCAACGAAATTAAAAGGCTCGGTTTTACCCTAAGGCGCAAAACACATGGTTTTGGGACGCTGCAACGCTATTTGATGCGCACACTTGCTGAACGATATCAGACCGAATTCCTGTGTGCGGGTGAACTGGAAGAAAAGGCCATTTTCTATGCCCGCTGCAACCAGATTGCCAACGCGGACGAAGTGATGGCAAAGGCCGTCAATCAGCTTATCAAGGAACGCTGGCTTTACGGTGAAAACGACCCGATCCTGCAACTGTATAAATCGTCACTGGCGGTTTTCGAAACGGTGGCAGATTTCGAGGAAGCAGAACGGCATCTTGATGCCGTAACCGGCTTCCGTCTGCATGGTAATCTTCTGGCGCTCGCCAACGAAGTGCCTGCGCTTTACATCACGTATGACACGCGAACCCGCGAATTTGTCAAAACGCTGGGCATTCCGCATGTCGACGGTCGCTATATCGACAAGTTTTCTTTCGAAGAAGCTTGGGATCAAGCCGATTTCGGCCATTTCGAGGAAACCTACCAGATGAGGTTTGGTGAACTCAAAACCTTCCTCGAAGAGAACAGCATGGCACACCGCCTTGGTGCAACTCCGACCCCATACGTCGTCGAGGCGGCGTGATCAATGCTGTGCGGGTATGGCCGGTTTTCCTAGTGCCGGTCATGCCCGTATTTCTTTTCGTTTCAAACGGCAATGGATGGCGACGTGTTAATCAGATCGCATTTCCGCTACGCGGCAGTACTGATCGCAACTGTGTTGTCGGGGGGCGGCATACTTGCTTTTACATCTCCGAATTCCTCGGCGCTGGAATTGTCCGTCACAGGGCCGGAAAAAGTCATTTTCGACAGTGACGTTGCGGGCTGTGATTCACATCATCTACCCGATGCACCGGCACGTGCCTTTCGCGATGACAGGGGGCGCATGATCCTGTTCGCGCCGAATTTTCAGAACCGGGCATTTGTCGGGTATGGTTTCGATAGCCTGAAACCCGATTGCGACAGCCGGTTCATGGCGGCGGGCAAAGCGCAACCCGATCTTCTTGATGACCGCACCTGGATTCACGCCATTTACACCAATGATGGCAAAAATGTTTATGCGCTCGGCAGCGCCAGCTTCATGCCATATCGGCATGAAATGCCCTGCAAGGGACGTACAAAACGTATTGATTGCTGGATCAACGGACTGGTTACCCTGAAATCGACCGATGGTGGCAAGACATTTGATTATCTGGGAAAACCACCCCATCACGCGCCATTCCCGCCGCCGGAACCTTATCGTGATGATCGCAAACGTGCACCAAGCTATGTAACCGTGACCAACATCATCAATTGGCAGAATTATCTTTATGCCATTGTCTGGCGACGGGAAGAGGAATGGAAGAATTCGCGCAATTGTCTGGTCCGCGCGCCTGCCAATGATCCGTCAAGCTGGCAGGTTTGGGATGGCAAGGATTTCATTGATGCTGCCCGTCTGACTGATAGCGGATGGCAAGTCAAACAGACTGATTGCGCCCGCGTTGGCCCAAAAGGCATTACGTCGATCCGGGGGCTGGTACGACACGAAGGCACCAATAACTTTATTGCGATCTATCAGCACCGGCAGCGCAACAAGGACGGTACAGATCGTCACGGCATCTTTTATTCGACGTCAGCAGATATGAAAAACTGGTCGGGTCCGCAGTTCCTTCTGGATGAGGATCTGGACCCGGATGCCGGGCCAAGGGACCCGTTTGCCGCCTATGCCACGATGATTGACGAAGACAGTCACGACCGGCTTTTTAGTACCGTCGATGACGAGGCCAGCCTCGTCTTCGTGCGGCTGATCCCCAAACCCTATAAGGGCAAGTGGCGGGTGCCGCGACAGTTGGTGCGTTTTCCCGTTTCCATCAGGAAGTAAAAGGATAAGGCTATGGAATTTGATCGTTTTGACATAGACGGGCCGGTGCTTTTTGTCCCCAACCGTCATCGTGACCCGCGTGGAACATTTGCCGAAACCTTCCGCGAAGATGAATTTCGTGCCGCGATTGGCGACGTAACACTGGTGCAGGAAAACCAGTCCATCAGTAAACCGGTCAACACCATTCGTGGTTTGCATTACCAATCTGAACCCCATGTTCAGGGTAAGCTGGTCCGGGTGACAACGGGGGAGATCATGGATATCGCCGTTGATATCCGACCGCATTCACCGACTTTCGGGCAGCACATCAAGATCAAACTGTCGGCGGAAAACTGGTATCAGCTATGGATACCGCCGGGGTTTGCCCATGGGTTCCGTACCATGCGGCCCGACACAACCGTGATTTACAAGGTGTCGGATTATTACAGCCCTGAAAATGACCGTGGGATCGCGTGGAATGACCCTGATCTTCAGATCGATTGGGAATTATTTGGTCAGCAGCCCGTACTATCGGAAAAAGACAGAGCGCAGCCCGCATTGATCGAACTGTTTTCAGTTGATGTTGCGCGTGCGGCGGCAGCGCATCATGC
Source organism: Thalassospira sp. MCCC 1A03138 (assembly GCF_002115785.1). Classification (GTDB taxonomy): domain Bacteria; phylum Pseudomonadota; class Alphaproteobacteria; order Rhodospirillales; family Thalassospiraceae; genus Thalassospira. The sequence goes on along the minus strand of NZ_JFJY01000006.1, from coordinate 144,912 downwards.
TCTTGCCGGGGATATCGGGCGTTATCGCGCGTCGACGGGTGATTGATATAGCGGGGCCAGCGCAATCAGGCTTTCGTCCGGGATTTTATTGTTGATTGCGTTGACGTTCTTTTCAAGCGTCCTGCCTAGGGCGTGCACCAAGACCTTTTCCACTTTTCCGTCGTTGGCCATTTGCAAAAGGATGGATAAAGATTCTGTGACGCTGAAAGGTTGTTTGTAGGATCGACGTTCAAGCAGTGCGCCCATGATATCGCAAACGGTCAGAATACGGGTCAGATCGCTAATTTGGTCACCTGAAAGGCCATCAGGGTAGCCAGTGCCGTTTAGGAATTCATGATGATGCAGGATGGCATCCAGAACGTCTTCGTCAATGCCGCCTTGCCGGGAAAGGAACTGGTAACCCGCCAAGGGATGGGTACGGATGACGTCAAACTCTTCGGGGGTTAATTTTCCCGGCTTATCAAGGATTGCAGCCGGGATATCGACCTTGCCGATATCATGCAGCAATCCGGCGATGGTCAGCTTTTCTATATCGCTACGCCGCATTCCCATTGCTGTTGCAAACGAGCAGGCAAGACCGGTTACGATCAGGATGTGCTGGAACGTTGTCTGGTGATAGGCCCTAACGGTCGAAAGCCATTCATTTATCCCAACATCGCCGATGGTTTTTGCAACTTCTTCGCCGGTTGCGGCAACTTCCTGCAGATCGACAGGCCTGTTTGCACCGAACTGGGCAAAGGTGTTTTCAAGTGTCTTTGCCGCCGCGTTTATTGCTTTGGTCGCGGTCGGGGTAAATATGCCCTCCGCCTCGCGAATGTCTTCGATAATTCTTGCCAGGCCGACATCGTTTAACGGTTTGTGGATTGTCTTTCGCGCCCCAAGTGTAGTCGCCTGCAATTCTTCCTGCAGGTTACCTTTTGTAATCGCGAAAATCTGTTTGCAGCGGGCAGGAGCCGTTTTGCGAAACGCTGTCAGCTTGGTGATATTATCGGCCTTCGCAAGATCGATATCCAGAACGATGGTTTGCGCGTCCAGCGGAATTTTATCAGCAATGGACGAGATCCGAATGTCAAAACCAAGTAGGGATACCGGCATCAAAGCCGTGCGGTCGCTTTCGCACACGACATGCAATATGTTTTGGGTTCCGGTGGTCAACGAAGTGCCATGAGACTGAATTCCTGCCCGATATTATCGCTTGTATTCGTATGAATATAAGAATTTTATCAAGCAATTAGAAGCCTCTAATCAAAAAATTATGCGGCCAGTGCTGCAATCACCTGTTGTTTGCTTAAGATGCCGACCGTTTCTTGCCTGTCGTTAATCACGGCCATTGATCCCTCGGTCGCCAGTGCGACGGGCAGGATATCTTCAAGGCGCATGTTCCCGGCAATCCTGGGCCAGCCCGCATTGACGTCGCAGCCATTTGCAACGGGCTGCATCAAGGTACGGGCACGCAGTACCCGTGATCTGTTCACATCGCGGGTGAAGGCACGTACATACGCATCAGCGGGCTGCATGATGATTTCTTCGGGTCGACCGACCTGAATGAGTTTGCCATCCTTCAGGATCGCAATCCGGTCGCCCAGCTCAAGTGCCTCGTCCAGATCATGGGTAATGAACACGATGGTTTTATGAAGCTCGCCCTGAAGCTTCATCAACTCATCCTGCATGTCATTGCGGATAAGGGGATCAAGGGCTGAAAATGCCTCGTCCATCAGAAGGACTTCGGGGTCGGTCGTTAAAGCACGGGCAAGGCCCACGCGCTGCTGCATGCCGCCTGAAAGCTGATCGGGGAATTTATCTTCGTATCCGGCAAGGCCGACCCGTTCTATCCAGTTGCGAGCCGCATTTTCGCGTGGTTTGCGATCAATCCCCTGAATTTCCAAACCATAGCCGACATTGTCGATCACACTGCGGTGGGGCAAAAGCCCGAAGCGCTGAAACACCATGCCAAGCCTTTTGCGCCGAAATGCATTCAATTCATTGATGCTCATGGCAAGGATATCGGTGCCGTCAAAAAGGACTTCGCCTGATGTCGGATCAATCAGGCGGTTCAGATGCCGGATCAGTGTTGATTTCCCCGAACCCGAAAGCCCCATAACGACAAATGTTTCGCCCCGTTCGACAGAGAGTGATACATCATGCAAGCCGACCGTATGGCCGGTCTTGGCAAGGATTTCATCCTTGTCGGCGCCGTCTTGTGCCAGTTTAAGTGCTGTTTGCGGATCCGGGCCGAAGATTTTGAAAATATTGCGGATTTCAATATAGCTCATGATTTTCCCTCCGCCTTGTGGCTGCGATGTGATCGCTTGCCATAAGCCTGACCGATCCGGTCAAACACCACCGCCAGAAGCACAATCGCAATGCCGGCTTCCATACCGGCACCAACATCAAGGCGCTGGATGCCCATCAATACCTGTTCACCAAGGCCGCGCGCACCGATCATGGAAGCAATCACCACCATCGAGATCGACATCATTGTCGTCTGATTGATCCCGGCCATGATGTTTGGCAGGGCAAGCGGAAGCTGTACTTTCCACAGGATCTGTTTGCGGCTGGCCCCGAATGAACGGGATGCTTCAAGCACTTCGGGATCAACCAGTCTGATACCAAGATCGGTCAGGCGGATTACCGGTGGGGCGGCATAAATCACGGTCGCCAAAATTGCCGGAACTTTGCCCAGACCAAACAGCATCAAAGCCGGGATCAGATACACAAAGCTTGGCATGGTCTGCATGGTATCAAGGATCGGCAGCATTACGGCGCGTAGCCGGTTTGACATCGCCATCGCAATACCGACCGGAACGCCGATGATCACCGAAAGTGACGTTGCCACGATCATCAGGGCAAGGGTCTGCATCGCCTTGTCCCAAAGCCCTAGCGATCCGATGGTAACCATGGCAATTGCCAGTCCTGCAGCAATTTTCCAGTTGCGGCTGGCATGAAATCCGATGATCGCAACCGCGATCACCACGATCCACCACGGCGTTCCGCGCAGGATTTGTTCAAGCCAGACCAGAATTGTCAGTAGGCTGTCGGCAAACGCTTCAAACGCATCGCCATAATTCACCACCAGCCAGTCGACAAAGCGATTAACCCATTTGCCCAAGGGCACATTCAATTGTTCTGGAAACATCGTGCGCGTCCGGCCGGTTGTGTTCAGAAAACCAATGAACGTAGGAGCCTAGCAATATGATCCAGCCTGCGCACGATTAATTGCTTGAGGGACTGACATCTCCTGACAGTTTTTTGCGTCAGGAACTGATAATAAAGCAGCCCGCCCCATTCGGGCGGGCTGCTTTACACGTCAAAGACGTCAAAGCTTAAAAGCCTTAACGCGATTACATCGCAGCTTTACGTGCTTCTTCAAGCCAGCCGTCAAACTTCGCCTGATTTGCCTTGATCCAGGCATCGGCATGACGGTCGATATCTTCGGCTGATTTTTCGCCGTCGCGCATGCGAAGGTTCTGGGCCGAGATGTCATTGGCTGACAGTTCCATGATCGCAAACAGTTTTGCCGCAGCCGGGTTTTCTTCGGCCCATGCCTTGTTGGCGATGATCTGCTGGTTGTTCACCTGGAAGCCATAGTTTGAACCGTCCGGAAGGGCGGTGTCGGCATCCTTGTTTTCACCCGGAAGCGACGAGAACGGAACCTGCAACCAGGTCACGTCTTTGCCCGGTACCAGAACGCCCGAAACCCAATACGGGGTCCAAGTGTAATACAGGATCGGTTCACCGGCTTTGTAACGGGTGATGGTATCGGCGATGATCGCCGAATAGGAACCCTGATTGTGGGCCACCGTGTCTCGCAGGTCATAGGCATCAAGATGATGTTCGATCACACCTTCGCAGCCCCAGCCCGGGTTGCAACCGGCAAGGTCGGCTTTGCCGTCACCATTATTGTCAAAAATCTTGGCGATTTCCGGATCGGACAACTGGCTGATATTGGTGATGTTGTGTTCATCAGCGGTTTTCTTGTCGATCAGATAACCCTGCAACGCACCCGGCGAATAAACGCCTTCGCGATAGATTTTCTCATCGCCACCGGCTGCTTTGTAGAAATCGGCATGTAGCGGGTTCCAGTGATCGGCCATGAAAGTTGCGTCGCCATTACCAATGGCAACATGACCAGCAGCATATTCGATTTCCTGGATGTCCTGGACGTCATAGCCAAGTTCTTCAAGCGCCTTGTTCACCAGAACGGTCTGGAATGTTTCTTCGGCGATCGAGCTTTTAAGCGGCTGAACTTCAACGCCTTCGCCCGGTTTCATGTTGTCGGCAAAAGCAGTGCCGCTGATCAGAAACGAGCTGGTCACAGCAATGGCTGCACCGGTGGAAAGTTTCTTCAGGATCGTCATTAGCTTCTCCTTGTTGGTTGATTGGAGCAGTTTTCTGCCCTTGTTTTCAAACCGGCGTGCCGGTTATTTTTTGCCCATAAGGGAACGGATAGCTGCGGCCGGGCCGCTTTCGTACCAGTGGCGGGTGCCCTTGCTGCGGCTATCCTGACCAAGCGCCTGCGTCATGCGGTCAAGCACGATGGCCAGAAGGACAATCCCGACACCGCCAACTGTGGCAAGGCCCATGTCAAGGCGACCAATGCCGCGCAAAACCATCTGACCAAGGCCGCCAACAGCGATCATCGAGGCGATCACCACCATCGAAAGGGCGAGCATCAGGGTCTGGTTCACACCTGCCATGATTGTCGGCATGGCAAGCGGGAGCTGAACGCGAAACAGAAGCTGTTTCGGACTGGCGCCAAAGGAACGAGCCGCTTCGACCAGATCGCCGGGCACCTGACGGATACCCAGAATGGTCAGGCGGATCAGTGGCGGCAGGGCAAAGATGATGGTCACAACCACGCCCGGAACGTTGCCAATACCAAACAGCATCACGATAGGCACAAGGTAAACAAACGCAGGTGTTGTCTGCATTGCGTCAAGGACGGGGCGTGCCGTATTTGCTGCCCGTTCATTGCGCGCCAGCCAGATACCGGTCGGCAGGCCCAGAACCACGCAGAACAGAACCGATGTGATAACCAGTGACAATGTCACCATGGCTTCTGACCAGGCACCGATCAGACCAACGGCAATCATCGAAATCAAAGTCCCAATCGCAAGGCGACGACCGGCCAACTGCCATGCAATCAATGACAGGATAAGAATGACAACGATGGCTGGTGTTGCCTGCAACCCGGTTTCGACACCCGATAGGACCGCATCAATCGGCCAGCGGATCGCCTGAAAGACGCTGCGGAAGTTATCTACAACCCATTCCAGTCCGTGATTTACCCAGATATCAAGCGGAATGACCGCATCCTGAAACGGATGAAGGATATCAAAATGATGTTCCGGGGCAGGGGTGGCATTGGAAAGCCAGTCGCCTGCCGTATCAGAAGCGCCGCTGCCCCACGGGTTGGAGGCACCACTCTGGGCCGCATCGGCAGCCCCCGATGTGGTTGCGTCTTTTGCTGCGCCGGTATCGGTGGCAGCACCCCACGGATTGCTGTTATCAGCCATTTGCGCCATCTCCTTCGCGGTCGAGAGTCGCCAAAAGATTGGCTCTGTTGATTACGCCAAGATATTTGCCGTTTTCATTGACTACCGGCACGCCGCACGGCGTATGCGCCACGGTTCCGATGAGGTCGGAAAGCTGGGTGTCATGGGAAACTGCTTCGATATCAGGCAGGAAAGCTGCTGAAAGTTTGTCGGCACCGGATTTGATCGCCTGATCGACGCTGTCGACGGAAATGATCCCGTGGAAATCAAGCTTGTCACCAACGATATAGCCATATTCGCGGTCTTCGTTACGCAGGCGGTTAAGGGCTGTTTTAAGGCCGACACCTTCGCGTTCGATCACGGTAACCTGACGTTTGACGACGATATCCTTGGCCGTAAGAATTGTTGAGACATCAACACCACGGAAGAACGATTTGACATAGTCATTGGCCGGATTGTTGAGGATTTCCTCAGGCGTTCCGACCTGAACGACAATGCCGCCCTCCATGATCGCGATACGGTCACCGATGCGCATCGCTTCATCCAGATCGTGCGAGATGAAGATGATGGTGCGCTTGTGTTCACGTTGCAGGGTTAGAAGTTCGTCCTGCATTTCGGTACGGATCAGCGGATCAAGGGCGGAAAATGCTTCGTCCATCAACATAACGGATGGGTCGTTGGCAAGGGCGCGGGCAAGGCCGACGCGCTGCTGCATGCCACCCGAAAGTTCATCGGGGTATGAATTAGCCTGTGCTTTCAGTCCGACCTGATCAAGCGCATTCAGGGCGCGCTCATGGCGTTCGTTTTCGGCAACACCCGCCAATTCAAGGCCAAATGCTGCATTTTCGACGACGCTCATATGGGGCATCAGTGCAAAGGACTGGAATACCATGGACATGTCCCTGCGGCGTAATTCGCGCAATTCCTCGTCATTCATGGCGGCAATGTCGGTGCCGTCATAAAGAACCTGGCCCGACGTCGGCTCGATCAAACGGTTCAGCAGGCGAACAAGTGTCGATTTTCCAGACCCCGAAAGCCCCATCACAACGAAAATTTCGCCCTGGCGGACGGTGAAGCTGGCGCCGCAAACCCCGACGGTTTGTCCGGTTTTGTCAAAAATTTCGGCTTTGTCGATCCCGTCATTGATCATCTGCATTGCCTGATCAGGACGGTCGCCAAAGACTTTATAAAGGTCCTTCACAACGATTTTATCGGTCATTGGCCCTTGTCATTTGTTGTTGTCGGACAACAAGCGTCGTCGATCCCGGGTTCCGGAAACCACGCGATGCCATCCATTGAAAATGTCATGTCGAGACAGGTGTGATCTTTGCGCCGGATCGCGCCTGCTCCCCCAATTTCGTCACATTCTGTGTTTTGATAGTTACAGATCAAAACATTTGATGTCAAATTATAATGACGCTAAGTTGGCCCGATAACATGACAGGGAGAACGGTGCGTATGATCAAGGATCAGCAGAAAAGAAGAGAGTTTCTCGATGTTCTGGTCGCGCTGCGGCAGATCATTCGTGCAACCGATCTGCATTCAAAACATGTGATGAAGGTTTGTGGTCTTACTGTTCCGCAGCTTGTCGTGCTTCTGGCGATTGAGGAACTCGGTGCGGTAACCATCAAGGAAATCTCGCGGCATGTGTCGCTTAGTCAGGCAACCGTTACGACGATCCTGAACCGGCTTGAAGATCGCGGTTTTATCGAGCGGGCCCGCAATGCGGATGACAAAAGGGTGGTCAATAGTCGCCTTACCGACAAGGGACATGCCGTACTGAGCGATACGCCACCGCTGATGGACGGTGAATTCATGCAGCGCTATGAAATGCTTGATATGAATGAACGCAGCCGAATTCTGACCTCATTGCAGCATGTTGCCCGGCTGATGGATAGCGAAGAAGTTGATCCTAGGCCGCCGACCGGATGCGACCGGTTTTCCGTGGACTAGAATAGGGCAATCCGGATTGCCTCGATTGTTTCCACCCCTAACCAATTTTGAAGGCGCAGCAAAAAGGGGCAGATCGAAATCTGCCCCGCGATCAATATTTGCAAGACCGTATTGCGATCAGGTTGCTACCTGTTTTTAAAGCGCTGCCTCAACCCGCTCTGCCACTTTCTCCGGCACCCAGGCTTTCCAAACGTCCGGCTTTTCTTTCAGGAAATAAAGTGCTGCATCTTCGGGTTTTTCTTCGTTTTCCTGCATATAGGCCAGCATTTCCGAAACCATGGCGTTGCTGGTTTCATAATGCGTCAGGAATTCGATCAGTTTGGGCGCTGATTTCATGAATTCCGTATTAACCCCGACCGTAACCGTGCTTTCGGGATAGGCCGTGGCTTTTTTGGGATTTGGATCTGTTTTCAGCTTGTCGAAAATCGACTGATCATAGGCCGGTTCTTCAAGGCGATAACTGTCATAAAGACCCATCACCCATGTCGGCCCCCAATAGTAATAAAGTGCTGGCTCGCCACGCTTGTGCGCAGAGGCGATTGCCGCAGAAAGCGCTGCACCGGTGCCCGGGCGGAAATTGGTGAAGCTGTCATCAAGGCCATAGGCCACGAGTTTCGCCGAATTGACCTTTTCGCAAACCCAGCCCGCCGGGCAATTGTAAAAGCGGCCTTTGTACGGTTCTTCGGCGTCTTCGAACAGTTTGGCGTATTTGGGCAGATCATCGACCGACTTCAGATCGGGTGCCATCGGCTCGATCCCACGTTCCTTATCGCCTTCGATCACATAACGCGGCACGAACCAGCCTTCGACGGCATCATCGAAATTCACCCCGATCTGGGTAACATTGCCATCGGCTTCTGCCTTTTTCCAGGCATCGGCGACGTTATCGCGCCAGATCTCCATGACGACATCAATGTCACCTTTGCCCGCACCGGTCAAAAGCGGAATCACATCGCCGGGCAGGGCGTCGGTCTGGCAGCCATAACCCTTTTCAATGATAAAGCGCGCGACAGCATTGTGGAAAAGCGCGCTGTCATAATTCAGCCCGGCGAACATCACCGGGCGATCAATCTCGCAACTGGCATCCTGTGCCTGTGCGCTTGTGAAACTGGAAAATGCAAGGCCAGCGGCCATAAGCATTGCGGCTCCGGTAGGCAGGATGTTCATCATTTTTCCCTTTGATTATCTTCTACGGTCCGGAAGCGCATCAAATGCAATGTCCGACGGTTGGATGCCGTCATGTCACCAGTGGTTGTTCATTTGGTCCCCTGACTGGACTTTGCCCCTGATACAGGTAGATCAAAGTTTAACCTCGGGTCCAAAGATGACGCAACCCTGCTTGCCGACATTTGCCGGACTTGTGATGAGCCATGATGGGTTGCAGTCTAAAACCCTCCTCCTGACAACGATGTCAGGAGATGTCAGTGTATTTACGATTGCGGGGGTGGAATTTTGACCGGAAGTTCGTGAAACTTTCCTGTGGCATGTTTATGCTGCGCCAAACGCATTTTCGCCGGGGGGCACCATGACGCATGACAGTCTGTTTGTTTTTGATATCGAAACCGTTCCCGATATCGATGTTCTGCCACAATTGACCGGTGAAACCGCACCTGATCCGGCAACAGGCCGCGTGATGCTCGAAAAATATCATCTAGATATCACCGATGGTCGAAACGGTTTCCCGCGCCAGCCGTTTCACAAGGTTGTCGCGATCAGTTTCCTGCGCGCCACGATCCAGCGCGACGGAAATCTTGAAACTTACGAGATCGAAGAACTGCGTTCCGGTGGTGATCTGACCAGCGAGGAAAAGGACCTTGTGAACGGTTTCTTTGCCTATTGCGGTAAACTTTATCCTAGGCTTGTCAGTTTCAATGGTCGCGGGTTCGATCTGCCGGTTTTGAAATATCGCGCGATGAAGCATGGGGTGAGTGCGCGGTGGTTGCACCAATCCGCCAACAAGTGGGAAAATTATACGTCGCGTTATGCGCCAAACTGGCATTGCGACCTTGCCGAAGTTCTTTCCGACTATGGTGCATCCGCAAGAACCAAAATGAACGAGGTCTGCGCCGCTCTTGATCTTCCGGGCAAGACTGGCGTTGATGGTAGTAAAGTTTCGGACATGTATGACAATGGCGAGATTGAAGGCATTCGTCGATATTGCGAAACTGATGTTCTCAACACCTATCTTCTTTATCTGCGCTACGTTCTTCACACGGGATTAAGCGACCATGACGGTTATAATCACGCCATCAATCTGACCGTAGCATGGCTTGAGGAACGGGCAGGGGATATCCCGGCTTATCAGGAATTCCTCGACGCCTGGCGGGCTTCAAGCGCCGGATCATTCAATCTGCTTTAAGATATCCCGGTTTCGGTAAAGTGAAACATTTCACACCGACGGGATCGTTTTGTGTGATCTGTATTGAATTGCGAATCATTTGCGATTAGTGCTGGTATCTGGTTGCAAGTGACTTGCAAACGCATGTCGTGGTGAAAAGATTTCAAGGGAAACGTTTCGATGGATATCAGGAGAATCATCTGTGGCACGGTGTTGGGTGCTGCCGCCGTTACGGCTTCGGCCGCCTCAGCACAGGAAGTGAATGTCTACTCCCTGCGCCAGCCTTTCCTTGTTGAGCCCCTGTTCGAGAGCTTCACCAAGGAAACCGGAGTTAAGGTCAATGTGATCTTCGCGGAAAAAGGTCTGGTTGAGCGGATCAAGCAGGAAGGTGCAAACAGCCCGGCGGATGTCCTGATGACCGTCGATATCAGCCGCATCAAGGAAGCCGTCGATGCCGGTGTCACCGACGCCGTCAATAGTGATGTTCTGGAAGCAAATATTCCGGCCCACTTGCGCGATGAAAACGATCAGTGGTTCGCGCTGACCCAGCGTGGTCGCGCTCTTTATGCATCGAAAGACCGTGTGACCGAGGGCGAAATTGCCACATACGAAGATCTTGCCGATCCGAAATGGAAGGGCCGCGTTTGTACCCGTTCTGGTACGCATGATTACAATATCGCGCTGGTTTCTTCGATGATTGCGCATCACGGCACAGAAGAAGCCAAAACATGGCTCGAAGGGTTGAAAGCAAACCTTGCACGCAAGCCACAGGGCAATGACCGCGGTCAGGTCAAGGCGATCAAGGAAGGCGAATGCGATGTCGCGATTGCCAATACCTATTACTACGGCAAGATGCTTGATGATCCGGAACAGCGCACATGGGCGGAATCGGTAAATATTATCTTCCCCAATCAGAATGACCGCGGCATGTCGATGAACATTTCCGGCATGACCCTGATCAAAGGTGCCCCGAACAAGGAAAACGCCGTCAAGTTGATGGAATTCCTTTCGGGTGACGAGGCACAGAAAATCTATGCCGAAGTGAATTACGAATATCCGGTCAAGCCGGGTGTTGAATGGTCCGACTATGTGAAGTCGTGGGGCACGTTCAAGGCTGATGAGCTGCCGTTGTCTGAAATTGCGCGTCTGCGTGCGGATGCCGTACGCATGATCGATGAAGTGGGATACAACGAATAAACGAATTTTCGTTTTTCGAATCATTCCGGAAAGGGGCGGTAACCATTACCGTCCCTTTTTTTATGTCTGTAAACCCGGCAATTTCGCGGCGCAAACCGACATGGACAAGGCGGTTATGTTCTATTGGCTCTTGCAAAACAGGGTAGCAGCCCTTTAATTTCCCCGACAGCGAGTACAAATCATTCTTACTTGCCCCATCGCTTTGCGACCATTTCAGGAGATTCAAGATGACTTCACTGCGCAACAAGGTCTTTGGCATTATGGGCGCGGTGGTCGGATTGACGGCATTTCAAGCGAATGCTGCCGAGGAGGTGAATGTATATTCGCTTCGCCAGCCTTTCCTGATTGAACCGATGTTCAAACAATTCACTCAGGAAACCGGCATCCGGGTCAATACGCTGTTTTCGCAAAGCGGTCTGGTCGAGCGTATCAAACATGAAGGCCGCAACAGTCCGGCCGATCTTTTGCTGACGGTTGATATCGGGCGCATCCAGGATGCTGTTGATGCCGATATCGCAACACCGCTTCAAAGCGATGTGATCGATGCCAATATCCCCGAACAATTCCGTGATCATGACCATCTGTGGGTCGGTCTGACCACTCGTGCACGTGTTCTTTATACGTCGCTTGATCGTGTGAAGCCCGACGCCATTTCGACATACGAAGAACTTGCCGATCCGGAATGGAAGGGACGCATTTGTGTCCGTTCTGGAATGCATGTTTACAATATCGCACTGGTGGCCTCGATGATTGCCCATCATGGCGAGGAATACACAAAAACCTGGCTTCAGGGACTGAAAGACAATCTTGCTCGCAAACCGCAAGGGGCCGATATCGACCAGATCGAGGCCGTATCGCAGGGTGTTTGTGATCTGGCAATCGGCAATTCCTATTATTACGGCAAGATGCTTGATGATCCGAACAAAGCCGATGCCGCCAAGGATGTCCGGATTGTTTTCCCCAATCAGGGTGACCGCGGTACGCATGTGAATATTTCGGGCGTTGCGCTGATCAAGAATGCACCGAACAAGGAAAATGCGATCAAGCTGGTCGAATTCCTATCGGGGGACGAAGCACAGCATATGTATGCTGACGTCAATTTTGAATACCCGGTCAAGCCGGGGGTGGCATGGTCGGAAATGGTCCGTTCCTGGGGAACTTTCAAATCCGACACGCTGCCGCTTAACGAAGTTGCCAACAATCGTGGCGCCGCCATTCGTCTGATCGACGAAGTCGGCTTTAACGAATAGGGCATTCTTCGCGTGAACAATTCCTGTCAGACCAAAGATGATCGCGATATCCGGTCGTCGGCTGTGACCGAAACGCTTGATCCGTTGCGCGAACAGTCGCTTGGAACCTCGATGCGGTGGTTGCCGCGCGGCCAATCAGGTCTTTGGTTGGCCGGGGCGTTCATTATAGCGCTTCTTGTGGCGACGCCGTTGATTGCGGTTGTCTATCTGGCTCTGTTCCCTACCGAAAATATCTGGCCGCATCTGGCATCAACCATGTTGCCCCGATACCTTAAAAATACCGGCATTCTGATGCTGGGCGTCGGTGTTGGTGTAACATTGATCGGTGTGTCGGCGGCATGGGTCGTAACGATGTGCCGTCTGCCGGGCAAACGGTTCTTTGAATGGGCGATGCTGCTTCCGATGGCCGTTCCGGCCTACATTGTTGCCTATGTGTACACCGATCTTCTGGAATATGCCGGTCCGTTGCAGCGCCTTCTACGCGAGATTTTCGGCTGGCAAACAGCGCGTGATTACTGGTTTCCTGATATCCGGACCAAGGGGGGGGCAATTCTGGTGCTCAGCCTGACGCTGTATCCTTATGTTTACATGCTGGCCCGGGCTGCCTTTTTGGCGCAATCGGTCTGTGTCCTTGAAGCTGCGCGCGTTCTTGGGCGTTCGGCGTGGAATTCGTTTGTGACCGTTGCCTTGCCATTGGCGCGGCCTGCCATCGTGGTTGGGGTGGTCATTGCGTTGATGGAAACGCTGAATGATTTCGGTACCATCGATTTCTTTGCGGTTCATACCCTGACCGCCGGTATCTTCAATGTCTGGCTTGGTATGGGAAATGCCGGTGGGGCGGCGCAGATTGCGCTGACCATGCTTGCGGTTGTGATGCTCCTGATCGTGGCCGAACGCTATTCGCGTCGTCGCCAGCGCTTCCACGACACAACCAATCGTTTTCAGGAATTACCGGGCTACGAGCTTGGCCCGGTCGCCAAGTTCTTTGCACTGGCGGTTTGTGTTCTGCCGATTGTGCTGGGTTTCGTGATCCCGTCGCTGGTGCTGATCTATTACTCCGTTGGCTATTTTGACCAAAGCTGGACATCGGACTTCTTTGAATATGCGGGCAACAGCCTTCTGGTTGCTGGTCTTGCGACCTTTGTTGCGGTCGGATGTGCTGTGTTTCTGGGATATGCCCTGCGGCTTTTCCCGCAGCCGCTTTTGCGGTTCTGTATCCGCATGGCGTCGGTTGGCTATGCCGTGCCGGGGGCAGTTCTTGCAATCGGGGTTCTGATTCCATTCGCAAGGTTTGATAATGCTGTTGACGCCGTGATGCGCGAAACATTCGGGATTTCAACCGGTCTGCTTCTAAGCGGTACGGTCTTTGCCATCGTGTTTGCCTATGCCGTGCGGTTTATGGCTGTTTCTTATGGTTCGATCGAGGCCGCCCTTGGCAAGGTCCGGCCAAGTATGGATGACGCCGCCCGGACATTGGGGGAAAGCCCGTGGGGCACGTTGAAACGTATTCATTTCCCGATGGTGCGTGGCGGTATTCTTGCCGCCGCGGTTCTGGTCTTTGTTGATGCGATGAAAGAACTTCCGGCGACACTGATCCTGCGGCCGTTCAATTTTGAAACGCTGGCAACGCATGTCTATCAGTTCGCCAAGGACGAAATGATTGAGCAGGCAGCCCTTGGTGCCTTGACCATCGTCATTGTCGGCGTCGTGCCGGTGGTTATGCTCAGCCGTGCAATTTCTCGGTCCCGCCCCGGGCATGGCAGTGCATCTTCGCCCCATTGACGTTCCTGTTCCGGCGGACCACTATCGCTGCTATATGATCCCGATAAATTCGACAGGCTGCCGATGACCACGTCGCAAAAAAATCCTGCCAAGACCGACCTTTGCCATCAACCGGGCCTGACCCGGTTGGAAGATGCACTGCGTATTGCGTTTAACGACGTGGCTGTTCGCGCCCCGGTGATTGAGGCACCACTTTCTGATTGTTATGGCGCAATCCTGCGCAAGGATATCGTTGCCAGGGTCGATATTCCGTCTGCTGATAATTCGGCGATGGACGGATATGCATTTTGTCATGCCGATTTGCAGGAATTTGTCGGGGCGTCGGATGCACAAATCATTGTGGGCGGCGTATCACTGGCAGGTCATCCTTTTGCCAGAGAAATCCCGCGCGGGCAGGCAATCCGCATTGCGACAGGGGCCTCCATTCCTGATGGTGCGGATTGCATCATCATTCAGGAAAATATCGCGGCCAATGCCGATGAAACGCTTTTGACCATCCCGCAGGACGTGATCGCCAAAACCCGTCTGCATCAACATATCCGTCGGCGCGGTGAAGATGTTGCAGCCGGTATGGTTGTCCTGCCAGCCGGTAAACGTCTACGCCCACAGGATATCGCAGTGGCGGCCGGGCAGGGGTATCAGTCCCTGCCGGTTTCCAGACCATTATCAGTTGCCGTTTTCTCGACCGGGGATGAACTGGCAAAGCCGGGCGATCCACTTCCAGCCGGTGGCGTTTACGATTCCAACCGGTTTGCCATGATCGGTATGCTGCGCGCTTGCGGGTGCAGGGTAACCGATGTCGGTCTTCTGGCTGATGATTTCGACGTCCTGAAAACGGCCTTGAAGGATGCTGCTCAAACCCATGATGTCATCATGACGTCGGGTGGGGTTTCGGTTGGCAAGGCCGATCTGCTTAAACCTGTCGTGGATAGCCTTGGCGAAATTCAGGCGTGGAAACTGGCAATCAAACCCGGAAAGCCCTTGATGCGAGGCCGTATCGGGGATTGTGTGGTTATTGGTTTGCCTGGCAATCCTGTTTCGGTGATGGTGTCAGGCCTGCTTTATGCCGTGCCATTGCTTTTGCATATGATGGGGGCTGCTGATCAGGTTTGTGCCCCCGTGCGATTGCCCGCAATCGCCGGATTTGATTTCAGGCGAGGTACCGGGCGCCGTGAATGGTTGCGCGCCCGTCTTGTGCAGGATGATGATGGTCAATGGCTTGCCATGCCTTATCATTCGGCAAGTTCCGGTATGTTATCCTCGATGGTGTGGGCAGAAGGCCTTATTGAAATCGTCGAGGATTGCGGACAGGTTAAAAAGGGTGATGGCGTGCTTTATTTGCCCTTCGGTGGTTTGCAGGCGTTTTAAAAACTGATCCAGATCATGGATTTGCTGCCTTTTTTCGCTGATGTATAACAAACAACGGATTAAGGGTGGAAAGCAGATGACTGTATCAGTTACTTTTTGCGGGGCTGCGGGTGGCGTTACCGGTTCGTGTTATCTGCTGCGTACCGACGGTGGCGATATCATTGTCGATTGCGGCATGTTTCAGGGCAGTAAGACGGTTCGCGAACTGAACTATGGAGCTTTCCCGTTCAAGGCTGCGGATATTCGTGGCGTGCTTCTGACCCATGCGCATATTGATCATTCCGGGTTGCTTCCCAAACTGGTGAAGTCCGGTTTTAACGGGCCGATCTACGCGACCGAACCCACCTGCGATCTTCTGACCTACATGCTGCCTGATTCCGGCTATATTCAGGAAACCGAGGTCGAACGTCTTAATCGCCGCAATGTTCGGCGTGGCCGCCCGGAAGTCACCCCGATCTATACCCGCGAAGACGCGGAAAAGACCCTCAAACGTTTGCAGCCTGTCGACTATCATGAATGGCGCGAAGTTTTACCAGGTTTGCGGGCACGCTACTGGGATGCAGGGCATCTTTTGGGATCGGCCTCGATCGAGGTCGAAGTGGATGACGAGGCACCGGACGGCGAACCGCGCACCTTGCGGTTGCTGTTTTCAGGTGATATCGGCACGGGAGAGGCGGTGTTTAACGATGCCCCCGAAGGCCCGAAAAACATCGATTATCTGTTTGTTGAATCGACCTATGGTGATCGTAACCGACCTGAAGTCGGCGACGCCGAACGTCGTGAAATGCTTGCCGTGGAAGTTCGCGCTGCCATTCAGGCTGGCGGCAACCTTGTCATACCAAGCTTTGCTGTTGCTCGAACGCAGGAATTGCTGGTCGATCTGGCAGCCCTGTTTAACCGTGGAAAGCTGCCCAAGGCGGATGTTTTTGTCGATAGTCCGCTCGCACAGCGCGCGACCGAGGTGTTTGCAAAACATCTTTCTCATGAGGATGCGCGTGCCTTGGCGCATCCGAATTTCCATATGGTACCGGATGTCGAAGCAAGCATGCAACTGGCGCGGGTCAAAAGCGGGGCAATCATTTTATCTGCAAGCGGCATGTGCGATGCCGGGCGTATTCGTTATCATTTGAAAAACAATCTTTGGCGGCCGGAATCCACGGTTCTGATGGTTGGTTTCCAGGCTGCGGGCTCGCTCGGTCGCGTGTTGCAGGGCGGGGAAAAACATGTCCGCATTCACGGTGACGAGATTGATGTCCGTGCCCGGATCAGAACGCTTGATATCTATTCCGGTCATGCCGATCAGGACATGCTTCTGCGCTGGACAAAAGAACGTATGCCGGTATCGCGGCGTATTTTCCTGACCCATGGTGAAGATGGCGCACGTGCCGGTTTGCAGCAGGCGATGATTAATGCCGGTATCGAAGAAAGCAAAATCGCCCTTCCGATGCTTGATGACACCGTTATGCTCAAACGCGGGCAGGCAAAACAGGCCGAATTCAAACCGCGTCTGTCGGCTGGCGAAATGTCCCGGGACGACTGGCATAACCGCTATGCCCATAGTGTTACAGAGCTTTCGGAAAAACTTCGCGCACTCGACAGCAACGAAAAACGCGAGGCCCTGCTCGAAAAAGTCTTGCAAGATATCGCATCGGCATGAGAGCAATAGCCCGATGGCAGGTTTTAAATACCGTAAAATACGGAAATACTTGCCAACGGGCGATATCGTGTCACCTTATATCAGGTTGAGAAGGTATCGAAGGACACTACGAGAGCGGGCGGATATATGTCGATCGTGGGGAATACCGGCTATCGTGTTCTGATCTATAGCCACGATACATTCGGCTTGGGCCATCTGCGCCGCTGCCGAACCATTGCGCATGCGCTTGTTTCGCGTCGGGACGATGTATCTGTGCTGATCCTTTCTGGATCGCCGATCATTGGCAGTTTCGAATTCCGTTCACGAGTCGACTTTGTGCGCATTCCGGGCGTGATCAAGCTCTCGAATGGTGAATACACGTCACTTAATCTGAACATTGATGTCGATCAGACCTTGGCGATGCGTGAATCCATCATTCAGCATACCGCCGACGTATTTAACCCTGATCTGTTCATCGTCGACAAGGAACCGCTTGGTTTGCGTGGCGAAGTTGAATCGACACTTCAAATGCTTCGCCATCGCCGTACGCGCCTTGTCATGGGCTTGCGCGATGTGATGGATGACCCGGTTAATCTGCGCGAAGAATGGGACCGCAAAAAATGCGTTCCGGCCCTTGCCGATCTTTACGACGAAATCTGGGTCTATGGCCTCAAGGACATCTGCAATCCGCTTGAAGGTATTGATTTGCCACCGGGTGTCGAAGAAAAAATGACCTATACCGGCTATCTGCCGCGCACAGCCACCCGCAAACCAACCCCGGAACATGGCGCGCTTGGTCTTGAGGAACCCTATTACCTTGTCACCACCGGTGGCGGTGGTGATGGGGTTAATCTGGTCGATTGGGTGATCAGTGCCTATGAAGCCGATCCTGACATTCCGGTTCCGTCGCTTGTTGTGCTGGGCCCGTTCATGGCACCAAATGATCAGCAGGCGTTCATGGAACGCGCCGAAAAGATCGATAAACTCTCGGTCATCACCTTTGATGCCAATGTTGAAATGTTGATGGATCGGTCCGCTGGCGTGATCGCGATGGGCGGATACAATACCTTCTGCGAAATTCTGTCTTTTGACAAACCCGCAATCATTGTGCCGCGAACCGTTCCGCGGCTTGAACAATATGTTCGTGCGTCGGCGGCCGAAAAGCTTGGTCTGGTCAAGATGCTGACCGAGGACGGTGGTCGTCCGCCGATGCAAATGGCCGAGGCCCTTCGCAGTCTGATTGATCAGCCAAAGCCGTCGCATGTGACCGTGCCAAACCTGATGGGCGGCCTTGATAGTGTTGGCGATCAGGTTGAACGCTGGCTGCCGCCGCAGCTTGCTGCCGAGTAAGATTTTCCGGGATAACAACAGATGACATGCGACAAGCTTGCAATCGTGGTGAAAGGATATCCACGATTGTCGGAAACCTTTATTGCCCAGGAAATACTCGGTATTCAGCAGGCAGGTATTCCTTATCGCATTGTATCCCTGCGTCATCCGACCGATAAAAAACGCCATCCGATTCACGAACGGATCATGGCTGAAATCGATTACCTGCCAGAATATGTTTATCAGGAACCGATGCGCGTGTTTCGCGGCTGGTTAAAGGCGCGCAAAATGCCGGGATATCGTCGTGCCAGAAACATCTGGTGGCAGGACTATCGTCGGGATCGCACGCCGAACCGTGCCCGTCGTTTCGCCCAGGCATTGGTAATGGCGTCGGAGCTGCCGAACGATATCACACGCATCTATGCGCATTTCCTGCACACCCCGGCATCGGTTGCGCGATATGCCGCGATAGTTCGCGGTCTTCCATGGTGTTGTTCGGCGCATGCCAAGGATATCTACACCAGCGAAGATTGGGACATGCGTGAAAAGCTGGCCGATATGGATTGGCTGGTGACCTGCACGAAGGCCAATGTCGATCATCTGCAAAAGCTTGCCGATGAACCGGCCAAAGTGAATTTGCTTTATCACGGCCTTGATTTTTCCCGTTTCCCCGAAGATTTGCCGGACCGGATGCCCCGTGACGGCCGGGATCCTGATCATCCGGTAACGATTCTGTCGGTTGGTCGGCTGGTCGGGAAAAAGGGTTATGACGATCTTCTGCGTGCACTTGCTGATTTACCCAAGGATCTGCATTGGCGGTTTGTTCATATTGGTGGTGGCAATGGCGATAAATACAAATCGCTCGCGACCGATCTTGGAATTTCCGATCATTGTGACTGGCAGGGGCCGCGTGACCAGAAAGAAGTGATTGCGGCCTGTCAGTCCGCCGATCTGTTCGTTCTGGCAAGCCGGGTGGAACAGGACGGTGATCGTGACGGATTACCAAACGTCCTGATGGAAGCACAGCTTTGCGGTCTGGCTGCGGTTTCAACGGCAATTTCCGCCATTCCGGAACTGATTACCGATGGCCTTAACGGCAAACTTGTTCCCGAACGTGATCCCAAATCATTGTCCTTGGCAATGGCGGACCTGATTGTCGATCCGGCGTTGCGCGATCAGATGGGGCACAAGGGCAACGAAATCGTTCGACGGGATTTCTCATTTTATACCGGCATGAAGGAACTGGCACATCGCTTTGGTGTTGATGCACCGGTAGTTGGGACTGCCATGGAACAACCGGCAGCGGAGTAGGGGACGGCAAACTTGCAGATTGCCTTTTATGCACCGTTAAAGCCGATTGATCATCCGATACCATCCGGGGATCGCCTGATGGCGCGCCTTCTGTGTGACGCGCTTTCGCAAGCCGGACATAAAGTTGATATCGCATCGCGCCTGCGCAGCCGGGTTGGCGATGGCAATATCCTGCGTCAGGCGCAAATTGCCGAACTGGCGTCAAAGCTGACCGCGCGGCTATTGCTGCAATATCAGAACGGCAAACGCAAGCGCCCTGATATCTGGTTTACCTATCATCTATATTACAAGGCCCCGGACTGGATTGGCCCGGTGATCGCGAATGTCCTTGGCATTCCCTATGTCGTGGCCGAGGCATCCTTTGCCCCCAAACGCGCAACCGGCCCCTGGGCGCAAAGCCACACAGCCGTTGAACATGCCTTGCGATGTGCCAGTGCGGTGTTTTCACTTAATCATGCGGATATGGAATGTCTTGCGACGATATGTGCTCACGACCGGTTGCATTATCTGCCACCCTTTACCCATACTAAAAACTGGCATGCTGCTGATCGCGGCCAAATTGATCCGGATAAACCGGTTCAGTTGGTAACAACCGCCATGATGCGACCGGGCGACAAGCTGAAATCCTACGAATTGCTGGCAAACGCACTCGGCTGGCTCAATGCGCGGAATGTGACGAACTGGCATCTTACGGTGATCGGAGATGGTCCCGCACGCGCGGATGTCGAGGCAGCCTTTGAACGCCACGCAATCAAATATGATCAACTTGATTTCGCCGGTCTTTGCGATGCCGATCATACGCGCATTCTTTTGGCGCGATCTGACATGTTTGTCTGGCCGGCGATCAACGAGGCCTATGGTATGGCACTACTTGAAGCACAGGCGGCAGCATTACCTGTTCTGGCAGGCGACTGTGGCGGTGTTTCGGGTATTGTAGCTGATTGCAAAACCGGATGGTTGGTGCCAGTTGGGGATGTTGATGCCTTTACCGACAAACTTGCCGAATGCTTGGCATCGGATCGGTACAGCATATTGCGCGATATCGGGCAGTCGGCCGCGCAAAAAGCAGAACAGATGCACACAATAACCGCGGCGGCCGAAAAGCTCGGTACTGTCCTGCATGATGTGATGGAAAGTCACGGGAAATGGAAACAGGGATGAGCATCTTTCATTTTGCCCTGTTAAGGCACGGTGTTACCGCGTGGAATGCGGAAAGACGTATTCAGGGCCAAAGCGATATTCCCCTGCTTCCCGAAACCGTTGATGAATATCGTGGCCTTCAGTTGCCCAAAAAATGGTGTGTTGTTCCATGGCGTGTCAGCCCGTTGATCAGGACAATTCAAACAGCAGACGCACTGGCGATTGATGGTGTTTCACCCGACGAGCATTGGATTGAGATGAACTGGGGCGACTGGGAAGGGAAAAAGCTTTCCGATCTGCGGCGTGATCTTGGTGCGCGAATGCAGGAAAACGAAGATCACGGCTGGGATTTTCGCCCGGATGGAGGCGAAAGCCCGCGTGAAGTTCTTTCCCGGGTCGAGGCCGCCTTGGCCGGGCATCGTGACGGTGATTTTGGTGTCGTAACCCACAAGGGTGTTATTCGTGCGGTCTATGCTGCGGCATGCGGTTGGAATATGATGGGAAAAAGCCCGGACAAACTCGATTGGAAAGCCGTTCATGTCTTTTCATGGTCTTCGGATGACGGGCTTGGCGTCGTTGATCTTAATTGCCGTCTGCTTGAACGGGACGGAACAACCTCATGACTGACATCCTGATATATGTTCAGCATTTGCTTGGTATTGGTCATGTGCGCCGTATCTCCCTGATCAATACGGAACTGAAAAAGCTCGGCATCAAGACAATCGTTGTCACCGGTGGTATCCCCGATGCCGCACTGGATTTCGGAAGCGACGATGTGATTCAGTTGCCACCTTGCCGAACCGCCGATAGCGGTTTTTCTGGATTGGTCGACGAGGCAGGCAATCCGGTTGATGAGGCATGGAAGCAGGCGCGAAAACACGCATTGCTTGATGCGTTCAAATCCGTGGCGCCCAAGCTTTTAATGATCGAAATGTTCCCGTTTGGCCGCCGTGCCTTCCGATTTGAATTGCTGCCACTGCTGGAACGGGCTGGGCAGGCGGGGATTCCCCGTGTTTGTTCTGTTCGTGACCTTCTGGTTCGCAAATCAGACCCGTCAAAAGAAGTTTGGATGCGCGATATTGCACGCAGTCATTTTGACCACGTGTTGGTTCACGGTGATCCGATGCTTTTTGGTTTCGGGCGTAGCTTCCCGTTTGCCAGTGATATTGCCGATATGATCGAATATACTGGTTATGTTGCGCCCAAAGCTGAGTTCGTGGGCGGCGAACGACAAGGTGTTCTTGTTTCTGCTGGCGGTGGTGCGGTCGGGGCTGCGCTGATTGAAGCTGCAATTATTGCGCGTCCGCTTTCAAGCCGGTTTGCCGATCAGCCATGGGATATTGTCACAGGGCCGCATTTCCCGACCAACACATTCCATCGCCTTGCGCAAAACCTGCCGTTCGGGGTCACGTTGCATCGCTTTTTGCCTGATTTCCGCGAACGGATGGCACGTGCCTGTGTTTCCGTCTCGCAGGCAGGCTATAATACCTTGATGGATGTTCTGGCGACGGAAACCGCGTCGGTAATGGTTCCATTCGCCGATGGCGGTGAAAGCGAACAGACTGAACGTGCTACTATTTTGGCGGGAAAGAAGGTGCTGTCGTTGCTTGATCCCGATGATTTAAGTGCACAATCCTTGGCAAATCAAATAGATCGGGCGAAAAATCCTGTTAAATTAGATATATCTCTGGACGGGGCAGGGATAACTGCGGCTAAACTCGCAGAAAGAATAAGAGGGAAGGCATGAGTAGCTGGGATCAACTTCGCGCAGAGCTGGATCTGTGGCAGTCCGAAGAATGGATTGCCACGATGTGGTGGCGCGACGATGACGCAGTTGCCGTTACATCGGCACTTGAAACGATGCTTGCCTTCGAACAGGATTATCGTGTTCCCTTGGCGCTTGCGGTGATTCCGGCTGATCTTGAGCATGATCTGGTGCTACGTCTGGCAGAAACACTTGATACCCGTGTTTTCCAGCATGGCTGGTCCCATGCCAATCATATGCCTGCTGGCCGAAAAAAGCAGGAATTTGACGATGTTCGCGATATTGGTGCGGTCCTTGCCGATATCCGCCGCGGCTTTGATATCCTGTCATCCCAGTTTGGCAATCGTTTCCTGCCGGTGATGGTGCCGCCATGGAACCGCATTGCCGATGACGTTATGCGGGCTTTGCCATCGCTTGGCCTGCGCGGCATCAGCACGTTTAATGCGAGACCGGATACATATCCTGTTTCCGGCCTTCTGATGGTCAATACCCATGTTGATGTTATTGACTGGCGCGGTACCCGTGGCTTTGCGGGCGAAGACCAATGCATTGCGGCGATGATTGCGCATTTGTCGGCCCGCCGAACCGGGCTGGTTGACGCCGCCGAGCCCACAGGGCTTCTGACGCATCATCTGGTTCATGACGACGCCACAACACGATTTCTTGAAAACCTGTTTTCGTTTGAGCATGCGGCGCTCAAATGGTTGCGAATTCCCGGAGTTTTCCCATGGCAATAAGCCCTATCGAAGAAACCGGCGGTATCGAAACAGTCGATCCGGTCAAGCCTGCGGGTGTGCGTGATCGTGATGTTCAGATCATGGGATATCCGCCGCGGCTTATGGCACCTGATATGGCGAAATCGGTTGCCGGATTGCTGATTTGCGGTGTCATTGCCCTGATTCCTGAAATGCTGCCGATTATTCAGTGGACGGCAGCCGGGCTGGCGCTTTTGTTCATTCTTTATTTTGCCCGCACATTAATGCAGTTTCAGTCAAAGATTTATGTTTCGGAATATGGTATCCGGATCAGCAACTTGCGCGGCGGGACCGCATTTGCATGGTCGGAACTTTCCAAATTCCGTTTGCGTTATTTCTCTACCCGTCGCGATGGCAGGAAAGGCTGGTTTGAACTGACCCTGCAAGCCGGGGATGCGAAAATCGTCACAGAATCAACATTGGACGGTTTTGATGATCTGCTTGAAATTGCGCGGGATTGGGCCAAAGATAACCAGTTACTGGTCGACGATATAACAAGAACGAATCTGATGCGTATGGACGAGGCCGAAACAATGGTTCAGGCAGCCGCATCAAGTCGGGCAGGCGGCATTGGCGAGGGAAGATGACCGATATTCTGCGTATCCGCGATTTGAAAGTCGAATTCGTTTTGCCGCATATGCGGGTCAAGGCGGTCGAAAATGTCAGTTTTCGCATTGGTGCGCAGGAAACCGTCGCCCTTGTTGGGGAATCCGGTTCTGGCAAAACCACCATTTCACAGGCGATCATGGGGTTGCTGCCCAAATCGGCACAGATCACCAACGGATCAATTGTTTTTGCCGATCCTAAAAAGCCGGGAACCCGCGTTGATATCGCGATGCTGGATCGCTCGGGTGCTGAAATGCGTTCCATTCGCGGTGGCCGTATTTCCATGATTTTTCAGGAGCCGATGAGCTCCCTGTCACCTCTTCATACCATCGGTGATCAGATTTGCGAGGCCGTGCGCCTCCATCGCAAGGTCGGCTCCAGCGAGGCCAAAGAGCTTGCCAGTGACATGCTGGGACTTGTCGGTTTTCCCAATCCAAAAAGATCCTTAAAGACATATCCGTTCGAGCTTTCCGGTGGTTTGCGCCAACGTGCCATGATTGCCATGGCAATGGTTTGCCGGCCGGCACTGCTGGTTGCGGACGAACCGACAACGGCACTTGATGTGACGATACAGGCCCAGACACTTCGCCTGATCAAGGATATGCAGGCCGAATTGCAAATGTCCGTACTGCTGATCACCCATGATCTTGGGGTGGTGGCCAACATGGCGGACCGCATGGTCGTGGTTTATGATGGCCGTGTTGTCGAAAGCGGTCTGACCCATGATGTGTTCGTCAATCCCGGTCACCTCTATACACAGTCGTTGCTGGCTGCTGTTCCGCATTTCGATATGGGACCTGACGAACGTTTGCGTCCCCTGCGTGAAATCAAGCCGAAGGTCGATAGTCTGCTGACTTTCTGCGGCGACAAAGACACATCTGAGCAAGGCGGGGATGTTCCTCCGTCGCTGGCATTGCATCCGGCAATGGCAAGCGAGCCGGTTCTGGCTGTGCGCCACCTTTACAAAAGTTTTGCGGTGCGCAAAGGCAACTGGCTAAAGACCGAGGAACAAGAAATTGCCGCTGTGGCGGATGTGTCTCTGACTGTTAATCGCGGTGAATGTGTCGGTCTGGTCGGCGAAAGTGGATGTGGCAAAACCACGCTTTCCAAACTGATCATGCGGGCGATGGCACCCGATAGCGGGTCGATCCTGTTCCGGGGGGAAAGCGGTCAGATGACCGAATTGACCGGCTTGAACGAAGATCAGCTCAACCCGTATCGCAAACGTATCCAGTTCGTTTTCCAGGACCCGTTCGGGTCCCTTAATCCACGGATGACCGTGCAGGACATAATTACCGAACCGTTGATTATTCATGGTATCGGTGATGCATCCTACCGTAAGAAAATGGTGCTGGAACTGATGGAACTGGTCGGGCTTGATCCCCGGTTCCTGAACCGGTATCCGCACAGCTTTTCGGGCGGCCAGCGCCAGCGTATCGGCATTGCACGGGCGCTGACGCTTAAACCCGACCTTCTGATTTTTGATGAACCGACATCGGCACTTGATGTATCGGTTCAGGCACAAATTTTAAACCTTCTCAAAGATTTGCAGCATGAACTTAAACTGACATACCTGTTTATTTCGCACAATCTGGCGGTGGTTGACTATATTGCGGACCGGATTGCTGTGATGTGTGCGGGGCGTATTGTTGAATCCGCACCACGCGAACAATTGTTCAGAAATCCGGTCCATCCCTATACCCAGGCATTGCTTAACGCCGTACCCTTTGCCGATCTGGATCATCTTCTGGATTTCACCAAGATTGTCGACGGCAAGGCTTCCGACCCGCGCCGCTGGCCTGCACCCTTTACCATTGATGCCCAATCTGATCCGCGCATGGTCCAGTTTGCCGAAGATCACTTTGTTCGTGCCGCACGTGCCGATTATCAGGAGATGGCCATATGAAGCCGACTATCGTTCCTGCGTTCTCTGCGGGTTGGTTTAACAAATCGCGCATGGCGTTCGTATGTCTGGGGTTCTCGGCGGTGATGTTTGCGGGGATGATATCGGCGGTCGACCCGGCAAAGGCTGAAATCCCGTATTTCGAGGATGCCGTATCAAAGGGGGAACTTCCCCCGATGGCGGCACGTCTGCCTGAACATCCCAAAGTCATCGACTTCACTGCCGAGAATAAGGAAATCGGCAAATATGGCGGTGATCTGGTGACCATCATGGGCCGTTCGCGCGATATTCGCATGGCGGTGGTTTATGGCTATGCCCGGCTGATCGGATATGACGAAAACCTGAACCTGCAACCTGATATTCTCGAAAGCCTTGATGTCAACGATGCCAGTAATGTCTTCACCCTGCATATTCGCAAAGGCCATAAATGGTCCGATGGTGAACCCTTTACCGCCGAGGATTTCCGCTATTTCTGGGAAGACATCGTCAATAACGATGAACTGTTTCCGGTCGGTCCGCCGCGTTTCCTGTTTGTTGGCGATGAACCGGCAACATTCGAGATTCTCGACGAATATACCGTTCGTTACAGTTGGTCCAAACCCAACCCGTTTTTCGTAACGGAACTGGCTGCAACCCGGCCGCCATTCATCTATCGGCCTGCACATTACCTGAAACAGTTTCACGCGAAATATCGAGATGCGGCCGAGCTGGATGCAATTGTCAAAGAACGAGGATTGCGCAGCTGGGCGGTGCTTCATACAGATAAGGACCGTCCTTACCGGCTTGAAAATGTGGAACGCCCATCGCTGGAACCATGGTTGATCCGGACCGAAGAACCGTCTGATCGCTTCATCTTTGATCGTAACCCGTACTATCATCGCGTTGATCCGGATGGCAATCAGCTGCCTTATATTGATCGGATGATCTTCAATATCTCGAATGCCAAACTGGTTCCGGCCAAGGTCGGCGCGGGCGAGGTTGATCTGCAAAGCCGGATTCTGTCCTTGCAGGATTACACCTTCCTCAAACAGTCCGAGCCGCAGCAAAACTTCAAGGTGAACCTTTGGGATGTCGGTTACGGTGCCTATGCGGCACTTTATCCGAACCTGACCTGTTCTGATCCGGTTTGGCGGAAATTATTGCGCGATGTGAAATTCCGCCGGGCATTGTCGCTTGCCATCAACCGAACAGAGATCAACCGGGTGATGTTCTTTGGTCTGGCGGCACCGACCAACAATACGGTCCTGCCCAAAAGCCCGCTTTTCAAACAGGAATACCGCGACAGTTATATTGAGTTCGATGTCAAGAAGGCCAATGCGCTGCTTGATGAAATGGGTCTGACCAAACGCAATGGCGATGGCATTCGCTTGATGCCCGATGGTCGACCGCTTGAAATCATTGTCGAAACCATGGGCGAAAACCCCGAACATGACGACATGCTTGAACTGATCGGGGATAGCTGGAAACAGATTGGTATAAAGCTGTTCGTCAAGGGATTGCAGCGCGAAGTTCTGCGCAATCGGGCCTATAGCGGCGAAACCATCATGTCGATCTTTAATGGTGTCGATAGCGGCCTTGCAACGCCGGGTACAGTTCCGGCGGAATTCGTTCCGATCCAGCAGGACAGCCTGCAATGGCCGAAATGGGGACAGTATTTCCAGACCAATGGCGAGGCGGGCGAGGCACCGGATATGCCCGCCGCCAAGGAACTGATGGACCTTTATGGTAAATGGGCCAATGGCAATGACGCGGCCCGAAAGGACGCATGGCAGCGTATTCTTGATATCAATGCGGAAAACATGTTCTCGATCGGTCTAATCGGCAATGTGCCGCAGCCGGTCGTGGTTCGCAACGATCTGCGCAACGTGCCGGAAAAGGGCATACATAGCTGGGAACCGGGTGCATTCTTTGGCATTTACCGTCCCGATACATTCTGGTGGGACCGTTGATCGCAATGATCTGAAAACGAACGTATCATTCCGGACAGGGAAACCTGAGCCGATGCGACAGGGGGAGCTTAACCGCCGATGCTGACTTTCTTGGCAAGACGGCTTTTTGTCATGATGCCCACGCTGTTTTTCATCAGCGTGCTGGTGTTTATTATCATTCAATTGCCGCCGGGCGACTTCCTGTCCACCTATCTGAATGAATTGCAGGCGCAGGGCGAGGCGGTCGATCCTGCCAAAATTGCTTTCCTCAAACAGCAATACGGTCTCGATCAACCGCTTTGGCAGCAATATTTCGATTGGGCGTGGGGTCTGTTACACGGCGACCTTGGTTTCTCGTTTGAATATAACCTGCCGGTTACCGAGGTGGTTGGGGATCGTCTGTGGTTATCGGTCGTTCTGAATTTCAGCACGGTTCTGTTCATCTATGCCGTCAGCTTCCCAATCGGGATTTATTCTGCAACCCGCCAATATAGCTGGGGCGACTACGGCTTTACCTTGCTCGGTTTCCTCGGCCTTGCCATGCCGAACTTCCTGTTTGCGCTGATCCTGCTGTATTACGCCAATGTTGTGTTTGGGACTTCCATCGGCGGTCTGATGGACCCGGAATTCATCAATCAGGGTTGGTCTTTTGCCAAGATCATGTCGGTTGCCGAACATCTTTGGGCGCCGGTGCTGGTGATCGGGACATCAGGGACCGCGTCGATGATCCGGCGCCTGCGTGCCAATCTTCTTGATGAACTTGGCAAACAATATGTTGTCACGGCCCATGCCAAGGGCTTGTCGCCAAAGCGCGTTTTGTTCAAATACCCGCTGCGCATGGCATTGAATCCGTTTATCGCCGATATCGGCAATATCCTGCCTCAGGTCGTATCGGGTTCTGTTCTGGTATCTGTTGTGATGTCGCTGCCAACAACCGGGCCGATGTTGCTTGCCGCCCTACAAAGTCAGGACATGTATCTGGCCGGATCGTTCCTGATGTTTCTGGCATTGCTGACTGTGATCGGCATGTTTGTGTCCGATCTGCTTCTTGCATGGCTTGATCCCCGAATTCGTCTGCAAGGAGGGGTATCGCAATGAGCCGCAGCGACGATAAACGTAACGAGCATTTCGTTGATACCGCGCCCTTCGATCCCTGGGATCGCGAGGAACTGACACCCGCGCAGGAAAAATACTATCTCGCATCGCAGTGGAAGCTGATCTGGTGGCGGCTTAAACGCCATCGGCTGGCGTATGTTTCGCTGATCATTCTGGCGATCATGTATGCATCCGTTTTCATTGTCGAAATCCTGGCGCCCTATGCACAGGAAACCCGGAATTCCGAATACATCCATCATCAACCGCAAGCGATCCACCTGTTTCACGACGGGAAATTTGTCGGGCCGTTTACCTATGGCACCGATTTCTCGATTGATATGGAAACGCTGAAACCGATCTATACGCCAAGCGACAGCCGCGTTGAAAAAATCCGCTTCTTCTGTTCCGGCGATCCCTATGAATTCTGGGGCCTGTTCGAGGCCGATTTTCATGTCATGTGCCCGGCCGAGGAAGGAACCCTGTTCTTGTTGGGTACGGATCGTCTGGGCCGCGATATGTTGTCGCGCATGATTTATGGCGCGCGTGTGTCGCTGACCATCGGTTTGGTCGGTATCGCCGTAAGCTTCATTCTGGGCATCCTGATCGGCGGGGCGGCGGGATATTACGGCGGCTGGGTCGATGCAAGCGCGCAGCGCCTGATCGAAGTCATCCGCTCGATGCCGGAAATTCCGTTATGGATGGCACTTTCAGCAGCATTGCCGGTAACCTGGAGCCCCATTCTGATCTATTTCGGTATCACGATCATTCTGGGCCTGATCGACTGGACGGGGCTTGCCCGCGCGGTACGTTCGAAACTTCTGGCACTGCGTGAAGAAGACTATGCCCTTGCCGCCCGTCTGATGGGGGCCAAGCCAAAACGCATCATAGCCCGTCATCTGCTGCCAAACTTTGCCAGTCACCTGATCGCGTCGGTAACCCTCTCGATCCCGAACATGATCCTTGGCGAAACCGCACTCAGTTTCCTTGGTCTTGGCCTCCGGGCACCTGTCACCAGTTGGGGCGTGCTGTTAAACGAGGCCCAGAACATCAACGCCGTTGCTGTCTATCCATGGCTGATGTTGCCGGTGGTGCCGGTGGTGATCGTTGTTCTAGCGTTCAACTTCCT
Source organism: Thalassospira sp. MCCC 1A03138 (assembly GCF_002115785.1). Taxonomy (GTDB): domain Bacteria; phylum Pseudomonadota; class Alphaproteobacteria; order Rhodospirillales; family Thalassospiraceae; genus Thalassospira. The sequence goes on along the minus strand of NZ_JFJY01000006.1, from coordinate 114,935 downwards.
TGGCGATGGCCTGCGCGACGCAGCTGATCCTTACAAGAACTGAGTTTGAACTCGGATCCGATAATAAAAAAGCCCGCCGGATAATGGCGGGCTTTTTTGGGTTAAGGCGGCAACCGGGGGCTAGTAGTGTGCGCCAGCTTTTGATTTAAGCTGCGCCATGGCCGGAATCAGCGCAACCAGCGACAAGGCCAAACCAAAACCGGAAACGGCTGGCCAACCGCCCAGTCCCCATGCATAGGTCGCCCCGGCCGAGCCGAACGAACCGCCAAGGAACATACCGGTCATATAAACGGTGTTGATCCGGCCGCGGGCCTCTGGCAGCAGGCCAAAGATCACATGCTGGTTGGAAATCATCGCACTTTGCACGCCGAAATCCAAAATGATCACCCCGACGATCAACCCTGCAAGAGCCGTCCAAAGTCCGAATGCCAGCCACGAAATCACGCAAATGATGACACCTGCGGCAATGACGCGCGCAGGACCATATCGGTCTGCCAACCGGCCCGAAAGGGGCGCTGCCAGAACGCCAATCGCGCCCAAAACCCCAAATAGCCCGGCGATATCAGCACCCAGCTGATAATCGGGTTCCTGAAGATGCAGGGCCAATATGGTCCAGAAGGCCGAAAATGATCCGAACAGGGCGGCTTGCGTCAATGTCGCCCGGCGAAGGGCAGGCAGCTGCTTACACAGGAACAGCACGGATAAAAGCGCCTCTCCATAGCCGATGGATGTCCGCGCCTTGTCCTTTGGCAACATCACGGCCATTACGATGGCGGCAAGAACGGCCACCGGGGCAGCAAGCCAGAACATCTCGCGCCAGCCAAGATGGGTCGACACAAACCCCGCCAGTGTCCGGCTCAGAAGAATGCCGCACAGCAAACCCGCCATGACCGTGCCAATGGTTTTTCCGCGGTTTTCGGGAGGGGTCAGTGCGGTTGCATAGGGAATGATTTGCTGGGCCACCGTCGAACAGGCACCAAGCAATATTGAAGAAATAAACAGAACATAATCCGTTGGTGCCGATCCTTCGATTACAAGAACCAGTGCCAGCAACAGGAACAGGATAACAATCAGTTTGCGCCGGTCAAACAGATCGCCAAGCGGGACGAGTAAAAACAAACCAACTGCATATCCCAACTGCGTTGCGGTCGGGATCAGGGCCGCGGTGCTGCTTTGATTGAACTCGGCCATGATGATGCCAAGCATCGGTTGATTATAATAGATATTGGCAACGGCAAGACCGGCAGCAACCGCCATGACAAAGGCCAGTCCCCGGCCAAGACCCGGAGCATCTGTTCGCGACATCGATTTAATCCTGATTAACCGTGGTTCGAGTGGAAAGACGTTTTCCCGACAGGCTTGCGGGGCTTTTGCCCCGTCATTTCCGTCAATACGGTTTGAATGGATCCTGATCCTGTTTGGACTACTTTTTACGCAACCACAAGCTGGTTTCATGTGCCCCATCAGGCAGATGAATGCCATTGGCGATGGAGTTTGCAATAATGTTATTCAGGCGTGTAATGGCATAGGCACTCGACCACAGGATTTCAAACCCGTTACCTGCCAGCAACGCTGCAACCCCCTGCTGTTCATTGTATCCGCGCCACTGCCAGATTTCCGGATAATCATCGGGCAGGGTGATGTCATGGATATGAATGATCGCCCCACTGGGCAATGCCGGTATGACCGTTGAAAACAGCAGATCAACATCCGTGCCCGGCATCAGGATATGGCTTGAATCAATCGAAAGAATATCCGCACCCGACAATGTCCTGAACACAGCCGGATCGGCCTTTTGCACGATGCTGCGTTCTATCGTGATCGGCAGGGCGGCAATATCGGCCCGCGGGGCCGGATCAATTGCGAGAAAGATGGTGTCGAGTTCTCCATCAAGAATGGCGCGATAGTAAAACCGTGTTGAATGGCCCGATCCGATTTCAATAATCCGTTCCGGGCGAAATTCACGCGTCAGGACATAGGCCAACATCCCGTCTAGCCGCGGGAACCAGCTTTGTTGCCAACGTGGATCGGGTGGGGTGGCATTGCCGAAACTGGCAAATGCGTCCTGATATTTGTTGGCCTTGGTTAGCCACGCCTTCATGGTCGGTGCCGCGTGATCCATCATGGCCTCGATTGCCGGATAATGCGGTCGGCCAACGGTACGGGCCGTTTCGGCGGCATAGCGATAGGGAATGAAATAACCGGCTGGCGACGCCGTCAAAAGCGTTCTAAGTCCCAGTTTCAAACGGCGCCATTTCCGTGAAAGCGGAAGATTGCTCATCAGATTTCCCCCCGGCATGTCCCGGTCATTCACAAAACGTGTTGTCTTCGCCGCGCCAGCGCCGGATCAGCCAAAGCGCAAAGAAGAAAGCAACAATCGAAAGTCCGCTCATGGCGTAATAGGCATGAGACCCGAAATGATCATAAAGCGGACCGGACGCCCAGATCGCACTGCCAAGAAAAACACCCATCGACAATGTCGCCATCAAGCTTTGCGCCGACGTCGCCAATTGGGATGGCACCGCACGGGCAATAAAGCTGACGGCCGCCAGATGGGTAATACCAAATGTCATGGCGTGCAATGGCTGCACCAGAACAATCATCCAGAAATTATCGGTCATACCCAGAACCGTCCAGCGCAGAACGCCTGACGCCGCTCCGATGACAAACAGGATACCTGGATGCCGACCGCGAATATATTTTCCGGCAAAGGCAAACAGGGCGATTTCGGCAATCACCCCGATCGACCAGAATGCCCCAATCACATCATGGGGATAACCGACATTTTCCCAGTGGACAGAGGCAAAGCTGTAATACGTCCCATGCGATCCTTGTGCAAAACCGATGCAGCCCAGATAAATCAGGAAGACCGGTTTACGCAGCAGATAGATGATCGACGAACCGGAACGTAATGGCCGGTCGGTTTGCGGATCGGGCATGCGGGTGACGATGGCAAAATTGACAATCCCGGCAATAAACAGCAACCAGACAATCCATGTGGTCGATGTGCCATCAAGAACCCATCCCGCACCATAGGATGCGGCGATAAAGGCAAGTGACCCCCAAAGTCGTACCCGGCCGTAGTCAAGTTCCTTGGCCTTGCATTCATGAACCGTAATCGTTGTCCCCAGTGGCAATAACGGTGCAAAGCTAAAGCCGATGATCACGGATAATCCGGCTAGCCACCAGAAATTGCTCGATACCGGAAAGGCAAGAACCGTAATGACGTAAATCCCCGCCAGCCAAAGCATCGGCGTTTTACGATTGCCGGTGCGATCTGCGCGCTGCGCAATCAACGGATCGGCAAAAACCCGAACCCAGTTGGGCAGGGACAGCAGGATGCCGATCTCGCCCGCCGATAATCCCTGACTTTTCAACCAGACCGGCCAATAGGGCAAAAACACACCCTGAATAAGGAAAAGCCCCACGAAAAACAGCGCAAGCACGGTTGTGGTTTTCATACGCGGGTCGTCAAATGACGGAAGGACGTGCTTGTTGATCATGCTGTGATTTGCCGCCGTTTAAGACCACGCACGATGAACCGTGCGGGATGGATCGCATCCATCAGGGACTTTTCGAGCGGCAGGGGCATATTGCAAATCTCGCTGGCAATTATTTCGGCGGCAAGGGGGGCTGCGATCAGCCCACGCGCGCCAAATCCGGTACAGATATACACGTCTTTGTGGTAAGGCGCATCGATATATCGCGCCGCCTTTTTCCCTTTGTCTATATCGTGATAGGCCGAAAGATAGGCATCGTAATCCGGTGCTGGACCGATCATCGGCAGGTGATCCGGGGTTGTGGTCCGCAATGCCGCCCGACCGTCAAGTTTTATCGCTTCCAGCCTATCGGCAAGCTCGGGCAGGACGCGGCCCAACTGTCGGCGGTTATGGGCATGGTCAGTTTCGCGCAGGTCCGTCTGATCATCATTGCGATCAAATGTCGCACCAAAAACATGGATACCCGCACGCGCCGGTGTCAGGTAACCCTTGTGACTGAGCACGCAGCGAATTTTGGCATCGCCGTAGCATTCGCGCAATGCGCTGTCGTCAAAGTAACTGATCTGCCCGCGTACCGGGCGCAGATGGTCTGAAAGCCATGCGGTTTGATCAAGCCCCTTTGTTTCGGTCGCACCGGCAATGATCACGGCATCAAAGGGGCCAAATTCCTGCCCCCCAACCGAATGCAGGACCTTGTCCGTACCATATTCGGAAATTGCAGCAATCGATGTGTTGGTGTGGCACTCGATCCCGCTGGCAAGACAGGTCACCAACGATGGTGGATTGACCCAGCCAGCACCAGGATAAAACAAGCCACCATGTGGCAGCGGCAACCCAAAGGCGCTACTCGCAGCTTCACGGTCCAGAACATGAACCAGATTGCGGCTGTCCGGCAGGCGCTGCATCATGCCTGCCTGACGCTCTTCGTCGCGCTGGCTGGAAATCAGATCCAATACGCCGCAAAAATCGGCTTCGATCTCCCCTGCTTCGGACAGTCGGCGGACCAGTCGTTGGCTGTATCGAAAGCCCGCTTCGTAAAAGCGTCCTGTTATGGCGTTATCAGCGGTGAAATAGGGTTCAAGCATCCCGATGGGATTGCCTGATGCCGCATTTGCCAAGCGTTCGGATTTTTCAAAAAGCGTAACCGCGCATCTGCGATTTTGAAGCGCCCGTGCACAGGCGGCCCCGGCCATGCCGCCGCCAATGATCGCGACACGTTTGTTATCCGTCACTTTTGGCAATACAAACCAAGGGTTTTCGTCCATTCCTTTGCCGCGATCTGCGCTTTTATCGGTCGCTTTCGGGGCAAGGCGGGCCGTGATCATATCGCGCTTATAGGCATATCCCTTGCGCTTGGCGACTTCAAACCCGGCCTGTTCCAGCCCGTCACGCACGATACGTGCTGCACTGAATGTCGAAAGGGTCGCGCCATCACGGCTTGATGCCGCGGCAAGGGCGGTGAACAATTCCGGTCGCCACATATCGGGATTGCGCGACGGGGCAAAACCGTCAAGGAACCAGCAATCGACCATTCCGTGATAATCGCGATAACAGTCAATCGCATCCCCGATCAGGAGTGTCAGCGTGACCGAACCATCGCCCAGATCAAACCGGTGCACACCGGGCAACATCGTTCCGGTTGGCCATTGTGTGACCAGTTGGTCAGAAATTTCGGCCAATTCCAGCCAGTTCTGATGCGCGCGCGCAATCGCATCACGCGTCAGCGGGAATTTCTCGACCGATACGAAATGAAGCCGTTTGGACCGCGCCGGGTCCTTTTGCCAGCAATCCCACGCGGCAAGGAAATTTAATCCTGTGCCAAAGCCGGTTTCACCAATCGTGAAATTCTCCCGGTTTTGCCATGCTTCGGGCAGGTTATTGCCCGAAACAAACACATATTGCGTTTCGGCCAATCCGTTTTTTGGATTGTAATAGATGTCGCCAAATTGCGGGGAAAAGGGGACGTTGCCTTCCCGCCATGTAATGCCGCCGGTTTGTCTCGCGGCTTCGGGCGATTGTTCATCTGCGCTCATGCAGACAATGCCTCGGCATCTTCTTTGGAAACCAGTGCCAGTGCCTCGCGCACCGTATCAACTCCCGCGCCCTTGCGATGGGCATTTTCGCTTAAATACCGGCGCCATTGTTTGGCTCCGCGCATCTGCTGAAACAGGCCAAGCATATGCCGCGTCACATGGCCAAGCGTCCCGTTGTTCGATTTCAGATGTTCGTCGATATAGGGCAACATCGCCTCTGCCACCTGATGACGGCTTAAGGGCGGCGTGTCATCGCCATAAAAACGCCGATCCACATCCGAAAGCACATAGGGGTTCTGATAGGCTTCCCGCCCGATCATCACGCCGTCCATCTGTTTCAGATGTTCTTCGGTTTCATCCAGTGTCTTGATGCCGCCATTGATCAGGATTTCAAGTTCCGGCAATTCCTGTTTCAACTGGTAAACCAGATCATATTTGAGCGGCGGGACTTCGCGGTTTTCCTTGGGACTAAGCCCGTTCAGCCATGCCTTGCGGGCATGCACGATGAAAGTTCTGCACCCGGCATCCGCCACGGTTTCCACAAACCGTTTAAGCGATGGGTAATCTTCCTGATCGTCGATACCGATGCGGTTTTTAACCGTTACCGGTGCGTCACTGGTGCCAATCATCGCTTTGACGCAATTTGCTACCACATCGGGGGTCGCCATCAGACAGGCACCAAATGCCCCGTTCTGCACGCGATCCGACGGACAACCGCAATTCAGGTTGATCTCGTCATAGGCATAATCATTGGCAATCTCGCAGGCACGCGCCAGATCATCGGGGTTGCTTCCGCCCAGTTGCAGGGCAACGGGATGCTCTGCCGTGTTATAGCGCAAATGCCGGTCCGCCCCACCATGGATGATCGCACCCGTGGTAACCATTTCGGTATAAAGCAGCGCATGCCGACTGATCTGCCGCAAGAAATAGCGATCATGCCGGTCCGTCCAATCCATCATCGGGGCGACGGAAATACGCCGATTGACAGTCATACCGAGTTGTTCCTGAACCTGTGCACGTGAATGGGGTTGCCGGTTTCCGGGCGCGGTCTTTATATATGTTCCGGGATTTAGGGTCAAAACCCATTCGGCGATGCATGGCTGCATCGCATATTACGACATACAGGAAGCATTCATGATTACGGTCTATGGCATCAAAAACTGCGACACAGTCAAAAAATCCCTTAAATGGTTCGACGCCAAGGGGATTGATCACACGTTTCATGATTTCCGCATTGACGGAATTGATGCCAAAACCATCGAAGGGTGGCTTGCCGAAGTCGGCGGCAAAGCCCTGATCAATAAACGCGGGCCAAGCTATCGTAATCTTTCCGATGGTGACAAGGCCGTGCTTGAAAATGACGATGCGGCGGCCGCCGCCATCCTTGCGGCTAATCCGACCGTGATCAAACGGCCGGTTGTCGATTTCGGCACAATCCGCACGGTAGCCTATGATGAAGGACGCTGGTCCGAACTGGCTGGGGCATGAGTGACAGGATGATGGACGCGACTGTGACTAAACCTGTCGTGCGCGGCGTGATCTTTGATTGTGATGGTGTTCTGGTTGATACCGAAAACCTGGCAAACAGGGTTCTGACCGATCTGCTTTGCGAATATGGCTGTGACATGACCCCGGCGCAAAGCCACCAATTCTTTATCGGTGGCACGCTGGCGGCTGTTGCACCCAAAATGGCTGAATCTTTTGGTGTGACCTTGCCCGACGACTGGATTAAGGAATGTTATGCCAGAACCTTCAAATCATTTGAAAAAGATTTGAAGCCATATCCAGACCTGGATCCTGTTCTCGACCTTCTGGATACCAAAGGGATCCCGATGGCAATCGGTAGCAACGGCCCGCATGACAAAATGGATGTATCGCTTGGCAAGGTTGGGTTGCTGGATCGTTTTCGTGGTCGGATATGCTCCGCCCATGATGTGCAACATGCAAAACCGGCCCCCGATGTTTATTTGCTGGCTGCTGAGAAAATCGGTATCGACATCACCGAATGCGTGGTTATCGACGACAGCATCAGCGGTGTGCGTGCCGGTGTTGCATCGGGGGCCACGACAATCGGTCTGGTCGATCTGACATCGGCGGATGCTCTGCGCGGGGCAGGGGCGCATTATGTCGCAGAAAATCATCTGGCATTGCGCGACTTTCTGGCTGATTGGCTTGTTTGACAAAAAAAGGCGGCATCGCAATCGATGCCGCCCGTCCTCAAATCATCGAAATCTATCTTTACTCGCCGATAACAATGCCTTCGCGTCGTGGATCTGCCCCGCCAATCAGACCCTGATCGGTAATCCGGATGATGTGCAAACCGGAATTAAGATCGCGGATCTCGGTTTTGAAACCGCGTTGCTGAAGGTATGGCTCAAGTGCCTCGGCCTCTGTTCCGGCCTCAATATCAAAGGTTCCGAACCGGTTGATCAGATGGGGCATGTTGATGGCCTGCTGCGGGTCCATGCCCCAGTCAATCATCCCGACTAGCGCCTGTGCGACATACCCGATAATCCGCGATCCGCCCGGTGACCCGGCGGCGATAACCGGTTTGCCTTCCTGCATGACGATTGTCGGCGCCATGGAAGAACGCGGGCGTTTGCCCGGTTCCAGCCGATTGGCAATCGGCACACCGTTGCTGTGTGTCTTGAACGAAAAATCGGTCAGTTCATTGTTCAACATAAAGCCGCGGACCATCAGGCGCGAGCCAAAGCCGTTTTCAATGGTGGTGGTCATCGACACAACGTTACCCATGGCATCGACAATTGAAAAATGGCTGGTGCTGGGGAATTCGATTGCTTCATCATCGGCAAGCCGCATGGCGTGGCTGAATGCGGGCATGCCAGGTTCCACACTTTCCAGCGCCTGGTCGCTTTCCAGAAGCTTCGATCTTTGCGCCAGATAATCCTTGTCCAGTAATCCGGTCAAAGGCATAGGCACAAAATCGATATCAGCCATATATCGCCCGCGATCGGCAAAGGCCAAACGTGATGCATCACCAATCAATCGCCAGCTTTCCGGTGATTTTGGGCCAAAATCACCAATATCAAACGGTTCGATCAGCCCAAGTATCTGTCCGACCGTCAGGGCACCGGATGATGGCGGGCCCATTCCACATATTTCATATCCGCGATAATCGGTGCAAACCGGCTCACGTTCCTTGACAGTATAATTGGCAAGGTCTTTCAGGGACAGAACACCGGGGTTCCAGCTTGCCCCCTGAACCTTGTTAATGATGTCATTGGCAATCGGCCCAAAATAGAACCCGTCAGTACCGTTTTGTGCCAACGCCTTAAGGGTATTGGCATATTCCGGGTTTTTCAGAAGCGCACCTTCTTCAAGCGGCGCGCCATTGACGTCAAAGAAATAGCCCCTTGCGGTGTCATCGCGCGATAGCTTTTCGGCATCCTCGGCGATCAGTCCGGCAAGGCGAGGGGAGAGATTAAAACCGATTTCGGCGCGCTCTATAGCAGGGGCCAGCAATGTGGGCCATTCCAGTTGACCCCATTTTTCGTGGGCTGCTTTCAGTAATGCTGGTGTTCCCGGAGTTCCAACCGAACGACCGCCGACAACCGCATTATAAAATTCCATTGGTTCGCCTGCTTCGGTCTGAAACAGGGTAGTTGTGGCGGCCATCGGCGCCGTTTCGCGGCCATCCATGGTTGTCAGCTTGTCGCTGCTCGCATCAAAATAAACCAGAAAGGCACCGCCCCCCAGTCCCGACGACTGTGGCTCAACTAGTCCAAGCATTGTCTGAACGGCGACCATGGCATCAATGGCATTGCCACCGCGACGAAGCACATTTGCACCGGCTTCAACCGCCAGCGGGTTGGCCGCCGTAACCATCCAGTTCGGGGCGCGAACAGCGTCGCGATGTGAAACCGGCGATGTCGCACTTTCGGGGGCAATCGCATCCGTGGCCTGTTGTGCATTGACCGGCAGTGTCAGCAATATCGCCGTTGCACTGCTCAGCAGAAAGGACCGCAGACGGAAACCTTTGATCATGTAGGGCATGTCACCAACCTTTTTGTTGTGGTTATGAGGGGCCATGCTTCCAGAAATGGTGGTGATTGAAAAGAAAACAGTTGGGGACGTTCAGAAAAACAAAAGGCAGAATGCGCTAACATCCTGCCTTTAAAACTGAATTCGTTTTTTGTAATCAATCAGGCTGCGGACTTCTTTGAGGTACTGTCCTGTTTTTCGACCACGTTTTTTTCAAGCCATTTGGCAATTTGGGTTGCTGCTTTTTCCCATTTTGCGTCAAACATCATGGCGTGTGCGATATCATCAAGCAGAATGCAATCCGCCCCAAGACGTCTGGCAGTATGATTGACCAGTTCGCTTTGAATGATTTCATCATTGCGTGCCCCAATCGCCAGCATTGGCGGCAGATCGGTTTGGGATAGAAACACCGGATTGGCACCCATCATATCCATCAGGGCGCGGTGGCTTTCCGTTTCAAGGCGACCGAAATAAATCATGCCTTCGTCCTCGGCGATGTCGGGCGACAGCATGGCGCGCCCAAGCCTGTCTCGCAGCAGGGTGTGCGGTCCGATTGCCTGAAGCCAGAACATCTGAAGATAAAGATCGGGCTTTGCCATCGCCATCATGGTGTTGCTGGCAAGAAGGCCTTCCGGCGGGACGGATGCCATCAGTACCGCAGCGGCGGCCTTATGTTTTTCAAGATATTTCTGGATGATGTAACCACCCATCGAATGCCCGATCAGGATCGGCTTCTGTCCCAGTGTGTCGACAACGGTTTCGAGGTCTTCGACATAATCATCTATCGATGCCAGACTGCGAAGGTCGCGTCCACCGCTGCCGCCATGGCCACGCAGTGAAAATGATATGGTTTCAAACCCCTGATCGGCAAACCAGGTCAGAAAGTGTTCGTTCCAGCACCAGGCGCCGGTAAACGCGCCGTGAACGAAAACAATCGGGGTTTTGCATTTGGGCTTGTCGCTTGGACTGCGGCGAAAAATCTCCAATTCGGGACTCATGGCAGGCCTCCTGCATGCGAATTGTGTGAGGATCCTGATAACCTAACATGAAAATCGGCACTTCGCATCTGCAGCATTCGTTTGGATAAGATATAATCATACAAATGTATCTAAAATTGTCCGAAATTGATTGCCGGTGATTGTCAGTGTCGGCTGCTTTGCATATGATCTTAAGGGGATAATTTTGATAATGGGGTATCGGTCACGTTCACGATGAACCGGTAAAACAATGAAAACGAGAGCATAGAAAAGCTGGGGTAGATGGTAGAATTATCGGTGGTCGGTATTCTTGCGGGGCTTGATCAGGCGGCACTTGCGGATGTCGAGCGGCACATCAACCGAAAAACATTTTCGGCCGGTGCGCAGATTATTGAACCGGAATCGGACAGTTCGGATGTCTATCTGATCCTGTCGGGTAAGGTCAGGATCGTGAATTATTCGCTATCGGGGCGCGAAATCACGCTGGAGGAAATCGGGGCAGGCGGCTGTGTCGGGCACCTTTCGGCCATTGATGGCGAACCCCGTTCGGCGTGTGTGCTGGCCGTTACCAATACCGACGTTGCCATTGTCAGTCCGGCCAATTTCGAAAAAATCGTCAAGAACCACCCATCTGTCGCTTGGAATGTCATTCATGAACTCGCGCGTATCGTGCGGACGTCGACCCGGCGGATTGTCGATGTCAGTACCCTTGGCGCGAACGAACGTGTCGTGGCGGAAATTCTGCGTTGCGCGCAGATCGCGGTTGCAGGTGACGGATCGGCAACGTTAAACCCGGTGCCGGTTCATTCCGACATTGCCGGGCGTGTCAGCACATCGCGCGAAACGGTTGCGCGAGTTATGGGCAGTCTGGCGCGCAAGGGACTGGTAACCAAAAACGATACCGGTCTTTATGTTCCCGATGTACGACGTCTGGAAGAATTCCTGAGTGAGTCGATCCATTGATTGGTCAAGTCGGTTGCGAAATGATGAAATGTCGACAGAAAGTCGAAATTGTTTCGCCAATTGTGACGGGTGTCACAGAAACCTTTGGCCAGACCGGATAGAAAAACAGGGTGACGGGCATTTAAATGGTCCGGCACATCTCCCCCAAGAGAGTTTACTGGCCGTACAATTTTTTGTACGGCCATTTTTTTGCGTTTGATCATGGCGCGCCCAGCTACTGGTCTATAAAGTATCGCCAGTTTAAGGCTTTATAAAATCAGGAAACATCTTCATGCGGTTATCTGTTGTTTTGGCGGGGCTTAATGGGGCAATTGCCGTCGCACTTGGTGCGTTTGCAACCCACGGCATGGCAGGCGAAGAAATGAGCCGCGCCCGTGATCTTGTCGAAACTGCCGCCCATTATCAGCTGGTTCATGCGGCGGGTGTTGCGGCCATCGCAGCCCTTGCCCATCAGGTGCCCGATGAACGGCTTTTGCGCTGGGCGGCATATGCGATGCTGGCGGGTATTTTATTCTTCTGTGGAGCGCTTTATGTCATTGCCTTTGCCGGGATAAGCGCCTTTGGTATGGTGGCCCCAATTGGCGGGCTGTCTTTCATTACCGGCTGGCTGATGCTGGCGGGGGCAGGGTGGAAAAGATTCTCAGCCTGACAGGAGTTGGGGCGTTTTATCAAGTCCACCAAACAATAAAAAAAAGACGCGACCCGAAGGTCACGTCTTTTTTTTATTCCGGTAACCTAATCAGCCGAGGCTGAAAGATTACTTCATTTTCGCTTCTTTGAACTCGACGTGCTTGCGCACGACCGGGTCGTACTTGCGAAACGAGAATTTCTCGGTGGTGTTCCGCGGGTTCTTCTTAACGACGTAGAAGTAACCGGTGTCAGCGGTGCTTACCAACTTTACGAGGATCGAAGCGGGCTTCGCCATATCTCAGCTTCCTGTGTTCAGGTGTATCTCAGGCCGCGGAACATAAAGGTTATGCGCCGGGTGTCAAGCCATTTTGGCAAAAAATAATGCCATTTTTATTGCGAGGCAAAGGTATCGGCAATCTCATTGATCGGAAAATGAGCCAAATCCTTGTAACCTGAGAGGTTTTTGATTAATTCAAGCGCGATATCAATGTCGTTTTCATCAACGCCCTGACGGGCCGGGCACACCTTTCTAAGGTCCTGTCGTGCCTGTTCGTTCTGATAATCAAGATTGCGCCATTTTGTCATCACGGCAACCATGTCATCGCGATGGGCCAATGCCGATTTGATCTGTTCATCCGGACCAACTCCGTCGGCTGTTGTGCAGATCGACGGGAAAAGTCCGATACGGTCAAATGTGTAACCGGATGGAGCCGTCATCTGTGACCATGTAAAGGTCAGGGTACCCTTGTTTGAAAGATCATTGATCGCCTGAACCGATCCCTTGCCAAAACTGGTTGACCCGATCAGGACGGCGCGATTGCGGTCCTGAAGGGCCGCGGCGACCAGTTCGGCCGATGATGCCGTTCTGCCATCAATCAGAACCACAAGCGGCGCACCGCGGGTCAGGTCCTCGGCATCGGCCTTGAAGATATGGCGCGCTGCCATCACGCGTGATCGGGTATTGGCAATCGGGCCACCGGCAATAAACAGATCGGCAACCTCCACACCCTGCTGCAAAAGCCCACCACGATTGCCGCGAAGGTCAAGGATCACCCCGCGCAAACCACCGGGATAAAGATCGGCCTTCAGGATTTCATCGCCAAGCGCCTGTGCCGTCGCGCTGTTAAAACTGGCGATCCGGGCAATCAGAATATTGTCGCGAATTTCGGCAAAAACGGTCCGGCCGATAACGCGTTCGCGCATGATTTCAACCGGTGTGACGACCGGGCTATCGGCCCCATTGATTTCGATTGAAACACGTGTGCCTTCCTCACCATGCAAAAGGTCGCTGGCATAGGTCGCGGTCCGGTTATAGAGGTTGATCCCGTTCACCGAAATCAGTTGATCGCCGATATTAAGGCCTGCCTTGGCCGCCGGGCTGTCTTCGTGCACTTTCTTGATGACCGGATATCCATCGCCACCGATCAGTCGCACGCCAACCCCGATATAACCATCGCGCCGTGTCCGCGCCGTTTCGGCCTGGCTGGGACCCTCGTAACGGCTGTATCGATCAAGATTCTTGATTGATCCACTGACAAGGGCCGATTGTACCGAAAGCGGATCGGCATGGCGCAAATCTGGTGAATAAACCCGGTAAATACCAACGCCCTTAAGCGTCAGCTCCGTCCACAAAAGGGTGTCCTGTTCTTCGCTATCTGCAGCGGGCAGGGCAAGATTGCGAACGGTTTTACCGTTATATCCAAGGATGATTTCGTCAGGCGTCATGCCGATGCGAATGTTCGGATCAATGGTCGAAAGCCCGTCAAGCGCATTGACAACGATCTGTTCACGGCCAATTGGATCAATATATCGGGTCGCGACCAGTTCAATGGCTTGTGACATTACATCGCGGGTCTGCGCATCATCGCTTGAAATGATCACATTCGCACGCTGGGTCACACACCCCGCCAGCAAAAGGCAAATACCAACCATCCCGGCAACACGCCTTATCGGGCGCAAAACCGGACGGAAAGAAACAGTATCGAAGTCCTGTGTGGCTGATGCCAAAATGTGCTCAATCCGAAAGGAGATGGATCAAAGTGAAAGTCATTCTACTGCGAATGATGTGCAGTCGACAATGACTATCCCTTGATCTTCATCGCCCATTGGGTGCCAAGCACCGCCCCCTTGATAAATGGCAGGAAGCCGAGGCAAAGCAAAACGGTGATCGGCAGCCAGACAGACAGTTGCAGCGCCATGGATGGCTGCATGGATTGTTCCATCGTAAGCGCCCCGCCAACAACGATATGGCCGACAATGAAAATCGTGAAATAGGGTGGTGCATCATCACAGCGATATTCGCCGATCGGATGCGCACAGCAATCACATTCCTGACGCAGCTTCAGGTACCCGCCAAACGCAAGTCCATGCCCGCAATTGGGGCATTTCCGGCGGAAACCGCGGCTAAGACCGGTCAGCAGGCGCGACCCGCTGCTTTGTTCGCTATATTCTGGCTGCATGGTGGCATTCGTTCCTGTTTTTTGATCCAGCCCCTTGATCGGGCCGAAAAAAAGGGGCATTGAAACGGATATCTATCATCATGAAGTTGAAGTGATCGGGCAAGTGCTTTTCTGGCATGGCTGAAAACCCTGCGAAACGCCCTTATAATGCCGACTCTTTGATACTGATGTCTTCAACCCGGTACAGGAGCGCCCAGATGGGGAATGCAGACGATATCGTCGCCCGACTGAAACAGGATTTCATTGAAGACACTCTGGAACGCACAGACCGCATCGAAACCACCATTGATCGTGTTGCCGGCGGTATGGACAAGGCTGATGTTGGCATCGCCGAACTGCGGCGCGAAGCCCACACAGTCAAAGGCCTGGCCGGATCGTTCGGTTTCCCGCTTGTCGGCGCGATTGCGCACCGCATGGAAGATTACATCGCCGAACTGACTGAAATTGATGATCTCGAAGCCGCATCGCTTGTCGATTTCACGACATGGATCCGCGAAATCATCGAAAGCGGGACCAATCCACCGGCTGAGGAAGAAACCCGCATTCTGCGCTCATTGCCGACCCGAAGCGCAAAAAAGGGGGATGAGGATAGCGTCTCGATCATGCCAACAGCGCATGACAAGGAAGTTCTGATTGTCACTGCAACCACGGTTCAGGCGCACTTTCTGCAGCGCGAATTGCGCGAAAAGGGGTTCCGGACCATTACCGCGCGTAACGCAGTCGAAGCATTCGAGACCGTCGTGCTATCGCGCCCGGATGCAATCATCACTGCGGCGGTCCTTGATGGTTTGAGCGGTATCGAGTTGATCCGCGCCCTTGCCGCAATGAAAACCATGAAGGACAAGGCGCTTGGCCTTCTGACCAGCTTCGAGGCATCTCACCCCGATCTGGAAGGTCTGCCATCAAATGTCGTGATCATTTCAAACCGGGGCAAGCAGACGGCCGAGCATCTGGCAAAGTTCATTGAAACGCTTGACTGATTGCAACATCCGATATCAACGAAAAAGGGCGACCATCGCGGCCGCCCTTTTTCTTTAACTATCGCGTTTGGTCGTGTTGCGTGCGACCCGGCTTGATGCCACCAGTTTGCGCTGTTTTTTTGGTGTGGTTTTCTTCTTGCCTGCAGCCTTGGCACCAGGCTTGCTGCCCGGGTTTCCCCCACGGGGGCCACCACCAGATGCACCGCTTTTATCCTTTGGATTGGCGCGGAAACCCGGTTTGGTGCCGTGGCGGTGGCTGCGATCACCGGGGCTGCCACGGCGTTTGCCGCGCCCGCGTGGCCGTTCAATCAGGTCACGGTCGGTAATATCGGCATGTCCCGCCAGACGAAGCGCAAGCGACCCGGTTGCTGCATCCGCCTCGGCAATGCGGACAACGACATCATCACCGAGACGGAATGTCTTGCCGCGATTTTGCCCGACCAATGCATGTCCGATGGCATCATGCACATAATAATCATCGGGCAGGGTGGATATCGGGACCAAACCATCCGCGCCCGTCTCGTTGAGCGACACGAACAGGCCAAAATGCGTGACCCCCGAAACACGACCGGGGAATTCCGCGCCGACCTTGTCGGCCATATAGGCTGCAACATAACGATCAACTGCATCACGTTCGGCCATGGCCGCCCGTCGTTCGGTGCCGGAAATGTCTTCGCCGATCTGCTCGAACCGTTCGCCATCTTCGGGCGGTAATCCGCCTTCGCCAAGTTTCAGGCCCGCAATCAGCGCGCGATGCACCAGAAGATCGGCATAACGCCGGATCGGGGATGTGAAATGGGCATATTTCTTAAGGGCGAGACCAAAGTGCCCGATATTGTCCGGGCTATACATCGCCTGCGACTGGCTGCGCAGCACGACCGTATTGATCAGCTCGGCCTCGGGTGTGTCCTTGGCCTGTTCAAGGATGCGGTTGAAATCGCGCGGGCGCAGGACCGCCCCCTTGTTCAGCTTGTATCCAGCCCCTTCAAGGAATTCATGAAGTGCCTCAAGCTTTTCCTCGCTTGGCGCATCGTGAATACGATACATGCAGGGCTGCTTGATCCGTTCAAGTTCCTCGGCCGCACAGACATTGGCCGCCACCATGAATTCCTCGATCAGCTTGTGGCTGTCAAAGCGTGCCCGCGGGGCAATGGCAATAATTTGGCCCTTGTCATTCAGCTCGATCTTGCGTTCCGGAAGGTCAAGTTCCAGAACACCGCGCCCTTTGCGGGCTTCAAGAAACGCTTCATACGCGCCGTAAAGCGGCTTTATAATGGTGTCAAGCAACGGTCCGGCGGTGTCATCGGGAAAGCCATCCATCGCGCGCTGAACCTGATCATAGGTCAGGCGCGCTGCTGATCGCATCATCCCGCGACAGAATTTATGCCGCAACTTGGTCCCGTGCTTGTTCAGCCACATCTCGACGGCCATACAGCCGCGATCTTCATGCGGAACCAGTGAACACCAGCCGTTGGACAGTTCAAACGGCAACATTGGCACAACCCGGTCCGGGAAATAGCAACTGTTGCCTCGCTTTACCGCTTCACGGTCGAGCGCATCATGCGGGCGCACATACCAGGATACATCGGCAATCGCGACCATGATGTGCCAGCCACCTTCATTTTCCGGATCAGGATCGGGTTCAGCCCAGACGGCATCGTCAAAGTCACGCGCATCGGCCCCATCAATCGTCACCAGCGGAATATCGCGCAGATCGGTGCGCTTGCCCATCGGTGTCGCCTTGGACTCACGCGCCTGCAATTCTACTTCGGGCGGGAATTCAAACGGAATGCCGCGCGCATGGATCGACACCAGACTGATCGATTTCGGTTCGTTGATATTGCCAAGGACTTCGGTAATCCGGCCCTTGCGCAGGCCGAAATGCTTGCCCGGCAGAATTTCCGTCAGAACCAGCGCCCCACCTTCAAGATCGGGATGATCATCCAGCGGCACGGCAATCTCGCCCGCGTCCTTGCGGTCTGTGGGCACAACCCGACCTTCGCGTTCATTGGGGCGGAAAATGCCCAGAACACGTTGCGGGCCGCTGCCCAGAACCCGCATGATGCTGGCTTCATAGGTCTGCTTGCCGGTATAGCGCAGCTTGGCAAGGATCTTGTCGCCAATGCCCGGTGCGCTTGGTCCTCCGCGCCGGATCATTTTCACGTAAATTACCGGCGGTTCATAATCTTCTTTCCAGACATTGGGACGGGCAATTACCTCGCCTTCGTCATCAATGCCGGTGATTTCCAGTACCTCGACAGGCGGCAGGCGGTCGGGTTTGTCGAACCGTCTGCGGCCCTTGACTACGTCACCACCGATTTTCAGATCCTTCAGGATCTTTTTAAGCTCGATCTTCGCTGCACCCTTGATGTTAAAGGCGCGCGCAATCTCCCGCTTGCCCACCGGGGTGGGGCTCATATCGATGAATTCCATGATCTGTTCCCGTGTCGGGAACGGGGTTTTATTTTCTGTGTCGTTCGCCAACTTCGCGGCGTCCTTTCAATTGTATCGTCAAGAAAGAGGCGGCGATTAGTTCGCCGCCTCTTTCTTCGTTGTTTTCTTGGCTGCGGGTTTCTTTGCAGCGGTCTTTTTGGCGGCCGGTTTTTTCGCGGCCGCCTTTTTCGTCGTTGTCTTTTTTGCGGCGGCCTTGGTCGCCTTGGCCGGTTTGCCCGACTTGGCTTCCTTTTCCTTCAGCGCCGCAATGGCCATTTCCAGCGTGACATCTTCCTTGTTGGTGTCACGGGGCAGGTTGGCGTTGGTTTTCTTGTGTTTGACAAACGGTCCCCAACGGCCATCGGCCAGGAATATCGGTTCGCCGTCATCCGGATGTTTGCCGATTTCCGTGCCAGCCTTTTCTCGTTTGTCCGCAATCAGCGCAATCGCACGGTTTTCACCAACCGTCAGAACGTCATCCTCGGCCTTAAGCGATGCAAAGATGCTGCCAGCCTGAACATAGGGACCAAACCGGCCGACATTGGCCTTGATTTCCTCGCCCGTGTCGGGGAATACCCCCACCAGACGCGGCAATGTCAGCAATTCTTCCGCCTTGGTCAGATCGACAACCGATGGCTCCAAACCTTTTGGAAGCGACGTCCGCTTTGGCTTGACCTTTTTGGGTTTGCCGTTCTTGCCTTCGACTTCCTCTTCTTCACCCAACTGCACATAAACGCCGTACGGGCCTTTGCGCAGGGTGATTTCCTTGCCAGTTTCCTTGTCGATGCCAAGAACCTTGGGCCCTGAATCAAGTTCGGAATCACCACCATTTTCATTGGCAACCAGCGGACGGGTAAAGTTGCATTCCGGATAATTCGAACAGCCAAGGAACGCACCGAATTTGCCGAGCTTGAGGCTGAGCGTGCCATCAGTGCATTTCGGGCATTTATGCGGGTCCGTACCATCTTCGCGCGTCGGGAACAGATAGTTTTCCAGCATCACCTGAAGCGCATCAAGCACATCGGTGATTTTCAGTTCCTTGGCTTCGTCGACATTGCCCTTGAAGGCCGACCAGAACTGGTTCAGGACATCGCGCCAGGCAAGGCTTCCGTTTGAAACGTCATCAAGCTGGTTTTCCAGCTCGGCCGTAAAGTTGTACTGCACGTAACGTTCAAAGAATTTCGACAGGAACGCCGTGACCAGACGACCGCGGTCCTGTGCGACAAAGCGACGCTTGTCCAGCGTCACATAATCGCGATCCTGCAACACCGAAATGATCGATGCGTAGGTCGACGGACGGCCAATACCCAGTTCTTCCATTTTCTTGACCAGACTCGCCTCTGTATAACGGGGCGGAGGCTGGGTGAAATGCTGGTCGATACTGACTTTGCCAAGATCGGGCTTCTGGCCTTCGTTCAAAGGTGGCAGACGACGATCATTTTCGTCTTCTGCCTCGTCATCCTTGCCTTCCTGATACAGTTTCAGGAAACCATCGAATTTGACGACCGAACCATTGGCGCGCAGAACCACGTGATTGTCATTCGATGACAGATCAACCGCGACCTGATCGAATTTGGCATCTTCCATCTGGCAGGCGACGGTGCGTTTCCAGATCAGGGTATAAAGGTTCAGCTGATCCTTATCCAGGTGGCGCGCAACCTGATCGGGGCGACGGAACAGGTCCGTCGGACGGATGGCTTCGTGGGCTTCCTGTGCGTTCTTGGCTTTGTTGGCAAAGCTGCGTGCGCTTGGCGGCAGGTAATTTTCGCCGTAATCCTTGGAAATCAGGCGGCGGGCTGCGGCCAGTGCTTCGCTTGAAAGAATCACGGCATCGGTACGCATATAGGTGATCAGACCAACTGTCTCGCCACCGATATCAACCCCTTCATAAAGGCGCTGTGCCAGCTGCATGGTGCGTTTCGCGCCAAAGCCCAGTTTACGTGATGCTTCCTGTTGCAGGGTCGAGGTGGTGAAAGGCGGCTGCGGACGACGTTTGACGTCTTTGCGCTCGACTTTTGAAACGGTGTAGCTGCGGCTTTCGACCTTTTCCTTGGCAATGGTCGCGGCACCCTCATTGCCCAGTGCCAGCTTATCAAGCTTCTCACCGTTCAGATGGGTCAGACGCGCGGTAAAGTTGCCCTCAGGCACCTTGAAACCGGCTTCGAGTGACCAGTATTCGTCGGGGCGGAATGCTTCGATCTCAATCTCGCGTTCGCAGATCAGACGAAGGGCGACGGATTGCACGCGACCCGCCGACCGCGAACCGGGCAATTTGCGCCACAGAACCGGCGACAGGTTAAAGCCCACCAGATAATCAAGGGCACGGCGCGCCAGATAGGCATCGACCAGTTCCTGATTAAGCTCGCGTGGATTGGCAATCGCGTCCGTCACGGCCTTTTTGGTAATCTCGTGGAACACAACGCGATGAATATCGCGACCGCGCAAAAGCTTTTTTTGTTCCAGAACTTCCAGAATATGCCACGAAATCGCTTCCCCTTCGCGATCCGGGTCAGTCGCGAGATAGATGGTGTCGGCATCGCGTGCGGCCGATGCGATCTCACGGATCTGTTTTTCGGAACGGCCATCGGTTTCCCAGACCATTGCAAATTCGTTGTCGGGATCAACTGATCCATCTTTTGACGGAAGATCGCGGATGTGACCAAACGAGGCCAGCACCTTGTAATCGTCACCGAGATATTTATTGATCGTCTTGGCTTTGGCCGGGGATTCGACGATGACAAGATTCATTACGTTTTTCGTGTCCGGTTCTTGCGCCCTAGGGCGAAAATGTATGTCGTGCTGCGAATGACCCGAATGTCCGACACATATATATAGTGTGATCGTATTTCAGATCAGATTGCGCAAATTGCGGCAAATCACAACAATATTGTCGCAGCACAGATGTCTGCGACACTCATTCGGCGATACGCGATACCCTATTTCCGGGGTGACGTTCAACCCTTCCTGCAAGCTCAAGCTCAATCAGCATGGTCGAAATCACATCGGCAGGCATGCCAGAAGCCCGGATAAGCTGATCAATCAGAAGCGGGCTGGACGACAATAATTCAAGTATATGGTCCGTTTCACGGTCTCCGTTTCGGACCGGGGCAGGGATCCCTTTTTCTTCTTGGTTATCAATGCTTTGTGGGGTGTCGACGATGATTGCGCTTTGGGCATCGCGTTCGATGGATTTGGTGATGTCGCTGAAATCATCTGATGAACTGGTTGTGGTTGTCGCGCGGCCGTCGATGGCAAAATGATGAATTCCTTCACGCAGGTGGTTGTTTTGTTCGGAAACACGCAAGGCATCCAAAATCACATCAACGGAGTCGCACAGGATCGCCCCGTCACGGATCAGGCTGTTGGGGCCTGCCGCACGCGGATCGGTCGGACTGCCCGGAACAGCAAAAACATCACGCCCCTGTTCTCCGGCAAAACGCGCGGTGATCAGCGATCCGGAATTGCGTCCGGCCTCGACCACGACAATACCGTGCGACAGGCCGGAAATGATGCGGTTGCGCCGTGGAAAATGCCGAGCCTGCGGATTTAACCCCGGTGGCATTTCCGAAATCACGCAGCCATTTTCGCAAAGCTTGCGATACAGATCCGCATGTTCACGCGGATATATCACATCCACACCCCCACCCAGAACTGCAACGGTGCCGCCATCTGTATTTGCGACTTGCAGGCAGGCATCATGAACCGCGCCATCAATCCCGCGCGCCATGCCCGATGCCACGACATATCCGGCGTCACACAGGGCAGCTGACAAACGCCTGGCAAAACCGCATCCATTGGCCGATGCATTGCGGGCGCCGACGATCCCGATGGTTGGCCTAGTCAAAAGTTCAACACGACCCAGAGCATAAAAATAGGGTGGGGCATCCTCGATCACGGCCAGCATCGCCGGATATTCCGGATCACCGATAATCACCGGCTTGGCATCGCAGGCACGTGCCTGATCAATTTCGGCAATCGTGTCTTCGCGCGTTGCCAGAACAATCTGCCGCTTGCCACCGGCGCGCGCGATGATATCGGGCAGGGCATCAATGGCATTGCGTGCCGATCCGAACCGCTCGATCAGCTTGCGGAATGTGACCGGGCCAACATTGGTACTGCGCGCCAGTCGCATACGTGCGAGGCGTTCAGATTGCGGTAATCGTATCGGTTGTTGTATATCTGAAACCATAACGCCCGGATTGTGATCATCCGGGCGTTGTTTCGTCAAGCTATTCCAACTGCACAGCTTATTCTTCGCTGGTGGCTGCGGCTTCTTTTTTCTTCTGGCCGATTTTCGGCTCTTCGCCTTTAATAAGGCGGCGGATATTGCTGTGATGTGCAGCCCAGACAATCACAGCAAGGAAGATTGCAAGCCACCCGGCACCGGGATCATTCGCGATCAGGAAGGCGGCAATCGGGGCGGCAATCATCGCAATCAGGGCCGAAAGCGATGAAATGCGGAAAATCAGCGCCATGACAAGCCACGTTGCCGCCGCGACAAGCCCCATGATCCAGTCGACCGCAACAAGGGTCCCAAGGGTGGTGGCAACACCCTTGCCGCCCTTGAAACGCAGCCACACAGGGAACATGTGCCCGACAACCGCAGCACCACCGGCAAAAATACCGGCCTCGGCACTGACAAAATGGGTAAATAGCAGGGCTGCTGCCGCACCTTTGCCGACATCGCCGACAAGTGTCAGGAACGCCAGAAATTTGTTGCCGGTACGCAGTACGTTGGTCGCACCGATATTGCCCGATCCGATCTTGCGGATATCGCCAAGTCCGGCCATCCGCGTCAGAACCAGACCAAACGGGATCGAGCCCAGCAGATAACCGCAAACGGTCGCAATCTGCAGCGACATCAGGGTTGCCTTGTAAGTGGCATCAAGTTCCATATTCACGCGCCTTCCGCGACAGAGGGATCGGCAAAAACCTCGCGGCCATCAATGATGGTACGCAGGACACGGCCTTGGGTAAGGCGGCCGTCAAACGGTGAGTTTTTCGATTTTGACTCGAATTGATAAGGATCGATCTTCCAAGGGCGATCTGGATCAAACAGCACCAGATCGGCCGCTGTCCCGATTTCAAGCGTACCGGCACCCTTGATGCGCACCAGTCCCGCCGGTGCCGTCGTCAGCTTGGTAATCACATCAAGCATCGACATGTGCCCGTTATGATAAAGCTCCAGCGTGATCGGCAGAAGTGTTTCAAAACCAACACCACCAGCGGCGGCCTGCGCAAAAGGCAGGCGTTTGGAGTCAACATCTTGCGGGTTATGGTCAGATGCGATGGCATCAATCGTGCCATCGGCAAGGCCCGCCACAATCGCCTGACGGTCGTCTTCGGACCGAAGTGGGGGCGACAGCTTGGCAAAGGTCCGGTAATCCGAAACTGCATTTTCGTTAAGCGCAAAATAGAATGGGGCCGTATCGCACGTGACCTTAAGGCCGCGTTTCTTGGCCTTGCGGATTATCTCGACCGACTCTCCTGTCGAGATATGGGCAAAATGCAACCGCCCGCCCGTCATTTCCACCAGCCGTAAATCGCGTTCGATCTGCATGACTTCGGCGAGTGGCGAAACACCGCTAAGGCCAAGGCGGGTGGCAAGTTCGCCGCTATTCATCGACGCACCCTTGGAAAGTTCCGGTTCCTCGGGATGCTGGACAATCATGCCGTCAAAGAAGGTCGAATAGGACAATGCCTGTCGCAGCAACCGGGCACTGGCGATGGTTTTTACGCCATCGCAAAATGCGACCGCGCCAGCCTGATGCAAAAGGCCCATCTCGGTGATTTCGCCACCCTCAATACCCTTTGATACCGCGCCATAGGCAAAAACCTTGGCCAGGCCCACCTTACGGGCGCGGCGGGCGATGAATTCGACACCGGCGACATCATCAATCACCGGATCGGTGTTGGGCAGGGCGATGATCGTGGTGATCCCGCCAGCCGCCGCCGAACGACCGGCGGTTTCGATGGTTTCCTGATGTTCGAACCCTGGATCGCGCAATTGCGCACGCATATCGACAAGCCCGGGCGCAAGACACGCACCCGCAGCATCAACAATCTCGCAATCCTTGGGGAGGTCGTCACGGGTGACCTGCGCACCGCAATCGATGATCTTGCTGTTTTCAATCAGGATGCCACCCGTACTGTCGGTCTGTGCCGCCGGGTCAAGCAGGCGGGCATTGATGATGGCCTTGCGGCCCGTGCCCTTTACGCGAATGGCTGGGGTCATGCCTGGCCTCCTGCCTGTCTGTGGTTCTGGACCAGCAATTCAAGGGCGGCCATGCGCACCGCAACCCCCATTTCAACCTGTTCGCGGATGACGGATCGTTCGACGTCGTCGGCGACTTCGCTGTCGATTTCCACCCCGCGATTCATCGGACCGGGATGCATGATCAGCGCATCGGGCTTGGCATTGGCAAGCTTGGTGCGATCAAGGCCGTGGAAGTGGAAATATTCGCGGACGGACGGGATAAAGCTTCCTTCCATGCGTTCCAGCTGAAGGCGTAGCATCATGACGATGTCGCAATCCTTGAGGCCTTCTTCCATATCATGGAAAATCTCGACCCCCATCCGGTCGATCTTTGACGGGATCAGGGTCGGTGGCGCGACAAGGCGCACGCGCGATCCCATGGTATTAAGCAGCAGGATATTGGACCGGGCGACGCGCGAATGCGCGATATCGCCGCAGATCGCAACATTAAGCCGATGCAGGCGGCCCTTGTGGCGGCGGATGGTCAGCGCATCAAGCAACGCCTGTGTCGGGTGCTCGTGGCGGCCATCCCCGGCATTGAGAACCGCACAATTGACCTTCTCGCTCAGAAGCTTGACCGCACCGCTGTCACCGTGACGGACCACAAGTGCATCGGGGTTCATGGCATTGAGCGTCATTGCCGTATCAATCAGGGTTTCACCCTTTTTAACCGAACTGGTGCCGACCGTCATGTTGATGACCATCGCACCAAGCCGCTTGGCAGCCAGTTCGAACGATGTCAGCGTTCTGGTCGAATTTTCATAGAACAGATTGACGACCGTGGCCCCGGCAAGAATGTTACTGGTCTTGTCTGCGGTGCGGTTCTTTTCCGCATAATGCTGGGCACGATCAAGAATAAGGGTGATTTCCCCCGGGGTAAGACCTTCGATACCGAGGAGGTGAGGGTGCGGATAGTGATCCGCCGCTGGTCCCATGACACTCATGGCGTTGCACATATTCCTTAAATGGTATGGGCAGAATTTCGCGCGGAGCATACCCAATTGCCCCTGCCACGGAAAGTTAAAATATTGCCCCAACATCCTGACCGAATGGTCAATATTTCGCTTGGTTTAAATCACACCACATGCAGCAAAACCGCAAGGATCGGAATGCTGACAATCGCGACAAGCGTATGGACCGTAATGATGCTGGCCATCATCGGGGCGTCACCACCCATCAGGCGCGCCAGCACAAAGGCACTGGCCGAACAGGGCAATCCGGCATACAGCACAACCGCCGCCAGTTCGACCGGCGGCAGGCCGAGCAAAAGGCAAAGCCCCGCTGCAATTGCCGGGCTGATGACAAGTTTGCCCAGCGTGGAAAATCCGACCGGCCCGCCAGCACGCCGTGCCGCCGAAAGATCAAGACCCGCACCAACCGCCAGAAGCCCGATTGGCAATGCCGCACGCCCCAGAATTTCGAGAAACGGCCCGATCACCGGCGGTAGGCCAAATCCCGTCATATTGATCGCAATGCCCATAACACATGCCATCAGCAACGGATTACGCAAAACATCACGCAAAAGCGACATCACGCCGGGCGTACGGTCATTATCGCCCCAATGCGCGCAGGCCAGAACCGAAAGCACATTGACCGTTGGTACGACAAGGGCGACGCAAAGAGCGGTGACCGTTAACCCGGCTTCACCCAAAAGGGCGGCGGCAACCGCAAGCCCGATATAGGTATTGGGCCGGATCGCTCCCTGAAACAGCGATGAAAAGGCCGGGTTGCTGACTTTCAAAACCGGCTTGGAAATCAGAATAAGAACGGTGCAGATAAAAACCGTGCCCAGCATCGCGGTCGCAATCCCCGCCAGCGGCAGGCTGCCCAGATCGGCCCGCGCAGTATTGGAAAAAAGCAATGCCGGGAATGTCACATAATATGTCAGCTTTTCCGCGCCTGTCCAAAACGCATCAGGCAGGAATTTGCGTTGCCGCAGGATAAAACCAAGCACGATCAGGGCAAAGGTCGGGATCAGGGCGGACAGGATGGCTAACATGGGGCGCTTTCGAAAATATCTTGCGGCACGGTGGGATGGTTATTAATCGGTTGTTATGTGATTTGCTGTGATGCTTTGCATTGCAGCAGTTTGACCTGGCGTCGTATCGACAAGACTGACTGTTTAATGGCATGGACATCCTGTGATAATTGATGTCGGTCAGATAATGCGTCCAACGCACTGATTTATCAATTGAAAGAAATTCCTGCGCTGGGACATGCCATGGCAGACAGGAATGCAATCAGGGGAAAGCCCATGAGTCGCGCAATCGATCATCTGGTTTTATGTGTCAATGATCTTGATGCGGCCTGTAATGCCTATCGCAAGCTTGGCTTTACCGTTACCCCGCGTGCCAATCACCCGTTTGGTACCGGCAATGCCCTCATCCAGCTTGAAGGCATGTATATCGAATTGCTTGCCGTGATCGAGC
Source organism: Thalassospira sp. MCCC 1A03138 (assembly GCF_002115785.1). GTDB lineage: Bacteria > Pseudomonadota > Alphaproteobacteria > Rhodospirillales > Thalassospiraceae > Thalassospira. The sequence continues at coordinate 88,273 of NZ_JFJY01000006.1, read as the reverse complement.
CTGAAAAAATCGCCGAAACCGATCTTGCCACACCGTTTTCCTTCCCGATTTACAATCGCGATTATCTGCGTCAGCGCGAAGGAATGTCGATGCTGGCGCTGCAATCGCGCGATGCCGAAAAGGATCGGGAGGACTTCATTGCCGCCGGTGCCGCCGTTCCGCGTGTCTTTAAGTTCGAACGCGAAGCAACCCGGCCGGATGGTTCCCTGACCGATCTGGCTTTTTCGCTGGCCTTTGCCAATCATCCGCTGTTGCGTCATGCGGTCTCGTTTGTTTGCCAGCATCGCCATCCGCCGCAGAATTTCTATTATCCGGAATATCAAAACCATGCCAACGGTGCCTATGCGATTGGCAAGGTGTTCCTGACGCATTGGGCGGCAGATGCGGTTACCGATTTCGTCGAGGAAATCGGAACTGACAGAATTGTCACAGCCCTGCACAGTGATGAAATGGTCACGCGCTTCGGGATTGATGACCTGGCATTCCCGACTGATGGCTTTGCCGGTTATGAAATCATCGTCGATAAGCTCGACACGATTGCAGAAGCCGCCCAATCTATGGGGGCCATCCATAAAAAGGGGCGCCTGATCCTGCCGCCATCGAAATTCTTTGGGACATTGGTTGTCTTTACAGCCAAAGAAAAAGCCGCCTGAACAAACAGGCGGCTGATCGTAAAATTTCGGAACCAACCGGTTCCGTTTGGCCGAAAATCAGGCGTCTTCGTCACCAAGTTCATCTTCGTCATCGTCGTCATCCGGGTTTGCTCCCGGATCGGTATGAAGATTAAGGTTATCAAGCGCACCCTGCAGGATATAGGCCGCCGCTGTTTTATCGACGACTTCCGCACGGCGTTTGCGGGTCATGTCGACATCCTCAATCAGGATGCGTTCAACCGCGTTGGTCGAAAGACGTTCATCCCAAAGCAGGATCGGCAGGTCGATATAATTCTGCATTTCGTCGACAAAGGCATAAACCCGGTGGCAGGCCTTGCCGATCGTGCCGTCAAGCTCACGCGGAAAACCGATGATGATACCACCGACATTCTGCTTGGTGACGATTGCCGAAAGTTCGGCAATATCACGCGTGAATTTCTTGCGCGAAATCAGCGAATAGGGGGACGCGATCTGTAGCCCGACATCCGAAAGGGCCACGCCAATGGTCTTGGTGCCGAGATCCAGCCCCAAAACGCGTGCTGCCGGTGTAAGAAACCGCAGCAATTCCTGTGTGTCATTGCAAATCATGGCGCCCTTATAGGTGCCTTGCCCGAAAAACGCCAGCGCATTTCAACCGGCGAAACGCAATACTGACATGCCTGAAACGTCGGTGAAAGCATGGCTTTGCCCCCTATGTCCGCCATGATCAGCTGGCAACTTTCCCAGCCGTTGGAAAAGTTGCCGAAATTGGCTGTCCCCGGCCCTTGCAGCAGCGGCGGCGGGGTGCTAGTTTCCGCGCTGTAATTTCAGGTTCCGGCAGGCTGCCTGCCTGCCGGGTGTTTTGTCATTCCTTAAGAGAGACTTTCATCCATGTCGTCTTTGGATAAGGAAACAGTTCGCAGGATCGCCTTTCTGTCGCGTATCAACGTGTCCGAAGAAGGGCTTGGCGAACTGGCGGGAGATTTGACCCGTATCCTCGATTTTGTCGAGGAACTGCAAGAAGTTGATGTCGAGGGGTGTGATCCCCTGACGTCGGTTGCCGATCTGACCCTGCCGATGCGCAAGGACGAAGTCACCGATGGCAATATCCAGCAAAAAGTGCTGTCAAACGCACCGATGACCGATGCTGGCTGTTTTGTCGTGCCGAAGGTGGTTGAATAATGACTGATCTGACAAATCTGACGCTTGCCGAGGCCCGCGACGGGCTGGCAAAGGGCGATTACACATCGGTCGAACTGACCGAAGCCCACATCAAATCAATGGAAGCGCACCGTAATCTGAACGCTTACATCATCGAAACCCCGGGAAAAGCCATCGAGATGGCCAAGGCATCCGATGCCAAGCGCGCCAAGGGCGATGCGGGCAAAATGGAAGGCCTGCCGATTGCGATCAAGGATCTGTTCTGCACCGAAGGTGTCCAGACGACCGCAGCATCGCACATCCTCGAAGGTTTCAAACCGGAATATGAATCCACCGTCACCACCAACCTGTTCAATAACGGTGCGGTCATGCTCGGCAAGGCCAACCTTGACGAATTTGCCATGGGGTCGTCCAATACGTCGTCCTATTATGGCAATGTCATCAACCCGTGGAAGGGCAAGGATGGCAAGGATTTGGTTCCGGGTGGTTCCTCTGGTGGTTCGGCTGCGGCTGTTGCCGCAGGCATGGCGCTGGCGGCGACCGGTACCGATACCGGTGGCTCGATCCGTCAACCGGCATCCTATTGCGGTATTGTCGGCCTGAAGCCGACCTATGGCCGTTGCTCGCGCTGGGGCATTGTCGCCTTTGCAAGCTCGCTTGATCAGGCTGGTCCTATGACCAGAACCGTTCGCGACGCTGCGATCATGCTGGGCGCAATGGCCGGTCACGATGCCAAGGACAGCACATCCGCCCCGGTTGCGGTTCCTGATTTCGAGGCCGCCCTGACGGGGGATATTCGCGGCATGAAAATCGGCATTCCCAAAGAATACCGTGTCGATAACATGCCCGAAGAAATCAACAAGCTGTGGGATAACGGTATTGCGATGCTGCGTGATGCGGGTGCCGAAGTGGTCGATGTGACCCTGCCGCACACCAAATACGCGCTTGGCACCTATTACATCGTCGCTCCGGCCGAGGCATCCTCGAACCTTGCGCGCTATGACGGCCTGCGTTACGGCCAGCGCGTCATGGACGAAGGCGATAGCTTGGACGACATGTATATGAAGTCCCGTGCAGCCGGTTTCGGCAAGGAAGTCCAGCGCCGCATCATGATCGGCACCTATGTGCTGTCGGCTGGTTACTATGACGCCTATTACAACAAGGCGCTCAAAGTCCGTCGTCGCATTTACGAGGATTTCGCAACCGCATTTGGCACCGTTGATGCCATTCTGGCACCGACCGCACCGTCGGCGGCCTTTGCGATTGGCGAAAACGAAGACGATCCGGTCAAAATGTATCTGAACGACGTCTTTACCGTTCCGGCAAGTCTTGCGGGTCTTCCGGGCCTGTCGCTGCCGACCGGGCTGTCTTCCGAAGGTCTGCCGCTTGGTCTGCAGCTGATTGGTAAACCGTTTGACGAAGAAACCGTTCTGCGTGTCGGTGGCGTGCTTGAAACTGCCGCCAACTTTACCGCGAAACCGGCCGGGCAGGAGGGCTGATCCATGACCTATATCATCGAAGGTTCAACCGGCCCTTGGGAAATCGTTGTCGGTCTGGAAGTCCACTGTCAGGTGGTTTCCAAATCCAAACTGTTTTCCGGTGCATCGACCACATTCGGTAACGATCCGAACACCAATGTCAGCCTTGTTGATGCGGCCATGCCAGGCATGTTGCCGGTCATCAACGAGGAATGCGTGCGGCAGGCCGTCAAGACCGGCCTTGGCCTTAAAGCCAAGATCAATCTTGAAAGCGTCTTTGCGCGCAAGAATTACTTCTATGCCGATCTGCCGCAGGGCTATCAGATTTCGCAGTTCGACAAACCGATCGTCGGCGAGGGGACCATTATCCTCGATATGCCCGATGGTTCGACCAAATCGGTTGGCATTGAACGCCTGCATCTTGAACAGGATGCCGGTAAATCGATGCACGATCAGGACCCGAAATATTCGCATATCGATTTGAACCGTTCAGGCGTTGCCCTGATGGAAATCGTGTCCATGCCTGATATCCGCACCCCGGAAGAAGCCGGTGCTTACCTGACCAAGCTGCGCGCGATTGTGCGTTACCTTGGCACGTGCGATGGCAACATGAACGAAGGTTCGATGCGTTGCGATGCCAACGTTTCGGTCCGTCGTCCGGGCGCTGAATTCGGCACGCGTTGCGAAATCAAGAACGTCAACTCCATCCGTTATGTGATGCAGGCAATCGAGATCGAAGCAAAACGTCAGGTCGAAGTCATCGAAGCCGGTGGCGAAATCGTTCAGGAAACCCGTCTTTACGATCCGCGTCTGGGTGAAACCCGTTCGATGCGGTCCAAGGAAATGGCACATGATTACCGCTATTTCCCGGATCCGGATCTGCTGCCGCTGGTATTCGATCAGGCCTTCGTTTCCGAAATCGAAAAGACCCTGCCGGAACTCCCGGACGAGAAAAAAGCCCGCTTCATGCGTGAAAACGGCCTGTCGGCTTATGATGCCGGCGTTCTCGTTGCCGATCAGGAAAAGGCGGCCTATTACGAAGTCGTTGCCAAGGGCCGCGACGGCAAACTTGCCGCGAACTGGGTGATCACCAATCTGTTTGGTGCGCTCAACAAGCTGGAAGTTCCTGTTACCGAAAGCCCGGTCACGGCCGAAAATCTCGGCAAGCTTCTGGACCTGATTTCGGATGACACCATTTCGGGCCGTATCGCCAAGGACGTCTTTGAAATCATGATCGAAACCGGCAATGACCCGGAAAAGATCGTTGAAGAAAAAGGTCTGAAGCAGATCACCGATACCGGTGCGATTGAAACCGCCATCGACGAAGTCATTGCGGCTAACCCGGACAAGGTTCAGGAAATCCGCGACGGCAAGGATCGCATGCTGGGTTGGTTCGTTGGCCAGGTCATGAAATCTACAGGCGGCAAAGCTAACCCGGGCATGGTCAATAAGATGCTCCGCGACAAAATCCTCGGCTGATTTCAATTATCAGACGACATGCAAAAGCCGCCCATTCGGGCGGCTTTTCGTTGCCGGTATACTTAACCTGGCTGGACAGATGCGCCTTATGTATTGATAATCGTCTTCAAAACCAATTAGCCAATTGCTACCCGAAGAGCTCATCAAACATACTTTCTTTGTAAAATCAGTATGTGTTTGCACGCTTTTTCTGTTTTAAATCACAAATTTGCTGCCTGTAAGAGTAGGCTCAAGTTGCTTGGGGAGGGCTCAACACCACGTTGCCTTTCGGCCTGCAGCATTTCATAACTTAAAACAATAACGCGTGCCGTCTCCGATATGCCCCATGTTCTATTGTTTTGCGCGCGATAAGATTCAATTTCCTTCAGAATCATACGTATCAAATCGGTATCCAACACGCGCGCTTGATCCCGCACTTCGTTTTTCAGCATGCTGCCCCGTCCTGTCAGCAGCCATCCGGCATCTATACCCTTATCAACCAATACAGCCAAAGACGAGGCTTTTGGTTCATTTTTGTCCAGCTCGTAACGTTCCCACGATTTGCGTGTAAGTCCGGCAAGGTCTGCTGCTTCTGAAGCGCTAAGGCCTATATGCTTTCTTGCTTGTCTCATTCGCTCGCTAAGGCCGGTTATCATCAGTGCTGTTCCTGTATCGAGTTGGGAGGCAAAAAATCAAAGAAAATAAACCTTTGATTTATCATTGATTTTAAAAATATCACCCAAGGTTGTTATGGTTTAAAAAAATACCATTACTGGTGTTTTTTCTTGATTATGGTTCATTTATGTACCATTGTTTCGTTTGTGTTGATGGTGCAGGCAGGTCGAACCTCGGTGTCAAGCTGAACTGGTTACATGTGTCTTTGTGTGACCGATTTTATTGCTCGGCCGATGTTTGGGGTCTGCAACCCATGTGCACTTGACGTTTCACTTTCCGATTGGAGTGTTGGTTGCTCCGAAGCAAATTCTGGGACGTAACGACAAGAAGTTTGGCGTAGTTCTCAGGATGATCGTTTCATAGCCTTCATTTCCGATAAGCATTCTATGACCTTAGAAAAAACTCATTATGACTTGAGATATTGCCGCATATTTCACTCAAGTTTCTTGCAGGCAAGTCGCGTTTATTCAAATCCATTGATTCCATGGAGCGATTTTGCGTAGGGCAAAACAATTTTCTCCGATAGCGGCGCGAAAGAGTTTGTTCTTTTGTATCAGGGCTCCCTCTAAATGTGTGGTTCGTTTTTGGGGAAACAATACTAAAGAATAGTTGTTGGAGCATGGGGGAATGATATGGGGCTTCTAAAGCGAATTAAAATCGCCACAAAGGTTGCGGGTGGTTTTGGGAGCATGTTGGCTTTGATGATCGCTATTTCGGCGATCTGCGTTGTTGCATTGATGGATGCAGATAACAATTTCAACGAGTACCGGTCGATTGCGCTGCAATCGAATCAAGCTTCACGTGTTCAGGCTAACATGCTTGAATCTCGCGTTTTGGTTCTGAATTATCAGATTGAACAATCTTCTGAAGTCCTTGAAAACGCAAGTCAAAGATTGGAAACGACTAAAAAGCTCAGTGCCGAATTTTTGTCTCTAATTAACGACCCGGACTACCTCGAAAGAGCGAAAGCTGTGGACCGGGATATTGCAACATATGCTGAGGGTGTTCGCAAGTTAAGTGCAATCACTGATCCCGCGGAACAACACCGTCTCGCTGAGAAAACTCTTAACGTTCTGGGGCCAAAGGTTGCGGGCGACATCGAACAGCTTAAACTGTCCTTTAAAGCCAAACAGGACGAGATCGGGCCCAAGGCAAAAGCAGAAAACGCTTTTGCCATTTTGCTTGCCACAATCATTTCTGCAATTGCTGTTGTGGTTGGTTTGGCCGCAGCTTGGTTGATCGGTGTTGGTATTTCACGACCGATTGTTACGATCACAAACTCGATGCGCGTTCTCGCCGGCGGCGACAAGACCATCGACATCCCGGGGCAGGATCACAAGGATGAAATCGGTGACATGGCCAAGGCTGTCCTGGTGTTTAAAGAAAACATGATCAAGGCAGAGGAACTGGCTGCTCAGGAAGTAGAGGCCCAAAAGCAGCGCGAAGCTCGCGCCAGATTGATCGAAAAGCTAACCGGTGACTTTGAAGGCGATGTGTCGATCGTTCTGAAAACGGTTGCGGATGCTGCGAGTGAAATGCAGCATACAGCAACGTCAATGACGGCAACCGCGGAAGAAACCAGTCGTCAGTCAACGGTGGTTGCCGCAGCGGCCGAGCAGGCATCTAATAATGTTCAAACCGTTGCCAGTGCCTCCGAAGAATTGAGTGCATCGATCTCTGAAATCAGTCATCAGGTTACCCAGTCGTCCCGTGTGGCCGATAAGGCTGTTGCGGAAGCGCAAACTACGAATGCACAAGTACGCGGGCTTGCAGAAGCGGCCCAGAAAATTGGTGATGTTGTTGGTTTGATCAGTGATATTGCGGCTCAGACCAATCTTTTGGCACTGAATGCCACGATTGAAGCTGCCCGCGCAGGTGAAGCCGGCAAAGGTTTTGCCGTCGTTGCCGCCGAGGTCAAAAACCTTGCCAACGCCACGTCCAAGGCCACCGAAGAAATCACCAGTCAGATTTCTGCCATCCAGAACGAAACAGAAGGTGCTGTTGTTGCCATTGATTCCATCGGAACAACCATCACCGAAATCAGCGAAATCGCATCGGCAATTGCCAGTGCGGTTGAGCAGCAAGGTGCCGCAACCGATGAAATCAATCGAAATGTTCAGGAAGCATCAGCTGGAACCGGCGAGGTAACGGTCAATATTCACGGCGTCAATGAAGCAGCGGCATCAACCGGTGCAGCGGCCGAGCAAGTGCTATCTGCCTCAAACAATATGTCTCAGCAAGCTGAAATACTGCTTCAGAAAGTCGAGACTTTCTTGTCGGCGGTAAAGGCAGCTTAGGCTGTCTGTGGCATTTCGCCAAAATTCAGACCCAGATATGGCTGATGAGCGCTAAACGAACTTGTATCAGCCTTATTTTTCAATGGTTAAGCTCGATTAATTTACGGGCTTAACCATTTTCTATGCGTATTTGCTTGTTGTCTGGTGAATTAATCCAGATGTTCCAGGTTTTTTGTAAGCTCACAGGTCAAACATCTTCCTAGGTGTCTGTGGTCCTGTAGTCGCGCGGTGATGTGCCAAGGATGCGTTTGAACATATTGCTAAACGCGGCGGGATTGTCATAACCAAGGTCCATCGCAATCGTCGTAACCGCTTCGCCTGCCGCCAGCCTTGGCAGGGCGGCAAGGATGCAGACCTGTTGACGCCATTCGACAAAGCTTGACCCGGTCTCCTTGCGAAACTGCCGGGTAAAACTTCGGCGGCTCATGCCTAGGTGATCGCACCAGTCATCAATGGTTTCATGCGGGGTCGGAGATGCCAGAAACGCCCGGCATTTATCCCGCAATGTCGCCTGTTCCGGCAACGGAAGCGACAGAGGCAGGACCGGCAACCGTTTGATTTCATGTTCAATCAGCGCCATCAATGCACCATCACGACCTGCCATGTCATATTCTGGCGGGACGGCAATGGCTTCGATCAGCAAATGACGCATCAGCGATGAAATTCCGACCACCTTGCACTGATTGTCCGTCGCACCAAGCCGGTCCGGGCGCAGATACAGCGACCGCAATTTGACATCGCCAAACAGGCGGACTTCGTGGATCACCCCGGCCGGGATCAGCATGCCGCGCTGTGGCGGCATCATCCATGAGCCTTGCGGGGTTGATGTCATCAAAGCTCCGGTCATGCCATACAGCAACTGATCGCGATCATGGCGGTGGGCGGCAATCACATGACCATCGGGATAATCCGTACCCAATGCGATGATCGGTCTTGGAACTTCGCGAAAAGATGACATCAATGCCTGCTTGCGCTGATTGGCCCACTCTCGTAATAAATTGACCCTAACGCGGTGGTGGGCCGTTTTGCAATTTTTATAATGATGATCAACGCACCAAGGCGTGCGTTTAATGTCATTTCAACGAGGTCCTCGATGAACGAAGCCGTTCTCAACCGTCCGCAGGTGGCCCGAACCGTTTTGCCGGTTCTGGGTGCGGCCAGTTTCTGCCATTTGCTGAACGATATGATCCAGTCGCTTTTTGTGGCGGCTTATCCGGTGTTCAGGGGCGGCTTTGATCTATCTTTTGCGCAGCTCGGTCTATTGACCCTGACCTATCAGGTGACGGCATCACTGTTGCAGCCCTTTATCGGCCATTTCACCGACCGTCGGCCGCAACCTTATTCCCTGCCGTTTGGTATGGGGATGTCGATGGCGGGGCTTCTAGTGCTGTCCTCGGCAACCAGTTTTGCGATGCTGCTTATGGGCAGTGCGATGCTGGGCGTGGGATCGTCGATCTTTCACCCGGAATCCTCGCGTCTGGCGCGGTTGGCATCGGGCGGGGCGCATGGCTTTGCGCAGTCGCTGTTTCAGGTGGGTGGCAATGTCGGTTCGGCCATCGGGCCGTTGCTGGTGGCGGTAGTCGTTTTGCCGCACGGGCAGGCCAGTCTGGCATGGTTTGCCTTTGCCGCATTGGCCGGTGTTGTGATTCTGACGCTGCTCGGGCGTTGGCATAAACGTAACGGCCATGCCGTGCGTCGACCACGTCTTGTTCATCTGGCGGCAAATCTTCCGGCCCGACGCCAGGTAATTGGCGGCTTGGTGGTTCTGTTCTGTCTGATGCTATCAAAATGGTTCTATCTTGCCAGCTTCACCAGTTATTACGTGTTTTACCTCATGGAAAAATTCCCGCTTTCCGAAGGCGACGCCCAGATTTATCTGTTCATCTTCCTGGCTTCGGTCGCGGCGGGGACGCTGATCGGCGGATCGGTCGGCGACCGGGTTGGCCGCAAAAAGGTCATCTGGGGATCGATCCTTGGGGCACTGCCCTTTGCACTGATCCTGCCTTATGTTGGATTGGGGGCGACCGTGATGCTCTCGATTGCCATCGGTCTGATCCTGTCATCGGCATTTTCGGCGATTGTGGTCTATGCGCAGGAACTTGTGCCGGGGCGCATTGGTATGATTTCCGGCTTGTTCTTTGGTCTTGCCTTCGGGCTTGGCGGGATTGGTGCGGCCATTCTTGGTGTCATGGTCGATCATTTCGGGCTGGGGCTGGTCTATCAGCTTTGTGCATGGTTGCCAGCCGTCGGCTTCCTTGCGGTTTTCCTGCCAGATATCGAACGTGGCCATACTGCGTGATACGGCAAATCGAAACGACAAAGGCCGCCGATCGGGCGGCCTTTGTCATGGATATGGTGATGGATCACGCCACTTCACGGGCCGGGTAGCCGGCATCGTCAATGGCGGCAATCAGGGCTGCGACATCGGGATTGCCGGTCACGGTTACTTCGCCCTTGGCAAGGTCTATATCGGCTTTTTCAACGCCCGAAACGCCTTCGACGGCTTTGGTAACATTGGCAGCGCAATGGCCGCAGCTCATTTCATCGACTTTCAGTTTCAGCATTCCGGTGGCTCCGTCAGTTTGGATTGGATGATCCGACTATGGGGATTCCAGTCGCTGGAAGGTCAAGCGATTATTTACCCAGCAATCTGACAACCGCGTCGGCGGCCGCATCGCTTGATGCCGGGTTCTGGCCGGTCACCAGTTTGCCATCGACAACTGCATGGGACGCCCACATATCACCGCGTTCATAAAGACCGCCCTGTTTGGTGAATTCGTCCTCGATCAGAAGCGGCACGACTTTTTCAAGGCCGACGGCCTTTTCCTCGTCATTGGTGAAACCGGTGACTTTTTTGCCCGACACCAGCGCCTTGCCGTCTTTGGTTTTGGCATTAACGAACGCAGCCGGGCCGTGGCAGACGGCGGCAACCGGTTTGTCCTGTGCAACAAATGCCTCGATCAGGGCGATGGATTTGGCATCAATCGCCAGATCCCAAAGCGGCCCGTGACCGCCGGGATAAAACAGCGCGTCGTAATCATCGGCTCTCAGGCCATCAAGTTTCACGGTGTTGGCGAATGCCTTCTGGGCATCGGCATCACCTTCAAACCGTTTGGTTGCTTCGGTCAGGGCATCGGGAACCTGGCTATTGGGATCAAGCGGCGGCTGACCGCCCTTGGGGGATGCCAGCGTGATATCGGCACCGGCATCGCGGAACCGGAAATAGGGCGCGGCAAGTTCTTCCAGCCAGATACCGGTTTTATGGCCGGTATCGCCCATTTTGTCGTGGGACGTCACAATCATCAGAATACGCATCGTTTTGGTCCTCAATATGTGAATAGGATTTGCACCAAGGATAGGATGCTGATCTAATTTGCGGAAGATCGAAGAGTTGAACAGATTGTCAAATTAAATGAGCGTATGAAATGTCGGCTCTGGATGAAGTTCGGGCGATGATGATTTTCGCCCGCGTGGTCGAGGATGGCGGGTTTTCTGCCGCGGCGCGCAAGATGGGGCTGAGCCGTGCTGCGGTATCCCATCAGATCCGGCAGCTTGAAGCCAAACTTGGCGTGCCGCTGCTTCGACGCAGCACGCGTAATTTCAGCCTGACCGATGCCGGGACGCGTTATTATGACAGTTGCCGGACGATTGCGCTGGAGGCCGAGGCCGCCCGCAAGCGGGTCGAAGTCCTGCGCGATGAGCCAGTCGGCAAAATATCGATCACCTCATCGGTCCATCTGGGCACACTTCGGATCGTGCCGATCCTTGACCGGTTTCGCCAGACCTATCCGGGGGTGGCGATTGATGTTCATCTGTCTGACGAGGTTGTCGATCTGATCGGGCGCGGGATTGATATCGGCATCCGGTCCGGGCCGCTCAAAAGCTCGGATCTTAAAAGTTTCAAGCTCTATCAGACCCACCGGATCATTGCGGCGGCGGCGGGGTATGTTGCGCGTGCAGGTCTGCCCGAAGCCCCCGAACAGCTCGCCGATCATGACTGGGTGATGTATAGCCGGGTTCCTGAAACGCTGCGTCTGACCTGCGATCATCAGGAAAAATCCATTCGGGTATCGGGCAGTGTCCGGGTTGATAATGCAACCGCCCGCCTGCAATTCCTGCGCGGCGGGCACGGGCTTGCGGTTGTGCCGTTTTGCGATATTGCCGATGAAATTGCGCGCGGTGATCTGGTGCATGTTCTGCCGAATTGCAAATTGCCCGATCTGGAAGTTTTTGCCGTGTTTCCGGCCGGTGTGACGCGCAGTGCCAAAATTCAGTCGCTGCTTGATTTCATGCGCCGCGAATTGCGCGACATTGATATGGGCCGCAATGGCGGGTAACCGGTTTTGGCTGCTGTTGTCATATTGATCAATCCCGATTGATCGGCTATTCCCCAATAACGATCTTCAGGGGGAAACATGGCCAAGCTGTTCTTTTATTATTCGTCGATGAATGCGGGCAAATCGACGACGCTTTTGCAATCGAGCTTCAACTATCAGGAACGCGGCATGCAGACGCTTCTGCTGACCGTGGCATTTGATGATCGTTTTGGTGTTGGCAAAATTGCATCGCGCATTGGCCTTGAAGCCCCGGCCGTCTTGTTTGACGGCAATACCGACCTTTGTGTCCTGATTAGGGAAAAGCTTGATGAAGGCCGGATTGATTGCGTGCTGGTGGACGAGGCGCAGTTTCTGACCAAGGACCAAGTCTGGCAGCTTTCCGATGTCGCAGACAAGCTTGGCGTGCCGGTGCTGTGTTACGGCATCCGTACCGATTTTCAGGGGCAGCTTTTCGAAGGCTCAAAATGGCTTCTGGCCTGGGCCGACAAGCTAAGCGAACTTAAGACAATCTGTCATTGCGGACGCAAGGCTGGGATGGTTCTGCGCGTTGATGAAAACGGCAATACGGTGCGCGAGGGGGCCCAGGTCGAAATCGGCGGCAATGATCGATATGTCTCGGTCTGCCGTCAGCATTTCAAGGAAGCGATGGGCAAATAAGCCGCCCGAATCTCTATTCTTCACAAAAAATGTTTAATCACATCGATTATTCATTTTCACTCAGGAATAAATTAGGGGCGCGATTTCCGATACTATCAGCTTGTAAGCCACCAGCCACATCACTGCACAGGTTACGCCATCAATGATTTTCCAGGTAATTGGCCGCGCGACATAGGGCGCCAGCCACGCCGCGCCAAGGGCGATGGCAAAGAACCAGACAAAGCTCGCACTCATCGCGCCAAGCGCAAAGGTCAACCGTTCGTTGGCGGGGAACTGCCCGCCAATCCCGCCCAGCATGACAACGGTATCAAGATACACATGCGGGTTCAGAAGGGTTACGGCAAGCGTCGTTGTCAGCACCGCCTTCCATCCGGCTTGTTTGACATCGCTTTCTGACAGGGTTTCGGTTTTAAACAGACGCCTGAGCGCTGCAAACCCATACCAGATCAGAAAGGCCGCACCGCCCCATGCAGCGATTTTGGTCAGGATCGGGTAGGTGGCAACCAGTGTTCCCAGACCGGCAACACCGGAAGCGATCAGCACGGCATCACACAGCGCACATACAAATGCCACCATCACCGGATGGTTGCGACGCAACCCTTGCCCGAGAACGAAGGCATTCTGCGCGCCAATCGCAATGATCAGTCCGCCGCCAAGGCCAAATCCGGTCGCAAAGGTCAGAAGCATTTTTCATCCCGCATATCGCTGTTGATGGGGCAGGAATATCAGCTTTAATAAATAAGAAAATCGAATTATCATGATATAGTATTATTAAATTTTATGATTGGAATGCGCGAGGCAGCGTATGACCAGCCCCGGTATCGTTCGGCTCTGTTTAAGTAGCTCAGTAGCTCAGCAGCCCAGTAGTTAGTTGTGCCGACAGGTGCTGCTGTCCTGATGGGAGTGACGCATCCTTGGAGGTTGGTGATGCATCTATGAATAGGTGTGCGGCTGGTGGATGAGGCGGGGATAATAAAATGATCGATTACAAGCTATTGCAGGCCAGTGCCGAGGTGATTCGGCATGGCAGTTTTGAAAAGGCGGCGCGTGATCTTGGCCTGACGCAGTCGGCGATATCCCAGCGGGTCAAGTTGCTGGAAGACCGGTTGGGGCAGCCATTGCTCATCCGCTCCAAACCGATAGCAGCGACCGATGCCGGAAAGCGGCTTTTGCAGCATTATCAGCGGGTCAGTCTGCTTGAACAGGAATTATATGAGGAACTGCCGAAGCTGCATTCGGCCAGCCGTTTTGGCCAGATCGCGATTGCGGTGAATGCCGACAGTCTGGCGACATGGTTTGTCAAAGTTCCCAAAAGGTTATTTCGCGAGCTTGATCTGCTGGTGCATCTGACGGTCGATGACGAGGCCCTTAATCACGAAGCGCTTCAGGCTGGTACCGTTCTGGGCGCGGTCAGTTTACGGCCGGATCCGATACAGGGATGCCGGGTGCGGTCACTGGGCGCGATGCGCTATATCATGGTGGTGGCTCCGGAATTTCGAGACCGGTATTTTGCAAACGGAGTGACAGCCGATGCGCTGCGATCCTGTCCGGCGGTTAATTTTTCGCGCCATGACGAATTGCAAAACCAGTTCTTGAACAGGTATTTCGGATTGGTGCCGGGAGAATTTCCGGCCCATACGGTGCCAAGTTCACAAGGTTTCGTAACCGTGGCCGAGCAGGGTATTGCCTATGCCGTGGTTGAGGAGCATCAGGCGGCGGAAGGTTTACAGAGCGGACGGTTGGTGCAGCCATGCCCGCATGTAATCGAACGGCCGCTTTATTGGCATCACTGGAATATGCAAAGCGGATTGCTGTCGCAGGTCAATGAGATCGTTCTGGGTGAAGCGCGCCATTATTTGCCCCAAATCGGGAACTAAAGGGTTGGGATCGCGTTTATTTTCGGTTTTCGCCATATGGCATAAGGCCGATCCGATTTGCCAATCAGATTTGACAGGGGATGAATTCTGCCGCTTACTCACATGACTTCCAGACTGTGCGCTAACGCCTTATGGAAACAGGAAGATTGAATGTCGCATCGCCTTGTTGCCTGTGAGCATTGCGATTACCTGCATGTTGAAGACGACATCCCGCCGGGCTTTGTGGCGCGGTGCGTGCGCTGCGGGTCGCCCTTGTATCAGGCGCAGAAGGGTACGGTTGAACGGCCTCTGGCCTTTGCCATTACGGCACTTGTCCTGTTTCTGATTGCCAATTCATTTCCGATCCTGACCTTTGCCATGGAAGGACGCACCGAAAGCAATACGCTGCTGAGCGGGGTTGTGACGTTCTGGCAGGAGGGGTTCCCGTTTCTGGCCTTTATGGTCGCGTTGACGTCGATTGCTGCCCCGCTGATGCTGACCGGGGCTTATATCTATGTGCTGGCACCGCTTTATTTCGGGTTCGTGGTGCCGGGCTTACGGGCTGTCTGGCGTGTTTTGGCTGTTATTCGGCCCTGGTCGATGCTGGATGTGTTTCTGATCGGACTTCTGGTCGCGCTGACCAAGCTTACGGATTTTGCCGATGTCATTGCCGGCCCTGCCTTTTATGCCGTTTGTCTGCTGATCCCGTCAACTTTGCTGATGAGCACCTCTCTTGACCCGAGAACGATTTGGCGGCGACTGGCACCTGCGGATTTGCGTTATACGACGCTTGAGGATTTGGAAGAATTGCGCGCAAGTTCGGGGCCGGATAAGGCAACCGGCTGGATGACGTGCGACACCTGTGCCTTTGTCGTAACGGATCGCGCGGCGGCGGAAAGTGGAGGTAAATGCCCTCGGTGCGGCACGCATTTGCACCATCGCAAGGCGGGGGGACTTTCGCGGGCTTGGGCGCTTCTGGTGACGGCGGCCGTGCTTTATATCCCCGCTAACATTTTCCCGATCATGACGATCACGTATCTGGGGCGTGCGGAATCAGATACCATCCTTTCAGGGGTTCTTGTGTTGTTGCAATCCGGGCAGTGGCCGATTGCTATTGTAGTATTTACCGCCAGCATCGTGGTGCCGATCATGAAGATCGTCCTGCTTGGCTGGGTTTATGCCGCGACCGGATTGGGGCTTTCGGGGCCGCTTCGCGAGCGGACCTTTATCTATCGCGTGACCGAACTGATTGGTCGCTGGTCGATGATTGATGTGTTTATGGTGTCGATACTGGCGGCACTTGTGAAATTGGGTAACATAGCAACCGTTGCACCGGGATTTGGTGCCGTGGCCTTCTGTGGCGTGGTTATTCTGACCATGCTGTCGGCAATGGCGTTTGATCCGCGGATGATCTGGGATCGGGCGGGAATGCAGAAAGAACAGGGGATGCCATCATGACGGACGACACCAACCGGAATGCCGATCAAGGGCAGCCAGGTCGGCCCGAGGTGAAAAAGGCATTTCAGAACCTGCCGATCATCTGGATCGTGCCGATTGTCGCCCTGATTATCGGTGGCTGGCTTTTGTGGCGCGATGCGGTTGCCAAGGGGCCGGAAATCACCGTGACGTTTGAAACGGCCGAGGGGCTGACGGCTGGGAAAACTGCCGTGCGGTATCGTGATGTCGATGTCGGGCAGGTTACCGAGATCAATCTGAGCGACGATTTCCAGCATGTCGTTCTGACCATGCGGATGAATACCGATTTTGAACCCTATCTGACGGACAAGACCAAATTCTGGGTGGTGCGTCCGCGTGTTTCGGCACAGGGGATTTCCGGGCTGCAAACCATCGTTTCCGGGGCCTATATCGAGGTCGTGCCCGATAAATCGGGCAAGGAGGCGCGCAAATTCACCGGATCTGAGGAGCCGCAATATGTGCCGGATGGGTCGGACGGAACACGGTTTATCCTGATGGCGGAGGAACTTGGTTCAGTCGCGTCGGGAACGCCGGTTCTTCTGCGCGGGGTCGAGGTTGGCGAGGTCCTTGATACCAATCTGGATTCCGCGGCCGAAAAGGTGTCGATCCCGATTTATGTGCGCAAGCCGTTTGACGCATTGGTCAAACGCGATACGCGTTTCTGGAACTCCAGCGGTATCAGTCTTGATCTGAATGCGGAAGGCGTATCGGTGCGAGCTCAATCTGTTCGATCAGTTTTGGCCGGTGGCATCAATTTCTATACGCCGGATGAAAGCCTGAGTACTGAAACGGCGAAACCCGATACAGTATTCCGGTTAAATGACAGTCGTAAACAGGCGGAAATTCTTGCGCGTGGCATTACGCAGAAATACATGCTGTATTTCGATTCATCTGTCCGCGGACTTTCTCCCGGCGCTCCGGTTGAATTCAATGGCATTCGTGTAGGCACGGTCAACAGCGTCAATCTGGAATATGTTGTTCCCAGTCAATCGTTCCGGGTGCCCGTTGAAGTGACGCTGGAGCCAGAGCGGGTGCAGATGGTCGGCAAAGAGGATCGCGCCGATGTCGACTATGGGAAGATCATGGATATTCTGGTCGAGCGCGGTTTGCGGGCACGGTTGAAAACCGGGAGCTTTATCACCGGGCAATTGTTTGTTGATCTGGGCATGTATCCGGTGACACCAGCCCGCTATCTGGGCGATGCGCAGGGGAAAATTCCAGAATTGCCGACATTGCCGCAAAAGATCGACGAGATCAGCAATTCCCTTTCATCGCTTCTTGAAAAAGTTGAAACATTCCCGATTGAGGAAATCGGCATTCGACTGCTGGGAACTGTCGAGGGGATGGAAAATATCGTCACATCGCCTGCGATCACCGAAGGCATGAACAGTCTGAAACAGGCTGCTGCCGGGGTAAATCAGCTTGTGACGAACCTTGATACCAGCGTGTTGCCCGCAACCCAGAAGGCGTTGGAATCAGCCCAGGTCGCACTTGGTGGTGTGCGTGATGTGACATCGCCGAATTCGCCAATCCGTTACAATTTCGAGGAAACGCTAAAAGAGCTTTCAGCAGCGGCGCGGTCGTTGCGCGATCTTGCTGAATTCCTTGAACAAAATCCGAATGCCCTGATCCTAGGGAAACCGGGCCGCCGGGAGGAAGAATGATGCAGGAAATGCAGATGAAACCGAAAGCAACGGCGACTATTCGCAAACGACTGATCGCAGGAATGTTTGCGGCATCGCTTGGCTTCCTGTCCGCATGTAGCACACCGGTTCAGGAACGTTATTATCTGTTATCCCCGGATGATGTTTCCGCCCCATCGGGCGTTGCCCGAACGGCGGTGATGGGAGTCGGACCGATCACCATCCCAAGCCATCTGGATCGCAGCCAGATTGTGACGCGCAGCAGTGACAATCGGCTTGTGATTAACCAGTTTGATCGCTGGGCCGAGCCGCTGGACGAAAACATTCAGCGGGTTCTGATCGAAAATCTGGATCACCGGTTAAGCCCGCAGCGGATCGAGACTTTCCCTTGGAACTCGCGCGACGGTGTTGTTTGGCAGATCGTAGTTGATCTGGGGCAGTTCGAACGCCAACCGGACGGCTCGGTTCAGATCGCAGCGCGCTGGAAAATTGTCAATTTCAATTCGGGTGAAACCGCCGTGTCCGAACGGTTTACCGATTCCGTGGCTCCCAAGGATACAACAACCGAGGCAACTGTCGCTGCCATGAGCAACCTTTTGGGGCGGCTTAGTGATTCTATTGCCCAGTCTTACAGGTAACCCAAAATATGTCGGGTCCGAAGAGGGCTCCCGATCTTTGATTTGGTCGGTTTTTTTGTTGGGGAAACGGAATTCAATCTATTGTTTTTAGCCCAATGTTCACCTTATAAAGGGACATAAACATAATAACTGGGACATGCGCCTGACTATTAAATGGCATGCAAATGTCGCCCCAAACAGGACGTTAGGGAGCCAGTGCGCGGTATGTCGAATAAGACATTTGAAGTGCGTGTCCAGCGAGGGGACCGCTGGATCATTCATTCGACCTTTGATGTCGAAAGAGAAGCGCTCAGCGAGGCTGAGAAGCTGTTAAAAACAAAAGTCTCTGCTGTCAGGGTCGTTCGCGATTGGGAACGTGCCGGAGGCAGGCATGTCGAAAAAGTAATTCTGGAGAAGGCTGGCTCCAGCGATGGCGATGATCAGGATGTGCGTATTTCGCACATTGACGACGCTCCCCTGTGTGATTCCGATGGCGACCTCATGCAGTTTGAAAGCCGGGCCACTATCAACCGACTGCTGCGCAAGTATTTCGATCACGAAATTCTGACACCGTCCGAGGTAATGTATAATTACCAGAACCTGCGAAAGCTGATGTTCCACGATACATTGATGCCTACAGCGGTCGACAAGGTGGCGGGCATCCATGCGAGGGCGACGGATGGTGATCACATGGCTGCGATGGACAAGATTCATGGAGCAATAGATCAGCTTGCAGCGCGTGCCCGCGAGGTTGAGAAGGTCGATCTTCCAGCATTTGAAAATACCACCATTTCTGAAGTACGTGACGAAATTCGCCGCCTGAAACTTGCGGAAGATACCGACTTCCTGACGATGGTTGCATTTACACGCGCTTTGTCCGCCAACCGTAGCTGGGTTGGCAAACTGGATTTAGCATTGCAGGTAAAAGGTGACGAGAAAGACGAAGCAGCGAGGAAGATTCTGGACGATGTTGTTACGGATATTCTTGGTTCACCTGTAGCGCTGAAGGAACTGCTCGGAAGTTCGAGCAGCTTTGGTGAAGCTATAATTCTGCATATTGACTTGGCTATGGGGCGGGCCCGCGGCAATTCCGGAGCCGCCGATGACGTCCTTGAATTACTTAACCCTCTATTTGGTTCCGGGCTTTTGTCCGACGCGCAAAGTGCAATGTTTGATTACATTGTTCGTGAATTGCGCAGTCCCAATACCCTAATAAACCGGGAAAATGCCCCCGATCCCATGGTGGGTATTCTTGACAGATTGATCAGTGAAAAAGGGGTTTCTTATGACGGGCCAATGGTCGCCGCGCTGGCCGAGCGTGGCGCACGTATACGCAATATCGGCGGTCCGCGGGCTTTGATTGAGGGGGTGGCTGAAATCACCGAACGTTTGCGAGCCAATTGGCGCAAAATGTCTTGGCTTTTGGCCGTTGTCAATTCCGGAATCGTCGAGAGCTATAGTGATGAGTTATTCAAACTGCTTTTGGGTACAGTCAAAGACATGCAGGGTTTGCGGGCTTTCTGCGATAGTGATGCGAAGCCACGCGCCAAAATGGTAACTGTTAGTGCAATGAACCAGGCACTTCTGGCCTCAGAACTGCCGAACAAACAAAAACAGCGGATCGGAAGAATGCTGGACGAGGGATTGGCCGATTATTTGGTGCGTGAAAAGGTGATCGAGCGGATTGACAATCCGTCGCTTCATCTGCGCAAGCGCGCCTATATGCTGGTACAATTCTGTTCGAGTGGCGTACTGATCGAGGGGAAATCGGCATCAATGGCCCGAAAGAGGGTTGTTGGATATCTGAAGCAACCCAATTTTACCGACAAGCTTGTCGATGACATTAGCGATTTGACCGCCAGAGAAGGCACGATACGTGACTTTTATGCCCTGCTGCAACGAAGCGGTTTTTAGGGCGGCTGGACCAGATTTTGGTGGGGAGATGCAGTAAAAGCTGCGAAGAGGCACACCCCGCGAAGATTGTGACAACAGATGTTGTGGCAAGATTCGTGGGGTGTTTGTCATTGTTGCCAATGATATCCTGAGGCATGCTGCATTCCTGATGAACGGGGATTGTCATGCCAGATCGCAAAACCAGTACCAAAACCATTGCTTGTCTTGCCTTTGACGATGTCATGAGCCTTGACGTTGTCGGGCCCCTGCAGGTTTTTGCATCGGCCAATACAGAACTGGAACGGCAGGGGCGCGAACGGGCCTATGAGTTGCTGGTGATTGCCGATGCTGCCGGGCCGGTGCCAACATCGGGCGGATTCAGGTTGCATGCCGATCTGGATTGGCGGGACCTTGATCTGGATGAAACCGATACTGTCCTGATTGCGGGGGGAGATGGTGTCAACCGGTTGCGCCAGCGCCGGGATATACTGGAATGGCTGGCGCGGGCAGAAGGCCACGTCGGGCGACTTGGCTCGGTTTGTTCCGGTGCGCTGATCCTGGCAGAGGCAGGATTGCTCAATGGTCGGATGGCTACAACGCATTGGTCGCGTTGCGATGAAATGCGCAAAAATTTCCCGAAAATTGATGTCACCGAGGATCGTTTGCACAGCTATGACGCAAACGGTCTTGATGGTGATCCGCATATTTTCACCTCGGCCGGGGTCACGGCGGGGATCGATCTTGCGCTGGCGCTGGTCGAAGCCGATCACGGGCGCGCCATTGCCCTTGCCGTGGCGCGACGGTTGGTGATGTTTTTAAAACGACCGGGCGGGCAGGCGCAGTTTTCGGCCTATCTGACGCCTGCCATCGGGGCGACCGCGCAGCTTGCCGGGCTGCTGGAATGGATACCGGGCCACTTGGACGGTGATTTGTCGCTGGAGGTTCTGGCAAATCGTGCGGGGATGTCGGCACGGACATTTTCGCGGGTATTCACCCGCGATCTTGGCATGACGCCGGCACGTTATGTTGAACGGGTCCGGATTGAAGCCGCACGTGCCCTTTTGCAGGATGATGCGATGACCGTGACGCGCGCAGCGCGGCTGTGCGGCTTTGGGCATCCGGAAACCCTGCGCCGGGCCTTTCAACGCCATCTGTCGGTCAGTCCGCAGGAATATGCCGACCGTTTCGGACGAAGGCCGATGGCCGTTACGGTTTAGGCGAACGGCGAAGATGTTTTCGTAATCATCTGTTTTTATTGGAGTTGGCAACATGCTGTTACTGACCAATGGATCGGTGCGTCTGCTGTTTATTGCCCAGGCGCTTTACTGGTCCTGTTCGTTGATCGGGATCACCCTGACATCCCTGATCGGGATTGATCTGGCCCCTGTGCCGGAACTGGCGACCCTGCCATTGGCGTTATTGTTGCTGGGCAACCTTGCCTGTGTGCATCCGCTGTCGATGATCATGCAGCATTATGGCAGGCGCACGGGATTGTTTCTGGGAGCGGCGAGCGGCGTGGTTGGCGGTGCTGTCGTGGCGGGTGGTGTGTATCAGGCGGAATTTTTGCTGGTGTGTCTGGGCACGTTTTTGATTGGCGGATATCAGGCATCGGCAATGTATTACCGTTATGCCGCCCTTGAGGCGGTCCGAGATGATCAGAAAGGTCGTGCGGCGGCACTTGTGGTTGGTGGCGGTGTTCTGGCGGCGCTGATCGCGCCGGAAATTGCCAGCTATACGCGTAACATGGTCGCGATTCCATTTGCCGGATCGTATCTGGCATTGGCCGGGGTGGCGACCATCGCAGCCCTGATCATGTTGATGTTGCGTGATGGCGGGGTTCCTGCAAAAACGCGCACCGGTGGTGCGGTCATGCTGGAACTGTTGCGCCGTCCAAGGTTGCGCGGGGCGATTGCCATCAGTGCGGCGGGGCATGGCATCATGATCCTTGTGATGACGGCAACACCGCTTGCCATGAAGTTTTGCGGGTTTGATGTTGATACGGCGGCGAATATTATTCGCTGGCACATTATCGGCATGTTTTTACCGGCCTTTGTCGCCGGCCCGATGATTGACCGGTTTGGCGCGCGTTTGATGGCGGTGGCCGGCGCGCTGGCATTGGTGCTCAGTGTGGCCTTTGCCGTGTCGGGGATCAGTTTTTCGGCGTTTCTCATCAGTTCGTTCTTGCTTGGGATCGGTTGGAACCTGATGCTTCTGGCGGGGACGACGCTTTTGGGCGAGGGGCATGACGCATCGGAACGCGGTCATGCACAAAGCCTGATGGAGCTTGGCAACAGCATTACCGGAACCATGGCATCGCTGGTGGCAGGTGCGCTGATTGCCGGGGCGGGGTGGAACATCATCAATTTCGGTGTTTTGCCGGTGCTTCTGGTTGCCATTTTCCTGATGTGGGCGGGGGGGCGCAAACCGGTGACGCAAGGCGCATGACGTAATTAAAGAAACCGCCGGTCAAACGACCGGCGGTTCAAGTTGCAGGGCGAACGGGGAGTGTCGCCCCGGCGCGATCTCGTATCGCGTGGTGTCACGGGCGGGAATGACCTCGCCGCTATATCCGGGTAATAAAAAACCGGCCCTCAGGCCGGTTGTGCATTCACTGTCGGGCTGTGGGCCGCGACGAATTCCTTGATCTTTTGCAGGACAAATTCACGAGATGAGTTTTCACGGGTGCGAAACAGCACTTCGCGATCATGAATGACAAGTCCGAGGTAGACCGGGCTTGTGTGGCCTTCCTTGCTGAGTTTCAGGGCGCGAAGGGTATGACCGTTGTCATCCGTGCTCTGATAGATAGTGCGCATGATGCTTTAACCTGCTTTCTGTCTCGAACGGGTTCAAACCGGAAAAAGAAGCTTACAGTGCCCTTATGACAGCCAAGTTTTTCGATGCGATGACAGCAATATGATGGTTTGAAGACTCTTTTGATCCTCAACCGCAAAAGGCAATGGCAAAGCCCTTCAAAAAGCTGGTGGTTTCATTCGCCCGATTTGATAAAAGAAAACGACCAGATCGCCTGTTTCCGGCATTGACATGGGATGATGCGATGTTTAAGAAAGGCGTCGTTCCGCACGGAACAGCAAAGAGATAAGGGCAAGTGGCCGAGTGGCTGAAGGCGCTCCCCTGCTAAGGGAGTATGGGGTCAAAAGCCCCATCGAGGGTTCGAATCCCTCCTTGTCCGCCATTGATCAAAGCACCCCAAAAGGGTGCTTTTTTCTTTTGGGCTGTGAATAAAACAATCATTTCAAACGTTATCGTAACAGGCGGGGTCGCCAAAGGTGATCTTGGGCCTCATCTATCATGGATCAGCCCAATAACCCGAAGAGGTTGCGATGACATATGTTGGTGAGTTTAAATCCATTGCCAAACCGCTGCTGATTGCTGGTTCTACTATGCTGGCGGTGACGGTTCTGAGCGTTACGGCGGCAGCTGCCAAGCCAATCCCGATGCAGGTAGCACCGCGGGCCGAAATTGCGCAATCGAACGGGTTCAGCGAACAGGAACGGCGCATCATTCTTGATGTTCTTGATGCGGTAGATCAGAATATTGCTGGTGATGATCGTGGGAAGGGCGGCAAGAACAAGGGCAACGGCAAGGGTAAAAACGGGTTGCCTCCCGGTATTGCCATGAAGCTTGAGCGCGGCGGTACCTTGCCCCCGGGGATTGCCAAACGCGACCTTCCGGCCGATTTGCGGTCACGCCTGCCTTATCGTTCGGATGCCATTCGCCAGATTGTCGGCAGTGATGTGGTCCTGATTGAAAAGGGGACCGACATCATCCTTGATGTGATCCGCGACGTTGTGCGCTACTAGCATCGGATGCGCTATGGATAAAGAAAAACGCGGTGAAAATCTCTCCGCGTTTTTTGTTTGCGCCTGCGGTCTTATGATCAGGTGAAGGCGTTGAAGGTGATGATCGTTTGCGTATCCTTGATATGGGGCAGCAGATGGATTTTTTCGTTCACATAGCGCCCGATATCTTGGCCGTCCTCGATATAGACCTTGACCAGCAATTCAAACGGGCCGGAGATCGAATAGACTTCCGAGACCCCTTCGATTTCCTCGACCAGTGCTGTGGCAACGTCGTAGGCTTTGCCCAGATCGCATTTCACGAAAATGAAAAAGGGATGCATCGGTGCGGCTCCGGTATTTGGGGATAAAAATTATGCCCCAAGCTATCGCGGTGCGGCGGTGGTTTCAATCATTACTGCGGCGAATATACGCTGCGTATTACGATTGCGGCGGACGGCGCAGCATTTCAAGATGTTTGATGCGCGCACGCACCTGTTCCGGGTTATGCTGCCCGACCCCTTCAAGCAGGGTTTCAAGCATCACCATGCTGGCCGCCGAGCTATCCCATGTCGTGCCGGTTTCGATACGCACCGGAAAGACGTGACGGGCGAACTGCGCAATCGGGCTGAGCCACTGGTCGGTGAACAGGATGATTTTGGCGTCCTGCCGTACGGCGGCCTCGGCAAAGGCGATGACATCGGCCTGATAGCGCCGGACGTCAAAGACCAGTAAAACATCGCGTTTGCCGACATCGAGAAGGTCTTCGGCCCATTTGGCACTTTGCCCCGAAACGCGCCTAACGTGGCTTCGCATGGTGCGCAGATGTTCATAGGCATATACCGCAAGGGCGGATGTAAACCGCCCTCCCAGCAGATAAACTGATCCTTTGCAATCACCGATCAGTTCGATGGCACTTTGCAGTTCGGCCGGGTTGATATTGGCAAGGCTTGTGCGGATGTTGCTGGTGGTCGCTTCGGCCATTTCATGAAGCAATTCGCCCATTGGATGGCCGGAATGATTGCGCGAGCGGGGCAGGCTGCTTCGGGTTAGGGGCGATTGCAGGCGGGCTTCGAGTTCACCGCGCAGGCGCGCCTGCATATCGGGATAGCTGTCAAAGCCGATCTTGCTGGCAAAACGCAGCACTGTTGGGGCGGAAACGCCACACCGTTCGGCGAAGGTCGCCACCGTTTCAAGGCCGGCCATCGGATAGTTGCCAAGCAGGGCCTGGGCGAGCTTGCGTTCCGATGCGGTCAGCGTATCGGCTTTTTGCGTGATCTGTTCGGCGACTGTCGGTTTCGTTGCCTGCTGCTTCGCATCCAAAGGCGATATTTCCCCGGTTATGCCATTCACACGGAATGGCCAAACACCCGCAAAGTGCGCTTATGCATTGTTCGGGCGCGGTTTACCTTGTCTGACATACAAATACAATGATTGTAATGAATTTTACAATATTTGATATTCTTGTCATCAAAATTGAAATCATGTAACGTTCGTTACAGAGGGGATAAAACCCGTGCCGCAAAAAGCGGTGCAACAATTCAACGGCTTGGCAAAAGTCGGTCGCCCGGGAGGCGGTTCATCACACGGTACGGCCTTGCAAAAGGTGGTGCAGACAAGGGGATGCAATATGGGTTGTCAGGGCTGCGGATACTTCCATCCAGATTTGGTGTTGATGTCCAACCTGTCGGGTTTTTCCGAGCGGTAAGGCATTTTATATCGCCGTTCGCGTCCTTCGGATGCGAACGGAGGGGGTCGTATTGGCAGATGACAGACCAGCCGCTGTTGCGACCGATAGAACAGGGAGATGTTGGGGTGGCGTTAGATGCCTGAATTTATCAAGACCTACGTCAGATGGGTCGATTGCGTTAACCGGATCATCGGCCGGTTTGCGATGTATCTGATCTTTGCGATGCTTGCGGTGCTTTTATATTCGGCTGCGACCAAGCTTATGGAATTTCCGGCCCTTTGGACGCTGGAAACCGCTCAGTTCCTGATGGTGTCGTATTTCCTGCTGGGTGGAGGATATTCCATGCAGCTGGACTCGCACGTTCGGATGGATTTGCTGTATGGCGCATTGTCGCCGCGCAAACAGGCCGGGCTTGATGCAATCACAATCCTGTTTCTGATCTTTTATCTGGCATTTCTGCTGTATGGCGGCGTGTCATCGACCGCCTACGCGTTCGAGTATGGCGAAACCAGCTATTCCGCGTGGTCACCGCCGATGTCGCCGATCAAGGCGATCATGACATTTGGCGTGTTCATGATGCTGCTGCAGGCAATTGCAACCTTCTTCAAAGATGTGGCAGCCGCCCGCGGGGAGAGCCTTTCATGAGTTACGAGATGATCGCTCTTCTGATGTTTTCCACGATGATGCTGATGCTTCTGACCGGGAAACGGGTTTTTGGTGCCATCGGTTTTGTTGCCGTTGTTTTCGCCCTTGGCATGTGGGGGGATGGCGGTTCTGAAATGGCGTTCAGTGCCGCGATGAAGCTGATGAAGTGGTATCCGCTTCTGACGCTGCCGCTGTTTGTCTATATGGGTTACATGCTTTCGGAATCCGGTCTGGCGGATGATCTTTACCGGATGTTCCATGTCTGGATGGGGCCAGTCCGCGGTGGTCTTGCCATCGGGACGATTGTCCTGATGGTCGCGGTGTCGGCCATGAATGGCCTGAGCGTTGCGGGCATGGCGATCGGGGCCAGCATTGCGTTGCCGGAGCTTTTGCGGCGTGGCTATGACAAGGTCATGGTGACCGGCGTGATCCAGGCGGGCAGTTCGCTTGGCATTCTGGTGCCGCCAAGTGTGGTTCTGGTGCTGTATGGCATGATCGCGCGTCAGCCGGTCGGGCAGCTTTGGCTGGCGGGGGTGTTCCCCGGGCTGCTGATGGCGGGCATGTTCATCATCTATATTGCCATTCGCTGCTGGCTGCAGCCCAGCATGGGCCCGGCATTAAGCAAGGACGAACGCGCGGAAATCTCATGGGGCGAGAAGGTCGGCCTGCTGAAAGCCGGGATCGTTCCGCTGTTCATCTTCTTCTCGATGACCGGTCTGTTCCTGATGGGGATTACATCGCTTGTTGAAAGTTCAGCCGTGGGGGCGCTTGCCGCGACCCTTGCCGCCTTGTTCAAGCGCCGCCTGACCCGCGTTGTCATGGAAGAAACCCTGCGCAAGACGCTGTCGATCAGCTGCATGTTCATGTGGATCATTCTGGCGGCCCTTGCCTTCGGGGCGGTTTTTGATGGCCTCGGTGCAGTTCGGGCGATTGAAAGCTTCTTTGTCGATCAGATGGGCCTTGGCCCGTGGCAGATCCTGATCATGATGCAGATTTCCTTCATCATGATGGGCATGTTCCTTGATGACACCGCGATGCTGGTGATCGTCGCACCGCTTTATGTGCCGCTGGTTGGTGCACTTGGTTTCGATCTGGTCTGGTATGGCGTGCTTTATACCATCACCTGTCAGATCGCCTATATGACACCGCCGTTTGGTTACAATCTGTTCCTGATGCGTGCCATGGCCCCGCCAGAGGTGACGTTAAAGGACATCTATAAATCCATCACACCGTTTGTGATCATCATGGCGATGGCGCTTGGCATCGTGATGGCGTTCCCGCAGATCGCGCTGTGGCTGCCGGAATGGCATTACGCGCGGTAAGCAAATGAACCCGATACCGGCGGGGTCGCAGAAGGCCCCGCCGTTCAAAACAAAATCAATTCAGGGGAGGTTTAAATTTCCAACAAGAGGAGGCGCTGCCAGACCCGTAAGGCGGGCAGGGCAGCTAATTAATGCGTTAACGAACTTCATCGATCAGGGAGATGATACAATGACGACGAGACGCGACTTTATGAAGAAAGCCGGTGTTGCAACCGCAGCAGCCGGTACCACGGCGTTTGCCGCACCTTATGTCAAGGCGCAGAACGCCAAGATCACCTGGCGTTTGCAGACCTATGCCGGTCCGGCGCTGGGCGAACATGTGATCAAACCGGCGATTGATGCCTTTAACAAGGTCGCCAATGGCGAAATGGAAATCGAACTTTACTATGCTGATCAGCTGGTTCCGACCGGCGAGTTGTTCCGTGCCATGCAGCGCGGCACTATTGATGCGGTTCAGTCCGATGATGACTCGATTGCGGCTCCGGTGGATATTTCGGTCTTTGGCGGCTATTTCCCGTTCGCGACCCGTTACAGCCTTGACGTTCCGGTCCTGTTTGAAGAATACGGCCTGAACGAAATCTGGGACGAAGCATATAGCGAAGTCGAAGGTGTCAAATGGCTTTCGGCCGGTTCGTGGGACCCGTGCCATTTTGCAACGGTTGATCCGATCAACAGTCTGGAAGACCTTAAAGGCAAGCGTGTCTTTACCTTCCCGACGGCGGGTAAATTCCTGTCGCGCTTTGGCGTTGTTCCGGTCACCCTGCCGTGGGAAGACATCGAGGTTGCCGTTCAGACCGGCGAGCTTGACGGGATCGCATGGTCGGGCATCACCGAGGATTACACGGTCGGTTGGGCCGATGTGACCAACTATTTTCTGACCAACAACATTTCCGGTGCATGGTGTGGCTCGTTCTTCGCCAATGAAGAACGCTGGAACGAACTTCCGGAACATCTGAAAGTTCTGTTCAAGCTGTGCATGGACAGCTCGCACTATTATCGCCAGCATTGGTACTGGGGTGGTGAAGCCAAACTTCGGACCCAGGGTACGAAGCTGAAGCTGACCTCGATCCCGGATGCGGAATGGGCGACGGTCGAAGCCGAAGCACATAAATTCTGGGACGAGATTGCTCAGACTAGCCCGCGTTGCGCCAGAGTCGTGGATATCTTCAAGCAGTATGCTGCGGTGATGGAAAAAGCAGGCAAGCCGTATCGTTACAGCTAAGCCCGTCGGGAACGGTCAATTTTGATTGGGCAGGGCAGCAGATGTTTCATTGGGCACCTGCTGCCCTGTAAACCGGTATTCTTTTGTATTTATGCGAGTTTTGTCCATGTAACAAATAATACAAAATGGCAAAATATTTGTTTAAATGTTCAATGTTGTAATTTACATTACAGACCAAGATGTCACAAGACGCGAAATATAAACGGGCAGGAACCGGTCAATCCGACACAATAACAAAGCCCAAATCACAGGAGGCCGCCGATGCAGGCGAAGGATGTCAAAACCGCCGATGACGCACGAAAACTGATTAAGGAACGAGACATCAAATTCGTCAAAATCGGTATTTTCGACGTCGACGGAATCATGCGCGGCAAATACATGCATCGTGACAAATTCCTGTCGGCACTCGATTCCGGTTTTGCCTTTTGTGATGTGGTTCTGGGCTGGGATTCAAATGACCAGCTTTATGACAAGTCCGAGTTTACTGGCTGGCACACGGCATATCCGGATGCACCGGTGCGCGTGATCCCGGAAAGTTGCCGCGAATTGCCGATGGAGGACGATACAGTCCTGTTCCTTGGTGAGTTCGACGGACGGGCGGAAACCGTTTGCCCGCGTGGCACATTGCGCCGTGTTCTCGAAAAAGCCGATAGCATGGGGTATGACGTTTCGGCCGCCTGCGAATTCGAGTTTTTCCTGTTCGAGGAAGATCCGCATTCTGTGCGCGAGAAGAATTATCGTAATCTTAAGAACATCACGCCGGGTTTTTACGGTTATTCGATGCTGCGTAATTCCGTGCATTCGGAATTCTATCATGACCTGCTTGAACTCGGCGAAAGCATGGATTTCCCGATCGAGGGACTTCATACCGAAACTGGCCCGGGTGTGCTTGAAGCCGCCATCGGTCATGACGATGCATTAAGGGCAGCAGATAAAGCCGCATTGTTCAAGACCTTTACCAAGGTTCTGGCCCAGCGTGCCGGATGGATGGCGACCTTTATGGCGAAATGGTCGCCCGATTGGCCGGGGCAGTCGGGGCATATGCATGTTTCGATAAAGGGCAAGGATGGCCGGGCGGCATTTTATGACGCCAATAAACCGCACAACATGTCCGATGAAATGCGCTGGTTCCTTGGTGGGCAGCAGAAACTTATGCCGGAACTTCTGTCGATGGTGGCCTGTACGGTAAACAGTTATTCGCGGCTGATCCCGGGTTTCTGGGCACCGACGACGGCAACATGGGGAGTTGAAAACCGGACCACGGCGCTTCGCGTCATTCCGGGGAGTGCGAAGTCGCAACGCATTGAATATCGCATTGCTGCGGCGGACATTAACCCCTATATCGCGCTTTCGGCTGCCATCGGTTCTGGACTTTGGGGCATTGAAAACAAGGTGGAGCCCGGCGAAATGGTCGTTGGTAACGCCTATGCGCAGGAATTCCCCGAAGATACGACATTGCCCGCGACCCTTTACGAGGCAGCCGGACGTTTGCGCAAATCCGAGGCGGCAAAATCACTGTTTGGTGAAGAATTCGTGACCCATTACGCCCAGTCGCGGGAATGGGAAGAACGCGAATTCCGCAAGGCGATTACCGACTGGGAAATGCAGCGTTACTTCGAAATCATTTGATCTGTTGCACGCGGCGACGCATCGTCGCTTCGCGCCCGATCACATATCTTAGCGCCCTAACTCATTCTCCAATTGTGAGGCATTATGTCCGAGAGTTTACGCACCATCTCGCCCGTTGATGGATCCGTTTATGTCGAGCGTCCGCTTGCCAGTGCTGCCGAGATCAACAAGGCACTTGATGTTGCCCGCGCCGCACAGGCCGAATGGCGAACTGTGCCGGTCGCAACCCGTCAGGAAATCCTGCGCAAGGCGGTTGCCGCCTTTGTCGCGAAAAAGGATGAAATCGCGGCTGAAATCAGCTGGCAGATGGGCCGCCCGATTTCGCAGGCTGGTGGCGAGGTCAACGGTTTCAAGGAACGTGCGGATTACATGATCGACATCGCCCCCGAGGCGCTTGGCGATTACAATCCGGGCGAGAAGGCCGGTTTTAACCGTTTCATCCGCCGTGAACCATTGGGCGTTGTTGCGATCATCGCGCCGTGGAACTTCCCGTATCTGACGGCCGTGAATGGCGTTGTTCCCGCCCTTATGGCGGGGAATGCGGTGGTGCTGAAACATTCGCACCAGACCCCGCTTTGCGCGGAACGCTTTGCCGAGGCGTTTGAGGCCGCTGGCCTGCCCAAGGGATTGTTCCAGTATCTTCATCTGAGCCATGCGGATGCGGAAAAACTGATGGGCGATATCCGTGTTGATTTCGTCAATTTCACCGGTTCGGTGCCGGGCGGTCACGCAGTTCAGCAAGCGGTGGGTGGCAAGTTCATCGCAACCGGTATGGAGCTTGGCGGGAAAGACCCGGCCTATCTGCGTTCTGACGTCAATATCGATCATGCGGTTGAAAACGTCATTGATGGTGCGTTCTTTAACAGCGGTCAGTCGTGCTGCGGGATTGAACGCATTTACGCCCATGAAAGCGTGTTTGATGCCTTTGTTGAAAAGGCAACCGACCTTGTGTCGCAATACCGCCTTGGCAGCCCGATTGATACGGAAACCAACCTTGGCCCGATGGTGCGGGCGTCATCGGCGGCCTTTGTGCGTGGCCAGATTGCCGATGCCATCCGCGACGGGGCAAAGGCATTGATCGATCCGTCGAAATTTGCCGCCAACAAGGAAGGCACCCCGTATCTGGCGCCGCAGGTTTTGATCAATGTCGATCATTCGATGCGCGTCATGAGTGAGGAAAGCTTTGGCCCGGTGGTCGGCATCATGAAGGTGACGTCCGACGAGGAAGCCATTGCCCTGATGAATGACAGTGAATTCGGCCTGACGGCATCGATCTGGACGGCGGATGAAGATGCTGCCCTTTCGATTGGTGACCGGCTTCAGACTGGAACGGTTTTCATGAACCGTGCAGATTACCTTGATCCGGCACTGGCCTGGACAGGTGTGAAAAGTTCGGGACGTGGATGCACGCTTTCGAAACTGGGTTACGAATCACTGACCCGGCCGAAAAGCTTCCACCTGCGGACCAAGATTTAACGTCGCGTTTGCGCGCAAAGGATACAGAGATGACCAAAAAGATTGTTGGAAACTGGAACTTCCCGACCTCCGTGCGTTTTGGTCCGGGCCGTATTTCAGAACTGGCAGATGCCTGCAAGGCAACCGGCATGAAGAAGCCGTTGCTGATCACCGATGAGGGGCTCAAAGACCTGCCGATGGTGCGCGATGCGATTGCCGCAAACGAAGCCGCAGGACTTCCGACAGGGCTGTTTGCCGGTGTGAAAGGCAATCCGACAGGCAAAAACGTTGAAGACGGTCTGGCGGTCTACCGTGCAGGCGGTCATGACGGTGTGATTGCCTTTGGTGGCGGTTCGGGCCTTGATGCGGCCAAGGCAGTTGCCTTGATGGCGGGGCAGACCCGTCCGATGTGGGATTTCGAAGATATCGGTGACTGGTGGACCCGTGCCGATCCGGCCGGTATCGCGCCGATTGTTGCCGTTCCGACTACATCGGGGACTGGTTCCGAAGTCGGTCGTGCCAGCGTGATCACCAAGGAAGATACGCACGAAAAGAAAATCATCTTCCATCCGAAGATGTTACCAGCCATCGTGATTTCCGATCCGGAACTGACCATTGGCCTGCCGCCGCATGTGACGGCAGCGACCGGTGTCGATGCGTTTGTGCATTGTTTCGAAGCCCATTGTGCGCCGGGTTATCATCCGATGGCGGATGGTGTTGCCCTTGAAGGTATGCGTTTGATTGCTGATGCCCTGCCGCGTGCCTATGACGATGGCAAGGATATCGAAGCGCGGGCTGATATGCTTTCGGCCGCATCGATGGGGGCGACAGCCTTCCAGAAGGGACTTGGCGGTGTTCACGCACTGGCCCATCCGATCGGGGCGATTTTTGATACCCACCATGGTCTGACCAATGCAATCCTTCTGCCGTATGTCATGCGTGCCAACCGCCGCGCGATTGAAGGCAATTGTGAAACGATTTGCCGTTTGCTCGGCCTTGCCGCACCGGGCTTTGATACCCTGTTTGAATGGGTTCTGGCGTTCCGTATCCGTCTTGGCATCGTCAATACGCTGGCGGAAATCGGTGTCGACGTAAACCGTGCCGACGAAGTCGCGACCAAAGCCAAGGGTGATCCGTCCGATGGAGGCAACCCGATTGAACTTTCGGTGGCTGATTATGCCGAAATCTTCCGTCGGGCCTGTGTCGGCGAACTTGGCTAAGTTCAAGAAACGATAACCAGAACAATAACGGGATCAGGGTATTATCATGGAAAACGTCAGAAAAATCCTGATTGTCGATGGCAATCGCCACGAAGTGAATGAATTGAACCGTTCACTGGGGGGATCGCCATCGGGCGAGGGATATGAAACGGCCCTGCGACGCCTTGATCCTGAACTTGATGTTACGATTGTCCGGCCTGCGGATGATGGGCCGGACTGTCTTCCCGACGGTGTGAAGCTTGGCGATTTTGACGGCATCGCTTGGACCGGTTCGGCGCTTAATGCCTATATCGATGAAGATGCCGTTTTAAACCAATTACCATTGGCCAGGGCGACGGTTGAATCCGGTGTGCCGGTATTTGGCAGTTGCTGGGGCATGCAGATTGTCGCCCGCGCCTTTGGCGGCGAAGTGCGTGCATCGCCCAATGGACGCGAGATCGGCGTGGGCCGTATGATCCGCCTGAATCGGGCAGGGGTTGCGCATCCGATGTATCGCGGGAAATCGATTTGTTTTTCGGCACTGACCGTGCATATGGACGAAGTATCGGTTCCGCCAAAGGGGGCGGTAATCCTTGCGGGGAACGAACACAGCCATATTCAGGCATTGGTGATGGAATATGACGGCCTGAAATTCTGGGGCGTGCAATACCATCCCGAATATACGCTGGCTGAGCTTGCCGCGATTTTCCGGCGGTATGGGCAACGGTTGATTGATGCAGGATTGTTTGCCGATCAGGGCGCGCTTGAGACAATGGCGGCCAACTGGATGACATTGCATGAGAACCCGGGCCGACGCGATCTGGCATGGCAATATGGCATTGATAATGATGCGTTGCGCTATGAACGCAGATTGCTGGAACTTGGCAACTGGTTGAAATATTCAGTCGGAAGAAAAGTTGGTTAAATCTTTTCTTTAAAGGCGGTTACGGCGCGTTCCTGAACCGTTTTGTTATCAATGTTCCAGACGGTTGTGCCTTCGGTTTCGGCGGTCAGGCTTGCCATCGCAAGGCCGGTGCCGATGGCATCATCAAAGCTGGTGCCCGGTTTGCTAAAGGTCGTCAGAAAGCCGGAATAGAAGGCATCACCGGCACCATTGACGTCAACAACCCGTGTCGGCAAGGGACGCCAGAACGCGATTTCGCGGTCATCGGCGGATATGACACCCTTGGCACCCAGCGTGATGAGAATATGGGGAATACCATGATCACGCAGGGATTTGATCGCGTTTACCGCGTCATTGATGTCGTTGATTTCAATACCGGATAAAACTTTTGCTTCGGCCCGGTTGGCGATTAGGACATCAAGTTTGTCCAGAAGTGGCTTGAAGCGTGCCGATTTTGACGGGGATACGGTGGCGGCACAAAAGCGTGATGTGCGCTTTTGACCGGCCAGCCAGATCAGAGTTTCGGTTGGCAGATTGGCATCGACCAGCCACCAAGGCCAGTTTTGAATATTTGCCAGTTGATCAGCCAGAAGATCGTATGTCAGGCGGTCATAGATTTCGGCATCCATCAGGCCGAGGGCCAGTTCACCGGTTTCGTCAAGGATGGCGGTGTAACCCGCGGTATGGCCGCCTGGGATTTTGCGTATTTGCCGGGTATCGATACCGATTTCCGACAAGGAGCGGATGATCTGATCGCCGTCGCCATCGTCGCCGACCGCACCCAGCATGCCGACATTACATCCCAGCAACCGCAGGTGAACCGCGATATTGCGACTGACGCCACCGGGCTTGCGGTGCAGGGTCCGGACAGGGTTTGACGCCGCAGGCACGAATGTTTCCGTGCATTGCAGGGTTCGGTCAAAATGGGCTGCACCAAGGCAAAGGATGTTGCTGGCTTGGTTGATCAAGATGATGCTCTGTTTATTGTTAAACGGTCTTTGATGGCTGGCGCAAAGTCATAATCTGCGGGGTCAATTCAACGCAAGCAAAACAAGAAGGGCGGCGTACGGGATCATCGTGCGCCGCCCTTTGGCTAACTCGGTTGGTTCGGGTTTATTTCATCATGATACGATCATGGGTTGCCGGGGTCATCGGTGAATTCATGCTGATGTATTCCGCCACTGCCTGTTCAAGGTTCGGACCGAAATCATAGACATCGGTTGCGTTATCGCAGAACAGGGCATAGCCATCCCCGCCATTGCGCATGAAGTCGTTCGAAACAACGCCATACGTTTTGGCCGGGTCAATCGGAACGAAAGTACCGCCTTCATCGACCATAACGTTGGATATGCGTGATCCGACCGGAGCGTTAAGGTCCAGATCGAATTTCAGACCGGAAACCTGTGGGAACTGGCCCTTGCCCTCGGATACCATTGATACGCCATGTTCAAGGGACGCCACGACATCGGCACCGGTCAGTTTGAAGGTTGCCAGAGCATTCTGGAACGGCAGAACCGTCAGGACTTCGCCCATTGTCACGGTACCTTCGTCAATGCTGGCACGGATACCGCCACCATTCTGGATGGCGATCTGATACCCTTCGCCAGCTTTCCACAGCATGGCATCGGCAATCAGGGAACCCATAGCGCATTCCATCGCGCGGCAGCTTTCACGCGATCCATCGGCGGCCGTGGTGAAGCTTCCGACCTCAACCGTGCGAATGGCATCTACCGCACCGCTGACTTCGGCGATTTTCGCCAGAACGTCTTCGGCGGGTTTGATGCTGGCATCAAGAGTGATCGGTTCACCCGACCACGCCTTTGCAACACCGTCATCGTCAAAGGTGACCTCAAGCGCGCCGAGATAGCGGCTATAGGCGTAGGCCTGAACGACAAGAACAGGTTTGCCATCCGGTGCGGTTTCAACAACCGGGTAGGGATAGTCGGCCTTTTCATTGGTGTTCGAGAATAGCTGGTTATCGTGGCCACCGACGATAACATCAATGCCGCTGACGGTTTTTGCCAGTTCAAAATCCTTGTAGGACCCGGAATGGCTCATAACGATGATTTTGTTGATGCCCTTCAGGCGCAGACGGGCCACGGAATAGCGCAACGCCATTTCGGAATCGGTAATGCTGACATGATCGCCCGGGCTGGAGATATCCGGGGTTTCTTCGGTGGTGATGCCGATCAGACCGATTTTCTCGCCACCGACTTCGACGATGGTGTCAGGCTTGATGAAGCCTTCAAGGCCGGAACCGCCAAGTGGTTTTACGTTGGCCGACAGAACCGGAATTTTGCTGGCCTTGATGAAGGCGGCAAGAACATCGGGACCGTCGTCAAATTCGTGGTTGCCGATGGTCATGGCATCATAGCCCGCCATTGCCATCAGTTCGGCGGTCAGTTCGCCCTTGTAGGTCGAATAATAAAGCGACCCCTGGAACTGATCGCCGCCGTCCAGGACAAGGACATTGCCGCCCATGGCGCGATTGTCGCGAATGGCAGTTGCAAGGCGCGCATAACCGCCAAAGCATTTGCCTTCGGTTTCGTCTTCTGCGCTGCAGCTGTTGTTGTATTTGGTAACTGATTCAACGCGATCATGAACGTCGTTGGTATGCAGGATACGAAGATCATAATCCGCAAGTGCCGAACCGGCACCAAAAGTCAGCATCGTACAGGCCGAAAGAAGCCCGGCAATTTTCCGTTTCATTTTTTATCTCCGAACAAGCCGTTGCACCGGGATCCCTCGCCCCGGCGTGGCATGAAAAGTCAAATCCCTGAACGCACGCGATCCTAGCATTAAAATTCCGGCGGGGGTACGCCCGGTTGATGACGTGACGGTTAAATTGTCGATCTGCATTTGTTCGGGCGGGGAGTTGTATTTTCATTGCAATGCAGAATCGGACGGCGCCGTTTTCGGGGCAGCAGGCCGAATTGCAGAAATGGCGCGCAGTGCGATTATGAAATTCTTTGAGAAATAGTATTGGCAGCGGCTGAAATGTCAGCGTTTGCTAATGCGGTAAAAACTAAGGGAAACCCCGCAGATAGACGGCAAAATGACAAGCTGGGGTAGAATGCATTCTGACCGAATGGACAGGTTTTGTGTTAATGGTCCGTGCTCTGCTATTTACAGAGTACCGTATTTTGTAGTTACCATAGGCGTTCTGTAGCAGATACGCACAAGAGGCACCGGTGTCCGGGGCAAAAAGGCGGTGCTGCTGCATGAAACACTTTTTCGATGAGGGAGTCCTGCCGGTTAAGGGCGCTGGCGGGATATAAAAGAGAATCAAGCAATAGAAGGGCATCGGAATGAAAAAGCTTCTGACCTCCATGGTCGCGGCTGTTGCATGCTATGCAGGTGTAGCAAGCGCAGCAGAAATCAATCCGGCAGTCGTTTACGACATGGGTGGCCGTTTTGACCGTTCGTTTAACCAGGGCGCATATAACGGTGCCGAAAAATACAAGGCCGACAAGGGCGTCGAGTATCGCGATTTCGAGATCCAGAACGATTCGCAGCGCGAACAGGCAATGCGCAACTTCGCACGCCGTGGCATGAACCCGATTGTTGCAATCGGCTTCTCGCAGGCGTCCGCCCTTGAGAAAGTTGCAACCGAATTCCCCGATACCAAGTTCACGATCGTTGATATGGTTGTTGACCTGCCGAACGTTCAGTCGGTGGTTTTCAAGGAACATGAAGGTTCGTTCCTGGTTGGTGTTCTTGCGGCGATGGCATCGAAAACCGGTAAGGTCGGTTTCATCGGTGGCATGGACATTCCGTTGATCCGTAAATTTGCCTGTGGTTATGCACAGGGCGTTAAACACGCCAATGGCGATGCCGAAGTTTTCCAGAACATGACCGGCACCACCGGTGCGGCTTGGAATGACCCGGTTAAAGGTGGCGAGCTTGCGAAATCGCAGTTCGACCGAGGTGCTGACGTTGTCTATCACGCAGCAGGCGGCACCGGTGTCGGTGTTCTGCAGGCGGCGGCAGATGCCGGCAAGCTTGGTATCGGCGTTGACTCCAACCAGAATGCTCTGCATCCGGGGTCGGTTCTGACCTCAATGCTCAAACGTGTTGACGTTGCTGTTTATGAAGCGTTCGACGCGGCAGCCAACGATACATGGAAGCCGGGCGTTACCGTTCTTGGCCTTGCCGAAGGCGGTGTTGACTGGGCACTTGACGAGAACAACGAAAAGCTTATCACCGACGACATGAAAGCGGCTGTTGCCAAAGCCAAGGAAGACATCATTTCCGGCAACCTTGAAGTCCACGATTATATGAGCGACAGCGCCTGCCCGATGTAAGGCAGGACGAACAAACCGGGGATTTGTAGTGTCGGATACGATGCATCAAATGCACGGCGCCGGGGAGACCGGTGCCGTGCAGCCCGCTATTGAATTGCGCGGTATAGACAAGCGGTTCGGTGCGGTACACGCGAATAAATCAATCGATCTGAAAGTCGAAAAAGGCACGATTCACGGCATCGTCGGGGAAAACGGTGCAGGGAAATCGACCTTGATGAGCATTCTATACGGCTTTTATCAGGCCGATGGGGGCACCATCCATGTCGATGGCAGGCTTTGCGATATAAAGGGATCCGAAGACGCTATTGCGGTCGGGATCGGCATGGTTCATCAGCACTTCATGCTGGTGGAGCCCTTTACGGTTCTTGAAAACGTTATTCTGGGTGTCGAGGGTGGGGCGATCCTGCGCGAGGGCGTTGATAAAGCCCGCGGGGAGCTTAAACGTCTGGAGCGTGAATATGCGCTTGACGTTAATCCCGATGCCATTGTTGGTGACCTATCTGTTGGCTTGCAGCAGCGCGTTGAAATTCTGAAGGCCCTTTATCGGGGGGCCGAAATTCTAATTCTGGACGAGCCGACCGGGGTTCTGACCCCGCAGGAAGCCGATCATCTGTTCCGCATTCTGGAAACCCTGAAACAGCAGGGAAAAACGGTTGTTCTGATCACGCATAAGCTGCGCGAAATCATGGCGGCAACGGACAATGTTTCCGTGATGCGCCAGGGTGAAATGGTGGCCCATCGCAAAACGGCCGAAACCAGCCCCGAAGAACTTTCCGAACTGATGGTCGGCCGCAAGGTGCTGTTGCGTCTTGAAAAGGGTGAAGCCGCACCGGCAGCAACGGTTCTTGAAGTCGATAATCTGTGCGTTGAAACATCGCAGGGTGTGCGCAAGGTAAAGAATGCCAGCTTTTCGGTGCGCGCCGGCGAGATCGTCGGCATTGCCGGGGTTTCCGGCAACGGGCAAAGCGAACTTCTTGAAGCGCTTGGCGGGATACGTGCGGTAACCGAAGGCCAGGTCCTGTTAAACGGGCAGGATGTGACGCCGGGTCGTGGTGTGGATGCGGCCGAACTGCGAAAGCGTGGTGTCGCCCATGTGCCTGAAGATCGCCATCGCATGGCAATGGTGACGTCATTTTCGGCCAAGGAAGCCGCTATTCTAGGTTATGAGGATGACGCTTCCTATCAGAAGGGTCTTTTCCTTAACTGGCATGCGATTTCCGATGCGACGAAGCATCTGATGTCAGAATTCGACGTGCGCCCGAACGATCCCGATCTGAAAGCAGCCAATTTTTCCGGCGGCAACCAGCAGAAGCTGGTTCTGGCGCGTGAAATCATGCGCGATCCGGAGCTTCTTCTGGTTGGTCAGCCGACGCGCGGTGTCGATATCGGTGCCATCGAATTCATTCACAAACGTATTGTTGCGATGCGTGATGCTGGCAAGGCCGTTTTGCTGGTATCCGTCGAACTGGACGAAATCATGTCTCTTGCCGACCGCATACTGGTGATGTGTGATGGAGCCATCATCGGTGAAGTTTCTGCTGCTGATGCTAATGAACGGGTGCTTGGCCTGATGATGGCCGGGGTTGATCCCCATGAAGCCAAAGCCGCGGAGGGGCAGTCATGAGTGACAGTGTTCAACTGCCGCGCTGGATTGATGTCGGCGCGTTGCCGCTGCTTAATCTTTTGCTGGCACTCGTCGTTTCGGGGCTTGTTGTTCTGGCGATTGGTGAAAGACCGACGCAAGTCGTTGAAATCCTGCTTTATGGTGCGTTCGGCTATGAAGAGGCGTGGGGTTATACGCTTTATTACACCACCAACTTCATCTTTACCGGTCTGGCCTTTGCCGTGGCATTCCATTGCGGGCTGTTCAATATCGGTGCCGAGGGGCAGGCCTATGTCGGGGGGCTTGGTGTCATTCTGGCGGCCCTTTACCTTGATTTCCTGCCATTCCCGATCATGCTGATCGTTGCCATTCTGGCCTCGGCAATTTTCGGTGCGGCATGGGCCTATATACCTGCTTATTTGCAGGCGCGTCGCGGGTCGCATGTCGTGATCACCACGATCATGTTCAACTTCATTGCATCGTCACTGATGGTTTATCTGCTGGTCAATGTTCTGCGTCCGCAGGGATCAATGACCCCGGAAAGCGAACAGATCGCCGAACATCTGCGTTTACCGTTCATTCACGACATTGCCGCAGGCCTTGGTCTGGAGATGGCAAGTAGCCCGCTGAACCTGTCGTTTGTTTATGCGCTTGTTTGCAGTGTTCTGGTGTGGCTGTTCATCTGGCATACAAGATGGGGGTATGCGATCCGCACCGTGGGTGCCAATGCGGTTGCCGCGACCTATGCCGGGATCGAGCCGGGGCGTTACATCATCATGGCGATGATGATTTCAGGTGCGCTTTCGGCCTTCATGGCGCTTAACGAAGTGATGGGCGTGCAGCACCGGTTGCTGATCGATTTTACGGCCGGTTATGGCTTTGTCGGGATCGCGGTTGCCCTGATGGGGCGCAATCACCCGTTTGGTATTTTTCTGGCGGCATTGCTGTTTGGGATGCTGTATCAGGGCGGGGCGGAGCTCAGCTTTGAAATTCCGACGATTTCAAACGATATGGTCGTGGTTATTCAGGGACTTGTGATCCTGTTTACCGGTGCGATGGAACATATGTTCCGTCCGCGCGTGACCCGGATTTATACAGCGTGGCATTTGCGCCGCCGTGCGCAGGAGGCCGCATAATGGATAATTTTGAACTGGTTATCCTGCTTCTGGATGCGACGCTTCGGACATCGACCCCGCTTATTCTTGCCGCACTAGCCGGGATGTTTTCAGAACGGTCCGGCACGATCAACCTTGCACTTGAAGGCATGATGCTGGGCGGGGCGTTTTCGGCGGCGGCTGTTGCCTACTATGTCGGAAATCCCTGGGCCGGCTTGCTGGCGGCAATTGCAACGACGATCTGCCTTTCGCTTCTGCATGGTTTTGCCTGCATCACGCATAAGGGCAATCAGGTCGTATCGGGCATGGCGATCAATATCCTGATGTCGGGCCTGACGGCACTTGTCGGGATTGCCCTGTTTGCGCAGGGCGGTAAGACTCCGTCGCTTGATCATGAATCGCGGTTCCAGCCGATTACCTTGCCCGGCGCGGATGCCGTTGCCGATGTCCCGGTTCTGGGATCGATTTATTCAGAATTGCTGAGCGGTCATAACATTCTTGTCTATGTCGCATTTCTGGCAGTACCAGCCGCGTGGTGGGTGATGTATCGCACCCGTTTCGGTTTGCGTCTGCGTGCGGTTGGCGAAAATCCGGGGGCGGTTGACACCGCCGGTATTGGCGTGGTCGCCATGCGGTATCGTGCGGTGATTTGCAGTGGCGTTCTTGTCGGTATGTCGGGTGCGTATCTGTCGACCGCGCAGGGGGCGTCGTTCCTGCAGGATATGACGGCGGGCAAGGGTTATATTGCGCTGGCGGCGATGGTATTTGGTAAATGGCGGCCTTTCCCGGCACTGTTTGCGTGCCTGCTGTTTGGTTTCCTTGATGCCGCGGCAACCCGCATGCAGGGTGTTATCCTGCCGGGGATTGGCGAGGTACCGGTGCAACTGGTGCAGGCATTGCCCTATGTTTTGACGGTGATCCTGCTGGCGGGCTTTATTGGCCGCGCCATTCCGCCGAAATCGCTTGGTCGTCCGTATGTGAAGGAACGCTGATCGCGTTGCGGTCCGCTTTCTGGTCCGGCATATCTGGCAAACGAGGCTGTGATGAATTGCAAACAGGTCTTTTTCATCATTGCCGTTCTGGCCGTTTCGCTGCCTGCTAAGGTTTGCGCCGTACAGGCCGCTGGAAATTACGCCGATAGTTGTTTATTCGACCGGTGCCGCGTGGAACGACCACGATCCCCGGTGCCGAACTGGCAGCGACACAGATCGGTCCTGGTGCGGATGTTGTTTTGCTACTGGCCGGTGGCACGGGAATTGGTATTTTGCACGTAACAGCAGATGCCGGAAAGCTTGGGATTGTATCGGATGCAAACCAGAACGGACTGCATCCGGAATCGGTTCTGACATCGATGGTTAAGCATGTCGATGCCACAGCTTTCGAGGCATTCGCGGCCGCGCGAGATGGGGACTGGAAACGGGGTATTCTCAGTCTTGGCCTTGCCGAAGGCGGCGTTGACTGGACGTTAGACGATTTTAACAGGGACCTGATCACGCCTGCGATGAAGGATGCGGCCGATGCGGCGCGCAACGACATCATCAACGGCAGGTTTACGGTTCACGACTATATGCAAGATGGAACCTGCCCGCGTTAAGCGGCAGGAAAAACAGGATAAGACATATGACATCGCAAACTGTAACCGACGCCCCGCGCGATTTGATTGACGCGGCACTTGCCGCGCGTGACAAGGCGTATGCGCCATATTCAAAGTTTTATGTCGGGGCAGCACTTCGGACGGAAGGTGGTCAGATCATTGCCGGATGCAATGTTGAAAACGCAGCCTATCCCGAAGGTGTTTGTGCCGAGGCCGGGGCGA
This sequence comes from Thalassospira sp. MCCC 1A03138, assembly GCF_002115785.1. GTDB lineage: Bacteria > Pseudomonadota > Alphaproteobacteria > Rhodospirillales > Thalassospiraceae > Thalassospira. Next base: position 45,392 of record NZ_JFJY01000006.1, on the reverse strand, counting down.
TTTCGGCAATGGTTTTGTCGGGTGAAACCAAGTTTGATGAAATCGTCGTTGTCGGGCTGGGGGATGTTGCCTGTACACCATGTGGTGGTTGTCGCCAGAAAATCCGGGAATTCACCGGATCGGATGCAACGATTTATATCATCAATGATGCAGGCAAAACGCTTCTGACCCTGACGCGTGAAGAGCTTATTCCCCATTCCTTCGGGCCGGAGAATTTGAAATGAGCAAAGTCAAAGCCGCATTGGACGTCATTGCCGCTAAGGCGCCGGGCTTTAGGGCCCAGGTCGCACTTGTTCTTGGCAGTGGGCTGGGGGGCGTTATTGACGCGGTCAGTGATGCGATCAGGATTTCCTATGCCGAACTACCGGGCTTTCCCAGGCCGACGGTGGAGGGCCATGGCGGGCAGTTGGTGCTTGGCAGGATTGGTGGTGTATCGGTTGCCGTCATGCAGGGCCGGGCGCATTATTATGAACATGGCCGTTCGGATTTGATGAGTGAGCCGCTTGAAACATTGCGTGAATTGGGTACCGACCGGCTTATCCTGACCAATGCTGCGGGCTCGCTGATCCCCGAGGCATCACCGGGGAACCTGATGCTGATTACGGATCATATCAGCCTATTTGGGCCCAACCCACTGATCGGATATCATGGCAATGATCGTTTTGTCGGGATGGATGTGCCGTATGATCCGGAAATAGGATCGGGGTTGAAAAATACTGCGGCCGAGCTTGGCATTGACCTGTTTGAAGGGACTTATTGCTGGTGCACCGGGCCGAGCTTTGAAACGCCGGCCGAAATTCGCGCGCTTAAGACTTTTGGGGCGGATGCGGTGGGCATGTCGACCGTGCCGGAAAACATTCTTGCCCGGCGTCTGGGATTCCGGGTGGCGGCAGTTTCAAACATCACCAATCTGGCCGCTGGCATGGGCCCGACCGCTCTTAGTCATGAACAGACACTTGAAATGGCGAAAGAAGGATCTGCAAATTTGATCAAGATCCTGCTGCGTTATTTTTCAAGTGATGCATGAAGATTTTTTGATCGGGTTTGGAAACGTAATTCAATAATAAGCGCGCAGGAGAAAGCATATGCTGCCGCAGGAAATCATTCGCCGTAAACGTGAAGGCGAAGTACTGACAGACGCCGAAATCGCCTTTTTCGTAAAGGGCATTGCCGATGAAAGCATCAGCGAGGGGCAGGTGGCCGCCCTTGCCATGGCGGTTTTCTTTAACGGCATGACCATGGATGAGCGCGCGGCGCTGACGCGAAATATGCGTGATTCCGGGACCGTACTTGATTGGAAGGCGCTTGGCCTTGACGGGCCGATTGTCGACAAGCATTCGACTGGTGGGGTTGGCGACAAGGTCAGCCTGATGCTGGGGCCGATTGTTGGTGCGTGCGGTGCTTTTGTTCCGATGATTTCGGGAAGGGGCCTTGGCCATACGGGCGGGACGCTGGACAAATTTGATTCCATCCCGGGCTATCGTACCGCACCGACCCTGGATGAATTTGCCAAGGTCACGCGTGAAGTAGGCTGCGCCATCATCGGACAGACTGCCGATCTTGCCCCTGCGGACAAGCGTTTTTATGGCATTCGCGATGTTACTGCGACGGTAGAAAGCATTCCGTTGATTACCGCATCGATCCTGTCGAAAAAGCTGGCGGCAGGTCTGGATGCGCTGGTGATGGATGTTAAATTCGGATCGGGTGCCTTCATGAATGAATATGATCGTGCGCGCGAGCTGGCCGAAAGCATCACCGAAGTCGCAACCCGCAATGGTGTGCCGACAACGGCCCTTTTGACTGATATGGAACAGGTTCTGGGCGATACGGTTGGCAACGCGCTTGAAATGCACGAAGCAGTTGATTTCCTGACCGGCAAGCATCAGGAACAGAGGGTTTATGATGTCACGATGGCGTTGGCAGCGGAAATGCTGTCATTGACCGGCGTTGCAACCGATGTCGCTGATGGTTTGCAGAAAGCAAGCGACGCCCTGACATCGGGCAAGGCAGCCGAAGTATTTGGCAAAATGGTATCGGCCCTTGGCGGTCCAGCCGATTTTATCGAAAACACATCGGCCCATCTTGAAGTAGCTCCGATGATTAAGTCCGTCAGCGCGGCGAAGACCGGGCGGGTTGTATCGATGGATGCCCGCAAGGTTGGTCTGGCGCTGGTTGCGTTGAAAGGTGGCCGGACGCGCGCCGATCAGAAGATCGACTTTGCTGTCGGCTTTACCGATTTCATCAAGGTCGGGCAGGCCGTTTCGGCCGAAACGCCGCTTTGTATCGCTCATGTCCGTGATCAGGCACAGCTTGACGAGGCGACGGCGCTGTTGCGCGAGGCAATCGTAATTGGCGATGGCGAAGTCGCCAGAACCGGTTCCGCCGCCGCAGTACGCGAACGGATCGTTGCTCGCACCAAAGGGTGATCACACAACTGAGAATGCAAAAGGCCGGGTAGGGTGACTTCCCTGCCTTTTTGTCTAGTTTTTGTGGCTAGTTGCGTACGCTTGCCATAATCATGGCGGCGGCTTTTTCTGCAATCATGATGGTTGGTGAATTGGTATTGCCCGATGTGATGGTGGGCATGATCGAGGCATCAGCAATCCGAAGCCCGTCAAGCCCACGCAGCCGTAATTGTGGATCAACCACCGATGCCGGGTCCGCGCCCATGCGGCATGTGCCCACAGGGTGGAAAATCGTCGTGCCGATATAGCCTGCTGCTTTGACCAGATCATCCTCTGTCTCGTATGACGGGCCGGGTTTGAATTCTTCGGGCCGATACGGGGCAAGGGCGGGCTGATTGGCAATTTTGCGGGTCAGCCGGATTGAGTCGGCAGCAACCTTTTTATCGGCATCCGCGCTCAGATAATTGGGTGCAATTGCCGGTTGGTTGCGGAATTCGGGTGACTTCAGATGGATGCTACCGCGACTTTGCGGGCGCAGATTGCAGACACTTGCCGTAAAGGCCGGGAAGGGATGGACAGGATCGCCAAACTTTTCAAGTGACAGCGGCTGCACATGATATTGCAGGTTTGCCGTTTCGAAGGATGCATCGGATTTGGTGAAGATGCCAAGCTGGCTTGGGGCCATCGACATCGGCCCTGATTGATTAAACAGGTATTCCAGCGCGATCCCGGCCTTGCCGACAAGGCTGCTGGCCTGTTCATTCAGGGTGCGGATGCCCGTGACTTTGAAAGCGCAGCGAAGTTGCAGGTGATCTTGCAGGTTTTCACCAACCTGCGTGCTTTCATGGATGGTCTGGATGCCATGTTTTTGCAGGACATCGCCCCGGCCAATACCCGACAGTTCGAGAATATGGGGCGACCCGACGGCACCCGCCGACAAAACGATTTCACGACGTGCGGTGACGGTTTCAATCTGGCCGTCGCGGTCATATTCAACGCCCGTGACGCGACCGTTTTCAATGATCAGACGCCGAACCTGCGCATGTGTACGCAGTTCCAGATTTTTGCGCGATAGGGCAGGCTTCAGAAATGCCTTCGAGGTATTCCAGCGTATGCCGCGTTTCTGATTGACCGCGAAATAGCCCGACCCCTCGTTATTGCCGCGGTTAAAGTCGACGACCTTGGGGATGCCTGCCTGTTCGGCGGCATCCTGAAAGGCATCAAGGATTTCCCAGCGCACGCGCGCCTGTTCAACCCGCCATTCGCCGCCTGACCCGTGCATGTCATCAGCACCGAGGTAGTAATCTTCGGATTTTCTGAAATGCGGCAAGACATCATCCCAGCCCCAACCGTTACACCCCGATTGCCGCCAGTGATCATAATCGGCAGCCTGACCACGCATATAGATCATGCCGTTGATCGACGAACACCCGCCCAGAACCTTGCCGCGCGGATATCCCAGTGATCGGCCATTCAGGCCGTTCTCTGCCTCGGTTTTGAAGCACCAGTCAACATTCGGATTGCCAATGCAATAAAGGTAACCCACGGGAATATGAATCCATGGATTGGTATCCTTGCCGCCGGCCTCTAGCAGAAGAATGCTGGCCTGGCCCATTTCAGAGAGGCGATTGGCCAGTGTGCATCCGGCAGAACCGGCGCCAATAATAATGTAATCAAAGTTATCCAATGATCGAACTCCGTTGCGTGACACGGGGATCATTCTGGATAGGGTAAGGTCGTGTGATCATGTTTTCTATCCTCCCAGTGGTGTCGTTGTTTTGGCAGCACAATTGGCTGCATTTGATTTTTGCTGTAACGCTATCATTGATCGCCGGGATCGGAAATATAATCAATGGCGGGAAGCGTTCCGCGATACGGAAAACTCCGAAAGTAATTGAAAGTTGGAATAGTTATATAAAAATCAAACTGTTGCGAAGAGATTGTGATGTCGTAAGTTGATGGCATATCACAGCGTTTCACAGCACATATGGCGCCTTATGGCCGGAGCATCCGATGATCCGATTTCCTCTGATTGACAGGCTTCCGATCTCGTCGACAGGTGCCAACCCGGCATCTCCTCGCCGACCCGGCGTATTTCGACGGCAGATCGGGCTTTGGGGTGGGATTATCCTGTTTGTTGCCATGGTGCTGATGGAGCCACCAAGCGGCATGAGTTCGATTGCTTGGTACACGGCATCCCTTGCCGCCTTGATGGCCGTTTGGTGGTTGTCGGAAGCGATCCCGATAGCGGCGACAGCGTTGGTGCCGGTTGCCCTGGCGCCGTTATTTGGTCTGGCATCGGTTGCACAGGTAACGTCGCACTATGCCAACCCCCTGTTATTCATGTTTTTGGGGGGATTTATCATTGCGATCGCCATGGAGCGCTGGAACCTGCATCGACGCATTGCGCTGATGATTCTGAAAACGGTAGGGTTTCGGCCGCGTGCTCTTGTCGGGGGCTTCATAACCGCCACGGCATTCCTTTCGATGTGGGTCAGTAATACCGCAACCGCGACGATGATGTTGCCGATTGCGCTTTCGATTGTGAATTTGCTTCGCGACAATGAAACGGAACCGTCCAGAGGCATTGAGGACGACGATGAAAGTGTGACGGAAAAGCTTGCTCCGCTGACGCGCAATTTTGCGCTGGCGCTTCTATTCGGGATTGCCTTTGGTGCGAGCATCGGCGGGATCGGGACCCTGATCGGGACGCCGCCGAATGCGTTGCTTGCCGGTTATCTTGCCAGTAATTTTGATGTCAGCATCGGGTTCGGGCAATGGATGATGTTGGGGGTTCCTTTTGCTGCGGTCTTTTTGCTGTTCTGCTGGTGGATACTGACATCTGTTGTCTATCCGCAGGCGGATGATCTTCCGGAAAATGCACGACATGCTTTGGCGCGTGATATTGCTGCACTGGGACCGATGTCACGCGGAGAGAAGTCGGTTGCCATCGTCTTTGTGACGACGGCCTGCTTGTGGCTTTTCCGACCACTGATCGAGGTGGCTTTGCCCGATGTCCCGATCAGCGATGCATCGATTGCGATGTTTGCTGCGATTGCTTTGTTTGCGATCCCTGTCAAGGCACGTGAAAATCTTTATGTGCTGGATTGGAAGGCGACATTGCGGTTGCCCTGGGGCATTTTGCTTTTGGTGGGCGGCGGACTGGCGTTAGGGGCGCTGATCAATGGCAGCGGCCTTGCGGTCTGGATTGCCGGAAATGCCGGTACTCTACCAGACCTGCCGGTGTTCTTGCAGATCGGTCTGATTGCCTTGATGGTGATCCTGATCAGCCATCTGACATCCAATACGGCGACGGCTGCAACCTTTTTGCCACTGGTGGCAACTTATGCGTTGGGCGAGGGCATCGACCCGCTATTGCTTGCCGTGCCGGTGGCGATTGCCGCAAGCTGTGCTTTCATGTTGCCGGTGGCAACGCCCCCGAATGCTATTGTTTTTGCCTGCGGCTATCTGAAAATTGGCGATATGGTTCGCGCCGGTGCGGTTGTGAACCTTGCCGGGCTTGCTCTGCTGGTGGTGTTTTCCATGATTCTGGTGCCCATTCTGTTTAAATAACAACTTCTTTGAGTGCAGGGCTTGCATTGCCGTTCATTAGAAAGCATTTTGATCGGTAACGAAAATTAAGAATCAAAGACGAAAATTCAGGGTGGAAGGAAACAATATGGGCAAGCTTGATCGGCGGCGTCGCGAAATTCTTGAACTGGTTGCGGCGAACAGTTTCATGACGATTGATACATTGGCCGACCATTTTGCCGTTACCCCCCAGACCATTCGACGTGATATCAACGAGATGGCCGAAGAAGGGCTTGTTGCGCGTTATCATGGCGGGGCGGCCAGCCTTTCGACCACGGAAAACACGGCCTATACTGATCGTCAGGTTCTTAACCTTGGGAGCAAGCGCGAGATTGCCAAGCTGGTGGCGCAGCATATCCCCGAAGGGGCGTCTATATTCATCAATATCGGCACCACAAATGAAGAGGTTGCGCGCGCGTTATCGTCACACAAGAGCCTGAAAATCATCACCAATAACCTGCATGTCGCCCAGATTTGTGCCGCCAATCCGGGCTTTGAGGTGATTATTGCTGGTGGCGTTGTTCGTCAGCGTGACTTTGGCGTGATTGGTGAGGCGACCATCGATTTTATCAACCAGTTCAAGGTCGATTACGCGATTGTCGGGATTTCCGGCGTTGACGAAGATGGTAGTCTGATGGATTTCGACTATCGCGAAGTCCGTGTGGCGCGTGCGATCATTTCCAATGCCCGACAGACGTTCCTGTGTACCGATGCATCGAAATTCGGGCGGCGCGCGATGGTGCGGTTGGGGCATCTTTCGGAAATTGACGCCCTGTTTACCGACCGTCATCCCGGCCCGGTTTGGGCCGATGTCATCCGTGAAGCGGATTTGTCGGTTTATACCGCGAATTGACCGACAACAACGATTTGCGATCAGGCAACCATATGGTCGCCGCGCTTGCCCATCCGCATGGTGATCGGACCTTTGGACGAACCATTGAGCATCTGGGTCAGATGTTCGTTATGGGCGTCATCAATATCGTTTGTCGGACCCGACCAGTAAACTTTGCCCGCGTGCATCATCACAAGGTTAGCGTAACGCGTGCGTGCGATCTGCATGTCATTGGTGATGGTAATGACGGTGGTACCGTGCTGGGTCGCGATCTTGCTGATCATCAGTTCGATATGGTTCGACAGAACCGGATCAAGACCCGCGGTCGGATTATCAAGCAGCAGAATTTCCGGATCGGTTGAAATGGCACGCGCAATGCCAACGCGCTTTTGCATGCCGCCGGAAAGATCTCCCGGGGAAAGAAAGGCACTGTCTTCAGACAGGCCAACATGACCAAGCAGGCCGACTGCGTGATCCTTGGCTTCTTTGCGGGTCATGGTTCCGCGCTCTATCTGGCGAAAACAGATATTTTCCCAAACCTTCATGCTGTCAAACAGGGCGTTTTGCTGAAACAGCATGCCAATCCGTTCTGCCCAATGTTTTCGCGCAGGCGAACTGACCTGGCTGACATCGTCACCGCCCAGCATGATCTTACCGCTATCGGCTCCGTGAAGACCGACGATACATTTCAAAAGCACGCTTTTACCCGCCGCTGATGGGCCGATGATCGCCATGGTTTCACCCTTGCTGAGCGACAGGCTGACATAATCAAGCGCGGTATTCGGACCGAACTTTTTGGTCAGCGACTGAACCGTGATGAAGCCCGATGTCGACGCAGCGGTAACAGGTGTGGAAGGCGTGGTCATGAAGATGTTTATCCATTGCTGTTTTCTCGCCGATCTTCGGCATTTGACGGGCAGGGGGCAAGCCCGAAATTTGCAAAAAAGAAAACGGCCCCGTTTCCGGGACCGTTTCCTGTATGCGATTAGCGGAAATCCGCAGTGCGTTTTGATTAATGTGACAGGATCTGGCTGAGGAACAGCTTGGTCCGTTCACTTTTCGGGTTCGCAAAGAATTCCTGCGGTCCCGCCATTTCAACGATTTCACCGGCGTCCATGAACACGACGCGGTCAGCAACCTCTTTGGCGAAGCCCATTTCGTGGGTCACGCAAAGCATGGTCATGCCTTCCTTGGCGAGTTCGACCATAACGTCGAGCACTTCCTTGACCATTTCAGGGTCAAGGGCCGATGTCGGTTCATCGAAAAGCATGATTTTCGGCTGCATGCAGAGCGAGCGGGCAATTGCCACGCGTTGCTGCTGACCACCGGAAAGCTGACCGGGGAACTTGTGGGCCTGTTCGGCAATCCGCACGCGTTGCAGATAGTGCATCGCTAGATCGATGGCTTCTTTCTTGGGCATCTTACGAACCCAGATCGGTGCCAGAGTCAAATTTTCCAGCACGGTCATGTGCGGGAAAAGGTTGAAGTGCTGGAAAACCATGCAGACTTCGCGGCGCACGGCTTCGATGTTTTTGACATCGTCGCCAAGCAGAATGCCATCAACGGTGATTTCGCCGCTCTGATAGGTCTCAAGACGGTTGAGTGTACGGATAAGGGTCGATTTACCCGAACCGGACGGCCCGCAGATAACGATGCGCTCGCCCTTGCGGACATGCAGATCGATATCCTTGAGGACATGGAAGTTGCCATACCATTTGTTGGCCTTGCTGACGGTAATCACTTCCTCGTTCGACGGAGGAGGGACAACGCCATTGGTGGTTTGTGCTTCTGTAGCTGTCATTGTTTTTTCCTCTCTCCTTACCGTTGCTCGCCCTTGCGGAGCTCTTTTTCAAGATAGGCCGAATATTTGGCCATGGAGAAACAGATCAGGAAGAAAATTGCCGAGGCGAAGGCATAACCCTCGACGTAGTATTTCGTCCATGCGGGGTCGCTGCGCAGTGCCAGCTTGACGGTGCCAAGGAAGTCGAACAGACCGATGATGACCACCAGTGTCGTATCCTTGAGCATCGAAATGAAGCTGTTGACGGTTGGCGGGATTACCAGACGCAAAGCCTGCGGCAGGATGATCAGACGCATGGACTGCCAATAGGACAGGCCAAGGCTGTCACCGGCTTCAAACTGGCCACGTGGAACAGCCTGCAGACCGCCACGGAACACTTCGGCAAGATAGGCCGCAGTGAACAGGATGATACCGATCTGCGCACGCAGCAGTTTGTCGATGGTCACACCGTCCGGAAGGAACAGCGGGAACATTACTGATGCCATGAACAGAACCGTAATCAGCGGCACACCACGGATCACCTCGATATAGACAACCGAGATCGTCTTGATCGCCGGCATTGTTGACTGACGACCCAACGCCAGAAGCAAACCCAGCGGGAAGGCAAAGATGATGCCGATCGCCGACAGAATCAGAGTCAGCGGAAGTCCGCCCCAATAGCTATTCTGGACATAGGTCAGGCCAAGTGCACCGCCCCACATCAGGATGGCAATGATCGGAACCCCGATCACCCACATCGGGATGATTGCCTTGCGGAAGGAAGGATATTTAACCCCGCCAAGGCTGAAGCAAATGATGCCCATCAGGACAATCATCGCAAGAAGCGGGCGCCATTGTTCGTCGTAGGGATAGGTTCCAAACAGAATGAGACGCAAGTTGGCGTTTACAAAGCCCCAGCATGCGCCGGTGACTTCGGCACAGCCTTCGATGGAGGGCGTCAGCGTTGCATTGAGTATCCCCCAGTTCACGAGTGGCGGAATAAGCCACACAAGGAATGCGATGGAGCCTAGTGTCAGTAGGGTGTTGAACCAGCCGTCAAACAGGTTCTTTTTTGACCATGTAACTGCACGGGCAGAAAAAGTGCCTGTAGGAAGCGGAGGTAATTTTGCGTTATCTGCCATCTTACCTCTCCACCAGTGCCATTTTCTTGTTGAACCAGTTCATAAAGAGCGAGGTCAACAAGGACAGACCAAGATAGATCGACATGAAGATCGAGATTGCCTCGATCGCCTGACCGGTCTGGTTCATGGTCGTGTTTGATACCGACACCAGATCGGGATAACCGACAGCGACAGCAAGCGAACTGTTTTTGGTCAGGTTCAGATACTGGTTGGTCAGTGGCGGAATGGCGACGCGCATGGATTGCGGCAGGATCACCTTGCGAAGGGCAACCGAACGCTTGATGCCAAGACTATCGGCAGCTTCCCACTGGCCGTGAGGGACGGCCTGAATACCGGACCGGACAACTTCGGCAACATAGGTTGACGTGTAAACCGTCAGGCCAATTAGCACGGCAAGGAATTCGGGTGAAACATTTGTGCCACCACGGATGTTGAAGCCTTTGAGTTCCGGTATGTCCATATCGGTCGGCGCACCGCCGATCAGATAGGCAATAAAGACCAGGCCGATAAAAATGCCCGTTCCGACAAGAAATACCGGGAATGGTTGACCGGTTTCATCCTGACGTTTTTTTGCCCATTTTTTGATAAGAAAGATGGCAACGAAGGCGATAATCGCAGCAATCCCCATCAGGGTATAGGCATTATCGGCAACTGGAACCGGCATATACATGCCACGTGACGTCAGCAGAACGCCGGGCAGGGGTTCGAATGCGTCGCGCGGATGCGGGAACGCGTTCGGAATGACGGCATACCAGAAGAAAAGTTGCAACAGGACCGGGATATTCCGGAAAATTTCCACGTAAACAGTCGCCAGTTTCCGAACGATCCAATTCGACGACAGACGCGCAATCCCGAAAATGGTACCGATAATGGTACACAGGATAATCCCGAGTAAAGACACTTTTACGGTGTTCAGAAGGCCAACCAACAGTGCGGTTGCATAGCTGCTTTGTGCACTGTACTGGACCATGCTTTCACTGATTTCGAACGAAGCTTCGAGATCAAGGAAGCCATAACCGGTTGAGATGTTTTGTCGTTCCAGGTTTACCAGCGTATTGGAAACCAGATACCAGCCCGCCAATATAACAAGTCCGATCGCAATGATTTGATACAGTATCGCGCGAACATTCTCGTCATTCAGGTAATCGACGACGGTCTTGGAACGAACACCCCCCGGGGCATTTTGAGTCTTACTCATCTGACCCTCAGGTGTAGATTGTATCCAATGTGAGTGGCCTTAACGAAAAGCTCCGCCCATGCGTTCAGGCAGTGGGGCGGAGCTTCGTTAGGCGATTTTCAGCCGACGCTAGAGATTAGCGAACCGGCCAAGCATATTGCAGACCACCGTCGGTCCAGAGAGCGTTCAGGCCGCGCTCGACACCCAGTTTCGCAGTAACGTTTTTCTCATAGCTTTCGCCATAGTTACCGACCTGCTTGATGATGCGGTATGCCCACTCTTCGTCAAGACCAAGAGCTTCGCCCATGCCCGGGGAAACACCCAGAAGACGCTGGATACCAGGGTTGGTGCTGCTCTTCATTTCATCAACGTTTGCGCTGGTGACGCCGTATTCTTCGGCTTCGAGCATTGCGGCAAGAGCCCAGCGACCGATATCAGCCCACTGTTCGTCACCCTGTGCGACAGCCGGTCCAAGCGGTTCTTTGGAAATGATTTCCGGAAGAATCATATAGTCGTCCGGGTTCGGCGCCATGGTGGTGCGGATCGAGGCAAGGCCCGATGCGTCAGTGGTGTAAACGTCGCAACGGCCAGAGAAGAAGGCAGCGGTTGCTTCGTTGATGTTTTCGATAACGACCGGCTCGAAGCTCATGCCTTTGGCGCGGAAATAATCGGCCAGGTTGAGTTCAGTGGTGGTGCCCGGCTCGACGCAAACGGTTGCGCCGTCAAGTTCCGTCGCGCTGGATACGCCCAGAGCTTTCGGAATCAGGAAGCCCTGACCATCATAGTAGTTGATACCAAGGAAGGTCAGACCAAGCTTGACGTCGCGCGTCAGGGTCGCCGTGGTGTTACGCGAAAGGATGTCGATTTCGCCGGACTGAAGCGCGGTGAAACGCTGTGCAGCGGTCAACGGGGTGTACTGAACCTTGTTGGCGTCGCCCAGAAGTGCAGCAGCAATGCCACGGCAAACGTCAACGTCGATACCTTCCCATTTGCCTTCGGCGTTGGCAGCGGAGAAACCCGGAAGACCGGTGTTCACGCCACACTGAACGAAACCTTTAGCCTTGATGCCGTCAAGTACAGCGCCCGCCTGGGCATTGTTCGCGGCGATGGCGGCAACAGACATTGCGCCAGCGGCCAGGATCGTTTTGATTTTCATTAGATGAGCTCCCTCATTAGCAAAGCATTCTTTATGGCTTTGGTAACTTTTATGCCACCCTGGATATGCCAGAGCAGCATATCCTACTGTCCTGTTTTTTATCGGACCTCCAAATTAAGAAATTTTCGGCTGCTATGTGTCAAGTCTGAAAAATTTTACGCTGAGGGCTTGTTCATCAGATTCACGTGATTTCCATGCTTTGGTACTGCGCTGGTAAGCATTGTTTGAGCGACTACACCCTTCGGCTGCTCCCAAAAGTCGCCATATTTCAAAAGGTTAAAAACCTGTTCGAATGGTCAGGTTCCCAAAACAAACAAATCTCAAAATTTTTTTGTTGCCAGCAATTAAATGGGCAATTTTTAAACAAAGTTAACTGTTGCTCAAAAAATAAACTCTGTTGCGACGCGGAATCGACTTCTGATGTCGGCATGGCCCTGATCATGACACGTTGCAGTTCTGATTAATCTTTCGCAAAAATGAAAACCCCGTCGTGTGCACAACGGGGTTTTTGCTGTGTCATTTCGCAGGTTTCTGCTAGCTGCGCAGTTCCGGCAAATTGGAGAAAAGTTCAAGTGCAGTGGGGTTTGCAAGCGCTTCCTGGTTCTTTACTGGACGGCCATGAACAACATCGCGCACGGCCAGTTCGGTGATTTTTCCGGACTTTGTGCGGGGAATATCGGCCACGGCAATGATCTTTGCCGGGACGTGACGGGGCGTACAATTGTTCCTGATCTGTTTGCGTATACGGTCGATCAGAAGTTCGTCCAGCTGATATTTTTCGCGCAGCACAACGAAAAGGACAACCCGAACATCGTTATCCCATTCCTGACCGATAACGATGGATTCTTGAATTTCGGGAAGCTTTTCGACCTGACGATAAATCTCGGCGGTGCCGATCCGGACACCGCCCGGGTTAAGCGTCGCGTCTGATCGGCCGTAGATGACCATGCCGCCGTCATCGTCAAGCTCGACATAGTCGCCGTGGCACCAGATGTTATCGAAACGGTTGAAATAGGCTTCCTTATAGCGTGCGCCATCGGGGTCATTCCAGAAACCGATCGGCATGGAGGGGAAGGGCGCGGTGCAGACCAGTTCGCCCTTTTGATTGCGGATTGATTTGCCGTCATCGTCAAAAACATCAACGGCAAGCCCCAGCGCGCGGGTCTGAATGATGCCGCGCTTCACCGGTAAGGCCGGACAAGCAAGAACAAAGCAGCCCAGAATGTCGGTCCCGCCAGAGATGGAGGCTAAATGGATATCGGATTTTATATCGCGATAGACATAATCGAAACTTTCGGGAGCCAGGGGAGATCCGGTGGATGTCATGGCACGCACCGTCGATAGATCATGGGTTTCACGTGGTTTAAGTTCTGCCTTTGCCAATGCATCGATATATTTGGCCGATGTCCCGAACAGGGTCATGTCCTCGGCATCGGCATAGTCAAACAATATATTGCCGCTGGGGTAGAACGGCGATCCATCGTAAAGCAGCAGTGTCGCGCCAGCGGCAAGGCCGCCCATCAACCAGTTCCACATCATCCAGCCACATGTGGTGAAGTAGAATACCCGATCGCCGGGCACCACATCGCAATGCAGGACATGTTCGGAAACCTGTTTAAGAAGCGTTCCGCCAGCGCCATGCACAATGCATTTCGGTTTGCCTGTCGTGCCGGACGAAAACATCACATAAAGCGGGTGATTGAATTCGACCTGTTCAAATACGATCTTTTCCGGACTGAAGGGGGCAAGGAAATTATCACAGGAAACGCCATTGCGAATGCCGGTCGTGTTGGCGCCATCAAAGGCATATTTGACGATGACAACTTTCTGGATCGTCGTGATCCTGTCGACAACATCGCGGACTTTTTCGCGAATGTCGTGGCTTTTGCCATTATAGTGATAGCCGTCAACGGTAATCATCAATTTGGGTTCGATCTGGCCGAACCTGTCAACGACGCCCTGAACCCCGAAGTCGGGGGAGGCCGATGACCAAGTGGCACCGATTGCGGCTGTACCCAGCATTGCGATCACGGTTTCGATCATGTTGGGCATATATCCGCATACGCGATCACCCTTTTTGATGCCTTCGGCGCGAAGTGCCTGCGAGAATTTCGATACCGCGATATTCAGGTCGCACCATGAGATACGGGTTTTGACCTTGTCTTCCCCCCAGAAAACGAGCGCGTCGGTATCGTCATCACGGACCAGCAGGTTTTCTGAAAAATTCAGTCGGGCATTCGGGAAGAACTTTGCACCGGGCATTTTGTTGCCGTCAACAAGTACTGAGTCACCCCAGCTTTCTGCCTTCAGGCCGACATAGTCGATAATTGCAGGCCAGAAATCTTCCTTGCTGGCAACCGACCAGTCGTAGAGCGCGTGGAAGCTGTCCAGTTTCAGGCTGTGCTTTTCGTTCACCCAGTTGCGGAACCGGGTGACATTGGCGTTTTCAACGCGCGTTGGACTGGGCTGCCAAAGCAAATCGCTCATGATGGATCCTTTGTTTCCTGCCTGTTTTCTTGCAATTACCGACCATTTTTAAGTCTCAAATCGGTATCTCCCTACCACTTTTTTACGGTGAATTATGTTGCACGGCAAGAAAAGTCATGGGGCAGAGGGGGCGAAGTGTGAATTATCTTGCTGAAAGTCAAGTTTAAGAGTTTCAGGTTTTCTTCTTAGTGTTATGAAAATTAACATTAATTTTATTGGGTTTGTTGTCTGTTTTTTGAGTGGAGGGTGATCGGGCTTCGGGAAATTCAGGCGTTTTTCGGTAATTAAATAACCAAAATTTGCGATGTTTTGTTCGATTATGATGTGCTGGGGGTGTGTTGTGCGGTGCGGTATCTCGAAACGGCTTGCGCTTGTTTGCATGCTGACTACTCTGTCGGAAATGAAGCTACCATCCGGAGTTGATAGCATGGCCAAGATCGATGAAAATCGCCCGTTTGTATCTGTAAATATTGCTCTTCTGACGGTGAGCGATACCAGAACGCTGGAGAATGATACCTCTGGCCAGATACTTGCCGATCGGATCGAAGCCAAAGGCCACAAGGTCGCGGCGCGAACTATCGTAAAGGATGATTTCGACACGATTGTTTCGCAGCTCCGGCAGTGGTGTGATGATCCGAAGGTTGACGTGATCATCAGTACGGGCGGGACTGGTGTGACCGGGCGCGATGTTACGACAGAGGCTCATCAGAGGGTTTATGATAAGGAGATCCCCGGGTTTGGCGAGCTGTTTCGCTGGCTGTCATATGCCAAGATTGGCACATCGACTGTTCAATCGCGTGCAACCGCTGGCGTATCGTGCGGGACTTACATGTTTGCCCTGCCAGGGTCGAATGGTGCGTGCAAGGATGCCTGGGATGATATCCTGTTCTATCAACTCGACATTCGTCACCGTCCATGCAATTTCGTCGAACTGATGCCGCGTTTGACTGAAAAGTAGTCTGTCGTTTTGACTGGTGCTAGACACGACCAGCTTTCTACAGGACGATTTAATGGAAATTATCACTGATCCCTTCTTCTATCTTGTCGGGATTCCGGCGGTTTTGATTGCCGGTGTGTCCAAAAGCGGCTTTGGTGGCGGGCTTGGTGTCATGGCGGTTCCGTTAATGGCATTGGCGCTGTCACCGCAGGCCGCCGCGGCAATTATGTTGCCGATATTGTGTCTGATGGATGTTGCCAATGTCTGGGCATATCGCAAGAACTGGGATCGTCGCAACATGATGATCCTGATCCCGGCCGCACTCCTCGGTATCCTGATCGGCACATTATCGTTCAGCTATCTGAATGAATATGCCGTGAAGCTGATCATTGCCCTGATTGCCATAGGCTTTACGCTGGACCACTGGTTTCGTGGAAAGAAGCGTGGCGATGAGGCCATGCCTGCCAATTGGGGCAAGGGATCGTTTTGGGGGACCATTGCCGGTTTTACCAGCTTTGTCGCGCATGCAGGCGGTCCGCCGGTTTCTGTATTCCTGTTGCCGCAGCGAATGGACAAAACGGTCTTTGTCGGTACGACCGTCATGTTCTTCATCGTTGTCAATTATGTGAAGCTGATTCCGTACTGGTATCTGGGGCAATTCGGTGGTGCCAATTTCGGAACCGCGCTTGTTCTGGTTCCGGTGGCGATTCTCGGGACGTGGCTGGGGCTTTGGGCGCATGACAAGGTCAATGAGAAGCTGTTTTATCGGGTGTGCTACACCTTGCTGTTTATTACCGGTTTAAAACTGCTGTCTGATGCCGTTATCCACTTTGCCGAGATTTGAATGACGTTCTGGTGTGATTGATGCGGTAATTTTTGTGTTCATCAGGTTGAATTTTAGGGTGGGAAGTTTCCTGCCCTTTTTCTTTTGGCGTGATTTAATCGGGAAAATTATCTCAAACGCATATGTAAGCATTTTTTCATTAACCAATCGGGCATGAATTGCATATAAATTGCACGCTTAATAATGGTGCATAAAAAAAAAGCATCAACACGGGGTGAAACCAGATTTTGCAAGGGGAGCTTGCGGGAATGCCCGAACGAATTTTGCAGGTGGCGACAGAGATGTCGCAACTTGCCAATGAGAAGATCACAGAAATAAAAGGTGTAACCCGGGCTACACGGACATTGGCGCTGAATGCGTTGATCGAAGCAGCACGTGCGGGGGAAGTAGGCCGCGGGTTTGGTGTCGTTGCCAACGAGGTTAAGGAAATCTCGCAGCGCGTAACCGTCATTACCGAAGAACTCGAACATATGTTTGAAAGTCTGGCGCTTGATCTTGAGCGAACGGCGCAAACGGCGCGTGGCGACCGCTTTGCCGACCTGTCACGATATGTTGTCGAGCTTATGGACCGAAACCTGTTTGAGCGGTCTTGTGATGTTCGATGGTGGGCCACAGACGCCGCGGTTGTTGATGTTTGCGAGAACCCGGACAACGGAGAAATCGCCAGCCAGACATCGCAGCGCCTTGGCGTGATCCTTGATTCCTATACCGTCTATCTTGACCTTTGGATTGCGGATTGTAACGGTCGGATCATTGCCACAGGGCGTCCGGATAAATACCGTCTTGTCGGTACGGATATCGGTCACATGCCGTGGTTCCGCGAAGCCATGCGATGCCGGGATGGCGGGGCGTATGCGGTTGCGGATATCGCGCGCAATGAGCTGCTAAATAACGCGGCTACGGCGACCTATGCGACGGCTGTTCGACGGGGCGGTAAGGCAAAAGGCGACGTTATCGGCGTTATGGGGGTTTTCTTTGATTGGGAAAACCAGGCACCGATGGTGGTAAGGGCATTGAACTTCAGCGACGAAGAGCGTGCACGCACGCGTGTAATGCTGATTGACTCGCAAAATCGCATCATTGCGGCGTCCGATAATCAGGGCGTTTTGAGCGAGCAGATCCGGTTGGAGGTCAAGGATCCCAATCGTGGTTCCTATCTATTGGCGGATGGGTCACTGGTCGCTTATGCGCTAACGCCCGGTTATGAGACATATAAGGGGCTTGGTTGGCGCGGGGTGATTGTTCAACAACCCCGAAATGCCACCAAAGCAGTTGATAAGCCGGGGGCAAAGCTTTCAATGGCGTCATAGGGGCGGTCGGCAGCAAAGCCAGACGAAGTAAAGCATAGCAACCAGAAAAGCGGGCACCGTCGGGGCTCGCTTTTTTGCTTATGCGCCGGTGTTCGTGAAACATCTTAAAATTGGTTCCTGCTTGCGCAGGCTGGAAAAAGGAGATAGCGATAAAATATAATATTACGACAATTCATCGATGAATTGTTAAAATAAGCTGCGGGAGGTTACCTTGACGTTGCTGTTTGCCAAGCTTGCAGTATCAATTTCTGTTGTGCTGGGGTTATCCATCCTTGCGGAGCGTACAGGCCCGCGTGCCGCCGGGGTGCTTTCCGGATATCCGCTTGGAACGGCGATCCTGCTGTATTTCATCGGGCTGGAGCAGGGCGTTGTGTTTGCGACAGAAAGCGCCGTCTATGCCCTGCCGGGGCTGATCGCAACACTTGCCTTTCTATATGCCTATTACCTGACGTCACGGTTGTTGTCAGACCGCCGGATGATATTTCAGATACCGGTAAGTTCCGTCGCGGCCTTTGGCGCATTCATGTTCGTTTCATGGATTTGCCAGCAGATCCAGTTTACCCGGATTTCAGGTGCCGTTACCCTGTTGGTTGCCATGATCGTCGCTCTGATACTGTTTCGGGGGATCGAGAATGTTCGCATATTGAACCGGGTGCGGTTGACCCGACGCATTGTGCTGTTTCGAGCTGTTCTTGCCGCGCTGATTGTTCTTGGCATCAGCGGTATTGCGGCATGGATCGGACCGAAATGGGCCGGGCTTTTTTCAGGGTTCCCGGTGACGCTTTATCCGATGATGCTGATCCTGCATGCATCTTATGGCATTGGTCCATTGCACACGGTAATCCGTAACTTCCCAAGAGGTATGGGATCGCTTTGGATTTATATTCTGGCGGTGACGTTCACGTATCCGGTTTGGGGCATTAATGTCGGTACATTGCTTGGCTTCGCGGCAGCGACAGTTTATTTGATCGCTTATTCCACTTTGGTCTGGATGCGCGAAAAGTCCGTGCGTGTCTGAAGCCGATCCCATAATATTACAATATATCAGTTCCCAAGGCTTCAAAGCCTGCGACCGGAAGGATGATCTGCATGCAGCAGGTTCAGTCATTGGTAAGGGCAATCAGCATTCTGAACACGCTTGCGGATAGCGAGTACGGTATGACCTTGACCGAAATCGCCCATCAGGTGCATTTGCCGCCCTCTACCGTGCACCGGTTATTGACGACGATGCAGCATGAACGCTATGTCACATTCGATGGCGAACGAACGCTGTGGTCGATTGGCGTGCAGGCGTTCAGTGTGGGTAATGCCTTTACGAAAAACCGTAATCTTAGCCAGATCGCGCGCCCCTATATGCGCGCCTTGATGGAAGATAGTGGCGAAACGGTCAATCTGGCTGTGGCTGATGGCGGCGAAGTTATTTTCCTGTCGCAGGTGGAATGCCGCAAGATGATGCGGGCATTGGTAACGCCAGGCCGCCGGGCGCTGATGCATTGCTCGGGTGTGGGGAAGGCGCTGCTTGCATTTCTGCCTGATGAAGAGGTGAATGCGGTAATCACGCAGCATGGTCTGCCAAAAATCACCGAACGTACACTGATCAGTGCCGATACGCTGAAAAGTGATCTGAACCGGTCAAGACAGCGTGGATATGCACTTGACGATGAAGAACATGCCATTGGCTTGCGCTGTGTTGCAGGCGTTGTACGTGATGAGACAGGACTGCCGATTGCGGCACTATCCTTGTCGGGTCCCGCTGCCCGCATACCGAACGAACGTATTGAACAGTTCGGCTTGAAAGTCCGGCGGGTCTGTGCTGATCTTAGCCGTGAATATGGCGGCAAACCGGTGTAAGATGATCAGCCCGCATTGGGTGTTCATGCGGGCTGATCTTTAAACCTTGTATTGCGTTTTACAACCCCGGGCACGAAATGCCGGTTCCGCCAAGGCCGCAGTAACCATCCGGGTTTTTGTGCAGATACTGCTGGTGGAAGTCTTCTGCATAGAAGAACGGCGGGGCGTCTTTGATTTCGGTTGTGATGGCTTTGCGCCCGGCGGATTTGAGCGCATCAAGATATTGTTTTCTCGACGTCTCGGCGGCTTCTTTCTGTGTGTCGTTTAGGGTGTAGATAACCGAACGGTATTGTGTGCCGATATCATTCCCTTGGCGCATTCCCTGGGTCGGGTCATGATTTTCCCAGAACAGGCGCAGCAATGCCTGATAGGATATCACTGTCGGATCAAAAACGATCTGCACAACTTCCGCATGGCCCGTCATGCCGCTGCAAACCTCGCGATATGTGGGGTTTTCAGTGTAGCCACCTGCGTAACCTGCTGCTGTGGTGAAGACGCCATCCTGTTTCCAGAAAAGACGCTCTGCCCCCCAGAAGCAGCCCATGCCAAAGACAGCTGTTTCAATGTTGTCGGGAAACGGGCCGGTCATCGGATTTCCAGTAACCGCGTGACGGTCTGCGACCTGCAATTTCTCGGCGCGACCGGGCAGGGCGGTTTCGGCAGACGGGATAGAGACTTTTTCCGGGGCGATCGAAGAGAACATGTCAGAACCTGCCTTGAGTTAATGGACTGAGTTGCAATTTAACCCAGATCGATGCTTTGGCAATTGCCTTCACGGTAAATTGTCTTCGAACATTCTTTTGGTAAGGGCCGTGCGGGACGCGATAATAAGAATACTGCATGTCATTATCGCTGGAAGCCGCTGATTTGCGACGCGCAAGACATTTGAAATCATCCTTGCTGATTGGTGGCGGTGTAATCAACCTGTTCATCGGGTGCGTATTCCTGCCTCTGCCGCCACCATTTTTCGGGATGGTTTTTATTGCGATTGGCATCCCGATGCTTGCGGCCGGGTCAAAACGCACAAGGCGTTTCATCCAGTATTTGCGTTGGCGACATTACCGGCACAACACTAGAATCGAGGCGGTTCTGAAGCGCCTGCCGGGGTTTCTTCGCAGGCATGGCCGTAAGACAAGGCCGGAAGCGCTTCATCGGCACCGGTCATTCGGTCACTGGGCAGGTAAAGCATCCGGGGCGGGTATGCCACCTGACGATAAGCCAAACCCCTGAAGCGTTTTCCGAAGATGTGATTTCAGGGTTTTATGTGACGGATCAGACAGTCAATTCCGGCGCGTTTTAGGCCGCCACACGCTGACTGTGCTTCGGACTGGCTGGAGTACTGTCCGGTCATCAGACGGAAAAACAGACCTTGACCTTCAATCGCAATGCTTTGGACCTCGTGGTTTGCGCCACGAAGGATGCCGTTGCCCATGGTTTCAAATTTCAACCAACGGGATTCAGCCATTTCACGCGAACGATAGGCCGCCAATTGCACCGCGTAATAAGAAGAACTGCTTGTTTGAGCCGGTTGAGACACTTCTTGCTTGGTCTCCTGTTCTCGGATCGAAGGTGCAGGGGCTTCAGTACTCTTTGCTGGCTTGGTTGGAATTTTCGCCGCGCTCTCTTCAGCTTGGGGTTTGTTTGACGCATCCACCATTGGAACTTCGATCAAGGTGCTTTGCGATGCAGGTGTTTCATCTTCCAGTTCCAGCGTGCCGCTTTCAATGGGACGCGTTGTTGAGAGCAGAGCCTTGTTTGACGCGCTTGGCGTAACCGCATCGCCTTTGATCGTAGGTAGTGTCGTTGCCGCGGTTAGCGGTTCTGTTTGGGGTGCAACAGACGGTGCGGCAATTTTCCTTGCTGGTCGGTCAACAGAGGTCAGGCGTGCTGTATTGCTGCTGACATCCATTTCCATTGCGGGACGCGCAGCCGTTGAATCCTCGGGCGGAATGCCGACCGCGATAGTGTTTTTGTAAAAGTCGCGATTTCTTTGTACCGTCGGCGGATCGGGAAGTTCCGGGCCGGGCGCAACGATTGCCGAAGCAACCACCGCATCAATTTCGCGCGAGCGGGCAAGATCAGGATTGCTGATATCCATCGTCTTGATGCGCTTTTGTGCAAGGCTTGTGATCGTACCGCTTAGCATAATGCCGTTACCGCAATTGATCGAGATCGAGGCATTCGGATCGGCCGCGGTCAACCAGAGATAAAGGCGCCGCGCCTTTGCGTGTTCGTTGGCAAGATCAAGTGCCATGGCATGACGCAGGTCATCGGCCGGATTGCCCTGCAGCGATATCGATTCTGCTGCATTGTCATTCAGGGCCTGGTTCGAAACTGTCCCGGCAGATGCACTATCAAAGAAAAGGCCGCAGGCAGCACTATCGATGCCAGCTGCTATTGCCGTTTGCGATTGGCTGTCCGTATCGCTGATCTTGATTTGTTTGGACCCAGTTTCGTCGCCAAACAGCGACATCATATCGTCAGAAGAGCATCCGGAGAGCAAGGGGACGAACAGTGCAATCGTCAGGCAGCCGTATTTCCAGCGCGACGATATGACGGATTTGGCGCTTTTATTGATCAATTGGCACCTGATTTCCCTTTGAGCCCCCGAAGGTCCATTGCATGGACTTCACCAATTTTGCAACCGGGCGGCACACTGTCAAGCAGTCAGAGAAAACAGATGATCGATTTATCTCAGCGTCTCGTGGGATATCGTCGTTTCGATGCGATTAGCGGTATTATGCAATATCAGCGGTTCATTAATGGGATGATAATCCCGGCAAGAATCACCAGAACGGTAATCGCCAGAACTATGTTGACGATCCCCTTGCTAAACTGGTTGGCCACTTCGTGGCTGACGCCGGAATCCTTGGCGCGTGATTTTGCCTCGCCGCCATTTCCTGCGCCACTTTCCTGACGGGTCAGAATTTTCACAACCTGTTTTTTGTCGCGTTTTGTGGCGTCGTCATATTTGTTTTCGACAACGCGAACTTCGGAATTGTTATTGATGGTCAATGCGTTTTTCGCAGAATTGATCGCGCTTTGATAATTCGAAAGGGTTTCTAAGTCTATTTGCTGTCCGGTGCTGCGCACGACAACAACAGTATAACTTTTCCGCAGCACAGCGTCAGGCATGACCAAGTCCAGTTCCATGTATTACCCATAAGAGGGGTAATACATGGCGACAAATGTGTGTGTTGCAAAGCTATTCTAACGAATAGTTTCGGAAGGTTTTTTGCGGTGCAAATCTATTGCGGAATTTTTGCTGACAGCTCTTTGTATTCGTCGCAATCCATACCGCAGACTTTCTCCAGTCGCGCAAGATTTTCACGCGCCATGTCGGGCTTTCCGGTCTGAAGGAACAGTTCGCCCTGATATTCCAAAGCACCCTTGTGTTCCGGATCAATCATCAATGCGCGTTCGTAGTTTTGGGACGCACTTTGAAGATCGCCTGATTTCCGCTGACTATAAGCAAGATAGTTAAGGATATCGGCATTTTTTGGATCATCTTGGAGCATGCCTTCAAGGCTTGCGATAGCCGTGTCGTATTTGCCAGCATCAATCATTTCGACGACTTCGGACAGATCGGGTGTATCGCTGCCCCAACTGCTGCCGCTGCCCATCGCCAAAGCTGCGGAGGATACAGTACCCAATGCAAGCGTCATCGCCAGCGATGCAATAAAATAACGGGTTTTACCTTTGGAATTCATTGTCGCTACCTTTTCCTGAAAAACATATACACCAGATACGTTGGGGGCTTGGGATCAGTTTCGGATTTAGCACAACTTTCCGTTAAGTGCAGTCACGAGTTGGTGAAAGAGCTATATTCCAAAACCCTGAATTAGGTAGCGATTGCCAAACGAGTGTTGAAACCTTTGGTTCCGCTGTGCCGTCCTGAAATACGCAAAATGCAAAGGCCCGCAATAAAATATGCGGGCCTTTGTGGTTTTGCCTTGAAACGGGCAGGCGATCAGAAATCGGCTTCGCTTACGCGATCACGGATTTCGGTCGCCATGTTTTCGGCCAGCTCATCAATCCCCATGGTTTTCTGATGCTGAAAACCGAGACGACGGACCGACGCTGTTTTTTCCTCTGCTTCGCGTTTGCCAAGAGCAAGGATCAACGGGATTTTCGCGTGGCTGTGTTCGCGAACCTTGTAGCTGATCTTCTCATTTCGAAGGTCAAGCTCAACATTCAAACCTTTGGCCTGAAGTGCTTTTTTGACGTCTTCTGCGTAGCTATCGGCTTCGTTAGTGATCGAGCAGATCACGGCATGAACAGGTGACAGCCAAAGCGGCAGGCGACCGGCATAGTTTTCGATCAGAATGCCAATGAAGCGTTCAAGCGAGCCAAGGATCGCGCGGTGCAGCATGACTGGACGATGCTTTTCACCATCTTCGCCCATATAGGACGCGTCAAGGCGTTCAGGTAGCACGAAGTCGGCCTGAAGCGTGCCACACTGCCAGTCACGACCAATCGCATCACGCAGAACAAACTCAAGCTTCGGCCCATAGAACGCGCCTTCGCCCGGGTTAATTTCAAGCGTCAGACCAGCTTCTTCGGCGGCTTCGCGAAGGGCGGCTTCTGCCTTGTCCCAGATTTCATCGGAACCGGCACGGACTTCCGGACGGTCCGAGAATTTGACGAGGATGTCGGTAAAGCCGAAATCCTTGTAAACCGATTTCAGAAGGTCACAGAAAATCTTGGTTTCCGAGACAATCTGGTCTTCTGTACAGAAGATATGCGCGTCATCCTGAATGAACTGACGCACTCGCATGATGCCATGCAGGCCGCCGGACGGTTCATTGCGGTGGCAGCAGCCAAATTCAGCCATACGCAGCGGCAGGTCACGATAGGACTTGCTGCCCATACGGAAAATCTGTACGTGGCACGGGCAGTTCATCGGCTTGAGAGCCAGAACTTTTTCGGGATCGTCTTCATCCGGGGTCGTGGTGAACATGTTCTCGCGGAACTTTTCCCAGTGGCCGGATTTTTCCCACAGGATACGGTCGACAAGCTGCGGCGTGCGGACTTCCTGATAGCCTTCGGCATCAAGACGTTCACGGATATAGGTTTCGACCTTGCGATACAGTTTCAGGCCTTTGTCGTGCCAGAAAACCGAACCTTGGGCTTCTTCCTGCATATGGAAGAGGTCCATTTCGCGACCAAGGCGACGATGGTCACGCTTTTCGGCTTCTTCAAGCATGTGTAGGTAGGCATCAAGGTCTTCCTGCGTTTCCCAGCAGGTGCCATAGATACGCTGCAGCATCTCGTTATCCGAGTTGCCACGCCAATAAGCACCTGCAACCTTCATCAGTTTGAAGGCCTTGCCAATCTTGCCGGTCGACGGGGCATGCGGGCCACGGCACAGGTCAATGAAATTGCCCTGGCGATAGCAGGTGATCGTTTCGGTTTCCGGCAGATCTCGGATGATCTCGGCTTTGTAGTCTTCACCCTTTTCGAGGAAGAACTTGATAGCCTCGTTACGATCCCATACTTCGCGTTCGATTTTCTCGTTACGTTCGACGATCTTGTGCATCTGCTTTTCGATCTTGATCAGATCGTCCGGCGTAAAGGGCGTCTTGCGGGCGAAGTCGTAATAGAAACCGTTTTCGATGGATGGGCCAATTGTGACCTGCGTGTCCGGGTACAATTCCTGAACCGCTTCGGCCATGACATGGGCGCAGTCATGCCGGATCAGCGGCAGAACTTCCTTGTGCCCCTTGGTCACGATTTCGATGGCGGCATCAGTGTCGATTTCGCGCGACAGGTCGCGCAATTCGCCGTTAACGATGATGGCAAAGGATTTCTTTGCCAGCGAGGGACTGATGCTTTTGGCAACATCGAAACCCGATACAGGACCGTCAAATTCGCGTACGGCGCCGTCCGGAAGGGTGAGGGCAATCATGTCTGGCTCAACTCTGCTTTATCTGCGGGCATAAATGTCATGTGCGCATTTTTCAAACCCGCATGTTTACGCGGGCTTTAGGCACAAGAAAAGGAATTTCAGGATGAGGTCAAGTTCGCTCTTTGAAAAAAGCGACTGGGGAAGCAGCGCAAAAAACCGCGACGCCAAAAAGACGTGCAGTGATTGTGCATTCCATCAATTTCTTGTCGGCCATGCCGTGCATTGATGCTATCCCGTTAATTGAGAAGCCAATATAGCATCAAAAAAGAGCAGGGCAAGCCGTAACCCGGTTAAGATTTTACAGCAGTTCCTTGTTCTTGTACTTTGCCAAAATACCAGATTGAAACGGCGCCACCACGCCAAAGCCTCATAAGGTAAGCCCCGCATGTCCAGCCCCGAAGTGCGTCGAAACATTCTGTTTTTAAGTTTATGCGTTGCGTTGTCAGCAAGTGCGATGTCGCTGCTGTTTACCGTTGCCGCCGTGATCGGTTATTCGCTGGCCCCGGACAAATCACTTTCTACGTTACCGGTTGCATTCACCATGATTGCAATGATGGCGACGACCGCTCCGTCGGCATTGATGATGAACAGGTTCGGTCGCCGTGTCGGGTTCTGGATCGGATCTGGTATCGGCATGGTCGGTGCCGTGGCAGGCATGGGGACGGTCTATTGGGGGAATTTCTGGTTGCTGTGTGTAGCTTGCGCCTGCATCGGGTCTGCCAATGCCATCGCCATGCAATATCGTTTCGCCGCAGCCGAGGCCGCCCCGCGAGAATTCCGTTCTCGTGCGATTTCACTGACCATGCTGGGCGGACTTGCCGCCGCTTTTGTCGGACCAAATCTGGCAAGTTTTGCACGCAACTGGTTTGATACGGTGCCATTTCTCGGAACTTTCCTGGCACTGATCGGGATTCAATTTCTGCTGGTTCTGGCAATCAGCCAGTTGCGCCTTCCTGATATGCGCGGCACCAAGCATGATGAACCGGCGCGTCCGCTCAGAGTGGTGATAGGGCAACCTGCCGTGATCGTTGCAATGATTGCCGGGGCACTTGGCTATGCGGTCATGAGCTTTGTCATGACGGCAACACCGCTTGCGATCCTTGATTGCAATTACGAGTTCGGCGATGCCGCCTTCATCATTCAGTGGCATGTGGTGGGTATGTATGCGCCGGGTTTCTTTACCGGCAGCCTTATCCGCCGTTTTGGCGCACTTGGCATCATTCAGGCGGGGGCGGTGCTGAGCCTGATCTGTCTGGCATTTGGTCTGGGCGGAGAGGATTTGATCGGCAATTTCTGGCCATCTCTTGTGCTGCTTGGGGTTGGATGGAATTTTATGTTCGTTGGCGCGACCACCTTCCTGACCGAAAACTATCGCCCTGCGGAGCAAGCCCGTGTGCAGGCGATCAATGAATTTGTGGTGTTTGGTACTGTTGCCATTGCATCATTGTCAGCTGGCTCGATATATGCCGGGGCGGGATGGTCAACCTTGCTGTATTCGGCGGCCTTGCCGGTTGGGTTGGTGATGCTGGTTCTTGCCGGATATGCGTTGCGCCGCCGTCGTCAACCCGCTTGAAAACTGCAAAAGGCCAATTGATACGGCCTTTTTCGTGTCAGTGATGCCCGGCAAGAATATCAAGTGCATGGGACCGAAATTCCCGATTGTATAAAACCAGCGTAACCCATGCGGCGCCGATGATGAACGCGACCGGATGATAGAACCAGGCAAGTGCTGACAGCGCGAAGAAATAGGCGCGAATGCCGCGATTGAAATTGTGCGCTGACATCATGCTCATGCGTGATGCCCGGGCAGCTGCCCTAGCCGCATCCGGTGCGCTTGGGTCCGGGGCAGCACCGATCAGGATCGAACAATAGTTCGACAGACGGAATGCCCATGTGAACTTGAAGAACGCATAGATAAAGATCAGAATCAGTAGTACGACCTTGCATTCCCAGACTGCTGCCGTTGTTTCGACGGCAAAGGGCAGGGCAGATACCGTTTGGATCGCTTTTTCGGTGTAGCCAAGAAGTGCAATCAAACCAATCAGGACCAGAATGGTGGTCGATGAAAAGAAACTGATGCCGGTGATCAGGTTGCCCGCGATGGAGGTATCAACCATGCGCAGATTGCGTTGAAGCATCTGTTCCATCCAGCGATGCCGATTGCGCGCCATATGGGCCGAAATCGAATTGCGCCGTCGCGAACTTGCATCGGCGAATATGGTATAGCCCACCCACCAGATGAATGCCCAGCTGACAGCGGCGATGTCGAGTAATGTAAATTCGGGCATAATGTGATCCGTCTTTGAAATCGTTTCGACAGTAAAACACATTGGTTGGCGATGCCATACTACTGAGGATACATGTTTCTTCGCAATCGGCTTTAATGTTTCCTGTATCCATTCCGATCTGTGATCCACGCATGTCTGATCCTTGATGACCCGGTGCGGGTTGTGTTTTTCACCGATACAGAGTATGAGCGGCGCAAATTTTCACTGGAGAGCGACATGAGCGACCTCGAAAACGATCTTGGCGAAGACATCGACTTCGAAGAATTCGAAGCGCATACCGAACAGCTTCTGGCTGAAGGCCGTAACAAGGACGATCTGTTCGAATTTATCGGTTTCCTGAACATCAATGAAGTCGGCACGCACATGATCGCGGCCGAGATGGTTCTGGATGAAGATGCCATCGACCAGATGAGCAAGACGCTTCGCAAGCTTGATGTTGATCTGGGCCCGCTTGGTGAATTGACCGGTGGTCTTAAAGGCGGCGAAGACGTCAAACGTGCGCTTGCGGCTCTGTTCCTTGAATTGGTAGAGCTGTGCGAACTTGATGAAGATGACGAAGATGCCGGCGATCTTTCCGAAGAAGCGCTGGTGCTTTTGAATTTCGTTAAACGCTTTAATCCGCAGATGCGTCGCCTGACGGTGGCACTGACCGATACCGATGATGACGATGTCGCGTGCGAGTACGAAGTCACCAACTGGTAAGTCTTGGGACTTGCCCTTGTGACAAAATATCATGTAGGCAAAGGCAGGGTGTTTTCATCCTGCCTTTTTCTTTGCCGGAGCCACCATTGTGACCACAGCCATTCTTGATGACGCGTCTGCACGTTTTCAGTCTTATCTTGATCGTTACGCAAAGGGGCAGGAACCGGTGGCGGATGCACCGCGACTTCGCCAATGGATCATTGATCATCAGGCTGATTTCGCGTCGGTCTTGGATTGCGATCTGAAAAGCTGTGCTAAAATCGTTTATGACTTTTCAAGCAATGGCGATGTGGTTATTGGTGGTACCAGCGATCCGGCGCGCCAGACCGAAATCATGTGGCAGCAGATGGCGGATGCCAACGCGCCGATAGGTGTCGGTCGTTATCGCGAAGACCGGATATGTTATCAATCCGATCAATTCAAAAATGATGGCGAGGCGCGCAGCCAGCATCTTGGCATTGATCTTTTTGCCCCGGCGGGTACGCCCGTTTATGTGCCGCTTGATGGCGTCGTCCACAGCTTTGGCGATAACAATCTGCATCTTGATTATGGGCCGACCATCATCCTTGAACACAATCCGGAACCGGACGTGACTTTCTACACATTGTATGGTCATCTCAGCCGTGAGTCGCTTGAAGGTCTTTATATCGGACAGCCCGTGGAAAAAGACCATCTTCTGTGTGCTTTTGGCGATTTCCCGACTAATGGCGACTGGATTCCACATCTTCATTTTCAGATCATTTTCGATATGCTGGGTAAAAAGGGCGATTATTTCGGGGCGGCAAAGCCATCGGAATGGGAAATCTGGGAAAGCATCTGTCCAAATGCCAATCTGATCCTGCAAATGCCTGAAAATGTGACGGCAAAGCGGGGTGGCCAGTAATGCAGCCACGGCTTAAGGCTGGCATCTGGGTTCGCGGCCAGATTGCGATCTGCCAATCAAAGCTGATTACGGCGATGGTCGCGTACAAGGGCAATGAAGATGCCGGTGCGGTTCTGCTGAAGCTCAATCGTTTTGCCGCTGGATGCTATGTCTATTCGCGTGTCACGACACTTGATGGCGATATGGGCTGGATGCAGGTGGCTGGCGGACCGGATGGCGGGCGCGAAACAGAATTTGCCTGTGACGAATACTGGCGCAAGCAGGTGAAATTTGATCGCGATGTCTGGGTGCTGGAGGTGGAGGATCACAAGGGCGAATACGAACTTGATGCGCCGTTGGTTGATTTCTGATGGACCAAAGTTCGTAAGTACAAAATCAAAAAGGGCCCGCAAATAATTGCAGACCCTTTATTTTTCCAGCGAACGCTAATCAGGCGGTACGCTGCAGCAGGTGGTAACCGAAATCGGTTTCAACCACGTCGGACGTGGTGCCGACTTCCATGTTGAAGGCAGCCGCATCAAATTCCGGAACCATCATGCCTCGGCCAAAGAAGCCAAGATCGCCGCCCTGCTGACCAGACGGGCAGTCAGAGTTTGTTTTGGCGACTTCAGCGAAGTCGGCACCATTGGCAATCTGGTCTTTGAGTGCGTTGATTTCGGTAAGCGCTTCTTCCTTGGTGCGGGTTGCACTGGAACGTGCCGAACCGGCATACATCAGAAGAATGTGCGATGCGCGAACTTGTTCACTCATAACTCGTCCTTTCTTCCGCGGGCGGCTTGCACACCGCGGATTTTCTGCAAGATTAGAAGTTTATGGAGAAGGCAAAGGGTCCAAACCGATGTGCAGGCGTATATTCACGTGTACATGGGCTTGGGCCCTAGACTTTCTCCATGCCTTGTGGCTTGTTACGACAAAATGATCAGAGATGAAAGAGAAGAGGCGTTTTAATGCTTGCTGTTGTTTCTCCGGCAAAGAAACTTGATTTCGAAACCGATGCACCTGAAATGGTCGTTTCAGAACCGCAATTTCTCGACGACACCGAAGAACTTGTTGAAGTTGCGCGTAAAAAAAGTCGCAGCGACCTGATGAAACTGATGGGCATCAGCGAAAATCTAGCTGATCTGAACTATCAGCGGTTTGCGCATTTTTCACGTCCTTTTGATCGCACAAACGCCAAACCGGCAATTTACGCGTTCCGTGGTGATACCTATGTCGGACTTGATGCTGACACGATGGGCCAAAAGGATATCGATTGGGCTGAAAACCATTTTCGGATGCTTTCGGGCCTTTACGGGCTTTTAAAGCCGCGTGATTTGATGCAGCCCTACCGTCTTGAAATGGGAACGCGGCTTTCGAACCCGCGCGGCAAGGATCTTTATGCCTTCTGGGGGGACAAGATTGCCAAACAGCTCAATGCGATCACCGCTGATCACAAGAACCGCAGCCTGATCAATCTGGCGTCGCATGAATATTTCAAGTCGGTGAAAAAGGATGTACTTGACGGTCCGGTGATCACGCCGGTCTTCAAGGAAGTCAAAGCCGGTGTTGGCAAGGTCATTGGCTTCTCGGCCAAACGTGCACGTGGCACAATGGCGCGCTACATGATCGACAATCGTCTGGAAAAGCCCGAAGACCTTAAATCGTTCGATGTGGAGGGTTATCGCTATCAAAAAGACCAGTCGAATGATAACGAGTGGGTCTTTACACGCGAACATGACTGATAACAGAACAGGTGCGATCGTATGACCGACGATCATCTCGAGCAGCTTGAAGATGACAATCATCTGCCGGAATCTCATCCGTTTTCCGGATATCTGCGGACCTTTTTCCGTGGGCCGGGGCGTTCACGCAGCCTGACGCGTGAAGAGGCATTTGACGCCTTTTCAATGATCCTGCGTGACGAGGTTGAGCCGATCCAGTTGGGCGCGTTTCTTTTGATGCTGCGTTATCGGGCGGAAACGCCCGATGAACTGGCTGGCATGATCGAAGCCGTGCGCAAGGCTGCCCGTCTTGAACTTGATGACGAAAGCCTGGTTCCGGAAAAATGCCATCCAATGCTGGATTGGCCATCCTATGCAGCAGGGCGTTCGCGTGGCTTGCCGTGGTTCGTGCTGTCGGCGATGTTGCTGTCGCGCAATGGCATACCGGTTCTGATGCATGGTTATAACTCGCATCTGACCAACGGCGTCGGGACTGAGTCCGCAGTCAAGGCCCTGAAGCTGCCGCTGGCAATGTCTGCAGATGAAGCACGTTCCGATATCGCATCCAAGGGCTTTGCCTATTTGCCGTTGCGCCATATTCACCCGAAACTTCAGGAATTGATTGGTTTGCGACCGTTGCTGGGCCTTCGCAGTCCGGTCAATACTCTGCTGCGTCTGCTTAATCCGTTACAGGCACGTGCGGCGTTTCTTGGTGTATTCCATCCGGCGTTTCTTGATGTCCACCGGGAAACCGGCAAGCTTCTGGAATTGCCGCGTATTGGTGTAATCAAGGGCGGTGGCGGCGAGGCGGAACGTACACCGTTTAAGCATGTTGATCTGCGTATGCTTGATAATGGCGAGCTTAGCGATGTTCGCTGGCCCGCTCTTCTGGCACGGACCGAGAAGGACGACGAAGATAACAGCCCGGTGACCTTGCAGCATTTTCTGGCCGTCTGGCGTGGCGAGGTCGAAGACAGTGCTGCCATCGCGCGCATCAAAGGCAGTGCAGCAATGGGCGCGTTCCTAGCCGGTAAAGCCGACTACATGGACGAGGCTGAGGCATTGGTCGAAGGCTGGTGGGAGAAGCGCGATCGCAAGATCGGGTAACCGTGACGGCCTGCAGGTGAAAATCAAAACACAAAAGGGATGGTCGACGCCATCCCCTTTTTGATGTTCAGAACGAAGAATTCGGTTCCTTCAGGAACGCTGTTTCTTCGGGAGTGGATTCCCGGCCAAGGATGGCATTGCGATGGGGGTAACGCCCAAAACGATCAATGATCTGTTTGTGCCTGATTTCATAGTCGTGATTGTTTTCCAGACCCGGCTGGTCAAACAGCTTTAGTGCAACTTCGTGGCTCGCTTCTGACTCCGAATGCATATAAGGCATATAGAGAAAGCATTTTTCGGCGGGTTTGGTTAATTTCATGTCAAACCCCTGGGCAACGGCTTCCTGGGCCAGAACAAGTGCCATCGTATCGCAGGCAAACGCACCGGATTTGTCGCGATAGATATTGCGTGAAAACTGATCCAGAATGATGATTTCTGCTAGTCGGCCATGTGCGGTTTTTCGCCAGCCATATAGCTCCCCGGCTGCCGCGGCAGCATGAAAATCGGCAAAGCGTTCAGTGATATGACGATCAAGCGTGATATCTTTTTCAAACCATTGTTTGGGTTCTAGTTCCTTGAACCAGAAAACGAGGATGGATTCAGGTTTCATGAGGGCTTCCCGTTTTTTGATGTTGGCGCAGCATAGGCGAGCATGCAGGCGCCAGCAAGTCAGGCTTGGGATATGACGCCGTCCTGAAGGCGGACTGAACGCGTCGCGACCTGATCAAGAAACAGCCGATCATGTGAAATGATCAGCATTGCCTGCGGCAGGGACCGCAGAATTTCGATCAGACGTTTTTCGACATCGGCATCAAGCCCGTTGGTTGGTTCGTCAAGCAGCAGAATTTCGGGCGACATCGCTAGCACGGTCGCAAGCGCCACCAGTCGCTTTTCACCACCGGAAAGCTGATAGGTGATCCGGTTTTCAAATCCGTCCAGACCCAGATCCGACAGCGTTTGCAAGGCAATTTTTCGCGCATCTTCGCGTGATTGACCAAGGTTGAGCGAGCCAAACATCACGTCTTCAAGAACCGTCGGGCAGAAAAGCTGATCATCGGAATCCTGAAACAGTAATCCGACCCGACCACGAATGGCGCGGAATTCTGCTTCTGTTTCACATCTGGATCCAAGAATGGTGATTTCACCGCTACTGGCGGGGGCTAACCCCATCAAA
Source organism: Thalassospira sp. MCCC 1A03138 (assembly GCF_002115785.1). GTDB lineage: Bacteria > Pseudomonadota > Alphaproteobacteria > Rhodospirillales > Thalassospiraceae > Thalassospira. The sequence continues at coordinate 12,118 of NZ_JFJY01000006.1, read as the reverse complement.
CAATGCAAAAGGCTGCTTTTACCGGCACCATTTGCGCCCAGCAGTGCCAGTCTTTCACCAGTGCGCAGGGACAGGTTGACACCATTCAATACCTTGCGCCCGCTGGAAAAGGTGAAATGCAGGTTTTTGGCTGTGATCAGATCAGCGCCGGACATGCGACCTCCAGCCCGATCAAAGTACCGATGAAAAGAATGACCGCCGTCGCAAACAGATAATCCTGAGTGCTTAATCGGGGCAGGGAGCCAAAATGCATATGACCGTGATAGGCACGACATTTCATAGCCCAAAGAATGCGTTCCGAACGATCATGGCCACGCACCAGCAGCATCCCCAGCAAATATCCAAAACTGCGCCAGCTATGACGATTGTTGCGCGCGACAAAGGCGCGTGCCCGCATGGCAACACGCAGGCGCAGATATTCTCGCCGCAAAAGATCGATATAGCGAATGGTAAACATGAAAAGCGTCACCAGCTTTGCCGGAACGTATATCCCCTGCAAACCCCGCCCCAGAAGGATTGCATCCATTCCGCCCACCAGTGCAATCAGAACAAGGATCGCAGCATTTGCCTTAAGCGCGATCAACACGGCCTGAAACAGTCCCTGATAGCTGGCGTCAAAACCCCAAAGGGTGAATATCACATCACCGGACACGGTAAAGGGCAACATGATCAGCATCACAAAGATGAAGCCATCCATGGTCAAAACCATTTTAAGTGTTCTGGACCAGTCTGGCTTGGCAAAGCCGGTAATGATCGCAGCGACCAGAACCAGCATTGCCAATGGTTGCCAGCTTGAAAAACTGACGGCTGTTACGATCAGCGCGAGAGCTGCCAGCAAACGACAGCGCGGATCAATCCGTGACAGAACTGAATTGGATCGTAATGGTACAAGGACATTTGTCGCCCCGATCATGTTTTTTCATTCTGCTGATCGGGGCGTGATTGTCCGGCCCTGAACCATGCAAAGGCCCCGAATATTCCAATGATGACACCAATCCCACCCAGAAGATCGGAAAATCGGACTTTGTCCTCATAGGCAACCAGCTGTTCTCGCAAGGGTCGAACATGACGGGATACAGCCGCATCAATCAGGTTGTCCAACTCGTCCCGCGAAAGGGTGACCATCGCGTCAGAAGTGGCCGTGGCAACGGTTGTCGATGAGGAGGGGGGGGGGCCGCTTTGGAAAGATGACGCCGTGTCAATCTGGCTGACATAAATATTGATGTCTTCGCTACCTGACGGCAATTGAACGGAAAGCTCATCACCATTGATTTTAAAGCTGGCGATATGGCCATCACCGGAATTGGCTTCGATGACATAATCTTGCCGGTGACTGACGCGAAGTTTGAATTCACCCTGATCATCGGTCTTTCCGGCAAAAATAACGCGACCTGTATCATCGAGAAGCTGGATTTCCGCATCATGCGGCCGGGCACCACCTCCGAAATAGGCATAGCCGTCGATGACGTCGCCGTTTCCCATCGCAAAAACATGCAGGCTGTGTGCCTGGGCATTGACGAATATGAACAGCGTGCCGATTAGAACAGCAATTGCATATAAAGCGGGAAATCGGGGCATCGATCAGCCAACACTTCGAAGCGAACCGGCGGGTGCCAGCATGACCGGACGGACTTTTTTGACGAGATGAACGGCTGCTGCGGTCAGGATACCTTCAACCACCATGACCGGGATGTGGCTCATGACGACAAGCTTTGCCGTCGGAACAAATTCCTGCCCGCTGGCTGCAAGTGACAGGCCAACCATTATGCTTGAAAGGGCAATGGCACCGGACCCGGCGACAAAACCTGCCAGCAAGATCGATTTACCTTCCGCACGTGCCAGAAATGGTGAAACCAGCCACCACATCAAAACCGCAGGCAGGGCGATGTTGATTGTATTTACACCCAGAACGGTGATACCGCCGAAACCAAAGAAAACGGCCTGCAATAACAGTCCGATGAATATTGCCGGGAAAACAGCCCAGCCCAGCATCAAACCTGCCAAGCCATTGACGATCAGATGCGCACTGCTTGGCCCGACGGGAACATGGAGCAGGGAGGCAACGAAGAAGACGGCACTCATCATTGCCACGCGGGGCATCGCATCAATATCGATTTTGCGAAGCCCGTAACCGATGCCGGCGACAGCCAGAACCGCGCCAGTGACAACGACTTCACTCGATAGGGCTCCGTCGACGATGTGCATGGTCTAATCCCTGTAAAGTGCATTTGCAATCCACCAGCTTACAGGCAGGTCTGAAAACGGATGGAACGGCGCATTGATTTTATTCCGGTGGGGCAGACAGGCGATGAAACCTGCCTGAAAAGCGTAGCGATTTCGCAGTCGCGAAGTCAAGCAGGTTTCATATTTTTTACAAATAAGTATGACAGGCCTGACGTGTTGCTCGAACGTCAGTCCATTGGGTCGGTTTTGACCCAGATAACACCGCCGCGTTCGACTGGGACCTGATCATCCGATCCTGGGGCCGTCATCGTGCCATCTTCGACCAAGGCGGCAAACGCCCACCAACCATCACGTGGCATGGCATAGGTGAAAACACCATTGCCGTCAGCTTTGATGACCTGTGTAGAAAAACTGTCATTCGGCAGCGTGATACTGCCGTCATTGGCATATTCAACCTCGACCTCGGCAAACGGTACCGGTTCACCATTGTGTCGGACGATCCCGCTAAAGACATTGCCGGTCCAGATGCCATAGGGGCGCGTCAGGGGCTCTATCTCGACCGGGAAGCCGACCATCTGATCCCATTCTTCGCCCGCACCAAACGCATCAATGATCGTTTTGGTGTACTGGATGATGTATTTACCCTCGGATGGTTCGAAATAGGGAACCGGTTCGACATAAAGCGCATATCCGCCCGGACGATCAATGCTGATTGTTGCGTCAAACGCAGCTTTGCCATCGACCGTCTTTGCCACCAGACTGTCGCCAAGATCGGTTTTATTGCCTTTGGTATGGATGCCAAATTGAACCGGGCGGGCCATTTCCATAGCCGGGCCATTGGTCATTGGGTGGGTAAAGGTCAGGTCAACCTCGATATCGCGACCGGTTTCCTGGGTGACCACGTTGGTTGACGGGATCATCTTCTGGAAGTGGGCCTGTGCAGCATGCTGGGCACTGATCAGCAACCCAAATGAAAAGCCCGCGGTCACGATAAACCGGAAAGGAATCGACATCTTTCTGTCCTGTGAAACTGGAATGATGCCGTACCCTATGCTGACCGATTTTCCGGGTCAATCCATTGAAACAAGATGTTTCATAAAATATTTTAAAACGTATGATTATCTGGGGTTTATCGAAACCGGCGATGAAAGCCGGTTTCGATATGGTCATATGGTCTTGTTAACTGGATGCCTTTATCAGGGGATTGTCATCAATGTCGGTTTCTGATGCCAGTCGCGCATGCTTCTGGCGTTGTTTTTGTCGCCATGTGTCGAGGAACAGCAGGATTGGTGCCGCGATATAGATCGACGATGTCGTGGCAATCACAACGCCGAACACCATCGGAACGGCAAAACTTTCAACGGCAGACCCGCCCCAGATCGCCATTGGCACCATCGCAAAAAGGGTTGTCAGAGATGTGAAAAGGCACCGGGCAAGCGACTGGTTGATCGACATGTCGATGATTTCGCGCATCGGCATTTTTCGATAAAGCCTCAGGTTTTCGCGCATCCGGTCATAAACCACCACCTTATCATTGATCGAATAGCCGATCAGGGTGAGCAGGGCTGCAATGGCCGTCAGGTTGAAGTCGAGCCCCATAATCGCGAAAAAGCCGATGGTCTTGGTCACATCAAGGATCAATGTCACAATCGCGCCAACGGCAAATGGCCATTCAAACCGCCACCAGATATAGCCCAGCATCGCGAGGCTTGCGAAGATAACAGCGCTGACACCAGATTGGGCCAATTCACCGCTGACTTTGGGACCAACGACTTCTGTGCGTTCAAAATCTGCTGCCGGATCAATTGATTGCACGGCTTTCTTAACTGTCTCGACGGCTGCTGTCTGTGCCTGTTCGCCGCCCGGCTGACGTTCAACCCGGATCAGGATATGGCCATCCTTGCCGATATCCTGAAGGCTGACATCGCCAAGCCCCAATGTCGAAAGTTCCTGCCGAAAGGCTCCAAGGTCAAGCGGGCTGTTACCGTCATTCGCACTGCCACTGACAACTTCAACCTGAATGCCGCCCTTGAAATCAACCCCGTAATCAAGACCGGGTTTGAAGAACAATCCGATTGAAATAGCAGACAGCAAAAGCGACATTCCGATGCCGAGAAAACGTGCCCGCATGAAAGAAATGCTGGTTTTTTCGGGCATGAAACGCCAAAGCGGTTCAATGACGAGCTTTTTCATACGGGTGCGCCAGACGATTTCGGTCATGATGACCCGAACCACGGCAACCGCGGTAAACATCGAAATCACGATGCCAAGACCCATGGTGATGGCAAAACCACGCACCGGGCCGGACCCGAACTCAAACAAAAGGGCGGTTGCGATGAGGGTTGTTATGTTGGAATCAACAATCGTGGCATAAGCACGCTTGAACCCGGAATCGAGCGCCATGAAGGCCGAAAGGCCCCTTTTGGTTTCTTCCCTGATACGTTCGTTGATCAGAACGTTGGCATCAACTGCAAGCCCGATCCCCAAAACAATCCCTGCAATACCGGGCAGGGTCAACGTTGCCCCCATAAGACCAAGCGCACCAAATGTCAGTATGACGTTAAGCCCCAATGCCAGATTGGCGATAAGCCCCCAGCGGCCATAAAGCAAAAACATCAGTCCGGTTACCAGAGCCAAACCGATCAAGCCGGTATAAAGGCCCATTTCGATGGCATCTGCACCAAGGTCGGGGCCGACGGTCCGTTCTTCGATCACGGTCATTGGTGCGGGCAGGGACCCGGCACGAAGAAGTGCAGAAAGTGTTACCGTTTCACCAACCGTAAAGCTGCCGCTGATCTGACCTGAACCACCGGTTATCGCTTCCCGGATGACTGGTGCGCTAAGGACTTCGTTGTCCAGAACAATGGCAAAGGGTTTTCCAACATTGGCACGTGTGATATCGGCGAACTTTGCCGCACCGGCCGTATCAAACCGGAAATTGACAACTGGTTGATGGCTTTGCGGATCAAATCCGGCATGGGCATCTGTCAGATGGTCGCCCGAAAGGGCTGGAGTACGATGCAAGCGATAGCTTTGACCCTCCTTGTCCTGCAGTGTTCGTACACTGCTATCGCGTTTATCGGTCCCGCTGCGATCTGCGAGCATATAGAAGCCAAGCTTTGCAGTGCTGCCCAGAAGTTTTCGGACCTGTGACGGGTCCGGAATGCCGGGCAACTGAACCATAACACGATCACTGCCAATCCGCTGGATCGTTGGTTCCGATACGCCGATCTGGTCGATACGGCTTCGAATGATCTCAAGGCTTTGCTGGGCGCTGGCGTCGACCCGGTTGCGAATGCCCTGTTCGCTAAGTGCGATATGGATGCTGTTATCGGATGGCGCGGTAATGACAAATTCCGCTGTCGATCCGTGTCGCGGTGTATCAACCTGCGCATTGGTAAGGTCTTTTAAGGTTTCAAGGGCAGCGTCGTGATCCTTGGCGTCAGGCAGGGTTACAATCACCTGACCATTACTGATCTGAATGCTGTTGGTGTCGACATTGGCTTTGCGAAGGGCGTTTGTGACATCATCGCGTGTTATTTCAAGGCGTTCGGCGATCATTGCCGCAGTATCGATTTCAAGCACAAGGTGCGATCCACCGCGCAGATCAAGGCCAAGGGCAATCTGGCGTGTTGGTAAAAATGAGGGCCAGTCTGCAAGCTGAGCCGGGGTGAAAAGGTTTGGCAGGGCTGTCAGAAAACCTGTCAGAAGGACAAGGCTATAGACAACCACGCGCCATCTTGATGTACGCATGAAAAATAAACTCCGCACAGCAGTCAGACCGGGCCAACCTGATACCCGGTTATGCTGTCATCTGATATTTCTGGAAACACGGCGCATATCGTGCCGCGATTATGAGTAGGAGAAATCAGACCCGAAAGGGCGGAGCGCGCGGGGAAAATGGAAGAATTTCAGCGCCATGAGTGGCGACCGCACGTGCCACAAAGATGGATTTTGCCCGTTGGGCAGCTGTATGCTGTGTGACCGACGGTACAATAACGACATCATCGGGGAAGGTTGGCTTATGGCCTGGTAAATCGTCCGGGGTTTGGCGGGGACCGGCAGTCGCACGAACCGGTGCCACCGGAAGGACCGCCTGCGACGGGCCGCTATCATGATTGACGGTATTAAATGGATAGGGGAAAGTCGACCCGTCGGAAATTGGCGTGTCAGTAACGGATGTGCCGCCACCAAACAGGATAAGCGCGCAAGCAATCAGGCAAAATGCAGCATGGCGCAACAAACCCGGTAGGGATTGACTACGATCACGATGATCTATTGCCTTTGCGGCTTGGCTTGGTGGTTGGTTCATATTGGTCCGGCAGCAGTGAAACAGCGACAGATATGGCGTGACGTCTGATAAAACACAAGCCCAGCAATAAAATCTAATCGGGCATCGGGGTAACAAGGGGAACATGAAATGCTCAGGATGGTTTATGTCACGCCGGATGGCGGGCGTCATTGGGTCGATTCTGCTTGGCGGGAAACCGCAACGCTTCATAATGCGGTTGCCAATTGTGCCCCCGGGGATCTGATCCGTTTGATGCCGGGGAATTACTTTCTGCCTGAGCCGGTCGATATCCCAATCAGCGGCCTTGAAGATCAGCCGATCATTATTCGCGGTGAATATGGTGCCATTCTTGACGGTCGCCGTCCGCCTGATCCCGAAGTTTCGGCAACCGATCCCGGATGTGCCAAATATGCGGCATTTCGCATTGTCGGAAAGTGCCATATTCGTCTTGATAATATCCGTATCGAACGCGCATGGCCGAGTGCTGTCTATATCCGCGACAGCAGTGAGCTGATATTCAAAAACATGCAAATCCGTGGTGGAACATATGCCTTTTATGCGACAGGCGAGCACACATCACGCATCATCATCGAAAATTGCGACTGGATTCAGGATGATGTGATCTGGCGGTACCTTGACTGGGCGATGATCCATGACGGCGAAATTACACCGGGCAAGGAAGCACCATATCGATACCTGAACGGTGCATTTTTTGGGGCGGATGACATTGCGGGCGATATCGTAATCCGTGGAAACGATGTGCGCCACTGCTATAACGCCGTTCGAATGGATGTATCGGCGACCAATCTGCAAAAGCCGATCGGCAGTTTTAACCGCAACGTCCGCATCATTGATAACCGATTCAGTTTCGTGCGCGACAATCCGATTGAACCCGAAGCAACTGCCGTGGGCTGGTGGGTGGCCTATAACCAGTTCTATAACTGTCATAAGCTTTTCTCGCAGGATAATCTGGCTGGCGGGTACTGGTATTATTTCGGCAATCGCGGCTGGTTTGATAGCCGCCCGGGGCCGGAGGGTGATGAAAACAACGGTGGTGCCGTTTTCAAATTCGGCAAGTCAAGTCATGCGCAGCCAAGCATGCCTTTTGAATGCTTTCACAACAGCTTCTTCCTGCGTCAGAAATACGTCAAAAAGGGCGCAACCAGGATCTGGCAAAACCGGCGTAATGCCATTGGGTATGCCAATCCGGCGACTTTGCCCATCAACCTGATGCCGCTTGATCAGACATTGTTTGGTCCTACTGGCGAACTTGATCTTGGCAGGGATGAAGATCGCGGTGTGCGGTTTTCCGGTGATGTGTGCAATCACGCGACTTATCCCGCAATATTTGATGCCTGGCCCGGTGTGCTGAGCAATCCACGGCCGGCAGCTGGGCCGATATTCAAGGCGGGTATTTGTGGTGACCTGGAATTGGTGTCCGAATATGCCGAGGGTTTCTGTGATCCGCTTGAAGTCCCAATGCCCGATGGCACCGTCTGGAAATCCGATCCCCAAAGCTGGCCGGGGGCCTTGACCGGCAAAAAGCTTTTTAGCGGTCCGGACTATGTGCCGGTTGATTTGGCATTTATTCGTACCAAGACGAACGAAAGTAACTCGAATGCAGGGGGCTAGGGGGATTGGCGACGTTGTCGTAATCTTGGGAATGGCTTGCAGCGAAGTGACGTAAGCGTAAATATATTGACTTGTAAGTCCCAATGTTGCGATGTTGCACCATTGCATTCATTCAATAAGAAAAACCATGAACGATAAGCTGTACAGCATTACCGAGCTTGCCGAAGAGTTCGACATCACGCCGCGCGCTATCCGATTTTATGAAACCAAAAGCCTGCTATCACCCCAACGGGCCGGTGCGACACGTGTATATAACTATCGTGATCGCGCGCGCCTTATGCTGGTGCTGCGTGGCAAACGTCTTGGTTTTTCGCTTGAAGACATCAAGGAATATATTGATCTTTATGACGCTGAACGGTCGGGGGCAGATCAACTGGCGCATCTGATGCTGGTCGGACGTCGTCGCATTTCCGAACTGGAACAGCAGCTTGAAGACGTTCAGACAACCTTGGGCGAACTTCGCAAAATCGAAAGCGAAGCTGCCGACGCCTTGCGCGAAAAGGGGATCGACCCAGAAAAGGCATTGGCACACATCAAAGCCAAACTGGCGCCTGAAACCGCGTAATTTTTGGATGTCGTCTGATGGCAAAATGAAAACCCGGCCAATTCAATGCGACCGGGCTTTTTTCCTGATTTATCAACCCGATATCAGGCGACATCGCGTTGCAAGGGCAGGGTGACTTCAAACACTTCCTCATCGGCAAGATATTTGCGCGAGAAGCCCAGTTTTTCGCAAAGTGTCAGCATACGGCGGTTATCTGGTAGAACCTGTCCGATAAAGGTTTCTGTCCCTTTCTGGCGGCAGAATTCGATCATCTTTTCCATTAATATGCGGCCAAGCCCGCGCCCTTTGATGTCTGAGCGAACCATGATCGCATATTCGGCATGCTCGTTGTTCGGATCGATTACGACCTGAACAATGCCATGGATATCACCTGCTTCTGGCCCCTCTGGCACGATGGCAAGGAATGCCATATCCCTATCGTAATCAAGTTGTGTCTGGCGCGCCATTTCCGAATGCGGCAATTCACGGACCGAGCCAAAGAACCGGAAATGAATGTCTTCCGGTGTCAGTTTGGACATGAATTCATAGTGCTTCGGCTCGTCTTCTGGCTTGATCGGACGCAGAAGGTATTTTGTCCCGTCTTCAAGGATCAGTTCCTGTTTCAGGTGACGCGGATAGGGATGAATTGCCAGACGTTGATCATCGCTAACCACTTTTGGTGTCACCTTGATCCTTGCGTCCAGTGCTATCACCCCGGTCTGATCAATCAGAAGCGGGTTCATGTCGAGTTCAAGCACCTCGCCAAGATGCACAACCAACTGTGATAGCCGCACCAGCGTGACGTAAAGCTGTTCGAGGTTGACCGGCGGCACATCGCGATAACCGCGCAGCAGATTATAGATACGCGTTCCTTCCACAAGCTCGCGCGCCAGCTTCATATTCAGCGGTGGTAGCGCCATGGCCCGGTCACGGACCACTTCAACTTCGACCCCGCCATGACCAAACAGGATCACCGGGCCAAAAATCGGATCGGTGGTCATGCCAACGATCAATTCACGTGCACCGGCACGTTTGATCATTTCCTGAACGGTAAAGCCTCGTACCCGCGCATTTGGGAATTTCTGTTTGACGGTCCGCAGCATCTTGTTGCCAGCAGCTCGGAGCTCTTCGTCACTGTCGATATTCAGAACCACACCGCCAACGTCGGACTTGTGGCTGATATCATCCGAGAGAATTTTGAGCGCGATCGGATAACCGATGGCATCCGCCGTTTCGATGGCGTCATCAACCGATTCTGCGGCTACGGTTTTGACCGTATTGATGCCATAGCATTCCAGAACGGCTTTTGCCTCTGGCTCGGTCAACATATCGCGCCCCGAATGAATGGCCGTATGGATGATCTGGCGTGCCTTATCGGTTTCCGGCGTGAAGTCCTGCGGAACTGATGGCGGCGTTTCCATGAGGACTTCCTGCAATTTGCGGTAATTCACCATATGCTGGAAGGCGGCAACGGCATTTTCCGGGGTGCGATATGTCGGAATCCCGGCGGCATAAAACAGATTGCGCGCCTTGGCGACGGTTGCCTCGCCAACCCAGTTGGTCAGGATGTTTTTGCGGCTGTCCTTGATCGCATCAATCACGCCTTGGGCAACTTCCACCGGATCGGTGATTGCGGTTGGGGCATGCATGACCAGAAGGCTGTCGATATTGGGATCTTTCAGGACCGCATCAATCGACTTTGCATATCGTTCGCCCGGGGCATCGCCGATAATGTCGATCGGGTTTGCATGTGACCAGGTCGATGGCAAGACACCGTTAAGCGCCTCGATCGTGCTGTCTTCAAGCTTGGCAAGATGGCCTTGGCGTTCAATCAGGGCATCAACAGCCAAAACGCCAATACCGCCCCCATTGGTAATAATGCCAAGTTTGTCACCCCGGAACGGGCGCATACGCGACAAGGTTTCTGCGGCGGAGAACATTTCCGAAACTGTATAAACGCGCAGAACGCCAGCACGTTTGATGGCGGCATCAAACACGTCATCGGCTCCGGCCAGTGCACCAGTATGCGATGCAGCTGCAGCGGCACCCTCGGCAAAGCGGCCAGACTTGATGCAAAGGATCGGCTTGTTGCGCGATGCGGCGCGTGCCGCGGAAATGAAACCGCGGCGTTCCTGAATGGATTCGATATAAAGCATGATCGCACGCGTATTCGGATCCGATCCCAGATAATCGATCACGTCGCCGAAATCGACATCGTCACATTCGCCTAACGATATAAAGTGAGAAAATCCGATGCCGCGTGCGGCCGCCCAGTCGAGAACAGCGGTGCAAAGCGCGCCCGACTGCGACACAAATGCGATTTTGCCACTGCCGATGCTTTGATGACTGAAACTGGCATTGAGTCCGATACCCGGCACCATCAGGCCAAGACAGTTTGGACCCAGCAGCCGCATTTTATGGCTAGCGGCAATTTCAAGCATCGCCTGTTTGACACTGCGGTTATCATCATATTGTTCGGCACCAAGACCCGCGGTCAGCACAATGGCGGCCATGCAGCCTTTGGCGGCAAGGCATTCCATGGTTGGCACAACGGCTTTGGGAGGAACGCAAATAACGGCAAGTTCGGGAACAACCGGCAGGTTTTCAACATCAGGGTAGGCTAGAACACCGCCAATTGACTGGCTGTGCGGATTAACCGGCATGATCGGTCCGTCAAAACCGCCTGCCAGCAGATTGCGCATGATCACCTGTCCAACGGAATGGGACCGATTGGATGCGCCGATGACTGCGACCGATTTTGGTTTGAAAAGATGGTCCAGATTGATCGTGCTCATGACCGAATTCCCGCTTTTTCCATGGGGCACGCGATGACGCGGCCTGTGGCAATTGAGTGGCCGTCATATTGGTTCCGGCCACCTGTCAAAATCCGCTTTCGCAGATGCGAGATCATATTTCGTCAAAGAGTATATTGTTTTGCTGTGGATCAATAAAGCATTGTGGGCATAACGGTTTCGCACAACCGTCATATGTCATGCAAACATCCGCTGATTGGCAAGTTTATTTAATCGGCTTTACTTAATGCAGATGCCCATGATGACTTTCGTCATCGAAACGCTCGGACTGTTCAATCCATTCCTCAACTTCGCTGGCACTTTGCATGGCCAGCGCTATTTCCAGATCATTTTGAACATGGGCGAGGCTGTCAAACATCGGGCACCAGCCAAATGCCTGGATACGTTCATCGGTCGTCGAGGAAATTGTAAACAGATCACCATCGATCCGGTGCACAAGGCCATGAATGACATTATCTTCGCCGACAATCATCCAGCCCTCAGTCGCACCGGCAAGCGTGCCAAGTTTCACTTGTTTCAATTCGATTTTGGCTGTTTTCATGGTCGATAGGTCCGGTTTTGGGGCGGATAAAGCAATATCAAAAGAAAAAGGGACCGAACAAGTTGTTCGGTCCCTTTTTAATTGGCTCCGGCAGCAGGACTCGAACCTGCGAC
>NZ_JFJY01000005.1 GCF_002115785.1 Thalassospira sp. MCCC 1A03138 | reverse complement strand
TCATGATGTTGGGAAGCGACGCATAGCGCGGTTCGTTCAGGCGAAGATCGGCAGTCACAATGGCGGGTAGGGTGACTTCAATGGCCTGCAGGCCACCATCGACTTCGCGGGTCACCTTGGCGGTGGCGTCACCAAGGTCAAGTTCGGAGGCAAAGGTTGCCTGCGACCAGCCGAGCAGGGCGGAAAGCATCTGGCCGGTCTGATTGGCGTCATCGTCAATCGCCTGTTTGCCAAGGATGACGAGGTTTGGATTTTCGGCCGCGGCAACGCCTTTGAGCAGTTTTGCGACAGATAGCGGTTCAACCGGTCCATCGACCGTGATCAGGATGGCGCGGTCGGCCCCCATGGCCAATGCCGTGCGCAGGGTTTCCTGCGCCTGTGCCGGGCCGATGGAAACGGCGACGACTTCGTCGGCCTTGCCGGCTTCTTTCAGGCGCACGGCTTCTTCGACGGCAATTTCGTCGAACGGGTTCATCGACATTTTGACATTGGCAAGATCAACGCCAGTGCCGTCTGCCTTGACGCGGATTTTGACGTTGTAATCGACAACCCGCTTTACAGGTACGAGAACCTTCATCTTCGTCCTTCCTGATAAAATCACGGTTTGGGGATTTCATCCTTTCGCCGCAAAAACGCATTATTGGTATTATTAAAAAATAGCTTGGTGAATTTTTGCGCCGGAAAATAGAATGTTTGCGTCAAAGCGGGATTATCGCTACGACAAAGACAGCAACCTTGTCTGCATCGGAGGGTCTAGGGCCATGTATTCCGGATCTCAGAACGCTAAAGCGGGGCGTCTTGCGAACGTCACTGGTGCGGGCAAATCGGGCCACGAAAAGCCGCGTCTTTCGGTCGGGTTCATTCTGGCGAAGCGTTTTACGTTGTGTGCCTTTGCCAATTTTGTCGATGTGCTGCGGCTGGCGGCGGATGAAGGGGATCGCAGCCGACCGATCCTGTGCAACTGGACGGTTGTTTCCGACACCATGGACCCGGTGCCATCAAGCAGCGGCATTATCGTTCAGCCCAAGGAACGATTGGGCGACCCAAGGCGGTTCAATTATATCGTCGTGGTCGGCGGGCTTATGGAAGAAACGCCCAATCTTGGTTCGGCCTATCACAAGTTTTTGCACGAGGCGGCGGAGGCCGGTATTCCGCTTGTCGGGATATGCACTGGCGCGTTCCTGTTGCACCGGGCGGGGTTGCTTGACGGGTATCGCTGCTGCGTTAGCTGGTTCCATCATTCCGATTTCATCGAACAGTTCGAGGGGCTTGATCCGGTTGCCGATCAGATTTTTGTCGTCGACCGGGATCGGCTGACCTGTTCGGGCGGGGTCAGTTCGGCGCATCTGGCGGCCTATCTGGTGGACAAGCATGTCGGGCGCGCGCAGGCCAGCAAAAGCCTGCATATCATGATCATTGATGATGCATTGCAGGCGGAAAAACCGCAGCCGGGTATTCCGCTTGACCTCAAGACGCAGGACCCGATCGTGCAGCGGGCTTTGCTGATCATGCAGCAGAATATCGATACACCGATTTCGGTGCAGGAAATCGCGCGCCGGATGGGTAACAGCAAACGCCAGATTGAACGCCATTTCAGGCTGTCGCTTGATACATCGCCACAGGTGGCGTTCCTGAATATCCGGCTTGATATGGCCCATCACCTGATGGAGAAAAGCCAGAAGTCGGTGGCACAGGTAGCGGTGGATTGCGGATTTTGTGATTCTTCGCATTTAAGCCGGATGTTCCGGCGGCGCTATGGCTGCACGCCACAGGAATTGCGTCGCCCGGTATCCGATCAAGTATCTGATGCGGTACCGGTTCTGGAAGAGGCGTAACTTTCGTCTTCATATCGAAGTTAACATGAAAACGCCGCCCGGAAGATGATCCCTCCGGGCGGCGTTTTTCAGTGATCAAAGACCGTGATCAGCGTGGTTCGCTGGCAAGTCCGCGCCAAATGGCAACGCACATCACAAGCAGAACAATCGTAAACGGCAATCCTGTTGAAATCACCATCGATTGCAGTGATTTCAACCCACCCGCCGAGAGCAGCAGGACAATCGCGACCAGACCTTCGAACACGCACCAGAAGACGCGTTGCGGCATTGGTGCATCGACCTTGCCACCGGCTGCAATCGTATCAATGACCAGCGACCCGGAATCCGAGGACGTGACAAAGAAAACAATCACAAGCACGATCCCGATGAAGGACGTGATCGATGCCAGCGGGAGTGCATCAAGCATGGTGAAGAGCTGCACCGGAAGGTCGGCTTCCTGAACGGCGGTGTAGCCGTCACGAACGACCTGGCTGATGGCGGAGCCGCCAAAGATCGACATCCACAGCACGCAGACCAGCGAGGGGATCAGCAGGACGCTGATGATGAATTCACGCACGGTACGGCCACGGCTGACACGGGCGATGAACATGCCGACAAACGGTGACCAGGAAATCCACCATGCCCAGTAGAACGAGGTCCAGCCCTGCATGAAGTTGACATCGTCACGACCGACCGGGCTTGAAAGTGCCGGAAGGTATTGAAGATATGCCCCAAGGAAGTCAAAGACATCGGTCACCAGAAGCAGGGTCGGCCCCGCGACAAGCACGAACAGGAACAGCAGGAAGGCGATCCCCATATTGATTTCCGAGAGCAGCTTGACCCCGGCTTCGAGGCCGCGAACGACCGAGAACAGGGCGATGGAGGTGATGCCGACAATCAGGATCACCTGCCAGGTGGTGTCGATGGGCATTCCGAACAGCTTGTTAAAGCCGGAGTTTGCCTGAACCGCACCAAGACCAAGCGAGGTGGCAAGACCGAAAAGGGTCGCAAAAACAGCAAGAATATCAATGATATGCCCCGGCCATCCCCAGACGCGTTCACCGAAGATCGGATAGAAGGCGGAACGGATGGTCAGCGGCAGACCCTTGTTATAGCTAAACAGGGCAAGGCTGAGTGCCACGATGGCATAAATCGCCCAAGGGTGAAGGGCCCAGTGGAAGATCGAGGCGGCCATGCCAAGGCGAATGGCTTCTTCCTGCGTGGCCGCGGCACCCAGAGGTGCCCAGTCGGTTCGAATGCCATCGGCACCCACGGCAGTCCCGCCCAGAGAAGACGAGAAGTGGCTTAGCGGTTCCGAGACACCATAGAACATAAGCCCGATACCCATGCCAGCAGCAAACAGCATGGAGAACCAGCTTAGATAGCTGAAATCGGGTGTTGCGTCCCGTCCACCAAGCCGGACCTTGCCATAGGGGCTGACGACGACGACAAGGCAGAGGATTACGAAAATATCGGCCGCACCGATGAAGAACCAGTCGAAGCCCTGGGTGACTTCGGAGAACAGCAGGCTGAAAACAGAGTTCGCCTGATCTGGCATCAGCAGTGTGTAGGCAACGAACGCGATAACGGTCAGGGCGGAGACGGCAAAGACGGGGTTATGGATATCGAACCCGATGGGGCCCAGTTTGCCTTCGATATTGTCCTGACCAATATTGTAGTCTGTATCGATCTGGCCTTCTGGCGGCGTTTCTTCTGCCGCTGTTTTTACGTCACTCATGAAGCATTCTCCTGTTATGAACCTGCGAAAAAATTCCGTCAGGAGAGATCCTTTTGCTGGACCCTTCTTGTGATTTTGAATCAAAGGTGCCACGCACGCCAAAAGGCGAGCTCGTTCAGAACTGTCTTAACGTGCGGGGCGTAAGGCAGAGGTCTTAGAGTTCGACCTCGATGTCCGACAAAGGTGTCGAACAACAAATCAGGACTTTTCCCTGATCTATTTCGCGCTGGCGGATGCCGCCACCGTGTTGCATATCGACTTCACCGGAAATCAGTTTTGACTTGCAGGTGCCACAGATGCCGCGCTGGCAGGAGGACATTGGCAATATCCCCGCCTCGCGGGCTGCTGACAGCACCGTCATGCCCGGACCACATTCGACAACATGGCCGGTTTTGGTGAAGCTCACCCGGAAAGTCTGGCCGCTTATTTCCGGGGCCGCGACAGGCTCTTCAAAGGTTCCGGCGGTTTCCGCGCCGAAGTCGAAGCTTTCCTCGTAATATTTCTCCATGTCGAAACCGGTATCGCGCAGCATGTTGCGGACACCTTCCATGAAGGGGGCAGGACCGCAGCAGAACACCTTGCGTTCCTTGAAATCGGGCAGCATGAGCGACAGCATCTGGATGTTGAAGCGGCCGGTATAGCCGCTCCAGCTATGATGGGCGGCGGCCGTACTGCAGGTGAAGGCAAGTTTCAGGCCCGGGTTCTGGGCCGCGAGAAGCGAGAGTTCATCGCGGAAAATGATGTCGGCCGGGGTGCGTGCGGCGTGGATGAAACACAGATCCGACGGTTCGGACAGATCGCAGGCCGTGCGGGTCATCGACATCATCGGGGTGATACCGCTGCCAGCCGAAATGAACAGAAGCTTTTCCTCGCCGGTGGCGTCGGTGGTGAATTCGCCGAACGGGCCGGAAACATTCACCTCCTTGCCCGGCAGCATATAATCATGCAGCCAGTTCGAACCGGGGCCGCCCGGTACGCGTTTGACCGTGATTTCGATCCGGTAGGGGCGGGCGGCCGATCCCGAAATCGTGTAACTGCGCGTGACCATGCCTTCGACGGGCAATTCAAACGTCATGTACTGGCCCGGATAGAAGCGAAACGCACGCGGTTCGCGGGCCGAAAAGACGAATGTCTTTACGTCATGGGTTTCCTGCCGCACCTGCCGACAGACCAGAACGTCATCCTGTTCCGGGTCCCAAAGCGGGATGCGGGTGGCCTCGGTAAAGTTTTCATCGTCGCCGGACGGGGCGGCTTGGCCGGTTGCCGGTGGATTGGTCTGCGTCATCATTTGGTGGCCGCCCCGGATTTGTCTTTGGCCAGATGCTGTTTCATCCGTGCGATATACCAGTCACAGAAGGCTTCGACATGCGGTTCGGTAAAGCTTGAATAGGGCCCGGGTTCGTAGGATGGCTGTTCACTGCCAAGCTGGGCAAGACGGACCAGATCGGCGTCCTGCTGGTTGGTCATTTTCCAGACCTGGGTCAGGTTATCGAGATTGTAATCTTCGCCTTCGATGGCATCCTTGTGGACCAGCCAGGTTGTGCGCACCAGCGTGCGGTCGGCTGACAGCGGCAGGACCGAGAAGGTGACGATATGGTCACTCATGAAATGGTGCCACGAATTCGGATGCGTCCAGAAGCTGAGCCCGCCAAGCTTTGGATCGGTGAACTTGCCAAGCAGCTTTTTGGAGGCGACCTTGGTATCGAGCGTCTGGGATTCTCCTTCCCACATCAGGGGCAGGCGCATGGTGCGGAAGCCGGTGACATCGGAAAGGTGATCTTCCTCGGCCGATGGCAGGCCGCAGGATTCCCAGCGTTTATGATCGTTTTCAACCGCGTTGGTGTATTTCTTGACGTCTTCGGACCGGCGTTCGTCCATTTCATCGGGAGAGAAACCAAAACCGAATTCGGAAAGCGGCACTGTCAATTGCGGATGGTTGGCTTCGCAGTGATAGCATTCGCGGTTGTTTTCCATCGTCAGCTTCCAGTTCCCTTCCTCGATCAGATCAGAAGTGAAGGCAACCTTGCAATTGGCGATGTCGTGCGGCGCGATATAGGGCGTCATCACGCGGGCCATTTCATCGATATCTTTGGGCGCTTCGTCGGCAAGGCAGATGAAAATCAGTCCGGCGATGGAACGGATATGGACGGTTTTAAGCCCGTGGCAGCTTTTATCGAAGCCAGCGCCCATATGTTCGGCCAGAATCAGGTCGCCGTCTTCGTTATAGGTCCAGCCGTGATAACGACAGACGATATTGCCGATGGTGGTGGCCCGTTCGTCGATCAGCTTTGCCCCGCGGTGGCGACATACATTGTGAAACGCGCGGATTTCCATATCGTCGCCGCGCAGAAGCAGGATGGATGCGCGCCCGACTTCGACCGTGATGCAGTCGCCGGGTTCGGGCAGTTCCGGTTCGACCGCGACGAAAATCCAGTGCTGGTTGAAAATGACCTCTATATCCAGATCAAGGATTTCCGGGGCATTGTAAAACGGCGCTTCAAGGCTTTTGCCTTTCTCGCGGCGCGACACGAGTTCTTGTATGTCAGAAGAAAAACGCATGATCGGTACCTCAACTCATGAGGGGTGTCACGGGAGAAGGACTTTGGCGGTCCTTGCGGAATGAGTGAATGATGGACCTGTCTTGGGTGCAAGGAAACAAGATGCAGCGAATTTCTGTCTTCGGACGAAATCAGTGGCCGGTTTCAGGCGTTTGTCACAGCAGCGAACTGACAGGGCAAAGGCACATGGAAACGCTGCCCGGTGGCGCATTGCGACCAATCCCCGGCTGTTGGGAACAGGGGGGCGGGCATTTGAAAAACAAGCGCCCGCACACGGGATGCCTGTCTTGTGTGCGGCACGGGCTGTCAATTGCACCCAAAGTCTCCCTCTTTTCATGCGGCAGGTAACCTGCTCTTCATTCGCCCTTGATGTGCAACGGGCGATTAAAAAGATTTGAAAATCTATTGCGAATTGGACGACAGGTGGCAGGAACCTTGAGGCAATCACACAGTAAAATTGCGACGCAAGAGTGTAACATTGGGGGCCTGATCGCCATGATCGGTTGTTATCCGTTGAAAACAGGGCGTTTTGGTTTCGCCGGTCGGATCAGGGGCAGGAATTACTCCTTATGGAATATGGCGTCCTGGGCGGGGTTTTGAGACGGGTGTTCCATGAGAGGGCGGGAACATCAAAACCGTGCCGACGTTTTAAAATCGCCCACATCTGTCTGGGCCTGATTTTTCTGCCAGCAATGACATTTCGCGAAAACAGGTTAGACTGTTGCACAATCTGGATTTTCTGATCACGACAGATCGGCCGATCAATCCCTTTCCAGTTCTAGGTCCCAACCCTGACAACAACCAAACCCGGAAGCCACCACACCATGTCTCATTCGTCAAAAGGCGCCATTTACATGGCTGCTGCCGCCAATTTTTTGATCGCCGTTGCCAAGTTTGGCGGGGCGGCGGTTACCGGGTCTGCCGCGATGCTGTCAGAAGGCATTCATTCGCTGGTCGATACCGGAAATCAGGGATTGCTTCTGCTTGGCATCCGGTTGTCAAACAAGCAACCCGACAAACAGCATCCGCTTGGTTATGGCAAGGAAACCTATTTCTGGTCGTTTCTGGTGGCGGTGATGATATTCGGCCTTGGCGCCGGGGTTTCGATCTGGGAAGGAGTGGACAAGATCATTCATCCCCATGCGCTTGATATTCATATGGTTGCCAGCTTCGGCGGGTTCGAGGTCATGACCTATCACGTCGTGCTGTCGATCCTTGTCATTGCCATGCTGCTGGAAGGGGCAGCGTTCCGGACGGCTTATCTGGCCTTTGTCGCGCAGCACCCTGATACCCCGATTTTCAAGGCGATCCACGATACCAAAGACCCGACCGTGATCGTGATCCTGTTTGAAGACAGTGCGGCCATGCTTGGCCTGATCGTTGCGTTTTGCGGGATATCGGCGGCCTATATTCTTGATATGCCGCTTCTGGACGGGATTGCATCGGTGGCGATTGGCGTCATTCTGGCGGTTACGGCGTTCTTCCTGGCGGTCGAATGCAAGGGATTGCTGATCGGTGAAAGTGCCACGGCCGAAACCCGGTCAAAGATCACTGCAATGGTGAATGCCATTCCGGGGATTAAGCGCGCCAATGAAATCATCACCCTGCATCAGGGGCCACAGAGCCTTATGGTGTGTATCAGTGTCGATTTTCAGGACAATATCAGTTCGAACCAGATAGAGGCCACCGTTTCCCAGGTCGAAGCAGATATTCGGTCCGCCATTCCCGGTGTCGCGAAGGTGTTTATCGAAGCGCAGAACTGGCGTTCGCATCAGGAGCTTCTTGCTCAGTGATCTGGCGCAGTGATTGGGTGCAATGATCCCGCCATTCAACCGATCATCCGTGCAGACGCAGATTGACCGGCCCTGTTGCAAATAGTATGAGGAATTCAAACAAATCATAACGTTTGAGGGCAGGGTGGTCGTGTCACAATCGGAACTTAAATCTTCCGCCGCATGGATTGCCGTGGATTGGGGAACATCCAACGTTCGGGCATGGGCGATCGATGATCACACCAATATCCTTGATCAGGTATCAAGCCCGCTTGGCATGAATGCGATTGCGGCGGATGCGGCACTTGGGTTTGAGGGCGTTCTGATCGATCTGATTGGTCGGTGGTTGCCGTCCGGGGTATCTGATCGGATGCGGGTTGTGATTTGCGGCATGGCCGGGGCAAAGCAGGGGTGGCTTGAAGCGCCTTATTGTTCCGTGCCGGTGCGCCCCGAAGAACTGGCATCGGGGGCTGTTCGGCCCGATATTTCCGATCCGCGGATTGATGTTGCGATCTTGCCGGGCCTTAAACAGGTTGATGATCCCGATGTGATGCGCGGCGAGGAAACCCAGCTTGTCGGGTTCATGGCGTCGCATCCGGGCTTTGATGGCTGGGTCTGTTTGCCGGGAACCCATTCGAAATGGGCGCGGGTTTCGGGCGGAGCGATCCTTGGATTTAGAACCTATATGAGCGGCGAGGTTTTTGCCCTGTTATCGGGGCAATCAATCCTGCGTCATTCGATGGATGATCGATGGGATGATGCGGTGTTTGAGGCGGCTGTGCGCGATGCATCCGATGCACCGACCGGTTTCCTGCACAAGCTGTTTACGGTGCGTGCAAGCGGGCTGGTCGGCAATGCGAATGCCGCAAATGTTGCGGGTGCCGCGGTTCTTTCCGGGGCTGTGATCGGTTCGGAAATTGCCGATGTCGTTGGCGCGCTGGACGGAAATGCGCAGATTGCCCTGATCGGGGATGGCAAGCTTGCCGGTTTGTATCGCAAGGCGCTGGCGGTGCATGGTTTTGATGCGCATGCCGTTGATGGACAGGCGATCACGATTGCCGGTCTTGCGACCGCGCATCAGGTCATCCGCAACGCATAACAGTATTTTGGTTTTTTAAGGTTTCGCAGGTGTAACATGGCATATCCGACTTCGGTAAATTCACAGATCACGGACGCGGTGGAAACGGTTTCCCATCGCAAGCTGATTGCCATCCTGCGCGGGGTGAAACCCGATGAGGCGGCCGGGACGGCACGCGCGCTTGTGGATGCCGGGATCACCATGATCGAGGTACCGCTCAATTCCCCCGAACCGCTTAAAAGCATTGCGGCGATGAAGGATGAAGTTGGCGCGGCGGCATTGATCGGGGCGGGGACGGTTTTGACAGCTGAAGACGTCGAACGGGTCAGGTCGGCCAAGGGTGAATTCATCGTATCGCCCAATTGCGATATCGAGGTGATCGCCAGAACCAAGGAATTGGGCCTTGGATCGTGGCCCGGTGTTCTGACACCGAGCGAATGTTTTGCCGCGATCAGGGCCGGTGCAAGCGGGCTTAAAATCTTTCCGGCCAGCATCATCGGTGCGGAGGGCATCAAGGCAATGCGCGCCGTATTGCCAAAAGACATGCCGGTCTATGCGGTTGGCGGGGTCGGGCCGGATGATTTTGCGACCTATGCCAAGGCCGGTTGTGACGGTTTTGGGCTTGGGTCCGGCATCTATAAGCCCGGTATGACGGCCAGTGACGTTTCAAAGGCCGCCATGGCCTATGTCGCGGCGCATGATACGGTGTTTGGTTAAAACGTTTTGCATTTAATCGATTAACAAACGTTTGATCTATTGGCAGTTGATGGTGCTAAAGCCCACAGAGCCTGTCGTTGCACCGGAAAGGTTACAACTGCCATCATTTGTCGTGTTCCCGGTAGAGGCAGCGTTGAAGCTTGTTGTTCCTGCGCCACTAGAAGAAATAACAGTTTTAAGGGTGCCTGTTGAAAACGAAAACGTGTTGTTGGCAATGGTGGGGTTGGTGGAATTTGAAATGATAATTCCGACCGCACCGGCGGTATTTGATGATGGCGATATGGTGTTATTGCGAACCACCAGATTGGTTGAATTACGCGCATCAATGCCGACGCCGCCCCCCGTCGCACCGAAGGCCGTGAGCGTACTGTTTTCGATTGTGACGCCGGTTGTGTTGTCAGCGCGAACGGCAAAAATGCCAGTCCCACCGTTATCCGAATTGCTGACGGTCATTCCGATCAGTTTGGTATTGTCTCTCATTAACAGAGCATAGGGGCTATTTTGGTCCGTCGCCGCGATTTTACCGCCAGAGACAGTCAGGATCGCTTCGCGACCGGAAGGGGATTTGACTGTGATATTGCCGGACCCGACCAGCGTTTGACCTGCTTCCATATTGACTTGGGTCGTTACATCAATTGTTCCGTCAATGATAACCGTATTGGCCCCTGCTGTGCCTAGGGCAGTATTGAATTCACCTGTATCGGCCACCGATGAGGCGTTGATAACCGTCAAAGTTTGGCCATCGGCTGTTTCTGTGGCGGTTTCAACCGGGCCGAAGGCGCCAGCTTGGCTGACAATATCAATGTCACGGACCACCGGATCAGTCATGCGCCGTTCCATCGGTGTCAGGCGTTTACGGCCTGAACCAAAGAATTGCAGCGGAATACGAAGGCGTGCCGTCACGAAACCTTGTGAACCGCGCGGATTGTCATGTTGCCATTCGCTGCCGATGGAAAAGCGTGATCCGTCCCAAAGCCAGGGGACCTCGTCGAATGCCATTTCAGCCCGCAGTCGCGGACCGGTTATGTCCGCGACCTCGTCGGCAAAGAAATGATATCCACCGGCGAACAGTCTGATTTGCCGGGGTTCTTCTGGTTCATAGACCGGTAGACGCCAACCGATTTCGCCATCAAAGCCAGCCATGCTGCGTTCTTCGCCGCCACGGAAGCTGATGGTTGTGCCCGACAGGCTGACCTCGTTCAAGGCGTCAACACTGCGAACACGGCTTCCCTGCGGGATATAGGCGTTGCTACGAAAATCCCAATCGGTGGACAAGGCCTCAAGCCCCAGCGTGATCTGATTGTAATAATTATCCCATTCGCTTTTGCGCCGGTCAAAATAAGCAATGCTGCCAACATTCCAGCCACTGCCAAGCATATGGCGTAGTCCAACGCCAAAATTGCCTTCAACACTGCTGCCATCATCCATGCGCGTACGTAAATTAGTAAAGAACAGCGTATCTTCATTCTGAAGAAGCGGCATGAAAAGATCGACTTCACCCAGATTACGGTTTGTGCCTGCCTTGCCTTCAAGGTCAAGATGCGGTCCCCATTTGGGAGTGTCGCCTTCTTCTGCCTTGGCCTCTTCCATTGGACAGGCAAGTGCCATCAGCACCAGCCACGCGGAAAACCGGGGGCGTATATAAGCGATCTTCATCGGGTGACCTTGCAGAAGCCTTTCAGAAAATGACAAAGCTTGTCCGACATCCTGTTGAATTGTTTTTGCGCTGTTTTCCCAGCGCCTGTTGCCACGTGGTGTAGGTAACAACCACGCGTCATACAATCGCGGATTTCTGCGACGATTACTTTTTGTCGTGAAGTGGATAGTGGTGTCCGAAATCGGATATTTTGGCCTACGCTTCGCGTGCTGTTTTGGTCGGACGTTCGCCAAATTCTTGTATATATTCCTGTGCGAAACGTCCCATATGGCCAAAGCCCCATCGCCGGGCGATGGTCGCAACTGGGTCCGTGACGTCAGTTGACATCAGATCATTGCGAACAAGCTGTAGACGAACCTTGCGAATATACTGTCGCGGCGTCAGCCCAAAGGCATTAATGAAGCCGCGTTGCAAAGTGCGGTAACTGCACTCGGCAGTTTCTGACAATGACACCATGTCAAGAGTTTCAGACGGGTTCGCATGGATATAGTCCTGAGCGCGCTTGACATGGCGAGGAACGACACGCGAAACTTCCTGACCGGTGAGGATATCCTGCACATTGCTTTTCAGTTGGGTCAGTATATGTGTCAGCAAAAGATCGCAGGCCTGTGAAGTCACTAATTTATTTGGCTTATCCATCAGCCCGTGATTAAGGGAACTTGCCAGAAATTGCATATAGTGCCGGATCATTTGCCCACCAGAGGTCGTAAGATTGGCAACCGGATCAAATTCTATCGGGTAAAGTCCCATAAGCTCCCCACCAAGGTTTCTTGCATGTTCCCTGATCCGGGTTTTAGAGATCGGCAGGACATAGGAATGAAACTGTTCCTGATAGGCTGTTGTCTCGATACTTAGGTCGCGCATCATGCCTTGGTTGGGTGTCAGATCCCACGTGCGGCCAAGGTGGGTGATTTCGCCCCAACCATCGGTCGGGACAAACAGCATCATTGTATCGCTGCCTTCCCCGGCAGACTGCCAGTCGACACGTGCAGTCCCGAACGTTCCATGCAAAAACGGTTGGTTCCCGATCATGGCAAGCGCCATATCGGCATCAATCTCGTCCCCTTTTCGATTGATCCTCAGTCGCAGTGGTGAAGAAAAATCAGAAACGAATTCCTGTAGCTCAGCCAAATCTTTTGACCGAATTACTGTGAATTTCGAATGCAATACCATGCGCTATGCTGTGTCCCTAGCAAGCAACCGAGACGATCTAAGCCTTTGATTCAGGCTGCCTGTTTATTACCTATACGGTAAGATACAAACCAATAGCCTGCAACAGAAGACAGCACTTTGTGGCTCGGAAACGTCCGATACGTTACAAAATGCTTCCTTTCCCAAGCTGCAGAACACAATGATTGTGCGCATTGCTCGTGTGTTTTGGAATATTCGGTTTTTAAATCATTCCAAATTGTGGAAGTGCGTTTGACCCTTGAAGGCGTGCGGTCTAAATTCCTGCCATTGCAAGAACTCCAGAATGGGAGGATCCATTGGATCTGGGAATCAAGGGCCGCAAGGCGATTGTCTGCGCGTCATCAAAGGGACTTGGTCGTGGATGCGCGATCAAGCTGGCCGAGGCCGGTGTTGATCTGACGCTGAATGCGCGTTCCGAAGGGCCGTTAAACGAAACGGCGGAATATATTCGCGATACGTTTGGCGTGAAAGTCACGACGGTTGCGTGTGACATCACCACCGAAGAGGGCCGCAACAAGGTTCTGGCGGCCGAAGGCATGCCCGATATTCTGGTGAATAATGCCGGTGGTCCGCCGCCCGGTGTCTGGTCCGACTGGGGGCAGGCCGAATGGGAAGCCGCGGTTCAGTCCAACATGCTGACCCCGATCCTGCTGGCGACGGCGGTTCTGCCGGGCATGATTTCGCGCAAATGGGGCCGGATTGTTAATATCACGTCGGGTTCGGTCAAATCGCCAATCCCGCATCTGGGGCTTTCGAATGCGGCACGGGCCGGGTTGACCGGCTTTGTGGCCGGGACCGCACGCCAGGTGGCCAAGGATGGCGTGATCATGAATAACCTGCTGCCGGGGCAGCATGATACTGATCGTATCAATGCATTGATGACCAATCGGGCGAAGAACGAGGATATCAGCCTTGACGAGGCGCGCGCCAAAACGCAGGCGGGTCTTCCGACCGGGCGTTTTGGTGATCCGATTGATTTCGGGGCAACCTGTGCCTTCATGTGCAGCGAGCATGCAAAGTTTATGGTCGGACAGAATGTACTGCTTGATGGTGGGGCCTTCAACTCCACCATGGGCTGATATGTCGTCTTTCGCTACAGGGCGGTCTGCAACGAAATCCAGCATATCACCAAATGCCCGGCGCAAAGGGTGGTGCTAGCATGGCGTCATTCACCTTTGTCTATGTGTTGCGCGAGCGGGAGGTTCCCCGCCCGCGCACCTATGTCGGCTGGTCAACCGATGTCGAGGCGCGGCTTGCCACGCATAACAGTGGCAAGGGGGCAAAGACGACGCGCGGGCGGCAATGGGACCTTGTTTATGTCGAACGGTTCCGCACCTTTGGCGAGGCGATGAGCCGCGAATGGCATTTAAAGCGTGACCGGAAATTACGCAAAATGCTGGCAGGTGGTGCGTGATAAACAAATCAGGGCTTGAATATTTGCGCGCACTCGCAGATATGTGGGCCAACAGTTTCAAATCATCAGGACGACATTATGCCGGTACAACGCAAAAATCCGCTGAAGCTCAATAACCTGCAGCTGCGCACGCTTGTGCTGGCGCAGATTATCGCCAAGGACCCGAATTCGGGTTCGATTGATGAGGCTACCGGCGATGCGACCCTTTTGCGTATTCCGCATGCGCATGGGGATCATGTTCATGTCGGCAAGTTTGTGGTTGCCGCGCGCGACGCCAGCGGCTTTGCCAATCCGGCGGTCTGGGTGGCTTTGGCGCGCAAGGGACTGGCGCGCGAAGGGTATCCGGCCAGCATCGTTCTGACCCGCGAGGGCATGGAATATGATACCGGCCTTTCTGAGAATTTTGTCGAAGAATCAGATCATTGATCTGTCAATCCAGACCAACAAAAGCCCCGATCCGTCGGGGCTTTTTTTATTCCAGAATGAACTGCCCGTTTTTGATTTTTACGAAATAGGCATCACGTTTGCCGTCGCCGAACTGATCAAACATCAATTCCTGATGCAGGCCCTGTTGCGGTGGCAGGGTTGCAAGGGCATCGGAAAGCGGTTGATCGGGTGCCCGGGTTTCAAGGGCTGCGACCAAAACGGTCATCGCATCATAGGCCAGGACACTTGTATAGCCAGGCTGTTCATTGAATTTCTGACGGTAATCGGCGACAAATTTCTGGTAGCGCGGGTTGGTGGCATAACGATCATAGGTTTGCAGCAGTTCCATGCCTTCGACAGCGTCCCCGCCGAAGGTGATCAATTGTTCTGTGCCGGCCCATTCGGCGGTCGAAAGCGGGATATCGCGATCCGTTTCGCGGATTTCCTTTGCCAGTTCGGCACTGTCTACACCGTTGGCAACAAAGATGATCGCATCGGGATTATCGGCCAGAAGTTGCCGGGCGACATCCGGTTTGTTGGTATCGGCGGTGTTGAACCAGACTTTTGAAAGGACCCGACCGCCAAGCTTGTCAAAGGTCAGCAGAAATTCACGATACCAGCTTTCGGTGAAAGCTTCGTTTTCACCGTCCAGCGCAAGCGAAATGCGCATGCGTCCCTTGTCGATATTGCGTCTGGCGTAGGCATCGGCATTTTCACGGGTTGTCGAATTCATGCGGAAAAAGTTATCGCGAAGGCCGGCGAATTCTGCGGCGGAGGCGGTGGGCGATATGGCCACGATATCAAGTTCGTTGATCACCGGCAGCATCGCCATGCCGATTGAGCTGATGATCGGGCCAATGATCGCGGTGACGCCAAGTTCCTTGAATTCGTGAACCGCATCCTGCGCGGTTTGCGGATTTTTTTTATCATCGCGGGCAATGATTTCAAGCGACCGGCCATGGATGCCGCCTTTTTCGTTGACCTGCTGGGCGGCAAGTTCCATCGCGTGAAGGGCCGCGATCCCGGTATCGGCACCGTCACCGGAAATACCAGCGATGAAACCGATTTTGATCGGGCCGCTATCATCGCAGCCAAACAGCATCATGGCCGCGGCGGTGATGGTGCAAAAACGGATGGACAATCCGGGCTTCTTTACCGGTCTTGATGCGCGATCTTCGTGCTTGTTCATATTTTGCCGAACCGGTTGAAAAAGAAGATTATTGTTTGTGTTATAAGACTGTTTGATATGGCGCGCGCCGATCACGACTTCAAGTTTCCCCAACGTGGGATATTTGCCTTATCCGAAGTCCCGACGTGCCTGCATCACGCGGCCCGCCGTCGTCAGAAGACATAACGCCCCGAAAATCCCGGCAATCTGATTAAACCATTGCGGGAAAACGCATATTAGCACAAGAATCAGGATGGTTTCGCTGCCTTCGGTAATGCCGGTCAGGTAATAGAAGCTTTTCTTGCCCTGTGTTTCATGGTTGCGGCCGGTTTTGGCCGCGATGATCGCATAGGCCAGAAAACTTGATCCGGTGCCGACAAAACAGAAAATCAGGAACGCCGCCATCAGCGCGTGTTCCGGCCGCCCGATGGCAAAGGCCAGAATGATGCCAGCATAAAACAGGAAATCAGCGACAATATCGTAATAGCCGCCAAGGTCGCTTTCCTGTGATTTTGACCCGGCATGGCGGGATCGCGGCTGGGTATGGCGGGCAACGGCGCCATCAAGACCATCCATGATGCGGCTGAGCAAAATCAGGCCAAGCGCGATGTGATCAAGCCGGAAGGCGAGTGCGGCGGCAGCCAGAAGACCAAAGACAAAACCAAGGCCGGTGACCATGTTGGGCGTGATGCCACTTCCCGATAGCTGGCGGGCAACGGCATTGAGCGGTTTGTCGATCAGGGGGCGCAGGCGGGCATCAAACATTCTGGTTTCCGGTTAAATCATTGCAGGCGCATCATAATCCTATCACGGTCTTTGGGGCAATCATGCACGCGTGATGATGCCGATTGGAAATTGCCCGATTGACGGGGCGTTGAAAACGGGATTGGCTGTTGTCTGTATGGTAATTCAATTTTTATCGGGGCGCTCCATATGTCCGTTTCGAACGTTATCCCGACTTCTTCCTTTGCGGTAGACGGTATCCGCAAGGATGTCCGCGATATCGGGGCGTCGCTGATCCGCGAAGTCGCCCATCTGGGCATGGGGCGCGAAAATATCGTGCCGCTATGGTTTGGCGAACCTGATCAGCCAACCCCGGAATTCATTCGCAAGGCGGCGATTGCGGCCCTTGAGGCGGGGGATACTTTCTATCAGCCCAACCGGGGGATCACACCGCTTCGCGATGCGCTGGCGGTTTATGGCAATCGTCTTTATGGCACGGCACTGGATCGTGAAAACATCACCGTGACGGTATCGGGGTTAAATGCCCTGATGATTGCGATGCAGTCGATCCTGAAGGCGGGCGACAGGATGGTGACCACAGCCCCGATCTGGCCCAACATTGTTGCGATGCCAAAGGTTCTGGGTGCGCAGGTGACAACCGTGCCGTTGCGGTCCGGGAACGACGGCTGGCAGCTTGATATCGATGAATTCATTGCCGCCTGTGCGCCCGATACGCGCGCGATCCTGATCAATTCGCCGAATAATCCGACCGGCTGGGTGATGCCCGCCGAGGACCAGAAAAAGCTGGTCGAATTTGCCACTGAACGGGGTATCTGGCTGATCGCGGATGAGGTTTATGCGCGCCTGATCTATGACGGATCGGATGTGGCACCGTCATTTGTGCCCTATGTCAGCGATGATACGCGGATCATGGTGATCAACAGTTTTTCCAAAAGCTGGGCGATGACAGGTTGGCGGTTGGGCTGGATCACTGCACCCAAGGGGGTTGGCAGTGAACTTGAAAAGCTGATGGAATTCAATGTGTCCTGTCCGGCGGGGTTCATTCAGCAGGCAGGCATTGTCGCCCTTGAACAGGGCGAGGAATTTGTCACAACTTCGCGCGCCAGATATAGCCGTGCACGCGCAGCAATAATCGAACGCTTGCGCGACATGAACCGCATCCACCTGCCCGAAGCAGACGGCGCGTTCTATGCGTTTTTCCGGGTTGATGGCGTTGAGGATACGCTTTCCTTTACCAAGGATCTTTTGCTGTCCGAGGGTATCGGCCTTGCGCCCGGCGAGGCATTCGGGCCAGAGGGGGCAGGCCATATCCGCGCCTGTTATGCGGTATCGGAAGACAGCATTCACAGGGCGATGGACGGACTGGCCCGGTTTTTGAAGCGTTAGTTTCGATACAGGCAGGTGATATTGCTGCCTTGCCGGGCGAAAAAGGCGGCCTGGTGTTTCAGGCGTTCGCGGGCGTCGTTATCGATGTTTCCGTCATCGCCGCTGCTTTCAAGTTCGATCACGGTGGCGTCGCGGCGGGCAAGACCCAGAATTTCGGCGGCGATGCCGGGCATGTGGAAGATGATGTCCGATGTTTCAATCGCGCGTGCAATGCCGTGGGCAAGATCAAAGGCATTGTCGGCCGTGACATCGGCATGCAGGATCTGGCCGCCCGGGACGGTGGCGGAACTGCCTTCGGGGACGAAGCGGATCAGGGCGGCGTCAAGATCCTGCGGGGTGCTTTGCGTCAGGTGGGTGTCCTGTAATCCGTTCTGGAAAAAATGCGTCCAGAACCGTTGTCTTGCGACATTGTCGGGCAGGTGGGCGGCGACGCGACGGCGGGCGCTGCGGGCGAGGCTTGCCAATTGTGACATCGAGGCGGGCAGGGTGGTTTCAAGGCGTTGGCGGATGATGCGGGCCAGTGCCGGGGCGCAGCCCCCGGTCGAAATGGTGACCATCACCGGTGCCCGGTCAAGGATTGCAGGCACGATGAAATCGCAATGTTCGGTTTTGTCGACAACATTCAAAAGGATGTTGCGCCGTTTGGCCGCGACCTTGACTCGGCGGGTCAGGTGCATGTCATCGGCGGCGTCAAAGATCATCACCGCACCGTTTAGCATGGTATCGACAAACGGGGCTGCTTCCCAGTGGATAGCGCCGGTATCGGTCATCGTTGCGATGTCGGTGCACAGTTCCGGGGCGATGACGGTAATGTCGGCCTGACTGCGAAGCAACAGGCGGAGTTTGCCCGCCGCGACCTCGCCCCCGCCCAGCACGATGACCTTTTTGCCGGTGACATGAACGAAGGCCGGAAAGAAGGGGAAGGTTTCCCGGTTTTCCGTTTCAAGGCCATACAGGTTTTCGGGTTTGGCCGTTTTATACTGCTGCTTATTCTGCGGCGCGCGGTAATGCGTCATCAAGAATCTCCTTGAGTTCGGGCAGGCAGGACCCGCATCCGGTTCCGGCTTGCAACAGGCGGCCGATATCGGCGGTGCTGACCGCGTTCTGGTCATGGATGGCGCGCGTGATGGCGGCCAGCCCGACCGAGAAGCACGAACAGATCAAACGATCATTGATCGCCCCGGCATAGGGCATGCGGCCCGCCAGAAGCGCATTGCGTTCCGCGCCGCTGATCGCATCATTGCCAAGCAGTGCCGATATCCAGTCCCGGCCAAGGGCGGGGCGATCCGGGCCGACAAAAAGCGCACCCGTGATGCGGTCGCCATTCAGGCGGGCATAGCGATGAACGCCTTTTTTCCCGTCGTTATATTCGATGATGTGTTCGATGGCGTTTTCTTCGCCGGTATTGTTGGCGGCCATCGGCAGCATGGATTTGAACAGGCAGGGCCTGTCACCGGCGATTTCATAAATCATGCAGCCGGGACCGGTTGCCGCCACCCAATAGGGCAGGTTTGAAAGATCAACCGGCGTGTTGGAAAACAGCAATCCCTGCCACAGCGGTTCAAACGGTTCGATGGAAACCGGAATATGTTTGGTTTCGGGTTGCCCGGAAAAGGGATCAACATGCGCGGTTGGCAAACGCCCGATACCGCCCGCCGATGAATAAACATCGTTCCAGTGCATCGGCATGAAAACTTCGCCGGGCATCTGGGCGTCTGATACGGATACCCGCATCAGGGCGGTGCCGCGTTTGCTTCTGATCCGGGCAAGGCCGCCATCGGTCAGCTTGTAACGCTTGGCATCAAGGGTGTTGACTTCGAGCAGCGGTTCGGGCCGATGGGCCGAAAGGCGCGCGGCGGTGCCCGTACGGGTCATGGTGTGCCATTGGTCGCGATACCGGCCACTATTGGCGATCAGCGGGAATTCCTTGCCCGGTTGCGACATGGGCAGTTTATGCGTAACCGCCAGCATACGGGCCCGCCCATTTGAGGTGGTGAAAATGCCATTGCCATACAGGCGTTCGGCGCCGCCAGCGGGCTGATGTTTGCGCGATGCGGGCCATTGGAAGGGTTCCATGGTGTCATAGGTTGATTTCTTTGCCTTGTGCCACTGGCCGATATCAAAGGCGCGCATGCCGTCATTTTCAAATTCCGACAGGGCGGCATGTTCGGCGAAAATATCGGCAGGATCGCGGTATTTGAACGCCTTGCCATAGCCCATGGCGCGTGCGACCTGCGTCATGATCCACCAGTCGGGTTTGGCGTCGCCCTGCAATTCGCGGAACGGACGTTGACGGGAAATGCGGCGTTCGGAATTGGTAACCGTGCCGGATTTTTCAGCCCACCCGGCGGCGGGCAGTTTGATGTGGGCATAACGCAGCGTGTCGGTGTCATTCACCGTGTCCGATACGATCACCAGCGGGCAACGCGACAGGGCAAGACGGACGCGGTCCGCATCGGGCAGGCTGACGGCGGGATTGGTTGCCATGACCCAGACGGCCTTGATTTCACCGCGTTCGATGGCGCGGAACATATCGACCGCCTTGTATCCCTCGCCCGGTTCCAGAATATCGGATTTCCAGAACCGGCGGACGCGGTCAACGTCGTTAACATCGTTCGGGTCCATATGGGCGGCAAGCTGGTTGGCAAGACCGCCGACCTCGCGCCCGCCCATGGCATTGGGTTGGCCAGTGACGGAAAACGGGCTTGATCCCGGTTTGCCGACCCGTCCGGTCGCCAGATGGGTATTGATGATCGCATTGACCTTGTCAGAGCCGCTGCTGGACTGGTTGACGCCTTGTGAAAACACGGTGACCGTGCGGTCAAAGGCGGCAAACCAGTTAAAGAACGTTTCCAGTTTCCCCAGACCCGAGCCGTCATGATCGGTGTACGCGCTGATCTCGGAGGGATAATCGAGGCCGCATTTTTTGGCTGTACTCTCGATATCGGGGCAGTCCGCGCGTGCCTCGGCGACGGCGGTTTCATAGCCGCTGACATGGCGGGCGACATATTGAAGGTCGCAATGACCGTTCTGGTCAAGCCATGCCAACAGCCCGTTAAACAGGGCAACGTCGCTGCCCGGTTTGATTGGCAGGTGCAGATCGGCGATGTCGCAGCTTGCGGTTTTGCGCGGATCGATCACGACGATCTTGGTGCCGTGCTTTTCCCTGGCTGCGCGCAAACGCTGGTTCAGGACCGGATGGCACCATGCCAGGTTTGATCCGGTCAGGACGACCAGATCGGCAATTTCGAGGTCTTCGTAGCATCCCGGCACGACATCGGCGCCAAAGGCGCGTTTGTGCCCGACCACGGTTGATGCCATGCATAGCCGGGAATTGGTATCGATATGCGGCGACCCGATGAAGCCCTTGATCAGCTTGTTGGCGATATAATAATCCTCGGTCAGAAGTTGACCGGAAACATAGAACGCCACCGATTTCGGGCCATGTTTCTGGATGGTCGCGCGCAGGCGATCCGCGGTTTCCTGTGTTGCGGTTGGCCAGTCGACGGTTTTGCCGTCGATTTCGGGTTTCAGCAGGCGGAAATCGCGCTTCATCTCGGCGGTGATCGTATCGATCAGGGCGGCACCCTTTGAGCATAACCGGCCCCGGTTAGCCGGGTGATCGGGGTCGCCCCCGACCGCCCAGCCGTCCCGGGTGGGGGAGACGATCAGGCCGCAGCCAACGCCGCAATAAGGACAGGTGGTTTTAACCTCACCCCGCATGGCGCAGACCGATTTGTTCCGCCGTCAGGCCGATATGCACCGTGCCGTCAATGACGCGCAGCTCCACCTTGGCAGCACAGCCGTCATCGGGGCCCTGTGCCTCGCCGGTTTCAAGCGAAAAGACCATGTTATGCAGCGGGCAGGTGACGAAATGGCCATGCACGATCCCCTGTGCCAGCGGCCCGTCCTTGTGCGGGCAGCGATCCAGAAGGGCATAGACCTGATCATCAAGGGTTCTGAAAATCGCGATGCGATCAGTTTCGGTCTGAAAGGTGCGGGCCCCCTGAAGCGGGATATTGGCGACCGGTCCGACATTTACCCAGTTTACGATATCCGTCATTGCCGTTACTCCGCTGCGATCAGGGAAAGGGATTTGAATTCGTGCGCATCCACGCCCTGGCTGGCGCGCTCGGCCCACGGATCGACCTGCGCCGTTTTCTGGCTTTCCATGAAACGTTCAAACAGGGCGGCGCGATTTTTGGCATCATCGACCACACGTTCTTGGACATGTTTCAGGCCGACACGTTCGATCCACGGGGCAGTACGTTCCAGATAGCGGGCTTCTTCGCGGTAAAGCTGGATGAAGGCACCGCAATATTCTTTTACTTCCTGATCGGTTGTGACCTTGCACAGAAGTTCGGTCGCGCGGACATGAATGCCCCCATTGCCACCCACATGCAGGTCCCAGCCGCCATCGGTTGCGACAACGCCGAAATCCTTGATCGTGGCTTCGGCGCAGTTACGCGGGCAACCTGATACGGCCATCTTGAATTTGTGGGGCATCCACGAACCCCAGGTCATTTTTTCAAGGTCGACGGCCATGCTCATGGACATCTGGGTGCCAAAGCGGCACCATTCCTGGCCGACACAGCTTTTGACCGTGCGAAGGGACTTGCCATAGGCATGACCCGAAACCATCCCGGCCGCATTCAGATCGGCCCAGACGGCAGGCAGGTCTTCCTTTTTGACACCCAGAAGGTCAATGCGCTGCCCGCCGGTGACCTTGACGGTCGGGATATCGAATTTGTCAGCGACATCGGCAATGGCGCGCAATTCGCGCGGGTTGGTCAGGCCACCCCACATGCGGGGCACCACCGAATAGGTGCCGTCTTTCTGAATGTTGGCGTGGACGCGTTCATTAATGAAGCGCGACGCACCATGATCGACATATTCCCCCGGCCATGCGGCCAGCAGGTAATAGTTCAGCGCCGGACGGCAGACATGACAGCCGTCCGATGATTTCCATTCCAGTTCCTGCATGACGGCAGGCATGGATTTCAGTTCCTTGGCCTTGATCAGGCGACGGACATTGTCATGGTCATGATCGGTACAGGTGCAGATCGGTTTGACCGCAGCCGCCTGATAATCACCGCCAAGGGTTGCCGCCAGAAGGTTTTCGACAAGGCCGCTGCATGAACCACAGGATGCGGATGCCTTGGTATGGCCTTTGACCTCGTCAAGCGTTGTCAGGCCCTTTTCGGTGATGGCGGAAACGATGGTTCCCTTGCAAATGCCGTTGCAGCCACAAATCTCTGCGTCGTCTGGCAGGGCGGCAACGGCATCAAGAGGGTTTCCGGCGGATCCCCCGGCGAAGGCCTGACCAAAGGCGAGGGTATCGCGAAGCTCGGTCACGTCCTGAGCATCTTTCATCAGCTGGAAATACCAGCCGCCATCGGATGTATCGCCATAAAGGACGGCACCCTTGATCCTGCCGTCTTCCAGAACGATGCGTTTGTAAACGCCGCGTCCGGCATCGCGGAAGACGATTTCTTCGGTTTCGCCGCCGCCGGAAAAATCACCGGCGGAAAAAACATCAACCCCGGTGACTTTCAGTTTGGTCGAGGTCACCGAACCGGCATAGCCATCGGTTGCGATTTCGGCCAGATGATCGGCACAGGATTTTGCCATTTCAAACAGCGGCGCAACAAGGCCGTAGCACTGGCCGCGATGCTGTACGCATTCGCCAACGGCAAAGATATCCGGATCACTGGTGGTCATGACATCGTCAACGACAATGCCGCGTTCGACGGTCAGTCCCGCGTCTGCGGCAAGGCGCCCGTTGGGGCGGATGCCAACAGCCATGACCACCAGATCAGCCGGGATCATGCGCCCGTCTTTAAGCCGGACGCCGGTTACGCAATCGGTTCCGACGATTTCGGCGGTGTCGGCCTCGGTAATGACATTGATGCCCCGACGGCCAAGTTCCTGCGCGAGAAGGTAACCGGCCGACGGATCAAGCTGGCGTTCCATCACATGGCCCGCCAGATGCAGGACCGTGACCGACATGCCACGCGCCTGCAGGCCGACGGCGGCCTCAAGACCCAGAAGGCCACCACCGATGACGACAGCAGGGCCGCCATTCGCCGCGGTTTTCAGCATGGTATCGACATCATCGACATCGCGGAAGGTGACAACGCCCGAAAGCTTGTGGCCGGGGACCGGGATCATGATCGGGTCGGACCCGGTGGCCAGCAGAAGCTGGTCATAGGCAGTTTCGGTGCCGCTTTTCGAAATGACGACCTTGCGGGTGCGGTCGATTTCAATCACCGGATCGCCGGAAAACAGATGGATGCGGTTTTCCTGATACCATTCGGCGGTGTTGATGACGATATCGTCGAATTCCTTTTCGCCCGACAGAAGCGGGGAGAGCATGATGCGGTTATAGTTCACGCGTGGCTCGGCCCCGAAAACGGTGATTTCATATTTGTCAGGGGCGCGACCGAGGATTTCCTCGACGGTGCGCATGCCGGCCATGCCGTTGCCGATGACGACAAGGCGGGGTTTCTTGGTAAGTGCTGCAGGGACGTGGTTCATTTGTCTCTGGCTCCTGATCGCGGGAAGCGAATTGGCAAAAAAAAACGCCCGGTGCGCACTGCCTGTCAAAAAGGCAATCTCGCAACGGACGTCGTTATCCGGGTGAACCCGCCATTGGATTCTATATAGGGGTTTGGCATTTCTGCCGTGGCAGCAGGCGACCTTGCCCGCGCTCTTGTCCCTTACTATACAAGTTGCGTGCCAGAACTGCAGATTGCGCCGAAAAACTTGCAAAATACTGATTTAAAATAATATTTTTGATGCCTGCAGGATAAGCAAAAATTGCACGAAACCTGTGATTGTTTAAAAAATAACCACACGTAAAATGATGAGATTAAAAAATGTGCAAATACACTGCTTTCAGACAGGGTGGGTTTTTCGTCTGTGCAATTGCGGTGGATAAATTGTATTGAATTTCAGGGAATTATTTGAAAATTTCCGCGTTGCGAAAAAATTGGCGCGCGGTTTGCACAACTTGTTTCGTGTGAGCCGCTTCGACGGAAGCAGGCCCAATGACGGGTGACTCACAGTTCTTCGTCCAATGGCGGGCGATCAGACGTTTGATTTTGGCGCGCAACGATGGCGCAGCCGCAGTCGAAACGAATGACGGGCCGCCAGCGGAATCCATCTGATGAAGCGTGCGGCCCTTGGGGAAATAACCGTCGGTCGCGACAACCGGGAAACCGGTTCGGAGTGACCCAAACGAAGGGCTTCATTGTTATGGAAATCAAAAACAAGGCTCCGCGGATCAATCTCTTCAGTCTCAAGACTGTCCAGATGCGGACTTTCCACCTGACCTGGCTTGCGTTCTTCCTGTGTTTCTTTGGCTGGTTCGGTATCGCACCGCTGATGCCGCTTGTGCGTGACGATCTTGGCCTGACCAAGGGTGAAATCGGCAATACCATCATCGCGTCTGTCGCGATTACCGTTCTTGTGCGCCTTCTGATCGGGCCGCTTTGCGATAAAATCGGCCCGCGCAAGACCTATACGGCGTTGCTGGTTCTGGGTTCCTTGCCGGTCATGCTGATCGGGCTTGCCGACAGCTATGAAACTTTCCTGCTGGCGCGTCTTGCCATCGGTTCGATCGGGGCATCGTTCGTGATCACGCAGTATCATACCTCGACCATGTTTGCGCCGAACGTTGTCGGTACCGCAAATGCGACTACGGCGGGCTGGGGTAACCTTGGCGGTGGTGTGACACAGATGGTCATGCCGCTGATCCTTGCCATGGTGCTTGGCTTTGGTGTTTCGGAAACCATGGGCTGGCGTCTGGCGATGGTCTTCCCGGGTGTGATCATGCTGGTGGTTGCGGCACTTTACTGGTTCTTCACCACCGATGCGCCGGATGGCAACTATGCCGACATGCGCAAAAGCGGTGCCCTGTCACCGGAAGATGATCATGCCGGTGCGACCAAGGGCATGCTGGCCGCGGCCAAGGATTACCGGGTCTGGGCGCTGTTTCTGGTTTACGGGGCGTGTTTCGGTGTCGAGCTTACGATCAACAACATCGCCGCGATCTATTTCTTTGACCGGTTCGAGCTTAGCCTCCAGACAGCCGGTCTGATTGCCGGTCTGTTTGGTTTGATGAACATCTTTGCCCGTACGCTGGGCGGGGTGTTTTCCGACAAGTTTGCCGCCAAGGGCGGGCTTTCGGGGCGGGTCAAGTTCCTGTTCCTGGCGCTGTTCATCGAAGGTGTTGCACTTGTTGCGTTTTCGATGATGGATGCGCTGGTTATCGCGGTTTCGATGATGGTGATCTTCTCGCTTTTCGTGCAGATGTCCGAAGGTGCGACATTCGGGATTGTTCCGTTTGTTAATCGCAAGGTGCTTGGCTCGGTTGCCGGTATTGTCGGTGCGGGCGGGAATGCCGGGGCGGTTGCCGCGGGCTTCCTGTTCAAATCCGAAGCACTGACCTATCAGCAGGGCCTGATGTATCTTGGCATTGCCGTGATTATCTGTTCCTTTGCAGCGCTTGCGGTTCGTTTCTCGGAAAAGACCGTGGCCGAGGAAAAGGAACGTTTCGAAAAAGCCATGCAGGAACGCGATGCGCTGCCATCCGGTGCGCAGGCGGTTCCGGCGGAATAACATACGATCTTTCCGGGATGCGGCATGTGCCGCATCCCGGTTCTCACCGGGCCATCAAGGTCCGGGCGAAAAAGAACAGACAGGAGAGAGACCTTGATCGTCAGGGATTTGGGTTGGTTTAAATGAAGCTTGAAGACTTCAGCATTCTGGTGATCGACGAAAACCCGGACCGTGCTGCCATTGTCGAGCGCGGCCTTGTCGAAAGTGGCTATACCCGCGTCAGCCGCATCGGCACGTCATACAATCTGGTCGAACGCATTCAGGCGTTGGCCCCCGACATCATCATCATTGATCTTGAAAACCCGGACCGTGATACGCTGGAACAGATGTTTCAGGTATCGCGTGTTATTGCGCGCCCGATTGCGATGTTTGTCGATCAAAGCGACAGCAACACGATCCGCGAGGCGGTTGAGGCCGGGGTCAGTGCCTATGTCGTTGATGGCTTGCGTCAGGATCGTATTCGGCCCATCGTCGAAATGGCCATTTCGCGTTTCAACGCGTTTGACCAGTTGCGCCGGGAACGGGACGAAGCCAAGGCCAAGCTTAATGATCGCAAGTTGATTGATCGGGCAAAAGGACTTCTGATGCAGGAAAAGGGGCTGAGCGAGGACGAGGCCTATAACCTGCTGCGCAAAAACGCCATGAAACAGAACC
Source organism: Thalassospira sp. MCCC 1A03138 (assembly GCF_002115785.1). Taxonomy (GTDB): domain Bacteria; phylum Pseudomonadota; class Alphaproteobacteria; order Rhodospirillales; family Thalassospiraceae; genus Thalassospira. The sequence continues at coordinate 325,862 of NZ_JFJY01000005.1, read as the reverse complement.
GCAAAATTTCTGAAATCGCGCAAAGCGTGATCACGGCCTTTCAGTTGGAGTTCTAACGCATGTCCCTTAAACAGGTTCGACTTGGCTTTGTGCCACTTGTGGATTGTGCCCTGCCTGTCGTGGCGCGTGCCAAGGGCTTTGCCGAGGAAGAAAATATCGACCTGACCCTGATCCGGGAAATGTCCTGGGCAGCCATTCGCGACAAGCTGTCTTATGGTGTTTATGACGCGGCGCATCTTCTGGCGGGTATTCCGCTGGCAGCGCGGCTTGGGCTTGGCGGGATGCCGTCGCAGCGCATTGCGGTGCCGATGGCGCTGGGGCGGGGCGGGAACGCGATTACGGTTTCAACCCGGCTTTATCAGCGGATGCTTGAAGCGGATCCGGCGGCGATGCACGGGCCGCGCGGGCTTTCGGCACGGGCACTTAAGAAAGTGATCGATGAAGACCGGGCTGCCGGTCGTCCGATCATGTCCTTTGCGACCGTGTTCCCGTATTCAAGCCATAATTACGAACTGCGTTACTGGATGGCGGCGGGCGGTATTGACCCCGATAAGGACGTCAATATTGGCGTGATTGCGCCACCACGGATGTTTGACAGTCTGCGCAATGGCTGGGTCGATGGCTATTGCGTGGGGGAGCCGTGGAACCAGCGGGCGGTGTTCCATGGGGACGGGGTGATTGTCGCGCTTAAGGAAGATATCTGGGCGCGCAGCCCGGAAAAGGTTCTTGGCGTGCGCGAAGACTGGGTGCAGTCCAATCCCGATACGGTGGATGCACTGGTGCGTGCGCTTGTCCGGTCGGCGGAATGGGCCGATCAGCCGGAAAATCGCACCGAACTGGCGCAATTGCTGTCTGGTGAAAGCCATGTCGGCGCATCGTTTGATATCCTGCGGGCATCGTTGCTTGGCCGACCGGTGCTTAAACCCGGGGACAATCCGATTGAGGCACCCGATCGCCATGTGTTTTATCGCTATACCGCAACGTTCCCTTGGCTGTCGCAGGGGGCGTGGGTCGGCACACAGATGCAGCGCTGGGGGCAGGTGGATGCCACCGTCGATTTCAATACGCTTATATCCGACATATACCGACCCGACCTTTATCGCCGTGCGGTCAAGGGGCTTGATGTTGCGCTTCCGCATGATGACTGGCGTGTTGAGGGCGTAAATGATGCCGCGGACCGGGCGTTTGTCGGCCCGGATGCGTTTCTGGATAACAGTATATTCGACATGCGCAGCTTTGCCGGTGTCGGGGAATAGCCCGGCACCGGCTGTCGGCTTTTGAATGCGAACCTATTGGGCCGTCGCACCGATCGGGATCAGGTGATAATATTGTCCTTCAAGGACAGCATTGTCGACTTCCTGCAAGCCGTTCTGCCGGATGACGGCCTGGACTTCCTTGACATATTCTTCCCCGCGTTCGGAATAGCGGATCAGGGCTTCGGCCAGTTCCATACCGGTTGACTGTCGATCCGCCGCGATGTCGCTTGCGCGCATGTCACGCACATCGGCATAGGCATTATGGGTGTTGAGGTTCAGCAGATAGGCGCGCACCGATCCGAACGGGGTTCGGAAGGATGCGATTTTATAATCGCCCAGATGTGTGCGTTGCTGTTCGGGGGTGATGCCCTCGCCATCATAGGTCCATTGCCCAAACAGGGCATTGCCAAGGGCGGCAAAGCGCGATGTGGCCCAGCCGCTTTCGATTGCCATCTGCGCCAGAACAAGTGACGGCGGCACCGGATTGATCCGTTCACGCAGTTCGGCGATGGTTGTGCTGTCACCCGGGGCGCCGTCGACCCTGTACTGGGTGGCAAGTTCCGTAATTACGGTATTGTCACCATCGGCAATGGCCTTTTCCAGTGCGACGCGCTGAAATTCGATTTCCTCGTTCGCGAGCAGGGCAAGCGGCCCCAATGTGCGGAAGAAAATCCGTTTTTTGGTGGCAACGGTGACCTGATCGCTGATTTCACTGCGCCATCTTTCGGGGATGGTTTGCAGGAACAGGCGCGGAACTTCGCGTTTGCCTTCCTGCCAGCTTTGCTGGGTGTAATCGAGGCTTTCGTAAAGCTCTTCAAGTTGTTCGTAACCGTCAAGCTCGATCCGATTGATCTGGTCCGGGTCGGGCATCGGCAAGGTAATATCGGCGCGTGCAATTTGTGCCGCGCCGACCAGAAAGATGCTTGTTATCAGGTATTTCATGCTTTTTTGCAGGCAAACGGAAAAGGACGGCATGGCATAACCTCCCGCTATGCGCGATCATGAATGCGCGCGTTGCTTGTGTTCCCTGCGTGTGATTATACCTTGCGGAAGCTTTGCAGACTATTGCGTTGTTTGCCGGTTTCATCAAAGTTGCCAGGGGCAAGCCATGCTTCGAACGCGGCCCTTACCGCTGGCCATTCAAGATCGGTAATCGAAAACCACGCGGTATCGCGGTTGCGGCCCTTATAGACCATGTGATTGCGGAAGGTACCTTCGTAGGTGAAGCCATACCGCAGGGCAGCGGCGCGTGACGGGGCGTTCTGATCGTCGCATTTCCATTCGTACCGGCGGTATCCAAGTTCGTCAAAGGCGCGTTTCATCATCAGATACATCGCCTCTGTGCCGCCGACGGTTTGCGACAGGGCCGGGGAATAGTTGATATTGCCGATTTCAATGCCGCCAAATTTGGTATCAATCCGCATGAAGGCGGCGACACCTACTGCGGTGCCGGATGCCTTGTCGATGATGGTGTGCAGCATCGGGTCGCTGGTGGCGGCCATGCTTTCAAGCCACGCCTGATAAGCGTCAAAATCGGTGAATGCGTCCGTGAAAAGATAGGTAAAGCGCGATCCGTCCATGGCTTCGCGGTTGGCGTCAAATAGCTGCCTGGCGTCGCGTTTTACATCAATCGGGCTGACAATGACATGATGGCCCGCCATGTCACTGCGTGGTGGCATCGGGCATTCTTTCCAGTTTTCAACCGGGCGGCCGACCGGCTGACCAAATTCGTTTTTATATTCGGATGGCATCTGATGACCTTTGTTGTGAGGCGAGGGGCATGCAGTCTGGGATATTATTGGTGCGTCATAAAGAGCCGTTTTGGCAAAATGAAGGGAGCCAATTTTGCGGGGCTTAAGGGATGACCGAAAAACTGGCCCGATTTGGCAAATGGAAGGGTGGTTTGACACCGGGTCATGAGGAGTCTTTGGGGCGTGTGACGAAAGTGTTGTGATGCGTTCGTCTTTGGGTTGTAAGGCGTGTTGGGTTGCCCGTGATATAAGGAGAAATGCTGCGTTGCGAAATTATGGTTTTGAAACAAACCTTTAATGCGTCCGCGCTATGCGGTGGATTATGCGGCGACAGGGCAGTCAAACCGAATTGAATTTAGTTAAATTCAATTCGTTGACAATTTGTCGAATAAATGATGAGGTTTGTATACAAAATAAAAAACCATGAATTCGGTATCAGGGTTGTTGGCAATCGTCGTTAAGAGGGACCGCGTTACAACTTTCCGTTACGCATCGTCATAAGGCCACGGCCCCCACCGTGCCGGACGAGAAACCCGATCTGGCGCCAATCACGTCTTGCAGCACTGACACCGGTTTGACCGGTGCGCGCCACCCGCGCATCCGCCTTACATTGCCGAGGATGTTTGCGTGACTGATTCTGTTTCTGTTCCGATCCTGTCCGTCGAAGATTTGTCCGTTGAGTTCGGCGACAGCCGGGTCATCGAAAATCTGAGTTTTGCCGTGAAACCCGGAAGGACATTGGCAATTGTCGGGGAGTCCGGATCGGGCAAGTCGGTGACATCGATGTCGATCATGCGTTTGGCCGATATGATGGGCGCATCCTATGCATCGGGGCGTATCCGGTTTACGTCAAAAGATCGCGATGAAGATCTGCTGGCACTGTCGCAAAAACAGATGCGCCGCATTCGCGGTAAAGACATCGCGATGATTTTTCAGGAGCCGATGACGTCGCTGAACCCGGTTTTCACCATCGGTGATCAGATTGCGGAATCCCTGATGCTGCATGAAGGCATGTCGAAGCCCGATGCGCTTGTTGAAAGCAAACGGTTGCTTGATATGGTGCGGCTGCCCGATGCGCAAGAACTTCTGGGGCGGTATCCCCATCAGCTTTCGGGCGGGATGCGCCAGCGCGTCATGATTGCCATGGCGCTTGCCTGCCGGCCCAAGGTCCTGATTGCGGATGAACCGACCACGGCCCTTGATGTAACCATTCAGGCGCAAATTTTGACCATCATCCGCGATCTGCAACAGGAACTTGGCATGGCGGTGATTTTCATCACCCATGACATGGGGGTTGTTGCCGAGATTGCCGATGATGTTGTCGTCATGTGGAAGGGCAAAAAGGTCGAAGAAGGTACGGTTGCCGATATTTTTGCCAATCCGGCCCATCCCTATACCCAAACCCTGTTGTCCGCGGTGCCCAAACTGGGCAGCATGACCGGCGAAGCATTCCCCAAACGGTTCCCGGTGACGATGATGGATGGCGATACGCCGCGTCTGGTCGGGACGGAGCATATCCAGAATACCGCACGTTACGACGAGGCCCCGTTATTGTCGGTGCGTGACCTGGTGACGCGCTTTGACATCAAAAAGGGCCTGTTTGGCGGGGTTTCCCACCGGGTTCACGCGGTCGAGAATGTCAGTTTTGATATTTATCGTGGCGAGACGCTTGCCCTTGTCGGGGAGTCCGGATCGGGCAAATCGACCATCGGCCGCACGATCCAGCAATTGCAGAAGGCAACGGCGGGCAATATCAGCTTCGAAGGCCGCGCATTTAGTGCAATGAGCAAAGGCGAACAGCAGCGCCTGCGTCAGGAAATCCAGTATATCTTTCAGGATCCGTTTGCGTCCCTTGATCCGCGCAAGAAAATCGGATTTTCGATTGCAGAGCCGATCCGCACGCACCGCCTGATTGACGGTGAAAAACAGATTGCCGCACGCGTTGACCAGTTGCTGGAACGGGTCGGCCTGACATCGGCCCATGCCAATCGTTACCCGCATGAATTTTCCGGCGGTCAGCGCCAGCGTATCTGCATCGCGCGCGCCTTGGCATCCAATCCCAAGCTGATCATTGCCGACGAGGCGCTTTCGGCGCTTGATGTGTCGATCCAGGCGCAGATCATCAATCTGTTCATGGAGCTTCAGGAAGAACACGGGCTTGCCTATCTGTTCATCAGCCATGACATGGCGGTGGTCGAAAAAATGAGCCACCGGGTCGCCGTGCTTTACCTTGGTCAGGTTGCCGAACTTGGATCGCGCCAGCAGGTTCTTGAAACGCCGACACATCCTTATACCCAGCGGCTTCTGAGTGCCGTGCCGGTCGCGGATCCCACAATCGTGCGCGACCGCATCCTGATGGATGGTGAAATTCCAAGCCCGATCCGCCGGGTCGGTGATGAACCGGCCATTCTTGCCCATCGTGAAATTGCGCCCGGTCACTTTGTGGCCGACGCACGTTAAGCGGCCCTTGGGTCGCAAGCCTTGTCTCCCCTCGCGCCAAGCCACCAACAACGGAGAAAAAATAACATGACGAAAAAACAGGGAATGCGCAGTGCGCTGATGGCTCTTGCCTTTGCGGGCGGCCTGATGGCAACTGCGCCGGCATATGCCGAAGGCACCTTGACCATCTCATCACCACAGGACCCCGGTAGCTGGGACCCGGTCGATACGTTTCTGGTCAACTGGTCGTCGGTTGCGACCAATATTTATGACGGTCTGACCTATCGCGGGCCGGATGCCAAACTGGTTCCGGGGCTTGCGTCATCATGGGAAGAATTTGATGGCGGCACGCGCATCCGTTTCCATCTGCGCGAAGGCGTGACTTTCCAGAATGGCGAAGCTTTCAATGCCGAAGCGGTCAAATTCACCTTTGATCGCCTGATGGGTGATGAAGGCAAAAAGGGACCGCAGCGGTCAAACTATGCTGCGATCAAATCGGTCGAAGTTATTGACGAAAACACCGTCGACATGCATCTGACCCAGCCGGATCCGGTGCTTCTGACCAAGCTTGCCGGTTATGGTGCGATGATTGTTCCGCCGAAATATATCGCGGAAAAAGGCGAAGATTATTTTAACGCCCATCCGATCGGCACCGGTCCGTTCAAAATGGTTTCCTATGAGCCGAAAGTTGGTCTGACGCTTGAAGCCTATGCCGATCATTGGGGCGGTGCGCCGAAACTTTCGACCATCAAGTATCGCTTCATCAGTGAACCGTCGACCGCGGTTGCGGAACTTCAGGCCGGGAACGTTGATCTTGTCATTCCGCCGACCATTCCGATTGGCATGATCCCGACCATTCAGGAAGACGAAAACATCGATATCGTCACCACCGTAAGCCCGACGGTTTATGCGCTTCGCTTTAACACCGGCAATGGCATCACGGCGGATGAAAAAGTCCGTAAGGCGATGATTTACGGTGTGGATCGTCAGGCGATCATTGACTCGATCCTTGGTGGTCAGGCATCGCCGATTGCAAGTTTCCAGGGTGAATTGTCGTTTGGCAATGACCCGTCGATGAAACCGTTGCCGTATGATCCGGCCAAGGCACAGGCGCTTCTGAAAGAAGCCGGTGTTGCACCGGGCACGAAAATCCAGATCGACATTCGCGGCAATGACGCAACCTTTAACGAAGTTGTCCAGGCCGTTGCCAGCTACCTTCAGGTGATTGGCCTGAATGCGACGATCAAGCCATATGAAACCAACGTTCTGCTTAATGACATCATTCCGGCGGGTAAAACCGGTGCGATGTTCCAGCAGTCGTGGGGTGGCTGGACGCTTGATTATGATAACACCGCTTATTCCATGTATCACACGGGCGAAAAGTGGAACCCGTATGACAGCGATCCGGAACTCGACAAGCTGCTGGAATCCCAGCGTGCGATTACCGATCGTGCCAAACGTGAAGAAATCCTGCAGTCGATCGCGCATTACACGGCCGATCGTGCGCTGGAAATGCCGCTTTATAACCTCAATGCGATCTTTGGGGTTTCCAAGCGCGTCAAGAATTTCACCCCGGTTCCCGACAGCCGTCTGCGCCTGACGGAAGTGACTGTCGACTGATGTGAAATGAAAGCCGCCCGGACAGATGCCGGGCGGCTTTCATGCCTATTTCTTTAAAGGACAAGTGTTTTGGCTGGTTTTCTGATCAAACGCCTTTTGCAGGCGATTTTCGTGGTCGTTGCGGTGACATTGATTGTCTCGTTTGCCATCCGCCTGACGGGTGACCCGGCGCTGATGTTAAGCCAGGGGGCCGGCAGCATCACCGAGGAAGACCTTGCACGTATTCGTGAATCCCTTGGTTTGAACCAGCCATTTTTTGTTCAGTATGCCGATTTCATGCTGGGGCTTTTCAGCCTTGATTTCGGTCGATCCTTCCTTGGTGGAACGCAGGTTTCCACCCTGATTGGCAATGCATTGCCCGCGACCCTGATGCTGGCGTTTGCATCGATGTTCGTATCCATCGTGATTTCGATCCCGCTGGGGATCAAGGCCGCCATTTCGCGGGGCAAATGGCCCGATCAGGTCATTCGCATCCTGTCGCTGGTTGGCCTGTCATTCCCGAATTTCTGGCTGGCGATCATGCTGGTGCTGTTGCTGTCGATTACTTTCCGGCTTCTGCCGCCAAGTGGCATGACGGGGATTGAAAACTTCATCATGCCGGCGATCACCATGGGGGTGATCCTGACCGCAACCAATGTGCGCCTTGTGCGGACCTCGATGCTGGAAACCCTTCAGTCGCAATACATTATGGTCGCACGCGCCAAGGGGCTTAGCGAGAAGGTCGTTCTTTATAAACACGCGCTTCGCAATTGTGCGATCCCGCTTGTGACCTATTTCGGTTTGCAGTTTGGCAATCTTCTGGGCGGGATTGTTGTCGTCGAACTGGTGTTTAACTGGCCGGGAATGGGCACGCTGGCTTTTGATGCCGTTGGTGCACGTGATTATCCGGTTCTGCAGGCCGTGATTACGGTTCTGTCGATCATGATTGTCGGGGTGAACCTGCTTGTCGACATTGCCTATGGCCTGATTGATCCACGTATCCGGACGGAGTAACCCCATGGCGACCACTGCAACCAAGGCGCGGTTTGCGCGCTTTAAAAATCTTGAATTCGTTCTGGGTGCTGTTCTGACCGGTGGCATCTGTTTTCTGGTCGTGTTTTCCGATCTGCTGTTTCCCGGTGGGGCGGACAAGATTGATCTTTCGGCCCGCCTGATTGCGCCGTTTACCAATGCCGATCATATCTTTGGCACCGATCCGCTGGGGCGTGATGTTCTGGCGCGTGTGGTTTCGGGGGGTAAAATATCGCTTCAGGTGGGCTTGCTGTCTGTTGCCGGGGCGGTTGTCATTGGTGTGATCATGGGCCTGATATCGGGATATTATCGCGGTTTCTGGGACATGATCGTGATGCGCTTTGCCGATGTGCAGCTTGCATTGCCGTTCATTTTGCTGGCGATTACCTTTATCGCGATTATCGGCGGTGGACTGACCAACATGATCATTCTGCTGATCATTGCGCAATGGGTGCAATATGCCCGTCTGGTGCGGGGATCGGTTCTATCATTGCGGGACCGGGAATTCATCCAGTCGGCCAAGGCGATTGGCGTGCGCGATATTCATATCCTGTTCCGTCACCTTCTGCCGAACCTGATCGGGCCGGTGATTGTTCTGATGACGCTTAATGTTGCGACCAACATTTTGCTTGAAAGCAGCCTGACCTTCCTTGGACTGGGTGTCGATCCCCTGATTCCGAGCTGGGGCGGGATGCTAGCGGATGGGCGGACCTATTTGCAGAATGCCTGGTGGGTATCGGTTTTCCCCGGGCTTGCCATTCTTCTGACCGTGCTTGGCCTGAACCTTCTGGGCGACTGGCTGCGCGATAGCCTTGACCCCACAGGCAGGACGTCCAAATGACACAGATTTTCGCCACCACCTTTGCGCCGACCCTCCCAAACCTGATCGATGAAATCGTCAAGGCTGCCCGCCCCGGGCAGTTTATCGAGGCATGGCTGTTTAACGATGCCCAAACCCGTGCCGCGGCCGAGGCAAAGTTGGCCCAGAAGGGGATCAAGGCCCGCATTCGCAGTGCCTATAAGCCGCTTTTGCATTTCTTCCTTGAAGATATTGATCTGGCAAAGTCGGGCATTGCCGATATCACGGTGCGTTATCCGCGCCATGAAAATGCAGCGGATAATCGTTTCCTGCTTGAAACCTATCCCTTGGCGGCCCTGGTTGCGCCAGCCTTGATCACGTTCGAGGCATCGGATCGTTGTGATTGTACCTATGATGTGATCCTGCGTGGGGCAAATGGGGTTGAAACCCGTCATGAAGTCTTTGCGCCAAACCGCGTGCATCAGGATGTGGTTGATGAAACCCACCTGTCGCCGACCGGGTGGGTGCGGATCTCCGATGCCGATGGTCAGATTGTCCGCGATGAACGGATTGAAACCGAATATGAGGCGCTTTTTGCCCGGAGCATGTCGGCCATTGCCGATCATGACTGGGGCGATCAGGAACCCTATTTCGAAGAACTGAACATTTCGGTCGAGCTGCCCGGGCATGATCAGAAGATCGCCCATGGTCACGAGGTTCTGAGCCTGCATGAAGCCCTGCACGAGGATTTCTATTTCTCGCTGCTGGAATATTTTCAGGTCAAATCAGGTCGTCCGCTGGGCGATCGCGGATTGCAGCCGGGGCAGATTGTCCCGGAAATCCGTCAGGTGTCCGGTGCTGGTGATGGGGATGGCGAGACCCGGGTCACGGTTGAATTGCGCCCCCTGTCAAAGGACGAGACAGCGGGTGAGATGCAACAGATTGATCGCGCGACCCGCCCGTTGACGGTTGCGCAAATCCGCGCCGAGCTTGACGGGATTGAGGGTGAAGAATTTCATGCGAGGTCGCGGTCCGGGCGTGTTTTGAATGCGCGCTATCACAAGGGTACGGATTTGCCGGTCATGATCAGTGGCGGGCAGCATCCCAACGAGATTTCCGGTGTTGCGGGCGCGCTTCGCGGGGCGTTGGAGCTGGCAAAACGCGATGGGGCGCATTTCACGATTTCACCGCTGGAAAATCCGGATGGTTATGCCCTTCATCAGCGTCTGATTGTTGATAACCCGTTCCATATGCATCACGCGGCGCGCTATACAGCGCTTGGCGATGACATGGAATATCGCAGCGGTGATGGTCTTTATGAAAAGGAAATCCGGGTTCGGGCGCGTGCCATCAGCGAGGCAAGCCTGCATGTCAATCTGCATGGCTATCCCTGTCATGAATGGACCCGGCCGCTTTCGGGATATGTTCCGCGCGGGTTTGGCATGTGGACCCTGCCAAAGGGGTTCTTCCTGATCATGCGCCATCATGATGAATGGTCGGAACGGGCGGAAAACTTTATCGATCAGGTCACCCGAAAACTTGCCGCCATTCCGGGGCTTCTGGCGTTCAACGCGGCACAGATTGATCTTTATCGCATTCATGCCGGTGAAACCGGTTTTCGTATCATCAATGGTTTCCCATGCATGATTTCGGTTGATGATCGACATGACGTGCCATTGACCCTGATTTCTGAATATCCCGATGAAACGATCTATGGCGATGCCTTCATCGCGGCCCATACCGCGCAGATGGCAACGGTTGTTGCCGCCTATGATGCATGGCAGAACCTGGATAAAGATTGATCAATCATGTCGGTCTTTTGCAAAACACCCCGGTGCAAATGCCGGGGTGTTTTCGTTTGAGGGATTAGTGGAAATCGTGGCTATCGACCTTAAGGCGTGATGTGTTTTGCTGTTTGCCGTGGCGTTGTTCAAGCTGTTCAAGGTTTTGGGCCGCGGGGCCGGTTTGATCGGATGGTCCTGCGGCGGGCGTGGCCCAGCGCAGGTTGCGGGGATGGGTATTGTTGGCGCGGGCAATGCGGGTATTGTCCGTCAGACTTTGCAGCATTCCTGACAGATCGACAAGTTTATCAGCGATGATATGGGTGACACCGTCTTCGCGCTGAAGCTTGCCCGATACGCCAAGGACGGTTGCGGTCATGACCTCGCGGCGGAACTGTTCCATTACCTTGCTCCAGACCACAAGGTTTGTGATGCCCGTTTCATCCTCAAGCGTTATGAAAACCACGCCGGACGAGGTGCCGGGGCGCTGGCGAACAATGGCAAGGCCGGCATGGTTGATCCGTTCGTTATTCTTGAAATTCACCAGATCGGTCGATTTGCACACCCCGGCGGCGGACAGGGCATCGCGCAGCATCGATATTGGATGCCCCTTAAGCGATAGCCGCAGGCTTGCGTAATCCTCGATAATTTCTTCGCCCGGCCCCATGATTGGCAAATTGACCGGGGCCTCTGGCCCGAATTCGGCGGAAACGCCCATATTGTGGTTGAAATTCTGGGCTGCTTCAAACAGGGGCAGGGCCGCCGGGGCCTTGCGCCCCTTGCCAAACCGGCGGACGGCCCATAATGCTTCGCGCCGCGACAGGCCAAGGGAGCCAAATGCATCGGCTTCGGCTAGTTTTTCAAGGGCCGCGGGCGATAACCCGGTCTGGCGTGCCATCAGAAAGATATCCTGAAACCCGCCGACCGGGCGGTTTGATATCAGGGATAGGGCATCGAACTGCCCGAACCCCTTGATCTGGCGAAAGCCGAGCCGGACGGAAAGATGACCGCTGGCGCGGCCCAGTTCCCGTTCCAGATGATTGTCCCAGAAACTGTGATTGATATCGATTTCAAGTACCCGGACACCGTGATTTTTGGCATCGGCTACCAGTTGCGCCGGGGCATAAAACCCCATTGGTTGTGCATTCAGAAGGGCGCATAAGAACACATCGGGATGATGGCATTTAAGCCATGATGACGCATAGGCAAGGATGGCAAAGCTGGCGGCATGGCTTTCGGGGAAACCGTAATCGGCGAAGCCTTCGATCTGTTTGAAGCATCGTTCGGCAAACTCGGCATCATATCCGTTTTTCAGCATGCCATTGATGAATTTGTCGCGATGCGCGCCAATCGTGCCCGTGCGGCGAAAGGTTGCCATGGCACGGCGCAGCTCATCGGCTTCGCCGCCGGTATAACCGGCGGCGACAATGGCGATCTGCATGGCCTGTTCCTGAAACAGGGGCACGCCACAGGTGCGTTTCAGGACGGCTTCGAGTTCCTTTGACGGGTAATCGACCTTTTCGCGGCCCATGCGCCGTTGCAGGAAGGGATGGACCATGCCGCCCTGTATCGGGCCGGGGCGGACAATGGCAACCTGAATGGTCAGGTCATAGATGCTGCGTGGTTTCAGTCGCGGCAGCATGCTCATTTGTGCGCGGGATTCGACCTGAAACGTGCCGATGCTGTCGGCTTTTTCCAGCATGTCGTAAACCCGCCCGTCTTCCTTGGGCAGGCTTGCCAGATCATGATCGATATTCTTGTGGTTTCGCAATTCATCGAATGCCTTGCGAATGCAGCTTAGCATTCCAAGGGCAAGCACATCGACCTTGAGGATACCCAGCGCATCGATATCGTCCTTGTCCCATTCGATGGTGGTGCGGTCCTCCATCGCGGCATTGGCAATCGGGGACAATTCGCATAATGGGCCACGGGTGATGACAAAGCCGCCAACATGCTGCGACAGATGACGCGGGAACCCGGTCAGTTCGCCCGCAAGATCAAGAACGGCTTTCAGACGCGGTTCATCGGGATGAATGCCCGACTGACGCATCATTTCATCATGGGCCCCCTTGCTGCCCGATCCCCAGATGGTTTTGGTCAGTTTGACAATGGTGTCTTCGGGGAGGCCGAAGACCTTGCCGACATCGCGGATAGCACTTCGCGACCGGTATGAAATCACGGTTGCGGTCAATCCGGCGCGGTCCCGGCCATAACGTTGATAGATATGCTGGATCACCTCTTCGCGGCGTTCATGTTCAAAATCGACATCGATGTCGGGCGGCTCGTTCCGTGCGTTACTGATGAAGCGCGAAAACAGAAGTTCCACCTTGGCCGGGTCGACCGATGTGACATGCAGGCAGAAACAGACCGATGAATTGGCCGCCGATCCGCGTCCCTGACACAGAATGTTTTGCGATCTGGCAAAGGCGACAATGTCATGCACGGTCAGGAAATAGGGGGCATAGCCGAGTTCGTCGATCAGTTTAAGTTCGGCTTCGATCAAGCCCCGGACCTTGTCGGGGATGCCATCGGGATAGCGTTTATGAGCACCTTCCCATGTCAGGCGGGTCAGGCGTTCCTGCGTACCTTCGCCTGATCCGTCATTTTCATCGGGATATTCATAGCGTAATTCAGATAATGAGAATTGGCATTGATCGGCGATTTCGACGGTGCGCGCCAGCCATTCGGGATGTGTCGGGAAAAGTTTCGCCATGTCCTGCGGGCTTTTGATATGGCGTTCGCCATTGGGAAACAGCCGGTATCCGGCATCCTCGATCCGGCAATGATGGCGGATGCAGGTCAGGACATCCTGCAACGGTTTGCGCGAGCGGACATGCATGTGCACGTCATTGGTGACAACTGCCGGGATGGCAAGTTCTGCCTCGACCGCCTCGGTAAAGGCCAGCCGTTCGCTATCAAACCCGTCCATGAACCGCCCGATGGCAAGCCATAAACGGCCTGATATGTGGCGTTTCAGGTCGATCAGCTGCGTGCGAAAGGTGTCATCGGGGACTTGTGGCGGGACCGCGATGAAGAGCAATCCGTCGGCATGATTTATGATATCCGCCAGATAAATTTCGCATTCGCCCTTTGGCGCACGACGTTTGCCAAGGGTCAGTAACCGGCATAACCGGGCATAGGCGGTGCGGTCCGTCGGATAACATAACAGCGACGGACCATCGACGGGATCAAGTCGACAGCCGACAATATAATTCAGCCGATCCCTGTGGGGCTGATGTGCGGTGTGGCCGCGCACGACCCCGGCCAAGGTGTTGCGGTCGGTTATCGCAATGGCATGCAATCCTTTGGTCGCGGCCATAAGAACCAGTTCCTCGGCGTGGGAAGCGCCGCGCAGGAAGGAAAAATTGCTGCTGACCTGTAATTCGGCATAGGCAGGTGTCGTTTGGGGAGGGGGGAAATCGGTCATGTCAGTTCCCGAATAATCCATGGATGGACCAGATATCCTGCCCGGTTGTGCCGGTGCGAAAGGCCCATAACAACCGGCCTGCCTGATCACGGATGCGGAAATAATCCCGCGTTTTGGGGGATAGGGCATATTCATCCTGATCAAGGCACTGCCACCATTCCGGACAAATCCGTTCGGGTCCCTCGGCATGGATGATATCGACCGCCATTTTGCGCCAGCGCAGGCGGCTTGGCGTGCCATTGGTGTCGCGCGCAAGGATTTCGGCCGGTTCGGGTGGGTCGATCAGGCGCACTGGGCGTTTGGGTAATGTCATGTCGGTGCGTCTGGCTGGATATGTCCGGGCGTTAACGGCCTGCCGCACAGAAGCCCGCTCAGGCAAATGGCTTGCGTGGTGGCCGGGGTGAAACAGCATGTCACGCGGACCCAGATGATGTGAAATCCGGTCGATCAACTGGGCAAGGGCAATCTGGTCGGTGGTTTCTTCCTGTTGCTGATCAAGGCGCGACTGGCGAAAGGCCACATGTTCGACCCACGGGGCATAGACAATCACCTGTTCGATGCCAAAACCGGTATCGACACCGGGCATTTTTTCAGACAGCAACCGCAAGACATGCGGGGCGGACTGGCACGGGCTTCCTGTGCCAAGTGTGATGGTATGGGTATGCCCATCAACCCGCACACAGCGCAGGATGATCCGACGCAGGCCAAGATTTTCCTGCGCCAGATTATCACATAGTTCCGTGATCATGCTTTCAACGGCAATTGCCAGATTGGCCGCATCGCCCAGCGGTTCGCCAAAGCTGCGTCGGATCAGCCATGGCCGATCTGGCAGATTGAAATTCAGATGTTCGGGCAGGCGACCATAAAACTGGTCCAGCCGTTGCAAAACTTCCGGCCCCAGACGTGTGGTGATATTGGCGCGCGGCATCGGGGTGATGTCGCCCAGATGTTTCAGCCCCAGCCGAAACAGGGTGACCCGTGTCTGTTCGGGCAGACGCAGTGCGGATATCGGAAAACCGGCGGCAATATCGTGGTCGCGCGGCAGGCTTAAAATCCGTTGTTCAGCCGGGGCAGGGTGGCATCGTGCCGCACCCCATGCCGCACCTGCCGTATCGGCAATGGCTGCCCGGCAGGCATAACCGCGTGATTTCCCATCGCGCAGAACCAATTCCAGAAGGGCGCTTTCCCCGCCAAAAAGATGACTGCCGCCGGTAATTTCAAGCCACAATCCGGCATCGCCCCCATCCATGGGGCCGTCCTGACCTGCTTCCTGCAGGAACCGGTCGCGGGCAACCCACGGGCTGTATCGGTCCATCGCCCGGATCAAGCGGGCCAGATGGCGTTCATAAAGATCGGGCTGTTCGGGAAGGTCGCGCAAAGCCGGGTATATGCTGCGTGCTTCGGCAAGGCGCATGCCCGGTGCAAGTCCGCGTGATTGTGCTGCCTTGTCACTGCCGCAGACAAGAACGCCCTTGTGATCGGCGCGTGTTATCACGATCGGTTCCGGTTTGGGGCTGTCATCCCCGGTTTTCGGCATATCGATCCGGTGGCAGTCTGTTTTCCAATGCGTCAGCCACAGATAAAGAAAACGTTGTTGCATCAATTTGCATTCTCCAGCTGCCCGGTCGAACCCCGCGTCCCCCGATCAGGCTGAGTATGTGTCGGTTGCCTGTTGTTGAATGTGCCGGTGCATCCGGTGTTATCCGCCAGCGTGTATGCGCACTGGATGCGATGGTTTTGCCATCGGACCGCATATGCCGGATCGCAATCAGGCGGGTGTGCCCGGCTTCGCAGGCCAGTTGCAGGCGGCGTGCCGCGGTCAGGTCATAATCCGTGGTTTCGGCTATGATGCTGGCGATCTGTCCGGATTTTGCCGCTTCCTCGCAGGTCCAAAGGGCGATGGCCTGCTGATCAACCACCATCATGACCGGCATGTCCGTCGCTGGTAGCGCAAGCGGATAAAGCCCGCCCTGATCAATCGCGCGCCTTTGCCGGATCCAGAACAGGCTTTTGCCTGTTTGATCCCCGTTGGAAAGCCGCGCCAGATACCATGCCAGAACCGATGCGCCGGTATCATCATGGCCGCAGATGATTTCATGCAGGCCAACCGGGGCAATTCCGCCTATGCTGATATGATGTGCAAGATCGACCCCGCCAAAGGCACGGCGAATAACCCTGTCCGCACCGCCGGGCAGACAGGTGACCTGTCCTTTCCACTGTTTTTCGGCCCGTTGCAACGCGGCACGGGCAAGATGAAGACGTCTGTCCGACATGATGTGAGTTCCTGATTTGTTCTTTTTATGTGGTCAGGATGGAACAGGAGTCAAGCATCATTGATCCGGGAAATGTCAGATGCTGTGCGCAATACCCGTCAAGCCATTGGCATGAAAGGAAAGAGCATCAGCCATGCTTGGGCATTTTGAGGCGGCTGGTAAGAAGTTCGCCCTGATCCTTCAATACCGGATAGGCGGCGGCAGCAACCAGATGCGCATTGATGCGTTTAAGGTCGCGGACGATATCAAGATGCAGGGTGCTGGTTTCGGTGCTGTCCTGACGCCCGGCCTGCAGGCGTTGGAAATGCGCGTTAATCGTGCGTTCTTCAAGGTCGCGGAAGGCTTCCTTTTCCCTGGCAAGTTTGCGGGCCATACGCGGGTCCTCATTCATGAAAACCGCCGTTGCAGACCGAAGATTGCTTTCAAGCCGTTCAAGCATATCAAGCAATTCACGCTGCCCTTCGGGCGAGAAGGTCAGGCCGCGCTTGATCCGTTTGCTGGTCAGATTGACCAGATCGCGTTCAATCACATCGCCAGCCTGTTCGAGGTTGGTTGCAAAGGTCAGGATTTCACGCATCCTGCGGCGATCCCGGTCATCGAATGTCCGGACATCCAGTGACGTCAGGTATTCTTTGATCGCGGTATTGAGGTGATCAAGGATATCGTCCATGCGCCGTGTCTGGGCGGCGCGTTTGCGATCCCCGTTTTCAAGCGCATCTTCAACCCCGGCCAGCATTTGCTGCAATGTATCGGCCATGCGAAGGGCTTCGCGGGCGGCAACCGCCATTGCGATGGGCGGTGACGCCTTGGCATCATCATCAAGATAAACCGGCTTTGCCGGATCGCTGCCATCATTGCGTGTCGGCAGCCAGCGGCATAAAAGCCGGGCAAGAAGCGGCAAGGTCGGCAGCATCAGAACCGCAAGGCACAGGTTGAAAACAAGGTGAAATGCCGCAACAGCCTGTGCCGGATCAGGGATGATCCGGGCAATATGGTTTGTCGCAGGTTCCAGAGCCGCCAGTGCGAGAACGCAACCCGCCATTCGGTTCAAAAGATTGCCAAGCGGCAGGCGTTTTGACGCCGGGTCGCTGTTATTGCCGCCTTCAAGCCACGGATTGATCGCGGTTCCCAGATTGGCACCGAGCACCAATGCAAAGGCGGCTTCAAGCGGAATAATCCCGGCCGAGGCAAAGGACATGATCAGCAACACAATCGCAACGCTGGAATGGGCTAGCCATGTCAGGGCCGCGGCCAGCAGGACATTCAAAACCGGGGCGACAGTAATTGCGGTCAGGACGGTACGCAATCCCGGTGCATCGGCATAGGGGGCAACCGCACCATGCACCAGATGAAGGGATAGCAGCATCATGCCAAGCCCGATCACCACCCGGCCAAGGTCACGTGTGCGGGTGACGCCACCACGCCGGAACATCAGAACCCCGATCAGGATAAAGACCGGGGCGATCTGTGTGATGTCAAAGGACAGGACCTGAACAATCAGTGTGGTGCCGACATTCGCGCCCAGCATGATCGCAAGGGCGGTAACAAGGCTGATCAATCTTTCGGCGGTAAAGGCGGTCGCCATCAGGCCGGTGGCCGTGCTGCTTTGAAGAATTGCGGTTACGCCGATCCCGGCGAAAAATGCCTTGAACCGGTTGCCCAGTGCGAATGACAGAAATCTGCGGAGCTCTGGCCCATAGGCGCGCTGAATACCGGTTTGCACCATGTGAAGACCCCATAGAAGAAGGGCAATCATGCCCGCAATCTCAAACAGCTTCAGGGAAATTTCCATGGGCGCCTCGTTGTTCCGGTCTTCTTATGATGCGAGCTCAATGAGCGGGCCTTTGATATTCACGTGATCACGGTGCCTGCATTATTCAATGTGTATAAGGCAACGAACTGCGTCATTCATTCGATCATATCACATTTTCAAATGAACATTATAATTTGAATTTGACGAATGAAAGGCAAACAAAAGCCCCGGCGCGAAGGCCGGGGCTTTGATGCCGTTTCGTTCGTATCGAGGTTGCCGGTATTCTTAGATTTCAGGATACCACGCACCCAGAACACCGAATTCTTCGAGCTTGGCAACGATGATCTCGGCGGCCTGTTCGGCGGTTTGATCGGATGTGTTGACCGTGATCTCAGCGTTTTCTGGCGCTTCATACGGGCTGTCGATCCCGGTGAAGTTGGCGATCTTGCCTTCGCGGGCCTTTTTATAAAGGCCTTTCACGTCGCGCTGTTCGCAGATTTCAATCGGGGTGTCGATAAAGACTTCGATGAACTCGCCATCTTCGACAAGGCTACGCGCAAACTGGCGTTCGCTTTTGAACGGCGAGATGAAGGATACCAGCGTGATGATCCCGGCATCGACAAACAGCTTGGCGGTTTCACCGACGCGGCGGATGTTTTCCACCCGGTCGGCATCGGTAAAGCCAAGGTCCTTGTTCAATCCATGACGGACATTGTCGCCATCAAGGGTGTAAGTGTGCTTGCCCATGGCATGCAGCTTTTTCTCGACCAGGTTGGCGATGGTCGATTTACCAGCACCCGAAAGACCCGTGAACCATAGAACGGCCGATTGCTGACCTTTCTGATAGGCACGAGACTTTTTGTTGATGTCCATTTCCTGCCATTTGACGTTGGTCGCACGGCGAAGCGAATGGTTGACCATGCCCGCACCAACGGTGGCGTTGGAATAACGGTCGATGATGATGAACCGGCCCGAATGGCGGTTGTCATCATAGGGATCAAAGGCCAGTGCCTTGTCGGTTGCGATATTGGCAATGCCGACTTCGTTCAGTTCCAGCGTCTTGCCTGCAATATGTTCCAGCGTGTTGACATTGACCTTGTATTTCAGGTCGCTAATCTGCGCGTTGGTGACCTGCGCGCCCATCTTGATGATATAGGGGCGGCCGGGCAGAAGATGATCTTCGTGCATCCAGATGATACGGGCTTCGAACTGATCGGCAAATTCCGGGCGTTCATCCGGTCGCGCCAGAACATCGCCGCGCGAAATGTCGATTTCATCTTCAAGCGTCAGGGTGACCGCCTGACCGGCAAAGGCCTGATCAAGGTTGCCATCAAAGGTGACGATTTCCTTGACCTTGCTGGTCTGACCCGATGCGGTGACGGCAATCGGATCGCCCGGCTTGATCATGCCCGACGCGATGGTGCCGGAAAAGCCACGGAAATCAAGGTTCGGGCGGTTGACCCACTGGACCGGAAGGCGGAACGGCTTTTCAATTGCATCCTGTTCGACCTGAACGGTTTCAAGATGTGCGAGCAGCGTCGGGCCTTCGTACCAGGGGGTATTCGGGCTGGCTTCGATCATGTTATCGCCGCGAAGGGCCGATAACGGGATTGGCGTGATCGAGCTATAGCCAAGGTCTTTGACGAATTCTTTATAGTCCGCAACAATGGTGTCGAACTTGGCCTGATCATAGCTGATCAGGTCCATCTTGTTTACCGCCAGAACCACATGCTTGATCCCCAGCAACGACGTGATGAAGCTGTGGCGGCGTGTCTGTGTCAGGATGCCTTTGCGGGCATCAATCAGGATCACAGCGACATCGGCGGTCGAGGCACCGGTTGCCATGTTACGAGTATATTGTTCATGGCCGGGGGTATCTGCGACAATGAATTTGCGTTTGTCGGTCGAAAAGAACCGGTAGGCGACATCAATCGTGATGCCCTGTTCGCGTTCGGCCTGAAGCCCGTCAAGCAGCAGGGCGAAATCAATTTCGCCATTCTGGGTGCCGACCTTGCGGCTGTCAGATTCAAGGGCGGCCAACTGGTCTTCGAAAATCAGTTTGGAATCCCAAAGCAGACGGCCAATCAGGGTCGATTTGCCATCATCAACGCTGCCACACGTGATGAAACGCAGCAGGCTTTTTTCTTCCTGAGCTTTCAGGTAGCCGAGAATGTCATCGGCAATCAGATCGGATTTGTGTGCCATCAGAAGTAGCCTTCCTGCTTTTTCTTTTCCATTGAACCGGCCTGATCATGGTCGATCATGCGCCCCTGACGCTCGCTTGAGCGGGTCAGCAGCATTTCCTGGATAATGTCGGGCAGGGTGGCGGCTTCGGACTCAACCGCACCGGTCAACGGATAGCAGCCAAGCGTTCTGAAACGCACCGATTTCATTTCCGGTTTTTCACCCGGATTAAGCGGCATGCGGTCGTCATCAACCATGATCAGCATGCCGTCACGTTCAACAACCGGGCGTTTGGCCGAATAATACAGCGGCACAATCGGGATCTGTTCGAGATAGATATATTGCCAGATATCAAGCTCGGTCCAGTTCGAGATCGGGAAGGCGCGAATGCTTTCGCCCTTGTTGATCCGTGCGTTGTATATATCCCAAAGTTCCGGGCGCTGGTTTTTCGGATCCCAGCGATGGGTTTCGGTGCGGAACGAAAATACGCGTTCTTTCGCGCGTGCCTTTTCCTCATCCCGGCGCGCACCGCCAAAGGCTGCATCGAACTTGTATTTGTTCAGCGCCTGTTTCAGCGATTGGGTTTTCATGACGTCAGTATGCAGGCTTGATCCGTGGGTGAACGGGCCAATGCCCTGTTCCACACCTTCCTGATTGATGTGAACAATCAGCTCAAAGCCATATTCCGCCGCCACCTTGTCGCGAAATTCGATCATTTCGCGGAATTTCCATGTGGTATCGACATGCATGAGCGGAAAGGGCGGCGGGGCCGGGTAAAATGCCTTGCGCGCCAGATGCAGCAAAACCGACGAATCCTTGCCGATGGAATAAAGCATCACCGGCCGTTCGAACGATGCCGCAACTTCGCGGATAATGTGAATACTCTCGGCCTCAAGCTGGCGGAGATGGGTCAGATTAGGCTGCATTCTCGTTCCTGCCGATCAATCAACACAAAATTTGTGTTTATAAATGTATTTCACGTTGCTTTGATGGGTAATATGGAAACGGCTTTGATGCAAGCGCGATCTATCCAAATCACACAAAAAAGATAACCACATATTTTCTAGTACAAAGGAAATATGTTCTTTGGGTGTTTTCTTTGTGGTCTATGAAGCCTGGACGTCAAACCGGATAGCCTTTGAATGCCTTCGTCTGGGCCAAAGCGACATGGCCGATGAATTTGGTAATGCCAAGATTGCCGTGGATCATGTCTTCGGACAGGGAATGGTAATGCTGCACATCGCGACAAACGAGGCACAGCATATAATCATATGGTCCTGAAATCCGGTAGGCGGCAACGACTTCGGGGATGGTTTTGGCCGCATCGGCAAAGCGTTTGTAATCGGCAGCGGTCTTGCCGGTTAAGGTGACCTCGGCAAAGACCCGGACATGCGGGCAGATTTTTTCGATATCAAGTACCGCGCGATAGCGCTTCACGACCGCTTCTTTTTCGAGCCTCTTGACCCGGTCAAGACACGGGCTTGGGCTTAGTCCCACCAGCTTTGAAAGGGCCAGATTGGTCAGCTTTGCGTTGGCCTGAAGGGCGCGCAGGATTTTAAGGTTGATCTCGTCGATCTTGATCATCGGGGTCGCCGTTATCTTGTTTGCGCCACCTTACACATAAAAAAACGGCCCGACCAGTATTCCGGTCGGGCAAGTGGGGCAGGATTTGGGGCGTTACGAGAATCAGGCGGCCATGCCCTTGCGTTCCTCAGCACTCAGTTCGCCCATCACCTGATCAATCCCCTTTTTGATGGCATCGACCATCTGGTCGGCTTCGCGCCGGTTAATCGTCAGCGGCGGGGAAAATGCGAGGCTGTCGGCGGTTGGAAGCGGGCGGACAATCACGCCTTGGTTTCCGATGGCCGCCGCACAGCGCGCGGCGATCTTGTGTTTCAGATCGAACCCGGTTTTTGTGTCCCGGTCCGCCATCAGTTGCAAGGCGCCCAGAAGGCCGACACCGCGCACTTCGCCGATATGGGCATGATGGCCAAAGGTGTCGTTAAGCCGCGCATGCAGGTAAGCACCGGTTTCCGCCGAGTTCGCGACCAGATTTTCGCCTTCGATGATCGCAAGGTTCGCCAGTGCGACGGCCGATCCCACCGGATGGCCGGAATAGGTGAAGCCATGGGCAAATGCACCAAGGGTTGCCGATCCGTCACGCAGGACTTTCCAGATATCATCGCTGATGAAGGCCGCTGACATCGGGAAATAGCCGCTGGTCAGGCCCTTGGCGGTGGCGATCATATCGGGGCGAATGTCATAAAGTTGATGGCCAAACCAGTGCCCGGTGCGGCCATAACCGCAAACAACCTCGTCACAGATGAACAGGATATCGTGCTTTTTCAGAACCGCCTGAACGGCTTTGAAATAGCCCTTTGGCGGGGTGATGACACCACCGGCCCCCATGATCGGTTCGGCAATGAAGGCACCGATCGTTTCCGGGCCTTCGGCGATGATCAGCTCTTCAAGCTCGTTTGCCAATCGGACCGAAAACTGTTCCTCGCTCTCGCCCGGCTTGGCTTCGCGATAATAATGCGGAAGCGAGGTGTGTTTGACTTCAGGGATCGGCAGGCCGAAATTGCGATGAAAGGATGCAAGCCCGGTCAGGCTGGCGGTGGCAATGGTGGTGCCGTGATAGGCCTGCTTACGGGCGATAATCTTGCGTTTTTCCGGCTTGCCGCGAAGCCCGTTATAATACCAGACGATCTTCATCAATGTGTCGTTGGCATCCGACCCGGAACTGCCAAAGAAGACCTTTGTTATGTGACTTGGCATCTTTGCCACCAGCTTTTCGGCCAGTTCGATCTGGGCCGGGTTGGATGCCCCGGCAAAGGTATGAAAATAGCCCATCTGATCGGATGCGGCCTTCATCGCATCGCCGATCTCGGTCCGGCCATAGCCGATATTCATGCACCAAAGTCCGCCAACCCCGTCCAGCATCCTGTTGCCGTCGGTGTCGGTAATGAACGCGCCCTTGCCCTCGACAAAGATACGGGCCGGGCCGTTATTTGACACATCGGCAACCACGGATGCCGGATGCAGGATATTGGCCGCATCCGATCTTTTGAGATGTTCGGTATCATAGAGGGTCGACATGGCGGGGCTCCCGGACTTTGTGTGGGGCGTGAAGCTTGTTATTCCGGTTATTCTGCCACGGTTGGTCCGGTATTAAATTTCGAAGCAGCACTTCCCGACGGTGAAGAATGCTGATTTCAGAAAACGGTTTGTCTTCGCCATCTGATTTTATGATAAAAACAATCAAGAGTTGAGGGTTGGCGAGGGGAAGATGAGGAAAATTTTGATCTTGGGGATGGTCGCCTTTCTTTCTGGTTGTACGGCGGGAGCCCCTATCGGCCAGCTTTCTGTTCCGGTTGTCAAAAACACAATGGAACAGAAAGCTGTTTCGGATGTGCTTAAAGAATTGCGGGTGTCGTTGCAGATTGCCGAAAACATTTTAAGAATTGCAGATATCTGTCAGGCGGACGATTTGCCGTGGCATGGACGCAGGCCATTAAATGCAAAAGTAACACTGGCGACAGCCAAATCATCCACCGTCGGTGGCGAAGCCGGTGGGGCATTTAGCTTTGTACCGGTTTCGGCAAATCTTTCGGGGGAACGGAGTACCGTTGCCAGCCGAATTTACAAAATAACCTTGCAGGCAGATGATGCGGCAAGGCTTGCCGATGGTGATTTAGTCGAGATATGCCAAACGGCAACCCGCAAAGATGTAACTGCCGCGCTTGAACAACATCCGGTTGCCGATGCAATTGTCAGCAGCATGCTGGGTGTTGGCGATGGTCTTGCAGGGGCAGTATTTTTGCCGCCGAGTTTTCGGATCGCCAATGATCCTACTGTCGGTGATCTGAGCAGCTCAGTGATCGAAGTCACCGTCAAATTCACCGTAGAGGTGAAGTCGGAAGCAGAAGGCGGCATTGATCTTCTGGTTTTCAGGGCCGGGGTATCGGGCAGCGAAGGCCGCGAAAACGAGCAGGAAATGGTCGTAACACTGGGTGAATTGAAATAGTGAAAGCGCACTCGCCTGCACCTTCGCCATTTCTTCTATCGCTGGAAATCATAAATCGGGCCAAGGTCAAGAAGTTGCGTCAGCTCGTCAAGGGCTGTCCGGACTTCGTTCAGAAGCGATGGGTCGCGGAAATCATCTGCACTTAGGCGGTCGCGATAATGTTTTTCGACCCAGCCTGTCAGTTCAGCAAAGCACTGATCGTCGATCAGGCTTTGTTGGTTGGTCGCGGTAAGTTCATCCTCGGTCAGGGCGATGCGCAGCCGCAAGCAGGCAGGGCCACCGCCATTGCGCATGCTTTGGCGCAGATCGAAAAACTTGATCTGTCTGATCGGTGTAGTGCCCTTGCCGATAAGGTCATAAAGGTAATCGCGGACCGATATGGTTTCTTCGGCCTCGGTCGGCAGGATCAGCATCATCTGACCATTTTCCGGCAGGCGCAAAAGCTGTGAATTGAACAGGTAGCTTTTGATCACGTCGGAGAGCGGCACCGCACTTTTGGGCACCTCAATACTGGTGAAATCAGCAATGCCGTCCATCTTGCGCCGGATGTCGTTGATGACGGCGGGCGTGTCGACAAAGGCGTCCTCGTAATGGAACAGCACATTGGCATTGCCGACCGAAATCACGTCATTATGAAAGACCCCGGCATCAATCAGGTCCGGGTTTTGCTGCGCATAGACGACACCGTTTTCCGATAGGCCATGATGGCGTGCTATCGCGCTGCTGGCTTCGAACGTCTGGCGCGCCGGATAACGGTTTGGCCGGGTTTTGCCAGGATCAAAAGCGTGGCGGCCATAGACAAAAAATTCGACCCCGCGCGCGCCATAATCGCCGCAAAAACGGGTATGGTTGGCAGCCCCCTCGTCCCCCATATGGTCCGTGCCGGGCAGGGCGGCATGATGGGTGAAATGATCGGGATTGGCGAATGTCGCGGCAAGTGCGCGCCCCGTCACTGGATGTTCGATGGATCGGTGGAACATGGCGCACAGATTGGCGGGGGTGAAATGCACCTTGCCATCATCGGTATCACCGCTGGGCGAAACGGTTGCGGCGTTGGCCGTCCACATCGGGGATGCCGATGATACCGCCAGAACAAGGTTCGGATTGGTTTTCCAGGCGGACGCCAGGACATCACCATCCGACCCGGTAAACCCGAAAACATCGCGCAGGGTTTTGACATGCGGGCGTTCATGAGGCGGCAGCACGCCCTGCACAAAACCCATATCATGCAGCGCCTTCATCTTGGTCAGGCCCTGAAGGGCGGCCGATTTCGGGTTGGAATGGGTGCTGGCATTGCTGGTTGATGCGACATTGCCGAAGCTTAACCCGGCATAATTGTGCGTCGGGCCGACCAGACCGTCAAAATTGGCTTCGATGGCGTATCGGGTCATGGGCGGACTCCTTTGGGGGCGGCATCGGGGGCGATTAGTTTGTCGGTCTGAAGGGTTGAGACCGGCCATGCGCAGTAATCGGCGGCGTAATAGGCCGATGGGCGGTGGTTGCCGCTTTCGCCGATGCCGCCAAACGGGGCGGCACTGGACGCGCCGGTCAGTTGCTTGTTCCAGTTGACAATCCCGGCGCGGCTTTCATGGATAAAACGCTGCCAAAGTTCGGCATCATCGCACAGCAACCCGGCGGCTAGGCCAAAACGGGTATTGTTGGCCTCACGGATCGCATCGTCAAAGTGATCGACCCGGATGATTTGCAGGATCGGGCCAAACAGTTCTTCGTCCGCGCGATCCTTTACACCGGTCACGTCAATCAGACCCGGTGTCAGGAACGGGCGGGCAGGATCGGGACGCGTCATTTCGCGGATTATTTTGGCGCCATTGGCAACAAGTTTTTCCTGCGCCGCGATCAATGCATCCGCCGCCCGGTTGGAAATCACCGGTCCCATGAAGGGTTCGGGATCATCATCTGGCGCACCGATAATCAGCCTGTCGCAATAATCATTGATGGTGGCAATCATCGCATCGCCCCTTGCGCCGGATGGCACGATCAGGCGGCGCGCACAGGTACAACGCTGCCCTGCCGTGATAAAGGCCGACATGACGGTATGGTGGGCGACGGCATCGAGATCGGCGGCGTCCCAGACGACAAGCGGATTATTCCCGCCAAGTTCCAGCGCCAGGATTTTGTCCATCTGCCCGGCAAAGGCATGGTGCAAATGGCGTCCGGTCGGGACACTGCCGGTAAAGAACAGCCCGTCGATACCGGGATGCTGCGCCACGGCAATGCCGGTATCGCGTTCGCCCTGCACAAGGTTCATAACCCCGCCCGGCAATCCGGCCTGTTGCCAGAGCTTTACGGTTTCCTCGGCGACAAGCGGGGTTAGTTCGGATGGCTTGAACACCACGCAATTGCCCGCCAGAAGGGCCGGGACGATATGGCCGTTGGGCAGATGGCCGGGGAAGTTATAGGGACCAAAGACCGCAACCACCCCATGGGGTTTATGGCGCAAGATCGCCTGTCCGCCGCCCGGCGCATCGCCGTGGCGGGTGCCGGTGCGATCATGATAGGCCTTGATCGAAATCGCGATCTTGCCGGCCATTGCGCCGACTTCGGTCAGGGCCTCCCAATGCGGCTTTCCGGCATCAAGGCTGATGGTGCGTGCCAGTGCGTCCCTGTGATCATTGAGCAACCCGGCAAACCGTTCAAGGATTTCAATCCGTTCATTCAGGTCGCGTTTTGCCCATGCCGGAAAGGCATTTCGTGCCGCCATGATCGCGGCGTTAACATCATCGGGTCTGGCGGAATTACCCTGCCAGATGATATCGCCATTGGCCGGGTTTTCGGCGTGAAACGCTTTGCCTTTTCCGGTTTGCCATGTGCCATTGATGAACAGGGCGGGATTTGATTTCTGGGTCATCATGATGCCTGCTCCTGCGGTTTAATCGATGACAAAACGGATCTGATCGCCAGCACGCAGACCAAGGATTTCGGCCTGATCGCGGTCCAGATCGACATGCGTGCCATTCACAACCGTCATATAAAGCCAGCTTGCCTGATAGCCGCGAAGTTCCAGCGTGCAGGCAAGATGGCGTTCCATAGATGGGCTGCGATCAACTGTTTTGCGGATGGTAGCGATTTTGGAATGACGGATGGTGCGGATGTCATCAAGCCGGACATCAACGCAGGGTCCGCCATCAAAAATATCGACCGCATTTGAAAACCGGAAACCTTCCTTTTTCAAAAGGTTCAGCGCCGGTCGCGTTTCATCATGGGTTTTGCCGATCACATCCTGTGCTGCTTTGGGCAGCATTTCGATATAGATCGGATATTTCGGCATCAGATCGGCAATGAACTGGTTATTGCCAATCCCGGAAATGTAATCGGCATCGGGAAACGGGATGTTGAAGAAATGCGATCCCAGCGCTTCCCAAAGCGGTGATTTGCCGTTTTCATCCTGCCAGCCGCGCATTTCGGCCATGACCATTTCCGAAAACCGTTCCTTGAAGCACCCCATCAACAGATATCGCGACCGTGCCAGAAGCTGCCCGTTGCCGTCCTTGCGATAATCGGGGTCAAGGTAAAGTGTGCCCACCTCGGTAGCACCCTGATAATCGTTCACAAGGGTCAGCAGGCGCGATGTCACCGTGACATTCAGTTCATGCGAATATTGCGTCAGTTTCAGGATTTTGTAGTTATAAAATGCCTTTGATAATCCGACCCCGGCATAGATCGCGCAGGTGCCTGCGACCTTGCCATTGGCGGTATCTTCGAGAACCATGAAATAGCTTTCACCACCGGGGCCGTCGATATCGGCCACGAAGGCCTCGATGCTTTCGATAATGCGGGCTTCGAGCACGTCACGATTGGCCGGAAGGGTGGTCAAACCCTTGCTGGCCGAGGATGCCAGATCAACCAGCCGGTCAAGGTCGCTCATACGGGCGGGGCGGACACGCATCATGATTTTATATCTCCGTCTTTTTCAATGCGTTGGGTAAATCGCCTGAACCGGCTTTCATCAGGATCAGGGCCGAAAGCTTTGCCCGTTCGATCAAACTGTCGAGCTTCACAAATTCCTGATCGGAATGGATCAGGCCACCGCGTACCCCAAGGGTATCGATATTGGGTAATCCGGCCTCGGCCAGATTGTTGCCATCGCAACAGCCCCCCGTTGCCTTCCATGAGATGTCCAGATCAAGGTCATGACCGAGCTCGCGCACCCATTCAAAAAGCGCCCTGGTCCTGCCAGCCATTGGTTTTGGCGCGCGGCCAAACTGGCCATGCAGTTCGGCCGTGATGCAGTCACGCTGATTGATCGCGGCAATGACATCGGCAATTTCATTTTCGGCCTGATGGCGTTCGTCATGGTTTGAAATCCGAACATTAAATCGCACCACGGCGCTATCGGGTACGACATTGACCGGCCCTCCGCCATCGATCTTGCCGATATTGAATGTGGCCTCGCCAACCTTGCCGTTAAGCTGATCAAGGCGCATGACGCAGTCACTGGCCGCGACCATCGCACTGCGCCCGGCATGGAATTCGCGCCCCGCATGGGCAGCACGCCCCTTGATCCGGATGGCAAAATTGCCCGATCCCTTGCGTGCCCCGGCAAGGGTGCCGTCTTCCAGCGCCGGTTCATACAGCATCCCGAAATCGGCGGCGCGGGCGTGTTCGGCCAAAAACGGGGCCGATCCGATGGAGCCGGTTTCTTCATCCGGGTTCAGGATCACGTCCCAGCCGATGCCACCCGCAAACGGGCTTCGTTCCAGTGCGCTTAAGGCATTGAGGATCGTCAGGATGCCGCCCTTAGCATCGGCAACACCCGGCCCATTCAAGGTGTTTTCATCGATCAGGCGCGGGGTTTGAAAGGCACTGTCGATGGCAAAGACCGTGTCATAATGAATGCACAGCAAAACCCGAACCGGGGCCTGTGGCCGTTTGGAAAAATGCAAAAGCTTGCCATAGCGCACGGGGGCGATGCTGCCGTCGGCGGCGACGGTTTCGCTATCGGGGAGGTCGATGACGGTGGTTGTGGTGTCAAGTTCGGCAAAGGCATCCAGAATGGCGTCATGCATCCGATCAAGCCCGTCGATATTGCCCGTGCCACTATTGATCGCCGACCACGATTTCAGGCGATCAACCGCTTCATCGTAACGCTGATCAAGCCAGTCGAGCCAGGGCTGAAACTTTGCATATTCGGTCATGATAACCTTTGGGACGTTTTGGCATTGTTGATTGTTTATTGGATATATCGTGCCAAAAACCGCCCGGCAGGTGGTGCGGGATCGAGGGATGGAAACGGAATTACATGCGGGCGAGCAAAAGGCCAAAAGGTAATTTTGTTTCAAAATCATCATCCATAGAAAAATAAACTTGATTTAGGTCAGTCTTCCTTGCCAAATAATGGCAACAACACTGACCTAAAGAGAAGCCCCATGACTGTCCAATGGAATGACCTGATCGTTCGTGATGCCCGTGCGCTCACCGCCTCCGAAATCCGTGATCTGCTTAAAGTGGCCGACCTGCCGGAAATCATTTCCTTTGCCGGGGGGGTGCCTGACCCGTCGCTTTTTCCGCTGGCCGATTTCAATGCGATCTATGGTGATCTGACGACCGACGAGGTTGCCGGTCACAAAAGCCTGCAATATTCCATCAGTGAAGGCCTGCCCGCGCTTCGTCAATGGATTGCCGATGATCTGGCAGCCAGCGGGGCGGTGCGCGGGATTGATAACATCCTGATTACCTGTGGCGCGCAGCAGGGGCTTGATATGCTTGCTCGTCTGTTGCTGGAACCGGGGCGTGAAATCGTCGTGGAAAAGCCAAGCTACCTTGGCGCGATGCAGGCCTTTTCCATGCGCCGTCCGACCTATGTCGGGGTGAATATGGATGACGATGGCCCGGTGATTGCCGAGCTCGAAGCAGCCTTTGAACTTGGTGCGCGCATTGCCTATCTGGCGCCGGATTTCCAGAACCCGACCGGGCGGTCCTATAGTCTTGATCGGCGCTTGGCGGTGCTTGAAGTTGCACGTAAATATGGTGCGGTCATTCTTGAAGACGCAGCCTATTGCAAGCTGTCCTACGAAGGCGATGTTTTGCCATCGTTGCTTGCCCTTGATGAAACCAACGGCGATCCGCAGGCCGGAACCGTCATCCAGCTTGGCACATTTTCCAAAACGCTGGTGCCTGCCCTTCGGATTGGCTGGGTCTGTGCGCCGCGTCCGGTGATCGAACGGCTGGTTCTGATGAAGCAGGCGGGTGATCTGCATGTGTCGACCATCAATCAGGAAGTCGCCCTGCGTGCAGCACGCAGACTGTTTCCCGGGCATCTGGATGCCATCCGCGATGCCTATCGCGCCAAACGCGATACGATGCTGGCCGCCCTTGACGAATTCATGCCCGAAACCGCGTCCTATACAAGACCCGAGGGTGGCATGTTCATCTGGCTGACCCTGCCGGAAAATATCGATAGTCGCCAATTGCTGGAACAGGCCCTGCACGACGCCAAGGTCGCCTTCGTCCCTGGTCAGGCTTTCTTCTGTGATCACACGGGCCGTAATACCGCACGTCTCAGCTTCGCGACGGAAAAGGCCGATCGCATTCGCGATGGCATCGAACGTCTGGCCTTGCTGATCCGGCGGGTGCACAATCAGTAAAGTTCACCAGGAAACAAAGCCGAAGGGTCACCATGAACATCCAGCGCAACGCATCAAAACCATCGACCAAGGGATCGTTGGATTACTTCACGGGTACGGTTCGGATCGACAGCCCGTTTCAGACCGCCGATCCCGCCCGTGTTGGCGGGGCCATTGTGACGTTTGAACCGGGTGCCCGCACCGCATGGCACACCCATCCGCTAGGCCAGACCGTGATCATCACAAGCGGCCTTGGCTGGGCGCAGCGTGAAGGCGGACCCCGCGAAGAAATCCGCCCCGGCGATATCGTCTGGTTCGAACCGGGTGAAAAACATTGGCATGGGGCGACCGATAAAACCGCGATGACCCATATCGCGATTGCGGAATCGGTCAACGGATCGGCGGTCGATTGGCTGGAAAAAGTGGCGGATAGCGATTATCTGGGCCAATGACTGACCCCGAATGAAAAAGCCCGGCAGGGGTGGGGGACCTTGCTGCCGGGCCGGAGTTGCTGACAAGTGTCAGCAGGTAGACGGAGTAATCCGATATTTGTGAACGGATACTTTCAGGAAATCCCGGTGATCAGGCTACGCAGCAAAAGCGACACAGCCCCGATCACAAGGATGCCTCCTGCATAAAGCCCGATAAACCAAAGCACACGCCGGGTTTTGGGTTTGGGTGAAAATGCCGTCATCAGTGATATCCTTCATCCCCGACCTTGCCCCGGAATACCCAATAGGCATAGGCAGTATAGGCCAGAATGATCGGGATCAGGATAGCGGCACCGACCAGCATGAAGGACAGGCTGTTATCTGGGGCGGCGGCCGTTCTGAAATCAATCATCGGTGGGACGATATTGGGATAAAGTGTGATGCCGAACCCGGCATAGCACAGGAAGAAAATTCCAAGTGTAATGCCAAATACCGTCTTTTCGCGGTGCTTTACCGCATGCCAGAGCCAGAAAAGCAGACCGGCCGTGACAATCGGGATCGGGGCAAGGAAAAACAGGTTTGGCATATCAAACCAGCGCGCGGCATAAGCGGGGTGGATATAGCTTGTCATCAGCGACACCACGCCAAGATTGGCCGCCATCCAGATGACCGCAGGCTTGGCAAGGCCACGCAAACGTCCCTGAAAATTGCCTTCCATCTTCATGATCAACCAGCCGGTGCCAAGCAGGGCATAGCCGACCACAACGGCGGATGCGCAGAACACCGAAAACGGACTTAGCCAGTCAAACGGGCCGCCAACGAATTTGGCATTTTCAACCGCAATCCCTTCAATAAAGGCGCCCAGCATTGCACCCTGCATAGCGGCAGCAATGATCGATCCGGCGGAAAAGGCAAAGTCCCAGTGTTTTTGATGATCACGGCTTTTGAACCGGAATTCGAACGCCACCCCGCGAAACACAAGGGCGAGCAGCATGGTGAAAACCGGGATATAAAACGCGGTCATCAGCAATGAATAGGCCAGCGGGAAGGCGGCATAAAGCCCGCCACCGCCCAGAACCAGCCAGGTTTCATTGCCATCCCACACAGGGGCAACCGTATTCATCATCCTGCCGCGTTTGGCCGGGTCTTTGATGAACGGAAACAGAATACCGATGCCAAGATCAAAGCCATCAAGCGTGACATAGGCGAAAACGGCAACCGCAATCAGCAGTGCCCAGATCAGTTGATAATCCATGATCATTCTCCTGCCGTCGGGATGGTGGGATCAGAAACCGGGCGGCTTCCGGCGCGCAGGACTTCGCCCTTCGGCGAATGGGCAAAACGCGGGTCCCTGTTCATCGCGCGGATGATATAGGCGGTGCCAACCCCGAACACGATGGCATAGACAATGACGAATGCGGCAAGCGATCCGGCAATTGCGGTCGGGGCGACGGGCGATCCGGCATCCGATGTGCGCATCAATCCGTAAACCACCCAGGGCTGACGCCCGATTTCGGTGGTGAACCATCCGGCCAGAATGGCGATAAAGCCGCTTGGTCCCATGATCAGGGCAAAGCGATGCAGCCACGTGCAGCTATAAAGCGATTTGCGCCACCGGGCGAACAGGCTGACGATACCAAGTAACGCCATCAAAACGCCCAGCCCGACCATGATGCGGAATGTCCAGAATACGATGGTCGCATTCGGGCGGTCTTCGGGGGCGAAATCCTTTAATCCGGTGATCCTGCCATCCCAGTCATGGGTCAGGATCATTGATCCCAGTTTCGGGATTTCAACGGCGTATTTTGTTTCCTCTGCCGCCATGTCGGGCCAGCCAAAAAGGATCAGCGGCGCGCCATTCTGTGTTTCAAAATGGCCTTCCATCGCCGCGACCTTGGCCGGTTGATATTCAAGGGTATTAAGCCCGTGCATGTCACCGGCCACGATCTGGATCGGGGCCACAATGGCGGCCATCCACATTGCCATGGAAAACATGATCCGTGCAGCGCGGTTTTCCCGATCACGCAGCAGATGCCACGCACCCACCGCACCAACCACAAGGGCGGTGGTCAGAAATGCCGCCAGAACCATGTGAACAAGTCGATAGGGGAAGCTTGGGTTAAAGATCACATCCCACCAGCTTTGCACAACAGCCCGACCATTTTCGATGATATGGCCGGTGGGTGTTTGCATCCAGCTATTGGCCGACAAAATCCAGAAGGCGGAAAACAATGTGCCAATCGCAACCATGGTGGTCGCGGTGAAATGCAGCTTCGGTCCGACACGGTTAAGGCCAAACAGCATGATGCCGAGGAACCCGGCCTCAAGGAAAAAGGCGCTTAGCACCTCGTAGGCCAGAAGCGGGCCCAGCACGCTGCCGGTAAATTCGGAAAACGGTCCCCAGTTCGTGCCGAACTGATAGGACATGACAATGCCCGAAACGACACCCATGCCAAAGGCCAGCGCAAAGATTTTCAGCCAGAATTTATATAGCGCCAGATAGGTATCATCGCGTGTGCGCAGCCATAGGGCTTCGAGCACGAAAAGATAACTGGCCAGTCCAATGGTAAAGGACGGAAAAATGATGTGAAATGAGATGGTGAACGCGAATTGTACGCGGGCCAATATGTCGGGATCAAACATTGGCGTTGGTCCTTTTATCAGGCAAAGCCTTCCTGTCGGGCCGCGTTTTTCGTTGCAACGCGAAATCGCTCATTGCATGACCTGATCCACTGAGAACAGCGGATCAGGGGCCGTGTTCATAAGGACAAAGTGATACAGTTCCCGTCCGAATTGTGCATTGCGTATTCGCAATTTTGATCTGGAAAAATTCGATTATGCGTTTGTGGAAAGGCAAAGCTTTTCCAAAGCCAGCGAACTTTGCGTCTGGCGGCGTTCCTTGTGGCGCAGCATCATGAATTTGCGTGGGCGGATATGAAATGCCGCACGGAAAAGCCGCCCCTGCGCGATCAGGGAACTGACTGCGAAGCTTGAAACGGCGGTTGCGCTGATGCCGGTTTCAACCGCGGTAATCACCGCCTCGTTCGCCGGTAATGTCAGGGCGATTTTGAGTTTTTGCGGATCAATGCCCGACTGGTGTACCGCATTCTCAAACTCGGAACGTGTGCCAGATCCGGCTTCGCGAAGGACCCAACTGCTTTGGATTGTCAGGTCCTGCGCGCTTAAGGGCCTGCCATCGGCCCAGGGATGTTTGGGGCCGACCACCACCACCAATGCATCTTCGGCGACTTCGCGCATGGCAAGGGCGGGTTCATCAACTTCACCCTCGATAAAGCCGATATCGGCAGCACCACCACGGACGGCATCGGCCACGGTTTTTGTATTGCCAATCGTCAGATTGATGGCAATGCCGGGATACTGATCATGAAACTGCATCAAAAACGGTGGCAGCCAGTAACTGGCGATTGTCTGGCTGGCATAAACGTTAAGTTCGCCGCGCTGCAATCCGCCAAGTTCGGCCAGTGTCAGTTCGGCGGCGCGTGCGCGTGCCAAGGTCGCCTTGGCCTCGTTTAAAAACAGCCGCCCGGTTTCGCTAAGCTCGATCCGTCGTCCGACCCGGTGGAACAGCGCAACGCCATAAAACCCTTCTAGGTTCTTGATCGCCGAACTGACCGCCGAGGGGGTGAGGCCAATCGCATCGGCGGCTTTTGTAAGATGTTCGCGTTCGGCCACGGCCACAAAGATGGCAAGCTGTTCAAGAGTCATCATGGCACATGCCCGTTATTGTTCGAAATTATCGAATGAAATATCAATTTTTATTCGATGGAAGTAAATGATTGATCGTGTGATTTTTCGCCTGTCACATTTTACAGGCAGATCATGTTTTTTAAAGCCCACCTCAAATCCCTTTTGCCCGGTCTGTTCCTGACCACGGCGATTGCCCTGATCGCCAAACTGGTTGAGCAGGCGGAGCGTAGCCTTTTGGGGCATGGCTGGATCGAAAGTCTGGTTTTTGCCATCCTGCTTGGTGTGGTGGTGCGATCCGTGTTTGGCCTTGCCAAGCCGTTTCATGATGGTGTGCGGTTTTGTGGGAAGACCGTGCTTGAAATCGCGATTGTCTTCCTAGGTGCCTCAATCAGTGCGCAGGCTTTGGGGCAGGCGGGCTTTGGCCTGATTGCGGCCATTGTTCTGGTGGTTTGCGCCAGTCTGTTTTTAAGCTTCCATATCGGGCGGTTACTTGGACTGTCGAAGCATTTAGCGATGCTGGTGGCGTGCGGCAATTCGATCTGCGGCAATTCGGCGATTGCCGCCACCGCCCCGGTGATTTCGGCAAAATCCGATGATGTCGCGGCATCCATCGCCTTTACCGCCGTTCTGGGGGTTCTGTTTGTCTTTGTTCTGCCGCTGGTGCATGTCGGTCTGGGCTTGAGTGCCGCGCAGTATGGTATCTTTTCCGGGCTGACGGTTTATGCCGTCCCGCAGGTTCTGGCTGCGACCGCCCCGGCAGGAGCCTTGGCCGTGCAGGTCGGCACCCTGGTCAAGCTGATCCGGGTTCTGATGCTTGGCCCGGTGATCTTTGCGCTTGCCCTTATGGGGGAGCGCAAACGCGAGGTCCGCCTTCCTGTCACCCAGATGGTGCCGTGGTTCATTGTCGGGTTCGTTGCGATGATGGCGGCACGCTCGTTTGGTCTGATCCCCGAAATCGCGCTGGAACCGATGCGCACAACCTCATCCTTCCTGACCATCCTTGCCATGGCGGCATTGGGGTTAAGTGTCGATATCCGAAGCGTCATGCATGTCGGCGGGCGGGTCATTGCCGCAGCCCTTCTTTCGCTTCTGGTGCTGTGTGCACTTGGTTTTCTGGTGCTGGTGATTTTGGCCTGATCGCAGACAAAAAAAGCCCGCCGCCTGTTCGGGGGGAATGGCGACGGGCAAGGGGAAGATGCGTCCGGCATCTTCAGACATTGGCGAGCAGGCACTGTGGGAGGCAGGGATCGCGCAATGTCACGGGTAAATCTGCGTTGGTAATCTTCTTTACGTTCTTGCTTCTGTTTTAGATTGCTCGTTTCCTTGTTCTGCGTGTTTCAGTGCATTCCATTCGTCATCGGTGAAGATGCGTGATCGGGTCAGAAAGCGTTTGCCTTCGGGTCCCTCAAGCGAAAACATCCCGCCGCGTCCATCCACGACGTCAATGATCAGCTGTGTGTGACGCCAATATTCGAATTGTGCGCGTCCGATGTAAAACGGGCTGCCTTCAATCTCGCCCAGCAACACGTCCTGATCGCCGGTTTTGAACTCCCCATTCGGAAAGCACATCGGTGCACTGCCGTCGCAGCATCCACCCGACTGATGAAACATCAGGGGGCCGTGAATGTCCTTAAGCTTCCGGATCAGGGCGGTGGCCGCGTCGGTGGCCGTCACTCGTGCCGGAATTTGATCTGCTGTCATCTTCGCCTCCTGTATCGGGAAGGGCCGGGGACGAACAGGACCCCGGCCAGAGCATTCCGATCAGAAGAAGCCCATCGGTTTCGGATCATACGAAACCAGCAGGTTCTTGGTCTGCTGATAATGGTTTAGCATCATCTTGTGGTTTTCACGTCCGATGCCTGATTGCTTGTAGCCGCCAAAGGCCGCATGTGCCGGATAAAGGTGATAGCAATTGGTCCAGACGCGACCGGCCTTGATATTGCGGCCAAACCGGTAGGCGCGTGTGCCATCACGGGTCCAGACCCCGGCACCAAGACCGTAAAGCGTGTCATTGGCGATTTTTAGCGCCTCGGCCTCGTCCTTGAAGGTCGTGGCGGAAACCACCGGGCCAAAGATTTCCTCCTGGAAAATCCGCATCCGGTTATGGCCCTTGAAGATGGTTGGCTGGATATAGAACCCGGTCGAAAGATCACCACCCAGTTCCGCCTTGCCACCGCCGCAAAGGACTTCGGCACCCTCCTGCTTGCCGATATCAAGATAGGACAGGATTTTTTCCATCTGTTCGGTCGATGCCTGCGCGCCGATCATGGTTTCACTATCAAGCGGGTTGCCCTGCTTGATGTGGGCCACGCGTGAAAGCACGCTATCCATGAACTTGTCATAGATATTTTCCTGAATAAGTGCGCGCGACGGGCAGGTGCAGACCTCGCCCTGGTTGAGCGCGAACATGGTCAGGCCTTCGGCGGCTTTCTGACGGAAATCGTCATCCTGTGCCATCACGTCATCAAAGAAGATGTTGGGCGATTTGCCACCCAGTTCCAGCGTAACCGGAATGATGTTTTCACTGGCATATTGCATGATCAGGCGGCCGGTGGTGGTTTCACCGGTAAAGGCGACCTTGGCGACCCGGTTGCTTTGTGCCAATGGTTTGCCTGCTTCGACCCCGAAGCCCTGCACAACGTTCAGCACACCGGCCGGAAGAAGATCACCAACCAGTTCCAGCAGCACGCAAATTGATGCCGGGGTCTGTTCGGCCGGTTTCAGGACAACGCAGTTGCCAGCCGCCAGTGCCGGGGCGAGTTTCCAGACTGCCATCAGGATTGGGAAGTTCCATGGGATGATCTGCCCGACAACGCCAAGCGGTTCATGGAAATGATAGGCGACGGTGTTGTCGTCAATCTCGCCAAGCGATCCTTCCTGGGCGCGGATCGCACCGGCAAAATACCGGAAATGATCAATCGCCAGCGGAATATCGGCGGCCAGCGTTTCACGCACGGCCTTGCCATTATCCCATGTTTCGGCAACCGCCAGCATTTCAAGGTTCTGTTCCATGCGGTCGGCGATTTTATTGAGGATATTGGCGCGTTCGGTGACCGATGTTTTGCCCCATGCATCGGCGGCGGCATGGGCGGCATCAAGTGCCTTTTCGATATCTTCCGAACTGGATCGTGCGATTTCGCAGAACGGCTTGCCATTCACCGGCGAGACATTTTCGAAATACTGGCCCTTGGCCGGGGCGGTCCATTCGCCACCGATATAGTTGTCATAACGGGATTTGAATGCAACGACGCTGCCCGCGTCGCCCGGATTCTTGTAAATCATCTTGGATCCTCCATGATCGGAAGGCGGCTTTGCCACCTGTTTTTGGTTTTGGCCCTGACATTTCCGCAAAGCCCGTGCCAGTTCGTAAAATCCCGTGCCAGATGATCGAATGATCCGTTTTTTCGTCTTTTAACAATCGGTTGGAGGAGGGCGGTGATTGGGAGCGATTGTGTCATTCCGTTCCCGACGGTGGCACAGATGATACAAACTGTCCCATATTCGTGACACACCCGATTATGCCGCGGATTTGCAGTGAAACCTTTTGGCGTTTCGGGGCTTTGGTGTGTTACGATCCTGCCTGTGATCGGACGCGGACAAATCCGCAAGCCGGGCGATGCCAGAACGCATTCCCGATAAAACACCGGCACAAGGGAGATAACGTCTTATGTCTGGAAACCATTACGGTGGACGGATAGAAGCTGCGTTGCAGTTAAGTGGCGTCGCCCAAAATCGCGCCGTCCTTGAAAGCTGGCAACGCTGCGAACAGCGCTTTGGCCTTGCCCATGACACGCGGCGCCGTCCCGAAGTCATGCCTGAAAGTCAGACCCGCCAGCGTCGAGATCGCAGCGGGCGGCTCTATCATCATGCCCATGATCTGGTGCGCACCCTTTATCGCAAAATCGATGCGTCGGGCTATGCGGTTTTCCTGACCGATAATGACGGTGTGATCCTTGACAGTGTCGCAGCCCACACGCTGCTGCCATCGTTTCGCACCAACGGCCTTCTGCCGGGGGCGGTCTGGAGCGAGGAACGCGAAGGTACCAACGGTATCGGCACCTGCATCGTTGAAGGCCGTCCGATCACCATTCACAAGGACGAACATTTTCTGGCGCAACATGCAGTGCTGACCTGTACGGCCGCCCCGGTATTTGCCCCCGAAGGGCAGGTTTGTTCGGTCCTTGATGTTTCTGCCGTGCGCGAAGACATCAAACGTACGGATTGTTTGCGTGTCCGAAGCCTGATTGCCGATTATGCCGATGCGCTTGAACGTATCCTGTTCTTTGATGAATGTGCATCCGATCTGATCCTGCATCTTCATCCCGATGCCCAGCATGTCGGATCGACCCGTGACGCCCTGATTTCGATTGGCCCGGATGGCAATATTCGCGGAGCAACCTCAACCGCGCGCCGTTTGCTGGCCGCGGTGGACAATGCGCGCGATGTGCAATCGATGTTCGGTTTTGATCTTGATGGCCTGATCACCACCCTTGGCGTGGGGGAGGAAACTTCGACCTCCGGATCGGCCAAGGCCCTGCCGGTTAATGGTGGGGGGCTTCTGTTCGGGCGGGTGACCTTGCCCGAAAAGCAGCGGCGCAAATTCATTTCGATGCGGCCCGCACCAGTATCGCGTTCGTCCGTACGTTTGGCGGCGAACGAAACCGGTGACATACCCGATCAGGACCCGGCAATCCGTCGTCTTTACAAGGTCGGCAGCAAGCTTATTACCAACCGTATCAATGTTCTGATGTCGGGCGAAACCGGCAGCGGCAAGGAACATATGGCGCGTGCCATCCATGCGGCAGCGGTTGGCACGCGCAAACCTTTTGTCGCGATCAATTGCGCGGCCCTTCCCGAAAGCCTGATCGAAAGCGAATTGTTTGGTCATGCCGGTGGTGCCTTTACCGGGGCGGCGCGTGATGGTTTTGGCGGGCGGATCAAACAGGCGGATGGCGGGACGCTGTTTCTGGATGAAATCGGCGATATGCCGTTATCGGCACAGGGACGGCTTTTGCGCGTGCTTGAGCAGCGCACGGTTGAGCCGCTTGGCAGTACCAAGTCCGTGCCGGTCAATTTCCGTCTGATTTGTGCCAGCAATGTCGATCTGACCCGTGCCGTCGCGGATGGCAAATTCCGCGAAGATCTGCTTTACCGGATCAAAGGGGCGCGGCTTTCCCTGCCAGCGCTTCGCGAACGGTCCGATCTGCCCGATCTCATCGCCCGGCTTCTTCGCGGTGTTTCTGGCGATATGGCGGGGGATGTTCGTTGTTCGGACGATGTTCTTGAATTGCTGGCACGCCATGACTGGCCGGGCAACATCCGCGAACTGGTTAATGTCTTGCAATATGCCTGCGTCTTTGCCGAAGGTGGTTTGATCCTGAGGTCGCACCTGCCCGATGATTTCCACGAAACCGTTACGTGCGACCCGGCCCCTGCCGGATCGATCCTGAAGCGGGCTGAAGCCGATGCATTGCGTCAGGTGCTTGATGATCACCGCTGGCATATCAGCAAAACCGCCAAGGCGCTCGGCATCAGTCGCAATACGCTTTATCGCAAGATGGATCGGTTCGATATAAGACGTGAAGCCTAGCCCTTAAGCACGCCGTCAAGTGGCGAGGGCGCGGTCAGGCTTTCGAGCGGATAGCCCGAAAATGTTTTGGTGCGTTCCATCACCACATGGCCGCGGAAATGTTCGATCCCGATTTTGGCGGCCAGAAGCTTTTCTTTCAGCTGATTAAAATGCGCGATATCGCGGCAGATCATATCCATCGTGTAATCGAACGGACCGGCGATTTTGTAGCATGATATGACTTCGGGCACATCGGTGATCGCGGCTTCGAACCGTTTGAAATCATCGACTAGATGATTGCCCAGCGTGATTTCTGCCATGATGTGCAGGTTGGCGCCGATTTTATCAAGGTCGATTTCCGCCAGATACTGCGTGATCAGCCCGGCTTCCTCAAGCTTGCGCACCCGCTCCAGACAGGGTGATGGCGACAGATTGACCTCTTCTGAAAGATCAAGGTTCGAAATCCGGCCATTGGTTTGCAAAACCTGCAGGATTTTGATGAACAGTCGATCCAGTTTCAGCATGGTCATTCCAGCTTGATGGGCAATGCTGCCTGTTTATCACCGCTTGCCATTGCATGCGACCAAAATCCCCGAAACAAACTGCAAATCCATGTCGGCAAGCCCATGATTTTGGTTGTCGAACGCGCCCGGATCGTTTTTAAGTAGGGCAAATGATAAAGGGATATTTTTCATGTGCGGCATCACTGGTCTGTGGCTTGATCGCAATAGCGACGGCGATAAATTGCGCGAAACCATCACGCGCATGACCGATGCATTGCTTCATCGCGGGCCGGACGGCGGCGATGTCTGGTGCGATAGCGATGCCGGACTGGCGCTGGGGCAGCGTCGCCTTGCCATCATCGATCTTTCCGATGCCGGAAAACAGCCAATGCATTCGGCCGATGGCAGATACGTCATGGTTTATAATGGCGAGGTCTATAACGCCGAGGACCTTCGTGCCAAACTGGCCGGTGAAAATGTCGCGTGGCGCGGTCATTCCGATAGCGAGGTGATCCTTGAATGCATGGCCCGCTGGGGCGTGCGCGATACGGTCAAACGCCTGATCGGCATGTTCGCCATCGCCCTTTGGGATAAAAAGACCGGCAAGTTGACGCTGGTGCGTGATCGTTTGGGGGTCAAGCCGCTCTACTGGTCGCGTTATGACGGGAACATCGCCTTTGCGTCCGAGCTTAAAGGCCTGATCGC
Source organism: Thalassospira sp. MCCC 1A03138 (assembly GCF_002115785.1). Classification (GTDB taxonomy): domain Bacteria; phylum Pseudomonadota; class Alphaproteobacteria; order Rhodospirillales; family Thalassospiraceae; genus Thalassospira. The sequence continues at coordinate 284,041 of NZ_JFJY01000005.1, read as the reverse complement.
GGGCAATGTCATCTCGCGCGAGGTCAATCGTACCGCCCTTGATGCCTATTTGCGGTTTGGCTATGTGCCATCAGGGCATTCGATCTATGCCCATGCCAAAATGTTGCAGCCCGGACACATTCTTGAAATCACGGGTGAAGGCCATGCATCCGAATTTGCGTACTGGTCGGTCGAAGATGCCGTTCTAAGCGGTCAGAACCATCATTGGAGTGGTGATGATCAAAGTGCGATCAATGCGCTTGAAGATTTGCTGCGCGATGCCGTCGAACGGCGGATGATTGCCGATGTGCCCTTGGGGGCGTTTCTGTCCGGCGGTATTGATTCCTCGGCAATCGTTGCCCTGATGCAATCGATTTCCGACCGGCCGGTAAAAACCTATTCCATCGGCTTTGACCATGATGCCTATAACGAGGCGGCCTTTGCCGGTAAAGTCGCCAAACACCTTGGCACCGACCATACCGAGCTTTATGTTACGGCGCAGGATGCGCTTGATCTGGTGCCGCGCCTTTCGGAAATCTATGATGAGCCGTTCTTTGATAGTTCATCCATCCCGACCAGCCTGATTTCGACCCTGACCCGCAAGGAAGTTACGGTTGCCCTTTCGGGGGATGGCGGGGATGAAACCTTTGGTGGTTATAATCGGTATCTGTGGGCGCGCCAGATCAGCAATGTCGCAAAAAATATCCCATTTGGGTCGTCGCTGGTGTCCAAGGGGCTTACGGCCCTGTCGCCCGGGCAATGGGATGCGCTGATTGGTCTTTTGCCCGGCAAGCGCGGGACGGCGGCATTGGGCGACAAGATTCACAAAGTCGCGCCACTTTTGTCGATCCGCGATGATCTGGATCGTTATCAGGCGTTGCTGTCGCTTTGGGATCCCGATGTCCTGATGGCGGATGAGTCGGGTAAAGCTCATAAGAAATTCCGCTTTCCGGGCGAAAAGTTCTGCCGTAACCGCAATCTTGATTATGTATCCTCGATGCAGGTCATGGATACGATGATGTATATGGTGGATGATGTTCTGACCAAGGTCGACCGGGCATCAATGGCAAGCTCGCTTGAAGTTCGTGTGCCTTTGATTGATCATCGCGTCATCGAATTTGGATGGAGGATGCCCGCGCACCTTAAATTGGATGGTTCGGTGGGAAAGGTTGCCCTTCGGCGTATTCTTTACAAATATGTCCCGCGTGAGCTGATTGATCGTCCCAAAACCGGTTTTGGTGTACCGTTGGCAGAATGGCTGCGTGGACCGCTTAAGGAATGGCTAGGCGACTTGCTGGCACGGGATGATCTTTATTCTGATTTCGGACTTAACCGAGCGGAAGTTAACAAGCGGTTTGCCGAGCATCTTTCAGGTCACCGCAACTGGCCGCACCAGCTTTGGACAATTGCCATGTTGTCTGATTGGCAGCGTCGCTGGCTTGCGTAAGTGAAGCTGATTGCAAAAATTTGACCTTCGGAAGCCCCGCCATTTGGCGGGGTTTTTCGTTTTTGCGTATGGGTTTCGTTCCCAAGATAATCATTATTTTCATAATCGAAATTTCAATCGGATGCAATTGGTTTTGGTAGTGCTAAGCTAAGATATCGATCGCTTTTGACTATAAATTGTCACAATTCAGAGCTTGAAAATTTTCGAAAATGAAATATTTTATGGTTAATATCGAAACTAAAGCGCGGAATTCATGCCATGCAGAACCATTCGGAATATGACCTGATCATCGTCGGAGGCGGAATCAACGGGGCGGGGATCGCCCGTGATGCGGCCGGTCGCGGGTTGAAGGTCCTGCTGTGCGAAATGAACGATCTGGCAAGTGCCACGTCTTCGGCCAGTACCAAGCTGATCCATGGCGGCCTGCGTTATCTTGAGCATTATGAATTCCGTCTGGTACGCGAGGCGCTCAGCGAACGCGAAATCCTTTTGGGCAATGCGCCGCATATCATCTGGCCGTTGCGGTTTGTTCTGCCTCATGTTCCCGGCCTGCGCCCGGCATGGATGATCCGCCTTGGCCTGTTCCTTTATGATCATCTTGGCGGGCGCAAGAAACTGCCGGGAAGCACAGGCATTTCACTAGACAAACATGTTGCGGGGCAGCCGCTTAAGGCCGGGATGGACAAGGCATTCGTCTATTCTGATTGCTGGGTCGATGATGCGCGGCTTGTTGTCCTGAACGCCATGGATGCCCGCGAATGCGGTGCCGAAATCCTGACACGCACCCGATGTGTCGGTGCAACCCAGCAGGATGGCAAATGGCAGGTGATCCTGCATGATCGCGATAGCGGTGCCGAGCGTGTTGTTGATGGCAAGATGCTGATCAATGCCGCCGGACCGTGGTGTGCTTCGCTGATCGATCCTGAAAACGGTGTGGTCAAGGCCGAAACCAAGGCGAACATCCGTTTGGTCAAGGGGAGCCATATCGTGGTTCCGAAACTGTTCGATCATGATCATTGCTACATTTTCCAGAACCCGGATGGTCGCATCGTTTTCGCCATTCCCTATCAGGATGATTTTACCCTGATCGGTACCACCGATGTCGATTTTACTGGCGACCCGGGCAAGGTTGAAATCAGTGCTGACGAAGTTGATTATCTGTGCAAGTTGGCTGGTGATTATTTCGAAACGCCAATTTCACCGATGGATGTTGTCTGGTCCTATTCCGGTGTGCGCCCGCTGTATGCGGGCGAGGGCGAAGTTGCCAACGCATCCAAAGTCTCGCGTGATTACACGCTCAAACTCGAAGCCGGACAGGGCAAAGTCCCGGCGCTGCATGTGTTTGGTGGCAAAATCACCACCTATCGCAAGCTGGCCGAGCATGCCTTGCAACTGATTTCAAAACAGCTTGGCGTGACTGATCGTCCCTGGACGGCGGGCGAAGTACTGCCCGGTGGTGATCTGCCCGATGCATCCTTTGAAAAGGCCCTGCAATCCTATGGTGCCCGTTATGACTGGCTACCGGAAGCAACCCTGAAACGTCTTCTACGTGCCTATGGCAGCAGGATCGAAAAACTGCTTGATGGCTGCAATAGCGTGGCCGACCTTGGTGTTTGTTATGGTCATGACCTGTATGAAGCCGAGGTCCGTTACCTGATTGATCAGGAATGGGTACGTGGCGTCGAAGACCTTGTCTGGCATCGTTCGAAACTTGGTTTGCGCCTGTCAGAAGATCAGATTGCCGTGCTGCGCAAACGACTGGCATCGGTAAAGTCGGACCGGATTGCGGCCCAGTAATCTGCAGGAATTATCGTTCCGCGATTTCACTGCGTAACTGCGCCAGTAAATCGCGGAATTCCTGTTTGCGCGATGGGGCAATGTCGTGCCGATATGCGCATCCTTTCGTGTCAGTTCGGGGCCGGCACATCGGGGTAATCCAGTCTGATCTATACGCGGGGTTACTGTGTGCTATGATGGCATATCAATAGTTTATGGCAGGTTCCGTGCCGATGTCATCCCTTCGCTTATCTGCTTTTTTACCTGTCCTGACAGTTCTGCTGACCGTTCTTCCGATGTACGGCATTCTTGCGGCAACCAATGATCCTGCGGTGTCGGAATTGCATCCGGGCTGGATGGCGGTTGGTCTTTTGGGCGGGCTTGCCCTTTTCCTGTATGGCATGGATCATCTGGCGACGGCGCTTAAAACGCTGGCCGGGGGACGGTTGCGCGCGATCCTTGCAAAAATGACGCGAAACCGGTTTATGGCGGCCCTTTCCGGTGCGGCGATTACCGGACTTGTCCAGTCTTCCAGTGTTACCACCGTTCTGGTGGTCGGTTTTGTGTCGGCCGGGTTGATGGGGTTCGGGCAATCGATTGCGGTGATTATGGGGGCGAATGTCGGCAGTACGCTGACCGCACAGATTATTGCCTTTCGGATTGATGCAATCGCACCGCTGATGATTGCGGTCGGTTTTGGCGTCATGAGCTTCGTTCCCCATCGTGGTTGGTCGCTTGCCGGGCGGGCGTTGCTGGGAACGGGGCTTTTGTTCTTTGGCATGGGCATGATGAGCGATGCGATGGAACCGCTTCGCACCTATGGCCCCTTCATCGATCTGATGGCGCAAATGACCAATCCGCTGATCGGGATTGCGATTGCCGCGGCCTTTACCGCTCTTGTGCAATCAAGTGCGGCAACAACCGGGATTGTCATTGTGCTGGCGGGGCAGGGACTGGTGCCGCTGGAAGCTGGGATTGCTCTGATTTTCGGGGCGAATATCGGTACCTGTGTCACAGCGCTTCTGGTGACAATCGGCAAGAACCGCGACGCGATGCGTACCGCCCTTGGGCATGTGTTCTTTAACGTGGTCGGGGTGTTGATCTGGTTGCCGTTTATTCCGCAACTGGCAGATATCGTGCGTGTCATATCGCTGGGTGGAAACGGCGGGCAGGTTGATATTGCGCGTGAGATCGCCAATGCGCACAGCATTTTTAATATCGCCAATGTGGTGATCATGATCTGTTTTGTGCCGTGGATCGCGCGTCTGATCGAAAAATGCGTGCCGGTGCGCGATGTGTTTGAACCCCCGCTTGATCCTGCGCCAAAATTTCTGGTCGACGACATCACCGATACCCCGTCTGCCGCGCTGATGCTGCTGCGGAACGAGATCATGCATATGGGGGATATCGTGTGCGACGTTGTGCGGCGTGGGCGCGAAACCATGCAAAACCCGACACGTGAAAAGCTTGAAAAGATTGCCGAGCTTGATGATGGGGTTGATAGTCTTCAGGATGCTATTGCGCGGTTTGCCGGAAAACTGCGCCATTCGGAATTACTGCCATCAGATCAGAACCGGCTGTTAAACAAGCTTGCGATCAGCAATCATTTGGAGGCTATCGGCGATATTATCAGCGAGGAAATGACCGAGCTGGTTGGCAGATTGTTAGCCGAACGCAATCTGCCATTATTAGATAGCCGTGAAAAAATGTCCGAATTATTCACTTTTTCTGAAGAATGCCTCAAGCAGGCACTGACGGCCTTTGCCAGTGATGACGTTGAAGCCGCCAATCGTGTGTTGGCCCGTAAGGGCGAGTTCATCGAAAAAATGGATGTTACCCTGCGCCGCATCAGCGACGAGATCGGGCCAAGAGATGCCGATATTCGCCGTTATCGCACAGAAGTCGCATTGGTTGAGCGTATCAACCGTCTTTATGAACGCGCACGGCGCATTGCGCATGCATCCCTTGCCATCACTCAGGATGATCGCAACAGCAATCCGACGGAACAGCGACCAACCCCCGAGCCTGCGTAATAGTTTAAGCAATTCCGGCGACCTTTGTGCGGAATTTGCAAGATTGCCCCGCTATTGCAAAGACGGACTTGGTTTGATCGCTATTTGGTACGGTCGGCGGGCGGGGTGTCGATGTCTTTTTGCATGACGGTGACATCAAGCGCACGATAGCCAAGATGGCGATAGAAATCCTGCATCACGCTGTTTTCTGATCGCACCATTAATTGCATGCGCCAGACACCGTGTTCACGCAGCCAGTCTTCGCCGATGGCAACCAGTTTTTTGCCAAGCCCGGTTTTCTGATGACTTGGCGCAACGGCTAGATAATAAATCCAGCCGCGATGCCCATCATGGCCAGCCATGACAGTGGCAATAATAAGACCGTCGATGTCTTCCCATACCATCAGCGTCGAATTGCGATCCGAGAGGGCAAATCGCACATCCCATTCCGGCGGATTATACGGGCGGTAAAGCCCGGTTTCCTGCCAGAGTTTGGTGATTGCGGGAATGTCGGTTTCAAGGGCGGTACGTGGGGCGGGGGAAAGGTGGGTGGCAGTCATGATGCAGCTTCTTGGTTCCTAAAAACGCAGAATGATCAGGGATCGAAGGCGCGTCAAACCAAAAGTCATGCAAATATAAAAAGTGGCGCCCCCCGGGGAGAGGGGCGCCAGTGTTGTCCGGGCTATCGGTTGGGTGGGGGAGGGACCCGGACAATGGAAGTTGGGTAGAAGGGAAGTCCGTGTTCTGACAAAGCCGGTTAGCTGACCGGGCGACCGGTCACGCGGCTAAGCTCCATTTCGCGAACGATGTCGCCGGCCTTGTTGGTGATGGTCGCGATATAGGTGCCGCGCGGCGTTTCCTTGATTTCGCCCAGCGTCAGTTCACCGCCACCAAACCGGATTACCATGGCATTGGCCAGAAGGGTCATCTGTTCAGTGGTAAAGCGACGGTCAAAGCGGTCCTCCGCGTCCGGTTTGGGCATCATGCGGTGCATGTCACGCATTTCGTCGCGATCCGGGCGGCCCGATTGGGCATCGAAACTCACGGTATCAACAACATTGCCGTTGGCATTCAGCAGGGTGACTTCGATTTCCTCGCCGTTATCAACCGATTTGACATCACCGGTTTTAAGCTCCGTCGTGCCGCGACGCAGAAGCATTGCATCGACCAGAATTTTGGCTTCCTCGACCGTTAGCGGAGTGCTGCGGCGCATGCCATGTTTGCCATACATGCCTTTGTGGTGGTCACGGTCATGATCGCGGAATTTCGGGCCATCGCCTCGGTCATCATCGCTCATCTGCCAGGGGCGATGATCGCCGCCCGATGCAAGGGCGGTGGCGATGGGGGTTGCGACAATGCTGGTCGCGATCAGGAGGGATGCGATTTTAAGTTTGCTGTTACGGGTCATGTGGGCCTCTTTTCGTTGGGGGACGTTTTGTTTGGCTGAGGCCTTTATGAAGCTGATTTGTCGCGAAATGATCCCGATAAACCGGGGAAATGGTCGCAATGTCTACCAAAACGGGCTTTTGCGACAATCTGATACAAATTGCTGTTTTTGATGGGGCACCGGGCGCGATAAACTGGGATCAGATAATCTTTGAAAGACAGGCACAGCTTGATGAGTGATCCGGCCCACATTCTTGTCGTTGATGACCACCGCGATATTCGCGATCTGCTGGGGCGGTATTTGCGCCAGCATGAATACCGCGTGACGCTGGCGTCTGACGGGCGTGAATTGCGCAAGCTGATGGGGGAGAATGTTCTGCCCGATCTGATCGTGCTCGATCTGATGATGCCTGGCGAAGACGGATTGAGTCTTTGCCGGTGGCTGCGCGAGAATTATGACGTGCCGGTTGTGATGCTGACCGCCCTTGGCGAGGAAACCGATCGGATCATCGGCCTTGAAATGGGGGCGGATGATTATCTGGCAAAGCCTTTCAATCCGCGTGAGTTGCTGGCACGTATCAAGGCGGTGCTTCGTCGGGCGCAAAGTTTGCCAAGCGGGCGGCGCGGCCAGAAGGCCGGGGGTGAAATTGCCTTTGATCGCTGGATACTGGATCGTACGCGTCATGAATTGCGTGACGAAAACGATGTTGTCGTGCCGCTGAGTGCTGGTGAATTTGCCCTGTTATGCGCCTTTGTCGATCACCACAATATGGTGCTGAACCGCGACCAGTTGCTTGACCTGACCAAGGGGCGCGAAGCCATTCCGTTTGATCGCAGTATTGATAATCAGGTTAGCCGCCTGCGCAAAAAGATCGAACCCGACCCGAAGAACCCGACCCTGATCAAAACCGTTTGGGGCGGGGGATATATGTTTACCTGCGACGTGGTGAAAAAATGAAACTGCGCGGTTTCATTTCCCGTTTATGGCCAGAAACCCTTGTCGGGCAGCTGGTGTTGCTAATCCTTGGGGCCGTGGTTCTGACCCATGTGGTGTTAGGATTGCTTTTGGCCGAAGAACGGCGTGATGCGTTGTTAAGCGAGCGGCGTGGTGGTGCATTGGCGCGCGTTGCTGCGATTTCGCGCATTCTGTCGGCGACCCCATCGGAAAACTGGCGTGATGTCCTGAAGGTCGGCCAGTCGCCGCAAAGCATCATGCGTCTGGCGGACAAGCCCGATAACAGCCTGCCGATGTCTGACATCAGTTATACACTGAGCGAGCGGCTTAATCAGGCGCTTGACGGTCCCGCGGTGCCCGCGCGAGTGCATATCCTGTCGGAGGATGATTGTGAGGCGGTTGAGGAGCGCGAGAAAAAGAAACACGAAAAGCATGGTGACGATGACGATGATGATCGCGACAAGAAATGGCGCAAGGATGACTTTGTTCGCGACGGACATCACGGGCCGCGTTTCTTTGATCACCTTGACTGTGTTGCCGCACCATTAATGCAGATTAGTGTGCCGATCTTCCCGGTGGGGGTTACGGCAAACGCTGCCGTATCGGGGGGGGCTGAAAGTGTACAGCCTGTTGTCTGGCTGGAAGCGCGGATCAATGGTGTTGCACCGCCGCCGCGTGCGGTTTTGCAAAATATCCTGCGTATTGTTATTTCGGCGGTCCTGATCGGGATCATCGCGTTTTTCCTGGCGCGTCGCATGACACGGTCCTGGGCAGTTCTGGCACAGGCCGCCGACCGTGTGGGGCGTGGTGATTATCCCGAACCGGTGCCCGAAGATGGCCCGCTTGAAATCCGCCGTGCAGCAAAGGCGTTCAACCGCATGACCGCAAGGCTGAAACGTTTTGTCGAGGATCGGACCCGGATGCTGGCCGCGATTTCGCACGATTTGCGCACTCCGATCACGTCTCTTCGGCTGCGGGCGGAATTTGTCGAGGATGCGGAAAACCGGTCGCGGATCATCGAGACATTGAATGAAATGGAACAGATGGTCGAAGCGGCCATGACCTTTGCGCGCGAAGAAACCGCGAACGAGGCGACCCGCAAAATCGATATTGCCGCCCTGATCGAGGCCGCGGTCGAAGACCTTGCCGAAACCGGGCGACCGATCTGGTTCGTGGGTGCTGGCGCACCACGGGTTTATCCATGCCGTCCGCTTTCGATCAAGCGGGCGATGGGCAATCTGATGTCAAATGCCCTGACATTTGGCGATCATGTCGACGTATCGTTGAAGCCCGCCGATGATGGTGGCATGTGGATCGAAGTCAGTGATGACGGGCCGGGAATTCCGCCCGATCAGCGCGATCAGGTGTTCGAGCCGTTCTTCCGGCTTGAGTCCTCGCGCAATCGTGAAACGGGTGGAATTGGCCTTGGTCTGGCGATTGCCCGCACCGCGATCCGGGCGCATGGCGGCGAGATTTATCTGGAAGATGCGCCGTCTGGCGGGCTTCTGGCGCGGATTTACCTTCCGCCGATTGCGCAGTGATCCCGGGGGCTTGGGCAAAAGGTTTCGCTGGATTGACCGAAATTTGTCAGGAATAATATCGGTCAGTGCAGTTTTTGCGATTTTGCGATTGCGAAATCACAAGCCTGTCCCATTTATGCGATGTCATATTCATGTCATAGTCGCTTAAGAATCGGACGGAGCCCGTCATGCCGGAAAACACGAAGTCCAACAACAATGTCACGTCGCTGCCGGGTACGAACAGTGCCCTGTCTGGCGGTGGCTTTGTGCGGGCGGTCAATGATTGGCTGATGGAGCGCGCACTCGACGATACCGATATTGACGCGATTGTTGAAGGCATGGTGTCGCGGCTTGTTGCCGCGGGCATTCCGATCGAACGAGTCATGGTTGGTTTCAAGACCCTGCATCCGCTGTATGAAGGCGTTTCCTATATCTGGTCCAAGGATGAGGGCCGGGTTGAACGGTCGCTGCATCTTGATGTGCGCGAAAAGAACCCCGACTGGCTTGATAGCCCGATGAAGTGGATGTCCGATAACGATGTCACCTTCATGCGTCGCCATCTGATCGGGCCGGGGGCGATCCTTGATTTCAATGTTTTGCAGACTTTCCGCAAATCCGGCGGCACGGATTATCTGGCGCTGATGACGCCCTTTACCACGGACCGCGACAGCACGCTGGGTACGAACCGTATCTTCATGACCTATATGACGCGTCGGCCCAGCGGCTTTACCGACGAGGATCTGGCAATCCTGTCATCGATCCAGCGCCGTTTTGCCGTGTCGTGCAAAATGCGCATCATGCACGAAGAAACCAAGACGATCCTTGAAACCTATCTGGGTTCGGATGCCGGGCATCGGGTGCGCGACGGGCAGATCAAGCTGGGCGACAGTACCAAGACGCGTGCAGTGATCTGGTTTTCCGATATGCGCAATTCGACATCGGTTGCCGCCAGTGTCGGGGATGATGCTTTTCTGGGCGAAATGAATGATTTCTTTGCCGCGACGGCCGGTGCGGTCCTGAAGCATGGCGGGCAGGTCTTACGCTATATCGGGGATGCGACATTGGCGATTTTCCCGATCCGCGAGGATGAGCAGGATCTGGAACAGGCCTGTACGGCCGCGGTTTACGCCGCAGCCGAGGCGCAGCTTAATATCGATCAGCTTAACCGCCAGCGCGAAGAAACCGGATTGCCGGCCTTTGATTACGGGCTTGGCATGCATGTTGGTGATGTGATTTACGGCAATGTCGGCGTGCCCGACCGGGTCGATTTTACCGTGATCGGGCAGGCGGCCAACGAAGCCGCCCGGATCGAACAGTTGACCAAGCAGCTTGGCAAACGGGTTCTGGTCAGTCATCAGGTGGCGAAGTTCATTTCCTGTCCGACGGAAGAAATGGGCGCCTTCGAGCTTCACGGCACGGGTTTGAGCCTGAAACTGTTTGCGCCGGACTTTGCCGAAGCGTGCGAGCGTATCCAGTTGATGCAGGCGGGATGATCCCGCTTCACTATTATCAGGCCATACTGTCGAAATCCTTGACCACACCGCTTGATGCCGTACCGACATTGGTAAATGTTTGCTGGGCATCGGTGACGGCCTGCGTTGCCGCCTTGATGATATCGGCATAGGGATCGGTCGTTTTTTCCACCAGCATCTTTTGCAGCGCGACACCGGTTGTGGCAGACGCCATCGACATGATGTTGCGCATGTAATCGGTGCTGTCCTGTACGGCGTAGGCGGCGGCCTGCGCGACCTTTTGATAGGCGATCCCGTTGGCGCCCGGACCGGCCCCGTTCAGTACGGCGTGATTGGTGGTGCCGACGGCCTGAACGATTTGCGGGTTAAGGGCGGTGCTGAGCGGTGTGTTGTTTGCGCCACCGCCACCTCCTCCGCCAGCGGTGCCAACATTCGCGGGCGGAGTGTCGCCGCCGGCAGCTTTGCCGTCACCAGCACCACCTTGGGCTTCGGCCGCAGGGGAGGCTTTGTCTTCGGCTTTTTCGGGATCGGCGGCACCCTGTTCATCGGCGGGATTTCCACCAGCGGGAGGGGTATCCTTTGGGGGATTTTCGTTTTCGTCAGCCATGACGGGCCTCATCGCGTTAACAGGTCGGTTTCAGGAGCTTGGCGCAAAGTTGCCGGACGTTTAAGGCGTGGGAAATCATGTTGGCGGCGTCAGGATTTGCCGCCGCCACCCATGCCGCCACCGGTGCTGTCGAGAATCATTTTGCACGCGCTGGAGGTTACGGCATTGCCGATCTGTTGCAGTCCGCCCTGGGTTTGCATGGCGTTCTGCATCGATAGACTGATGGAATGTGCCATCGTCTGATACACGAGCCCCATTGCCTGTGCCGGAGCCTCGCCCAGAACCTTGACGTTGGTCTGCGTGACCGCGTCCGTAATCTGGGAATTTACCGGGGTGTTGTCTGCCATGTCACGCCCTCACTGAAATTGCCGGATAACACGCACGGCGCGTGACATCCGAATGCTGCCTACCGGCGAGTTGCTGCCAAAATGACCAAAAGGGTCAGAAGTGTGTTGCTGTTGTCGGATCGCGACAGCTTGGTTGTTGCCTGCGCACCGGCCATTGTATTGACCGAGTAAAGCTGCATCACACCCATATTGGTTGCGGCCTGCGAGCACATCGAGGCCTGTTGCTGGGCCTGGATAGCGTTCTGGAACAGGATGGATGTCGAATGCGCGGCACTTTGATAGATCATGCCCATGGCATTTGCCGGGGCCGAGCCGAGAACGCTGACCGATGTCTGGGTCACCGCATCTGTGATCTGACCGTTCACTGGGGTTGGAATAGCCATTTCTTCCTCCGATTTGGCGGTCACGATGACCGTACCCGTTTTGACGCAGATGATTGATCTTTGTGACAAAAATCCTGAATGGTGACCTTTTTATCAACCGGCTTGGGCTGTGATCATGGCCACCAGTTTTGAGGTTGCGGTATTGGCGACCTGTTGCATGTTTCCCTGTGTCAGAGTGGCATTTTCCATAGCCAGGCCTGTCGAATGGGAATGCGATTGCAGGGCGATTGATACCGCCTGTGCCGGGCTTTCGCCCAGCACCTTGACGTTGGTCTGAGTCACGGCATCGGTGATTTGCGGATTGACGATATCGCTCATGACGTCATGCCTTTGTCTTGAAGGTTTGTCCGCAGGTCGGGTCAGAATCGACGCAGCCGTTTAAAGTGCTGTTATTGTCCGGCCTGTCTCTGTCTTTCGTATTCGTCCTGCTGGCGTTTAAGTTCGTCGTCGTTCAGTTCGGTATTGCTGTTCGGATCTTCCGGTCTTTTGGGGGCGGGAGGCGGTGCGCTCTTTAGGTCGGGGGGGCGCTTTGCTGTCCCATTATTATCCCCCCTTAGGACTTTGGGCCTTTGTCCCCGATCGCCAGCGTATTACGGGCGCATTCCATGGTGGTCGCCAGGCTGGCGACGGCAAGCTGTTGCTGTTCATTGACCATGTTTGCAAACAGCACGCCCTGTGCCTGGGCCTGCGACAGGTAAGTCTGCATGGTTCCCATGGCGGGTGCGGAGCCTATGACGGTGGTGTTTGTTTGCGTTACGCCATCGGTGATCTGTTCGTCGACTTCGCGCGGGTTGCTCATCGTTCTGATCCTTATCGGTTAGGACGCGACATCATCTGTTCGATGCTTTTGGTCAGGGTGGCCATGCCGGTCATGGATAGTTGCCGCTGACCGGAAACCATGTTGGCCATCAAAACACCCTGTGCCTGTGACTGTGCCAGCATGGATTGCAGGGTGGCGTAGGCCGGGCCGACACCAAGGGTGCCAACATTTACCAGACTGACAGCGTCACTGATCTGATGGGATACCTGATCCTGCAAATTTTCCACCGCGTCTGCGACGGGGGTTGCGTCGGAATTGTTGTCGGACGGGTCGGTATTTGCCGGTGCCATCGCGGTCTCCTTGGCTGGCGCGTGAACTACATCGCAATGACGGTGAGGATCGGAATTTGTGACACAAAAAAAGCCCGGCAAGCTTTTGCATGCCGGGCCGGTTCGGGCGGTGAAACCAATGAAGGTTTACGACACTGCTGTGCCGGTGGTTGCCTTCAGGGCGGACAGCAATGCAAGCATGTTGTCCGGAACGTCGCTAGTTGCGATTTTCTGCGTTGCCACGGCACCCGCCATGGTATCGACGGAATAGACCTGAATGACGCCCTGATTGGTTGCAGCCTGCGACGAGATGCCGACCTGCTGCTGGTTGCTGACGGCGTTTTCGTAAAGAATGCCGTGGGAATGTGCCAGCGACTGAAACAGCGAGCCCATGGCCATGGCCGGTGCATCGCCCAGTACTTTGACATTGGCCTGGGTCACTGCATCGGTAATCATGCCATTGACCGGGGTATTATCAGCCATAATCTGTCTCCTGGTTGCCTGGATAAATATGCCGGAAACCGGCCCGTTCCGCGTGGTGCGCGGCGATCAGTCATTTGACGGGGGGGATGTGCCTTTGTGACGTCAAACCGCCAAAAACTGCGGGCGAAATTGCCGGGAAACGATATTGGGCGGCCGGTCGGAAAACGGGCCGCCCAATCGGGGAGGTCTTGGAGGACGGGGCTTAGCTTTTGACTGCCTGAAGGGTGGTCAGAAGCGAAAGCATGTTGTCGGGGACGTCGCTCTGGGCAATTTTCGAGGTCGCGACGGCATCTGCCATGGTGTCGATCGAATAGATCTGGATAACACCCTGGTTGGTTGCCGCCTGAGAGGAAATGCCAAGCTGCTGCTGGGCGCTGACGGCATTTTCATAGAGAATGCCCGTGGAATGGGCCAGTGACTGGAAGATCGAGCCCATAGCCATGGCCGGGGCATCACCGAGCACCTTGACGTTTGCCTGGGTGACGGCATCGGTGATTTGACCGTTTACCGGGGTCGGAATCGCCATTTCAAAACTCCTTCGTATGCTGCTTGCGGTGGAAATCCTGACGGGGTTTCTCCGTCCCGAATTCACCCTATCGACGCTGGCAATTCGGGGTTGTGACAGGACGGATGATTTTTTTTACCAGCAAGGGGATTTCTGTAAGTCTTTTGCGGGCCGGATCTTTTTCAAGCCCGGCGTTGAGACGGGCAGAATGGCATTTGTCATTCTGCCCGTTAAACAGGTTTCACGTGCGGTTACTGGATGCCTGCGCCACGCAGATGATCGCGGGCAAGCTGAACGCGTTTACGCACGGCACAATTGCTTAGTCCGAGATTGACCGCGATATCATCGTAGCTGCGGTCTTCGACACATCGCATCAGAAGTGGCTTGCGCAGTTTTTCAGGAAGGGCGCGTAAGGCGCGTTCAAGGTGGTCGAACATTTCGGTCGCAAGGAAGGATTCCTCGGGGCTGGGTTCGTTGCGACCAGAAATCGGCGGCAGGGCGGCATCCGCAGTGCCGTGGTTTTCTTCCTTGTATTCCGCCTTTCGGCGGTTTTGCCGATGCAGATCAATGCAGGCATTGTGCACGATCCGTGACAGCCATGCGCGGTGATTACGGATTTCGTCCATTGAATCCTCGAACTTTACCGATGCCTTTAGCATGGCTTCGGACAGTGCATCCTGCGCGTCATCCATATTGCCAGACATCAGTTTCAGGCATTGCTTAAGAAGGCTGTCCTGTTGATCCATCCAGAGCGGCCAGAAATTTGGCGCGGCCGGTTCCATACCGGGAAGGTCGGAAACGTCGAGGGGATCGGATTGCCATGCCCGTGGATGGGGGGCGTGTGTCGGTGGGGTGCCAAGGGGCTGGCAAGGAGCCGGTTGTTCGAAACCGAGATTGCCCAGCAGCGACATCGCATCCTGCAGGGATCGCTGCATCTGGTCGATCTGATTGCCGGTGTTGCCTAATCCTAGCGAGCCGGGCATTCCCTGCAACCCGGCCAACCCGGCAAGACTGCCAGGATTGCCAAGGCTACCGGCGATGATATCAGTTGGGCTTGGGCCGTTTGACGATGGTTCCAGTCCCGGAAATCCGGCCAATGGATTGAAATTCTCCGGATAACCACGCGGCACGGCAGAGGTTTCTGGCCCGGTTGGCGGGGGGGCTGTGTGGGCTGCTGCTGTTCCTTGCTGTGCCTCTGGCGTGGTGGGTGAGGCTGGCGAATTGTTTTCAAAATTGCTACTTTTACGAGAATCAGTATTCAATGCGGCAAGGTAGTCTGCAGCCAGTCTGGCGCGCTGTTCATCTTTGAGGTGCGACCAGATTGATGTGACATTGTCGCCTGTCCCCAATGCCTTTTCCAAGGCATGGTCTAGAGATTGGGCAAACGTGATTTCGTTTTCCGATAGTTCTGTCTGTCCCTGTTCGGTATTCTTTTCGTACTGCACTTCGGACCCCTCCTCAGAAAGATTACAACCAAAGGCTGTTTAGGTCTCTCGCGACTATTATGACGGCGCGCAGTCTTAATTGTGAAGAAAAAGAAAAATACTATTTAAGGTTGCGCAATTTTTGGCTGGGAAAGTCGCAGATGGCACCCTTTAACCTTCTGTTTTAAAAGATATTTTTCAGATTTCTCGCCTAGGTCGTGGCCCACCTCCTGCGGGATCGAGTTGCAGGTCGGACTTGCAACCTTTGGCAAAAGCCGAATCATCCATCCGCCGGTGGGGCGGCGTTTGGTGGATTTTCGGAACCGGCATTGGCAGTTTGTGGTACTGTGGGCCGGGTGTGTTCCGACGGGGCGGTTTCCGGAGAAGGTGTAGGTTGGGGAGGCGCTGCGGCGCTTGGGTTTTGCGCGTTGCTTTGCGGCGTGGCGGGAATATTTGGTTGAGGCGTTTGTGGGGCAGTGCCGGTTTCGCTTCCGGCAGGCTGGGTGACCGCGGGTTTTGTATCGGAAGGTGCATTTGATGCCACAGGCGGAATTGACTGTGCGATTGCCTGTTCGACCTGTCCCGCCAGATGGTTCATGCGCATGTCAATTTCCGCGACGATGATGCGGCGCAATTCATTGGCGATTTCGATCATGACCATTGCGCCCGGCTCGATCGGGGTTGACGGTGCGTTGTTGGTGCCCGGCGCATTCGGGGCGGTTGCGGCGGTTTTTGTGCTTTGGCTTGATTGTGCGTGGCTTCCCGCGGCGAGTTTCTGGTTCAAAACTTGCGCACGTGCACGGTCCGCGGCATTCGCCATGGCTTTCATGGTGGCCTGATATTCCTGATTGAAGGCCTTTTTTACCGCATCCTTTTTACTGCTTGCCGTTTCGACGCCGGGAAAGTTCGGGCCGCTTGTCATCAGGAGGCTCCCTTGTCCGCTTTTCCGGGGCTGTTGGTGGCGGTAGTGCCGGTATCGCCGTTATTGCTGTCAGCATCGGGGGGGCTGCTGGTGTTGTCAGTGATGGTGGCCTTGCCCTTTACCGATGCTGGCTTCGCCGGGGCTGATTTGGCGATATTTGTGCCTTTGTCCGGTTTGCCGGTCGGGGTTGCGTCGGTGGTGCTGTCGTTACCGGACGGTGCGGGCAGCACAAAGCCATAGGCGGCAAGCCCGTCATCATCGGGGGCGTCGGTGATGCTGATCAGGCTGGTTTGCAGGCTGGAATTCGCATTGGCGATCATGCTTTCTGCGCGGCATTCGGTATCCTGGTCCGGATCGATGCAGCCGAGCATCGCGGTCGGGGTTGAGATTTTGTGATCGCCGCGCAGTTGTGCGGTGACCGAAAAGCCCGACGCAGCCCCGCGCAGGATCAGCGCGACAAGGGTTGCGCCCGATTTACCGTCGGTGGGGGCGATGACCTGCATGCGAAGCGACAGGCTGGTTTCGGTCGTGAGAGGGACGTCACCCTGCAAGATCGGGCTGGGCAGGGCACCTGTATATTGCAGTTGAACCGGGATCGAGGTCGGGATGCTGGTGATGGCCGATGTGATGCGCAGGGTGGCGATGAACGGATCCTGCGTGCTGTCAATCGTACCGAGTTGCTGATCCATGCCAAGGCTTGCCGGAGCAACGGGTTCGGCAGCGTCCGGGACCGAAGTGCCGGAGTTGTCCGTACTGCTGCCGCCCGCTGCCAGTGTTGCCGCGGCCATGTGCCATTCGCTGGACGGTAATCCACCGATGATGCTGGCCCGTGTCAGAGACGGCAGAGTTGCCGGGATATCAAGTGCCAGCCGGGCGGTGTTGATGTCTTGTGGCCCTGCCGATAGCGCCCATTGCCGGATATCAGCCGGGATTTCGGCGGCATCAAGCCGTGCGGTGACGATGGCATCCGTGTCGCTGCCGGTAGGGCCGGGGTTGGGCAATTGATCAAGTGTGATCGACCAGTCCGGCGTCTTGGCATTTTGGACATTGCCGGATAGCTCGGGCAGAAGCGGGCGATAAAGATCGCCATACGTCACGCTGCCTTCGAGCCGTGTCGCACGGCCGTCATCACGGATCAGATCAACGCGATAGGACTGCGGGCCGCTGACGCCGGGCGTCCCGGGTGCCGGGCGGCTTGGCGTGGTTGCGGTATCGTCGTGGTCCTGAAAGCGGGGGGGGGCTTCTTCGTCGGTGAGATCGTCGTCCCCGTCGCCTCCGTTGTCGGGGGGGGCGGAGCCGGTAGATGATGTTTCCGATGCCGCGTTTTGCGGGGCCGGAGCCGGAGCCGGTACGGTCGCGCTCGCCGTTGTAGTCAGGTTGCCGTATTCGTCATAGCTATAAGATGACAGTGGCGGGACCGCCTGCATCGGTTGGCCAAGGGCTTGTTCGATTTTCTGCATGGCATATTCGATCAGATTCTGGCCTTGCAGTGGTGCATGGCCCGATAGCCCATCGAGCGGCCCCGGATTGTTGCCGCCGGTCGTGCCACTGGACGGATCGGGGATTGGGGAGGCCGAAGACGGGCGTGGAATGACGGCGTCAAGACCCCATTCCTTTGCCGTGTCGAAACCCAGCACATGGGCCCACGGCCAGTTATCGACGGCCGGGCTTTTGGGGCCGTTGGTGGCGGCGGGATTGCTTCCGCCATTTTCGGTGCTGTTGGGCTGTTGGTCTTTGTCGGTCATGCTGACAATCCCCTGGTTGCACTTGCGAAACGCTGCGGAGGGTGCACGCCTGCGCCGAACCGGATTTCACAAGGATTGCGACGGTTCACATGTCAAAAGGACGGGGAGCACCGGAGGTTGTGACAAAAAACGTCAAGTCGCGTCCGGGGAAAGGCAACAAAAAACCCCGCAGGGCTGTTAGCCCGACGGGGTTATAGTGGTGCTGATGATAGGATTTGAACCTACGACCTACGCATTACGAATGCGCCGCTCTACCAGCTGAGCTACATCAGCACGATTCATTTTGTGGCGCGGAAAATACGGATAATCCCCCCGGTTGGCAAGTGCTTTATTGTTCTTTTTATTATCCATCCCCAACTGTATCCGGCAGATTGCGCAAGGCAGCCGGAAGATCGACCAAAACCATAAATATCACATTGACCGTTATGTAGTTTCCCGGCATAGATAACGCGTCGCGCCGCTTCATGCCGTAACGTCAATCAAGGGAAGTCATATGTGCCGCTGGCTGAGCTATATCGGAGATCCGGTTTATCTTGAAAAACTGGTGTTCGAGCCGCGCCATTCCCTTGTTGAACAAAGCCTGCATGCCGAACAGGCCAAAACGCCAACCAATGGCGATGGTTTTGGTATCGGCTGGTATGACGAGCGCAAGACGCCTGGTCTTTATCGTGAAATCCTTCCGGCTTGGAATGATCCGAACCTGCGGTCGCTTGCCCATCATATCCGATCAGGCATGTTTTTCGCCCATGTTCGGGCATCGACGGGGACCGAAACCAGCCGCACCAACTGCCATCCGTTTGCGCATGACAATTACCTGTTCATGCATAACGGCCAGATCGGGGATTATCCGTTGGTGCGGCGCGTGCTGGAAGCGATGATCGATGATGAATTTTACGCCACCCGCCATGGCACGACCGATAGCGAGCTTATTTTCTGTTTGATGCTGACATTTGGTTTGCGCACCGATCCGCATCGCGCGATCCGCAAAACCATCGAAGTTGTCGAACGTGAAATGAACGAACGCGGTGCAACTGCGCCCTTCCGTTTCACCGCCTGCCTGTCAAATGGCGAAAGCGTTTGTGCCATCCGCCATGCCAGCGATGACAAGCCGCCCTCACTTTACTGGCGCAAGCGTGGGGATCATGTGATTGTCGTGTCCGAACCGCTGGATGCCGAAAGCGATAGCTGGATCGCGGTGGCACCCAACCATACCCTGCATGTTTGCCGTGATTTGAATATCTGCGAAGAACCGACACTTTCGGCGACCGGGTGCAAGGGCGCAGCGTAATCCTAGTTCGCGACGATCACCTGTGATCGGCCCCGAACCAGTTGCTGTTGCAAAATATCGCCCGGTGCGGTGTTAAGCATTACGGTTTTGAAATCCGATGCATGACCATCGCGGCACAGGGCCTTGCGACCGACCTTTTTTTCATCGACCAATAGGATCGCGTGATCGCAGCAGGCGGCAAGGGCGCGACGTGCGCGGACTTCGTCCATGTTGAAATCCATCAGGTCCCCGGTTTCCGACATCCCCCCGACACTGACAATCCCGAAATCGGCGCGGTAGGTGCCAAAGAATTCCGCACTGTCAGCCCCGATGATATCAAGATCGCGGGTGCGGATGGTCCCGCCCGCAAGGCGTAACGTGACATTGGGCGCGTTTTGTAATGTCAGTACCACATGGATATTGTTGGTCAGCACCGTCAGGTTACGGTGCGAGGTCAGGCTTTGGGCGGCCAGTTCGGCGGTGGTGCCGGTGCCAATCGCGATGGTGCAGCCTTCGGGGATGATATCGGCGAGTTTGGCGGCAAGGGCGCGTTTGCCACTGCGGTTCCAGACTTCGCGTTTTTCATAGGCCGAGTTATCCGGATCGGGCGCCGGACCGGCAAGGCCATGGCGGCGGAAGATGCGCCCCTGTTCCTGCAAATCGCGCAGATCGGTCCGGATTGTCTGGACCGAGACGTTAAAGCGGCGTGCCAGTTCTTCGACCGCCATGAAGCCGCAGGATTTGACAAGGGCGACAATCCGGTCGCGGCGGCGGTCAAGTGGCACGGGATCGGACATTGGTTTCCTTTGATATTCTTTCGTTCGAAAGCAGGTGTTTCGCGATGTCACGGAGTATAGACAGGCTTGGTTATGTCTGAAAAGCCCGGTACGCTTGTTGAAACATTTAATTCTTTGCTTTGTCACACAACTGAAATCGAAATCCATATAGCGTCCCCGTCGGATTGTTTTCGAACGAAACCTTCGGGGTGGCCGCAAAAGGTACGCCCCACGCAATCAAGGGATGTGGATGATGCGTAACGTTCTTCTTGCTGCCGTGGCTTCGGCTGCGATGATGCTGCCAGTTGTTGGTCAGGCAGCCGAGAAACTGGTTCTTTATACCAGCCAGCCAAATCAGGATGCCCAGACCACCGTCGATGCCTTCAAGGCTGCCTATCCGGATGTTGAAGTCGAATGGGTGCGTGATGGCACCACCAAGCTGATGGCAAAACTACGTGCCGAGATTGCGGCAGGTGATCCGCGCCCGGATGTTTTGCTGATCGCCGATACCGTGACCCTGGAAGGCATGAAGGGCGAGGGGCTTTTGCAAGCGTATAAATCGCCCGAAGCATCGGCCTATGAAGCCGCCCTTTATGATGCGGATGGTTATTACTATTCGACCAAGCTGATCACGACCGGCATTGTTTATAATACTGGTGTCGAGAAAGCCCCGAAAAGCTGGGCCGATCTTGCCGATCCGGCGATGAAAAATCAGGTTGTGATGCCAAGCCCGCTTTATTCCGGTGCAGCCCTTATTCATCTGTCGACCCTGACGGAAAACAAGGAACTGGGTTGGGATTATTATCAGGCACTGGCCGCGAACGAAGCGCGTGCACAGGGTGGTAATGGCGGCGTGTTCAAGGCCGTTGCATCGGGCGAAAAGCCGTATGGTGTGGTTGTCGATTTCCTTGCGATCCGTGGCAAGGCCGAAGGTTCGCCGGTTGATTTCGTTTTCCCGACCGAAGGTGTCACCTATGTGACCGAGCCGGTTGCGATCATGAAAGACGCCAAAAACGTCGATGCGGCGCACAAGTTTGTTGATTTTGTTCTGTCGAGCAAAGGCCAGGAACTGGTTCTGGACATGGGTTATGTCCCGGCACGCGGCGACATGGCATTGCCGGAAGGTTTCCCGGCACGCAGCGACATCAAGCTGATGGATTTCAATCCGGCCGTGGCACTGGAACAGGCAGAAGCGAACAAGAAAAAGTTCGCGGACATTTTCGGGGCTGAATAATGCAGGCTGCAAGTCGCCTTCGCGGCTTCATGCCCGGCTTTGAAAGCCCGACGGTTGGCAACCGGTCTTCGGACCGGTTGCTGCCATGGCTTTTATTGCCGGTGTTCGTGATTTCGATTTTACCGATTGTGCGCCTTGCGATTGAGGGCGTGTTTGTTGGCGGTGTGCCCAGTGCGGATTACATCCGCGATGTTCTGGGCAGTTCGACGACATGGCGGGCAACTGCCAACAGTCTCTATACCGCAGGGCTTGGAACGATTATCTCGCTTCTGATCGGGGGCGCGTTTGCCTTTCTGGTCGCACTGACCGATATCCGCGCCAAGGCGGTACTGGTTTTCTGTTTCATGATCCCGATGATGATCCCGCCGCAGATCACGGCGTTGGCGTGGGTGCAACTGACCGGGCCGAGCAGCGCGCTTTTGAATGCGCTTGGCATGGCACCCCCGATGGGATCGCCCCAGCCGTTTTATTCGGCCGAGGGGATTGCGCTTTTGCTGGGTATTCAGCATGCATCAATCGTGTTTCTGACCCTTCGGGCCAATTTGCGCATGCTGCCGCGCGAACAGATCGAAGCAGCCCGTTTGGCGGGTGCGCGTGGCGGTCGTTTGTGGTGGCAGATCATTTTGCCACTGACAAGCCCCGGTTTGATTGCCGGGACGGCGATGGCGTTTGTCACGGCCCTTGGCAATTTCGGGATACCGGCGATGTTGGGGATACCCGCCAATTATTCGACATTACCGACCTTGATTTATCAGAAGCTGGCGGGATTTGGTCCGTCGGTTCTGGGCGAGGTTTCGGTACTGGCGATGCTGATCGGGACGATTGCGATTTTGGGCGTGGCGGTGCATCACCGGTTATTGGGCAAGCGTGACTATCGTCTTATGGGGATGGTGGGGCGGCCACTTGATATCCGGTTGGGCGCACGCAGGACATTTGTTGAAGCGGTGCTTTGGACGGTTTTGATCGCCATTCTGGTGATCCCGTTGATGGCGTTGGTTGCGACCGCATTGGTCCCGGCATTTGGCGTTAAGCTAAGTCTTGCCAATTACAGTTTCGATGCGTTTTACGAAGTCCTGTTTGTTCAGCCCTCGACCATCCGGGCGTTCCATAACAGTTTCATGTTGTCGATCGGTGCGGCGGTGACGCTGGTCGCGATCTGTTTGCCGCTGGCTTATGTGATTGTCCGGCGGCCAACCCGGTTGACCCATATGGTCAATCTTCTGGTCGAGGTGCCCTATGCCTTGCCCGGTGTGGTTTTGGCGATTGCCTGTATTCTTCTGTTCATCCGCATTCCGGTAATCGATATCAGTTTGTATGGCACGCTTGCGATCATTTTTGTTGCCTATCTGGCTCGGTTTCTGGTGATTGCGCTGCGCCCGGTGATGAACAGTTTTTCCCAGCTTGATCCGGCATTGGAAGAAGCGGCACAGGCATGCGGTGCAGGGCTTGGCCGCCGGTTGCGCGATATCCTTTTGCCATTGGCGGCACCGTCGGCGGCAGCCGGCGCGTTACTTGTGTTTTTGACAGCGTTTAACGAATTGACGGTTTCGGCCCTTTTGTGGTCGGCCGGAAACGAGACGCTGGGTGTTTTGATCTTCAATCTCGATGACAGTGGCGACACCGTTCTGGCCTCGGCCGTGGCGGTATTGGTCGTGCTGGTTGTTATTGCGTTGATGACCGGTTTCCAACTGGCATCACGTCGTTTGCCCAAGGGAGTTGTGCCATGGCAGACATAAATCTTTCGCGGATTACCAAATCTTTTGGCGATTACCGCGCGGTCAATCAGGTATCGCTTGATATCCATGATGGCGAATTTGTTGCCCTTCTGGGGCCGTCGGGCTGTGGCAAGACGACTTTGCTGCGTCTTCTGGCCGGTTTCGAGGAACCCGATCAGGGCGTCATCGCACTGGGCGGGCAGGCAGTTGCCGATCCTGCCAACGGGGTGATGATCAATCCAGAAGCACGCAACCTTGGCATCGTGTTTCAGTCCTATGCGCTTTGGCCGCATATGTCGGTGGCGCGCAATGTCGGTTATCCGTTGGAGGTGCGCGGGCTTGGCCGGGCGGAACGTGATGCGAAAATTGCCGAGGCATTGTCGATTGTTGCCCTTGAACCTTATGCCGACCGCAGCCCGACGGAACTTTCGGGTGGGCAGCGCCAGCGGGTTGCATTGGCGCGCTGTCTGGTGATGGAGCCGCGCGCGGTGTTGCTGGACGAACCGCTTGCAAACCTTGATGTGCATCTGCGCGAAACCATGCAGCAGGCATTTCTGGATTTCCATCGCCGGACCGGGGCGACAATGATTTACGTCACCCACGATCAGGCCGAAGCCATGGCCATGGCCGACCGGATTGCGGTGATGGACAAGGGCTGCATTCGTCAGATGGCGGCCCCGGAAACCCTTTACCGTGAACCGGCCGATCATATGGTCGCGGGCTTTGTCGGGGCTGGGGCGGTGTTGCCGATTGGTGACGTATCCATGCGGGGTGCCGGACGGTGTTCGGTGCGATTGGGTGATGCGGCGATCCATGCGCGGATTTGCCAGAAGGCGGCCAGCAATATGAACGAACTTGGTTTGTGTTTGCGGCCAGAGGATGTCTGGGTCGACGAGGTCGGGACATTGCGCGGTTCGGTCGAGGATTGCGTTTATCTGGGCGGTCGGTTCCGTCTTCAGGTTCGGGTCGGTGCCGACCAGGTTTTACCGGTTTATGCGACGAAACGCGCACGGATCGGCGAAACCGTCGGATTGGTGATTTCCGATGGATGGGTGTTTAACCGATCAGAAGATGAGGCCGCCTGATGTCTGCCCGGATTCGTGTTTTATCGGGACTTGGTGAAAAGGGCCCGGCCTGTCTGTGGCTGGAGTTTTTCAACCGGCGCTGGCTGCTTGATTGCGGGGTCGGTCCGGAAAATGACAGCGGTTTTGACCTGGCATGGCTCAATAAAGTTAACGCTGTTTTCATTACTCATGATCATGTCGATCATATCGGGGCCGCGGCCGAAGTTATTGCGGCAGGCCTGCCGATTTATTGTACCGAAGTCACAGCACGGTCATTACCCGCCGGTGCGAATGTGATCATCCTGCCACCTTATGGGGAAATCCAGGTTGACGGTGTGACGGTTACGACCGGGAGGACTGGGCATGCCTTTGGCGGAGTATGGCTGCATTTTGAACTGGGTGGCGGGGTTCTTTACACCGGCGATTTCTGCAAGGAATCTGATTACTTCCTGTATGACACGCCGCCCGACGCGGCGACGGTTTTGATGGACGCGTCCTATGGTATGGAACGCCTGACACAGCAGGTGCGGATCGACGGGCTTTTGACCAAGATGTCCAAACTTGATGGCCAGATCCTGTTTCCTGTACCGCCGAGCGGGCGGGCGGCTGAAATGGCGTTGCTGTTTGAAAAACACGGCATGGCCGACTGGTCGATGGATGCGCGGTGCTATGGGCGCGTTAAACAGGTTCTGGGCGACGGGGGATCGGATTATGTATCGTTTGATTCGATCAAAAAGCTGCGCGGGCTTAAGGACAAGGCGCGGGATTTCAATCCGGATGCCAGATTGCTTTTGTGTCACGCGCCGTGCGGCACATATGGCGTGGCGGGCGAACTGATTGAAAAATGGGGAAGGGACGGACGGCTGGGCCGCGATGCGCATGTAATCTTTACCGGTTTCATGCCAGCCGAGGCACGCCGCATGGTCGAAAAGGGGCATGCCCATTTCCGGCGCTGGAACGTGCATCCGCTGTTTGATGACGTGGTCGCGATGGCCAATGATTGCCACGCGATGCAGATCGTACCGCTGTTTAATGGCCGTCCGGAGGACTTTGCCCTTGTCGATGGCTTTGACGGGCGGTTACAGCTTTCGGATCGGTTTTATCTGTAAATGGGCGAAAACCAGACATGATTTATCCTGCAAAGACGTTCGATTTTCCGAAAGTGCCGTTTGTGTTTATCCGGCACGGGGAAACCGATGCCAACAAGGCCGAAATCATCGCCGGGTCAAGCGAGCCGCCATTGAACAATGCCGGCCGCGAACAGGCGCGTGCGATTGCACCATTGATGGCGATGGGAAAATGGCAGGCGGTCTATGTCAGCCCGCAGGACAGGGCGCGCAAAACAGCCGAACTTGTTTTGCCCGATTATGATTTGCACATTCTTAACGGATTGCGCGAACGCCATTGGGGCGATCTTGAAGGCCGTCCGATTTCCGAAGTGTGTTCGCGGTTCGACACTCCGCCAAATGGCGAGGGATTTGATGCCATGTGTCAGCGGGTATCGTTTGCCATGCAGACCGCGCTGGCCGGGGTCAGTGATCGTCTGACCGTGGTGGTAGCCCATTCGGGTGTCGGGCGCTGCATTCTTTATATGACCGGCTTTGATGCCGAAGGCCCGCGCATTGCCAATGCAACACCGATCCTGTTTCGTCCGACGGCAATGGGATGGGAATATGAAAATTTGACCGAAGATTTGATCAGGGAGATTTCCGCGTGAGCCAGCCCACAACCAGTACTTTAGGGGTAAACATATCGTCCGTTCGTGATGCGGTGGTGTTTGATATGGATGGCACATTGGCCCATTTCGATGCCGATGAATTGGGGCATCTGGTGCATGGGGTGGAAAAGCATTGGGATGCGTTTTTCGATGAAATGGACAAGGCCGCCCCGATTGCAGATATCGAACGGCTTTTGCGGGTTCTGCATCAATCCGGGCAGGCGATTGTAATCTGCTCGGGCCGCCCGGCCGGGTGGCAGCACCGCTCCGAAGCATGGCTTCGTGCGCATGGCATTCCGTTTGACGGCATGTATCTGCGCCCGGAAGATGCAGATCACCGCACAGACGAGGAAGTCAAGGAAGAACTTCTGGCACAAATCCGGGCGGATGGTTTTAACCCATGGCTGGTGGTCGATGATCGCAAGCGGGTGGTGGACAAATGGCGTGATATGGGGCTGACCTGTCTGCAATGTGCTCCGGGGGATTTTTAATCGCTTTTGAACCGTCTCGCTAAAATGGTTGGTTGGATAATCCAAAGATTAGTTTTGAATTTCAAACTCGACTGCTCTGGGATTCTTTTGGTCTTCTGAAAATAAAACACGGAAACCGATGTCATTTAGCGTTTCAAATGACTCGTGCTCACTACGTAAGACAAGCTTCGATGCTAGATTTTCAACCTTCATCGGCAGTAATACGAGGCAAGATCGTGGAGATAGTGCTATGCGACATTCCGTTTGAGACGCGTCTGGGGAACATACTGATGATGCCACTATTTGATGCATCAGAGTGCTAGCTGATAAATCAAACAAGGATATGTCACCAGTCTTTTCTATAGAAGAAAAATGGTTGATGATCGATTGCAGGGCTGCTTGATGCCAGTTAACCGCTGATGGTTTAGGTGCGGTATTAATTTTTAAGCGTCCGGCAATGATGTGAGTTCCTTTGGTTGAGTAAGTATGAACAACTATCTCGCTGGGGGCATTTGCTTCAATTCCGGCGATTGGAATTCCGACAGTAAATTGTATTACTTTAGCATCGTCAGGTATCGGGCCGAGCTGCTCGCCTGATAGTGGAGCTTCAAGGGGAACTACTATTGGTTCTGGCTCGTTCGGAATAGTCAACCGTATTTCTTTTAGAAAATCGGGCGTGCGTACATCTGTTCCGTAAGTAACATCAATATGCATCGCCGTGATCGTATGCGGGAAATTTTGAACTAATAGCTCCCGATTGTAGCGCCCAACAAATGTTACCTTGCCGCTCACCTCTCGGCGAGCGTCATCATAAAAGGCCGCAGTTGCAAAGTTTTGTACAGTCATGCTACTTGAACCATGACGGTAGTTGATTGTGTCTGTGCCGAGTGGTGTGCATCAAGTTCATGCATGTGCTCATTTGGGTTTGTAGATGCTTGATTGCTTCCCTCTTTCACAATATGAGCTTTCTCGAAAACTATCTTGGGTCGGGTGTTTGACTCGTAAGCGATCTCAGCGATAGATCGGAGAGTCAAGTCAGCCTTGCCGGAGAGTTTGCGCGTGATTACGGCTTTATCGCATCCAATATTGCGAGCCATATCAGAGCGTGTTTTCCCATATTTGCTTGTTGCTTCTTCAACCGCTTTCACTAAATCTCGGCGCACTTGCCCAATGAAGCGACCAGCCGCACGACTGTGTGGTGTAAGGTTAATTTTGAAGCCCATTGACTATCTCCAGATATGTCGGTCTTTTCTTGGGTTCCAGCCCTAGTCTCGTTCTTTTGGTAACCGCCTCTTCACAGAGTCCTGGGTATAAATCCAGATCGCGTTCTTCTCGAAGTTGCTCAAGGGTTGATTTCATCTTGATGTTTGTGACGATGAAGATGTTGACTTCGTGAAACCAACCAAAAATTCTTAGGTCGGTGGTTTTGAATTCCCAGACATCTTTAGGGGCGATACGAAGCTCTTTAAGGTTATCGTGGCGTTTGTTTGCGCCCATCCAATAACAGGCACCGGCTACAGTTATGCTCCCGCCTGAGCAATATTGATGAAATACATCGTCCAGTTGTTCTGCTGGGGATACAGAGTTTTCCGGGTATAGCGTTTGTGCATTTCCAAGCTCTTCTTCGACAAACTGAGCAACTTCAGGGGTGGCATATATGTAACGCTGTGGTAAAGCGCTTGCTTCAAGTTCACACTCGAACTTCTGTAGCTGACCATCTTCTACCAGTTTGCGTACAGTTGACATATATGTCAACTCCATAGTTGAGCAGCCTAAACAAGCCAGCTATTCAGTTTGTGAATAGATAATATCTTATTATGCTAAACAGCTTTGGGTTGCGCAACATTCATGATTGTTAATGTAAAATTAATACTAGACCGTACTGTCGCATAGTGCTTTTGGTGCCGAGACCCAGTTCTATTTGCGGTTCGATACTTCTATGTCGACAGCTAGTTGTGTAGATGGGGTCTACGGCTGTTCTGAGGTAATAAGTGCTGTCTTTAGGGTGGCGTTTGCAGAGATATCTTGCCGCAATAATTATTCGAATTCGTGACGATAGTCGCCGTATCCCTCTGCCTCAAGATCGCGGACGGGGATAAAACGCAGCGATGCGGAATTGATGCAATAGCGCAGGCCACCGGCTTCTTTGGGGCCATCGGGAAAAACATGGCCCAGATGACTGTCACCATGTTTGGAGCGGACTTCAATCCGGCGCATGCCGTGCGTATTGTCTTCGCGGGCGATGACATGATCGGTTTCGACCGGGCGGGTGAAGCTTGGCCAGCCGCAGCCGGAATCAAACTTGTCGCGGGATGTGAATAACGGCTCGCCCGAGACGATATCGACATAAAGCCCGTCTTCCTTGTGATCCCAGAATTCATTGCGAAACGGCGGTTCGGTGCCGCTGTTTTGCGTGATGTGATACTGGTTGGCGTCAAGTGCTTTGATTGCGTCCGGGTTCTTGGTGTATTTCGTCATGGTTACTCCGGCAGGCGTGATTTTGTCATGCTTCCGAAGATGGTCGGATTGGCCGCAATGTCCAGTGCCTTCACGGCAAAGTTATGGATTTTGGTGGCTTGTTCACCCTTGGCACCACGGCTGGCGCTTTGTTTTGCCGTCATAAGGGCGGGCGAAACCCTGATTGATTAGTTCCTGATCAAGTGCCTTGCCGTCAATGCGCACCGATGCAACGACACGCCCACCATAACGCCCCCATTCAGGTTCGCAGAATTCAACGCGTTTGGCCGATTTCAGGCTTTGACGCGCGAAATCACGGGCTTTGCCGGCAAGGGATTTTTCGGTTTCGCATTTGCCACGGATTTCGGGCGTATCCACCCCACGCACACGCACCGACATTTCGGCAATTTCGCCGGGAAGGCCGGGGATATTCACATAGATGGTGTCGCCGTCATAGGCATATTCGCCCTGACGTTCACGAAGCGGCCAGTCATAGCAGGCGGCGTTGGCAGCGATAGGGGCGAATGGCGAGAGGAGAGTAACGAGGAGCGAAGTCATGATCGTGTGATGGACGGACCGGCGGGGCATGGGCGTGTTCTTTTGGCTTGTCTAAGGCGGATTAAAGTTTCAGGCGGGCAAGAATCTGGCCGGCGCGTTGTTCGACGGGACCTTTACGGATTTCAACCGGCTCATAACCGCATTGAAGATAGGTGCGATACAGAACGACATATGTTCTGACGGCCTCAGAGAAGCTTTGTGTTCGCGCATTGTCGTTTTTGTAGATTTCCGACCATGGCGGCAGGATGAAAACCGTTCTGCGATAGCGATAGGTTTCAATGGCGCGTTTAAGCCCGGGATCATCGGGCAGGCCGGAAAGTTCACGGTGGGCGAGCGTATCGGGCAGGCCGCGATCAAAGAAAACCATTTGCGGGTCCTGACCCATGCCATGTTGCCAGGCGCGGATCGAACCGCGCGTCATTAACCCGGCATAGGCTTCGTTATCGCCCCAAGGCAGGGCATTGCCGCCGCGTTCCTGCTGTTCCTTGATCACGGCACGCGCGACTTCGCGGCTGATTTCATAGCCACGTTCATGAAGATAATTGATCAATGTGGTCTTGCCTGCACCGGGCCCGCCGGTGATGACAACAAGATTGGATGGATAAGGCGATTGCATTCGTATTCCCTGCACAAGGCGCACGATATGAAAGCGCTTTGCGGCAAGCTGATGGCGTAAAAATGATTGTTTGGACCTTTGGGGCAGGACGCCCGCAAGGCAGGGAGACGCAGGGCATTAATCCGCTGGCGACAGGCTGTCAATACAGAGATGGACGCCTAGTAGCAGCTTTCGGCCCGGGCGATAGAGCCGGTCCCGGCATGGATGGCGGTTACGGTGCCGTCCCGCCCGGTTTCAAAGCGGATGCCCGATGTTTTGGCATCATTTGCCCACCATGTCAGATAACGGCCATCGGGGCCGTCATATTCGTGTTCTTCCTCGATCAGGCCATCGCCATATGCGGCGCGCACGTCATCAATGGTATCGCCGACCTGAATGGCGCGGCCAGTTCGGATCAGGCTGGTAGCGATGTCATATTCGTCGGCATAAACCGAAATGCGGGCCAGTTTGCTATCGACCATCATAAAGCCAAGCCCGGTCGGGCCGCCAGCCGATTGCAGGTGATAGCATTCGGCATCCTCGGTCCCTTCGCGGGTTGATGTCATCGGTTCGACCATGGCAGCACGAACTTCATCCTCGGTCATGCCAGTTTTGGCGTCACCATATCCTTCGGGTGTCAATGTCGAAAGCGGGGTGTTTATGGCATCAAGGACAAGAATATCGATGGTGGCGATATCGTCGCGGACCGTAACAGCCCCAGGTTCGATCCGCTGCGACAGATAGGTTTGCGCACCCGATTGTCTGTCTTGCCAGCTTTCGGGCAACAGAAGTCGTTCACGTGGTTCAAGACACAGGTACTTTGCCCCCTTTAACCGGTCGGCATGGTCAAAGGTAACATTGGCCGGAATATCCATGCAGATTGTCTGTGGAAGGTCGCTATACCAGTCGACCGGGGTGCCACGATCATCGCAAATCGTCGGATCAAACCGCAATTCGCAATAGGGCGGGACCGTATCGCGCAGGACCATATCAAAAACCATCTGACCCTGATCGGCTTCGGCGATCAGGGTTCTTACAACATCCTCGTCGGGGTTGAGGATCTGGTAATGCGTCAGGTTCCAGACAAAATCGTCGCGCAGGTCAAACAGGACGTAGGGATCGGCCGCTTGCATCTCGGCAGCATTTTCCTGCGCAAAGCCTGTAGCGGAAAAATGTGCCAGTCCGGTTGTCAAAACTGTCAAAACTGTAAGTGTTACAGGTCGCATTACGTGTCCGGTGAAATGTTTTGTATTTGTGTCAGAATCTTATGCGAAACATATGCCATTGCGCCACTCGCATTTGGTAGGAGCCGGGGCAGCGGCACAAAATTATGGATCGGGCTTTTCGATACGGGCCAGAATATGGTCCGAAACAAGTTGTGCCGATGGCGACAGACGATGCCCGCGCGCGGTAATCAGGCTGTAGGGCTTGATTTCAATCGCATCGTCAAATGGCAGTTCGGCAATCATGCCCCCGATACTCAGAAGCGATGTGACTTCTTCGGCCATTGGCGCAATGGCATCCGTGCCCGACAGGGTGGAAAGGGTGACCAGAAGTGACGCGGAATTCAGGCTGGAATGCGGCAAAGGCAAATGGCGCGAGATGAAAACATCTTCGATCGTACGGCGCATCAGGTTGCCCGGTGGCGGTAAAATCCATTCGAACTTGGCAAGACGGGCAAGGGATACCGCTTTGTTTTCGGCAAGCAACGGGTGCCCGGCGCGGACCATCAGGCGGATTTTCTCGCTTCGGATTTCGCGGATATTGAACTGGCGTGGGTCCATGTCCTCGGGCACGCGACCAATGACAAAATCATGATCGCCTGCCAGTAGATCCTTGATCAGCAAATGCGATGGCCCGACCGAAACATGGGCTTCAAGCAGGGCATTGATCGACTGTACGGTTCGGATCGCGGGCACGACCAGATCGACTGCCGCGGCGGTCACCGCACCGATAAAAACCGTGCCGCCGCCATGTTTGATATCCTCAATCTCGCGTTCGGCCTCGCGGATTTCAATCAGCATGCTGCGCGCACGCCGGGCAAGGGCGCGACCGGCATTGGTCATTTCAATACCGCGTGATCCGCGCACGCACAGTCGGGCTTCAAGGATGGTTTCCATTTCCGACAACAGACGCGATGCCGCGGGCTGCGATGTTTGCAACATGTCTGCGGCCTGGCTGATCTGCCCGGTTTCTTCCATCGCGACGATCATGCGCAGATGGCTAAGCTTCAGTCCACGTTGAAACAGATTGCCGGATCGAAACAGCAGGGATTTCGCGGAACTGAGCGGCAGCGTCTTGGCGGGTTCGGTCATGATGGTTCTCCTTGCCAGACAAGTTTAATATATCATTTTTGATATGCAAGTTTCGAAATTCCTTATTTGATTGTTATGTCTGGCCCCGGAATAATGGCGCCGCATCCTGCGGGAAAACGGGATGCATCACCAAGCGAAAAACAAAGACGCGGCGCATACAGGCAGCTTTGCCTGGAAAGTCGGGCAAAAGGCTGTAAAGGCCGTGTCTTTTAGGGAGGAAAGATATGAAACGTCTCAGTGCCGTAATGGCAGGGGTCGCCTTTGGCGCGGCCGCAATGATGAGCCCGATGATTTCTGGCAGTTATGCACATGCCGATGAAAAAGGATATGTCGGGATCGCGATGCCCACCAAATCCTCGGCACGCTGGATTTCGGACGGCGAGTCCATGGTTAAGCAGTTCGAAGACGCCGGTTACAAAACCGATCTGCAATATGCAGAAGACGATATTCCCAACCAGCTTTCCCAGATTGAAAACATGATCGTCAAGGGCGTCGATGTCCTTGTGATTGCTGCAATCGATGGCACAACGCTTTCGAATGCACTTGAAAATGCCAAGGCCGCCGGGATCAAGGTTTTCGCCTATGACCGCCTGATCCGCGAAAGTGCCAATGTCGATTATTATTCGACCTTTGATAACTTCCAGGTCGGCGTGCAGCAGGCAACCTCGCTTGTTGACGGTCTTCTGGCGCAGGGCGAACCGCCGTTCAACGTTGAACTGTTCGGTGGATCGCCGGACGATAACAACGCTTACTTCTTCTATAACGGCGCAATGTCGGTTCTGCAGCCGTTGATCGATGAGGGCACGGTTGTGATCAAATCCGGCCAGATGGGCATGGACAAGGTCGGTACACTTCGCTGGGACGGTGCGGTTGCACAGGCCCGTATGGATAACCTGCTGTCGGCTTATTACACTGACGATCAGGTTGATGGTGTCCTGTCGCCCTATGACGGTCTTTCGATCGGTATCCTGTCGTCGCTTAAGGGCGTTGGCTATGGTTCCGGCGACATGAAAATGCCGGTTGTAACCGGTCAGGATGCGGAACTGCCGTCGGTCAAGTCGATCCTTGCCGGTGAACAGTATTCCACGATCTTCAAGGACACCCGTGAACTTGCACGTGTCACAGTTTCGATGGTTGATGCCGTTCTTGCCGGTAAAGAACCGACCATCAATGACACCAAAACCTATGACAACGGTGTCAAGGTTGTGCCGTCCTATTTGCTGGAACCGGTCATGGTCGACAAATCCAACTGGGAAGAAATCCTGGTCGGCTCGGGCTACTACGAAAAGGATCAGGTTCAGTAATTTGCTGATCTGAACGTGACAAAGGGCGGGCTCGCTCTTGAATGCTGGCCCGCCTTTTTCCTGTGCTGCCGAAAATGGACAGTTGCAGGTAAACAAGACTGCGACCGAGAATATGGCCGTTGTAATAGCATCGGCAGTGGGAGGACCGGATGGATACCATCCTGGAAATGCGCAACATCACCAAAACCTTTCCGGGGGTGAAGGCGCTGGACGATGTCAGCCTTAAAGTGGAACGTGGTGAAATCCACGCCCTTTGCGGCGAAAACGGGGCCGGTAAATCGACCCTGATGAAGGTACTGAGCGGCGTTTACCCGATCGGTAGCTATGAAGGTGACATCCTTTATGACGGGGATGTGCAGGAATTCAAGGATATCCGCGACAGCGAAGAGCGCGGCATCATCATCATTCACCAGGAACTGGCACTTGTACCGTTGCTGTCGATTGCCGAAAACATCTTTCTGGGCAACGAGATTTGTGAAAATGGTGTGATCAACTGGCCCGCGACCTTTGCGCGCACTGGCGAGCTTTTGAAAAAGGTCGGCCTTCGCGAAACACCCAGCGAACTGATTACGAATATTGGTGTCGGCAAGCAGCAGCTTGTTGAAATTGCCAAGGCGCTTTCGAAAAAGGTCAAACTTCTGATCCTTGACGAGCCCACGGCAAGCTTGCAGGAAAATGATAGCCAGAAGCTTCTGGACCTGTTGCTGGAATTCAAGGCGCAGGGCATTACGTCGATCCTGATTTCGCACAAACTGAACGAGATCAATCGCGTTGCGGACCGCATCACGATCATTCGCGATGGCAAGGCGATTTCGACCCTAGATGCGCGCGGCGGCAAAATTACCGAGGACGATATCGTCAAGGATATGGTCGGGCGCGATATGGCGCACCGCTATCCGGATCGTACGCCCAATATCGGTACGGCCAAGCTGATGGAAGTCCGCAACTGGAATGTGACCCATCCACTGCATCCTGAACGCAAGGTCGTCAAAAACGTCAATATCGATGTTGCGGCGGGCGAGGTTGTTGGCATTGCCGGTCTGATGGGGGCCGGGCGGACCGAACTTGCCATGAGCATCTTTGGCCGTGCCTATGGCGCGGACATCAGCGGCGAAGTCCTGATCAATGGCAAGCCTGCGGATGTAACGACCGTCGAAAAGGCGATTGCGTCGGGTCTTGCCTATGTCACCGAGGATCGCAAGGAAATGGGGCTGGTGCTTGAAGAAAGCATCACGACCAATATTACGCTCGCCAATCTTGATGGTGTTGCCGAACGTGGTGTCATCAATGAAGGTGCCGAACGTCAGGTGGCCGAGGAATACCGCAGCAAAATCAATATCCGCACCCCGAATGTCGCGCAAAAGGCGGTCAATCTTTCGGGCGGGAACCAGCAGAAAGTCGTTCTGGCAAAATGGCTGTTTGCCGGGCCGGAGGTCCTTATTCTGGACGAGCCAACACGTGGTATCGATGTGGGTGCGAAATACGAGATTTATACGATTATCAACCAGCTGGCAGCCGACGGTAAGGGGGTCATCATGATCTCGTCGGAGATGCCGGAGCTTCTGGGCATGTGCGATCGCATCTATGTGATGAACGAGGGTGAGATCAAAGGGCAACTGGCGGCAAACGATGCCAGCCAGGAAAAAATCATGCGCATGATCCTGAAAGCGTGAGGAAGCAGACAATGACGGATACTTCTAGCAGAAAATCAATGGGTTATTACCTGCGCACGCATATGCGCGAATACGGCATGGTGATCGCGCTGATCGCGATTCTGGCCTTCTTCCAGGTGATGACCGATGGCGTGATGCTCAAACCGGTCAACCTGACCAACCTGTTCCTTCAGAACAGCTATATCATCATAATGGCAGTAGGCATGCTGCTGGTGATTGTCGGTGGCCATATTGACCTCTCGGTCGGATCGGTCGTCGGCTTTATCGGTGCGCTTGCTGCGGTGATGATTGTCCATTGGGATTTGCCGACGATTATTGTGATCCCGGCCTGTCTGATCGTCGGTGCGATTATCGGTGCCGCCCAAGGATATTGGGTTGCCTATTGGCGCATTCCGTCCTTTATCGTGACGCTGGCCGGTATGCTGGTGTTTAAAGGTTTGACGCTGGCGCTTCTGGGCGGGGCATCGGTTGGTCCGTTCCCTGACAGCTTCCAGGCGATGTCTTCGGGCTTCCTCCCCGATTTCTTTGCCGGTTTGATCGAAGGCCGGTTTAACATCTTTTCGATGGTTCTGGGCGTTGCAATCGCGGTGATCCTGCCGGTCCTTGGTCTGCGGGCACGCGCCAAGCAGGCGAAGTTCGCCGAAGTCGAAGAGCCGATCGCGTTCTTTGCCGCCAAACATGCGATTGCCGGTATCGCGATACTTTATGTCACCTATCTTCTGTCGACCTATCGCGGGTTACCGAACGTTTTGATCGTGATGGCGCTTCTGATTGCGATATTCACCTTCATCACCAACAGCACAACGCTTGGTCGCCGTATTTATGCGCTGGGCGGGAATGAAAAAGCCGCCAAGCTTTCGGGCATCAATACCAAACGCCTGACCTTCCTGACCTTTGCCAATATGGGCATGTTGGCCGCACTCGCCGGTCTGGTGTTTGCCGCGCGTTTGAATACGGCAACCCCGAAAGCCGGTCTTGCGTTCGAGCTTGATGTGATTGCGGCCGTGTTTATCGGTGGCGCGTCGATGTCGGGCGGGGTTGGCAAGGTGATCGGTGCGGTGGTTGGCGCGTTGATCATGGGGGTCATGAATAACGGCATGTCGATCATTGGTGTTGGTATCGACTGGCAGCAGGTCATCAAGGGTCTGGTCCTGCTCGCGGCTGTGATCTTTGACGTCTATAACAAGAACAAAGCGTAACAACATGCAGACGAGGAACGGCACGGTTCTGACAGGATCAGTTGCTTTGATAAAGCAATTGCAAAGCCGTGCCGTTCAAAGTCCCCTATATGGAATGCCACATCCATATGGAAACGGACCCGTCTCGATAAAAACTCATAAAGGAGAACGGGCATGACGAAGTTCAAACCGGCAGCATGGCCCCGCGTCCTGCGTTCGCAGGAAGGCTGGTTCGGCGGAACCAGCAAGGACAATATCTATCACCGCAGCTGGATGAAGAACCAGGGCCTGCCATCGGACCTGTTTGACGGTCGTCCGGTGATCGGGATTTGCAATACCTGGTCGCAGCTGACGCCTTGCAACGCGCATTTGCGCGATCTGGCGGAACGCGTCAAACACGGTATTTACGAAGCTGGTGGTTTGCCGCTTGAATTCCCGGTTTTCTCGCCGGGCGAAAGCACATTGCGCCCGACCGCCATGATGTTCCGTAATTTGTGCGCTATGGATGTCGAGGAAGCGCTGCGCGGAACGCCGCTTGACGGTGTGGTTCTGATGGTGGGCTGCGATAAAACCACCCCAGCCCTTTTGATGGGGGCTGCAAGTGTTGATATCCCGGCGATTGTGGTCACCGGCGGGCCGATGCTGAACGGTAAATGGCGCGGTCAGGATATCGGTTC
This sequence comes from Thalassospira sp. MCCC 1A03138, assembly GCF_002115785.1. Classification (GTDB taxonomy): domain Bacteria; phylum Pseudomonadota; class Alphaproteobacteria; order Rhodospirillales; family Thalassospiraceae; genus Thalassospira. Next base: position 246,989 of record NZ_JFJY01000005.1, on the reverse strand, counting down.
GGGCACGTCGCTTTGGCAGCTTTCCGAAGACCGCAAAGCCGGCAAGATCAGTACCGAGGATTTCCTTGAAGCCGAAATCGCCATGTCGCGTTCGCCCGGTTCGTGCAACACGATGGGCACCGCATCCACCATGGCCAGCATGGCCGAGGCACTGGGCATGGCGCTTTCGGGCAATGCTGCGATTCCGGCCGTGGACAGCCGTCGCCGCGTGATGGCGCATGTGACCGGCCGCCGGATCGTGCAGATGGTCAAGGACGACCTGAAACCATCCGACGTCATGACCAAGGAAGCGTTTGAAAATGCGATCCGGGTCAATGGGGCGATTGGCGGTTCGACCAATGCGGTGATCCATTTGCTCGCCATTGCCGGGCGTGTTGGCATCGACCTGACACTTGATGATTGGGACCGTCTGGGTCGTGACATTCCGACGATTGTGAATCTGCAGCCCTCGGGCAAATACCTGATGGAGGAATTCTTCTATGCCGGTGGTTTACCGGTGGTCATCAAGGCACTGGGCGAGGCGGGCAAGCTGCATAATGATGTATTGACCGTTTCGGGTGACACCATGTGGGATCAGGTCAAGGATGTTCAGAACTGGAGTGACGATGTCATTCGTCCGTTCGAAAAGGCCCTGACCCAAAGCGGTGGTATTGCGGTTGTCAAAGGCAACCTTGCGCCCAATGGTGCGGTGTTGAAACCGTCGGCGGCAACAGCTTCCTTGCTCACCCATCGTGGTCGTGCCGTGGTGTTTGAAGATATCGACGATTACAAGGCCAAGATCTATGACGAAAGCCTTGATATCGATGAAAACTGCATCATGGTCCTGAAAAACTGCGGGCCGAAAGGCTATCCGGGCATGGCCGAGGTCGGCAATATGGGCTTGCCGCCCAAGGTGCTGCGCAAGGGCATTACCGACATGGTGCGTATTTCCGATGCCCGTATGAGCGGTACAGCATATGGCACGGTGGTTCTGCATACATCCCCTGAAGCCGCTGCTGGCGGCCCGTTGGCGGTGGTGCAGAATGGCGATATGATTGAACTGGATGTGCCAAACCGCAAACTGCATCTCGATATCAGTGACGAGGAGCTTAAAAAGCGCCTTGATAACTGGAAATCAACGGTGCCGGTACCCGAAAGTGGCTATGCGTCGCTGTATTACAAAAGCGTTATTGGCGCGGACAAGGGGGCCGATTTCGACTTCCTTGTCGGTCATCGTGGCAAGGAAATTCCGAAAGACAGCCATTAGATCAAATCTCCCGCAAGACGCGATAGCGTTGATTGCGCACTCCGACCGGTCGGCAGGAAACTGCTGACCGGTTTTTTGTTCTTCACCACAATCACAATAAAGACGGTCAGTTTCCCTGCGCGGGCAATTATGTGAAGGGATCGATTTTTTGGGAAAATGGTGGGCGTAACAAGATTCGAACTTGTGACCTCTCCCGTGTGAAGGGAACGCTCTAACCAACTGAGCTATACGCCCGAATTCGGAAATCGCGGCCCGGTTGGGCAGCTTGTTTTCCGTCGGTAGCGCGGGGTTATAAGGTTGTGATCCAGGGGTGTCAAGCAGCCTGTTTGACGATTTTCCTGATTGTGTCTGGCAGGGTTTCAAATGCAGTAACAACCCCGTCCGCGCCCAGATTTTTTGCATGTGTATTATCGACTTCAAAGGCCACCGCAATGGCCGGAATGCCCAAATCGCGTGCGGCATTCACATCATTGGCATGATCGCCAACCATGATCGAGATATCGCCCCGTGCCCGGTCATATCCGGCTTGATCCAGGGCGAATGCCAAATGAGCGCCGTCTGGCTTTTTAACGTGCGTTGCATCGCCGCCGGCAATCACGGCAAACAGGTCGGAGACACCCAGCCGTTCAAGGATGCGTTTGCAGGGTGCGGTCGGTTTGTTTGAGGCCAGACCAATGATCCAACCATCTGCTGCCAGATTGCGAAGGGTTGCTTCGGCATTTTCAAACAGGCGGGTATGGGCATAGTCGGTGTCGACATAACGTGTGGTGAAATCGCCTTCGCAGTCATCAAGTTGTTGACCATCAATCGTGACACCGCGCGCATCAAACGCCCGTTTGGTCAGTATTCTGGTGCCATCGCCCAGCATGGCTTCGAGTTCGGGACGGGCAAGTGGCGCAAGGTCGTGGGCGGCGAGGGTTTCGTTCATAGCAAACAGCAGATCATCCACCCCGTCAATCAGGGTGCCGTCAAGATCGAACAGGATGAATTTTGCCATTTTGCGATGCTGCCTTTGAAAATGAAAATCGATTTATCGGACCTTAACCGAAATGGTGTCATTAACAAACGGTAACATCTGCTAACACGAAGTAACAAAACGTGATTCTTTCGGGGCTTTTGCCTTTGGGGATTATAGGTTAGGAGTTGCTTCAAATCGGCTGTGACAGGTTCGGACCGGGATATCGTGACCGGATCGAAAACAAAGGGGACGCCGTGTAACGCATGGCACAACAGGGTTAAAGCATGTCGCGTGAATTAAGTGTGGTGGTTCTGGCTGCGGGTATGGGAACGCGAATGAAAAGCGAGATCCCCAAGGTCATGCACAAGATTGCAGGTAAGCCAATGGTCAATCATGTGATTGATACGGCGGCCCATCTTAACGCAACCAAAACCATGATTGTTGTCGGGCCGGATATGCCCAAACTGATTGAGGCCGTGTCCCCGCATCCGACATTTGAACAAACCGATCGACATGGAACCGCACATGCAGTGCTTGCCGCTAAACAGGCCCTGCGGGGCCTTCCGGGCAATGTCCTTGTGCTTTATGCCGACAGTCCGCTTTTTACCGCCGAAACCCTGTTGCGCCTAGTCGCGGCGCGCGAGGATGGCGATCACGCGGTTGCGGTTTTGGGATTTCGCCCTGAAGACCCGACCGGTTATGGCCGCCTTGTGACCGATCCGGCAAATGGTGAGTTACTGGCGATTGTTGAAGACAAGGAATGTGACGAAACGCAACGTGCGATCAATTTTTGCAATTCCGGTGTGATGTGCTTCCGTGCTGAAAGCATGATTGAAACCCTTGAAGCGATTGGAAATGCCAATGCCAAGGGCGAATATTACCTGACCGATGCGGTCGAGGTGGCGCGTGTCAACGGCAATAGTTGCGTTGCTGTTGAGGTCGCCGAGGAAGAGACACTTGGCGTGAATTCCAGAAGCCAGCTTGCCGAGGCCGAAGCCATTATGCAGTCACGCCTGCGCGAGGCGGCAATGGTGAATGGTGCGACCCTGATTGATCCGGGGTCGGTCTATCTGGCCAGCGACACCAGATTGGGCCGGGATGTTGTTATCGAGCCGAATGTGTTTTTCGGTCCCGGTGTTACGGTTGGCGATGAGGTAACCATCAAAGCCTTCAGCCATCTTGAAAGCTGTGTGGTGGGCGACAAAGCCGATATCGGGCCCTATGCCCGTTTGCGACCGGGCGCGGAAATTGGTGCCGGTGCCAGGGTTGGAAATTTTGTCGAGATCAAAAAGGCTGTTGTTGAAGACGGGGCGAAGGTCAATCACCTCAGCTATATCGGTGATGCCCGTATCGGGGCAAAGGCCAATATCGGTGCCGGAACCATCACATGCAATTACGACGGATATCGCAAACAGCATACTGATATCGGGGCAGGTGCATTTATCGGTTCCAATTCGGCACTGGTCGCCCCCGTATCCATCGGGGATGGTGCCATTATTGGTGCGGGCAGCACGATTACCGGAACGGTCGAAGCCGATGCCCTGGTGATAGAGCGTGCGCAACGGCTTGATAAACCGGGCTGGGCGCGGGTATTTCGCGAGAAGATGAAGGCCCTTTTGGGTAAGTAACGGCAATTAACGCGCGGCATTTGCGTGCGCGACGGGCAAAATTTCGACGGGGAAGATAATAACTATGTGCGGCATTATCGGCATTATTGGCAAGGACAGCGTCAGCGACCGTATTCTTGAAGGGCTTAAACGGCTTGAATATCGGGGCTATGACAGTGCCGGGATTGCGACCCTTGTGAATGGTCATATTGATCGCCGCCGGGCCGAAGGAAAGCTGATCAATCTTGCCAACCGTCTTGCGGAAATGCCGCTGGCGGGGGATGTCGGCATTGGTCACACCCGCTGGGCGACCCACGGTGTGCCGACCGAAAACAATGCCCATCCGCACACCGACGGCAAGGTTGCCGTGGTGCATAACGGCATCATCGAAAATTATCAGGAAATCAAGGCTGAGCTTTCCGGCAAGGGCCGGGTTTTTGCCACCGATACTGACACCGAAGTGATCGTGCATCTGGTTTCCGACTTCCTTGATCAGGGCAAAACCCCGCGAGAAGCAGTCGCTGCCACATTACATCGGATTGAGGGGGCCTTTGCGCTAGTAATCATGATTGCCGGACAGCATGACGTGATTTTTGGCGCGCGCCGTGGTACACCACTTGCTGTTGGTTTGGGCGAGGGCGAGATGTATCTTGGTTCGGACGCGATGGCTCTGTCGCACCTGACCAACAAGTTGATTTACCTTGAGGAAGGCGATTGGGTCGAACTGACTCGCGACGGCGTTCAGGTCCGGGACGAGCATGATAATGGCGTTACCCGCGAAACAAAGCTTTCGGCTGTCTCCGGGGCCATGATGGGCAAGGGTAACTATAATCATTTCATGCAAAAGGAAATTTTCGAGCAACCAGCCGTGATTGGCGACACGTTGCATGCCTTCATCAATCCGGCAACGCGCACGATCAAGCTGCCCGACATGCCGTTTTCGTTTAACGATGTCAGCCGGTTGACGATTGTAGCGTGCGGCACGTCCTTCTATGCCGGAATGGTGGCAAAGCACTGGATCGAACGCTATGCCGGACTTGGCGTTGATGTCGATATTGCGTCCGAATTCCGCTATCGCTGCCCGCCGCTTCCAAAAGGGGGCGTTGCGCTGTTTCTTTCGCAATCCGGCGAGACGCTTGATACGCTGGCAGCCCTTCGTTATGCGAAGTCCAAGGGTCAGAAAATCGTTTCCATCGTCAATGTGGCCGAAAGCACGATTGCACGTGCAAGCGATGTGGTCTTGCTGACCTATGCCGGGCCGGAAATCGGTGTCGCCTCGACCAAGGCATTTACCACGCAATTGACGGTGCTGGCCTGCCTTGCGGTGACGATTGGACGAGATAACGGGACGCTGGACAAGGACGAGGAAGCCGCCATCGTCAACGCGCTGACCGAGGTGCCAAAACATGCGGCCGAAGTCCTTCATCATGACGATGAAATCCGTGAACTTGCGATCAATATCGCTGATGCGCGCGATGTGCTTTATATCGGCCGCGGCCTTGGCTATCCGATTGCGATGGAAGGGGCGCTGAAGCTCAAGGAAATTTCCTATATCCACGCCGAAGGCTATGCGGCGGGCGAGATGAAGCATGGCCCGATTGCCCTGATTGATCAGTCGGTTCCGATCATCGTTATTGCACCGTCCGACGAACTTTTTGAAAAAACCGCATCGAACATGCAGGAAGCGGCTGCACGTGGCGGACGGGTAATTTTCCTGTCTGATGCAGAGGGGCTTGCGAAGCTTGGCGATATGGCATCCGCCACGGTCGAACTGCCAAAGGTTGCGGACTTCGTCGCACCGATCCTTTATACGATTCCGGTTCAGATGCTGGCCTATCATGTGGCGGTTCACAAGGGCACGGATGTCGATCAGCCCCGTAACCTCGCCAAGTCGGTTACGGTGGAATAAAGTCGATATTTCTGGCGACAAAGTTGGATAAACGGGCGGGGCCTATGAAGGTCATTGTGACAGGTGGTGCAGGGTTTATCGGGTCGGCGGTCTGTCGGCTTTTGGCCGGGCAGAAAAAGATTGAGGTTCTCAACCTTGATAAGCTGACATATGCGGCCGATTTGCGCACTGTTCAAAGTGTTTCCTCGCTGCCCAATTACCATTTCGTAAAACAGGATATCTGCAACCGGGCGGAACTTGACCGGGTATTTGATGATTTTCGGCCCGACGCCGTGATGCATCTGGCGGCAGAAAGCCATGTAGACCGTTCGATTGACGGGCCGTCTGAATTTATTCAGACGAATCTTGTTGGTACATTCACCCTGCTGGAAGCAGCACGGGATTATTTCAACGGCTTATCTGCTGAACGACGGTCGACTTTCCGGTTTCATCATATTTCGACTGACGAGGTGTATGGTTCGCTTGGGGACGAGGGGCTTTTTACAGAAGAAACCCCCTATGCGCCCAATTCGCCATATTCTGCAAGCAAGGCGGGATCGGATCACCTGGTGCGCGCCTGGCATCATACGTATGGGTTGCCGGTGATTATCAGCAATTGTTCGAACAATTACGGGCCCTATCAATTCCCCGAGAAGCTGATCCCCCTGATGATCCTGAATGTCTTGCATGGCAGGGCGTTGCCGGTTTATGGCGATGGCAAAAACACGCGGGACTGGCTTCATGTTGAAGACCATGCAGACGCGCTTTTTACCATTTTGACCGAGGGACGAATTGGCGAGAAATACAATGTCGGTGGTTGCAACGAAGTTGCAAATATTGATGTCGTGCGCAGCATCTTTGATGTTGTGTCGCGGTTTCAGCCCGATGCTGTGACAGGTGACTTTGAGGCGCAGGTTCGGTTCGTGACCGACCGCCCGGGGCATGACTGGCGGTATGCGATTGATCCATCGAAGATACGCGACGAGCTTGGCTGGGAACCAAAACACAGCTTTGAAAGTGGTCTGGAGCAGGCAGTGAAATGGTATCTGGCAAATCGGGTGTGGTGGGAGCCGATCCTGAAAGATAAATATGCGGGTGAGCGTCTCGGAACGGTAAAATAGTGATGATTAACGCACTTGTCTTTGGCGAGAACGGCCAATTGGGAAGAAGTCTGGCGGTATGTGGCGCGGCTTTCCCGAAAGTCCGTTTGACACTCTTGGGTCGGAACAAGTGCGATTTATCCGATCTGTCGTCTATTGCCGCCGTGATTCGCGACAATGATCCGCAGGTGATCATCAATGCGGCTGCTTATACGGCCGTTGATCTTGCTGAAAATGATCGTGACAGCGCCTATCGGGTCAATTGCGATGCCGTTGATATGATGGCCCGGGCTGCCGACGATCTTGATATTCCGCTGATCCATTTTTCAACCGATTATGTTTTTGATGGCGCGTCACAGCGACCATACTGCGAAGATGATCCGGTCGCGCCACTTGGCGTTTACGGTGCCAGCAAACTGGCAGGCGAAAGCGCGGCGAGGGCTTCGGCTAAGCGCCACCTTATTTTCCGTACTGCCTGGGTTTACAGCCCGTTTGGCAAGAATTTCGTCAAGACGATGCTGGGATTGATGACGCAACGTGATGTTCTGACGATTGTGAATGATCAGCATGGATGTCCGACATCGGCAATTGATCTGGCGAATGCGACCTTGCGATTATTACCGGTGATACTTGATCCGAATTTTTACGGATTTGGGACCTATCATCTTGTTTCCGATAATCCGATGACATGGTTTGATTTCGCCAAACGTATTCAGGATGTCGCGATTGCGCAGTTTGGGGCAAACTGGATCGGAAAAAATTGCAGGATCGATCCGGTCACTTCGGATGCCTTTCCAACGATTGCCAAGCGTCCGGCCTATTCCATAATGTCGACACAGAAATTTGCCGATACTTTTGGTTATGGGCCGCCCGATATTTCGGAAAGCCTTCCGACATGCTTGAACAACCTTGAAGCGGGCAGATAGAAAATGCGTAAAGGCATCATTCTGGCGGGTGGAACCGGATCGCGTTTGCATCCGTCGACAATGGTTGTGTCAAAGCAACTGTTGCCGGTTTACGACAAGCCAATGGTCTATTACCCGCTGACGACATTGATGTTGACCGGGATCAGGGAAATCCTTTTGATCAGTACGCCGCGCGATTTACCGTTATTTCGTGAGCTGTTGGGGGATGGTCAGAGGTGGGGGCTTCAGATCGAATATGCAGTGCAGGAAGAGCCCCGCGGCCTTGCCGACGCGTTTCGGGTCGGGGCTGCCTTTATCGGCAATGACCCGTGCTGTCTGATTCTGGGGGATAACATATTTTTCGGCCATGGTCTGACCGAACTTCTGGTCAACGCGATGAAGCAGACCACCGGCGCAACGATTTTTGCCTATTATGTGCAGGACCCTGAACGTTACGGTGTCGTCGAATTCGATAACAAGGGAATGGCAAAAGGAATTGAGGAAAAGCCGAAAGAGCCGAAATCGAATTATGCCGTGACCGGGATGTATTTCTATGACGCGCAGATCGTTGAAATCGCAAGATCCATAAAACCATCGGCGCGTCGCGAGCTTGAAATTACCGATGTCAACAATGCGTATCTGGAACGCGGGCAGTTGAATGTGGAAAAGATGGGGCGCGGATATGCCTGGCTTGATACTGGAACCCATGGTGCGATGCTTGATGCCGCAAACTTTGTTGAAACAGTAGAAAAGCGGCAAAGCCTTAAAATTGCTTGCCCCGAAGAAATAGCATTACGTACAGGTCTGATTGATGAGGGGCAATTTGAAAAGCTGATTGATGCCTTTGGTGCCAGCTCGTATCGTGACTATCTAATATCCGTTTTGCGCAGCTTGCATCGGATTTAGACGACAGTTCAGTTTTCGTCTCTAACTGTTTCGAGATACTTTTTGAACGACATAGCATTGGTATCTTTAGCTGACAGTATCAACTGGCTTTCATCCATCGGCCAGTCAATGGCAAGATCGGGATCGTTCCATAGAATGGCATGCTCGGCCGAAGGGGTGTAAGGCCTGCTGACCTTGTAGACGACTTCTGTGTCAGGGGCGAGCGTCAGAAAACCATGAGCAAACCCGCTCGGAACAAAAATCTGGTTCCAGTCATCGGCGTTGATTTCGGCAATAACCGATTTCCCAAGTGTTGGCGAATTGGGACGAATGTCGACGGCAACGTCGAGGATGCGACCGCGCAGAACCCGAACGAGTTTGTCTTGGGCATACGGTTCGCGCTGGAAATGCAGGCCGCGCAAAACACCGGGGCTTTTGGAAAAGGAATGGTTATCCTGAACGAAATCCTGCGTGATTCCAGCCTGTGAAAACTCCTCGTGATTATAGGTTTCGGAGAAGAATCCCCGCTCGTCTTCGAATTTTCTCGGGAAGAGTAGTTTGACTTCGGGGATTTCCAAGGATTCGATCTTCATAAAATCACCATTTTGAGACCCAAGTGGTCCAATCGGGCTAATGACCTGCAAGACGAATATTCTACTTAGCATAACTGATAGAGATGCGTTGGGGATTTGGTTACATCAAAGTCCGCCAATGAGTTTATCTTGGCGAATGAAGGGTTTCGGAAATCGTGTCACAATATTGCCCTTTGTCATGTGAGGTGTCGCGTGATAGGCAAGACGTCAGAAAATGATCGTGGCGCGGCGCGTGGGCGAAGCGCTCCGGCTTGATTCTCGCAAGTGCGAGAAAATCCCCAAAATCATGACATTTTTGCGTCCTTTTGCTCTCTTCTGTTGACAAATTCCGATGGTTTCAATACATGCTGTTAGCACTCGCCGGGGGTGAGTGCTAATACGGGCTCATCCCGGTTAGTTTTGTACTTAATCGAGCCATACTTAAACACGGAGTTGTCTAACATGAAGTTCCGTCCGTTACATGATCGTGTGCTGGTGCGTCGTGTCGAATCCGACACCAAGACTGCCGGTGGCATCATTATCCCGGATACCGCGAAAGAAAAACCGCAGGAAGGCGAGATCATCGCTGTCGGTTCCGGTGTTCGCAAAGAAGACGGCTCGCTTGTCGCGCTCGACGTCAAGGCTGGTGACAAGGTTCTGTTCGGCAAATGGTCGGGCACCGAAGTCAAGGTCGATGGCGAAGAGCTGCTGATCATGAAAGAGTCCGACATTATGGGCATCATGGAATAAGTCAGCCTTCTGGTGACTCAAATCCACGTTCATCCGTCTCATAGAGAGGAAAGAATATTATGGCTGCTAAAGAAGTAAAATTCTCCACCGACGCACGCGCCAAAATGCTGCGCGGTGTCGACATCCTTGCTGATGCCGTTAAAGTGACGCTCGGCCCGAAAGGCCGTAACGTTGTCATCGAAAAATCCTTTGGCGCGCCGCGCGTGACCAAGGACGGTGTTTCGGTCGCCAAGGAAATCGAACTTTCTGACAAGTTCGAAAACATGGGCGCACAGATGCTGCGCGAAGTGGCTTCCAAAACCGCCGATCTGGCTGGTGACGGCACCACCACTGCAACCGTTCTCGCACAGGCAATCGTTCGTGAAGGCAACAAGTCCGTTGCTGCCGGCATGAACCCGATGGACCTGAAACGTGGCATCGATCTTGCGACCACCAAAGTAATTGAAGCCATCCAGGGCCGCGCACGTAAAGTGTCGGGTAAGGATGAGATTGCTCAGGTCGGTAACATTTCGGCTAACGGTGACCGTGAAGTCGGCGACATGATCGCTGAAGCCATGGAAAAGGTTGGCAACGAAGGCGTTATCACCGTCGAGGAAGCCAAAGGCCTGCACACTGAACTCGACGTTGTCGAAGGCATGCAGTTCGACCGTGGTTACCTTTCGCCGTACTTCGTAACCAATCCGGAAAAGATGGTTGCGGAACTCGACAACCCGTATGTTCTTCTGTTCGACAAAAAAGTTTCCTCGCTGCAGCCGCTGCTGCCGCTTCTGGAAGCTGCCGTTCAGTCGGGCAAGCCGCTTCTTATCATTGCTGAAGACGTCGAAGGCGAAGCTCTTGCAACGCTGGTCGTCAACAAGCTGCGTGGTGGTCTGAAAATCGCTGCTGTCAAAGCACCGGGCTTCGGCGACCGTCGCAAAGCAATGCTCGAAGACATCGCCATCCTTACCGGTGGTCAGGTTGTCTCCGAAGATCTCGGCATCAAGCTTGAGAGCGTTACGCTTGATATGCTCGGTACCGCGAAATCGATCACCATCACCAAAGAAGAAACCACCATCGTTGATGGTGCAGGTGAGAAAGCCCAGATCGAAGCCCGCGTTGGCCAGATCCGTGCACAGATCGAAGAAACCACTTCGGATTACGACCGTGAGAAACTGCAGGAACGTCTTGCGAAACTCGCTGGCGGTGTTGCCGTGATCAAAATCGGTGGCGCTTCGGAAATCGAAGTGAAAGAACGCAAAGACCGCGTTGACGATGCCCTGCACGCAACCCGCGCTGCTGTTGAAGAAGGTATCGTTGCTGGTGGTGGTACGGCTCTGCTGTACGCAACCCGCGCTCTTGATGGTCTTGAAGGTGCAAACCACGACCAGACTATCGGTGTCGACATCGTTCGTCGCGCGCTGCAGGCTCCGGTCCGTCAGATCGCTCAGAACGCAGGTGTTGACGGTGCGGTTGTCGCAGGCAAGCTGCTTGAGCAGGATGATGTTGAATTCGGCTTCGACGCCCAGAAAGGTGAATACACCAATCTGGTCAAAGCCGGCATCATCGACCCGGCCAAAGTTGTTCGTACTGCCCTGCAGGACGCAGCATCGGTCGCAGGTCTGCTGATCACCACCGAATGCATGATCGCTGAAAAGCCGGAAGATAAATCCTCCGGTGGCGCGCCTGACATGGGCGGCATGGGTGGTATGGGCGGCATGGGCGGTATGGGCTTCTAAGCCTTACCACCAACCGACATTCTTGCTACGGAAAGGGTCTCGCATTTGCGAGGCCCTTTTCGTTTTTGTATCGATTACGACAAAAATCCCCGCAATCATATAGGTTGCGGGGATTTTCCAGATTAACCGAACAGCTTTTTAAGTGTGCGTGGCTGACAGCGCAGATACTGATTGGCCGCCTTGACTTCGGCACCAAGGCTTGCTGCCGCATGCCACGGCCAGCGCGGGTCATAAAGAATGCCACGCGCCAGCGCAATTGCATCGGCCTGACCGGTGAAGACAATGGCCTCTGCCTGTTCTGCTTCGGTAATCAGGCCAACCGCGATGGTGGTGATGCCGGTCTCCGATTTGATGCGATCTGCAAAGGGAACCTGATAGTTCGGGCCAACGGGGATTTTCTGATCGATGTGAAGACCGCCAGATGACACATGGATAAAATCGCAACCGCGTTCCTTCAGGACACGGGCCAGTTCAACGCTTTGATCAATATCCCAGCCGCCTTCGACCCAGTCAGAAGCCGAAATCCGAATGCCGACCGGTTTGGCTGGATCGAAAGCTGCGCGAACTGCATCATAAACCTCGATCACGATCCGCATACGATTTTCGAGCGATCCGCCATAGTCGTCATCGCGTTTGTTGGAACGTGGTGAGAGGAATTGATGGAGCAGGTACCCGTGTGCCCCGTGAATTTCGATGGCATCAAGACCAAGTCGATCCGCGCGCTTGGCCGCATCGGCAAAGCCCTGAATGATTTCGCTGATGCGCGAGGTGTTGAGTGCCTCGGGTTCCGGGTCGCCTGCACGGAACGGAACAGCGGACGGGGCAACAGCCTGCCAGCCATTTTTATGATCCGGTGCAATCGCGCCACCGCCATCCCAAGGCTTTTCGCAGGATGCCTTACGCCCGGCATGGGCAAGCTGGATGGCAATTGGCATGTCGGAATGGCTGCGCACAGCGGCGAGGGTCTTGCCAAAAGCTGCTTCGGTTTCATCATCCCACAATCCAACATCACCATAGGTAATGCGACCTTCCGGTTCGATTGCGGTGGCTTCTATAATCAGAAGACCGGCGCCTGATTGGGCCAAATTGCCCAGATGCATGTCATGCCATGCGGTAAACTTTCCGTTCTCGGCGGAATACTGGCACATCGGTGCGATGACAATGCGGTTTTCCAGTTCAAGCTTGCCAAGGCAGAGCTGCGTAAAAAGGTGACTCATTGAGGTGTCCTGTATCAGTGGGGGGATGGGTTCCTGCCGACAATGACATGAAGCTAGTTGGAAATTGCTGTTCGCGCCATAGGGACCCAAGGGTTTTCCGTCTTGTGGAATGATCGGACAGATAAGGGCAGGGAGGATAGTGAAGTAAGGTGCAAAAATTTTTTCAAAAAAATGCGCGCGCCTACTTGCGGAAAAAACGCCCTGATCTATTTGTTGAATTGAAGGGCCTTGGTGGCCTTGTGCGCGTCAGGGTTGCAGCATGACTGGACCTGCGACGCAAGAACTACCTGTCTGTTTAGGAGGGTAATTATGACTGGTCTTCAGACTGTAAATGGTACTGCTCGTCGTTTGGCTTCGCGTCCGGCATATGGTGATCCGTTTGGCGTTTTTGGACGTGATTTTGATCGTATGATCGGCTCGATCTTTGGACGTGACGGGCTTGTGAATTCTGCCGATACAAGTGGCAATGAAGCGCCGCAAAAGCTTTTGACCCCACGTATCGATGTTCATGAGACCGATGACAATATCGAACTTTCCGCCGAACTTCCGGGTGTTGAACAGGGCGATGTTGATGTCTCGGTGCTTGAAGGTGTCCTGACGATTACGGGTGAAAAGAAATCAACCCGTGAAAGCAATGATGGTGTCCGCGTTATCGAACGTACCTATGGCAGCTTCAAACGTTCATTCCGTCTGCCCGATACCGTCGATGCAGACAAGATTGCGGCATCGTTCAAGAACGGTGTCCTGACGCTCACTCTCCCTAAAGTAGCGGAAGTGAAGCCGGAGCCGCGCAAGATCGCGATTTCGGGCTAAGTTTTGCCTCAACCTTGATGAAGCACCTGAACGGGCGGAGAAATCCGCCCGTCTTTTTTGTTTCCAGCCACATGGCGATGGTCAGTGAGCCGTGCAGCAATCCATCGGCATTTCAAACATACCGGTTTTATCAAAGGCTTCGAGGGCCGCATACCAAGGTGCAAGGTCGATACCCTGTCTGGCGATCCAGTCCGGGTTATAATAGGTGTCGCGATAGCGGTCACCGCCATCACACAGCAGGGTCACGACTGATCCGGTTTCACCGGCCTTTTTCATCTGACTGATCAGTGACAGGGTGGCGATCAGGTTGGTGCCGGTCGACCCGCCGCAGCGACGGCCCATATGTTTTTCCAGATATTGCAGGGCGGCGAAGCTTCCGGCATCCGGTACGCGGATCATGTGATCGACGACGTTGGGGTTAAAACTTGGTTCAACGCGCGGGCGACCTATGCCTTCGACGCGTGATGCCTTTTGCCCGGTGATGTCGCATTTGCCGGTTTCATAAGCGTCATAGAAAACCGAGTTTTCCGGATCGGCGACGCAAAGTTCGCATCCCATGCCAAGGATTTGTCCGTAACGGATATAGCGGCCGATGGTCGAAGATGTCCCGCCCGTACCGGCACCGACCACGATCCAGCGCGGAACAGGGTGGGGTTCGCGTTTGAGCTGGTCAAAGATGCTTTCGGCGATATTGTTGTTGCCTCGCCAATCGGTTGCGCGTTCGGCATAGGTGAACTGATCCATGTAATGGCCGCCCAGCTCGCGCGCGAGGCGCTGTGATTCGGCATAAATCTGGCCGCTGTGATCGACCAGATGGCTTTCGCCGCCATAAAAGGCGATCTGATCGATTTTCTGTTGTGATGTGGATTTGGGCATCACCGCAATAAAGCGAAGCCCCAGAAGGCGTGCAAAATAGGCTTCGGACACGGCAGTGGAGCCGCTTGATGCCTCGATGATCGGGGTGTCTTTGGATATCCAGCCATTGCAAAGGCCATACAGGAACAATGAACGCGCCAGGCGATGCTTCAGGCTGCCGGACGGATGGGTCGATTCATCCTTGAGGTAAAGCCCGATGCCATCAAGTGACGGCAGATCAAGACGGATCAGATGGGTGTCTGCAGACCGGTTGAAGTCGGCTTCGATGATGTTGATGGCATCAGCCACCCATTGGCGATCGTAGCTCATGAAAAGTCCTGTATTTCTGTTTGGCGCTGGTGACGCGGATCGTTGAAGGTTTCTTCATGTAGGCGATTATTATACAGAAAACTACCGTAAATTTTGCGAATAAGCTTGCTAACACTTTTTTCAAAGCTAACCTCTAGAATAGAGTTTCGCGATTCTTCCATTTTATCCGGGTGATCTGGTTACCATGGCTAAAAACGACGACGATCCTTTTGCCAAACGTCACGCTGCATCTGAAATCGGGGCGGCGTATGATGTGCCGGTACGCGTATCGACCGTGATCGGCAAAAGCCAGATTCAGGTTGCACAATTGATGCGCCTGACCCGCGGTGCGGTTCTTGAACTGGATCGCAAAGTGGGGGAGCCGGTTGATATTTACGTCAATAACCGGTTGGTGGCACGTGGGGAACTCGTTGTCGTGGATGAAAACCTTGGTGTAACGATCACCGAAGTTGTTAAATCTGGCACCATTATCGAGACCCATCACTAAGAGATTTTCCAAAGAACTCGGCGATTTTGCAAACCACCGGATTGTTAACGGCCGGTGGTTTTTATTTTTCCGATGTTGGTTGGAACCGGTGTTGCTGTCTGTGCGTTCTGGAAAAAATGCCGATACTGCCTTTAACCTGCCATTTTGTGGTCAAAGGCTGTGTCGGTATGTCCCGCTTTTACGCACAACGAGGACAATCTCATGATCAATATTCTGACATCCGGGTTGCTGGCCTTGATCGGACTGGCACTTGGTGCCGGGGGCGTCTGGCTTATTTTGCTGGATGGTAGCTGGTATTATGCATTTGCCGGATTGGCATTTCTGATTGCCGCGGCTCTTTCATTCGCAAAACGACCTGTCGTTTTACCGTTTTACGCACTTTTCATGATCGCAAGCCTTGGCTGGGCCGTTTGGGAAGTCGGGTTTGACTGGTGGCAGTTGGGACCGCGCGGTGGTTTGATTGTTTTGATCGGCCTGTGGCTTGCCATGCCTGCCTATCGCAAGACGCTTCTGGTCGGGCAGCCAGTGCCGGAAGTCAAACCAACACGTTCGTTCGTGCTGGAGGGCAGCCTTGTCCTGGCGATTGTTGTTGCGGTGTATTCGATGATGAATAACCCTCATGCAATCGAGGGCCAGTTAAACGACAGCCCGGTTGTTTCCAGTCCTGACCTGGGAGGCGATGTTCCGGCAGGTGATTGGCATCAATATGGACGGACACCGTTCGGGCAACGTTATTCGCCTCTTGATCAGATCAACACCGATAATGTTGCGACACTTGAACAGGCGTGGGTTTTTCAGACCGGCGATGTCAGGCGGTCCGAAGACGTGCCTGAAACGACCTATCAGGTGACCCCCCTTAAGATCAATGACACGCTTTATCTGTGTACGCCGCATAGCTGGGCAATGGCGATCGATGCCAAAACCGGGCAGGAAAAATGGCGGTTTGATCCGGAAGTTCCCGATAATACCGACCGGCAGCACCAGACCTGCCGAGGGGTGACATTCTATCAGGATACCGCGATGTTAGCAGATGCATCGTGTGCCGCACGGGTGTATCTGCCGACGTCGGATGCGCGACTGATTGCTCTTGATGCTAATAACGGCGAGATTTGCGCCGACTTTGGTGATCAGGGAACCGTCCATCTGGAAGACGGAATGCCCTACAACCCGGCCGGATATTATTATTCTACCTCGCCGCCGGTCGTTGCTGATGGCAAGATCATTATTGGCGGCGCGGTGAATGACAATTATTCGACCAAATCCCAGTCGGGTGTCATTCGTGCCTATGACGTCAATAGCGGTGAGCTGGTGTGGAACTGGGATTCCGGCAATCCGGAACAGACCGAACCGATCCCCGAAGGTCAGACCTATACCGCGAATTCACCCAATAGCTGGTCAGTGTCGAGTGCAGATGAGGAGCTCGGCATGATCTATGTGCCGCTGGGCAACAAGGTGCCCGATCAATTGGGTATGGGTCGTAGTGAAGAGGTTGAAACCTATTCATCATCCATCGTCGCGCTTAGCCTTGAAACCGGACAGGTCCAGTGGGTGCGCCAGACGGTGCATCACGACCTTTGGGATATGGATGTTCCGGCCCAGCCCGCGTTGCTCGATATCACCACATCCGATGGTGAAAATGTCCCGGCACTTGTCGGATCGACCAAGCAGGGTGATATCTATGTCCTTGATCGCCGGACGGGCGAACCGATCATTCCGGTTAGGGAAGTTCCCGCACCTGGCGGTGCGATCCCGGAAGATTTCACAGCGCCGACACAGCCGGTATCGGACCTGACCTTCATGCCCGAACCGCTGACGGAAAAGGATATGTGGGGCATTACACTGTTTGATCAGCTGGCATGTCGCATTCAGTTCCATCAGTTGAAATATGAAGGCCGTTATACCCCGCCTTCTTTGGAAGGGACGCTGGTTTATCCCGGTAATTTCGGCACATTCAATTGGGGCAGTGTGGCGATTGATCCCGAAAAACAGATCATGTTCGGCATGCCGACATATCTTGCTTTCACATCGCAATTGATCCCACGCGACGAAGTGCCGCCGCGCGGTACGGAAAAAGCCAGCGAGATGGGGATCAACCGCAATGAAGGCGCGCCTTATGCAGTCAGTATGGGGCCGTTCCTGTCACCAGTTGGTGTACCTTGCCAAGCTCCGCCATGGGGCTATGTCGCGGGGGCGGACCTTCGCACTGGCGAGGTTGTTTACAAGCATAAAAACGGTACGGTTGAGGACATGACACCCCTGCCATTACCGTTCGAGCTTGGTGTGCCAGGCATCGGTGGTCCGATCATCACCAAGGGTGGTGTGGCGTTCCTTGGAGCGGCGGTTGATAACTACTTTCGTGCCTATGACGTCACCACGGGCAAACAGCTTTGGGAGGCACGGCTGCCTGCTGGCGGGCAGTCAACGCCGATGACCTACACCACCGATGACGGCACACAATATGTGCTGATCGTTGCTGGTGGGCATGGTTCCATCGGAACCACGGCCGGTGATTACGTGGTGGCTTATAAACTGCCCTAAGCACGTTTCGAATATCTGTAAAAGCGCCCGGTTTGTCCGGGCGCTTTTTGTTTGGGACAATTCAAATCGGGAATCGCAACTGGCGTTTTGCGTATTTGAAGGATGCTGATCACCCCAAACTCAACCTTTGGGATCAAGCTGTTCGCAAAAATTTTGCTGATCTTTTGCTTGACCGCAGGGGGCGTAAAAAATGCCTTTGCCGCGAATCATTGGATATCCGGGATTGTAACGGAACTGATACAATCGATTGACGATTTTTTATCCATTCCCACTACATATTGTGTTTTCAATCCGGCTTTGAGCAGGCATAACCATTTTCAAACGGCATTGGAAACGGCTATTTTTCATGATCTGGCAGTCCGTCAACCGGAGCCGGGTCAGGCAAACGCCGTTTGATGAAGATAACAAACAGGAAGCGGATCGCCGCCAACGGGCGACCGTTCAGGTAAGGGGACTACAAGCATGAAGATGCTGGATGTGGTGCAGCACGAGAAAGGTGCGCGCGTTATTGTTGATCGTTCGCGCGATGCATTGCTGACTGACTTTGGCAAGGCGGTTTTGAATGACCGTTATCTGATGCCGGGCGAAAGCTATCAGGATCTGTTTGCGCGCGTTGCCAGCTACTATGGTGACAATGAAGCGCATGCGCAGCGTCTTTATGATTATATTTCCAAGCTCTGGTTCATGCCAGCGACCCCGATCCTGTCGAATGGCGGGACCACGCGAGGCTTGCCGATTTCCTGCTTCCTGAATGAAGCAGACGATAATCTTGGCGGTATTGTCGATATCTGGACAGAGAATGTCTGGCTTGCGGCACGTGGCGGCGGAATCGGTTCGTACTGGGGCAATCTGCGTTCGATTGGGGAAAAGGTCGGCAAGAATGGAAAGACGTCCGGGGTGGTGCCGTTCATTCGCGTGATGGACAGCCTGACACTGGCGATCAGTCAGGGATCGTTGCGCCGTGGATCGGCCGCGGTTTATATGCCGGTCAGCCATCCAGAGATCGAAGAGTTTTCCGAGATGCGCCGCCCGACCGGTGGTGACCCGAACCGTAAGACGCCGAACCTGCATCAGGGCGTTGCGATTTCGGATGCCTTCATGCGGGCGGTTGAAAATGATGAAGAATGGGCGCTGACATCCCCCAAAGACGGGCATGTTGTGCGCAAAATCAGCGCGCGTTCATTGTGGATACGTTTGCTGACATCGCGCGTTGAAACAGGCGAGCCCTATATGCTGTTCATCGACACCGTGAACCGTGCGGTGCCGGAACACCACAAGCTGGCCGGGCTTAGCGTCAAGACATCGAACCTGTGTTCGGAAATCACGTTGCCGACCGGTAAGGATCATCTGGGCGGGGATCGTACGGCTGTTTGCTGCCTGTCGTCGCTGAACCTTGAACATTATCTGACCTGGAAGGATGACATGCAGTTCATCGAAGATATTCTGCGTTTCCTTGACAACGTGCTTCAGGACTTTATCGATCATGCACCCGATACCATGGCGCGTGCGAAATATTCCGCTATGCGTGAACGTTCGGTTGGTCTTGGCGTGATGGGCTTCCATTCCTTCCTTCAGGCACAGAAAGTGCCGCTTGAAGGGGTGATGAGCAAGGTCTGGAACAAGCAGATTTTCGATCACTTGAAAAAGCATGCCGATGCGGCATCTGAAAAGTTGGCGGAAGAACGCGGTTCATGCTCGGATGCGGCCGAATACGGCATCAAAGCCCGTTTCTCGAACAAAACCGCAATTGCGCCGACCGCATCGATTTCGATCATTTGCGGCGGTGCTTCGCCGGGAATCGAGCCGATGGCGGCGAACTCCTACACTCACAAGACGCTTTCGGGCTCGTTTAACGTGCGTAACAAGTATCTTGCCGAGGTTCTGGAAGAAAAAGGTCGGAATACTGAAGAAGTCTGGACATCCATCACGGTGCATGAAGGATCGGTTCAGCATCTTGATTTCCTGTCTGATCTGGAAAAAGACATCTTCAAGACTGCGTTCGAGCTTGATCAGCGCTGGCTGATCGAACTTGCCGGTGATCGCACGCCGATGATTGATCAGGCGCAGTCACTGAACATCTTCCTGGCGTCAAATGTTCATAAACGGGACCTTCATCAGATCCATTTCCAGGCATGGAAAAAGGGGGTCAAAAGCCTTTATTACTGCCGGTCGAAATCGATCCAGCGGGCCGAGGTGGTTGCGAACATTCCGGGGCGTGCGAAGTCGAATGATGACGATATGCCAAGCCCGGAAAGCTCGTTTGAAATCCCGGCATTGGTTGCGGCCGCCGCCGCACAGGCAGCCAGCGAACCCGATTATGATGAATGTCTCGCCTGCCAGTAAGGCGGCTTGAGCACACAGAATTTTTGCGAGAAGTGACGATATGTCTGACGATAAAGTAATTGATCTTCTGACGGAAAACCCGGTCTACAAGCCGTTCCGTTATCCGTGGGCCTATGAGGCGTGGCTGACCCAGCAGCAAATTCACTGGCTGCCCGAAGAGGTGCCGCTGGCCGATGACGTCAAGGATTGGAACCACACGATTTCCGATGCCGAGCGCAACCTGCTAACGCAGATTTTCCGCTTTTTTACTCAGTCGGATATCGAGGTCAATAACTGCTATATGCGCCATTATACGCGCGTATTCAAACCAACCGAAGTCCAGATGATGCTGGCAGCATTTTCCAACATGGAAACCATCCATGTAGCAGCCTATTCGCACCTTCTTGATACCATTGGCATGCCCGAAGCCGAGTATGAGGCCTTCTTCCAGTACAAGGAAATGAAGGACAAATACGACTATATGCAAATCTGGGGCATCGGTCCGGAAGACGAGTATACCGACGAGCATGGCGACCTGCGTTTAACCACACAGGGCAAGCGGAACATCGCCAAGACGCTTGCGGTATTTGGCGCATTCACCGAAGGTCTGCAACTGTTTGCATCATTCGCGATGCTGATGAATTTCCCTCGCTTTAACAAGATGAAGGGCATGGGGCAGATCGTCACATGGTCGGTTCGCGATGAAAGCCTGCATTGCGAAAGCATCATCCGCCTGTTTAGGACATTCTGCAAAGAGAACCCGGAAATCTGGGATGACGAAATGCGCAGCGACCTGATCGAGGCCTGCAAAACCATCGTCAGTCACGAAGATGCGTTTATCGATCTGTCCTTCGAAGCCGGTGCGGTGCAGGGCCTGACAGCGGAAGATATCAAGAAATACATCCGCTATATCGCTGATCGCCGCCTGAGCCAGCTTGGTCTTAAGGGGCAATACGGGATTGAACAGAACCCGTTACCATGGATGGATGCGATGCTGAATGCGGTCGAGCACACCAACTTCTTTGAAAACCGCGCGACGGAATATTCAAAAGCCGCAACGCGCGGTACTTGGGACGAAGCATTTTCCTGATCCCGGTTACGGAACGGATATCATGCAAAAGGCCGCCTTTGGGTGGCCTTTTGTGTTCTGGTTCAGGGAACAGCCAATTCCTGTAGCCGTTTGTCAACACGTCTGATTTCTTCAAGGCGCAGCTTTGATTCAAGATTGGTAATTGCCGTTGCCGGATCCATTTCAAGTTCGACACCGGGCGGCAGGGGGCGGGGGCCAAGGGCAGAACGGCGTAGCCAGTAATAGGCATCGGCATAATCCGGTTCAACACCCCAGCCACGTTCCAGCATCGCACCAAGCATGAATTGGGCGGCATGCATGCCTTTTTCGGCGGCAATCCTGTAATAATGGGCGGCTTCAACATAGTTTTGTTCCGCTCCACGCCCGTGAAAATACTGTTCGCCAATCAGAAAGGCGGCATCGGTATTGTTCCCGTTGGCACGAAGAGCACGTTTCAAGAATTCAGTGGCGCGGAACTGGTCATAGCGCAGCCCCCAGCCATTGAAATACATCAGCCCAAGGTAATAGATTGCATTTGCATGATTAGAGCGTGCTGCAAGGGCAAACCAATCTGCCGCCTGTCGGTAGTCCTGTGGTCCGGCAAGGCCGCGATAGTAAAGCAGGCCAAGAGCATATTGCGCACGTGGATCGTCTTCCTGTGCGGCAACGCGCCACTGTGCGCGGGCCATTTCATAATTCCCCGCCTGATAGGCCTTATAACCACTGGTGTAGTCGGCCTGTGCCGGTGGGGCATGAAAAGTATATGCGACCAAAACAAGAAAACCACACAGGATGGTGCGATTGCCGCGATTGGGCGAGAAGAAAGTAAGTCTGGAAAGGGGCAAAAGGCGAAACCGATCTTTAACGGGATTTGAGCAGCGGGACGACTTTGCGTGCGCGTTTTTCAACGGCATCAAGAACGTTCTGGATTTCGGAGCTTTGTTTGATTTTTTCACCGCTGTGAAGTGCAACGAAATGCCCGGCATTCTTGTGATCCGCACCAAGCTTGATGACGGTGAATATGGCTGTTTCGTGCGAGGAACGGAAGATGGAGAACATGGCCATGCCATCAAGGTGATCAATGGCATAGTCGCGCCATGCGCCACTTGCGACTTGTCTGGAATAGGTGTTCATGAGCTGCATCAATTCAGTCCGGTCGAAATGCACAAAGCTTTTGGCTTTGCGGTATTGAGCCAGATTGAACAATGTACCCATGTCTTTCTCCGGACGTAATTTCAAAAGGCCGGGGCCGGGCATTTGTGACGCCCGTATGACACGGTAGCGTGGTTTATCTGCGGCCTCAAGTTTGAAAGGGCCGCAATATGAAAATTTTTACAAATATATGTGGGATTTCAGGTGGTTGAGATGGCTAAAGGCTTCGGGACCGGGTTGGTGGCCAGTCAACGGTCTGTGCACCGGTGTTATAGGGATCAGGCGTGCGATAGCAGCTGACGGCGGCCAAGGTGCGATAGCAATAAAGTGGCGGTTCCGGAACCGGGTCCTTTTTGCAGTATGACTTGCCATCTATCTTGCGGATGGTTGAACAATCCCGGCCAGTCGAGAGGGAAACGACGTGATCGACCAGTGTTTTGTCGGTGTTGATGATGCTGACAACGTCGAGCGCTATATACCATTCGACACCGGTAAAGATGTGTGTGCCTGCGATGTCGGAGGCGGTAGTGTCGCAGCCAGAGACTCCGGCGCCAAGCAGCGTTGCGAATATTCCAGCCAGAACGCGCTGACGGATCATCCGTTTCGCCTCTTGTCGGCTTTGGGCCTTGTGCAAGCTTGTCATCCTGATCTCCGTGCATCGACCGGTCAGTATTTGCCCGGTGGCGATTAAAATTCCGTTTCCCGAATTTACAAATGCAATCCACGTGCCGTTTTGGTTGTCACAAATACGGTTTTTGATGTTGGGACGGATTGGCCACATTTCAGCCGGGTTTGGCAATTAACCGAACGGCAGGTTTTGATTTTGGCGGCAGGCGGTCGCTCGGGCTAGCATCGCATGCGGCAATTCTTTCCTGTGAAGGTTTGTTCACAGGATAAAAAACAATGTTGTGGTTGGCAGTTTTAGATGGGAAATACAGCATTGTGGGATTTAATTGCGATATTGACGGCCCCGGGTGTGCAGCGGACTTGACCCCTTGCGCACTGGCGCGTTAAATCCTTGCCGGAATTAATTCTGACAAGCGGGCAGGTTGCCCGCTTTCTTTTGATCGGATTGGAGCGGTTTTCGTGGTTGATATTTTCCAGGAAGTCGAAGAAGACCTCAAGCGCGAGCGCAATGAAGCGCTGTGGCGCAAATACGGCAAATACATCGTCGGTGTGGCGGCCGTGATCGTGCTGGGTGTTGCCGGACGTGAAGGCTGGAAAAGCTACGAGGAAAATTCGCGCATCGAAAACGGCACGCGCATGGCAAATGCCATTGAACTGGCACAGGCTGGTGAAGAAAAGCAGGATGCGGCACTGGGTGCGCTTGATGCGATCATTGCCGATGGTGATGCCGGTTTTGTCGCCCTTGGTCATTTCCAGAAGGCGGCAATTTATCTTCGCGCCGGGGCGAAAGATTCCGCGGTCGCCGAGCTTGAGGTAATTGCGGGTAATAGCGACGTCGAAAAGATCTATCGCGACCTTGCCGTGGTTCAAATTGCGATGAACAACGCCGACGCATCAAATGCCAAGGATTTGATTTCGCGTTTGGAACCGATCGCTGTGCCTGAAAATCCCTGGTACTACTCGGCACGTGAAATGATCGCGATGCTTCATATCGCAGCAGGTGAGGTCGAAGCAGCAAAGCCGCTGCTGACCGAGATTGCCGATGACAGTGAAGCACCGTCAGGCATGCGCGCCCGCGCAAGTGAAATTCTGAAAGCCGTTGGCGCCTGATTGGCGGGAATGGCACAGGCAACCTGTTCACAGGGACTGGATCAGAGGATATGGTTTTGAGACCACGCAACATTAAATCCCTTTTGTGCGTCATGGGCATGTCGGTTGCCGTTTCGGCATGCTCAAGCTGGCTTGGAGAATCCGAAGATCCGCCGCTTCCGGGGGAACGTCTTGCGGTTCTATCGCTTGAAAGTACCGTTCAGCCCGATGTTGCCCTGAGCGATCAGCGTGTGATCCTGCCGGAACCCGAGCCAATGGTTGACTGGCCGCAGAATGGCGGTTTGCCAAGCCACGCACTTCATCATGTCGGTCTGGACAACGATGTTTTGCGTCAGGATTGGTCGGTCGGTATCGGCGAAGGATCGATGGATGACAATCTTCTGCTCAACCAGGCAATTGTGGCGCGGGGCGTGGTCTTTACCATTGATGCCGATGCGGTCGTTCGTGCGTTCAGCGCCAAGTCGGGCAAGCGTATCTGGTCGCTTGAGCTGGCCGAGGACGAGGACGAGGACAGCACGCTTCTGGGCGGTGGTCTGGCTTATGAGAACGGTATTCTTTATGCAACCACCGGCTTTGCAGAGGTGATTGCGATTGATGCACCGAGTGCGACCGTAATGTGGCGTTCACAGGTGACAGCACCGATGCGTGGTGCGCCGACGGTTCGCGGTGGGCGCGTTTTTGTGGTAACGGTTGATAACCAGACTGTCGCACTGAACGCAATGACTGGCGAGACACTTTGGAGCCATCGCGGCGCATCTGAAGGTGCTTCCTTTATCGGTGGTGCCAGCCCGGCGGTTGACCAAGGGGTTGTTATTTCGGCTTACACGACCGGTGAAATGTACGCGCTTCGTGTTGAAAACGGTCAGGTGATCTGGTCCGATGCGCTGGCATCGGCGGGGCGCACCGATGCGGTTTCCGCGATTGCCGATATTCGCGGTCTTCCGGTGATTGACAATAATCTGGTGATTGCCACCAGTAATGCCGGTTTGACGGTTGCGATTGACCTTCGCACCGGGTACCGCGTCTGGGAACTGGAAGCCGGAGGCATCCAGTCGCCGTGGGTTGCGGGCGATTATGTTTTCATCCTTACCAACACAAATGACCTGATAGCCTTGCGTCGAGACACCGGACAGGTTAAATGGGTGACTGCTTTGCCGCGTTTTGTCGATCCCGAAGATCAGGAAGGCCCGATGGTATGGACCGGTCCGGTCCTGGTTGGTGACCGGTTGATCGTTGGAAACGAGCAGGGCGAAATCATGACTGTTTCCCCGTATAGTGGCGAGATCATTGGCAAGGATGAAGTTTCTGGCCCGATCACCTTGCCGCCGTCTGTTGCGGGTGACAGTCTTTACTTCCTGACTGCGGATGCCGATCTAATCGCGTATCGCTAACAGGTAGAACACAGTTTTTGCGAAAGATCCGATCTTTTGCCTGATATGCGCGTGCGCCGGAACGGGGTAAACTGCCCCTCGGCGCACATCGCCGTTTTATAACAATGAGTCTGAAAGTCAGATGTCGCTGAAAGTAGCCATTATCGGTCGCCCCAATGTCGGGAAGTCGACCTTGTTTAACCGTCTGGTCGGCAAGAAGCTGGCGCTGGTTGATGACCAGCCGGGCGTCACGCGTGATCGCCGTTATGGCAGGGCGCGTCTTGGCCATATGGGGTTCGATATTATCGATACCGCCGGTCTGGAAGAGGTATTTGACGATTCCATCGAAGGCAAAATGCGCCAGCAAAGCGAAATGGCCTTTGAAGAATGTGACATTGCGTTTTTCCTGATCGATGCGCGTGCGGGCCTGACCCCGCTTGACAATCACTTTGCCGATTGGCTGCGCAAACGCAAGAAGCCGGTTTATGTGATTGCCAACAAGCACGAGGGCAGGGATCAGGATGCAGGCCTGTACGAGGCTTATGGCCTTGGTCTTGGCGATGTTGCGCCGATTTCAGCCGAGCATGGCCTTGGCATGGAATTGCTGATCGATATCATGCGTCCCCATTGGGAAGAATATCGCGACAAGCAGCGCAAGGCGCGCAAGGAAGGCGATATTGCTGCCATCGATGACGATTTCGAAGATGACGAGATGGAGGAGGACGATGGTTCTTTCCCGTCCTTTGAAATCGAATATGACGAAGACGATGAAGGCGAGGAAGAAGTTGTTCGCAAGGACAACTCGAAAATCCAGCTTGCGATTGTCGGTCGTCCGAATGTGGGCAAATCGACCCTTCTGAACCAGCTTCTGGGTGAAAACCGCGTGATGACAGGGCCGCAAGCCGGTTTGACCCGTGATTCCATCGCGGTTGACTGGTCCTATGAAGGTCGTCCGATCCGTCTGGTCGATACCGCCGGAATGCGCCGCAAGAAGAAGATTGATGATCGGGTTGAAAAGCTGTCTGTGACCGATACCTTGCGCGTGATCCGCTATGCGCAAGTGGTTGTCATTATGCTCGATGCGACCAATACGCTTGATAAACAGGACCTGACGATTGCGCGTATGGTCCTGGAAGAAGGTCGTGCGCTTATCATTGCGGTGAACAAGTGGGACGCGGTCAAAGACAAATCCGGTGTGATGTCGGCACTGCGCGACAAGCTTGATACGTCCTTTGCGCAGGCCAAGGGTATTCCGATCCTGACATTCTCGGCCCTTACCGGTCGCGGGACAGATACCTTGATGCCGACAGTCCTTGATATTTATGATATCTGGAGCCGTCGTATTCCGACCTCGCAGCTGAACCGCTGGCTTGAAGCCATTACCGAGCGCCATCTGCCACCGGTTATTTCCGGCCGTCGTATCCGTCTGCGGTATATGACCCAGGCAAAATCGCGTCCACCAAGCTTCTTTATCAACTGCTCCAAGGCGGCCGAGCTGCCCGAAAGCTATACGCGCTACCTGATTAATGGTCTGCGCGAGGATTTCGACATGCCGGGTGTTCCGATCCGCATTTATCTGCGTAGCAGTGACAACCCCTATGGCAACAAGAAGAAAAAACGATAGGGCCTGAGTGCAGAAGCATCAACGGGGGCGTGAATGCCTCCGTTTTTATTTGGCAGGCTCTAAAAGACGGTCAATGAAATCGGCAGCATCGTCTGACTGCCAGTCGACCAACCCGGTTACATAGCCAAGAATACGGCCATCACGATCAAGGGCATATGTGATCGGCAGGCCATAAAGGGCAAACTCGGCATTCTTTGGATTGTCACGGTTGCTATAAGCGGTTTCGCCGTTCGGATCGACGAAAAGGTCAAGATTTTCAAGACCCAAACGGCGGTAAAAGGGAATGGCCGCCAACAATCCGTCTTCATCTATCGAGACCGGAATGATGACAAGGTCATCATTGGAATGATCATAGGCCAACTGATCAAGCGACGGCATTTCAGCCATACAGGGCAGGCACCAGCTGGCCCAGAAATTTACCAGTACCACCTTGCTGCGATAGGTCTTGATACTGGTCTGCTGATTTCGCCGGTCATAAAATCGGGTGTTGCGCGCAATCCGTTGCGGATCAAGTTCGACAAACTGGCTGCTTTCGCCAATCAGCGACAGGCGTGACGTTTCAGTCCCTCCGATGGCAGGTGCCGTGATAGTAAATATTGCAGAAAGGATGAGGCAGCGCAAAAATCGCATCGGGTATCCGTGGCATGATCAAACCGGATGTTCCGACTAACCGTTGATGTTGGCAAAGACAAGACAGAGCCGATCAATCCGTTGTGATCAATACCGGGTGATCGGCCCTGTTGCAGGTATTTGTAATCCTTATGCAAATAATGGCGGGTTTAGTCGGGCGAAGCCTTCCTGGATGTAATAAGGGTAATGCGGGTAGGGTGGTTGCCTTTTGCGGACGGCATCAAGACGGGCGATTTGTTCGCTGGAAAGGGACCAGCCAACCGCACCCAGATTGTCGCGCAATTGCTGTTCATTGCGTGCCCCGATAATCACAGATGCCACCGTAGGGCGGTGCAGCAGCCAGTTGATGGCAATCTGTGGGACGGTTTTGCCGGTTTCGGCACCCAGTTCATCAAGCACATCGACAATGTCATACAGGTGATCTTCTTCGACCGGTGGGCCGAATTGTGAGGTTTCATGCAGGCGGCTGCCATCAGGGATCGGTGTGCCGCGGCGGATTTTACCGGTCAACCGACCCCAGCCCAAGGGGCTCCAGACCAGTGCGCCAAGTCCCTGATCCTGCGCCAGCGGCATCAGGTCCCATTCGTAATCGCGCCCGACCAGTGAATAGTAAACCTGATGGGCGACATAGCGGCTGTACCCAAGGCGATCAGATACGGCGAGTGACTTCATGATTTGCCACCCGGCAAAGTTCGATACGCCGATATAACGCAGCTTACCGGCACGTACGAGGTCATCAAGCGTTGATAAGACTTCATCAATCGGGGTGAAGTCATCAAAGGCGTGAAGTTGCAGCAGATCAATGTAATCGGTTCCCAACCGCTTCAGGGCGGCATCGGTTGCCGTGATCAGGCGGTGGCGCGAGGTGCCAAAGTCATTCGGGCCATCGCCAACCGGCAAGGCCAGTTTGGTCGACAGAATGATTTTGTCGCGGCGTCCTTTAATGGCTTCGCCCAGAACCTGTTCGGATGCACCATCGGAATATACGTCGGCACTGTCGAACATGTTCAGCCCGGCTTCGAGGCTAATGTCGATCATTCGGCTGGCTTCGCGGGCATCAATTGTACCCCATGCGCCGAACAAGGGGCCTTGGCCGCCAAAGGTACCGGCCCCAAAGCTGAGTGCGGGAACGCGCAAGCCGGAATTGCCCAATTGTCTGTATTCCATTGTTTTCTCCGTCACTGGAAATGGTTCATGGGGGGGGAATATGGACAAAGGCCGTATTTTCAACTAGTGCTATCCCAAGAAGAAGATTTGTGAGTTGAATTCACTATGGCCCGACTTGAAACCAATCGATCTGGAGAGATGGAAGTCTTTGTGCGTGTCGTCGAACGCGGTGGGTTTTCGGCTGCATCCCGAGATTTCAACATGACTCCATCCGCCGTCAGCAAACTTGTGGGCCGGTTGGAAGACCGGCTGAGCACGCGATTGTTTAACCGGTCAACCCGAAAGCTGCATCTGACATCCGAAGGGCAGCGGTTTTATGAACGCGCACTTGATATCATTGCCGATCTGAATGAGGCGGAACAGGAAGCGGCAACCGCAATGGCACCACGTGGGCGGTTGCGGGTCACGGTCAACGTCCCTGTCGGACTGCATCGTCTTGTGCCGCTGTTACCAGACTTTCGCGAACGTTATCCCGATATCACCATCGACGTTACGGTCAGTGACAAGGTGGTTGATCTTTATGAAGAACGTGCCGATGTCGCAATCCGGAGCGGTCCTTTGCAGTCATCCGGACTGATTGCGCGCAAGCTTGGGCAATGCCGGATGGCAATTGCCGCCTCACCGTCATATCTTGAAAAACATGGACGACCAACGACCGTGGATGCGCTGCAAAGCCATACATTGATCGGATACAATTTTCAGCGTGTTCTTCCTGATTGGCCGTTTCGGGTAAACGGGCAGGACGTTTCGGTAACCCCGGGTGGTGTGT
Organism: Thalassospira sp. MCCC 1A03138; assembly: GCF_002115785.1. Lineage (GTDB taxonomy): Bacteria > Pseudomonadota > Alphaproteobacteria > Rhodospirillales > Thalassospiraceae > Thalassospira. The sequence goes on along the minus strand of NZ_JFJY01000005.1, from coordinate 217,283 downwards.
TTGACGTTGCGGATGCCGAAAGTGCTCGTCAGTTGGCCCTTGCAGGGGGCGGTATCGTGCGGCTCGCAAGGTTCCACATCTATGCGGAAGTCGCGGATGGCAGGCTTGAGGTTTTACTGGATGAATTTTATCCCGGCGGCGGTGTCGATATTAACGCCGTTTATATTGGCGGGCGAGGGCATATACCCGCCCGTGTTCGGGCATTTTTGGATTTCTGCGCCGAAAACATCTGTCTGAACTGAAAAAAACACGCGTTGATTATTACGGTGAACAAGTGCGGTGCGTTGCAGGACAAGGCCGATTAGATGTCGGTGTTTCTTTTCGTACATGGGGTCGTGCAAAACGGTTTGCGGTTTCGTTGATACGCTTGTCTCGTGGCATAGGCTTCTTTACAGTCGCAACGCTGCGCCGTTTGGAGCCAAGCAAGCAACCTAAGGACCTTATATGCACCAGCATTTTTCTTTTACTCGCCCTTTGGGGCTATCCTTTGCCGTTGGAATCGCATTGGCGGTAGGATTTTCGGGTTTCGGTGTGGTTTGGGCGCAGAATGACGCCGGCGCGGCTAATATTGTTTATCCGGAAATGGATGCCCAGCGTGGTAAAAAGCTGTTTGCCGAGCGTGGTTGTGTTGTTTGCCACGCCGTGAATAATGTCGGCGGAGATATCGGACCGGGGTTTGATGCCAGCAATATCGATCAGTCATTAAACCCGTTCGATTTTTTTGCGCGGATGTGGCATGGCGCGGATGAGATGCTGCATTTGCAGCGCGCGGATCTTGGCTATCAGATTGATTTCAACGGTCAGGATTTGGCCGATATCTATGCTTTCGCGCATGACAGAGAGGCACAGGAAAGCTTCACCGAGGATGATCTGAGCGACCGTATTCGTGAGATCATCGATAATGGTCCGTCGGTCACGTTTGAATAGTAAGTCCCCCGATTACGCAAATACTAAAAAGGCCGGACATATGCCCGGCCTTTGTCATTTCTGGTCACTTTGGCTTAGTAGGCGTTGACGACCTCGGCATGTTTTGTGCAATCGGTTGCGGCCAGATCGACAAACACATCGGTGATGCTTTCGGCTGTCGGAAGGGTTTCCGGGTTTTCACCCGGATAGGCTTCGGCGCGCATCTTGGTGCGGATACGGCCCGGATTGATCAGATTAACGCGCACAGGCGTTTCTTCGAGTTCCTGGGCATAGGACAGCACCAGACTTTCGAGTGCCGCCTTGGTTGACGCATAAAGGCCCCAGAAAGCACGTCCCTTGGACGAGGCATTCGAGGTCACAAAGATCGCTCGACCGGCATCGGAAAGACGCAGGAGTTTGTCGACACTGCGGATCAGGCGGAAATTTGCCGTGAGGTTGGTCGCATATGTGTTTTCAAATACCTGTGTATCGATATGACCGACCGGGGCAAGTTCACCCAAAAGACCAGCATTGCCAACGACGATATCAAGCTTGCCAAAGCGTTCATAAATCGAGGCACCCATGGCATCGATCTTTTCATACATGGTCAAGTCCATGGGCAGCAGAACAAGTTTGCCGCCATCAGCCCGGATTTCATCATCAAGTTCTTCGAGCGCACCGACATTGCGACCCAGCGCAATGACAGTGGCACCCTCGGCAGCAAATCGTTTTGCAACCGCGCGACCGATCCCGTGCGAGGCCCCTGTGATCAGGGCGACGCGGCCTTCAAGGCGCTTTGCGTCACTCATGCGGACTGCCTTTCGACAAGCTGGCTGAGTTTACGATCCTTGTTTTCGGCCTGATGATCTACCAGACGGATCGGGTAATCACCGGTGAAGCAGGCATCGCAGAAGGCCGGGCTGTCATTGTCGCGTCCCGGAAGACCGGCGGCGCGATAAAGGCCATCAATGGTGACAAAGGCAAGGCTGTCGACACCAATGATCTTTGCCATGCTTTCGATGTCGTGATTGGCCGCCATCAGTTTTTCCTTCGATGGCGTATCAACACCATAGAAGCACGGATTGGTGGTCGGCGGGCTTGCGATGCGCATATGCACTTCGGCAGCACCAGCCTGACGGACAAGATCGACAATCTTGGTCGAGGTAGTGCCGCGAACAATGGAATCGTCGACAAGAATAACGCGTTTGCCCTTGAGCTTGCCGGGGTTGGCGTTGTGTTTCAGCTTCACGCCAAGGTGGCGGATCTGATCGGTCGGCTCGATAAAGGTCCGGCCGACATAATGGTTGCGGATGATGCCCAGTTCGAACGGGACGCCACTCGCCTCGGCATAGCCAAGCGCGGACGGAACGCCGGAATCGGGGATCGGCACGACCACATCGGCTTCAACTCCGGATTCCAGTGCCAGTTCGCGACCGATATTTTTGCGCACGTCATAGACGCTTGTGCCTTCGACAATGCTGTCGGGGCGGGCGAAATAGACATGTTCGAAAATGCAGAAACGCGATTTCACCGGTTTGAATGGCTTGATCGATTTGAGGCCGTCATCGGTGATTTCAACGATTTCGCCCGGTTCGACGTCTCGAATGAATTCCGCGCCAACGATATCAAGGCCAACCGTTTCCGAGGACAGAATATAGCTGTCATTCAGCTTGCCCAGAACCAGCGGACGTACACCCAATGGATCACGCACACCGATCAATTTTTTCTGGGTCATGACCACAAGGCTGTATGCGCCTTCGACCTGACGAATGGCATCAATCAGGCGATCTACGATTTTTTCATACAGGCTGGTTGCGATCAGGTGAATGAATGTTTCGGTATCGGAGGTCGACTGGAAAATCGAACCACGTTTGACTAGGCGTTCACGCACGGCAAGCGCGTTGGTCAGGTTACCGTTATGCGCAATTGCCAGCCCGCCGAATTCGAAATCGGCAAATAGCGGCTGCACGTTGCGAAGGCCTTTGCCACCGGCTGTGGAATAGCGCACATGGCCGATGGCACGGTGGCCTTGCAGGCTTTTGATTACGTCTTCAGAACCGAAGATATCGCCGACCTGACCGGGTGCCCGGTGTGCAGGGAAATCTTCGCCGTCATAGGAAACGATGCCAGCGGCTTCCTGTCCGCGATGCTGAAGCGCATGCAGGCCAAGGGCCGTCAGGGCCGCCGCGTCGGGCGATCCGAAAACACCGAAAACACCGCATTCTTCACGCAGCTTGTCATCTTCAAATGGATTGGTGGTCAGCATGAGTGGGTTCCGCTCTCTCGCCGGTGGCGCAGGATGCCGCACCTATGCGAAATCCTATCGCCTCACTCGTTGGTGGTCGCCTCTATCAGACGATCCAAATCATCGCGCGAGGGCCTTGTATACCCGTTTAGGGGCTTGGGTCCAGCACCTTTTGGCTCCGGACCCAGAAGTTGACGGTATGTCTGATCGTTGATTTCTGCATCACGTTGCGCACGGGCCATTTCTTCGGCCGTTGTGTCGAAGATTTCATCAGGCATTGCGCGCATCAGCAGGAATGCACCTTCTTCCAGAACCGGGCGGGTACGGGCATCGCGAACCCACTCTGGCTGGGAGGTTGCCGGCAAAAGCCATGACAGGGCCAGAAAGCCGATACAGACGATAAGACCGCCACGCAGAAGCCCGAAGACAAAGCCAAGGGTACTATCGAGGCTATCAAGACCGGAATTCTGAACCGCGCGGCCAATCCGGCCGCTGATGAAGGAAAAGATCAGGAAGGTGATCAGGAACAGACCAACCCCGGTTGCCAGATCAGCAATCAGTTCGGACGGGATCAGGTCTCGGACATAAGGGCGCGCGACAGGGTAACCATATAGCGCACAAAGACCAGCCCCGACCCAGCCCATCATTGATAGGGTTTCATGGATAAAGCCCCGGAAAAATGCAAACAGACCCGAGATCAGGACAATGCCCACGATCACCAGATCGAATACGTCTCGTGCACCAAGATCGGGCAGGCTGGAAAAGTCCATGATTTCGTAAATCCTGTTGGTCAGTCAGTTCGCCGTACGCACACCAAAGAACCCGGCGATGATCAATACATGCCTTCGCGCGGACGCACCTTGTCACGAACATCGTCGCCGAAGAGATTTACCAAATCCTGAAGATGACCGATTTCGCGCTGGTTCAGGCCCTTGATCGTGATCTTCTTCTTACCGTTGCCGCCGGTTCGAGGGCTATAGGCATTTACAAAGCCGAGTTTGGCGGCTTCTTTCAGGCGCGATTCGATTTGACCGACAGGGCGAACTTCGCCAGAAAGGCCGACTTCGCCGACAATAACGGTTTCGGCAGGAACCGGTGCATCTGCGACGGCAGATATAAGAGCAGCCGCCACGGCAAGGTCGGCGGCGGGCTCGCCCACACGCATGCCACCGGCAACGTTCAGGTAAACGTCAAACTGGCTAAGCGGTAAGCCACAGCGCGCATCGAGAACCGCAAGGATCATGTTCATACGCGCCGAATCCCAGCCGACAACCGCCCGACGTGGCGTGGCGAGTGCTGATTGCGCGACCAGTGCCTGAATTTCCACCAGCATAGGGCGGGTGCCTTCAAGCCCGGCAAACACGGCGGTGCCCGATACCGGGGCTTCGCGGTCGGCCAGGAACAGGGCGGACGGGTTCGGGACTTCGACAAGGCCCGCATCGCCCATTTCAAACACGCCAATTTCATCGGTCGCACCAAAACGGTTTTTAACCGCGCGCAGAATGCGGAACTGATGGCCGCGTTCGCCTTCGAAATATAGAACCGTGTCGACCATGTGTTCTAGAACACGGGGACCGGCAATCTGACCTTCCTTGGTGACGTGACCGACAAGGATCACGGCAAAACCCTTGCGCTTGGCAAGGCGGATCAGTTCAAGTGCACAGGCGCGAACCTGCGATACGGTACCCGGGGCACTGTCGAGCGTATCGGCATACATCGTCTGAATGGAATCGATGACCACGACTTCATGTGAACTTTGATCCAGTGTCGCGATGATATCGCGCAGGCTGGTTGCGGCGGCAAAATCGACCTTTGATTTTTCAAGTCCAAGACGGGCGGCACGCATGCGCACCTGATCAACCGCTTCCTCGCCGGAGATATAGGCGCATTTATGTCTGGCCGACAGGACGCCAACGGCCTGCAACAGGATCGTTGATTTACCGATCCCAGGATCGCCGCCAACCAAAAGGGCAGAGCCAGGAACAAGGCCGCCACCAACCGCACGATCAAGTTCGGCAATGCCGGTTATGATGCGGGGCGGGCTTGCACTTTCACCTTCAAGGGCGACGAAATCAAGCTGTTTGCCCTTCGACCCGGTAGCGATGCCCCCGGTTGCCTTGGGGCTGGCTTCAATGCGTTCTTCCTCGATCGAATTCCATTCGCCGCAGGCATCGCAACGTCCGGTCCATTTCCGGTATTCCGCACCGCAATTCTGGCAGATGAAACGACTTTGGGTTTTGGCCACAGGTGGCTCCGCGCATGAGGATGGAACGAAACGGGCGAGAGGCTTGATCGATAATCAGAGATGCTTCAGATCAAGATCCAGCGGACCTTCGATATTACCCGAAATGAACTGTTGCAAATAGGGGTTATCGGCATTGTCGATTTCAGAAACCGGACCATCCCAGATGATCTTGCCCTGATAGAGCATGGCAACCCTGTCGGCGATCTTGCGTGCGCTTGCCATGTCATGGGTAATGGTCATGGCGCAGGCACCAAGTTCGCGGGTGCATTTGACAATCAGGTCGTTGATCACATCGCCCATGATCGGGTCGATACCGGTGGTCGGTTCATCAAAAAACAGGATTTCCGGTTCGGTCGCGATGGCGCGTGCCAGACCAACACGTTTTTGCATGCCGCCCGAAAGGGATGCCGGGGACATATTGGCGACTTCCGGGCCAAGTCCGACATCGGAAAGTCTGGCTATCGCAATGTCACGGGCCTGGTTGCGTTTCATGCCGCTACCTTCGATCAGGCCAAAGGCGACATTTTCCCAAACGGGCAGGGAGTCAAACAATGCCGCCCCTTGAAACAGCATGCCGGTATGGGCAAGCATGTCTTCGCGGGTTGAACGCGAAGCGCCAACCATTTCGACACCGTTGACCTTTATGGATCCTTGTTCAGGTGTCAGCAAACCCAGAACGCATTTCAGTGTAACGGACTTACCGGTACCCGAGCCGCCGATGATGGCAACGGATTCTCCCGGGCCGACATCAAGATTGACCCCCTGAAGCACCTTTTTCGGGCCAAAGGACTTGTGCACATCACGAAGCGAGATTTTGGCTGTGTCGCTCATATCCCGCCCTTAGCGTGTGAAGAAGAGTTCGGTGACGATATAGTTCGAAATCAGGATCAGGATGGAGCTTGAAACCACGGCATTGGTTGTTGCCTGGCCCACACCCTGCGCACCGCCACGCGAATGATAGCCGTGATAGCAGCCCATCAGCGTGATCAGGAACCCGAATACAGCGGCCTTCACTAGCCCCGAAATCACGTCAAGCTGTTCAAGATACTGGAACGTATTGCGGATATAGGAACCGTCATTGAAGCCAAGCTTGTTCACCCCGACAAGATAGCCGCCCAGTACCCCAATGATATCACCGATCAGAACAAGTACAGGTAGGGTCAGCAGCCCGGCGATGACACGCGGGACCACCAGATATTTGAACGGATTGGTCGACAGCGTCACCAGCGCGTCGATCTGCTCTGTGACGCGCATCGTGCCGATTTCGGCGGCAATGGCCGCACCGACACGTCCGGCAACCATGAGACCCGCCAAAACAGGGCCCAGTTCACGCGTCATCGAAATGACGACAACCGTGGCTACGGCACTTTCAGCCGAAAAGCGAGAAAATCCTGAATAGGATTGCAGGGCCAGAACCATCCCGGCAAACAGGGTCGTCATGGCGACGACCGGCAACGAGAAATAGCCAATCTCGCGCATCTGTTTGAAAATCAGTCGGAAATAGAATGGCGGCGTTACCATATGGCCAATGGTGCGCCCGGCAAATACCGTTACGCGACCGACAAGGGCCAAAAAGGCAAGGAACATACGGCCAACCGGCGCAAAGATCGGCATTGGAATTATTATTTCCCCTGTTGCAGGCCAGTCATTGACTGTTGGCCGATTTATTCAAGTCAGCTTTCTGTATAGACCCGCCGATAGCGATGTCCAAGCGAAGTCAGTATTTCATAACCGATTGTACCCGCAGCACTTGCGATGTCGTCAACCGTCATTTTGTCATCAATCAGCGGAATCATGTCGCCGGGTTGCAACGGTTTGCCCGGAAGATCGGTGATATCGATACTGATGGCATCCATCGAAACCCGTCCGACATATGGGATGTCATGCCCCTTAATGCGCAGTTTTCCTGAATTCGAAAGCGAACGTAGCCATCCATCGGCATAACCAACAGCCACAGTCGCAATGCGGCTGGCGCGTTCTGCACGCCAGGTGCCGCCATAACCGACAGTTTCGCCAGCGTCGATTTGACGCACCTGTAATACCTTTGCGGTCAATTTGACCACAGGGCGCATCGGGTTGGTGGTTTCCGGGGTCGGGTTTCCACCCCAAAGCGCAAATCCTGGACGGCAGAATTCAAGATGGTAATCGTTGTTCCGGAAAATCGCCGAGGAATTACAAAAACCACGCGGTGCAGGCGGCAGGCGGCGATACCATTTCATGAACAGTGCGTACTGTTCGGCCGTAACCGGGTTTTCATGCTCGTCGGCGGCGACCGGATGGGTCATATAACCCGCTTTTTCGAAGCCGTACAAAAGAGACGAATAACGATCCACCAGTTCGCCGATCTCGCGCGGGGCAAGGCCCAGACGGTTCATTCCTGTATCAAGATGGATGAAGGCAGGTGCCGGGCGTTCATGTTCACGGCAAAGATTTGACCAGCGTTCTATCTGACCAAGGTCATTGAGAACCGGAATGACATCATTTTCGATAAAGAATTCTTCGTCGCCGGGCAGAACACCGTTCAGAACAGCAATGCGACCACCGCCACGCAGAAGCGGGAACAGGTCCGCGGCTTCGTTTGCCTGCGCGACAAAGAAAAGACGGCAACCCTGCTTTTTCAGAACCGGCACAATGGTTTGTGCGCCAAGACCATAGGCATCTGCTTTGACAACTGCTCCACAAGTCCGCCCTTTATAGCGTTTCTTGATGATTTGGTAGTTGTCGGCAATCGCCTTCAGATTGATCTGAAGTTCGGCACACTCAGCAGCACGGCCGGCGGCGGGAAGAACGCTCATTCGCAATACCCCGTGGAGTCCGTTTCGGTTTCAGGCCCAAGGCCTATTCATATTCTTCTTCGATATGGTCAAGATCGCCAAACTTGGTGTAGTTCCCGTCAAAGAACAGGCGTACGTTGCCCACCGGGCCGTGACGCTGTTTGGCGATAATGACTTCTGCGGTGTTGTAGACGTGGTTCAGGCGATCCTGCCACTGGGAGTAACGTTCGCCGAACTTGTCGGTGGCTTCTTCCGGGCGTTGTGCCGGTTCTGCACGTTCGAGATAATATTGTTCACGGTAAATGAACATCACAACGTCGGCGTCTTGCTCGATCGAGCCCGATTCACGCAAGTCGGAAAGCTGCGGACGTTTGTCTTCGCGCTGTTCGACGGCACGTGAAAGCTGCGACAGGGCAAGAACCGGAACTTCTAGTTCCTTGGCAATGGCCTTGAGCATACGGGTGATTTCGGAGACTTCCTGTACACGACCATCACCGCGAAAGTTGGTTGGCGGTGCCAGAAGTTGCAGGTAATCGACGACGATCATCGCAAGGCCATGCTGACGTTTCAGGCGGCGGCAACGTGTGCGCAGGGTCGAAACCGGAAGGGCTGGCGTATCGTCGATATAAAGCGGAACGGTATTGAGTTCCTGGGTGGCAACCACGAGACGCTGGAAATCGTCTTCGTTCAAATCGCCGCGGCGCATGTTATCGCCCGAAACCTCGGCCGCCTGGGACAGAAGTCGCCCAGCCAACTGTTCTGCCGCCATCTCGAGCGAGAAAACCGCGACAGCGCCGGTCTTGAGTTCGTCGCCCACCTCGGCACCGGTATTTCGGTTCTGATGCGATGCAATGGCGGCGTTAAATGCCACGTTCATTGCAAGCGCGGTTTTACCCATTGATGGACGTCCGGCAAGGATCAGCAAGTCAGAAGCATGCAGACCGCCAAGCTTACGGTCGATATCGCGCAGGCCAGTGGTTACACCGACAACCTTTCCTGCATTTTTATAGGCGTGTTCAATGTTTTCGTATGCCTTGGTCAGGGCAGGGCCGAATGCAACGAAACCGGATTCAGCAGCACCCGCCGTCGCCAGAGAGAAAAGTTTCTGTTCGGCTTTCTCGATCTGGTTGGCGGCGTCAGTTTCGATTTCGTAGCGATAGGCCTCGTTGACGGTGTCTTCGCCGATTTCAATCAGTTCGCGGCGCAGATACAGGTCGTACACCAGTTTGCCGTAATCGCCGGCATTGATAACCGAGACAAGGTTGTTTGACAGTTCGGCCAGATATTGCGCACCACCGATTTCAGCCAGATGTTCGTCCTGCCGAAAGAACGCCGACAGGGTCACCGGGTTGGCTAGCTGACCGCGTTCGATCAATTTGCCGCAGGCTTCAAAAATACGGCCATGGCGGGCGTCCGCGAAATGTTCGGGACGCAGAATATCTGAAACGCGTTCGTAAGCGGCGTTATTGTTCAGGATGGCGCCAAGCAGTGCTGCCTCTGCTTCAAAGTTATGAGGCGGAGTCCGTTCGAGCACCATTTCAGTGTTGCCACCGTGGTTTTCTTCGAGGGGTGCGAACAGGGCATCTAGCTGGGGATCAGTCATGGCGTAAAAAGGTATCAGTCATCTTGTTTGGCTGAAAGGGCTAATCGGTATAACTCATAGCCGGTATTCCGCAAGCGCAGAGGTCGTCTTTGGTGTAAAAAGCTGAAATATATTACAAAACCATAAGAAAACGGCGCATCCTTGCGGATACGCCGTTTCCAAACTGGCTTTGAATGGAAGGCAACGATTAAACGTTGGCTTCTTCTTCGCCTTCAGCTTCGTCAGCAAAGTCTTCCGGAACGTCTTCTTCGAAGAGTTCTTCAGCTGCTTCCAGAGCTTCTTCGGCTTCCATTTCGTCGATGGTGCCCAGAACGGCGCCGCCCTTACGAAGCTGCTCGACGGCATCTTCTTCGGAACGTGCGACGTTGGCGGTCACTTCAACGGAAACTTCCGGGTGCAGGTTGATTTTGACCTGGTGCAGACCAAGGGTCTTGATCGGCTGATCAAGAACGACCTGGGTGCGTGCAACGGTAAAGCCTGCTTCGGTAACCGCGTTCGAGATATCACGTGCGGTAACCGAACCGTAAAGGTGACCAACATCGGATGCCTGACGAACGAGGGTGACAGCAACGTCGCCCATGTTCTCGGCAACCGCTTCAGCTTCTTTGCGGCGGTCAAGGTTGTCAGCTTCGAGCTGTGCTTTTTTAGCTTCGAAAACTGCCAGATTTGCTTTGTTTGCGCGAAGGGCCATGCCCTTCGGAAGCAAACGGTTGCGGGCATGGCCCGGCTTGACGGTGACTACGTCACCCATCTGACCGAGTTTTTCTACCCGCTGGAGCAGAATAACTTCCATCACCGATCCTCCTCATTGCTACGGGTCATCGGTTGTTTCCCCCGCAGCCTGATTAAATGCTCAACAATTCCAAGTCCAGTGATCGCGATAAACGACCATGTGGACAGAACCGCGACGATATAGAATACCGTCAGTATCATACGTTTTTGCGGCCAACGGGCTGCCTGCCCGTGCACCAGTGCCAATCCCTGCATCAGGAACGGCACTGCCAGCACCACCGCGACGTTTCGCGCCACATAGGCCAAAGATCCATCGGCAAAGCCGACCAGAAATCCAGCCAGGGCGAACGCAAACAGTGACCATCCAGGCAAGGCCATCGAGGCCAGATCGGGCGACGGACGCAAATTGCGACCGGACCGCACCAGAATTGCCTGTGCGATCGCAGCATTGGCAAACAGCATAAGAAGCCAGCTTACCGCCACAATCGCCGGGAAATACGTTTGGAACATGCCGATTATATTCTGAAGTTCCGGCGTCATAGGGACACCCATTTCGGAATACATCTGACCCAGGAACTGCGAAATGAATTCCTGAATGTCCAAACCTTCCGCCGTTACGCTGCCGGTGATGACAATCATCACCATTGCAATCATGACGGCCATGGCGCTTACCACTATTCCGGTCGGAACAAAGCCCGGTTTCCCGGTTTCGTCCTTGCGGATGACCAGCGCCATGCGGGTCAACAACATCGCCGGTCCGGCAAACACGACCATAAAGACCGTGAAAGGCAGCAGTCCCCCCAGTAGAACAAGGGCACTACATGCGGCAATTGCCGCAACCAGCAGGCGTTTTGGACCTTGCCACAATCCGATAAGAAAAAGTGGCAGGTGCCCGAAATATGAAAGCAACAGAGCCAGCGGATTACCTGACAATACAAGCAGGAACAGGACAGAACTGCCCAAACCTGCACCGACTGCCATTAAAGTGTTACGCGACATCAGTTACTCCAGGCCCGAGACCGCAAGAGGGTCTCTTGCCGACTGCCTCAGACCTGATCTGAATACGGCAGCAGCGCCAGGAAACGGGCACGTTTAATGGCTTTCGCCAGTTCGCGCTGTTTCTTGGCCGAAACCGCAGTGATACGGCTCGGAACGATTTTGCCGCGTTCGGAAACGAAACGCTGCAGCAGTTTGACATCTTTGTAGTCAATCTTCGGCGCATCAGCACCCGAGAACGGGCAGGTTTTGCGACGACGGAAAAACAGACGACGTCCAGCCATAATAAATTCTCCTCGCTATCTGTTAGCCGTGCTGACGGGGACCGCCACGGCGATTACCGCCACGGCCGCCGCGCTCGTCGCGGTTACGCAGAATGGCTGACTGTTCTTCTTCGAACTCTTCAACCTTGACAGTCATCTGACGCAGAACGTCCTCGTTCAGGCGCATCTGACGCTCATATTCCGCGATCGTGGCGTTGTCGGCTTCGATCTGGAAGAGAGTATAGTGACCTTTGCGGTTCTTCTTGACACGGTATGTCAGGGAACGCAGGCCCCAATATTCGGTTTTGGCAATTTTGCCACCAAGACCTTCAACGGTCTGGGTCAGTTTTTCATTCAGGGCTTCGACCTGTGCGGTCGAGAAGTCCTGACGTGCGATAAACACGCTCTCGTACTTATTCATAATACTCCTATTACTCCTTTTGGCTTGTCTCTTCCTCGCATGACCTCGTGCCATGCAGGCATAGCCGGGCAACCCCGGCAAGGAGCCGTGAGACGGCGGAATATACACTTTTCCACAGGGCATGCAACCGTAAATGCCCCATCAAACTTTTGCTGAAAACCGCACGGAACCTGCCTTCATGAGCGGTATGGGGATTGATCGCTCTTTAATAGTGGTAAACCCCAGAAAGCCGGCCTTTTGTGCCATTCGGTGCAGAATTGAATAGCATTTGTATATATCAGGTTGGATGATTGATGCTTTGCGGGCGAGAACGCGCCGGAAGCAAACAGACCACGTTGCACTGCGCAACAAGGTTTTGTTTTCGCCGTTTGGCAAGTCTGTTACCTTTCGGGCAACAAAGCGACGGAAAGTCGCATGACAATGTCGTCTGTTCTTGACACAGGGCTTGCGGGCAGTATCAAGGGTAGCTCGAAAAAGGGATCTGATCGAACCGGGTCCTTACGAAAGCAGACAAGGGTAAATTACACATAATGACACGCGCATTCGTTTTCCCCGGTCAGGGGTCGCAAGCGGTAGGTATGGGCAAGGAACTGGCAGATGCATTTCCTGTTGCCCGCGAAGTTTTTCAGGAAGTTGATGACGCTCTTTCGCAGAAGCTTAGCACCCTGATGTTCGAAGGTCCTGAAAACGAATTGACGCTGACGGAGAATGCGCAGCCTGCTCTGATGTCTGTCAGTCTTGCGGTTACCCGTGTTCTTGAATCCGAAGGCGGTTTCAAGCTTGCAGATAAATGTGATCTGGTTGCGGGCCATTCGCTGGGTGAATATTCGGCCCTTGCTGCTGCGGGCACCTTTGGGATTGCAGATGCGGCTCGCCTTCTGAAAATTCGCGGGCAGGCGATGCAGGCCGCTGTACCGGTTGGTGTCGGAGCGATGGCAGCTCTTCTAGGGCTTAATTATGTCGACGCCGTTGCTGTTGCCGAAGAAGCTGCGCAAGGTGATGTCTGTACCGCTGCAAATGACAATGCCGATGGACAGGTTGTTGTTTCGGGCCATAAGGCGGCCGTTGAGCGCGCGATCGAGATAGCCAAGGAAAAGGGTGCAAAACGCGCTGTTTTGCTGCCGGTATCGGCACCGTTCCATTGCCCGTTGATGCAACCGGCTGCAGACCGTATGGCCGAAGCACTGGCGTCTGTGGCGATGAATGCCCCCGGTAAACCGGTTGTCGCAAACGTGATTGCGGAAAAAACTGCTGATCCGGAAACCATTCGTAAACTCCTTGTGGAGCAGGTTTGCGGAACCGTGCGCTGGCGTGAGTCTGTTCTTTATATGAAAGAGCAGGGTATCACCGATCTGGTGGAGCTGGGCGCAGGTAAAGTTTTGAGTGGTATGGTTCGCCGTATCGACCGTGATCTTACCGGTTTGGCCGTTAACGGCCCGGCCGATATCGAAAGCTTCCTCGGCACGCTTTAAGCGTTGCGCGAAACAGACGAACCCAAAGGGATAGATTGATGTTTGATCTTGCAGGCAAGACCGCACTTGTAACCGGCGCGACTGGTGGTATCGGCGGTGAAATTGCCAAAATTCTGGCTGCGGCCGGTGCAAAGGTTGCTCTTTCGGGCACGCGCGTAGAACGCCTTCAGGCTGTTGCCGCGGAAATTGGTGAAAATGCTGTTGTTGTTCCGGGTAACCTTTCTGACCCGGAATCGGTTGCCGGTCTGATCAAGGATGCCGAAGAAGCCCTTGGCGGTCAGCTTGACATTCTGGTCAATAATGCCGGTATTACCCGTGATCAGCTTGCGATGCGCTTGAAAGACGAAGACTGGCAGGCGGTTCTCGATGTGAACTTGACGGCTGCTTTCAAGCTTGCACGGAACTCGTTGCGCGGGATGATGAAACGCCGTCATGGCCGTATTATCAATATTACCTCGATCGTTGGTGTGACAGGGAATCCGGGCCAGACCAACTATTCGGCAGCGAAGGCCGGAATGATCGGATGGTCAAAATCCTTGGCACAGGAAGTTGCATCGCGCGGAATTACTGTTAACTGTGTTGCACCGGGGTTCATTACCACGGCGATGACAGACGAGCTTGATGACGGACAGAAAGAAAAGCTTCTGGCCAATGTTCCTGCCGGGCGCATGGGGGAAAGCAAAGAGATCGCAGCAGCGGTTCTGTATCTGGCAAGCGACGAAGCCGCTTATGTCACGGGGCAGACCTTGCATGTGAATGGCGGAATGGCGATGATTTAACCCGTTGCGGGTTGCTTGCTTTTCTGTTTAAAAGAGGCCGCTATAGAAAATCACGAAACCGGCAATTGCGGTTGTCGGATTCCGGTCCTCGCAAATTCCTTCAATAGGGGGAAGGCGCGAAGAACCAATCAAAACCAACTGACAGAAAACCTATTGAAGGATTTGAGCTATGAGTGATGTCGCAGATCGCGTGAAGAAGATCGTTGTCGAGCACCTCGGTGTTGAGGAAGACAAGGTCACCGAAAACGCAAGCTTCATCGACGATCTGGGCGCCGACAGCCTGGACACTGTCGAGCTGGTCATGGCGTTTGAAGAAGAATTCGGTTGCGAAATTCCTGATGACGCAGCAGAAAAAATTCTGACCGTTAAAGACGCGATCGACTTCATCGAAAAGGCGAACGGCTAATCTTGCCGTGAGACATGGGCGCCAGAGGGCATCCTCAGGCGCCCTTTTCGTCTTTGCTGTATTCATAAAATAAAGGCGTAGTACGGGATGAGACGCGTAGTTGTTACCGGTATTGGTGCTGTTACTCCGCTTGCCAGCGGCGCACAGAACACCTGGCAGAAATTGCTGGACGGCCAATCCGGAATCAAAAGCATCGATACTTTCGATGTGTCCGATATCCCGGCCAAGATCGCTGGCCTTGTGCCGCGCGGTGTGGGTGACGGACTTTTCAACGCGGAAGATCATGTCTCGATCAAAGACATGAAGAAAATGGACGATTTCATCGTCTATGGTGTTGCCGCTGCCGATCAGGCACTGGCCGATTCCGGCTGGAAGCCTGAAACTGATGAAGACCAGGAAAATACCGGTGTTTTGATCGGTTCGGGTATTGGTGGTCTGCCGAAAATCTCAGAAGCCACGGAGCTGGTGAATAACGGCAAAACCCGCCGTGTCAGCCCATTCTTCATTCCGTCTTGCCTGATCAATCTGGTTTCAGGCCAGGTTTCGATCAAACACGGCCTTAAAGGCCCGAACCATGCGGTCGTTACGGCATGTTCAACCGGTGCGCACGCCATTGGCGATGCATCGCGCATGATCATGCTGGGCGATGCAGATGTTATGGTTGCCGGGGGGGCTGAAGCCGCTGTTTGCCGGTTGGGTATGGCGGGCTTTGCTGCTGCGCGTGCCTTGTCCACCGGTTACAACGATACCCCGACCGAAGCATCGCGCCCCTGGGATCAGGGCCGCGACGGCTTTGTCATGGGGGAAGGTGCCGGTTGTGTGGTGCTTGAAGAATACGAGCACGCCAAAGCCCGTGGTGCTAGAATCTATGCCGAAGTTGCCGGTTATGGCATGTCGGGCGACGCTTATCACATCACGGCACCTGCCGAAGACGGCAATGGTGGTTTCCGTTCGATGCGCAATGCCCTTCGCAATGCGGGCGTTAACCCGGAAGACGTCGACTATGTGAACGCACATGGTACGTCGACTCCGTTGGGTGATGAAATCGAACTCGGTGCGGTAAAACGTCTGTTCGGGGATTCGGTATCGAAACTTTCGATGTCCTCGACCAAATCGGCAACGGGCCATCTTCTTGGTGCAGCAGGTGCGATTGAGGCTGTGTTCTCGATCCTTGCAATCCATGAAGGTATTGTTCCGCCGACCCTTAACCTGCGGAATCCTTCCGAAGCTTGCCTCGGAATTGATCTGGTTCCGCTTGAAGCGAAGAAACGCAAGGTCAATGTCGCCCTGTCGAACTCGTTCGGCTTTGGCGGTACCAATGCTTCGCTGGTCTTCAAAGGCGTTTAAGACAGCAGATTCAACCTTACAGAGGGAAACCCCTTGAAGCGTTTTCTGCTTGTTCTTGGCTTTTTATGCATCACCGCCGCGCTCACCATTGGTGGGTCGGCGGTGTATGTTTATGTGCAGTATACATCGCCCAGCAAGCTGGCGCAGGGCAGTGATATTGTCATCCCGCAAGGTACCGGTGTTCGCGGGATTGCGGACATCTTTCGCCGCCAAAATATTATTCAGGAACCACTTGTGTTTCTGCTTGGCGTCCGGATCGCCGGGCTTGATCGGGCATTGCGCGCAGGAGAATATCATTTTCCTGCACGTGTCAGCCCCAAACAGGCTGCAGAAATTCTTGCGACCGGTGATACTGTAAAACGGTTTGTGACGATCCCTGAAGGGCTGCGCTCAAGCGAGATCATCACGCGTATCAATCTTGTAGATGGTCTCATTGGTGAAATTTCTGATGTTCCGCCTGATGGCATGCTTCTGCCAGAGACCTACCAGTTTTCGTTCGGTGACACGAAACAAAGCATCATTGATCGCATGGCAGCAGCACATGATGCGCTGGTAACCCAGTTGTGGCCGGGACGAGAAGCCAATCTGCCATATGATACCATCGAAGAAGCGATTGTTCTGGCATCGATTGTAGAACGGGAAACTGGTATTGCGGCGGAACGTCCACGTGTTGCGGGGGTTTTTGTCAACCGGCTCAGAATGAATATGCGTTTGCAGTCCGATCCGACGGTCGCTTATGCAATCAGCCCGGATGAACCACTTGACCGTGCCTTGACGCGTGCTGATTTGAAATTCGATAGTCCCTACAATACTTATGTGTCATCCGGGTTACCACCGGGACCGATCACAAATCCTGGACGTGATGCGATCTATGCCGTTTTGCATCCTGCCGAAACTGACGAGGTTTATTTCGTTGCGGATGGAACGGGCGGTCATGCCTTTGCCCGAACTTTGGACGAGCATAACCGCAATGTCGCGCGTTGGCGGCGCATCCGGGATCGCCAATAAGTAACTGGTTATCGCCGTTTTTATTGACGCGGCTGTATATGTTCGGAAGTTGATGCCAGTCTTTGGCGCGTTTGGCTTTTCGATGCCTTTCGCGGGATGCGCGATGCCGCCATATCCAGCAGTGATTGTGGAACCATTTTCAAAACACCAATCAGAATGTTCATTTGCCAGGGAAACGCGATCATTCCCTTGTTCTTCGACAGGCCTTTATCAATCTTGATTGCGGCCTTGTCAGCCTGCATGAAGAATGGCATGGGAAAGTCGTTAGCATCGGTAATGCGGCTTTTGACAAATCCCGGACAAATCACATTCACCTTTATCCCGAAGGGGGCAAGGGCACCCCGGAGTCCTTCACCATACGTCCTTACGGCGGCCTTGCTGGCACAGTAAGCCGGGGCGGACGGAAGACCACGCCAAGATGCCTGCGATGAAACCAGTGCGATCTGGCCGTGCCCACGTGCGGACATGAAGGCGATGGCAGGATCAATCGTGTTGAGAACACCCGCAACATTGGTTGCAAAAATATCGCGTACCTGGTCGGGGTCTTCGCCCTCGCTGCCGGTTCCGGCTGAAATACCCGCATTGGCGATAATCAGGCTCAGCGGTGTAATCTGGTCGCATTTGGTAACATATTCAACCATCGTTTCACGTTCGGTCACATCAAGAACATCGGCAAATACATTTGCCCCTACGGCACGGCATTCATTTTCGACCAGTTTCAAACGTGTTTGGTCCCGGCCGCTGATAAACAGGGTTACCCCGGTGCGGGCATAGTGACGCGCAAGGGCGGCCCCGATGCCCGAGCTGGCACCGGTAATCAGGATGGCGTGGTATTGCAGTGACATGGTTGCTCGTGATCCCGTTGGACGTGTTCCGAATTGTTCGCGCGGAACATGGGACAGCATTAGGGCAGCATTATGAAATGCGGGCAATAACTGTCTGTCTTGATGATCGATCATCAAACGACAATCCCTTGGCGCGCCGAGGCACAAACGTTATAAACGGGCAACCGACAATTCAGACTGGATAAGAATATGACCGTATCAAGCATGACCGGGTTCGCCCGCACCGACGGCGGTGCAGAAGGCTTTGGCTGGACCTGGGAGCTTCGCAGTGTCAATGGCAAGGGATTGGACGTTCGTACGCGCCTTAACGGCGGCTTCGAACGTCTGGAGCCTGTTGTACGAGACGCCGTTGTCAAACGGTTCAAGCGAGGCAATATGGGGGTCACGTTAAATGTGGTCCGCCCCGGGGAAACCAGTGCCTATCGCATTAACCGCGATCTACTTGCCGAATTGGTTGCGCTGGCCAAGGAATTTGATCGCGCCAGCAGCCTTTCGGCCGGGACGATTGCAGATTTGATGAATGTGCGTGGCGTTCTTGAAGCGGTCGAACAGCAGGAAGACGACGACAGTCGCGAAAACCTGGATGCCGCGATCCTTGAAAGCTTTGGCGAGGCGCTTGATCAACTGGCAGCACATCGTGCCGAAGAAGGGGCGAAGCTTGACGAAATGCTGCGCGGTCATATTGATCGTATCGAGGAAGCCGTCCTGAGTGCTGAAAATTGCGCGTCCGTTCGAAGCGATGCGATCAAGACAAAGCTCAAGCGTCAGATCAATGAGCTGATGGAAACAGGCAAGTTCGATCCCGAACGGCTTCATCAGGAAGCAGCTTTGCTTGCGACCAAGGCGGATGTTCGGGAGGAAATCGATCGACTTAAAGCCCATATCATCGCCGCACGCGACATGATCCAAAAAGGCGGTGCGATTGGCCGTAAACTTGATTTCCAATGTCAGGAATTCAATCGTGAAGCCAATACGCTCTGTTCCAAGGCGAATGATATCGAACTGACCAATTGCGGCATGGAGCTTAAGGTCATAATCGATCAACTGCGCGAGCAGGTTCAGAACGTTGAATAAGGACAATCCGATGATGGATCAGGCAAAACGTCGTGGTGTTATGCTGGTATTCTGTGCCCCTTCAGGGGCAGGGAAAACCACGATCACACGCCAGATTTTGGAAAAAGACAGCCAGATTTCTCTTTCCGTTTCCGCTACAACACGTGCAGCGCGTCCGGGCGAGGAAGAAGGGATACACTACTTCTTCAAATCCGTTGATGCCTTCAAGCATATGATCGCCGATGATGAATTGCTGGAATGGGCGGAAGTGTTTGGCAACTATTATGGCACGCCTAGCGGCCCGGTCGAAAAGGCGCTTTCCGAAGGCCACGATGTTCTGTTTGACATTGACTGGCAAGGCGCGCGGCAAATACGCGAGAAGGGTGGGGATGATGTTGTTTCTGTCTTCATCCTGCCGCCCTCGTCGGCCGAGCTTGAGCGCCGTCTTCGTGACCGGGGACAGGATGCTGATGATGTGATCATGAAGCGTATGGCAAAAGCCGGTGCCGAAATCAGCCATTGGGAAGAATTTGACTATGTTCTGATCAATGATGACCTTGAACGTTGTCTTGCCGATGTACAACATGTCATTGGTGCAGAGCGCGTTAAACGCGAACGCCAATCCCAACTGCCGGGGTTCGTTAAAAAGCTTTTGACAGATTGATGATCCGAAATGGCCGCCTGATCAGGCGACCATTTCCTCATGAACAAGTGTTAGTCGAACGAAATCGGCTACACTTAATTCTTCGGCACGTGCTGTCTCTGTAATTTGTGCACGTTCCAACAACATTCCGACATCCATGTTCAATGTCTTAAGGCTGGCGCGCAGCATCTTGCGCCTTTGGCCAAAGGCTGCCTGTGTGATCTTGCCCAGACTGACAAGATTTACAGCTTCGCCGCGATCTGTTTTGGGACGCAGTTGAACGACAGCTGAGGTTACCTTGGGCGGTGGGGTGAAGGCACTACGGTGCACATCAAAAAGTATCTGGCAGTCACATAAATACTGGCACAGGACCGAAAGGCGGCCATAGGCCTTGCTTTTCGGGGCGGCGACAACGCGTTCTGCGACTTCTTTCTGGAACATCAAAGTCAGGCTGGCAAACTGATCAATCTGCATCAGCCAAGCCAGCAAAAGTTGCGTGCCCACGTTATAGGGAAGGTTGGCGACAATCTTTCGCGGAGCCGGGCCGAGTGACGTAACATCAACGTCAAGCGCATCCCCATCGATCACATGAAGCGCCCCCGGATAGTGATTGCTGATTTGTTCAAGAACCGGTTGGCAACGGGGATCACGTTCGATAACCGTCAAGTTCGTTGCGCCATGATAAAGCAAGGCGCGTGTCAGGCCGCCGGGGCCTGGGCCGATTTCAATTACAGTTGCGTCATCCAGTGGTGCAGCCGCGCGCGCGATCCGCCCGGTCAGGTTCAGATCAAAAAGGAAATTCTGGCCAAACTTCTTTTGTGCGGACAGTCCATGCGTTGCAATGACGTCGCGCAAGGGTGGAAGCCCATCATTGGCAAGGCTGGCGGTTTCGTTGTTCTGGTCTGACACGATGTCAGGCTCCTTGTGAGGCAGCGTTGCCGGCTACTCGTTTGTGTGCCATCTCAGCCGCCATTTTGATGGCTGCGATCAGGCTGTCAGGCCGTGCGATGCCTTTCCCTGCGATATCAAGAGCCGTCCCGTGATCAGGGGACGTTCTGATAAAGGGCAATCCTAGCGTGACGTTCACGCCGCCATGGAAATCAAGTGTTTTGACCGGAATCAGAGCCTGATCATGATAGGGACATAGGGCGACATCGTAGTTTGCACGTGCCTCGGCATGGAACATGGTATCGGCGGGGAGGGGCCCAACGACATCAAACCCCTCATTCTGCAATGCCTTTATGGCAGGACGTATTATCCTGATTTCTTCGTCGCCCATTGATCCATCTTCACCTGCATGCGGGTTTAATCCGGCAATCGCAAGCCTTGGTTTTTCCAGACCAAAATCCCTTTGCAAAGACTTTGACGTGACGCGGACCAATTGTTTGATCATTTCACTGGTAAGTTGCTTTGGCACTTCCGAAAGGGCGATGTGGATTGTCATCGGTACGACGCGCAATTGACTATTGGCCAACATCATAACCGGGATGGTGCCCGGACCAGAAAGCTCTGCCAGAAATTCGGTATGGCCGGGATGTTTGAAACCGGCCTGATAAAGCGCGCTCTTCTGGATCGGATTGGTTACCACAGCACTTGCTGTTCCTGATCGCGTCAAGTTAACGGCATGGGTAATGCTGTCTATGACAATAGATGCGGTTTTGCTGGATGCCGTTCCATGTTTGATATCTTGTGCAGTGCCGGGGATTTCAAAAACCGGAAGGGCGTCCTCGAAGACCTTACCTGTTTGGCTGACCTCGTTTATCACCTTGGTTTTTACCCGTAGCCCAAGACTTTCGATGGTTTGATCCATGATTGTCTTGGGACTGAGAATGAAAAATGGAGGCAGGACAGGGTCTTTGCGCGACAGCCACGCCTTAAGGGCGAGCTCCGGGCCGATGCCGCCCGGTTCTCCCAGTGTCATTGCAATCGGCTTGATGTTGCTCATCAGCTGGCGTCCTTTCCGGATTACATCCGGATATCGATAAACGCATTGCGACGCAATTCACGCAGTTTACGGCGCGCCAGAATTTCGAGGCGTTCCATTTCAAGACGTTGGCGGATGCTTTCCCGGTCAGGAAGAGTACTTTCTTCGGTCTTGTCGCAAACCATGACAAGCAGGGCACCACCATCAACCTTGATCAGATCGGAAATACCGCCTTTATCCAGATTTGCGACTGCATTGCGTACAGGCCCTGCAAGATCGTTTGGTGATATGCCCTCGGTCTTTCCGCTCATGTCCGAACCAAGGTCAACCGCGACATTTGCCAATGATTGGCAACTATCGGCGGTTTCTTTGGCATTTTGCAGGATACCAAGTTTGGAGTTGACCTCATCTTGGGGCGTGTTGGCTGCAATCGGTACAAAGAGCTGATATAGATCAAGCCGGACATCAGTCAGGGCATTGGCATCTCCCCGACGGCGTTCAAGCAGTTTCAGGATGTAATATCCGCGAATGGTTCTGATAGGATCACTTACATCGCCCGGCTGCATCTGGTTAATGGCCTGCTGCAATTCTCCGGCCATTTCACCGGAATAAAGCCAGCCCAGGTTACCACCGTTTGCTGCACTTGAGCTTGCCGAGAACTGTCTCGCCAATCCGCCGAAATTAGCGCCCTGTTCAAGGGCCCGGATCACCTCGCGGGCATTCTGGTAAACTTTGGTTTCGTCCTGCGGATTATCGACAGGCAGGAAAATTTCCTGAACATTGTTACGCGGCTTGCCCTGGTTGCTGCGAATACGTTCGAGGTTGTCATCAATTTCTGTATCGGAAATTTCGATTTCGCGACGCATGGAACCCAAAAGTTTTTGCCATGCAATTTGGGGACGGATCTGGTTTCTTATGGTTTCTGGTGCGATACCATTCTGAGCCAGAAACTGGTCAAGCCCACCCGGTGGCAATCCTGAATTTTGCTCGATGAGGGTTTTGGCGCGATCAATATCTGCGTCCGTCACCTCAAAGCCGCGACGTTCAGATTCCTGCAGTTGCAGCTTTTCATTGATCAGCTGCTGTAAAATCTGTGGTGCCATCTCCTGGCTTCGTTGCGGGCTCATCGGAATATTGGAAGAGGCAGTGACAAGCTTGATACGTTCTACCAGATCGACCACCGAAATCGGGGCATCATTGACGACAGCTGCGACGCCGATCGTGCTTTGAGCTCTTGCTGTCGATATCGAAACAGCAGCAAAAAGCATGACAGCAATTGCTGCGACGAGATGAGAAAGTCTGGTGCTATGCAAGGTTATACTGCCTTATAATCCGGCTGCTGACGCAAATTCGCCAAGTGTTTTGAATACCAGTCGGAAAAGAATCTCATCCGACTGACCAAGGTCCTGATCTTCGTAGAATGTTCTTCTGACCCGTCCGTCAAACACGAAGCATTCGTCTTCGTAAACAAAGCCGAAACCGTATTCAAGAGGGTCGTTCTGATCAAGATCATAGCGACTATATGCCATCCCCGACCAGAATCCGCTGAACTGGCGCTCCGCGCGGAAATAAAGTTCTTCTCGTTGGCCGAACTCATCACTGCCAGCATCTTCTGCAAAGTGAACGTAATCCAGATTAAGGCGTAACGTTTCCTTTTCACCCAAACCTGCTGATACCTGATTTCGGCGTGTCGAGAAATCTTCGTTATCAAGCCGGAAGCGATAGGTCAGGTCGACATATTTGTTTGGAGAGACGGTTAATCTGCCGACATAATCCGACAGATGATCTTCGAGGCCAGAGCCTTCTTCAAAGGTATCGCCCTTTTGGGCGCGATAGCTTTGGCCGAACATGGCACTGGTATATCCTCCTTCCTCGCCGTAGACCCCCCATTCAAGGCCGTAGCTGGTTCTAAAACCGTCTTCTGCGCGGTCAAGGCCACTATATCTGTCATGTGAGAAAATATTGATGTCATCAAACTCGAATGACTGGGAGTCTTCATTCGGAATCTCGTTCGGATTTCCACCGTTTGGCGACCATGCGGCCATGACAATCGGTTTGATGATATGATGGTAGCTGCCCTGATTGTTCACAAACGGCATGTTCCAGTCGATGGCTGCCAATGGAAGAATTCGGCCTGCATATCCGTTGTAATCCTGTTGACCGTCTCTTGATACATCCGAAACCATGTAATTGTCGGTGCGAATGGACATCGAGAGCTTTGTTACGTCTCCGAGTGATCCGATATAGGGCAGAGCCCAGCCTGCTTTGGCGGAAAGGCGATGAGAATCCGCCCCTTCTTCCCGGGTGAGAGACAAGGCATCCAAATCAAGGGTGGTGTAACTGCCATATTTCGCCGGAGCCGTTTGACCGTGGAATTGTGCGTGTGGCAAAATGATGGGTGTCGTATCCCGATCATCTTCGGCCTTTAGTCCCTGGAAGTAATAGCCGTCGACACGGCTATAACTGGCCCCTCTGAAACCCTCGGTAAACAGGTTGGAGGTCAAAACAGATGGGGAGCCAAAACCATATCGGCTCATATAGGTCTTTTCAGAAGCCTGTTCTGCATCAAATCCCCACCGCCATGTTTTATCGATGTCAAAACGGCCTTTTGCATCAATGTGCCCCTGAAAGTCGTCCGTATCGTCACTGGTAACACTACTGACAACTTCCATTTCACCGCTGTCAAAGCGTTGGCGATACTCACTGGCGAGAACCGGGCCTTCATCCGTTGTGTAGATAGGACGAAGGGTCAAATCCTTGCTTTGATCAATAGCCCAATAATAGGGCAATTCGAAGAACGATCCGACATAACTCGTGCTACCAAAAGATGGTGCCAAAAGACCTGATTGACGTTTAACTGTTGGATCAGGATGTTGGAAATACGGCGAATAAAGAACCGGAATTCCTGCAAATTCCAGTCGGGCATCTTCGTATTCCACGGTTTTTTCTTTGGCATCGTGAAGAACACGGGCTGCTTTGATGCGCCAAAGTGGTGGTGTTTCTGGGGCGTCTTCGCAAACCTTGCAAGGAGAGTAAACCGCCTTGGCAATTTCGGTAAAATTCCCGCCGCTTCTGCGCGCGCCGGTACCGGCAATTCGAGTGTTTTCATCAAGAAGAACATAAATGTCTTCAACAATGCCTTCCTTGAAATCACCCGAGAGTTCGACATGACTTGCAAACGTCACTTCACCGGTTGGTTCGGTAATACTGACATTGCCAGACGCCGTAAGCACGTCCTGTGATCTGTCATAGCTGACGGTATCGGCCAGCAAAATACGACCATCCCGCGAGATTTCGACATTGCCGCGCGCTGTTACCGTTTGAAGTTCCCGGTTATAGTCAACTTCATCCGCACTGAAAAGAATCTTGGACTGTTCGTCCTTTGCAGTGGTCACTTCATCGGACTGCTGTGCCTTGGCGGCAATCGAATACGTTCCGGCCAAAGCAAATGCACAGCCCAGGATGGTCCCCGTTGCCAGTCTTTTTATCATTCCCCCTGTATGAGCCATTCAGCTAGCCGTCCTCCAGATGAAGCAAGGTGGAAACTCCCAATAGCAAAGATATACCTGCAGGTGCCCAAGCCGACAAGACGGGCGGGATTCCACCTGAAACGCCAAGTGCTGAAATGACATCGGTACAAAAATAAAGAATGAAACCGGTCGCGACACCCCCACCGATAACAAGAGATGCGCGGCGACGTCGAGAAAATTTAAGACAGAATGCAGCGGCAATCAGAACCATTGCGCAAAGCAGCAATGGACGCGACAGCAAACTGTGAAAATGGATGCGATGGCGAGTTGCGTTGAAGCCGGCGCGTTCCAAAAGGTTGATAAACGGCTTCAGGTCCCAGAACGACATCGTTTCGGGAGATGCAAAACTGTCCTGGATTTTTCGTGCGGTCAGATTTGTGGGCAACATCAATTCGGATGAAAACTCACTAGTCTGTCCCGGATGGAAGGTCCATGCGTCATAGAAACGCCATGTGCCGGGCTCGAGAACTGCACGCTGCGCATCAATTCTGGTTGTGAAATCATCGGCATTCTGAAAACGGAAAACGGTGACGTTCCGTAAGTCAACTCTATCTGTTGCCTGCCCACGAACTTCGCGGGCATATATTACGGCCTGTCCATCCTGCGTGCCCTGACGCAGCCATAATCCGTTTGATGAGAGATTCATGACACTGCTGTTGCCCTGAAGATATCGGGCCTCGAGCGTTTCGTATCTTTGTAGCAAAATTGAAGATAGCGGATTAAGCGCCATAACCTGAATGGAGCCTAGCAAAATCGCGCACATGATTGGCGGAAGTAGGAATTGCCAGGCAGAAACACCTGCTGCACGTGTGACGATAAGCTCCTGATTGCCAGTAAGCTTCCAGAACGAAAACATCGATCCGAACAAGACAGCAAACGGCAGGACCTTCTCTGTCATGAATGGAATTCGACTGGTTGCCATTTGAAACACGATACCAACCGTCGCATCTGGGCGTCCACCGGCGCGACGCAGCAACTCGATTGTATCGCCGATCAGGATCAATCCGATCAAAAGGGCGAGAATTCCCAGAATCGATATCAGAACATGTTTGCCGAAATACCAGGTTAGGGTCGGTGAGATTCTCATGCTGGAACCTCGTCCCGGCTTCCAGCCTTCGCACGAATTTGCGGTCCGCGGAATGTCCAGTAGAGGCCCCCTGCGATTGGAAGAAGCGCATTCAAATACATAAGGGGGACAAGGTCGGGATTCTTTGCTGCAAGGTTCTTCATTGTGATGCTGATCACCTGGAAGACGATCATAATTGCAATCGCAAATAAAAGGCGCCCGGTCTGCCCCCTGCGAGAGAAGCTGCTTGAAACCAGAACTGCCAGTGCAATGCTTGCAAAGCCGATGGAGTATAGCGGTGAAAGTAGCCGATCATGCCCTTCAGCGCGAAATGAGCCAATGTCATTCGGCAAAACATCAGGCGGCATGGTTGTTAGAAGATTGGATACGCTTCGTTCTCGCGCTTCTTTGTAACGAAGGGTCGGATCTTCTGCATTATGCGCAATATCGACAGCATAGCGGTCAAAATAGAGGATCGACATCGTGCCGTCCTTCGTGTTGACTTCCTGGCGGTTTCCATCAAGCAATACGATCCGTGGACCATTTTCCGTGCGAACGAGCGCACCATTTTTGGCCATCATTGTGGCCTGTTTGTTTGGGTCTCTGGCGTCATGGACAAGAATGCCAAGTAGCTCGTTATCCTGCCCGACTTCCCGGATATAGACTGTCAGACCGTCAAGGTCGGTAAAGCTGCCTTCCTGCAGCAAAACGGATGAGAAATCGTTGCGGATTGAGAACTGCAGTTCTTTGAATTGCTGGTAGCTGTAAGGCAGATAAAACAGCGTCAGGAAATAACCGAAAGCGGCGGTCAGCAATGCTAGTATGAGTGTCGGTTTTGCAAGAGCCCACTGGCTTAACCCGGCGGATCGCATAACGATCAACTCGCGGTCCTGAATAAGTTTGTTATATGTGAAAACTACAACGAAAAAGAGCGAGATCGGTAAAATAATTGCCAAAAAGCTTGGAAGCAGCAGAGATGTTAGCTGCAAAAATACCGATACCGAAAGGCCGCGGTTCACAATCATTTCAATGAAACGCAGGCTTTGCGACAGCCAAATGACACATAGCAAGCCAAGTGTCACAAACACCATCATGATGAACTGCTGTTTCAGCATATATCGGGTTAAACGATTCATTGGCCGGATTATAGAGAAGCGTTCAAAAACCGAAACAGGAAATTAGGGGTAAATCCCGGCAATTACACTGTTACGCGACGGGGCTGGCTGATTGCGGTGGAGTATGCTGCAAACGATTGCCGTTAAAGGCGAAAGCAACCTCTTCTGGAGAATCTGTTCCGGAAGAGGTTGGGGGATTTCAACGTCAACGCTGTGTCAGAATAATGGCGCGGTTTCATGCAGCAATTCGTGGCGCGTATTGGCGATCTGCTGTGCCATGAAATCGGCTTCGGGAACGATTTGCGCCAAAAAGAAGTTACAGCTTAGGCCCTTTGCTTTGGCAAAGCCCTTTTCAATGCCGCTATCGGTCAGTTTTTCCAAAGAGCGGAACATTAACCAACCTGCCACACAAATCGAAGTCTGCCGGAGGTAGGGGGAGGCGATAGCCTGAGCGAGGCCAGATGAGTTTTTGCGCGTGGTGAGGATATCTTTTGTGGTTTGTTCCAGTTGATCGATGGCATGGCCGAACATCCGCGCCGCTTTAGACAAATTGTCATCAAGATGCGGCTTGGATACAGACATACGCATTTCGGTAATCAGTGACCGCATCGCGGCTCCATTATCACGAAGGAGCTTCCGGCCGATCAGATCCAGTGCCTGAATGCCATTTGTGCCTTCGTAAATTGGGGCAATTCGCGCGTCACGCAGATGCTGGGCTGCGCCTGTTTCCTCGATAAAGCCCATACCGCCATGAACCTGAATGCCAAGGGATGCGTTTTCCACGCCCAGATCCGTTGACCATCCCTTGACCATTGGGATCAGAAGGTTTGCGCGCGTTTGCGCCTTCGTGCGTTCATTTTCGTCTTCATGATGATGAGCAATATCAAGTTGCGCCGCGGCATAAAGTGAAAGCGCGCGGGCGGCTTCGGCGGTTGAGCGCATTCGGATCAGCATGCGCTGGACGTCGCCGTGATGAATGATGCTTTCATCCTGCCCGGTCGTCGGAGATTTCCCCTGTTTGCGATCGCGTGCGTAGGATACAGCTTGCTGATAGGCGCGTTCTGAAATCGCGACGCCCTGTTGCCCGACGGCAAGACGGGCGTTGTTCATCATTGTGAACATGCAAGCCAAACCGTGGCCTTTGTGTCCGACCAGATAACCCTTGGCACCCCCGTTGTCTCCAAAGGAAAGAACAGCGGTCGGGCTTCCATGGATACCAAGCTTATGTTCGAGTGATACACATTTCACATCGTTACGCTCACCTGGTGTGCCATCGGCGTTCACAACGAACTTCGGCACAATGAATAGCGATATACCTTTGACCCCGTCTGGCGCGTCCGGTGTCCGGGCAAGCACAAGATGAACTATGTTGCTTGTCATCTCGTGATCGCCATAGGTGATAAAAATCTTTTGTCCGGTAATCCGGTACGAACCGTCATCTTCTGGCTCGGCCGTGCTGCGAACCTTTGAAAGGTCGGAACCGGCCTGCGGTTCGGTAAGGTTCATAGTGCCGGTCCATTCGCCACTTATCATGCGTGACAGATAAATTGCGCGTTGCTCGTCCGATCCATGTGCGGTCAGAAGTTCAATGGCGCCGGCGGTAAGCATGGGGCACAGGGCAAAGGCCATATTCGCCGAATGCCAAAGCTCTCCTACGGCGGCACCCAAAAGCAACGGCAACCCCATGCCGCCCTCGGTCTGTGGGGCGCTTATGCCCTGCCAGCCGCCTTCACAGAATTTATCATAGGCATCCTTCCAGCCGGTCGGAGTTCTAACATGGCCATCAGTTTGAAGAACCGAACCTTCCTGATCCCCAATACGGTTTAAGGGTGCCAGTACGCCAGAAGCCAGTTTCCCTGCTTCTTCAAGAATGGCATCGACAAGGTCCGGACTGGTTTCTGCGAAGGCCGGGATATCCGAAACGGTTTGCAAACCGATCACATTGTGGATCAGGAACCGCAGATCATGGAGTGGTGGCGTATAGTCGCTCATGGAAAAAGACGTCTCCCTGAATTGTGAGGCGCCCGCTCGGTATCGCCCTCGTTTCGGGGCTTTGTTGCTATATAGCATAATCACAAGGCGGGAGAAGATCGAGTCTGTTTCCTTCTGAAAGTACCAAATTACTCTAAGCTATTAGTTGGATGTTCTTCTGGAAAACCAGCGAGTGTTGCGCCGCACTACTGGCGGTAATATATAATGGTTCCGATATAAATCAGGTGTGAAAACCGTTGCAGGGTCGCCATTCGGGCTTTGGCAAGCTAGACTGCCCTTCCGGTGATCGGGACACGATCTGAAGAACAAGAAAACACAGGAGTATGGCGGTGCTGCGCAAAGGAATATTACCAATTTTGCTTGCGGTGGTGATTTCATTTGCCGGAACGAGGTTGGTGGCGTGTGCCGGTCCGGTTTGGCCAAGCGATGATGAACAGCAGTTTCTGGATGCCTACCGCGACTATGTCGACGAAAGTGCGACCAGCGACCAATATGATCGCGCCGATAAACTGTTCGTCGAAGCGGTTCAGGTTCTCTCCGATACCTATGTGGAAAATATTGATCGCCCGGCGTTTGTCGAGCGCGCGATTGCCAGTTTGCCAAATCTTGAAACTGATGATCACACGCCAGACGGCATCGTTGGTGCAGTACTCGACGAAAGCCTGCACGACCTGGACCCGCATAGCGCATATATGACCGACGATATGTTCCGCCGTTTGCAGGAAAGTACTGAGGGAAGTTTTGCCGGTGTTGGCATCGTGATTTCGCAGGATGAGGACAAGCTGATCCGTATCGTGTCACCGATTGACGATACACCTGCCGCACGGGCTGGCCTGCAACCCAATGACCGGATCACGCATATTGATGGTCATGAAATGAAGGGCGAGCCCATTGCCGAGGCTGTCCGTCTTATGCGCGGTCGCATCGGCGACCCGGTGACACTGTCGATACAGCGCAAGCAGGAAAACTTTGACGTCACCGTGAAACGTGCACGGATCGAGGTGCCGTCGGTTACCGCATCAATCATCGATAACGATTTGGCCTACATCCGTGTGTCGCGTTTTGATGCCAGCACATTGGATCAGACACGCGAATATCTTGAAATGCTGGAAAACAGGATTGGGTCACCACGGGGCGTAATCGTTGATTTGCGACGCAACCCGGGTGGATTGCTTGATAGTGCCGCCGATATTGCCGATCAATTCCTGAGCAAGGGGCTGATTGTTGCGACCGAAGGGCGGGGCGAACGTAAATTGCGCAGCTATGAAGCAGACAGCAGCGATTATTTTGACGGGGCGCCCATGGCTATTCTGCTTGACCGTGGATCGGCGTCGGGCGCCGAATTGATGGCGGCCGCCCTGCGTGAAAACGGGCGAGGTGTCATCATCGGCGAACAGTCGTTTGGTAAAGGTTCAATGCAACGCATCATGCCGCTGACTTCTGGCGGTGGTCTTAAAATCACGACTGGTTATTACACGACGCCGGAAAACCACATCGTGCAGGGCAATGGTGTTGTCCCGGATATCGAAGTCAAACTTCCTGATGCCGAAGAGTTCGAGCGGGAGGTTGACCTTGAGCACGCCTTGCCGCCGCGTCGCCGCGATCCGCGCAAGGTTCTTGCATCAATGGATGCAGCAAGTTGCGAACGCGATATAGAGGTTACCCGTATCGGCAAATCTGCAACAAATGATAACCCGTTGGACGCCGAAGGCGATGGCGAGGCCAAAGCCAAGGAATTGCAGCGCGATACTGTTCTTGAATGTGCCGTGGGCTATTTCAGTGACGGTAAGCTTGCTGTGTATAGGGATCAGGTGGAGCCACTTTTGCGCGCGGGGCTCTAATTGCGATAAATTGTCAAAAAACGCGGCCCTGCAAAAGGCCGCGTTTTTTTGTGTGTTTTGAAAGGTCTGCGGTGCTGCTTATCCACGCGCCAGAAGATCAATCAGGCTGGATGTATCCCAACGGTTTCCTCCACGCTCCTGAACCTGCGCATAGAATTGATCAACAAGCGCGGTTACCGGCAGGCGCGCGCCATTGCGCTTCGATTCTTCAAGGCAGATCCCAAGATCTTTACGCATCCAGTCAACGGCAAAGCCAAAGTCAAACTTGTCTTCGACCATTGTCTTGCCTCGGTTTTCCATCTGCCAGCTGCCAGCGGCACCTTTCGAAATCACATCAAGAACCTTTTCCATATCAAGGCCAGCCTTGCGACCGAAATTCACACCTTCGGAAAGACCCTGAACAAGGCCTGCGATGCAAATCTGATTCACCATCTTGGTCAGTTGGCCCGATCCGCTCTCGCCCATCAGCTTGCAGGAGCGCGCAAACGCATCAATAACCGGTGCCGCGCGATCAAATGCCGCCTGATCACCGCCGCACATGACGGTAAGAACACCGTTTTCAGCACCCGCCTGTCCGCCCGATACGGGGGCATCGATAAAGGAAACACCAGCATCTTTGGCAGCCGCATATAGTTCGCGGGCGACATCGGCTGATGCTGTTGTATTGTCAATCATCACAGCATTTTTTGCCGCCCCGGCGAGAGCACCGGTATCGCCGAGGACGACGCTTCGCAGATCATCGTCATTGCCAACGCAGATAAAAACAAATTCTGCCCCGTTGGCGGTTTCGGCAGGGGTAGGGGCGGATTTTCCGCCATATTCGCCCGCCCATTTATCTGCTTTTGCGGCGGTGCGGTTGAAAACAGTAACGTCGTGCCCTGCCTTTTGCAGGTGGCCGGCCATGGGATAGCCCATGACGCCCAGCCCGATAAATGCACATTTTGCCATTTCGTGCCTCCCGTGTAATTGGTGTTACCAGTAAAGGAGGCCACCTTGCGAATGTCAATGCAGCGGAATGTCATGGAGACAATGTTTCCACGATCCGGAATACATCGGATCACTCATCTGTCAGTCGTCGAGTGCCAGTTCCTCGCTGACGGTGTGAATGATCCGCCGGTCATAGGTCAGAAGTTCAGGCCTTTTTCCGGGATATTCGAACTGCGAAA
This sequence comes from Thalassospira sp. MCCC 1A03138, assembly GCF_002115785.1. GTDB lineage: Bacteria > Pseudomonadota > Alphaproteobacteria > Rhodospirillales > Thalassospiraceae > Thalassospira. The sequence goes on along the minus strand of NZ_JFJY01000005.1, from coordinate 184,911 downwards.
GGTAATAGCGGATAGCGTTTACACGTGCGCGCTTCTTGTCGTCTGACTTTACAATGATCCAAGGACTGTCGGTGGTCGAGGTATGGAAAAACATCTCTGTCTTTGCTTCGGTGTAGGCATCCCAAAGATTTTGCGATGCCAGATCAACCGGGCTTAGTTTCCATTGTTTAAGCGGGTCTTGTTTGCGCTGATCAAACCGGCGCGCCTGTTCTTTTTTACTGACCGAAAAATAGAATTTGGTCATGTGGATTTCGGAACGGATCAGCATGCGTTCCAAAGCTGGAACCGATTGCAGGAACTCGCTGACTTCGAACATGTTGCAGAAGCCCATGACCCGTTCAACCATCGCCCTGTTATACCAGGACCGGTCAAACAGGACGATTTCCCCGCCGGACGGCAGATGTTCGACATAACGCTGGAAATACCATTGGGTCACTTCCCGGTCGTTCGGTTTGCCCAGTGCGACGACACGTGCACCGCGCGGATTAAGATGTTCGGTAAAGCGTTTGATCGTGCCGCCTTTGCCTGCTGCATCGCGGCCTTCGAAGATGACCAGGGATTTGATATTTTCGGATTTGATCCAGTTTTGCAGTTTGAGAAGTTCGATATGCAGGGGCGCAATCAGCTCAAGATACTGTTTGCCATGCATCTTTTTGGCATGTGAATTGGGATCAAGATCAACATCCGGAGGAAGATCGTCGCCGGAAGGTGTTCTTTCAGAAGCACTGTGTTTTCTTGAAGGAAGGTCATCAAGGCGATCCATCGTCATGTTTTCGGCATCCAGCAAAAAACGGTCGCGGGCTTCGCTATCAAGACTGGAAAGATCGGGATGCTGTTTTGAGGCCTTGCGGCTGCGTGCAGTATGTTTCACTGCATTGCGGATCGTATTGTCGCTGCTTCCTGTCTTCTTTGTCGGGGTGCCTTGCTTTTTCGCGGCCATTCTGCTGATGCCTCTGCAACCTTGATGGGAAATTACAGTGGCATAAATGCGCCATGATCGAAAGGGGGCGCAAGGAGGTATGTCAAATCCGTGGGGGCGGATCGGGTTTTCGATCATGGCGCAGTCGGTGGTCTCGTCTGATCAGATCGGATAGGATTTCCGATATTCGGCTTCGGCATCGGTGCGTGACAGGCCGATATCGGCAAGCTGGCTGTCGCTCAACCGCATAAGGGCACGGCGTTGCGACCTTTTGGCCATGGTGGCGGCAATAATGTTCAGTGCCGTGTTTAGTCCCTGCTGCAGGTTTCCGGAAAATTGCTGAAAGCCGCTGATATGGTTGTGGCGTGTCGTGTGCTGGCCAGAAGTCGTCTGGCAGATTGAATGTGCCATGTTCGTTCTCCTGAATTAAGTTCCTCTAATGAGAGGTTTCTATGGTTGAGACCCATATTCACGCCAAACGTCTTGCGTGACAAACGAGTATTTCTGGGGTTAAGTATTAGTTGACCTAATGATTGGCTGGCTTGAGGCAAAAAATGCGTTTACCCCCGTTACAGTCCCTGCGTGCGTTTGATGCGGCTGCCCGGCATCTTAATTTTACCCGTGCAGCCGAGGAACTTTTTGTGACCCAGGGGGCTATTAGCCAGCAGATCCGCCAGCTCGAGGAATATTTGGGTTTTCGGCTGTTCTTTCGGTTGCCGAGGCGATTGCAATTGACTGACGAAGGTGACCGTCTGGCGCGGGCAACGTATGAAGGCTTTTCACGCATTGCCGGGGAAATCGAAAGTCTCCGGGCGGTGGAGGAGGCCGGGGTCGTCACGGTCAGCGTATTGCAATCCTTTGCCGTCAAATGGCTGGTGCCGCGTCTGGGGCATTTTCGCGAGGCACATCCTGATATCGATGTACGCATTCACGCTGATGACCGTCTGGTTGATTTCCGTAACGAAGGCATTGATCTGGCGGTACGCTTTGGGCGAGGGCGTTATCCCAATCTCTATACCGAACTGTTGATGCGTGACGAGGTTTTCCCGGTTTGCAGTCCGGATTATCTGGCATCAAGTCCTCCTTTGAATAAACCGGCCGACATAGCAGGGCACCAACTGTTGCATGATGCGACTTCACATATAGAACAGCCCCGTGCTGCGGATTGGCAGTTCTGGTTGGAAGGGGTTGGCGTCAAGGGTATTGATCTGCGTCGCGGGCTACGCTTCAATTCCGGCGACATGGTTATTCAGGCGGCCCTGATGGGGCATGGTGTTGGTATGGCACGCACCAGTCTGGCTGCGCAGGACCTGAAGGCCGGTTTGCTTGTCCGGCCGTTCCCGCAAACCGTCGCGTCAAGCTATGCCTATTATCTGACCTGTCCCGAGGAAAACCTGAACCGGCCGCGTGTGCAGGCCTTTATCCGCTGGTTAAAGGATGAAGTTGCCGCAACGCTTACGGATATCGAGGAAAGTCAGCCGGCATTGACAATCATTACGCCCAATCCCGATGCCTGAATTCAGATCAGGCCAAGTTCGCGCAATTCGTCTGCCATGTCTTCGGGAAGTGCTTCTGCGCCACCGGCCTGCTTTTCATCCGGTGGGCATTTGTCTTCGGTAAGGTATCGCCAGCCCTGAAATGCGCGGTGGGGCCATGTGCGGGTTTCGACCAGTTCGGGATCAAGGACGATGCGGCAATGTTTGATGCCTTCCTCGTCAATGAATTCTTCCAGATCGACAACGCGCTGGCGGGCACGAATGGCCCCCTTGATCACCCAATAGATTGAACCACCCTCCAGAATCTCCGTCTTGCGTTTCGGAGTCATTCGTGTGGTGTGGTAAATCCGGCCGTGAAGCCCGCCAAAATAGGCCTGCCATTGACGCAGGGTTTCAGGGCTTTCTGTACCGACGCTGAGTTTGATCAGGTGAAGGGGCATGGTTTGTTCGTATTCTTTCGGGCGAGACAGGGTGTTATCTGACCTAGAAGTCATGCGTGGTTTGGTCAAGGGGGGATTAATAATTACAAATAATAATTGTAATTATATGTATTTCACAAAAAAACTTGACCAATAGTGCGTAATCATCCAAATTCTGATGCAGAAAATGTCCACAGACAGGGCATCACCCAGAGAGATTTACAGGCTGAGAGAACCGAATGTCCCTGCAAGTTGTCACGGCAAACCGTCTTGATGACGGGTTGGTCGTTTTCCTGACCGCAGATGGCGGTTGGAGTGAAAATATCGACCAGTCGCGTATAGCCGATGGAAAAGAGGCGGGTGACGCCTTGCTGGCCGAGGCCAGTGTACCCGAGCTCGATACTGTCATCGTCGGCCCGTATCTGATCGAGGTCGAGCAACAGGACGACGGACTGGTTCCGACGAAATACCGTGAAGTCTTGCGCACCAAGGGTCCCAGCGTGCGGCAGGATCTCGGCTATCAGGCCGGGTAAGGAGGATACACCATGTATCGCTATGATGATTTCGACCGCCAGCTGGTGCTGGAACGTACCGAGCAATTCCGCGAGCAGGTCAAACGTCGCCTGTCCGGCGACATTACCGAGGATCAATTCCGCCCGCTTCGTCTGATGAACGGTGTTTATCTTCAGCTTCACGCCTACATGCTGCGTGTCGCCGTTCCTTATGGTACGCTGCGCGCTGATCAGTTGCGCCAGCTTGGCTATATCGCGCGCCGTTATGACAAGGGATACGGACATTTCACGACCCGGCAGAATATCCAGTATAACTGGCCGAAGCTTGATGAAATTCCCGATGCATTGCTTGATCTTGCCAAGGTCGAAATGCACGCGATCCAGACATCGGGCAATTGCATCCGCAACACGACAACTGACCAGTACGCAGGAGCAGCCGCCGACGAGATCGAAGATCCGCGGCCCTATTGCGAACTGATCCGCCAGTGGTCAACGTTCCATCCGGAATTCACCTATCTGCCGCGCAAATTCAAAATCGCGGTGACCGGGTCGCCAAATGACCGCGCCGCAGTAAAGGTCCATGATATCGGACTTCGCATGCATCAGAATGATGCGGGCGAGGTCGGGTTTGAAGTCATCGTCGGTGGTGGTCTTGGTCGCACGCCATTCGTTGGTAAAACCGTGCGTGACTTTATCGGCAAGAACGATCTGTTTTCGTATCTTGAGGCGATCCTGCGGGTTTATAACCGCTTTGGCCGTCGTGACAATAAGTACAAGGCACGCATCAAAATCCTCGTCCATGAAATCGGGGTCGAGGAAATGCAGCGTCTGGTCGAGGAAGAATGGGCACAGATCAAGGGCGGATCACTGCGCGTCGATGATGCCGAAATTGCGCATTACATCGAACAGTTCGCCCCTCCGGCATTCGAAACCCTTTCCGACGATGATTCCGAATTTGAACGTCGTAAGGCCGAAAACCGGGAATTCTCCAACTGGGTGCGTTCGAACGTCATTGCGCACAAGCAACCGGGTTATGCGATTGCCAACGTATCGCTGAAGCCGATTGGTGGTATTCCGGGTGATGCAACCGATACCCAGATGGAACTGGTTGCCGATCTGTCGGAGCAGTACAGTTTTGGTGATGTCCGTGTAACCCACGAACAGAATCTGGTTTTGCCGCACGTGAAAAAGGCCGATTTGTTCTCGCTTTGGGCGGAGCTGAAAAACGCCAATCTGGCAACGGCAAACCTTGGCTATGTTACCGACATCATTTCCTGCCCCGGGCTGGATTACTGCGCCCTGGCAACAGCGCGTTCGATCCCGCTTTCACAGCGCATTTCGGAACGTTTTTCCGATCTGGATCGTCAGCATGATATCGGCGAACTCAAGATTAAGATTTCCGGTTGCATCAATGCCTGCGGGCATCACCATGTTGGTCATATCGGTATTCTGGGCCTCGATAAACGTGGCAAGGAATTCTATCAGATCACCCTTGGCGGCGACGCCAGTGAGAATGCCGAAATCGGTAAAATCGCCGGTGCCGGTTTCTCCGAAGCCGAAGTCGTCGATGCCATTGAAAGTCTGGTGACCAAATATCTTGGCATTCGCGAAACCGGCGAACGTTTTATCGATACCTATCGCCGTGTCGGCATGGACCCGTTCAAGGAGGTGCTTTATGGCGATCGTTAAGAATGACAGTGTGATTGATCAGGAATGGATCACGCTTGACGCCGAGGCCGACCTTCCGCCGGGGGAGGAAAACATTATCGTGCCTCTTGCGCGTTTTAAGGAAGAACGCGAAACGCTGATCGGCCGCAATGGTGGTCTTGGCGTGCAGCTTAACCCCGGCGATGCGCCGGAAGATTTGGCAAACGATCTGGATCGTCTTTCGATCATCACCGTCCATTTCCCGGCCTATACCGACGGTCGCGGATATTCTTATGCGCGTGTTCTGCGCGAACGTCTTGGTTTCAAGGGTGAACTTCGTGCAATTGGTGACGTGTTGCGCGACCAGATTCTCTATATGCATCGCTGCGGATTTGACGCATATGAGTTGAAAAATGACGACGATGTATCGCTGACAAAAGTGCGCGCCGCATTAAAGGAAATGACGGTTTATTATCAACCGACAGGGGATGGGCGGGTTACGGCTGCATCGCTTCGTGAACGGCGTCGGGCGGCTCTTAAATCGGCGTCCTGATTTCATCTGGTTTGATCAAGCCTGGCTTTAAATAGCATTTCCGTTAAGGCGCCCGTTGTGGGCGTCTTTTCTTTTGGCCTTATAATGCCGGTATTTTCTGTCAGTGATAGCGGTGCCCCAGTTGTCATTTCTGGGCAGGGAATTGATATCGGCGGCTCAATGGTTATTCTTTTGTATATAAAAAACTGCCCAGAGTTCACCTTTAGAGTGGTGTTGTGATCGGTTTCAAGCTATACACTTATTAGCTGTTTAAGTGTATTTGCGTGGCAACCATTGTAAAATACTTGGTTGTCCTTCGGGCTAAAAAGGAGAGCCCGAAAACATCAGTCCCAAAAACAGGATGCAATCCTGCCAAGCGGATTGGGGAATTCACGCATCTCCTGACAGTTGGCATCGGTAACGGCCGATGCAAGGAAGCAGGTTCGCATTTCTGGGTTCAACAGGAAAAGGCAACCAATGTCGATTGAGCAAAGCCTGACAGGGATTGGTAATAGCTGCGTGATTACGCGGGATTTTACGCGTTACGATCACGGCTATCAGGACAAGGCGCTCAAATATATCGATTATCTGGGGGCGCTATCGCTGGCGTTGCGTAAATTTTCCGAATACAGCCGGACAATGCTGGCATCCCAGCAACTGTATATCTATGCCAAATGGCTGGCGCGATACACGGCATACTGGCCGGAACTTGACCAACTTGTCGACAGATTGGAAAACAGCTTTGATGATGTCGATCAAAGTTATGTCGCAAGTCAGTCTTCGTTCGATGGTTCATGGGGTTGGCAATATAACGAATTCCACCACAAATTTGATGCGACAATCGTGCGTTTGCATGAATTGTCCAATGAAGGCCGCGCGCCGCGTTATCCGCTGCATTTCCTAGAACCGATTGCAACGGCTCCGGCAATGCGAAACTATCTGGAAAAGCTTCTTGTTTCCGATATTGCCACCACCGGACGCAATCAGCGCGATGAATTCGGCAGTGTGATCTGCTGTCTGGCGCAGCTTTGTTTCAAGCCGTCCTTGCGACGCTATGCGCAGAAACATGTGCGCGGCATCAATCTTGATCAAAACTATGTTGATGCCTTCCGCAAATTCCTTGATGAAATCCAGAACCCCGAAACCGGTTACTGGGGCCCTTGGTACATTTCGGATGGCAAAACCCATCGTTACGATGATCTCAGCTATACTTTTCATATCGTATCCTATCGCAAGGGGCGGGTCGGGCATTGGTCCGATATAATCCGCACCACTCTTGAAAGCCGCCAGATGGAATATCCGCAAGGATGGCTCAGCCGCGGTGAATTTAATAATCACAACAACTATGATGTCGCGAAAATCTTTCGCTATGGGTGGCCGCATATGAAGTCGGCAGAACGGGCCTTGGCGCGCGAACAGATTGCCGCCATGCTTGATTGGTGTGTTGGGCATTCCCTTAAGCCCGATGGCAGCTTCGTCCCTGACAGTCGTTTCTATAACTCGCTTGAGTCCTGTTATTATTTTGGTGTCTCGTTTCTGGACGAAGTTGGATATTTTCAGCCTTCTAAACGTTTCTGGACCCAGCAGAAATTTCCTTATGCGCCGGTTTTGCAGTCTCGCATTGGGCGCAAGCTGGACGAGTTCGATGCCGAAAATCCCAGCGTGATTGCCGCCAAATGGAAAATCGGTCCGGATGCCGCCAGAATATCGGCATCGTCAGTGAACCGCGAAGGTCTCTCGCGCATGCCGCTGCTTTCCGGGGATGATTGTGCAGCCACCGAAGAACGCGAATTCGAATTTATCCTGCGGCCAAATAATGATAGCTGAACGCGCTTTTCAGCTCTGCACAGTGTGAAATTCGATGGCTATGCAGTCGCAATATTTTGTCTCCGGTTCAATCCTGCGTCACATCTTTTCAATGGTGCATACCAGCATGTTTGCGCTGGTGGCAATGGTTCTGGTTGATGCGCTTGATCTGTTTTTCCTGAGCCTTCTGAGGGATGTGGAAATCATTGCCGGTCTTGGATTTGCCTGGCCGATTATCTTTTTCACACTTGCCGTGTCGCTTGGCATATCGACCGCAATGACAGCACTTGTTTCCCATGCCGAGGGGCTTGGTGATCGGGACAGGGCAAAAGTCTATGCCACGCATGTTATGGTATTCGGTCTTGTGCTATCGGTCGTGATGACCGTCGTCTTGTGGCTGTCGGCACCTTGGATGCTTGATATGTTCGGGGCTACCGGCAAGGCCCGTGATATCGGCATCACTTATGTACAGATCGTGATCCTGTGCTTGCCGGTTCTGGTGCTTAGCATGTCATCGGGCGCGTTGTTGCGCGCCATCGGGGCAAAGCAGCGCGCCATGTGGTCGAAAATGGCCGGGGCGGTGGTCAATGCGGTCCTCGATCCCATTTTCATCTTTGGTTTTGATTGGGGTGTCGAAGGGGCGGCATGGGCAACCGTCGTGTCACGGATCGCGATCATGGCGGTGGCCTTTTATGGTGTTCGAAACGTTCACCACATGCTTGGCCGGTTTGATGCGGCACTGTTTAGCAAGGACATCCGCGATATTGCCCGTGTAACCGTACCAGTCGGATTGGCAAAGATCGGGCCGCCAATCGCCAGCGCCTTTATCATGTCCAGCATGGCAAAATATGGGCCCGATGCGGTGGCCGCCATGGCGATCATTGAACGTATTGCGCCATTCGTCTTTGTTGGCTACATGGCGTTACCCCAGGCAATCGGCCCGATCATCGGCCAGAATTTTGCTGCGGCAAAGGCCGAACGGGTGCGCAGCATCTGGCATAATGTCTGGGGATTGGTGGCAGTTTACGGGGGTACTGTCTGCGCTGCTCTGTTCCTATTTCAAAGCCAGATTGCGGTGCTTTTCAGTGCGACCGATCAAACAACGGCGTATCTATCGATTTTTTGCAGTTTTACAGCCCCCTTTTATATGTTCCTCGGTCTGCAATTTTCATCACATACCTTCTTTAACGTCACCGGGCGGCCCAATCTTGCAATGATATTCGATCTTGCGAAGGAGCTTTTGGGAGTAATCCCGCTTGTCTGGCTGGCTAGCTATTACCTTGGTGCGGCTGGTGTGCTGATTGGGCAAGCAGCCGGGATTGTTGTATTTGGAGCGATTACCGGGATTGTCAGTTACCGTGTGGCCTGTGCCATGCGGCCCCCAGTGATTGATGATGCGCGTGACGAAGGACAAGCGGCAAAATGCTGAACTAGCAGATCATGCGTGATATTCACGCGCCCGATGTGTAAGTCATCAGCAGGCAGGGACCTTCAGACGTCTCATATTCTCGGTGGGCCATAAATCCAATTGCTTCGTAACAGCGGATGGCGCGTTCATTTGCCGGGTCAGGATCAATGGCAATCATCGGAGATCCGCGGTCAATCAGCATCTGTATCAGGATTTTCAAAAGCATCTTTCCATGCCCGCACCCCATCATGTCAGGTATGCCAATAAATGTGTCGATGCAGCGGGTGTTTTCCGGCAGATGCTCAAAATGGGCTTGGGGCCATTGATGCGCGTCATAATGCTGTGCAAAGGCAAAGGGGCGATTGCGATAGGATACGATCAGTGTCGCAATTTCGGCCAGTTCGACATCTTCGGCGATTAGTTCTATCTGTTCGTCCGGTGTTCCCCACCAACGCGCGACTTCCGGCACACGCAGCCAGCGTCGTATCATGGGTAAATCATTGGGGAGGGCCCGCCGGAAACGATATGTTTCGGCGCTGGCCATGGCGATCAGGCCCCGACAGTGTCGCGTTTGGCGGCTAGCGCCAAGTTAGCCTTCGATCCAGACTGACGACCGATTTTCCCGGTGATCCAGCTCCCGGTTTTGGCAAGCTTTTCAAGATCGATACCGGTGTCGATGCCCAAGCCATTCAGCATATAGACGACATCTTCAGTGGCGACATTGCCGCTTGCACCCTTGGCATAGGGGCATCCGCCAAGCCCGGCGACCGAGCTGTCAATCGTTGCAATCCCCATCTGCAGAACGGCCAGCAGGTTTGCCAGTGCCTGACCATAGGTATCGTGGAAATGAGCGGCGAGGTTTTCGATGGCGACATGGCTTGCTACGGCTTCGATCATCGCCTGCGCCTTGCCCGGTGTCCCGGTGCCGATGGTATCGCCAAGGCTGATTTCATATGCCCCCATGTCAAACAGGGCCTTTGCGACATCGGCGACCTTTTGCGGGGCAATCTCGCCCTCGTACGGGCAGCCAAGAACGCAGGAAATATACCCGCGCACGGCGATGTTGGCATCGCGTGCGGCGCTCACAACCGGACGGAACCGATCAAGGCTTTCGGCAATGGAACAATTGATGTTCTTCTGCGAAAAGCTTTCCGATGCCGCCCCAAAAACCGCGACTTCGGTTACACCTGCCTCAATCGCGGCTTCAAGCCCTTTCAGGTTGGGGACCAGAACCGGATAGGTGACGCCCGGTTTGCGCGAGATGCGGGCCATGACGTCGGATGCGTCGGCCATTTGTGGCACCCATTTCGGGCTGACAAAGGCGGTGGCTTCGATGACCAAAAGACCTGCATCGCAAAGGCGATGGATCAGTTCGACCTTGATGTCGGTCGATACCATGGTCTTTTCGTTCTGCAATCCGTCACGCGGACCGACTTCGACGATCTTGACCTGTTCTGGCAGACCGGAAAGGCGGGGCATTCTACTCTGCCTCCTCGATGGCGATCAATTCGGCGCCGTCATCAACCTGATCGCCAACAGCAAAGAATATCTCGCGAACCTTGCCAGAAACCGGTGCTGAAATGGTGTGCTCCATTTTCATTGCTTCCATCACAACAAGCTTGTCGCCTGCCACAACAGATTGCCCCGGTTCGGCCAGCACGGCAATGATTTTACCGGGCATCGGCGCGGTTAACCCGCCACCGGCACCTTCATGGGCGCCTGCGGCTGCGACCGGGTCAAAAATTTCCAACCGGTCAGATCGTCCATCGCGGAAAATCGTCAGTCGATTGCCATCACGAAGGATGCTGGCGCGTTTTCGGACCTTGTCAAAGGTAGCTTGAATGGTGCCATCAACGGCAATCTCGGCGTGGGCTGTGATCGAACTGCCGTCGGGCATATCAATCACATAACCGGCTGCGCGATAATGCACCTTGATCTTCAGGTCCGCCCCGTCATGACGCAGGATCAGATCATGGTGATTATCATCGTTCAGACGCCATCCCGATGTGCTGTGCCATGGGGAATAGGGATCGCTGCTTTGTGCGGCATGGCTTTTGGCCTCGGCATCACGAAGCATCAGGATATCAAGTGCGGCAAAGGCAAGGGCATCATTGTCAGGCGCCGCCGGGGCGGGGATCAGATCGTCGAGATACTGACCGATGAAACCGGTTTCGACTTCGCCGCGTTCAAAGGCCGGGTGGCGCGCAATATTGGCAAGAAAACCGGTATTGGTTGTCACGCCGACAATCTGTACATCGTTAAGTGCCGTTGCCATCCGGCGCAGTGCCGATGTGCGATCCGTATCCCAGGTGATCAGCTTTGCGATCATCGGGTCATAATGAATGGAAACCTCGCAGCCTTCGTATACGCCGGTATCTATCCGCACGTGATCATTGGCCGCGGGCATGCGCATATGCACAAGTGTGCCGGTGGCGGGCAGGAAATCATTATGCGGGTCTTCGGCATACAGGCGGACTTCGAAGGCATGCCCGTTAATGGTCAGTTCTTCCTGTGCCTTGGGCAGCTTTTCACCGTCAGCAACACGCAATTGCCATTCAACAAGGTCTTCGCCGGTGATCATCTCGGTCACCGGATGTTCGACCTGAAGGCGTGTGTTCATTTCCATGAAATAGAACGCACCCGACGCATCTAGCAGGAATTCGACCGTACCAGCCCCCTGATAACCAATCGCCTTGGCAGCATCGACGGCAGCCTTGCCCATCTCGGCGCGAATATCTTCGGGCATGTTCGGGGCAGGGGCCTCTTCTATCACCTTCTGGTGACGGCGTTGCAGGGAACAGTCGCGTTCAAACAGATAAACCGCATTGCCATGGCTATCGGCAAAGACCTGAATTTCAACATGGCGCGGTTTGACGATCAGCTTTTCAATCAGGCAATGATCATCGCCAAAGCTGCTTGCAGCCTCGCGCTTGCAACTGATCAACGCGTCCCTGAAATCGGCGGGTTTTTCAACCGCACGCATGCCTTTGCCGCCGCCACCTGCCGACGCTTTGATCAGAACCGGATATCCGATCTTGTCTGCTTCTGCTGCCAGAAGATCCGGGGCCTGATCTTCGCCGTGATAACCGGGAACGAGTGGAACACCCGCCTTTCCCATGATTTTCTTGGCTTCGGATTTCGATCCCATCGCACGGATCGCATTTGCCGGTGGGCCAACAAAGACACAGCCTGCTTTCCCAAGGGCATCTGCAAACCCTGCATTTTCCGACAGGAAACCGTAACCCGGGTGAACCGCATCGGCCCCCGACTGCGCAATGACTTCAAGCAAACGATCAACGCGCAGATAGCTGTCTTTCGGGGCCGAACCGCCGATGCGATAGGCTTCGTCGGCACGTTTGACATGCAGGGCATTGGCATCTGCATCGGAATAAACTGCGACGGTCTGGATACCCATGCGGCGTGCGGTTTCAATCACGCGGCAGGCAATTTCACCACGGTTGGCGATCAGTATTTTGCGCGGCATGATTAATTCTCACTCCACTTCGCGGGGCGTTTTTCAAGAAATGCACTGACACCTTCACGGCCTTCGGCACTTGCGCGCTGATCGGCAATGCGTTGTGCGGTATCGTCAATGACATCATCGTCAATCGGTTTGTTGGCAACCGCATAAATCAGCGATTTTGCTGCATCCATGGCACCCGGGCCATTCGCCAGCAAAAGCTTTGCCATGGCATCACCCCGTGCGGTCAGATCGTCACCTGAAACAATTTCATGTACCAATCCGATGGCATGGGCGGTCGCTGCATCAAAGCGTTCCGCCGTCAGAAAATAGCGACGGGCCTGCGATACACCGATGGCCTCGACCACATAGGGCGAAATAACCGCCGGAATCAGGCCGAGCTTGACCTCTGACAGGCAGAAACTGGCCCGATCAGATGCAATCACGATGTCACAGCACGCGGCCAACCCAACCCCGCCGCCAAATGCGGCCCCGTTGATAAGCCCGATGGTCGGTTTTGACGCAAAGTTCAAAACCTTCATCAGTTTTGCAAGCTTGCGGGAATCTTCAAGATTTTCGTCATGGCTGTAACCGGCCATGCGCTTCATCCAATTCAGGTCGGCCCCGGCAGAAAAGCTTTTGCCAGCGCCGGACAAAATGATTACCCGCACAAGCGGATCGGCATTCAGCGATTCCAGCTTGGCCGTCAGATCGCCGATCAGGATATCGTCAAACGCGTTGTGGATTTCCGGACGGTTTAACGTAATGCGGGCAACGCCCGATGCGCTGATCTGGCATATCACGGCATCGGTAGATGGATCGGTGTTATCGGTGTTTACATTGCTCATGCCAGCCTCACATCCGGAACACGCCAAAGCGTGTTTCCGCAACCGCTTTGTTAAGTGCTGCCGAAAGACCAAGCCCAAGAACCATGCGGGTATCGGCCGGATCAATCACCCCATCGTCCCAAAGTCGCGCAGACGCGTAATAGGGATGACCCTGTTCTTCGTACTGGTCGCGGATCGGGCCTTTGAAGGCTTCCTGTTCTTCTATGGGCCATGTTTCACCGCGCTTTTCCTGTGCATCGGCGCGGATTTGGGTCAAAACGTTTGCCGCCTGTTCCCCGCCCATGACTGAAATTCTTGCATTTGGCCACATCCAAAGGAAGCGCGGGCTATAAGCACGGCCACACATGCCATAGTTGCCCGCACCAAATGATCCACCGATCAGGACGGTAAATTTGGGAACATTGGCGGTCGCAACGGCGGTCACAAGCTTCGCACCATCCTTGGCAATACCGCCGCTTTCATATTTTCGGCCAATCATGAAGCCGGTGATGTTCTGCAGGAACACCAATGGGATACCGCGCTGACAGCAAAGTTCGATGAAATGCGTGCCTTTAAGCGCACTTTCGGAAAACAGGATGCCGTTATTGGCAATAATCCCGACCGGATAGCCGAAAATGCGGGCAAAGCCGGTAACCAGTGTCGTACCATACTGGGCCTTGAACTCGTCGAAGTCTGATCCGTCTACGATGCGTGCAATGACTTCGCGCACGTCGTAGGGTTTCTTGGAATCGCTTGGAATAACGCCATAAATTTCGCGTGAGTCATAGGCGGGGTCGCGCGGCGTGGTCAGGGTCAAACCGGGATTTTTCGTCCAGTTCAGGTTCTTGACGATATTGCGCGCAATCGACAATGCGTGAGCATCGTCCTGTGCATAGTGATCGGTCACACCCGATGTTTTACAATGAACATCCGCACCGCCAAGGTCCTCGGCCGAGACAACTTCGCCGGTTGCGGCCTTCACCAAGGGCGGGCCCCCCAAAAAGATCGTGCCCTGTTTACGAACGATAATGCTTTCATCGGACATGGCCGGTACATAGGCGCCACCCGCCGTACAGGACCCCATGACAACCGCGATTTGCGGAATGCCTTTGGAAGACATGGTTGCCTGATTGAAAAAGATGCGGCCGAAATGGTCGCGATCCGGGAAAACATCATCCTGCCGTGGCAGGTTCGCCCCGCCGCTATCGACCAGATAAATACAGGGCAGATTGTTTTCGAGCGCGATTTCCTGCGCGCGAAGGTGCTTCTTCACCGTCATCGGGTAATAGGAGCCGCCTTTGACCGTAGCATCATTGGCAACGATGACGCATTCAACGCCTGAAACCCGACCAATCCCGGTGATGATGCCCGCCGCAGGAACGTCTTCATCCTCATACATGCCATAGGCGGCAAGCTGTGAAAGTTCAAGGAACGGGGACCCGATATCCAGCAATTGACGGATACGTTCACGGGGCAGAAGTTTGCCGCGCCCTGTGTGGCGGTCGCGCGCGCGTTCACCGCCGCCAAGTTTGATCTGCGTGATCTGATCACGTAGATCGGCAACCAGTTTTTCCATCTGTTCGGCATTGTTGCGGAAATCTTCCGAGCGGGGATTTATCGCAGATTTCAGAACCGTCATCGTCAATTGACACCGTTTGTTGCCGGGGCTGTTTATGCAAGGAAACGACCCCGTGGTGAATGGCGCTTATGACTGCTGTTATGGTGGAAGTTTACGTAAACGTCAAGATTAAATAGGTAATCCAGTACCGAATTTACGTATATCAAAAATGGACAGTATATTGGGATCGCGAAATGATATCTCGAGTGAGGGAAAGTGTCGTAAAATTCTTATATATTTTAATTGGTTATGGATTTTCGATGGGCACGTTTTCTGATCGGATCAGTCGTCGATCTGCTTGCGCAGTTTGATCCAGCGTTCAAGATGTTCAAGCCGGTCATTGCCAAAAAATGCTTCGTTTTCATAGAAAAAGAACGGCGACCCGAAGGCTCCGCGTGCGATGGCTTCGTCGGTAACTTCGCGGACGTGTTGTTTCCATTTCGGATTTTCGACGGCAGCGCGGATTTCTCCGGCATTGATGGAGTGCCGGGTGGCTGTAGCAAAGACAACTTCCGGGTCCGACATATCAAGTCCGTCGGCAAAATATCCGCGATAGACATCCTTGGCGAACTTGATCGCCAATGCGGGCTTGGTTGATGCAATCCAGTAATAGGCACGGGTCGGGACCAGTGCGGCATAGGGGAATTTTTCGGGGATGCAGAACGGTGTGTTCTGCATCTTTGCGCAGCGTTCCATGTCGTGCCTGAAATAGTCGCCGCGGATTGGCTGGTCCAGTAGCGGGCTTTGTCCGGTTTGCTTGAAGGCTGCCCCGATCATGAACGGATACCAATTGACCGTAACGCCTGTTCTGGCCTCAAAGGCGTCTATGCGTTCCGCCGCAAGGTAACCATAAGGTGACGAGAAATCGAAATAGAAAGTGACTTCCGACATGTTGTGGGGCCCGTAAATAATGACGCGAAACTGTGTGCCACGTGGCGATACCGGCAAAGCCATTGGCAGGATGGCTTGGTCATAGTGTGCCACTAAGCATTTGTATTGCAACAAAATTTATCGAATTTACGGGATCGTGATGCCGGGGCGTACTTTTACTTCTTCCATCACGACATATGTATGAGTCTGGCTGACACCCTGAACAGAGGACAGGCGTTCAAGGAATTCGCGATAGGCATACATATCGGCAACCCGAAGTTTCATCAGGTAATCAAAGCCGCCTGCGACCATGTGACATTCTTCGATTTCCGGCAGTTTGCGGATCGCTGTGGCAAACACGTCAAATACGTCCGGGGTCGTCCGATCCAGCGTTATTTCGACAAAAACCACCAGCGACTGATTGAGTTTGCGGGGGTCAAGTAGCGCCATATAACCGGTGATGAAGCCGTGTTGTTCAAGGCGGCGAACACGTTCGAGGCACGGTGTCGGGCTAAGATTGACGCGACGTGACAGTTCAACGTTCGACATGCGTCCGTCGTTTTGAAGTTCGCGCAGGATCTGTTTGTCAATCTTGTCTAGGCTTTTATGATTCTTCTGCATTTTAATCTAATAACCAGTGTTTATAACTGCACTAAAAGTTTTTCAATGGATGATATATCGTATTTTTGGGGAAAATGGCAGCACATTTTTTGAGTGCATATATATTGTCTGTGGCCACATGAGGAGAAAACTCTGCGTTCCCCATAAGGAACCGGAGAATTGCATTTGCAGGGAGAAGCCATCGCCATGTTCCGCATCGATATGCCCCAAGCCAACGAAGTCCGCGCAAAAATCCGCGAAACATATCGGACTGACGAAGAAGTTGTTGTTGAACGCATGATTGAGGCTGCCCGACTGGCTCCCGAACAATCTGCGCGCGTTCAGGATCGGGCTTATCAGCTTGTAGCGCGGGTTCGCAAAGCCGATAATGGCAAAAGCGGCATCGATGCGCTGCTTCATGAGTATGAGCTTTCAAGCAAGGAAGGCGTCATCCTGATGTGCCTTGCTGAGGCACTTTTGCGCGTTCCCGATGCGGTCACCGCCGACAAGCTGATCCAGGACAAGCTGTTTGACGCCAACTGGCAAAGTCACCTTGGCCATTCCGACAGCTTCTTTGTCAATGCATCGACCTGGGGACTGATGTTAACGGGGAAGGTGATCAAGTTCGGCAAGGCGGAAAAGGCCGATCCGGGCGCGTTGCTTAAACGCATGATCGCACGCTCGGGCGAGCCGGTAATCCGTAAGGCATTCAACCATGCCATGCGTATTATGGGGCGTCAGTTCGTTATGGGCCGCACGATTGCGGAGGCCGCCGAACGGGCGAAGGCGAACGAGGAAAAAGGCTATCGCTATTCCTATGACATGCTGGGCGAGGCCGCGCGTACCATGGAAGACGCGGATCGCTATTTCAAATCCTATGTCGATGCGATCAACGATATCGGCAAGGTCGCGAATAATCGCGGCCCGATCAACAGCCCTGGCATCTCGGTAAAGCTCTCGGCGATCCATCCGCGTTATGATTTCGCCAATTATGATCGCGTCATGAATGAACTTGTGCCGCGCCTCAAACAGCTTGCGCTGCTGGCCAAGAAATATGACATCGGTTTTACTGTTGATGCCGAGGAAGCCAATCGTCTGGACCTGTCGCTTGATGTGATCGGGGCAGTGTTTGCCGATCCCGATCTTGATGGATGGGAAGGATACGGTCTTGCGGTGCAGGCCTATCAGAAACGTGCCTATCACGTGCTGGAATGGCTTGCCGACCTGTCGGTCAAGGTCGGGCGCAAAATGATGGTGCGCCTTGTCAAAGGGGCCTACTGGGATACCGAGGTCAAGAACAGTCAGGAAAACGGGTTTGAAGGGTATCCGGTCTTCACCCGCAAGGCCGCAACCGATGTTTCCTATCTGGCGTGTGCACGTTTCATGCTGTCGCGTCGCGACGCATTCTATTGCCAGTTCGCCAGCCACAATGCCCACACCGTGGCATCGGTTCTGGAAATGGCTGGCAATGACCGGACGTTTGAATTCCAGCGTCTTCATGGCATGGGCGAAGCCCTGTATGAACAGATTGTCGATAAAAATGGTGAAAACGTGCCGTGCCGTGTTTATGCACCTGTTGGCACCCACGAGGATTTGCTGGCCTATCTCGTCCGACGTCTGCTTGAAAACGGTGCCAATACCAGCTTTGTAAACCGTATTCAGGACGAACAGCTACCGATCGAGGAAATGATCGCCGATCCGGTGGAAAAGATGGCTGCCCTGCCACGCAAGGCCCATCCGAAAATTCCGGCACCGGTTGATCTTTATGGTGCTGGTCGAGTCAATTCCAAGGGCATTGATCTGACCGATACGACCAAGCTTCTGCCGTTGGCCGAAAAGCTGGCCTCGATTGAGGGTAAAATCTGGCATGCTGCACCGCTGATTGATGGCAAGCTTGTCTCGGGTGAGGCGATTGATGTTCTAAACCCGTCAAACCGGAACGAAAAAGTCGGCGAACTGGTTCAGGCCGGTGAAGCCGATGTCGAGGCCGCGATTGTTGCCGCCGCCAAAGGTTATGAAATCTGGAACAAGACCGCGGCGACTGAGCGTGCCGCGTGCCTGCGCCGTCTAGGTGATCTTCTTGAAGACAACATGGACGAATTTATCGCGCTCTGTCAACGCGAAGCAGGAAAGCTCTATTCCGACGGTGTTGCCGAAGTACGCGAAGCTGTCGATTTCTGCCGTTATTATGCCAACCGGGCAGAAGAAAACTTCCGCGAGGGCTGCATCCTTGAAGGTCGCGGCATTTTCGTCTGCATCAGCCCGTGGAACTTCCCGCTTGCGATTTTCTTGGGCCAGGTCAGTGCGGCACTGGCGGCTGGTAACGCCGTTATCGCCAAACCGGCCGAACAGACGTCGCTTGTCGCGGCTAAGGCCGCCGAGCTTATCCTTGCCGCAGGTGTGCCGGGGGCTGCATTTACGCTGCTGCCGGGGCCGGGGCGCGTGATCGGCAATATCCTGATCAATGATCCGCGTATTGCGGGGGTGGCATTTACCGGTTCGACTGAAACGGCGCAGGTCATAAATCAGGCGCTGGCAAAGCGCCCGGGTGTTCCGTTGCCTTTGATCGCCGAAACCGGTGGCCAGAATGCGATGATTGTCGATTCAACCGCATTGCCGGAACAGGTTGTTCAGGATGCGATCATTTCCGGATTCCAGTCCGCCGGGCAGCGTTGTTCAGCCCTGCGTGTCCTGTTCGTTCAGGAAGACATCGTCGATAAACTTTGCCACATGCTGGTCGGGGCGATGAAGGAACTGCGCGTTGGTGACCCAAAATTCCTTGATATCGACGTCGGACCAGTGATTGACGAAAAATCGCGCAAAACCCTTGTCGCGCATGCCGAACGCATGACCAAGGAAGCCAAGCTGCTGCATGCCTGTGACATCTTGCCCGAATGCAAGGACGGCACATTCTTTGCGCCGCATTGCTTTGAAATTCCGTCGCTTGATGTTCTTGAACGTGAGGTGTTTGGCCCGGTTGTTCACGTTGTTCGCTACAAGGCGCGCGATCTGGACAAGGTTCTCGATCAGATCAATGCGTCCGGTTATGGCCTGACGATGGGCATCCATTCGCGTATCGACAGCACCGTGCGCCAGATTTCGCAAAAGCTGCGTGTTGGCAACTGCTATGTGAACCGCAACATGATTGGGGCTGTTGTTGGCGTGCAGCCGTTCGGCGGTCAGGGTAAATCTGGTACCGGCCCGAAAGCAGGCGGTCCGCACTATGTCGAACGCTTTGCCAAGCCGGTGACTGAAGCCGGTCAAAAGGCCGCTGGTAGTGCCGCCATTGCCGATGACCGCTCGCCTATCGTGATCAAGGCATCGCTGGCAGACGAGGAATACCGCTTCCTGCAGGCAGCACAGGTCAAATGGCAGGCGACGGATGGCAATGAACGTGTTCGTCTTCTGGAAAATTTCGCGACCAAACTGGCAGCCGCCCCGGTCAGTGAATTGTCGGAAAATGCCGAACTGATCGCGAATTTTGCCGCAATTTCGGAAAACGGCTTTGTTGCGCCGACCCGGATGCCCGGGCCGACCGGTGAAACCAACGACCTTTATATGCTGGGACGTGGTGTCTATCTGGTTCAGGCCGAAAAGGATGCCGAGCCATCCCGGATTATCCGTCATATTGCCGCAGCCCTTGCTGCGGGCAATGCGGTAATTGTGGCAGGCGATCAGAAATGGCTTGGTGATCTTCCGGTATTTGCGCTCGAAGCAGGCCTCCCGATAAAGCTTGTCGGCGTTGTGTCATCTAAGGTCGGCGTTGCCGTGATGTATGATGGCGATGTCGCCGGTGTATCCTGTATTGCGCCCCTTGATCGTGTAACGGCGTTCAAGCAGCTTCTGGCAAAACGTGACGGCGCGATCCTGTCGCTGATTTCCGATAGCGGTGCTGACGATGACGGTGCGTTGCCTGACGAAACATTCCTGCATCGTTTTGCGACCGAAAAAACCATTACCATCAATACGACGGCGGCGGGCGGTAACGCGTCGCTGATGTCGATGGAAGAAAACTGATCTTACGGATCGCTATATCCGTCACCAGAGACCGGGGCGATATACCCCGGTCTTTTCTTTGGGGGGGCGATATTGTGCCTTTGTGTTGTGACGAAACATGCCCAGGCAATTGTGTGCGGGCTTTTTTTCGTCATAATCGCCTGCCACAAGATGTGCCGGAACCACGGGCAGTTCAGGGCGTTAAAGCTTTATTGCGATCTGCTGTATTAGTGGTTCGAAAGAATTTGAATATGTCGATCCATCGGCATGAGAAGGAGCACAAAGATGATCACGATTTCCCGAGGCTGGCGCAACGCGATGAAGGCTGTTTCGGTATGTGCCTTGCTGGCGACGCCGCTTGCGGCCTGTGGGCCGTTACAGATGCCGCTGGAAGACCGGACCGGGAATGACCAGTGGCTTGATACCCAGATCAAGTCAGGCATCCTTGGCGAGTTCTCTAAGGTCGACCATACCTACCTTATCGACGTGAATGTCGATATCTGGAAACAGCAGGTGATGGTCACCGGCATGGTCGATTCCAAAGGCAAATATTTTGATGTGATGTCGCTGGTCAAACAGGACAGCCGCATCAAGACTGTCTATGACCATCTTGAAGTCGCCGATGCGGCAACCATCGAGGCCTATCACAAGGCAGAAGACGAATATGGCAAAAATGCCGTGCCGGCGGATTCGGCGACCCAGACAGGTTCAGACGTTTGGATCGAAAGCCAGATCAAGGCATTGTTATTGGCCGAAAAAGGTGTCAGTTCGGTGAACTACCGTTGGCAGTCCGTGAACAATATCGTCTACATCATGGGGGATGCCCAAAGCAGCGAAGAGCTCGACAAAGTGCTGTCAATCGTTCGTCGTATCAAGGGTGTCAAGCGCGTCGTCAGCCATATCGCAACTGTCTGATCACCTTGTGATTAAAAGATTTTCTCGCGATCCCCTGCAAATCTGCCAGTTTGCGGGGGATCTTTTTTTATCTGCGTGTTGCAAAAGTGTTTGAAAACTATTCGCATGTGGATTACAGGTAGGTTGCTGTCATTAATAACTGATTGCAATTACGCCGATGTATGTTTGCATTTGTAACGCCATAAAAGAACGCGATGTTCGTCGTGCCGCCGAGGAAGGTGGTGCAACGCGCCCTGCGGACGTATTCCGTTTCCATGGCTGTGCCCCGCAATGCGGGAAATGCGCCTGCCACATGCGTGCGGAATTGCTTCAGGCGAAAACATGCGGCAATTGCGATTGCGATGATGCGGCCGCTGTCACCGCAAATGTGGCTCCGATTGCCGCCGAATAAGCTCCAATATAGATCGGGAAATTTTGATGACGCCTCCGCAAGCGGGGGCTTTGCTGTTTTCAGACCCGGAAACCTGCCTGCGTTCCGGGAATGCAGGCAGGTTTGAAAATCAGCGCTTCCCGAACCGTTCCTCGGCCAGGCGGTCCGCAACAAAACCGGTCGACAGGTTTTGGCGGTCTGCACGTTCAAAGATTTCGCGCACGGTGGCGGCGATACCTTCGATATGCTTGTTGGTTTCGCTCACCGGCCTGCCTTCGCGGCAATAATAGACTTCGACAACGCCACCCGCATTGATCACATAATCCGGCGCATAAAGAATGCCCGCCTCGCGCAGCATTTCGCCGTGCCGGTCGGCTTCAAGCTGGTTGTTAGCGGCACCTGCAATGATGCGGGCGCGGATTTTATCGATGCTGCGGTCGTTAACGACGCCCCCCAACGCGCAGGGGGCCAGAATATCGGCATCAATGAACAGGATTTCGTCGGTTGAAACCGCAGTAGCGCCGAATTCTTCGACCGCCCGGTTAACGCTGTTGGCATTTAGGTCCGACACAACCAGTCGTGCACCCGCCGAATGCAGCATGCGACACAGGTGATAGCCGACATTGCCAAGCCCCTGAACGGCAACGCGTAACCCCGCAAGATCGTCATGACCGTTTTTAAAGCGAACCGCTTCTTTCAGGCCGATAAAAACGCCGTAGGCGGTGAAGGGGGACGGATCGCCGGTCCGTGCTGGATCTTTGCCGTCATTAATACCACCGACATGCTTGGTCTGGCTGGCGATCTGTTCCATATCCTCGGGGCTGGTGCCAACATCTTCGGCCACGATGTAGCGACCGCCAACCCGTTCAACAGCCCGACCTACTGCGCGAAACAGCTCGGGCGTTTTCTGACTGCGCGGATCACCGATAATAACCGATTTGCCGCCACCAAGTGGCAGATTTGCAAGCGCTGATTTATAGGTCATGCCACGGGACAGTCGCAGCACATCGTGAATGGCTTCCTGTTCCGACGCATAAGGCCACATACGGCATCCGCCCAGCGACGGGCCAAGATTGGTATTGTGCACTGCAATAATGGCCTTGAGGCCGGTGTCGGGATCACTGGCGAAAACAACCTCTTCATGGCCGTCAAATGCGGTGTCGGAAAAAACGTTCATCCTGGTGTCGCCTCCTGGCGCAAGCTCGTTATTCTGCAAGGGTCGGTCCTTGGTTATTCCTTTATGTTTGATGCTTCGTGCTTTTGATCAATTTCAAAATCACCTTTGGGTTAAAAAAAGACCGTTTCGGTAAAACGCGCGACAAAAGATGGAATTTTGTGATCGTGAGGAGGATGCTTTGAAATAATCTTTCGCGTACTGAAATGCGTATTTTGCGATTTATGGTTATCTTGTGCATTTGTCGTTGCGCGTCGCAACCCCGTTTTTGTTGTTCAAACGGCGCTTGAAAGGCCGAAATCCAAGTATAAGGATAAACTGAAATAGATAAGTTGCGCTGCGATAGGAATTCGTGCCGCACCGCAGAATTACGCCATTTTGGACCCAGCCATGCAAAACCGTCACACTTCAATCCGGATCAATTCATTTAAATATGGAATACAGCCGGATGATTTACGGCTCGTTAAGCCACTTGTTCCACACTCGTGGTTGGGCGTTTCATTTTTATGAAATTCCCGGTTCAGGACACAGGCGGCGTCGGGCGGGCGCCGCAGGCAAAAGTAAGGAGACCGGGTGGACATGTCTGCTTTCACAGACCCACGTCAAACCGTTTATCAGGTTGAACTGCACAACCAGGCCGTTCGTGAATGCGTCAAAGAGAATCGTTCCCACGAGGTTTTTGATGATCGCTGGGCCGATGTGCAGACCCACGAAGTTGCTGCCAAGGACGAATACAAGGCACTTGCCATGATCGAAAACACCTACCCGTCTTGCGACGGTTTTGTTGTCGATCACGTCAAACGCCGTGACTAACCGGCACAACGGGATTTCCGGCCAGCGGCCAAAACAACAAGGGCGGGTTTCAACCCGCCCTTGTTGTTTTCGGTGATGATCGGAATGCCTTACTTCGCAAGTGCGCGATCAAGGAAATCAAGCCGGTCCTGTCCCCAGAACATTTCGCCATTGGCAAAATATGTCGGAACGCCAAAGATATTGTCTGCTTTTGCAGCTTCGCTGTTGGCATCATAAATTTTGGCAATCGCCGGATAATCGGCATGTTCGATGTATTCGCCCGACAATCCGTTCGTCACAAGCGCCTCGCGGACGACCTGTGGCTCGGCAATATTGCGATCTCGAAGCCAGATATCTCCCATCAGCGTATGGATCAGTCCGGTCGGGTCCTTGTCTTCGTCCTGAACCGCGATAATGGTGCGCGCGGCCAATGTTTCGTCCACCGGAAACGCGGCAGGGGTCAGATTGACCGGAATGTTCAAAAAGTCTGCCCAGCGCTTCATTTCGACCATGCGATATTCTTGGCGCGGTTTGGGGCGTTGCGCCAAGGGAACACCGCCGCCATGTTGCCAGACATCCGCTGCCCGGCATGGCTTATGTATGATCGGTGTATCATGTTTGCGTGCGATTTCGACAACGCGGTTAAACCCGAAGAACGACCAGGGGGACTGAACAAAGAAATAATGGATGATGGGCGTAGACATTCGAAACCTCCGGGGACTGCCTGTCAGCGGCATATTGTTTTGGAATGATGCAAGATTGCCCGATCTGCTCTGTCACCGTCAAATGGTCTGACGGCATATCCCGGAGTTGTGATGAATTCGCAGGTGGCCATGATCAGGATCTAGTAATCCAGCCACCAGCTATATTCATTCAGCCCGCCCAGCACCACACCATCGAACCCAAGCTTCATGATACCGCCCAGATAGCTGTTTTCGCTGCCGAACAGAATATTCTGCCATGCCTGTGACCAGTAATAGACATGGTGTTCCTGCCCCCAGCGCGCATCAAGGTTGCCTTCGCCGATGAATTCAGGGCTGCCCGCACGCCAGTTATTCTGCCAGTAGTAGCGATATGTTTCAGCCGTTCCGATATTCAGATAGGCAAGGATGGTGCGCGGCGTGCCGACTTTTTTATAGCGCAGACGCTTCATGTCGTCATAGGTCAGCGGGATCGTGCCGCGATGGAACGGATCAATGATCAGGACATCGTAATTGGTGTCGATCATTGCGTCGATAAATGCGTCCTTGGTTCCATAAGGTGAACTGTCGAGCACGATCGCGTAATTTTTGGCTTCGCGAATATTATCGATGATATGCGGGTTCGCGCCAATTGGTGTGCGCGGTACTTTCGCCAATGTCGAAAGCTGCTTATCGGGCGGCGGAGCCGCGTAATAAAGTGCGTTAAGGTCCCGCAACTTCTGGCGTGCGGCCTGCTGTGCATCGCTTTTATCGGTGTAGTCCAGCGCGAAATATTCAAGCCCGGATGATTTCAGACGATCCAGATAGCCAAGGATATATTTGGTTTCCTCGCTATCTGTGGGCTCGCCATATTTATCGAAACCGTAAAACGGGGCTTCGATCATGATACCGTCAAGCGCACGCAGATAGTTGCGTGCAGGCTCTGCCGTCCCGCGCGATGCAAACAGCGTGGTTTCAAGATATTCCGTCAGTTCCAGACCATTAAGGGCAATGATCGAAAAATCGCTGCGATAGGACTTCGCCCACCGACTGAGTTGAATGACGAAATTTCGCATTTCATCGGCAAACTGAACATCCGGCTTTTCCGTTCCGGTTGCCTCGCTTCGTTTGCGCGGTGAACTAAGACTGTTGGGGGGAGGAACGAAAGGTTCCAACTGCTGGGCGTTTGCCGGAGCTGTCAACGTGACAGGCGCGCAAAGGCTGCCAACTACCAAACCAAAGGCGACAAGGGAGCGTTTCCAGCGAAATCTGCTTCGCGGATTGATGGTCAATTTGCCCGAAACTTTTCCCCGGCTCAAATCGCGTACTTTTTGCCAGCCTGCTTCTGCCATCATGACGCTGCCTTTGCCTGCGGTCGTGAAAAGACATTTTGGACATGGTCCGCTATTGCAAGGCATGCCGTCAATCCCGGTGATTCAATGCCATAGAGTATCACCAGACCATCAATGCCATGGGTTTCGCGATCCGAAATCAGAAAGTCGCGGGCGGCTTCGCCCGGTGCCTGAATTTTTGGTCGGACACCGGCATAACCGGTTTGCAGGGCATTTTCGTCCAGTGCCGGATAGTATTTGCGAATGGCAGCTGCAAATCCCGCACGTTTTTCTTCGGGCACGTCATAGTTTGGTTCTTCAACCCAGGTCACATCCGGGCCAAAACGCGCCTGTCCCCCCAGATCAAGGGTCAGATGAATGCCAAGCCCGGCCTGTTCGGGGGCCGGATAAATCAGGGTGGAGAAGGGGGCCTTGCCCGAAAGCGTGAAATAGCATCCGCGTGCATAATGCTGTGGCGGAATGCTCTGTTCTGGCAGGCCGGTAAAATTATGCGCCAATGTCTGACTATGCAGGCCCCCGGCGATCAGAAGCTCGGTACAGGTCAGGCTCATCTCCTGACCGTCGCGGTCACGCGTTTCGATGGCAAAAATGCCGTTTTCAAATTTCGCGGACACAACATCGGTATTAAGTGCCAAAGTTGCCCCGTTTGCCTCTGCCTCGCCCAATAGGGTCACCATCAGCTGATGGGAATCAATAATGCCGGTTGACGGACTTTCAAGTGCTGCCACGCAGTTCAGGGCCGGTTCGCGCGCAATCGCGTCATGTCCGTCAAGCCAGACAAGGTCATGGACCCCATTTTCCTGCGCCCGTTTTTCAATATCGCGCAGGGCGGGTATCTGATCGTCGTGGGTTGCGACAATCAGCTTGCCGGTTCGTTTATGATCAATGCCGTTTTCTGCGCAATAGCGATACAGCATATCTCGTCCTGCCACGCAGAACCTCGCCTTCAGACTGTTTTTTGGATAGTAAATACCGGCATGGATGACTTCGCTATTGCGTGCGCTGGTCTCGGTTCCGATTGCATCGTGACGTTCGATAATCAGAACTTCCCGACCGGCGTTGGCCAGGGCGCGTGCGCAGGCAAGGCCGACAACGCCGGCGCCGATGATGACGGTTTGAATATCGGTGGTCATGTTGAAAAAATTGTCCGGGGCTTAAGGGTTGATCTGACGGAAATAAACGGCCTGGCCCTGATTGTCCTGACCTTCGCCGGTCACGCTGCCGGGGTCTTCGCTTGTGTAATGGCCACGTGCAGATGCCCCGTCGTCACAGAACACATACCAGCTGCCAAACGGCAATGTGTTGCTTTGATAAGCGCCGCCATCATGCCGCCAGATGCCTTCACAATGGCGAAGGTCACTATCGATAATCATTGTGCCTTCGCCGGAGGGCTGATCAAATTTCAGCATTCCCTGTCCGCGTGATCCTTGCCAGTTGGTGGTGATCGGTAATCCTTCGGACGGTGTGTCTGTCGTATTGCTATCTGGAAGTGCCGCTGGTGACGGTGTTTCGACAATTTCCGGGGTTGCTTGCGTTGACGGGATCACGACACCATCGGGAAGCTGCACGTCAAACCGTGCAAAGAAATTAGCCCCGAACAGCTGGGCATCAACCGCATCAAGCTGTTTAGGCGGGGCTGTGAAATCTGTCATGGTCTGGCGCGCGACCGGGTCACAATAGTAACCAAGCAGGCGACTGCCACGCACGGTTGGTTTATCCGGGTTCCATTGACCGACAAACGACACGCATTGTGAACCGGCGCGAATGAAGGGGGTCATTTCAATCGGCCCGTATCGGGTATCTTGCATGAAATTCATGCCATTGGTGGCACTTCGTCCGCGTAATCCGTCAAACATCTCCAAAAGCTGTTCGGACGACATTTCATTGTTAAAGGCAAAGCCCGGGGCGGAAGTCGAAAAAACGCTTTCAACAAACAGATCATCGCTTGCGCCTTTGATACTGCCTTCCGCCGCAGGCGACAGCCAGCGACCAACAAAAACGGTGCTGTTTTCGCGATATTGGCGCAGAAAGACCATTGTAACCGGTATATCGGATTTAAATGAAAGCGGGCTCTGATCCGCTGGAATCTGCTCGAACCCGCCAACATCCTGCGCGTTCGCAGACGACATTCCGGGCATCATCAAAGTGCCGGCAATTACGCCACCCCAAAGGGCCCCCCGATTGGTCACTTTGCGTCCTTCCTTCATGTTATTGCTGGTGAAATCATTTTTCCCTACTCCTATCTTTACCTGTACGGTGATAGATTGGCTAGGGGCCAGTAGACAACTTGCCTTCAATGAAATTCTTTGTTCTTGATTTTTACGGGCAAAGACGCTCATTGGAAGCAGGGTTTCGGCCCTGGGGACAGAAAATTGCCTGAATAACGGAGCAAACTTCAATGACGGTGCACGAGACCAGCGCAACCGGGGAAAGCGCAGGCCAACAGATCGCTACCGCCAAGCAGCCAGGCGCGAAGCGCGCCCATGTGATCGTGATTGGCAACGAAAAAGGTGGATCCGGAAAGTCGACAACGGCGATGCATTTGATCGTATCGTTGATGAAAATGGGATTTTCCGTTGGTTCGCTCGATATTGACGCCCGTCAGGGGACCCTGACCCGATATGTTGAAAACCGGATTTCATTTAACGAACAGAAAAAGCTGAAACTGCCTGTTCCGGATCATCGTCCGATTTACCGCAGCGAGCTTGATGATGGCAATGCCGCCAAGCTTGACGAGCGGGAGCGTTTCACCAATGCACTTGGCGAACTGGTGATGGGCTGCAATTTTGTGGTGATGGATTGCCCGGGCAGTGACAATTACCTGTCGCGTCTTGCGCATTCCTGTGCCGATACGCTGGTGACCCCGATTAATGACAGCTATATCGATCTTGATATGCTCGCTAGGATCGATCCGGACACCCTTGATATCAAAGGACCCAGTATCTATGCCGAAATGGTCTGGGATGCACGTAAACGCCGTGCAGCGGTAGATGGCGGCACGATTGACTGGATCGTCATGCGTAATCGTCTGTCACACCTTGATGCACGCAACAAACGTGATATCGCCGAAATCGTCGAAAAGCTGGCAGCGCGTATCCGGTTCCGTGTGGCGCCCGGCTTTGGCGAACGCGTGATCTACCGGGAATTGTTCCTGAAAGGTTTGACCCTACTTGACCTTCGCGAGAAGGGGGTGGGAATCCCGCTTAGCATGTCGCACATGGCAGCCCGGCAGGAAGTTCGTGCCCTGCTGGAAATAATCGGCTTCACACCGGCAGATGGCGAAGAGTTGCCGATCTGATATAAGCGCCCCTATATCAGGGTGATCGTGCCCTGAAAAATGGTTGGTGCCCGTGCCCGGAAACAAATCGACACCCGAAACACAAGCCAAACAGCAAAGCCGTGTTGCGTCTGATGTCTCAAACCATACAGACGTGACCGCCTTTGTGAAGCAGGCGCGCACTTTGGCTGCTGTTGCACCGGCTTCTGGTCCTGCGCGCGGGCGTTTGATCTTTGCGATGGATGCAACGGCCAGCCGTCAGCCAAGCTGGGATAGTGCTGCGGTTCTGCAGGCTGAAATGTTTGATGCCGTCGCAGGCATTGGCAGCACACTGGATATTCAGCTTGTTTTCTTCCGTGGTATTTCGGAATGCAAGGCCAGTGCCTGGTATCGGGATGCGGCAAGGTTGCGTGACTCCATGACAAAAGTCACCTGTCGTGCGGGGCATACACAGCTTGCCCGGGTGCTTGGTCATGTTGAAGGGCAGGCGCGCGATAAAAAGATCAACGCCTTGATTTATGTCGGGGATTGCCTCGAGGAAGATATCGATAATCTCGCCGGGCTGGCGGGGAAACTGGCGTTAAAGGGGATCAAGGCATTCATGTTTCAGGAAGGATATGACGTGAAAGCCGAGACTGCCTTCCGCGAAATTGCCCGGATCACCGGTGGTGCTTTTGCCCGTTTTGATGCCAGTGCAGCAGACCGTTTACGCGATTTGCTTGGCGCGGTTGCAAGTTATGCGGTTGGCGGGATCAACGCGCTCGAGGAATACGGCCATAAAACATCATCGCAGGATGTCAAACTGCTGGGCTCCCAACTGCGGAAACCCCGATAATGCAATGGTTCTTGTTGGGGATAGGGCTTTTCGTTGCTGCCGGATTTATCATCAGATGGTTATCGTCAGCCGAGCCAAAGGACGTCAGAAAGATCGGGATGTGGGTCGTCGTTCTGTCGCTGGGCGTGCTGGCAGCTTGGTTGCTTCTGACCGGAAAGCTTGCGGCCATGGTTGCCGCCCTTGTTGCTGCCATACCCTTCCTCTCTAGAATCCTCAAAATTGGCTTATTGTGGCCATTATTGCGCAGGATGTTCGGTTTTGCCCGCTCTGGCGGTGGCAGGCCTTCCGGGCGTGCGTCTGCCAGTTCAGGACGGGTATCGGAGATAAAAACGGATTATCTGCACATGTATCTTGATCACGACAGCGGTCAATTGGCTGGCACAATCGTGCGCGGCTCGATGGTTGGGCGGAATCTGGATACGCTCGGGGTTGACGAGATGCGCGTGCTTTATGTCGAATGTTGCGGCGCACAAGATCAAAGCCAGACTGTTCTGGAAACCTATCTGGAACGCCGACCGGATTGTTCAGGATGGCAGAACTGGCAGGCGTCCCGGGGTGAAAATGATAATGGAAACGGCCGTGCCGGAAACGATTACGAGCAAGCTGACAGTGGATTTCGTAGCGGAGAGATGAATGCAGGTGAGGCCCGAAGAATCCTTGGTGTTTCCGAACAGGCGACGCGCGAGGAGATTAATCGGGCCTATCAGGTCTTGATCAAGGCAGTTCACCCGGATCATGGCGGATCGGATTATCTTGCATCCAAAATCAATGCGGCCCGGAGCCTCCTGTTACAGCTTTTTAAAGATTGAACTGAATAAACAGCGCACTCGCTTGATCCGCGTTCTTGAAATGTGGCAGAAGCATAAGATTGGCCGAATGCGAATGAGGCGGGTATGACGCGGTCAAAACAAAGGAAAAAAGGCATGTCGAAGCGAATCAAAAAGGCTGTATTCCCGGTTGCGGGTATGGGAACCCGTTTTTTGCCAGCAACCAAGGCAATGCCCAAGGAAATGCTGCCAGTGGTAGACAAGCCGCTTATTCAATATGCAGTTGAAGAGGCAATCGCGGCGGGCATCGAAGAATTCATCTTCGTAACCGGTCGTGGCAAAACCGCAATCGAAGACCATTTCGACCGTTCTGCCGAACTCGAAGCGATCCTGATGGAGCGCGGCAAACATGATGCGCTTGAAACCTCGCTTGCGATGATCCCGGAAAATGGTCGTGTGACCTATACCCGTCAGGGCAATCCTCTGGGGCTTGGTCACGCCGTATTGTGCGCCAAATCTCTTGTCGGTGACGAGCCCTTCGTCGTTCTTCTGGCCGATGACCTGATCCAGTCAAAAGTGCCTTGCATGAAGCAGATGGTCGAAAGCTATGGCCGGACGGGTGGCAATATGGTTGCCGTTATGGACGTCCCGCGCGAGGAAACCCAGCGTTACGGGGTGCTTGAAGTCGAAGGCACCAATGGCCGACTGGTCAGCGCCTGCGGCATGGTTGAAAAGCCCAAGCCCGAAGACGCGCCATCGACCTTGTCGGCGATTGGCCGCTACATCCTTGATCCGGGTATCTTTGAAGTCCTTGAGAATATTCCGCGTGGTGCGGGCAATGAAATCCAGCTTACGGATGCGCTGGCGGCCATGATTGGAAAAGTTCCGTTTTACGGCTATCGCTTCGAAGGTCGTCGTTTTGACTGCGGCAACAAGATCGGATTCCTGAAGGCCACCATGTCTTTCGCTCTGGCACGCGAAGACATGCGTGATGACGTTCGCAATCTTATTCACGAATTCGCCGCCGGCGAAGCCGCGGAATAATAGAATTCACTTAATATCTTTTGGCAGGAGCCGGGACAGACTCCTGCCAATGACGACTATTGGGGTAAAGCATCCATGCGCATAGCAATGATCGGGACCGGATATGTTGGGCTTGTCTCCGGCGCCTGTTTCTCGGAATTTGGCACAGACGTTATCTGTGTTGACAAGGATGAAACAAAGATTGCCCGTCTTGAAGACGGCATCATGCCGATCTACGAACCGGGCCTTGATGTTCTTGTTGAAAATAACGTCAAGGCGGGGCGTCTGACATTCACGACCGATCTTAAGGAAGGGGTGAAAGGTGCCGAGGCGGTCTTTATTGCCGTTGGCACGCCGACGCGTCGTGGTGATGGTCATGCCGATCTCAGCTACGTTTATGCCGCAGCCGAAGAAATTGCAGACGCAATGGAAGGCTTTACCGTCATCGTGACCAAATCGACCGTACCGGTCGGCACGGGGCGCGAAGTCGAACGCATTATTCGTGAACGGCGACCGGATGCGGAGTTCGCGGTGGTTTCCAACCCCGAATTTCTGCGCGAAGGGTCCGCAATTGGTGATTTCATGCGGCCTGATCGTGTTGTGATCGGAACGACCGACGAACGCGCCCGTGACGTGATGCGTGATCTTTATCGTCCGCTTTATCTGATTGAAACACCGATTGTCTTCACCTCGCGCGAAACGTCGGAAATGATCAAATATGCGGCCAATACCTTCCTTGCAGCCAAGATCACCTTCATCAACGAAATCGCCGATCTTTGTGAAAAGGTTGGTGCCGACGTTCATGATGTTGCGCGCGGTATCGGGCTTGACGGACGTATCGGAAAGAAATTCCTGCATCCCGGGCCGGGTTATGGCGGGTCATGTTTCCCGAAAGACACTTTGGCGCTGGTACGTACCGCACAGGAACATAACAGCCCCCTGCGCATTATTGAAACTGTGGTCGATGTAAATACGCAGCGCAAAAAGGCCATGGCTGATCGCATCATTTCGGCCTGTGGTGGCTCGGTCTCGGGCAAAACCATCGGTATCCTCGGGCTGGCGTTCAAGCCTAATACCGATGATATGCGCGATGCGCCAAGCCTTGACATTGTGCCGGCCCTGATTGCGGCGGGCGCAACGGTCAAGGCCTATGACCCGGAAGCCATGACAGAAGCAAAAAAGCTTCTTGAAGACATAATTTATTGCGATACCGCCTTTGACACCCTTGAAGGTGCCGATGCGATGGTGGTTCTGACCGAATGGAACGAGTTCCGCGGGATGGATCTGGATCGCATCAAATCTGCGCTGAAACACCCGATCGTGGTGGATTTGCGAAATGTATATGACCCCGGCGAGATGGCAGAACAGGGTTTCAGCTATTCCTGCATCGGGCGTGCATCAATCGGAGGCTAAGTTAGAACTATGACCATCTCTGCCGGACACAATTTTGATCCTTCCGTGCTGCGCGAATATGATGTGCGCGGTATCGTGGGCAAAACCCTGCATGCGGCCGATGCGCTTGCTCTTGGCAAGGCATTCGGAACGAAAGTGCGCCAGTCTGGCGGAAAACGGGTTGCCGTTGGCCGGGACGGACGGCTGAGTTCGCCCGAACTGGCAAGGGCGCTTGTCGAAGGGATCGTTTCGACCGGTTGTGAAGTTGTCCGGATCGGGCGTGGGCCAACTCCGATGCTCTATTTCACGGTTTATGACCAGAAAACCGATGCTGGCATCATGGTGACCGGGTCGCATAATCCATCGAATTACAATGGTTTCAAGATGCTCAATGCTGGAAAGTCGGTGTTTGGCGAAGCCATTCAGGAGTTGGGCCGTATTGCTGCATCGGGTGATTTCGAAATCGGTACTGGTTCGGTTACCGACATTGATATCGAAGACCACTATGTCGAACGGTTACTGACGGAACTTGATTGTGATGTTG
Organism: Thalassospira sp. MCCC 1A03138; assembly: GCF_002115785.1. Taxonomy (GTDB): domain Bacteria; phylum Pseudomonadota; class Alphaproteobacteria; order Rhodospirillales; family Thalassospiraceae; genus Thalassospira. The sequence goes on along the minus strand of NZ_JFJY01000005.1, from coordinate 151,680 downwards.
CTAAGCCGATGACGATTGTCTGGGACTGTGGCAATGGTGCCGCGGGCGATGTGGTTCGCAAACTGACTGCAAAGCTTCCGGGCAACCACCATCTGCTGTTTGACGAGATCGATGGCACTTTCCCAAACCATCACCCGGACCCGACGGTCGAGGCCAATCTGGTCGATCTGAAGGCCAAGGTGGCATCGCTGAATGCCGACTGGGGTGTCGCCTTTGACGGCGATGGTGATCGTATCGGTGTTGTTGACGGGCAGGGGCGTGTGTTGTGGGGCGATCAGCTGCTGCAGATTTATGCTGCCGACGTTCTCGGGCGTCTACCGGGTGCATCGATCATTGCCGATGTCAAAGCCAGCCAGACGTTGTTTGACGAGGTTACTCGCCTTGGTGGCAACGCCATCATGTGGAAGACCGGCCATTCCCTGATCAAAACCAAAATGGTTGAGTCAAAGGCACCGATTGCCGGTGAAATGAGCGGCCATATCTTCTTTGCCGAACGCTACTATGGCTATGACGATGCAATGTATGCAGCGGTCCGGCTGTATCGCATTCTGGTTCAGAGTGGCAAAAGCCTTGATGACTGGCGTGATGCGATGCCGGTGGCCGTCAATACCCCGGAAACCCGCATCGACTGCCTGGATGACCGCAAGTTCGCCCTGATCGAAGAAGTACGTGGTCGTTTGTCCGAAGCTGGTGCTGAAGTCAGTGGAATTGATGGTGTGCGTGTAAGCACGGATGACGGCTGGTGGTTGTTGCGTGCTTCCAATACCCAGCCTGCGATCGTGGCCCGTTGCGAGGCCGCTGATGAAAGCGGTTTGCTGCGGTTGAAAGCACAGGTAACCGAACAGCTGCAAAAAAGCGGTCTGACTTCGGATGATTTCTTTGCACCCGGTGGTGGCCACTAGATCATTTTCTGGAAGGCACAAAAAAGCCCGCTGAAGAAATTCAGCGGGCTTTTTGATTTGAGGCAGGTTGTCTACCCGGCATCACCGGCATTAACCGGGATACAGGCGACCTTTTCCTTGCGTAGGGCAGCACAGGCACTGCGTGCTTCCTGTTCGCCACCAAACCCAAGCAGGCGGGCACGATAAACAACACCCGATCCGTTGCTTTGCTGCTCGACAGCGGCACGGGTCAGCCGAAGGACTTCCGGCGCTGTGCGGGCCGCAGCAAGGACGGCTTCCTGTGCGCGACGCTGATCGCTGAACGCACCAACCTGAATGCCCCATCCGCCGGTTTCCGGCGACAGGCGGGCGACAACGGTTTCGGTATCAATGCGGCCGGGCTGTTCGACTTCATTGGCGTTGTTCTGCTTGGCCATCAGAAGCTGGGTATCAGCCGGAAGAATTTTGCCATCGGGGCTGATGCGGGGACGCGGCGCGATGATTTCGCCGTCTTTTTTCAGTTCAAGATAGGCCTGATCAAGAAGCTTTTTCATCTGGTCATCGCGTGACCGCGCTGTCCGGCCACCAAAGACAACGCCGATCAAACGGCGACCATTGCGGTTGACCGATGCGACAAGGTTAAAGCCCGACGCATTGATATAGCCGGTCTTGATGCCGTCCGTACCGTAATAGGACGCCAGAAGATTGTTATGGTTGCCATAGGTGCGCTTACCATAGCTGAACTTCTGGGTGCTGAAATAATGGTAGTAGTTGCCGTAATCCTTGCGCAGCGAAACCGCAAGCCGGATCATATCGCGGGCTGTGGTCAACTGGCCACGGTTCGGAAGGCCTGATGCATTGCGAAAGGTGGTGTTCTTCATGCCGATCTGGCGCGCTTTCGCGGTCATCATCTGCGCGAATTTCACCTCGGTTCCGCCAAGATGCTCGGCGACCACAACGGCAATGTCGTTTGCCGATTTCGTAACGAGTGCCAGAATGGCATCCTCGACCGAAATCTTCTCACCAGGCTGAAGGCCTAATTTCGAAGGGGCCTGTCCCCATGCGCGTTTGGAAACTTCCATGCGTGTCGAAAGCGATACCTTACCGGAATCCAGCGCATCAAACAGCATGTAAAGCGTCATGATCTTGGTCAGTGACGCAGGGTAAACTTTGTGGTCGGCGCGATATTCATGAAGGACATCGCCGGTTTCGGCGTCGATAACCATCGCTGTATAGGTGCGTGCCATTGCTGCCGGTGTTGTGAATACAACAGCAGCGATGATCAGCAGCATCACGGACAGGACGCAGTAAATCCTGCGACCCTGCGATTGCCACATCGGTCGACTCTGATCAGTACTAACGGTGGCCATCGCTTTTGGCCCAAGACGGGTCTTAAAACGCATTTGACGGGCTCGGCTTTAACGGTGATCCCCAAGACGAAATATGGTTAGTGTCTCATCGCGGCATTAAAAAAATGCTTAACGCTTGTTCAGATAATCTGAGTAGTCGCCTTGTTGCGGTCTTATTTTTTCGTCAGACTCAATTTATATCCGCCAGAAGGTTAAAAATCGAGGATCGAATGCGTAAAAAAATAATGTCTGTTGTCAGTAACATAAGAACAAAATCATCAATTTTAAGTGGTGGCGCGCTGTGTGCAGCAGGTTTGATGGCGCTTTCTGCGTGCAGTTTTACCGGTACAAGCGATATCGAAAATCCGCTGGTGCGCAAGGGTAGCTGGTTCTCGTTTATCAATGCGGATGACATTCGAACCGCATGTTCTGCCGGGGATGCAGAAGGACGGATTCGCATCGTCTATAATGCTGATTATTATAAAGAAACGCGCAGCTACGACCTTATTCCCAGGAACGGTGCAGAGCAGTTTGAGATGGTGTCGCGGATATTCGGTCCGCTTGACGTAAGCGAGGTCAATGTCGAGGTCACAGCCCCCCTTGGTGCTTTCGGCGGGACGGAATCGCGGGAAAACCTGTCGCGCGGACAATATCTTGCACTGACCGATGCGCTTCAGGCCGATGGTTTCGGATATCAAAGCCGCGACGGATTGCGCCTGCATTCTGACGATTATTACTGGGTTGCGATTGGCTGTTCATCGCAAAGCATCACGCTCGCCGCCTGGACGTCTACCAAGGATGATCTGCGCGCTTTGACTTTCCCGAATGTGCTCGAAAACCTGTCGGGTTTGGAAAAAACACTTCCACAGCCGCCAGCTTTCGGTGCGCCAAAGCAGCCTGATCCGTTTTTCAGCAAGAATGACAAGAAAGCCGAGTCTCGCCATTTCTATCGTACCGTGCGGGGAAATCAGCTGAAATAAGCTGATCCGTTTCAGGAATCTTCGATGAAAATGGCACGGCATAACCCGTGCCATTTTTGTTTTTTTAGCGTCCTGAATATCAGGATTAACGTAATTTCCCGCCTAAGCGGTTGAACGTATGCCGGTTTTTTACAATCGGTTTCCGAGAATCAAGATAATCCGTTCTCCCGGGCGTGCTTGACCCATTCACGACTTTTAAAATGTCACCAAAGCAACCTTGACGGCGCACTGCTATTCCATCTAGGGTTATGTTGCGATGCAACATAATTTCTGAATGCCAAGCCCAATTCAAGGAGGTCGGCACATGGTGACTCCTCGCAAAAAATCTGCGCCCGCTTCAACAAATGCTAATCCGGTGAAGGTCTCTCGCCCAAAGGCAGTGCCTCAAAAAACAGCTTCTGATGGCGGTAAAAAGTCGGCTGCTTCCCCGGCAAAGGTCGAGACAGCTGAAATTTCCGAGGCTGCAACAGAGCGGCCGAAGCGTGTCGTCACAACCGCAAGCGCGCTTGAGGCAGAGGCATTGCGCCATCCTCCGGTTGCGGAGCCTTCAAAACCGGATGCTGTAGTGCCGGAGGCGAAGAAAGAACCTGTTGCCGCTAAAGGGGCTGAGGCTCCGGCCAAGGCTGATGACCCGGTAAAAGCAGAAGCAGCGGAAAGCAAATCTGCGCCCGAGCAAGCCAGAAAGAAGACAACGGCGGGCCCCAAACCGGCAAGCCGTCCGAAGGCAACAACCACATCGAAAAAGAATACGGTTATGTCTGCCCCCAAAGCGGCCAGCGAATCCAAAGTTTCGGTTTCCAGCGATAAGGTATCTGGTGCGATTTCCGAAACGCCCCCCCCAGCAAAGAAGGCCTCCATCGTGACAGAGCAAGAGAAAGAGGCTGCTCCCGCAAAAGTGACAGCGGCGGTAAAGGCAGAGACGAAAGCTAAAGACACCCAAAAAGCTGCTGTCGAGGTAAAGGTTGCAGCCCAACCGACAGCCGCCGGTGATGTGCCCGCGTTTGGTGCGATCAGCCTTGAGCCGTTCACAGAGCTTTGGAAAGCACCGGAAGTCGATACCATGGTTGCAGCAACCCAGGATGCTCTGGAAGGAAGTCTAACGGCGGTCAATGACGTTCTTGCTCAGGTGACAGAAAAGATTACCGAGCAGGCTGACATATTCTCCGATGCAGGAACGCAAATGATGGCCAGATACGAAGAACTGATCGAAACGCAGCAAAAAAGTTTCGAAGGCGTATGGCAGGTTTCATCTGAACTGATGGAAAAAAGCGGTTCCTTTGGTGCTGAGCTGGCATCCTGGGCGCAGCGGGAAGTTGATGCATCCCAAGCTGATTTCGAAGCGCTTTCAAAGGTCGAAAGCCTTTCTGAACTGCAGGAACTGAACGAGCGTATATTGAAGCGCTATGTCGAGTCCGGCATGTCCGAAGGCGAAAAGATTCAGAAAATGATGTTCGCTGCTTTCACCGACGGATTTGCTGCAATGTCCAAGGCTGCTGGTGTTCCGCTCAAGTAAGCAACCCGACGCACTTAGGATTTTGCCGTAGTTAATGTATCGGGACGGACATGGCTGGCAGCCATGTCCGTTTTTATTTTTTGTACCGATATTTACGGCAAAGATGATGAAGTTTGATCAATGATCTTGCAGCACGGAATTCTCGGCCTACATGAATTTGGGATGAGGTTAGAAACGTTTTGTCGCTGCGGACTTTGAAACAGATGTTCAATGACCTATCATGGAGACAATGCAGAACAAAAGGGTTCCGGTAAGCAGATTATGAGTGATCAGGACAATGACGGTGGTGGTCTCCCGAATACGGGGATCGTAACGAAGACACGGCCAAAGACGAAGAAGCCGTCCATGTACAAGGTGTTGTTGCTGAATGACGACTACACCCCCATGGAATTCGTTGTCCATGTGCTTGAACGGTTCTTTGAAAAGGGCCGGGAAGAGGCGACCGCGATCATGCTTCAGGTCCACCGTAAGGGGGTCGGAATTTGTGGGGTTTTCACCTACGAGATTGCGGAAACCAAGGTCAACCAGGTCATGGATCTGGCGCGGCAAAATCAGCATCCGCTGCAGTGCACGTTAGAGAAGGAGTGAAACATGCTCTCACGTAACCTTGAAGAAAGCTTACATCGTGCGCTGGCATATGCCTCTGAGCGGCGTCATGAATATGCAACGCTGGAACATCTTCTGTTGTCATTGACCGAAGATCAGGACGCGTTATCTGTTCTGAAAGCCTGCCGGGTGGACGTTGATCGTCTGCGTTCGGATCTGCTGGAGTTTGCTGATAGCGAGCTTTCCGGCCTGATCAGTGCGCGTTTGGTGGATCCCAAACCGACGGCTGGTTTCCAGCGCGTGATACAGCGCGCAGCCATTCATGTTCAGTCTTCCGGGCGAGAAGAGGTAACAGGGGCGAATGTGCTGGTTGCACTGTTCTCTGAACGTGAATCGCATGCGGTCTATTACCTGCAATTGCAGGACATGACCCGTCTGGATGCGGTCAATTACATTTCCCATGGAATTGCCAAGGCGCCAGAACTGAACGAACGCCGCATTCCGCGTGGTGCCGAGGAAGAAGTTGCACCCGGTGCGACAACCGATGCTGAAGAAGGTGCCGCCGCTGGCGAGGGCGAGGCGCTCAAGGCCTATTGCGTGAACCTTAATGTCAAGGCGCAGAATGGCAAGATTGATCCGTTGATCGGTCGCCAGAGCGAAATTGAACGCACTATTCAGGTCCTGTGCCGTCGCACCAAGAACAACCCGCTTTATGTTGGCGATCCGGGGGTCGGTAAAACCGCCATCGCCGAAGGCTTGGCGCGTCGCATTGTTGATGGTGATGTCCCCGAGGTCCTTGCGGATGCCACCATTTTCTCTCTTGATATGGGGGCGCTTCTGGCGGGGACGCGGTATCGTGGTGACTTCGAAGAGCGCCTGAAGGCGGTCGTCAAGGAACTTGAAGAGTTTGATGGTGCGGTTCTGTTCATTGATGAAATTCACACGGTGATTGGCGCGGGCGCGACATCGGGTGGGGCGATGGATGCCTCTAACCTGTTGAAACCGGCCTTGGCCAGCGGCTCGCTTCGTTGTATCGGTTCGACGACTTACAAGGAATTCCGCGGTCATTTCGAAAAGGACCGCGCCCTTGTGCGTCGTTTCCAGAAAATTGACGTCGAAGAACCGTCACCCGAAGATACCATTAAAATCCTCAAGGGGCTCAAGCCCTATTACGAGGAACATCATCACGTCAAATACACCAACGAGGCCATTCGGTCCGCGGTCGAGCTGGCATCACGCTATATCAATGACCGCAAGCGACCTGATAGCGCGATTGATGTGATTGACGAAGTCGGGGCATCCCGGATGCTGGTGGCGCCAAGCAAGCGCAAGCGCACGATTTCCAAACGCGATGTCGAGGAAATCGTCGCCAAGATTGCCCGCATACCACCAAAATCGGTGTCGACGGATGATCGCAAGGCGTTGGCCAATCTCGAACGCGATCTCAAGACCGTTGTATTTGGTCAGGATAAGGCGATTGAGGCTGTTGCCAGCGCGATCAAGCTGGCGCGTGCCGGTCTGCGCGAACCGGAAAAGCCGATTGGCAGCTATCTGTTTTCCGGCCCGACGGGAGTTGGTAAAACCGAAGTGACTAAGCAGCTGGCGCATGTCATGGGGATCGAATTCATACGGTTCGACATGTCGGAATATATGGAACGCCACAGCGTTTCTCGCCTGATTGGGGCTCCGCCCGGCTATGTCGGGTTTGATCAGGGCGGGCTTCTGACCGATTCCGTTGATCAGCACCCACATGCGGTTGTCCTGCTTGACGAAATCGAAAAAGCCCATCCGGACCTGTTCAATATTCTTTTGCAGGTGATGGATCATGGCAAGCTGACGGACAATAACGGCAAGACGGTTGATTTCCGGAATGTCGTTCTTGTGATGACAACGAATGCCGGTGCATCGGATATGGCAAAGCCGCCAATCGGCTTCAAACGCGAAATGCGTACCGGCGAGGACGAAGAAGCGATCAAGCGGACCTTCTCCCCGGAATTCCGGAACCGGCTGGATGCGGTAATTCCGTTTGCCAATCTGATGCCCGATGTCGTCAAAATGGTTGTCGACAAGTTCATCCTGCAGCTTGAGGTCCAGCTTGCGGATCGGAATGTCTCGATTGAACTGACCGAAGCTGCGCGGACATGGCTTGCCGAACGGGGCTATGATGCGGCCTTTGGGGCGCGTCCGCTGGGGCGTGTCATTCAGGAACACGTCAAAAAGCCGCTGGCCGAGGAATTGCTGTTTGGCAAACTCGAAAAGGGCGGGGCTGTTCTGGTCGATATCGAAGACGATGCCGTTATCTTCCGTTATCCAGAAGAAAATGGTGGCGGGTCGAAAAAGGAAAAAGATCCGGAAATGGCAAACTGATTGCCCTGTGATCGATTACCTTGTCATTAAGTTTTGGCGCGTTATTGTGATTGCCCGGAACAGTTGTTTCGGGCAATTGCTTTTGGTGGCATATAAAAACAATGAACCAGGCGACACAGCGAAAATATCGGGATGAAGTCGAGAAGTTTCTGTCCAAACTTGAAGCGCAGGCGCGCAGGCTTGTGGCTTTGGCAGATGTGATCGAGAAGACGGTCGATACAACGGAAGTGACAGGTTACCGGCCTTTCCGCGAGGAAGTCGATAATTTCAAAGCGCTTTCGCTGGTGATTACGGACCGCCTTGCAAAGCTTGAAAAGCATCCGAAAAAGGACGAGCTCGAAGAGCAATTCCATAAATTGCAGATTCTGATGCTACGCATCGTGATCAAAACCAGCCTGAAATTCTTCTTTGTGATGAGTGCCAAGCCGGTTCTGCCGCTTGGTGCGCGCGAGATGTTTCAAAGCGAGCTTCGCACGCTTTATGAAGCCGAGCGCATGATTTCCAATCCGCGATATATCAGCCACCTTGATGAAGGTGCCAAGGATGACCTTGAGATTGCCAAGGAAATTCTTCAGGAAATCATTGAAAACGCTCCTGCTTTGCTGAATTTCGGAAACCGGAAAAAGCGTAAGCCGGCACGCCGCAACGCCGGTTGATCTACAGATCAATCCTGCTGCCATTTGACTTAAATTGCGTTTTGCAAAATGCAAAGAATGATTGTTGCATTTTGCAAATATTGATGTCGCAAATTGCAAATTAATTTTGAAGTAGTTGTCTTATCAGATTTTTTCAATCAATAATCGGCCAAATTCTGCGATTTCAAGATGATGCCAAAAACTGGCACACCCTATGCATATATGTGATCGGACAGTTGTTCTTTGCAGGGGCGCATCTTGCGCCTGGAACAACGTAATCTTCTGCAGTTTGCTCGTGTCCCAACCAAACTCAGCGGCGGTTTTCCCGCCGCTTTTTTCTTTATTGCCCCCCCTTTATTATCTTTCAGCCCCTCCAATGGCTTAACTGGCATCCCCATATGGGGATATCGGATGGCGTATGCGTGTCTGTATATATCCCCTTGCGCCTAAAAGTAGTTGATGAACAGGTTTTTCTCTGTATAATCTATACCAAGGGATAGCTTTATTCATACATACGGAGGGGTAGGAAGCGTTATGAAAGTGACAAAACACCTTGTTATGGTGACGGGTCTGATGATTGGCACTTCGTTTGGCATTACTGCTGCGAATGCCAAGTCGGATTTGCCTGGCGCGCCTGATCAGTTGATTACGGATGACACCATCCGTGGTGTAAGGGAATGGCTTGCGAACCCTGTGGTTGAACTTTCGATCTCGTCACAGAACCGTTTGCGCAAAGGAATGACGCAGGATCAGATCGATGCTGCCGACAAACAATGGGTGGCGGAACGCGAAGCCGAGGATCAGCCGCTGGTCGCAGCCATTTTGACCAATCCTCTTTCCAGCTATCTGACACAGATCCAGGCGCGTTCCGGTGGTCTGTTTGCCGAAATATTTGTCATGGACGCTGCCGGCCTTAATGTCGGGCAAAGCTCGATCACTTCCGATTTCTGGCAGGGGGACGAGGCCAAGTTCAAAAACACCTTCCCCAACGGAGCCAACGCCGTCTTCATTGATGAAGCCGAATATGATGAAGATTCTGATACCTGGCGTTCACAGCTCAATATGACCATGAGCGATCAGCAAGGGACGCCAATCGGTGCCGTCACGATCGAGGTCAATCTTAATGAACTCGCGCGTCGTCAGAAGTTGTAAGGGAGACGGACAATGAACTTCTTTAAAAATCTTTCCATACCGGCCAAGCTGACGACCTGCTTTGCAGTGATGATAGTGGTCATTCTGATGGTTGCGGGCGCCGGGATGTTTGCGACCTTCCAGGTCAAATCCGCCAATGATCAGCGTGATTATCTGGCCGATTTCGAACGCGACTATCGCAATCTGGACCGCTCGTATCTTATGGCGCGGCAGGAACTGGTCTATTTCCTGACAACCGGTGATCGTACCGGGCTTGAAAGCTACGAAAAATCGTTGGCCGAGATCGATATACGTACCGATGTTCTGAAATCTTACGCCACCATCAACCCGACAATTGCCGATCTGATTGAACAGATGGATGGTGCAATTGATCGTTGGGAAGAAATCGCGAGCGAACAGGCGAAACTGATGCGCCATTATCTGACGGTCAACCACGCCCGCGCGATTGAGGCATCCGGCGAACCGCGCGAATTGTCCGATAGCGTATCGATGATTGCGCAGGAGCTGGCGAAAAACATCGACGAGATGAACCTTGATGTTGAGAACCGTGTCGAACGGGCAATGATACTGTTCCAATCGACGCTGGGCATTGGCGTTGTTTTGCTGATTGCCATGGCTGCTTTGTTTGGCGGTACGCTGTCGCGTCTGATTGCAACGCCGATCCGCAAGATGACCGATGCGATGGGAAGTCTGGCTTCCGGTAATCTGGATATCGAAATCCTTGATATGAAACGTGCCGACGAAGTTGGTGCAATGGCGAAATCGCTTGAAGTCTTCCGTGAGAACGCCCGTGAACGGGCCCGAATGGCCGAGCAGGAGCGGATCGAAGCCGAACGCCAGATTGAGCGCAGCAAACGCATGGGCACGCTGACCGCCGGTTTCGATCATAAGATCCAGGAAGTTCTTTCGGCTGTTAATGTCGCATTGGACGAAGTCCGCAGTGCATCGGAAACGCTTTCGTCACATTCGGTGCGCGCCAATCAGGATGCGAAAAGTGTGGCTGAGCAGGCCGAAGAATCATCGGGAGACATTGAAACCGTTGCATCGGCAACCGCGCAGCTTTCCGCGTCGATTTCTGAAATAGCATCGCAGATCGCACGTGTTACCGAAATCACCCAGCATGCCGTTGCGGAAACCGAACGCACCAATCAGCGTGTCGAAATGCTGAACGAGGCGGCGCAAAGTGTTGGTGAAGTTGTCAGTCTGATCAGCGACATTGCTGATCAGACAAACCTCCTGGCACTTAACGCGACAATTGAATCGGCACGTGCTGGCGATGCGGGCAAGGGCTTTGCGGTGGTGGCGGGGGAGGTCAAAAACCTTGCTGCCCAGACGGTGAAGGCAACCGAACAGATCACTGCAAAAATTACCGAAATGCAGGGTGAAACAGGTGCCGCCGCCGAAGCCGTTCGCGGCTTTGCCGAAACCATTCATCAAATTGATGAACTGATGTCGGTTGTTGCCAGTGCGGTGGAAGAGCAGGGCGCTGCAACCGAAGAAATTTCACGGAGTGTCGAAGGGGCTGCCAATGGCAACGTCGCCATTTCGAACGCGGTGAAAAACGTGGCCGAGGCAACAACGGAAAGCGGTGATCTTTCACATGGTCAGCTTGATTGTGTTGGCCGTCTTGCCGCCGCCAATGACGAACTGAGATCCCATGTGAACGGCTTCCTGAACGACGTCAGGGCCGTATAAAATAACCGAGTTTCGTGGGAATCGGAAGGGGCGCGGTGGTGTTGCATCGCGCCCTTTTTGTTTGGCTTGTTACCGGTTCATTCCTGTCTGAACGGGCTGTGTTCGGCCATGATGAATTCACGGTCCTGCGCGATGTGGCTGCGTTCCTGATCCAGAAAACGGGCAACGGCATTGCGAAGACCGGTGTCTGCGATCAGATGGGCGGAATGGGTCAGAACAGGTTCATAGCCGCGCTGAATTTTGTGTTCACCCTGTGCCCCGGCCTCAACCGTTTTAAGGCCGCGCTCAATCGCGATATCGATCGCCTGATAGTAACAGGTTTCGAAATGCAAAAGCGGTGTCCGGTCGATGGTGCCCCAGTTGCGCCCGTACAATGTGTCCGATCCGATCAGGTTAAGCGCCCCGGCAACCATGTCGCTATCGCGAAAGGCGGCAACCAAAACGGTCCGGTCCCGGATCCGTTCATGCAGAAGATCAAAGAACTCCCGTGTTAAATAGGCCTGCCCCCATTTGCGATCCGATGTGTCGTGATAAAAGGCATAAAACCGATCCCAATGGGCGGCTTTAAGGTCATCACCCGATAGCACCTCGAAACTGTATCCCGCATCGCGCACCTGTTTGCGTTCCTTGCGCAGATTTTTGCGTTTGCGCGAATTCAGCGCGCCAAGGAAATCGTCAAAACTGTCGTAACCACGATTGTACCAGTGATATTGAATGCCGGTTCGCGGAAGAAATCCGGCATTTTCCATCGCCCGGCTTTCATCGCCACTGCAAAACGTTACATGCAGGCTGGCAATGCCAAGCCGTTCGGGCAGGGCACAAAGCGCACCAATCAGAAGTGTGCGAACGCGGTCGGGGGCTGGATGATCGGACCGAATCAAAAGCCGCGGGCCCGGAACCGGTGAAAAGGGTACTGCGGCCTGTAATTTCGGATAATACCGTCCACCCGCTCGCTCATAGGCTTCCGCCCAGCTCCAGTCGAAGACATATTCGCCATAGGAATGCGATTTGACATAAAGCGGCACAATACCGGCAACCGTATCGTCATCATCGGTAACCACCAGATGAAACGGCTGCCAACCGGTATCGGCATTGGCCGAGCCGCTATCTTCCATTGCGGAAAGAAAGGCAAAGCTGACAAACGGGTTCGCCGTGCCTGCGCATTTGTCCCAGTCGGTTTCGCCGATTTTATGGATATCGGTAACGGTTCTTATCTCGGCAGGCAAGATGGGGTCCCCTGTGTTCAATCCTTGGTCGCCGTTCGGGCCTGCATTCTATACGCAATAGCCGGTATATGCGTTCAGAAGATAGGCGCATTGCATGTTTGCGCAAGGGAAAGCCTTTGACGGACGTTGCCTTAGGCCCTATTTCATTGGGCCAAGGGCGCGTAACGTTACGGCCCTACGGCTCGGGAAATGCCCGTGTCGCCCTCGCAAAGAAAAGGATGGTGCGCCGTGAACAGCAAGCTTTCGTTGGAGAAGGACAAGATCAAGATCGTCCTGCTCGAAGGTATCCATGAAAACGCTGTAAAGATGTTCAAAGAGGCCGGCTACTCAAATGTCGACCACTACCCTGCTGCTCTGGATGCGGATGAACTGAAATCCGTCGTCTCCGAAGCGCATTTTCTGGGCATCCGTTCCCGCACCAAACTGACCGAAGATGTTATCGACGCGGCATCCAAGCTGACCTCGATCGGCTGTTTCTGTATCGGCACCAATCAGGTTGATCTGAAAGCTGCCGCCATGCGCGGTATTCCAGTTTTCAACGCGCCTTATTCCAATACCCGTTCGGTCGCCGAACTGGTTCTGGGTCAGATCATCATGCTGATGCGCGGTATCCCGCAGCGTGACAAGGCCGCCCATGCTGGTGGCTGGCTTAAAAATGCCAAGGGCTCGTACGAGGCGCGCGGCAAAACCCTGGGCATCATCGGCTACGGCCATATCGGGTCGCAGCTGTCGGTTCTGGCGGAATCGCTTGGCATGAACGTCATTTATTATGATGTGATCAATAAGCTTGCGATGGGCAACGCAACCTCGTGCAGCTCGATGGATGAATTGCTGGCGAAATCTGATGTCGTTTCGTTGCATGTTCCGGCCAACGAGCAGACCAAAAACATGATCACCGCGACCGAAATCGCCAAGATGAAGCCGGGGGCGCACCTGATCAACGCGGCACGTGGCAATGTCATCGTGATCGAAGACCTCGCTGCGGCCCTGGAACGCGGCCATCTGGCCGGTGCAGCCCTTGACGTCTTCCCGGTCGAGCCTGCGGGCAAGGACGAGGAATTCCAGAGCCCGCTTCGCGGTATGCCGAACGTGATCCTGACCCCGCATATCGGTGGTTCCACCCAGGAAGCACAGGAAAATATTGGTGTCGAAGTTGCCGACAAGCTGATCACCTATTCCGATAACGGGTCGACGCTGGGGGCGGTCAACTTCCCGGAAGTTTCGCTGCCGGTCAAGGATCGCAAGCACACCCGCTTCATGCATATTCACCGCAACGTTCCGGGCGTTCTGTCGAAAATCAACGACGTGTTTGCAACGCGTGGCATGAATATCAGCGGTCAGTATCTGCGTTCCGAAGGCGGTGTGGGTTACGTGGTTGTCGAAGTCGACGAGGAAATCCAGCCAGGGCTTGGTATCCGCAAGGAACTCGAAGCCATCGACGGTACGCTTCGGGTTCGCTTCCTGTTCTGATCGGACCAGAAATTACTGAAAATGACGAGGGCGGCGCAAAATGCGCCGCCCTCTTTTTTTGTCGCCAAGCTGATTGGTATCTTAAAAATAATACCAATAAATACCATTTCTGTCTGAAATCCGGGTTTGCAATAAATTTGTAACATTGTGGTATTCAAAAGGTATTTTTCATGATTGGATTGTCCTGCTGCGTTTGGTTGGCTTCACAGTAGGAGAAGAAAAATGACAATAAAGAGAATGGCAGTCGGGTTTGGCATATCGCTAATGCTGGCGGGGGCTGGTTTTAGCCCGGCAATGGCGGCCGATGCCACGGATGGGGCGCGTATTCGCGAACTGGTCGACACGGGAATGCATTATTACTGGTCGGGTGGTGACATCAAAAAGGCCGAGGCCGAGGTGTTCAAGGGCATTACCCTGCACGGGCGATACGATGTCGTCGAACAGGCCTTTGCCGAGGCATCGAAACTGGCGCCGGAACGGATTGATCTGCGCTACGGAATCGCATCGGCCCGTATTCTGCAAAAGAAACTCGACGAGGCGCAAGAAACCTATATCGGGATTACCCGTGTCGATCCACATGCCTTTGATGCCTATACATGGTTGGCAGCACTGGCGCATATCCGCGGCGATGAGAATCAGTATCGCAACTATATGGATGCGATGGCCGGAATTGACCGCGACAGTGCGGATGCCTATCGCAAACGTTTCCTGCGGGCCGATGCCAATATGGCGGAGGCCCCCAATCAGGACGTCCCGGTACTGGGCGAAAAATCCACCATCGTCATTCTGGGTTATGCGCTTGCCGAAGATGGCACAATGCGCGAACCGCTGATGCAGCGTCTTGAAATCGGTCTGAAGGCGGCCAAGGCAAATCCGACCGCCCGTGTGATGGTAACCGGGGGGCAGCCGCAATCGGGTGTGACCGAAGGCGACATGATGATGCGCTGGCTGGTGGAGCAGGGCGTTGATCGCGACCGGATCATGGTCGAGGACAAATCAAAAGACACCGTCGGTAATATGCTGAATATCGCAAACCTTCTGAACCGGCATACAACCGATGACGTCATTCTGGTTACCAGTGCCAGCCATATGCGTCGCGCGAAAACCGTGCTTCAGGATGCGCTGGATCAGTATGGTCTGGATGCACCGGTTCATCCGCTGATCGCACTGGATTTCGACAGCATCGAAGAAGCATCGAAAGTCAGCGACAGCGAAAAGCTGGTCGTCTATCGCGATATGCTGCGCGTATCGGGCATCTGGGCGTTCCCGGGCCTGCAGCAGTAATCAGGCACTTGAAAATGCCAGTAAAACAAAGAACTGACGTCCATGTGGCGTCAGTTTTCTTTTGGGAAGACGGCACAAAAGATCAAAGTTTGCGATGCATGATCAGCGCGTCGGTTTCGCCATGTAAGGGGTGCATATAGGCACCGGGCAATCGCCCGGCAATTTCAAAGCCAAGCTGTGGCCAAAGATGGACGGCAGCCTTGTTGCTGGCGATGACGAAATTGAACTGCATGGCCTTAAAGCCCCGATCCCTTGCACGGATCAGCGAGTCTTCGCACATTCGCCGCGCAATTCCGCGCCCGCCTGCATCCGGGGCGGTCATATAGCCGCAATTGGCGACATGCGCGCCATTGCCGGGCTGATTGGCTTTCAGGTAATAGGTGCCGACAATCTTCCCGTCTTCCTCGGCAACAAGGGTCTCCTTGTCTGCACCCATCCAATAAGCCAGCACTTCTTCATCGGTCATGTCGGTCGGCATGACATAGGTTTCACCGGCGCGCAGGACCGGGCCAACGATTTCAAGGATCTTGGCGACGTCATTTTCGGTGGCAGGGCGTATCTGCATTATAACGATCAGTCTTTCTCGGGGATAAGGAGGCGGGCAGGGTATGATAGTAAGGGATGTTACCGGTCACCTTGCTGCAAGACCTGTTCGATAAATTCGGGGTCGGCTTCAAACGGCAGGCTTGCGCGTCCGGCCAGCGCCCGGGCAAGATCGGAACGATAGCGTTCCCGGGGAATTTCGACCACCCCGAACTGTTTTAAGTGATCATTGACGAACTGGGTATCAAGCAGGGTATAGCCGCCTTGGCGTAAAAGGGCGACGAGATGTACCAGTGCCACCTTTGATGCATTGGTCGCACGCGAAAACATGCTTTCGCCAAAAAACGCCTGCCCAAGGCTGACGCCATAAAGGCCACCAACCAGCCTGTCATCAAGCCATGCCTCGATCGAATGGGCGCACCCCATCTTGTGAAGCGCGCAATAGGCATCAAGGATATTATCATTGATCCAGGTATCATCCCGGCTGTCGGTTGGCTCCGCACAGGCACGAATGACGTCGGGAAAGGCTTTGTTCACATGGACCTTGAATGTGCCCTTGCGCACGGCCTTACGCAGGCTTCTGGGCACGTGGAAGCCGTCAAGCGGCAATACGCCACGCCATTCCGGGTCAATCCAGTAAAGGGTCGGGTCATCATGGCTTTCGGCCATGGGAAACAGGCCGACCGAATAGGCACGGATCAACAGATCAGGGGTCAGTTGGTTCGACATGATCGCGGTGATAATGGTTTCGGTCCTGTTTGCAAATCTTCTGTTTACATATGTGAACGGGCACTGTTCTGACAAGATAGCAGCTTGCAGTCCATCGACTATGTTTGGCATGATAATCGAAATGTATGATTAATTCTTTCGCGCCGGAATTGTAAAATGCTCGAAATTTCTTCGCTGATTATTTTTGCCGGGGCGTTGCTGGTGGCATCAGGATCGCCGGGACCAAGTGTTGCGGCACTGGTGGCCCGGGTTCTTGCACGCGGATACCGCGATATCCTGCCGTTTCTGGCCGCATTGTGGATTGGCGAACTGATATGGCTCAGCTTTGCCGTACTTGGCCTTTCGGCCATCGCAAACAGCTTCCATCTTCTGTTCACCATCATCAAATATGTCGGTGTGGTTTATCTTTTGTATCTGGCGTGGAAAATGTGGCACGGGCCTGTTGATGTCGATGCCGAAACCATCCCCGATACAAAATCCGGTGTCCGGATGTTCATCGCGGGCATGACGGTGACGATGGGCAATCCGAAAATCATGCTGTTCTATATGGCTCTGGTTCCGACGGTGATTGATCTTGCATCCGTGTCGCTGTTTGGCTGGTTCGAACTGTCCGTCGCCCTGATGGTGGTTCTGGTCGCGGTCGACCTGACCTGGGTTTTCATGGCGTCGCGCCTGCGTCATCTGATCCGCAGCCGACGTGCTATGAAAATTGCCAACCGGACCAGTGCAACGGTTATGGCCGGGGCTGCGGTTGCCATTGCCTCTCGCTAGGGGCGTTGCCGGGCTGACGGAAATTCCCAAACAAAAACGGGACTCCCGAAAGGAAGCCCCGTTTTTTGATCGGGATAAAGAAGGTTACTTCTTCATGCCCATGAATTTTTCCAGCCAGTGAATATCGTAATCACCTTTCTGGATATCAGGCTGCGCCAGAAGCTTCTGATGCAGCGGAATGGTGGTTTTGATCCCGCCAATCGCATATTCGGCCAAGGCACGGCGCAGGCGCATCATGCATTCTTCGCGGTCACGCCCATGCACGATCAGCTTTGCAATCATGCTGTCGTAATAGGGCGGGATCGAATAACCGGTATAGATACCGCTATCGACACGAACGCCCAAACCGCCCGGTGCATGATATTCCTTGATCTTGCCCGGTGACGGCACAAAGGTTTCCGGATCTTCGGCATTGATGCGGCATTCAATCGCATGGCCGTGAATTTCCAGATCTTCCTGCGTAAAGGATAGTTCAAGGCCCGCGGCAACGCGAATCTGTTCACGCACAAGGTCAACGCCCGAAATGGCTTCGGTCACCGGATGTTCGACCTGCAGGCGGGTGTTCATTTCGATGAAATAGAACTCGCCATTTTCATACAGGAATTCGATCGTACCGGCATTGCGATACCCCATGCCACGCATCGCGTTGGCAACGGTCGAACCGATACGTTCGCGTTCTTCCGGTGTCAGCGTCGGGGAAGGGGCTTCTTCAAGCACTTTCTGATGGCGGCGCTGCAACGAACAGTCACGTTCGAACAGATGGACGGCATTTCCGTGGGAATCACCGATAACCTGAAGTTCGATATGGCGCGGTTTGCCAAGGTATTTTTCCATATAAACCGCGGCATTGCCAAAGTTCTGCAATGCTTCCTTGCGGGTCATGGAAAAGGCTTCTGCAAGGTCTTCGTCGCGCTCGACCACTTTCATGCCGCGACCGCCGCCGCCGCCCGATGCCTTGATCAGGACCGGATAGCCGATTTCCTTGGCGCATTTCTGGGCTTCGGCAACGGTGGTGATTTCTCCGTCCGACCCCGGAACAACCGGAATGCCCAGTTTGGCTGCGGTCAGTTTGGCGGTGATCTTGTCACCCATCATACGGATATGTTCCGCCGACGGACCGACAAAGGCAAAGCCGTGTTCTTCGACCATGGCGGCAAAGTCGGCATTTTCCGACAGGAAGCCGTAACCCGGATGGATGGCTTCCGCCCCGGTGATTTCGGCCGCCGACAGGATCGCCGGAATATTCAGATAGCTGTCTTTCGATGCTGCCGGGCCGATGCAGACGGCTTCGTCTGCCAGGCGGACATGCATGGCATCTGCATCGGCGGTGGAATGCACCGCGACAGTTTTGATGCCCATTTCGCGGCAGGCGCGCTGAATACGCAGCGCGATTTCGCCACGGTTGGCAATCAGTAGTTTGTCGAACATGCGGTGTTTACCCCGGCTTATTCAATAATGACCAGCGGCTCGTCATACTCGACCGGATGGCCGTCGGTTGCGATGATCTGGCTGATTTTGCCAGATTTCGGCGCGCGGATCGGGTTGAAGGTCTTCATTGCTTCGATCAGCATCAGGGTCTGGCCTTCGGAAACGCTGGAACCGACCGAAATAAACGGTGCAGCGCCGGGTTCCGGTGCGAAATAGACCACGCCAACCATCGGCGATTTTACAGCACCCGGATGGGAACCTGCATCAGCAGGTGCCGCCGGAGCAGCCGCCGCAGCAGGAGCCGCAACCGGTGCAGCAGCCGGAGCGGCTGCAACCATGGTGCCCTGACGGGCGACGCGAATGCGATTGTCGCCTGCGGCAACTTCGATCTCGGTCAGGTTGGTCTCGTCCAGCAGCTCGGCAAGCTGGCGAATGGTGTCGTTGTCGATGTTGAACTTGCTCATTTCGATATCTTTTATGATGGTGTGTGGATCAGTGATCTGATGGCATCAAGGCCAAGAATGTAACCCTGCGCGCCAAAACCACAGATCATGCCTTTTGCAGCTTTTGAGACGTAAGAATGATGTCTGAATGCGTCCCGCTGATGAATATTTGAAAGATGCACCTCGACGACCGGCAAATCGGATGCCAGCAAGGCGTCAAGGATCGCAACCGATGTGTGCGTATATGCCCCAGCATTGATAATAATACCAGCAGCTTCTTGCCGGGCTTCCTGAATCCAGTCAACCAGCTCGCCTTCGTGATTGCTTTGGCGAAAGACGACGGGCAGGCCAATTCGCGACCCATGTGCATCACACATGTCGTCGATATCCTGCAAGGTGGTCGCACCGTAAATTTCCGGCTGACGCTGTCCCAGCAGGTTCAAATTCGGCCCATTCAGAATGTAGACGGGTTTTGTCATCCGTTCCCACATGCCCAACATATAGTGATGCGTTTATAACACGACCAAAGTCTGACGCAACGTTGCATTCGGACGAGGCTATGACTGTAACCGCAAGATGATGCTGGCATCATCGCCATCGGGACAGCTTTGTGTGCCCCGCATGGCAGAATCCGCCGATCACAGCTTGCCTCTCGCCCGGCAGCTGCGCATACTGCGCGCCAATAGGTGAATATTTTGATACCACAAGGACAAGACGAACAGATGCGCCTGACCATCAACGGTGAAGACCGCACCATCGAAACCGCAGCAACCGTTGCCGATCTTCTCGGCGAACTCGGGATCACGGCGACAAAGGTCGCGGTGGAACGCAATCTCGAAATCGTGCCAAAAACGGCCTATGGCGATACCGCCCTTGCCGATGGCGATAAACTTGAAATCGTTCATTTCATTGGTGGCGGTTCGTCGGATTCCGATCTTGCGTCGGCCGATGACGCGGGCTTTGTTGTTGCCGGTCACAAATTCAAATCGCGTCTGATCGTCGGTACCGGCAAATACAAGGATTTCGAAGAAACCCGCATCGCGATTGATGCCTCGGGTGCCGAAATGGTTACGGTTGCGGTGCGTCGTGTTAACCTGACCGACCCGTCGCAGCCAATGCTGGTCGATTATGTCGATCCGAAAAAATACGTTTATCTGCCCAATACGGCAGGTTGCTTTACGGCCGATGACTCGGTTCGCACCCTGCGTCTGGCCCGCGAAGCCGGCGGCTGGAACTTGGTGAAGCTTGAAGTCTTGGGCGATCAGAAAACGCTGTATCCCAACATGCCCGAGACCCTCAAGGCGGCCGAAGCCCTGATCAAGGACGGTTTCGACGTGATGGTTTATTGCAGCGACGATCCCATTCAGGCCAAGATGCTTGAAGATATGGGCTGTGTCGCGATCATGCCGCTGGGCTCCCTGATCGGATCGGGCATGGGGATTCTGAACCCGGTCAATATCGCACTCATCAAGGAAAACGCCAATGTGCCCGTGATCGTCGATGCCGGTGTTGGCACCGCATCCGATGCGGCATTTGCCATGGAACTGGGCTGTGACGGTGTTCTGATGAATACCGCGATTGCCGGTGCCAGGGACCCGATCCGCATGGCGCGCGCCATGAAACACGCAATCATCGCTGGTCGGGAATCTTTCCTTGCCGGTCGTATGGCCAAGAAAAAATATGCCGATCCGTCCTCGCCGCTGGCCGGTTTGATCTGATCGCGCAAACGCCCGATAAAAAGCCCCCGTTTCGATACCGAAACGGGGGCTTTTGTTTTATTAAGGCTGCGCAACGGATTGACTGCATCCGTAGTAGCGGCTTGGCGTAAAATCAGGACGCTTCTTCAAGCCCGGCTTTGACCAGTGCATTCACGCGTTCCATATCCGCACCCGACACCATATGACCGTTGATCAGGAAGGCCGGGGTGCCATTAACCCCGATGCTGCGCGCCATGGCGGAATATTGCTGCAACATGCCGTTGATTTCCGGCGATTGCATGTCCTTGCGCATCTGATCAACATCAACACCGGCATCTTCGGCCAGCTTATTGATCTGTGCTTCGTCAAGCACACCGCGGTTTTCCATGAAGGCCGCGTGGATTTCCATGTATTTTCCCTGTTTGGCCGCGGCCAGCGCCGCGCGCGCGGCATCGGCGCTTTCTTCGCGCAGGATCGGGAATTCAACAAACATGGTGCGGATTTTACCGTCGGAATTTTCCGCAAGTTCCTTCACGCCGTCAAAGGCGCGTTTGCAATAACCGCAGTGATAATCAAAAAATTCGATCACGGTCACCGGTGCGTCAAGCGGGCCAACCGATGGCACCGAGCTGTCGGCAACCAGCGCGTCCCAGACCGGCTGAATGGCTTCGGCCTGCTGACGGGCCTGTTCGGTTGTCTGCCAGACCTGAACATTCTGGATGGCGCGCAACAGAACATCCGGGTTTTCCATCAGATACCGTTCTATCACGCTTTCGATCTCGGCCTTTTGTGCGTCGCTAAGGTCTGCTGCCTGAGCGGGGATGCCCGTGGCGAACCCAAGCGAAAGCATGATGGCGGCACCGCCAAGAAGGCGTTTGATCATGTGCGAATTCATCGAAAATCCCTTGTTGTCTTTGTCCCGGATGTTTCTGACACCGCGCAGGACCTGATTTCTCTAAATCATTGATACGAGACACGCACCCTAACGGGAAAGTAAAATATGCGAGAGATATGTGACACCGGCCACATCGGGATGCTGATCGTGCGAGGATGCAAACCCGATCCATACCAGACGAACATCGACAGTATCTGTGTCGGGCCAGTATCGCCGGTGCAGGGTCGAAAGATCGAAATAGTCGCGCTGCCATCCGGCAATGTCCGAAATATCGCCGCCGATTGGCAGGCGGATTACATGATCCACCGGCGGCTTGCCAACACCCAGATCGCTTTCACTCCAATCTCCCTGTGACTGCGACCGGAAACCAAGCACAAGCTCGGCATCGCCGGGGCGGGCGGACGCGTTCATCAGCCAGTCAAACGAAAGATAAGGGGACGCAAGAACCGAAATATTGGTTCGGCGGCCAAGCTCAAATGCGGAAATTGCCGGGCGCATGGCAAGGGTGATACGCCCGTCGATGTCGTCCCAGTAAAGACTGTTGGCTTTTGACTGTTCCCCGGTATCCAGCTTTGCCGGGCGGTCGGCGTAATGCCAGTAGCGCGGCGGATTGCCAAGTGAGAAGGGGGCATAAAGAAGCTTCAGATCTCCCTCGACGCTGACCCCGGCATCGGGCAGGCTGCACCCGGCAAGGACGTAAACCGCGATAAAAGCAACGCCGAGACGGCGCGACATTCTCGAAATGACGCCCGCCCCCGGCGACAGAACCGATATCAATTGGGCTTGTCCTTGCCTTCCGGATCGGTCGCCCGAATGATGTCCTGGGCGCGCTGCCAGGTCGCGGTGCCCTTTTCAAGTTTCCGGTCGGCCTGCACCGCATGATATTTCGCGGCTTCGCGATCCCCGGTCAAAAGGCTGTATTCCGCCTGTGACAGTGATGCTTCGCCTTCATTGCCAAGACGGTTTTCAATGATTGCCCGGAATCGCCATGCCGATGCATTGCCACGTTCCACCGAAAGAACTCCCAGAAGGTTTTCCTTGGCTTCGCCCAGAACCGCGTCATCGCCGCTTTCAATCAGGGCATGCGCCAGCAGAAGGCGGATCAAAGGGGCGCCATTGGACAATTCGACCGATTTGCGCAGCGGATCGGTGGCTTCCTTGGCCTTGCCGAATTCCAGCAGGACCTGACCCTTAAGCTCCTCGAAATACGGGTTTTCGGGTTCTTCGGCGATCAGCCCGTCAATCAGTTTCATCGCCGGTTCGATCTGCGAGTCCCGGTAATAGGCGATGGCGCGCGCATAGCGCCCCGAAACGCTGGTATCGGACTCGGGATAGGTGCGCAAAGTATGCTGGATATGGTTGGTAAAGGCATACAGCTTGGCGCGCATGCGATCATGGCGTTCATAAAGCACCGGGTCGACCTTGGCGTCTTTCAGGGGCGAGGTCGCAACGTAATTTTCAAGGAAATCAACACGTTCGGTCGTCAGCGGGTGACTGCGCAAATACGGGTCCTGACGCGCGGTGCTCAGCAATTCCTGACCTTCAAGCGTTTCCATGAATTCCATCAGGCCGCGCGATGATATGCCTGCTTCGCTCAGGAATTTGACGCCGGCCTGATCGGCACTGCTTTCCTGTGTTCGCGAATAGGCCAGAAAATTACGTTCGGCAACGTTCTGACCGCCAAGCACGGCTGCCGTACCCACATCGGCACGCCCGGCGGCAACACCGGCAGCAACCCCGACGATGGTTGACAGAATCGATACCGCAGACGCATTTCGAAGCTGATCATGAACACGTGAAAGATGCCCGCCCGCAATGTGGCCGGTCTCGTGGGCCATCACGCCCATAACCTGTTCGGGAGTCTGGGCTTTCAACAAGAGGCCAGTATTGATAAAAAGCTTTTGGCCACCTGCAACGAATGCGTTCAGGCTGGGATCTGAGACGATATAGACAGTAACGCCGCGCGGATCGAGCCCGGCAGCCTTGAATATCGGGGTCGCATAGAGATGAAGGGTTTCCTCAATCTCGGTATCCCGGATAAAAGAACGACCCTGCGCAAAAACTGTGCTGGGCAGGGCAACAAGGAAAATGGCAGTGAGAGTAATAATGCGTCTGAGCAAAATGTGCGTTCCGTGTTCTCGTTCATCTTATGTCGACCCGACCCGTGCGGACAGGTTCCCGACGCGCAAGCCATCATGGCGGATCATGGCGGCAATCGCAATGACTGCCGGTCTTGCTGCCTGCAGTAGTGATAATACTGAAAATCTTGGCCAAATAGGGGCCGTCAGTGGTTTCCTTGGTGGCGTGGTCGCCGATGAACCCCGTGCGGTCCGTATCGCGCGCGATGTTCTTTCGGCTGGCGGCACGGCGGCCGACGCGGCTGTTGCGCTTTATGCCACCATGACGGTGACCAAATCATCGGTTGCCGGTATTGGTGGCGGCGGGGTTTGCGTTGTTCATGATCGGGAATCGAAAAAGGTCGAAGTCCTTGATTTCTGGCCACGTCCGGGGACTCGCACCGCAGATGGCCAAGTCGCAACGACCGTGCCTGGTGTCCCGCGCGGCCTTTACGCACTTAGTGCGCGTTATGGTCGTCTGCAATGGCCGCAGCTTCTTTCGGCAGCCGAACAGTATGCCCGTCTTGGCGTGCCGGTATCGCGTTCGATGGTTGATGATATCGAAGCCAATCGCGACCGGATCGAATCTAGCCCGATCCTGCGCGATGTTTTCATGCCAGATGGTAAAACCTTGCAGGTCGGTGACCGGATTCGTTCCGTCAATCTTGGCGCACTTCTGACCTCTCTTCGGGTCAAGGGACCGGGCGAGTTTTATAACGGTGCCCTTGGCGCCCAGATCGCAACCGCGGTTCAGAATGCAGGTGGCACGCTAACGGCCGAAGACATGCGTTCCTACAAACCGCAATGGAAAGCCGCGACCGAGGTCAAGGTTGGCAACGAAACGCTTTACCTTGTCTATCCGCCGCGTTCCGATAACGGGCGTTCTGTTATTGATGCGGAAACGGAACTTGGCGCGATCCTGAACCGCTATCTGGCTGATATCGAAGCTGCTGACAGCAACATTCAAGCCAATACCGGGCGCAGCGGCTTTGTCGTGCTCGACCGTCAGGCCAATGCGGTTGCCTGCATGACCACGATGAACAAACCGTTTGGTGCGGGGCTTGGTGCCGATGCGTTCGGCCTTAACCTTGCCGCCGGGGATGCAGGTTATGTCCAGACCCCGTTGATGGGCCCGGCACTTATGGTCAACCCGTTTGTCTGGGAATATTACTATGGGATCGCTGGCACCGGGACTCCGGCCGGTGCCACCAAACAGATTGCCACCATGGCCGAAGACCTGATCGAAAAGGGGACGGCTGCCAATGTCCCGATGAATTCGGCGGGCAAACCGGCGGTCAATATCGTGCGTTGCCTTGAAGGGGTGCCGCCGCATCCGGAAAGCTGCCAGTTCATTGCCGATCCTGCGGGCGGTGGTATGGCGGGTACCCAGTAAGCCACCCTTTACAGACATTTCATCGGGGCAGGATTTCCAGCCCCGATTTTCACGATACAAAGCAGGACCCCACAAATGGCTTTGAAACAATCGCGCCGCGGTGCCATTTCGCCGTTTATTGTCATGGATGTGATGCGTGCCGCCAATGCGCGCGAACTTGACGGCAAGGCCGTCTTTCATCTTGAAGTCGGGCAGCCGGGCACCCCGGCCCCACGCAAGGTCCGCGAGGCCGCGGCCCGCGCCCTTGATAACGATCTGATCGGTTATACCAATGCCATGGGGATTGATCCCCTGCGCGAAGCCATAGCCGGGCATTATCAGCGTAAATTCAACGCATCGGTTGATCCGTCACGCATCTGTGTCGCCAGTGGTTCTTCCTCGATCTTCGTGCTGGCGTTTTTGGCGGCCTTTGATGCCGGGGATCGGGTGGCGATGGCGGCACCTGGCTATCCGGCCTATCACAACATCCTGACCGCGCTTGGAATTGAAACCGTCAATCTTCCTACGGGACCCGAAAGCCATTATCAGCCAACCGTGGCCATGCTGCGTGACCTCGAAGCCCCGATTGACGGTCTGATTGTTGCAAGCCCGTCTAACCCGGCGGGCAGCATGATTGACGTTGAAACCTACCGTGAACTGGCGACCTATTGCCGGGAAAATGGTATTCGCCTGATCAGTGACGAGATTTATCAGGGCATTTCGTTTGGCGATGTCCGGGAATGCACCGCACTTGAATTCGGCGATGATGCGATCATCATCAACAGCTTCTCGAAATATTTCTCGATGACCGGCTGGCGTCTGGGTTGGGCGGTGGTGCCCCCCGATCTGATGCGTGCGGTCGAATGCCTGCAACAGAACCTGTTCATTTCGGCCCCGGCATTATCACAGATCGCCGCCGTTGCGGCGTTTGATTGTGAGGACGAATTGCAGGCCAATGTCGCAGCCTATGCCCGCAATCGCGAAATTCTGCGAAATGAACTGCCCGCTGCGGGCTTCACCAACTTCGCCCCGGCAGATGGTGCGTTTTATCTCTATGCAGATGTCCGCAACCTGACGGATGATAGCGAGGCATTCTGCCGTCGCATGCTCGACGAAACCGGTGTTGCCACCACGCCGGGTACCGATTTTGATCGCCTGCGCGGCAAACATTATGTCCGCTTCTCGTTCGCTCATAGCGAAGCAACAATGCTGGGCGCGGTCAAGGCATTGAAGAACTGGAAGCGATAAGCCCCTCATCTTAAAACAGGGTGCAACGAAAAAGGGCTGCCGAATGTTCGGCAGCCCTTTTGGGTTTTATCGGGTCCTGATCTTAACGACCAAGGCTCCACCAGCCGCGTTTCTTCGACTTGGGTTTTTCGTCTTTTGCCGGTTCGTCAGCCGCGGGTTCACTCGCCACCGGTTCCGATGTGTTTTCGGCTTTTGGTGCCGGTTTTTTCGGCTCTGCCTTCGGTTCGGATTTCTCCGCTGCTGGTGCTCCCGTGGGGGCAGGGGCCGAGCTTGCCGGTTTTTCCACCGCGGTTTCCGCCGGGGTTGCTACCGATTTTTCGGCTGGGCTTTGAGCGGGTGCCGAAGCCGTTTCCTTGGCGATTTCTTGCGCTGTTTCGGGGGCCGGGCCGCTCTGGATCGGGATGTTTTTCACATCACCCCGGTCATTGCGATCCCGCCTGTTGCGACGATTGTCATTGCGATCACGACGTTCGCGGCGCGGCCGTGCCGGTGCCGGTGCGGTTGTGCTGCGCTGGCGACCGGCGCGGATACCTTCCTGATCAAAGCTGTCTGCATCCTGATCTTCGCTGTCGGCATCAACAACCTGATCATCAGCATGGCCTTCCGGTGCGCTGTGATCACGATCCCGGCGAAGGGCAGTTGCCTGTGCATCATCGGCAGGCGATTTGACACGCGGTGCGTTTTCAAATTCCTGACGGCGTGAACGACGGCGTCCACCACGTTTGCCGCGACGGCGGCGTTTGCGCTGTGCTTCGTCGTCGTCATCATCTTCGTTATCGTCCTGATCACCGCGATCCGACGAACCGGCTGCATCATCTGATGCATCATCGGCTTGGTTCTGATCATCACGGTCATCACGTTCATCATTTCGGCCACGACGGCGGCGACGGCGACGGCGACGTTTATTACCCTGATCATCGTCGTCGCGCTGATCACGGGTATCACGGGCTTCGGCGACGTCTTCTTCTTCGTCGTCTTCGTCCGGTTCAACCGGGCTTTCAATCGCGGTCAAAGATACGCTGTCGGTGTTCAGAACCGGCAGGGCTTCTTCTTCGTCACCTTTTTTCGCACGTGACCGTTCAATCCGGTGATCTGGCGAAATCAGGCTGTCATCGCCAAAGATCATGACGGTGAAGCCATAACGCTGTTCGATTTCGGCCAGTGTATCGCGTTTGCGGTTCAGGATATAGAGTGCGACTTCGCTTGCAACATGCACGGTAAGTGCACCGGAACGACGACGCATGCCTTCTTCTTCAAGAACGCGCAGAAGGTGAAGGGCGGCACTTTCGATCGAACGGACAAGGCCGACACCGCGGCAATGTGCGCAAACCTCGAACGCGCTTTCAACAAGCGACGGACGCAGGCGCTGGCGCGACATTTCAAGCAAGCCGAATGGGCTGATACGACCGATCTGCAGGCGGGCACGGTCATTGCGCATGGCTTCTTTAAGCTTGCGTTCAACCGATGCCTGATTGCGGTGGTCTTCCATGTCAATGAAGTCGACAACGATCAGACCGGCAAGGTCACGCAGACGCAGCTGGCGTGCGAGTTCTTCGGCGGCTTCAAGGTTGGTTTTGTATGCGGTTTCTTCGATGTTGCGTTCACGGGTCGAACGGCCCGAGTTAACGTCAATCGCGACCAGTGCCTCGGTTGGGTTGATAACGATATACCCCCCCGATTTAAGCTGAACGACCGGATTGAGCATCGCGTCAAGCTGGCTTTCCACCTGAAAGCGGTGGAACAGCGGAACACCCTGATCCTTGTAAGGCTGCACACGCTTCGCATGTGACGGCATCAGCATCTTCATGAAGTCTTTGGCGATCCGGTAACCTTCGTCACCTTCGACCAGAACTTCATCAACATCGCGTGCATAAAGGTCACGGATGGAACGTTTGATCAGATCGGCTTCTTCATAAATCAGGCACGGTGCCTGGCTCTGAAGGGTGGTTTCGCGAATACGATCCCACAAACGCATCAGATAATCGAAGTCGCGTTTAATCTCGGCCTTGGTGCGTTCCGAACCGGCGGTACGCACGATAACGGCCATGCCATCCGGAATTTCCAGTTCGGCCAGAATGGATTTCAGGCGCTTGCGATCCTGTGCATTGGTGATCTTGCGCGAAATGCCGCCACCGCGCGGGGTATTTGGCATCAGAACGCAATAACGACCCGCCAGCGACAGGAAGGTCGAAAGCGCAGCACCCTTGTTACCGCGTTCTTCCTTGACCACCTGCACAAGCAGGATCTGGCGGCGCTTGATCACTTCCTGAATCTTGTAGCGCTTCTGCATCTGCGGACGATGACTGTCGGAGAATTCATCCCCGTCATCGCCGCCCAGATCATCAATGTCTTCTTCCTCGGCGGCACCGGCCGGCTCGGTTTCGATATCGACGGTCAGTTCGGCAATTTCTGCTGACATGGCAGCATTTCCGCCGCCCGAACCATCGGTATCATCACCATCGTTCGACGATGCGTCGGCGGTGTCATCACCAGATGCCTCGACCTCATCGGATTTCTTGCGACGGTTGCGGGGGCGACGACGGCGCGGTTTTGCGTCTTCATCGTTCGCATCATCACTTGCAGCAGCGTCATTTTCCTGCGGGGCGTCGGCCGCAACAGTTTCCGCGTTATCGGCGTTTTCGTCGGTTGCCGGTGCTTCTGCATCGGTTGCAACTGCGGTTTCGTCCGATGCTTTCGCACGCGGTTTGCGGCGATTGCGGGTGCGGGCCGGTTTCTTTTCTTTTTTCGGGGTATCGTTACCCTCGGATGCGTCGCCGATATTGTCTTCGACGATGTCGGCATCCTTGACGTCACTATGACTACGCGAAAGGGCTTCGCGATCTGCGACCGGGATCTGGTAGTAGTCTGAATGAATTTCGCTAAAGGCGAGGAAACCATGGCGGTTTCCGCCGTAATCGACGAAGGCCGCCTGCAGGGACGGTTCTACACGCGTCACTTTCGCGAGATAGATATTTCCTTTTATCTGCTTCTTGGTCGAAGTTTCGACGTCGTATTCTTCTAGGCGATTTCCATTAATAACAACGACACGGCTTTCTTCCGTGTGCGTTGCATCGATGAGCATGCGTTTGACCATTCGGAACCTGTTCCTAAAGGTCCCGCCAGTTTCCTGCGTAAAGCGATGTTGCGCTGGTATGCAAATAAACCGGCGTATCCGGAGGCGCCGTCCATAAAGGTCGCGATATGTCCTGTATATATCTGGTTCATCGCGTTTCGGCTGCTCTTCCGGTTCGGACCTGGTTTTGGTGTTGAAACAAAAATTGGTTGCGTAATCTCGAGCGCGCCAAGACAGCCTTGAATGGGAGGGCTCTATCGGGAGCGGGAATTGCCGCGTCACCGAGACACCGACCCGAGAACTGGCCTCGTCGCGTCCTCAGCCTGGCGGATTAACAAGGTTCACACCGCAAGGCATAGGAATCTCGGGTGCAACATATCCCTTTTGAAGTCCCGCGACAAACAGTTTTGTTACGTTGTCCGATGACTTTGTTGTGGTTGAATTTAAAATCGCGAAGTTTTTCGCCCGATTGCGCCAATCACGGATGCCTTATGCCAAATCCATGATACTGCAATGTTTTTACCGTTTACATTAATGTAATGGACATCGAAACGAAGAATGTTGTGCGCGTCGCGTGTTTCTCGGGCAGTCAATTGCCCGTTAACCAACGCATTGTTATAAACGCAGACAACCAGTCTAAAACTACTCCGCATTCTCAGGATAAACGCAGCAGGGCGATGGTATCAGTTCAAACGGGTTCGCAGGTGAATGCGACGGCAGAAACGCTGTTCTTGGTCGGGCAAAAACCGGCCCGAATTGTTGCTGCACTCTGTTTGTCGCTTTTTCTGGCGATGATGATCTGTGTCGGCGGTTCTGCCACGGCAAATGCGCAGGAAACAAAGGTTCTTGGCGCGCGCCTTGGCGTTTATCCCGACTATACCCGCTTTGTCATTGATCTCGATCGTAGTGTCGAGTTCAGCTATTTTCTGCTGCCCGATCCATATCGTGTCATCATCGACATGCCCGAAATCGAATGGACCGCCCCCCCGGGCAAGGTAACATCGGGCGGGGGCCTGATTTCGGGATTGCGTTACGGGCTGTTTAAGCCGGGCACCTTCCGTGTGGTTCTTGACGTTGCCGAACCGGCACTTGTTTCAAAAATCTTCACGCTGCCCGCGTCCGAAGGCAAACCGCATCGTCTGGTGGTCGATTTGTCGCCCGCCAAGCGTGACGCCTTTATGACCGCATCACGCGAAAGCATGGTCGCCTATTCCGCACGCAGCCGCAACGACACCAGTGCTACTGAACAAAGTGCCGATGTGGCGGTGGAATCCGGTCGGGGTGGTTCGGAAAAGCCGCTGATTGCGATTGATGCCGGTCACGGCGGGGTTGATCCCGGCGCAATCGGGGTTGGCGGGGTCTATGAAAAGGATCTGACACTTGCCGCCGCCCGCGAAGTTGAAAAGGTTCTGACCGATTCCGGCCGGTATCGTGTGCTTCTGACACGCGACAAGGACGTGTTCCTGAAATTGCGCCAGCGAACTGAAATCGCGCGTAAAAACGGTGCCGACTTGTTTATTTCCCTGCATGCGGACTCGATTGGCAATTCCAAACATCGCGGTGCATCGGTCTATACCCTGTCTGAAAACGCATCGGACAAAGAAGCCGCCGCCCTGGCGTCAAAGGAAAACAAGGCCGACGTGATTGCCGGTATTGACCTGTCGGAAGAAAACTCGTTGGTGCAAAGCATCCTGATCGATCTGGCACAGCGCGAAACCATGAACCTGTCGGCAACCCTTGCTGCCAATATGGTCACCGAACTTGGAAAAAGCATTGAGTTGCAACGCCGTACGCATCGCTTCGCGGGCTTTGCCGTGCTCAAGGCCCCTGATATCCCCTCAGCCCTGTTTGAAATGGGATATTTGTCCAACCCGACGGATGCCAAGCTTTTGCAAAGCCCGGCACATCGGCGCAAGGTCGCCGAAGCCGTGCTGCGTGCCATCGATATCTATTTCGAAAAACATAAGTTCTAAGCCTCGTTCTAAGGACTTGGTTCCCTGATTTCGAAAATCACATCGGCAATTTGCATAACTTTTCCGTGCAGTGGAATTTCCGACTCTCGCTTTGACGGGGCGGTAGGGCTATAATCCGTGCCCGGTCGGGACAGAAAATACGGTGGCCGTGCGCAGTGTCACAACGCCGTCACTTTTTTGCCGCTATGATAAGGCTGATTGCAATTCTCCGAAATGTGCGCTTTGGTGCGCGCCAAACCGGATCAGGCCAAAACAGCAAAATGATAAAGACCTGTTTATGCGTATTTTACTAAGTATTTTCGGTGTGCTTTTCCTGATGGCAATTGCTGGCGGGATCGGCGTTCTGGCGATCTTCTGGCATTTCGGTCAGGACTTGCCCGATTACACCCAGCTTGAAAACTACGAACCCGAAGTCATGACACGCGTCCATGCCAGTGACGGGGCATTGATCGCCGAATATGCGCGTGAAAAACGCGTTTTCGTGCCGATCACCTCGATCCCGCATGTTGTTGTCGATGCGTTTGTCGCGGCCGAGGATAAAAACTTTTTCAGCCATCCGGGCATCGATTTCGCATCCGTGCTGCGCGCAGCCGTGACCAACGTTGTCAATATGGGCACGGGTAAGCGTCCGGTCGGTGCATCGACCATCACCCAGCAGGTTGCCAAAAACTTCCTTCTGACCAGCGAAGTTTCCTATGAACGCAAGGTCAAGGAAGCGATCCTTTCATTCCGTATCGAACGCGCCTTTTCCAAGGAACATATCCTTGAACTGTATCTGAACGAGATTTACCTCGGTAATGGCAGCTATGGCGTTGCGGCGGCGGCGTTGCGGTATTTCGATAAGTCCCTTGATGAAATCAATATCGAGGAAGCGGCCTATCTTGCCGCCCTGCCAAAGGCACCGTCGAATTATCATCCGGTCCGCAATCATGACGAAGCCAAGGCGCGCCGTAACTGGGTGATTGGCCGGATGCTCGAAGAAAAATTCATCACCGAGACCGAAGCACAGAACGCGTGGGCAAGCCCGCTGATTGCCAAGGAACGCCAGTCGGTTGATACCTATCGTGCTGATTTCTTCGCCGAGGAAGTCCGTCGCCAGCTGGTCGACCGTTACGGCGAAAACATGCTTTATGATGGCGGGCTGTCGGTCCGCTCGACGGTTGATCCGCGCCTGCAGACCATTGCCGATCAGGCGCTGGTCGAAGGGCTTGTGGAATATGACCGCCGTCATGGCTGGCGCGGTCCGATCACCAATATCGATCTGGCCGATGACTGGCAGCAGAAACTGCGCGAAGTCGAAACCCCCAATGATTTGCCATGGGACAAGGCCGTTGTTCTGCGTGTCAGTGCCGAAGAAGCAACCCTGGGTCTTCTGTCGGGCAAGCAGGGCCGCATTCCGCTTCGCTTCCTGACATGGGCGCGCCCGTGGAAAGAAGGCCAGAAGCTTGGTGCTGCGGTCAACAGCCCGTCGGATGTTCTGTCGCCGGGTGATGTGATCTATGTAAGGCATTTTGCGGAACTTGACGGCGAAGAACTGCCGCCCAATACCTATGGCCTGCGCCAGATTCCTGCGGTCAATGGCGCACTTGTCGCGATGGACCCTCATACCGGGCGTGTTTTGGCAATGTCGGGCGGTTTTTCGCATGACATGTCGAAATTCAACCGCGCGACCCAGGCCCGTCGTCAGCCCGGTTCTGCCTTCAAGCCGTTTGTTTACCTGGCCGCCCTTGATCAGGGCTTTACCCCATCGACGCTGGTGCTTGATGCGCCATTCGTGATTGATCAGGGGCCGGGGCTTGGCAAATGGAAACCGGGCAACTATAGCGGCAAGTTCTATGGTCCTTCGACCATGCGTCTGGGGATCGAACTGTCGCGTAACCTGATGACGGTACGTCTGGCACAGACCATCGGCATGGACAAGGTTGCCGATTACGCGCAACGTTTCGGTGTTGTCGATGATATGCCACAGGTTCTTTCGATGGCGCTTGGTGCGGCGGAAACCACCGTCATGCGGATGACGGCTGCCTATGCGGAATTTGTCAATGGCGGCAAGAAAATCACCCCGACCCTGATTGACCGCATTCAGAACCGCCGCGGTGAAGTGATCTATCGTCGTGACGAACGTCAGTGTGGCGAATGCAAGGATGTCGATTTCCGTAATCAGATGCCCCCTGAACTGCCCGACACCCGCGAACAGCTGACCGACCCGGCAAGCGCGTTCCAGATGGTATCGATGCTTGAAGGTGTGGTTGAACGCGGAACCGGTCGTCGCATTCGCGAACTCGGTTATCCGCTGGCGGGTAAAACCGGCACCACGAACGATAGCCGCGATGCATGGTTTGTCGGCTTCTCGCCCGACTTGGCCGTCGGTGTTTATGTCGGCTTTGACGATAACCGCTCGCTTGGCGATCAGGAGCAGGGGGCCAGTGCCGCGGCCCCGATCTTCAAACAGTTCATGGGCGATGCATTAAAGGGCACAAAGGCCGTGCCATTCCGTACGCCGCCCGGCATTCGCATGGTCCGCGTCGAAGCCCGTTCCGGCCTTCCGGCACGCCCGGGGGATCAGAATGTGATCTGGGAAGCTTTCAAACCCGGCACCATTCCGTCATCGAATGACAACGTCATTGATGGCGGCGATGCCGGTTACAGCGGTGTCGGTGCCGAAAACAATACCGGCGGCGTTACCAGCCCGGGCGGTATTTACTGATCTTTGCCGCGTTTTTGCGGCGATGTTTAAAAGGCCGGATGCAATCGCATCCGGCCTTTTTTCATTTGAAAACAGGGTCGGGAGCAAACCGTAGTAATGCGCGACCCTTTGTCATCAAATGTTGATAAAACCATCAAGAGGCCGCAACGGTCCTGTCATTTGAATTTGCCATACTCTTCAAGGTGTTACTTCAAATTTTGAAGGGGTTCTTTCAATGTCTTTTCGTCTTTCCCGCCGAAAATTCCTGACCACGACCGCCACTGTAACGGCCACGGCCGGTGCGGCATCGGCGATGGGTGGATTTTTCATGCCGTCCATTTCGCGTGCGGCGGATCGTCCAATGATCACCCATGGGGTGCAAAGTGGTGACGTCACCGCCAATTCCGCCTGTATCTGGGGCCGTGCGGATCGTGCGTCACGGATGATTACCGAAATTGCCACAACGGAAAACTTTTCACGTTCGGTCAGAATTCCGCATGTCGATGTTCTGCCGGAACGTGATTTTGCCGGTAAGCTTGCCCTGAATGATCTGCCGGCCGGGCAGGACGTGTTTTATAAAATCCATTTCGAAAATCTTGATGATGGCCGGGCATCGTCCGAACCGGCGATCGGTCATTTCCGTACGGCACCGGCGGCAAAGCGCAATATCCGGTTTGGCTGGTCGGGCGATACGGCCGGGCAGGGCTGGGGCATTGACGAGGATCGCGGCGGCATGAAAACCTATGCCACGATCACCAGGCATAACCCGGACTTCTTCATCCATTCCGGCGATACCATCTATGCCGATGGCCCGTTTGCCGCAGAGGCAAAAATGCCCGATGGCGATATCTGGAAAAACATCACGACCGAGGATACCGGCAAGGTTGCCGAAACCATTGCCGAGTTTCGCGGCAATTATAAATACAACATGCTTGATAAAAACGTTCGCGAATTCAACCGCCTGATCCCGGTCTATTACCAGTGGGACGACCACGAAGTGACCAATAACTGGTATCCGGGTGAAATGCTGAGGGATGACCGTTACACCGAAAAATCGGTATCCCTTCTGGCCGCACGTGCCAACCGGGCGTTTCGCGAAATGCTGCCGATCACCGAACATGCGTCCGAACCGGGGCGGGTTTATCGCAAGGTATCCTACGGCCCGTCGCTTGATATCTTTTTCCTTGATATGCGCACCTATCGTGGTGCAAACGATGCCAATAACAGCCCGGAACCAAATGACAAGACCGTCTTCCTTGGCCGGGAACAGATCGAATGGCTTAAACGCAGCCTTCTGAATTCCAACGCCACCTGGAAGGTCATCGCATCCGATATGCCGATTGGCATGGTGGTTGGCGATGGCGACAATTTCGAAAACCTTGCCAATGGGGATGGTGCCCCGGCCGGACGCGAATTTGACATTGTAGAACTGCTGCGTTTCATCAAATCGGCCCGTATTCTCAATACCGTCTGGCTGACGGCCGATGTGCATTACACCGCGGCCCATTACTATGACCCGAACAAGGCCCAGTTCCAGGATTTCGAACCGTTCTGGGAATTTGTTTCCGGCCCGCTTCATGCCGGAACATTCGGGCCAAATGCCATGGACAATACCTTTGGCCCGCAGGTGATGTTTACCAAACATCCGACCAAGGAGCAGGGCATAAACCTGCCGCCATCCTTTGGCCTGCAATTCTTTGGCCTTGTCGATATCGATGCTGAAAACGAACAGTTCCGCGTGTCGCTTCGCGATGTTGCCGACGAAGAACTTTATACCGTGACGCTCGATCCGGTTTACAGCTAGGCCGCGCGATACCACCTTTAAACCCGGCGCATTTGATGTGCCGGGTTTTTCCATGCCTGTAGTATGTCCCCGCGGGGGTTTCAATCGGGGCAAAAACTGCTATAAGCGCCGCCGAAGTTGCTGCGATCCTTCGCGGCCTTACAGAATTTCATATGAATAACGGAGACATCAATGCGCGCCGAAGCACAGGCATTGGTCGATGAAATCAAGCAGTCGATGGCACTGCTGAGGAGGCATCTTTGACTGGGATAATGCTCTTAGACGCCTCGACGAACTGAACGCGCTGGCCGAAGATCCCACCCTGTGGGACAAGCCGGAAAACGCGCAGAAAGTCATGCAGGAACGTACCCGGCTTGATGATGCCATCAATGGCTACAAGGCGCTTGCCCAGGAACTCGAAGACAATATCGGTCTGATCGAACTTGGCGAAGCCGAAGGTGACGCGGAAACCGTTGCCGAGGCCGAGCGGGGCCTGCGCAATATTCGCGAAATCGCGGCCAAGCGTGAACTTGAAAGCCTGCTTTCGGGCGAAGCTGATGCCAATGACGCCTATCTCGAAATCCATGCCGGTGCCGGCGGGACCGAGGCACAGGATTGGGCCAGCATGCTGGCCCGCATGTATGTGCGCTGGGCTGAGTCCAAGGGCTACAAGCTTGAAATGCTCGAAGAAAGCGATGGCGAGGAAGCCGGCATCAAATCGGTGACCTATAAAGTCACCGGTCACAATGCCTATGGTTGGCTTAAAAACGAGGTCGGCGTGCATCGTCTGGTGCGTATTTCGCCCTATGACAGTGCCGCGCGCCGCCATACCAGCTTCTCGTCCTGCTGGGTCTATCCGGTGATTGATGACGACATCAATATCGAAGTGCTGGACAAAGACCTTCGTATTGATACCTACCGCGCATCAGGTGCCGGTGGTCAGCACGTCAACAGAACAGACTCGGCCGTGCGTATCACGCATATTCCGACCGGTATCGTCGCGCAGTGCCAGAACGACCGTTCACAGCACAAAAACCGCGATACCGCGATGAAGATGCTCAAAGCCCGCCTGTACGAAGCCGAACTTCAGAAACGCGAAGCCGAAGCCCAGGCGCTTGAGGATACCAAATCCGATATTGGCTGGGGCCATCAGATCCGTTCCTACGTGTTGCAGCCCTATCAGATGATCAAGGATCTGCGAACCGGTGTTGAAACATCCGACACCCAGGGCGTTCTGAACGGCGATCTTGATGACTTCATGGCCGCGGCCCTTGCTGCCAAGGTCACCGGTTCTGCCGGTGAGGTCGAGGACATCGATTGATCCGAACCGGATTACCAGACAAAACACCCCGCACAGGAAAACTGGCGGGGTGTTTTTATTCAAAAAGGCCGCCGATTGCCCGTAAAAATCCCGCTTCTGTCATAGTCTCGCCTGATATGTCTGGCAGTGTGTTGCCGATAAGCAAAATCCGTTGAAAAACGAAAGGGCCAAGTCTTTGAAAAATAGGGCCTCGGCGGGTTTTGCATCTTGAGCAAACGTCTATCAGTCAGGTGAAGTCCAAAAATGCCGCGT
The DNA here is from genome assembly GCF_002115785.1 of Thalassospira sp. MCCC 1A03138. GTDB lineage: Bacteria > Pseudomonadota > Alphaproteobacteria > Rhodospirillales > Thalassospiraceae > Thalassospira. The sequence continues at coordinate 114,251 of NZ_JFJY01000005.1, read as the reverse complement.
CAGTCCCATGGCCAGGTCGCTGTTGGCGACCAGTTCAAACTTGCCACCCCGAATGGTCCCGTTTTCGAGGTCATCAAAATCCGCGAAATGAGACCGGTTGATCATGCCCTGATCACCAAGGTTCGGGATCGAAAATCGCCGACGCTTATCGCGGTTACGACCTTGCTGGACCCGGATTTCTACCGCCCTGTTCCCGCCGATCAGCGTTACGAAGACATCAATGATGGCATCCTGCGTGGTTAGGAAACCATCCGGTTCCTGCCGCTATCAATATGCCGCACATGGTGTTTCTCCCGTCCGGTCACAAAACCTGCAATAAATTCTGTTGGCAGGGCGGTTCATTGACGATGAAATGGACGCCATCAAAACGCATCAAACATTTCATCGGGAACCGCCCTTATGCCACGCGACGACAGAAATGCCCTTCTTGCCACCCTGTTTGCCACACTTGAAAACGACATCCTGCCCAAAACCCGCAAGGGTGTCGCTGCCGGAAACAAGATTTTCGGGGCGGCCCTGTTGCGCAAATCCGATCATTCGCTGGTGCTGGCCGAAACCAATAACGAAACCGAAAACCCGCTTTGGCATGGCGAAGTCCATTGCCTGAAACGGCTTTACGAAATGCCTGCCGATGCGCGCCCTGCAACGTCGGATCTTATTTTCCTGTCAACGCACGAACCCTGTTCGATGTGCCTGTCGGCGATCACCTGGGCCGGGTTTGATAATTTCTATTATTTCTTCAGCCACGAAGACTCCCGCGACGCGTTTGAAATCCCCCATGACCTTAAAATTCTCAAGGAAGTCTTCACCCTTGATGCCGGGGAATACAACAAATCCAACGCATTCTGGCAAAGTCATTCCATGATGGGCATGATTGCAGACCTGCCGGAAACCGACCGCGCGCCATGGCTGGAAAAGGCAAAATCGATTGCCGCGCAATATGACGCGCTTTCTGATCAGTATCAGGACGGCAAGGGCGCAAACGATATTCCGCTCAACTGAGATTGCCGGTGCGTTCCGGCAGTTTTACGTTTGAGTCCGAATCTGGCGAGTTTTATGCGTGCGATCTGCTAAACTGCCGGGCATGGAACAGCTCAATGACGATATCTGCTATCACGCATTAAAGGCCCGGGATCGCCGGTTTGACGGCCGGTTTTATACCGCCGTTCTGACCACCGGGATTTTCTGCCGTCCGATATGCCCCGCCGTCACGCCAAAGCGCGTGAATGTGCAATTCTATCCCAGTGCCGAGGCGGCAATTGCCCACGGGTTCCGCCCGTGCCTGCGCTGTCGCCCCGAAGCCGCTCCCGGCTCCCCCGCCAGTGCCGGGGTTCACGCCACCGTTGCCCGTGCGGTAAGGCTGATCGAGGAAGGCGCCCTTGAAACCGGGTCGGTCGAACAGCTCGCCGACCGGCTTGGCGTCGGAGATCGTCATCTGCGCCGTATCTTCAAGGAACATACCGGCGTCACCCCGCAGGATCATGCCAAGGCACGCCGGTTGCTGCGCGCACGCCAGCTGATTGTCGACAGCAACCTGTCGATGACGGAAATCGCTGATATTGCCGGGTTCGGCAGTTTGCGCCGCTTTAACGATGCGATGAAAACGGCCTATGGCCATGCACCAACCGCGTTCCGGCGCGGCATAAAGGCCGAACCTGTGTCAGATAAAAACGAAAATGATCCCTTCGCCCCCAAAAGCGACGATCTGATCCTGCGCCTGCGCGCCCGCCAACCCTTTGATGCCGACTACCTTCTGACATTCTTCCGGGCACGCGCCATTCCGGGGCTGGAGGCGGTGGGCGACCGCACCTATGCCCGCGGTTTTCGCATCCATGATGCCGTCGGTCTTATGATATGCCGGTTCGCAGCCGATCAGGGCGGGGTGGAAGTCATCCTGCGCGGTCCGGCGCGTGACGCCGTGCTTGAAATTGGCGGTCGGGTGCGGCGGTTGTTTGATCTGGATGCCGATGTACCCTCAATCACGGCCCTGTTTGCCGATGATGAATTGCTGCATCCCTTGGTCGATAAACGCCCGGGCTTGCGTGTGCCAGGATGCTGGGACCGGTTCGAACTGGCGATCCGGGCGGTATTGGGCCAGCAGGTATCGGTTGCTGCTGCCCGTACCTTGGCAGGGCGGCTGGTGGCCCGCTTTGGCGAGGTTTTGCCTGAAAACCTGATCGCCGGAACCGGCATCACCCATCTGTTCCCGAAACCCGACGCCCTGCAACAACAGGATCTGATCTCAATCGGGCTTACGACCCGCCGGGCACACACACTTGCCGATATCATCGATCTGTTTGCCGATCCGCAATGTGACCGCAAATCGGGTGATGACATATTGGCCGAAATGGCCGGGACCAAGGGGATTGGCCCGTGGACGTTGAATTATTTCGGCCTACGCGGCCTTGGCGACCCGGATGCCTTCCCGGCAGCGGACCTTGGCATCCTGAAGGCATCGGAAATGGGTGGCGGCCCGGCAAAGCCCAAGCCATTGGAACAACATGCAGAACGCTGGCGTCCGTGGCGTGCCTATGCCGCGCAATATCTGTGGTCGGCACTTGAACAGGAAAATGCGCCAAAGCCCCAGCCGAAACCAAAGAAAGGGAAATGACCATGACAACGTGTATTGACGTTGCCCGTTACAACAGCCCGATTGGCAAACTCAGCCTTGCGATGGTGGATGGCAAACTGGTGCATCTGGATTTTGAAAATAACGATGACCGCCTGCACACCATCCAGACGCGACGTTTCAAAAATCTCGATTGGCACGAAGGTGGCGTTGCCCCGAAATCGGTTACCGATTGGCTGGACAGTTATTTTGCCGGTCGCCTCATGCCCTTGCCGATGGATGATGTTCGGATGATCGGCACCGATTTTCAGAAATCGGTGTGGGATGCCCTGATTGCCATACCCAGCGGTGAAAGCCGGTCCTATGCCGGGCAGGCCGATATCCTTGGCAACCCCAAAGCGGTGCGGGCGGTCGCACGTGCCAATGCGCTTAACCCGGTTTCGATCATTGTGCCCTGCCACCGGGTCATCGGATCGGACGGCACTCTGATCGGTTATGCCGGTGGGCTTGATCGCAAACGCTGGCTGCTTGATCACGAGGCGACAATGGCCCGAAAAGCCGCCTGATCCCCGATAATCCTGAATTTTCCTGAGTAACGACCGGCGGATCATGTGCCGGAACGCTATTTCTTTGCCTGAAAGGTCTTATCTGATGAAGCTTTATGATTATGCCGGATCACAAAACGCGTGGAAGATACGCCAGCTTTGCGCCCATCTTGGTCTTGAATACCAGACACAATGGGTTTCGATTTTTGCCGGTGAAAGCCATACCGATGGGTTCTATAAAATGAACCCGGCGGGGGCGGTGCCGGTGCTTGAACTTGATGATGGGCGCTTTATTGCTGAATCCAATGCCATCCTGCTTTATCTGGCGGATGGAACGGATTATTTGCCCTCGGACGCCTTTGAGCGCGCCAAGGTCTGCCAGTGGCTGTTTTTCGAAGCTGACTATGTCCAGGCAACTATCGCAAGCTTGCGATACTGGAATTTGACGGGAAAAAATGACGCCAATCATGCACAGCTACCAAACCGACGTGCTAGCGCCAAAAATGTGCTTGCGATGCTTGACCGTCACTTAAGTAATCAGGATTTTCTTGCAAATTCGCGCTATTCCGTCGCGGATATCGCCGTTTATGCCTACATGCATCTGGCGCATGAAGCCGATCTGGATATGGTGCCTTACGATGGGCTTGCCGCTTGGATTAGGCGGGTGGGCAACATCGTTGGCGATGCGGTGCCGGTGCGTTATTACAGCGAAGATCCGCTAAGCGGGCAGGATTTGAAATAAACGTGGTGAAATGCCAAAGGGCCGTCTTTGTAGGGCGGCCCTTTGGCTATTTCAGCGATAAATCGGGTTGATCAGATCGACATCACGATACGGCCATCAATGGTTCCGGCCCGCATGCGATCAAAGATCGAATTGATGTTTTCCATCGGTTCGGTGGTAAAGTGCGAATGCACCTTGCCATCGCCCGCAAATTCCAATGCTTCCTGAAGGTCGGCGCGCGTGCCGACGATGGAGCCGCGAATGGTTTTGCGCGACAGGACGGTGTCAAAGATATCAAGCTCGAACTTGCCGGGCGGCAGGCCGCACAATGCCATGGTGCCATGACGGCCCAGCATGCCAACACCTTGCGCAAAGGCGGATTTGGAAACGGCCGTTACCAGAACCCCGTTTGCCCCTCCCATCTGTTTTTGCACTTCGGCAACCACATCGGTTTCCTTGGCATTCAGAACCCAATCAGCGCCAAGGTCCTTGGCAAGTTTCAGTTTTTCCGGGCTGATATCAACCGCGATCACCTTCATTCCCATGGCCTTGGCATATTGCACGGCCATGTGACCAAGCCCGCCGACACCGGAAATGACAACGGTTTCACCCGGTTTGCATTCGGTTTCCTTAAGCCCCTTGTAAACCGTGACCCCGGCGCAAAGCACTGGTGCGGCATTGCCAAATTCAAGCGGATCGGGCAGGTGGCCGACATAGTTCGGATCGGCAAGAACATATTCGGCAAACCCGCCATTGACCGAATAACCGGTATTAAGCTGTTCGCCGCAAAGTGTTTCCCAGCCGGTAATGCAATGATGGCAATGCCCGCAGGCCGAATGCAGCCACGGCACACCAACCCGGTCGCCTTCCTTGACCGAGGTCACGCCTTCGCCAACTTCGGCAACGATGCCCACACCTTCATGGCCGGGGATAAAGGGCGGGTTCGGCTTGACCGGCCAGTCGCCTTCGGCAGCGTGAAGATCGGTATGGCAAACGCCGGATGCCGTGATCTTTACAAGAATTTTGCCGGGCGTGACTTTGGGGACGGTGACTTCCTCAATCGACAATGGCTTGCCGAATTCCCGCACAACGGCGGCCTTCATGGTAGCAGGCATGCTCATATCCTCCTTGCGGAATGATTTTATGCCCACCGGTAGCGGGCATGCATTAAGCGCGCAGGAAGGGTATAGGCTGTCGGGGTTCTAAACTTTGCGCTGCATCAAGGAACGGGATAAAAGCTGCCTATTCATCCTCGCCCGGCAGTTCCAGAACATAGTCCTGATAATAATCGGGCGGCATTCCGGCTTCATATCGGGCTTCGTCGTTAAACGGTGGTTTAAGCGGCCCGCGGAAATGTTTGCGCAGCATGTCATGCCATGTCGTGTAATAGGGCAGGCCACGCTGATCGCAGACATATTCATAATATTTACGCCCCGCCGCGACATGGGCGATTTCATCATGGGCGATGATTTTAAGGATGCGCGCACTTTCGGTATCACCATGCGACAGCAACCGTTCAATAGTCGGCGGTGTGGCATCAAGGCCGCGTGCCTCAAATACCATCGGCACCACGGCAAGACGCGGCAGAATGTCATAGGCCGTATCCATCGATGTCTGCCACAGGCCATCATGGGCCGGCAAATCACCATAGGCCGCATCCATTTCGCCCAGACGTTTGTTGATCATCTTGAAATGGCGCGCCTCGTCATCGGCGACCTGAACCCAGGCATCATGAAAATGCTTGGGCATGTCGGCTTCGGGAAAGCGCACGCAAAGATCCCACGCCAGATCAATGGCATTAAGTTCGATATGGGCCAGCGCATGCAGAAGCCCGATACGCCCCTGAACACTGCCCTTTTTGCGTTTGGGCATTTTGTTGGGCGGCAGCAGTTCGGGCTTTGCCGGGCGGCCCGGGCGGTCCGGAAGATCGGTTGATCCAACCTCGGTAATCTCGCCATTGCGCCACATCGCCGCCATTTCGGCTGTGACATCGGCTTTTTCCGTGGCGTCTGCCGTCAGAAGGGCGCGTTTGGCTGCTTCGGCAAGGGTCAGGCGGGACATAGGCTGTTTCCGGAACATGAAGGAATATCGGCATTCTGTGCCATGGGGATCATGGCGGGTCAATCCCGGTATCTCGGTTCTGGTATGATGGCGGTCATGAAAAAGGGCGACCGGAAAAATCACGGCCGCCCTGTCAAACCCGGATATATCGATGATGTCTCAGGTAATGTTGAAGCGCGCCAGTGCTTCGGCCAGATCTTCGCCAAAGGCCGGGCCTTTGCGAATGATTGCCGTGCGGCACGGCAGGTCTTGCAACGATGGGTGGTTCGGCGCATCCGATGTCAGAACCGCGGTCGGGATGCTGCGGGTCTTCGGCATCGCCTGCAACGCATTGGCAACGTCAACACCGCTAAGTTCATCAATGGTTTTGGCAACGATGATGAAATCCGGGCGGGTACGTACAGCAAGCTCGATTGCTTCAAACGAGCTTTGGGTGACTGAACTGCGATAACCGCATGCCGCCAGTTCGCGTTCAAGAATGGCCGACATCGAACGTTGCGGAATGACCAGAAGGGCTTCGACATTCGTCTTTTTAAGCCAGTTCGGGTCAATATCTGGTGCGCGTTTGGATGGCAGTTCACGAACGAATTCGGCGGAATCCGCGCCGCCGCCGGACAGATCGCCAGCCAGCAACCCTTCGATCTTGTCGATAAAGGCCTGAATATCGGCAATTGCGTCTTCGGTCAGTTCACGGCATGTCGTGACATAATCCGCAAGACGGTGGCTGGTCAGATTGACCAATGGCGCATTAACCGACTTGCCCTTGTATCGCAGATTGAAGATTTCACGCTGGATTGATGTCAGGATCGCCGGATCAGCTTTGCTGCGCGCGTTCTGAAGATGGACGCCGATGCTGTCAACGATATCGTTCGCCTCATCGCGAAAATCGGCGAGCATCTGATCGTCAAGATCAATAACATTGTTGTTCATTGGTTTACCCTGCCTTGCCGGTTCCCCGGTCATGCGCCATTCACCAGAAAGTGTAAAATCGATACACTTTATACTCCCATATCCGGATTCTTAGCCCGACAAACAAGGTAAGGCAACAAATTGAATAAGGTTAGGGTTTATTAGGTGATTGAAAACTATCTGTTTTTAATTGTTATAAAAACGAAAAACCGGCCGGATTTTCATCCGACCGGTTCCTATTCGTAAGATTGGGGCGGTAAATTAAAGCGCTTTGACCGCGGCAAGAACCTCGGCGACGTGGTTCTTGACCTTTACCTTGCGCCAGACATTCCGGATCACGCCATCACCATCAATGACGAATGTGCTGCGCTCGATTCCCATGAATTTTTTGCCATACATGCTTTTTTCGGTCCAGGTACCGTAATCCTCGCAGGTCGTGCTGTTTTCATCCGATGCGAGGATAAAGTTCAGGTCATGTTTGGCCTTGAACTTGTCGTGACGGTCGGCACTGTCCTTGGAAATGCCGATGATCTGGGCGTTGACCGCGCTGAAATCGGGTTCGGCATCGCGGAATTCGCACGATTCCGTCGTGCAGCCCGGCGTCATATCCTTGGGATAGAAATAGATCACCACCGGTTTGCCCTTAAGGTCCGATAATTTGACCGAACCGCCGCCGTCGGTCGGCAGGTCGAAATCAGGGGCTTTGTCACCAACATCAAGTGCCATTGTTCTATCCTTGTTCAAAGTTTCACGTCCCTGACCTGCTTCGGAAAGCCATGTCAGGAAGTTTCTCCAGACCGTGCTTGCGAAAATACAAAACCTTATAAGCATTGCAAATTGTTCCGGATCACTCTGCTCATTCCGAACGGGGCGGAAGTTTTTCGGCCGGTTCGGTAATCAGACGATCATAGATCGCCTTGATCCGGCCCGCTGTTTCGTCAAGCTTGGCCTGAAGGGCATCGAAATCATCGCATTGCCCGGCGCGTGCGAGCATACGGCGCAAGTCGGTGCTGGCATTTGCGGGATCAAACGGCCCTTCGGTCGTCAGGCGCAGCATCGCCTGCAACGCCAGCCAGAATGACCCGGCATTTGCAAGGAAGGTTGCTTCTTCGGCCTCCAGTATCCCGGCGGATGACAGGTTTTTGAAAACCTCGCGCGTGGTGGGTGACAGGATTTCGGGATGGGTATGGGCATGTGCCAGTTGCAGATATTGCGCAATGAATTCCAGATCAACCAACCCGCCGCGCCGCATCTTGATCGCCCAGGGATGATTATCCCCCTTGCCAGCATCCATACGGTTGCGCATGTCATAAACATCGCGCAGCAGGTCATCGGGGTTGCGCGTTTTCTGCAACACCGCATGGGTGGTTGCCATGACCTTGTCACACAGGGCCTGCGGACCATAAACCGGGCGAAGGCGGGTTAGGGCCATATGCTCCCACGTCCATGCTTCGTTAAGCTGATAGGCCTCGAAACTTTTGAAATGGGTGGCAAGCGGCCCCTTGTTGCCACTGGGGCGCAGGCGAAGGTCTGTTTCAAACAGGACCCCTTCGGCGGTTGGTGCCGAAAGCGCATTGATGTAACGCTGGCTTAGCCGGATGTAATAATGGCCGGGGCTAAGCGGCTTTTCGCCATCTGATTCCTCTGCATCTTCCGGCACTTCATAGACAAAGATCATATCAAGATCGGAACCGGGCGAAAGTTCCTGCCCGCCATGTTTGCCAAGCGCAAAGACCGCAAGCCCGCCATCGTCAAACTTGCCATGCTTTTGTGCAAAATCATCGGCGATGCGCGGGAAAAGCGCGCGAATGGCCACATCGGCGACATCGGCCAATGCCCGGCCTGCCTGATGCGGGGTATGGCGGTTCTGGATGGTTTGCACATCGATGCGGAACTTCTGATCATTGGCCCATCGCCGTGCGGTATCAAGCCAGTCTTCAACCATATCCTCGCGCGAAAGAAGGCTGTTGAGTTCCTCAAGCATCGTATCGGCATCGGGCAGTTCGTCGTGGAAGCCCGACATCAGAACGTAATCAAGCACCCCGGCATTGCGCCCCAGATATTTGGCCATGCGCGGTGCCGTACCGGCAATCTGTGCCAGAAGCTCAAGCAGTTCCGGATTTGCCGTCAGCAACGAGAAAAGCTGAACGCCAGCAGGCAGACCTTTGAGGAATTCATCAAAGGCGCGAAACGCCATGTCCGGGTTGGTGGTTTGCGACAATGCCTTTAACAGGGTCGGCATCAGCTCGGTCAGGATTTCACGTGCCCGCCTTGACCGGGTGGCACGATAACGCCCGTGATGCCATCCGCGCACCGTGACCGAAACATTGGTCGGGTTCTCGAACCCCATCTGGCGCAGATTTTCAAGTGTATCCGGATCGTCTTCCGTTCCGGTAAAGACAAGATTGCCGTCGGATGCGACCAGGGGAATGTCATCTTCGAAAAGTTCGGCATAATTGCTTTCGACCTTGCGCAGATGATGCAACAGATCGGTTTTGAAACCATCAAGCGTGGCATAGCCAAGGAAGGTCGCAAGCCCGTGCAGTCCTTCGTCACTGTCGGGCAATGTCTGCGTCTGCTGGTCGTTTGTCATTTGCAAACGATGTTCGACGGTGCGCAAAAACTCATAGGCAACAAGCATTTCGTCGCGAACCTGTTCGGTAATCTGGCCAAATTCGGTCAATTCGCGCAGCGCATCACAGGTCGCCTTGCAGCGCAGCGCAACTTCGCGCCCGCCCCAGATCAATTGCTGGGTCTGGGCGAAAAATTCGATCTCGCGAATGCCGCCGCGGCCAAGCTTGATATTGTGGCCCGGAATCACCACCTTGCTGCCGCCCTTATGGGCGTTGATCTGGCGTTTGATCGAATGAATGTCCTGAATGGCAAGGAAATCAAGATGCTTGCGCCAGACATAAGGGCGCAATATTTCAAGGAATATATCCCCTGATTTTTTGTCGCCTGCAACGATGCGTGCCTTGATCATGGCCGCACGTTCCCAGTTCTGGCCGACCGTCTCGTAATAGGTTTCAGCCGCCAGCATCGACAGGATCGGCGGCGTTGATGCCGGATCGGGGCGCAGGCGCAGATCGGTGCGGAAAACATAGCCGTCGCCCGTGCGTTCTTCCATGATGCGCGTGACATCGCGCACCATCCGCACCAGATCCTGCTGCAAACGGTCAGGGTCGATATAGGTGACGACCTCGTGATCATAAAGGAAGATCAGGTCGATATCGGATGAATAGTTAAGCTCTTTGGCGCCAAGCTTTCCCATGCCAATCGCAAAGATCCCGCAATCGCGCAACGGATCGTCAGGATGGGGCAGGTCGAATTTGCGCTGTCTGGCCGTTGCCGAAAGGCAATGCGCCAAGGCGAATTCAAGGGTGACTTCGGCTGTAGTGCTGATCGCGCTCGTGATTTTATCAAGCGTCCACGCCTTGCAGATATCGGCCATCGCAATAACCAAAGCCGCCCGGCGTTTCGCCTTGCGCACTTCGGCCATGGTGTTTGTCTGATCCAGGGCGCTGGCATTGGCACTTTTGCGCACCGGATCAAGGGCGGCGTCAAAGGCGGCATCAAGTCCCTGATCAAAGGTCAGACAGACGATATCTGGATCGCGCAGGCACAGGTTTGTCAGGTACGGGCTATTGCCATACATTGCCGCCAGAACATCTTTTTTCGGGCTGTTGGCCGCAATGTCGCCAATCTCTTGTGCCAGATGTTCAAAGACGGGACGATCGGCAAGTGCTGACCATCTTTCGAAACCGTTATTGCAGCGATCCGCATCGAAGGGTTTCGGCAGATCAGGTGTAATCCAGGAAAGAGACACTTTTTGCTTTCCTTGTGTTGCTCTTGGACGTCAAACCGGGCTATCCCTTGGCCTGTCGTGCTTTGCAGGGATTTCCAGCATCCGGTCACGGGTAGGACATGACACAGATTGTTTTCTTTGTTCCCGACGATACCAAAAAGGCGACAGGGAAACAGTATCAGTTTACATTTATTAGGTTTTTCGCCATCCGCGAAACTTCATTGGCTTGACGGCGTTATTGCATTGATTGGAAATTCATTCATGGCATCGCAAATTCGGGATCTTTAGGCAGGTGCGTCGCATCAAAATCTTTACCGGCTGGTGTGGGCTGCTTCTTGCAGCCGTGATCCTGTTTGTCGGCGTTTTCCTTGGTGTGCTGGTCTGGCGTATTTCGCAAGGCCCGGTTTCCCTGCATCGTCTCGTGCCTTATGTCGTTGCCGAACTGAATGAAAGCAGCGGCGACACCCGTTTCGATGTCGGCGATATGGTCCTGTTCTGGCGCGGATGGCAGGAACGGTTCGATATCCGATTGCGCGATGTTTCGGTCCGCGACGGTGCGGACAATGAAATGCTGCATGTTCCAGAGGCCGACGTGGTGTTTTCCAGCCGCGCATTGTTTGACGGCGTTCTGGCGCTGCGCGAACTCAACCTAATCGGCCCCAAATTACGCCTTGTGCGCCGTGCCGATGGCAAGATCGATATCGGTTATACCGCGAACGAACAGGCAAGCCGCGAAACCACTGATGTGGTGAAATCTGATACCGCACCTGTGCCTGCGGCAGAAACCGATAGCGCAGATGGCATTGCAGGTACGGCGCCAGCCCAGAACAATCCCGATCAACCCGTCGTAACCATGCCGATGCCAACCGCCTCGGAAAACGCATCGCCCGAACCCGATCAACCGTTAAGCGATGCACAGCGCGGCATCCGCGACGGCAGCAGTGCCATGCGCGAAATCGTTGCGATCCTGTCGGGCGAGGCTGCCGATTTTCCGGCAGCAGCCTATTTTGAATCGTTCGGGGTGTTTGGCGCGGATCTTCAAGTACGTGATGAGGCACTTGATATCGTCTGGTCTGCGCCGTCTGCCGATATTCGACTGTCGCGCAAACCCATGGGCATCCACGCCGATGTGACGATGAAGGTCAATGCCGGGACGGTATCGACCGATGTGAATGTCACCGCCGAATATGACAGCCGGATCGAAGAAATCGATATGGTGGTCGATCTGGGCGAGGTCGTTCCATCACAACTGACCAGCATTTCTGATATGTTTGCCGATCTGGCCGGGATCAAGGTGCCGGTAACCGGGCGTGTCACCGCAAAACTTGGCGCGGATGGCAGCGTGATCGAACTTGGCACCGATCTTGATCTTGGTGTCGGGCGGGTTGATTTTCCCGCCCCGATGACTGCGACCTATCATGTCACCGGTGGCAAGGCCGGCATGAGCTTCGTACCCGGTCGGCTCAGCTTTGATGACGTCCGGATCGAAGCCGGGGAAACCGCCGTAGTGCTTAAGGGTGTTGCGTTAAACCCGCTTGGCCAGTGGGCCATCGATATTACCGCGACGGCAACCGATGTGCGGACCAATGACCTGCCGCAATTGTGGCCTGAAACCATTGGTGATAACGCGCGCACCTGGGTGGTCGAAAACCTGACAGAGGGCATCGTCCATCAGGCCGAACTGCGCACCAAACTGCATCAGGACGAAACCGGTAATATCGTCGTCGATCATCTGGACGGCGAAATGAACATGACCGGTGTCACCGTGCATTACCTTGGCGATATGCCATCGGTTCTCGGCGCGGGCGGACGGGCGGAGTTTGACCAATCGAGTTTCAGCATTTTCGTTAATGAAGGCGAAGCCGACGGGATCGTGGTTGACGAGGCAACGCTTGTCTTCTCGCAGCTTGATACCGACAGCGAAATGGCCGATTTCGAAATCGTCGCCCATGGCGGGGCACGCAATGCGCTTGAAATGATCGACGAAGAACCGCTTGGTTTCGCAACCAAGCTTGGCATCAACCCCGCACAGGTCGAAGGCGAACAGGCAACCCGCGTCAAGCTGCATTTCCCGTTGCTCAAGGACCTGACATTCGATGATGTCGAAGTCGCTGCCGCCTCGCGTATCGAAAAGGCGGCGATTACCGATGCGTTCCGTGAACTTGATCTTTCCGATGGCACCTTTGAATTGCAGGTCAATACCAAGGGCCTCGAACTGTCGGGCGAGGCCGCGATTGGCAATGGACGAACCGACATCAAATGGGTCGAAAGCTTTGCCGACGATACCCCGGTCATCAGCCACTATGATCTTGAAGGCGATCTTGATCTTGCCGCACTGGCACAGGTCGGCTTTGCCGCCGATCCCTATGCAAGCGGTGTCGCCACCGGCAAGGTCGCCATCGAACATCTGCGCAGCCGCGATGTCGTGATCAAGGCACAAACCAGCCTGTCTGCCGCCGACATTAAGCTTGATATGGTCGATTATCACAAAACACCGGGGCAGGATGCCAGCCTTGCGTTTGACCTGACCGTCAAGGCCAATGGGGCGGGCGAAATCCGGTCGTTTGATCTGATGGCGCCTGAACTGGTCGCCAAGGCCAAGGGGCGCTGGCGCGGCGACAGCCCGATTGCAGATAAGTTCACCATCAATCTTAATGATACCCGGTTCCGCGAAAACCTTGCCGTATCCGGGGCCATCACGGTTGATCAGGGGGGCAAGCTTCTGGTCGATCTCAAGGGCAAGCAGTTTGATCTGCGTTCCTTTGTCGAGGATACCCCAAAGGACGGCGCGCAAAAATCGGCCAGCCCGGCGGCGGATTTCGATGCGATGGATATCCGGCTCGAAGCCTCGGAATTTCTGATCAAGGGGGACCGTCCTGTTCTACGCGATGGATCGATCCTGCTGAACCAGACCGGCGAAAACCGCGAGGTTGAAATCGCCGCCCGTCAGGCCGATGCGCAGCCATGGATCGCCGATGACGATGCGCCGCGTGAACCCGGCCCCGTCGAAAGCCCCAATAGTGGCGGCATCGGACAGAATGCCTCGCGCGTTGGCGGGAAGACCGATATCTTCCTGTCGATCGATCAGGTGATCATGGCCAATTCCGAATTGCTTGGCGATCTTGAAGGGTCCATTCACGTCGTTGGCGATGAATGGGACGGACTGGTTCTGAACGGCACCTTGGGGGATCGGTCAAATGTCTTTGTTCAGGTCGAACGCAAGGATGCGAAAACGCGAAATGTCCGCCTGACCAGCGAAGATGCCGGCAAGTTCCTGCGGGCGGTGGATTTGTACCAGAATCTTCTGGGGGGCGCGCTTTCCATCGAGGGCACGGTTGATGATAGCACCTGGTCGCAACCTTTCACCGGCAAGGTCAATATCACAGCTTTCCGGGCGGTGAATGCACCGCTTGCCGCCCGTGTTCTGGGCGCGGCATCGCTTACCGGTCTTGCCGATGTGCTGGGCGGAAACGGCATTGCCTTTGACGAGCTTAATGGCGATTTCACCTATGCCAATGATGTGCTCGCGCTCAGCAAATTTGCCGCCAACGGCTCGGCGGTTGGCGTGACCAGCAATGGCTCGATTGACATGGCAAAGGCCGAAATCCGGCTGGCGGGGTCAATCGTTCCGATCTATGCGCTTAATTCCGCCCTTGGTGCGATCCCGCTTCTGGGGGATTTGCTGGTGGGCGAGGAAGGCGGCGGTATTTTCGCCCCGACCTACACCATCGAAGGCGCGCTTGATGACCCCGAAGTAACGGTCAATCCGTTATCGACCTTTGTGCCGGGCGTGTTCCGCAATCTGATAACCGGCGCTGAACCGGGATGAAATAAAGAAAGGCCCCGGACGCATACCCGGGGCCTTTGATGTTCAATCCGATAAAACCGGGTGGCTGGATCAAACCGGCTTGATCAGAACGTGGCGTTTTTTACCCGCCGAAAGCTTGATCACGCCGTCAGAATTGACCGAATCACCGCCAATGACGATGTTTTCGTCATCGATTTTCTCGTCATTGATCTTGGCACCACCCCCCTTGATCAGGCGGCGCGCTTCGCCCCCCGATTTGGCAAGGTCGGCACGGCGGAACAGATCGAACGCCGCGATACCCGCATCAATTTCCGATTTCGGAACTTCGACAGTCGGCAGATCGTCGGCCAGAATACCTTCCTCGAATGTCTTGCGCGCGGTTTCTGCTGCCGCAAGGGCGGCTTCCTCACCACGGCACAGCTTGACCGCTTCGAATGCCAGGATTTTCTTGGCTTCGTTGATCTCGGCCCCTTCGAACTTCTCATATTCGGCAATCTGTTCAAGCGACAGCTCGGTGAACAGACGCATGAATTTGATGACGTCCGCGTCTTCGCTGTTGCGCCAGAACTGGTAATAGTCATAGGCCGAAAGGCGTTCCTCGTTCAGCCACACCGCACCCGATGCCGTCTTGCCCATCTTCGCACCTGATGCGGTGGTCATAAGCGGCGTGGTCAGGCCAAACAGCGCACTGTCATCAACGCGACGGCCAAGCTCGACACCATTGACGATATTGCCCCACTGGTCCGAACCGCCCATCTGAAGGACGCAGCCATATTTGCGCTGCAGTTCGACAAAGTCATAGGCCTGCAGGATCATGTAGTTGAATTCAAGGAAGCTCAGCGACTGTTCACGTTCCAGACGCAGCTTGACGGAATCAAAGCTCAGCATCCGGTTGACCGAGAAATGACGCCCGAAATCACGCAGGAATTCGATGTAATTGATTTTATCGAGCCAGTCGGCGTTATTGACCATGACCGCATCGGTCGGGCCATCGCCAAAGGTCAGGAACTGCTGAAACACCTTCTTGATCCCGGCCATATTGGCGGCAATGATTTCATCGCTCAGAACCGGGCGGGCATCATCACGGCCGGTCGGATCGCCAACGCGGGTCGTGCCGCCGCCCATCAGGACAATCGGCTTATGGCCGGTTTTCTGCAACCAGCGCAGCATCATGATCGAAACAAGCGACCCGACATGCAGGCTGTCTGCGGTGCAATCATAGCCCACATAGCACACCACCTTTTTTTCTGACGCGTAGGCATCAAGCCCTTCAAGATCAGTACATTGGTGGATGTAACCGCGGTCATTCATGACGCGGAGAAAATCAGACTTCAGTTCAGTCATGGTTTTTGCGCTATGTTGGTTGTGAGTGTAAAAATACGAGCGCCCCAAAGGGCGGAGGCGATGATCTAGCACAGAAAATATCCCCTCGGCAACGCATCGACGCCCTGTTTGCAATACAGGGTAACGATTTCGCGATAAATCGGGCTTAATCTGCGCTCTTGCGGCACTGACAAACGCAAAAACGCATACGGGAATGGAGTACAAAATGACAACCGGCTGGATCAAGGCCATCGGCATGATGAGCGGCACATCCCTTGACGGGGTGGATGCGGCATTGATTGAAACCGACGGTGTCGAAGTCCGGCGCACCGGTCATGCCGTTTTCGTGCCGTATAGCCCCGACTTACGCGAACGCATGCGCGGCTGTTTTGGCAATCGCAGTGCCACCAATACCGAACATGTCGTGGCCGATGATCTGACGCTGGTGCATGTGGGTGCCGTTAACATGTTGCTGGATCGTGCGGCGATTTCCGCATCCGAAATCGGTGTGATTGGGTTTCACGGTCAGACCGTGTTCCATGAACCGGCATCGGGGATCACGCGCCAGATCGGAACCCCCGATATGCTGGCCGAAAAAACTGGCATTCCGGTTGTTGCCGATTTCCGGCTGGCCGATGTTGCCGCCGGGGGCGAAGGCGCGCCTTTGGCCCCGGTTTATCATGCCGCCCTGATGAAAAGTGCCGGTGTTGATATGCCGGTCGCGGTTCTGAATATCGGCGGCGTTTCCAATGTCACATGGATCGGTGCCGATGAAGAACTGCTGGCCTTTGATTGCGGGCCGGGCAATGCACGGATTGATGACTGGATGTTGCGCCATACCGGCAATCCGGTTGACCTGAATGGTGCAACTGCCGCATCCGGCCTGCCAGACCCGATGATCGAGGTCAAATTCCTCGAAGACCCGTATTTCGACCGCATCCCGCCCAAATCGCTTGATCGCGAAGATATGGCATCGCGTATTGATGGGCTGGTGGCAGAGGCAAAGCTGGGCGTTGCCGACGGGGCGGCAACACTGGCGCAATGCACCGTGGCGGCGGTTGTTGCCGGGGTAAATCACCTGCCGGCCGCCCCCCTGCAATGGTTTGTCTGCGGCGGCGGGCGTCACAATGATTATCTGATGGCACATTTGAATGATCGGCTGGGTGTACCAGTACGATCCGTTGACGATCTGGACTGGGACGGCGATGCGGTTGAAGCCGAATGCTTCGGCTATCTTGCGGTCCGTCATCTTTGCGATCTGCCGCTCAGTTTTCCCGGCACAACCGGCGTTCCCGAACCATGCCGGGGCGGAAAGCTCTATCACAGCAAAAAGGCCGCCTGATCAGGCGGCCTTTGGTCTTTTTGTCAGGCTGGCAGTGCCTACGCGCTGCGCTTGTCCAGATAAGCAGCCGTATGCTTGATCACGTCGTCCTGCTGCTTGGCAAAGTAATGATCGGCACCTTCGATGACGCACATATCAACTTCGATGCCTTTCTGGGCATTCAGCTTGTCGGCAAGCTTGTTGACAGACGCCAGCGGGATGTTGGTGTCGTGCGACCCGTGGATCATGATGCCCGATGACGGGCAGGGGGCCAGGAAGGTGAAATCATAGTCGCTGGCCGGGGCGGCAACCGAAATGAAACCGTCGATTTCCGGGCGGCGCATCAAAAGCTGCATGCCGATCCACGAACCGAACGAATAGCCCGCAACCCAGGTTGCGCGCGCATTGGCGTTATAGGTCTGCATCCAGTCAAGGGCGGATGCCGCATCCGACAATTCACCAATTCCCTGATCATAGACGCCCTGCGAGCGTCCGACACCGCGGAAATTGAAACGCATGACCGAATAGCCGCGATCCTTGAACATGTTGAACATGTTAAAGCACAGCTTGTTGTTCATCGTGCCGCCCTGCTGGGGGTGCGGATGAAGAATAAGGGCAATGGGCGAATCGTCTGCGCCATTGTGGTGATAGCGACCTTCAAGGCGGCCTTCAGGGCCGTTAAAAATGACCTCAGGCATGGATCAGACTGCTCCTGTCCACGAATGGAATGGGGTGAGTAAAGAATATATCCGAGTATTTTTGTAGGTTTTTTCGTTCTTGTGCATAAATTGCTTTGGGCAAATACTTGACCAGGTTACTCGGTTATCCTATATTCCGGCTAACCCGATGGCATCATTGCTGTCCGTTTTGCGCGGTTCGCGCTGCGGGCAACGATGTCGGCTGCCGGGAATCGAAGCTACTAATTACACAGTGGACAGCCCGATGTTCAAGCTAATTCGTCAGGAAATAGACGCGATGATCGCCCGCGATCCTGCGGCGCGTTCCCGCTGGGAAGTCGTGATCAGCTATCCTGCGTTCCATGCAATCATGGGATATCGCGGCACAAACTGGCTGTGGAAGCGCGGTTTCAGGATCACCGCACGTTTTCTGTCACAGATTTTGCGCTGGCTGACCGGGATTGAAATTCACCCCGGCGCGACCATCGGCAAACGCTTCTTTATTGATCATGGCATGGGTGTGGTGATCGGCGAAACCGCCGAAATCGGTGATGACGTCACCCTGTATCAGGGCGTTACCCTTGGCGGGACATCACCCAGTGTGAACAGCGATGGCCAGCGCGGCCTGAAACGTCACCCGACGCTTGAAGATGGGGTGATTGTCGGTTCTGGCGCGCAAATCCTTGGCCCGTTCATTGTCCGCAAGAATGCACGCGTTGGCGGCAACGCCGTCGTGCTGTCCGAAGTCCCCGAAGGTGCGACCGTGGTCGGTATTCCCGCCCGCATCGTACGCCGGGAAACAGACGATCGTTTCTGTGCCTATGGCACGCCGCTGGGCGATCTGCCCGATCCGGTTGCGCGCGCGCTTGAAGAACTGGGCCGCGAAGTCCAGACGTTGCGCAATCAGGTTGCCGCCCTCGAAGCCGACAGGGCAGGTACAGCCGCCGGTGCGGATGCACCGGCAAAGCCGCGGATTGTCGCGGCGTCAGAGTAATCTTTGTAACCGCCCCAATCGGGCGGATACAGGTTCGGGCATCAAATCGACATGTTGATCGCCCATAAAGGAAATACAGAGCTTGTGATCATTTCCCGACAGTTCGGGTCTTGATCGACAGGTAGGAGGACGAACCGTGAAGCTGAGTACAAAAGGCCGCTATGCCGTCATGGCGATGGTCGATCTCGCTGATAGCAGCAGGGACCGGCCGGTCGCGCTTGCCGATATTGCGGACCGTCAGGAAATATCCCTGTCCTATCTGGAACAGCTTTTTGGCAAATTGCGCAAAGGCGGACTTGTCCGATCTGTCCGGGGGCCGGGTGGTGGTTATCTTCTGGCCCGCACGGCCGAGGAAACCCGCGTTGCCGATGTGATCCTCGCTGTTGACGAACCGATCCGCGCAACCCGCTGCAAATCGGGCTCGCCAAAGGGCTGCAAATCCAATCAGGGCCGCTGTCTGACCCACGAATTGTGGGAAGAACTGGGCAACCAGATTTATCTTTATCTGGCCTCTGTCAGTCTGGCAGATGTGGTGGATCGCCGTGTTCCGGGCGGGGCACGCATGTTCGAGCCCAGAACCACGAAAATCAAAGAACCAAGTCAGGTTGCAGCCCAGTAACTTGTCCTCTATATCGAGGGCAGATCAGAAAATGCGAATAAGGATGATTATAAACAGATGACCAACCCGGTTTACCTTGATTACAACGCCAGCGCGCCACTGTGCCACGAAGCACGGCAGGCGATGCTTATGGCGATGGAAATCGCGGGCAACCCGTCATCTGTCCATGCATCCGGTCGTGCGGCGCGCAAGATTGTCGATCATGCCCGTCGTAAAATTGCCGATCTGATCGGTGGCGATGCCGAACGCGTGATTTTCACAAGCGGCGGTACCGAGGCCAACAATCTGGCCCTGAACGGGCTGGAAGATGTCACCGTATTTACCAGTGCGACCGAACATCCCTCGGTGATCGAAGCACGGTCTGATGCGAAACGCATTCCGGTTGATGCCAATGGCGTCATTGATTTGGCCGCCCTTGAAACCATGCTGCGTGCGGCATCCGATGCCGGGCAGAAGGTTCTGGTTTCGGTGATGCTGGCCAACAATGAAACCGGCGTCATTCAGCCGGTGGCCAAAGTCGGCCTGCTGGCGCGCGAATATGGTGCAAAGGTCCATTGCGATGCCGTTCAGGCATTGGGCCGCATGCCGGTCGATATGGGCCAGCTTCTGGTCGATATGGTGTCGATTTCGGCCCACAAGATCGGTGGCCCCAAAGGCATTGGTGCCCTGGCGATTGCGCCCGGAGTGATGCTGGTACCGCAAATCCGCGGTGGCGGTCAGGAAAAATACCGCCGTGGCGGCACGGAAAACGTGATCGGTATCGCAGGCTTTGGTGCCGCAGCCGAACGCGCCGACGCCAGCCGGGCGAAAATGGACGATGTCCGTGCGTTGCGCGACCGTCTGGAAACGGTTTTGGCATCAGAAGCCCCCGAACTTCTGATTGCCGGAAAAGGAACGGATCGACTGGTCAATACCAGCTGCCTGATCCTGCCGGGCATGCCGGGGGAAACCCAGGTGATGGCCATGGATCTTGCCGGGGTTGCGATCAGTTCGGGATCTGCCTGTTCATCAGGCAAGGTACGTGAAAGCCACGTATTGAAAGAAATGGGAATTTCCGATGCCGGATCGGCCATACGGGTCAGTCTGGGACTGGAAACCACCGACGACGAGATTGATACATTTATCCGCGTTTGGAGCCGGATGCGGGGCAATGCAGTGCGTAAGAAAAGTGCGCGCCACGCTGCCTGAAAAAGAGTGAGTGAGGAAGCCTTAATTATGAACGAGCTTAAAGCAAAGCCGATCTATCTGGATTACCAGGCAACGACGCCGACCGATCCGCGCGTGGTGGATGCCATGCTGCCCTACTTCACCGAGAAGTTCGGTAACCCGCATTCGCGCAACCACAGCTTTGGCTGGGAAGCGGAAGATGCGGTCGAGGTCGCACGTGACCAGGTCGCCAAGATCATTGGCGCCTCGTCCAAAGAAATCATTTTCACCTCGGGTGCGACTGAGTCGAACAACCTTGCGCTCAAAGGCGTGATGAAGTTCTACGGCAAGAAAAAGCCGCACCTGATCACGGTCGTGACCGAGCATAAATGCGTGCTCGACAGTGCCCGTCACCTTGAACAGGAAGGTTTCAAAGTAACCTATCTTGGCGTCAAGGATAACGGCCTGATCGACCTTGAACAGCTGAAAGCCGCGATCACCGACGAAACCGCGATTGTTTCCGTCATGGCGGTCAACAACGAAATCGGCGTGATCCAGCCGCTGAAAGAAATCGGCGAAATCTGCCGCGAACGTGGTGTGTTCTTCCATACCGATTGCGCGCAGGCGGTTGGCAAGATTCCGCTCGACGTTGACGAAATGAAAATCGACCTGATGTCGATTTCCGGCCACAAGATTTATGGCCCGAAAGGCATTGGTGCGCTTTATGTCCGTCGTCGTCCGCGCGTTCGCGTCATCGCACAGATCACCGGTGGTGGTCAGGAACGCGGCATGCGTTCCGGTACGCTGCCGACCCCGCTGATCGTTGGTCTGGGCAAGGCATGCGATATCGCCATGAATGAAATGGCCGAAGAAAACGCCCGCATCATGGAACTGCGTGACTACACCATGAAGCGTTTCCGGGACCGCCTTGCTGATATCTATGTCAACGGTGATGAAACACAGCGCGTTGCCGGCAACCTCAATGTTTCCTTTGCCTATGTCGAAGGCGAAAGCCTTCTGATGGACATCAAGAACATTGCGGTGTCGTCCGGTTCGGCTTGTACCTCGGCATCGCTTGAACCGTCTTATGTTCTGCGTGCGCTCGGTGTTGACGAAGAACTCGCCCATACCTCGCTTCGCATCGGTATTGGCCGTTATACGACCCGTGAAGAGCTCGATCAGGCGATTGATTCGATCTGTGTCGCTGTCGAACGCCTTCGCGAAATGAGCCCGCTTTGGGAAATGGCCCAGGAAGGCATCGACATCAAGTCGATCGAGTGGGCCGAACACTAAGCGTAACGAACTATTCCTTCTCGTGAGAGAGAAACAGGACTTTTAGGAGGACTTTTACCATGGCTTATAGTGAAAAGCTGATCGACCATTACGAAAACCCGCGCAATGTCGGTTCGATGGACAAGAACGAAACGTCTGTCGGTACCGGTCTGGTCGGTGCACCGGCCTGTGGCGACGTCATGAAATTGCAGATCAAGGTGACCGCAGACGGGATCATTGAAGATGCAAAGTTCAAGACGTTCGGTTGCGGTTCGGCCATTGCGTCAAGCTCGCTGATCACCGAATGGGTCAAGGGCAAGTCGCTTGACGAAGCCGGTTCGATCAAGAACTCGCAGATCGCCGAAGAACTGGCTCTGCCGCCGGTGAAGATTCACTGCTCGATCCTGGCCGAAGATGCCATCAAGGCAGCGATTGCCGACTACAAGACCAAAAACGGTCAGGGCGAAGTCGAAGCTGCTGAATAAGCAGCTTCACGACCCCGTCGTTTTCGGGAATTCAGGAGAAGACTATGGCATTACCGTCCCCGATCAGTGTCACCCCGGAGGCGCTTGTTCATATCAAGGCGTTGCTTGATAGCCGCGGCAAACCGTCCGAAGGCATCCGCCTTGGCGTGCGCAGCAAAGGGTGCTCGGGTCTGTCCTACACGCTTGAATATGCAGATGATGCATCGGGCTTCGAAGAAGTCGTCGAGCTTGAGGACGGCGTTAAGCTTCTGATTGACCCAAAAGCCATCATGTTCGTGCTCGGCACCGAGATGGATTACGAGGTCAACAAGATGGAAGAAGGTTTCGTGTTCCGTAACCCCAATGAAAAGGGGCGTTGCGGCTGTGGGGAATCTTTCCACGTCTGACGGTCTGCCGGGTTTTCCCTGCTTCTTGATCGGTCATGGCCCCGGTGATGGATATTCTGATGGATATTCCGATCACCGGGGCCATCGACTGAAAGAAGCCCCGGTTGTCGTTGTTTTGTTGTTTTGTCATTTGTTTTTAAATCTCGAAAGTGCATAGCGTGAGCAATACCGGTACCTCAGAAACGCGCACCGCAGAACAGCCGCAGCATAAAGTCTGCTGGTCCTGCAAGGGCCCGGTCGAGGCATCAGCCCTGTTTTGCGATACCTGCAATGCCATCCAGCCCCCCGGCCAGCTTGACCATTTCACGCGCTTTGGCCTGGAACGTACCTTCCTGATCGATGTCGATGCGATAGAGGCGACGTACCTTAAGCAGCAACAACTGCTCCATCCCGACCGCTTCGCATCAAAATCCGCCCGCGAGCAGGCCCTGTCGTCACAGCAGGCGGCAACCCTTAATGGTGCGTTCGAAACCCTCAAAAACCCGGTGGCACGTGCGGAATATCTTATGCGTCTGGCGGGTCATGAACCCGAAGGCGGCGAGGGGCACACGGTCAACGATCCGGCCCTTCTGATGGAAGCGATGGAAATGCGCGAGGCCCTGCATGATGCCGATGATCGCAATGCGGTCGACGCCATGATCAAGGATACCCGCAAGGCCGCCCGTGCGTGTGAAAAGGACGTCGCCGAGGCGCTTGAACAGAACGCATATGACCGGGCCAAAAAACTGACAACCCGGCTTAGATACCTGATGAAAATGACCGAGGAAGCGCGCGCGAAGAAATCGCGTCTTGCCGCCGCCTGATCATTTAAAAAGAACGGATAGAATTCATGGCTTTGCTAAAGATCCACGAACCGGGCCAGACGCCGCTGCCCCACGAAGATGAACGCCAGCTTGCCGTTGGCATCGATCTGGGCACGACGAACTCCGTCGTCGCGATCTCGAACGATGAAAAACCCGAAGTGCTCCGCGATACATCCGGTGGCAATGCCATCGTGCCCTCCGTCGTCTATTATGGCGCGGATGACGATCCGGTGGTGGGCGAGGCGGCCCGTGATCAGATCAATGATAATGCGGATCGCGTCGTATCGTCGGTCAAACGCCTGATGGGGCGTGGCATTGCCGATGTCAAATCCATCGCCGGCACGCTGCCCTATCATGTCGAAGTCCCGACTGAGGACGCCGAAAAATCGGGCGAACCGATGATGGTGCGGCTGAATGTCGGTGACCGCGTCCTGACCCCGGTGGAAGTTTCCGCCGATATCCTGCGTGCGCTTCGTGCGCGGGCCGAGGAAAGCCTTGGCAAGCCGGTCGAAAAGGCGGTGATCACCGTTCCGGCCTATTTCGATGATGGTGCGCGCACCGCAACCAAGGACGCCGCTCGTCTGGCCGGGATCGAAGTCCTGCGTCTGGTGAACGAGCCAACCGCGGCCGCCCTTGCCTATGGCCTCGATAACGGCGCCGAAGGCCTTTATGCCGTCTATGACCTTGGCGGCGGCACCTTTGATATTTCCCTGCTTAAAATGCAAAAGGGCGTCTTCCAGGTGAAGGCAACCGGCGGTGATGCCGCCCTTGGCGGTGATGATTTCGATCACGCCATTGCCGAACATCTTCTGGCCGAACGTAAAAGTGGCGGTACCACCGATGATCTTGATGCGTCGGATGCCAAACGCCTGCTTAAAACCGCGCGCAAGGTCAAGGAAGCCCTGACCGATGCCGATAGCACCGAAATCACCGTCTCACTTGGCGGTTCGGAAACCACCCACACGGTTACCCGTGCCGAATTCGATGCCATGATTGCCAAACTGGTCTCGCGCACGATTGCGATCACCGAACAGGTCCTTGATGACGCCGATATTCTGGCCGATGACGTCAAGGGCGTGGTGCTGGTCGGTGGCTCGACCCGTGTGCCCGCCGTGCGCCGTGCCGTGGCCGATCTGTTTGAGCAGGACCCGCTTTCCGATATCGACCCGGACGAGGTCGTCGCCCTTGGCGCTGCCCTGCAGGCAGAGGCTTTGACGGGCGGCTCCGACAACCTTCTTCTTGATGTGACGCCCTTGTCGCTCGGCCTTGAAACCATGGGCGGGATTGTCGAAAAGGTCATTGACCGCAACACCCCGATCCCGGTCGCCAAGGCACAGGAATTCACCACCTATCAGGATGGCCAGTCGGCCATGATGATCCATGTGGTGCAGGGCGAACGCGAAATGGTCGATCAGTGCCGGTCGCTTGCGCGTTTCGCCCTGACCGGTATTCCGTCAATGGCGGCTGGTGCCGCACGCATCAAGGTGACGTTCAATGTCGATGCTGACGGTCTTCTGACCGTATCCGCGCGCGAGGAAACCACCGGCACCGAACAGGAAGTCGCGGTCAAGCCGACCTATGGGATTAACGAGCTTGATATGGCCAACATGCTGCGCGAAAGCATGGTCCATGCCCGCGAGGATATGGAAATGCGCCTCCTGACCGAAGCCCGGGTCGAGGCACGCCGCAATGTGCTTGCCGTGCAGGCCGCGATGAATGCCGACCGTGCCCTTCTGACATCCGAGGACGAAGACAATATCGCAGGCGCGATTGCCAAACTCGAAGCCGCCATGTCGGGCGAGGATCGCGACCTTATCAACGAACAGGCCGAGGCCCTGGAAGACGCATCGCGTCCCTTTGCCGAGGCCCGTATGGACGCCCGTATCCGTCAGGCCCTTGCCGGTCGCAATGTCGATCAGGTGAATTAGGGACCAGACATAATTGACAAACCGGCCAACTGCGGCGATTGTCCCGTGCAACCGCCAAGGTCAGGTCGGACCAGAGATCGAACGAAAAAGTATTACCGAGGAGAAAGGCACAGATGCCTAAGATCGTTTTTGTTGAACCCGATGGCACCGAAAAGGAATTTGACGTTGCCGACGGTCTGTCCGTTCTGGAAGCTGCCCACAAGAATGGCATCGACCTTGAAGGTGCCTGCGAAGGATCACTCGCTTGCTCGACCTGCCATGTCGTTGTTGACGATAGCTGGTTTGACAAACTTGACGAGCCAAGCGAAGACGAGGAAGACATGCTCGACCTCGCATTCGGCCTGACCGAGACCTCGCGCCTTGGCTGCCAGATCATCATGAGCGACGAGCTCGACGGCCTGCGCGTCATGCTGCCGTCTGCCACGCGCAACATGATGGTCGACAAGTAACACCGAAATTTCCGCCCAAGCCCAAAGGGGGACACCCATGCGCTGGACAGATATTCAGGATATCGCGATCGAGCTTGAAGAAGCCCATCCCGACAAGGATAACGTCAATCTGCGTTACACCGATCTGCATAAGTGGATCTGTGAACTTGACGGCTTCGACGACGATCCCGCGAAATCAAACGAGAAGATCCTCGAAGCCATCCAGATGGCATGGATCGATGAACGCGACGATTAATATCGGGGGCGCGCCGTTACGCCACCAAACGCGGCAAGGCGCGCCCCGATAGACCTATCATCGATACAAGCCAGCCCGGATCCTTCCGCAGGCTGGCTTTGTTCTATCCATACCTTATCTGCACACCATCACGGGCAGGGGCTTTGACAACCATGACCGACACCTTCACCGACATCATCCCGGCCCAAAGCCTGTTTGGCCGACTGCGTGCCAACGCCCCCGATGCATGGCAAAGCTATGTCTGCCACGACTTCGTCAGGCAGCTTGGCAACGGAACCCTGCCAGAGGCCGCTTTCAAACACTACCTCATTCAGGATTACCTGTTCCTGATCCAGTTCGCGCGTGCCTATGCACTCGCAACCTATAAGGCCGATGATCTCCGTGCCATGCGCCAGTTTTCCGGCACCGTGCATGCCATTCTTGATATGGAAATGAGCCTGCATCTCGACTTCTGCAAAGGCTGGGGCCTGTTTGAGGACGATATCGTGGCAGAGCCAGAATCCCGCGCCTGCATCACCTATACCCGCTATGTGCTTGATTGCGGTGCGCGTGGCGATGTGGTTGATCTTCAGGTCGCCCTGATGCCCTGTATGGTTGGCTATGCCGAAATCGCAAACCGCCTGATGGCAAGTTCTGATACAAGGCTGGATGGAAATCCGTACCGCCCCTGGATAGAGATGTATGCCTCTTCCGAATTCCAGGACGTGGCAAAGGCCGAAATCGATCTTCTGGAACATACCGCGCAAACCCGCGGCGGTGATGCACGGATCAAGGGGCTCGCGGAAATCTTCGCCAGGGCAAGCCGCCTTGAAGCCGATTTCTGGCAGATGGGGCTTGATCTGGCAAAATAGGCGCAGATGCCTTATATGTGCCCCAACATGAATTCACGGGTGGTTTGAACGCCACCCATCGCTATTTTACATCAACTTCTTGTCGCCGCGGCCTTGACCCGCGGATGGGTGGGAAAAATGAACTCTCTTG
Source organism: Thalassospira sp. MCCC 1A03138 (assembly GCF_002115785.1). Classification (GTDB taxonomy): domain Bacteria; phylum Pseudomonadota; class Alphaproteobacteria; order Rhodospirillales; family Thalassospiraceae; genus Thalassospira. The sequence goes on along the minus strand of NZ_JFJY01000005.1, from coordinate 87,214 downwards.
GCTTTGACAAAGCCCCAAAAGATACCCGCGTGGTTGTTGCCATGTCGGGCGGGGTCGATAGCTCCGCCGTTGCGGCCCTTCTGAAGTCAGAAGGCTATGACGTGGTCGGCATTACCCTTCAGCTTTACGATATGGGGGCGAATGCGCCGTCACGCGCCAAATCCTGCTGTGCCGGGCGCGATATCTATGATGCGCGCAAGGTGGCCGAGGATATCGACATTCCCTATTACGTGCTCGATTACGAATCACGCTTCCGCGAAGAAGTGATCGACGATTTTGCCGACAGCTATATGCGCGGCGAAACCCCGATCCCGTGCGTGAAATGCAATCAGACGGTCAAATTCCGTGATCTCTTGGAAACTGCACATGACCTTGGCGCCGATTGCATGGCGACCGGCCATTACGTGCAGCGCAAACTCGGTGCCAACGGCCATGCCGAACTGCACCGTGCGGCCGATCCCAATCGCGATCAAAGCTATTTCCTGTTCACCACGACCCAGGAACAGCTCGATTTCCTGCGCTTCCCGCTCGGCCATTTGATGAGCAAGGCCGAAACCCGTGCGCTTGCCGCCAAATTCGGCCTTGAAGTCGCCGATAAGCCCGACAGTCAGGACATCTGCTTTGTCCCGGATGGCAAATATGCCCGTCTGGTCGAAAAGCTCCGCCCCGAAGCCGGTGAACCGGGCCAGATCGTTGATCTGGATGGCAATGTGCTGGGCGATCATCGCGGTCTGATCCATTACACCATCGGCCAGCGGCGCGGTCTGAACATCGGTGGTACGGCCGAGCCGCTTTATGTCGTCAAACTCCTGCCCGAAACCCGGCAGGTGGTGGTCGGCCCGAAATCGGCGCTTGCGATCCAGATGGTCTATGTCAAGGAACTGAACTGGCTTGATGGCGACGCGATTGACCCGAACGGGGTCGAGGTCGAAGTCAAACTGCGTTCCGCCATGGCACCGGCCCCGGCCACCATCTACCCCGAAGGGCCGGGTGCTGCCCGCATCGAACTGCACGACCCGCAGTTTGGCATCGCACCGGGTCAGGCGGGCGTTTTCTATGCCGGCGACCGGGTAATGGGCGGCGGCTGGATCACCCGTCAGGAACTTCTGGCGGCACACGCACCGACGGCAGCCTGATCATCCATAAAGCGGGCAGGCGGGGCATTTGCTCACCTGCCGGTTTTGCGGATATCTTTTTTCCGCAAAACGTCAAAAAGGCGCTTGACGGGGGCGGTTCCCTGACGTAAAAACCGCCCCGTTCACGAGGTTCCGATTTCGGAACCTACAGAATACATACCCTATAATATACTCTGTGGCCGAGTAGCTCAGCTGGTTAGAGCAGCGGAATCATAATCCGCGTGTCGGGGGTTCAAGTCCCTCCTCGGCTACCAATTAAAAACCCCCTCATGGCTCCGCCTGAGGGGGGTTTTAATTGGTTTCCTTGGATCGGGCTTGCCCCCGTGGGTTCGCGAGAAAGCGAGGCACGCAGCTTTCGAGAGACGTTGCGCGAAACGCGCAACGGTCCGCCGGGCTTCGCCCAAGGATAAAAAGCAGCCCAAAGGCTGGTTTTTACAATTCCCTTCGGTTTGTTTACCTGAGCGGTGATTTGGTTTCTGCAAATTAAATAAATCCGGCCCCATTTTTTTTAAGAGGCAGATGGGTTTATTCCCTTTCGGGTCTTGTATTCACCGCCCTCCCACCATAAGCGAGATACACCCGGATTCCGGGCACAAAAATAGCCGCAACTAACGTGACGGCTAACCGTCTTGAACAGGGAGATACGACGCCCCTACGGCGGATTTTCCTCGCCGATAGGTTGGACCATACGCTTGCTGCGGGCGGAGGTTAATACTAATTGGTGTGCATATTGCACATTTTGATTGACTGATTGAGGGTTGATGTGTAATCTGCACATGAACCGACCGAAACAAAGGCTAATGCACGTGAATTAATTTCACGGCGAGGACATTCAGGGGAAAGCGATGGGATTGCGAAAAATGACGTATTTGATGGGTAAGAGAACCGATGAGTGTCGCGAGCAAAGTGATAGTCTCCGCCCTTTACAAACATGGGTGGGAGCGTGTCAGGACTGAAGGTAGTCACTGGCATTTTAAGAAAGAGGGTAATCCTAACTTGGTAACGGTGGTGCATCCCCGAAAGGATAATCCGATCCGTTATGTCAAAAAGTTGGAGAAGCTCTCTGGGGTACCACTTTTGTGACTGGTGCCTCGAAAATGTGGGAAGAGGGGCGCTTAGGCGCTTCTCTTTCTGACTCTCAAAATAACTCAACAGAAAGGTGCAAACTCCCAGAATGCACTTTTCATCAAAGGGAAATACGACATGGAACGCAACTACGCCGCGTTCATCCTCAAAGACAGCGATGGTTACACAGTTGTCTTTCCGGATTTGCCTGGTTGCATGTCCGCTGCTTCGACTTTCGATGAAGCATATAATAATGCTCGCGAAGTGCTGCCGGCCTATCTGGATACGATGCGCGCCGAAAACATGAATATTCCTGAACCCACACCGTTCGAGAATGCCGTAGCTGACCCCGAAGATACCGACGCTGTTGTCGGCAAGCTTCTGGTCCCGGCCAAGATGCCAGGCCATATGGTCAGAACCAACATTACGATTGATTCCTATCTTCTGGAAGCAATCGACCGTATCACCACCAACCGCTCTGCATTTTTCAATGAACTGGCAGAGCAGGAAGTCAGGCGACGTATGACGGCCTGACAAAGCATCCGACAAACTGTTCACCGAGCCCGCGCCAGAGATGGCGCGGGCTTTTGTTTTGATTGGCGAATTGCGGGCGGTTGTGTTGTCGTCTACAGCGTATATTAGTTTACGCGAGTGATTGTGGGAGGGTAAAAGGGCTTCTCCCAAGGATAAAAAACAGTCTGAAGGCTGGTTTTTATATTCTCTTCCCCGTTGTGATTTGTATTAATCAAACATGCAGATTTTAGTATGTGTTGCGTAATAATAACCGTAAGGTGTATGCCATATAATGGCCTGCGATATTTTTATTGTCAAACGTGCTTTGTTATTTGGGAAAGGTATAAGTAATGAATGATCCAAAAAAATTATTTGAGTTTTTCTCAAATAATTTTAAGCAGTTTATCGTCGTTTTGGTGGTGGTTATATTTTCTGGTGGTGGAGCGATTTCATTTCTTAGAAGTGAATACATGCAGATCGATCAAATAAAATCGGAACTAAACAAAAAGGAATTGGCACTGCAAAACGAAAAGATAGCGTTTCTAAACATGAACAATTTAAGGGATAGGGAATACGATAAGAAGGTGAATGAGTTACATTTGCGGGAACTTAGGATTGAAGATTCGGAGAAAATAATACTATCAAAAACTCAGGAACTGGATTCAAAAATTAGTGAATATAAATCTGCATATACAGAAGTAATTAAAGCTCAGGAAGCTTGGGGAGTTGAGGCAAGAATTGCGCAAGCTGAGGAAAAATTACTGAAGCTTATGAGTGAGTTCACAGATTTAGGCGTGAATATATCGAACTCGCCACCCTGTGGTGATGAAAAGATGAAGACCTTATGGGGTAAGGCAAATTCGAAATTTAACCAAATTAGGGCGCTGGCTGAAGCAAATGGTTTATACCAGAGGTACAGAGCGTTCTTCAGTCAATATTCTATGCGTACGATAACGGTATGCTAACATCAGTGGATGCGCAGTTTCGATGAAAAGTTAAAGATGATACAGACTTTCTATTTCTCTGCGTAAACAAAAGAGGCTGTTAATCTGTCTTGAATTAGGCTTCTTCAAGGAAGTTTTCTCCCCCACTTGCCGTGTTTCGCCTCGTTCGGGTTTCGTTACTTGGTGATGGACAGAGCGATTTTGGTCGCCATAAGTGTGCTGTACCTCACAGCCGAGCGTCCATACAGAAAATGGTAGCCTAGAAGGAACTAGAACCCCCTAGTCATATTGCTGGTAACCTCCCCAAACCTCCTAGGCGCACACCCCATCACCCGTTTAAACGCCGTGCTGAACGCACTTTCAGACTCATACCCCACCGACAGGGCAATTTCCGAAATCGGCAGTCCCGAATGGGTCAGGCGATCCCCCGCAAGCAGCATCCGCCAGCGGGTCAGATAGGCCATCGGCGGGACGGCAACGACATCGCGGAACCGGGCGGCAAAGGCCGAGCGTGACATGCCCGCATGGCGGGCCAGTTCCTTGAGCGTCCAGGGATGGGCGGGGTCCCGATGGATGCAGGCAATCGCGGTTGCGATCTGTTTATCCGATAGTGCCGCGAACCAGTCGGGGATGTCGGGGGCGTGGGTGGCGGCTTGGTCTGTTTCGGCGGCCCGGTCACTTTGACCGCTGGTGTGCGCATTGCTCAGATGCAGCCGAAGCGCCTGCACCAGCACCGTATGCGCCAGATGTTGCAGCACCAGAAAACCGCCCGGCTGGGGGTTGCTTAATTCCTGCATCATCCGTTCGACCGACCAGCGCAGGCTGGACTCATTCTGATCATTTTCAATCCGCACAATCGGCGGCAGGGAAGCCAGCAGCATATCGGCATGCGGCCCCGAAAGGGCAAAGCGGCTGCTGACGATAAAGCATTCGCCGCCACCATTATGCTGAACGATCCCGCCGCTTTGGGCCTTGGCAAAGACCAGCGGCGCCTCAACCGGCGGGCAATCGGGATCGCTTGCCAGAAAGAAGGTCCGCCCACGCGGCAGGATAAAGGAACTTCCCGACGTCAACAGCACCGGACCCGCAAGGTCTTCGACGCTGACATAACATTGCCCGGAAACGACGGTGCCGCATTTGATGGTATTGGCCTGATCGGCAAAGCGGATCGCCCAGGGGCCGGCGGCATCAAAACCGGCCGACATGTAATTGCGCGGCTTAAGCAGCGACAGGATATCGGAAAGCGGATCCATGGGGTGGGGGCGCCTTCTTCTGGACGATTGCGAAAGTAATATGGATTATAGCGCATGGATCGTCCAATCGCCATCGCCTATCGTTCCGGTCATTGATCATGTGCAATGTGAAGTGGAGAACGGAATTGCGTATTTTTGTAACCGGGGCGAGTGGCTTTGTCGGATCGGCGGTCGTGCGCGAACTGATCGCGGCCGGGCATGAGGTTTTGGGGCTGGCGCGGTCCGATGCGTCGGCGGGTGCGCTTCTGGCGGCCGGGGCGGCGGTGCATCGGGGTGATCTTGATGATCGCCAAAGCCTGCGCGCCGGGGCGCGTGCGACCGACGGGATCATTCACACGGCGTTTAATCACGACTTTTCGCGCTACGCCCACAGCTGTGCCGAGGATGCGGAGGTCATTACCGCCCTTGGCGATGCGATTGCGGGCACGCAAAAGCCGCTTGTCGTGACATCGGCCATCGGGATTCTGGCCCATGGTGCAGGTGTGACGGAGCAGGACGTGCCCGATTTCGGGCCAAACGCCATGCCCCGTGTCGCGACCGAACGCGCCGTTGCCGACCTTGTCGGGCAGGGGCTTAATGTTTCGCTCATGCGCCTGCCGCCATCGGTGCATGGAAAGGGCGATCATGGCTTTGTGCCGATCCTGATTGGCATCGCCCGCCAGACCGGCGTTTCGGCCTATATCGGCGATGGCAACAATGCCTGGCCCGCCGTGCATCGCTTTGACGCCGCACGCGCCTATGTCCGTGCGGTCGAGGTCGCAATGCCAGGTGCCGTCTATCACCCGGTCGCCGAAACCGGCATCGCCTTTCACGAGATCGCCGGGGTGATCGGCAAACGGCTGGGTATTCCCGTCGTGTCCAAAAAACCTGATGAGGCCGCCGATCATTTTGGCTGGTTCACCCATTTCGCCAAACTCGATTGCCCGGCGGCAAGTGACATCACGCGTCGGCAATTGGGGTGGTCCCCGACAGAGGCCGGATTGCTCGCCGATATCGATCAGGAATGTTATTTCGACCAATAGGCCGGAGGGCGTAAAGCGGGTAGGCCGGGTGGGCAAGAGGTTGCAGCGCATCAAGAGCCGTCCGGCGACCCGCGCAGCGCCGCGTCAAGGGCAGTTGATTCGGGTTCAAGCTGTATGCTGGCACGGGCCGTGTGGTAATGTTCGTCAAAGCGCGGATGATCTGGGCTATTGCGTGCTGTGCTGCCACGTCTGTGCGCAGGACGAGGCGGAATTCAGGCCCGATGAAACGGCCTGTTCGATGGCGACCCTTAGGGCTTATGGCGAGAAACTCAATGAAGCCCATCACCGGGCGGTGAGGGTGTAGTGTCAGTTCTGCTCAAGAGCGTCCAGCTTTTCCGTGTGGGCCTGTTCGATGATTCCAGCGCCGAAAAGCGTACTGTTCTCTATCTTTTCGAGGTGGCGTATGGTGTCATGTAGGAAGCTTCCGTAACGAATTTCATCCGTCTCGCCGGTGAACTTGTTGGATGCAGGGAACCTTACAGCAGCCAATACATTGTCGATATGGGGCAGGGCCTCATGCGGGATGTTTTCCGTGTGTTTTGCGCGAACCGCTTCGAGGGTATCTTTTTCGCCAGCAATGACAAATTTATTTGCTGCTTCGCACGCCAGCCGGACTTTTTCCGTGTCGCCTTCGGTCAATTCATATCGGGGTTTTGTGTTTTTGGCAGGGGCCTTTCGGGTTGTTGCCATACTGCCGAGATTTTCCCGATACACTTTGGCTTTTGCGTTGATTTCTCTCATCGCGTGCGCCGCGATCAGGGCGTGATGCATCTGTCCTGTGATCCGGTTTTGGCTGTCATGGCGGATTTGCATCATGATGCCGTAAATCGCTATTCCAGCGCCGGTGAAACCGGCATATCCCGCCAGAACCGTTTCCCATTGGAAGCCAAGCCATGTCGCGCAAAAGCCCGTGCTGATCGGACTGCAAATCGCGTCTATCCACATGAGCAGGGCGGGAATTGCGATCATGGCCGTGCCGATTGCGGCGAGGTAGCGTTTTTTGAACAGTTTCACGGTTCTGCCCTGTCTTTGTCAGTGTGCTTGATGTCAGTCGGTTATGCCGCAGCGTTCCCGGATGTGCGCGATCTGCCGGTCGATTTCCTTGATCGCGGCCGCGGCCGCCGGTCTGGATTCGGCTATTTTTTGCCAGTGGCAGAGTGTGTCATATGGGATTTTTCGGTCTTCTGGGACGCTGTCAGGTTTGGTGACAATACTCACGCTTTTTGCAAGCTTTACCAGTTGGGCAGTAACCTTGTAGTCAAGGCTGTGCATTTGGTGAGTGGTAACGATTTTTTTGATGTGATCGCAGCGTTCCGTCAATTCCGCGGATGCCGCGAACACGGTTCCGTTCAGTCTTTCGGGGCGCAGTTGCCCTCTACGGACTTGCTCCCTGAGCCCTTCGAAAAAATCAACCTTGTCGTCTGCCCATGTGTGTATATCGGCGGCGGCATCGCGGGCGAGGTAAAGGGCCGCGCTGATTTCGTCGGCACGGTGCAGCTTTGCCTGACTGAGCGTTTTCTCCGTTTCTTCCTGCATCGCGCGGATCTGTTCGCGGCTGGATGTGATTACGAAAATACCGCCCGTCAGACCAAGTGCGCCAGCAAGGACGGTTTCCCATTGGAATCCTATCCACAGGCGGCAGGCTTCACTGGCCAATGGGCTGCATGTGCTGTCGATAAACAGCAACACGGAACATACCGCCGCCACAAGAACGATCGATACTAGGGCGATGCCAGCCCATTGTTTGATGTTTTTCACGACTTATTCGGTCCCCATAAATTTACTGACGGCCTTTGGCAATTGGTCGGGCGCGGGTATGGCCAGCAGTTCTTCGCGGCATTCGCGAAGTGCATCGTTATAGCCGTTGGCGATTGTTTCCATGTGGTTGGCGATCATTTCGGTGGTTGCGCTGATGATGCTGGCGGCAATGGTTTCAATCGGCTTTCCGGTTAGGCCGTGCGGGACGCGCAGGGTGTTGACGGTCATGATCAGGTTGTGCCTGCCCGCCGAAAATTCAAAGCCGAATGATACGACGGTTTTGCGGTCAATCGTTGTGGGTTCGTTTGTGTCATCCGCCATAAGGTCTGCCATCCAGCCGGGGATATCTATTTCGCGGACGGTCCTGCGGATTGATCCGGCGTCTTGGTATTGCGGGTCGGCCCCGGTCTGTGGCGGCGTTTCGTCATGCTGTTCGTTGGGCAGGGTGTTGATGGTGCTGAAAAGCACGTCTTTGACGGTGTGCCCCTGCTTTTGGTTCAGCCGCCATATGCCATCGACGAGAATTTCATGTACGGAACATGCGGTAATAGCGTTCGCCAGAAGCGGCGACGCACACCCGCGAAAGAACATTTCCTTGAATCCGGCTATGGTGACAGCGCCAAATACAATCGGGGCGACCGTGCAGGAAATGCCTGCGACTTCTTCACTGCGAAAGCCGCTTGTTTGCGCCATACGGGTGTCGCGCCGTGTTGTGATAAAAAGCACGTTAAATCCCCCCGGTTGTCCCTTGGCGTGGATCATGCGCCGAAGGTTGCAGGCAGGTCAATATTGGCTATCGACGGGCAGGGCACGCCAGCCAAAACCGGCTCCAAAAACCGGATGTCCCGCATCTACCGTGGCCCCGACAAACCACGAGCCTTCACCAACCCCGCCAACCGACCACCATCTGGCTCTCGGCCCACGCCGCTCACCTTCTCCGGCCGGGGCAACAACCTGCCGCTCTGGCGTTCAGACAAACCTCGGGCTTGCGCCAAACTCACCAACAAACGGTTTTCGGGCACACGGTCCTCACACTCGTCGGCCCCGTCGATCTTCGACGGGCCATGGCTTGCTGTTGCTGCCCCCGGCGACATTTCCGGCAACCGGTGAAGCCCGGACACATTTCGGGCGTCCGTCAGTCTGGTCCGCAGACGGACTTCGGGCGTACGGCCCCGACTGGTCCACCGTCGGCGGGCCGCAACTCACTGCTGCTCGCCGCTGCCCATGCTGCCATTGCCGCCGCTCCCGGCGAATTTAACGCTCCCTTGCCAAAAAGACGCACCTCTCCATGACAAATGACCGGGTTAGCCCCCTTAATCCTAGGGCAGAACGCCGCCGTAACGGCTCCGCCATCCGCCAATCAACATCCTGTGGATCGCCCCGCCGCCCGCTCTGCGTCTTTGCCGCTGCATCCCGATCCCCTCTTTCATCCAGCCCCAAACGCAAAAACCCGCGAGGCACAAGGCCTCGCGGGTTTCGGTCCGGGTGCATTTCTCCCGTTGACTTTTCTCTTATGCCATAAATAAAAGAACAAATCAAGAACTTTTTCGGGAAACTTTATAGGCGGCTTGGCTAAGCCGGACTCTTTCGCGGGCTCCCTTTGCGCCCGATCAACCGCCCATCAATCACGGCAAGCCCCAATCCGATGACGGCCATCCCGGCAATCTGGCGCAGTGCCAGCGTTTCGCCAAGAAACAGTACACCCAGCAGGATCGCACTGACCGGGATCAGGAAGGTGACGAGCAGAAGGTTGCTGGCCCCCGCACGGTTCAGAAGCTGGAAATACAGGATATAGGCCAGCGCCGTGCTAAACGCCGCGATGCCGAGCACGGCAAGGATGGTTTCGGTTTTTGGGAACGGCAGGTTCCAGGGGGTATCGATAAGGATACAAAGCGGGATCAGCATCAGGCTCGATGCGCTGGTTTGGCCTGCGGCCGTGAGGATCGGCGGGCTGTTTTTGAAGCGTCGCCCAAACACGCCCGCACACCCATAAGAGACTGCGGCCAGAAGCACCGCAAATGGCGCGAGTGCGGCGATGTTTGTCACATTGCTTATGCTGGCTTCCATGGCATCGGGAAGGCCGATGACGATGATAACGCCGATAAAACCGGTCAGGACGCCTATCACTTTGCGCCGCGACAGCTTTTCATTTTTGGTCGCCAGATGCGCAATGATCAGGGTGAAAAGCGGTGTCGTCGCATTCAGGATCGCCGCCAGACCGCTTACAATATGGGTTTGGCTCCAGACGATAAGGCTGAATGGAATCAGGTTGTTAAGGGCCCCCATGACAAGGAAGCTTAACCATATCTTCGGGTCATGCGGGATCACGATATGGCGCAACAGCACCACCCACCACAGGATCATCGCGGCAATCGCCACCCGCCCCAGCACAAGGGTAAAGGGCGGCAAATCGACAAGCGCGATTTCGGTAAAGAAAAACGACCCGCCCCACAGCACCGAAAGCACAATCAGCATCAACCAGCTCCGCCCATCCATGCGCGGGGATGGGTCATTGCTCTGGCTGATTTTTTCCGGTTCTGGCCGGGGTGCTTTCGGGCCTGCCGGAATACGCCTTGCTAGTGTGCGGTTGCGCTCCTGTTCCGGGTAAAGGGCAATCCAGGTATCTGTGCTCATATCCATGATCCGTCTGAAATGTGGTGGTGACGGAATGGATGTTAAAGCGTGCTGGCGTTGCTGGCTGGCCAGATTCGGACATCAACGCCGGCTATCAAAAATGCTCAGGCAAAAAGACGCATACCGCGCTCTGCCGCCATCTTGAAGCTGCTCACGACATGCTCCGCCAGGGCATCCTCTGCCGGGCCGGTGCCGGGGCGCTTGGCCAGGGTTATGCGGTATTCGCCAAGCTCGGGCAGTCCATGGCGGGCATCAAGATGGATCAGGCGATCGGAAATCACGCTGATCGGGACCGGACAGATCGCGAGGTCAGCCTCGGTTGCGGCAATCTGGGCCTGACAAAATTCGCTGGTATAGGCAACGCGGTAATTGATCCCCGCTTCGTCAAGCGCCCGCAATGCCATCGCCCGCCAATAACATCCCGGTTCGGCCAGTGCGACCGGAAGCGGGCGTTTTTCAATTGCCATTCCGTTGCGAGCACCAAGCCAGACAAGCGGTTCACTATGGATTGGCGGTTGCGGATCAAATTCGGGGTCATGGCTGAATACGGCGATATCGGTGGTGCCGTCGGCAATGCGCTGGCGCAGCCTTGCGGTCGGACCAAGAAAGACATCGACCTCGACATGCGGGTGGCTGATGGCAAAACGGCGCATGATTTCGGGAATGGCGATGATCCCATTGTCATTGGGCACGCCAAGCTGCACTTTCCCTGCAAAATCCGGGATGCGGAAGCGTGACATGACTTCATCATTGAGCTGCAGAAGACGTCGTGCAAAACCCAATAAAACCTCGCCATCTGGGGTCAGTCGCACCCGGCGGGTTTCGCGTTCAAACAGGCTGCATCCGATAATTTCCTCAAGCTTCTTGACCTGAAGACTGATGGCAGAGGCACTGCGATTGACCCGTTCTGCCGCACGCGAAAAGTTGCCGGTTTCACAAATCGCGACAAAGGTCCGCGCCAGATCAAGGTCAAGATTTGGCAGGTTTCCGGGCAAAGAGGACATGTGTGATTGCCAATTTGTGAGTTTTTCCAATGGGAGATGTTAAATCTTCTCGTTTGTCTCATCAATAAGAAATCCTCATCATCTCGTTATCAGCGATTGGAAAAACTTGAAAAGGATGATGGCCATGGCAGCGCAAATTTCATGCGAGCCGACGGTAGCCGCCAAAACCGACGTGACCAGCAGGTCCGATGGAGTGTGGGCCAGAATGACGGGTTTTGGGGCCAAATGGCGAGTGCGTCGCGAAGCGTATCGGCGAAACCTGCGCGAGGTTGAGGCCATGCTGGCGATGGAAGACTGGATGCTGCAAGACATCTATGGGGTCGAGCATGGTGATATCATCGCAGCCAAGCGCAGCCTTATGGCCAATCGGCACAATCCCGGTTGGCGGCTTTCACTGTTTTTACAGGATCGCATAGAGGCAAACCGGAAGGAAAAGCAAAGGTGGAAAGGGCGATAGAGCTGGATATGGACGATCTGTATTGCACCACCATTCTCTCGGTGCGAGTATCGCCCAAAGTGTCGTGATCACGGCGAATAAATGCCGTTGCGTACGGTAAACATAGCGGGATTTGGAATGAAGATCGCAATTCTTGACGACTATCTCGACAGCATTTTTCATTTGCCCTGTTATGAAAAACTGGCCGGGCATGACGTAACGATCCTTCGGCAGAAATATGATGATCCGGCCGATCTGGCGGGCGCGATTGGCGATGCGGAGGTGGTCGTTCTTTTTCGCGAACGCACCAGGATCACTGATGAATTGCTGGCACATTTGCCAAATGTAAAACTGATCAGCCAGCGCAGTGCCTATCCGCATATCGATGTCGATGCCTGCACGAAACGCGGTGTGCTGCTGTGTTCGAAACAGGGGGCGGGCAAGGCGCCGTCTTATGCAGCGGCGGAAATGACATGGGCGCTGATCATGGCATCCGCCCGCCAGATCGTCGAACAGAACGCGTCGCTTAAAGCCGGGCAGTGGCAGATGGGGATTGGCAAGACATTGCGTGGGCGAACAATCGGTATCCTCGGATATGGCAAGATTTCGCGCGTGGTGGCGGGCTATGCCAAGGCGTTCGGGATGAATGTGCTGGTCTGGGCGTCCGAGGCCTCGCGCAAGGCTGCTACTGATGATGGCCTTGATGTTGCCGCGTCACGCGAGGCATTCTTTGCAGCACCCGATATCATCACGGTCCATATGCGCCTGACCCCGGAAACCCGTGGCACGATTACCGCCGATGATCTCGCACGGATGCGACCCGGAAGCCTGTTTGTCAACACATCGCGGGCCGGGTTGCTGGTGCCGGGTGCGCTTCTGGCGGCCCTTGATGCCGGGCGGCCGGGCAAGGCCGCGGTGGATGTGCTTGATACCGAACCCCTGACCGACCCGGATGACCGGTTTGCGAACCATCCCAGTGTACTGGCGACCCCGCATGTTGGCTTCGTGACCGAGGACGAGCTGGACATGCAGTTTGGCGATATTTTCGATCAGGTGGTCGCCTATGCCAATGGCGATCCGATCCATATGATCAACCCCGAAGTCTGGCAGGGACGCAAAGCCAAACCGGCATAGGGGCGGCAACAGCAAGCCCCCAATGGGCAAACGGCCGCCGGAAGGTTCCCGGCGGCCGTTTTCATTTATGCCTTGGCTGATTTGGCTGCTGCCGATTTGGCCGCTCTGGCTTTTGCGCCGGGCAGGCGGGCAAATATCGTGATGTTGCCAAGGAAGATCATCACAAGGCCGGTGGCACCAATCGGGGTCCAGACATAGCCTTCAAGGAAGGTCGAAACCGTAAGGGCCACAACCGGGAAGAGCACGGTGACATAGGCCGCACGTCCAGCACCCACACGATGGACCAGCGCCAGATAGGCAATGAAGGCAACGACCGAGCCCGGAATGGCCAGATACAGAAGACCGCCGATATAGACCGGATCGGTCGGCATGACCGGGGTCTGACCGCGCAGCAGGGCAAAGATGAACAGCAATACCGCACCATAGGCCATGCCGCGCGCAACCGCATCGCGGTTGGGAATACCCATGGTGTTCAGTTTGACCGAAACCATGTTGCCCATGCTAAACACCGCCGTCCCGCCAAGGGCGAACAAAAGGCCGGTGATGGCATGCGGATTATGCGACAGCGCGTAAATCTGATTGGCAAACAGACAGGCAATACCGCCAAGGCCAAATGCTGCCCCGAAGACAAAGCGAAGACCCGGCCGCTGTCCATAAAAGGCCCAGTTGCCAAGCGCATTGAAAATGGTCGAGGTGGTAAAGATCACCGCAACAATCCCCGATGCGATATAGCCGGTGGCCGAATACATCAGGATAAAGTTGATGCCAAACAGCCCGCAGCCGAGAAGCACGATCCAAGGATGAGCCCGCCACGGAACCGGTCGCCATTTGCGCGACAGGATCAGAAAACCGCATAGCACGACGGCGGCTAGCAGGAAGCGGTAGAAGATCGACATTTCAATCGGGATTGGCCCGATCTGGAGCTTGATCGCATACCAGGTAAATCCCCAGCAGGCCGTGACGATCAGAAAAAGCAGGGCGGTCATGATAACGGGGCAACTCCGGTGACGAGAGGGGCAGGGCGAAAAACAGGACAAGGTCGATATGTGGGGCATATCCCAAGCCCGCTTATAGACTGTTTGAGGGATGTACGGCTTTCACGAACTTGCGGTGTTTTTCACAATCTTGCGCAAATCAATGCAGCCATTCGCACGACGGGCTTTGCAATATGGTGCCGCAATGCGATGATCAGGCCTCAGAAACAGGACGTGCAGATGTTTGTGCCCAATGGTCGATACCAGAATTTTGAAGTCTACAATCAGCTGATCGGTGATGCCGAACTGCTGAATGCGGGCGATTTTGGCGACAGCATTTCGGCCGCACACTGGCGGCGCAATGCGGATGTCATGACCCGCTATACCGATCCCGACCATCACACCATCAGCCTCTATGTCAACGGTGGCACCGGCATTAAACGCCAGATCGGACCCGATCCGCTAACTGGTGGCGGGCCGGGGCGCTGTTGTCTGATGCCTGCCCATCTGACATCGGATTGGGTGGTGAATGGCGAGGTCGAGTTGTTCCACCTTTATATCCCGCATTCCGCGTGGGAACGCGCGGTGGTCGAAGCGTTCGACATCGAACCCAACGCCGTCGAAGTCCCTGAAAAGACCTTTTTCCTTGATCCCCTGATCGAGCAGACAATCCGACACGCCATGTTGCCGCTGGACTGGGATGCTCCGGCTGATCGTATGGCAATGTCGAGTGCCGGTCAGATGCTGATGGGGCATATGCTGCGCAGCTATTCCTCGAAACGGGATCTGGAATTTCGGGTACGGGGCGGCTTGTCACCGCAAATCAGGCGCCGGGTCTTTGATTTTATCGAAGCCAATCTGGATCAGCCGCTTTCACTCGAACAGATTTCGGCCGAGGCGGGGCTTTCGCCCTATCATTTCGCGCGTATGTTCCGCCAGTCCGTGGGCGAGGCACCGCATAAATATGTTCTGCGTCGCCGGATCGAGGCCGCAAAGCAGATGTTGCGTGATCCGGCACGGTCGGTTGCCGATATCGCGCTCGCCACCGGTTTTTCAAGCCAGGCCCATCTGACCACGCGGTTCAGTGGTTTTACCGGCCTGACCCCGGCAAAGTTCCGAAGCGTCGCCCGGTAGCGGCGGGGGCGGCGATGTGCTTCCGCCCGCAGACAAGCGATGGTGTTGCGAAATTGCGGAATAATGGGATTGGGCTTTATGCGTTGTCGGCAAAGGGCAAGGCATTTGGTCTGCCAAGCAGATACCCTTGCACATAATCCACGCCATAATCGGTCAGGAAATCAAGTTCGCCCTGGCGTTCAATTCCTTCTGCGACGACATCGATGTCGAGCTGTTTGGCCAAGTCGATCAGCTTGCTGACGATGGCCTGTTTATATTTATCCTGATCAACATGGTCGATCAGATCCCGGTCGATTTTAATGATGTCGGGTTGCAATTGCGGCAGCATGTTCAGGGTCGAATAGCCCGATCCGACATCGTCCAGTGCAACCCGAAATCCTGAATCGCGATAGGATTTCAAAATCGCGCCAAGATGCTCGATACTCCGCACTTTTTCGGTTTCGATCACTTCAAAGACAACCTTATTGCGATCCAACCCGCATTCCGAAACGACATCAATCGTTGTACGCAGGCAGGAATCCGGATCGTAGATCGAACTTGGCGTGAAGTTGATAAACAGATTTCCCGAAATCCCCGCTTTGTGCGCGTTACGGACATTTGCAGCCCGGGCTGCCCGGTCAAGCTGGAACAGCAAATCGGCTGATTGGGCCGCGCCAAACAACTTATCCGGGGTGATGACATTGCCGGTTTTATCGGTCCCGCGGATCAGGCATTCGTGCGCATAGGGCTTGGTGATGTTTTCAGCCGCAAAAATCGGTTGAAAAACGGATTTCAGGCGATTGTCCCGCAGCATGTCGCCCAGCCATTCGGCACCGATCTGCGCGCGAATGGCACCAAGCGAGGTGACGCGTCCAATGTCGTCAAGTTGCGGTTCCCCCTTGCCAGCCATAATCAACGCCTTGGTGTCGGCGATTTCCTCGGGCAGCAGGTTTTCGGAAATTGCATCAATCAGCGGGCGCAGACCCGGACGAACATAATCAAGATAAAGCGTTGCAACGGATGTGCTTTTTTCTGCGGAGTGCCCGGACTTCTTGATATTGGCAAGAATTTTCCCCGTTGTATGTGCAACAGGAGGCCAAAGGTAAAGGCGGCCTTCACTTGGGGCCATTTCCGGTATTTGGTCGCACTTCTCGCAGAAGGTCAAAATCGTCTCCGCTTTTTTGGTTTTCCAGATCACCCGAAGGTCCATCATCTTGTAAGATAATGGCTTCCTTCGTTAAAGCATATGGGATTTGGGTGTGGCAAAAAAGCCTGAACGTCGGGCGAGATCGGACCTGCCTGCCAAATGTGATCGGCAAATATGATCGGATTTTCCGCACATTCGACGGTAGCCAATTTCCGATTCCGCGTCCCCGATAGGTCAAAGATCATTTCCCGGTTGATTACAAGTTTCAGCGTCTGGAATTGAAAATTTTCAATTAAGCATTTGATTTTTAATAATTTTTACAAGTTGAAAAATCGATTGACAAGATTGATCGGAGGTATCTAAAATTTCAAACAAACTAAAATATCAATTAATGGCAAAATGCCAATCCAACGGGAGGACTTCCATAATGAAATTTACTGCGAAAACACTCGGAATCTGTGCCGTACTTGCCGGGGCGCTTGCTGCGGGCATGCCTGCGACGGCTGCAACGACGCTTCGTATCGGAACGGTTCTGGCGCCAAATGACCCGATGGGGCAGGGGCTTGAGAAGTTCAAGCTTGATGTCGAAAAAGCCACCAATGGCGACGTTATTATCGAGGTTTTCCATAATTCCCAGCTGGGTGACACCACCGAAATGATCGATCAGGCGCGTGCGGGTGCCGGTATCGGTACGGTCACGGATGTTGCCCGCCTGTCAAGTTTCGTTCCGTCGCTGGCGATCATGTCGGCACCATTCCTGTTTGATACCTATGAACAGGCCGACAAATTTGCCCTTTCGGATGAATATATCGCCTGGGGTGATGAACTTCGCGAGAAATCCGGCCTCGTGATGATTGCATCGAACTGGTATCAGGGGGCGCGCCACGCCCTGACACAGAAACCGGTGAAAAGTCCGGCCGATCTTGCCGGTGTTCGCATGCGGACAATTGGTGCGCCTGTGTGGATTGAAACCATCCGCGCAATGGGTGCCGAACCGACCCCGATTGCATGGGGCGAAGTATACACCGCCCTTCAGCTTGGTACGATTGACGGTGCCGAAGCCCAGCCGACCGCAATCTGGAATGCCAAACTTTACGAAGTGATCAAGAATGTGACCAAAACCGGCCATATCCAGCTCGTGACCGCACTGGTTGTTGGTGCCGAGGCATGGGATGAAATCTCTCCTGAAAATCAGAAGATTGTACGTGATCTTGCGGTCGAGGACGGTCGTTATGCGTCGCAGCTAACCATTGAGCTTGGCGAAAAGGCCCTTGAAGATGTTGCCGCAAGCGGTGTTGAGGTCAGCGAAGTTGACCTTGCACCGTTCAAGGAAGCTGTAAAGCCGGTTTACAAGCAGCTTGATCTCGAAGCCGAGGCCGCCATCGTCAATAAAGTTCTCGGTCGCTGATTTTCCGGTAACGGTAAACGTGCCTTGCGAATGTGCGTTGTTCCGCATGCGGGGCAACGCACATCAATCTTCAAGATGGAATGGAATACATGCTCAAGCAAATTGAGTTTGCCTGTGCCGGGATTCTGCTTGTTGCAATTGTCGTTCTGGTGGGCGTTGCGTCAATTGCCAGGGCGGTGGGATCCCCGATTATCTGGTCAATTGAAATGGCCCAGCTTATTTTCGTTTGGCTTTGTATGCTGGCAGCTGACATTGGCATGCAGGAAAACCGGCATTTCGGTCTTCAGATTCTGCAGGACAACATATCCCCCAGAGCACGCGATCTCGTCGAACTGTTCAATATCGTCGTGATCATCGGGTTCCTTGCGTTTCTGCTGTATTACGCGTGGGGCAACATGATTTTGATGCATCCCCGTCTTGTCGGCGCAACGCAAATCCATGCCTCTTACATCCATGCTTCGATGGTTGTCGGTCTGATCCTTTTGATGCGGACCATGGTGTTTAAGCTTATCGAACGAATTCGAAGCCGGGGGCAGTTCTGATGCTCATACTGATTGCGGTACTGTTTACAGTTTTTCTGGTCATCGGAATGCCTGTCGCCTTTGCCCTGGCGCTTGCTTCGGTGCCGGTCTTCATTCTGACCGGGGCCATGCCGCCAACCGTGGTGATCCAGAAAATGGTAACGGCAACACAAAGCTTTCCGCTTTTGGCTGTGCCGTTCTTCATCCTTGCCGGAAACCTGATGAATGTGACGGGGATTACGTACCGTCTGGTCAAGTTTGCCCGTTTGCTGACCGGCTGGATGGCCGGGGGGCTGGCACAGGTATCCATCGTTCTAAGCTTCATGATGGGCGGGATTTCGGGGTCGGCCGTTGCCGATGCCTCGATGGAGGCGCGCCTTCTGGGGCCCAGCATGATCAAGCAAGGCTATTCCAAGGCATCAACGGCTGCGGTTCTGGCTTTCGGGTCGGTTATCACCGCAACCATTCCGCCAAGCATCGGACTGATCCTGTTCGGGTTTGTGAATGAAGTTTCGATCGGTCGCCTGTTTTTGGCCGGTATTCTGCCCGGTATTTTCCTGACGATTGTTCTGATGATCACGTCTTGGTTTGTGGCGCATAAAAATGGCTACAAGCCTGATCTTCCAACGGTGCCGAGTGCAAAAGAACTTTGGTCGAGCTTTTCGGAAAGCATCTGGGCGCTGGCATTTCCGGTCATTCTGATTGTCGGCTTCCGCTTTGGTCTGTTTACCGCGACCGAGGCGGGCGCGTTCCTTGTTTTCTACGCGCTTTGTGTCGGATTTTTTGTTTATCGGGAACTGGACCGCAAAAAGCTTTACGAAGCGGTGACCGGCTCTGTTTCCGACCTTGGAATGGTGATGTTGCTGATCATTATGGCGGCGGTTCTGGGCTATGCCATGACCATTGAACGTGCACCCCAGCAGATTACCGAGTTTGTTACAACACTTACCGAAAACCCAGTTCTGATCCTGATGCTTGTTGTCGCGGTTCTTGTGATCAGCGGCATGTTCCTCGAAGGAGCGGCAAACATTCTTCTGGTCACGCCGATTGTCATGCCAGTTCTCGTCAATGCCGGATATGACCCGGTCCATATGGGGATTTTGATCGTGACCCTGATCAATTTTGGCGGTTTAACGCCACCGGTCGGGGTCATCATGTTTACGGTTTGTGGCATTCTGGATGTCAAAACCGGGGCTTATACCCGGGCATCGATCCCGTTCTTCATTGCGATGGTGGTATTTTTCGTTTTGATGGCGGCAGTGCCAAGCTTGACGTTGTTATTGCCCAACGCATTGATGTAATGAAGGGAACAAGGGATGCAGGCACATGCGCAATTGCCGGGAGTTGAGTGAAAATGAATACATTCATGGGCGGACTCATGCCTGTTTATGATAGCGCGATGAAAGCCAATGCGCATGTTCCTGCTTCGGCACTTGTTTATGAGGAACTGAGGAGCCGGATCATTTCGCTTGTCCTTCCGCCTGAAACAACACTGGTTCGGGCAGAACTGGCGGACAGTTTCAAAGTCAGCCAGTCACCGGTGCGTGAAGCCATCATGCGCCTGGAACAGGATGGGTTGGTTGCATCCTATCCCCAGTCGCGAACCGTAGTGACCAAGATTGATGTTGCCCGTATCCGCGAGGAGCATTTTCTGCGTGTTGCGGCGGAATGCGAGGTGGTTCGGCAATTGGCGGAAATGGGGGAAACTGCTGCCGTTGTCAAAGCCAGGGGCATCATCAAAATGCAGGAAGCCCTTGCGGGGGATATCGAACAGATTGATCTGTTCAAGCAGTTGGACGAGACATTCCATGCGGCTCTTTTCAATGGGGTCAATCAATCAAACCTGCATGTGCAGGTGACGGCGCGCAGCGGTCATCTGGCGCGCGTTCGGATGCTTGATCTGCCGCGTGCGGGTAAAATGCTTTCTGTGCTTGAAGGTCACAAGGCCGTAATTGACGCGATCCAGTCCGGTGATGGCAATTTGGCCAGTTCGGAAATGCGGCAGCATCTTTCGGGAACCATGGAACGTTTGCCACAGATCGTTGAAGAAAACAGGGAACTGTTTTCATAAGGTTTTAGCTTCCTCCCGGGCGGCCAATCAGCAAGGCGTTTTTAATAAACGTCTTGCTGATCTTGTTTGTGCCGGTGTCGGCTGTCGAGGGGCTTTGCGGAACTGCGGCAATCGCATATCCTGTGGCTCTTGAACAGGAACAGAAATGCAAACAAGTTTTCGCCAGTACCGGTCCGAAGCCGCCAGTCACAGCCATGATGATTTTCACCAGATCATTATTGCTGATCTTGGCATGCTCGAGCTTGAGGTCGAGGGGCGCGGTGGCTGTGTTTCGGGCCGCAGGCTGGCGTTTGTTCCGGCGGGCGATACCCATGCCTATCGGGCGTTGGGGATGAACCGTTTTCTTGTGCTTGATGTTGATATCGATCTTGCTGCGCAAACCGGGCTTGAACGGCTTTGGTATCAGGCGGGCGCGTCACCCTATCTTGAAGTCGTGGCGGGATATGCGGGACATTTGACAGTTCTTTTGCAAGGACTTGAGCACAAGCGTGTGATATCGCGCATACGGCGATTTTCGCCGGATGGGCAGGGGAGCCTGCAATCTGAAAATCTGTTATTGCGTCATGTGGCGGGAATTGCTGTGTGCGAAAACACCTTTGCCGATGACGCGTTTGTTTGCAAAACTTTAGGCGAAGTTCTGGGGCATTCAGCGGCCACGCAAGCTGACAAAGCCGACGCAGGCAGCATGATTCCGATGCGATTGCAGCGCTTGCTTGCCTGGATTGAGCTGCGTCTTTCTGAACCGGTCGGGGTTCCTGAAATGGCGAAGATTACCGCGCAATCGCAAAGCGCGTTATTTGCGGCGTTTCAAAAGCATCTGGGTACAACGCCGATGCGCTGGTTGGGCGAACAACGATTACAGCGTGCCTACGCAGTGCTGAATGATCCGAAAAATACAATGCCGCTTGGCGATATTGCGCGCGAGGTCGGTTTTACCGATCAAAGTGCGTTTTCCCGCGCCTTTTCCCGGCGGTTCGGACATGCACCGATTGCGCTTCGGCGCCGAACTTAAAGGCCTCCGGGTTTATCTCATTCGAATGAAATCCGGAGTTTCGGCAAAGACGTTTTCATCCCGACCTGCTTTGATCACTGATGCGATTAGTTGAACTTCGGGATGGTTTCATGACTTTGCTTGATCACCGTACAAAGGCCACCATGATTGGTGGTATTGCCATTGTGCTTTGGGCCTTGCTGGCGTTATTTACGACAGAAGTCAGTGCCATCCCGCCTTTTCAACTGGTCAGTCTTTGTTTCTCCGTTGCGGCCATTTTCAGCTTTATCTGGATCGCGCGCGGCGGGTTGGCGGCGTTTCAGGCATTGAGGCAACCGGTAGGTGCCTGGGGGCTTGGGGTTGGCGGGTTGTTTGGGTATCACTTTTTCTATTTCGTAGCCTTGGCCAATGCGCCCGCAGTTGATGCCAGTCTGATTGCCTATCTGTGGCCACTTTTTATTGTCCTGTTTTCAGCACTTCTGCCCGGTGAACGATTGCGCTGGTATCACTTTGCCGGTGCGGTTCTGGGACTTTGCGGGGCTGCGGTTCTAGTGACCAAAGGGCATGGGTTTGATTTTGATCCGGCCTATGGCCCTGGTTATGGTGCGGCAATGGTTTGCTCTATCCTGTGGTCGGGATATTCGGTTTTGAACCGGCGCTATCGCAATGTTCCGGTTGAAGCCGTTTGCGGATTTTGTGCCGGTGCGGCGTTATTGGGTTTCATAACACACGGCCTGACTGAAATCTGGGTGATGCCGGATGCCGGGCAATGGCTTGCGATTATCGGGCTTGGTCTTGGCCCGGTCGGGGTTGCTTTCTTTGTCTGGGATTATGGCACCAAGCATGGCGATATTCAGGTTCTGGGTGTCGCGTCCTATGGCGCTCCGTTACTCAGCACGATCCTGCTGATCGGTTTTGGCAAAGCCGAAGCAAGCCCGACCGTGATCGCGGGGTGCCTTTTGATTGTTGGTGGCGCTCTTTTGGCTTCGATAAAAATGCTGCGGCGGAAAACGGTTGTTGCGTGACCTAGGGCCTTGTTGGCGCTAGAACTGGATCAGGAAAGAAAATAAGAAAATCCGGAGCGCCAGAAATGACACAGCATATTCCCAAAGCCGAATTGCATCTGCATATGGAAGGTGCGTTGACCCCTGCATTGGTGCGGAAATTCGCCGCCCGCAACGGTATTAGCCTTCCAGACGGGATTTATGATGATCAGGATCGGTATATCTGGTCAAACTTCCCCGAATTTCTGGGCAGTTTTGACAGGGCGAGCGCGGCAATCCGTACTGGTAACGATTATGCCGATCTGACGCATTGGTATCTGTGCGAGCAGGCCAAAGCGGGGGCGCTTTATGTCGAGATTTTCTGTTCGCCGTCACATGCACTGGAATGTGGCATTTCCTTTGATGATCATCTGAATGGTGTCGCCGAGGGGATTGACCGTGCCGGGAAGGAAACCGGAATTATCGGACGAATCATCATGACCTGCGTTCGCCATATCGGCCCGGAAACGGCGATTGGTGTGGCGGCTGATACGGTTGCGTGTGGTCATCCCTATATTGTCGGGTTTGGCATGGGGGGGAACGAAAGCATGTTCTCGCAGGAAGCGTTTTACCCGGCCTATAAAATTGCCGCCGATGCCGGGCTTGGATGTACAACGCATGCCGGGGAAGTTGAGGGTCCACAAAGTGTCTGGGATGCAATCGACAAATTGCCGGTGACCCGAATAGGGCATGGTGTGAGATCCATCGAAGACTCGAAACTGGTCGAAGAACTGGTGAAACGCGGCATTGTTCTGGAAGTGTGCCCCGGATCGAATATTGCCCTGTCTGTATATCCGGATTACGCATCCCACCCGTTGCGCAGGCTTTATGATGCTGGGGTCAAGGTGACGTTGGGATCAGATGATCCGCCGTTCTTCCACACAACATTGGCCGAGGAGTATCAGCGCACCAAAGATGTGTTTGGTTTTAGCGAGAATGAGCTTC
The DNA here is from genome assembly GCF_002115785.1 of Thalassospira sp. MCCC 1A03138. Classification (GTDB taxonomy): domain Bacteria; phylum Pseudomonadota; class Alphaproteobacteria; order Rhodospirillales; family Thalassospiraceae; genus Thalassospira. Next base: position 64,102 of record NZ_JFJY01000005.1, on the reverse strand, counting down.
GTGGTATAACGCGTACCGCCCTTGAGGCGGCCTTTGTGGATGCTGACACGAAAGCCATACTGATCGCAAAGCTTGATGCGAACTAATACAAAACGCCCCAGAAATCCGGGGCATTTTTTGTTCTGTTACCAGGCAACTTTACCCAGAAGCTTTTCACCAAGCGGTGTCAGCTTTGCGCGTTCATAGCGCGTCTGTTCCCAATTGCGCGGGTCACCCGGGAAGGCATGGCCGCGTGCCGGCAGGCGTTCCGACCAGCTTTTGGTCCGCCAATCAACAAGTTCCTGTTCCTCGGGCGTTGCCGGGGCCATGGATATATATTGCGCAACGCGGGTCTGGTTGGACCGGTTGGCGCGAATGCCATGTGCAAGCAGGCTATTGAAAATCAGAAGATCGCCCGCCTGCATCGGGATGCGTTTGGGTTCATACGGTATATTGGCGATGTCCGGCCGGAACGGGTCTCGGTCCTTTGGTGCGGTGGAAAGCCATTCTGCGAAATTGGCAAACAGGTCCGGTACACACTGGAACCCACCCATATCATCATTGGTATCGACCAGCGATAAAACCCCCTGCACATTGATTGGCAACGGGGCCTGGCTGGTATCGGCGTCCCAGTGGATAAAACCGTCAAATGCACGTGCGCCAACATTGGGGGTATTAAGGTTGGCGCGATCGATCGATACCCAAAGATCAGTGCGATCCCAGATATCGACAAACGCGTCATAAACCCGTGGTGTCTGGCGGTTATTCCACATTGATTGATGATGATAGGCTTCGACCATGCCGGAATTGTTCAATTCGGTCATGGCATGGTCGCGCATTTGCGGCCGGGCCCAGCTTGCCGGATCATTCGGGTCCATTTCCTGAAATTCCCAGAGGAAGTCGATGGTGGCCTTGATCTGTTCCTGCAGGGCGGCATTTTTCACGACAACATAGCCATAGGTTTGCCAGTGTTTGAAGTCCGCATCTGATAGCACGCGCAACGGCAGCGATTTTTCAAGATCACGCAATTGCGTGCCAGTGACTTCCTTGACCGAGGAATTGCCCGGCCGGTTCGCATTCGGGCCGGTCGGGGCTATTGTTGCCCTAGTTGCGTTTGCCAGCATGCTCATGATTTTTCCTCCCGCATGGTTCATGACGTTGGAACCATTCTAGAGGGCCACGATGGTCGCGCCCACTGACAGGGCGGACATAATATGATACTATTCGGCCAAATTAATCGATTTTGATAGCCGTATAAGCGAGTATTTGAATGAAACTGCTGTTCGAACATGTGAAAATTGCACCGGATCGGTCGTGGCGTGGCCTGCACCGGAATCTGCGTGCGATCCCGTTCGAGTGGCATTTCCATCCGGAATATGAACTGACCCTGACGCTTGGAAGCGAAGGGCAACGCTATGTCGGGGATCATATCGGATCTTATGGCAACGATGATTTGGTGTTGTTGGGGCCGAACCTGCCCCACACATGGCATTCGGACAATGCCGCCCCGCCAGCAGCGGGGAAAATTGATACGGGGGCATATGATCTTGATTTGCAGGCAAAGCCGGGTGAACGGCCACATCAGGCCTTTGTCTTCTGGTTTACGGCAGAGTGGATCGATAATGTTTGTGTAACCATGCCGGAATTTGCACGATTGCGACCTGTCCTGACAGATGCACGGCGGGGGGTGAAATTCGATGCGCTGACCGCACGAAAGGTTGCGGCCTATACGCCTCGGTTTGATGCTGGTGATCCGGCCGACCGGTTATTGTTGCTGGTAGAGGTATTGCGGGTTTTGCTGGATGCGCGGGAACGGATACCGCTGGCATCCGAGCGATTTGATGCAACGGTACCCGATTATCATGAGGCAACCCGGCTTGGCCGGGTTCTGGATATTTTGCATTCGCGTTATGTCGAACAAATCGGAAGTGCTGAAATTGCCAATCAGACTGGCATAAGTGAACGGACCCTGCGCCGTTTTTTCAAACGTCATACAGGGTCAAGCATTCAGGATTATCTAATGGGATTGCGGTTGGGGCGGGCGATGTCGTTGCTGCTGTCGTCCGATTTGCCGATTTATCGGGTGGCGGAGGAATCAGGGTTTCAGAACTTGTCGCATTTCAATCGACAATTTGCCCGTCATCGCGGCATGTCACCCAGCCGGTTCCGGCGTGAACGGTTTGAAAGGGGAATGTCGCAAGCTGTCTGACACGGAAAACGTGCTGGTTCGAAATGAGACAGGGGTCAGTCCGTATGATGGTTTGCCAGGTGCCGATCAAATGCCTGCCAGAAAAGGCTTCGCAAAGGATCGCTTTCCTGAAGTATTTCATGACGGGCTTCGGGGATTTCGATCATTGCAACTGATGGGTGATCGCCAAACAGTTCCTGTGTTGCACGATTGCTGACGACCTGATCGTTGCCTGACAACGCCATCGTTATCGGGGGTAGCGTGGCGGTCGCAAAATCATTGACAGGTACCACACGCCGGGATAAATCGGCCTGTGCCCTGAAACAGGCGTCAAGCCATCCCGCCGAAACGCCGCCAACCACCAGATCCGGATTTTCCTGCAGGCAGGTGACATTGCGTTCATAGCGCGCCCGATCCGACGTCAGCAGATTGTTATCGGCAAAGGGTTGCAATGGGGACAGCAGCTTTTGGCCGGGCAGAAATTGCTTGTCGAAACCATACCGGCAAAGTCCGGCTGATAAAAACTGTGCGGCAAGTGCAATCCAGTCCGGCCCGCCAAGCCCGAAAAACGGGGCGATCATGATGGCGCTTTTAAACAGTGCCGGGTTTTCAAGCAGCATGTTCATGCCCACCAAGCCACCGGTCGAGTGGGTCAGAAGCAGATCGCAACGGATGTTGTGATGATTGGCAAGGTGCGAAAGCACATCATGCGTGTCTTCGATGTAGTGGGTGATATCACGGACATACCCCATATGGCTTTCGGTGACTTCGCGGGTTGATCCACCCTGTCCACGGAAATCGAAAGTGACGCAGCCAAGGCCGCGTTCGGCGAGTTCATGAGCCGTTTCGCCGTACCGCTCGATAAACTCGCCGCGTCCCTGAAGGATCAGGACATGGCCAATGGCATTTTCGGGCGAATGCAGGGCATAACGCAATGTCAGGCCGCTTCGTCCGGTCAATTGATCAATGGCAAAGGTCATGACTGTGAAAGCTTCTTATTAGGGCGGGGGATGATCAGTTACTCACTCTGTTCATCAATTTGCGGTCTTTCCCGGGACTTCCAGTGACACTTCGATGAAATGGGTCATTTTATCGAGCATGCTGACAAAATCCGGGTTGAAAGTACCGCGGCGCAAACTCCCAGGAGATGCGGAATCTGCCAGATTCAATTCGCCATAAACCGCGTCGCCGCTGGTCTGGCATTTGCTGTTTGCGCTTTGTTCGTCGTAATGATCACAACGACGGATAATGCCATCCATACCGTAATGCGGATTATCCGGGCGGATGGTAATGGCGGTATGGGCATGATTAAGCGTCCGCCAGTCCGGGGCCGCAGATTTGACAATGTCGACACCGTCGCACAGTGGATGTTCGTCAATTAGGTGTTCTTCGCCCTGGTACCAGATCAGGCGTTTGTTGTCGTTTGTGACCTTGCTGCAGAAGAAATCAGCGGCCAACATGGGGTCAACAGTTCTGTCATCGGAACTGACCACCATGAAGATGGGAATATCGAACGCATCCATGGTGCCGTCGCGATAGGGCTCTGTCAGCAGATGGAACTCGGCCGCGGCATTCATTGCCATCGAACCATATTTGGCAGCATCGCTGTTTTCGCCTTTGCCAACCCAGCTTTGAGCATAACGCGCATAGGGTGTCAGCCAAGCCTGATCGCTTTTGGCCGAAAAGCCGGGGGATAGCAAAACCATTGCTGTCATCCGTGTGTCTCGGCGACGGGCATCAAATTCCCGCCCGATCAGGGCTGCCCCCATTGAATAGCCGATTGTGATGATATGCTCCGTGCCACTTGCAAACCCGTCCATGCCGTAACGTACGGTTTTGATCCAGTCTTCGTAACTGACATCACGCAAATCACCCGGTACCGTGCCGTGCCCCGGAAGCAACAATCCATGGAACGTCGCGCAGGGGAATTTCGATAGCAGCGTATCGCGGACATCGGTCATCAGGAACGGACTGTCTGTCAGGCCATGCACCATCAGAAAGCCGACATCCTTGCCGTGCGCGGTGTTATTGCCCGCCGCGTCACAAACTGCTTTGTTCGGACCGGATGCGAAGGGAGCCCGCATTGCGACCACCTGATCAAGATCGTATTGGCCAAATGGCGCGACTTCCTTGTCAAAGCGCTTTGCTTTAAGTGCCGTGCGAAGCTGTTCGCGGGTTTTCTGGACATAATCGTCAAATGATTGGTTCTCGGCGGGGGCACCAATGGCAAGGCCGGACGGATCATGTTGCGGGTCTTCGAAAAAGCATCCCGACAGTGCAATCGTCGCCGGAATGGTCATAGCGACAAGTGTCGAACGCAAAAGGCCGTTTGCGGACATGGAAAGCTTCCCCGTTTCGTTTCGATGTGGTGGCTTGTCCGATAAACTCTAACTCAGGCTGCATTATGACGCGACCAACAAAAAAAGCGGCCCGAAACGGACCGCTTTGAAATCGGTGGCAGAACACGCCCGAAAGCTGGCTTATTCCATGATTTCCCAGCTATGCGTGATTTCGGCCGCCTTCGACAGCATGATCGAGGCCGAGCAATATTTCTCGGCGGACAGTTCAACCGCGCGGGCCAGTTTGGCTTCGTTCAGGTTTTCACCCTTGGCCTTGAAATGCAGATGGATTTTCGTGAAAACCTTGGGGTCGGTTTCTGCACGCTCGGCTTTGACATCGGCTTGGACATCAATGATTTTCTCGCGGCCTTTCTGAAGAATATGCACGACGTCAATCGACGAACACCCTGCCAGACCAAGAAGCAGCATTTCCATCGGGCTTGGCCCAAAGCCGGTGTCCCTGTTGCCGTCCATGACCACTCCGTGGCCAGATCCGCTGGTGCCAGTGAAGGTCAGATTTTCAAGCCACTTTACGCGTGCTTCCATGATCGGGTTCCTTGTCTCGAGAATTGCATGCTTCATCGTCTAGCCTGCCTGACCAGTTCGTGCAAGCCGTGATCACATAAGGCAGTTACAGGTTGAAAAACATCAGGTGCAGGGGTGTAAAACTGTTATAGGAGTTTTTACCTTAACAAGAGATAATGTATGTCATTCCAGACCGTTATCACCAAGGAGGGTAAATCATGACGCAGGATGCCGGACGCAGCAAAAGCCGTTTCATGATGGCTATGGAACATGTTTTGCGTGAAGTGAACCATGAAGTCATCAGCCCTGCGATCCCTGATATGAGCGTTGACAGCGCTTTGCCGCTGATTATCAACGTTGCCAAGTTGCGTGCCGACTATCTGAGATATGCCTTCAAGCTCAGTGCAGATCGCAAGGACAATCATCCGACGGCAGAGGAACTGGCGAAGCTTAAACTTCTTCGCGAGAGCTATCAGGAAATGCTTGCGGCTGCGCGTGAACTCGAACATTGCATTGATCGGGGATATATTGACTTGCCGGTCGGCGATAAAAAATCGTGACGCATTGGCGCTGGTCGCAAGACTAAGCTTGTCATATACTTACGTATGGAATAAGAGCTTTCAGAAAGGGCCTGCCAAGTGGCCTTTGTTATAAAATCCGATGGTTTTGGGGCATTATAGATAACACGGGAAAGGGAGTGCGTCGCAAAGCGGCGCGTGCGTGTATTGTCAATTGCTCCAGACATTGTCGCCACAGCAGCACTATCGCGTGACGGCATTATATTCATCGGTTCCTCCGATCTGAAAATCGCCCATGCCAACTCGGTTGCGGTTAATCTTTTTAACGCATCGAAATCGGCCCTCCGAGACGGAACCGAAATCAAGCAGTTCCTTGCTTTTCTTGCCAAAAATGCAGAATTTTCGTCTGGCGACAGTGTTGGCGCGGCACGTGAAGCGCTTAGCCTCATTTCTGGCAAGGACGCCAAGGCCGATTTGCCAGCCTTTCAAATGAATGGCAGAAAAGTTACGTGGCGTAAGGCCGAAGGTCCCGAAGGTGTGACCGCACTGGTCTTTCGCGAGGCTGGCAAGGCAGAAGAACTTGCCAAGGCATTGGCCGATCACAAGATTTTCATTCAGCATCTGATCGATGTGTTGCCCATTCCGGTTTACCTCAAGAATCTGGATGGTGTGATCAACCGTTGTAATGATGCTTTTGCCAAGTTGCTGGGGCAGGATCCCAAAAATGTGATTGGCGGCAAATTTGCCGATGTGGCCCCGGCACCGCTTGCTAGCCGCATTTTCGATTACGAGGCGCCGTTGCTGAAATCGGAAGGCAATGTGCGTCATGAAATTGATTTCGAAATGGACGGTGTCGAAAAATCCGCATTGTTTGCCGCAGCCAGCCTGAAGGGGCCAAGTGGCGCAATTGCCGGTACGATTGGCTCGTTGATTGATGTGACATCGCTAAAACAGGCTCAGGCCGAAGTCGCCGCGGCAGCACAACGTCTGACAGGGCTTTTGGAAAAGGCACCAATCGGTGTTGGCATTTCCAACCGGGATGGCGGGGAATTCCAGTTTTATAACAAGATGTTCGAGACTCTTCTGTCTCTTGATAGTGATGGGGCGGTGCCAACGGACACAGTGCTTCTTTCGGAGCGATACCGAGAAAAGAGTCTTCAGGATATGGATATGCTTGGCGAACTGCAGGATGTGGAATTACGCATTCGCCGTCCGGCAGATTCAGATGCGCGCTGGTTGAAGGCATCGATGGAGCCGCTGACATTTGAGGGGCAGGAATCTGTGCTCTGGTGGATAAGTGATATCACCAAGCAGAAGCTTGCCGCACGAGAGCTGCAGAACAAGGCAAATAACGACGAACTGACCGGCCTGGCAAACCGTGCGCGTTACATTCAGAAGCTTTCACAATGTGAAACTGTCTTGCGCGGCACGGATACGCCAGCGTCAATCTTCCTGCTTGATCTTGATGGCTTCAAGACCGTGAACGATACATTGGGGCATGGTGCTGGCGATTGGGTTCTGGTTGAAACGGCAAAGCGGCTCAAGCGTGTTGCCCGTCGGGCGGAGGAAGTGGCGCGTCTGGGCGGTGATGAATTTACCCTGTTTTTCATTAATAAAGGTGATGAAAAGGAAATGGCGGCACTGGCCGATGACATTCTTGCCGAGATTTCCAAACCGTATATGTGGGAGGGGAATCGTTGTGATATTGGTGCATCGATTGGTTTTACCGTTTTCGACGCAGGCTATTGCGACATGACCGAGCAATTGCGCCGTGCTGACAAGGCTATGTACGAAGCCAAAGAAGCCGGCAAGGGGCGGGCCTGTCTCTATCGGCCAGAGCTTGAACCCGATTTGCACAGGGATGATACTGTCTAGGTCCGATTGGTTTGCTCAAGTGGAATTTGGGGTGGGGTGATGTGATCATCCCGCCTTTTCCTTTGCTGATTTGATCAGTTGCATCCGCCAGTACTGCGGTTTTGCCGAGACTTTCAATTAGCCAATAGGGCTAACCAGACGCATTTTTGCCGGGAAGCTGGTGGTTGGCATAAACAAAAACGCCCGGCACATGGCCGGGCGTTTCGTGTTCGATGCGTCCTTTCTGGTGAAAGGATCAGCCGCTGTAGTACATGTCGAATTCGACCGGGTGCGGCGACTGTTCGAAGCGGATAACTTCTTCCATTTTCAGAGCGATGTAAGCGTCGATCAGGTCGTCGCTCATCACATCGCCTTTTTTCAGGAAGTCGCGGTCTGCGTCGAGGCTGTCAAGTGCTTCGTGCAGCGAGCGGCAAACGGTCGGAACTTCTTTGAGCTCTTCCGGCGGAAGGTCATAGAGGTTTTTGTCCATTGCATCGCCCGGGTGGATCTTGTTCTCGATACCGTCAAGGCCAGCCATCAGCATTGCGGTGAATGCGAGATACGGGTTGGCAAGCGGATCAGGGAAGCGAATCTCGACGCGCTTGCCCTTCGGGGATGCGGTGTAGGGGATACGGCAGGAAGCCGAACGGTTACGGGCCGAGTATGCCAGCAGAACCGGTGCTTCGAAGCCCGGGACCAGACGCTTGTAAGAGTTGGTCGTCGGGTTGGTGAAAGCGTTCAGTGCTTTGGCGTGCTTGATGATGCCGCCGATATAGTACAGAGCGGTGTCAGACAGGTCCGCATAGCCGTTACCAGCGAACAGCGGCTTGCCTTCGTGCCAGATCGACTGGTGAACGTGCATGCCCGAGCCGTTGTCGCCAAAGACCGGCTTCGGCATGAAGGTTGCAGTTTTGCCATACTGATGTGCAACCATGTGGATGCAGTATTTGTAAACCTGAACGGCATCAGCATGTTCGATCAGGGTGCCGAAAGCGATACCCAGTTCGTGCTGCGACGGTGCAACTTCGTGGTGGTGCTTTTCGCAACGCACGCCCATTTCGTTGATGTAGTTGACCATTTCGGCGCGAATGTCGTTGGCCGAGTCAACCGGCTGTACCGGGAAATAGCCGCCCTTCGGACCCGGACGGTGGCCGCGGTTGCCGCCTTCGAATTCGGTGCCGGTGTTGTACGGACCTTCTTCGGAGTCCAGCTGATAACCCATGCCTTCGCCTGCTGTGGTCCAGCGAACGTCATCAAACATGAAGAATTCCGGCTCTGCACCGAAATATGCGGTGTCGCCGATACCGGCCGATTTCATGTATGCGAGTGCGCGTTTCGCAGTCGAACGCGGGCAACGCTCATAACCCTGACCTGTGGCCGGTTCGATAACGTCGCAAACGATGATCAGGGTCGGCTGCGCGGTGAACGGGTCAACAACAGCGGTCGACGGATCCGGCATAAGGATCATGTCAGATTCGTTGATTTCTTTCCAGCCAGCAATCGACGAACCGTCGAACATGATGCCGTCAACAAAAACGTCTTCGTCGATTGTGCAGATGTCCTGCGCGGTGTGCTGCCATTTACCTTTGGAATCGGTAAAGCGCAGATCGACAAACTGGATGCCTTTTTCTTTGATAAGCTTAAGTACAGAAGCAGCGTCAGACATGATGCAACCCTTTAAAACTCAAAATTAGTGATCGTACGATGTTCAATGTCAGGTAACGGACCGATTAGATCGCGTCGTTGCCCCGTTCACCGGTACGAATGCGGATCGCGTCCTCAAGCGAGGAAACGAAGATTTTACCGTCACCGATACGACCGGTGTGAGCGGCTTGCTGGATTGCCTCAATCGCACGCTCGACAAGCGTGTCCTCAACGACGATTTCCAACTTTACCTTCGGCAGAAAGTCCACGACATATTCGGCGCCGCGATACAGCTCCGTATGGCCCTTCTGTCGGCCGAAGCCTTTGGCTTCGGTAACGGTAATCCCTTTGAGGCCAATCTCTTGAAGGGCCTCTTTAACCTCGTCAAGCTTGAATGGCTTGATGATGGCTTCAATCTTTTTCATTAAGCGCCCTCTGCTTTTTGCGAGAGTTGCGTAGAACTCGGAAAGCTCCATTGCTTTGCCGCGTTAATTGCACGGGCCGTGCCAGTTTTGGCCCGCGCGGTCATTCTAAGGAGTCTCTGCGTGAAAACCCAGCAAAACCCATGAAGTTTTTAAGATTTTCTTTATCGCATCTGATTGTCTTTTAGGCAGAATGTTTAAAATTTATGCAAACATTGTGAGATGGCAGGGGGCAACGAGGTTCTCCGCGATCCGTGCTTGCCTGATCTGCCTGCGTCGTGCGACAGAAAATACATAAAACACGTATCATGACGGCAGGGCATGGATCATATAATCTGCCTGTCTGATTTATAATTTGCGCCACCAGACAGATAAAAGCCGGTTTCCACCGACCGGTACTGAAACTCAGAGAAGGACGCCTCATGACCGAATTTATCGGCAATCCTCTTTTCGCTTCAGGCGGCATCACGATTTTTGAAGTGATGAACGAACTGGCTCAGAAACATAATGCCATCAATCTGGGGCAGGGAGCGCCCGATACTGACGGTCCGGCTGATATTCGCGAAGCTGCGGCCAAGGCGACGATGGAACTGTCCAATCAATATCCTCCGTTGGCAGGTGTTCCGGAATTGCTTCAGGCGGTTGCCGACCATAACAAGCGTTTCTATGATATCGAGGTCGATCCGAAGAAAGAAGTCCTTGTCGCGGTCGGTGCGACCGAGGCGCTGGCTGATGTGATCCTTGGTCTTGTTGCGCCCGGCGATGAAGTGATCCTGATCGAACCCCTTTATGACAGCTACCTTCCGATGGTGAAGCTTGCGGGCGGTATCCCCAAACTGGTACGTGTCACACCGCCAAGCTGGGATCTGCCACGCGAAGAACTTTCTGCGGCCTTCTCGGAAAAAACCAAGCTGATTCTGATAAACTCGCCGCAGAACCCCTGTTCAAAGGTCTATGGCGATGATGAACTGCAATTCATTGCCGATCTATGCATCAAGCATGATGTGATCGCACTGTGTGACGAGGTGTATGAACATCTTGTCTTTGACGGGCGCAAACACAAACCGTTGATGACCTTTCCCGGTATGCATGATCGCACCGTGCGCATCGGGTCAGCGGGCAAGACATTCTCGCTGACCGGCTGGAAGATCGGCTACATCACGGCATGTGCCAAATTGATGGAGCCAATCAAAAAGGCCCACCAGTTCCTTGTCTTCACCGTGCCGCCGGGGTTGCAGCATGGTGTGGCCTATGGCCTGAACAAGGGCGATGATTATTTCGAAGGCTTTACGGCTGAAATGCAGGCAAAGCGTGATTTCCTGATGAAGGGACTGAAGGAAGTCGGTTTTGGGGTTCTGGATTCGCAGGGTACTTATTTCATCACCTGCGATTTCCGACCACTGGGCTATGACTGCGACGATGTCGAGTTTTGTCAGATCATGATCAAGGAAGCCGGTGTTGTGGCGATCCCGGTTTCGGCCTTCTATCAGGGCAAAGATGGCGGGGTTCGGAACTTTGTGCGGTTCTGCTTCTGCAAGCAGGAAGAAAAAATGACCGAAGCCATCGAACGGATGAAGAAGGCCTTTGCGAAATAGCGCAATGCCTTGGCGCATTATGAAACAGGCCGACAATTGTCGGCCTGTTTACGTTTAAGGTGGGATTGATCAGGCGGTCTGCATCTGCGCACTCTGACCTTGCAGAGGAAGGCCTGCATCACGCCAATCCTGTTTGCCTTCGTGGTAATCGCGAACATTGCTGTAACCAAGACCGGTCAGCGTCTCCGCCGCAAGGCAAGAATTACGGCAGGGCCCGCTGGCGCAATAAACGACGATTGGTGACGTTTTATCAGGCAGGACCTGAGTGACCATCTCGGCAATTAGATCATGTGGAATATTGATCGCGCCCGGCAAATGAGCATCAAGATAATATTTTGCCGGAAGTGCCTCGATCAGGGTCGGAGCGTTCGGACCGGTCAGGGCGGCCTTAAGTTCATCACGCGTGATTTTAACAACCATCTATCGTCTCCTTTATGTGACGGGGTGTTTGATGGCTTGATTATTGATGTGCTATTTTGCGAAGTAAATTCGTGATAAATCACATATTATGTGCATAAAAGCGAATGGTGGTTTCGATGCTGGAATGGGATGATTTGCGGCTGGTTCTGTCTGTGGCACGGGCACGCAGTGTGACGCAGGCTGCACACCAAACAGGACTGCACCATTCAACCCTGTTTCGGCGTCTTGCGGATATCGAAAAGCGGTTGGGCAATAAACTGTTCGAGCGCAATCAGGGAGACTATCAGCCAACCAATGCCGGGCAGGTGGCGATCGAGGCCGCCGAAAAGCTGGAAGGCGAATTGTCAATTTTGTCGCGCAAGCTGGCCGGGACGGATATCCGCCCGAGCGGCACGGTCAGGCTGACCACCACCGATACACTGCTTCATGCGGTTCTGGCCCCCGACCTTGCCGCGTTTGGGGCGGCTTTTCCCGAAATCACGCTGCAGGTTGTCACCGATAACCGTTTTTATGATTTGAACCGGCATGATGCCGATATTGCCATCCGCCCGGCGAACGCACCTGACGGCAGCCTTGTCGGACGCAGGATCGGTGCAATCACATCGGTGATTTGCGGATCGGACGTTTTTGACGATCCGGAAAGCGCACCATGGATCACCTGCGATGAAAGCCTCGCGCATATCGCTGCCGCCCGATGGCGCGATAAAAACTTTGCCGATGGCCGGGTGGCATTGCGCAGCAATTCGCTTTTGAATGTCGCACGTCTTGTCGATAGCGGGGCGGGGATGGCGGTTCTGCCGTATTTCTTGGCACATGCCTTTGCCAATATCCGGGGGCTGGGTAAGCCGATTGATGGATTGGACAATGATCTATGGGTTCTGATCCATCATGACTTGCAGACGGTGCCGCGCATCCGGGCGTTCAATGAATTCATGTTTCCAAGATTAAAGGCCAAGGCCGCACTTTTTGCCGGTGCGGGCTGAAACTCTCAGACAGAGTGTAAAGGAGCGTCTCTCGTCCAGGTGCCAATGGGCATTCCTGAGACAAAGGTCGCTGCCGGTTGGCAGCGACCTTTGAATTTGTTGTATCCATCACGTTTCGCGAGAGGAGATCAGGAATTGACCATTTCCCAGCTTCCGGTACGGGCCGAGCGGGCCAGCGCATCCAGAATCTGCATATTGGCAATCCCGTCTTCAATCGGGTAGTCGACCGGGCTTTTGCCGTTAAAGATCGCCGTCGCGTTCTCGCCTTGCAGAGTGTAGTGGCTGCCAATCGGGAATTTGATTTCGCGCGCTTCGTCAAAACCTGGCTGCTTTTGCGTACCGACCCTGATCACTGCCGGATTTTCCGGCACCGGGTTGAACGGCATGATGATTTCAATGCGGCCTTCGGTCCCAAGGATATGAACGCGCTGCACGGCAGCCGACTGTGTGCCGCAAACAAAACTTGCCTGAACGCCGCTTCCGAAATCGAGCATGCCCGAAACAAGCCGGTCAGTACCGAATTTCGGATCCTTGTCCATCAGGGAAACCACACGCACCGGTTCCTTGCCAGTGATATAGCGTGGGCCGACAATGCAGTAACAGCCAATGTCAAGTAAACCGCCGCCGCCGATATCCTTTTTGTTACGCACATTGTTTGGGTCGGCATTGAAATAGGTAAAGATGCTTTGCACCGTGGTGATCGTGCCGATCTGACCGCTTTCGACGAGCCGACGTGCTTCCTGCCATTGCGGATGATGACGAACCATAAAAGCCTCAAGCACGTGTTTGCCGCTTTTATCGCGGGCCGCGATCAGGCGTTTGGCGTCTTCGGTGTCCAAACCGATGGGTTTTTCGCACAGCACGTGTTTTCCGGCTTCCAGCGCCTTGATCGTCCATTCGACATGCAAGTGGTTGGGCAGGGGATTGTAGATTGCTTCGATTGACGGATCGGCCAGCAGTTCCTCATAGGAGCCATAGGCGCGCGGAATGCGCAGGCTTTGGGCGGTTTCACGCGTTTTTTCCAGGTCACGTCCGGCAATGGCAAGGATTTCAAGCTTGTCGCTTTCCTGCATGGCCGGAATGACTTTTTCCGTGCCGATCTTTGCCGTGCTAATGACGCCCCACCTCATTCCGATACTCCGTATTGTTTTCTCTTTTGTGGCGCGCATGGCCTTTTGCGTCTGCGCGCCGTGTTAATTTCGCCCGGAATGGCGGGCGTGTTCAAGATATTGAATTGATTTAATTAGGCCACTTGCGCGATCACGCAAGATGTTCAAACGGATGGGATGCCTGTCCGGTCGGATTGGATGGAATGATATACCCGATGTAAAACCCGCAGTCCCCCGGATTGCGCGACTTTGCGAAGTTCCGGGGAAAACAGGGCAAAAAAGTAAAAATATGCGCTTGACGTCCGGGGCTCCCGGCGATAAAAACCGCGCCACACGATGGCGGGTGTAGCTCAGGTGGTTAGAGCACCAGATTGTGGCTCTGGGGGCCGTGGGTTCAAGTCCCATCACTCGCCCCATGTGAAAAGGTCAGGCAGAAATGCCTGGCCTTTTGTCTTTCGGGCCGCTTTCCAATTCCAAAACCGGGACTGATCTGCTAGTTAGCCTTTGCGCTCGCGCCCATTCGTTTGTTCCGGTTCCGAGGAGGTCGCCCCCATGTCCGCAAATACAGTAAATCGCATTACCCTTCGCCGTCCTGATGACTGGCATTTGCATCTGCGCGATGGCGCGATGCTTGCAGGGGTTATTGGCGAAACCAGCGAACATTTTGCACGCGCGATCATTATGCCGAACCTCGTGCCGCCGGTGGTCAAGACCGCGGATGCTATTGCCTATCGTGACCGGATTAACGCGGTCATCCCGCAGGGGCACGACTTTACACCATTGATGACGCTTTACCTGACCGAAGGTACCAATCCCGATGATGTCGAGGAAGGCTACAAGTCCGGTGTGATTACCGCACTGAAGCTGTATCCGGCCGGGGCAACGACCAATTCGGCAAGCGGTGTGCGCGATTTCGACAAGGCGATGCCGGTACTGGAACGTATGGCAAGTCTTGGTATTCCCCTTTGCGTGCACGGCGAAGTAACCGATCCCGAGATTGATATTTTCGACCGCGAGGCCGTGTTCATCGACCGCGTTCTTGATCCGCTACGTAAGCGTTTGCCGGAATTGCGCGTGATCATGGAGCATATTACCACCGAAGACGGTGTCGAATATGTAAAAGCCAATGACAGGAACCTTGGCGCGACCATCACGACCCATCACCTGATCATCAACCGCAATGCCATTCTGGTTGGCGGCATTCATCCGCATTTCTATTGCCTGCCGGTGGCAAAGCGTGAAAAGCATCGTCTGGCACTGCGCAAGGCGGCGGCTAGCGGCGATGTCCGCTTCTTCTTGGGCACGGACTCTGCACCGCATACCGATGATCGCAAGGAAAGCGCGTGTGGTTGTGCCGGTATCTTTACCGCCAGTAATACTGTCCAACTTCTGGCACATGTGTTCGAGGAAGAGGGGGCATTGGACAAGCTTGAAGGCTTTGCCTCGGTCAATGGTCCGCAGTTTTATGGTCTGCCGTTGAATGGCGACAAGATTACATTGGAAAAACGCGATGCGGCGGCAACTTTCCCGGCCAGAATTGAAACCGGTGAGGGCCCCGTCACGGTGTTTGATCCTGGCTTCCCGATTTACTGGCACTATGCCGGTTAGGTTTGCGTCGATCATGTTCAAAAGGGGCTTGTTATGCAGGCCCCTTTTTTTGTGGCTTCTACGGTGATGGTCAGCCCGTGATATCAATATTGGCTGGTGCCGCGCTCAGCCCTAATGTCATGCGATAGCTTTCGGCTGCCGCAATCGCCTGTGTTGCGATCATCGCACTGATGTTGCGTGACGCACCCTTTGCAACATTGAAATCGGCCGATGATGTGCCGGGCATAGAGGCGGCCCGCGATATGGCGGCCTGATTGGCAATCGCTGCAATCCCGTCAAGGCCCTGAAGCGGGTGGATGCTGACTTTGCCGCCCGTGGCATAAAGCCGCCCGTCGGGACCGGCGGTATAGCTGTAACTGATCATACCGGCATTCGCGCCAGCAAGGGTCTGATGGCTTTCTTCCTCGGTCCGGACATTGGCGTCCCGGGCCTGTAATTCCCGAACAACTTCGCGTTCCCGATCTGTCAAAATGGCCAGGTTGCGTGTTGGTCGGCGTGTACTTTCAGGTGTTTCCTCGCGCGTTTCGCGCTGTTGCGTGGTAGGACTTCGGGTATCGGGTGCTGCTGCACCGGGCAGGGTACGGGGATCAAGCTGCTGAATGATGGTTACAATTGACGCTGCGCTGTTGACCGGTGCGGAAGGTGTCTTTGCCGCTGTATCTGGTGCCTGTGCGGCAGAGGTGGCTTCATTGATCTGCCGGATCGAAACGGCGGCAGACCTTAATCGCGGCGCAACAGAACCACTACCGGCAGGACCAGAATCCGCCGATTGGTGTCCGGCATCGGGAAGGGCACGGGTGGCAATGACTTGCCCCAATTGCCCGCCACTGCCGGGGATAAGCTGAATTGCACCGGCCTGTGTCATGGGGGTATTGTATATCAACTTATGGTTAAGTGTATATGATTGGCATCACTGCAATCACGGCAGTTTGATGTGATCTTGAATTGCTGATCGATCATAGAATGCAGGAACGCGGTCGATATGGTGTAGGGGAAATAGCCGTTTGAAACATCTGCTTATGCCTGTTTTGATCATGCTTTGGGCGATGGTGTCGGCACCTGCAATTGCCGCACCTGATGCTGATCTATGGTCCGATTGGCAGGCGCATGATGATTCGAACGACGCCATCATTGATCATTCTGTCTGGCAGACGATCCTTGATCATCATCTGGTGGTGGTTTCGTCTGGCGTCACGGCATTTGATTATGCAGGTGCCAAATCTTCAAGCCTTACGCAACTCTCAGATTACCTTGATGTCATGCAGGCGGTTAAAATTGACGGATATAACCGCGATCAGCAAATGGCTTTCTGGATCAATCTTTACAATGCGCAGACTGTTGCGGTGGTCATGGATCATTACCCGGTCGACAGCATTCGGGATATCGACATTTCACCGGGGCTTTTTTCGCTTGGATTATTTTCGTCAGGCCCTTGGGACAAAAAACTTTTGACCGTCGAAGGCAGGTCTTTGAGCCTGAACGATATCGAACATCGTATCCTGCGTCCGATCTGGCAGGATGCGCGTATTCACTATGCTCTTAATTGTGCGTCAATTGGTTGTCCGGCGTTGGCAGCGACGGCCTATGACGGAACCCGGATCGAAGAGCAGCTTGATAAGGCGGCTCTTGCTTTCATCCAGGATGAACGGGCGGTGAGATTGGTCGAAGACGGATCAGAGATCGAACTGTCTTCGATTTTTGACTGGTATCGGTCCGATTTTGGCAAAAGCGATGCGGCATTTTCCGATCATCTGGCGCGTTATGCCGGATTGGAGCTTGCAACATGGCTGAGCGTTCACGGCGATGACCTGTCCATCAGCTTCTATCATTATGACTGGTCATTGAACGATAGCCATCCCTGAGGTCGCGTTGTTTACGCCGCTTTCATGCGCCAGTTATGGTGGGGGGCGCGGCTGCTTCGGACGCGAACAGGGGGTGATGGCAGGCGATTTTGCAAAACCTGATCAATCGTGTGACGAACGTCACTGGCAGAAATACCATCATAGCGCATTAATGTCTGGACGATCGGATCGGCCAGCATTTCCTCAATGGTCAGTTCCTGATCCACATATTTCATTGCTCGCATCCCATTCCTATTGTTACGCCCACAATAAAGCGATTGAAAATCATTCGCAACAAATAAGTTGTGTCAACTGCCTTTTTTCATCTTTTTGCTGTAGTCGCGTTGTGCTGCGTCAAATCCAGCCGGGCGATTTTACGCTTGATAAGGTGTTTCTTGTGCTGGGGCGCTGTTGATAACGGACCACATCCTGCGGTGGCTGGTTTTCAGCTATTTTCTTGATTCTCGTGTTTTCTGGCTCTAACGCTGTCATCTGGCTTTCGAAATCCGATAAAGCCCAATAACTGTGGCAAGAATAGGCTGGGAAGATGACACGTCCGGGAATTCGTGAATTTGCGTTGCTGTTTTTACTGGCGCTGATGTGGGGCAGTTCATTCACCTTCATCAAGATTGGTGTGCATGCCTATTCGCCGCTGGTGGTCGCAGCAGGACGATTGAGTGTTGCCGCGCTCGTGCTTTGGGCCTTTGCCTTTATCCGCAAAAGTGACCTTCCCAAGGGACGGCGCGCGTGGTGGTCGACCTTCTTTGTCGCGTTGTTGGGGAACTCTGCGCCCTTTTTCCTGATCAGCTATGGCGAAACGGAAATCGATGCCGGGCTAGCGGCAATTCTGATGTCTGTCGTGCCGCTGACAACGGTGGCGCTGGCACATTTCGTTACGAATGATGAAAAACTTTCGACGGGAAAGGCGCTTGGTGTGGTGCTTGGCACCATTGGCGTGATTGTTCTGGTCGGGCCGGAAACCCTGACCGGGCTTGGCGGGCAGCTTGTTTTTCAGTTGGCAGTTTTGATCGCGGCCGTGTGCTACGCGATTTCATCACTGGTGGCGCGAAATCTGCGTGATCAGCCGCGTGTTGGGTCTGCGGCGGTGATCCTGACTTTCGCTGCAGTGATGCTCGCACCCTTTGCGCTGTTTGTTGATCAGCCCTGGAATATGGGGTGGGACGTCGACGGGGCGCTTTCGATCCTGTATCTGGGGATTTTCCCGACTGGCATTGCCATGTTCCTGATCCTGTATCTGATTGCGCGCGCCGGAGCGAGCTTTGTGGTGTTTAACAATTACCTTGTACCTGCAGTCGGCGTGATGATCGGTTTTCTTGTTCTGAACGAAGTTCCCAAGCCGACCAGCGTGATTGCACTCGGCGTTATTTTGGCCGGGATTGCCGTTTCCCAGCTGCGTTTCGGTCGAAAGCCTGTCAGGGCTGGTGATGTTGCCGAAATGGAATGTGACCCGGTAACACCGATCATGACCGCACCCGGGACCAAAAAATAACTCTTCGGGGTGGGCATTTTTGCGTAAATTACGATTATTTCCGCCGTTTGTACCGAATGCCGGGACAGGCAGATTTGTCAATATTGTTTGTGCCGGACAAACCTGATACTTTCCGGCTCACTGGTCAGGCATATGTCCATATGTCACGCCGATTGAAGCATTTCTGATCAAGCGTTTAAGAGGTCACGGCTTTTGTCCACCAAAGAGACCAATCCAGATAGCCGCGATATTATCCCGGTATCCATCGAACAAGAAATGCGCCGCAGCTACCTCGATTACGCGATGAGCGTGATCGTCAGCCGTGCGCTGCCCGACGTCCGCGACGGTTTGAAGCCCGTGCATCGACGCATCCTTTATGCAATGCATGAAAACGGCTTTGAATGGAACAAACCATTCCGTAAATCGGCCCGTGTGGTCGGGGATGTGATGGGTAAATACCACCCGCATGGCGACAGCGCGATTTACGACGCGATGGTTCGTATGGCGCAGGGATTCTCCATGCGCCTGCCACTGATTGACGGGCAGGGCAACTTCGGCTCAATGGACGGCGATAAGGCCGCCGCCATGCGTTACACCGAAGCCCGCATGGCCAAGTCAGCCCATTATCTGCTCGATGATATCGATAAGGAAACCATCGATTTCCGCGATAACTACGACGAAACCACTAAGGAGCCATCGGTTCTGCCAGCACGTTTTCCGAACATGCTGGTTAATGGTGCAGGTGGCATTGCTGTTGGTATGGCCACCAATATTCCGCCGCATAACCTTGGCGAAGTTATCGATGGCTGTATGGCCTATGTCGATAATCCGGCCATTACCGTCGAAGGCCTGATGGAATTCGTGCATGGTCCGGATTTTCCGACCGGTGCATTGATTCTGGGCCGTTCGGGCATTCATTCGGCCTTTAAAACCGGTCGCGGTTCTGTCGTCATGCGCGCACGTACCCATGTCGAGGAAATCCGTGCCAACCGTGAAGCCATCATTGTTACCGAAGTTCCCTTCCAGGTGAACAAGGCAACCCTGATGGAAAAGATCGCCGAACTGGTCCGTGACAAGAAGATCGAAGGTATTTCCGATCTGCGTGACGAGTCCGACCGTTCGGGCGTTCGCATGGTGATCGAAATCAAACGTGATGCAGTTGCCGATGTCGTTCTGAACCAGTTGTTCCGCTTTACCGCGCTTCAGACGTCGTTTGGCGTCAATATGCTGGCGCTGAACCGTGGCAAGCCGGAATTGATGAACCTGAAAGAAATCATTCAGGCCTTTGTCGAATTCCGCGAAGAAGTCATTACGCGCAGGACCATTCACCTGCTGAAAAAGGCACGTGAGCGCGCCCATCTAGTGGTGGGCCTTGGCATTGCGGTGGCCAATATCGACGAAGTCATCCGCTTGATCCGTGCTGCGGCTGACCCGCAGATTGCACGTGAACAACTGATGGAGCGTAGCTGGCCGGCGGGCGATATTGTGCCGTTGATCGAGCTGATCGCCGACCCGAACCAAGTTGGTTCGGACGATGGCAATTATCGCCTGTCCGAAGCGCAGGCGCGCGCAATCCTTGAACTGCGTCTGCATCGCCTGACCGGTCTGGAACGCGATAAAATCGCGTCCGAATTGACCGAATTGGGCGAGAAGATCAAAGATTTCCTTGATATCCTTGGGTCACGCGAACGCAAGATGATCATCCTGAAGGATGAGCTGACGGAAATGCGGAACGAGTTCGCCAATGAACGTCGCAGTGAAATCCTTGAAGCCGAATTCGAACATGACATCGAAGACCTGATTGCCCGTGAAGATATGGTCGTGACCGTATCGCACACCGGCTATATCCAGCGTGTTCCGCTGTCGACCTATCGCGCACAGCGTCGTGGCGGCAAAGGCCGTTCGGGCATGGCAACGCGCGAAGAGGATTTCGTATCCAAACTGTTCGTCGCCAACACCCACACCCCGGTTCTGTTCTTCAGTTCCGAGGGGATGGTCTACAAAATGAAAGTCTGGCGCCTGCCGTTGGGCACGCCGCAATCGCGTGGCAAGGCGCTTGTGAACCTGCTGCCGCTCTCAGAAGGCGAATATATCACAACGGTTCTGCCACTTCCCGACGAGGAAGAGTGGCCGAACCTGCACGTGATGTTTGCGACTTCGACCGGTAACGTCCGCCGCAACAGCCTTGCCGATTTCGTGAATGTGAAATCAAACGGCAAGATCGCCATGAAGCTTGAAGAAGATCGTGGTGACAAGCTGATTGCGGTTCAGACCTGCTCGGACGATGACGATATTCTGCTGACGACCCGTCTGGGTAAATGCATTCGTTTCCGTGTTGCAGATGTTCGTGTCTTTACTGGCCGTAACTCGGTCGGTGTACGCGGTATTCGTCTGGCTGACGAGGATGCGGTCATTGCGATGTCCGTCCTGTTTGGCAATCATGCCTCTATGGAAGAACGTGACGAGTATCTGTCGATCGCAAGCAAGCTGCGTCGCGAGGAAATCTCGGCTGATGATAGTCTGCCGTTGGAAATCCTTTCTCAGGAACGTTACGACGAACTGTTGGCAGGCGATCAGCTGATCCTTTCGGTTACCGAAAATGGTTATGGCAAACGTACGTCTGCCTATGAATACCGCGTAACCGGTCGTGGCGGGCAGGGCTTTGCCAATATCGAGATGTCGGAACGCAATGGCAATGTCGCGGCATCCTTCGTGATCGAGGAAGGCGACGAACTGATGATGGTCACCAATGGTGGTAAGGTCATTCGTATGCCGACACACGATATCCGCATTGCCGGGCGCAAGACACAGGGTGTTACCCTGTTCCGTACGGCCGAAGACGAACAGGTTGTTGCTGTCGAACGTCTGTCCAATCTGGGTGACAATGGTGAAGAAGAGCTTGAAGGCGAAGAAGGTGCAGAAGGCACCGAAATCGCATCCGGCGAAGATGCACCGACCGTTGCCGAGGATAGTAGCGAGGCAGTGGAAACCGGTTCAGACGACACCGACGAATAAAACGGAAGATCAATGAACGAACAGTCTTCAAACGCCTCGCGTATCGGGATTTATCCGGGCACTTTTGACCCGGTAACCCAGGGGCATATGGACATTATTCGTCGCGCGACCCGCATCGTCGACAAGCTTATTGTCGGCGTTGCGGTCAATGCGGGAAAGGGCCCGATGTTTGGGGTCGAAGAACGTTGTGCTCTGGTCGAAGAGGCTCTTAAGGCTGCGGGCGGCGAGGTTGCTGCCCGCACCATCGTAAAGCCGTTCGGGTCACTTCTGATGCAGTTTGCCCAGGAAAACGGGTCGAGCATCATTATTCGTGGTCTGAGGGCTGTGTCTGACTTTGAATATGAATTCCAGATGGCCGGAATGAATGCCCGTCTTGCCCCAAAGGTAGAGACGGTCTTTCTGATGGCGTCCGACAAACAGCAATTCGTGTCTTCGCGCTTTGTGAAGGAAATCGCCCGTCTGGGCGGTAATGTTACCGAATTTGTGCCGGCAAACGTGCTGAAGCGACTGCACGAAAAGCTGGCCGAAGAAAAGGAATAGCGCACCCATGCGTCTTATTCGTCTCGCATCTCTTTTTGTACTCGTATTAGGAATAGTGACCATGTCGAACGGTGGTATCGGCGGCGGTGCTCAGGCCCAGTCGGCCGATGCATCGCAGGATCTGGAAAACACCCTGTATCTGGATCTTGAAGCAGGTCGCGTTGTGATCAAGCTGCGTCCGGATCTGGCGCCCAAGCATGTCGAGCGTATCAAGGAACTGACTCGTGAAGGTTTCTATGATGGTCTGACTTTCCATCGTGTGATCGAAGGCTTCATGGCGCAGGGCGGTGACCCCAAAGGGGACGGTACCGGTGGTTCGGGCCAGAAACTTCCGGCGGAATTTTCGAACGAGAATCATGTGCGCGGTACGGTTTCGATGGCACGTTCGTCCAACCCGAACAGCGCTGATTCGCAGTTCTTCATCGTCTTTGCCGATGCGCCGCATCTTGATGGACAATATACCATATGGGGGCAGGTCGTATCGGGTATGGAATATGTCGATGGCCTGAAAAAGGGTGCACCTTGGGCCAATGGCCGGGTTGCAGACCCGGACCATATTGTAAAAATGCAGGTCGCGGCTGACGCGCAATAAGCGCTTTGACCCCTATAATGCAACCGAAAGCCGTTCTTGATCAGGGCGGCTTTCGCGTTTTGGGGGCTGAAAGTGCAAAAACCGGGAAAATATGGAAAACAGGTGTTGACCGCAGCCGCCAGTCCCATTAAAACGCGCTTCACCAACGTTGAGGGCCCGTAGCTCAGTTGGTAGAGCAACTGACTTTTAATCAGTTGGCCACAGGTTCGAATCCTGTCGGGCTCACCAATAAGCCCCTGAAACCCAATCGGTTTCGGGGGCTTTTTCTTTTTCATGATTTTTATTGCGATCACTGTCATGCCGCTTTCCAGCCGATGCGAATGTCAATTTGGGGTGGATTGGGAACGGGCCGGGTTTTGATATTTTTTACCATTTGAATGGCTGTCATGCAGTTTGATCGAAAAAGGGGGGTTGACCCTTTGCGATCAGCACATTAAAAGGCCGTTCACCAACGTTGAGGGCCCGTAGCTCAGTTGGTAGAGCAACTGACTTTTAATCAGTTGGCCACAGGTTCGAATCCTGTCGGGCTCACCAATAAGCCCCTGAAACCCAATCGGTTTCGGGGGCTTTTTCTTTTTCATGATTTTTATTGCGATCACTGTCATGCCGCTTTCCAGCCGATGCGAATGTCAATTTGGGGTGGATTGGGAACGGGCCGGGTTTTGATATTTTTTACCATTTGAATGGCTGTCATGCAGTTTGATCGAAAAAGGGGGGTTGACCCTTTGCGATCAGCACATTAAAAGGCCGCTCACCAACGTTGAGGGCCCGTAGCTCAGTTGGTAGAGCAACTGACTTTTAATCAGTTGGCCACAGGTTCGAATCCTGTCGGGCTCACCATTTCAAAACCCCCGGAACCTAGATGTTCCGGGGGTTTTGCTTTTCCGAGGTCCTTTCTGTTTTCAAAAATCGATTCCACCCGGTTTTAGCGCCTGCGACGGGCGCTGTTTTACGTGCGATGCAATACGGCCACACACGAAAAATGCTCGTCTTTTCGCTGTTGCGATTGCATCGCAATGTGATTTCTTGTAAGTAATGCAAATCAGTTTCAAATGCACCGGAGCAGGACGTCCGGTGCTGATCGAATTTTGGATCGGAAGAGTTACATGCCTGAACCCGTAAATCCGATGTCCGCATCGCCAGATGCGCAGACTCCGCTTGGCCTTGAAGGTGTAACCACGGATGCCGCCAATGGTGCGATCACGCAAACAGAAGGTGGGGCCATAACCCTTGATCCGCAAACCGGCTTGCCGATGGCGGATGACGCAGCTGCCATCACCGAAAGCACAATCGTTCCGGATGCTATCAGTGGCTTGCCGGTTTTTGATCTTGTGGATCGTGCCGGTGTTGTCGGCTGGGTTCTGGCCGCGCTCGCATTGGTCGGGATGCTGATATTCTTCTACAAGCTGGTCGGCTTTATCCGGCGTGGAATTTTCGCGGATGGTTTTGCCAAGGATGTCGAACGTCATCTTTCCAATGGTGATGATAAGCAGGTCGCGCAGATTCTGTCGCGCCGCCGTCATCCGGCTGCTCGCATCGGTCTGTTTGGCATGACCTTGTCCGTTGCCAACCCGGAAAACCGTGAAGCGGCGTCGGATATCATTGCTTCCCATGCACGCAAGGAAATCGATGGCCTGAACAGCGGGTTGCGGATTATGTCGGCAATTGCGGTCTTGAGCCCTCTTTTGGGGCTGCTTGGAACCGTTATGGGCATGATTGAAGCTTTCCAGAAGATGGAAGGTGCCGGAAGTCGTATTGATCCTTCTGTCCTTTCAGGCGGTATCTGGCTAGCACTTTTGACGACGGCGATCGGCCTTGTCGTCGCGATCCCGGCAACCGCGTTCCATATGTGGATGCAGGGCGTTATCGCGCGTGCTGCGGCCGTGATGGAAGATGTCTGCACCATGGTGATCAATCGTGGTGAGTTGGCTCGGAAGGGTGCGCTTCGCGCGTCAAATGTCGCTGAACTGCGCCAGGCTGCGGAATAAGCCCGAACAAGGTCGGAATACGCCTTATGCAATTGCGCGATCGAAGTCGCGGTGCTTCGCCGATGATCGGCCTGACGCCGCTGATTGATGTTGTCTTCATCCTACTGATCTTTTTCATGCTGGCTTCCAGTTTTCTTGACTGGAAGGGGTTTGAAATGTCGGTGACTGTTACGGACGGTCAGGCACGGGCCAGCAGCGATATTCGCCCGGTAACGGTCAATGTTGATGCCAATGGTGGTTTGTCGCTGAATGGTGAAGCCGTGGCTGTTTCCAATCTTGCCGTGACAATTTTGCGTAACCATGCCGGGGCCAGTGTTCATCTGCGGCCCGTCAATGGTGCCGATTTGCAGCATCTTATTGTTGTGATGGATGCGCTGGGACGTGGCGGTGTGACGGATGTGGATCTGATCGAATGAAGCGCCGCATCCAGATCACCGATGACAGCCCGGCCCAGGAACCGATGTTGCCATTGATCAACATCGTCTTTCTTCTGCTGATTTTCTTCATGATAGCCGGAAGTCTGCAAAAGCTGGGGCCATTTGACGTGGATCCGCCCGCAAGCAGCACGGCCGAAGGCCAGCCAGAAGACACGATTGTCCTTTGGTTTGGCAAAAATGCCGAAGTCGGGATTGAAAATCGGCAGGGAGACCTTGCGGATCTTGCGGGGTTGCTACCGGCTGATTATGCCGATCGTCCAGTCGAAATTCGTGCTGACCGCACCACAGAAGGTGCCAGCGTTGTTGCCCTTTTGAAGCGGTTGCAGGAACTGGGCGTCGAAAAGGTGCAACTGATGACCGCGATGCAAGCAGATCAGGACCAAGACGGATAGAATATGTCGAAACGCATTGATTTCCTGATTGCGACCGGGTTGACCGGTATTGTTCTTGCCGGTGGGATCGTTCTAGCCATGCCTGAACCGCAACCTGCCGGTTGGGGCGGGGCAGGGGCCGTTCAAAGTATCAGCATATCGCTGGGCAGTGGTCAGGCGACCCAGGGCGAGGCCGAGACACCCGAAGAAAGTGCTGATTCCGAAGACAGTAAGCAGGGTGAAAAACCCGTCAACGAAGTCGAACCCCAACCAGAACCGGTCCCCGAGCCGGTTGTTGAAACCGTGCCTGAACCCGATCCCGAACCGATCGTTGAGCCGGAACCTGTTCCTGAGCCGGTGGTCGAGGAAGTGGTTGAACCGGAACCGGAAATCAGTCCGCTTTTGGCCGATGTCATGCCGGTCCGCAGAAAGCCGGAGCCCCCCAAAGCGACACCGGAACGGGCAAAGGCCCCCAAACCTGTTGAAAAGGCTGAAGTCAAACCGGTCGTGCAACCATCCGGCGGCCCCGTCGATTCAGTAAAATCAGAAGGCACGGTCGGCGAAGCAACCCAAAGCCAGGCCGCAAGTTCCGCATCGGGAAGTGGCGGAGGTGCGGCAATGAGCAGCGCGGCCTTTACCGACTATCAAGCAGCTGTGGTTCAGATGTTGATGCGTTATCGCGAATATCCAGATCGTGCCAAACGCCGCGGTATAGAAGGACAGAACATGGTCCGGCTGGTCATCCAGCGTGACGGCACTGTTTCATTCTTTGAAATGACCAGTCCGAGTGGTTCGTCTATTCTTGATCGTGCGACGCAGGATATGATCGAGCGGGTTAAACGTTTCCCACCATTCCCCGAAGATATGGCGCGCACAGAAATGACCCTGACGATCCCTGTGATCTACGACTTGCGCTAAACAAAGAAGCCAGCTCCGAAAGGCTGGCTTCTTTGTTTTACGGGGCGGGCAGGTTTAATCCGAACTGTCTTCCCAGACATATTCGATCTGCTCGCGCCATGCGAATTTATCGAGATGCGAGACAATAACGTCCTTCATGGCTTCAATCCCCTCGGCTTTCTCAGACTGTCCCTGAAAGCGCAGGGTAACGTCATCGGCCAGAATGATGCATGGGCCCATCGGAAAGCTCACATGGGCCTCGTGGGGCGTGAAATCGACTTCTACCTTGTGGGCAAAGTGCTTGCAGAGTTGTTGCATGTATTTACTGGACTGCTCGGTCTGAACCGATCCTGTGGTTTTGAACATTGATTTATCGATCTCTGATGGTTTCTTGGGGGATGTTCGGGCCGGTCATGGCCGACCAAGGCCGATCCAGTAAACACCATTCAGTGCTACCGGCTGGAACCGGTCAAAGAATTCGGCAAGGGTTGCGTCTGGATCAAGATCGGCAAACTGATCGGGATGGAACCATTTCGCCATGGCTTGTAACAGTGTCACATTCATGGGCGTGTTATAGAAGTGGTGCCACGCGGAATAGACTTTGCCGTTTTTAATGGCGTCGAGTTCGGGCAAGCCGGTGCGTTCCATGCTTTTGGCCAAAGACGCGCGTGATGTTTCGGCATCGGCGTAGGCTCCAAGTATGATGCGGCCGACATTCTGTTCGGCAGTCATTGTTGCCCCGCCAATTGCAGTTGCGACATAAATATCGGGCTGATCGACGAGCAGTTGTTCAACTGAAATCTGGCTGATGACGCCCGGAATCCGGTCTGCAAGGATATTGTCGCCACCGGCAAGCTCCACAAACCTTCCGATCATTTGGTTGCCCATCGCCTCGCAGCAGTTGCCATGCAGGCCAACCCGGCTTTCGAGGAAGACTTTGGGTTTATCCGTTAAACCCTTTAGACCTGTTCTGACCTTCGCCAGATTGTCTTCATAGAATTTGACGAAAGCCTCTGCCTGATCTTCCTTGCCCATCAATTTGCCAAGGATACGAATGCTTTTTGGGGTGTTTCCAAATGGGGCACTGCGAAAATCGATCATGACAACCGGAATGTGAGCTGCGCCAAATTGCCTCAGGACTTCATGGCTGTCTGATCCCGGACCATGACCGCCATCAATGCCGAAAATTGCGACATCGGGTTCAACTGTAATCGCCTTTTCGACGCTGAATGTTGCCTCGCCACTGCGGCCGACCAGCGGGATGTCGTCAATCTCAGGGAATTTTGCCTGGTATTGTGCAAAGGTTGCAGGATCAAGTTTTTTGAATTCCCCCATCATACCGGCGACCCAACGGACCGTATTTTCAGGATCAAGGATGCCAAGACTTGGCAAAAAACGCCCTTCGCCAAGGATCATATGCTTGACCGGTACTTCGACCGTGACTTCGCGACCGGAAACATCGGTCAGGGTAATGGTTTCGCCAGCATGAGCCTGACAGGTGATCATTGAGGCGACGGCGGCCAGCGTTAAAACGCGTTTGAATGTCATTGGGAAAGTCCTGTTGAAATAGGCAAAAATTGCAGAAAAGTCAGAAACGCCGAAATGGGTGGCACGGCATGCCCCCCATCGCTGATAGATGATCTGTTGGAAGATGGTCTGATCAGAACGCCACCTTTGCTGAAACAAGGAAGGTGCGCCCCGGCTCGTGATAGGGTTCAATTGCACTGCTGTCGTAGCCCGGCGTGGTCCGGGCGACATAGTCACGATCAAAAATATTCAGCGCATCGACGCGTAGGGTTACCGCATTCGACAATGCCTCTGGCGTCCATTCACCATACAGGTTGGCAACAAAGTAAGTGTCGAGCTTGGCATTGCCGTTCTTTTCGGGATCGTCGTCAGACAGGGCCAGTTCAGATGTCGAGCCGACCTGAATGCCAAGGGCATCAAACCGGTGGGCGACTTCAAAGTTTGCAATGTCACCGACGATGACGCCTTGATAGGACGCATCGTTGCTCAGCGGGACTTTGCCATTTCTTTCTACATCGGTATGGGTATAGGCAGCGCGGACAAAGCCGGGCCCGTATGTCCAGGTGGCGGACAGATTGATCCCACGTGTTGCAAGATCGCTGGTCGTATTTCGTGTTGTATATTCAAGCGAATGGGAACCGTTGATCTTGTTGTAGAACAGGTTTCCATCGAAATCCCATTCCGCCAACTGATAGCGTGCGCCCGCCTTGTAGTTATGCGACCGGGACGGTTTGAAACCGTCATAGGTCCAGATGCCGGTATAGTTGTAGATCGCAGACTCACCCAGCGGAAGTCCACCAAAGCTTGTACCCAATCCGCCATAGATCATCAGGTCATCGGTCAGGTCATATTCGGTATTGGCGTTACCGCTAAGTCCGAATTCGCTGAAATCGGTTCCGTCAATACCTTCGAACCACTGTTGATCGCCGCGCCCGCCGAACGAGACGCGCCAGCGATCGGTCAGCGAAAGGCGTGCCTGCGAAAAGACGCCGATATTGGTTGTTTCTTCGGTAAATCGCCCGGCACGTCCAGCCGGGCGGGCCGTGTCGCCGCCGCCGGTTGCTTCATCATGATAGAAATCGACGCCAGTTGTTATCCCGCCCATTCCAACGTCAAAAGTATTGGCAGCCTTACCGTTCAGGGTTTCAATTTCTGCTTCAAGGTGTGTGTTGCCGTTCAGTTTGGGAACATCAAGATGCGTTTTGCTGTAATTGAGGCTCAGTTCCGGTGCCAGAAGATCGGTTGGCTGTTCATCGACATAACTGATGCCAAGCGAGGTATCTTTGTATGAAATCCACTGCGGCGAGGCACCGCTGGTAAGGGTTCCAAAGTTTGGCCGGGCAGGGCGCACACCTTCGTCTTCAAAATGGCTTGCAAATGCTTCAATCCGTGAACCTTCGGTGCCGGTGAAGGCTATTTTGCCAAGTCCGTTTTCGCTGCCATCTGCCGTGCCAGCAACTTCGTTGTCATCGCCGTCCTTGTAATTGCCCTGATTGCTGTTCTGGATATAGGCAAGAGCTTCGAAGCCGTCGTGCTGACCGGCCAAGGTCAGCCATTCGGTGAGGCCTTTGGTATTGCTGTTATACTGGATTTTGGCAAAGCCGCCGAACGGATCATTCGGGGCAAGAATATCGCGGGCATCCTTGGTTTCGTAGGCCATTGAACCGCCCAATGCATTTGGTCCAGCATCGGCGGGGGCGATCCCGGACTCAACCTTTACCGATTTCAGCATTCCCGGATCAATGATCGCGGTGCCTATATGATGATAGGTGGAATCGACCTGCCGGGTGCCGTCTACCTGAACGTTCAGCTTGGTGTTTTCGATGCCCTGCACATAAACCTTTTGCGCGATGGCGGTCGGGCCGCCAACCTGAACCGATGGTTCGTTCGCAAACACATCCTTGATGGTTTGCGGATTGATGCGATCAAGATCATCCTGCGTAACCGTTACACTCCCGGCCGTAGTTGGGGCGCTATTCTGGCTTGCTGTGACTTCGATTGGTGCCAGAACGGTTTCGTCTTTGGCTTTGGTTTCTTGTGCGACGGCTGCTACCGGAAGTACTGTTAGGGCGACACCGGCAAGCAGGGTTGCGCGGCACAGGCCATAAAACGGTTGGCGGTATTTTTCGGGCAAGACCGGTCTTGATGGCTGCGACATGCTGATTTCCTTATCAAATAAATTGCCAATTGCGAATGATTTTGAATATTATTATCGTGATGGTTCGGGCAATCGGAATACCGTTTGCGAGATCGCCAATGATGTTTGCGAAAACGCAGATATTGCTTTTGACGGGATATTCAGGCTTGGAAGGGCACCCATATGGCGTTTGATCGGCAGCATGCGCCGCAACGTTTACGGCGTAATGTGACGCGGCGGGAAACCATCACCGGTCAGCAGCTTGAAGATTTCGGAACATCGCTACCGCGCAATGCATCCGAGGGTATTCGACGTCGTCCGGTGATGAGCGGCCGACTGTCAAACGACAACCTTCAGTCATTTTTGAATATCCACACGACCGATACTGTTAGCATGCAAGATGCGGACGTGAAATTTCCCGTCAAAGCTGCCGTCACGGCTGCGATTGTGTTGCGAGGGCGCGTTTGCGGGGCATTCGATGATGTTCCGTTTGATCTGGATGCACGGGATCAACCAGTGGGGTTTATTTGGTCCCTATCGCAACCGGTTATGTTGCATCGGCAACTTAAACAGGGTGACGATGTTAGCAAAGTGATGATTTCCGCGAAATTCGATTGGGTTGCCAGTCGAATTGGCCGCAATGATAGTCGGCATGCCGCAATTGATGATTTCATTCATGCCGGGATCTCGGTTCGGAGATGGCAACCGTCACGTCGTGCCATCGCCCTTGCGGACCAGTTGCTGTATCCGCCGACGGATGATCCGCTATTCCGTGATCTTTATGCCGAAAGCCGCGGGTTGGAAATTTTCGCCGAGGCGCTTGGATCACTTGGTTCTGACATGGGCGAGGCAAGTGTCGAGCCGGATGCGATTGATCAGCATCGGAAGGCGCAGGAAATTCGCAACTATGTGCTGGAACATATTTTTGATGACCTGACATTGTCCGGCCTGGCGGAAAAGTGCGGGATGAGCATAGCCAGCCTGCAACGTATTTTCAAAAATGCCTATGGCACGACGGTCAAGGATTTCATCCGCGAAAGTCGCCTGATTGCCGCGCGTGATGCTATGGAAAAAGACGGCCTGACGATTGGTCAGGCCGCCTGGATGGCTGGTTATTCAAGTCCGGCTAATTTTGCAACCGCGTTCAAGCGGGTTTTTGGCATTTCGCCCTCTGACGCGCGGGGGCGTTAAGGGCGGAGGATCAATTGGGTTCGGTCAGGCGCGAGACAAAGGCATTCACATCCGTCTTAAGCTGGCGTGAATGCTGTTTTAAGACCTGTGAGACCTTGTAAACCTCTTCGGCAACCGTACCTGTCCGGTGTGCCGTGCCGCTTACCGATTCCAGGCTGCTGTTTACGTTGCTGTTGGCTGATGAAACCGACGTGATATTGGTGCTGATTTCCGTGGTGGCGGCGGCTTGTTGTTCAACGGCGGCCGAAATGGCGGTGATCGAATCAACGATCGAGCTGATCTGACCGGCGACCTCACGGATGGCTGTCACTGCTGCAGCTGTGTTTTGCTGCACATTGTTGATCTGGGCTGTGATGTCGCCGGTGGCCTTGGCTGTCTGATTGGCAAGGTTTTTGACCTCGCTTGCGACAACCGCAAAGCCCTTGCCTGCATCACCCGCACGGGCGGCTTCGATGGTCGCGTTCAGTGCCAGAAGGTTGGTTTGGTTGGCGATCTTGTCGATCAGGTCGACGACTGTGCCGATTTCTTCGGCGGAGACATTCAGCGATGCAATGACATCCGATGTGGACTGTACGGAACTTTCAACTTCGTTCGAGACACTCGAAGCGCGTGAAATCTGGCTTGAAATTTCGCGGATAGAACTATCGAGCTCCTCGGCGGATCCTGCCACCGTTGATGCGTTTTCCGCCGAAATCTCGGCTGCTGATTTTGCACTTTCCACCTGTTCGGTGGTTTGGCCCATGCTGCTGATCAAGGTTTCTGAAGCACTGGACATGTCTTCTGCCGAACTGGACAATGCCTCGACAACCTTTGATACGGTTGCTTCGAACTCGCCCGACATTTTCGCCAGTCGGTTGCTGTATGTTTTCTGGGTTTCTTCATAATAGACCGTAATCGCCATTTCCATATCGATCAGAATGGCATTGGTCGAGGCGGTTACAATCTGCGAAACTGATGCGTCTTTGCGGAAATGTGCAAAAAGAATATCGCAAAGCTTGGCCATGATAAAGTTGTAGGCAGAAACATAGGCTTCCGGGGTTAGGCCGATGATTTCGTGAGCTTTACCGATCCGGCGGACATCGTCGTAATATGACTGGTCAAAAGTGCCATCAAATAACTTTGCCCAGTGTTTTCGCTGCGCATTTTTCAGTCGTTCAATGTTCGATGGATCGCCAATAATTTTGGCCAGATCGCCACGCGCCATCACCTTCTGATAAAATTCGTCCAGTATCGGTGCCAGGTGTTTGTCAATTATCGGCCACGCCTTTTTGAGGTTGGCTGCCTTCTTTTCATTGAAGTCAATGAATTCAAGACGGCGTTTAATTTCCTGATGCATGCGGGTCCCTCGTCGATATCTGTCATAAACAATTGGTTGGCGGGGCATTACCTTAGGTTGGTTAAAAATATTATGATGTTAACTATCCATAAGGGTGGGAATATCTGTCTTCTGTTGGGGTTGTGTCAAAAGATACCGTTTTCCGTCAGGTACTTGTTTCTTTTAGCAAACGGATAACAGAAAGCTATACAAGTATAGGAAGAGTTGGATGTGACCGGGATCACGAATGTGGTTCTCGTGCGTCGTCAGGCTGATCAATTCAGTTTTGATGAACGCAAAGGAAACATCATGCCCATCAATACTAGCCAATTGCGGCTCACCATCATTCGACCGGTTTTGCAAAATCTTGCTTTGTGGTCACAGGCTGCTGAAAACCTGCTTATGGGGACCGCTGCCCAGGAAAGCGGATTAGGGACCTATGTTGAACAGCTTGGCGGCGGTCCGGCCCGCGGTATTTTTCAGATGGAACCGGCAACTCTGAATGATTGCTATGTCAATTTTCTGGATTACCGCGCGAATCTGAAAGCCAAGATTGATGCCTATCTTGCGCCGCAGCCTGACAAGGCCACCCAGCTTGCAACCAATAATGCCTATGCGGCTGCAATGTGCCGGGTGCGATATATGCGGGTCAGTGCCCCGTTGCCCGATGCCAACGATATCGCGGGGCTCGCAGCCTATTGGAAGCAATATTACAATACCGCCGGGGGCAAGGGCGAAACGGATGAATTCGTTGCCAATTACAATCGATATGTTGGCAATAGCTAAGCTGCGGTAGTGTCGGCGAAAAAATCCGCATCGTTATGCGCAAAAATTGTGGCATATGCGCGATCTTTTCGCCAAAATCCCCTAACGCATGATGGTGATTGCGCAAAAAATCACCAAAGTAAAAGAGTTTAGGGGGTTACAATGAAACGTCGTCAGTTCCTTAAAGGGGCCGGTATTGGTGCCGGTGCCGCGGTTGCGGCTACGGTTGCCGCACCGGCCATCGTATCCGCGCAGGAAAGCCTGAATTGGCGGATGGTCATGCCGTGGCCCAAAGGAACGCCGGGCCTTGGCACCAATGCCGAAAAGTTCGCTGCCATGGTCAAGGAAATGTCCAATGGCCGCCTGAATATTTCGGTTTTTGGCGCTGGTGAAATCGTCCCGCCGTTCGAATGCATGGATGCGGTCGAGCAGGGCGTGGTCGAAATGGCGCACGGCACCCCTTATTACTGGCAGGGCAAGAACCCGGCGCTGAACTTCTTTTCGACCATTCCGTTTGGTTTGACCGCGTGGGAGCTTTCCGCCTGGCTTCGCTTCGGCGGCGGGCAGGAGCTTTGGGAAGAAGCCTATGCCGAATTTAACGTTGTGCCGTTTTATGCCGGTAACTCGGGCATGCAGGCTGGTGGCTGGTTCAACAAGGAAATCAATTCGGTTGAGGACCTTAAGGGCCTGAAAGCCCGTTATGCCGGTCTTGGTGGCGAAGCCATGCGTCGCCTTGGTGCCAACATCACCATGTTGCCGCCGGGCGAAATCCTGCCTGCGATGCAGTCCGGTGCGATTGACGCCGCCGAATGGGTTGGTCCTTGGAATGACCTTGCATTTGGTCTCTATCAGGTTGCCAAATTCTATTATACCCCGGCATTCCATGAGCCCGGACCGGGCCTTGAAATCTTTATTTCCAAGGAAAAGTTCGACGCGCTTGGCAAGGATATGCAGGCGATCATTCGTTATGCAGCTCAGGCGATTGCCGAAAATACACTGGCTGATTTTACCTTCAACAACCTGCAATCCTACCAGCCGCTGATCGACAAGGGTGTTGAAGTGCGCCAGTTCTCGGATGATGTCATTCTGGCGCTGGCTGAACAGTCGAATGCTGCGGTCCAGGAAATTGCTGCTAAGAACGACCTGAGCGGCAGGATCGCGGATAGCTATCTTGCTCTGGTCAAGAAGGCGGCGCGCTATGGCAAGGAGTTCGAAGCAACCGGACTTTTGCATCGTGCGAAAGTGTGGGGATACTGAGCCCCGCGAAATCCGGAAAGCGACATGCTGGAAATTTGGGGCTGCTTTCGGGCGGCCCCGTTTTTTTGTTTTCTGGCAAAGTTCAAGCAAACTTTGCGCGATGTCATCGACGTTACGGGATGTTGGAAACTTTGAATATGACGTGTCAAAGACAGCAAAAGCCGCAACTTCAATCCCTTGCAAAGTTACGAATGCTATTTTAGAAGCAGATTTGCGCAAAAAATTGCCAATATGAATTTGGGAGCCCCACAATGAAACGTCGTCAGTTCCTGACGGGTGCCAGCATGGCCGCCGGTGCCTTTGTCGCCAGCAGTGCCGCACCTTCAATTGCCAAAGCCGATGAACAGATCCACTGGCGCATGGTCATGCCATGGCCGAAAGGTACGCCGGGCCTTGGTGCCAATGGTGAAAAATTCGCCGAGCGCGTGACCAAAATGTCGGGCGGCCGTCTTAAAATTACCGTTTACGGCGCAGGCGAACTTGTTCCGGCATTCGAATGCATGGATGCGGTCGAGCAGGGTGTGGCCGAACTGGCGCATGGCACCCCTTATTACTGGGCAGGCAAGGATGCGGGTGTAAACTTCTTCTCGACCATTCCATTCGGTCTGATGGGCTGGGAACTGTCGGGCTGGCTGCGTTTTGGCGGCGGGCAGGAACTTTGGGACGAGCTTTATGCCCAGTTCAACGTCAAGCCGTTCGCGGCCGGGAATACCGGTTTGCAGGCCGGTGGCTGGTTCAACAAGGAAATCAACACCGTTGACGACATCAAGGGCATCAAGATGCGCTATGCCGGGATCGGTGGCGAAGCGATGCGCCGTCTGGGCGCCAATGTGACGATGTTGCCCGCAGCCGAAATCCTGCCGGCCATGCAGTCGGGTGCAATTGATGCCGCCGAATGGGTTGGCCCATGGAACGATTATGCGTTTGGTCTGACCCAGGTTGGCAAATATTATTACACTCCGGCATTCGCCGAGCCGGGCACAGGGATTGAAGTGTTTGTCAACAAGGACAAATTCGCGGAATTGCCCGAAGACCTTCAGGAAATCTTTGCCGTCGCCGCACAGGCCAATCTTGAACAGACGCTGGCTGATTTCACCTTCCACAACATTCAATCCTATCAGGCCGTCTTGGCCAAGGGTGCGGAAATCCGTCATTTCAGCGACGATGTGATTGCAGCCCTTGCCACCGAGGTCAAGGCAGCGGTCAAGGAAATCGCCGATCAGAACGAACTGAACGGCCGT
The DNA here is from genome assembly GCF_002115785.1 of Thalassospira sp. MCCC 1A03138. Classification (GTDB taxonomy): domain Bacteria; phylum Pseudomonadota; class Alphaproteobacteria; order Rhodospirillales; family Thalassospiraceae; genus Thalassospira. Next base: position 28,315 of record NZ_JFJY01000005.1, on the reverse strand, counting down.
ATCTATGCGTCCTACATGGATTTCGTGAAAAAGGCCGCGCCGTATGGCAAAGAGTTCGAAGCCACCGGGCTTCTGCAACGTGCCAATGTCTGGGCCGACGCCTGAGAACTTTCGGCCAATATGACCGGATAAGGAAAAAGCGGCACCTTCGGGCGCCGCTTTTTCATGTGAATGGTGTCCGGTCCGGCAGCCTTTTCAATGCATGGTCGGCGCGCCGGGGGGCAGGGGTAGGTCGAAGGTGAATTTGTCCTGCCCTTCATATTCTTCAAGTGCGATGCGTTTGACCAGTTCCGAGCCCAGTGCGAGCGAGGTTTCAATCGCCCATTTGAGCTGATTTACCGCACCTTCATTGCCGGCGGCCAGCGCCTCGGACAGGATGCGTTCCTGAAGGAATTTGGCTACCCCGGCGAAGGCACGGGCGGCACTTTCGCAATTGGCACGTTCAACAACAAAGCGCCCGGACTGTTCGATGGCGGCGGCGATGCCGGAAAGATGGCCCATCATGACCTTTATCTCGCGGTCGTCGCTTTCGGTTTTCTTTGCCACAAAGCGCAGGATTCCTGCGTAAAAGCCGTAATCGGAAGACATGACAATCCTGATCGTTCTTGGTCTTTGGTCGGGTTTGGATTTGCGCCGTTTTAGTCCATAAGCGCGTCGTGGTATAGTCCAAACGCCAACCAACTGTTTTGGCGGCATGATCGATACGCGGAGCCATAAGCCGGATGCTTCAGGGCGGACTTATTTTCATTGTTGCCATGGCCTATATCGGGCTTCTGTTTGCGATTGCGCATTATGGCGACAAATATGCCGAAAAATGGCGGGCGTCGCGGCTGAAGCCCAGCATCTATGCGCTGTCGATGGCGGTCTATTGCACGAGCTGGACGTTCTTTGGCTCGGTCGGGACAGCGGCGACCCGCGGCTGGGCGTTTTTGCCGATCTATATCGGCCCGATCATCATGATGATTGTCGGTTTTGGCGTGATGACCAAGATCGCCACCGTATGTCGCGAACAGAACATTACCTCGATTGCTGATTTTCTTGGCTCGCGCTATGGCAAAAGCCAAAGTCTGGCCGCCCTTGTGGCGATCATTGCGGTGATTGGGGTTCTGGCCTATATCGCGCTTCAGCTTAAGGCGGTGTCGTTATCATTTGATGTTCTGATCGGCGAGGTCGGCGAGCAGATCGTGCGCCACAGTGCGACCGATTTTTCCAAGGATACCGCGTTTTACGTCACGATCCTGATGGCGGTTTTCGCGATCCTGTTCGGGGTGCGCTATATCCACGCTTCCGAACATCATGACGGGCTGATCCTTGCGGTGGCGTTCGAAAGCATGGTCAAGCTGGTGGCGCTTTTGTTCGTCGGGCTGTTTGCGGTTTACGGGCTGTTTGATGGCTTTGGCGACATGCGCATCCGGGCCGCAGCCGACCCTGACATTACCGAGATGTTCAAGCCCGATGCCTGGCTGACATCGCATTTCTTTATTTCGACCCTGTTGGCGCTGTTTGCGATTTTCTGTCTGCCGCGTCAGTTCCATGTGACATTCGTTGAAAATGACGACAGCCGGAATTTGAAATCGGCGCGCTGGCTTTTTCCGGGCTATCTGATTGCGATCAATATTTTCGTCGTGCCGATTGCGATTGCCGGGATATTGCTGTTTGGCGGTGATCCGGCAGTCAATCCCGATACGTTTGTTTTGACTCTGCCATTGCTGGGTGGGGAAAACTGGCTGGCGGTGATTGCCTTTGTCGGGGGGCTTTCGGCCAGTACCGGCATGGTGATCGTATCGTGTGTCGCGGTATCGACGATGGTGTGTAACGATCTGGTCATGCCGCTTTTGCTGCGGTCGCAGAAATTGCAGGGGCGGTTCGCAGGCGATGTCAGCCAGGTTCTTCTGAAAATCCGGCGCGCGGCGATCATTGCCATCCTGTTTCTGGCCTATGGCTTTTACCGGTTCCTGTCGGAAAAATATGCGCTTGCTGATATCGGGCTTTTGTCCTTTGCCGCGGTGGCGCAGTTCGGCCCGGCGGTTCTGGCGGCGATTTACCTTAAATCGATCAACCGCACCGGGGTTCGCATCGGTCTGATTTCCGGTTTTGTGCTTTGGACCTATACCCTACTTCTGCCAAGCTTTATCCAGAGCGGTCTGTTGCCGATGTCGATCCTGACGGACGGGCCGCTTGGCATCGGGATTCTGCGCCCGCAGGCGTTGCTGGGTGTGGGGATCGAGGACCATCTGACGCACGGGGTTGTCTGGTCGCTTGGGGTTAATTTCGTTCTGATGTTTGTCGGATCGGCGATTGGCGTGCAAGGCGTTACCCAGCGCCGTCAAGCCCAGCTTTTTGTCGATATCTATCGCAAGGATACCAAGGCCAGAAATGACACATGGCCCGGCCGCGTGACCCTTGGCGATCTTGAAGACCTTGCCGCGCGCTTCCTTGGCAAACATTGGGCAGAGCGCGCGTTTCGCACCTACCTTAGCCAGCGCGGCGATGGTTGCAAACGATCCGATATTGCCGATTTTGATGCGGCGAATTTTACCGAACATCTGCTTTCGGGCGCGGTCGGGGCGGCGTCATCGCGTGTGGTGATGGCTTTGCTACTGCCCGATAAGGCGGTGTCGCGGCGCGATGCGATGGAGCTTCTGGATGAGGCGTCCGAGGCGATCAAATTCAACCGGGACCTTTTGCTCAACACGCTGGAAAACATTTCGCAAGGGGTCGGGGTGTTTGACCAGAATTTGCGTCTGGCGACCTGGAACCATCGCTTTATCGATCTTTTGGGCATCACCGCAAGCGATATTCAGGTCACGATGCCGCTTGCGGAACTGGTCGATATCTGCCGTGACAACGGGGCGCGTGCGGTCGATATCGATATCCTTCTGGGGCGCAATGCCGCCCCGCAGATGCGACGATTGCCCCATACCTATGAGCGCAAGCGGGCGGACGGCATGGTGCTTGAAATGCGGACCAACCCGATGCCCGATGGCGGGTTTGTCGCGACCATTGCCGACATCACGGCCCGTGTCCGGACCGAGGAGGCATTGCGCGAAAGCGAGCGCAACATTCGTATCTATACCGATAACATCCCGGTCATGATCGCCTATGCCGATAAGAACCAGCGGCTGCGTTTTACCAACCGCCCGTATGAGCGGATGTTTGGCATCCGCCGCATCGAGGCGCATGGAATGGCGGTGCGCGAAGCGGTGGGCGAAGAACGCTATGTCCGGCTGGAGCCGATGATCCGCGCGGTACTGGAAGGCTATCGCCAAAGCTTCGAGATCGATTTTCCCGCCCCCAAAGAAGGCTGGGGGGCAAGTGACGGCAGCGAACGCGAAGCCCGCTATGCCGAGGGGACATATATCCCGCACTTTGACGAAACCGGCGAAGTGCTTGGTTATTTCTGTATCTATCACGACATCACCGAACGCCGGAATGCCGAACGCGCGCTTAAGGACGCCAACGAGGGGCTTGAGGCGCGCGTGACGGAACGTACCCACGCGCTTGAGGAGCTGAACTCGGAACTTTCGGTTGCCAAGGAACAGGCCGAAACCGCGAACGATACCAAAACCCGGTTCTTTGCCGCGGCCAGCCATGACCTTTTGCAGCCATTAAATGCCGCCCGGCTGTTTACCGTGGCGCTGGGCGGCAAGGAGCTTCGCGACGATATCCATGATCTGGTCAACAAGGTTGATCTGTCGCTGAAGGGGGTTGAGGAACTGCTTAACGAGCTTCTGGATATCTGCAAACTTGATGCCGGGGCCATGCAACCCACCATCCGTGATTTCCGGGTTTCGGATGTGCTTAATGCGCTCAAGACCGAATTTACCCCGGTGGCCGAAAAGGCCGGGCTTCGGTTTGCGGTTCATCCGCGCGATGTGTGGGTTAAAAGCGACAGTCGGCTTCTGCGCCGCATCCTGCAAAACTTCATCTCCAACGCGCTGCGCTATACCCGCCATGGCGGGGCGGTGGTCGGGTGCCGGATGCGGGGGAACAAGGTCAGGATCGAGGTCTGGGATAGCGGGCCGGGCATCCCCGAGGACAAGCTTAAAATCATCTTCCGCGAATTCCATCGCCTTGAGGGCCCGGAAACCACCGATGTGAAGGGGCTTGGCCTTGGCCTTGCGATTGTCGATCGTCTTGGCCGGTCGCTGGATCATACGGTTTCGGTGCGATCCCGCCCGGGGCGAGGGACGGTTTTCTCGGTCGATGTGCCGATTGGCATTGTTGACGAGGCCGCAATGCCCAAACCACGCCGCCGGATGGCAGGCGAACTGGGCGGGTTACGCGTCCTTTGCATCGATAACGAACCCGATATCCTGGATGGCATGCGGGCCATGCTGGAAAACTGGAATTGCGTGGTGGCGACCGCACGCTCAGGCGCGGAGGCCGAGAAAATCCTGCTGAATGATAACGGTGATAACATCGGCTTTGTCCCAGATATCATCCTTGCTGATTATCATCTGAGTTCCGGGGAAACCGGGCTGGATGTGCTGATCCGGCTGCGGGACCAACGCGGGCTTGATATTCCCGGTGTGGTGATCACGGCGGACCGCAGTACCGAGACGGCGGAACTGATCAAGGCACAGCGATTCGCCTTGCTGAACAAGCCGCTGCGCCCGGCCAAATTGCGCGCCCTTATGACCCGGGCATTGACCCGGCAAAGTTCGGATGCGGCGGAGTAGGGGCATATGGTTTTGAAAAATAACATCTTTTCAAGGGTTTCGGATTTTTTGCAAATTTCCTGAAAATTGTTCTTGATTTGTTCTTTTGTTTATGGCATAAAGACAAAGTCAACGGGAGAAATGCACCCGGACCCAAAACCCGCAAAGCGTGATTCGCTTTCGCGGGTTTTTGCGTTTTGGGCCAAAGACAGGAAAACGACGATGACGGTGCAACGATCTGACAGGTCGAAAGGACGACGGCGACATCGCCAAAGGGGCATCAATGGCGTGTGGAAAAGTCATTACGGCGGTATTGCGTCCCGGCCGTGAGGCCCAGGGAAACTTGCGGAAAATTTGTGTGAATCATGACGGGAGAAATGTGCCCTTTGAGTGAGGGCGGGCCGTTCGGAGCGAAGGGGGCCGGGGCGAGGCAATAGCGGGGATCATCCAGCTTGGCTTGGCGACGGGGTCTATGATTGCGTTCGGAAATGCGGGAAGGTCAGTCACCGACGGCGACAAGTGCGCCTGCCTTACGTTCATCGACCGTCACTGGTGCGGGCATCCTGTGTCATCGGCAGGTGGGCCGGGTGTTTGGCTTGCAGCCGGAACCGTGAACCAGAGGCCCATGCAGTGCGTCTGGCCCGGTTCGAGGTGTTGCGTATCCAGCGGATTATGGTCGCCCGGCGAGCACCAGCTTTGCAGCAAGAAGGGCGAACACCCCGGCAAAACTTTTCCCCAACCAGTTCATGACCTTTGGCCGTTCGACCACGTGGCTTCGAAGCGCACTGGCAAACAAACCGTAGACGATGAAAACCGCAAAGGTGAGTGCCATGAAGGTCAGGCCGAGCAGGGTCATCTGGGCGGTGGTTCCGCCGGCATTCGGGGTGATGAATTGCGGCAGGAAGGCCAGGAAGAACAGGGACAGTTTCGGGTTGAGCGCGTTGATCAGGATGGCGTCGCGGATGATTTTGGCGGCGTTGACGGGATCGGATTTGGCGGTGACTTTCATCGCACCCGTGCCACGCCACATGCCCCACGCCATGTAAAGCAGCCACGCCACGCCGAGATAGCGCAGGGTTTCAAAGGCAAGGGCGCTTGTGTGCAGCAGGGCCGCAAGGCCAAGGATGCTTGCCCCCATGGCGGGCAGGATGCCGAGCGTGCAACCAAAGGCCGCCCAGATGCTCGCCCTCATGCCGCGCCCAAGCCCAATGGCAAGGGTATAGATCACCCCCGTGCCGGGCAGCAGGACGACAACAAGTGAGGTCAGGAGATATTCGGGGCTGATCATGATGGCATGGTTCCGTTTTTGGTTTAACCTGATCAGCCCAGTTAAGCGCGTTTTGATCCGGTATTCTTGAACGGAATTGCAGGCCGGAGAAGGATCAGTTTGTCCTTACGGCTTTGGCATAGCGCCCCGGTGACAGGCCATAGGCGCGGATGAAATGCCGGTTCAGGTGGCTTTGATCGGCAAAGCCTGCGGTGGCGGCGACCTCGGCCAGTGGGGTGCCGGTTGCGATCAGGCGGCGGGCGAGATCAAGGCGGCGCTGGATGATATAGGCATGCGGAGTGAGGCCCGTTGCGCGGGTGAAATGGCGGACGGTCTGAAAGCGGCTTAGCCCCGCCGCATCGGCAAGATCGGCCAGCGAGAGGTTTTCGTCCGGGGCATCATCAATCATGGATATGGCGCGCGCGATACTGGCATCGGCACCGCTTCGTGACCGGTAGCGATAATGATCGGGTTCGCCCGGCACAATGATCGCGTGATGGAGCAGAAGAAACAGCATTTCCTCGCGCCGCAGGCCTGCATTTTCATGATCGCCTTTGGTGATGGCGGCAAAAAGATCAGCAAAGCAGTGCGCGACGGCGGGCGATGTGATGACCGGGCTTGTGAATTCGTAATGGTCTGATTTGCCATCTGACATGTCACGCGCCGTATCACGGATCAGGTCCGGGTCCAGATACAGCATGTTCCAGCCACGCGGGCTTTGACCAATCGGGGTGCCGTCATGGACTTCGCGGGGATTGACCGTGAGGATATTGCCTGCCCCGGCTTCCACCATACCGCGCCCCGAAAGCGATTTTTGCGCGCCCTCAAACATGAAGCCGATGCCGAACTGTTCATGACTGTGTTTGGCAAAGCTGTGGCATGTTCTGGCCTTGAGGGCCAAAACGCCGGTGCAGTCATGAGACAGGATTCGAAACGGTTCGTTTGATGCGTCTGACATGCCAGAAGACTGGCAGTTTTTGCGCCGTTTCGCAATCGGGTTGCCATCGGGTTGTCATCGGGGCGCAATCAGTTGCCGTTATTGTTGTTGGGGCCGAGCATCTCGCGCAGGCCGCCGAGACCCGCGACATGTTTTGCAAAGACGCTCATGACGATCAGAAGGGGGACTGCGACAAGCACACCGATGAAACCCCATATCCAGCCCCAGAACGCAATGGCGAGGATGATCGCGACCGAATTGATGCGCAGCCGGTTGCCGACAAGGGCGGGGGTGAGAAACTGGCCTTCAAGCGCGGTGCAGGCGAGATAGATTGCCGGGGGCAGCAGGGCGGCGGTGGTGGTCGGCATGGAAACCAGTGCGACCATACCGACGATGCCGATGCCGACAACAGCGCCCAGAAGCGGCACGAAATTCAGGATCGCCGCAACAATGCCCCATAAAACCGGGTTGGGCATGCCGACAATGGCAAGGAGGCTTCCGATAATGATGCCAAGCCCGATATTGATTGCCGATATGGTCAGGAGATAGCGCGAGACTTCGCGTTCGATATCATGCGCAATGCGCAGTCCCTTTCGGCGGTCGCCAAAGGTTGGCAGGGCCCGGACCATTTTTTCATAGACCATATCCCCCGATGACAGAATGAACAGCAGCAGCACGAGCATCAGCGCAATACCGGCAACGATTTCCGGTGCACCCTGTGCTGCCTGACTGATCATGGTGGGTTCCTGAACCACGACCTTTTGCGTGTCGGTCCCGTCATTCTGATTGGTGGCTTTTTCAACCTGTTTTTGTACATCGCGGAGCTTTTCAAGCGGTCCGCCCAGATCGGCAAGACGCAGGCGCAACTGACGTTCGATCCTGGGGGCGTCATCGATCCATTTCGATACCGGTTCGCTCAGGCCATAAATCCCGGCGATGACGGATGTCGTCAGGGTCAGGACAATCGCAAGCGCGGTCAGGCTTTGCGGGATGCGATAGCGGGCGAGTGTGCGGACGACCGGGGAAAACACCAGTGCCAGCAGGAAGGCCAGTATCACCGGCAGGATCAGGCTTTGGGCGACGTAAAAACACCCGAAGGCCAGAATGACGAAGGTGCCGATAACCGATACCGTGCGCGCCCGGCGATAGGCGCGTGCACGCGCGCTTAACATTCTTTGTTCGGCTTCTTCAGCTTCGTCGATTTCGGTAGGGGCATCCGCAGCACCGTTTTCAATGGCGGGGGTGTCGGATGCCTTGATCGGATCGGTCATGCAATATGCTCCGGGCGGAATTCTGCCGGGCATGATGCAGTCGGCAGGAGAATATCGTGAGTGTAACGTATTGCCGCGGTGGGATGTTCCGCAATCGTCTGAAACGGAACGGGTACGCGGTTAATTGCCGCGCACCCGAACGGTTTTGATCCGATATTTAAAATCAGCGATAGAATGGCGATGCCATGTCGCGGCTGGCGGCCTCGGTCACGGTGGCGTCGAAAATCCGGGTATAGAAGGCGGCATCAAGGGCCCTGGTTTCCGTCGGGAAGTAATCAAGGGCAAAGCGTTTGGCGTTTTCGATACTGTCAAAGGCATAGAAACCACCGACCGTGCCGGTGTGAAGGCCGCTTAGCCAGGTTTTTGACAGAAGACCCGGCTGCTGTTTCAGGACCGGGTTGAAGGTCCGCCACGGGCCATTGTCAAACGGCAGCACGTGAAGCTGGACTTCGGTATAGACAAAGGCCGCCGGTTTGACATCAACCCTGGCACCGTAATGCACCGAATTCATATCAATGCTGGCTTCGCTGGTGGCAAGCGCATCAAACACACGGGTGGTTTGCGCCACGCCGAAATTCCGTGCTTCGGCCGGGAAATAGCCGGTGACGAACTTTTTGGCATTTTCGATGGTGTCAAAGGCATAAATGCCACCCGCCGAATTATTACCAAGCCCCGATAGCCAGGTTTTGTTGAGGAATCCCGGCTGGGTCTTGATGGTTTGGTTGATGTTTTGCCATGGCACCTGATCAAAGGGGGCGGAGATTTGCAGTTCGGTATAGACGAAGGCGTTCTGTGACATCTGAGTGTTTCCCGGATTTGAAGTGATGGCCGCCGCACGTGAGGGGGACGGCAGAAGGAGGCCCGTGCCCGCCATCGCGGCGGTGGCGGCGGTAATGGCCGTGCCGGTGGCGCGTTTCAGGAAGTCGCGCCGCCCGAGCCGGTTGTGGCCGGTCTGGTTGTGGGTTTGGTTGTGGGGTTCTGGATCTGTTGTCATGATTGTGATCCGTTTGAGGTTAAGAAATATAACGATCGTTATATAAGTAACTGATCGACAAATCCGGGCCTGTCAATTAAAAATATAACGATCAATATATTTTTGAGGGTCCGATGGTCAAAAACCAGACACGCAAAGAGGAAACCCGGCGCAATATCCTTGACGCGGCAAGCCGTGGATTTCGCGAAAAGGGCTTTGCCGGGGTCGGTGTTGACGGGATTTCCAAGGCGGCACAGGCGACATCGGGCGCGTTTTACGCCCATTTCGGATCAAAGGACGGGGCGTTTCTGGCAGCGCTTGAACTTGGCCTTGACGAGGTGATTGACGGGGTTCCGCAGTTTCAGCGCGATTTTGGCGATGGCTGGACCGATGCCTTTATCGATTATTATCTGGGGCGCGATCATAGGGACGATCTGGCATGCGGGTGCGCGATGACCAGCCTGTCGCCGGAAATGTCACGCGCCGATGCCAAAAGCCGCGCATTGTATGACCGGAAAATGCAGACCATTGCCGGACTGGTGGCGAAAGGGTTGCCGCAATTCCCCGCCGATCAGCGGTTGGCAAAGGCGTGGGCGTTTCTGGGGATATTGATCGGCGGGCTTACGGTGACGCGGGCACTAAGTGACGATACCGCGATTGATGCGGTATCGGGCGCGGTAAAGAATGCGGCCACCGATTTGTTGCGGGCCTAGGCGCAGGGGCGCATCAGCCCTGAAGGATGGCGGCGCGTTTTTCATCGAAGCGGGCATTTTCCGCGGCAATGTTTCTGGCAAATTTTTCATAGGCGGTGTCGGCCTTGGTCTGAAGGCTGTCGCGCCTGTCGCGTACTTCGTCGGCATCATCTGCGCGTTCGGCAAAGTTCTGAAATTCCAGTTCGGCTTTTTCCAGTTCACCATGCAGGTCTTCAAGATGGCTGGTGATCGCCTGATCATGGGCGGCATTCAGGGTTGCCAGTTCACGGCGAAGGGCATCGGATGGATTGGTGGGGACAGGTGCAGATGCCGCGTTTCCATCATCGCCATAACCACGCGTCAGCGGATCAATGCCGGTATTGGCGCGCACATCTTCGGCGGCCTTGCGGATGGTATTGCCGATGACGTCACCCAGAATTTTGGCCATGGCGGCGGTGGTTTCCGGGTTTTGTTGGGCAAAGGCCGGGGCGGGGGCCGTGACGGCAAGCGATGCGGCAACCGCCATGGCAGACAGCGAAAGGGATTTCTTCATCGGGTGATCTCCTGTGCGGGGCAGAGGGCTTTGCACAGGAAGCATCACGCGCAATTGCGGTGATAAATTGGTGCCGGTCTGGCAGGGACGTGACAGCAGGGCGACGGGCGTTAACCCTTACGCCTCGATCGCGGGTTCCTGCAATTGCAGTTCGCGGGCCATGATAACGGCCTGTGTGCGGCTATGGACCGAGAGTTTGCGCAGGATGGCGGAAACGTGGGCCTTTACGGTGGCCTCGGTCACGTCAAGCTCGTAGGCGATCTGTTTGTTCAGCTTGCCTTCGGTCAGCATGTTGAGCACACGCAATTGCTGTGGCGTCAATTGACCGATTTTTTCGGCAAGGCCGGTGGCCTCGTCATCGGCGGGGCCGTTTTCGATGGCATCGCGCGCCCAGTCGGGCATCCACATATCGCCATTCAGAACGGTGCGGATGGCTGTCCCGATCTGATCAACCGGGGCGGATTTTGGCACGAAGGCCGATGCGCCATATTCAATCGAACGGCGGACGACCGGCAGTTCCTGACTGGCCGAGACGATGGAAACGGGAATGTCGGGATAGGAGGCACGCAGGCTGAACAGGCCGGTAAAGCCGTTCATGCCGGGCATGTGAAGATCAAGCAGGACAAGATCGATATCGCCGCTATGGGCTTCGATCTGTTCGATGGCCTCAGCCAAGCTTCCGGCCTCGTAGAGTGTGACATTTTCCAATTCTGATGACAGGGCCTGTTTGAGTGCACCGCGCACAAGCGGATGATCGTCTGCGATCAGAATCTGGAAGCTGTCAGCCATTGGCGATTTCCCCGGAAGTTATTTCCCCGAAAGGTCGCGATTATTCCATCCCGTTATCTTTTAACGGCGTCTCACGATAATATTAAGGTGAGGGGACGATAGACCGGGATGACATTGTTTGTCTGGTGTGGTGCGACCCTGATGCGTCCCTCTGCTTTGGCAGAAAGGAGTGAGGGAAACCAAAGATCACTCTCGCCCCACGAAATGTGAAACTTCGGCCCCCCTCGCGCCACCACTGATGATTATGACGACTAAAATCGGGCTCGTAAACTCTGCATTTGTCCGAAAGTGAAATTTACCTTATCTGTTGGGTTAATGAACGAAATTCAGTTTTGAAGAACTGCACCGCATTGCAACATTGGCGATTTTATACAATCACCGGCAACGCCGCGCAGACCAAGGGAAAAAGGACCATCTGATGTCTGATCAACCGCAAGTCATCCGCCGCGAAGATTACACCGCACCGGCCTTTCTGATCGAAAAGGTCGAACTGGTATTCGAGCTTGATCGGGATGTCACAAATGTGAAATCGCGGCTGTTCGTGCATGCGAATCCTGTGCGTGGGACTGGCGGCGGGGACATGGTCCATCTTGACGGCGAAGACATGAAGCTGGTTTCGATTGCGGTTGATGATCGCAAGCTTGGCGTTGATGAATATAGTGTCGACCCATCGGGTTTAAGCTTTGCCGCGCCGGGTGAAACCTTTGTTGTGGATATCGAAACCCAGATATCGCCCGCAGCCAATACGCGGCTTGAGGGACTTTATGTATCGCAAAGCGCGTTCTGCACGCAGTGCGAGGCGGAAGGGTTCCGGCGCATTACCTATTTCCCGGATCGCCCGGATGTGATGGCGACCTATAAAGTCACTATCCATGCCGACAAGGCGAGCTGTCCGGTTCTGTTATCCAACGGCAATCTGATCGATAGCGGTGATTTTGACGGCAACCGGCACTTTGCGGTGTGGGAAGATCCGTTCCCGAAGCCGAGTTACCTTTTTGCACTGGTGGCGGGTGACTTGGCCTGTGTTGAGGACAGCTTCAAGACCATGTCGGGTCGTGATGTTGCGCTGCGCATTTTTGTCGAACATGGCAATGAGGACCGTTGCGATTACGCGATGGACAGCCTGAAACGGTCGATGAAGTGGGATGAGGAGGTCTATGGGCTTGAATACGATCTGGACCTTTTCAACATCGTCGCGGTTTCCGACTTCAATATGGGGGCGATGGAAAACAAGAGCCTGAATGTGTTTAATGCCAAATACATCCTAGCCAAGCCCGATACCGCGACCGATACGGATTATGAATTGATCGAATCGATTGTTGCGCATGAATATTTCCACAACTGGTCGGGCAACCGGGTGACGTGCCGGGACTGGTTCCAGTTATCTCTTAAAGAGGGGCTTACGGTTTTCCGGGATCAGGAATTTTCGGCCGATCAGCGTTCCCGCCCGGTGCAGCGCATCAAGGATGTCGCGCAGCTTCGTGCGCGCCAGTTCCCTGAGGATGGCGGGCCATTGGCCCACCCGGTGCGCCCGGACAGCTATATGGAAATCAACAATTTCTATACCGCGACGGTCTATGAAAAGGGGGCGGAGCTGATCCGCATGATGCATACCCTTTTGGGGGCGGATGGCTATCGCAAGGGGATAGACCTTTATTTCGATCGCCATGACGGGCAGGCGGTGACCTGCGATGATTTTGCCAAGGCGATGGAAGATGCCAATGATGTTGACCTGAGCCAGCTTAAAATCTGGTATTCGCAGGCAGGCACGCCAAGCCTTAGCTGGCACGGCGAACATGATGCGGATACCAAGCAGTTCCACCTGACCGTCGCGCAGAAAACCGAACCGACACCTGGGCAGCCCGACAAGGTCGCACTTCATATGCCAATTGCGATTGGGCTTTTGGGCCGGGATGGCAGGGAGCTCGTTTCGCGCACCGTCCAACTGACCGAAGCCGAGCAGGAATTCGTGTTCGACAATATCGATCAGATGCCGGTGGTTTCGTTCAACCGTGGTTTTTCGGCCCCCGTCAATGCCGCGACCGAGCAGCCGCATGAAGAGCTTGTGTTCCTGATGGGGCATGACAGCGATGCGTTCAATCGCTGGGAAGCGGGGCAGAAATATGCAACCGCGTTGATGCTTTCAGCCATTGCCGAATTTGAAAAGAATGGTGGCGATGTGGACGCGGCATTGGGCGATGTGACCGAATTTGTGGCGGCGATGCGTGCGACCCTGATCAATGATGATCTGGATAAGGCGTTTCGCGCTGATGCGCTTGTCCTGCCGGGCGAAGAATTCCTTTCCGAGCAGCGCAAACCGGCCAACCCGGAAGCGATCCATCAGGTGCGCAATGCGCTGCGCAAGCGGATCGGATCGGACCTTCGGGCCGAATTTGGCAATGCCTATCACCAGAACGCGTCAAACGCGGCCTTTACCCCGGATGCGGAATCGGCCGGGCAGCGGGCTTTGCGCGCAACCGCACTTTCCTATCTGGTCGCAAGCGGCGAGGGCGAGTTTGCCGATCTGGCAGCCGAGCAATATCGCAGCGCGGATAACATGACGGATCGGATGGCAGCGCTTTCTGTGCTGAACCATCTGGAGCATCCGGGCCGGGCCGAGGCGCTTGCCGATTTCGAGGCGCGCTTTGGCAAGGATACCGTGGTGATGGATAAATGGTTCGGGCTTCAGGCGATGTCATCGCGGGATGATACGCTGTCGCGTGTGAAGGACCTTATGAGCCATCCGCTCTTCACCATGCGCAATCCGAACAAGGTCAGATCGCTTATCGGGGCGTTCGCCATGGCCAACCCGCGGCATTTCCATGCGGCTGATGGCAGCGGATATGCGTTTTATACCGACCGCCTGATCGAACTTGACGATATCAACCCGCAGGTCGCAGCACGTCTTTGTGCGCCGCTTGGCAAATGGGCGAAATATGATGAGGCGCGGGCCGACCTGATGAAGGAAGCGCTTGATCGTATCCTCGCCAAGCCGGATATTTCGCGTGATCTGTATGAAATCGCATCGAAATCGCGGGCGGTATGAGGCCGTGGGTCATTGCGTGAACGCCTTTCTTCATAAGGCCCATGCGCCCGATATGCATGATTTGCGATGGGAGTTGTTGCGAATGGAAAGGGATAGAATATGAATTTGGCCGCCGTTGCAGCACAGCTTTCCGACGGATGGAAGGGCCGGGTTCTTGCCGATTTTGGCTGTGTCCGGATGAAACTTTTCAAGGCAGATGCCGTCGGCCTTGCCGAGGAAATGCATTCGGATTGGGATGAAGCGATCCTGATGCTGGAGGGTGAACTGGTGCTGGAGCTTGATCAGGTGCCGATGCACCTTAAGGCTGGTGATTTTCACCTGATCCCACGCGGGGTCCGGCATAGCATTTTGCCCGGTTGCCGCGGATCGTTCATATTGCTTGATCCTGAACCGCTGGCTTAAACAGCCGACCAATGGAAAACGCGAAAGGCGGCACGCGATATGTGCCGCCTTTTTTTGTTTCGGACTGGTATTTAGCAGCCTGTGGTCAGGTTCCTGAAAAGAACGCCGGGATTCATTCTGTTTTCCGGATCGAGGCTTTTCTTGATGCCGATCATCAGTTCGTAGCGCAGCGGATCGCAGAGGCGTTCGAGTTCGTCGGTCAGTTTTCGGCCAACGCCGTGTTCGGCGCTGAAAGTTCCGCTGAAGCTTGCTGCGATGTCGTGGACGCAGCATTGGACGTCATGTGTGACCTGTTCGGGATCGGAAAGCTGGTTCCAGTAATCGTGCGGGAACATCAGGATGTAATGCACATTGCCGTCGCCCAGATGGTTGACCAGAAGCGGGGTTGCCATCGGGAATTTTTCGGCGGTGACTTCCTTGGCCCTGGCGATGAAGGCCGGGACCTTTGAGACGCGTACCGCAACATCGTGGACAAGGCCCATGCCTTCGAGCTTGTTGGCCTCTGTGACGGAATGGCGGACGTGCCATATCTGTTCGGCCTGCTGGGCGTTGCTGGCGATGAAGGCATCAAGGACCGATCCGTTCTCAAGGTTTTCGCCAAGAACCTCTTCAAAGATGCCGTTCAGATCGACCGATGCATCGGTTGCAGTCAGTTCGATCATCAGGGACCAGTCGGGAACGGTATCGAAAGGCACGCGGATGCGGTCAATGTGGCGGACAACCGCGTCAATTTCGGTGCCGGAAACGAGTTCGAAGGCTTCGATATAGGGGCCGCATTTATCCTGAAACTCGGTAAACAGGCGGACGGCGGTTTCGGGAGAATCAACTGACACCCAGGCATGCGCATCATTGGTGTTTTCCGGATGCAGGCGCAATGCCGCACCGGTAACAATGCCAAGTGTGCCTTCGGCCCCGATGAACAGATGTTTGAGGTCATAGCCGGTATTGTTTTTCTTGAGCCCCTCAAGATCGCTTAGAATCCGGCCATCGGCCAGAACAACCTCGATCCCGCAGACGAGATCACGCATCGGGCCATATTTGACAACGCCGGTACCCCCGGCATTGGTCGAGATCAGGCCACCGATCTGCGCACTGCCTTCGCTGCCGAGATAGAGCGGGAACTGGCGTTTGTAGGGCTTACTCTTTTCATGTAGGTCGGCAAGGATGACGCCGGCATCGACGGTGACGATATTTGCCGCCGCGTCAAATTCGCGGATCTGTTTCATGCGCTGCAGGCTGATGACGATGCCCGGTTTGTCATCCGCGGGGCTTTCGGGGACACCGCCGTAGCAGAGGCCTGTATTCCCCCCGAGGGGGAATACAGGCTGTCCTTCCTCGGCCGCCACTTTCATCGTCCGGGAGACCTCCTCGACATTGGCTGGAAGGGCAACGCACAGGGCTTTGCCTTTCCTTCGATCACGCCAATCTATCAGATAAGGGTGCATATCCTTTGGATCGGTGATCAAACCTTTATCGCCGAGGATTTGGTGGAGACGATCAATCATGGCAGGTCCTTGGAAAGAAGTGATCAGGCTACGTTGGCAAGAGAAGCGGTATCAAAGGCGGATTTCAGCGCCTTGATCGTGACTTCTGACGGGTCTTCAAGGGGCAGGCGCACACCGCCAACCGGCTGTCCGGCCATTTCCATGTATTTCTTCAGGGGGCCGGGATTGGTTTCGCGGAAAATGGCATCGATTGCGTTATCGAGCTGCTTCTGAAGGTTAAGCGCCTCGTGCAGTTTGCCGTTACGCGCAAGGTTGAAAATCTCGATCCAGATTTTCGGATAGACGTTTGCGGATGCCAGAACACCGCCCTTGGCACCAAGGGTTACATGGGTGGCAAACAGCGGTTCTTCGCCGCTGAGAATGGCCATTTTATCACCGGCCAGTTTCATCGTCTTGATGAATTCCGGCATGTCATAGTTCGAACATTTCATGCCGATGATCGAACCGTCTTCGGCCATTGCCTGAATGGTTTCGGCCTTGGTTGAAACGGTTGTGCGGCGGGGGATTTCATAAAGCAGAACAGGGACGCCAACTTCGTTACGATAATTGGCAAAATATTCGCGCATGCCGTCCTGGGTGCCGGCCGCGTAATAGGGGGTCACGGTCATGACCCCGGCAGCCCCGACTTTTGCGAAGTCCCTGCCAGCTTCGACGGCGTCGGGGAAGCCGGTGGAAAGAACGCCAGGAATGACCGGGGCGGTTCCGGCGGCATCGACACAGGTTTTTACGATGTCCTTGCGTTCTTCGCGCGAGAGGGCCGGATATTCACCCGTACCGCCAATCGGAACGATGCCGGTAGCACCCGCAGAAAGCTGCCGGGTGACAAGGTCGGCAAGTGCCTTGTGATCAATGGATTTGTCACTTTTGAACGGGGTGACAATCGCGGTGTAAAGGCCGGAGATATCGTTTTTTGTAAGAGTCATTTCAGTCTCGTGTCTTTCGGGTGGTGGCGATCAGTTCAGGAAACCGAACATGCGCGGCAGCGTCAGGGAGACAGCAGGCACGTAGGTTACGATCAACAGAACGACGATATTGGAAATCAGGAACGGGAAGCTTTTGCGGACAATCGCGGCAAGCGGTTGGCCGCTTATGGCCGAGCCAAGGTAAAGTCCCAGTCCGTAAGGGGGAGTCATGAGCCCGATCATCACGTTAACCACCATGATGACACCGAATTGTACCGGGTCGACACCCATGGCAGCCACGATCGGGGTGAAAAGCGGGGCAAACAGAAGCAGCTGAACGGAATCCCCGATCCAAAGTCCATTGATCAGGAAAAAGACGTTCAGACACAGCAGCAGCATCCATGGCTGCATATCAAGCGTTTCAACCAGCATGGTCAGTTCGGACGGCACACGTTCGGTTGCCAGAATCCAGCTGATCACACTCGCAAAGCCGACAATCAGATAGACCGAAGCCGACGTGCGGACCGCGCGATCAAGAATGTCCCATATCTGTTTGAGAGACAGGGTGCGATAGGCACAGATGCCGACCAGAATGGCATAGGCAACGGCGATTGAGGCGGCCTCGGTCGCGGTGAAGATGCCCGAAATGATCCCGCCGATAATGATCAGCGGCATGAACAGCGCCCAGAACGCGTTGTAGAAAATCTTGAATGCCAGCGCCAGCGTCAGGGCCTTGATCGGGTTGGCGGGGAAGTTGTTTCTGCGCGCGATGAAATAGATGACGATGATCTGGGCGATCCCCATCATTGCGCCGGGCACGGCCCCGCCAAGGAAGAGGGCCGCAACCGATGTGTTGGTCAGGCTTGAGAAAATGATCAGCGGGATTGAGGGCGGAATGATCGGCCCCTGAATGGCTGAGCTGACGGTGACAGCGGCGGCAAAGTCCGCGCGGTATCCATCCTTTTTCATCATGTCGATTTCGACAGGGCCAAGGGCCGAGATATCAGCCAGTGCCGAGCCGGACACGCCCGAAAACATCATGGAGCCGACAACGTTGACATAGGCCAGTCCGCCGCGCCAGCGACCGACCAGAAGGCGGGAGAACTGCACCAACCGTTCTGTCATGCCGACCGATGTCATGATTTCACCGGCTATGATGAAAAGCGGAATCGAGAGCCAGATAAACACATCCATCCCGGTGAAGAATTTATGCGAATACATGTGCAGCATGTCGACCATGCCGGGCTTGACGAAGAAATAGGAAAGGCCGGCAAAGCCAATCGCAAAGATCACGGGGCTGCCAAGGAACATCAGCAGCAGCAGCAACCCGATCATGGTAAGAAGTGCGTAATCCATAATATCCCCCCTAGAGCTCGGCACGCAGAAGTGAGGCTTCCTGCTCGGTGTCGGGGCCTCTGAACAGGTCACGAATGGCGAGGATGACCATGTGAAACAGCATCAGAGCGGCACCTACCGGGACCGAAAGATAGATCCAGAACCATGACAGGTTCAGTGCTGCCGAGGTGCGCCGCAGGCCGAAGATGGCAGAATCAATGCCTTTGACCAGAAGCACGCCCAGCAGCAGTGCGAGCAGCAGACGGAAGAAAGCGTTGCGATAACCCAGCCAGCGGCGCGGCCAGAAGCTGTCAAAGAAGTCGACACAAACGAGCTGCTCATCACGGACAAGCAGGCTGCCGCCCAGCATCACCACCCAGACCATCAGGAAGCGTGATGCTTCTTCGGGCCAGGGCAGGGAGAAGTTGAAGCCAAATCGCAAGACGACCTGTATGAACAGGATGACCGCAACGGATGCAAGCATCAGCCGGGCTACGACCGAGGTTGCACGGGCGACAGTCGATGAGAGTTTATCGAGGGTCTGAAGCATGAGGGGCCTCTTTCGGATCGGGTTCTGACGGGGAACACGGATCACGGAACGTCGCGCAAATGGACCAGATGGCATTCGCAGAACAAGCAGGAACAAGAAAGGCCCGGCGGAAAGTCAGCCGGGCCCGTAATCTTATTTCTGTGCTTCTTTGACAGCAGCTTCGAGTTCATCGATCAACTGGGCACCAACCTTTTCTTCCATGAAGGCACGGATCGGTTCCTTGGTGGCATCGACGAATTTCTGGAATTCTGCCGGGGTCGGCTGATAAATCTCGACGCCAGCGTCACGAATGACCTTGAGGTCCTGTGATTCCTTGGCCGCGATAATGCCGAGCATTGCAAAAGTCGCCTTAGCGGTCGCGGTGTCAAAGATAACTTTGTCTTCGGTACTCAGGCCTTGATAGAAGTCATCGTTAATGGTGATGAGCGGCATGTTGATCAGGTGATGATCAAGCGTGTAGTACTTCTGGACTTCCTGAAGATTGGTCAGAAGCATGGTGTAGGGCGCGTTTTCCTGACCATCGACAACGCCGGTCTGCAGGGCGCTGTATAGTTCCGCCCATGCAATCGGGGTCGGGGAGGCACCAAGTGCCTTGACCATTTCCATATGCAGCGGAACGGTCTGGGTCCGGATTTTCAGGCCCTTCATGTCTTCGGGGGTGTGGATCGGACGGACCGAGTTCGAGAAGTTGCGGAACGCGCCGGTCAGATAGCTGAGCACGCGTACACCGCTGCCTTCGGCAATCATGTCCGAGAGTTTTTTGCCAAACGGCCCCTCGTTCAGCACCTTGCGCGCGACTTCGGTGGTCGGGAAGGTGTAGGGCATTTCAAGGATCTGTGCGGGCGGATAATATGCCGCGAGGTGGCCGGCATTCAGGCCGCCAACCATGTCAACCAGACCGATGGAATTCTGTTCCGCAAGGGATTCAAGGTCCCCAAGCTGGCCGTTTGGATAAACTTCGAGCTTGAAACGACCGCCCGATTGGGTCTGAAGGACGTTGTCAAAAACCTCGGTAAAGGTCCAGTACGGGTTATCAAGAAGGTCGCCTTCGCCATCGACATGGGCAAATTTGACGATCGTTTGAGCATGCGCAGATATGGAAAACAATGCACTCAGGCCAACGGTGGCGGCGAGGGTGACATGCCGAAGCTTTCGAGTGATGTTCATATTTTCTCCTTATACCGGGCAGCGCACAGAGCAATGGTGCTTTGATGTCGGCCTGGTATTTCCCTGATAAATTTTCAGACACTTGCGTTTGGTTGAGTTTCTTATTGGCCGCAAAGTCGGTTTGGTGCCGGACGCATCGCGAAAGGTTGTGCTGCGAAGATTGGGCGAGAAGTTTTCGCAAGGTTCGAAATGCATCCGGTGAATTCAGAATATATCCGATACAATCGAAGTCAATAAAATACGATAAAAAATTTCCTATAGTATATTTTTTGTCAAATATGGCATATTTTCCGATATGGTATATGCTACTGATGCTGTAAAAAGCGAAGGGGGTGTTCAGGCTTCGGTTGTTCAACAGGCAGCGGCTTCTGACACGAAAGGGCATTGATTATGAACAAGGGGAATATCAAGGCATGAACGTCGATCTGGAAGATTTCCAGTCCAACCGCCGACAGACGAGTTCATCGGGTGACAGGCCTGATGCGTTTGGTCCGCGATTGCATCAATTGCGCAAGGCGCGCAACTGGACATTACAGGATGCCAGCAAGGCTTCGGGGATTTCGGCATCCGCTTTCTCAAAGATTGAACGTAGCGAACTGTCGCCGACCATCTCGACGATCCAGCGGATCGCGAGGGGCTTTGATATGGATGTCATCAGCCTTCTGGCTGATCCGGATGAACAGCCATCCCTGTTGGGACGTCGAAGTGTTACACGTGCGAACGAAGGTAAACCGCATCTTTCGGGAAGCTGCGATAACAAGCTTCTGTGTTCTGATCTGAAAAACAAGCGCATGACGCCGATCAAAACCCGTGTCGTTGCCAGGGATGTAGAGGAATACGATGTCTGGCCCAAGACGGATGCCGAGATTTTTATGACCGTGCTGAGCGGAACGGTCATCGTGCATAGCAAAATCTATGAACCGCTGGAGCTTCATGAAGGCGATTCGATGTATTACGATGCCAGTGCAGAGCATGTCTGGACCCGAAGCGGGCCGGAAGAAGCGGTTGTCCTGTGGGTTCTGACGAGTTGATCGAATGGCAGGGCTATTGAATGGCGACGATTATCGTGCGGTAGCACGCAAACGGCTTCCCAAAGGGCTGTTTGAATATATCGATCGCGGGACCGAGGCCGAGCTGGCCTTGGGCGATATCCGCCAATCCCTTGACCGTATTAAATTGCAGCAGGTTGTTCTGGCGGGGCATGACAATGTCGACCTGTCGGTTTCGCTGTTTGATCGCAAGTATTCCTGCCCGCTGATCATTGCGCCGACGGCTTTGGCCGGTCTGGTGTCGCATGACGGGGAGGCGAAGCTTGCCCGGGCAGCCGGAACGTTCGGCATACCTTTCTGTGTTTCGACCCAGTCCGTGATGACCATCGAAGACATTCGCAAAGGGGCGCCCGATGCGGAATTGTGGCTTCAGCTTTATGTGTGGCAGAACCGGGCTTTGACGTGGAACTTGCTGGATCGGGCACAGGGCTGTAATGCGGAAACCCTGATTGTGACGGTTGATACGCCGCAGGGACCCAAGCGCGATTATAACCAGCGTAACGGATTTGCCATTCCCTTCGTCCCAACTGTGCGTGGCATTTCCGATGTGCTGCGTCATCCGGGCTGGTTATGTTCGGTCATGTTGCGGTATCTGATGACGACGGGCATGCCGAGCTATGCGCATTACCCACCTGAATACAGAACTGCGATTACCCGCCAAACGGCGGCGGACGATGTCAAAATCGAAAAGACGCTCAGTTGGGATGACATTGCGGAGATCCGGGATCGCTGGCAGGGGCGGCTTATCCTTAAAGGCATATTGTCGACGGTTGATGCCGAGCGTGCCGCCCAGATCGGTGCCGATGGTATTGTGGTGTCCGCACATGGCGGGCGGAACTTTGACCTTGCACCCGCACCGGCGACCGTTCTTCCGGAAATTGTGGCCAAGGTCGGTGGCAGGCTTGAAATTATGGCCGATAGTGGCGTTCGTCGCGGCAGTGATGTTCTTAAATATCTGGCGCTGGGCAGCCGTTCGGTTCTGATTGGCCGGTTGCCGCTTTATGGCCTTGCCGCTGGCGGAGAGCAGGGGGCGATAGATGTCCTTGCGATGCTTCTTGATGAAATGCAAAGCAACCTGATCTTTGCCGGTATTGGCCGTGTGGAAGATTTCAAAGAAAACGCCATTGCCTGATGGGGGCAGTTGGTGCGGCAAAACCGATTGATGCAAATGAAAAAAGGCGGCACGTGATATGCCGCCTTTTTGTGTCCTGGCCTGTTTGAACGAGGCTTCGATCAGGTCAGTTTCATCCGTTCGCTGAATTCCTTCATGCGTTCGGAAAGATTGCGCGCCATGTCGGAAAGTTCGCGGCTGGCGGTGTTGAGGTCATGGGCCGAGCGGCCCGTGCTTTGCGCACCGTCATTCACAAACCGGATCATCTGGTCCATCGATCCGGCCCCCGATGCAATGCGCTGCACGTTTTCCGAAATCTCGCTGGTGGCACGACGCTGTTCATCCACCGAATGGGTGATGGTCGACTGGATGTCGTTGACCTGATGAATAACGTCGCCCACCGTGCTGATGGAATGGGCGGCTTTCTGGACTTCCTGCTGGATCGCGGTGGTCAGATCGCCGATCTGGCCGGTTGCACTCGCGGTCTGATCGGCAAGCGATTTGACCTCGTTTGCGACAACGGCAAAGCCACGCCCCAGTTCGCCCGCACGTTCGGCTTCGATGGTCGCGTTTAGCGACAGAAGCTTGGTGCGATGCGCGATATCGTTGATCAGATCAATGATCGATCCGATTTCCGAACTTGCCTTTTCAAGCGAGACGATATTGCGCTGGCTTTCTTCGGCCTCGGAGCGTGCCCGGTTGGTCACGTCTGCGGCCTCTGTTGCCTGACGGTTGATTTCTGCAATCGAGGATGACAGTTCCTCGACCGCGGTGGCGACGTTCTGGGTGTTGCTTGCCGCCTCGCGCGAGACGTCAAGCGCGCTGCCCGACTGATCGACCGTATTTTCCGACTGGCTGGTCAGATCACGGGCAAGGCCAAGAAGCCCTTCGGACTGTTCGGTGACCGATTGCGCAACGCGGGCGACCTCGGCCATCATTTCCGTAACCGCGATGCGGCTTTCTTCGCGTTCGGTTACCACATTCCAGGCCAGCATGGTGCCCAGAAGGACATTGTCCTTGTCACGCACCGGCGCTGCCAGAAGTTCAAGGTGATCGCGTTCGGTCTCGACCACCTCGGTAAAGGGCAGGTTGGCTGGATTTGAAAGCCGTTTCTGGAATTCCGCACCGACTTTCAGGAAGTCGCCGGAAACCGATCTGGCATCACCACCGACATAGGTTTGCGCACTGGCATTAATATATGTCAGTTCGCCTTCAGGCGTGATCAGGGCGGTCATGGTTGGGGTGTTTTCGACCATGTTTTGCAGGATCATTGCCTGACGCACGGCTTCACGCAGGCCGACAAGGGCCTTGCGCATTTCACCGATTTCATCGGACCCGACGCGGGGCAGACGGACATTGGTGTCCCCGTTCGAGATCGATGTCATCGCCCCGGCAAAGGCGCGCAGATTGCGAAATACCGTGGTTCTGAGCAATATCCAGCCAGCGATCCAGCCAACCAGAAGGACGGCCACCAGAATTTCGATCGACAGGGTCCGAAGATCGTCGGTCTGGGAATAGAAGTCGGTAATATCGCGATCAAACGTGGCGGTGGCCCAAACCCCGCCACGGTCATTGCCGATTTCGATATCGACCGTGGCACGCCGGGTGCCGTCGGCCGGTGTCACGGCTGCTGCGTTTGTATCTTCTGCCTTATTTTCTGGGGTAGGGGCCTCGGTGCTGGTGGCTCCGGGCAGGAACTCGCCGCCTTCCGTCGTTTTACCGTCTTCAAGGCTTTCAAACAGAACGGTGCCATCATCGCCAAGAATGCGGAAATTACCGCCAAGCACCTTGCCGATACCTGTAAGGGTAGGCAGGGGATCGGTGATGACTTCCATAAAACCGACAGCACGAAAACCGCCGACCGGAACGATGGTGCTGAAAACCGGTTTGCCGGTAGGGGTTGCCCACATATAGGTCACCGGTTTGCGGGCATCGGCCTTGTCGCGTGTTTTAAGGTAATCCATGACCGCCGGATCATCGGTCACACTGGCACCCAGATTGGCATCCGAGGTCGCAAGCTGGTTGAAATCGGTGTCATAGGCGATGGTTTCGACCAGAACCAGTTCGCCCTGAACGACCTGGCTGGCATTGGAAAGGATGTTAAGTTCGGCCTTCATGCGGGCCTGATCGTTATCCTGATAGCTTTTGACCAAACTGCCAAGGCGCGACCATTCATTGACGATGGGTGTGACCTTGTCTGCGTAATCCTGTGCCACGCGTGAACGGACAAAGAAATTGACTGTGCCGCTGACCGAATTGTTCAGCGTATCAACGGCAAAGTTTCGATAGGTGTCGCCGGTCCACAGTAGCATCCATGTGACTGCACCCGATAAAAGCAAACCTGTTACGAGCAAAATACGCCGTAACGTCAGGAGGCCCGTAGCGCCCCCTGCAATAGCCGTCTTCGCGGCTTTGTCTCCCGTCATTCTTTACACTCCAGAGCCAGTTTTTTTATGGTTCTTTTGGTGCTTCGTTCCCCGGACTACCTCTTAAGGGGTAATTGACCTGATCCAAACAGAGCTTTGCGGCAAACACAATAGCGCTATTGCCCCAAACCCCATGTTTTTCGCGGTATACAGTATTCTATATATTCGGGGCGGGCGTGAAATCCGGGGAGAAAATCCTGCGAATTTCCAATGGCTATTGAAAAAACTCAAAAAAATATGCGAACGCGTGTGATAATCGTTTGCAATTAGGTTTTTGATGCTCTATGACTGTCTTTGTCAAATGCAGACGGCAATGTCGTTTGCGACGGGCCATCAGGCTGACATGGCGTACCTGATGGTCACTGTTCTTCGGGACTCTCTCTCCCCGAAGGTCGATCTCTCTCACTCGAGGGGGCTGGTATCCGGAAATTGTGCGGGACAATTCCGGGCTATATACCAGCCTCCCTTTTTTTGTCCTGCATACCGGGTTTGTGACATCCGTGCTTTGAAATCGCCAAAGTTTCATGACATCCGCAATCTGCGTATCGGCGCGCACTTGTGACGCGATCAGGCGTGCATGTTTTTAGCGTTTTATAAACGGCCTGTGTCCTAAAAGAAGCAGGGTAACCCGTGGCGGGACATGATCGCCATTGCGGATACGCGCGATATTTACAGGTAATCAGTCGTAAAGGACCGGCAGAAAATGGCTGGCGAAGACGAAAACAACCGCACCGATTTGCATGCGGACCCGAAACCGGAACCGCAGAAAGACGCGCCCTTACCGGCGTTTATTTATGGCCGCAATGGTCATGGCGAGGACGGCGGGCGTCATCGACAGTCACAAAATGGGCGGATAGCAGAAATGGATCGCAAAACCTTACTGGGTCTCGCAACCGGTGCCGGCATGCTCGGTCTGGTCTTGTTCTTTGTCGGCATGCTGGTCGGCGCAGGGCTGTTTATGGACCCTGATGAACAGATGGCTGCCAACGAAAAACCGGCCGGGCAGGCCGAAATTCTGGCAACCCTGCCCGAAAGCCCGGCATCAAGCCCGGCACCGACAACTGAAACGCCCGATACGGGGTCTCTGCCGGGGACGGAAACGTCACCTGCAACTCCGGCTGTACCGGTGGCCACCGATGATCCGGTGGGCGATCTGATTGCTGAACGCAGTGCCGCGATCGAGGGCGATGATGCGGGCAATTCCGCGGAAAACGGTGACGCGGCCAATGAAGGTACGACCGACGCAAATGATGCCCCGGCAGCCCCGGAAATGAGCGACGCCGAAAAGGCGGCAGCCCGTGCGGAACAGGCCGATCAGGGCACGAATGCCCCGCGTAAGCTTCAGGCACCGGAAATCAAATCATCCGATGATGCGGCCAAGTCATCGACAACCTCCGCGCCAGAGGCACCAGAAGCCCCGGCGGTACCGGCAGAAAACACCACGGTTGCCAAAAAGACTGAACCGGCAGCGACGTCTGCACCAAAAGCATCCACGTCCGGGGCAGCGGCCCCGTTCTCGGTTCAGGTCGGCGCCTTCAAGGTGCATGAAAATGCCAGCCAGCGGGCCGAGGAACTGCGCAAGCTTGGCCTTGAAGTTGCGGTTGTTGCCCGTGGTCCGGAAGGTGATGCCACCTGGTATTATGTCCGGATTGGCAGATACACGACCATGAAAGAAGCACGCGACAAGGCGGTTGCGGTCAAAAAGGACCAGAATCTTGAAGGTTTCCCGGTCCGGGCCGAACCCAATGATCGCGAAGTCAACTGACACATATATACATATATATAGTGTCGCAAGATACGATACCGGGGCCGGTGCAGATGCTGCATCGGCCCTTGCCGTTTTCTGATGAACGGGTTTGTTTTTGCGCCGTCTTTGCGGCATTCTACTTGCCATCTCAGGGCAAAGGCTTTAGGCGGTACGCCAGAGTTTTTCGGAAAGCAAAGCCGTGACGTGCCACGCGGGCAGCTTTGCACATCAGGATGGTTGGCAGAAACATGACCACACAGAACGATTTTCCCAATCTTCATATTCTCGATCACCCGCTGATCCAGCACAAACTGACGCATATGCGCAAGGTTGATACCTCGACCAAGACCTTCCGTCAGTTGCTGAAGGAAATTGCGCTGCTGATGGGATACGAGATCACCCGCGAATTGCCGGTCAGCTATGAGGATATCGTCACCCCGATCTGCCCGATGAAGGCACCGATGATCCAGGGCCGCAAACTGGCCGTTGTGCCGATCCTGCGCGCCGGTCTTGGTATGGCCGATGGCCTGATCGAGCTGATGCCGTCCGCGCGCATCGGTCATATCGGCCTGTATCGTGATCCCGAAACCCACATGCCGGTCGAATATCTGGTGAAGCTGCCCGAAGTCGAAGGCCGGACCTTCATCCTGGTCGACCCGATGCTGGCAACCGGGAATTCGGCGGTGGCGGCGATTGATACGCTGAACAAATATGGCGTGAAGGACGAAGACATTCGTTTCATGGCGCTGGTCGCGGCCCCCGAAGGGGTCAAGGTCTTCCATGATGCGCATCCGAATGTACCGGTCTATACCGCGGGCCTTGACGAGAAGCTGAATGAAAAGGCCTATATCGTGCCGGGCCTTGGCGATGCCGGCGACCGTCTGTTTGGCACCCGCTGATCTGATCGCATGATACCGTAATACAAAAGGGCGCCGTCGGCGCCCTTTTGTCTGGTCTATTCGGATCTCGTCGGTGCCGTGATCAGCCTTTTGGCGATACCGTGATATCAACCGTTGATCCGGCAAACGATCCGCCTTGCAGCTTGATCGTGGCAACGCGACTTTCGCGGTCATAAACCATCACCGATATATCGGCGCGGACCACGGTGACCTTGCTCCAGCCGAAATTGGGCATTTCACGTTCATAGAAATCATACATCTGGGCGGGTGTGCCACCGGCATTGATCACAAGACGCCCGTGCCACGCATCGGATGCCCCGAAAATGATGCTGCGATCCATATCCAGCGAGGAATTGGACGGCATCGGAATATCGGTGAACTGGGTAAAGGACGGGATCGGCTGACCGCCGCCCTTGCTATCCGATCCGTTGTTTGACGAAGTATTCGGAACAAGGTTCGAACCGGAGCACCCCGCAAGCGCAAGGCTCGCCAGTGCGGCTGCACAAATAAATGAATGTCGCAGTCTCATCATCTTCCTTCGGTCCCCTAATGCCGTTCAGGCACTGTTATCTCGCCCCATAATCAGGTCATTATGTAAAGGAAAGGTTCACATATTGCCTTTTGTCCATCTTTTCAAAGACCAATTGGCAATATTGCGGATCCCGTCCGGTTTTCCTGCAAGCGATCATTGCACCGCAAACATCATATATAAAGCATCAAAATTGCCATCGATCATCTGATCCGGATCAAGAAAGTGGATCGGGGCAGGGGGTAATTTGGTCGAACCCGGATAAAAAAGTGGCCTTAATGGCGAATCATTATTCGGGTTTCGGGTTTTTCTTGCGGTCTGAATGGCCGACTTGCGCCGTATTTTGCCAGACGGATTTGCGATTATTCAACTTAAAGTCCGAATCCCGCCGTCGACTTGTTGCCCCGGTTGGTGAAGCGTAAAATACTAAGTCATTGAATTTAATGAATTTTGATAAAAAAGACGTCGAAATGCATTTTTTCTCGAAAAAGGTGTTTACAGGTC
>NZ_JFJY01000004.1 GCF_002115785.1 Thalassospira sp. MCCC 1A03138 | reverse complement strand
CGGTCTGCTATCAGAACATCCCCACCGATGTTCTGCCGGGGGATCTGGTCTGAGACGTTTCCATGCAAGAAAAAGCAAACCCCGCTATCGGCGGGGTTTCAGACTGCTGACGAACCCCATCATTATTGTCGGGGTTCGTTTTTTTATGGGGCAGTATCTTTTTAAGGAGAAAGCTTTCCTGTCTGCCAGTCATGGCGTGTCACTACCGTGGTGTGATTGCGGCTTTGCGTACAGGCATAGCGCAGCGGACAGGTTTTTCAGACCCTCGGGCTTTTTATATTCCCGGTATCCGGATCTGTTGGTGGTGCTGCAATTGAGGATTTCCGCGAAGCCGAACCGGGCATCTGATGGGGGCGCGTCGGGTAGGGCTCATCAATTGCCACGCAATAGCGCATAGCCGTTTCTGGAGGACGTACCCGTGAGAGTTGTTTCTAGATTTCCGAGCGCGCAGGCTGCGTCGTGTCGAATCCTCCTTCCCATTCGGTTTCTTTAAAAAGTTCTTGATTTGTTCTTTTGTTTGTGGCATAAGAGTAAAGTCAACGGGAGAAATGCACCCGGACCGAAACCCGCGAGGCCTTGTGCCTCGCGGGTTTTTGCGTTTGGGGCTGAATGAAAGAGGATATCGGGATGCAGCGGCAAAGATGCGGACATCGACACGGGCAGGGCGGCGGGGTGATCCGCAGGATATGGTTCGGCGGTGGCGGAGCCATTATGGCGGCATTCTGCCCGAGGGCTAGAACGAAGGACTAAGGGGGGCTAACCCGATCATTTGTCATGACGGGAGAGGTGCGTCTTGTTGAGGAGGGAGCTTTAAATTTGCCGGGAGCGGCAACGATGGCAGCAAGGGGCAGCGTTGAGCTGTGGCCCGTCAGGGGTGAACCGGCGGGGCCCATGAGCCCGAAGTGTGTCCGGGCTTCATCGGTTGCTGGAAATGTCGCCATGACCGGAAATGACCGAGCGGGCCATGAGTCCGAAGGCGGCCCGCCTGCGCCCCGCCGGTGAGGATGCCGAGGCTCTAGGTTCGTCGGGACTTCCCGGATTGCGGGAAGTCCGGTTTTGGCTGAGGTGTCTTGCCGTTGTGTCCGTCGTTGGCGGGTGGGGCTTCGGATTTCGTGGCGTGGTCCTTGCGGGGAAATGCCATAGGTCGGCGCAGCATATCGAAGCGTCGGTTCCGGTTTACGGCAGCTTTGCAAAGGGCCCTGGCATCGGGTTATTCGCCCGCCAGTTCAGCGCAACCCGTTTCCAGAAGGGCGATGACGTGCGGGGCGAATGAGCGCCAAAGATCGAGGCGGTAATCCTGTTCGCCATCCCGCCACAGCACCGTTGTGACACCATCAAAGACCGTGCGGCGGGCTTCGCCGACCGGGAGCTGATCAAGGTCGCGCGGGCATCCGATGGTGATCAGGTCGCTGGCCTTCGGGCCTGTGATATGGACGGTAACCTCACGGTCGGAAATTTCCGTCAGGCTGTGCGGGGTTTTGGCATAGATCGCGGCACAGACATCGTTGATCGTTCCTGCCTGATCTTCGGGGGCGATGATCGTCCATTCGTCCGGGCCAAGGCATATGATTTCAATATCCCCTTTGCGCCCGCACTGGCCGATTTTGGCCGGAAGGGTTACGCCAAGCGCCTTTGACAGGGCTTTTTGTTCGGGCGTTGCGGCCCGAAGGGAAAAGCGGGCGACAGGGGGCAGAAGTGCTACACGCACGGCGGAGCTTTCGGCCAGTATCCCGGCTTTGGACAGGTCGATATGTGCAGTCATTGCAGTCATCTCCGCTTGTATGACCTTGGAATTTAAAGTTTGAGGCGCGCATTTTCGGGGTCGTAAAAGACTGTGCCGGTGATGGTGGCCCTGATCGTCCGGTCCGGCATCGGGATATAAACCGTTTCGCCGGTCTTGCCGTGGCCGCCTTCGATCAGGGCAAGGGCAATCGGGCGACCTGCCGCGTCGCTGTGATAGGACGATGTCACGTGGCCGACCATCTTCATCGGGATCGGCTGGTTCGGATCAAGGACAATCTGTGCGCCTTCTTCAAGTTTGGAGGTGCCATCATCGGTCAGAAGCCCGACCAGTTGTTTGCGGCCTTCTGCCGTCAGGTCCGGGCGGTTAAGAGCCCGCATGCCGACAAAGTCGGGCTTGTTTTTGCCAACCGCCCATCCGGCACCCGCGTCATAAGGCGTCACCGTCCCGTCGGTATCCTGACCAACAATGATGAAGCCCTTTTCGGCACGCAGGACATGCATGGTTTCGGTGCCATAGGGGCAGATATCGTATTTCTGACCCGCCGCGAACAGCGTTTCCCAAAGGGCGCGGCCATGACGGGCGGGGACATTGACCTCAAATCCAAGTTCGCCCGTGAAGCTGACGCGAAACAGGCGGGCCGGGAAACCGGCAACCGTGCACTCGGCTATCGACATATGCGGGAAGGCTTCGTCGGAAATATCGAGCCCCTCGACAAACGGGGCCAGAAGATTGCGCGCATTCGGGCCGTTGAGCGCAATGGTCGCCCATTGCTCGGTGGTCGAGGTCAGCCAGACTTTCAGATCCGGCCATTCCGTCTGAAGGTAATCTTCCATCATGTTCAGCACACGCGCCGCCCCACCGGTGGTGGTGGTGATGTGGAAACGGTCATCGGTCAGACGGCCAATCACGCCGTCATCGCGGATATAACCATCATCGCCAAGCAAAAGGCCATAACGGGTGCGACCGGGGGCAAGTTTGGTCCAGGGGTTGGTATACATGCGGTTCATGAATTCAACCGCATCGGGGCCGACCACCTCGATCTTGCCAAGGGTGGATGCGTCAAACATGCCAAGCGATTTGCGCGTTTCGCGGCATTCGCGACGCACGGCGGCGTCCATGTCTTCGCCGTCCTTGGGGAAATACCATGCACGACGCCACAGGCTGACCGGTTCGAACACGGCGCCGTTTTCCTCGGCCCAGCTATCGATGGGGGTTTTGCGGGTGACTTCGAAATGATCCCCCTTGTGATAGCCGACAAACGCCCCGAAGGTCGTCGGGGTATAGGGCGGGCGGAAGGTGGTCAGGCCGACTTCGGGCTGTTTCTTGCCAAGCGCATCGGCGGCAATGTTCAGGCCGTTGATGTTTGACATCTTGCCCTGATCGGTGGCCATGCCATTGGTGGTGTAGCGTTTGACATGCTCGATCGAGCGCATGCCTTCGCGCACGGCAAGGCGCAGATCCTTGGCCGTCACATCGTTCTGATAATCGACAAAGGCGCGGGCCTTGCCAGCATCAAGGTCGGTCGGAAGTTCGGTGTGGCTGGCACCCGTACCGGGGCGATCATCGGCAACCGAAAGCGTTTTGACTGTGGCGGTTTTACCAAGGGCTTTGGCCGCAGCCGTGCCCATTGCGGCCCCGTCATTAAGGGCGGCCTCGATCCCCCAAAGCCCACGTCCGGCACCGGCGATCTGGCAATCCTCGGTAATGCGGTCGGGCAGGAAGGTCTGGCTTTGGTCATCCCATTTAAGCGTCCCCTTGGTATGGGAAAACAGATGGAGCGACGGGGTCCAGCCCCCGCAAACCAGAAGGCTGTCGCAGGCCAATGTCTGGGCGGCCAGAACGGTGCCATTTTCAACCTTGTTGATCCGCACCGATTTGATGCGCAGGCGGCCCGAGGTGCCGGTTGCGGTATAACCGGCAAAGACCGTGATCCCGCGTGCGGCGGCTTCCTTGACAAGGTCGGCATTCGGGGTCGGGCGGGTGTCGACAATGGCCCCGATTTTTGTTCCGGCCGATGCCAGATCAAAGGCGGCATACCATGCACTGTCATGGCTGGTGACGACGACGGCATTGTTTCCGACACGCACGCCATAGCGGTTCAGATAGGTTTGCGCCGATCCGGCCAGCATTACGCCCGGGCGATCATTGCCATCAAATACCAGCGGCTTTTCAAGCGCACCCTGCGCCAGAATGACCTGTTTGGCGCGGACCCGCCACATCCGTTCCCGCGGGGTGCTGGCGGCCGGTTTTTCGAGATGATCGGTCAGTTTCTGACACAGGCCGATCATATTCTGATGGTAATAGCCAATCGCTGTGGTGCGGGTCATGATCCGGACACCAAGGTCGGTCAGGGCATCAAGCTCGGCCTCCAGCCAATCCCATGCCGGTTTGCCGTCAATTTTTGCCTGTGGTTCGCTTAAAATCGTTCCGCCCGGTTCGGCGTTTTCATCGACCAGTGTGACGCGAAGCCCGGATTCCGCGGCGGCACGTGCGGCGGCAAGGCCGGCAGGACCGGCACCGACAACCAGAATATCGGTATGCAGGTAACGGGATGCGTAATTGTCCGGATCGGGCTCGGTCGGCGATACGCCAAGACCGGCAGCCGCCCGGATGAAGGGTTCGTAAACCTTGTCCCAGAAGGACCGTGGCCACATGAAGGTCTTGTAATAGAACCCGGCGGAAAACAGCATGTAAAGGCGGTCGTTGATCGCGCCGATATCGAATTTCAGGTTGGGATATTTGTTCTGGCTGCTGGTTTCAAGCCCGTTCCAGATTTCCTGCACGGTTGCGCGCGTGTTGGGTTCAAACTGTCCCTTGCCGCGACGTGTTCCGATCAGAGCGTTCGGTTCTTCCGAGCCTGCGGCAATCGGGCCGCGCGGACGATGATATTTGAACGAACGCCCCATCAGGTGAACGCCATTGGCGATCAGGGCAGATGCGACAGTGTCGCCCTCAAGCCCCTGATAGGTGTCGCCGTCAAAGGTGAATGAAACCGGCCGATTGTGAAGGACCCGGCCACGCCCCGGAACACGGAAAGCGGTCATTTCGAAGGCTCCTTCTTTGCGGCATCTTCAAGCAAAACAGCAAGGTCAGGGCGCGGTTCGCCCGCCTTGTATGTCGTCAGGAACCGGTCCGAAACGGTGTCGCGCACGGCGTTAAAGAACCGGCCGCAGCCATGGGCATGACGCCAGCGTTCAAAATGCGGTCCCTTGACATTGGTGCGGATGAACAGGAAATCGCGCCATTCATCATCGGTTTTGTCCGCCGGATTTTCCGGGCGCGCGATATGGGCTTCGCCGCCATAGGTGAATTCCAGTTCCGGCAGCGTTTCATCGCAATAGGGGCAATGGATGAGAAGCATGTTCGTTCTCCTCAGTGAGCGACGGCGGCTGCGGCCGCTTCGTCAATCAGACGGCCGGTCCGGAAACGGTCCAGCGTGAAGGGGGCGTTGATGTCATGAGGGGTGCCTTTAGCAACCGTCCATGCAAGGGTATGGGCAGCCCCCGGTGTGGCCTTGAACCCGCCCGTGCCCCAGCCGCAATTGACGTAAAGGCCGGGTACGGGGGTCATGCCAAGGATCGGGGAGCGATCCGGGGTCACGTCAACAATGCCGCCCCATTTGCGCAGCATCCGCATGCGGTTGAAGATCGGGAAAATCTCGCAGATCGCGGCAACCGTATGTTCGATCAGCGGCAGGCCGCCACGTTGGGAATAGCTGGTATATTGATCGGTGCCCGATCCGATCACGAGTTCGCCCTTGTCCGACTGGCTGATATAGGCATGCACGGTGTTGGACATGACGACACAGGGGAAGATCGGCTTGACCGGTTCGGATACCAGTGCCTGAAGCGGATAGCTTTCAAGCGGCATGCGCACACCGGCGGTTTCCATCACGACACTGGTGTGACCAGCGGCCGAAACCGCGACCTTTTTCGCACGGATAAAGCCCTTGGCGGTTTCAACGCCTTCGACCGCGCCATCCGGCCCGCGGCGGATTGCGGTAACCGGGCAGTTCTGGATGATGTCGACACCGCGTTGCGATGCCCCGCGCGCATAGCCCCACGCAACCGCATCGTGGCGGGCGGTTCCGGCACGCATCTGAAGGGCGGCACCGACGACCGGATAGCGTGCATTGGGCGAAATATTAAGCGGCGGGCAGAATTCCTTGGCTTCCTGGGGCGTGAGCCAGCGGTTATCGACACCGTTCAGGCGGTTGGAATGGATGTGGCGCTGGAAGGACTGAACGTCGTGAACATTGTGTGCGAGCATCAGAACGCCGCGGCGCGAAAACATGACGTTGTAATTCAGATCCTGGCTAAGACCTTCCCAGAGATCAACGGCATGGTCATAAAGCCGGGCACTTTCATCATAAAGATAGTTTGACCGGATGATCGTGGTGTTGCGCCCGGTATTGCCGCCACCCAGCCAGCCCTTGTCGATCACGGCGACATTGGTGATGCCATGTTCCTTGGCCAGATAGTAGGCCGCGCCAAGCCCGTGCCCGCCGGCACCGACAATGACGACGTCATATTCTGCCTTCGGTTGGCTGTCGGGCCATTGCTCCTGCCAGTTCTTTTGTCCTGTAAGAGCATTCTTTAACAGCGACAAAGCAGAAAAATGCGTCATGAGAAGCGGCTCCACCAAGTGTCATGATTTTGCACGATTAGATGTGAATTTGCGACGTCGCGATTGGATATTTGCGTCATATCTGTTGTACATATTCGCCATCCGGGCAGGTAGTGTGCAATGGCGCAGCGACAGGTGGCAAGTTCAGGCGGCCTGCGCACGGGCCTGTTAATTGTCCTGTTCTCTTGTTTTACAAGTGGCATGCCGCTAGTCTGTGACCTCCCGCCACCAACGGAGAAGCCCCGATGTCGCGTTCTGACAA
This sequence comes from Thalassospira sp. MCCC 1A03138, assembly GCF_002115785.1. Taxonomy (GTDB): domain Bacteria; phylum Pseudomonadota; class Alphaproteobacteria; order Rhodospirillales; family Thalassospiraceae; genus Thalassospira. The sequence continues at coordinate 355,328 of NZ_JFJY01000004.1, read as the reverse complement.
ACATATCCTCGTTGTTTCGGCCATCCGGCCGCGTCACATGGAAGAACTTGCTGCGAAATACGAACTGCATCGCTGGGATCAGGCGAGTGACAAGGATGCGTTTCTGGCCAATGTGGCGGACAGGATTACAGCCCTTGTTTCGACCGCCGGGGTCGGGGTGCCGACGGAGCTGATCGAAAAGCTGCCGAACCTTAGGGTCATTACAAGTTTCGGGGTCGGTTATGATGCGATTGATATTGCGGCCTGCACGGCGCGCGGCATTCGCGTTTCCAATACGCCCGATGTTTTGAATGACGACGTGGCCGATACCGCGATCATGCTGCTGCTGGCGACGCTTCGGCGGCTGGTTGTTGGTGATCATTGGGCGCGCAGCGGACAATGGTCGGAAAAGGGGGCGATGCCGTTAACCACAACGGCACGCGGCAAGAAGCTTGGCATTGTCGGGCTTGGCCGGATCGGGCAGGCGATTGCCGCGCGGGCGGAGCCGATTGGCATGGAAATCGGTTATTTCGGACGATCCAAAAAACCGGTCGATTATCATTATGAGGCCGATCTGATCGGGCTTGCGAACTGGGCGGATGTTTTGATGATTTCCTGCCCCGGCGGGGCGGCGACACAGGGGATCATCAATGCCGACGTCCTGAAGGCACTTGGCCCGCGCGGTTTTGTCATCAATATCGCACGTGGTTCGGTGATTGATGAACCGGCCCTGATTGCAGCACTTCGGGATGGCGTGATTGCGGGGGCGGGGCTTGATGTGTTCCATAATGAACCGCATATGGACCGTGCCTTTGCCGGGTTTGAGAATGTCGTGCTGTATCCCCACAACGCCAGTGGCACGGTCGAAACCCGCGATGCGATGGCGCAGATGGTGGTCGATAATCTGGCGCAGTGGTTTGCAGACGGGACGCTGGTGAGCCCGGTTAACTGATTGTACGGATGCCCGTTTCGCGGTTGGCAGTAGCGCGCATGTGACCAAGGCGCTAGATTGTCCGTCATGAGCAAAACCGACCTTAAAATCCGGCTTAAAATCGAATTGCCCGATGGCGTTCGCCTTGGTTATGGCAAGATCGATCTGCTGCGCGCGATTGATCGTGAACAGTCGATTTCGGCGGCGGCGCGGTCGATGGGCATGTCCTATCGCCGGGCATGGATGCTGCTTGAAGAATTGAACAGAAGCTTTGCCGCCCCGGTTGTTGAAACCCGGATGGGGGGTGCAGGCCGTGGCGGTGCCAGCCTGACCGGGACGGGGATGCGGATCATTGCGATTTACGACGATGCGCAAACCCGTGCGGACGAAGCCCTGGCCGACCAGCTACGCAGGCTTGCCGATGAACTGGCGGGCGATGCGTCCCCGCCGACCGAAGACAGGTCTTAAAGATCGTCGGCGCGCAAATGCCCGTCGACCGTGACCGATTTGATCACAGCGAAGACCCTTTGTCCGATCGCAAGTTTCAGGCGTGTTGCCGACCATTGGGTAATGCGGGCATGGATTGTGCGGTTTTCACCGGTATCGTCATGACCCAGCCCCAGTGTGACATCCAGCGTATCGCCGCCATTATCGGCGATATCGCGGATCGTTACCGGCAGGACGTTATTGGCACTGATCCCGGTCGGAGCGGTTCGGGCGATCATCACATCCCGTGCACGGATATGCAGGCGCACCGGGCTTCCGGATTTCTTGCCAAGGAAGGGTACGACAAATCGTTGCCCGGCACAGTCAAGGAAGCTTATGACACCCTGCGGATCGCGGCTTTTGACCGTGGCCGGAAGTACGGTTCCCGTATCGAACTGCCCGGCAAGCGGGGCAAGGTCGGTTCGGCCCAGCATGTCAAACACCGATCCGCTGGCAAGCGTTTTGCCGCCTTCCATCACCACCATATGATCGGCCAGACGGGCGACTTCATCAATCGCGTGGCTGACATAAAGGATCGGCAATTGCCGCGCGTCGCGCAGATTTTCCAGATAGGGGATGATCTCGTTCTTGCGGGCCAGATCAAGGGCCGAGAGCGGTTCGTCCAGCAGCAGGATTTCCGGATTTCCCAGCAATGCCCGGCCCAGCGAGACGCGCTGTTTCTCGCCGCCGGAAAGAAGGTTGGGGCGGCGCGATAGCAGATTGCCGATACCGAGCATCGCGATGACATCATCACAGGCGGCTTTGTTCATGGGCCGGTCGCTGCGTTTATGGGCGTAAAACAAGTTGGCCGCGACACTCAGATGCGGGAACAGTCTGGCATCCTGAAACACATAACCGACCCGGCGTTTGCGCGGTGCCAGATTGACCCGTTGCACGCTGTCAAATACAGGGCGGTCATGGATGGTGATCCGCCCCCGATCCGGGCGCAGCAATCCGGCAATCGCATTGATGATGGTGGTCTTGCCGCTGCCCGACGGGCCAAAAAGGGCGGTAATGCCGGGTTCGGCAATATCGAACTCTGCATGCAGGTCCAGCTTGCCGATCTTGTGGTGAATATCGACGGAAATGCTCATGCGCGGGCCCTTTTGCGGATATGGCGCATGGCAAATTCCGAAAGCACAAGCCCGATCAGGGCAAGTCCGATGGAAATGGCCGCAAGGCGTGCGGCGGCCAGTTCGCCGCCCGGTGTCTGGATCGCGGTATAGATCGCAAGCGGCAGGGTGCGTGTTTCACCCGGAACGTTGGACACGAATGTGATGATGGCCCCAAATTCGCCAAGGCTTGCGGCAAAGGCGGTAATTGCCCCGGCAATGATACCGGGCAGGGCAAGCGGCAATGTCAGGCTGAAAAACCGGTCAACCGGCCCGGCCCCCAGCGTTTCGGCGGCGTGATAAAGGCCGGGATCGATATTTTCCAGTGCCAGCCTGATGGCGCGCACCTGAAACGGGAAGCTTACGATCCCCGCGGCCAGTGCCGCACCGGTCCAGCTGAAAATCAGACGGATATCAAATGTTTCCAGCAACCACGCGCCAAGCGGTGCGCGGGTGCCAAAACTGATCAGCAAAAGATAGCCCATCACAACCGGTGGCAGGATCAATGGCAGATGCACCAGCGCATCGACCAAAATCCTGCCGGGAAAGCGGGCCTGCGCCAGAAGGGCGGCAGCCAGAATGGCAAAGGGCAGGGCACATATCACCGCCACGCCGGAAATGCGCAGGCTTAGCAGCAGGGCTTCGATCTCGGCTTCGGTGAGTGTGATCATGGTTTGTTATTGTGTCTTTGGGCTGGTTGCCGGGCGTCTGAAACCATATTCCGCAAAAATGGTGCCCGCGTCATCCCCCAAAAGCCACGCCAGCAATTTTGCGGTTGCGGGTTTGGTCTGTCCGGTGGTGATCGCAACCGGATAGGTGATGGCCGTATGACTGTTTTCGGGGAAGGTGGCAATGGTTTTGACATCGGTGGCGATGGCGGCATCGGTGGCATAGACAATGCCAAGCGGTGCCTCACCCCGTTCCACCAGTGCGAGTGCGGCGCGCACATTATCGGCCCGTGCCAGCCTTGGTTCGATGGTTTCCCACTGACCAAGGCTTTCAAGTGCCTGCCTGGCATAGATGCCTGCGGGGACATGATCCGGATCGCCAACGGCAATGCGGTCCTCGTCACCGATCAGGCTGGTCAGATCGGTTTGGGAATTGATCGTGATCGGTTCAAGGTTACTGTCGGCGGGGGCAATCAGAACAAGCGCATTGGCCAGAAGGTCATGGCGGCTGTTGGTGGCGATCAGGTCCTGATCGGCAAGCCAGGTCATCCATTTCTGATTGGCCGAGATAAATAAATCAGCCGGGGCCCCCGCCGCGATCTGACGGGCCAGTGTCGATGAACTGGCATAGGACAACTGCAATGTGTCCCCGGTCGCCGTGGCATAGCTTTGGGCCACCTGTGTCATGGCATCGGTCAGGCTGGCGGCGGCAAAGACCGTGATTTCCTCGGCGCGGGCGGCCGTTGCGGTGGCCAGAAACAACAGGGACGCAAGGCCGGTTCGGATCAGATGGCGCATGGCAAAATTCCGGGCTGGAGGATGAGCGGAGCAGATGATCATTTCCCGCTATATTCAGTGAAATATAGCGGGACGTCAACCATCTGTGCCATCAAGATGGAGCCTGCCGGGGTGTGGTGGCCAAAAAAGAAAGGACCGGCATGGCCGATCCTGTTTGGAAATTTTCGATTGGATTGGATCAGATCAGTCACAGACCGAACGCAGCGGATCGTTTTCGTCCATCGTAAACCATTCTTTGATACCAATCGGGAATCCGTTGCCATCAAGGGCCGTTTGAGCGGTGATGTAGCCCCGTGTTCCGGCATTGCAATCCACCAGATGGGTAAGGGCCAGCGTTTCCGCACCCTTTTTCAGAAGCAGGGTCGTGACCCGTTTCTGACCAGGATTGTCGGGATTAGCGACGATCTTTTCCCGGTCAATGGCGGTAAAGCGGTTGATCGGGGCGGAAATCAGTGTCCAGGGGGCAAAGGGATTTTCATCGGCAAAGGTCTGTACGATATCGATCTGGCCGGGCAGGCGACCGGCATAGCGGTCAAACCAGCTGTATTCATCCCAGATCATATAGGCAAACATGCCAATCGCCGCGACAAAGGGGATGACATATTTCGGTGCCTTGCGTCCCCAAAGGCGGAACAGCAACATAACCACACCGGCACAGGCAAAACCGACCACAACGGTCGTGATAATAAACACATACATCCGGCGCGAAGTCCCCTGATTTATTGTTATGACGGGATCGGTCTGGCGGGTGTTCCCGTTTCCCCTGATAACGGATTAACGCAGCACGCGGCGAAGCTCAAGTTCACCTTTCGGATCACGCTTGGCAATCTGTGCCAGAAACAGGCCCGACGCGGCAATCGCATCCGACAGCGCATTGTGAACGCGATACGGCGGCAGGTTGTGGGTATGGCGCAGTGATTCCAGTTTCAGCGCGCCCGATTTCATGGGTTGTCCCTGCCGGTGCAGATCGCGAAGAGCCAGCACCAGTGTATCGACGGTCGGAATCTGCAAAGATGCACCAAAGTAACGTTTGCAGGCATGACCAAGGAAACCGAGCTCGATCGGTGCGTGATGGGCGACCAGAACCCGCCCGGCCAGAATGGGCAGGATATGGGCCAGCGCGATCTCGATATCGGGGGCCTGTTCGACGTCGCTGTCGAAAATGCGGTGCACGATTACCGAGCTTTCGCTGAGTTCCTTTTTCGGCCGCACCAGAAGATGCTGACAGCTTGAAAAATCAACTGTGAGCTGACGAATGATCACCAAGCCAATCGAGACGATTTCATCGTGTTTGGGATCAAGACCGGTGGTTTCCAGATCAAGGGCGACAAATTCGACATTCCGGATCGGCGTATCGGGATCGGCGGCGGGTATGTCGTAATAGGAACGAAGCGGCCCGGTCGCCCGGCGTTGCACCATCTGGCGGTAAAAGTCGCTATCGACGATTTTCTGACGCAGGCCCATTGTTATGTCCCGCTTTTGCCAAAGGCGTTCTCAAGGGCGGTCTGCAGGTTCTTGATCACCGAAAATGCGTCCTTCAGATGGGTGCGTTCAAACGCCGACAGGCTTTCGGGATGCAGGAAGTTATCGGGGCGATCCCCGTTGCGGATTTGCCGGACCTGATGTTTCAGGCGCGTGATGCTGATGAATTCAAACGCATCCAGAAGGTCGGATGCCCCCTGTTTGCTGATCGAGGGGAAGGCCATCGCGGCCTCGAGCCGTTCATAGGTATTGACCACGTCAATGCCGTTCGCAAGCGCGTGGATGCGCGCGATATCGACAATCGGCACCACGCCGTTATGTTTCATATCCAGCGTGCGGTCATGTTCACCACCACGAACCATCACGAAATTCTTGAAGAAGCCAAGCGGCACGTGATGGGTCAGAGCATTCCCGACCATGTAAGCCAGGAAAATACGGTTGCCCTTGGCTTTGGTGATGATCATGCGATGCAGGTCTTCAAAAATCGACCGCGTCCCATGGATCGGCCGCAAGTCGAACCAGACGGAGCACAGCATCAATGCCTTGGGTTCAGGCTGTTCGATCCATTTGTTGAAATATTGCTGCCAGATGCGGACAGGCTGCCGCCATTCGGCGGTTTTCGCCATCATTTCGCCGGGGCAATAGACATAGCCGACGGTATCAAGGCCATCGCAAACATAATCGGCCAATGACTTGAAATAGTCCCCGTGTTGATCGGGATCATAGGCGTCATCAAGGATCAGGCAATTATCCTGATCCGACAGGGCGGTCTGTTCCTGGCGCCCCTGCGATCCACCCGCCATCCAGACATAGGGGACAGGCGGCGGGCCAAATTTTTCCTCGGCCAGTTGCAGCAGGCGCGATGTTGCCGCATCCGAAAGGGTGGTGACGATATGCCCGGCATTGCGCGATGTCGCCCCGGCTTCGATCAGGTTGCTCAGCAGTTCGGGCACCTGTGCGATGACCTTTGCCATATCGGCGGGTTTGGTCATTTTACGAATGCGCCCGACCATATGAACCGCCGAAAGCGATTGGCGGGCCAGCAGATTATTGGTGGTGATCATGCCAATCGCCTTACCGTCCTTCATCACCGGAAGGTGTCGGACATTGTGGCGCGTCATGGTCAGAAGCGCGTCAAAGGCATAATCGTCCGGCCCGATGCTGATCGGGTTCGGCGTCATGATGTTGGTCACCGGCTCGTCAAATGATCGGGCCTCGGCGACGACCCGATTACGAAGGTCGCGATCGGTCATGATGCCTGCGACCTCATCGCCGTTTTGCGTGATCAGCAGGCAGGAAACCCGTTCGGCGCTCATAAGCTTGCCTGCTTCGAGAATCGATGCACCGATATCAATACTGACCAGATCACGGGCGATCAGATCGGAAACCCGGATCGACATCAGTTTAAGCTGATCATCATCACGTTTTTCAAGCAACTGCATGCCGCTGCGAAGGCGGGCCCCGCCCATCTGTTCAAAGAAGTAATTGAACTGCGGGTATTTCCCCGCCAGATCGTGGAAATCCTTTTCGGGCAGCAGATAGACAAGGCTGTCTTCGAGCATGGTGATGTTGTTGGCGGCCTTGCCATTGCGGAACATCGCGCGCACACCAAAACATTCACCTTCGCCAAGGCGGGCAAGAAGCTGGCCATCGGGGTCGCGTGTTTCGGTTCCGCCCGTCCGGATGATGTGCAGATGCAGGCATTGCTGTTCAGGCGACAGGACTTTCGTCCCTTTGCGAAAATAGCGCGCGGTCAGGCGTTTGGGCAGGGCATTGATCACGTCGTCAGGCAAAAGGTCGAACGGGTGATGCTGCTTAAGGAAATCGCTGATTTCTTTTAATTCCAGACTCATATGACCTTCCTCCCTGTCGTGATGCATTGTTGCCCGAGTTCGCGGCAAAAGAAAAGGCCCCCGGAGGTAATTCCGGGGGCCAGCAACAGGTTTCTTGCAAACCAGTCGACCGATTAATGGTCAACGGCGCTACCGGCTCCTTTCGGAACACGGATATCTTCAATCAGGTGCTGGATATGTGCCGGCGGTTCTGCGGTAACTTTCGAAACGCCGAAAGCAACGAGGAAGTTCAGGATCATACCAACAACACCGATGCCTTCCGGCGAAATGCCGAACAGCCAGTTTGCCGGAACGTTTTCGATCAGTACCGGGATAAAGATGCCCTTGTAGGACATGATATAGCCCATGGTGAAAACAAGACCGACAAGCATGCCGGCAATCGCGCCTTCGCGGTTAACCTTCTTGGAGAAGATTCCCATGATGATAACCGGGAACAGTGATGCCGCCGCCAAACCGAAGGCGAAGGCCACCACCTGTGCCACGAAGCCAGGCGGGTTGTATCCAAGATAACCAGCAATCACGATTGCGACGGCGGCTGCGATACGGCCGGCCATCAGTTCCTGCCCTTCTGTCATATCCGGCGTCAATGTGCCTTTCAGAAGGTCATGCGAGATACCCGACGAGATCACAAGCAACAGACCGGCTGCCGTTGACAGTGCGGCGGCAATACCACCGGCTGCGACAAGGGCAATCACCCAGTTCGGAAGCTGTGCAATTTCCGGGTTGGCCAGAACCATGATGTCGTTGTCAACCTTAAGTTCGTTACCGGCCCAGCCATATTCAGCGGCTTTGGCGGCAAAGTCCTTGTTGGCATCGTTATAGTACTGGATACGACCGTCACCGTTTTTGTCTTCAAATTTCAGAAGACCGGTGGCTTCCCAACGGGTCATCCAATCCGGACGATCTTCGATTTTAAGGTTGCCTTCCGGATCGCCAACCGCGCCGATCTGCACGGTTTCCGTCAGGTTCAGGCGTGCCATCGCACCAACTGCCGGGGCGGTGGTGTAAAGGATCGCGATGAATACCAGCGCCCAACCGGCCGATGAACGTGCATCACGTACTTTCGGAACCGTGAAGAAGCGGACGATAACGTGCGGCAGACCTGCCGTACCGACCATCAACGCAAGTGTGATGCAGAAGATGTCGATCGTCGATTTGCTGGTTGTTGTATATTCAAGGAAGCCCAGTTCGGTCACGATCTGGTTCAAACGATCAAGCATATGATCGCCCGTGCCATTAACCGTGGAGCCGAATGCCAGCTGCGGCAGCGGATTGCCGGTCAGCTGGAAGGCGATGAAGATTGCCGGAATGGTATAGGCAACGATCAGAACGCAATATTGCGCCACCTGGGTGTAGGTGATGCCCTTCATGCCGCCAAGAACGGCATAAACGAAGACGATGCCCATGCCGACGATCAGGCCGGTCAGCAGTTCGACTTCAAGGAAGCGCGAGAACACGATACCAACGCCGCGCATCTGGCCTGCAACATAGGTGAAGGAAATGAAGATCAGGCAGATAACGGCAACGATACGTGCCGTTTTGGAGTAGTACCGGTCCCCGATGAATTCCGGCACGGTAAATTTACCGTATTTGCGCAGATAAGGTGCCAGAAGCATTGCCAGCAGGCAGTAGCCGCCAGTCCAGCCCATCAGGTAGACCGAGCCGCCATAGCCAAGGAAGGCAATCAGGCCGGCCATTGAAATGAAGGATGCAGCAGACATCCAGTCTGCGGCAGTCGCCATACCGTTGACGACCGGGTTAACACCTTTGCCCGCGACATAAAATTCGCCGGTGGTGCTTGCTTTGGCCCAGATCGCGATGCCGATATACAGCGCGAAGCTCAGGCCGACGACGATATAGGTAAGGGTAGTAAGATCCATTTGTCTGTCTCCCCGGATCCGGAATTTTCACCGACGTCAGTCGTCTTCGCGAACGTCGAATTCACGGTCCAGTTTGTTCATCTTGGACACGTAAACGAAAATCAACGCGACAAAGACGTAAATGGACCCCTGTTGGGCGAACCAGAACCCGAGTTCAAAGCCCGCAATCTTGATGTTGTTCATCACATCGACAAACAAGATGCCGAAACCGTAGGAAACGACAAACCAGATGATCAACAAGGTGGTCACCAGTTTTACGTTTCGCTTCCAGTAGGCTGCGCTTTGCTCATCCATAGCGCGTCTCCTTCCTAGAAAATGAAAACTTCCCTGCCGACCGGCTATTGAGTTCTTTTTTGTGCCGGTCCGCCTGCTTTTGGTGCAGTGGTGGTGTTTGCACGCACCATTGCCAGCGAATTCGATAACAGTTTTCAGAATGCGCAAGAAGCTAATCATTAGTCGTAGACATTAGCGCTCCCGGGGGGCTCAACCTGCTGGAAACGCTGAAAAAACCTACCAAAACCGCCATTTTTTCGATGTTTTTCTGCGCTGCACAATGGCAGCCTGTTTTTAATCGAAATACGTGCATATTTGCTTGATTATGCATTATTAACGGTTGATTTTGCCCTGAGAGGTGTGTTTCCGGGCGCGGTTTTGCCCGCGTCGTTTCCATCGATGCAGATTCAAAGCGCATCACATCGATTGCGATTGTTTGTCATTGTTTGTAAGGGGCCGGTCGGTTACAAACGGGCAAAGCTTTCTGGATGGTCGCAAGGCGGCGATCCGCATGTCCCGGCATGGTCCGGGATTTCTCACATTTTGGATGGGGAATTTAATGGCATCCTACCAGTATATCTACGTCATGAAGGACCTGACCAAGATCCTTCCGGGCGGTCGCGAACTTTTCAAAGGCATTACGCTGTCCTTCCTGCCGGGTGTGAAAATCGGTGTTCTTGGGAACAACGGTGCCGGTAAGTCGACCCTGCTTAAGATCATGGCGGGCATCGAAAAGGATTATTCCGGCGAAGCATGGCCAGCCGAAGGTGTTCGCGTCGGTTACCTTGAACAGGAACCGCAGCTGAACCCGGAAAAGGATGTTCTGGGCAACGTCATGGAAGGTTGCGGTCAGATCGTTGACGATCTCGCACGTTTCAATGAAATCAGCATGGCCTTTGGCGAGCCGATGACCGATGACGAGATGAATAATCTCCTCGCCGAGCAGGGGGAATTGCAGGAACGCATTGATGCGGCCAATGGCTGGGATCTTGAGCGTACGCTTGATATCGCCATGGATGCGCTGCGTTGCCCGCCCAAGGATTCAGATGTGACCAAGCTTTCTGGTGGCGAACGCCGCCGTGTCGCGCTTTGCCGTCTGTTGCTTGCAAAGCCCGACATCCTGCTGCTTGACGAACCGACCAACCATCTGGATGCGGAATCGGTTGCGTGGCTGGAACGTCACCTTGAAGATTATCAGGGTACTGTCATTCTGGTTACCCACGATCGTTACTTCCTCGATAACGTTACCGGGTGGATTCTTGAACTCGACCGTGGTCAGGGCATCCCTTACGAAGGCAACTATTCATCCTGGCTGGAACAGAAGCAGAAGCGTCTGGAACAGGAAGCCCGTCAGGAAGGTAGCCGTCAGAAACAGCTGGCATCCGAACTGGACTGGATCCGTCAGAACCCGAAAGGCCGTCAGGCGAAATCCAAGGCCCGTGTTCGTGCCTATGACGATCTCGTTGCCGAAGCCGCAAAGGCGGTTCCGGATTCAACCAAGATTGTTATTCCGATTGCCGAACGCCTTGGTAACGAGGTGATCACGGCCGAAGGCCTTACCAAGGCATTTGGCGACAAGCTTCTGTTTGATGATCTGCATTTCCGTCTGCCACCGGGTGGCATTGTTGGTGTGATCGGTCCGAACGGCGCGGGTAAAACCACTTTGTTCAAAATGCTGACCGGCAGCGATACACCCGATGCTGGTACGCTCAAGATCGGTGAAACCGTCAAGATGGGCTATGTCGATCAGTCGCGTGACTCGCTTGATCCGAACAAGACCGTCTGGCAGGAAGTTTCCGACGGTCTGGACGAAATCCTTCTGGGTAAACGCCCGATGAGCTCGCGCGCCTATGTGTCGCAGTTTGCATTCAAGGGTGCGGATCAGCAGAAAAAGGTCGGGCAGCTTTCCGGTGGTGAACGTAACCGTGTGCATCTTGCCAAGATGCTGAAATCCGGTTCTAACGTCCTGCTGCTCGATGAACCGACCAACGATCTTGACGTTGATACGCTTCGCGCGCTTGAAGAAGGTCTGCTGGAATTTGCCGGTTGTGCCGTGGTTATCTCGCACGATCGTTTCTTCCTTGACCGTATCGCGACCCATATCCTGGCTTACGAAGGCAATTCGCATGTCGAATGGTTCGAAGGCAACTATCAGGAATACGAGGCGGATTATAAACGCCGTTACGGTGACGCGGCCGACCGCCCGCATCGCATCAAATACAAACCGCTGACCCGCGGTTAAGAACGAAAGGCCGCCCGATGGGCGGCCTTTTATTATCTTGATCATATCTGTGCATGAAAAAAGCCACCAGTAAATTTACCGGTGGCTTTTTGATTTCCGGGAGGGTCTATGCGGAATTATTTTCCGACTTTTGCACGCAGATTTTCGGTCAATGCCGAGACCTTGCCGCCGTTTTTCTGAATGACGGCGGTGAATTCATCGCGCTGGGTGATGCCCATGCTTAGACCTTCGACGGTCACATCAATGATTTTATATTCATCACCGAATTCGCGCAGACGCCAGATAATCGAAACCGGCGGACCATCCGGGCGGACAAACTGCGAATTGACGAAGGTATCCTTGTTCTGCTGTTTCTCGTCGCCGACAACGAACTGCTCGCCATTGAAATCCTTGAACTGGCTGGCGTAGTTAAGAGCCAGATAGTCCTGAAGAAGATCGGCGAACTCGTTAAGTTCTTCCTCGGAGATCGAGCGCCAGTAACGTCCCAGAACAAACCGGGAAATCACATCCATTGCGAAGTAACGGTCCATCAGCGCAACAAAGTTCTGCCGACGGGTATCGTTGCTAAGCGACTGGTCGGTCAGGCCGATAATCGCTTCATTCGCAAGAGTCTTGATTACCTCGGATGCGTTGCTGCTTACAGCGACCTCTACCGTCAGGGACGGCGCAGTGTTTGCATTACCTGCAAATGCAGGACCGGCCAGAAGGCCGGTCGCGCTAACGATTGCTGCCGCCAGTGCGGGAATCGTAAATTTGCTTTTCATGTTCGATCGAACCATTAATTTGCCGCGGCTTCAAACGCATCGTCGAAGTCGGCAGAAGCGCTTTCGTCTTCGAAATTCGGTGCCGAAGGATCTGCACCGTTCCGAATGGCGGCGTTGCGTTGCTGACGATACAGGCTACGCAAAGCGGCATAATAGTCAATCGACGACTGCTGCAATTCGTTGAGCTGGTTGAGCGTACGATAGCGTGCGTCAAGTGCTGTCAAACCCAGCGAACCAAGATAGAGCGCATCAAGGGTATCGCTGTTCCGGCTGCCCCAGGTCAGCGGGTTTGCCACGTAATCAACGGCAATGCCGGTCGTATCACGCAGGTTCGACGGACCAAGCAGCGGCAGGACAATGTAAGGACCGCCACCGATGCCGTAATGGCCAAGAGTCTGGCCGAAATCTTCTGAATGATAGGCAATGCCGAAATCGGCAGCCACATCATTGAAACCAAGGAAGCCGATTGTGGTGTTCATGATGAAGCGCTGTACGGAGTCAGCGGCCTGATCAGGTTCCCCTTGCAGCAGCGAGTTCAATGCATTCACCGGCTCGCCGATGTTGCGCACAAAACTGCGGACAGCGGTTTTTACCGGCTGCGGTGCAATGTCGCGATACCACATGGCGGCTGGGTAAAGGACCATAAAGTCTACGGCGCCATTAACTCCGTGCACGACCCGGTTCACCGGTTCGAGAGGGTCATAGTCACTCATGTCCTGTGCCGGCTGGGTGGACGCGCATGCTGTCAGCATGGACAGAGATGCACCAGCGCACAGCGAAAGCAAAGTTCGAAGCTTCATTATTTTTTGCCAAACGATTTTCGATACAAACTTTCCCCGACCCCGAGACGTTTTTGAAATCGGGATTTCAAAAACGCTACCTGTCCTGTTGCCCGCGAAGAAAACAGGACCATGCATCGCACACGTCTCAGATACCAATGTGGTTAGCATAGGGAAAGTTTAAACACCAGCACACAAAATTATGTGCTCGATCAATGGGATTTGGCGTGTTGCTTTTTTGCCATACTCCTTTGGGGTGGGTAAATAGGTCTTGATTAAATATAAACATATCTTTATGTCTTTTCGGAGTTGGCGGAGGCAGCGAAATGGAACAGGTCCTTGCAAGGTTACGCGCAGCGGCAGAGGCGACACGTCTTCGCCTGCTGGCGATCTGTGCCGAATGCGAACTGACGGTCAGCGAGATCACCCAGATCATCGGGCAGAGCCAGCCGCGTGTGTCGCGTCATCTGAAATTGCTGTGCGAAGCCGGTTTGCTTGTCCGATTCCGTGAAGGGACATGGGTTTTTTATCGCACACCCAATACAGGTCCGGGGGCCGAACTGTTGCAGCCGGTTCTTGATCTGTTGCCCCGCGATGACGAAACCCTCTCGCTTGATCGTACCCGGCTTGAGCAGGTCAAGGCGCAGCGCGAACAGATTGCGACGGAATATTTCCGTGCGAATGCCGATGACTGGGATCGAATCCGGTCACTTCATATCGACGAAGCGGTGGTCGAACGGGCGCTTATTGACGCCATCGGCGATCTTTCCGGGGGCCGTATTCTTGATATCGGGACCGGTACGGGCCGGATTCTGGAACTTCTGGGCAAAACGGCCGAAGAGGGCGTCGGCGTTGATATGTCGCGCGAGATGCTGGCGGTCGCACGCGCACGCTTGCAGCGCGCCGATCTTTCGAACTGTCTGGTAAGGCAGGCCGATATGTATCAACTGCCTTATCCGGCCGGAATGTTTGATGTTGTGACCCTGCATCAGGTGCTGCATTACGCCGAACGCCCCGAAGCCGCCATCGCCGAAGCTGCCCGCGTTCTGGCGCCTAATGGCAGGCTGATGGTGGTTGATTTTGCGACCCATGACCGCGAAGAACTGCGCGAAGAGCACGCGCATCGGCGGCTTGGCTTTGAAGACGGGGCGATCAATACGTGGTTTCGCGCATGTGAACTTTCGCCCGGCGATGTCATAAGCCTGCCGGGCAAGCCCCTGACGGTGCGAATCTGGTCCGCACATGCATCCGCAAAGGAACAGAAGGCGCCGATAGCGAACAATAATAACGAAGCTGCCGAGTAACAAACCGGCAGCTTGATACCATAATAATGATGAATAACGACCCGTTCCACCGGAACGACAAGACAGGATTAAAAGAATGACGGTTAAAAACGACATCGCACCACAGGGCACTTCGCATGGCGATTTGCGGGTTTCGTTCGAATTCTTTCCGCCGAAAACGGAAAAGATGGAAGAAACCATGTGGCGTTCGATCCACCGTCTGGCGCCGCTGAACCCGTCTTTTGTTTCGGTAACCTATGGGGCAGGCGGATCAACCCGCGACCGCACGCATAGCAGTGTCACCCGCATTCAGGGCGAAACCGGCATTCCGGCGGCGGCCCACCTGACCTGTGTTGGCCATACCAAGGAAGAAATCGAAGGTATTGCGCGCAATTACTGGGATGAAGGTATCCGGTCGATTGTTGCCCTGCGCGGTGACCTGCCTGATGCGGGCGATAAATATGTCCCGACGCCGGGTGGCTATCCTTATGCGGTTGATCTGGTCGAAGGGCTTAAGCGGATTGCGGATTTCGATATTTCGGTTTCGGCCTATCCGGAAACCCACCCGGACGCCCCCAATGCCGATTTCGAAATCGATTACCTGAAACACAAGATTGATGCCGGTGCGAACCGCGCGATCACGCAGTTCTTCTTTGATAACGAGGTGTTCCTTCGGTTCCGCGACAAATGTGTTGCCGCCGGGATTACCGCACCGATTGTGCCGGGTATCCTGCCGGTGACCAATTTCGGATCGCTTTTGAAATTTGCCGATATGTGCGGCGCATCGGTACCCAAGCGCCTGCATTGGCGGTTTGAAGACCTTGACGAAGATCCCGACACGCGTCGCATGGTCGCCTTCCACGAAGCCATTTCACAGGTCGAGGGCCTGATGGCCGAAGGTGTTGCCGATTTCCATTTCTATACGTTAAACCGTGCCGAACTGACATATGCCATCTGTCATGCGCTGGGTATTCGCGGTGTTGCACAGGCTGCTGCCTGAACCGACCCGCCCAAACAGCCTGCATGATCAAAACGACTGGATGACGATGATGAATGACCGCAAGGAACGCATTGCCCTGCTGCGTAAACGGGCCGAAAACAAAATCCTGATCCTTGATGGTGCGATGGGTACCATGATCCAGAAGCACAAGCTGACCGAGGAAGATTACCGCGGTGAACGCTTTGCCGACTGGAAACAGGATGTGAAGGGCAATAACGACTTGCTGTCATTGACCCAGCCAGACATCATCAAGGATATCCACCTGCAATATATTGCCGCAGGTGCGGACCTTCAGGGGACCAATACCTTTAGTGCGACGACGATTGCGCAGGCCGATTACGGCATGGAAAGCCTTGCCTACGAGATCAATTATGAAAGTGCGAAAATCGCGCGCGCGGCCTGCGATGAATGGGAAGCCTCCCATCCCGGCGATGTGCGCTTTGTCAACGGTGCCATCGGCCCGACCAACCGTACCGCATCAATCTCGCCCGATGTGAACAATCCGGGTTTCCGCGGTGTTAATTTCGACCAGCTACGCGAAGCTTATAAGGAAGCCGTCAATGGCCTTCTGGATGGCGGGGCGGATACGCTTCTGGTGGAAACCATTTTCGATACGCTCAATGCCAAGGCGGCGCTGTTTGCCATCGACGAAGTGCTTGAAGAACGCGGTGAAGATGTACCGGTTCTGATTTCGGGCACGATCACCGATGCCTCTGGCCGGACCCTTTCGGGGCAGACGACCGAGGCGTTTTACAATTCGGTCCGTCATGCCAAGCCGTTCTCGATCGGGCTTAACTGCGCATTGGGGGCGGCACAGTTGCGCCCCTATGTTCAGGAACTGTCACGCATTGCCGAATGCCGGGTTTCGGTTTATCCCAATGCGGGCCTGCCCAACGAATTTGGCGAATATGACCAGTCGGATGCCGAAATGGCGGCACTGGTCAAGGAATGGGCCGATACCGGCATGGTCAATCTGCTGGGCGGGTGCTGTGGCACGACGCCGCCCCATATCAAGGCGATTGCCGATGCGGTGGCAAATGCGACCCCGCGCAAATTGCCCGTGATCGAGCCGAAAATGCGTCTTTCGGGCCTTGAGCCGTTCAACGCCGCCTGATGCCGGGAAGCTGAAAAAAGAGATCGAACAGACCCATGAGTGACATTTCAAGATTCATCAATATCGGCGAGCGCACGAACGTCGCAGGATCGATCAAGTTCAAAAACCTGATCGTCGAGGAAAATTACGACGCAGCCCTTGAGGTTGCCCGTCAGCAGGTCGAAAACGGCGCGCAGATCGTCGACATCAATATGGATGATGCGATGCTGGATGCCGAAACGGCGATGGTCAAATTCGTCAATCTTCTGGCGGCTGAACCCGATATTGCCCGTGTACCGATCATGATCGACAGTTCCAAATGGAACGTGATCGAAGCCGGTCTGAAATGTCTTCAGGGCAAGGGTATCGTCAACTCCATCAGCCTGAAAGAAGGCGAGGAACCCTTTATCAAGCAGGCACGCCTTCTGCGCCGTTATGGTGCCGCCGTCGTCGTGATGGCCTTTGATGAAAAAGGGCAGGCCGATACCGTCACCCGCAAGATCGAGATTTGCGAACGCAGCTATCGCGTGCTGGTCGACAAGGTCGGTTTCCCGCCCGAAGATATCATTTTCGATCCGAACATCTTTGCCGTCGCGACCGGGATCGAGGAACACGACAATTATGCCGTTGATTTCATCGAAGCCTGCAAGCTGATCAAGGAACGTCTGCCATACGCCAAGATTTCCGGCGGTGTTTCCAACGTTTCCTTCTCGTTTAGGGGCAACAACCCGGTCCGCGAAGCGATGCATTCCGTGTTCCTGTATTATGCGACGCAGGCCGGTATGGATATGGGCATCGTCAATGCCGGTCAGCTGGTCGTGTATGAGGAAATCCCGCCAGAGCTGCGTGAGCGGGTCGAGGACGTCATCCTGAACCGTCGCCCGGATGCGACCGACCGTTTGCTTGAAGTTGCCGAAAAATACAAAGGCACCGGCGGGCCAGAGAAAAAGGCCGATCTGGAATGGCGTAAGAAGCCGGTCAATGAACGACTGGCTCATGCGCTGGTCAACGGCATTGCCGAGTTCGTCGAAGAAGACACCGAAGAAGCCCGCCAGCAGGCCGATAAGCCCCTTCACGTTATCGAAGGGCCGCTGATGGACGGCATGAATGTGGTCGGTGATCTGTTTGGTGCGGGCAAGATGTTCCTGCCCCAGGTGGTCAAGTCCGCGCGTGTGATGAAAAAGGCCGTGGCTTACCTGATCCCGTTCATCGAGGAAGAAAAGGACGGCGTGCGCGAAACCAACGGCAAAATCCTGCTGGCGACGGTCAAGGGCGATGTGCACGACATCGGCAAGAACATTGTGGGCGTGGTCCTGCAATGTAACAATTTCGAGGTCCTTGACCTTGGCGTGATGGTGCCGACCCAGAAAATCATCGAAACCGCCAAGGCCGAAAAGGTCGACATGATCGGTCTTTCGGGCCTGATTACGCCGTCGCTTGAGGAAATGACCTATGTGGCGGCCGAGATGGAACGCGAAGGATTGAACATCCCGCTTCTGATCGGTGGCGCAACCACGTCCAAGGTCCATACCGCAGTCAAGATCGCCCCGAACTATAACAAGTCGGTGGTTTACGTGATTGACGCATCGCGTGCGGTGGGGGTCGCAAGCCAGCTTGTGTCTGAAACCCACCGGGAACGGTTTGCCGCGGAAATTCGCGCGGAATATATTGCGATGGCGGAAAAACACGCCGCCCAGCAATTGCAGAAAAAACGTTTTGCCATTGCGGACGCGCGCGCCAACAAGGTGCAGCTTGACTGGGATGCCTATGATGTTCCCGCACCGGCCAAACCGGGCATTACCCGGTTTGAAACCTTTGATCTGGCCGAACTGGTTGAACGGTTCGACTGGAAGCCGTTCTTTGAAACCTGGGAACTGCATGGCCGTTTCCCGGACATTCTGCAGGACGAGAAGGTCGGCGAAACCGCACGTGGCCTTTACGAAGACGCCAAGGCGATGCTTAAACGCATTGTCGATGAAAAATGGTTCAAGCCCTGTGCGGTTGTCGGCATCTGGCCGGCCAATTCGATGGGTGACGATATCGAAGTCACCCCGGCACCCGATCAGAATGAACCGGTAATGCTGCGCACGCTTCGCCAGCAGATGTTCCGTGAAAACAACAAACGTCCGAACCGGGCCCTTGCCGATTACATTGCACCAAAAGAGTCGGGTAAAACCGACTATATCGGTGGTTTTGTCGTCACCGCCGGGCCGCAGGTCGAAGAAATCGCCAAAAAGCTTGAAGCCGAGCATGACGATTACAACGCCATTCTGGTCAAGGCCCTTGGCGACCGCTTTGCCGAGGCCTTTGCCGAACGCATGCATGAAAAGGTGCGTAAGGAACTTTGGGGCTATGCGGCGGATGAAAACCTTCCGAATGCGGAACTGATTGCCGAAAACTATCGCGGTATTCGTCCGGCACCGGGATATCCGGCCTGCCCGGAACATACGGAAAAGCGTACGCTGTGGCAGTTGCTTGATGCGGAAAAGAATGTCGGTGTCAGACTGACCGAAAGCTGTGCCATGACCCCGGCATCCTCGGTCAGCGGGTTCTATTTCGCCCATCCCGAAGCCAAATATTTCGGCCTTGGCAAGATCGAACGCGATCAGGTTGAAAGCTATGCCGAGCGCAAGGGCATGACTTTGGCCGAAGCCGAACGCTGGTTGGCGCCGAACCTGAATTACGATCCGCGTCAGGCGTGATCGTACAAAACAAAAAAAGCCCCGCAGCTTTCCGGCTGCGGGGCTTTTTTTACATTTGGTCGGTCATCAATGCGTCGCGTGGAAAAACTTCCCGCGTTCGGTAATGCCGACAATGATGATGGCCAGCACCGCAAGAGCCAGATAGCCGCCCACTAGGGGGATCACCGTGCCATTGAATAGTTGACCGATGATGCCGCCCGCGACAACGCCGATCAGGGTGCTGTAAACCCCGATCATCGAGGATGCGGTGCCGGCAATCCGGCCAACCGGTTCCATCGCCAGCGAATTGAAATTCGGCATGGTCATGGAAAAGCAGAACAGTGTGACCGTAAGACCCACACCAAACACCGGAAGCGGCGGGGCACCGTCAAAGCCAAAGGCGATGCCCAGATTGATCAGGCTGCTGATTGCCATCACCAGAAGCCCGCCCTGGGAGAGTTTGTGCATGCCGATCTTGCGGACAAGCCGGGCATTGACGAAGGATGAAACGCTCATGCAGGCGGCGATCATCCCGAACACCAGCGGGAACCAGACGCCAAGTCCGTAAACCTCGGTTTCGAAAATCTGCTGGGCCGATCCGATATAAGCCATCAGACAGGCAAACATCAGCCCCATCGCCGTTGCATAACCCAGCGTCTGGCGGTTGGTGATGGTGGTTTTGATATCGCGCGCAATCCGGCTGAGTGACAGTTTATGCCGGTATTCGGGATTTAGCGTTTCGGGCATCCGCAGGCTGTACCAGACGGCAATAATGATCGCCAGGACAAGGGTGCTGACGAAAATCATGTGCCAGTTGGCAAGGGCAAGGATCAGGCTGCCCGATGCCGGGGCAAAGACCGGCACGATGATAAAGATCATCATCACGAACGACATGACGCGGGCCATTTCGCGGCCTTCGAAACAGTCACGCGTGATCGCAATCGTCAGGACGCGCGGAGCCGCTGCACCAAGCCCCTGAACGAAACGCGCGATCAGAAGATGGTCATAACTGTCGGCAAAAATCGCCATGACCGTGCCGATGGCATAAATCGAAAGACCCAGCATCAAGATACGCTTGCGGCCAAAGCTGTCGGCCAGCGGGCCATAAACGATCTGCATCAGGCCAAAGGCAATCATGAAGACATAGATCAGCAACTGCATGCGGTTGCCGTCTTCGATGCCGTAATCGGTGGCGATCGGGCCGAATGCCGGTAACAGGTTATCGATCGAAAGCGCGACCAGACCAATCGTGATCGCCATCAATACCACGAATTCGACAAAACCGGGGAGCGGACGGGCGATGGTGGCGCCCGATTTTTGACTTTCAGTCATTTATCGGAAGTCCTGAAAAAGGAATTTGTTGTTGTGTGCGGCCAAGTCCCGCCAGCCAAAAAGCCTGTATTGCAACAAACATGCGTTATTTTTCGTTGCAAGATCAATGATGGTTTTTTGAAAGGCAGGTCATTTCCCACTCTAAACAGCATTTTGAACGAACAAAGGTCATCATTTGTGCCTGAAAAATGCTGATAGTGGCAAAAAATATTGGATTTACCGACCTTTACCTTTTATTCGCAGGAACTTGTAATCATATGATCACATCCTGTTTCACCCGTTCCCGCCGGTAACCCGATATGGCCGAAAAGCTTTTCAAGTCCAACCAACTGCTCAGTCAACTGCGTCGCCTTGTCAAAAGCGAACAGCTTGTGCTGTCGATACTGGCATTGGTGGTCGGGGCCATGGCCGGGGGCGGAACAATCGTGTTTCGCGAAGGATTGCTGTTTTTTCAGGCACTGGTTTATGGCACCGGGGACGAGGCCCTTCATCACTATCTTGTCGATCTGCCATTCTGGCATCTGATGGCGGCCCCGACACTGGGCGGACTTTTTGTCGGCATATTCATCTATAAATTTCTGCCGGAAAAACGCCCGCACGGTGTTGCCGACCTGATTGACGCGGTGGCCTTTCACGATGGGCGCATGTCATCGCGTTGCGGGATCAAAAGCGCATTTGTCAGTGCTGTATCACTGGGGGCCGGATCGTCACTGGGCCGAGAGGGGCCCGTTGCCCATATGGGGGCATCCTTTGGTGCGTGGCTTGCACGAATGCTGCATTTAAGGCGCGGCGCTTCGCGTACTTTGCTTGGCTGTGGTGTTGCATCGGCGGTGGCGGCATCGTTCAATGCGCCGCTGGCCGGGGCCTTGTTTGCCCATGAAGTGGCCCTTGGCCACTACGCATTAACGGCATTTGCCCCGATTGTTCTGGCATCCGTGACCGGCACGATCATAACCCGGCTTTATTACGGTGCCGATGTTGCCTTTTTGCTGCCTGCCCACGAAATCCAGTCCTTCCTTGAATTTCCGGCTTTTATCCTTTTGGGCATCACCGCGGGAATTACCGCAATCTGCGTAACACGCGCGATACCGGTGGTGCAGAAGGCCGCCAAGGCATCCAAAATTCCGCTTTGGTTACGGCCTGCGGTGGCGGGGCTTGTGATTGGTATCGTTGCGATCCAGTTTCCCCAGATTGTCGGGGTTGGATACAGCGCAATGAATGATGCGCTTTACGGTGCCTATGACTGGTCATTCCTGATGCAGCTTTTGTTTATTAAGGCCGCGATGGTTGCGATCTGCATCGGTATGGGCTTTGCGGGCGGCATTTTCAGCCCCGCCCTTTTCTTGGGGGCGATGCTGGGCGGGGCTTTCGGGATTACGGCAACGGCAGTTTTCCCCGACCTTTCATCGGGCTATGGTGCTTATACGTTGATCGGGATGGGGGCGGTCGCCGCTGCCATGCTGGGAGCACCGATTTCAACCACCCTGATGATGTTTGAGCTGACGGGCGACTATGCCCTGACCATTGCGGTGATGGTGGCATCGGTGATTGCATCGGTCATCATGGATCAGTTTCAGGGCGGGTCGTTTTTCGCGTGGCAGCTTAAATGCAGGGGGCTTTCAACCCGATGGGGCCGGGAAGTCAATTTGCTGCGCATGATGAAGGTCGCCGACATCATGAAGGCGGAATACGAAACCGTGCCGCTTGTCGAAGGCATGCCGGGAATACGGGAAAAACTGATTAACGCCCCCTATTCCGAACTGTTTGTTGTTGATGATGATGGCCGGTTGCATGGCACGATCACACTGGCAGATCTGCGCCATGCCGCATTTGACCCGACGATGGGCGAAGAAGTTACCGCAGGCCAGGTCGCCCGATCCAAGCCGCCGGTCCTGCTTAGGACCGACAGTATCGAAAAGGCCGTGCGTTTGATGGAACAAACCGGCGAGGAGCACCTGCCGGTGATCAATAATGACGAAGAACGCCTGATGGTGGGCTTCGTCCATGAAAAGGACGCGATGATGGCCTATAACAACGCGCTTCTGGAACTGCAAAGCGAAGAACGCGGAGATGCGCCGCCCAAGCTGTTCTAGGGGCTTTCCCGAACGTAGCAGGCAAAAAAATGCCGCCGGTTTGATATCGTCGCCGGCGGCAGTGCATGCCTCGTCGCTTGTGCTGCTGGGCCGAAGAGTGTGACGCGCCAGATATTTGCGCAAGACTGGCACTCAGACTGTCGATGCCGCTCATCAGGGGCTCCTTGCGTGGTGATTGTCGTTATGACTGTTCACGCGAGGCGCAGGAAAAACTGTCGCCAGAAAGCAGGCGGAAAAAATATTTTCAGGGAAAAAATTGGTCGACGTTCCTGATTTGTTGCACAATAAGCAACCCGATATCGCCACTTGATTGAATGCCAATACTGGCCCCGTTTGCAGAGCATGTTATATATCCCGACATGATGGATGATCCCTTTGAAATCGATGAATTCGCCGCAAGCCCGGAAATGCGCCTTCAGGACGCACCCGCACCCGATTACCTTGCCAATCTGAATGCCGAGCAACGCGAAGCGGTCGAAACGCTTGATGGTCCGTTGCTGGTGCTGGCAGGTGCCGGAACGGGGAAAACGCGCGTTCTGACGACCCGTCTTGCCCATCTGCTGGAAACCAAGGGACAGACGGAGCGCCTGCATCCGCAGCAAATACTTGCCGTGACCTTTACCAACCGCGCGGCCAAGGAAATGCAGGAACGTGTCGCCCATGCGCTGGGCCGTCCGGTTGAAGGATGGTGGCTGGGGACTTTCCACTCGCTGGCGGCCCGCCTGTTGCGCCGCCATGCCGAACTGGTCGGGTTGCAATCAAACTTCACGATCCTTGATAGCGATGATCAGGTCCGCCTGCTCAAGCAGATCATGGATGCCGAACAGATCGATCAGAAAAAATGGCCGGCCAAGCAGCTGATGGGGATCATCCAGCGATGGAAGGACAAGGGGCTTTCACCCGAACGGGTCAATGAGAGTGTCGAGTTCGCCAATGGCGGGGCCAAGTATCTTTATAAAATCTATCAGGAACGCCTTGCGGTTCTGAATGCGGCCGACTTTGGCGATCTTTTGCTGCATTGCCTGACCCTGTTCCAGAAACATCCGGAAATCCTGCGCCGTTATCAGGAAACCTTCCGCTATGTGCTGGTCGATGAATATCAGGATACCAACGTGGCCCAATATCTTTGGCTGCGCGCGCTGGCGATGGTTCATCGCAATATATGCTGTGTTGGCGATGACGATCAGGCGATCTATAGCTGGCGCGGGGCCGAGGTCGGCAACATCCTGCGTTTCGAGTCTGATTTCCCCGGTGCCAAGGTCGTCCGGCTGGAACAGAACTATCGTTCCACGCCGCATATTCTGGCGGCGGCGTCCAAGCTGATCACCTTTAACGATGGCCGTCTGGGCAAGGAGCTTTGGACCGAACTTGATACCGGCGAGAAGGTCTTCGTCAAAGGTGTCTGGGACGGCGAGGCCGAGGCGCGGCTTGTCGGCGAGGATATCGAAGCCCTGCAAAGCCGTGGCATCGGTGCATCCCAGATGGCGATCCTTGTGCGTGCCGGGTTCCAGACCCGCGAGTTCGAGGAACGGCTGATCACGCTGGGCATCCCGTACCGGGTTGTCGGCGGACCGCGTTTCTATGAACGTCAGGAAATCCGTGATGCGCTGGCTTATATCCGCATGGTCGCCCAACCCGATGACAGCCTTGCGTTTGAACGCATCGTCAATGTGCCCAAGCGCGGGGTGGGGAAGGCGACCTTGCAAACCCTGCATCAATATTCGCGTGATCAGGCGGTTTCGCTTCCGGCGGCGGCGCTTGATCTGATCGGGACCGAGGAACTCAAACCCAAAATGCGTCAGGCGATTGGCGGATTGCTGGGTGATTTCAAACGCTGGCGCGAAATGCTTGAAACCACATCGCATGTGGCGGTGCTTGAAACGGTTCTTGATGAAAGCGGCTATACCGATATGTGGCGGACATCGAAGGAAATCGATGCGCCCGGCCGTCTGGAGAACCTCAAAGAACTGGTATCCGCGATTGGCGAGTTTGAAAACCTGACCAGCTTCCTTGAGCATGTGTCGCTTGTGATGGAAAACGAACAGAACGCCGATCAGGAAAAAGTCACCATCATGACCCTGCATGCGGCCAAGGGGCTGGAATTTGACTATGTCTTTCTGCCCGGCTGGGAAGAAGGCGTTTTCCCCCATCAGCGCGCCATGGATGAAAGCGGGGTGAAGGGCCTGGAGGAAGAACGCCGTCTGGCTTATGTCGGCATCACGCGCGCACGCAAACGTGCCACTGTTTCCTATGCCGCCAACCGTCGGATTTATAACCAGTGGCAATCGGCTCTGCCGTCACGCTTTGTCGATGAATTGCCGGACGAGCATGTCGAACGCATCAGCGACACTGGCCTTGGCAATCATCGCGGCAATGTATCGCCCGGTGCATGGGGGGCCGATGACTGGATGAAAATGCCAAGCTGGGCGGATAACAAACCGGCGGAAAGCTATAACCCCTATGGCGGTACCGGCGAGCGCCGGTTTGCCAGCGCGGGATGGCAGGACCGGGTGCGCAAAAACGTGATTGATGTAAAGCCGGATGGTGAAACCAGTTACACCACCAGTTCGAAATCATCGAAATACAAGGTCGGAGATGCAGTACGTCATCGCAAATTCGGCCCCGGTACCGTCAAGGCAGTCGATGGCAACAAGCTTGAAATCCATTTCGAGGGTGTCGGCACAAAGAAAGTGGTCGACAGTTTCATCCTGCCGGGTTAAGCCGCCCGGACATTATTTATGGTGCGGTCAAACGGCCGCCGCAATCTTGCGAGAAGCGATATGACCGAAACCGTTCGTTGCTATAATTTCACCTTCGAGGTTGATGGCAAATATGCCCCGGCCTTTGCCGAGGCGTTGTATGAGCATTGCGATGCCCTGTCGCATTTCGAACGGCCGGGCGATCCGACTGCGCCCTGGAAGGTCGAAGGCTTTTCGGGCGATCATCTTGACAAGACCGCGGTTGAAACCGCCGTATCATTGATGGCGTCTGCGGTCGGTGTTGAGGTGCCGGTGGTCGAATTTGGCACCTACGAGCCCAAGGACTGGGTCAGCGACAATCTGCGCAGCTTCAAGCCGATTTCGGTTGGTCGGTTCTACGTCCATGGCTCGCACTGGGAAGACGGTATTCCGGTGGCCAAAACCGGTTTGCAGGTCGATGCCGGTCTGGCATTCGGGTCGGGCGAACACCAGACGACCAAGGGGTGCCTTGCGGCAATCGACTGGATCGCCAAACATTCGTACCGTTACAACGCGCTTGATATGGGCTGTGGGTCCGGCATTCTGGGCATGGCATGTGCCAAAACATGGCGTTGCCCGGTGATGATGGCTGATATCGATGCCGCATCGGTGCGCGTTGCCCGTGAAAATGCCCGGATCAACAAGATCACCGATCTGGTCACCGCGATCCATTCCAACGGCTTTAGCGACGTGCGCATCCGCAATGCCGGTTATTACGACATTGTGTGTGCCAATATCCTTGCCCGCCCGTTGCGCCATATGGCACGCGACCTGCGCGGTACGCTGGCCGAAGGTGGTTATGTGGTTCTTTCGGGGCTTCTGTCCCATCAGGAACAGTTTGTCCTGTCGGCCTATCGCGATGTTGGCCTGTCACTGGTCAAGCGTTTCCAGGTTGAGGAATGGACGACGCTGGTGGTTGGCTAAGCCACCAGCAACGCACTGACAAACCGGTAAATCCCGAACCCGCCAAGGATCACGATCAGCAACCCGACCGCGATCATGAGCGGTTTGCGCGGTATGATGCGGACAAGCACGGCGGCAAGCGGTGCGGCAGGCACGCCGCCAATCACCAGTGCCAGTGCCGCCATCCCGAAACTTTCCAGTCCGAAATGCCCGGCAAAGGTCAAGGTGATCATCACTGTCACGAAAAATTCCGATGCTGCCGAGGTGCCCAGCATCCGGTGCGGTTCGGCATGGCCGCGATAGACCAGCGTGCTTGATACGATCGGTCCCCATCCGCCGCCACCAACCGCGTCAAGGAACCCGCCAACCAGACCAAGCGGGGCAAGCCCGCGCATGGCCGCAGGCGGTTGTACCTTGCGCACCGCCTTGGCAATGACCAGAACGCCCAGCGCGCTTAGGTAAAGGGCGACAAACGGCGCAAGATATTCCCCGATCCCCGATGACAGCAACGCGGCACCGGCAGCACCGCCGATGGAACCGGCAATCGCCAGTGTCCTGACCATTTTCCAGTCAACATTGCGTGCGAAATGATGTGATGTGCCGGAAACGGCGGTGGTGAAAACCTCGGCGGCGTGCACTGTGGCACTGGCTTGCGCCGGGGGCAGGCCGATACTGATCAGGAGCGATGTCGATGTCAGCCCATAAGCTATGCCCAGCGCACCATCAACAAGCTGTGCGGCAAAGCCGATCAGAACGATCCACCAGAAAAAGTCGTCCATTTATGTGCGTTGCTCCATCAAGAACACAACGCCGGAATTGTATCGACCGGCCGTGTTTTTGATATCGGCAAATGCGCGTTTGGCGGAATGTCCGCCATGCATAAATGCCGCAGGACATTCTTGTGTTTACTCGGGTGATGGGACTTTGGGGGCGGGGCTTAACGCCCGCCTGAAATATCAATCAGCGCGCCGGTCACATAGGACGCGTCATCTGACAGCAGCCAATAAATCAGATTGGCGACTTCGTTTGCCTTGCCCGCGCGGCCCAGCGGGCAGTTGGGGCCAAGTTCGGCAACCCGTTCCGGGCGCCCGACACTGCCATGAATGTCGGTATCGATAATGCCCGGTCGCACCGCATTGACCCGAATGCCTTTGGGACCAAGTTCTTTCGAAAGACCAATGGTCAGGGTGTCAATCGCACCTTTGGACCCGGCATAATCGACATATTCACCGGGTGATCCGAGTTTGGAGGCCATCGACGATACATTGACGATTGAACCACCCGCATTTGACAGGGTGCGGGCGGCTTCGCGGGCCACGATATAGGCGCCCAGAACATTGGTATCAAACACCGATTTCATCCGTTCGATGCTCATATCCGCCAGATCGCTTTTGGGGGCAACGATCCCGGCATTATTGACAACCGCATCGATTGTGCCGAACCGGTCAAGCGTTGCCTGAAACAGGTCAACAACGTCCTGTTCATATTTCACGTCGCATTTCAGGGCGAAAACATTGCCGGTTCGTCCCGCCCGTTCACACAGCGCACAGGTTTCATCGGCACTTTCCCTGTTGCCGACATAGCTGATGGCGACGTTCCAGTCGTTTTGCGCGCACAGAATGGCGGTTGCGCGGCCAATCCCGCGGGAGCCACCGGTGATCAGGACGGTTTTTGTCATGGATGTTTCCCCGAAAATCATTATCGGCAGACACTATGACGTGGCTTTTGCGGTAGGGTCAAAAAGAAACGGCCCTGCTGTGGAGTAGCAGGGCCGTCTCAGAGGGAAAGACAAAAAAAGACCGCAAGGATCGCGAACCTTCGATCCTGTGTGGCGTCTTATGGCATCAAAGACCTAGGCGGGCGGGATTGATCCCTATTCCCTGCCCATTGCTGCTACCGAAAGGGTCTGACCCCGATGGTGGCTTTCAGCGTCGTCTGACAGATTGGCAGGGCCTGTATCAAGGCCGAGCGCGGCTCTTTCCGCAAGGGTGAGGCGCTCAAGACCGTCATAGGCCGTCTGACGACGACGCGATTGAACAACGCTTTGGGCAGTAATTGGAAAACGGATCACCGTTTTGGTCTCCTGCAAATTGACGTCCCGACGGGTCATCTTTTTGTCACCGGGATGTCATAGTTTAAACTTTCCTTAATTTGCATTGCGAAGCTTGCAGGGCTTTCATACCCATGATGCATGTGGTGGTATAGGACCAGAACAGGTGTAGTTTATTGCGGACCTGATCTGACGCGCAGGAAGGCGTTTTATGGCATTCCATCTTGCAAGTGATCAGCGAAAACCCTTAGATAGCTTTGGTCGGATGCTGCCCCACGCATAGAAACGAGGATTTTGATGACCCTTCCCGGCGATACCCAACTTGCTGCCATGCTTGAACGTGACGGCGTTAACAAGGACGTTACTGCCATTGTCGATCTGATCGACGGTGTTCTTGCCAGTGCCAATGGCGATACGCGAGCCGACTGGTTTGATCTGGTCGGTGGCAAGCTTGGCGATGATCTGAAATCGGCCCTGCTGGCATTGCGTGATGAACGCAAATCGGAATTTCTGTATGCCAAGGATGGCTATGATGCCGCGGCCCGGATCGAAGCGCTTCGCAAATATCTTGCCGCCAAGGGTGTCGATGGCTTCGTCGTACCGCGATCAGATGAACATCAGGGTGAATATGTTCCGGCCTGTGCCGAACGTCTGGCATGGCTGACCGGTTTTACCGGGTCGGCCGGGGCGGCGGTGGTGCTGGCCGACAAGGCTGCCGTATTTGTCGATGGTCGTTACACCATTCAGGTCCGCCAGCAGGTCAACCGTGACATTTACGAATATCGTCATCTGGTCGATGAGCCGGTTGTGGGCTGGATTCATGATAATCTGAAATCGGGCCAGAAGCTGGCCTATGATCCGCATTTGCATACTGTCCAGCAGGCCGAACATCTGCGCGGTGCGTGCAAAGGTATCGGTGCCGAACTGGTCGCAATCGAGCCCAATCCGATTGATGTTCTGTGGCATAAACAGCCCGCCATGCCGATAGCGCCCGTTCGTCCACATCTTCTGGAACATGCCGGTAAATCAAACGCGGAAAAACGCAAACAGATTGCCGAAATGCTCGAAAAGCTGGAATGCGACAGTGCGGTGATTTCAGCGCCTGACAGCATCGCCTGGCTTTTGAATATCCGGGGGGGCGATGTACCCCATATTCCGCTGCCGTTGGGATATGCCATCATTCATGGCGATGCATCGGTTGATCTGTTTATGGATGAACGCAAGTTTGCGGCTGAAACCGTCAAATGGCTTGAAAACGATGCGACCCTCCGCCAACCCGGCGAACTCGAAGAAGCCCTTGGTGCGTTGGGCAATCAGTCGGTCCGTCTGGACGAGGCAACCGCATCCGACTGGCTGCGCATGAAGCTTTCCGATGCCGGTGCAACCATGCGGATCGGTCGTGATCCGGTGGCGTTGCCCAAGGCCTGCAAGAACGAGGTCGAGCTTGAAGGATCGCGCAAGGCACATAAGCGCGACGGCGAGAAAATCATTCGTTATTTTGCATGGCTTGAAGAAGCCGCGTCAGATGGCAGCATTGACGAACGCATGGCAGCAGACAAACTTCTCGCACTTCGTGCTGAAGATCCGTTATTCCGCGATACCAGTTTTGAAACCATCCCGGGCAGCGGCCCGAACGGGGCTTTGTGCCATTATCGCAATACCCCCGAAACCAATCGCAAACTTTCACCGGGCGAAATTTTCCTGATCGATAGCGGCGGGCAGTATCTGGACGGGACCACCGATATCACGCGGACAACCGTGATCGGGCAACCGACCCAGGAACATCGGGATCGTTTCACCCGTGTACTGAAGGGGCATATCGCACTTGCGCGCGCGATTTTCCCGGTTGGCACCACCGGGCAGCAGCTTGATACCCTTGCCCGTGCGCCGCTTTGGGAAGCCGGGCTTGATTTCGACCATGGTACCGGGCATGGCGTTGGCAGTTACCTTGGTGTTCACGAAGGTCCGCAGCGGATCTCCAAGGCCCCGAACAAGATCGCGTTGAAACCGGGCATGATCCTGTCGAACGAACCGGGTTTCTATAAGGAAGGCGAATACGGCATTCGTATCGAAAACCTGATTGCGGTTGTCGAAGTCGATGGCCCGGTTGGGGCGGATCGCCCGATGCTGGGCTTTGAAACGCTGACCTTCTCGCCGATTGAACGCAAACTGATTGATCCGGAACTGATGACCAAGGATGAATTGCAGTGGCTGAATGATTACCACGCACAGGTCTATGCCATGTATGCCGACGATCTTGACGAAGATCTTCTTGAATGGTTGCAAAAGGCAACCGCACCGATCAAGAAACGCGTGGCGTAAGTTCGGTCTTCAGGCAAGGCACAATGCAAAACCGTCCCGACATATCGGGGCGGTTTTTTCATTTTAACACGCCTGACAGCGGGGTCTTTTTGCCTTATGAATAAAACATTGGATCGATTCAATTGCGGGCATGACCCCAAAAGAAAATAGGCAGGAGGAATAAATGGCGTCAGTGGAAGAAGGCTGGAATGCCAATCCCGCACGTTACGACAATGCAACCTATAACCGGTCTGGCAAAAGCGGCCTGATGCTGCCGCAGATCACGCTGGGTCTTTGGCAGAATTTCGGTGGTGTTGACGTTTTTGAAACGCAGCGCGCCATGATCCGGCGCGCCTTTGATCGCGGTGTCATCCATTTCGATCTTGCCAACAACTATGGCCCGCCCCCCGGATCGGCCGAGGAAAACTTTGGCAAGGTGCTGGCAAAGGACCTTAAATCCCATCGCGACGAACTGGTGATTTCGACCAAGGCGGGCTATCGCATGTGGCCGGGGCCGTATGGCGAATGGGGTTCGCGCAAATATCTGATCTCAAGTCTGGATCAAAGCCTGTCGCGGATGGGGCTTGATTATGTTGATATCTTTTATTCGCACCGTGTTGATCCGAATACGCCGCTTGCCGAAACCATGGGCGCACTTGATCAGATCGTACGTTCGGGCAAGGCGCTTTATGTCGGCATTTCGTCCTATTCCGCCGAAATGACCCGCAAGGCGCAGGCGATCCTGTCCGATCTGGGCACGCCCTGCGTCATTCATCAGCCATCCTATTCGATGCTGAACCGCTGGGTCGAAACCGAAGGGCTGCTTGATACCCTGTCCGAACTTGGCATTGGCTGCATTGCGTTTTCGCCGCTTGCGCAGGGGCTTCTGACCAACAAATACCTGAACGGTGTGCCGGAAAATTCCCGTGCCGCCCTTGAAGGATCGTTCCAGTCCGGCATGTTGTCCGAAGATAACCTGAACCGTGTGCGCGCCCTGAACGAAATCGCCAAACGCCGTGGTCAGACACTGGCTCAAATGGCGATTGCGTGGGTGCTGCGTCGCCCGGAAATCACATCAGCCCTGATTGGGGCGCGTCATGTCGAACAGCTTGATAACAGTCTCGATGCCCTGAACAACCTTGAATTCAGTGCCGAGGAACTGGCTGAAATCGACAAATACGCGACCGATGGTGGCCTGAACCTGTGGCAGAAATCATCTGATTCCGAAGCCCCGGTCTGATCAGTCCAAAGCCCCTCCAGTAAACCCCGGTACGTTCGTCGTGCCGGGGTTTTGTTTTTCAGTTATCAGCCATCGGCATGGTGCCCGCCAGATCGCGCAATGTATCAAGCACGGCTTTGGCCCCGGTACTGAGTGGGCGATCCTGAAGCCAGGACAGCATCACCTTGCGCGACAATTGCGGATTGACGATCCGCCGTGCCTTGAGCCGCCCGGTCGATAATTCCATCACCAATGAGCTTCGTGGCAAAACCGTATGCCCCAGATCGCGATGGACCAGATCGACCAGAACCCGTAATGCGTCGGCCTCGACCACCGGGGTCAGGGGGCGACCGGCACGGAATGCGGCTTCCTGCATCTTGGCGCGCAACCCGTGTTTTGGCGTTGGCATGATAAGCGGTAGGGTTAATACATCTTCATAGGCAATTTCGGTTTCGCCTTCGCCGACGCGCGACGGATGGGAAATCAGAAACAGGTCCTCGCGCCACAATGGTTCGGCATGCAGGCTGCGCGATATCATGCCGTCATGCAGGATGCCGATATCAAGGCGACCCGATAGCAATCCTTCCTGCACGTCACCTGTCAGATCCTCGGCAATCGAGATGTTCAGATCGGGATAGCGTTCGCGCAATGCTTCGACCAGCGCACCGGTGATGACGATCCCGGCACTGGGCGGCACACCGACATGGACATGACCGGTTACCTTGCTGCGTCGGGCCGACAGGTCGGCTTCGAGGCGCGCCAGATCACCCAGAATAACCCGTGCCCGTTCGGCCAGCATCTGACCGGCTTCGGTCAGTTTGACCCCGCGTCCGGTCCGTTCCAGCAGGCGGGTATCAAGTGCCTCTTCCAGAAGGTTAAGCTGTCGGCTAAGGGCTGGCTGCGACAGGTTCAGCCGGTCGGCCGCGCGCGACAGGCTGCCAAGTTCGGCAATGTGAACAAAGCTTCGAAGCTGTTTGATGTCCATTTATCTGCAATCCAAAACACATATGAACCGGCTTATGTGTCGTTAGATATAGCAAATCCTGATATCTGATAACATTTAATTCGAATTGAATAATGGCTAAGCGCGGCAGATAGTTAAGGCCAAGAGAGACCGGAGACAACAATGACAAAACCATCCGCGCCAGCAGATGCCAAATCCGTGGCAAAACCATCGGGTTCGGCCCTGACCCTTGTATTGCTGTCGACTGTGGCATTCGCAATGAAGGGGCTGTTGGCGAAATACGTTTATGCCACCGGCATGACGGTGGATGGTTTGCTGCTGTTGCGCTTTTTGATCGCGATGCCGTTTTTCTGGATCGGTGTTTATCTGTTTGGCAAACACCGCCCGGGCGAACGTACGATGAAGCCGGTCGATATTCTCTGGGGGGCGCTTTATGGCGGGCTGTTCTTTGCCGCGGCCCTGTTTGATTTTACCGCGGTGTCGGTGATTGATGTCACCGTCTCTCGGATCGTGCTTTTCACATTCCCGGCCATCGTTCTGATCCTTGAATGCCTGCATAAGTGGCGGCTTCCTCCCTTGCGCCAGTTTGTCTGCTTTGTCGTCACTTATATCGGGTTGGTACTGGTTCTCGCCCCCAACGGGATCGGTGCTGTTTCAGATCAGCTTTGGCTGGGGGCTTCTTTGGCGTTTGCCTCGGCCCTGACTTATGCCTGTTACCTTTATTTCGGGCAGCGGATGATTTCGGTCATTGGGTCGATGCATTTTGCGGCCCTGGTCAATACCATGGCAGGTGTATCAATGATCATCTATGAACTGATCGTCACCAAGCCGCTAAATCTGAATGTCGATGGGGTTTTGTGGACCGCGGGCATTTCGATCTTCTGTACGGTGATCCCGTTCTTTCTGCTGTTTGAAGGTATTCGGCGGATCGGTGCGACACAGGCAGCACTGATTTCGCTTTCGGGCCCTGCCATGACATTCTTTGCCGCATGGCTCCTGTTGGGCGAGGTGCTGACGGCACCGCAGGCGCTTGGCTTTGCTGTGGTTATTGTCGGCGTTGCGTCTATCAAGAATGGCGTCACACTGGCTGGTCTTGGCCGGTTGCTGGCCCGGCCGTTCTTTTCGGCAACCGGTCGTGGTTCGAATGACGTCAACGCGGCAGATACCGACCGCGGCCCGGCAGCGGATGCATCGGGCAAAGGTGCCTGATCGCGGCCCTTATTCGTCGCGTTGCCAGCGGCGGACTTCGGTTTGATGTTCCGGCAACCGTTCACCGCGTCGCCACAGCAGCGGGTCGATGAACTGCCCGGCCCATACCCCTGAACGGCTTTGGCGTGCGCTCTTTTCAGCCGCAGCATAAGATGGCATTTCGTTGGTCCGTGCCACGGCCATGCCGCGTGCAATCATGCTTTGGCCGATATCAATCCCGTTGGCATTGCGACAGATCGCCATGTTGCGATGGTACCGGTTCTTGCCCTGCACCTTGCAGGTGATTGGCCCGGCTGCAATCAAATTGGTAACGACCTGCCATGCATCTGCGCCGCATGCCGTGGTTTGACCATTCACGATGCACCGCTGAAACCGTTCAAGCGCGTCCGCCCCCCAAAGATCAACGCGTTTGAAACCAAACTCCAGCGTGTCGCCATCAACCGCACGCGCCTTGCCAACCAGTTCATCGAAATCGGGGTCGGCTAGTGCCGGACTCGCGACGAACAAGGCCGCAACCGTTCCCAGAACAAGCATGGTTTTGAAGAAATGCATCGGGCTCATGGTTTATCTGACTGTGTGATCGGCCAAGTATCTATCGTGTTCTGTCTGTCGGCAGAAATCAAAGAAAGTGTTGGTTCCAGCGGCAGTTGAGTACGAATCTTAAGTGACTGATCGTCAATTCAACGTCATGTGCCTGGTCAACCATTACTTGACATGGACACATTAGATTCCGTAGAGATATGTACTATATTAAAGTATAGAGTAACTCTTGACTCGTGCCTAGCACGATCCAATTCACAGACCGGGACGCTAAAGGAAGTCGCGATCAACAGCGACACATACAATGAAGTTGCATCGTTAGGGGTCCTTGGATGAATAGAACAGTCCCGAAAGAGTTGCTCGCCAGTATTCAAAAATCCGGCCTTCATAAACCTGACCATTGCGCGTTCGTTCTTGATTTTACAAGTGTGCCGACGACACGAAGCCGGACGGTTTTTTGTTCATTTGTTCGCTACTTTCAATATGGCTGTCTGCAAAACCTGACGCCGCGCATTTTATCAGACCACACATTCGTCCTGACGATGCCAAATGACCAGCGCAGCCGAATGGAAGAACTGGTCGAAAATGTACGAACATTTTTGCTGGCACGTCGATATGGTGGCCTTGACTGCAAGGTCTTCGATCTTAGTGAGGAAGCATCTGCTTTTGCGCTCTGCTGTGTCGGTCATATGCGGGCCATCACACGCGAGAACGCCGAAGACTTCCTTGATTTCTATCTGGCACCACCAAAAAACGTCATCCAGCTTGGGCAACTCGTCGAAATCGAGCGGATCATTGGCCAGGCTGACATCTCGATGCACATTCGCAGCCAACTGATCTGGGAATTGCAGCCGGAAAGCGCGCCTGCGCTTGCCGGTGAGGAGTTCTGGGTTTCTATTGCCGCGATGGAAGAGATCTCGGGCAAGGAAATCCTCAACGATGAATGGATGTTCGCGCGTTTTACAGAGCTTCTGGATAACCGGGTTCTATCCTACGTCACCAAGGAAAACTATACGGGTGAGGTTGCGCGGTTTCTGAACCTGAATCCTGTGGCTGTTGTCAGCGCCAATTTTCAGCGAATGATCAAAACCATTCCATCCCGTCAGCTTCGCAAGTTAACGGTGGAAATCCCGTTGCTGATGTGGCGAAACAATCCCAAAGTACGTCAGGGAATTCTGTCACGTTTTCAAAGGCATGGCATTCGACTGGCCTTTGATCGTGTTCCGCTGTCGCGGTTGACACAGCTTCTGGCCAAGGAAACTGAAATCGCCGACTTCATCAAACTGCATGTGGCGGATTGCGAACCCGATGAAATCAGGCAGACACTCGACCAATGTTCGTCCGATCTGATCAATAAAATAGTTTTCTGCCGCTGTGAGACAGTGGCGCAGATCGAAGCCGGTGTGCAGGCAGGCGTTTCATACTTTCAAGGGTATGGATTGGCAGGTTTTCTTGATGCGCCCGTTGAAATTGAACGGGTACTGGGCAAAGCCACAGCGAAAGATCTGCCCCGTGCGCGTCTGACCCTGGGGCGTGCGCGCGCCTAATAAAGGTCGCTGTATCGGATCTCGTCAAGCTGGGCAAAAACGATTTTCCATGTCTCGTCCTGTTTGAGCAGGGCAAAGGCATAATCACAATCAAAGATCAGATTGTTTTCCGAATTGCCGAACCGGAACGACACGATCGCGCGCGATCCGCCGGGCAGGGCGGAATGCTGTTCGACCAGCATCGATTTCGCCATCGCCAGATCGGCATTTTTCAATTCATCAAAAAACGACTGATTGTATGTATGCAGATCCTCGACTGATCCGATGGCATGAACCCCCATCAGGTCATTGATCAGGCACGGGAAGTGATAAAACGCATCAAGGGCGTCTGCTTCGAATTTAAGATGTGCATCGGCATAGCGGCGAAAAAAGCTGCCAAGGTCTTCCATAGGATACGTTTTCCTTCCGCTTTGCCCGCGCTGATCAATCGGCGATCAGATCAAGCCATCCTTGTTCATCCAGAACAGTAACACCTAATTCTTCTGCTTTCTTTAATTTGGAGCCTGCACCCGGTCCTGCAACCAGAAAATCGGTTTTTGCCGATACCGAACCGGCTACTTTTGCACCAAGGCTTTCGGCTTTGACCTTTGCCTCGTTACGCGAAAACAGTTCCAGCTTGCCGGTAAAGACAACCGTTTTGCCGCTGACGGGGCTGTCGGTAACCTGCGGGGCTTCGACATTTTCGATGGTCAGAACGGCCTGAAGGTCATCCAGCACATCGCGGTTATGTTCTTCGGCCATGAATTCAATAAGGTCATGGGCCACACTGGGGCCGATCTGATCGATATTGATCAGATCGCGCAACGCGTCACTATCGGGCGTTCCGGCATCATTCATCGCTGTGCGCCATTCCGTGATCGATCCGTAATGCCGCGCCAGAAGCTTTGCCGTGGCCTGTCCTATCTGGCGGATACCAAGTGCGTAGATAAACCTGTCCAGCGGCACGGTGCGCCGTTCATTGATGCTGGCAAACAGCTTTTCGGCCGATTTATCGCCCCAGCCTTCAAGCTTTCGAAGGGCGTCACCGTGCTTTTCCTCGATCCGGAAAATATCGGCAGGTGATTTGACCCAGCCGAGGTCAAAGAACGCCTCTATATGCTTTCCGCCCATGCCTTCGATATCGAACGCATTGCGCGACACAAAATGTTTCAGTCGTTCAACCGCCTGTGCCGGACAGATCAGCCCGCCGCTGCATCGTGTGACAGCTTCGCCTTCTTCGCGCATGGCGTGGCTGCCGCATTTCGGGCAGGTTTCCGGGAAGTCATAGGGCACGGCGTCATCGGGCCGTTCATCAGTAATGACCTCGACCACCTGCGGGATCACATCACCAGCCCGCTGAATGACGACAAGGTCATTGACCCTTACGCCGAGCCGTTCGATTTCGTCGCGGTTATGAAGGGTCGCGTTCGAGACCACAACGCCGCCAACCGTGACGGGTTCAAGCCGTGCAACCGGGGTTAGTGCGCCAGTGCGCCCAACCTGGATATCAATCGCCTTAACGCGGGTGCGGGCCTGTTCGGCCGGGAATTTATGGGCAATTGCCCAGCGCGGTGACCGGCTGACAAAGCCAAGCCGCAACTGCAATTCGAAGTCGTTGACCTTATAGACAATGCCGTCAATGTCGTAATCGAGTTCGGCCCGTTGATTGCCGAGTTCCTCGTAAAACGCCATGATCTCGTCAGTATTGTGCAAAAGCGTCGTGTGGGGATTGGTGACAAAGCCCCAACCCTTGATCTTGCTGATGAAATCCCAATGCGTCTGCGCAAGACTTTCGGACAGTTCGCCAAAGCTGTAGGCAAAGAAACGCAGCGGGCGTTTGGCACTGATGGTCGGGTCAAGCTGGCGAAGCGACCCGGCGGCGGCATTGCGCGGATTGGCAAATGTTTTACCACCGGTTTCGGTCTGCGTTTCATTCAGCTTCTGGAAGGCCGAACGCGCCATGTAAACCTCGCCACGGATTTCAACGACGTCGGCCGGGGCATCTTCGGGCAGGATTTTGGGGATGTCGGTGATATGGGCGACATTGGCTGTGACGTCTTCGCCCTCTGTCCCGTCGCCACGCGTTGCAGCACTGACCAGTTCACGGTTTTCATAGCGCAGCGATAGTGACAAACCATCGATCTTGGGTTCGCCAACGATTTCGACCGGGCTGTGCGCCGTCAGATTCAGGAAACGGCGAATACGGGCCAGAAAATCAACAATGTCCTCGCGCGAAAATGCGTTGGCAAGCGACAGCATCGGACGCGCATGCTTGATTTTGGCAAAACCATCGGCCGGGGCGGCACCAACTTCTTGCGTCGGACTGTTCTTCTTGAGCGTCGGATAGCGCGCCTCAAGCTCGATCAGGCGATTGAACAGCGCGTCGTATTCCGCATCGGGAACCAGTGGTTCGTCATTGATATAATACGCCTCGTTAAAGTCGCGAATACGGTCGGAAATTTCGGCATGCTGCAGTCCTGCCTCGGTCCGGGTTTCGGGCATGTCGGGGACAATGGACGAGGTTGACCCTTGTTCGGCGCTCATATTTCTTTTTATCCGTATTCAAGCGGCTGGAACGGGCAGGGAAAATACCCTGTCAAACGTTCTAGCGGGGTTGGTCTAAAAGGCTATCGGCCGCAGCACGGGCTTCGGCGGTGATCGAATGACCGGCCAGCATCCTTGCGATTTCTTCGCGTCGGGCACCATCGACCAGCTCGTTCACACGGGTCACCATGCTGCCGTCATTTTCGCTTTTGGCAATATTGAAGTGGGTGCGTCCACGTGCGGCGACCTGTGGGCTGTGCGTAATCACAAGAATCTGGCGTTCCCCGGCCAGCAAATGCAACCGTTCGCCAATCGCGGCGGCTGTTGCGCCGCCAACACCACTGTCGACTTCATCAAACACAAGGCTCGGCACCGCGGAAACCCGCGCCAGAACTACCTTGAGAGCAAGCAGGAAGCGCGAAAGCTCACCACCGGACGCGATTTTGTTCAGCGGCCCCGCCGGACTGCCGGGGTTGGTGGCAACCATGAACTGGACGCGATCAATCCCGTCGATACCCCATTCGTTTTCTTCCAGTTCGGCAATGTCGGTAACAAACCGCGCCTTTTCCATACGAAGCGGCGGCAGTTCGGCATTAATGGCGGTATCAAGGGTCTCGGCCGCGGCTTTGCGTGCGCCATGAAGCTTTTGCGCGGCATCGATAAAGGCCGCGCGGTGTTCGGCAACGGCAGCCGTCAGGCGCGATAATTCCTTTTCACCGAATTCAAGCTGATCGATCTGGCTGCGGTATTCCTTCATCAGGCCATTCAGCCCATCAACCGGTACATTGTATTTGCGCGCGGCCGCGCGCAACGCAAACAACCGTTCCTCAACCGTTTCCTGCTGCCCGGTATCGACATTCAGGTCTGCAAGGGTAACCGATATCGCACGCGATGCTTCTTCAAGTTCGATGGCGGCACGGTCCAGTGCCTCGATGATCGGTTCAAACCGGCCTTCGGCCTTTTGCAATTCGCGTTCAAGATGGCGCTGCGCACTGCGAAGCGCACTTTCGGCACCCTTGCCGCGCGAAAGTTCGCCCGCGGCATCATTCAGGGCTGCAACAAGCTTTTCCCCATGCATCAGGAACTGGCGTTCCTCGGCAAGGCGTTCTTCTTCGCCTTCTTCGGGGCCAAGCTTTTCAAGTTCGTCAACCGCGTGGCGCAGCCATTCTTCTTCTTCGCGCGCCTTGTTGATCCGGTTGGTCGCCGCGGTCAGTTCCTTTTGCGTATCGCGCCATGCGCGCCACTGATCGCGCACCGTAAGTGCCAGGCTGCCAAGATTGCCGTGCGCATCAAGGGTCGCACGATGGGTGGTCGGATCCAGTAAACCGTGCTGGTCAAACTGGCCCTGAATTTCGACACAGTAATTGCCGACATCGCGCAGCAACCCGACTGATACCGACTGATCATTGACATAGGCGCGCGAACGCCCGTCGGAGGTGACAACACGACGCACCACCAGTTCGTCGTCCTCAACCTCGATATCCTGTTCGGCCAGAAGCCTGTAAACCGGATGACCGGCGGGCAGGGTGAAGGTTGCGGTAACGCTGCATTTGTCCGTACCATGTCGGACAAGGCCGCTATCGGCGCGTGCGCCAAGTGCCAGCCCCAACGAGTCAAGCAGGATCGATTTCCCGGCACCGGTTTCCCCGGTAAGCACACTAAGCCCGTCGCGGAAATCAAGGTCCAGCTTGTCGATCAGAACAACATTTCGGATGCTAAGCCGTCGGAGCATTGCGGGATACTGACATTGTTAAAACAGGTGCGATCGTGCCCGTCAGGCAGCGTCGCGACAAGCAGAGTGCCCAATCACAGCGCGCCTTGCAAGCTTTGGCAGAACGCAAAATCTGCCGCATCCCTGTGTGCCGCAGGAAAGAGCGAAAAATGTTGAAAAACAACTGACAAGAAATCGGTGTTCCTGATGCGTTCTCGTGTCGGAAGTCACGCGACGCGTCAAGAATCAGAACCAGTCACCAAGGGCGGTGGTGGTCGAATGCCACCAGCTTTCTCCCTCGCGGGTGTTTATGCCGTCACCAACCAGAAGATCGTATGATTCCTCATACCACGGACTGCCCGGGAAGTTATGACCCAGTACCGATGCGGTGCGTTTGGCTTCGCCTTCAAGACCAAGTGCCAGATAGCTTTCGGTCAGGCGCGCTAGTGCTTCGGGGACATGCGTGGTGGTCTGGTATTTGTCGAGGACCATTTTAAACCGGTTGATCGCAGCCAGATATTCACCGCGATCCTGATAATAACGGCCAACACTCATTTCCTTGCCAGCAAGGTGGTCAACCGTCAGATCCTTTTTCAGTTTCGCGTCACGCGCATACTGGCTGTCGGGGAAACGGCGGATAACGTCATCAAGCGAGTCCATCGCATGCTGTGTCATCTGCTGATCGCGGCCGACGTCGGAAATCTGTTCGTAATAGGACAATGCCTTCAGGTAATAGGCGTATGGCACATCCGGGTTTGCCGGATGAAGCGAGATAAAGCGATCAAGGGCTGTGATCGCGTCGTCATACTTGTTGTCCTGATAATAGGCATAGGCCGACATCAGGGTCGCCTTGGTCGCCCACACAGAATAGGGGTGCTGGCGTTCAACCTCATCAAAGGCCTCGGCTGACTTCTGGTATTCCTTGGCGTCCAGAAGGTCCTGCGCGCTGTTATAAAGTTCGGAAACCGGGCGTTCGACATATGCCGGTTTGTCGTCGCTGGAGCAGGCTGCAAGAAGCAGGGCCAGACCACAAGCAGCAATAACATTCTTGGCGGAAGCCTTACGAAGCACTGTGACGTTTCCTTAAGCTTTGTGACGCGTTCAGGCGGAATTTTCCGGACTATACCATGCCTGTACGGGCATAGGGCAAGGGGTTGTGTTACCCAGCAGGCACTTTTCTGCATCGCGGTCGGAAACCGGATCGCGGTTTCACAAGCTGTGATTGGGAAACGCAATAAA
Organism: Thalassospira sp. MCCC 1A03138; assembly: GCF_002115785.1. Classification (GTDB taxonomy): domain Bacteria; phylum Pseudomonadota; class Alphaproteobacteria; order Rhodospirillales; family Thalassospiraceae; genus Thalassospira. The sequence goes on along the minus strand of NZ_JFJY01000004.1, from coordinate 313,655 downwards.
AAAGCGGCCCCCAGGGACCGCTTTTTGCAAACAAGATCATATCAAAAAAGCTTCTCAAGCCGTTGCGAGCGCACGGGCTTCAACCGCATGAAGGGCCGATTTGCGCATTGGCACAACGCGCCACGCACTTGCATCGGCAAACAGCGCCTTCAAAAGCAGGTTGTTGACATGGTGACCGGATTTATATGCCGTCACTTTGCCCTGCAACTGCTTGCCGGCGGTGTAAAGATCGCCAAGCGCGTCAAGAATCTTGTGACGGACGAATTCGTCGTCGTAACGAAGACCTTCTTCGTTCATGACTTCGTCGCCCGAAAGGACAACGGCGTTATCAAGCGAACCGCCCCGTGCAAGGCCCATCGACCGCATGGCTTCGACTTCGTGCAGGAAGCCGAAAGTCCGTGCACGGGCGATATTGGCAACAAACACGCCATCGTCGAATTTGACCGACATGCGCTGATTGTTGATTGCCTTGCTGGCGAAATCGATTTCGAAATCGACCTCAAAGCCATGCCCCGGTTCGATCCGCGCGGTGCAGCCCTTGTATTCGACTTCAACCGGTTTCAGAACCTCAATTACCTGACGCGGTGCCTCCTGTTCCTCAATCCCGACGCAATCGATCAGGAAGTTGAACGGTGCCGAACTGCCATCCATTACCGGCACTTCGTCGGCATCAATATCGATCAGAACATTGTCGATGCGTTGCCCGGCAAGGGCGGCCATCAGATGTTCGATGGTACCAATCTTGATCCCGGCATCCCTGTCGCCAAGGCAGGTGCAAAGCTGCGTGTCGATCACACCATCGTAACGTGCCGGAAACAGCGGTTGGCCATCCAGATCCGTGCGGCGGAATACGATACCGTGATTTTCAGGTGCAGGGTGAAGGGTGATGCGGATTTTATGACCTGAATGAAGCCCGACACCGGCACAGCCGATGGGTGCTTTAAGGGTCCGCTGACGCACGACATCATGATCAGATGCGCCCGAATGCGAAAGGGCAGCGCCGAGGTCAGTAATTTTGTTCACGGGAACCCCCAAAAAGTCAGGTCAGTCAAGTTTGTCAATGAATGCGCCCTATCGGCGCTCGGGGTATGAACCCCATTTCTTAGTTTCAGACCCTACAGGCGCTGTGACAAGAGAACAAATCACTCTTTGTTACGCTTTGTAAATTGATTAACTATCTGAAAATAAACAAAATAATCTGGGAAAATCGATCAGATATCATTTCAGGTTGCAAAGGTGCAGGTATTTGAGGGACCGGATCCGCATTTAAAAAAGGGGAAGGCCAAAGCCTTCCCCTTTTTCGCGCGGAGAATGTCGTCAGTTGGCCTGACGACGCAGGAAGGCCGGAATTTCCAGAAGGTCGTCAGACGCATTCGACGTCTTGACGCGGGAAGCTGGATCCGCCTTCAAGGACTGGTTTGCATTCTCGCCAAGCGACATTTCGGTCTGGCGTGGTGCCGGAGCCTGCGGCTGCGGGTGTGCCTGACGCGGTGCCGCGTGATGGGACTGTTCTGAATGGTCTTCGTGACCGCCCTTGTTTTTACCAAACAGGGTCCGCAGGCCAAAGCGCGGCGGGGTTGCGTTCTGGGCATCTGCTGCTTCGAACACATCCGGGCTGTGATTTTGTTCTGCGTCGCTCGGACGGGCCGGGCGCGGCGGGATAAAGGCCATGTCACCGTTTTCTTTCGGCTTTTCGGCCGGGGTGAAATGCTGTGCCGGGCGCGAAACCGGCTTCGGTTTCAGAACGGTCTGACCCAGTTCGATCGAACCGGTATTGTTGCCAGCAGGCTGATTGCTCAGTTCCGGCTGCTGGGCGCTGCCGGTTGCGGCAAAACGTTCTGCCGGAATTTCGTCGATAGAGGCACCGCCATGATAGCCATCATGCGCGCTGGCAACAGCGGCTTCCGGGGCACTGGCGACGGTGGCTGCCGCACCATGCTGACCAAAGGACGGGGTTGCCGGCTTGGCGGCCTGTTCGGCGGCCTTGATCTGCGCGACCGAAACGGTGGTCGGCTGCGGACGACGGACGTCCTCTGCATCGATGCCTGTGGCAACCACGGAAACGCGAAGCGCGCCTTCGATGGTCGGGTCGAACGTCGAACCAAAGATGATGTTGGCTTCCGAAGCAACTTCCTCGCGAATACGGTTCGCGGCTTCGTCGACTTCGTAAAGGGCCATATCCATGCCGCCGGTGATGTTGATCAGGACCGCACGTGCGCCCTTCATCGAAGCATCTTCCAGAAGCGGATTTGCAATGGCGGCCTCGGCGGCCTCAAGGGCACGTTTTTCACCCGTGGCTTCACCGGTGCCCATCATGGCTTTGCCCATTTCGCTCATGACGGTGCGAATGTCGGCAAAGTCAAGGTTCACAAGGCCCGGGACCATCATCAAATCGGTGATGGAGCGCACGCCGTTACGCAGAACGTCATCTGCCATCTGGAAGGCATCTGCGAATGTGGTTTTTTCATTCGCGACCCGGAACAGATTCTGGTTCGGAATGATGATCAGCGTATCAACATATTGCTGAAGCTGCTCGATCCCCTGTTCGGCAGTGCGCATACGGCGCGTGCCTTCAAAATGGAACGGTTTGGTAACGACCCCAACCGTCAGAATGCCTGCTTCCTTGGCAGCACGTGCAATGACCGGAGCTGCACCGGTACCGGTACCGCCGCCCATGCCCGCGGTGATGAATACCATGTGGCTGCCTTCAAGCTGGGCCTGAATGTCTTCGATGGATTCTTCGGCGGCCGCACTGCCCGCATCGGGACGTGCGCCAGCACCCAGACCCTGGGTGATTTTGCGACCAAGCTGCATCTTGCGTGCTGCTTTGCTCTGGCTCAGGGCCTGTGAGTCGGTGTTGGCAACAACAAAATCACAACCTTCAAGTTCGGATGCGATCATGTTGTTAACGGCGTTTCCGCCAGCGCCACCGACGCCGATAACGGTAATCTTCGGTTTCAGGTTTTCTTCCGTTTCAGGAACGGAAAAATTGATCGTGCTCATTGTTTGCTCTTCCTCTCCGCGCTTTAGAGCTTAAGATCGGCGCGGCCTTCCCGTTGCCACGCTAAGTCTCAGGTGTCCCCCGGACATTAGACCTTGGCATTCGTTTTAGCGGGCAAAGAGTTATTGCCGTATTAATAACAATGGAAGATTTCGAAAATTATCGCGTTTTTTTCGCGAAATAATTTTCGCGTTGCGTAAAACGCCTTTCCAGCCGGATCGGGCAGGCCGCGAAAAAACGTGAAACGGTCAGGGAAACTAGAAGTTTTCCTTGAACCATGCGCCAAGTCGACCCCAACGCCCACCCGATTGACGGATTTGGGCCATTGCTTCGCTAAGCGGATCGTTCTGCTGCTGAAGGGCGCGCAACAACAAACCTGCACAGGCCGAAAATGCCGGGCCGGCCGTTGCTTCGGCAAGACCTGATACCCCGTGCGGTGTGGCAATGGTGGCCGGGCGTTCGAACATCTGGCTTGCCAGATCGGCAATCGCGTTAAGCTGGCTGGCGCCACCCGTCAGAACGATGGAACGGCCGCCGATCTGCGACAGGCCATGTTCGTCCAACTGATCGCGAATCAACTCAAACGTTTCTTCAAGACGCGGCTTGATGATGTTGATCAGCATCGAGCGCGGCACATGATTGACATTGTTTTCATCTTCATCGCCGATTACAGGGACCGCTAGGATTTCCTGATCGTCGGACGGCGATGTCAGCGCGCTGCCATGCAGTGTTTTCATGCGTTCGGCATGATTAAGCGACGTGTTAAGCCCATAGGCGATATCGCGCGTCACATGCGCCCCGCCGACCGGTACGGTCGCGGTATAGATCACCTGTCCACCGTGGAAGACGGCAACGCTTGTGGTGCCGGCCCCCATATCGATGACAGTCGCCCCAAGGTCGCGTTGATCGGCAGTCAAAGCCGACAGGCCCGATGCCAGCGGGGTGACCACCGTTTCCTCGATCCCGAGATGGCAGCGCCCCAGAAGGGTTTCCAGATTGCGAAGCGGGGCGGTCTGGGTGCGCACAAAATGCAGATCAAGCCCGACGACAGACCCGTACATGCCGCGCGGATCACGAAGACCTGTGGCGGCATCGACCCTGAAGCCCAGCGGCACGGTGTGGATCAACTCGTCACCCGCCTGGCGCAGAACGGCGTCCTTCTGATCGTTCAGTTTACGGATTTCAAGATTGCCGATCGGACGCGATCCCAGCGGCAGTTCAACCGTGTGGGTTTCTGATTCCGGGCTGCCGCCAGATAGATTGACGATGACGGAATCAATCGTATGGCCCGCCATTTTCTCGGCCGCATTCACCGCCGCAAGGACGACTTCCTGCGCAGCGTCAAGATTGGCGATTGATCCGCTTTGCAACCCCTTGGACATATTATGTCCGATGCCGATGACTTTCGGGGCTTCGCCCTTTTCACGTCGGGCAATAAAGCAACAGACCTTGGACGTGCCGATGTCCAAGGCCGCGATCAAGCCTGATCTGGTTTTGCTGCGTGCCAATTGAATGCTCTGAACTTTTTTAAAAATTATGATCTGATTTCTGTCCGCCAGATCTTATGCCGGTTTTCGCCCATAAGCTGTTGCAAATTGGTTAAGGCAGGGCCGCGTTATTCTGTATTTTCCAAAGCTGTGAGTCTGTCTGTGGCTACGCTGGCGTTCCCTTGGTCTGGCCGGGCCGGGTTTTACCTTATCTGGATGGCACGATCGATTGGGCTGCTTCAACTACAAGCGGGGCAATTTCTGCTTCCGCACGTTCGATTGTCCATCGGATCGACGGCAAAGAACAGTGGATGGCGCCAACCGGTATTCCGTCAATGCTGCAGATCGGGGCGGCAACGTTGACTTCATCGGGTAAAACCTGCCCCTGTGTGGTGCAATATCCCTTTTCGCGTGCCATCAGGATATTATCGAGTATGGCATCGCGATCCATCGTTGTCCGGGGGGTGTATTGCCGGATTGGCCAATTATTCACTGCGTCACGAATGGCCTGATCTGACTGGCGGCTCAGGATAATGCGCCCGGACGAGGCAACCAGTGCCGGCACCCGTCGGCCAATTGCAGAAGCTCCGAAATTGGTGCGATGGTTGGGCATGCGCACGACATAAATAATGTCGGTTCCGATTGGCTCGGCCATGTTGATGGTTTGGGATGTCTGGCGGCTCAGGTCGATCAGTCGGGGCATTGCCAACTGCGCCAGATAATCAGCCCATAGATAACTGTACGCCATTTCCAGATATTTGACGGATGGCCGAAACCGGCGAGTCTCCGGATTCTTTTCCAGATAGCCAAGTTCGTAAAGCGTGTTGGCATATCGTTGTGCCGCACTTTTTTCAAGACCGGTAACCTTTACAAGATCGGCCAGGCCAAGTTCGGTTTTATCTTCTGAAAAAGCTTCGAGTATCCGCATGCCCTTTTCAAGGGATGTGACAAAAAGGGTGTCCTGCTGCCGGGCTTTGGCATTCGCCATGGTCGCGTTTCCTCGTTTTTTAATGGCAAACGTGCTGGTTGACATGCAGCTTCCAGTTGCCTTATCGTAGTTTTATACAGTACGCTGTATTACAATATAATACAAGATGTTTTAAATACATCTAATGTGTCTTGCCGCGAACACCGCGAAGTAAGGCACGCATATCAGGAGGCTATAATGAAACAGATCCTTAAGGGGGCTGGAATCTTTGCCCTCGTCATGGCCGCTGCTGGAACAGCCGCTGCCAACAAAGCAGACGATACTCTCAATGTCGCATTCTCCAAAGAGCTTGAAAATGTCGACAGTTATTTCAACTCGGCACGTGAAGGCGTCATTCTGCAACGCTCCATCTGGGATGGGCTGGTGTATCGCGATCCTTATACCAGCGAGTATAAGGGAAATCTGGCGACGGACTGGAAATGGGTTGATGACAAAACCCTTGAATTCAATCTTCGCCAAGGTGTGACGTTCCACAATGGTGAGCCTTTCGACGCCGACGATGTGGTTGCGACCGTGAACTGGGTTGCGGACGAAAAGAACGGCGTTAAAACCCAGCGCAACGTCAACTGGATGAAAAGTGCCGAGAAGATTGACCAGTTCAAGGTCCGCATTCATCTGAAAGCGCCATTCCCGGCGGCGATTGAATATCTTGCCGGGCCGGTATCGATTTATCCCAACGAATATTATGCCGAGGTTGGTCCGACCGGCATGGGGCTTAATCCGGTGGGGACCGGTCCTTACAAGGTTGTTTCGGTTGAGCCGGGCAAGCATTTCGTGCTGGAGAAGTACGAAAATTATCACAAGGACAGCCCGAAGGGAGAGGCCGATATCGGTCGTCTCGATATCCGCACCATTCCCGATTTCAACACCCAGGCGGCCGAACTATTCAGTGGCGGTCTGGACTGGATCTGGCAGGTGCCGCCAGATCAGGCCGAAAGCCTTGGCGCGATGGGTGAATTCACGGTTGCCAACGAAAGCACCATGCGTATTGGATATCTTGACTTTGATGCCGCCGGTCGCAGCGGTGAAAACAACCCGTTCACCAACAAGCTTGTGCGTCAGGCAATTTCGCATGCGATTGATCGCGAAGCCATCGTTGCATCAATGCTCAAGGGAAAATCCCGCGTCGTCAATTCGGCGTGCTTCCCGTCGCAGTTCGGTTGCGCACAGGACGTTACCGTCTATGACTATGACCCTGAAAAAGCCAAACAGCTTCTTGCCGAAGCCGGTTATCCGGATGGACTTGAAATTGACTTCTATGCCTATCGTGATCGCGAATATGCCGAAGCCATGCTGGGCTATCTCGAAGCGGTCGGCATCAAAAGCAATTTCAAGCTTCTGCAATACTCCGCCTTGCGTGAACTGAACATGAAGGGCGAGGTGCCGATGTCGTTCCAGACATGGGGATCCTATTCGATCAATGATGCGTCGGCGATCGTCAGCCAGTATTTCAAGCTTGGCAGTCTTGACAGTGCGCAAGACGAGCAGGTCAAGGAATGGCTGGATGTTGCCGACAGTTCCGTCGATCCCGACGAGCGCAAGGAATACTACGCCAAAGCCCTGAAGCGTATTGCGGAAGAAGCCTATTGGTTGCCGTTGTTCTCCTATAACTCGAACTACGTGTTCACCAAGGATCTGGAATATGCACCGACCACGGATGCTATTCCGCGCTTCTTCCAGATGAGCTGGAAATAATCCTCCGGATCAGGGGTTCAGAACGGTGTTGGTATATACGTTAAAAAGGCTTGGTCTGGCCTTGCTGGTGACGCTTGCCGTCTCCATGCTTAGCTTCGCGCTTCTCTATCTTTCAGGGGATCCCGCGGCGGCTATTGCTGGTGAAACGGCGAATGCCGAGGATATCGAAGCTGTAAGAATATATTACGGCTTTGATCGACCATGGGTCGTTCAGTATGGCGAATGGATGTTCAATGCGATCAGGGGAGATTTCGGCACAAGCTATTACTTCAAGCTGCCGGTATCACAATTGGTTGCCGAACGTCTGTCCGTCACGATGTTGCTTGGCGTCTGCGGAATCTCCTTTGCGCTTCTGACGGCTGTGCCTTTGGGTGTTGCCGCCGCCGTTCGCCCCAACAGCATTATTGACCGGATAGCCCTGTTCCTTTCGGTCATGGGGCAGGCCATGCCCAGTTTCTGGTTTGGCCTGGTCCTGATTGTCCTGTTCAGTATCAAGCTTCGCATCCTGCCGCCTTCCGGCTCGGACAACTGGCAAAACTTTGTGATGCCGACCATTGTTTTGGGCTACTACGCGATGCCCGCCATCATGCGCCTGACCCGGGCCGGGATGCTTGATGTGCTGGGGGCGGATTATGTCCGCACCGCACGCGCCAAGGGGGCGGGTGAATTCAGGGTCATGTTCAAGCATGCCCTTCGCAATGCCATCATCCCGGTTGTCAGTCTGGCCGCCGTTCAGATGGGCTTCATGCTGGGCGGATCGATTGTTGTTGAATCGATCTTTGCCCTGCATGGCGCGGGCTATCTGGCATGGGAATCCATTGGTCGTAACGATCTGCCAACCGTGCAGGCCCTGATTCTGGTGTTTTCGATGTTCTATATCGTCTTCACCTTCCTGTCGGATTTGTTGAATGCGTGGCTTGACCCGCGCATGAGGGTGGGCTGACATGACCAACACGACCGAAACCATCAACACAGTGGCACCCAAGGTTGAAGCTGAAGTCCTGAGCGGCCCGACGCCACGACAGATTTTGCTGACCAAAGTCCTTGGTCACAAGGGGCTGATGTTTGGTGCCATCGTGCTTCTGACCATTTTCCTGATGGCGCTTTTCGCACCTCTTCTGGCACCTTATGATCCCTATCATCAGGATTTGATGCATCGAATGATCCCGCCGGTCTGGGATGCCAAAGGCAGTTGGGAAAACATCCTTGGTACCGATCATCTGGGGCGGGATTATCTTTCACGGTTGCTTTATGGCGCACGCATTTCATTGGCCATCGGGGCGATTGCTGCCCTGATTTCCGGCATTATCGGCACCAGTATGGGGGTTGCCGCGGGGTATTTCGGTGGCCGTGTCGATGCCTGTGTCACCTTTTTGATCAATGTGCGCCTTGCCATGCCCGTGGTTCTGGTGGCGCTGGCGGTGGTGGCGCTGTTTGGCGGATCACTTCAGGTGGTGATCACGGTTCTTGGCCTTTTGCTTTGGGATCGGTTCGCGGTTGTGATGCGATCTGCCACGCTGCAATTGCGATCGATGGAATATGTCACGGCAGCCAAGGCCATCGGCTGTTCGACCAAGCGCATCCTGTTTAGCGAAATCATGCCCAATATCGCCAACAGCCTGATCGTGATTGTAACGCTTGAAATGGCGCATGCCATTTTGCTTGAAGCCGCCCTGTCGTTCCTAGGCCTCGGGGTGCAACCGCCGACCCCGTCCTGGGGCTTGATGGTATCGGAAGGCAAACAGATGCTTTTGTTCCAGCCATGGATGATTGCCATCCCGGGTGTCGCGCTGTTCATCCTTGTTCTGGCGATCAATTTGCTGGGTGACGGTCTTCGTGACGTTTCCGCACCTGAAAACCGCAACTAGGGGCATCAGTATGGAAAACATTCTTTCTGTTCGCGGCCTGACGGTCGATATTCCGCTGGCGGCCGGAACGCTGCATGCCGTGCGCGGCATTGATTTCGATGTGAAGCGCGGTGAAACCCTGTGTGTGGTCGGTGAATCAGGCAGTGGCAAATCCCTGACCTCGCTTGCGATCATGGGGCTTCTGCCCAAGCAGGCCCAACGTTCGGCGCAGGTTCTGGATTTTGAAGGTGTCGATCTGCAAACCGCATCCAATCGGGATATGCGCAAACTGCGCGGCAACCGGATTTCGATGATCTTTCAGGAGCCGATGACTTCGCTTAATCCGGCATACACGATTGGCGATCAACTGATGGAAGCCCTTTTGCTTCATCGGAAGGTTCCCAAGCCGGTTGCGCGTGACCGTGCCATCGAACTTCTGGAAAAGGTCGGGATCACGGCGGCGGCCAACCGCATGAAACAATATCCCCATCAGCTTTCCGGTGGTTTGCGTCAACGCGTGATGATTGCCATGGCCCTGATGGGCGAACCTGATCTGATCATTGCGGATGAACCGACAACCGCGCTTGATGTCACCATTCAGGCCCAGATATTGCGCCTGCTTAAGGATCTTCAGCGTGAACTGAACATGGCGATGATCCTGATTACCCACGATCTGGGTGTGGTGGCCCGCGTCGCGGACAAGGTTGCCATCATGTATGCCGGTGAAATGGTCGAAGCCGGGAGTGCCGCCGAAGTCTTTACCGCGCCAAAGCATCCTTATACTCGCGGGTTGCTCAATTGCATTCCGGTGCCGGGCAAAACCGCGGTTGGTGAACATCTGGGCTCGATCCCCGGTATTGTGCCGTCTCTTATCGATGATGTGGACGGCTGTGCTTTCCGAAGCCGCTGTGACGAGGCAACCGCGCAATGTGCGTCCGATATACCGGCCCGGATTTCACCCGCCGGGCATCTTTATCGCTGTGTTCACGATTATGACATGAACCAGCCAAAATCGGGGAAAGCATAATGTCCGTTCCGGTTCTTGAACTTGAGAATGTCTCGAAGATTTTTTCGATCAAGCAGGGCATCTTTGGCAAACGCAAGGATCTTCGTGCGGTTGATGAACTGACGCTGAAACTAGAAAAGGGCGAAGTCCTTGGCCTTGTCGGGGAATCCGGCTGTGGCAAAAGTACCCTTGCGCGTATTTTGCTGGGACTGGAAACGCCAACACAGGGGCGGGTTCTGGTCGATGGCGAAGACATTACCACCCATGACAGATCCTATCTGGCGCGGCGTATTCAGCCGATTTTCCAGGATCCTTATTCATCACTGAACCCGCGCAAGACGATTGGCGACATCATTTCGTTGCCGCTAAGGGTGCACAAGGTCGGCGATCCGCGTGACTGGGACAAACAGACCGCCGATATTCTTGATGTTGTCGGTTTGCCCAAACGGGTTTTGCGCAGTTATCCCAGCCAGCTTTCGGGCGGGCAACGTCAGCGTGTCGCCATTGCACGTGCACTCATCATGCGCCCTGAGATCGTGATCTGCGATGAACCGACGTCGGCTCTTGATGTGTCGGTACAGTCGCAAATCCTTAATCTGCTGTCGGATCTGCGCAATGAATTCGGGCTGACCTATCTGTTCATCAGTCATAACCTTGCGGTGGTCGAACATCTCGCAACAAGGGTGGCGGTCATGTATCTGGGTCGTATCGTCGAAGAAGCGGAAGCATCTTCGCTGTTTGCCGGTCCGGACCATCCTTATACCAATGCGTTGCTGGAATCCGTTCTGACACCGGACCCGTCCCTTGGTGTTCCCGATACGCAATTGGGGGCTGTATTCCCCAATCCGATCAACCCGCCCAGTGGATGTCATTTCCATCCGCGCTGCCCGCGCGCGATTGATATCTGTTCGACCAAGGCACCGGTGGCGACCCTGCATCAGGGCAAGCGGGTTGAATGTCATCTGGTCGAAGGGGCGGTGCAATGATCCGCGACAATTTTTCCAACATGCAGTCGGTCCGTAAAAACGTCGTCACCGTCGAAAATGGTGGGGTGGTTGCAGCCCAGCATAAGCACGGGGCACAGGTCGGGGCGGACATTCTTGCCGCCGGTGGCGATGCCATTGATGCCGCGATTGCAACATCCTTTGCCATGGGGGTTGTCGAACCCTGGATGAGTGGCCCGGCCGGTGGCGGTGCCATGATGATCTATCGCGCCGATGAAGACCGGACCTATTGCATCACGTTCGGGATGCGTTCACCCGCCGGGCTTGATGTTGCGGATTATCCGTTATCGGGCGAAGGCGTTGCGGGTGACCTGTTCCCATGGGCGCGGGTTGTTGGGGATCGTAACCAGATTGGCGCAACCGCGATTGCGGTACCCGGCACCGTTGCCGGTATGTGGCTTGCCTTTGACCGGTTTGGCACGATGCCATGGCGTGATCTTGTGTCGCCGGCGGCAAAGCTTGCGTCGGGTGGGCTATCGGTTGATTGGTATGCGGCCCTTATCATCGCGGCCAGTACCCGCGAACTTGTTAAAAACCCGACTGCGGCGGAAACCTTTCTGGAAGACGGGCAGTGGCCGACTATTGCCGGATGGACGGCCCTTTCGGACAAGCGGATCAATCTTGACCGGATGGCGGCCACCCTGCAACGCATCGCCGATAAAGGTGCGCGTGAATTTTACGAAGGCGATCTTGCGGCGGAAATCGTTGCCGATGTCAGGGCTGCCGGGGGATGTTTGTCGCTTGATGACATGAAGTCCTATCAGGCTGTTTTGTCTGATCCGCTGACAATATCCTATCGCGGGGGGACGGTCTATACGCCGCCTGCGATGACGGCGGGTGAAAACCTTGCGGAATGCCTGGAAATCCTGTCGCATCAGGATTTTGAGGGGACGTCCCCGGGGGCGGATGCCTATGGGGCGTATGTCGATGCGCTTAAGACGACTTATAAACGCCGGTTGCGCGATATGGGGGACGTTGATGACAGTCGCGCCCCTGCCTGCACCACGCATTTCAGTGTGACGGATCGACATGGCAACATGGTTGCCGTGACCCAGACATTGCTATCCATTTTCGGATCCAAGGTCGTGCTGCCCGGAAGCGGGCTTTTGATGAATAACGGGATCCTGTGGTTCGACCCCGAACCGGCACGGCCAAACTCGTTAGCACCCAACAAACGGTGTTTGATGAATGTCTGCCCAGCAATCGGGCAGCAAAAGGGCCGGCGTTTTGCTATCGGGGCATCGGGCGGGCGCAAGATTTTGCCAGCCATCCTGCAACTGACATCCTGCCTGATGGATTTTGATATGACCCTCGAAGATGCCTTTCATCAGGCGCGGGTTGATTTCAGCGGCGGCGATACGGTGATCATCGATCAAAGCCTTTCGTCCGATATCGTTGCGGCCCTTGGGGAACGCCATCGTTGCGTGACTACGCGCCGGACCGCTTTCCCCTATGCCTTTGCCTGCCCGGCGGGGGTCCTTCGGCAGGAAAATATCAATCAGGGCATGACCGAAATCATGTCGCCCTGGGGCGATGCGGTGGCGGAAAACCGGGATGGTCTGTGAAATACAAAATGCTCCGTCGTTCCTTTGGGAATTGGATGGCTTATCGGAAAGAACAAGGATCAATCAATGTCAACGCGTGCTGATGCTATCGAAAATGTAACCCGGTATTTTGAAGATGGGCAGTTCATCGAAGAACTGCGTCGAATGGTCGAACAGAAAACCGAAAGCCAGAAGCCCGATAATCTCGAAGCGCTTTATGGGTATCTTACCGATGTGATTGTTCCGATGGTGCGCGATATGGGGTTTGAAACCCGCATCATCGATAATCCCAAGCCCGGTTTCGGACCGTTCCTGTTTGCCGAACGCCGCGAAGGCGACGATTTGCCGACCGTCCTGACATATGGGCATGGCGATGTGATCTTGGCACAGGAAGGTGAATGGCGCGAAGGCCTTGAACCTTTCAAGCTGGTGATCGAAGGTGATCGGGTTTACGGGCGCGGTACGGCGGATAACAAAGTGCAGCATTGCATCAATCTGGCGGCCCTGCGGTCGGTCATTCAGACACGTGGTGCATTGGGCTTTAACTGCAAGGTCATCATTGAGATGGGTGAAGAGGCGGGGTCGCCCGGCCTTGCCGAACTGTTTACCAATTATCGCGATCTGTTTGCCGCCGATGTCCTGATTGCATCGGATGGTCCGCGCCTGAGTGCAGAACGCCCGACCATGTTCATGGGGTCACGCGGGGCGATCAATTTTGCGCTGTCGCTTAAATATCGCGAAGGCGGCCACCATTCCGGGAACTGGGGCGGTTTGCTGAAAGACCCGATGATTGTTCTTTCGCATGCGATTGCATCCATCGTTGATCGTCGCGGGCAAATACAGGTGCCGGAATGGCGTCCTGACAGCCTGAATGACGAAGTCCGGGAAGCCCTCAAGGATTGCGCAATCACCCAACCCGAAACCGGGCCGACAATTAACCCTGACTGGGGCGAGGAAAGCCTGTCACTGGCGGAAAAGGTTTATGGCTGGAACAGCTTTGCGGTACTTGCGGCAAAGGCAGGAAACCCGGAAAAACCGGTCAATGCGATCGCGCCTGAAGCCATTGCGCATTGCCAGTTGCGTTATGTGGTTGGCACGGATGCGGATGACATTCTGCCGGCTTTGCGCCGCCACCTTGATAAACATGGCTTTACGGATGTTGAAATCATTCCCTCGGCAAAGGGGTTCTTCCGGGCAACCCGGCTTGACCCGTCCCATCCGTGGGTCACGCGTGTACGCGATTCAATCATCAAGACCACCGGAACCAAACCGGCAATCCTGCCCAATCTTGGCGGGTCGCTGCCTAATGATACATTTGCCTATATCCTTGATCTGCCAACCGTCTGGGTGCCGCACTCCTATGCGTCATGCTCTCAGCATGCGCCCAACGAACACATCCTGCAAAGCCTCAGCCGACAGGCTCTGCAAATGATGGCCGGTGTGTTCTGGGATATCGGCGACGCCGCCTGACCATAGCAAGCCATCCGGAAATTCGGGCGCCAGAAACCATGACAGGATCATGGCTGGCGCCCTTTTATATGGGGCGGAGTCTTCCGCGTTCCAGTTTCCGGCAATAACAAATGCACTATTTTGCGACGCAATAACGCAATCTGATCAACCACAGATTTTGCGCCTGTTGGCGGCTTTGCTGTACTGCAACGTTACAGGAGGCGCTTGACTCCGACCTGTAACGTTGCAGTAATCAACTGCCAAATCAAAAAAGCCAACAGGGAGGAAACAAATGTTTCTTGGCAAAATGACACGTGCCGGCATCGGTATGATCGCGGCACTCGGGCTTTCAACCAGCATCGCATCGGCACAGCAAAGTGTGGAAGTTCTGCATTGGTGGACGGCAGGCGGCGAGGCGAAGGCGCTTCAGGTTCTTAAAAAGGATCTCGAAGATCAGGGTGTTTCATGGAACGACATGCCGGTTGCAGGTGGTGGTGGCGAACAGGCCATGACCGTGCTGCGCGCACGCGTTACATCGGGCAATGCACCGACCGCCGTGCAGATGCTTGGTTTTGATATCAAGGATTGGGCGGGCGAGGGCGTTTTGGGCAATCTTGACGACCTTGCCGCAAAGGAAGGCTGGGAAGATGTTGTTCCCGATGCCTTAAAAGAGTTTTCAAAATATGACGGCCACTGGATCGCGGCCCCGGTCAACGTCCATTCGACCAACTGGGTCTGGGCCAACAAGGCGATCTTTGATGAACTGGGCCTGAAACAGCCGACCAACTGGGACGAACTGATCGCAGCACTCGATAAGATCAAGGAAGCCGGTTACACCGCGGTCGCGCATGGTGGGCAGGCATGGCAGGATGCCACCATCTTTGATGCGGTCGTCATGGCAACCGGCGGACCGGAATTCTATCAATCCTCGATGATCGACACCGATCCCGATGCGCTGGGGTCGGACACGATGAAAACCGTGTTTGATCGCATGGCGAAACTACGCACTTATGTTGATGACAATTTCTCGGGTCGGGACTGGAACCTTGCGACCGCGATGGTGATCAACAAGGAAGCCGGGGTGCAGTTCATGGGCGACTGGGCCAAGGGCGAGTTTCTGAATGCCGGTAAGGTGCCCGACACTGATTTCATGTGCTTCCGCTTCCCGGGAACACAGGATGCGGTGACGTTCAACTCTGACCAGTTCGTGATGTTCAAGGTCGGCGAAGATCGTCAGGACGCGCAGATGAAACTGGCATCGGCCGTGATGTCGCCAAGCTTCCAGTCGGCATTCAACGTGGTCAAGGGTTCCGTCCCGGCGCGCACGGATGTGCCCAATGACGACTTTGATGCCTGTGGCAAAAAAGGCATGGCTGAACTTGCTGCTGCCAATGAAAAAGGCACACTGTTCGGGTCGATGGCGCATGGCCATTCGGTTCCGGCCGGGGTCAAAAACGCGATGTATGACGTGATTACCGCGCATTTTAACGGCGAATATGACAGTGCAACCGCTGTCGAGGAGCTGGTTAACGCGGTTGAGTCCGCCCAATAATACCAGAATGAAACCGGCGGCCGGATAACATTCCGGCCGCCGGATAAAGTGCGGAGCATCACCCATGCAATCATCCTTGCCCGGCAAGGCACAGGCAACCCTGCGGGAGGTTCTGCCCCGTCTGGTGCTGAGCCCCAGCCTGTTTCTGATCCTTTTATTCGTTTACGGATTTATCATTTACACCGGTTACCTGTCGCTGACCGACAGCCGGATGCTGCCCTCCTACGAGCTTGAGGGATTTGGCAACTATGCCAATCTGTGGGGGCAGCGAAACTGGCTGATTGCCCTGCAAAACCTTGCGATTTTTGGCATTCTTTACATTGCGATCTGTTCGGTGCTGGGGTTGGTTCTGGCGATCCTGCTGGATCAGAAAATTCGCGGCGAAGGCATTTTGCGTCCGATCTACCTGTATCCGATGGCGCTGTCTTTCATCGTCACCGGTACGGCATGGAAATGGTTTCTTGATCCGGGGCTCGGTCTTGAAAACACCATGCATCTTTGGGGGTGGGAAAGCTTTACCTTCAACTGGATCAAGGATCGCGACATGGCGATCTATACCGTGGTGATTGCCGCGGTCTGGCAATCGTCGGGTTTTGTCATGGCGATGTTTCTGGCGGGTTTGCGCGGGATTGACACTGAAATCCTCAAAGCCGCCCAGATGGATGGTGCTAGCCGCTGGAGCCTCTATACCCGTATCGTCATTCCGCAATTGCGCCCGGTGTTTCTGTCGGCCTTTGTGGTTCTGGCCCATCTGGCGATCAAGGCCTATGACCTTGTCATTGCGCTGACCAATGGCGGGCCTGGCCGGGCTACCGAACTGCCCGCGACCTTCATGTATTCCTATACCTTTACCCGCAATCAGATGGGGGTCGGGGCATCGTCGGCGGTGATCATGCTGGCGATGATTGCCTCGATCATTGTGCCCTATCTTTATTCCGAACTTCGGGAGCGCCGCTGATGTCGCGTTCGACACAATCCTCCTTTGGCACCGGAAAGCTTCTGCGCGCAGCCCTTTATGCGGTCCTGATCCTGTTTGCGGTTTATTACCTGCTGCCGCTGTTTGTCATGCTGGTGAACTCGGTCAAGACGCTTGATGAAATCCGGGGCGGTAACATGATGTCGCTGCCCGAAATGTTCACCTTTGAGCCGTGGCTGACCGCGTGGTCCGAGGCCCAGATCGGGGTTGAGCCGACGGGACTTAAACCCTATTTCATCAACAGCATCATGATGGTTGTGCCAGCGGTTGCCATCTCGACCGGGCTTGGGGCGCTGAATGGGTATGTTCTGACCAAATGGCGGTTTCCGGGTGACAAGATCATTTTCGGGCTGATGCTGTTTGCCTGCTTCATCCCCTTCCAGATCGTCCTGATCCCGATGGCACGCGTGCTGGGCATGATTGGTCTGGCGGGCACGACCGGCGGGCTGGTTCTGGTGCATGTGGTGTACGGTCTTGGCTTTACCACGCTGTTTTTCCGCAATTATTACGCGGCATTCCCGGACGAGCTGATCAAGGCGGCCAAGATGGACGGGGCCGGGTTCTGGCGGACTTTTACCCGTATTCTTCTGCCCAGTTCGGGGCCGATCATTGTGGTGACCGTGATCTGGCAATTTACCAATATCTGGAATGATTTCCTGTTCGGGGCGTCATTTGCCGATTTTGATTCAATGCCGATGACGGTTGCGCTGAACAATCTCGTTTCATCCTCGACCGGGGTCAAGGAATACAATGTGCACTTTGCCGGTGCTGTCCTTGCCGCCCTTCCGACACTGATCGTTTACATCGTTTCCGGGCGCTATTTCGTGCGTGGATTGATGGCCGGTGCGGTTAAGGGTTAGCTCATAAAAAGACTTACAGGGAAGTTATCATGTCCTTTCTGCAAATCGACAAGGTGTGCAAAAGTTTCGGCCCGATCAATGTGCTGCGCGACATTACGCTGGATGTTGAAGAAGGCGGTTTTCTGGTGCTTGTCGGGCCGTCGGGCTGTGGCAAATCGACCTTGCTCAATACCATTGCCGGGCTGGAAAAGCTGACAACCGGGGAAATCCGCATTGCTGGCAATGTCATCGATGATCTGCCGCCGTCGGAGCGCAATATCGCGATGGTGTTTCAAAGCTATGCGCTTTATCCCAACATGAATGTCGGGCAGAACATCGCGTTTGGCCTTGAAATGCGCGGCATGCCAAAGGATGAACGTGACGCCAAGGTTGCCGAAGTCGCAAAAACCCTTCAGATCGAACATCTTCTGGATCGCAAGCCCGGCCAGCTTTCGGGCGGGCAGCGGCAGCGCGTTGCGATGGGCCGCGCACTTGTACGCAATCCGCAGCTTTTCCTGTTTGATGAACCGCTATCAAACCTTGATGCCAAGCTGCGCGTGGATATGCGCACCGAAATCAAACGTATGCATCAGACATTCGGCACCACGATTGTCTATGTCACCCATGACCAGATCGAAGCCATGACGCTGGGCACGCGGATCGCGGTCCTGAAGGACGGTATTGTCCAGCAATACGGCACCCCGGCCGAGATTTATAATGATCCGGCCAACCTGTTTGTCGCCGATTTCATGGGATCGCCCGCGATGAACCTGATCCCGGCGACGGTGCGGGGCAATGCGGTTGAAATGGCGCGGGCGGGCGAAGAGCCGCTGATGCTTGAATTCCAGCACCTGCCTGCGGATGTCCGGGCGCGGGACGGGCAGGAGGTCATTGTTGGCATCCGGCCCGAGGCGATCACCGATGCCGATAACCGGGCACTGGTGCGCGACGGGCAGCAGGCGGTCAGTGCGTCGTGCAGGATTGATGTGGTCGAGCCGGCCGGGGCGGATATTTTTGCCATCACATCGCTTGGTGGCAAGGAGGTGGTGACCCGCCTGCATCAGGACTGGAACGGGCAGGCCAACAGCCATGCGAAATTGGTGTTCAACCTTGAAAAAGTTGTGTTTTTTGATCCCGAAAGCGGCGTAAGACTGCGCTAGAAATACCCCACGGAGGCTTTGACAACTGTCCGATCACGATCTTGCCGGGAAGGCCGGGCGCCCCGCCGCCCCATCCCGGCCGACCCTTAAAACCATTGCGGAAATGACCGGCCTTGGTGTGACGACGGTGTCGCGCGCGCTTAAGGATGCGCATGATATCAGTGCGAAAACCAAGCTGCGCGTGCGCAAGGTGGCGGATGCCATCGGTTATCATCCGGACCGGGCCGGGGTGCGTTTGCGGACGGGAAAAACCAATGTTATCAGCCTGATCCTTGATCAGACCGACAAGGTGCCGGAATTTGCCAGACGCCTGATTGTCGGCATTTCCGATGTCATCCGCGGTACGCCCTATCACCTTGTCGTCACGCCACAATCACGTACCGATGATCCGATGGACCCGGTGCGTTATGTGCTGAATACCCGTGCTGCCGACGGGGTGATCATCACCCATATCAGGCCCGATGATGAGAGGGTGCAGGCGCTGAGCCAAAGCGGGCTGCCGTTTGTGGCGCATGGGCGTTGCCTTTCGGCACCCGATCATGCCTATCACGATTTTGATAATCGGGCGTTTTGCGAGATGGCGGCAAGGCGCCTGATTGCGCGGGGGCGCAGGCGGCTGGCGCTGCTGTCGCCGCCGTCGGAATTTTCATATTATCAGGAAACCCTGGCCGGGCTTGCTGCGGTGGCGGAGGCAGAAAACGTGCCTTTTCAGGTACTTGGCGGGATTGACCTTGATAGCAGCAGTGAGGTTTTGCGTCAGGCCGGCATGGCATTGCGCCATCAGGATTATGTGCCCGACGGGGTGATTTGCGGTAGCGAGCTGTGTGCGATGGCGCTGATTGACGGGATGATCCAGTCGGGGATGAATGTCGGGCGGGACATTGATGTGATCGCCAAGGAAACGTCGGATTTGCTGAACTTTACCCGGCCCCGGATCGACAGCCTGCGCGAGGATCTGATCGTTGCCGGGCAGCAATTGGCGACCCATCTGCTCGACGTGATCGAGGGGCGGGAAGGGGCAAATCTGCAATCGCTGAGCGCGCCAATCCCGGTTTGGCGCAACGATATCTGAACGCCAGATTTCCGGGATTTATTATTCACTTAAAATGAAAAATACAGTCGATTATTCATTTTTGGTTGTTGATTGCTTTTCGGGCGTGACTCATTGGCCCGGCGAAGCGTGAAAACAGCGTTTTTATTTGTATGAGGAATATATTTTCAAAACCGGCATTTCAGGCAGGTTTTGACCCCCGGCCTGCCAGATAAATCCCGGAAATCCGCCATTAATATTATTTGTATGAGGATTTATTCGCGGCGCTTTGCGGGCAGGGCATGTGGCGTCGGGCAGCGTTACCTTTTTTGGTGGGTTGAGGTGTTGTTGGTGGCCCGAGATCAGGCGGACAAAGATGGGGGCGAGCGGGCGGGGGCGACAAGTGTGTTGCGCACCTATGAAAGCTGTTCAACGCGTTCAAGTGCGAAATTGGTCTGTACCTCTGCCCCGAGATAGATCGCGGCAGCGAGTGCGGGCAAGTTTATCGAGGTGATCTTGCCCGCCCCGGTGATCCGCGCGGCGATAGGGGCGCGCGGACGAATAGGTCAGCCGTCAGCCGAAATCCAGTTGTACTTTCATGGATTGGCTGCGATCCGAGGCAAGGTCAAAGGCGGTTTTGGCGTCCCGGAAGGGCAGGACCGAGCTGATGATCGGTGAAACGTCAATGACCTTGCGGTCGATCAGTTCTGCGGCCTGGGCAAATTCCGCATCAAAGCGGAAGCTTCCGATCATTCTGACTTCTTTGGTGACAGCGAGACTGAGCGGGAGTTCGCCATTGCCGCCAAGGCCGACCGTGATGATGGTGCCGCCCGGTTTGACCGCATCGAATGCATTGGCAAGCGCCTGCGGGCTGCCGGAGCATTCAAAGACCACATCCTGCGTGCCCTTGTTCATGCCGAGCGTTTTGAAGGCATCGGCATTGCGGGCGACATCGATGCAGCTATTGGCACCTGCCTTTGTGGCAACATCCAGTGCGGCCTTTGACAGATCGGTCGCGGTAATCCAGTGCGCCCCGGAATGGGCGGCGGCCAGAATGGTCAGGCAGCCGATGGGACCGCAACCGGAGACGAGGACCTTTTTCCCCGACAGCGCCCCGGCCTGACGCACCGCATGCAGGCAGACGGCCAAGGGTTCGCTGCAGGCGGCGTGTTCCATATTGATGTCGGGGGACAGTTTGACCAACTGTTCCGCGGGCAGATTCATCTGTTGGCGGAACAGGCCCTGTTGATGGGGAAAGCGCATCGCGCTGCCAAAGAAACGCATGTCGGTGCATTGGTTGCGCATGTTCGCGCGGCAATACTGGCATTGGTTGCATGGCATGGAGGGATTGACCGCGACCCTGTCATTAACGGCAAGGCCGGTCACGTTTTTGCCAACGGCAATGACCGTACCGGCGACTTCATGCCCGAGAACCATCGGTTCACGGATTTTAACCGTGCCAAAACCGCCGTTATGATAGTAGTGCAGGTCCGAGCCGCAAATGCCGCCCTTGTCGATCTGAACGGTTATCGTGCCCGGTTCCGGTGCGCCGGGCTGGTCGATCTGATCGACACGCAGGTCGTGGGGTGAATGTATGACAACAGAGTACATGTAAGATCACCTTAAAGAACGGAAATCATGCCGCCATCGGCATAGATGATCTGACCGTTCACATAGTTGGATGCATCCGAGCAGAGATAAATCGCCGTGCCGATCAGCTCGTCAGGCCGGCCCCAGCGACGTGCGGGGGTGCGTGCCTTGACCCAGGCGTCAAATTCCGGGTTGGATGTCAGCGCCGCGTTCATGTCGGTGAGCATGTAACCCGGACCAATCGCATTCGCCTGAAGGCCGTGTTCGCCCCATTCGGCTGCCATCGCCTTGGTCAGCATTTTGATGCCGCCCTTGGCGACGGTGTAGGGGGCGACGGTGGCGCGCGCCAGTTCGCTTGTCAGCGAGCCGATATTGACGATTTTGCCATGCCCGCGTTTGACCATGCGTTTTGCGGCTTCGCGGCCAATCATGAAGGCGGATGTCAGATTGGTATCAATCACGCGCTGCCAGTCGGCGGTATCGAGTTCCAGCATGGGTTTGCGGAACTGGATACCGGCGTTATTGATCAATATGTCGATCTGCATACCGGCCGTATCGAAGCGATCAAAGGCGGCCCTGATTGCGGCTTCGTCGGTGACGTCAAACAGGGACATATCGACTTTCATACCGGCATCGGACATTTCCTTGCAGGCCTGCGACAGGCGTTCGGAATTGGTGCCGTTCAGGATGACGGTGGCCCCGGCCGCAGCCAGACCTTCGGCAAAGGCGCGACCCAGACCGCGGGAAGAGCCGGTTATGAGGGCTGTTTTACCGGCGAGCGAGAAAAGTTCGAGAGACATGTTTCCTCCAACGGGCTTTTATTTTCAGGCTTTGCTTTCGCGGACGGTCAGGTCGCTGCGATCAAAGAAGGTCTTCTGCAATTCGACACCAAGGCCGGGGCCTTCCATCGGATAAACATAGCCGTTTTCGATTTTCGGAACAGCGGTCACCAGTTCATTGTACCAACCCTTGTAGAAGGCGCGGACACTTTCCTGAATGAGGGTGTTTGGCTGGCTGAACGACATGTGAATGGCGGCGGCAAAACCAACCGGCCCGATGCAGTCATGCGGGGCAAACGGGCGATGCCATGTTTCGGCCAGGGCGGCGATTTTCTTGCCTTCGGTAAGGCCGCCGGTCCAGCACAGGTCCACCATGACCACATGGGTTGCATCACGGTCGAGCATGTCCTTGTAAGGCCAGCGTGACCCCAGTGTTTCACTGGCGCAGGTCCAGACATCGGTGGATGCGGCAAATTCAGCCAGAGCCTGCGGCGAGTTCATGCGGATCGGGTCTTCGTACCAGGTCGGGCTGAACTGTTCGAGTTCGCGGGCGATCTTCTTGGCGGTCGGCAGGTTCCATTGGGAATGGAATTCCACCATGATTTCCATTCTGTCGCCGACGGCCTTGCGGATTTCTTCGAAGGGACGGATCGCCTTTTTCATCTGTTCGGCGGTGATGTACTGACCGCGTGTTTCGGCCGCCATCGGATCAAATGGCCAGATTTTCATGGCCGTGATGCCGGATTCCAGAAGGTTTTCGGCCAGTTGGGCCGGACGGTTCATGAAACCGTCCAGATCCTCGTAGGGGCCTTCCGGTTCGCCCAGGTTCCAGTTCGATACGGGTTTGATATTGTTGGTGCGGACATAGCGATATCCGGCACAGGTGTTGTAAATCCGGATCTTATCCCAGCACAAACCGCCCAGCATCTGATGGACGGGCTGGTCGCAGACCTTGCCAAAGATGTCCCAAAGGGCAATGTCGATGGCGGATGCCGCGCGATATTCCGCCCCCGTCGATGATTGTGCCATCGGCAGGTTGACCATTTCCTTGTGCAGGGCTTCGATGTGAAGGGGGTTCTGCCCGATCAGGCGTCCGGCCAGTGTATCGTGAATGTGGGCTTCGACCGCACCCGCACCATAGAAGGTTTCGCCAAGGCCGGTAATGCCCGCATCCGTTTCGACATGGACCCACAGGACATTGGCAAATTCGTCTACGCGGTAGGTTTTGATTGCTGTGATCTTCATTTTCTTATCCGAATTCAGATTAATTGAGTATTTCCGGGAGCCATAGCGCGATGGACGGGAAGGTGAGCATCAGCGCCAGGAAGGCGATCTGAATGAGCATGAAAGGCCAGAGAGACGCGAAAATCGTCTGAAGGGTGATTTCCGGCGGGGCGACGCTTTTGAGATAGAAAGCGGCCGGACCAAAAGGTGGTGAGAGGAATGCCACCTGCATGGTCAGCGAGAAAAGCACCCCGAACCATACCGGGTCATAGCCAAGCTGGGTGACGATCGGCACAAAGATCGGAATGGTCAGAAGCAGGATGCCAATCCAGTCCATGAACAGCCCGAGTACGATGAAGATCGCCATCATCAGCATGATCGTGACGACAGGCGCGATATCCAGACCGGTGATCATGCCGGTGACAAAACGCTGGCCGCCCGAAAGATTGTAAATCGCAATCAGCGATGCCGCGCCAAACGTCACCCACAGGATAATCCCGCAGGATTGCAGGGTGCGTGTCAGGGCCTGCCACAGCATGGTTATGTTCAGTTCGGAGCGCAGGGCGATGATGAGGATGGAGACGCCAACCGCGATGCCCGCAGCCTCGGTAATGGAGGTCACCCCGCCGTAGATGCAGCCAAAAACGATGCCGATCAGGACAAGCAGTGGCAGAACGCCGCGTAAGAAATCCTGTTTTGTGAAGGGCTCGGTCTTTTCCGGTGCCTTTGGGGTCAGGGCCGGATTAAGCGTGCAGCGAATATAGATATAGGCGAAGTAGGCAAAGGCGAGCGCGAAGCCCGGTACGAAGGATGCCAGAAAGAGCTTTTGCACCGAGACATCGGCGGTCAGGCCGTAAATGATCAGGACAATCGAGGGCGGCACCATTGTACCCAGTGATCCGCCCGCGCAGATGATCCCGATGGAGAGTTTCCGGTCATATTGCAGGCGCATCATCTGTGGCAGGGCAATCAGACCAAGCAGAACGATTTCGCCGCCGATGATGCCGCTGATGGCGGCCATGAAAACGGAAATGATCAGGGTCACGGTCGCAACACCGCCCTTCAGATTTCCGAAAACCTTGAACAGGGCATCGTATAGGTCCTGAGCCAGCCGGGAGCGTTCCAGCAGGGTTGCCATCAGAATGAAAAGCGGTACGGACAGCAGCGAATATTCGGTAGCAAGTCCGTAAACCGTTTTATGGGCAAGTGCGATGACCGCCGGACCGAATTTAAGATAGCTGACAAGGACGGCAAGCGACCCGGCGGCGAAAGCCAGCGGAACACCCAGCGCCATCAGGGCAAAGACGCCACCGACGAGGATAATGGAAATGATTTCAATCGACACGGTTGTCCTCCGTGACTGATTCTGCGGTGTCGGCGGGGATGCCACGGAACCTTTTGACGCAGTTGATGATCGCGTAAAGCGCCATCAAACCGGTTGTCAGAACAATGAGCGGTTTGACCGTTGCCGGGATCGGCGGGTTCCATGCCGTGCCAAACGGTTCCCAATTCATCAGGGACTGCCACGAACTGGGCGCGCCGAACCATGCAATGCCCAGACAGAATGTCAGGCAGCAGGCCAGCGTGATGAGATCAAATATGCGCTGAAGCCATGCGGGGCTTGCGTCATAGAGGACGGTAATTCTGAGATGCTGGTCTCTTTGCATGGCATAGAGGCCCGCGGCCAGAAACAGGATTGCCGAGAGCCACAAGGCCAGTTCATTGGCCCAGATTGTCGGGGTTCTGAATATGTAGCGTGCGATGACTTCGTAAAAAGTCACGCCGACAATGACCAAAAGAAGTAGGGAAAATAGCGCGACGACGAATTGAAAGCTGCGCACGCGTTTCGGGGTTGCCTGCATCGCGGACCTCCAGAAAAGCCCCCGGGGGAAACCCCCGAGGATCAAAATGACGGACTTGCTGGTTAGTCGAGGATGCCGTTTTTCTTCATGTAGGCGATATGCGCGTCATAGGCCGCTTTGGCTTCGGGGCTCCGCGTTGCCCAGTCGGCCCATACTTCCTGTGCCGCCTTGCGGAATGCCAGACGGTCTTCGCTGCTCCAGTCTTCGAGGGTGACGCCGGCTTCGGTCAGTTCCTTGGCGGCTTCCTGATCAAGCTTGTTTGATTCTGCGATGACTTCCGGGGCAATCGTTGCAATGGCGTCCTGCATTGCCTTTTGCTGGGTCTCGTTCAGCGCATTCCATTTTTCGAGATTAATCGCGATATGTTCGATCGGCATGGAATGGAAGCCGGGATAGGTCGCGTATTTGGCGATGTCATAGAGGCCGAGTTTCTTGTTCACGGCGAGGGTGGAGGCATCCGCACCCGAAACCGTGCCGGTGGACATGGCGGTGAACACCTCACCAAACGGCATCACAACCGGGCCCGCGCCAAGTTTCTGGAAAATTTCGGATTCCATGCCCGGAGGCGAGCGGAATTTCCAGCCCTTGAGATCATTGATCCCGGCAAGCGGGGTGGTTGAGCTGAGTGATTCGGGTGTTGCGATGAAGACACCGACAAGATGCATGTTGAATTTGTGATACAGCTCGTTTGCGAGGTCGAGACCGCCATCCCTGTACCAGCCAAGAAGCTGTTCCGGGGTGCTGTAGCCGCCCATGATGTCACCATAGAACTGGAAGGCGGGGTTTTTGCCGGTGATATAGCCCGCACCGGTTGCGTCACCGTCAATGATGCCCATGCTGGATGCTTCGAAGGCTTCGTTCGAGTTCACGACCGACGAGCTGGTGTGCATTTCGACCTGCACCGTGCCGTCGGAATATTCTTTTACAAGGTCGGCAAACCGCAACAGTGCCTTGCCCTGCAATGACGAGGCGTTGTGATGTGTCTGGAATTGCAGCGGGGTCGGGTCGGCCGCGAAGGCCTGTGAGGTGGTGAAAGTCAGAAAGCCGGTGGCGGCCAGAGCGGTTAATGTTTTTGTTAGTTTTTTCATGTCGTTGGTTCCTCCCTTATGTGACATGTTGTGATATTTCACGAAACATCAGTAGCATGTATCAAGCGGGAACTTCAACAGGTTTTACTTTTCCATCCATGGGAATGTGTATATATGGTATTGAATAAAAACAAATATATTGTGACTTTTTATGAAATTACAGAGAGAAATAATGGCGTCGAAACAGAAAGATAAGGCCATTTCAGGCGATTCTTCCGAGCCGGGAAAAGCAGGATCGGGCGGGGGCAAAAACCTGAACGAGCTTGCCTATAACAAGCTTGAAGAACTTATCGTGACCTGTAAATTGAAGCCGGGCAGTTATCTGCGCATACAGGATTTGCAAACCGCAACCGGTATCAGCCGCACGCCGGTTCATCAGGCGGTCACGCGCCTGTCAGCCGATACCCTTATGATCATTCAGCCCCGCCAGGGCATCCAGATTGCGCCGATTGATCTGACGCGCACCCATTTGCTGTTGCGGCTGCGGCGCGATATGGAAAGGTTTGTCGTGTCGCTGGCGAGTGCGCGGGCGAGTACGTCGCACAGAAGTCAGATGCGCCATCTGATCGGGCTTTTGACAACGCATCGCGACAAGATGACGATTGTCGAGTTCAACGAATTCGATCGCCGGATTGATCAGATGATGCTGGCGGCCTGCGGCGAGCCGTTCCTTGAATATACGTTGCGTCCCCTGCACACGATTTTCCGTCGTCTGGGGTGGATTTATCATACGCAGACGGTTGATGGGGTGTCGCTTGACGTGACCATCGACAGCCATCTGGATGTTCTGAATGCGGTTGTCGAGGGGGAAAAGGATGCGGCACTGGTTGCGTCGGACAAGCTGATCGAGTTTGTGGATGCGATGTTCCCGGTTCTTGAAAGCAGTATCGCGCCGAGCATCTTTGACGTGACGCAGGACTTCGATCCATTTTGAGATAAGGGGCCGGAGGGCCAATAGGATTTTGTGATTTTCCTATTGAAATTTTGTGAAATATCAGAAAATATCAAAGCGAAAAATAATAACCATATGTGGGAGGATTTCGTGAAGGTCGTGTTTCATGGGGCGAATGCCTCGACTTTTCATCCCGGTTTTGCCGAGTTGCTTGATGCGGCGCATGAGCTTGTTCTGTTGCCCGATCATCTTGGCAGTGAGGCGGATCGCGAAGCCTATGCCACGGCAGATGTCATTATCGGCATCAGGTTTGATGACAGTCTTCCATCGCCGCGCAATCTGAAACTTTATCAGGTGCCGGGGGCGGGCTATGACGGCATCCGTGTTCCGGACCTGCCGGTGGATGCCGATCTTTGCAATTGTTTCGGGCATGAGATCGCGATTGCGGAATATGCGATGTGTGCGTTGCTGTCGCGTCATGTTCCGCTTGCCGATGCCGATGCGCGTTTGCGCAAAGGGGACTGGAAATACTGGGCGGGTGGCCCGTCCGGCATGAGAACGGAGCTTGGCAGTACCACAATCGGCATTCTGGGTTACGGGCATATCGGCAAGGCGATTGCCCAACGCGCCAAGGCGTTTGGCATGAATGTGCATGTTGCCAACCGTTCCCGCCCCGAGGACCAGAGCCAGATCGATGCGTTTCATGCCATTGATGATTTCAGGGAAATGCTGGCGCATGTGGATGTTGTCGTGAATACGCTGCCGCTGGCGGCCAACACGACCGGCCTTGTTGATGGCAAGGCGTTTGCCAGCATGAAGCCGAATGCGGTTTTCATGAATGTCGGCCGCGGTGGCGTGGTGGATGAAGAGGCGCTGTTTGGGGCGTTAAAAGATGGCCTGATCGAACATGCCTTTATTGATACATGGTACCAGTATCCGAGCGGACCGGACGCGGTGACCTATCCCTCCCGCCTGCCGTTTCATGAACTCGGCAATATTACAATGACGCCCCACATGTCGGGCTGGACACATGGCACGATTGAACGGCGCAGAAATGTCATGGCAGATAACGTCAATCGTATCCGTCAGGGATTGGCACCGGTCAATCGTATTGCAAAATAAGGTCGTTTGACCGCATCGCCCACCGGCCGGGCGGTTGATTTTCGACCGACCGGCTATCCCCGGAGCAGAAGCCGCCCTTTTGCTCCGGGTCTTTTTTGAGAAAACGGTACGCGGCACTAGGCCGCGTTACCCTTCTTTGGCGGGTTGCGGCGTTGTTCGGCAGCGCCCGGTGTCAGGCGCACGAAGGTGCGATCAGGCAGGCGCAGATCGACGATCAGGACGTCGCGTGACAGGATGTGGTGTTCCTGATCAAGCTGATCAAGGCGCGCCCAGGCCTTGTCCAAGTTTTCTTCGGGCAGGCGGATGAACATGCCGTTGGAAAGCTGGATGTTCCAGCGGCGGTTGCCGATGCGCTGTGCGCCGCTGACCATGTCAAACAGGCGCGGGATGGATTTAAGCGTGGTCAGCATTTCGCTGGCATTTTCCGGGGCGTCCGCGCCGACCACGACCGGCAGGTCAAGATAATCGCCCAGTTCGTAATTCTGAAGCTGCGCGCCGTCGGCATCAATGACGACATGGCCGGTGTCGGTCTGCCACAGGGCGACCGGCTGGCGTTCGGTGATCGAGACGATCAGGGTGCTGGGCAGGCGGCGTTCGACAACCGCATTGCGGACCCAGGAAAGCTGTTCGATGCGTTCGCGCGCGGCATCGACATCAAAGGTGACAATCGGGGTGCCGGGCTTCTGGCCGATGGCGGCAAGAAGGGCTTCGGGGTCGGTTTTTTCACGCCCCCGGACTTCGATGTTTTTCACCGTCATGCCAAATTCGGCGGAAAGGCGGATCGCCTCGACCTCGGCAACCGCATACCATTTTTCGGCCTTGCCGGTGTACCACAGCGCAAAAGGCCCGGCGATCAGAAGGGCCGTGAGGCTCGACCACCAGAAAACACGCACCAGTTTTTTCAGGTTGGCGCCAACACTGTGCCGCTGTTCAAGCTTCTCGCGGCGTTCGCGGGCCTGTTCTTCTAGCGTGCTGGGCGGGGTGCTATACATGGCAGCCATTTCCAGAGACTTTATGCACAAGTGTGAGCATCAGCGTTCGCATGAGGCGTCCTCGACCATCCAGGCGACAATGTCGGCAAAGCTTAAACCGTCATGACGGGCGGCATCGGGGACAAGCGATGTCGGGGTCATGCCGGGCTGGGTGTTGATTTCAAGGATCGCAACGCGGTCTTCAGTCGGGTCATAGCGGAAATCGGCGCGCGCAATCCCGCGACAGCCAAGCGCGCGATAGGCCTTTTCGGCGCAATCCTGAATTTTGGCGCGAAGGTCACCGGGGATATCGGCGGGGATGATATGTTCGGACCCACCCGCGACATATTTTGATTCAAAATCATAAAAGGCGTGATTGCCGGTCAGGATTTCGATGATTTCCATCGCCTTGCCATCCTTGACCGCCACGGTCATTTCCCGGCCGGGAATGAATTCTTCCTGCATCACGCCATCGCCATGCTTCCATTCACGCGCCAGCATGTTCTGTTCTTCCTCGGGCGTCAGGATGATTTCCACCCCGACGGATGATCCCTCGTTATTGGGTTTCAGGACATAGGGCGGCGGCAGGGCATTGCCCGATGCGATTTCATCGCGCGAGACCCAGACATGGCGCGCACAAGGGATGTCATATTCCATGAACATCGCCTTGGCCGACATTTTATCCATGGCGATGGAGGATGCGCGCACACCGGAATGGGTATAGGGAATGCCCATGATTTCAAGCAACCCTTGCACGCAGCCATCCTCGCCCCAGCGGCCATGCAGGGCGTTAAAGACGACATCGGGTTTGGGGTCAATCGCGGCAAGCTGCGCGGCCAGATCGCGACCGGCATCAATTTCGGTGACGCGATAGCCCTTTTCACGCAGCGCCTTGATGCATTCCGTGCCCGAGGACAGGGAAACGGGGCGTTCTGCGGACCAGCCGCCATAAATGACGGCGACATGCTTGCTCATGCGTCTTTTCCTATGATCGAGTGTCCCAGTCGGTCGCCGATGCGCCGGATTTCCCAGCGCAGATCGACGCCACTATGTTTTTTCACGCGCTCGCGCACGGTTTCGCCGAGTTCTTCGAGATCAAAGGCGGTGGCATTGCCCAGATTGATCATGAAATTGCAGTGTTGCGGCGACATCTGCGCCCCGCCAATCGTCAGCCCCCGGCACCCGGCGGCATCAATGACTTCCCACGCGCTATCGGGCAGGGGATTGGCGAAGGTCGATCCGCCGGTGCGCGATTTGATCGGCTGCGATCCGGCGCGGGCTTCGTGGATTTCATCCATGCGTTTGGTAATCTCGGCCGGGTCGCCCGGCTTGCCACGCAGGATGGCGGATGTGAAAATCCAGTCTTCGGGCAGGCCACAGTGGCGATATGTCATATCCATCGCCTTGGCGGTGACGGTGTGAAGGTCGCCATTGCCGTCAATCGCATTGGCACTGATCAGAACATCCTTGATTTCCGCGCCATAGGCCCCGGCATTCATGCGAAGCGCCCCGCCAATCGTGCCCGGAATGCCAGACAGGAATTCAAGCCCGGCAATCCCGGCATCGCGCGCGATTTGCGCAACGTTCAGGTCAAGCGCACCGGCACCGGCATGAATTTCGCCGTCCTTGATGATGGCATCGGTAAAGGGCCGACCCAGGCGGACGACGACGCCACGAATGCCGCCATCACGGACCAGAAGGTTTGAGCCGACCCCGATCACGGTGATCGGAATTTCGGCCGGGCGGTTTTTGATGAAATCGGCCAGATCCATTTCATCAGCCGGGCGGAACATCACATCGGCCGGGCCGCCGACCTGAAACCAGGTGACCTTGGACAATTGTGCGCCTTCGCGCAGCTTGCCGCGCACCTTTGGCAGGCGATCAATAAGCGGTGTGTGATGTCCCGGCGTGCTCATGACAAACTCGTCAAATCCGTTGCAGGTTTCGGTTCAGTCTCAGTTCTTAAGCGCTTCAAGTTGGGCTGGCAGGGCGTTGGCCCATGCGCTGATCGATCCGGCACCCAGGCAGACAACCAGATCGCCCGGTTTGGCTTCCTTGGCGATCATGCTTGCCAGCGATTCCGGGCCTTCAAGGGCGGCAACATGGCGGTGGCCGCGATTGCGAAGCCCTTCGACCAGTGCGTCGCGGTTGGCGCCTTCGATCGGGCTTTCGCCGGCTTCGTAAACGTCGGCGACGATCACGCTATCGGCGTCGTTAAAGCAGGTGCAGAATTCCTCGAACAGGTCATGCAGGCGCGAATAGCGGTGCGGTTGCACCACGGCAATCACGTTGTTTTCGGTTGCCTTGCGGGCGGCCTTCAGCACCGCCTTGATTTCGACCGGGTGGTGACCGTAATCATCGATGATGGTGACACCATCAACTTCGCCGGTTTTGGTAAAGCGGCGTTTGACCCCGGTGAAACCGTCAAAGGCGGAGACGATTTTATCGTCAGGAATGCCAAGTTCGAGTGCCACCGTGATCGCGGCCAGCGAGTTTGACACGTTATGATCGCCAACCATCGGCAGGCGGACATCCTTGATCACGCGTTCGGCGCTATCGACCCGTTCGCGAATGACGACGTCAAAGGTGCTTTGGCCGATTTCGGTACGGACATTAACCGCGCGCACATCGGCCTGCGGCGAGAAGCCAAAGGTAAAGATGCGGCGGTCCGTGACCTTGCCGATCAGGGCCTGGACTTCGGGATGGTCGATGCACAGAACGGCAAAGCCATAGAACGGGATGTTCTGAACGAAGTTCTTGAAGGCCTCGCGCAGTTGATCAAAGTTTTTCCAGTGATCAAGATGTTCCGGGTCGATATTGGTCACGACCGAAATGGTCGAGGGGACCTTAACGAACGTGCCATCAGACTCGTCCGCCTCCACCACCATCCAGTCACCATCGCCAAGGCGCGCATTGGTGCCATAGGAATTGATGATGCCGCCATTGATCACGGTCGGATCAAGCCCGGCAGCATCGAGCATGGTGGCAACAAGCGACGTCGTGGTGGTTTTGCCATGCGTGCCGCCAACCGCAATCGCGGCCTTGAGCCGCATCAGTTCGGCCAGCATTTCGGAGCGGCGAACCACCGGGATCATATCGGCACGTGCGGCGACGACTTCGGGGTTGTCAGGCTTCACGGCGGTGGAGATGACCACAACCTTGGCGTCTTCGACATTGGCGGCCTGATGGCCGACGAAAACCCTGATCCCCAGATCGCGCAGGCGCTGCACATTGGCATTGTCGGAAATATCCGACCCCTGCACCGTGTAACCAAGGTTGTGCAGGATTTCGGCAATGCCGGACATGCCGATGCCACCAATACCGACAAAATGGATGGTGCCGATGTTGAGCGGCAGGGTGTTCATGGAGTGTCTCCTCATACCTTCTGGGGGTCTTTCTTTGTCATGTTATCATTATCGGGGCTACCGGCCGGGGTCAGCCCCAGCAGATCCAGCACCATGTCGGCCAGCCGTTCGGCGGCATTGGGGCGACCGGTGGCCTTGGCAGCCTTGGCCGCACGGGTAAGGGCCGCCGGGTTTTGCAGAAGCTTGGTCAAACGTTCGCTTAGAATCTCGATCGTGAAACGGTCCTGGGGCAACAGCCACGCGCCACCGGCCTCTTCGACCTGCTGGGCATTGAAACGCTGGTGATCGTCAATGGCGCTCGGCAGCGGCACCAGAAGGGCCGGACGACCGGCTGCGGTCAGCTCGGCGACGGTGGAGGCACCGGAGCGCGCAATCACCAGATGGCAGTCGCGCAGACGTTCGGGAATATCGTCAATGAAGGACGCCAGCGTCACATCAATGCCCGATCCCTCATAGGTTTTGCGGACGGCTTCAAGGTCTTCGGCGCGTGCCTGCTGGGTCACGATCAAACGGTTGCGCAAATCACGGGGCAGAGCGACCAAGGCGGCGGGCAGAATTTCGGACAGAACGCGCGCACCCTGCGAGCCGCCGGTAATCAGCAGGCGCACCGGGCCCTCGGATGTCGGGGCGTCATATTCGGTGCTGGCAAGCGCGGCGACCTCGTGGCGGATCGGGTTGCCGGTCCAGATGACCTTGGCCGCGTCATTGGGCGCGATCAGTTTGACCGTCGGGAAGGATGTCGCGATGCGGTGGGCGGCCCCCGCAACCATCCGGTTGGCCCGGCCCAGAACCGCGTTCTGTTCATGAATGGCAAAGGGAATGCCAAGCCACTTGGCCGAAAGCGTTGCCGGGATCGAGGCATAACCGCCAAAGCCGATGACCGCGGCGGGACGGGATTTTTTCAGAAGCGCGCGCGCCTTCATCGTGCCAAGGCCAAGGCGAAGTGCGCCGGTCAGACGGCCCTTAAGGCCCTTTCCGGCAATGCCACCGGCCGGCAGGATGATGGTTTCAACCCCCTCGACCCCCTCGGTATAGCGCGAAGCACGGGCATCGGTGAAAAACAGCACGTGCGCGCCGCGCCGGACAAGGGCACGCGCCAGTGCAACCGCCGGAAACATATGGCCGCCGGTACCGCCCGATGTCAGGGCGATCACCTGTCCTGCCAACGGGTGTTCCATCGGGGAAACTTCAATATTCTGGATGTCGGTCATCAGATCCACATATGCAACGACGGTTTGCCCCTATCAGAACCCGAGAAAGGTTAACATCCCTTCAAGCGCGGGTGTTTGTAGGGGAGGATTTTGTCGTTTTTTGGGGTGGATTGATGGGTTTTGAGGTTTTGGGATGTGGGGCTCGGTTGATAGGGCAGGCGAGACCGAGCCTGTGGCGCGATGGACTCCCGCGCAAGCGGAAAGCAGTTTTGTTGTGAGCGTCATAGCGAGGGGATAGTGATTTTGTCGAGTGTGTTGAATTTTCTGCTTTAAAACAGAGATGTTTTTGGATGTTATAAAAAAAATTATCCCATAGCTGGTCTAAATATATTCCCTGTGTAAAAGGAAAAAAAATGGCTGATTTTCAACATATAAAAGAAACGTTCCTTGATATTTCAAAGAGAAATAATTTTTCTCCAAAATACAGTAAAATATTCAATGTCTCTCCTCAGAACGGGTTCCCGCACATTGAGGTTAAAGATGATGATATATTATTCATTATTGAAGAGAGAGGATGTCTCTTGTCGAAGAAAAAGGCTTCATCTGTTGATGAAGTCCTGTATTGGATGTTTTCTATGGTCACATTTGATATGGCGTGTGATTATGAATTGAAAAATAGAGATAAAAGTAGTGATTCAAGAAAAATTATTTTTAGTAAGCAGTTAGAAATTTTAGGAAAAATATCTGAAAATTGGAGAGAAAGGCGTCAGAAAGAAATTCAGGATCTTTGAAATAAAATCCGCTTCTAGGTAATTATTTTATTATGATTTATGCGCCCTATGTCATAGATCAAGCCGTATCAATCTTATACAGCACCGAATAAACCCGTTTTGCCAGCCGGTCATAAAGGCGCTGGGCGCCGTGGTTGTCGCTGGCGGTGAGCCAGTAGAGGCGGAGCCAGTTGTTTTGCTTTGCCTGTTCTTGCAGGGCGTCCATCATCAGTCCGCCGATGCCGCGGCTGCGGTGATCGGGTGATACCCAGAAATCTTCGAGATAGGCCACATTGCGCAGCGTGAAGGTGTGCGGATGGATGATGAGGTGGGCCAGTCCGATGACGGATTGATTATCATCATCTTGGTCATCATCCAGGGCCAGCCATGCCTGCATCGGGTGATCGGGATCGAGGATGCGTTGCCACAGGCCATCAATCACATCGTCAGGCATGTCGGGTGCGCCGAACTGGATGATGTTTTGCCGCCAGAGGCGTTCCCATCCGGCGCGGTGGCAGGGTTCGGCGTGCTGGATATCGATCATGGTGGGGCCTTGGGTTGGGGCGAACAGGTACGGGTACTGTATCGCTAAAAGTCAATCAAGGCAGGTGTTTTTGAGGAAGGGGCAGGCTGGACTCCCGCGTTCGCGGGAATGACGGTGGGTTTTGTAGCGGTGAGGGGTCGGGCGGTGGCCGGGCGTCATTCGCCCGGGCGTTTGCGGGTCAGGGCCAGAACGAAGCCCATGCCGATTGCGATGCCGACGGTGGCGGAGCCGCCATACGAGATGAAGGGCAGGGTCATGCCTTTTGGCGGGACGAGTTGCAGGGTGGAGGCCATGTTGATCACGGCCTGCAAACCGAACTGGACCAGAATGCCGGTCACCGCCAGCACGACAAACAGGTTGCGTTCGCCCATCAGGCGCGAGAGGCCACGCATGATGACGAAGCTGAAGACGCCAACCACGAGCACGCAGAACAGAAGGCCGAATTCCTCGCCCGCGACCGCAAAGATGAAGTCGGAATGGGCGTCGGGCAGGTAGTTTTTTACCGATCCCTCGCCGGGGCCCTGACCCATCAGGCCGCCATTCATGAAGGCCTCCATCGAGCGGTCGATCTGATAGTTGTCGCCCGATGCCGGATCAAGGAAGCGGTCCACACGTGACTGGACGTGCGGCAGGATCAGATAGGCGCCAACCGCCAGGCCGACCACGCCCATGCCAAGACCAAACACCAGCACCATCGGCAGGCCCGCGAGGAAAATCTGGGTTGACCAGATGGCGGTGACCACGACGGTCTGGCCAAAGTCCGGCTGGATCATCAGAAGGATGATGCAGGTCGCAAGCAGCATGCAGGAGACGATATAGCCCGGGAAGTTCGGGTTAAGCCGGCCTTCGGAAAACATCCAGGCCACCACAACCGCAAAGCAGGGCTTGAGGAATTCGGACGGTTGCAGGGTAATTCCGGCCAGATGAATCCAGCGCACCGCACCCTTGATTTCCGAGCCGACAAACGGGGTGATGATCAGAAGGCAGATGACGCCAAGGAACATCACGGATGCGAGACGCCGCACCCATTTGATCGAGAGCAGCGAAATGCCAAAGGCGCAGATCGCGGCCAGACCGAGGAAGACGAACTGCCGACGGACGAAATGGAAGCTGTCGACATTGATGCGGTCCGCCACCGGCGGGCTTGCCGACATGACCAGCAACGCGCCGATCCCCATCAGGAGGATCACAGCAGCCAGCATCCAGCGATCAATCGTCCACCACCAGATGCCGAGCACGGATGTATCGGCACGTGAAAAGGCGATGTTGTGATTGGTGCTGTTGCCAAACAGGGTTTTCATGATTTTTCCCGTCCGGTTGTCGTCAGCGCGTTAAACAGATCGCGGAAGGTATCGCCGCGGGCTTCGAAACTTTTGAACTGATCAAAGGATGCGCAGGCCGGCGAGAGCAGCACGACCGGCATATCGACCGCACGCGATTGAATGGCGTCCTTGGCATCAAGGAAGGCCGCCGCAGTCGCCCGATCCAGCGTCTCGCATTTCTGCCATGGCAGGTCATCGCCCAGCGTTTCGGCAAAGGCATCGGCAGCAGCGCCGATCAGATAGGCTTTTTTGATCTGCGGGTAGAATGCCTGAAGGCCTTCAATGCCGCCTTCCTTGGGCTTGCCACCCAAAATCCAGTAGATATCGCGATAGGCCGAGAGCGCCTTGGCGGTGGCTTCGGCGTTGGTGGCCTTGCTGTCATTCACAAAGGTCACGCCATCGACCATGCCCAGCCGTTCCTGCCGGTGGGCAAGGCCGGGGAAAGTCATGATGCCGTCGATGATCTGGGATGCCGCCACCCCGCGTGCCCGACAAAGGGCATAGGCGAATGCGATATTTTGCCAGTTATGGACACCGGGCATGTGGGTGACGGTGACCAGATCCATGATGCGGGTTTGCGCACCGGTCAGATCATCGATCAGCCAGCCATTTTCAACGTAAATGCCATGCGGGCTTGGTTTATGGACCGAGACCTCGATCACGCGGCGGCCGCCTTCGCGGGCAAGTTCAACCGCCATGCGCGCACACGGATCATCATCGACCGAGATGATCGCCCATTTCGGGCCTTTGTTGCGGGCAAAGACAAGGCGTTTGGCACCGATATAACCATCCATGCCGCCGTGACGATCCAGATGATCGGGCGTGATGTTGAGCAGGCCGCAGGCATCGAAACTGGCGTCATGGAGCAGTTCAAGCTGATAGGATGAGAGTTCGAGCACGAAGCAATCATCGGGACCGGCGGGATCAAAGCCCAGGGCCGGATTGCCAAGATTGCCGCCCGCCTGGGTCTTGATCCCGGCGTTCGACAGGATATGGGCGGTCAGGGCGGTCGTGGTTGATTTGCCGTTGGTGCCGGTGATTGCGATGCTGGGCACATCGGGAAGGGCGGTGCAGAGCAGTTCGACATCACAGATGATCGGCTTGCCCGCGCGGCGGGCCTTTTCGGCGGCGGCGTGCGGGGTCGGGAAGGTGGACGGGATGCCGGGGCTGATGACCAGCATGTCGGGTTCGGTCCAGTCACATTCCGCGAGATTGATCGGGGCGAGGCCAAAGGCTTCTAGCTGGCCACGGCTTTCCGCATTGTCATCCCATGCCCAGACGATGGCACCGCCATTGACCAGTGCCTTGACACTGGCCAGGCCGGATTTTCCCAGACCCAGAACCGCGATGGTTTTGCCGCGCAGATGTGACAGGTCGATCAAGGCGGGATGTCCTTAATTTAATGGAGTTTAACGGAGTTTAAGCGTGGCCAGCCCGACAAGGGCCAGAATGACGGCAATGATCCAGAACCGGATAACGATGGTCGGTTCCTGCCAGCCCTTTTTTTCGAAATGGTGATGCAGCGGCGCCATGCGAAACACGCGCTTGCCGGTCAGTTTGAAGGAGCCGACCTGAATGATCACCGACAGGGTTTCAAGGACAAACAGACCGCCAATGATGGCAAGAACCAGTTCATGTTTGGTGACGACCGAAACAGCACCGAGCGCACCACCCAAGGCCAGCGAGCCGGTATCGCCCATGAACACCATGGCAGGCGGGGCGTTATACCACAGGAAGCCAAGACCCGCGCCGACAAGGGCACCGAGGAAGATGGTCAGTTCGCCCGATCCGGCGACATAGTGGACCTGTAAGTATTCGGCGAACTGGATGTTGCCGATCAGATAGGTGATGAGCGCGAAACTGGCCGCGGCAATCATGACGGGCACGATGGCAAGACCATCAAGGCCGTCGGTCAGGTTGACGGAGTTGGACGCACCGACCATGACAAACATCGCAAAGGGCACAAAGAACCAGCCGAGATCAAGCAGGTAGTTTTTAAAGAACGGGAAGGCCAGCGCGGTCGAGAGCGGATCGGCGGTGTTGGTGGAAATCCACCATGCGGCGGCGGCGGCAATGGAAAACTGACCCAACAGTTTCAGTTTGCCCGGCAGGCCCTTGGTGTTTTTCTTGGAGACTTTCAGGAAATCATCAAGGAAGCCAAGGAAGCCATAGCCGATGGTCACCAGCAGCACCGCCCAGACATAGGCATTGGACAGATCGGCCCACAGCAATGTGCCGATGGAGGTGCAGAGCAACAGCAAAAGGCCGCCCATCGTCGGCGTGCCCTTTTTGGTCAGAAGGTGGCTTTCGGGGCCGTCATCGCGGATCGGCTGGCCTTCGCTTTGTTTCGAGCGCAGCCAGTTGATCAGGGACGGGCCCAGCACGAAGGCCAGAATAAGGGATGTGATAATCGCCCCGCCGGTCCGAAACGTGATGTAACGAAACAGGTTGAAGATCGGAAACTGGTCGGCCAGCGGATAAAGCAGATTATAGAGCATCGCCCCGGGGGTTCCTTCTGCGTCTTAATTTTTAGAGGGTGCGCCAGATGCGCCATCCGATGATTTTAAGGCCGAGACAATTTTCGAAACGTAAATGCCAAGCGATCCTTTGATCAAAACCACGTCACCGGCCTGCAAATCGGCCTTGATCGGCGTGATTGCGTCTTCGGCGGTGTCAAAATGGCCGGCAAGAAGGTCGGCTGGCAGGGTTTCCGTCAGGTTGGCCATTAACGGGCCGACCGTATAAACACGTTCGATGCCAAGGGCAACCAGCGGTTGGTGCAGGTCTGCATGCATTTTTTGCGCATCATCGCCAAGTTCGCGCATATCGCCCAGAACCGCGATTTTGCGCCCTGATCCTTCGGGTTTGCTTTGCGCCAGCACGCTTAAACCCGCCATCATCGAGGTCGGGTTGGCGTTATAGGCATCGTCAATCAGGGTATAGGTGCCATCGACCCCATTGGGCAGCGGCAGAATGTGGGTTTCGCCGCGACCGGCGGGCGGGGTGAAATCGGCCAGATCCTGTGCGGCGCGCAGCACATCACCGCCGATTGCATCAACGCAAGCCAGAACCGCAAGCGAGTTCATGACCCAGTGTTCGCCGGGGCAGCCGATGAAATATTCGATATCGCGGCCGCCAATGCGGGCGCGCACGGCAGAGCCATTGGCGACAATGTTGGCTTCGAACAGGCGGTAATCGGCCATGGCATCAGTGCCAAAGCATTTGATATTTTTAATGCCGAGTTCCTTGGCCCGACGCGCCAATGCAAAATAATGCATGTTGTCGCGGTTCAGGATCACGGTGCCGTCGGTATCCAGGCCATCGAAGATTTCCGATTTCGCCTGTGCGATTTCGGCCTCGTCCTTGAAGAATTCGGTATGGGCGCCGACGACGGTTGTGATCAGGGCGACCTTGGGGCGGACCATTTTGACCAGCGGGCTGATTTCGCCGGGATGGTTCATGCCGATTTCAAATACGCCATATTCCGCTGCCACCGGCAGGGTGGCGAGGCTCATGGGGACACCCCAATGATTATTGAAGCTGGCCGGGCTGGCGTGGGTCTGACCCTGTTCGTTCAGAACGTATTTAAGGGCTTCCTTGGTGCCGGTTTTGCCGACAGAGCCGGTGATCGCGATGATTTTGGCATCGGACCGTTCGCGCCCGGCAAGGCCAAGGCGGACCATGGCATCAAGCGTATCATCGACCACAAGGGCCGGTGCGCCATTGCCAAGGGTTTTGGTGTCCGACACCATGGCGGCGGCACAGCCGTTATCAAGGGCGGTCTGGGCGAATTTATGACCATCGAAATTGGGGCCTTTGAGCGCGATGAACAGATCGCCCTTTGCGGCCTTGCGGCTGTCAATTGATACGCCGGACGCCTGCCAGTTGCCGGTTGCCTTGCCCCCGGTGGCTTTTTCGGCGTCTTTTGCCGTCCATAAAACAGCCTTGGTCATTTTTGGGTTTCTTTCGTATCCGCATCCAGCACGATCTTTGGCGTCGTGGCTGGTTTTAAAATCAATCAGTTACCGCCCAGAAGGATGTTGCGCGCGACCGCGGCATCATCGAAAGGCAGAACCGTATCGCCGACAATCTGGCCTCTTTCATGGCCTTTTCCGGCAATAATAAGAATATCGTTGCGTTGCAGGATGCCGATGCCGCGTTTGATCGCCTCGGCCCGGTCGCCGATTTCAACCGCACCGTCGCAGGCGGCCTTGATCGCGGCGCGGATTTTGGCCGGGTCTTCGCTTCGCGGGTTGTCATCGGTGATGATGGCGATATCAGCGTTTTCCTTGACCACGCGGCCCATTTCCGGGCGTTTGCCGGTGTCACGATCCCCACCCGCGCCAAAGACGCAGATGATGCGGCCCTTGGCGTGCGGGCGGACGGCCTTGATCACGGTTTCAAGCGCATCAGGGGTGTGGGCGTAATCAACAAAGACCGGCGCGCCGAAGCTGGTTTTGCCAACCAGTTCCATGCGGCCCCGGACACCTTCAAGCTTTTCAAGGGCGGCAACCGCA
Organism: Thalassospira sp. MCCC 1A03138; assembly: GCF_002115785.1. Classification (GTDB taxonomy): domain Bacteria; phylum Pseudomonadota; class Alphaproteobacteria; order Rhodospirillales; family Thalassospiraceae; genus Thalassospira. Next base: position 272,880 of record NZ_JFJY01000004.1, on the reverse strand, counting down.
TCATCAACATCGGCACCCGACGCAATGACGATGCCAAGGGCGGCAAGCGCGTTCATCACCTGGAAGGAGCCCATGAGGGGCAGATGCACACCATATTCGCCCTTTTCGATGGCGAGCTTGAGCTTGGTGCCGGTGGCATCGGGTTTGGCTTCGAGCAGTTTGATATCATCGGCAGCAAGGCCATAGGACATCACCGAAATGCCGCGTCCCTCGCACATCGAGCGCAGAATTTTGAATTGCGGGACATCGGCATTCAAGACCGCCGTGCCGTTTTCGGCCAGAAGATCGGCAAACAGGCGGGCCTTGGCGGCGAAGTATTTTTCGAAATTACCGTGATAATCAAGGTGATCACGGGTCAGGTTGGTAAAGGCGGCAACCGTGACTTTCACGCCATCAAGGCGATGCTGATCAAGCCCGTGCGAGGAGGCTTCCATCGCGACATGGGTGACACCGATTTCAGCCATTTCATTAAGGCTTTGATGAAGGGCGACCGGATCGGGCGTGGTCAGCGATCCGGGGATTTTTGCACCCGCAGCGCGAATGCCAAGGGTTCCGATGGAGCCCGACATATTGCCCATGATGGTCCAGAGCTGTTCGGTGAAAACAGCGGTGGAGGTTTTGCCGTTGGTACCGGTGATGGCCGCGATATTGGCCGGTTGTTTGCCATAGAAACGCGCGGCCAGTTGGGCGTAACGCTGTCGCGGGTTTTCCACCGGGATCAGCGGAACCGTTGCGGCGGCGGGTTTGGGCGTGCCGTCCTTTGCCAGGATGGCGGCTGCACCCAGCCGGATCGCATCATTGATGTATTTCGATCCGTCGGTTTTGGCACCAGACAGGGCGGCAAACAGATAGCCATCCTTCACGGTGCGTGAGTCTGCTGTCAGGCCCGTAATGTTCGGGTCCCGTCCGTCGGCATGTTTAAGTGCCGCTTGATCACCTGCCATGAGTTCAGAAAGACGCAAGTTTGCGCTCCCCCTTGCGAAGGTCGATATGCAGCGCTTGCTCAATCTCCGGCGCCTTCGCATTCGCCGGTTCAATGCCCAGAAGGGGAGCAATACGTGTCACAACCTTGCCTACTGCCGGGGCGGACACCCAACCGGCTGTGGCAAATCCATACGTTTCTTTGGTGCCTTTGGGCTCGTCCAGCGTCACCAGAACCACATATTTCGGGTCCTGCATCGGGAAGGCGGCGACAAAGGTCGACATGCGGGCGTTCTTGACATAGCGCCCGTTCACGAGTTTTTCCGACGTCCCGGTTTTACCCCCAAGGAAGTAACCCGGAACTTCAGCCTTTTTGCCCGATCCATCGGTCACGACGAGGCGCATCAGGCGTCGCATCTTGTCCGAGGTTTGCCGGGAAATAACGCGTTCACCCGCCGGTGCGCCGTCCTGTTTGAGGATCGTTGCCGGACGCAAAATGCCGCCATTTGCAAGGGCGGAGATGCCGCTGACGACCTGAAGCGGTGTCACGGCAAGACCATGGCCAAAGGAAATGGTCATGGTGTTCACTTCGCGCCACGGATTGGGCACAAGCGGGGAACCGACTTCGGGCAGCTCGATACGCGGGGTATCGAGAATGCCGAATTTCTTGAGATATTTGCGCTGGGTCTCGGTCCCGAAATCAAGGGCGATGCGGGCAGACCCAATGTTTGACGAATATTTGATGATCTCGGCCACCGACAGCCAGCGGTTTTCGCCGCGATAGTCGCTAATCGCGAAGCGCCCGACGCGGATCGGCTGGGAGGCGTCATACATGCTTTGCAGATTGACGGTGCCGGTTTCAAGCGCAATGGCGGTGTTAAACAGTTTGAACACCGAACCCATTTCATAAACACCGAGCGTCGCACGGTTAAAGCGCGCGTCGGCCGGTGCCTGACCGGGGCGGTGCGGATCAAAATCGGGCAGCGACATCATGCCGAGCACTTCGCCGGTATAGATATCCATGACCATGCCGGTCGCGCCGACCGCGTCATAGGTTTTCATCGCGCTTTCGACTTCTTCCTCAAGCGCGTATTGAATGCGGGTATCGAGCGAGAGTTGCAGCGGGCCGTTATTGATGCGCAGTTCGTTATCGAATTTGCGTTCGACACCGGCAATGCCGTTATTGTCGATATCGGTAAAGCCCAGCACATGGGCAAACAGGCGGCCATGCGGATAGACGCGGCGTTCTTCACGCTGGAAATTCAATCCCGGCACGCCAAGCGAGTTGACGGCATATTGCTGTTCCGGGGTCAGATTGCGACGGATCCAGACGAAAGCCTTTTGCGAGCTTAGATGACGGATCAGGGTATCGCGATCCAGATCGGGCAGGACGGTCAGCAATTGATCAGCCGATCCGACCGGGTCCTTGATCACACGGGCATCGGCATAAAGCGAATTGGTCGGAAGATCGGTCGCAATCAGCATGCCGTTGCGATCAACGATATCGGCACGTTCGGTTTTGAGTTCGCGGGTATCCGATCCCGATGCCATTTCGGGTTCATTGCCCTGACGCAGAACGGTGGCATCGACAAGGCCCGCCGTAATCCAGACAAAGCCGATGGCAAACATCGCACCGGTAATGAAGATGCGGTTGCGCGCGGTTTCAATCGCGTGACGTTCGCGTTGGTCGGGGCTGAGTTCCGGGCGGTCACCGCGCAGCCAGTATGAGAAACGATAGAAGCTCATTGTCCGCCCTCCTGCGCATCGGACCGGGTTGCGGCAAGCGACGGGGCGTTGATGATCATGGCTTCGGCGGCCTCGTCGGGGGCCAGTTCATCGGGACGGGCGCGCGGGACCGGCAGGAAGGCGACGGCCTCGCCGAATTTATCAAGACGGTACTGGTGCAGATCGGCGTCTTCGGGCAGGTCATCGATGCTTGCCATCTGAAGCGGGGCGATCTGATCGAGTTTAAGGTAAGTCTTGGCCAGGCTTTCGATACGCTGCGGATTGTTCAGGTAGCTCCATTCCGCATCAAGAACATGGATGGTTTCCTGTTCATTGAGGATTTCCGACTGAATGGCGGAATAGCGTTTTTCAAGACGTTCGACTTCGTGCGACACCCAATAGGTGCCCGCACCAATCACGATGGTCAGAAACAGCCCGATAAAGGTCATGGCGCGTGTCATTTGCGACCTCCTTTTGTGGCGGGCTGTTCATTGCGGGCAACCGCACGCAGCTTGGCCGAGCGCGCACGCGGATTGGCGCGCAGTTCGTCTTTTTGCGCGGTCACGGCCTTGCGCGTGATGGTGGTGAAGGTCGGAGTTGCGACCTCTGGCTCGCCCGGAAGGCGGCGCGACATTTTCGACGGATCGCCGGAGCGTTCCTTCATGAAGGTTTTGACGCTGCGGTCTTCGAGCGAATGGAAGGTCACGATGACCAGACGGCCACCTGGCTTCAAAAGGTTTTCAGCCGCCTGCATGGCGCGTTCAAGTTCGCCAAGCTCGTCATTGACGTAAATGCGAAGGCCCTGGAAGGTGCGGGTTGCCGGATCAATGCCGTCCTTGGATTTGCGCACGACAGAGCGGACCGCACGGGCCAGTTGCAGGGTGGTTTCAAAGGGTGCCTCGGCACGCATTTCAACGATCTTGTGCGCGACCTTGCGCGATGCGCGTTCCTCGCCATAACGATAGATGACATTGGCGATGTCTTCTTCGTCGGCGGTATTGATGAAATCGGCCGCCGTCGGGCCGGACATCGACATGCGCATGTCGAGCGGCCCGTCTTCGCGGAAGGAAAATCCGCGGTCGGCCTGATCAAGCTGCATGGAAGATACGCCGATATCAAGGACGATGCCGTCAACCTGATCCACGCCAGCAGCGGGCAGAAGAGTGCCCATATCGCCAAAGCAGCCTTCGACCATGTGGAAGCGATTGGCGTAATCGGCTTGCATGGCCTTGCCGGTGGCAACGGCGGTCGGGTCGCGGTCAATGGCGTAAAGTTCGCAATCCGCATGATCGAGAATGGCGCGGGAATATCCACCCGCGCCAAAAGTTCCGTCCACCATGATCTCGCCGGTCCCGGGGGACAGGGCATCGAGAACTTCGCGTAACAGCACCGGCTTGTGCGGGCCATCGCCTGTGGCGAAGCTTAGGTCATGGATGCTCATTACGCGCTCCCCCCATCATCTGGCCCCTCTTCATCCGGGGCGATTTCGCCGGTCGGGGCAGCGGGGCGGCTGCCCGGCGTGAAATCGGATGCCGGTTTCAGTTTGAGGGTCGATCCGCGATTGAAGGTGCGGGTGCGGCTTGCGTCTTGCAGCGGTTTGAAGATTTCCGGGTTCCAGATACGGAAGGTGCGGCCACGGCCGACAAAGGCGACCTGATCTTCGATGCGGGCGAATTCGATCAGTTCCGGGGGCAGAATGATGCGGCCTTCGCCGTCAAACGGCAGCATGTGGGATGCGCCAAGAATGGTATCGGCAAGGTCGTCGGCCTCGTCCGAGAACATCGCCAGTTCGTCAATTGACGCGGCGATGCGGTCCATGTGGCTTTCGCCACAGCCTTCAAGGGCGGCTTCCTTGTGGGATTGGTACAGATAGATGCCAGCGAAGGTTTCGCGTTCCAGGGTCGCACGGAACCGCTTGGGCACGGAGACGCGCCCTTTTCGGTCCAGCTTGTGAATGTGCGTTCCTGTGAACAGCACTTCGCCATTCCCCTGATCAAAAACCCATTTCGAACCGCCAGAGAATGATCAGTTTCCGCGTCGAAATGGATATGCCCCGCATGACACCGTAAATGTGCCTAGTTATGGGGTACCATGGGTTTTGATGGGGGTCAATGGGAATTGATGGGATCAAATAGGGTAATAATGTGGTTTCCTGCGGCTTTGGGGCATGTCGGAATTGGGTGAAAATGGGCCAAAAGTAACCGTTTTCCGGGTGATTTTCGGCTCTCGCCCATCAAAACCCACGCGCGTCCCCATGGGTGCCCATGCAAATCCATGCGCAGACCATTTTTGTCCTGCATGGGATGTGACGGGATGACGGAGAGGCATTTCACGCAACATGGCGATGATCCGGTTTGGGGGGCTGATCCCGGCTTCGGGGATTGGCATTTGATCGTTAATCGGTTTTGATGGGGCAATGTTGCCCGCGATCCAATTCGTGCTGATATGCTATGATGGTGATCCTGATGCGGGGCGGCGTCAGGACAGGCGAAGGGAACGAGTGTTGCGGAAAAAAGCTGCCATATTGTTAATGACTTGTGCCGTTGTGGCAGTTTTGGGCATTCGGGCATCGGTGTATGCCCAGAGCCTTCAGATGGATAAGGGCAGTGCGACAATCACGCCCGAGGTCACGTCGCCAGAAATGCGCCAGTTATTGCCACTGATCATGAAGCAGTTGCAGAACAATCCGCAATTGATGGGGCAGTTCGGGCTTGGTGGATTGGGCGCGCTTAACGGACTGGGCGGGCTTGAGGATGGCGAGGGCATGCCGACGGGGACTGGCGCCAACGGCACGGGTGCGGCGGCAATCCCCGGACTTGAGGATGCGATTGCCAAGGCGCTGGCAAAGCAGAATGCGGCGAGCGCCGCCGCAACCGGCATCCCCGAACAGGTCACGATGTATCGGCAGCAATATCATCCGATCGATATGGATCATGACGGGCGGATCAGTGCGGACGAGGCGGCGGCCTATGCGAGCTGGATGTTCCGGCGGCGTGATATCAATGGCGACAGTGTTCTGGTGGCGCGTGAATTTGCCGCGGTCGAGGCATTGCCGGGGTCGTCTGAAGCCAACCGCCAGCGGCTGCGGACCGAAAGCCGACGGCTGGAATTGCTGTTTGGTAGCGTTGATGCCAATTCTGACAAAATGATCAGCAAGGATGAGTTCCTTACCTATGCCAAGGCGCAATTTGATGAAAAACGCGGGAACGATGCGGACATTGATCCGTTTGAGTTTCAGACGGTTCTGCCGTTTCAATAGCGCGATGATGCGCCTTGGCGGTGTTTAACCGATTTGTCATGGCTTGGCGCGTGACAGAACGGGGCCTTCGGGCCTATGACAGGAAACGCACAAGCCCCAAATAGACCGGTACCCGGCAATGTCCGGTAATCTGGCGCGGATGGAGAGTGACCATGGACAGCAACGAATTTTTTGCCCCGGCCCGGACGCCGTCGGACGATACCGCCGCACCGGCGGACGATGCTGCGTTGGTCAGTAGCGGCGATGCTGTTGATGGCGAAATCAGTGCTGCGGAAAGTGTCGTAAAACCGCCAAAGGCGGAACGCACACCGGTCTGGATTGATCTTTTGAATCCGTCGTCTGACGAGGTCAAAGAGATTGAAAAACGGTTTTCCATCGAGGTCCCGACGCGCGAGGAAATGCAGGAGATCGAGCTTTCATCGCGGTTATATGACGAAGATGGCGCGCTTTTCATGACGGTATCGGTGCTTAACAAGGCCAATAGTGACGAGCCGGAAACGACTGCCATCACCTTTATCCTGGTCAAAAAGACCCTGATCACGCTGCGCTATGCCGACCCGGTGCCGTTCAAGACCTTTATCCGGCGGGTCAATCGCAGCCCGTCGCTGGCATCCAGCGCCGAGGCGGTTCTGTTCGGGTTGCTGGAACAGATTGTTGATCGGCTGGCCGATATCATGGAACAGGCGGCCGCCGACCTTGAAGGGTTGTCAAACATCGTTTTCGCCAATCCCGATGACCCGGCCCATGATCAGGATCACCGGGCGGTTCTGCGTCGCATCGGGCGGGCCGGGAACCTTTCGGGCAAGGCCAAGGACAGCTTGCTGAACCTGCATCGGCTGGGGCTTTTCCTGTCGACGCAGACGCGGCTTAAAAAGGATGCCAAGACGCGGCTTAAAACCATTTCGCGCGATATCGTGTCGATCACCGAGCATGCCAATTTCATCGCCAACAAGGTGACGTTCCTGCTTGATGCGACGCTGGGCATGATCAATCTGGAACAGAACAATATCATCAAGATTTTCTCGGTCGCAGCAGCGGCGTTTCTGCCGCCGACCCTGATCGCGAGCATTTATGGCATGAACTTCAAAGTCATGCCGGAACTGGATTGGCAGTTTGGTTATCCGCTGGCGATTGGCTTGATGGTGCTGTCGGCTGTTCTGCCGCTTTGGTATTTCAAGCGGAAGGGCTGGCTTTAGGTGGTGGCTTTAAATCGTTCGCGGTAGTCGTTGGGCGCGACGCCCAGATGTTTGACGAAGCAGCGGCGCATGCGTTCGTCATCGCCAAAGCCGCACGTGATGGCGATCTGGCTTATGCGTTTGTCGGTTTGTTCAAGGGCGGTTCTTGCGGCTTCGAGGCGCATCAGTTCGACTGCGCGCGCCGGGCTTAGGCCGGTGGCGGATTTGTAGGTACGCGAAAAGTTGCGCGGGCTCATGCCCGTCTGTTTGGCGAGGTCTTCGACCGAAAGCCGGGTTTGAAGGTTTTGCGTGATCCAGCCATGCAGATCATCAAAGCGCCCGGTGCTGTCATTGGCCTGATGTTCGAGCGGCAGGCTGAATTGTGACTGGCCGCCGGGACGGCGGATGAAGACGATCAGGCTGCGCGCCACGGCAAGGGCGACGTCCCGGCCATGATCCTGTTCGATCATCGCGACCGCCATATCAATCCCCGTCGTCACCCCGGCCGATGTCCAGACCGGTCCATCGCGAACAAAGATCGGATCGGGGGCGACACGGCTTTGTGGGAACATGGCTTGCAGACGATCACACCAGCGCCAGTGCGTGACACAGGCGCGATCATCAAGCATTCCGGCGGCACCCAGAATAAACGCCCCGATACAGACCGACCCGATGCGGGTAATTTTACCCCGGTGTTTTTCAAGCCAGCCGATCAGATTGGCATCGCCCAGCGCATCAAGCATTTCATCGGACCCGGCGGCGATCAGAGTGTGGATTTCACCCGGATCAAGATCGGCAAGGGCGACGGTATCAAGCGCGATGCCGGTATCGGTCATGATCGGGCCGCCGTGGCTTGAGGCCAATATGGTGCGATAAAGCGGGGTGCCGGTTGCCGGATCGCGGGCCTCGTGAAAGGCCTGTAAGGGGCCGGTGACATCGAGCATCACGGTTTGTGGGGTGAGGATGAAAACGATGAGGCGGGGTATCACGCAGCATTGTCCTGAAATGAGGGGTTATTGTCATTTATGCCATTTTGGGGTCGGGTAATCTAGGGCCAACATTCAAACGCGCCGGAGAGATTGAGAATGACCGAAACCAAAACCGCAAATACCGCCCTGATCCTGATTGACTGGCAGCAGGGTTTTGCCGATCTGGATTATTGGGGGCAGCGCAATAATCCGGGGGCGGAGGCCAATGGCGCAAGGCTTCTGGCGCATTGGCGGGCCAAGGGCGCACCGGTGATCCATGTGCGCCATGATTCAACAACCCCGATATCGCGCCTGCATTCTGATCATCCGGGGCATGAATTTATTGAGTTTGCCACACCGAAGGATGGTGAGCCGGTTTATGGCAAGCAGGTCAATTCGGCGTTTATCGGAACGAGCCTTGAGGCCGATTTGCGGGCACGCGGGATCAACCGGATCGTTTGTTGCGGGATTTCGACCGATCATTGCGTGAATACCACGACGCGGATGGCGGGGAACCTTGGCTTTGAGGTCACGATTGTCAGTGATGCCTGTTTTGCGTTTGAGCGCAAATTGCCCGATGGGCGGGTGTTTGGGGCCGATCTTGTGCATGATGTGGCATTGGCGAGCTTGAATGGCGAGTTTGCCAAAGTTTGCACGACGGAGCAGATGATCGGGGGGGATTGCGATTGACTTGCATCTGGGTTTGTCGCAGTTTTGGCGCCCGTCACCATCATAATCGTCCCCGGAAAAGGTTTGCCCCATGACCAAGATCGATACTGCCGAGAAACTGCGCGAGATTTACGGAATGCCGATGGAATTGGCGGTTGCCAAGGCATTGACGAAACTTGATCCGCATTGCCGGCATTTTATCGAACTGGCACCCTTTGCGGTGATTTCATCGGCTGATGCCAAGGGCAATGCCGATGTCAGCCCGCGCGGCGACGGGCCGGGCTTTATCAAGGTTCTGGATGACAACACGCTTCTAATGCCGGATCGTCCGGGCAACAATCGCGTTGATACGTTATCGAACATCATTGAAAACCCGAATGTCGGGATGCTGTTTTTCGTGCCCGGTTTCAACGATACGCTGCGTGTGAATGGCACGGCGGAAATCCATAATGATCCGGCATTGCTGGCGCATTTTGCCGATACGCCAAAACCGCCGATCACGGTGATCAAAATCCGGGTCGCGGAAGCGTTCCTGCATTGTGCGAAATCGCTGATGCGTTCCAAGCTTTGGAGCATCGAGAGCCAGGTTGATCGCAAGGTGATGCCGACCCTTGGCAAGATCATCAAGGATCAGACGGCAGCGAATTTCGACGTCGGCACCCAGGAAGAAGCCGACAAACATTTCGCGCAATCCATCGCCGAACGCGGATAAGGCGGATCGCGCATAGCCCGGATCGGGCATTTCACGGCGGGGCAGGTCCCCGCCGATCTGTTATCGGCATCAGAAAAAGAAATAACCAGATGGCCTGTAAGCCGGGTTCTGTCCATGCGGCGAACCGCACTGGATGGCCATTCATCTGGGACGCCCGTCGCCGGACGCCTCCTGCAACCAACCCGAATGGTGGCGCGGAAACCCGCCTGCCGACAATGCCGAAGCATCCGGCCGACCATTCCTATTAGGTTTTGCTCCCGGTGGGGTTTACCATGCGTCCCGCATTGCTGAAGGACCGGTGCGCTCTTACCGCACCCTTTCACCCTTTCCTGATGGCTTGCGCGATCAGGTGGTTTGCTTTCTGTGGCACTTTCCCTAGGGTCGCCCCCGCCAGCCGTTAACTGGCACCGTATTTCCATGGAGCCCGGACTTTCCTCCCCCGTTCCGAAGAACAGGGGCGGCCATCCGGCCATCTGGTGGGCGTGATGTAGGTGACATTGGTCGCGTCGTCAAGAAAAAGCAGTGGCTACAGGGACTTATACGATCGTTATTTTAACCATGCCAAAAACGCATAGAAGCCCGGAAATCTGCGGGTTTGCCATATCCCTCTAAAGGGGGTATTTCGTGTTTCCGGGCTCATATTGATGATGCCGGATTTTCATTTGAAGGATTGGCCATGCGTGCGGCGCTTTGGATTTCAGGCGCAATATTGATCTTTTGTGCTGTGTCTTTTGGGGCGCAGGCGAAAGACGTGCGTCTGTGCTATGACGACTGGCCGCCTTATGCCTATGACGATCAGGGTGTTGCCCGCGGGCTTGCGGTGGATATGGCGACCAAATTCCTTGAAAATGCCGGGCATTCCGTCAGTTTTGTCGCGATGCCGATGGCGCGGTGCCGTTTCTCGCTGCGCTATGGGGCGGTGGATGGCATGCTGCTCGATGATCTTGCCAAGGCCGATGAAACCGGGCTTGTGATATCGTCCCAGTCCCTCGTGAGCAAGGTGACGGTGGCGGTGGTCAATTCGGGCTTTTGCCTTGGGACCTATCAGGGCGTGCGCAGCCTTGATAACACCAACTGGCTTAAAGTGATCGGGCAGTCCTATCCGGCGGAAATCATTGCCAACGAAACCATGCATCCGGTGGAAGTTGCCGAATATGCCAAGGGGTTCGAGATGCTTAAACGGCACTATGTCGATGTGCTGTTTAGCGATCTGGCCTTTCTGCGTTTTGCTGGCGGGGGTCAGAAAAGCCTGATGGGGTTCAAGGTGCTTTTGCCTGCGGTCGAGGTTGAGGAGCGGTATTTGAGCCTGCGGTCCGATCTGGCGCCAGTGCTGAACGATTTTGACCGTGAAATGGCGCGCGGGCTTCTTACCGGGGGGGTGGATGGTATCTATCACCGGCATCTTGGCTTCAGCCGGGTCGGCTTTGCCCGCTATGTCGGATTGTCGGACGTGCCGATTGCCAATCCGGGCGGGTTGATCGCCCAGTAGGCTTTCCCCTATCGCCCGGCCTGATCAAGCAGGGCGCGCAAAATCCCGATACATTCCGCATCCATTTTTCCCGAAATATCGGCAGGTCGCCAGTGACGCTGAAAGGCGATGCGGCGTTTAAGCGCATCGTTTGGACCGTATCCCAACCGACCCAGCATCGCATCGAATTCGGTTTCGGTGCAGGCGTCATCGCCGTTCGTTTTATCCGCCGTTGGCCATAATCCGATGCCGTTGGCGGCAAGCCGATCCCAAGGGAAAAGCTCGCCCGGGTCTTCCTTGCGGTCCGGGGCCATGTCGGAGTGGGCAATGATTCGGTCAGGTCGTATATCGTGACGGCTCAGAATATCGCGACACAGCGCGATGACGGCGTCGACCTGGATATCGGGAAAGGGACGATACCCAAATTCATGGCCGGGATTGACGATTTCAATGCCGATGGAATTGGAATTCACATCAAGGCATTCCTGCCACTGACCGCGCCCGGCGTGCCAGGCGCGTTTATCCTCGTCCACCAATTGGAAAATGGTGCCGTCTTCCTCGACCAGATAATGGCTGGAAACCGAGGCCGCCGGATCGCACAGACGATCCAGCGCGGCCGCACCGCTTTGCATGCCGGTATAATGCAGGACGAGGATATCGACCTTGCGGTCCCCCTTCGCATCACCGGGCCTGTCGCCGCAATTGGGCGAGGGGCGGGCGATGATGCGGTTCTTCAGGTCGTCATTTCCGGCAGACATTGTGGGCATTGCGGCCTAGTCCATTCCCTGTTCCTGTTGCTGCGGCGGTTTGCGCAGCATGATCACGCCAACACCGGCCAGAACCGTCAGGCCGCCGATGATTTTAAGGGTGCTGATCGGTTCGTTAAAGACAATAAATGATCCGGCAACACTGATCACCGGGGCCAGCAACGACCACGGCACCACCACATTCACATCCTGCGTTTTCAGCAAATGATACCAGAAGCCATAGGCAACGATGGACGACATCACTACGGTGAAACTCGTGTTGGCCCATGCGACCCAGCTTGCATTGAACACGGCATCAACCGCAGCCGGTTCGAGGAACAGCGACAGGATCAGCAGTTGCGGGGCCGCCATCAAAGCCATCCAGCCATTAAGCTGGAAAGTATCGATATTGCCGAGTTTTTTGATCATGACATTGGCAACCGCCCACATGAAGGCGGCAAACACCACCAGCAACAGGGGCAATTGCAGATCGGTCATGGTCGGGTCCCAGAACATGATCATGACCCCGACAAAGGCCAGCGTCATGCCCGAAAGCCGTTTCCAGCCCAGCCGGTCATTGAAGAAATAGGTCGCCAGCATGGAAGAGAACGGCACGCCCAGCAGAACGATAATCGCGACCGGCCCGGCATCAAGGATCGAAAGCGCAAAGAACAGCACCCCGAAATGACCGGTGCCAAAGACGATGGACAGAATGGCGAGACGGCCAAAGCGGCCAGTGGGCATTTTGGTGAAGGGCAAAAGCAGAATGGCAACCGAACCAAAACGGATCGCGGTCAGCATCAGGGGCGGTATTTCAGCGACCGCACCTTTGACGGTCAGCATATTGACGCCCCAGATCACGGCAACGGACAGGGCCATCAGAACGGCTTTGAGGGGCATGGCAGGGGCTTTCGGCAAAGCGCATCGGCGCTGGTGGCGCGTTTGCAGGGTTATCGGTATGCCCCTTCATCGGATGGAAAGAGGTACCCGACAAGTGAATTGTTTTCAGTTGTCGGGTAAATTGTGACCGATCCGAATAGTGCCGTAAAGCATTGGCTGTGAAGTGTTATGACAGCCCGAGTTCCTCGCGGAGCATTTCGAGTTCGAGCCAGCGTTCTTCGCCCGCTTCGAGTTCGGCGCGGGCCGCTGCCATGCGGTCGACCTTTTTCTGGAAGGCATCCGGGTCCTTGGTGAACAGGCTGCCATCGGACAGGGCGGCTTCGATTTCCGCAATCTCGGCCTCGAGCTTGGCGATCTGGCCGGGCAGATTGTCGTATTCGCGCTGGTCCTTGTAGCTCATCTTGCCGGTTGGTTTGGGCTTTGCTGCCTGTGACGAGACGGATTTTTTGCCGCCTTTGCCCGATGTGCTGCCAAGCTTTTCCTCGGCCACGGCGGGGGCGGCGGACAGTTTGCGTTGCGCGACATAATCGGAATAGCCGCCGGGATATTCGGTGGCGATGCCGTTGCCTTCCATCACGATGGATGATGTCACGACGCGATCCAGGAAATCACGGTCGTGGCTGACGAGAAGCAGGGTGCCTTCGTAATCGGCGAGCATTTCCTGCAACAGATCAAGCGTATCCATATCAAGATCGTTGGTCGGTTCGTCCATGATCAGAAGGTTGGTCGGCTTGGCAAGTTGTTTGGCCAGCAAAAGCCGGTTGCGCTCCCCACCCGACAGGGCGCCAACGGGGCTGCGCGCCTGTTTTTCATCAAACAGGAAATCGCGCAGGTAGCTTACGACATGGCGGGGATTGCCGCGCACCATGACCTGATCGCCGCCGATATCGCACAGCGTATCCCAAAGGGTCATGGTGTCATCAAGGGCGGCGCGTTTCTGATCGAAATAGCTGGCATTGAGGTTGGTGCCGATCTTGATCGTGCCGCTATCGGGTTCAAGTTGCCCGGTCAGCATTTTAAGAAGGGTGGTTTTGCCAGCCCCGTTCGGGCCGATAATGCCGACCTTGTCGCCGCGCAGGATACGGGTCGAGAAACCGGTCAGGATCGTGCGGTCGCCAAAGGATTTGGCGATGTCGGTGGCCTCGATCACGACCTTGCCCGAGGTGCTGCCGGCATCGGCGGCAAGCGATACATTGCCGATGCGTTCGATCTGCTGCGATCTGGTTTCGCGCATGTCCCACAGGCGGCGCAGGCGGCCTTGGTTGCGTTTGCGGCGGGCCGAAATGCCCTGTACGGACCAGACGGTTTCCTGGGCGATCAGTTTGTCGAGCTTGGCGCGTTCTTCGGCTTCCTTGCGGAAGATTTCCTCGGACCATTCTTCGAATTTCGAGAAGTTCTGATCGGTGCGGTGCATGACGCCGCGATCAATCCACAGGATGCCGGTTGAAATCGCATTCAGGAAGGCACGGTCGTGCGAGATGACCACAACCGCACCGCGGAAGTTTTTGATCTCGCCCTCAAGCCATTCGATGGTCGGCAGGTCAAGATGGTTGGTCGGCTCGTCCAGCAGAAGGACCTGCGGATCGGCGATCAGGGCGCGGGCAATTGCCGCCCGGCGGCCTTCGCCGCCCGAGAGTTTGGTCGGGTCGGCCTGCGGATCGATATTGACCGAGTCCAGCAGCATATAGACGCGATAGGCATAATCGATTTCATGTTCGTCGAGTGCGGACAGAACATATTCCTCGACCGTCGCAAAGCCGTCGAATTTCGGTTCCTGATTAAGATAGGCGATCTTGCAGCCCGGCTGAACGAACCGTTCGCCGCCATCGGCTTCGATTTCGCCAGCGATGATTTTAAGCAGGGTCGATTTCCCGCCGCCATTGCGCCCGACAAGGCACAGGCGATCCCGATCGCCGATGGCAAAGGATACATCGGAAAACAGATCGTTGCCGCCAAAGGTCAGACGGATATCGTTAATATTGATCAGCGGTGGCGCCATGGAAAAACCGATAAGCTTGAGGTCACAAAAATGTGCCCCCTGCAAACCGCAAATCGCGGCATCTTGCAAGGGAAATCATTGCATGCAGGGCAGACGTGCGTGGCAAACTAGCGAATGCCGCGTTCCTTGCGGATCTGATCCCATGCGGCATTGATGCGGGCCATCTTGTCGTTTGCCTGTTCGATGAATTCGGGTGGCATGCCCTTGGCGATCAGGGTATCGGGATGGTTTTCGCGCGACAGCTTGCGATGGGCGGCCTTGAGGTCATCGTCGCTGGCATCGCGGCCAAGGCCAAGTTGTTCATAGGGATCGGGGCCGCCGGGGCGGGTATAGGCGTGATGCACGCGATCAAAATCAACATCGGCAAAACCAAAGATGGTTGCGACCTTGTGCAGGAACTGTTCTTCGGCCGGATGCAGGGCACCATCGGCCATCGCGATCTGATAGAGCGCTTCGAGAATGCCTTCGAGCAGCGCACGTTCGCCGCGGAACAGAAGGGCGATCTGCTGGGCATAGGGTTCAAAACCGTCCGATGACTTGCGCGCCATGTCAAACAGGCGGCCGACATTCTTTTCCTCGCCCGGCGGAATGTGAAACACGCGCTTGAAGGCGTTGATTTCATCACGCGACACCACGCCATCGACCTTGGCCATCTTGGCCGACAGCACGACAACGGCGGTGGCAAAGGCGACCTGGCGCGCATCCTGCCCGCCGGGGAAGCTGCCCTGTGTACTGCCGGTATAGCCGCCAATGCGGGCGGTTCGGATATTGTGCTTGATCCGGTCGACGACATGACCGGCCGCCGCCCCCAGAATGGCGCCAAGCGGCCCGCCAAGGGCAAAGCCCGCAGTACCGCCAATGATTTTACCCCAGATGCTCATGCTTTTGATCAGGCTCTTGGTTGCGAAAAGGACATTGATCCAGCGCCCGAACGGTTCGGGGCTGACAGGCAAAGCGCATTAGATAGTACAGGTGGCTGACGATACTAGTGCTTAAGTCTATGAAACAGGCTTTTTGGGGCATTTATCTGGAATATTACGTTTTCCGTAATAATATTAATCTTATGGTTGAATTAACCGCAGAAAAAATAATGAATGGGGGGAAAGATGAAATTTCTATCGCGGATGAGGCTGGTCTATCAGATATCGATGGTTGGACTGGTGGCCCTGGTTATTTTTGTTTTCGTTGCCGGGGTTTTGTTTGTCAGTGACCGGCAGCGAAAGGCGGCCGAACAGGAAGCGGCGGACGCAATTGCCGATCAGATTCTTGTCGACCGGGTTTCGCGCGAGTTCCTGAATGCAAGGCGTCGGGAAAAGGATTTTCTGCTGCGTCTGGATGAACAGTTCGTAGTGGCCCATGCGGAAACCGCGGGGGCGGTTCGCAGCGGCCTTGAGGTTCTGGGCAACGATCCGCAATTGGCGGAATTTCGCGAAAATATCGACCTGATCACGACCGAATTCAACAATTACGCAAGTTCGTTTGAAACGGTCGTCGCGTTACAGCGCGACATCGGGCTTGATGGCCAGAGCGGGCTTTTGGGGCGCCTGCATACGGCCGCACAGAATATTGAAAATGCATTGGCGGAAGTTGCCAAGTTCGAGGCGATGCTGGGTCTGAGCCAGACCAAGGACATGTCGATGACCATGTTGAAGATGCGCAGCCTTGAAAAGGATTTTCTTGCACATCCCGATCCGGAAATCATCACGCAGATGGACAGCGAGCTTGCCGCGTTTTTAAAGGCGCTGAATGCCGCGACCAGTATCAAGGATGACAAGAAGGCATCGATGGGGGATCTGATGAAATCCTATGTCGAGGATTTCAAAACCCTGTCGGCGACCATGCTGCAACGTGAAGCGGCCCTTGAAGAATTAAGCACGCATTACAGCAATGCCGAGCCGGTTCTGGAACAGCTTGGTGCGGATATCGGCACCAATGTTGTGCGTATTCAGAAAGAAACCGAACAGATTGCCAAAGCCGCGTTGATGATGACCATCGGGATTTTCGTGGCTGGTGCGGTGTTGCTGGTGGTGTTTTCGATCATTCTGTCACGCGCCATTGTGCATGCGATTGGCGGTCTGACCGGCAAAATGACGCGGCTTGCCGGGAATGATTTTGATGTCGATCTGGGGGAGGTCGACCGCAAGGATGAAATCGGCGAAATGGCACGTGCGGTTCTGGTGTTTCGTGAAAACGGGGTGGAACGCCAGAAACTGGAAGCCGATCAGCGCGCCGCCGAAGAAGCCCAGCGCAAGCGGTTTGAAACGCAGGAAAGCTATATCCGCGAATTTGATACCGAGGTCGTCACGATGATGACGGCGGTTGGCAGCGCGGTCGAGCAATTGCATGCGGTGTCCGAGGTCCTGCGCAACAGCGCCAATACAGCAACCGAACAATCCAGCGCGGTTTCCGCCGGGACCGAGGAAGCATCGTCAAACGTGCAGCTTGTCGCGACGGCCGCGACCGAGCTTTCGGCATCGATCCATGAGATTGCCGGTCAGGTGACCGAAACATCAAGCATGGCGCTTTCGGCCAGTGAACGCGCGCAAAGCACGAATGAGGACATTCAGGGCCTGAATGATGCGGCAATCCGCATTGGCGAGGTTGTCGGGCTGATCAATGATATTGCCGGTCAGACCAACCTTCTGGCGCTGAATGCCACCATCGAGGCGGCGCGCGCCGGTGACGCGGGCAAGGGATTTGCCGTGGTCGCAGGCGAGGTCAAGAACCTTGCCAATCAGACCGCCAAGGCGACGGAGGATATTTCAGCCCAGATCACCGGTATCCAGCAGGCGACGCGTTCGGCCGTTGATGCGATTGACGAAATCGTTCGCATGATCACCGATATCAGCGAACGGGCATCGGCAGTGGCCGCCGCCGTTGAGCAGCAAACCGTGGCGACCAGCGAGATTTCGCAGAATGTCGAACAGGCAGCAGCAGCCACCAGCGAGATTTCAGCCGCCATGCAGGGGGTATCGGGCGCGGTATCCGATACCAATGCAGCGGCAAGTGACGTGCGCGGTTCAGCCGAAAATCTGGGAGAACAAAGTGGCGGTCTGCGCCGACAGATTGATACATTTCTGGAGCACATGAGGTCTCTTTGACGATCCATGTCGCTTTATTTCAAGGCAGCCATCTCGCTCTGGCTGCCTTTTTTTCATTATTGGACCACCGTTATTGTCATAAAACTGTAACAGATACGGCGATGAAAACCCCCCGGTGCAGCCCAAGATAGCAAAAAAGAACAATTTGGAACGCCCGGTCAAAATTCTCGTGCAAAACTATACTAAAGGATGTATAAATATACTTAGGTTTAGTTTTCGGAGTCTACCTTTAGGCTCGTTGGGAGATATGTTATGAGCTTTTTGTCTCGTATGAAGCTGATCTATCAGATTTCGCTGATAGGGTTAGCTGCGCTTTCTATTTTTGCGATCGTTGCCGTGGTGCTGTTTGTTTCTGATTACCAACGCCAAACTGCGGAAACGACTGCCGAGGAAGCACTTGATGACCGACTGATCGTTGACGAGATCGCCCGGGAGTTCCTGAATGCGCGTAGGCGTGAAAAGGACTTTCTGCTGCGATTGGATGAAAAATATGCAGCCGACCATGCTGAAACAGTCAAGATTGTTCAGGCTGGTTTGAACAAGCTGGCTGGTGATCCGGCTCTTGATCGGTTTGATGATCAGATTTCGCTGATTTCGACTTCCTTTGACAATTATGCATCGCAGTTCGAAATCATCGCTGATTTGCAGCAGAAAATTGGTTTGAGTGAAGAAAGTGGCCTGCTTGGCAGTCTGCGTGCGTCCGTACACAACGTCGAAGAAGCACTGGACCAGTACAAGGCCGACAAGCTGACAATCATCATGTTGATGATGCGCCGCCACGAGAAGGATTTTCTGGCGCGAATTGATCCGAAATATGTCACGCGGATAGATGACCGTCTGGCGGAATTCGGCCCGGCACTGGCCGCGGCAGACAGTATTCCCGCTGCCGAAAAGCAGAAAATTGCAGGGCTTATGAAGTCCTATGTAACGGATTTCAAGGCGCTGGCCGACGGTATCCTCAAGCGCGAGGAAGAATTAACCAAGCTTAGCGATTATTACGCCGAGGCCGAACCGGTTCTTCAGCAGCTGAGTGTCGATATTACCGCCATTTCAACGGCGATGAAGGCCGAGGCCGAAGCGATTTCGCGCCGCAGCCTGATCACGACGGTGGTGATGTTTGCGGTTGGCGCATTGGCGTTGCTGGTGCTGTCGGTCTTGCTGTCAAAGGCGATCGTGCGTGCTATTTCCGGATTGACCGTCAAAATGACCCGGCTGGCGGAAAACGATTTTGATGTCGAGATCAACGAAGTCAATCGGGCCGATGAGATCGGCACGATGGGTCGGGCGGTTCTGGTGTTTCGCGAAAATGGCATCGAGCGCGTCAAGCTTGAAGCTGCTCAGCGTGCCGAGGATGAAAAACGGCGCAAACGCATGGAAACTCAGGAAAAGTACATTCGCGAATTTGATGAGGCCGTTGTTACCGTGATGGCCGAGGTTGGCGGCGCGGTCGAGCAATTGCACATGGTGTCAAATGTGCTTCGCAGGAGTGCGGATACTGCGGCAACCCAGTCACTGGCGGTATCGTCGGGAACAGAAGAGGCATCGGCCAATGTGCAGCTTGTCGCGACGGCGGCGACCGAACTTGCGGCATCCATCAACGAGATTTCCGGTCAGGTCAGTGAAACATCGAACATGGCGCAATCGGCAACCGAACGTGCACGCCATACCAATGAAAACATTCAGGGGCTGAATGATGCGGCGCTCAAGATCGGGGAAGTGATTGGCCTGATCAGCGATATCGCCGGGCAGACCAACCTTCTGGCACTGAACGCCACCATCGAGGCCGCCCGTGCAGGCGATGCCGGCAAGGGGTTTGCGGTTGTGGCAAGCGAGGTCAAGAACCTTGCCAACCAGACGGCAAAGGCAACCGAGGACATTACCAGTCAGATCAACGGTATCCAGCAGGCAACCGGATTGGCCGTGGAGGCGATCGATGAAATCGTCCGGATGATTTCGGACATCAGCGAACGGGCCGCTGCGGTTGCCGCCGCAGTCGAACAGCAGACGGTTGCGACCAGCGAGATTTCGCAGAATGTTGAGCAGGCCGCCGCCGGGACCGAGGAAATATCGGCCGCCATGCAGGGGGTATCCGCCGCAGTGGCAGATACCAATGTTGCCGCCAATGATGTGAATGTTTCGGCCGATAATCTTGGTACCCAAAACGGGCATTTGCGCGGTCAGATCGACGGGTTCCTGGAACGCATGCGATCACTTTGATAGCGAAACGTCGACATTAATGTGCAGCCTGGCCTTGTCCAGGCTGCTTTTTTTGCGATAAAATCCCGACAAAGCGTATAAGTGAATGCCACAAAGCGCATCGCGAAAGTTAACAACGGGATTTCAGGAACGCCGCATGACCGACACACCACGGACCGACAAACCACGTATCGTATCATCGTCACATCTTGTTTCGGAACGTGCTGCCGAGCTTTCCGAGCTTGAATTTGCCCTGATCCTGTCGGGCAATGCGTTTAACCGCTGGATGGTGCGCTGCATGCGGGCGGCGGGCATGCCCGATGTTTCGGTTCTTGATATCCTTGTTCTGCATAACGTCAATTCACGCGAGCGGGAAAAAAGCCTGTCGGAGGTCTGTTTCGTTCTGAATGTCGAAGACAGCCATCTGGTCAATTACTCGCTTAAGAAACTGCGCAAGCTGGGGCTGGTTGACGGGATCAAGCGCGGCAAGGAAGTGCATTATTCGACGACCAAGGAAGGCCGCGAGATGTGCGAGAAATACCGCGAAGTGCGTGAGGCCTGTCTGGTGGAGACGTTCCAGCGGCTGGGCGTCAATCACGAGGAAGTCGGCGATGTGGCCAAGACGCTGCGTGCGATTTCGGGCGTTTATGATCAGGCATCGCGTGCGGCAAGTGCAATGTGATCATTTGATCGGGGGTTTCTGGGAAGAAGATGAAAGGCAGCACGATGGTTATCGGGGCTGCCTTTTTCATGTCTGCGTTAGGGCTGCGGTAGAAGCGTTCGGTTATGGGTCGGGGACATGACGATTTCGTTGAAGCAGACCCGTTTGGGGGCTGCGACGACATAGGCGACCATGTCGGCCAGATCGTCGGGCTTTAGCATCAGGGCGCGTTCGTCTTCTTTGATCGGGACGGGGCGCTGATCAAGGATCGGGGTGGCGACTTCACCGGGGCTTATGCAGCAGCAACGGATATTGTTGTGCATTTCTTCCTGATTGATGCTGTGCGACAGGTCGACAACGCCACGTTTGGACGCGACATAGGCCGGGCCTGCGACAGGGAATTCATGTTTTGCCGCCCAGGATGCGATATTGATGATCAGTCCGTCCTTTTGCGCGCGCATGAAGGGCAGGGTCGCGCAAACCGTGTTCGCCACACCATTGAGATTGACCGAAACAATGCGGTGCCAGTCGGCAATATCAAGATCGCGCCAGTGCCGTTTGGGGGTATTCATCCCGGCGCAATTGATCAGGACGTTGATCTGCCCAAAGGAATTTTGAATGTTACGGGCGGCGTCCGCGACCTGATCGCTGTTGCTGATATCAAGCGGATGGATTTCGACCTTTCCGCCATCTGAGGTGATTTCGTTTGCGACCTGCTGGAGTGTTTCTTCGCGGCGCGCAGAAAGCGCCACCCGGGCACCTGCCGCCGCAAGCGATTTTGCGATTGCCTCGCCGATGCCGCTGCCGGCACCAGTGATCCAGACTGATTTCCCCGAAAGATCATGCACGGGCTTTCTCCCTGTTTGTTATTTGCGCGGAGCCTAGCACACGGCCATAAATCGAGGAATATCATATTGATGGCGCGCTCTGTCAGGGCGGGTCTGGGCACCATATCATGCGTAGTTTCCCGCATTTTGCATATCAGCCATGAAATAACATTGACAATTTATCAGTAAAATGTGACCGTTCTGTTGGGAGGCTACTTCGGAGTCACGAGATGCGCGAAAAAATGCATGTCGGCCTCATCACACACAGGGAGACTTGACTGATGCTTAAAAAGGCACTTTCCACCGTTGCAGTTGCGGCCATCACGATGTCGGCCGGTTTTGCCATGGCCGCCGAAAAATGGGATATGGCGACCCCGTATCCGGATGCGACATTCCACACCCAGAACATCATCGAATTTGCCAAGGACGTGAAAGAAGCGACCGGCGGTGAACTGGACATCACCGTTCATTCCGGTGGTTCGCTGTTCAAGCACCCGGACATCAAGCGTTCGGTGCAGCGCGGTCTGGTTCCGGCGGGCGAAACCCTGATTTCGCTTTTGTCGAATGAAGACCCGATTTACGGCGTTGACGCGATCCCGTTCCTTGCGACCAGCTATGACGAAGCCAAAAAGCTTTGGGAAGCATCGCGCCCGGCGATTGAAGAAAAACTGGCCGGTGATGGCCTTAAAGTCCTTTATGCGGTCGCATGGCCAGCACAGGGTCTTTATACCGCAAAGCCGGTTAATTCGGTCGAAGACCTTAAAGGCATGAAGTTCCGTGCCTATAACTCGGCAACGTCGAAACTGGCAGATCTGACCGGCATGGTCGGCACCCAGGTGGAAGTTCCGGAAATCCCGACCGCCTTTGCGACCGGCATTGTCGAAGCGATGATGACCTCGCCGTCGACCGGTGCGAATTCCAAGGCATGGGACTTTGTGCAGAATTTCTATGACGTTCAGGCATGGCTTCCGAAAAACATGGTGATCGTCAATGCCAAGGCATTTGATGCCCTTTCGCCGGAAGTGCAGAAAGCCGTCATGGACGCAGCTGCCAAGGCCGAAACGCGTGGCTGGGAAATGAGCATGGCCGAAACCGACGAGAAGAAAAAGGTTCTGGCCGATAACGGCATGAATGTTGCCGCACCGAGTGACGAGCTGAAAGCCGGTCTTGCCAAGGTTGGCGATCAGATGGTTGCCGATTGGCAGGCCGAAGCAGGTGATGCCGGTGCCGCCATCATCGACGCTTATAAAAAGTAAGCGACGAACCGACTTTTCCGATCCGGGTGAAGATGCCCGGATCGGGACGCCCCGCCGAAATTCATGATATGACTGTCCGTATTGTCAGCCACCACTGGGAAATCCCGCGGGCGGAAAGGGGACTGCTGTGCGCAGATCATTAGATTATTTGTTCAAATTCAGTGCGGGGTTAGCAGCCATTTTTCTGGTTGCCATCGCATTGCTGATCCTGGCGTCGTCGCTGGGCCGGTTTATCGGAATTGCCGTGCATGATGCCAATGAGCTTGCCGGTTTCTCGCTTGCGGCGGGGACGTTTCTGGCGCTTGGTCCGGCACTTCGGGCGGGTACGCATATCCGGGTTCTGATCGTGTTATCCCACCTTAAGGGCGGCGTGCGCCGGGTGGTTGAAAGCATCACTTTGGCGCTAGCAAGTTTCCTGGGCGGGTATTTTGCCTATTGGATGGCCGTGCTGGCCGAGGAAAGTTTTTCGTATGGCGATACGTCGCCCGGTGTTCTGGCCTTTCCATTGTGGATCCCGCAAGCGGCGATGGCCTTTGGACTGATTGTTTTTACCATCGCCATGCTCGAAGCATTGTTTGATGTGGCGCGCGGTCGTGCACCCGGATTTGCATCGCGCGAAGCCAGCGAACTGACGGAATAGGGGGACGGTCATGGAAGTACTTGAAATCGGCCTGATCCTTATGGGGTTGATGTTCCTGTTCCTTGGGGCGGGGCTTTGGGTGGCATTGTCGTTATTTGCGGTCGGTGTCATCGGACTTGAATTCTTTACCAGTGCGCAGACCGGACCGATCATCGCGACAACCGCGTGGTCGGGGCTTGCAAGCTGGTCGCTGGCACCGCTGCCGCTGTTTATCTGGATGGGTGAAATCCTGTTCCGGTCACGGCTGTCCGAGGACATGTTTACCGGTCTTGCACCGTGGCTGAACAAGCTTCCGGGGCGGTTGCTGCATGTCAATATTCTGGGCTGCGGGATTTTTGCCGCCGTATCAGGTTCGTCGGCGGCAACGGCTGCCACGATTGGCCGGATGTCGATCCCGGAACTGCGCAAGCAGGGTTATGCCGACAAGCTGATCCTTGGCACGCTGGCCGGGTCGGGGACGCTTGGGCTTCTGATCCCGCCCTCGATCATCCTGATCGTGTATGGCGTTTCGGCGGAGCTTTCGATTGCGCGCCTGTTTATTGCCGGCATCCTGCCCGGTGCGATGCTGATCATTCTGTTCATGGGCTTTGTCATGATCTGGGCGACGGCGAACAAGGACAAGATGCCGCCTGCCGGGCCGGATATGGGCTTTATGGAAAAGGTCCGGGCGTCCGGTCGCCTGATCCCGGTGATCGCGCTGATTGCTGCGGTGATCGGGTCGATCTATGGCGGGATTGCCACCCCGACGGAGGCCGCGGCCTTTGGCGTGGTCGGTGCGCTGATCCTGTCGGCGATCAGCGGGTCGCTTAACCGGGCAAGCTTTATCGATGGCCTGATGGGGGCGACGCGCACATCGTGCATGATCGGTTTCATCCTTGCCGGGGCGGCGGTGTTGACCGTCACCATGGGCTTTACCGGCATTCCGCGCGAACTTGCGGCATGGATCGCGGAAATGAACCTTTCGCCCTATGCGTTGCTTGCCGCGCTGACGGTGTTCTTTATCGTGCTGGGCTGCTTCCTTGACGGGATTTCGGTGGTGGTTCTGACCACGTCGGTGATCCTGCCGATGGTGCAGGCCGCCGGGATCGATCTTTTGTGGTTTGGCATCTATGTGGTGCTGGTGGTCGAAATGTCGCAGATCACCCCGCCGGTCGGTTTCAATCTTTTTGTTCTGCAAGGGCTGACAGGCAAAAACCTGTTTTCCATTGCACGGGCTTCCCTGCCGTTCTTCTTCCTGCTGTTGCTGGCGGTTTTGCTGATTACGGTCTTCCCCGAAATCGCCACCTGGCTTCCGCAGAAAATGAACGGCTGACCCGCGCCGTTTAACGGTCGGCGCATTCGCAAGATTTGTTTGAATACGATGCTGAAGGAGTAAGCATCATGGCTTCGCACACCCAAAATTCGTCCGCTTCGCAAACCACTGATCAGACGACGGGACAGCCGAAATGGCAGTTCTGGATCGACCGTGGCGGTACCTTTACCGATATTGTCGCGCGCAAGCCCGATGGCAGCCTTCTGACGCACAAGCT
This sequence comes from Thalassospira sp. MCCC 1A03138, assembly GCF_002115785.1. Lineage (GTDB taxonomy): Bacteria > Pseudomonadota > Alphaproteobacteria > Rhodospirillales > Thalassospiraceae > Thalassospira. The sequence goes on along the minus strand of NZ_JFJY01000004.1, from coordinate 248,128 downwards.
GCTGTCGGAAAATCCGGAACGTTATGCCGATGCCGCCATTCAGGGCATTCGCGAATTGCTTGACGTCCCGGCGGGCGAGAAAATCCCGGCCGAGAAAATCGAAGCCGTCAAGATGGGCACCACGGTTGCGACCAATGCCCTGCTTGAACGTAAAGGGGATCGCACGGTTCTGGTGACCACGACCGGTTTCCGTGATGCATTGCGCATTGCTTATCAGAACCGCCCGAAACTGTTTGATCGCAATATCAAGCTGCCGGAAATGCTGTATGAGCGCGTGATCGAGGCCGATGGCCGCTTTGACGCGCAGGGCGAGGAACTGACCGCCCTTGATCGTGAAAACCTGCGGAAGGATTTGCAGGCAGCGTTTGATGACGGCATCCGGGCATGTGCCATCGTGTTCATGCATGGGTATCGTTATACCGCACACGAAAATGCCGCCGCCGAGATCGCACGCGAAATCGGCTTTACCCAGGTATCTGTCAGTAATCAGGTCAGTCCGTTGATGAAGCTGGTGTCGCGTGGCGATACCACGGTTGTTGATGCCTATCTGTCGCCGATCCTGCGCCGTTATGTTGATCAGGTTGCCGGTGAACTGGGCGGTGTGAAGCTGATGTTCATGCAGTCCAATGGCGGTCTTACCGATGCCGCCAAGTTCCAAGGCAAGGATGCGATCCTTTCGGGCCCGGCGGGCGGTGTTGTCGGCATGGTTCGGACCGCGGAAATGGATGGCTTTAATCAGGTCATCGGGTTCGATATGGGCGGTACATCGACCGACGTTTCGCATTATGACGGCGAATATGAACGCGATTTCGAAACCCAGGTTGCCGGTGTGCGCATGCGCGCCCCGATGATGAAAATCCATACGGTTGCGGCCGGTGGCGGGTCGATCCTGCATTTCGATGGCGCGCGTTTCCGCGTTGGCCCGGACAGTGCCGGTGCCAATCCGGGGCCGGCGGCATATCGCCGTGGCGGGCCGCTTGCGGTGACCGATATCAATGTCATGCTGGGCAAGGTTCAGCCGGACTTCTTCCCGAATGTGTTTGGCCCCGAAGGCAACGAGCCGCTTGACGCCGATGCGGTCAAGGCGGGCTTTGCCGACATGGCCGCCAAGATCAAGGATGCCACCGGTCAGGTGCGCACACCCGAAGAAGTCGCCGAAGGGTTCCTGCGCATCGCGGTTGAAAACATGGCCAACGCGATCAAGCAGATTTCGGTTCAGCGCGGCTATGACGTGACCGATTACATCCTGCAATGCTTTGGCGGGGCCGGTGGGCAGCATGCCTGCCAGGTGGCTGATACGCTGGGCATGACACGCGTGTTTGTCCATCCGTTTGCCGGGGTTCTGTCGGCCTATGGCATGGGGCTTGCCGATATCCGCGCAATGCGCGAACAGGCGGTCGAGGCGAAGCTTGAAACCGCTGCCCTTGCCGGGCTTGATGAAAGCCTTGAGGCATTGGCCACCGAAGCACGCGGCGAGCTGCATGAGCAGGGTATTACCGATGCCAAGATCAGCATGCTTAAAAAGCTGCATCTGCGTTATGACGGCACGGATAACCCATTGATCGTTGATTTCGGTGATGTTGCATCGATCAAGGCGCAGTTCGAAGAACAGCACAAGCAGCGTTACGGCTTTGTCATGGATGAAAAGCCGCTGGTGGTCGAGGCGGTTGCGGTCGAGGCGATTGGCGAAACCCAAGGCTTGCCCGATGCCGAAGCCGAGGTTTCCAAGGATGGCGTCAAACCCGATCCGCTTGCCACCCGCAAGGTCGTGTTTGATGGCAAATCGCAGGAAACGCCGTTCTATAAACGCGAAGATCTGAAACCGGGTGCCACCGTGCGCGGCCCGGCGGTGATTGTCGAGCCGGTCGGGACCACGGTGCTTGATCCGGGCTGGGAAGCCAAGGTTAATGGCCGGGATCACCTTGTGCTGACCCGTGTTGTGCCGTTGAAACGGTCGGAAGCGATTGGCACGCAGGCCGATCCGGTGATGCTGGAAGTGTTCAACAACCTGTTCATGAATATCGCCGAACAGATGGGGGTCACACTTGCCAACACGTCTTATTCGGTCAACATCAAGGAACGGCTTGATTTCTCGTGCGCGCTGTTTGATCAGGAAGGTCTTCTGATTGCCAACGCACCGCATATGCCCGTCCACCTTGGATCGATGGGTGAATCGGTTCGGGCCGTTATGGAAAACAATGCCGGGAAAATGAAATCCGGCGATGTTTATATGCTGAACGATCCTTATAACGGTGGCACGCACCTGCCCGATATCACGCTGATCACGCCGGTGTTTGGTGATGATGGCAAGGAAATCCTGTTCTATGTCGCATCGCGTGGCCACCATGCCGATGTGGGCGGGATCACCCCGGGCTCGATGGCGCCAAATTCCCGTATTCTTGAGGAAGAAGGCGTTCTGATCGATAATTTCAAACTGGTTGATCAGGGCAAGTTTGACGAGGCCGGTTTGACCGCCCTTCTGGAAGGGGCGAAATATCCGGCACGTAACCCGTATCAGAACATCGCCGATCTGCGCGCACAGATTGCCGCCAATGAAAAGGGCGTGCAGGAACTGCGCAAGATGGTCGATCACTTTGGGCTTGATGTTGTGCATGCCTATATGGGCCATGTGCAGGACAATGCCGAGGAAAGTGTGCGCCGTGTGATTGACGTGCTGAAAGACGGCGAGTTTTCCTATGAAATGGATAACGGGGCAGTGGTGAAAGCCAAGGTCACGATCCATAAGGAAACCCGTTCGGCGACGGTTGATTTCACCGGTACGTCTGATCAGCTTGATAACAACTTCAACGCCCCATCGGCGGTAACAAGGGCGGCGGTTCTTTATGTCTTCCGCACCCTGGTTGATGATGACATTCCGCTGAATGCCGGGTGCCTAAAGCCGGTCAATCTGATCGTGCCGGAAGGATCTATGCTCAACCCGCGTTATCCGGCCGCCGTGGTTGCCGGGAACGTCGAAACATCGCAGCACGTCACCGATACGCTGTATGCCGCCCTTGGCGTGATGTCGGGTGCGCAGGGCACGATGAACAACTTCACCTGGGGCAATGATACGCACCAGTATTACGAAACCATCTGTGGCGGTACCGGTGCGGGCCCGGATTATGACGGGACATCGGGTGTGCATTCGCACATGACCAACTCGCGTCTGACCGACCCGGAAGTCCTTGAATGGCGCTTCCCGGTTCTGCTCGAAAGCTTTGGCATCCGCAAAGGGTCCGGCGGGGCAGGTAAACACAAGGGTGGGGACGGCACGGTGCGCCGGGTGCGCTTCCTTGAGGAAATGACCGCATCGATCCTGTCCAACCACCGTCGCGTGCCGGTTCAGGCCGTTGGCGGCGGGGAGCCGGGCCAGCTTGGCCGCAATGCGATCGAGCGCACCAACGGCACGGTCGAGGAGCTTAAAGGTACCGATGGCGCGACCATGTATCCCGGTGATGTCTTCATCATCGAGACGCCGGGTGGTGGCGGTTACGGCAAAGCCTGATCACAATACTCAGAGCCGACAGGACATCCGGGAACGCCCGCCCCTCATCACGGGGTGTTCCCGACAGGATGCTCCCTGTCAGACTTGCAGCCGCCGGGAAACCGGCGGCTTTTTTGTTTAAATTAGAAATGGTTGTTGCGTGTGGATTGTGTATCTATGAAAATTATAAGTAGCATTTCTACGGCTGAAAGGTGCGAGTATGTCATTTTTGAAGGCGACTTTTGTTTCGGTAATTCTATTGATTTCATCTGCTGGTGCTTTCGCACAAAATGGGCAGCCTATAAAAGTTCCTGAGCCAATTCGCAGTATGTGCTTTTTGTATGCGCATACTCGAGAGCCCCTTCATGGGAGCAAGTTGTATCTTGTTATGGATACAGACGCCTTCCGAACGCAGGAAAATGGGGATCAAAAGACCTATAGGTTTGGTGGAGAACTTGTTGGTGAAGAGAGAGGGCGAAGCATACGTACATATGTGAACATTGATTGTACGTTCAAAGAGTATGACGAGAAGAGTATGATCTTCAGTAATTTATTGATTTGGCCTGTGCCTTTCGCAAAAGAGATGTTTGCTCAATAAGTTGCCTCTCAATAGTTACTGGCGTAGGGAATAAACAGGCAGTGATTTTCACGTATTGATTTCGTGAACACAGCATTTACAAAAAAGCGGAGTGTTGGTGTAATTGACAACACTCCGACTTTGTTGGTATAAACACCAACATGAAAGCTGAATTGCTTATGCGCGAGCGTCATCAGCTTGCGCCCGACGCATTTGTTGAATTGCGGATCTGGCGGGTGCCGCAATCGGTGCGGGGCTCGGACCATATGTTCAAATATGCGTTGGCTTATGTTGTGGCCCGGGAATGTGTGCTTCGTTATGACAATGAAGCGGGTAAGGGCGACCACAAGCATATCGGCGATGTTGAAACAGCCTATGATTTTTCCACACCGGCGCAATTGCTGCGTGATTTTTGGGCCGATGTCGATGGATGGAGGCATGAATGAACACCAAAACCAAAGCCAATACCGTCACCCTGTCGGTCGCATCGCGCGAGGACGTGACCAAGCGTGCCCTTGCAGCGTTTGAGGGCACGGTGCAAGGCGCGCATATTTCGTTCGCGTCGGTCGAATTGCTTTGGCAGACCATGACGGCCAAGCGGTGGGAATTGCTTAAGGCGATGACCGGGCAGGGCGCGATGAGCATGCGCGAGGCAGCGCGCCGTGTCGGGCGGGATGTTAAAAGCGTGCATGGCGATGTTCATGCCCTGCTGGATGCCGGTGTTTTGGATCGGGAGGAAAACGGCCAGATCATTTTCCCGTTTGATGCCGTGCATGTCGATTTCACCCTGACGGCGGCGGCATAAGCAGATAGGATCGGGAACCGCATTCAACACTCCCCGCACCATTGGATGGGATAGATCACTGTGAAGTTTCTGATTTTGAATCAGCGTTATGCTGTTTTGGCTGGCGTGACGCTTTTGACTTTTGCCTCGTTGATCTGTGCCGCCGTGGTCGATGTCTGGTTCTGGGTGCCGGTGGTGATCTTTGGCGGGTTGATGGTGGTTGGCTGGTTTGATCTGCGCCAGACCCGGCATTCGATCCTGCGCAACTATCCGGTCAGTGGTCATATCCGGTTTATCCTTGAAAGTTTTCGCCCGGAAATCCGGCAATACATGATCGAAAGCGATCAGGACGAGGTGCCGTTCAGCCGCCAGTCGCGCGGGCTTGTCTATCAGCGCGCCAAAGGGGTCGAGGATAAGCGCCCGTTTGGCACCATCGAGGATGTGTATGGTTCCGGCTATGCGTGGCTGACCCATTCGGTCACGCCGACCAGCATTACCGATATCGATTTTCGGGTTCGGGTCGGCGGTACGGCCTGCAAGCAGCCCTATGACGCCAGCCTTTATAATATTTCGGCGATGAGCTTTGGCTCGCTTTCCGGCAATGCCATTCTGGCGCTGAACAAAGGGGCGAAAAAGGGTGGCTTTGCCCATGACACGGGCGAGGGCAGCATCAGCCGGTATCACCGTGAAGGCGGTGGAGACCTGATTTATCAGGTGGCGTCGGGTTATTTCGGATGCCGCAACCATGATGGCACTTTTTCCGAGGAACGCTTTGCCGAGACCGCATCCGACCCGCAGGTCAAGATGATCGAGGTGAAGCTGAGCCAGGGGGCCAAGCCCGGCCATGGCGGCATGTTGCCCGCCGCCAAGATCACCCCGGAAATATCCGAGGCACGCGGCATCCCGATGGGGATCGATTGCATTTCGCCGGCCGCGCACAGCACGTTTTCCACCCCCGTCGGCCTGATGGAATTCATCGCGAAACTGCGCGATCTTTCGGGCGGCAAGCCGGTCGGTTTCAAGCTGTGCATCGGGCATCGGCGCGAATTCATGTGCATCGTCAAGGCGATGCTGAAAACCGGTATTCTGCCCGATTTCATCGTGGTCGATGGCAAGGAAGGCGGCACGGGTGCGGCCCCGGTTGAATTTGCCAACCGGGTCGGCATGCCGATGCGCGAGGGGCTGACATTTGTGCATAATGCCCTTCGGGGTGCGGGTGTGCGTGATCAGATCAAGATCGGGGCGGCGGGCAAGATCGTTTCGGCGTTTGATATTGCCCAGACATTGGCGCTGGGGGCGGATTGGTGCAATGCGGCGCGGGGGTATATGTTTGCGCTGGGCTGTATTCAGGCGCAGTCATGCCATACCAACCATTGCCCGGTCGGCATTGCAACCCAGGACCCGCTGCGCCAGCGGGCCCTTAATGTGGGTGATAAAAGCGACCGGGTGGCGCGGTTCCACCATAATACCATGCATGCGCTGGCGGAAATTACCGGGGCGGCGGGCCTGACCGATCCGCGCAATTTCATGCCCTATCACTTCATGGTGCGCCAGAAGGACAACGAGTTTCTTGATGGCAACGAAGCCTATCCTTACCTGCCCGAAGGGTTCCTTGTGTCCGGCGGGCCGGAGATCGAGGGGCTGCATGACTGGTATTCACGCTGGGACCGGGCATCGGCGGAAACCTTTGCCCCGTCCGAAATCCCGTTCGGACCGTTCAAGCGGCACAAGAATGTCGTGACCGAGAAGGCGGCACAGTAAAGGCGATAATTTGCCGTCAATGTCAGTGGGCGGATATTGTTAAAGGGGGCCGGTGCCATTTGGGATCGGTCCCCTTTGATTTGAGGTTTTGGTATTCGGGCGGTGTTTTTTACACGGTTTATGGTCGGTTCCGGGTGCCTTGGGAGGGAGGGCACTTATGGGCGACAATCAAAGGCCCGAATTTCGGCATCACATTTTCAGGTTTTCGGCGTCTTGAATTTAGCATCACCACTTTGCTGAGAGGTGCCGCTGGTTGTGCAGGGGCAATGCGGGCCGTCGCTTGATTGCCCAGAGCGGACTTCGTAGGTGATGCCGCTATTGACCGAGCCATCGGTGATCTTTACCGAGAACTCGGTATCCTGAGTGTTGGGGATGGTGCCATCACCATCCGCCATCTTGGACCAATTTTTCCCCACCTTTTTGTAAAAATGAAGCTTCGCCATTTTAGGGTACTCCTTCGGATTGCAATTTATGGTTGCTTTAATTCGTGATTGTTCAATCAATCACAATTCATGTTTATGTGATTTTTACCCTCAAAAGTAGATTTTTTTGGTTCTTAGATGGCTAATTTTTCTAATTATATGTAATAAAATGAAAATATATCATCAACTTAAAATAGTATTTCGATGTTGTTGCGATAACGGGGAAATGGCAAGACCCAGACTCGCATAAATGAGAAGCCCGAACGCATAACCGCCCGGGCTTTGCTTTTGCGTTTTAGAATACTTAATGCGGCAGTTGCGCTTGTTGTCTTCCGTAAGCAGCAAAAGAGCCGACCGCGCCTCCCAGGAACCATCCAACGAGGCTGAACAGGGCAAAGATGATGTGGATCAGCACATCGATGCCTTTGCCGATCTGCAAGATTGCAGGTTTGTTGTTTTGAAGCAGAACAACACCAATCAGGACAAAGAGCATGATGCCGATTTCGTTGGAGGCGTCAGCCTGTGTGCCGAGATAGGCCAGTACACCCATTGAGGACGCTGCGGCAACCGTGCCGACCTGACTTGTGATGAAGCTTGCCTTGTCAGCGATGGTTTCGGTTTTTTTCCATTCAACCCGCAAGGAGCCATGTGCAAACCAGCCCGCGATCCACAGAACAAACTGCGTCGCCATGCCAGCGATGTTTATATAAAGTTCGGAATGGTTATCCTGCTCACCAACGGCGGTTGCCTGCCAGGTTAAAAAGGCAACGGCAATGCCAATCGCGCCTTCGAGGCTAAGCGCGCTGCTGATCAGAAACAGTCGGAGCATCAGGAACGCATACATGGCGAAATCAGTGCATGACAGGCCATAACCGGGATCGGTGATATCGACTTCATTGGTCGCGATGTCGATGTTCGGGCCGCCGCTATGCACATGCCGGGCATAGGCATAGTAGGTCGCCTTCAGAAGAGACACAGCTTTTGGTCCTGTTGTCATGTCAGGGAACCTGAGTTCGTATCCAGCCCTAACAGTAGTAGGCAGATCGGCAATCATATCCATGAGGATATTCATCAGATCGGTGCCGGGATTGTTCCCCGTCAGACCAAAGCCATTGGTGTTATTATCGCGTTGCCATTTCGCGATTGCCTTTATCAGGACTTCGGTGTCGGAAATGACGACGTCTGTTCGTTCAACATATGGCATTGCGATCTCCCGGGGAAATAGATGGGTATTGTGCCCTTGGTCAACGGAACTGCGCGGCAAAACCCGCGAGCCACGCCTCGAAACTGCTGGTGTCCACGGCCAGAAGGTCTTCTTTGGATCGGATGATTGTTTTGGGTGGCGGAAGGTAGTTCTGGCCATTTGCAAACAATATCGAGTTCGCGAGGTTTCGCATCGACGCCAAAAGTTTCTGATCGAGTTCGGACTGGACTTTGTCGGTTGCAAAAAGGGCCTTTTGTTCGACAAGGGCCTTGTTGTTTATGAAGGTCTGCCGTTCGCGTCGGAGGCTTGAAAAGAGCTGTTCCAGCGCGTTCAGAGACAGTTCAACCGCCGAGGTGGCCTGTGCCAGCGTTTTTGCTGCCTGTTGGGGGGAAGGCAATGCTTTGCCGTGGGTGGCAGCGGATGCGTTGTCGAGTTCCGTCATCTGTGTCGACAGGCTGGCAAGGTTGCTATCGACACGCTTCTGCATGTCTGAAGTGAACAATTTCGTCGCAGAGCTTTTATAGTTGCCAACGATTGTCTGGAATGAGGTCGTCAGGTTCGGCATGATTGCGTGTCCGTGAAAAATATCTGCTTTTTCCCAGACGACGGCAGAGCCAGAGTGTGAAACAGAGAACGAAGCTCAACGTTCTCGTTGCGGGCGTTTCACATCAAAAGAAAATTCACCGCAAAGTGATCACGGTCACTGGGATCATCAATCATTGAGGGTAGGGATCGATATGTTCCGTCTGAGGCAGTTTGCCGAAGCGGAGGATGTTTTCAGTACGTGCAGGGTTTTGGTGAAATGGTGCAAGGTCGAGTTTTACTGTTTCGTGTGGCGGCGATTGTTTGTCTGTCTGTTTTGGTTTCGGCATGTGCCCGACAGAGCGCGCCTGACTTGGACTTAACCGCAGGTCCGATTGCCGAGGTTACGTCAACGCCGGTAAACGTTTTCTGGCAGGGTGAAACCGGACGTCCACATTCGTTGGCGTCCGTGTCGTTCGATTTCAAATGTTATGAAAATTTCGACGATCTGACATTGCAGGAACGTGCCGATTTGTCAGCAGAAAATGCCAAGGTCGTCAAACGCAAAGCGACGCAGTTTCTTGTAAACCAGTATGTGAAAAATGACTGGAAGAGAGATATCGACATGGTGAGTGTCGAGAAATACGGTTGCGAAGCCAGAAGCGTCAATTTCAAGGAAGAAACGCGACTTGAGAGTGTCGTGAATGCCTTTCTTTTTCTCTACCCGGAAGCCTATGAAGAAGCAAAGAGCTGGTAAGTTTTGTGCTTGAAGTTCAAAAAAAGCCCACCGGTGACGACCTGCGGGTTTCTGAATATTCTGTCTCACGTGTGAGGGGGAGAGCGGGGGCCCGACCGGAAAACCAGTCGGGCTTTGGTTTTTCTAGCGTTGGAATAATTCCGCACGGACTGCTTCGAGCCCTTCTCGCGTGATGCGATAGGGAGCCCCGCCGCGTGATCGGATCAGGCGGCGTTTGCGCAGTTTCTTGAAAATGTCGATATTGCATGCGGTCAGGAACCAGCCGTCGCGCGTGATGCAGTCGGCTTGGCAGACACGGTTTTTGTCGTCCTTGATCACCTTGATCAGGCCGCCTTGTGCCAGCGCGTGCAAAACGCGCTGTTCATTTTTCGAGATATTCACTGTCGTAAGTCCGGAAAACTGTCAGTCAGAAGTTTTTCCGATCGGGACGGGCACAAAGGTGCCGGAGGTGTGCCTGCGTCTTAAGGCAGGGACAACCCGATCTGCTGATCAGCGGCCGGAAGGATGAAACTGACGACCGGAATTGATGGTCGCGTTCAGATTTTGGTTAAGCCGCGATCAGCGACTGTGCCGGGACTCTGACATAAAAGCTCCGATAAAGGTTCGCCGCCAAAATGCCAATCCGGCGGCTGTTCGTCAAGCTGTTGTCGTGCTTGGCGTTCACGCCGCCCGCTGCATCTCCACGGTCGGGATATCGCGACCCGGGATCGGGCCGGTGACGAGGAAGCCGAATTTGCGGTAGAACGCCTTGGCGCGTTCGTTGTGGGCGGCGACCAACAGTTTGACCGTGGCACCGGGTCTGCGTTCTGCCAGTGCATCAAGGGCCGCGATCATCAGCGCCTTGCCCGCACCCAGGCCATGCGATGCCGGGTCGACGATGATCCATTTGATTTCCGGGATATCGTGAACGGTGATGACATAGCCCAGCAGGTCGTCTTTCTGGGTGGCGACGATGACGCTGTGATCGGGGCAGGTCAGCGCATTTTCAAACACGCCGGTCGACATATCGACATAGCGTGCCGCGGTTGCCGCGGCGGCATCCCCCATGCCTTCGATGAAATAGGTTGTGTCGGTAGCGCGTTTGGTCAGGTCGCGGATGAAGGGGAGGTCGTTGGCAGTGCCTTTGCGGATCTGCATTCGTGGCTCGTTGTCTTTTTATTGTTGCGTCTTTTCAGGCGATAGGCGGTGCCCGGAACATGCGGGTTTTCGGGCTTTTGTCACGTTTTGAGTCTGATCCTGACTTTCGTGGGAGGCTCATACCAAAGGTGTGTTTGAATGTCACCACAGCACAGGTTGAACTTTGGGTGAAAGTCGCATTTTTTGAGGTCGCGTGCAGTGATGTGCCACACAATGGACGATAAAAAGGCGATTTATTTTTTGCGGTTTTTGTCGCGATACATTTCCTGGTCGGCCATATCCATCATTTCTTCGAGGCTTTCCTTGACCGGTTCGAAAAAGACCGAGGCCCCGGCACTTATTTTCGGGGTTTCGTGGATCGGTTTTTTTGATCCGGGGACCGAAATTTTGGCCGTTTGCAGCACATTGCGGATACGGGTGATGATGGTGGTCAGATCGCCGCGATTGCGCACATAGCCCAGAATGGCAAATTCATCGCCGCCAATCCGCCCGCAAATATCAACCTCGCGAATGCTGGCGGTGATGGCGGCCCCGACGGCCTTGAGTGCTGCATCCCCCGCGGCATGGCCGTAATCATCGTTCCAGTGTTTCATGTCATCAAGATCGATGAAGATCAGGCCGATATGATGGTGATAGCGTTTGGCGATGCGGATTTTCTGCTGGGCCAGCATTTCAAACCCGGCGCGGTTGTTAAGCCCCGTGAGCTGATCAGATAGCGAGATGCTGCGCATGATCTGGAACTGTTCATACAGCCGAAGGTCGGCTTCGATGAGGTCGCGGATGGTTTCGATCAGTTTTTGCAGCGTGTCGGAATATTGGGTGGGTTTGCAGTCAAACACGCAGATCGTGCCAAAGATCGTGCCGTTCGACCATGTGACCGGAACCCCGAAATAGGAACAGAAGCCATCCTCGGTCAGTTCCGGGTTGTCCGCCCATTCGGGTTTTTCGCGGGCATCGGGTTCGTAAAAACTGCTGCCCAGTGTGATCACACGACGGCAGAAGATGTTGGTATCAAGCTTGGTGATGCTGGTGTCGCGCCCGGAATAGGGATTGGCGTGATTGGTGCTGGTGACGGCGGCGCGGTAACCCAGCCGGTCATTATATTCGACAATGAAACCGGCACTGGCACCGAGAAGTTCGGTCATCAGATCGACCGCACGCTGCCACTTTTCAAGTGACGGCGCGATGGCATCATCATCGACAAGCCAGTCGCGGGTCTTGAACTGCACCATATCCTGACGCCCCCGGTCCCTCCATTTCCCTGATGGGTCCGGTTTGCCGGATGTCAGCGACGTGACCAGACGTTTCAGGGGTCCGTTCCTTTTATATTTGTCCGTTTCGTGCGGAGAACAAGCTGTCATGTCTGTCATTTATCCCCAAAATCCCCTGAGGGCGCAGGACGAGGATCGCCGCCAGAAGCCCGAAAACCGCGACATCGCGATAGGCCCCGCCGAAATATCCCGACCATAATGTTTCGGTCAAACCGATCATTAACCCGCCCAGCCACGCACCGCGCATCCGTCCTATTCCCCCAAGGATGGCGGCAGTCAGTGCCTTGAACCCGAAAAGCGTACCACTGTGAAAATTAATGACACCATAACGAAGGGCCAACATTGCACCGGTTAATCCGCATAAAAATCCTGCCAGAACAAAGGATTGGGATTCAGTGCGCGAAAGCGACACCCCGCAAAGCGCCGCCCCCAGACGATCCTGGCTGATCGCGCGCCAGTTCCGGCCAAAGGCGGTTTTGCCCATGATCCAGACCAGAATGCCCGCAACCATAACCGCGCCGCCAATGGCCAGCATATCGAACCCGTGCAGGCGCACGACGAAATGATCGCCGCGCAGAAGCGGTACGGAAAACTGCCAGATCGGCGGCAGGTTGAAATTGCGTGCTGATATGACAATCCGGATAAATTCCTGAATGACCAGCACACAGCCAAGGGACGCGACAATCATCGCCCGCCCGCCAGCAGCACGGCGGCCCAGCGGGCCAAAGACATTGCGCCATGTCAGGTGGCTTAACCCCGATCCGATAAAGGCCGCCATCGCGACCGATCCGACCACCATCACCGGGATCAGCCAGCCGACCATGCCTGATATCCACAGGCTTGTGATGATGGTGCCAAGGGCGGCCGTCATCACCACCTCGCCAAAGGCAAGATTGATGCGCCCGATCAGGCCATAGATCAGGGTAAACGAAAGTGCGAGCAGGCCATAGATCGCACCGCGCGCAAGGCCGCTTAGCACCAGTTGGGTGGCATAGGCCGCGGGCAACCCGATATCTGGCACATCGGCGCGCAGGCCGTGGCTTTCGGGATCGATATAGCTTTCGAGTGCGGTGCGCCCGACCCGGTCAATCCAGAACCGTTTGAGCAGGGCCATATGGGCATCGGACACCGGGCCAAGGCGGGTTGTTTCAATCGCATAAAGGTTGGTTGGCGTGTTGGGTTTGGTCGCTGCTTCGAAATGACACGTAATGGCGTGCGTTTCAGTCGAGGGCAGGGGGATTTCACCCGGTTCGAGCAACTGGTAACGCAGGGTGATCTGATTGCCGTCAGAGGTTTCGTCAAACCGGGTGACAAGGCGGATCTGTTTATCTTCATCCTCTATCCCCGGAAGGGCGAGGCGGCAGATATTGAACTGATAGGGATCGCGCGGCGCGCAGGACGACAGGATTGCGGCCAGAAGTGGCAGCAGCCAGAAAACGCGACGAAGATGCCTTGACCCTGATCTGGTGTTCACCGGGTGCTCCGGCTTGCCCTTGATCACCTCATCCTCGTGCGATTTGGGTGTTTTTACAAGTGCTTGGTGAGAGTAAGCTCCAGTGACGATCCATTCTGAGGATAAAGCCATGAGCAATGACTGGATATATGGAGCGGTGTCTTGGATATACGACCATGAAACGCTGGTAACAGGAATGATGGCCACATTGGCAGCATTCGGTACGATATTGGCGATTACTTGCCAAATTAGACAAGCCTACTCTTTGCATCAGTTAGAAACGCAAAGAAGGCACAGCGCCGCAAGGGCAGTGATGCCTTTGGCTCTTAGCCGGATGTGTGCTTATTCGATGGCGTGTGTACTGTATGCGAAAGCCCTCAGAGAAAACGCTGACACACAAAGGCCAATGCCGACGGTTTCCGACGGTGTTATCAGTGTGCTTCGTGACATTGTTGAAACGACAGATGGAGGTATCGGTATTGCGGTCCGCTCTCTAGTTTCTCGGTATCAGGTTCAAGCAGCAATGTTGAGAGATATAGCGCCTGAGCAGCGTCAGTTGGTAGCGTTTGACTTTGAGGAAAGCATTGCGGATGCAATATTTGATGCCACCGAACTATACCTTCATACGTCCAATTTCTTTAAATATTCTCGCTTTGACAGTGATGCCATTCCTTTGGAGCCGACAAACGAAGAGATTCAAGGGAAGTTGAATTTTTGGGGGCTGAATATAGATACTGAACCCGCGGTTTGGAGACGAATGGCCGAACCTGTGTAAAATCCTATGCAATACAAATGGAGACGCCCAATTGGCAGACGTGATCGACTATAAAATCCATGGCGAGGAAATGCAGCTTGTCGAGATCGAACTTGATCCGGGCGAGGGCGTGCGGGCCGAAGCCGGGGCCATGATGTATATGTCGGACGGCATTGCCATGCAGACCGGCACGGGCGGCGGGATTTTTTCCGGCTTCAAACGGATGCTGACCGGCGAGGGGTTCTTTATCACCAGTTTCGTGCATGAAGGATCGGGCAAGGGGCATGTCGCCTTTGCTGCCCCCTATCCGGGCAAGGTGGTGCCGATGAATTTGCCGGAACTGGGCGGCGAGATCATTTGCCAGAAGGACGCGTTTTTATGCGCGGCATCGGGCATTGATATCGATATCGCATTCTCCAAGAAACTCGGTGCCGGTTTGTTTGGCGGCGAGGGCTTTATCCTGCAGCGGTTGCGAGGTTACGGGCTGGCGTTTGTGCATGCCGGGGGCACGATCATCCGCAAGGATTTGCAACCGGGCCAGACATTGCGTGTGGATACCGGGACACTTGTCGCGATGACGCCATCGGTTGATTATTCGATCAAATTCATTGGCGGCTTTACCAATGCGCTGTTTGGTGGCGAGGGGCTTTTTGTCACGACCCTTGAAGGGCCGGGGACGGTGTGGTTGCAGACATTGCCATTTGCGCGGCTGGCGGACCGGATTGCCGCGGCCCTGCCGCAGGATCGCAACAAGGGTTAGGGTGCGGGTTGAGCGACCAGTTCGCGCATCCAGCGCAGAAAGGCATTGATCTGTTCCTGCCGGTGGGTGTTTGACCGGCAGGACAGGACATATCCCCGGTCCGAGCCCAGCGTGACATCGCCAAGGGTGACAAGCTGCCCGGTTTTAAGGTGCTGCTGCAACAGGGCGGTCCAGCCGAGCGCCACGCCCTGTCCCGACAGGGTGGCCGACAGGACCAGCAGATAGGTATTGAACCGGTGCCCGTAAAGCGGCCCGGTTTCCCGAACCCCTGCGGTGCGCAGCCAGCTTTCCCAGTTAAACCAGCGATGGTCGATTTCATCATCCAGATGGATCAGCGGATAATGACGCAGATCGGCGATGTTTTTCGGATGGCCGCGGGCCTCAAGCAAGGTGGGGCTGCAAACCGGTGTGACCTGTTCGGGGATCAGCATCACGTCTTCGGGGCGGTGATGATCAAAGGAGATTTCGATATCGATATTCTGATCGGCGGTAAAACGCCCGGTCTGATTGGTGACGACATTGACCTCGATATCGGGATGGCGGGCGATGAATTCCGGCAGATGCGGCATCAGGATAAAGGACGCAAAGGCAAAGTCGGTGCCGACACTGAGCCGGGCCGACCGCCTTGTTTTGATGCGTTCTACCGTGCGGTCGATCTGCCCGAAGGCCACCGAAATGCAGTCAAACAGTTCCTGCCCGGCGCGGGTCAGCGACACGCCGCGATGTTTACGGCGAAACAGCGGTTGGCCAAGCTGTTCTTCAAGGGCGGTGATCTGATGGCTGACGGCGGGCTGCCCCACCCCCAGTTCGCGGGCCGCCGCGGTGAAGCTGGCGCAGCGGGCGGCGGCTTCGAACGCGATCAGGGCATGCGGCGAGGGGATGTGATGGAATTTCATGACATGAATTATATTGATACCAATGATCGATGCAAGCGGCCTTCACACAGGAATTCCGATAGGCAAGAATTGGCGACATTCATCCATGACGGCGATAACTATCATTTCTGTGAATGCCAAAGGCAGATCGCGGAACTTGCTGTGTGATCAGGCGTTTGGAGCAAGTGCCGGTGGATCAACTGCGCGGCGGCGCGGATCGAAAACCAATTATAAAAGTCAGGAGAATTTCATGAGTTTTGCGGGACGACGGGGAATAATGGCGGCGGGGGCAACGGCCATTATTCTGGGCGGCATTGCCATGACGGGCACGGCCCATGCGCAAGAATGCGATACGGTGGTGTTTTCCGATCCGCAATGGACCGATATCACATCGACCAATGCATTGACCGGTGTGGTTCTTGAAGCACTTGGTTACGAGCAGAAGGTTGAAACCATTTCGGTTCCGGTGACCTTTGAAATGCTGGGCGCCGGGGAAGTTGACGTGTTTCAGGGCAACTGGATGCCCGCCCAGCAGAAATTTGTTGATGCGGCCAATGAAAAAGGCGGCATTGAAAATCTGGGTGTGAACCTTAAGGGGGCGAAATTCACGCTTGCCGTGCCGGAATATGTCGCCGCGGCGGGGATCAAAAGCTTTGCCGATCTGGGGGCGCATGCTGAAGAGTTCGATCACAAGATTTACGGCATCGAGCCCGGCGCACCGGCCAATCAGCTGATCCAGAAAATGATCGATTCCGGTGATTTCGGTCTTGAGGGCTGGGAACTTGTCGAAAGCAGCGAACAGGCGATGCTGGCACAGGCCAAGCGCCTTGAGCGCGGCAAGGACTGGATCGTGTTCCTGGCATGGGCACCGCATCCGATGAACAACCAGTTCGATCTGACCTATCTTGAAGGCGGGGATGAATATTTCGGCCCGAATTACGGCGGGGCGGATGTCTACACGCTGGTGCGCGGCGACTTTGCCAAGGCCTGCCCGAATGTCGGCAAGTTGCTTGATAATGTCAGTTTCACCCTTGATATGGAAAACACCATGATGGGGCTGATCATCAATGATGGCATGGCGCCCAATGATGCCGCGACCAAGCTTCTGAAAGAAGACCCGTCGGTTCTTGATGCGTGGCTTGAGGGGGTTACCACCAAGGATGGTGGCGACGGACTGGCTGCGGTCAAGGAAGCACTTGGCGTCTGACTGACGCGCGTTTGAAGCGTCATCGGCATCATGGCGCGGTTGAAGCAGATGCGATCATTGATGCGATATAACAAAACCGTCCGTGGCATCACGGGCGGTTTTTTGCTTTTACGGGTTAAAAGGTAATACCAATTTTGCGTCTGGCGGCGTAGGGTAGGCAACATGATTTCAGGGCAGCTGGCCGACCCCACATGTCATCGGGACATATCATTGGTCTGCTGCCCGAACGCCACCAAAGCCATCAGGGCCCTTGCATGTTCGGCACCAGGCATCCGTGCCAGCGCCGAACAAAGCAGCCCGGAAAGAAGAGGAAATATATGTCCGACCGTCAGTATGAACGCATTGAAACCCCCGAAAGCCTGATCGCGAGCCTGCGTGACATGCTGGGTGATCGTTTGTCGACTGCCCCCGCCGTACTGGAACAGCATGGCAAGGATGAAAGCTGGCACGCGGCATCTCCGCCCGATGCGGTGGTGTTTGCCACCTCGACCGAAGAAGTCGCGAAGGTCGTCACACTTTGCGCCGAACATAACGTGCCGATCGTGCCGTTTGGCACCGGATCGTCGCTTGAGGGGCATGTCGCGGCCCTTCGCGGCGGGATCTGCATCGATCTTTCGCGGATGGATGCGATCCTTGAGGTCAATAACGAGGACCTTGATTGCCGGGTTCAGGCCGGTGTGACGCGCGAACAGCTTAACGATCATCTGCGCGATACCGGTCTGTTTTTCCCGATTGATCCGGGGGCGAATGCCTCCATCGGCGGCATGACGGCAACCCGCGCATCGGGCACCAATGCGGTGCGTTATGGCACCATGCGTGACAATGTGCTGAACCTGACCGTCGTGACACCAGATGGCAAGATCATCAAGACCGCCAACCGGGCGCGCAAATCATCGGCGGGTTATGACCTGACCCGCCTGTTTGTCGGGTCCGAAGGCACGCTTGGCGTGATTACCGAAATCGCATTGAAGCTGTATGGCATCCCCGAAGCGATGTCGGCTGCGGTCTGTGCGTTTCCAAGCGTTGATGCGGCGGTCGATACCGTTATCCTGACCATTCAGGCCGGTATTCCGGTGGCGCGCATCGAGTTTTTGGATGAAATGCAAATCCGGGCGATCAACAATTATTCCAAGACCGATCACAAGGAAGCCCCGACCCTGTTCTTCGAATTCCACGGCACCGAAGCCGGTGTGAAGGAACAGGCGGAGTTTGTTCAGTCGGTTGCCGAAGAATTTGGTGCCGAGGAATTCCAGTGGGCGACCCGTCAGGAAGACCGCAACAAATTGTGGGCGGCACGTCACAAGGCGTATTACGCGTCGCTTCAGCTTGAACCGGGCAAGGCCGGGATGCCGACGGACGTTTGCGTGCCGATTTCAAAGCTGGCCGAGGCGATCCGCGAAACACGCGCCGATTGCGATGCCAGCCCGCTGACCTGCACGATTGTCGGCCATGTGGGTGATGGCAATTTCCATACCCTGATCCTGCTCGATCCCGAAGATCCGGCACAGATGGCCGAAGCCAAGCGCCTGCATGATCGCATGGTGGAACGTGCGCTTAAACTGGGCGGGACATGCACCGGGGAACATGGCATCGGTTATGGCAAACTTGATTTCATGGAAGCCGAACATGGCCCGGATACGATTGCCCTGATGCGTGCCATCAAATCAGCGATTGATCCCAAGGGATTGATGAACCCGGGCAAGCTGATCCCGGGTCTTTGAGATCGTCCGACCTGTCAGATGAATGCAAGACGGGGCCAAAGTGGCCCCGTTTTTTGAGCGGTAATATCGGCTATCGGATCAGAAACGGACGGACATGGACAGCGATCCGAACTGATCGCCCTTGTCCTGGCCTTCGAATTCGGCGGTACGATAGACGTGGGTGTAGGTGAAGCGGGCCTGTCCGACGATGATGGCGAAACCGATTTGCAGATCGCCGACCAGCGGTTCCTTGTCGATGGAATTGCTGTCGCGGAATGTGTTGCCATCAAGGGTGATGTCGCGCAGCACCCAGCGGCCCGCAGCCCCGGCAAACAGATAACCGCTGACGGGGAAGCCGCGCGTGTCGGGCGCAAAGAAGTCCGAACCCGGCAGGCTGGGGCGGATGCGCGGCGGGCCGTAATCGGCCGGCAGGTCAAACCCCAGCCGGAACATGGTGCCAAGTTCAGCATTGGTGTAAGCGTTACCCAGCATGAAACCCGCATGCGGGGTGGC
The DNA here is from genome assembly GCF_002115785.1 of Thalassospira sp. MCCC 1A03138. Taxonomy (GTDB): domain Bacteria; phylum Pseudomonadota; class Alphaproteobacteria; order Rhodospirillales; family Thalassospiraceae; genus Thalassospira. Next base: position 228,947 of record NZ_JFJY01000004.1, on the reverse strand, counting down.
GTCATATTCAAGGCCAAGCACGTCGCCTTCGAACCAGCTTCTGTATTTGCGTTCATAGGCAAGGTTGACGATCGGTTCGTTTTTAATCTGGTTGTCCCAGCCTTGGGGGTCAGGGCTGTCGATCATTTTATGAACGACTTTCTGGGTATTGTCGGCAAATGATGCCGGGCCGACGACGCCAAGAGTCAGTTCAAGTGTGTCGATGCGCGAATAGTTGCTTTCTTCTTCGCGCTGCAGGCCGGTATCGGACAGAAGCCCGACACTGCCATAAAGCAAACCAGCCCACGGGCGGTCATTGGGCTGGTTTTCGGCAATGGTGATGTCGTTTGGCGTATACATGCTTTGCCCGATGGCATAGCTGGTGCGGATGCGGCCGTTTGAGGCGAAAAACGGCACGGCCTTGGCCGCACTGAGCACCGGTTCTGGCGCGTTGTCTTCGGGGGAAACGAAGGCAAGCCGGACACCATTGGTGTAATGCTGGTCCTGATTGTTCTTGGTGAACAGATCGTTTTCAACCGATAGCGACACACCCCATTTATCATCGGGGGTGCGGGTCGATTGCGGACCGGATGCGGTGTTTTGCTGGGCATGGGCGATGTTTGCCAGGGTCAGAACACCAAGGACGGGCAGTGATGCCAGAAGGTTTTTCGAAATGGTTTTGGGCGATGTCATCGAATGCTCTGATCATTATTGACGCGCAATTTCCGCACCATGAAATCGATCACGGTCCTGATTTTACGCAGTTTATGACGTTGCGGTGCACATATAGCATAAAGGCCCAGCTCGCGCGGGGCGAAATCATCCAGAAGACTGACAAGCCTGCCGTCTTGCAGTAAATCGTCGACAACCAGACGCGGTGTCAGCGTGATGCCGCAACCTTGCAGCAGTGCGTCGCGCTTCGCAAGGCTGCTATTGACATAAAAGCGGCCTTTGACCTGAACGCTGCGTTCATGTTCACCATCAAGAAAGGTCCAGAAACCCGGACGACCGTCATTGGTGTAAACAAAGCAGTTGTGGTGCAACAGATCCTCGGGTCTGGTCAGCGGGGGTGATTTGGCAATATAGGCGGGGCTTGCGCATAAGACTCTAGAATAGCCGCATAATCGCCGGGCAATAAGGCTTGAATTGGGCAGTGATTCACTGATCCGAAGGGCGATGTCAAATCCTTCGTCCACCAGATCGACGACCTTGTCATTGAGTTCAAGTTCGATGGTCAGTTCGGGATAGGCATCAATCATTTCGGCAATCATCGGCGACAGTTGCCGGATGCCAAACGACATGGGAGCGGCGATACGCACCCGTCCGCGCGGCCCGTCGTTAAGATCACGCACGGTTTCATCGGCATCGGTCATGTCATCAAGAATGCCGGTAATCCGGCCAAGATAGGTTTCGCCGGCTTCGGTCAGGCTCATGCGGCGTGTGGTGCGCGCGATCAGTTGCACGCCAAGTTGATCTTCAAGCGCGTTGATATGCTTGGTCATCGAGCCCGGCGTCATGTTGAGTTCGCGGGCGGCGGCGGCAAATGTGCCGCGTTCGGCGATTTTACGAAAACATTCCAGTGCGCGCAGACGGTCCATTCCTGTTCCCCGTATTCCGGTCAAATAACCCTATAATTTCCATATTGGAAATAAACTACGATCAAATACCGGCAAGATCGACTGGTAATGTTGTGTTAGTTTCACCAAAATTGAAATTGCCCGCGCGCCCCACATATTCGCGCCGGCCCGAGGAAGGATCAAGACCATGAGGGCCACCTGGCTCAAACCTGTTTTATTGCTGATTGGTTCCGGAACGATGGGCGGCAGTTCCATCCTGCTGTCAAAGGTTGCCGCGCAGGAAGGTATTCCCGCCCTTTCCTATCTGTTCTGGCAGTGTCTTGGCGCGGGATTGATACTGGCGATATTGTCGGTCGGGCGGGGTGGTTTGCCGCCGCTGCGGGGCAAATATATCCGGTATTATTTTGTCGCCGGTCTGGTCAGTCTGGCGTTTCCGATGGGGCTTGGCTATTTCATGGTTCCCTATATCGGGGCATCAATGGCCGGTGTGTTTACCGCGCTTCCACCGCTGATGACCTATCTGATTTCGATGGGGATCGGGATTGAAACCGCGCAATTCAAGCGCCTGATGGGGTTGATGGTCGGTTTTTGCGGTGTGCTGTTTTTGTATGTGCCGCAGATCAGTGCACCCGATAGCACCCTTCTGGTTTATCTGCTGATTGCGGCGCTGATCCCGGTCAGTCTGGCGATTGGCAATGTGTACCGGACGGTGGCATGGCCAAAAGGGGCATCGCCCCTGACACTGGCATCGGGGATGATGCTGCTCAGTGCGATCCTGTGTCTTGTGTTTGAAACCGGTCGTGATCGGTTGCATGTGCCCGATTTCGGCAATGCCATGGCGTGGCTGATCATCGGGGTTCAGATGGCGGTCGCCAGCATGATGTATATCTGTCATTTCGAATTGCAGCGCGTGGCAGGCCCGGTATTCCTGAGCCAGATCGGCTATGTCATGGCCCTGACCAGTCTTGCGGGGGGTACGTTGCTTTTGGGGGAAACATTGCGACCGGAACTGATCGTGACACTGGGCTGTGTGGTGGCGGGAACGTTCCTTGTGCGCCCGGCACGGCCAGCGGATCGGCGGGCATCGGCGACCAGCTAGGTTATAAATGCTGGTTTCGACTATGGCCTGTGCAAAGCAAAACACCGCCCGTATCACTGGGCGGTGTTTTGTCTTTTGGGCGTATTCAGAGGCGCGGCAGATGGTGCCTTTGGGCTCCTATTTACGGGACGTCATGCCTTCGTTTTCGCCTCTTTCTATTGCCAGCTTGTCGACGCGTGACATCATTGATGGTGCGTCTGACAATCCGGTTTCTTCGGCGCATTGATGGCGATCACGAAGCACGGCAAGGTCAAGATCGCGCGGGTCGATATTGAAGATTTTCGGTTCAATGAGGGTGGTTGCCGTTCGAAGCATATGCAGCGTGGTTCCGATCCGTTTGTTGGATACGAAAGACAGCCCTTCGAGCATTTCTTCTTCGGTTTCAACATTGTACGAACCAGCCGGGAAACTGTGATCGAAGCCTTTCAGATGGAAGGGATGGTGGAAGGCATATGTTTTCTGGGTTGTTCTGACGGTCGTCATGTCATGAGGCTCCATTTGCGATGGCCCCGGCTATGACTTTTGTCCGATGGTGCGGGGCATTCGTCGGTGGGGAAGGCAAAATCATTTTACGAGCGCAGAGGATATCCTTCGTCCGGTTCTTTCCTTGGCAAAGGTGTCGGCGTACTGAACGGGCAACCTTCAAGAGGAAGATTTGATTTTGTTTCGAGTGTGTGGAATATATTGTTAGGAGATATTTTCATTTATTTTCACACTTTGCGTTTTGTTTTGATTATTATTATACGCTGATCCGAATTTTGTATCTATTGGTCTATTTTTATTTTTCATTGCGTAAGCAAACACAGATCAGTGCGTGGATTTTAATTTTGTATAATCATGAAAAGACGAAATTTTCCCCGCTTGGACAGGTACTTTATCTTGGCGGCAACTCGATACAACGAGGGCATCATGTCGCTTACCTTCCTGATACTGATGATTTTGGGATCGATATTTGTCGTGACCATGCCGATCTGGTCTTTTAGTCGCAGGTGGGGGTATTTCCCCTGTTCGATCATACTTGTGTTGATTGTCATTATCGCTGGCGTGTCATTCACAAATGATGTTCAGCTATTTTTCTAATGTAATGACGATATAAAATTTTGGCCGAAGTAAACAGAGGTTAGTTCTGTCTTTTGGGATTTCGGTTAAAAGTGATCATGAATGCTGAATGTTCAGTTATTCAAATTCGGTTTTGCTAGGACAATCCTTGTCGCCCAAAGTCGGACCCCCGATGCTCAAGACAAGTCCCCCTATATTGCCCTTACGAAACCAAGACTTAAGGTCAATGGCTATGAAAGAACAACAGAGTTCAGGGCAGTCCGCTGCCGAGAAAATGAAGACTGTCAAGGCTGCCTGGGATAAGGCGCCTTCCGGTCCGAAAAAAGAAGCGGCGTTGAAGCATTATCAGGCAGCCGAAACGGCCCACAAAGCCAAGAACGACCCTGATTGCTTCAAATCGCTCGACGCAGCGACCAAAGCTTTGAACTGAACTTTGATGTCCTACCCCTATTGACATCTCCCATCCCGGCGTTCCGTCGGGGTGGTTTTTTTCTAACTGGCCATGACGCAAGAGCAGGGTTTGACTTGAGAATACAGGAGGCTTCCATGAGTGTCCGCACGATCCGAAAGGTTTACTGTTTCAGACATCCGTTTCATTTGGCCGGACGGGTGCGCAGCCTGCCAGCGGGGGTCTATTGTGTTGAAACCTATGAGGAGTTGGAGGCGGGGGACTGTTTCGTCACTTATATCCCGTTGCTAACGCTTTTGCACCTCAATGGGGAGCCGGCTTCGAATGATGCCCGGGTTTCCATTCAGGTCTGTCTTGAGGAGCTTGAGCTTGCCTTGATGATGGATGATATCGCAGCCGAGGAACTGACGATGTTTGACAGCGATGTTTCCGAGCAGGAATTGCGATTGATGAGCGATATCCGCCGTGCAAACCGGTCTTCACCAGCCAGGTCGCCATTTGCAACGGTTATGCGTTGAGGTTTCCCGTGTTTTTTGCTGGTGTATTCTGGCCCGGTTCATTCGGCCTGTCCGGCTCTTTCATTTCATTTTGGAATTCAAGACGATCACAAAAAGGAGAGCGGAAATGTTTGGTTTTCAGGGTAACGAAACAGCCGAAGTTGTTGACCGCAAAAAGGGATATCTGCGAGATGCGCAGAAGCATTGGGAATTCCTGACGCATTATGATCTTTCGACCATCCGGACCAAAGGGCAGCTTTGCAATATGATCAAGGTCCGTGCCAGCCTTTCCGAAGAGCAGGCGACAAAGGATGTCGATGCGTGGATGGCGGGCAAGGTGTTTTGATCGCATGAAGGCGATCTATGCCCGGGACGACCGATGTCAGTGCCTGATGATCGGTTCGTCCTGATCAAGGTAGCCGACCTGAAAATCGGCAAGTGCGATCAGTTTTTCAAGATTTTTGAAATGCACGATCCCCTTCTGGAAGGTCATCAGATCCTGTTCGCGCAACTGGCGAAGGACACGGTTGATATGGATCGCGCTTAGCCCCAATGCATCGGCCAGAAGGTACTGTGACAGCGGGCAGGGATAGGTGTGTTTGGTGCCAACCCCGATCAGATTCAATCTGTTTCCAAGTTCCAGCAGGAAGTGGGCCGTGCGCACAATCGCGGACCGGCGGCCGATATTGACCAGATGTTCGACGACCATTGCCTCATCGCGTGATGCTGCCCAGAGAACGGCACTGGCCAGGCGGGGCGATTTCGAGAAGGTGGATATCATGTTCTGGGCAGATATTTCGGCGATTGTAATATCGGTTATGGCTTCGAAGCTGTGATCCGAGGTACGCAGCAACAGGCTTCGCAGGCCAAGAAAATCACCGGGAATTTGAACATCGATGATCTGGCGCGTGCCATCGGGCAGCAGTTTGTATGATGCGACCCAGCCATCAACAAGAATAAAGGCGTTATGGGCGCGCTGCCCTTCGTGGACAATTTCGCGACCGGCGGCCAGCGTAATCAATCTGTGTGGTAGCGAAGAAAATACGGAAATTTCATTGTCGGTCAGGTCGATAAAAGATTTTAGTTTTTTAACGACAAAATCTGTAGAGGAAATCATATATTTTTCTTTCTTGACAAAATAATCAAAATTATTGTGTCAATATTTTTAAAATCCTGATCTGTGTTTACGCTTCTTTGCAAATATGATGATAAATCTTTGGGTCATATTGCGCAACATGGACGCGATAAATTCAAGATCATTTGAAGGATGAATAACGTGGGTGACCAATACAGCGTTCAAGGTGCTGCTGCCCTTTCGATTTGTGAGTCGCTCTTGCTTTGTCTGGGAGATATGGGTCTGATGACGGACAAGGATATTATTGGTATTCTTGAAGATGCCGCCAACGCCCATGTCGTCGTTGAAGCCGGGGGGAAAGACGATGCCCATCACCTGGCCGTTCATGATTTGATCAAGGCAATTATAAAAGGTGGAAACTCGGTGCGACATCCCGCTTAGTCGGGGTGACGGTTTTCATCAAATGCTTTCCAGACAGAATTATTCAATATCTTAACACGGACGGGCGGAGATCTTGCATGGCGCAAAATCCCGCCCTTTTTCGTGATGTGTTTCGATGCCTGTTACATCGAAGATCGCCAATGTCGTCAGATCTTATTTGTGGGCTTTATCGGAAACTTTTGTTTCCACTTTGCCTTTGGGGATTTCGATCTGGCCAAAAAGGGATTGGGTCATCGCGATGATGGTATTGGTCTGATCGGCGAACGCGGCATTGGTGTCTTTTAGCCAGGTTTGTTGCGCATCCATCAGGTCCGACCAATCCGTACATTCCTGACACGTCTGGTAAAGCTGCACATTGGCCTTGATCCGGCCAGCGACAAATTCCCCAAGCCTTGCGGGGACAACCTGCATGCTATTGGCGATGGTCTCGGAATTGTTTTTAACCGTCGATGCAATCGGTCCGTTAAAAACTTCGAGAATGGGTGCGGGAATTGAGGTGGCCGTTTTGTCGGCTTCGACTGTTTTCTGTGTCATGCGCGGTGCCTTAACAATGCCCGACGGAACTTCCGCCAAGCTATCGAAAGGTTTAGCACATGGGAACTTTGAGCTTGCTAACACGGGTTAGTTTTGCCGGGTTTCTTTTGGTAAAAACAAAGGCCCAAGGCTGCTTTAATGCATCTTTGGGCCTTTGTGAAATGCTGTTTGAAGGGGGTTATGGCACCACGCGTCTTAACCGACGGGCTTCGGCATTTTCGGTGTCGATCAGGCCGCGATAGGCATGCCAGCTGGAATAACCAAGAAGCGGCATCATGACCGCAAGACCCAGCAGGAACACCACCATGCCACACGCCGCCATGACGGCAATCATGGCTGCCCAGCCGGTCAGAACCCGCCAGTTTTTGCGAAACGCCGCGACACTGATGATCAGGGCGGTAATCACATCAATATCGCGATCCACCAGAAGCGGGATCGAGACGACCGTAATGGCAAACACCATCATCGCCAGCACACCGCCAAGGATGGTGCCGGTAATCAGGAAGGTGATGGCATCGCGCGAGAAGAAGGTTTCCCAGACCAGCACATCAAGCGACGGGACCGAGCCATTGTAAAACAGCGCAAATAACAGCATGGCAATGCGCGTCCAGGCCAGAAAGAACAGCATCAGGACGACGCCAATCGCGCCAAGCTGGCCGGGATTGCGCCGGAAACCGTTCAGGCTGTGCCACAGGGTGACATTTTCACCCATTTCAAGGCGGCGGCTGGTTTCATAAAGGCCAACGGCAATCACCGGTGCCAGAAGCATGAAACCGGCGCCGAGCGGCAGGGTCAGATAGGGCTGACCCGATTGGAACAGGCTTAGTAAAATAAGATAACCGGCAATAACGCAAAGCCCGCCATAGGCAAGACCGATGGCCGGGGTACGTTTGAAATCGCGCCAGCCTGCTTCGAGCCATTTGCCGGACTGGTCACTTGTGACATCGCGGATCGCGATGCCCTGCGGAAGCCCGCCGATGGAACCTGTTGGTTGTTCGATTGTGGTTTCGGACATCTGCATCCTCCCTGCACCCTGTTGATCAGAATTGATCAAGGTGGCTGATACACAGGCTCAACGCCCTGATGGTGTGTTCTTTTTTGTTTATAGTATCACTTCGCAAAACAATTGCCAGTATCGGCTGTGTTCAATGGCACAGGTTTTTCATATGAGGGTGCGGGGGCGGTTTTCCATAGGGGATGCTTGATTACTGCGGGTCTTGCTCACAAATTCATAGGTGAACCGGTAACAGGGAAATGCGCGTACCGAAAACGTGCGTAAATGGTATCATCAACCAACTTGTTGCCATTTTCTGTTGCGACGAGCGGTACGAGCCATATGCTACTGAGATAAATACAACATCGCACCGCGCAAACATGTCTGTTTCAGCGGTGCCGAGCAAAAAGCGGAGCCGGACTGTTGAAAAAGATCCTTGCCGTGATTGGCGCCATTCTGGTTGTGATCATCGCTGCCCTGTTGGTCATTCCTTCCCTGATTGACTGGAACGGTTACAAGCCACAGATCACCCAGGCAGTGCGTGAAGCAACCGGTCGCGATCTTGAAATTCGCGGCGATCTTTCGATGTCCGTTCTGCCGTTCCCGGCCCTGTCGGTCGAGCAGGTCACACTCAGTAATCTGCCCGGCGCGCAGGACCCCGACATGGTGTCGGTCGAGGAAGTCCGCATATCGGTCGCCCTGATGCCGCTTCTGACCGGCAATGTGCAGGTGACCGAGATCAGCCTTATTGATCCGGTGATTTCGATTGAGACGTTCGAAGATGGCAGCAACAATCTGGTGTTTGATCCGGCACAGGCGGCCCCCAGCGGGCCGGATGCCGGTACGATCACCACACCGCCATCCGCATCCCCGGCACCGAATGGAGAACAGGCGGCAACCGATGCTCAATCGGGCGGAAGCGATGCTGGTTCATCCGATTTTGCCAGCACGATCCAGATCGACCGCCTTGAAATCGAAAATGCGACAATCCTTTATCACACACCCGGCAGCACGGAGCGGATCGAGGGGCTGACGCTTGGCGTTTCGGCCGACAGCCTGAATGGTCCGGCAAAGGGCGAGGGATATGTTTTCTATCGCGGGATTCCGCTGACGTTTAATTTCAATGTAGGCGAAATCAGCCAGACCGGCCCGTTCCCGGTCGGCATGCAGATTGGCATCGACAAGGTCGATGGCGGTATCAATTTAAGCGGTCAGGTTGATCTTTCGGCGGAATATCCGGGCTTTAACGGCCAGATTGACGGCAAGTTTGATGATCTGCGCGAAGCCGCCCTTCGGATTGCCGGTGAAGGTGCCGATATCCCTGATATCGCGGCCAAGCCGTTCAATCTGGGCGGGCAGGTTGCCGCCAATGCGAAATCCGTCACGATCAATGATCTGTCGATCCGGTTTGGTGAAACCCGTGGATCGGGCGCGATTGCGATTGATCAGGACCCGAAAATGAAGGCCGATGTGGCGCTTCGTTTCAATCAGCTTGACCTCGATTCAATCCTTGTCCTGACCCATATGGGTGATGGTGCCAATCCGGACACCGGTGCCGGCAGCACGGGTGGCAGCGGCACGGCGACCCCGGAAAATGGATCGGCGGGCGATGCTGGTGGGCAATCCATCCCGTCGCAGGGCGACAAGACATCGGGTGCGGCCAATGGCCCGATGATCCCGGCTGATCTGACGGCATCGATTGATTTCGAAGTTGAAACTCTGATCTATAACCAGACGCCGGTTCACAATGCGCGGATCAATGCCGCGATTGCCAACAGCAAGATCACATTGAACGAAGTTTCGGCCGGTCTTCCGGGCGGGACCGATTTCTCGGTGTTTGGCAGCATTTCCGGCGAAGGTCCGAAGCCGAGTGCGGCCCTTTCCTATGAGGTGGCATCGGAAAATATTCGGGCGGTGGCACGCTGGCTTGGGGCGGATGTTGATGGCATCCGTGCTGACCGTCTGCGTCGTTTCTCGTTGACCGGTGGGGTCAAGGGGACACCTGACAAGCTTGATATTTCCGATCTGGATATGCGGATTGATGATACCGCCATTCGCGGTGCCATCGTCGCCAATCTGAGCGGCGAGGGGCTTCCGGCACTTGGTGTTGGTCTTAAGCTCGATCGTATCAATCTGGATCAGTATATTTCGGCAGCACCAGCCGCCGGAAATGGCGATGCGGCAAGCCCAGCGGGCAACGGTGCGGCAACAACGGATTCCGGCACCACAACAGGTGGTTCTGATACATCATCGGGTGCGTCTTCAGGCCCGGCGGCGGGCAGCGATGCCATGGTCAAGACGATCAAGGATGCGCTGGCGCCGCTTGATGGTGTTGCGGCCAATTATCGACTGGCGGCGGATGAAATCATTTCGTCGGGCGTGTCGATCAAGGGCATTTCGATTGATGGCAGCCTGAGCGGTTCGCAGATCAAGCTGAACAATTTTGCGGTGGCCGATGCGGCCGGACTTTCGGCCAGTGCCAGCGGTGTGTTCCGTGGCGATGTGGCTGTTCCGGCATTCGAGGGGATCAAGCTTAAAGTCACGGCCAAAACGCTGGCGCCGCTGGCGAAGCTGACGGGTATGACGCTTCCGGCACCGGCCAGCGAATATAAAAGCATTCAGGCCAATATCGGGCTGAATGGTCCGGTAACGGGCCCGAACCTTGATCTTGATGTATCCAACCCGTTGATGCAGGTGGCATTGAACGGGGTGCTGAGCGACCTGTTCGGGGCAACACCGGGCATTGATGGCAAACTTGCGATGCAGGCATCAAGCCTGAACCGCGTGTTACCGTTGCTGGCACCGACCTATGAGCCGTCGGGCAATCTGGGGCGTCTGGTTCTGGACAGCACGGTCAAGGGCAATGTCAAGAATATCGCGCTTGATATCGCGAAGTTCGGCATCGGTCCGTTTGAAACCAGGGGTGATGTGGATTTTGATGCCACCGGGGCGCAGCCGAAACTGGCCGTGGCCCTTTCAGGCGGGGTATTGAATGTTGATCCGTTCGTGCCCGCGGCAAAACGGGCCGGACTGATGCCCGAAGGCGGTAGCGGTGCGCGCCGGGCGGCTTTCAATATGCCGACCACGATGAAGGTTACGACTGTTGATGCCCGTGACGGCACGCCGTGGGATGATACGGTGATTGATGTATCGGCCCTGCGGTCGATTGATGCGGATATCACGGTCGCACTTGATCAGCTTGATTTCGACACCTACAGCCTTGTGGAGCCGGACCTTAAGGCGACACTCGTGACCGGGCTTCTGACCATTCAGAAATTCACCGGCCTTCTGGGCGATGGTGATCTGTCGATTGATGGCACGTTTGATGCGCGCAATTCCGATACGCCGAAGCTGGCGCTTAAAGGTAATCTTGACGGGGCGGATATCGAAAAGCTGACCCCGATCCGGGTTGCCAATGACACGGTGATCGGCGGGGCAGCGACGAAGTTTGATGTCACCGCATCGGGCAATACATCGCGCAAGCTGGTCAGTGCGTTGAATGGCACGGCGAACCTTGTTCTGAACAATGTCCGGTTCAGCAATGCCGATAAACGGTCGGCCGATCCGAAGCTGAACATTCAGGCATTGTTGCAGCAGGGACCGCAGGCAATGGTGGTTGAAGGGGTCGGTAACAACGATCTGGTTCAGAGCCTTGAAGCCGACATTGCGATTACCAACGGGATTGCCAAAACCTCCCGTGTCGAAGCGACATCGCGTGTGGGGACGGCGGATGCCGATGCGACCCTTGATCTGCCGAAATGGCAGATGGATACGCAGGCCGATTTCGATTTTTCCGAGAAAATCGAAGAATTGCCGCCGTTCAGCGTTTACGCCAAGGGCAATATCAGCAACCCGGAGATTACCGGACGGATGGACAAGGTCGCGATCAAGGTTCTGGATAATATCCTTGATAAGGCGCTTGGCGGCAGTGGTTCGTCCGATGGTGGCGGATCCAGCAAGGATGCCGGCAAGGATGCGGCCAAGGGATTGCTGAAAGGTCTTTTGAACCAGTTCGGTCGATAACTTTTAACGATCATTCCAAACGTAAAACGGCCCTGCAGTGCGGGGCCGTTTTGCTGTTTTGAGGGTGGCTGCGGGACATGGCTGTCATGAAAAGGCAAAAAAACCTTAACAAACCGGGTTTGCTTCGACATGATCCGCGCGTCGATTCCCTTTTGAGTAACGGTTGATCATGGTCGCAAAGAAAACCGCTCTGGATAAGGATCTCAAATGGCAGCGCCGCATGGATGCGGGTGCCGGAGAGACGGCCTCCCTGAGTGCGAAGCTCGGACTTGCGCTTGTCTTTCTTTTGGCGTGCAGCGCCTTTGTCGCCTTTCACATGGGGGGCTTGCCGCAAAGCGGATTTCTGATCGCCGCTGCGGTGATCGGCGGTTACATGGCACTGAATATCGGTGCAAATGACGTCGCCAACAATGTTGGTCCTGCTGTTGGTTCAAAGGCGCTAACCATGGTTGGCGCCCTTTTGATTGCAGCCGTGTTTGAAGCCGCAGGGGCGATTATCGCCGGTGGCGATGTTGTTGGCACGATCAAGAACGGCATTATCGACCCGACCCAGATGCCCGATGCACAGACCTTTGTCTGGGCAATGATGGCGGCCCTTCTGGCAGCCGCTCTTTGGCTTAACCTTGCGACGTGGCTTGGCGCGCCGGTATCGACCACCCATTCCATCGTTGGCGGTGTGATGGGGGCCGGTATGGCAGCCGTCGGCATTGGCGCGGTTAACTGGCCGACCATGGGCACGATTGCCGCAAGCTGGGTGATTTCACCGGTTCTGGGCGGGGTGATCGCGGCCGGGTTCCTTGCCTTTATCAAGTTCAGAATTCTTTATACCGACAACCGCGTCGAAGCGGCCCGCAAATGGGTGCCGATCCTGGTTGGTGTGATGGTATCGGCCTTCACCATGTATCTGATGATGAAGGGGATCAAAAAGATCTGGGCTGCTGATACGTGGCAGGTCATTGTTATCGGTATCGCAGCCTTTTTCGTCACCCTGTTGCCGACCCGCAAGGCCGTGCTGCATGCGTCGCGTAACATGACCGGGCGGCGCAAGGAAATCGCATCGCTGTTTCGTATTCCGCTGATTGTATCGGCAGCCCTTCTGTCGTTCGCGCATGGGTCAAACGATGTGGCGAATGCGATTGGTCCGTTGGCGGCCATCGTTTCGGGTGTGGATAGCGGCGAGATCGTCACATCGGCCCCGATCCCGATATGGGTGATGGTGATTGGGGCGATTGGCATTTCGGCGGGTCTGATCCTTTTCGGGCCGAAACTGATAAAGACGGTCGGATCGAAGATTACCAAGCTTGACCCGATCCGGGCCTATACCGTGGCGCTGTCGGCGGCTTTGACTGTGATTGTGGCGTCCGCGCTTGGCCTTCCGGTCAGTTCGACCCATATCGCGGTTGGTGCAGTGTTTGGGGTTGGGTTCCTGCGTGAAACGCTGAGCCATCGTCGCCGGGTTGATAATGCGCCGATGCTGGTTGGCGAAGACACCGAAACCGACGAACAGAAACAGCATATCGAAGCCCTGCGCCAGCTTGATCCGGCACAGGCCGAAAAGGCCGAGAAGAAACTGCGCAAGCGGTTGCTGGTGCGGCGTCGTTATGCGGTGACGATTGCGACCGCGTGGGTGATCACGGTTCCGGCCGGGGCTTTCCTTGGTGCGTTGCTGTTTTTCACCATTCGCGGGATCATGCTTTAATTCCGCCGGAATTAGGCGCAGAATTGAAGTTTCGCGGCACGGTGCTCCTCCTTTTCCCCGGAGCAGCTTGTGGCGATCTGCAGCGGCGGTCAGGCTTTGTCTGACCGCCGTTTTTCCTTGACGCGTGGGGCCTGCAAGCGTATCTACCCCAACCATAATTTGAATCAAACCCGTGCCGAATCGTCGCCCAATCAAAGTGGGCCGCGAGATTTCTTATGCGTGCGTTCTGCTTTTGGTCAGGATTTTGGTTAAGGAAAAACGATGAAAGCCACCATCATTGGCGTTCTGGCAATGGCCGTGACGGTTGTTGCATCGAACATTCTGGTTGAATATCCGCTGCCGGGCGTTTTGGCCGACTGGCTGACTTATGGGGCGTTTACCTATCCGGTGGCGTTTCTGGTGACTGACCTGACCAACCGCGCACGCGGGGCAGCGGCAGCACGCCTTGTGGTGCTGGCCGGGTTTGCGATTGCGGTTGGTCTGTCGTTGATCGTTGCCGATACGCGCATCGCGATTGCATCGGGAACGGCGTTTCTGATTGCGCAGATGCTTGACGTGACGGTGTTTGACAGGCTGCGCCGCGCAACCTGGTGGAAGGCACCGCTGATTTCATCGGGGATCGGGTCGGCGGTGGATACCGCGCTGTTCTTTTCCATCGCATTCGTTGGCACCGGGCTTCCTTGGCAGACATGGGCGATGGGCGATTTCACCGCCAAGATCATCATGGCGCTGACCTGTCTGGCACCGTTCCGTCTGCTGATGGCGATCATTACCCCGCGGATGAATGCCGAGCCGGCGCAAGGTTGATGCAGGGCTGATATTCCGACGCGATGCCTTGAGGTTTTGCAAAGAGGGGCGGTATAAAGCGCCCCTCTGATTTTTTCTGATAATTGCAGGTTTTGTTTTTCTGATGAAAGTCGATCTGTTCGATTTCGATCTGCCGCGTGAGTGTATTGCCGAACATCCGGCCAATCCGCGTGACAGTGCCCGTATGCTTGACCTGACGGGCGGGGAAACGCATGACCGCATCGTTCGCGAACTGCCTGATATCCTGCAGCCCGGCGACCTTCTGATTTCCAATGATACCCGCGTGATCCCGGCCCGCCTGTTTGGCAAGCGCGGGGATGCAGGCATTGAAGTGACCCTGCACAAGCAGGAAGGTCTTGCTCAATGGCGCGCCTTTGCCAAACCGGCCAAGAAGCTGCGCATTGGCGAAACCTTCAGGGTTGCCGATGATTTCGAAGCCGAAGTCATGGAAAAGAAAGACGGCGGCGAGGTGTTGCTGCGGTTTAACGTTGCCGGTGCCGATCTGATTGCAGCGCTTGAAAAACATGGCGTGATGCCGTTGCCGCCCTATATCCGGCGTGAAAAGGGCGGGGATGATCAGGACAGATCGGATTATCAGACGATTTTCGCCCAGCATGACGGTGCGGTAGCAGCCCCGACGGCGGGTTTGCATTTTACCCCGGAATTGCTGGCAGCAATTGATGCGCGCGGTATTGAGCGCCGCACGATCACGCTTCATGTCGGGGCGGGCACGTTTTTGCCGGTCAAGGTCGATGATACCGACGATCACAAAATGCATGCCGAATGGGGCAGCATATCGCCCGAGATCGCCAACCTGATCAACGAAACGCGCGCCAGGGGCGGACGGGTGATTGCGGTGGGGACGACGTCGCTTCGGCTGCTTGAAAGTGCGGCGCGCGAAGACGGGGTGGTTGAACCGTTCGAGAACGAAACCGACATCTTTATCACGCCGGGCTATAAATTCCGGGCGGTCGATATGCTGCTGACCAATTTCCATCTGCCGCGGTCGACCCTTTTCATGCTGGTATCGGCCTTTGCCGGGTTTGATCGCATGAAGGCGGCCTATGGCCACGCGATTGAAAACAGATACCGTTTCTATTCCTATGGCGATTGCAGCTTGCTTGAATGCGCCAGCAAGATTGAAAAAAGCTGATGACTGAATTCCGTTATGAACTTCTGGCCACCGACGGCAAGGCCCGTCTTGGCCGCATTCATACCGCCCACGGCGTGATCGATACCCCGGCCTTCATGCCGGTCGGAACGGCCGCCACGGTCAAGGGCATGTTGCCGGAAAACGTTGCCGATACCGGCGCGCAAATCCTTTTGGGCAATACATACCACCTAATGCTGCGCCCCGGTGCGGAACGCATCGCGCGGCTTGGCGGTTTGCACAAATTCATGAATTGGGACAAGCCGATCCTGACCGATAGCGGCGGGTATCAGGTGATGTCACTGTCCAAGCTGCGCAAGATCACCGAAGATGGTGTTACGTTCAAAAGCCATATCGACGGGCGCAAATTTGCGCTGTCGCCGGAACGGTCGATGGAAATCCAGCATCTGCTGGGATCGACCATCACCATGGCGTTTGACGAATGCACCCCGTTCCCGGCGACCGAACAGCAGGCCGCAGATTCCATGCGCATGTCGATGCGCTGGGCAAAACGGTCCAAGGATGCGTTTGTCGAACGCGAAGGCTATGCGCTTTATGGCATTCAGCAGGGCAGTGTTTTTGAAAACCTGCGGCGCGAAAGTTCCGAAAAACTGGCCGAACTTGACCTTCCGGGGCATTCGGTGGGCGGTCTTGCGGTTGGCGAGGGCCAGCAGATCATGTTCGATACACTTGATTTCTGTGTCGATATGCTGCCGGCCAACAAGCCCCGTTACCTGATGGGGGTTGGCAAGCCATCGGACCTTGTCGGTGCGGTGATGCGCGGGATTGACCAGTTCGATTGCGTTTTGCCGACCCGTTCGGGCCGCAATGCGCAGGCCTTTACCCATCGCGGGACGCTGAACCTTAAGAACGGCCGTCATCGCGATGATGATCGTCCGCTTGACGATCAGTGCAATTGCCCGGCCTGCACGAAATATTCGCGCGCCTACCTTCATCACCTGATCAAGGCAGGCGAGATTTTGGGTGCGGTTCTGCTGACGTGGCATAACCTTGCCTATTATCAGGACCTGATGCGCGGCATGCGCGACGCCATTGCCCAGCGCCGCATGGAACAGTTCGCCCGTGATTTTTACGCCGGGCAGGAAGGCGGGGACATTGATCCCGTACCGATCATCGAGGATTAATCACATGGCCGATCAAACCATTTACGACAACCTGACCATGCTGGGCGGGACCACCGAACAGCCCGCCAGCCCGGATGAAGCGGTTCTTGAACGGGTGCAGAACCCGCAGGCGGGAACCGATTACTGTGTGCGGTTTGTCGCACCGGAATTCACATCGCTTTGCCCGATCACCGGTCAGCCGGATTTTGCCCATCTGGTGATTGATTATGTGCCGGGTGACTGGCTGGTGGAAAGCAAGTCGCTGAAGCTGTTTCTGACGTCGTTTCGCAATCATGGCTCGTTCCACGAGGATTGCACGGTCAAGGTCGGCAAACGGATTGCCGATATGATTGATCCGAAATGGCTGCGCATTGGTGGCTACTGGTATCCGCGCGGCGGCATTCCGATTGACGTGTTTTACCAGACCGGCCCGGCCCCCGAAGGGGTGTGGATCCCCGATCAGGGGGTGGCGCCCTATCGCGGGCGTGGCTAGTAGCCAGGTCTGCCGGAATTGATGCAAAATCAAAGGCTGCTATCGGGAAACCGGTGGCAGCCTTTTGTTTTGGGGGGTACCGGTATGTATAGTTATTAACAATGCGAATTATTCTCATTGTTTTGTGTTGTGGTTCTTGCTAATACACGGGCGGAACGGGGGAACCTGTATCATTTGACAACGGCACGTTTGGGCAAGACCATGGCGCGCAACAGCGCATCGGTTCTGATCGCAAGCTTTCAGGAAAATTACGAACAGCTTTTCCGGTTTCTGACCCGAAAGCTGGGCGGGGACCATGAACGCGCAGCCGATGTCGTGCAGGATACCTATGTGCGGCTTGCCGATACACCCGATCAGGGGGACGTGATCGAAAATCCGCGTGCCTATGTCTATCGGGTTGCCGGGAACCTTGCGATTGACGGACTCAGGCGCGAAAAACGCATCACCGCCCATCACGACATGGACGAGGATACCGATGCGATCCACGATCCCAAACCCGGCCCCGAAAACATCGTGCTGGATCGCGAACAGATTTTACTGCTTGATAAAGCATTGGAAAAACTGCCAGAAAAGCCACGTATGGCGTTGCTGATGTTTCGGGTTGATGGTTTGTCGCACAGTGAAATTGCCAGGCGCCTTGGCGTATCGAACAGCATGGTGGCGAAATATATCGTGCGCGCGCTGCAACATTGTCGGGACGAGCTTCTGCGCGAGGGTAAAAAATAATGACGGAAATCATTGTGGATTTGCCCCTGCCCAAACGTCTTAACAGTAAGGGCCCCGCAACCGGGGCCGGACAGAACCATTTTCGGGGTATCGGGTTTTGAAAACCGCGCATTCGGATCCGCAGTCAACAGACAGGCCAGTGGCGACTGATCTTGGCGATCAGGCGATCGAGTGGCTCGTGATGTTGCAATCGGGCGATGCCGGTGCGCGGGATCGTGCAGCCTTTGCCGACTGGTGCGCGCAAAGCCCGGATTATGCCCGTGCCGCGGCCGAGGCCCGAAGCCTTTTTGCCGCCGTCGGTCAAACCGAAGCCGCGCAGCAATGGCAGGAAAATCCCGATATCCTGCACGAGATCGGCAGTTTCCAGTCACCCGCGCCGGGGACCGCAACACCCCGCAGGCAACTTACGCTACAACCGGCACAACGCAGGGTATCCGGCCCCCGGCCCGGACGCCTTGTCATTGCCGGGGCAATGGTCTGTGCCTTGATGCTGGCGGTGTTTGGTGGGGTGGAAGCAACCGGGCCCATCGCGCGCTGGACATCGGATTACAGTACGGCCATCGGGCAGCAGCGCGTGGTGACGCTTGCCGATGGGTCGGTTGCGCATATGAATACCGCATCGGCCTTTTCCGTTGATTTTTCCGGTCCGCGCCGCGAAATCCGCCTTGCATCGGGCGAAGTGATTTTTGACGTGGCAAAGGATGCCGATCATCCGTTTGTCGTTTCCGCCAATGGGGGGGCAGCACGCGCGGTTGGCACGGTTTACGGGGTTCGGCTTGACGGGGACGCGGCGAATGTCACCGTGCGCGAAGGCATTGTCGAAGTCACCAGTGGCGACAGTGAACCGGTGCGGATCACCGTCGGGCAACAGGTGCGTTATGATGGCAATGGCGGGCTGAAAAAGATCACGGATGCCGATCTTGCCGCCTATGGCAGCTGGCAGCGCGGTAAGCTGATTTTCAATCAGCGGACCCTTTCGGATGTGATGGAAGAACTGCAACGCTATCAGCCGGGGAAAATCGTTGTGGCGCGGGATGCGTTGCGCGGGCTTAAGGTTACGGGGGTGTTTGAAACCGCCGACCTTGATGCGATTTTCGCCTCCATCGAACAGACGACGTCGGCGCGTGTCACCCGGTTGCCGCTCCTGACCGTCATCTATTGATCTTCTGCCGGCGGCCCAATCCCCTGTTTTTTGGCCTTTTTCCTGTCTCTATCCGGCTTCGGAAAATTTTTTGAATTTTTTACTGCAAATCACGTTAGGCGGTTTCGTCTCAGAAACAACAGCGAATGATTTCGGTTCTTAATTTCATTCGCATTGGGGTTTCTGACGAAAAGGCTTATGGAATGAATACAAACGTTTGTGTGGCCCGGCGGATGATGCTGATGGGCTGGAAACGCCGTCTTGCGGTAACCACGGTGATTTCCGGCATTGTTGCTATTACACCGTTTTATGCGACGGCGGCCGATATTGCCGCGTCGCGGGACAATGCCGAAATCGCACAGGCGAGCGTGATTGATTTCAGCATCCCGGCACAGGACCTTGACCGGGCCCTGACCAGCCTTGCCGATCAGGCAGGTGTGCGTCTGTTCTTCCCGTCCGGCGGGATCTCCGGGGTTCAGGCATCCGCTGTTCAGGGGGAAATGACGGTTGATCAGGCACTGGGGCAGCTTCTGAGCGGGACGGGTTACACCTGGCACTTTACCGAGGATAACACGGTCACGATTGAACAGATTGCCGCCAGTGGTGAAACGGTGCTTGATCCGGTGCGGGTCGAAGCCAATGCGGTCACCGAAACCGCCGATGGGCCGGTGGACGGGTATGTCGCGACCCGGTCGCGTGCGGCAACCAAAACAGGAACGCCGATCCTTGAAACACCGCAAAGCATTAGCGTGGTGACCAAGGAGCAGATGGAAGATCAGGGATCGCAGACGGTGATGCAGGCGATGCGCTATACGCCCGGTGCCTTTACCGGACAGGTCGGTGCATCAAACCGGTACGATTACATTATCCTGCGTGGTCTGGTGGATCGCAGTATCGATAATATCTATCTCGATGGCCTGAAAACCATGAGCGATGATTCGACCTATAGCTCGATGCAGATCGATCCCTATTTCGTCGAACGTGCCGATGTGGTCAAAGGCCCGGCATCGGTTCTCTATGGTCGCAGTTCGCCCGGTGGTCTGGTGGCATTATCAAGCAAGAAGCCGCAATTCGAACAGCAGGGCGAAGTCGAACTTTCCTATGGCAGCCGCAATCAGCGCGGGGTCGGTTTTGATTTCACCGGTCCGCTGGACGAGGCGGGCAAGCTTGCCTATCGCGTTGTCGGCAAGGCAGATGCATCCGACACCCAGTTCGAAGGCACCGAAGAAGAACGTTATGCCATTGCCCCGTCACTGACAGCCAATATCAGCGATGATACACGCCTGACACTGTCGGGTTATTTCCAGAAAGACCCGGAAGGTGGCACCCATAATGGGCTTCCGTCCGAAGGCACGCTTTTCCCGCGTAACGGCCAGTATATCTCAAACACTTTCTTTGACGGTGATCCGGCATTGGAAAGTTTCGAGCGCACCCAGAATATGGTTGGTTACGAGTTTGAACACGATTTCGACGATACTTGGACGGTGCGCCAGAATTTCCGCTTCCTTGATGCCGATGTGCATCTTGACCAGATCTATCAGACGGGCTGGAGCGGCACCTTAAACGAATTGACCCGTACCTATGGCGGTGGGGATGAAAGCCTTCGGGCCTTTACGGTGGATAACCAGGCCGAAGCCAATTTTGCCACGGGCGAGATCGATCACACGGTTCTGATGGGCTTTGACTATCAGGATCGTAAAAGTGAAAACGAATGGCTGTTTACCGGGGCATCGAACATTGATGCATTCAATCCGGTCTATGGTAGCCCCGGGGTTGCTTTGGGAACAATCACCAACAGCAACAGCCGGTCCCTTGAACAGGCAGGGCTTTATGCCGAGGATCAGCTGGCCTATGAAAACTGGCGTTTCTCGCTTGGCCTTCGGCAGGATTGGCTGGAAACCAGCAACCTGAACCGTTTGACCAATGTTGAACAGGGTGAAGATCGCAGCAAGCTTACCAAACGCGGTGGTGTGCTTTATCTGTTTGATAACGGCATCGCGCCCTATTTCAATTATTCGGAATCCTTCAATCCCAGCCTGTCGAGTGACGCATCCGGCAAACCGCTAGAACCGACCGAAGGCACGCAATATGAAGTCGGTGTAAAATTCCAGCCTGAAGGCAGCAGAACGATGCTGAGTGCAGCGGCATTCCATATCGAACAGGAAAACGTTGCGGTTTATAACAACCTGACGACGGCATGGGAGCCGGTTGGAACGATTGAATCCCGAGGCATTGAGCTTGAGGCGCGGACCGAACTGACCGACAATCTTAGCGTGCTGGCCGGTTACACTTATACCGACGCGTCGTTTGATGCGCCGGGTTCGGTCAAGGATGGCAATCGCCCGCAGCAGGTGCCCGAACATATGGTGTCGCTTTGGGGGCATTACCGCTTTGATCAGGGGGCGCTTGACGGGCTCGGCATCGGGGCGGGTATCCGTTATGTCGGTGAAACTGCCGCGAACGAGGCGAACACCCTTATGGTTCCGGACTACACGCTGGTTGATGTAGTGCTGAACTATGATCTGGCGCAGGTTGGCATGAACAATGCCGATTTCCGGCTGAATGTGAACAACCTGATGGACGAGGAATATGTCGCATCCTGCCTGATCACGCAGTGGTCGGATAACTGTTATTATGGCGAGGAACGCACAATTCTGGCGACGCTGCGATATCGCTTCTGATTTCGCTCGGTGTCGTTTCAAAAGGCCGCAGCCATGTGCTGCGGCCTTTTGCGTTTCGGTGACAAACATATATAAGGCAGCACAGAGAGAGAAAACGACCCAGATGTTTTGCCATGACGGTTGCTGCTGCCATCACCCTTGAAAGCCTTCAGGCCAAAGCCCGTGAAATCGGCTTTGATGTCTGTGGCGTGGCGCGCCCGCAGATTGACGAACGCAATCAGGCGCGGCTCGATGAATTTGTCGCCGCTGCAGAATATGGCACCATGGACTGGATGAATGACCCGGAACGGCTGCCGCGCCGTCGCGATCCGAAAATGCTGTGGCCGGATGTCAAATCCGTCATTGTTCTGGGTTCCAACTATGGCCCTGCGGAAAATCCGCTAACCCTTCTGGACCATCCCGACCGGGCGATGATTTCGGTCTATGCCAGAAATCGCGACTATCATGACCTGATCAAGAAACGCCTCAAACAGCTTGCGCGCTGGATGATCGAACAGGCGCAGAAAGCGGGTGCTGATGGCGAACAGGTCAAGGTGTTTGTCGATACCGCTCCGGTGCTGGAAAAGCCGCTGGGGCAGGCCGCCGGGATTGGTTGGCAGGGGAAGCATACCAATCTTGTGTCGCGCGACTATGGCAGTTGGCTGTTTCTGGGCGAGGTTTTCACGACGCTTGAATTTGATCTGGCTGAACCGGAAATCGATTATTGCGGGTCATGCGCCAAATGCCTTTCGGCCTGCCCGACCGATGCGTTTCCGGGGCCCTACAAACTTGATGCGCGCAAATGCATTTCGTATCTGACGATCGAGCATGATGGCTTGATCCCGCCCCAGTTTCGACGCGCGATGGGGAACCGGATTTATGGCTGTGACGATTGTCTGGCGGTGTGCCCGTGGAACAAGTTTGCCAGCCGGACGCAGGAAATGGCCTTTATCCCGCGCGCCGAACTGACTGCGCCAAGGCTTGCCGATTTCCTTGATCTTGATGACGAGACATTTCGCAGTTTCTTTGCCGGATCGCCGATCAAGCGGATCGGGCGGGCGAAGTTTTTGCGCAATGTCCTGACGGCGGTGGGCAATAGCGGGGCGGTCAATCTTGTGCCGCGTGTCGAAAGCCTTTTGACCGACGACAGCCCGCTTGTGCGCGGATCGGCGGTCTGGGCGCTGTCGCAATTGATGGATGGCAAGGCGTTTGACGCCCTGCGATCCCGTCATGAACGCATGGAAAGTGATCCGGTGGTGCTGGCGGAATGGGCGCGCCCCGCTCCGTGATCCTAGTCGAACGGTACCGTTTCATAATGATAGCGCACATTGCCCGACGGATCGGTCAGTACGATGCCGAACATCGGCTTTAACGGGGCGCGTTCAACCAGTTCTTCTTCCTTTTCATGACGCATGTCGAACGGTTCGCCCTTCTGGCTGCTGCCGCCGACATTGAACGGGATACCCTGCCAGATGCCGTTGCTGGGGCGGTGGAGGTGGCCAAGGAAGATATGCCTGATCTGCGGATTGTTCTTGATGATGGCGGCCAGTTCGGCGTCTGCATCCATCCGGATCGAATCAAGAAACGGCAGGCCCATATCAAGCGGCGGGTGATGCATGAACAGGAACGTTGGCAGGTTTTGGTGCTCTGCCAGTTCGCGTTTCAGCCAGTCAAGCCGGGTATCGCACAATGTGCCGTGATGGGCATCGGGGACGATGGTATCAAGCATCACAAAGCGGATGCCGCCGATTGTCTGACCATGATTGATAAAGCCGTTTTCATCGCGCGGCACATCGGGGAAGGCGGCCAGCATCGGTTCGCGGATATCGTGGTTGCCCGGGATCATGATAAACGGCATGGCAAGGGTCGCGAACAGTTCGACCGCGTGGTCATATTGTTCCGGGCGGCCATGATGGGTGATGTCGCCGGTAATCACGCAGATCGCGGCATCAGCATGATATTCGTTGATCTCGGCAATGACGGCACGCAGCGTTTCACCCGAATGCGGCGGACGCGAAAGATCATCACGGGCCAGCAGATGCGTATCGGAAAGATGTATGAATTTCATAGGGATGCCTTATCATGATCGGGTGACGCCACCGGCATGATGATCGAGTTGCCGAGGATTGGGAAGATATACAGGCCGATGAGCAGCGACGTTCGCAAAAGATCTGTGACAATTGCCGGACACCGGACGAGTTTCTCGCTTGAAGATGCATTCTGGTCCGAACTTCAGGGCATCGCAACACGGCGCGACATGGCAATTGCCGAACTGGTAGCCGAGGTTGACGAAGGCCGCGACGGCAACCTTTCAAGTGCCCTGCGGTTATATGTACTGGCGGATTTGCAGGGGCGGCTGAATTCGTCAGACGGTGCAGGATCATCCGAAACAGGGGATATGGAGAATGAGTGAACCGGTACGGGTTGCCGTGACGGGTGCCAATGGCTTTGTCGGGCAGGCGGTTTGCAGAACGCTGTTGGCGAAGGGATACAGGGTACGCGCATTGTTGCGCCGCGCGGATGCCTTGGCGCAGCCTGTCGATGGTGTGGCAATCGATAGCCGGGTTGTTGGCGATATCAATGCGACAACCGATTGGAAAGATCATCTGAAAGATGTGCAGGCGGTTATTCATCTGGCCGCGCGCGTGCATGTCATGAATGACCAGTCCGATGATCCGCTGGCGGCATTTCGCGCGGTCAATGTTGACGGGACGGCGGGCCTTGCACGGGCGGCACATGCGCAGGGTGTTAAGCGGCTGATTTTCATGAGCTCGATCAAGGTGAACGGCGAGGCGACGACAAACCGGGCCTTTGATGAAAGCAGTCCGACGGCACCGGAAGACCCGTATGGGCAATCCAAGGCCGAGGCGGAACAGATGCTACGCGACATTGCTGCGCAAACCGGTCTGGAAGTCACCATTTTGCGGCCGCCTTTGGTGTATGGGCCAAATGTCGGGGCGAATTTTGCGGCACTGACGAAGCTGGTCCGTCGTGGAATGCCGTTGCCATTGGGGGCGATAGACAATCACCGTTCCCTTGTGCATGTCGATAATCTGGCGGATGCGTGTGTGGCCGCGGTGGCACATCCCGGGGCGGCAAATCAGACCTTCCTTGTTTCGGACGGGGTTGATCATTCAATTGGCCAGATGATCCGCCTGCTGGCAGAGGGAATGGGAAAAAAACCGGTTTTGCTGCCGGTACCCGAAGGGGTTCTGGCCCTGCTGGGTCGGGTAACCGGCAAAAGTGCGCAGGTTTCGCGTTTGACGGGCTCGTTGCAAATTGACAGTCGCGCCATTCGTCGACTGCTGGACTGGCAACCGCCTGTGGATGCGTATGACGGATTGCGCCGTACTGGCGCGTGGTTTGGCAAACAGGGAAGCTAGACCTTCATAAGGGGGGAGCCTTATGTGCGGATTGGCGGGGGCGACGGGGAGTACTGAGCGTCAGCGCGTTCTGGCAGCGCTGCATGCGCTTGCCCATCGGGGACCTGATGATGAAGGGTGCTGGTCTGATCGCTCGGGTGCGCTAACGCTTGGCGTGCGTCGGCTGATCACAACCGATCCGGGGATGGCGGCAAACCAGCCCCTGATTTCACCCGATGGTCGGTTTGTATTGGCGTTCAATGGTTATATCGCGGGGCATCGGCGGCGTATTTTGTCTTTGCGTGAAAAAGGTTCCGTCGTTGAAAGCGACAGTGACGCGGCGCTGGTTCTGGCGGTTCTTGGCAATGCCCTGCGTGATGATGCTGATCCTGCCAAAGCACTTGCCGATCTTTCCGGGCAGTATGCCTTTGCGCTTTGGGATTGCGTCTTGCGGCAGCTTTGGCTGGGGCGCGATCCGGTCGGGATAAAGCCGCTTCATTTTGCAGAATGTAGCGACGGGAACGTGGCGTTTGCGTCCGAGGTCGCAGCCCTGCGTTGCATCATACCGGCCATGCCGGACCAGAATGTTTTTCCGCATTATCTTGCGCACCTATTTGTGCCTGCACCTGCGACGGGCTTTGTCGATATCCGGCAGTTAAGGCCGGGGGAACTGATCTGCTGGCAGGATGGTAAGATTGATAGCCGGATGATCCGGCCAGCCATTTGCCACCGAGCTGCTGGTGGCAACACAGTTGCCGATCTGCGCCGGGCCATTCGCCAGTCGGTGGCCGATGCGATGGATGCGGACCGTAATGTTGGCATGCTTTTGTCCGGTGGAGTGGATAGTGGTGCGATTGCCGCCATGGCGTGTGATGTCGCGCGTGAACGCGGGCAAAAGCCGCCGCCGGGATTTGTCATGCAATTTGACAATGCCGAGATGGATGAAACACCGCGGGCGCGGCAGTTGGCAAAGCATCTGGGCATGGAGTTGCACATTGTCGTGGCACCTGACGGGCCCGAAGAAATTCTGGCGCATCTGAATGATGGCCTGCGGGCTTTTGGGGCGCCCTTTGGCAATCCGTCGGTTGTTTTGATGCAGGCGCTTGGTGCGGCGGTATCAAGGCACGTGCCGATCTGTCTGGCAGGGGATGGCGGGGATGAGCTGTTTGGGGGCTATCCGCGCTATCAGGCGGCCGCGATATTCGGTGCGTGGCAGTCTGTTCCGGGTTTCATCCGACGAAAGATGGCAGGCAATATTGCCCGGTTGCTGCCGCGCGGGGGGGCGCGGTTTGTTCGGGGCGGGCAGGGCGACGCACAAAGGGCGTTTCAATACTGGAATGATCGTTGCGGATTGACGGAATTGGGCGCGCGGTTAGTGGTACCCGAGGGTTTGCCAGACGGTGATTTGTGCGATCAGATGATGGCGTTTGACCGACGGGTGACATTGCCGGGAAATCAGCTTGCGATGTCGGACCAATGTGGCATGGCATATGGGCTGGAATACCGGGTGCCATTGCTGGGCCATGACGTGATGGCAATTGCCGGGCGTGTTGCGGCACGCGGGCATCTGCGGGACGGTGCGAAGTCGTTGTTGCGTGCGGCCATCGCGCCGATGATGCCGGATGGCTATCTCCGTGCATCCAAGGTCGGCTTCAATCCACCGGTGTCGGACTGGCTGGTAAAGCTTGGTGGGCTTTTGTGGGGGTGCGAGGCCCGGATTATCCAGATGCTGTTTGCTGATCTGCCGATACTGGATTGCGCGCGGCAGGATTACTGGCGCAGGGCAACACGGCATGGCGAGCAGGATATGGCGCTTGGCCTTTGGGCGTTACTCGTTTGGCGGATTTGGCAGACGCATCTTGCAACGGATCGCGGGGCAGAGATCAAGTATGCAAAAGGCAGCGTGGGTGGATCGATAAAGGCGGCTGTTCAAGCAGAAACGTTGTCCGAGGCAGCGATGTGAAAATCGTGCATTTGGCTTGGACTTGGGTGTGGGCTGGGAGCTTGGACTGAGGTTTTGCCGAGGTTTCGGGCTCAGTCTTTAATGCTGTCTCTGCCTTAAGCTTAACCTCGGCCCCGGCCTCTGTAGGAGGTGTGGCCGGGGTGGCGAGAGTTGTCGTGGGGGCAGGCTATTGAGGCCCTTGCGGATTGCCCCAGCCGCGTGAGCGGCGGTAAAGATTAAGCGCGGTCAGGGCCGTTGGTGCCAGCAGTACGACCTGGCGTGACAGGGCGAGGATGCGGCCTTCGTCGATATCGTCTTCTTCAAAGAAATTCTGTGTGACCCCGCACAAATCGGAAAGCTGGCGCAAGCCAAAGGTGCCTGAGGTGCTTTTGAGCACATGGACCTCGTCCCGGACGGTTGCGAGGTCGTCATTTGACAGCGCGTTGTCAATTTTGACCAAGCGGGTTTCGGTTTCATTGATGAAAAGGTCGATACCGCATGATGCCCCTTCGTCCCCGGCGTCGGCATAAAGCTGTTCGAGGGTGCGGATATCAAGAACCGGGCTTGAGGGGGGATCAAGGCGTTCCGGGCGGGTGAGGCGAGCGCCCTTGGAACGCAGCACGGGCGGCGGTGACAGTCGTGCGGTCGGGGTCGCACCGTCCGGGGACCGGCTGATGAGGTCGCGGATGGTATCAAGAAGCTTGGTCCGCTGGATCGGTTTGTTGATGAATTCGTCCACGCCGGACTGACGCGCAATGACGTTCCAGTCGCGCGACTGGTGGGCAGACAAGGCAATGATGGGGGTATGGGCAACCGGCCCCTGCATGTGGCGGATGCGGCGCGTCGTATGCAATCCGTCCATATCGGGCATTTCAACATCCATCAGGATCAGATCGGCGGTGACCCCGCGACGCAGCATGTTCAGCACGGTCTGTCCGTTGGTGGCCTCGACAATGCCGTATCCTTCGGCTTGCAGGATGCGGCGCGCGACCATGCGGTTGCTTTCGCTGTCATCGGCGATGATCACGGTACCGATTTTGGTGTCATTGGCCGATGCCGGAAGGGCAATCGGGTGGGGATGCTCCGCCTGCGGCTTGACGAAGCAGACGGAAATCATGCCGCCATCAGCAAGCTCGGTCTCGGAAAACAGCAGGTCTTCCTCGGCAACGCCGGTAATCAGCTGTTCCCAAGCCGGGTTCGCATAGATGATTCGTTCATTGCTGTCAAAAAGAGCGATGCCTGCACTTGTCTGTGCCAGTGCATCGATGATCTGGTTATTCATTGGCCACCTTATCGATTCGGTGCCCAGTCCCACATCGCGAATGTAGATTTATATCTTTATATGAAACGTAAACGTTCCTGCCGCGAATTTGGTATTGTTACATCTTTTTCTTATAAGTCCATGGTTTTTACCAATTGCAGCCCACAAGTCTGCCTTGGTCATGAAACATTTTGCAAAACAAACGTTTCATTGAGCTGCATAATTGAAACATTCGTTGCAAATCCGGTGGCGCTGTGGCGTAGTTTTTCGATCAATTGACCACAGGAACGCAGGAAAATGGGTGTTTACACCGATTTGCGCGAAAAGCTGATTTCGGACTATGCAACGCTGAGCCCGCAAATGCAGAAGGCAGCGCGCCATATCCTTGATCATCCCAATGATGTTGCCCTGCGATCAATGCGCGCCCTTGCGCGTGCGGCGAATGTCCCGCCCAGCACGGTCACGCGCCTGATGGCAGCCATCGGTGTTGATACGTGGCAGCAGTTTCGCGACAGTTACCAGAACCGGTTGCTTGACCTGCCGGCAAGTTACGCACACCGGGCCCGAGAACTGCAAAACAGCGAAGCCGATATCCATCGCGATGCACATCTGCTGCAAAGCATCGCGGCGGCGGAGATTGCCAATATCGGGCATGCATTCGCACCGGAAATGTGCGAATGCATGAAGGACGCGTGTGAACATATTGCGCGCGCCCGTCAGGTTTTTGTCGTCGGGCGTGGTGCGGCCTATCCGGCGGCGTATCAGTTTGCCTATGCCTATCGGCTGTTTAACGAAAATGGTGTTCTGGTTGACGGGCATGCAGGCGCATTCGGCGATCAGTTGCGCGGGATTGGCCCGCGGGACGTTCTGATTGCCGTCGGGGCACGCCCCTATATTCGCGATACGGTGCGCGCGGTTGCGTTTGCCCGCAAACAGCATTGCCCGGTGATTGCGGTTTGTGATTCGAACGTTGCGCCGATTGCGGTCGATGCGGTTGCAAAGCTGGTCGTATCAGACCGTTCCCCATCCTTTTTCCAAAGCTTTACCACCAGCGTTTCGGTCATGCAGGCGCTTGTCGCCCTTCTGGTTGCGCGCGGCGGTCAAAAGGTACTGCAACGGATTGCCGTTGCGGAAGAACAACTTGCGGCTTTCGATGCCTATCATGAAGAAGCCGCCCCCACCCGGAATTCCCGATCATGACACAGCCCCACAGCAAGCCCGAAACCTATGTCCTTCATCGCAGCAGTCTTGCGACCCCGCCGCGTGCGGTGCGGGGGGAAAGCATTTATATCTTTGATCAGAATGGCAAAAGTTATCTGGATGCCAGCGGTGGAGCCGCCGTTTCGTGCCTGGGGCATTCCGACCCGGCGGTGCGTGCAGCGATGCATGCACAGATTGATCAGATTGCCTATGCCCATTCGGGTTTCTTTTCCACCGATGCGATGGAAGAACTGGCCGAAGACCTTGTCACCCATGCCCCCGAAGGCATTGCCAAGGCGTATTTCGTCTCGGGCGGGTCCGAGGCGACCGAGGCGGCGCTTAAAATGGCGCGGCAATATTTCCTTGAGATCGGGCAGCCGGACCGGAAATACGTGATTGCGCGCCGCCAGTCCTATCATGGCAATACGCTGGGCGCGCTTTCGGTTGGCGGGAATATGTGGCGTCGCAAGCAGTTCGAACCGCTGCTGATTACGGCAAGCCATATCGCGCCCTGTTATCCGTATCGCGACCAGTTGCCGGGCGAAAGTGATGCGGCGTATGGTTTGCGGGTCGCCAATGAACTTGAAACCGCGATCCTTGAACTGGGGGCCGACAGCGTTGCCGCCTTTGTCGCCGAGCCGGTTGTCGGCGCAACATCGGGTGCGGTTGTACCAGTGCCGGGATATTTCAAACGCATCCGCGAGATTTGCGATCAGTATGGTGTGCTTCTGATCCTTGACGAGGTCATGTGCGGTATGGGGCGCACCGGCACCCTGCATGCGATTGAACAGGAAGGCATTTCGGGTGATTTGCAAACCATCGCCAAGGGGCTGGGTGCCGGATACCAGCCGATTGGTGCGATCCTGGTGTCGAAGAAAATCGATGATGCGATTGCCAATGGATCGGGTTTCTTTCAGCACGGTCATACCTATCAGGGGCATGCAACCGCCTGTGCCGCAGCCCTTGCAACCCAGCGGACCATCCGTGAACGCGACCTTCTGGCCAATGTCGTCAAGCAGGGCGAATTGCTGGCCGATGGATTGCGCGAACGGTTCGGGCAGCACCCGTTTGTTGGCGACATTCGGGGCCGGGGATTGTTCCGGGGTGTTGAGCTGGTCGCGGATCGCGAAACTAAAGACCCGTTTGATCCGGCGCGCAAGATCAACGCCAGGATCAAGAAGGCGGCCTTTGCGCGCGGGTTGATGGCCTATCCGATGGGGGGCACGATTGATGGCGTGCGCGGCGATCACGTGCTGTTTGCGCCGCCCTTTATCGTGACCGGGGATGATGTAGCAAGGATCGTTGAACTGTTTGAATTGGCGATGAATGACGTGTTTGCCGCCGAGGGGCTTTTGTAATGTCTTATGGTGAAACCCCGTTTCTGATCGCATCGGCCCCCAATGGCGCGCGCAAAACCAAGGCCGATCTGCCCAGCATTCCGATTACACCAGCGGAACTGGCACTAGAAGCCGCCAACTGCAAGGCCGCCGGGGCGGCAATGATGCATCTGCATGTGCGTGATGACGATCAGAAGCACAGCATTGATGTGGGCCGTTATCGTGAAATGCTGACCGAGGTCAGGGCCAGTGTCGGGGATGACATGCTGCTTCAGGTCACAAGCGAGGCGGTCGGCATGTATAGCGCGCAGGACCAGATGGCGATGATTCGCGGGCTTGTGCCCGAAGCCGTTTCAATCGCGGTTCGCGAAATTGCGCCGGAAAATGCCGACCTGAACGAACTGCGCGATTTCTTTGCCTTCATGCGCGAGGCGGATATCCTGCCGCAATTCATCCTTTATGCGCCAGGAGACGTGATACGGTTCAACCAGCTTGTGCGTGATGGCGTCATTCCGGGTGAAAAGCTGCCGGCGCTTTATGTTCTGGGCCGTTACACCACGGGGCAGGTATCCGATCCCAAGGACCTTTTGCCGTATCTAGAGACGTCGCCCTTTGTGTCGGAATGGATGCTGTGCGCCTTCGGGGCGCATGAAAATGCCTGCGCGTTGACGGCTGCCGGATTGGGTGGTCATGCGCGTATTGGTTTTGAAAATAATCATCTTTTGGTTGACCGTTCGGGTGCGGTCGACAATGCTGCTTTGATCGTTCAGGCGCGCGAAGGCGCGTATCTTATGGGGCGGACTGTTGCGACCAGTGATCAGGCGCGAAAAATCATGCAACCACAGTGGTGAACTGTGGTGCGCCAATGAAAACAGACTGGTTACCTGACATAAAAGTATCAGGGGGTTTCGGGGTTATAGGGTTTCAATTCTTGAGGCTCGTCATTATAATCCCCTCGCTGAAACATCTGATTTATCTGATGTTTCCATGTTTTTCCGTCGCATCCTCGCGGTGTGGTTGAAAACTTTATAACAGGGTGTAATAGGGAGCTAATCCTGATGAAGAAACTTATTGCTGTAGCGGGTGCCATTGCCACCTTGGCAGGTGCGTCGCTGTTCGCCGGACAGGCATCGGCACAGGAAAACCGTTTTATCACCATCGGTACCGGTGGCGTGACGGGCGTTTACTATCCGACCGGTGGTGCAATCTGCCGTCTTGTGAACAAAGACCGTAAAGAGCATGGCATTCGTTGCTCGGTCGAGTCCACTGGTGGTTCGTCCTACAACATCAACACCATTCGTTCGGGCGAGCTGGATCTTGGCGTTGCCCAGTCTGACGTTCAGTACTATGCCCTGAATGGTGAAAAAGCATTCAAAGACGTCGGCCCGTTCCCGGAACTGCGTGCTGTCTTCTCGATCCATCCAGAGCCGTTCACCATTGTTGCCCGCGCTGATTCCGGCATCAAAACCTTTGATGACCTTAAAGGCAAACGTGTCAATATCGGTAACCCGGGTTCGGGTAGCCGCGACACCATGGAAATCGTGATGAACGCCAAGGGCTGGACCCTTGACGATTTCGCACTGGCATCCGAGCTGAAGCCGGCTGAACAGTCGCAGGCGCTTTGCGATAACAAGATCGATGCGATGCTTTATGTCGTTGGTCATCCGTCCGGTTCGATTCAGGAAGCTGTATCTTCCTGTGATTCTGTTCTGGTGGAAGTTGCCGGTCCGGAAATCGACAAACTGGTTGCCGATAACCCGTATTACCGTGTTGCCACCATTCCGGGCGGCATGTATCGCGGTAACCCGGAAGACGTGAAAACCTTCGGTGTTGGCGCGACCTTCGTTTCATCGACCGCAACCGATGCGGACGTCGTTTACAATGTTGTCAAAGCAGTCTTTGAAAACTTTGACGATTTCAAAAAGCTGCACCCGGCTTTTGCGATCCTCAAAAAAGAAGAAATGGTCAAAGACGGCCTTTCGGCACCGCTGCATGACGGCGCTGTCAAATACTTCAAAGAAGCTGGCCTGATGTAAGACAGGTTGAAACGGGAGGCACGGCGTGCCTCCCGTTTTGTTTTCTTCCGTCCTGCGGGCATCTTAAAAAAATTTGATCAAAATGGCGCACGATGATGTGCCGATATGCTCCGTGGGCGACCGGGTAAGTGTCGACGGAGGTTTTTTGTTTCTGGGCTATTGGTTTGGGCCACCCGAAACAGAAACCGCGTTCAGACCGGGAGTTTGCAATGACCGACGATAAAAGCGCGACACAGGGTCCATCGGACCAGGATCTTCAGGATCTGATCGCAGAAAATGATACAGGCGCGCGCCAGCCGACCGGCATGACGGCAAAAATTTTGCTGTATGTTGCCGTGGCCTGGTCGCTGTTCCAGCTGTGGCTGGCATCGCCACTGCCCTATATTGTCAGTTTTGGGGTTTTCAATTCGACCGAAGCACGGTCGATCCATCTGGCTTTTGCCGTGTTCCTGGCGTTTCTGGCCTATCCGGCTTTCAAGAATTCACCGCGAAGTTATATTCCGGTTTTTGACTGGGTCCTGGCGGCTGCCGGGGCATTCTGTGCCCTTTATATCTTTATTTTCTACCGCGAGCTGTCATCGCGTCCGGGCTTGCCGATCACGCAGGATCTTGTGGTTGCCGGTGCCGGTCTGGTGCTGTTGCTTGAAGCAACGCGCCGCGCACTTGGCCCGCCCCTTATGGTCGTGGCGATGGTGTTCCTTGCCTATGTTTTCTTTGGCAATGCGCCGTGGGTGCCCGATGTCCTGCAATGGGCGGGTGCAAGCTTCTCCAAGGCGATGTCGCATCAGTGGATCACGACCGAAGGCGTGTTCGGGATTGCGCTTGGCGTTTCGACCAGCTTCGTGTTCCTGTTTGTGCTGTTTGGCTCGTTGCTCGATAAAGCCGGGGCTGGCAACTATTTCATCAAGGTGGCGTTTGCAGCCCTTGGTCACATGCGTGGCGGTCCGGCAAAGGCTGCAGTTCTGGCATCGGCGATGACCGGGCTTATTTCAGGCTCCTCGATTGCCAATGTGGTGACGACCGGGACCTTTACCATCCCGTTGATGAAGCGTGTCGGTTTCTCGGGCGAGAAGGCCGGTGCGGTCGAAGTCGCATCGTCGGTCAACGGGCAGATCATGCCGCCGGTCATGGGGGCTGCGGCCTTTTTGATGGTGGAATATGTCGGTATTCCCTATCCGGAAGTCATCAAGCATGCCTTCCTGCCGGCGACGATTTCCTATATCGCGCTGATTTATATCGTTCATCTTGAGGCGCTTAAGGCCGATATGAAGGGCCTGCCGAAACGTCAGACATCCACCGTGCAGCAAGTGCTGATGCGTTCGCTTCTGTTCGTGCTGTCGCTGGTTATTCTTGCGGGTGTGATTTACTACGCGATCAATTTCCAGAAACAGATATTCGGTAACGCGGTGGGCTGGATTGTCGCGGTCGAATGTGCCGCGATCTATTTTGCCGGTCTGTATTATGCGGCGAAATATCCTGATCTTGAACTGGATGATCCCAACAAGCCGGTGCTGGAGCTTCCGGCACTGGGCGAAACCGCCAAGTCCGGCCTGCATTATCTGCTGCCGGTCGTGGTTCTGGTCTGGTTCCTGATGATCGAGTTGAAATCACCCGGATTGTCGGCCTTCTGGGCGACGGTTCTGATGCTGTTCATCATGCTGACCCAGCGTCCGGTCAAGGCGTTCTTCCGCAAGCAGCCGGACTATATGGCCAGTGTGAAGGAAGGCATTGCCGATGTGATTGACGGTTTTGCCACCGGGGCGCGCAACATGATCGGGATCGGGGTCGCGACGGCGGCGGCCGGTATCATCGTGGGTACGGTGTCGCTGACCGGGATCGGTCAGGTGATGGTCGAATTCGTTGAACTGATTTCGGGCGGCAATCTGATGCTGATCCTGATCTTTACCGCGATCATCAGCCTGATCCTTGGCATGGGCTTGCCGACCACGGCGAACTATATCGTGGTGTCGAGCCTGATGGCACCGGTGATTGTTGAACTGGGGGCTGCGAACGGCCTGATCGTGCCGTTGATTGCGGTGCATCTGTTCGTGTTCTATTTCGGCATCATGGCCGATGTGACGCCACCGGTTGGTCTGGCATCCTTTGCTGCGGCTGCGGTTTCGGGGGCCGACCCGATGAAGACCGGCTTCGTCGCGTTCTTTTACAGCATGCGTACCGCCGTTCTGCCGTTCCTGTTCCTGTTCAACACGCAGCTTCTGCTGATCGGGCTTGATCATCCGTTTGAAGTGGTGATGGTGATCTTTGTCGCGATTGTTGCGATGCTGGTCTTTGCCGCAGGGACGATGGGGTATTTCTTCACCCGGTCGAAACTGTGGGAAAGTGCGGCACTTCTGCTGATTGCCTTTACCCTGTTCCGTCCGGGTTTCTGGCTTGATCTGCTGGAGCCGCCCTATGAAAACCTGCCCGCGACCGAGATTGTTGAAAAGGCGGCCGATATGCCCGCCAATACCAGCATTCTTCTGGATGTCGAGGGCATCAGTCTTGAAGGCGACGAAGTCAGCAAATCGGTGATGTTGCCATTGGGGCCGGAAGCATCGGGTGAAGACCGTCTTTACAATGCGGGCATTGCGGTTCGCAACGAAGACGGCAAGGTCTTTATCGATGATCTGGTATTTGGTGGTCCGGCCGAGAAAGCGGGACTTGATTTCGACTTTGAAATCACCGCGATCAAGATCGAAGCCGACCGCATGCCCAAAGAGGTGTTCTTTATCCCGGCGTTTATTCTGCTGGGCGGGATCATCGTATTGCAACGCCGTCGCCGTCGTGCCGAAGCGGCCTAAGGAGGGCCAAGTCCATGTATAAGGATATTCTGGTTACAGTGGATCTTGATCACGATCTGTCCTGGAAAAAAGCCATTCCGGTTGCAATCAAGCAAGCCCAGGCATTCAATGCGCGCCTTCATGTCCTGACCGTGGTTCCCACGGTCGGGATGTCGATGGTCGGGCAGTTTTTCCCCAAGGGTTACGAGAAAAAGGTTCTTGATGCCTATAACGAAAGACTGCACCAGTTCGTTTCCGAACATATTCCGTCCGACCTTAAGGTTCAGCATATCGTGGGCCAGGGGACGGTTTATGAAGTGATCCTGAAAATGGCGAAAAAGACCAATTGCGATCTGATCGTCATTGGGGCACACCGCCCCGAATTGAAGGATTACCTTCTGGGGCCGAACGCCGCACGCGTTGTGCGCCATGCCGATTGTTCGGTGATGGTGGTTCGCGACTGATTGCTATCGTTCCGGACAGACATGAAAAGGGGCAGCGCCAAAAGCACTGCCCCTTTTGCATGGTCAGGGCGACGGATCGGCCCGGTTATTTGGCAGCACAGGGATTTGCCGCACACGGATTGGCAGCGCAGGGGTTAGCCGCCGCGCAAGGATTTGCAGCACAAGGGTTGGCTGCGCACGGGCTGCAGGGATTGACGACCTTTTTGGCCGCGCACGGGTTTGCGGCACAGGGGTTTGCGGCACAGGGGTTGGCCGCGCAAGGATTGGCTGTGCACGTCGCGACTTCGGCGGTCGGTGTCGGAAGCGGGGCTGCCATTGCCATCGGGGCCGCGATGGCAAGGCCGGCGCCAACGGCAATCGCGGGGATCAGGGCCGACTGGGAGAAGAAGCTGGATTTTTTGGACATTGATTGCCTCACTGATTAAGCGTTCATTTCGATCTGACGGTAGGGACGTTGAATGTTTTTCGTCCGATGCAGGCCAATATGCGCCAAATCAGGTCGCCCGGAACGTCACATGGTTTCACTGTTGTGTGAGAGAGCCGTGTGAGAGAAGCGGTCAAAAGATGCCCAAGGTTGAATGAGTGGCGAACAATTTATGTTTGATTTTTTATGCTTTGGTATCAAAACGATTGAAAAATCGATAGATTTTACGCATTTAAGAAATCAGGGATACGGGGAGCGGAGCATGGCGTACGGTTGAATAAACCGTGAGAACAGCCATCACGGAGACCGGAACAGACAATGAAAAAACAGCAGAGTCACATGATCGGCGGTCTTTTTGCGGCCGTTTTGGCCGCGATGTCGTTGCCCGGTTCTGTGCGGGCGCAGTCCGCGGATGTACCCTATGCTGATGTGGCGGAAATTCCGGCCGGTTGGTTCTTTCAGGGATCGGATGCGATTGAACGGCAATATGCCTATCAGATTGATGAGCAGGTCTATGGCCATGACATCAGCCGCCGGAATCGCTGGTACGATGTTGAAGTCGATAAATGGCACATTTATCTGCCCGACTATTTCATCATGAAAACGCCGGTCACCAATGATCAGTATGCCGCCTTTGTCCGGGATACCGGTCGTGAAGCGCCTGATATCAGCGAGGAAGACTGGGAAAGTCTTGGTCTGATTTACGGATATGACGCGACCCGTCCGTTTGCGTGGCAGAATGGCGAGCCGCCGCGTGGCAAGGGCAATCATCCGGTTGTTCTGGTGTCGTGGCGTGATGCCCAGGATTATGCCATCTGGCTAAGTTTGAAAACCGGCATCAAGTGGCGAATCCCCGAAGAAATCTATTGGGAGAAGGCGGTTCGCGGTGCGGACGGCATTTTCTATCCCTGGGGAAATATTTATGATCCGCTGCAATTGAACAGTGCCGATCGCGGCCCGTTTGATACCGTCCCGGTGGGGCAGTTCGAACCGGGGCCTTATGGGCTGTATGACGGGGCGGGGCAGGTGTTTGAATGGACGGCCACCAGTTTGCAAGCCGGATACCGTATTGTTAAGGGCGGATCTTGGGATGATCGGGGATGCGGTGTTTGCCGCCCCGCCGCCCGCCATGGCAGGCCGGAACATATGCAGCATATCCTTATCGGATTTCGGTTGATGCATGAATAGCGGCCTGTTTTCGAAGCAGGCTTGCACATTGTGACAGAATCACTAATTCTTGAACGGGATTAATTGGCCGTCATGGCCATGGACGGGTTATTTCTGCCGCTGCGGATAGGATTCTCATCGCAAGGTTACTGGTGTTGGAATGACCGGAATTGCAATTGACTGGACATCGCTTCCGACCGGACGGCTTGAACGGATGCTGACTGCGGGACGCGATGTTATGGAATGCCACCGGGTCTTGACGGTGACAGGCGATAATGTTGTCGGTGAACTGATCAAGACGGCGGGGCCTTTTTATGAATGGACGCATTATCCCGAAGGGGATGTGTATGACCGCAATTCGCACGCCCAGTTTTATTATCATGCCCATCCCAAAGACGAACAGCGCAGTTGGAACGAGCATGGACATTTCCATACCTTCCTGCGGCCGCGCGGTATGCCGTCCGGGTCAAAGCCGGTACCGATTGAGGGATTTGACTATCCCGAAGGGCCAAATGACGCGCTGTCGCACCTGGTTGCGGTATCGATGGATGAATACGGTTTTGCCCAGCGTCTGTTCACCACCAACCGCTGGGTGACCGGCGAAGTCTGGTATGACGGCGAAACCGTGATCAATATGCTCGAAAACTTCATCATTGATCATGCGCAACCATCCTGGCCGGTAAATCGCTGGATATCGGGGATGATCTTTTTGTATCGGCCGCAAATCGAACAGCTGATCCGCCTGCGTGATGTGGCAATCAACGAATGGCGTGAAAAGTATCCTGACCGCGATGTTTACGAAGATCGCGACCTGGAAGTGACATCGACCATTGACATCCGGGTCGAGGAGCAAATCCGCGCGATCACCGAGGAACTTGGTCGGCGACGCGCCGCAGCGTGATATCTTTGCACGCATGAAAACGGCCAATGCAGAAGCACTGGCCGTTTTTTATTCCGGTACCGGATATCGAAAGGTTTAGTGCGCTTTCAGATATTCGATGACATCGGCAATTTCGTCTTCTTTTTTCAGCTTGAAGGTCATCTTCGAGCGTTCTTTCGAACCCGAGATTTCGCTAAGCTTGGCTGACGGATCCTGAAGATAATCAACCAGGAAGGCTTCATCGATGGTGAAACCTTTTTCACAAGCAGCCTGATAGCCTTTGCCGTATTTAAAGTCGGCGACATGGCCACATTGTGCGCCGAACGCACCCGCCAGCGATGGGCCGACCTTGTTCTGGCCGGCTTCAATGCTGTGGCAGGCAGCGCATTTCTTGAAAACTTTTTCGCCTTTTTCGGCATCACCAGCCATTGCCGGTGCCATGCCGAGTACGGCCAGAGTGGCGGCGATGGTAAGCGTTTTGGTCCAATTCATATTGCGGGCCTCTCTTGGTCTGCGGTGGTAGGGTCCCCACTACATTGTGTCGTTGGTTGGTTCACAAGTGAACCGAAAAACATAAACAGAAGCAAAAATTCGCTTTTCGTTAAAAAAGATCGGCTTACTGTTGAGTTTCCCGAATTCGACACGACATTTACCACATGCAGGAACTGAATAATTTGCGTTTAGTCAATCGGCCCTACGGTGTATAAAGAATTACAAATGGTTGGCAGCCGATTGCTTAGCGTGCCGGGAGAACTCCATTGCCGCGTATAACCAAAGAAGATCTTAACAATCTGATCCAGGATCCTTCCGGGAAGAATCGTGCCGAAACGGCCGAGAAAATCAGCCGTGAATTTTCTGCTGAAAGCCTGAGTGACAGCGAACGCATTCTTGCCGAGGATATTTTCCGGCTGATGGTGCGTGACGCGGAAGTGCGTGTGCGCAAGGCGCTGGCCAAGAACCTTAAGCAGACTCCGCTTGTGCCCCACGATGTTGCCGCGACCCTTGCACGCGATGTCGATGATGTGGCCCTGCCGATCCTGAAATTTTCCGAAGTTCTCAATGACGAGGATCTGGTCGACATTATCGGTGACAATGCCGACAGTGTTGAAAAACAGCGTGCCATCGCATCGCGTCCGCATGTGTCGGAAATCGTTTCGGCAACTCTTGTCGATATCGGTCATGAAGACGTGATGGTCGATCTGATTTCGAATGACGGCGCACAGATCAGCGAACATTCGCTGCAAAAGGTTGTGGATGAATTCGGCGAGAACGAGCGCATCCAAAAGCCGATGATCGAACGCAACCATCTGCCGATCACGATTGCCGAACGGCTGGTGACGCTGGTGTCTGACCGGATGCGATCCGAACTGATTGCGCGCGGCCACATCCCTGAGGGGATCGTGAATGCGGTCATGACCCAGTCGCAGGAAAGTGCGACCATCGGCCTTCTGGGGGATGGCGCGGAAGAACGCGATGTCGAGCTTCTGGTTGAACATCTTCACACCAACAACCGTCTGACCAGCGGTCTAATCCTGCGTGCGCTTTGCATGGGCGATGTTGCCTTTTTCGAAGCCGCCCTTGCGCGCCGTGCCGGGGTGTCACTGATCAATACCCGCATTCTGATCCATGATAGCGGCCCGTTCGGGCTTGAAGCGATTTACAACAAGGCTGACATGCCCAAACATTTCTTCCCGGGCATTCGCGCGGCCATAGAAGTTGCGCGTGAAACCGACCTTGATGGCGGGGAACGTGATCGGGAACGCTATTCACGCCGGATGATTGAACGGGTTCTGACCCAGTATGGTGATCTTGGTGTCGAATTCGATTCAGACGATGTCGATTACCTGATGGGCCGTATGCTGCAATTGCCAAGCGAGCGGAACCTGCCGCAGCAATAGTCCGGCATCCCTTTGGACATTAAAGATTACAGCCGCCCTGTCGGGGCGGTTTTTCTTTGGGTTGCAGGGGATGGAAACAAAAAAGGCACCGTTTGCACGGTGCCTTTGATGTGACAGACATAAGCCTATTCAAGAATGGTATTTGGCATCCACAGCGCCAGTTCCGGGAAATACATCACCAGCAACAGCCCGATCACCTGCAGGATGACAAAGGGAATGATGCCTTTGTAAATCTGCTGGATGGTGATCGATTTCGGTGCGACGCCCTTAAGATAGAACAGGGCAAACCCGAAGGGCGGTGTCAGGAAGCTGGTTTGCAGGTTGACCGCAACCATGACGGCAAACCAGGTCAGTACCTGTGTCTCGGTCGGGCCAATGCCGGCAACGGCAAGGTGATCACCAAAATCAAGCTGTGCAATGACCGGGGCAAAGATCGGCAACACGATCAGGGTGATTTCGACCCAGTCGAAGAAGAAGCCAAGTATGAACACGATCAGCATCAGCAGGAACAGAACGCCCCATGCGCCAAGGCCGGCGCTGTCGACCAGATCAACAACCAGATCATCACCGCCCAGTGAACGGAACACATAGGAGAAGACGGTTGCACCGGCAAACAGGAAGAACAGCATGGCGCCGGTCAAAGCCGACCGTTCGCAGACGTCCTTAAGCACATCCCATTTCAGGCGGCCCTTGACCAGTGCCAGGAAGGTCGCACCAACCGCACCAACGCCTGCGGCCTCGGTCGGGGTGGCAAAACCGGCAAAGATCGAGCCCAGCACCAGAACAATCAGGAAGACCGGCGGGATGAAGCTGCGCAGCATCATGCGTACCATATCCATGCCATGGACGGCTTCAGCATCAGGCAGGGGCGGGGCAAGATGCGGCTGCATCTGGCAACGCACAAAGATATAGATCGTATAAAGTGACGCCAGCAGCAAACCCGGAATGATCGCCGCCAGAAACAGGTTGCCGACCGATACCGACAGAAGGTCGGACATCAGAACCAGCATGATGCTTGGCGGGATCAGAATGCCGAGCGTTCCCGATGCGGCAATCGTCCCGGTCGCAAGCGATGGATCATAATTACGGCGCAGCATGACCGGCAGGGCAAGCAGGGTCATCATCACAACCGATGCACCGATGATGCCGGTGGTGGCGGCCATAATCGTACCCATCAGGGTAACCGAAAGTGCCAGACCACCGGGAACCTTGCGCATCAGCACGTTCAGGCATTCAAGCAGGTCTTCGGCAACGCCGCTTTTTTCCAGCATCGTGCCCATATAGATGAACATCGGAACGGCAACCATCACCATGTTTTCGGCGATGCCACCCCAGATGCGCGATACGATGTTGAAGAATTCAATGAATGAGAAGACGTCATAGGCCATGCCAAGGAAGCCAAAGGCGATCCCGATGCCCGAAATGACGAATGCGACCGGCAGCCCCGAGAAGACCAGAATGCCCAGCGAGGCAAACATGATCAGCGGAAACCAGTCTTCGATATAGAAGTTTTCCATTTGGAATTATCCCCGTTCCGCAATCAGTCTTTGAGCCTGGCGGCTTTGTTGCCAAGGTCTGCGTGATGTGTTGCGCCGACATAGTGACCCGCACGGCTGCGCAGGTTGCTAGGGCCGAACACAAAGACATAGCATTTCAGGAAGACCGAAAAACCGGCCATGGCGAGAAGGCCGAAGCCGATGGGGATGGTTGATTTGATGAGCCAGCGATGGGTCAGCCCCGTGGTCGAGGCAGAGACTTCGTGGTTTTCGAAGGATCGAAGGACAAAATCATAACCAAAATAAATCACCAGTGCGCAGAACGGCAGAATGCAGATAATCGCGCCGATCATCTCGACGATGGCGCGTGTGCGCGGGCGCAGATTGTCACGGATCAGTTCGATACGGACATGAGAGTCACGAATATAGCCAAAACCGAAACACAGCATGAACAGGCCGGTATGGAGATGCCATTCCAGTTCCTGCAGCTTGATGGAACCCTGACCGCCGAATTTACGCTGGATCACGTCAAACATGATCGTCAGCATCAGCGGAATGGCGAGCAGGGCGGCCCATTTCCCGATACGGGAAACGATGGCATCAATGCCGTCACTCAGTTTTAGTAGCGCTTCCATTAAAAAGCCTCCCGGGTCTTTTCTTAATCGCGGTCAAGGCCGGGGCCATTGGCGCCCGGCCTTGCCGAGACTTTTTTGTGGTCCGACACAAGGTCGCATCAGGACCGGGAAAGATTAATCGAGATATCCGATGTCTTTCCAGATTTTGTAGTTGGCACGGAAGCCCTGCAGGCTGTCATAGGCTTCTTTGAAGTCCGCATCCTGCGCAGAAAGTTCGCCTGCAACCTCTTCCCATGCACCACGCATGGCATCAAGCATTTCAGGCGACCATTTCTTGATGTTCACGCCTTTTTCCTGAAGTTCTTTCAGGGCCGAGAACTGGATTGCTTCACCTTCGGCGAAACCATAAGCCAGGTTGTCGTTGCAGACGGCTTCGATCTGTGCCTGCTGGGTTTTGTCAAGACCGTCCCACTTCTCCTTGTTGATCATGAGATCGAAGAAGGTGGACTGCTGATGCCAGCCCGGGAAGTAGTAGTATTTGGCGACCTGATGGAAGCCCAGTTTAAGGTCGATCGCCGGCATGGAGAATTCGGTCGCGTCAATCGTGCCGAGTTCAAGTGCCGGATAGATGTCGCCAGCCGACAGAAGCTGGGTCGAAACACCAAGCTTTTCCATCACTTTTGCGCCAAGACCGAAGAAGCGCATTTTCAGGCCTTTAAGGTCTTCAACCGTGTTGATTTCCTTGGAGAACCAGCCCGATGCTTCCGGTGCGATCAGGCCGCAGAACAGCGACTTGATGCCATGTTCTGCGTAAAGACGGTCAAAGATTTCCTGACCGCCGCCAAATTTGACCCATGCCAGATATTCACCAGCCTGCGGACCAAACGGAACGGCACCAAAAAGCTGCAATGCCGGAACCTTGCCCGCCCAGTAACCCGGGGTGGAGAAGGCGGCATCGATGGAACCGGTTGAAACCGCATCAAATACTTCAAGTGCCGGAACAAGTGCGCCCGGCTCGTAGAATTTAATCTGAATGTTGCCGCCGGAAACTTCGTCGATCTTTTCGTCAACGCGTTTGCCA
The DNA here is from genome assembly GCF_002115785.1 of Thalassospira sp. MCCC 1A03138. Lineage (GTDB taxonomy): Bacteria > Pseudomonadota > Alphaproteobacteria > Rhodospirillales > Thalassospiraceae > Thalassospira. Next base: position 185,557 of record NZ_JFJY01000004.1, on the reverse strand, counting down.
AGCGTACCAAGCTGGGTCAGGCTACCCGGATAGGTCGAGCCCATTTTCCAGCGAACACGATCAGCCGCATCCGCGTCAGGTGCAACCGTTGTCAAAGCAGCCGCTGCAAGGACGGCCACACAGGTTGCAGATTTCAAAATATTAGCAAATTTCATTCGTAGCTTCCTCCCTAAGAAGTCCGAAATTGGTATTACCACGTCAGGTCGATAACCGCCTTTTGCTTTTATTATTGCTGGCGGAAACTCCCCGTTCCTCTTGTTGCAGGGCGAAGCTTAAGCGTATTTCGCAAGTATGGGCAAGTTTGTTTCGCCCGCTGCGCAAGAAAATATCTTCGCGAACGCACAAAAATGACTTGATTTCGCTCAAAAAACCGGGATTTCCGCATGGGAATGCGTATTTATACGGGCTTCAGCATATTGCATAACTCTCATTTAAAGTTGTTATAGCAGAAAGACCCGGTAACCCGCGCCATGGTTGCGAATCGATTGGCAGAGAAACCGTTTTCGGATTGTCGGTGCGCTCTGGCGCCGCCATCCGCAATGTTGGCAATGTGAGTACAGGGGCGCAAAAGTGCGATGATAAAGTTTGCGCTTGCGAACGGTAATGCGAATTTGTTGCAGCGCGGTGCGCTCGAATTGGTTGCTGGAAACCGCTTTGGGAAAGACTACTTGATAAGCCGTACAGAAAGATGGTTGCGCGGTGTCTGCGCCTCATAGAATGGACGGGGATAAGGAGGCAAGTTAGGCGGGGAAAGGGGCCCGGAAATGAAAACGGGAAGCCTTTGAGAAAGACTTCCCGACTGATGGTCGGAGCGAGAGGATTCGAACCTCCGACCCCTGCCTCCCGAAGACAGTGCTCTACCAGGCTGAGCTACGCTCCGTCAGTGGGCGGTTGTTTAGCCCTTCTTTCGGGCTGGATCAAGCATAAACCGGTCGGTGGGCGCGAAAAACTTTGCCACTTTACGACAGATGATTTCACGGTTGCGCGGTGTGGGCATCAATCGCTTTGCGGGTGAATTCGGCGGGGTTTGTGCCAATACGCAAAAGGCCCCGAAACGGAAACCGTTTCAGGACCTTTGAATGATGGTCGGAGCGAGAGGATTCGAACCTCCGACCCCTGCCTCCCGAAGACAGTGCTCTACCAGGCTGAGCTACGCTCCGTCATTCTGCGAAGCCGGGTGATAATCCCAAATACGGACCGACGCAAGGGTTTTTTGCGCCAATCCGCCGGGACCCCGGCATGCGATATCAGTATGGGCGCGAAATGCAGAACTCGACCGCCTCGATCATCGCATCCTTGATCGGGCCATCGTCAAAGCGCGTCAGGGTATCGATGGCAAGCTGGCCAAATTCGCGTGCACGGTCCATGGATGCGCTAAGCGCGTCATATTTGCGGATCAGTTCCTGTGCGCGATCAAGATCGCCATCCTGGAATTCCTGATCTTCCATGCAACGGCGCCAGAAGGCCTTTTCCGCGTCATCGCCCTTGGCATAGGAAATGATGACCGGCAGGGTAACCTTGCCGTCCCGGAAATCATCGCCAACGGTTTTACCCAGCGTCGCCTGATGGGCGGAATAATCCAGAACATCGTCGATCAGCTGGAAAGCGGTGCCAAGATAGATGCCATAAAGACGAAGCGCTTCTTCGTCCTCGGCCGAACGATTGGCAATCACCGCACCGATCTGTGACGCTGCCCCGAACAGGGCGGCGGTTTTGGCGGTGATGACTTCAAGATAGGCTTTTTCGGTGGTCGCCATGTCATTGGCGGTCGAAAGTTGCAAAACTTCGCCTTCGGCAATGACGGCGGACGCCTTCGCCAGGATATCAAGAACCTTGAGCGAGCCGTTTTTGACCATCACGACAAAGGCGCGCGCAAACAGGAAGTCACCGACTAGGACGCTGGCTTCGTTGCCAAACAGGGCATTGGCCGATGCCTGACCACGGCGCAGCAGGCTTTCATCAACGACATCGTCATGCAGAAGTGTTGCGGTGTGGATAAACTCGACACAGGCCGCAAGATCAACCGCCGATGTGCCGCCCTGATAGCCGCAAAGCTGGGCGGATGCCAGTGTCAGCATCGGGCGCATGCGCTTGCCACCAGCAGCGACAAGATGGCTTGCCAGTTGCGGGATCAGCGCGACTTCGCTGTGCATGTTGTCAATGATGACCTGATTGACGCGCTTCATGTCGGCATCGACAAGGCGGATCAGGGAGTCCAGGCTGGGTTCGGTCGTCTGCTGCGTTGCGATATTGGTCACGCTGTAATCCGAAACAATTTCTCGCGTATTGACCCCGCCCACCGGGACGGGTAACGCTGATTTCAGTGGGCGGCCTCAACATAGAGATGCCGGGTGGTGACGGTCAAGTGGACAAATGGTTGCCAGGCAGGCAACAATAGCCGCTTTGCCGTCATTTTTACCCAAATATGTTCTGCCAGACACATATATGGATAAGATAAACATACAATAACAACCGGGGCGCATAAATCGCATGATCGAGCTATTTCGCAGCAACGACCCGATCGAGCTCAGCTGGGCGCAATCGGTTCTCGCCGACGAAGGCATCGCCAGCCATATTTTTGATTACCACGCCAGCATTCTCGAAGGATCCATCGGCGCACTTCCAAGGCGTTTGATGGTTGAGCCCCAGGAAGAAAGCCGGGCCAAATACATCCTTGATATTGCCAGACGCGAACTTGATGCGCATAACGCACAGCATGATCCCGATACCGAGGAAGTCCAAGACTGAAAATCAGTCAGACATCGGCAAGGTTGCAGGAATTTAGGCATTTATGACCCGAACCGATAGCGCATTTCATGTTCCCGATTTTGCGGAAGAACGCATCAGCCACGATTTTCTGCTGGGCGGTTCGGTGACGTTAAAACAGCCGATAGATGGGTATCGGGCGGCGGTTGATGCTGTTTTGCTGGCCGCGTCCGTGTCGATCAATTCCAGACGGGATCAGAAAATACTTGATGTCGGGGCGGCTGTCGGGTCGGCCGGGTTATGTGTGGCACGCCGTCTGGCCGATGCCGAAGTGACCGGGGTCGAGTTGCAGGACGATCTCTATGCGCTGTTTTGCCGTAACATTGTCGAAAATGATCTGGTGGGCCGGGTAACGCCGGTTCATGGCGATATCAATGACCGGTCCTTGCCGCTGGTGGCCGAAAGTTTTGATCAGGTGATTTCAAACCCACCCTTCTATGCAGGGGGAACGCGCCCCGCCAATGAAAGCCGGGCCAAGGCGCATCAGGAAGGCACGGCTGATCTTAAGGACTGGATCAATTTCTGCCTTAAGATGGTCCGCCGGAAGGGCCGGGTCACCATCGTGCATCGGGCGGATCATCTCGACCGGATCATCGGGCTTTTGTATGGCCGGGCAGGCGACATGACCATTTACCCGATCTGGAGCAAGGCCAGCGCCGATGCACCGCTTCGCGTGATTGTCTCGGCCCGCAAGGGCGTTTCATCGCCGGTTACCCTGAGGCGGGGAATTGTGTTGCATGATTCTGAGGGCAACTATCTGCCGGAAATCGAGGTAATTCTGCGAAACCCTGCCGGGATAGAGTTGTAGTGTTCCGTGCCCTTTAAGGCGTTAATCTTTTCAGTGAGCTGTTTTTTAGCAGACGAAAAGATTCCCTCTACAATCTAAAAAACAATTTCAGGTTTTAGAACGATAAATTTTTGCCCGCATCTTGAAAGGGCGAAGCAGGGCGATCAAGTAATGCGCTAATGTGAAATAGCTTTTAGTCTTTTCGCCGAGTACTCGCTGAATCCGTCGACAGGGCCTGATGGCCGTTTCGCAGAAACGCCGAATTTGAGTGGCCTAGAACGGTTCATCGAGGTGAATATGAGTGTCCTATCCGACCTGAAAATATCGACGAAGTTACTGATTGCGTTTGGCTTCCTGCTGGCCCTGAACGTTTTTTCCAGCGGGTTCTCAATCGTCAAAATGGGTACGATCAACGATACCTCTACTGTGATTGCTGAAAACTGGATGCCCAGTATCAAGGCAGTGAACGACATCAATACATCCTCCAATATTCTAAGACTTTCCGGGCTGGCTCATATTCTATCGGAAGATCAAAAAGCGATGGAGATGTATGAACAGAGAATACAGGCACTCGAAAAACAGCAAGCTGAAGAGATTGTGCGTTATGAAGCGTTGATCTCGTCTGACGATGAACGTCAGAAATGGGAACAGGCCAAAGCGCTCATTGCGCAAAATAACCTTCTTTGGGATCGCGCATTGGCCTTTTCCCAGAAAAATGAAAATCAACAGGCGCGTTCTGTGATGCTCGAGGATGGGTCGAGGATTAATAGCGAATTGCGCGATTTGCTGAATGATTTGATATCTCTTAATGATGCAGGCGGACAACAGGCATCTCGTGATGGTGATGAAGAGTTTTCTCTTGCTCGGGGCTTGATGATTGTTGTGGCTGTCATTGTGGCACTGCTGACTGTCGTGTTTTCCTTTGGGCTTACACGTTTGATTGCGGTACCTGTTCGTGACATGACTACCGCGATGACACGTCTTGCGGGCGGCGACAAATCTGTTGAAATTCCGGGTGTGGGGCGTGGCGACGAGATCGGCAGTATGGCTGATGCTGTGCAGGTTTTCCGCGACAATATGATTGAGGCAGAGAGACTTGCCGAGATTGAAACAAAAAACAGGGCCGAGCGCACAGCGCGTGCCGAACGTATTGAAAATTTGACCCGCGAATTTGATGCGAGTGCGGGGGCAACGATTTCCGCTGTTGCATCGGCAGCGACAGAGCTTCAGGCAAATGCCTCAACGCTATCTGCATCATCCGAACAGGCAATTTCACAGTCGGCGGCTGTGGCCTCCGCTGCCACACAGGCTGCGGGTAATGTTCAGACTGTCGCATCAGCAGCTGAGGAGCTTTCGGCTTCAATCAGTCAAATTGCGCAAGACGTCTCTCAAGCGGCAGCTGTTTCCAAAGAGGCCGTGGAGCGTGCTAGTCACACCGGACAAGTTGTTGGTAACTTGCAACAGGCATCTGTTCGAATTGGTGAAGTTGTCAACCTGATCGAAGACATAGCAGGTCAGACTAATCTTCTGGCGCTCAACGCGACAATTGAGGCTGCGCGGGCCGGTGACGCCGGTAAAGGGTTTGCTGTTGTCGCCAGTGAGGTTAAAAACCTCGCCAGTCAAACGTCGCGTGCAACAGCTGATATCGGTGAACAGATTGCCGCTACCCGGGCTGCGACCGATGAAGCTGTCTCAGCCATTGCCTCGATTGCGGAGGTCATTGAAAAGATCAACGAAATATCGAGTAGCATTGCCGCTGCTGTAGAAGAGCAGCAGGTTGCAACCGGCGAGATTGCCCGTAATGTCGACGAGGCAGCCAAGGGCACGGAAGACGTGAATGAAAATATTCATGAGGTCACCGATGCTGTGCAGAGTGCAGGCGGTGTTGCTCGTGACGTTCTGCAGGCGTCGTCAGAGCTTTCAAAAGAAGCAGAAAGAATGCGTGATATCGTGAGTGCCTTCCTTCAGGGGGTAAAAAGCGCGTAAAGAGCAAGCCTTTCGCCAAGATCAAAGTCGTCCAGTTCGCTGGGCGACTTTTTTTAATTGTTACAGCCAAGGGAGAGTGTTTTGCAAAAAAAGAACGGATTTTATGTCCTCAAATGCGACGCGGTTTCAATAAGCCCTACATGTATTCGAATTTAACTTTAGACGAGTGCATTTAAATTCTGACTAAAGCGATCCTGTGACTTCGGGAATACCCGACCTGGAGTGCCGGGGTGATGTCTTGGGTCCTTTTTGGGGCCGATGTATCAATACGAATTTTTGGCGGAGAAGATATTCATCTTGGGAGGTATGCAATTTTTAAATGTGCAAAAGAGTAATCCCAAGTGTACGAAGCTATTGTTTTTCGTTCAATTAATGACTTGTGGTCATTAATTTTATTGTCGCGAGTCAAAGCATTTCAAAAATTGAAATTTTCTTGTGCTTGAGAGCGGAAAACCTCGTGTTTTATTGGGGAAAGAAATGAACGCGCTCACCAATCTTAAGATATCTAAAAAGTTAACGTTCGCCTTCGGGGCTATGTTTATTCTAAACGTCTTCGCCAGTGTCTTTGCCGTCATGAAAATGGACACTATTAACGATACGTCGACGGCTCTTGCTGAAAACTGGATGCCCAGTATCAAAGCTGTGAATGAGATCGTTACGTCTTCGAACCTTATCAGGCTGACCGGTCTGTCGCATATCCTGTCAAGTGATGCGACTGACAAGGAAGAATATGAGGGCCGTACCCTCGAGTTGCAAAAGCAGCAATCAGAAGAAATTAAAACTTACGAGGCTTTGATTTCGTCAAATGAAGAGCGCCAGAAGTGGCAAAAAGCCAAAGCCCTGATTGCCCAATTTAACGGCCATTTGGAGCGCGCTCTTGCATTTTCGAACAAAAACCAAGACGAACAGGCGCGCAAGGTGATGTTCGAGGATGCGCGCCAGACCAGCATAGAGCTTCGTGGCGCCTTGCTCGAACTGGTCGATATGAACGAGGCCGGTGGCCGCCAAGCGTCAGATATCGGTGACAAAGAATTCGCGCTTTCCAGAGGTTTGATGATTGCGGTTGCTTTGGTCGTTGCGACTTTGACCATTGTGTTTTCGTTCGGGTTGTCACGGCTTATTGCCAACCCGATCCGCGACATGACGGCAGCGATGAGCCGCCTTGCTGGAGGGGACAAAACCGTCACAATCCCGGGCGTGGGACGTGGTGACGAAGTTGGCAGCATGGCTGATGCTGTTCAGGTCTTCCGCGATAACATGATAGAAGCCGAGCGTCTTGCAGAGATTGAGGCAAAAAATCAGAAAGAACGCGCAGAACGGTCTGAGCGTATTGAAAAACTCACCCAGGATTTTGATCTGAGTGCTGGCAAAACCATCGGGGCGGTTGCCTCGGCTGCAACGGAGCTTCAGGCAAATGCGTCGACACTGTCGGCAACTTCGCAGCAGGCAATAACGCAGTCGTCGGCTGTGGCATCGGCTGCAACGCAGGCGGCGGGCAATGTCCAGACTGTTGCCTCTGCGGCAGAAGAGCTTTCGGCATCGATCAGCCAGATCGCACAGGATGTTTCGATGGCAGCCCAGGTCTCAAAGCAGGCTGTTGATCAGGCCGGTCATACCGGGCAGGTTGTTGGCAACCTGCAACAGGCTTCCGTCAAGATCGGCGAAGTCGTGAGCCTGATCAATGACATTGCAGGGCAAACCAATTTGCTGGCATTGAATGCAACGATCGAAGCCGCACGTGCCGGAGAGGCTGGCAAGGGGTTTGCTGTTGTCGCAAGCGAAGTCAAGAACCTTGCGAGCCAGACGTCCCGGGCAACGGCCGATATCGGCGAACAAATTGAAGCAACGCGTGCCGCGACTGAAGAAGCGGTAGCTGCCATTTCCTCTATTGCGGAAACCATCGAGAAGATAAACGAAATTTCGAGCAGTATCGCCGCCGCCGTCGAACAGCAGCAGGTCGCAACCGGCGAGATCGCCCGAAATGTTGATGAAGCCGCGAAAGGTACCGAAGACGTGAATGAAAACATTCACGAAGTCACCAATGCGGTTCAAAGTGCCGGCGGGGTTGCCAAAGACGTATTGCAGGCGTCTTCGGAGCTGTCGCATGAAGCCGAAAAAATGCGTGAGATCGTCAGCGCATTCCTGTCTGGTGTGAAAACCGCCTAGGCTATTGGTATGAAATGAAAAATGCCGTCCGGCTCGCCGGGCGGCATCCTTGTTTGTACCGGATGGCTGATCCTCGGCGCGGTGGGCATACCCATTTGGGTTGAACCGCGAACTTTTTGACTTTACGGTGCGCACATCCAATGCCCAATTGACGGGAAATGCCATGCTGAGTTTATCGAAAATCCTTTTTACCGCACTGATCGTTGTGGTGGTATGGCAGGGCTTCAAGCTGTTTACCCGCAAGAATCAGGTTTCCGGGCAGGAACAGCCAAAACAGAAGGCACATGACAAGAAAGCCAAACAGCAGAAACAGGAAGCTGTGGCGCATGATCTTGAAAAATGCCCGAAATGCGGTGTCTATCACGCCGAAGGCAGCGCGCATGTTTGCGAAGTCTGAGTTGCGCGGACGGCATATTTTCCTTTGCTGATTTCTTCGACTTTCGCCCAACAGGCCGTGATTTCGCTTGGAAAAACCGGTTGTTGCACGGATGTTGTATGCTGCAACGCGGTATAAGATTCGGCGGGACGTCATAAAAAGCGCTAAATTCAGGCCCACTCAGGGCTTTTGCGTTCTTGACCCCGACGGGGTGGGGCGGTAGCTTGCCGCTCTAAATTTACCGACAACATCAAAGTGAGTTCGCGCAATGGCGCTCGACGGGTCGCAACGTCCCCCTTCATTCCAGGAAATCATTCTCCGCCTGCAAAGCTATTGGGCCGATCAGGGTTGTGTCATCCTGCAGCCCTATGACCTTGAAGTCGGTGCCGGTACCTTCCACACCGCAACCACGTTGCGCGCGCTGGGTCCGGAAAGCTGGAATGCGGCCTATGTGCAGCCGTCACGCCGCCCGACCGATGGTCGTTACGGCGAAAACCCGAACCGTTTGCAGCACTATTACCAGTTCCAGGTCCTGATGAAGCCGTCACCGGCCAATTCGCAGGAACTTTACCTTGGCTCGCTGGCGCATCTGGGCATTGACCCGATGGCGCATGATATCCGTTTCGTCGAAGACGATTGGGAAAGCCCGACTTTGGGCGCGTGGGGCCTTGGCTGGGAAGTGTGGCTGGACGGGATGGAAGTCACCCAGTTCACCTATTTCCAACAGGTTGGCGGTTTTGAATGCGACCCGGTCCCGGTCGAGCTGACCTATGGTCTGGAACGTCTGGCGATGTATATCCAGGGCGTCGAAAACGTCTATGACCTTGATTATAACGGCAATGGCGTCAGCTATGGCGATGTGTTCCTGCAGAACGAAAAGGAACAGTCGACCTATAACTTCGAAGTCGCCAATACCGATATGCTGTTCCAGCATTTCAAGGACGCGCAGGCCGAATGTGCGGTCAATATCGAACGCGGTCTTGCGCTTCCGGCCTACGAGCAGACAATGAAGGCCAGCCATATCTTTAACCTCCTCGATGCGCGCGGCGTGATTTCGGTCACCGAACGTGCGGCTTATATCGGCCGTGTGCGCGACATGTCGAAATCCTGCTGCGAGGCGTGGCTTCGTTCGCGCGGGCATTTGAAAGAGGAGGCATAAGTCATGGCCGAATTGCTGCTTGAACTGTTTTCGGAAGAAATTCCGGCCCGCATGCAGGCGCGTGCTTCCGAGGATCTGACCAAACTGGTTACCGATGGCCTGAAGGCCGCCGACCTTGCGTTTGATAATGTCGAGGCACTGGTAACACCGCGCCGTCTGACCCTGATCATTGATGGTTTGCCGGACAAACAGCCGGACCTTCGCGAAGAACGCCGTGGCCCGCGTGCCGATGCCCCGGAAAAGGCGATTGCCGGTTTTCTGGCGGGCAATGGTGTGACGCTGGAACAATGCGAAAAGCGCGAAACGCCCAAGGGTGTTTTCCTGTTTGCGATTGTCGAACAGAAAGGCCGCGATAGCGCGGATGTCATCAAGGACATCATCGAAGACGCCATGGCAAAACTGCCCTGGCCGAAATCGATGCGCTGGGCTGATCAGAAAGTCCGCTGGGTCCGTCAGCTTGACCGGATCCTGTGCCTGTTTGACGGCAAGGTGATCCCGGCATCGTTTGGCCCGGTAACGGCCGGCAATATCACAAGCGGCCACCGGTTCCTGGCACCGGCCACCTTTAGCGTTGCCAATGCCACCGAATACAAGGCGAAGCTTGCCTTTGCCAAGGTGATGCTGGACCGCGAAGAACGCAAAAAAGTCATTCTGGACGGCGCGCGCAAACTTGCGGCATCAGAAGGTTTCACGCTTCTGGAAGATAACGGGCTTCTTGAAGAAGTCTGCGGTCTGGTCGAATGGCCCGTACCCGTCATGGGCAAGGTCGATGACCAGTTCATGGATATCCCGCGCGAGGTTCTGGAAACCTCGATGCGCGAACATCAGAAATATTTCGTCGTCGAAGACAGCACGGGCAAACTTGCCGCGCGCTTCATCACCATTTCAAACATGGTGACGCTGGATGCCAACGCGCAGATCATTGCCGGGAACGAACGCGTTTTGCGCGCACGCCTGCATGATGCGAAATTCTTCTGGGATCAGGATCGGAAAGTGACGCTCGAAGCGCGTCTGCCGAAACTTGATAACATCGTGTTCCATGCCAAACTTGGCTCGCTGGCGGAGCGTGTTCTGCGCCTACGCGGACTGGCACGCGAACTTTCAGCCGATATTCCGGGCTGCGATGTCAAACTTGCCGATCGGGCGGCGGAAATTGCCAAGGCCGATCTGGTGTCGAACATGGTGTTCGAATTTACCGAACTTCAGGGACTGATGGGGAAATACTACGCCGAGAATGACGGCGAAGCCCCCGAAGTCGCCAACGCCATTGCGCAGCATTATGCACCGGCCGGTCCGTCGGATATGTGTCCGACCGCACCTGTTTCGGTGGCTGTTGCCTTGGCCGAGAAGCTCGATACCCTTGCCGGGTTCTTTACCATCGATGAAAAGCCGACCGGTTCAAAAGACCCGTTCGCGCTGCGTCGTGCGGCATTGGGTGTCATCCGGCTGGTTCTGGAAAACGGTTTGCGCGTACCGCTGCGTCGCGCATTTGCCTTTGCCGTTTCCCAATATCCGGCCTCTATTCGTCGTGACGAGGCGGTTGACGAACTTCTGGCATTCTTTGCCGACCGCCTGAAAGTCCATCTGCGTGAACAGGGCGTACGCCATGATCTGGTGTCTGCCGTGTTTGCACTGGATGGCGAGGACGATCTTGTCCGCCTTCTGGCCCGTGTTGATGCGCTTGCCGATTTTGTGTCGGGTGAAAGCGGCGTCAACCTTATGGCCGGGTACAAGCGCGCGTCCAATATCCTGCGTATCGAAGAGAAGAAGGATGAAAAATCCTATGATGCGGATGTGTCCGCCGATCTTCTGACGCAGGACGAGGAACGCAAGCTCTATGAGGCGCTCATCAATGTCCGGCATAAGGCCTTGCCGCTTCTGCGGGCCGAGAACTATGCCGCGGCTATGGCCGAATTCGCGCATCTGCGCGGACCGGTCGATGCATTCTTCGAAGGGGTCACGGTAAATAGTGACAAGGCAGACGAACGTGCCAACCGCCTTAAACTGCTGGCGCAAATTCGCACTGCCTTGCATGACATTGCCGATTTCTCGAAGATCGAGTCATAAATAAGGTCGGGGTCGCCCGGAATTCCGGATCGCCTTGACCAGATGAGGAAAAGGCAAGATGACCAAATGGGTTTACGGCTTCGGTGGCGGTAGCGCCGAAGGACGTTCCGATATGCGCGAGCTTTTGGGCGGTAAAGGTGCCAACCTTGCCGAGATGAGCAATCTCGGCCTTCCGGTCCCGCCCGGCTTTACCATCACGACCGAAGTCTGCACGGCATTTTATGACAATGACCGTGCCTATCCAGACGGTCTTGAAGCCGAAGTCGAAAAGTCGCTTGCTGCTGTCGAAGCCCTGGTCGGTCGCAAATTTGGTAATCCCAAGGACCCGTTGCTGGTTTCCGTTCGTTCCGGCGCACGTGCTTCGATGCCTGGCATGATGGACACGGTTCTCAATCTGGGCCTGAATGACGAAACGGTTGAAGGTTTGGCGGCGGTCTCTGGTGACCGCCGTTTTGCGTATGACAGCTATCGTCGCTTCATTCAGATGTATGGCGATGTGGTGCTTGGCGTCGATCATTACCATTTCGAGGAAATCCTTGAAATCCACAAGGAAGACAGGGGCTATGTCCTTGATACCGATATGGATGCCGATGACTGGCAGGCGGTGGTTCAGGGCTTCAAGAAAAAGGTTGATGCCGAACTTGGCCGTCCCTTCCCGCAGGACCCGCGCGAACAGCTTTGGGGCGCGATTGGTGCGGTTTTCGGAAGCTGGATGAATGCGCGCGCCAATACATACCGTCGCCTGCACAATATCCCGGCAAGCTGGGGCACGGCGGTCAATGTTCAGGCCATGGTCTTTGGCAATATGGGCGATGATTGTGCGACCGGTGTCTGCTTCTCGCGCAATCCGTCAACCGGTGAAAACCGTTTTTACGGCGAATATCTGATCAATGCGCAGGGCGAGGACGTCGTGGCGGGCATTCGTACCCCGGCACCATTGACCAAAATCGAACGTGAAGAGTCCGGTTCCGACCTTCTGTCGATGGAAGAAGCCATGCCCGGCGTCTTTGGCGAACTTTGCGATATCCGCGACAGGCTTGAATCCCATTATCGCGACATGCAGGACATGGAATTTACCGTCGAGTCCGGCAAGCTTTACATGCTGCAAACCCGCGCAGGCAAACGCACCGCCAAGGCCGCCCTTCGCATCGCGGTTGAAATGTGCCAAGCCAATGTAATCTCGCGTGAAGATGCCCTTCGCCGTGTTGATCCTGCACAGCTTGACCAGTTGCTGCACCCGACCCTTGATCCCGATGCGGAACGCAAGGTGATTGGCATGGGGCTTCCGGCATCGCCTGGTGCTGCATCCGGGCAGATTGTCTTTTCCGCCGAGGTCGCCGAGGACTGGGTGCATAACCGGGGCCGCAAGGTCATTCTGGTGCGCATCGAAACCAGCCCCGAAGACATTGCCGGCATGCATGCTGCCGAGGGTATTCTGACATCACGCGGCGGCATGACCAGCCACGCCGCCGTCGTCGCACGCGGCATGGGGACGCCATGTGTTTGCGGCGCCGGTCAGGTCAAGATTGACTATGCCAGCAAAACCATGACGTCGGGCGGCGTGACCCTGAAAGAAGGGGATGTCATCACCCTTGACGGTGCGACCGGCGAGGTCATGCTGGGCGAGGTGGCAACGCTTAAGCCCGACCTTTCCGGTGATTTTTCCCAGTTGATGGAATGGGCGGATGGTGTGCGCCGCCTTAAGGTTCGCACCAACGCGGAAACGCCTGATGACGCGGCAACCGCCCGTGGCTTTGGCGCCGAGGGGATCGGCCTTTGCCGGACCGAACATATGTTCTTTGATCCGGCACGCATCATTTCCATGCGCGAAATGATCCTGGCCGATACGGAAAAAGGCCGTCGTGCGGCACTTGATAAACTTCTGCCCTATCAACGTCAGGACTTCATTGACCTGTTCCGGATCATGAAGGGCCTGCCGGTCACGATCCGTCTGCTGGATCCGCCATTGCATGAATTCCTTCCGCATGGCGACAACGAAATCGCCGAGGTCGCCAATGCGGCGGGCGTGGCAGAGGTCGTTGTGCGTCGCCGTTTGCTGGAACTTTCGGAAGCCAACCCGATGCTGGGGCATCGCGGGTGCCGTCTTGGCATCAGCTATCCGGAAATTTATGAAATGCAGGCGCGTGCGATATTCGAAGCCGCGATCGAGGTTTCAAAGGATGGTGGCGATCCGGTCATTCCGGAAATCATGATTCCGCTGATTGTCGGCAAGAAAGAGCTCGAAATACTCAAGGCCGCGATCATCAAGGTTGCAGGCGAGGTCGAAACCGAAAAATCGGCCAAGCTCGAATTCCTTGTCGGCACGATGATCGAATTGCCGCGCGCCGCCCTTCGGGCCGGTGAAATCGCCGAAGAAGCCGAATTCTTCAGCTTCGGGACCAACGATCTGACCCAGACGACCTTTGGTCTTTCGCGTGATGACGCGTCCCGGTTCCTGGATACCTATATTTCCAAGGATATCTTTGCCGGTGATCCGTTCGTATCACTTGATCAGGAAGGGGTGGGCGAACTGGTAAGCATCGCCGCGGAACGTGGCCGTAAAACGCGTTCTGACATCAAGCTTGGCATTTGCGGCGAACATGGCGGTGATCCATCCTCCATCGCCTTCTGCGAGGCACAGGGGCTGGATTACGTGTCCTGTTCACCCTATCGCGTGCCGATTGCGCGACTGGCGGCGGCACAGGCCGCGCTCAAGAAATAAGGCTGCTGATAAGCAGCACTGATAAAGCAAACGGCGGCAGAATTTCTGCCGCCGTTTTTCATTCGTAAGGCGATGATCGGTGGATCAGGCCGCTGTTTCCGGCAACTTGACCCAGTCGGGGATCTTGACCGAAATTTTGGCATCCCCCGCCGTCAGGTCGGCATCATCGCCGATCCGTTCCAGCCGGATCAGGGCAAGACCCGCATCGCCATGGATGCTGCGGATGGTGCCGGCTTCCTTGTCGCCATTCATGATCAGGGTGCCAATTTCCGGGGCTGGGCCGGTGATCGTGATCGGCAGCAGGCGTTTGCGCACCAGCCCGCGATATTTGGTACGCGCGGTCAGTTCCTGCCCCATATAGCAGCCCTTTTTGAAATCAACGCCGCCCAGTTCCTCGAACCCGTTTTCAAGCAGGATGGCACGGTCAATTTCCATTTCCTCGCTGCCATTGGGCAGGCCAAGCAGCACGCGGTGCTGATGATAGGTGCTTTCATCGCTTTCGATGGCACCAATCGCGGCCATTTGCGCCAGTTCGTTCTTGGGCAGTAACACGCGCGCGCCCATCGCACTCAGGCGCGGATCAACGGCCTTGATCCCGTCGGCAAACGGTGCGGTGGCACCGGGCGTATCGGGCAGGTCAAGTGCGCTCAGGGCTCCATCGCCGAAAACGGCGACAACGTCATAGCTTTCGGTGACATCGGTCAGTTCCGCCTTGGCGCGCAATTTATACATGCGCAGTTTTTTGAACAGCTCGGCCGCGCGCTCACCATCTTCGCCGCGTTCGCATTCAATCAGAAGGCTGTCCTCGTCCTGCTGATAGACAAAGAAATCAAACAGGAATTTGCCCTGCGGCGACAAAAGCGCGCCATAGCCGGAATGGTCAGCCGTGATTTTTTCGATATTGTTCGACACCAGCCCCTGAAGGAAGCTGACGCGATCAGGCCCGCTGATCCGGATAACGGCCCGGTCAGGCAGGGGGGCGTATAAAGTCTCACTCATAATTCTTATGGCTCCGGTTTATCGGAATTGTTGGCCGAAATGTGGGGCAATGACCGGGATTTGGCAAGGGGTGGTTTGGCAAAGGCAAAGCAACCCGCCGCAAGAAAAGCCTTCATAAATTGCGCGGGAACCGATAGAACGCAATGTATGAAAATATTGATGCTTGATCGTTCCATCGGCTTTGATCCCAAGGATCGTGAAGCCCGCCCGCTGGGATCGCGCCAACGCGGATTTATCGCGCTGGCCGAGGCCCTTGTTGCCCGTGGCCACAAGGTTGAAGCCCGCCGGAATGGTGGCATCGACCTTGATCATCATGGCGTTGCCTGGCGTCAGCTTGACAGTGCCATGCCGCCCTTTGGTGGCGACCCGGTGGATCGGGTTCTGGTGTGGCGCGATGCGGAGCTGCTGCGTCATCCGTCAATCCCCGAAGGTAGCGACTGCTGGCTTTGGTTTGATGGCATGGCATCCGATCTGAATGCGGATAAGGCACGGCTGGCGTTGCTTGAAACCGGCGCGCAGGTGATCTTCCCCCATGAAGATCAGGGCAAGGCGTTTGATGGCGATACCGCCAAACGCCCGATTGTGATTGCACCAGGCGCGTGCCCGGCCTTTGCCATGGCGTCAAACATGCATTGGGCGTTCGAGAGCCGCGAAGATCTTGCCGTGACGGTTGCCAACAGCAAAACCGGCATTGCCCAGATCATCCGCATCTGGTCGGCTTATGTCGCGCCCAAAGTACCCGGTGCCATTCTGGAAATCTATGCTGCCGACCTGTTCTCGGCGATGGCGGGCGAAAATGACGATGTTTCCGAAGAACTCGTCGATATGGTGCGCGATAACATCGACAAGGGTGTCCGCGTTTGTCACCCGATGCCCGAGGCCGACATGGCCGAACGTATCGCAACCGCGCGTGCCTTCCTGCATCACGGCAAATACGGCAATGATCAGGTCGGCCAATGGATTTACGATGCGCTGGCCGCGGCAACCCCGGTTGTGTCCTATGGCGGGATTGCCAAGGCGCGGGTTGAAAACGGCAAGACCGGCTATATCGTTCCCGATGAAACCGCCTATGGCAATCTGGTGATGCAGTTGCTGGCAGACCGGCAGATTTTTGCCAGCCAGTCCGAAGCGGCCCGTAACAGCCGTCGTGAATGGCTTAACGTGGCAGGCGAGCTGGAGAAACTTTAAACCGTGCGGTTACTGTTCATCACCTCGAACCGGCTCGGCGATGCCGTTCTTTCGACATCGGTGCTGCGCCACTATGTCGAAACCTATCCCGGCATCAAGGTAACGGTTGCCTGCGGCCCGGTCGCCGCCCCGATTTTTGAAGCGGTACCAGGGCTTGAGCGCATCATTGAAATGCCAAAGCAGAAACGCGGCGGCCATTGGTGGAAGCTTTGGAAGTCGGTCGCGTTTCGCTGGTGGGACATCATCGTCGATCTGCGCGGCAGTGCGACGGCTTATGTGTTGCCGGGCTGGAAGCGGGTGGTGCTCAAAGGCAACGATGACAGTGTCCACCGGGTAGAGCAGCTTGCACGTCTGATCGGTGTTGATCGTCCTCTAAATCCCAAAATCTGGCTTGATCCGAGACATGTGAAACGGGCTCAGGAAATTCTTTCCTCTTTTGCCGGGCGGCCGCTTCTTGTGGTTGGTCCAACGGCAAACTGGGGAGGAAAGATGTGGCCGATAGATCGTTTTCAGGACCTTGTCGGGCGGCTGACGTCTATAACGGGTCCTTTGCCGGATGCGCATGTTTTGCTGGTTGGTGCACCTTCTGAAATCGAGAAGGCGCAGGAACTGATTTCATCCATTGCGGATGATCGCAGAACTGTTGTTTTTGGAAGTGAGCATTTATTGACCGTGCAAGCCTGCCTGGAGAAGGCAGATCTTTATATCGGTAATGATTCCGGTTTGATGCATATGGCGGCGGCTTCCGGTTCTCCCACCGTGGGGCTTTTTGGTCCGTCCCGACCGGAAAACTATGCGCCATATGGTAAGAAGACAGCTTATGTCTGCACGGATCGCAATTATGATCAGATTGTGGCTGACGGTGTCGACTGGAAATCTCAGAAGTCTTTGATGACGGACCTGTCTGTTGACAAAGTTTTTGAATTTTCATGTAAGTTTTTAAAATAAATTATCGGTTTGTTTAAGCGGGGAAGCATGCGGATCGCCATCGTTTCAGGTTCTGACAAAAACTATTTTCCTTTGTTGATCGAAATGGTGCATTCGGTCAGGCAATTCTCTGTCGACCGAAATATCGACATCTGCGTGATGGATGCGGGTTTGGCTGAATCCCAGAGGGAAGAACTGTCACCGCTGGTGAACCAGCTCGTTATCCCCGATTGGCCCGAAGGCATTTCGGAAGAAAAATCAAAGGGCAAGGAATACCTCAAGGCGTGTATTTGCCGCCCCTTCATCCCCGAGATATTCCCCGGATATGACGTATATCTGTGGATGGATTGTGATACCTGGGTTCAGGACTGGTCATCTGTAGAGATGTTCATTCGATCCGCGGCGAAAGGCGACCGTCTGGCGATCACGAATGGAGCGGATCGATCCTATCCAAAGCCGATCCGTATTTCGTGGCTTGGAAGATGGCCCCGAAAAATAGGCAGCTTCTATAACGCCAATGGCAAAAAGGCGTTTGGCTGGGCGACGGCCAAGAAAATGATTCCCCATTATGTGCTGTCTGCGGCGACATTCGCGATTGCGGCAAAGGCGCCGCACTGGAAGCGCTGGCAGGAAGTTATTGTTGAAGCTGCCATGAAGGGAAAGATGTTCCCGGCCGAACAGTTGTCTTTGGGCAAGATCATTCACATTGAAGGATATAAGGCCGAATACCTGCCTGCCTATGCAATGTGGCAATGCCAGCACAAACCATTCTGGGATGCAGAGAAATCGGTTTTTGTCGAACCCAACGAACCGCATGCCACCATTGGAATAATGCACCTGTCAGGTGTCGACGATATTCGGGCAGACAGAGATGTGAAAACCGAAATTGAAACGACAGATGGCAAAACGGTATCGGTCAATTATCGCTATCCCCTGTTTGCGGCAGAGAAACTTACGATCGCCAAGCCGCAAAGAGTTTAATGGCGAGCGTTCTTAAAGCTGAAATTTTAAGGTCCGGACAATCCTGTTTGCGATCAATCGGGAACAATTCGCATGTTAATGCATTTGCTTATCATGTGAATTTTGTTTCAACTGTTCCGGACCAGAAAGATGATCCGTACCGAGCATCTGACAATGATCGTTGTTTTGCTGTTTGCTGTTTCCATGGCCTGGATTCAGGGGGCTGTGGGGGAGCAGAGAAGCCAGGTCAATCTTGTGCCGGTTCCGGCCTATAAAGCCGGGTTCGAAATGTACGCCATCCGTTATGGGAATGCCGATAACGCATCTTGTGGCAGTCTGTGCGGTGCATTTGATCTGGAAAAGGCCAGTTCAATAGGCGGCGGATATATGCAGGTCAGCCTTCCTCTGGATACGGCGCGTCGCTGATATCGCCAAGCCGACCTGACGCGTTGATAATGCAGGATTAATGTCTGGAGTATCGAATGGCCAAACCGACTGTCTGGGCGATTATTCCCAATTTGTTGCGCAGCCTGTTTCGATCCGACGTCCCGCTGCGAAGCAAGATTCTTTTGCTGGCCGGAATCATTTACCTCGTCAGTCCAATTGATCTTTTGCCAGACGTTATTGCCGGTGTCGGCTGGATTGATGACCTTGTTATCGTGCCCCTGTTGGGATGGCTTTCATATAAAAGCCTGCCGCCAACCATAAAATCGGATATGGCATCCGACAATCTTGAGACGCCGGCAAAGTCTCGTAAATGGTTGTATCTTCTGATTTTGATCCTGGTTCTGATTGGCATTGTTATGCTCACAGGGCCCGATGATAGCTTCCTGAACACACCGTCCACTGGTTAAGACACTACTTTTGCACCTTTGACAGTCTTTGCCCTGCCCTTTTAAGCTTGGATGCAATTCCATCATTAAACGGGATACGACAATGGCAGATACATTTCGTGGCTTGGTTCTGAGCCAGCAGGAAAAAGCAGTTCAGGCCGATTTCCAAAATCTTGCAATTGATGATCTGCCAGACGGTGATGTGCTGGTTCGGGTACGATGGTCTACCCTGAATTACAAGGACGGGATGATTTTGAACGGGCAGGGAAGGCTTGTTCGGGAATATCCGCATGTGCCCGGTGTCGATTTTTCTGGTGAGGTCGTTTCGTCCCGTGATTCGCGATACAAGGCCGGGGATGACGTTATCCTGACGGGATGGCGGGTTGGCGAAGCTCATTGGGGCGGATATGCCCAGTATGCGCGCGTGAATGCAGACTGGCTGGTGCCGATGCCCGATGGCCTTGATGGTGCACATGCAATGGCAATTGGCACCGCGGGCTTTACGTCAATGCTTGCCGTGATGGCGCTTGAAGAACAGGGCGTATCAACTGACCAGGATGGTGAAGTCCTCGTTACCGGGGCGGCGGGTGGCGTTGGTTCAGTCGCAGTAAGTCTTCTTTCCAATCTTGGTTATCGTGTTGCCGCCTCGACCGGGCGTGCAGACACGCATGACTATCTTCGAAGCCTTGGTGCGCATTCCATTCTCGACCGGTCGGAATTAAGCGATGCAAGCAAGCCGTTGTTGAGCGAACGCTGGTTGGGTGCCATTGACAGTGTCGGCAGCGCGACCTTGGCGCATATTTTATCGGAAATGAAATATCACGGTGTGGTTGCCGCCTGCGGGTTGGCTGGCGGGCCGGATTTGCCCGCAACGGTCATTCCATTTCTGCTGCGCGGGGTCCGGTTGATCGGAATTGATTCCGTGATGTGCCCCTATGAAAAGCGCGTCACAGCCTGGAAACGTCTGGCGCAGGAATTACCCATGGATCAACTGGATGCTGTGACAACAAAGGTTGGGCTTCGTGATATCCTGCCGTGGGGTGAAAAAATCCTCAAAGGGCAGGTTCGGGGGCGGTTACTGATTGATGTGCAGGATTGCTAGCAGAGGCAAATATATGCAGAATCAGCCTGATCCGAGCCGCCAATCCTGAAATTCTGAAGCGAATGGGCCCAGCCATATGACCGAAAACCGGTTTCGTATCCTTCTGGTCGAAGATAATCCTGGCGATGCGTTTCTTGTAAAAACATTGCTGGAAGAAACCGGTGAGCAATTCGGCATCGAACATCGGTCCGATCTTGCTTCGGCCATGGCCCTGCTGAATGATCCGTCACCTGATGGACAGTTTGATGTTGTCCTGCTGGATTTGACGCTGCCCGATTCATCGGGGGTTGAGACCATTCGCCGAATTCGCGATTGCGCGCATAGTGCACCGGTTGTTGTCCTGACCGGGCACAAGGACGAGGAACTTGCCTTTGAAGCCCTTCAGCACGGCGCAGAAGACTACCTGACCAAAGAATTCCCCGACGGCAGGACCATTCGCCGATCCATCCGTTATGCGATTGAACGGTCGCGTGCCGAGCAGGCTTTGAAGGAAAGCGAAGAACGGTATCGCAAGCTGGTGGAACTGGCACCGGAACTGATTTCGGTGCTGAGCGGTGAGGAAATTACCTATATCAACCAGCAGGGCGTTGCCATTCTGCATGGTAACGACAGTTCTGAACTGGTCGGGCGCAGCTTCATGGAGATGGTCCATCCCGACAGCCGCGAAATCATGACCGAGTATATCGACCGTTACGCTGGCGGTTATACGGGGCGGGCGGACTTCGTCATCATCTGCCGACGGGGAGACGGCGAAAATGTCGAACTTGAAGTGTCCGCCATCGCCTTCACCCACGAAGGGGCGCCAGCCATGCTGATGCTGGCCGAGGATGTGACCGAGAAGCGCAAAATCGAACGGCAACTGGTTCAGACCTCGAAGCTTGCGACCCTTGGTGAAATGGCCGCATCCGTCGCCCATGAAATGAACCAGCCGCTCAATGTCATTCGGATGGCGGCTGATACCTGCGCGCTTCAATATGAACTTGAAAAGGTTCAACCCTCGTTTCAGAGAGAGCGATTGTCCCTGATCAGCGGGCAAACCCAGCGCATGGCCGAAATTATTCGACATTTGCAGATATACAGTCGACCGGACGAAGACGATTTCGAGCTTTTCGACCCGATGCGGGCGGTGACCCGTGCGGTGGATATGATCGAGCATGATTGCCGTTTGGCGGGGATCGTCGTCGATGTTGTTCCATCTGCACAAAGTTGCCAGGTGCTTGGGCGTCAGGTTCAGCTTGAACAGGTTCTGGTCAATATGTTGACCAATGCACGCGATGCGATCACGGAAAATGGCGACGATACCGGCGGGATTGGTGGGCTTATCCGGTTAACGGCAATGCTTGACCCCGATCAGGAAGTGCTTCGAATTGCCATCAATGACAATGGCGGTGGTGTACCCGAAGATGCCATTGGTCTTATTTTTCATCCGTTTTTTACCACCAAGGATGTCGGAAAGGGAACGGGGCTTGGCCTTTCGGTAAGCTATGGCATCGTCGAGGGAATGGGCGGGCATATTGATGTTCGCAATGAAGGAGACGGTGCCTGTTTCGAGATTGTTCTGCCTGCGACGCATATCGGCGAAAGCCAGGGGGATGACGATGATCAATCCGATGATACTCCCTTGCTGCCTCAGCAGGAAAAAGTTCCAGGGGCAAGGTCGCGCGATTTACGGATCATGGTTGTCGATGATGAAATCGATGCGATGGAGATTATCGCAGCCTATCTCGAAGCGCAGGGATTCTCGGTTTCGGCGGCAAGCGACGGCGAAGATGCGCTTGCCTTGGCCGGTGTGGTCCAGCCCGATATTCTGATCACCGATATACGGATGCCGCAGATGGATGGCAATAGTCTGGTTCGGGAACTGCGTTCGCGCAATCCAGCCTTGCCGGTGATCGTTATGACCGGTCATCCGGGGGATGCCGACAGGCCGACAGAGGATGGGGATGATGCGCCGGTCATGGTGATGGCAAAGCCGCTTGATTTGAAAGAGCTTCTGGCCACGCTTGATGAAATTTCCGAAGTCGTTGCGGGCTGAAATACAAAAAAAACCCGGCCAAAGGGGCCGGGTTTTGAAAGCTTCGGCATGATGCGCGGAAATCAGGCCTCCCAGCCAAGCTGCATGGCTATTTTAACTGCCTGCGTACGGTTCGCGGCACCAAGCTTTTTGAAAATACCGGTCAGGTGAACCTTCACCGTGATTTCGCGGACCGTAAGCTGTTTGGCGATTTCCTTGTTTGACAGACCTTTGGTCAGCAGGGCCAGAACTTCACGTTCCCGATTGGTGAGTTGACGCAGGGGATTGTCAGGAGCAAGCCCATCCAGATCAATTTCACCCGGACGGGTGTTGCTGCCATCATCTTCCAGAAGTGCCGACGGAATGTATTTTTCCCCTGACATGATCAGGCGGAGCGCATTGATCAGCGACTTGCCAGACAACGTTTTGGGCAAATAGCCCGACGCACCATGTTCAAGTGCATTGAGCACATCGCTGCGTTTGACCGATCCCGACAAAATGACGACCGGAATTTCCGGATGTTTCTGCCGCATTACGGTCAGGCCCGAAAGCCCGTTCATGCCTGGCATGTTGAGATCTAGGATCGTCAGTTCGACCGGCGTATCGCCATCGACGATGGAAAGTGCTTCGGCAAAGTCTTTTGCCTGGGCAATTTCGACTTCTGGCGCCGCCGTTTTCAGAAAGGATGTGATCCCGTCTCTGACGAGGTCATGGTCGTCCGCTAGCAGGATGTTCATGTTATTGTGCCGTACCCGTTTTTAGCCGTCTCCCGCAAAAGGCGGTACCGGTATCGCGTCCCGCACCCAAACATACGGAAACACGCAAAGTTGTCATCTTCCAAATTTCGCGTCCCCCCGGACGCGAGCGCAGCATTAAATAATTCTGATGTCCTGTCAAACTGCAGGATGGATTTCAGGGGGTGGAATTATCCATGAGGATAGTATTCTGTGTGATGTGATAAAGATATTGTCGCGTATTGCATAGTAAATTTCATTGAATCTCAAGTTATATGGCTAGAGAAAATCATGCGTAAATCGAAAAAATGTCGTTCGCGTCGTTTTTCGGTTGCTGATCGTTCGACATCACTTCTGATGCATCACTGCCAAGTGCTGCGCGTTGCAAACTTGCGTCTCGGAAGGCTGCCATATCGGCGCCCGATGGTGCGTTCGGTGCAAGCGCTGCATTCTGAATGGTTGCCAGGGCGCGTTCTCTGTTTTCCTTGCTCCCGACAAGGCTAACACCGATATCGACATGTCCGCCAACGGCGTATGCCTTTCCATCCGGCCCTATCTGATATTCATATTGCGGGGCAGAAGCATACATGCCAGCCGCCGCTGCGTGGGCCTTTTCTTCCTGTTTTACAGCCGAATCTCTAGCTTGCAGCTTCGCAACTGCGGCCTTCTCCGCATCACTCATATCCGCCGGGTTTTTAGGGCCGGCATTATTGCTTTCGGCATTATCTTCGCTAGCCTCACGGGCTTCGCGATACTCGCCGCGACTGACGCCACTGGCAACAGCTTGTGCTTCGGTGAGTGTCCTTGGGTCTACAATACGCGTTCGAACCCCGGCTGCTGAGACATCGCCAAAACCATAAGCACTATTTGAAAGTCCGGATTTATTGCCAAGTTTAACTTCGAGCGCTTCGTATTCGGCCAAAACCCTGCCATCAGCGGTTTGTGCAACTTCCCTGACATTCAGGACAATGCCCAATCCACCGCTAGCGGGGTTCGTTATGGTTTGACCGGTCGTAATCATCGGATCGAAATGGTTTTCCGTGGCGATACAAAATCGATACGTAAGGATAGCAGGAAAATTCGCAGGAGTCTCGCCCGGTGTCTATACCTTTGGTGCCTTGCATGAAGCATGCTGTCTTGCGCGCCAAAGTATAGGCTGTTACAGGAAAGGCTTGATTTTGGATGCCCCCAATTCTTGGGCAATAGCCTTTCAAGACAGGAAAACTGATCGTGATGTCCGACTTTGTCATTCCCGCGAATGAAAAGGTTCTGGTAACCGGGGCTGCCGGTTTTATCGGATCGCATCTTTGCCAGAAACTGCTGGATCAGGGCAGTACCGTAATCGGGCTTGATAACGTCAATGATTATTATGACGTCACGCTGAAAGAAGCCCGGCTTGCACGACTTGAAGGGCGGGACGGCTTTAAATTTGTCCGTATGAATCTGGAAGATCGCGATGGTATTGCTGATCTGTTCGCAACCGAAAAGCCGGCCTATGTCGTCAACCTTGCGGCCCAGGCCGGGGTGCGTTACTCGCTTGAAAATCCGCATGCCTATATTGATGCCAACCTGGTCGGTTTTACCAATATTCTTGAAGGCTGCCGCCATAACGGCGTGAAGCATCTTGTCTATGCCTCAAGCAGTTCGGTTTATGGCATGAATACCGAAATGCCGTTTTCGGTGCATCACAATGTTGATCACCCGATCAGTCTTTATGCCGCATCGAAAAAAGCCAACGAACTGATGGCGCATACCTACAGCCACCTTTACCGTTTGCCGACCACAGGCCTTCGTTTCTTTACGGTTTATGGTCCTTGGGGGCGGCCGGATATGGCGTTGTTCCTGTTTACCAAGGCTATTCTGGAAGGACGTCCGATTGACGTCTTTAACGAAGGAAAAATGCGCCGCGATTTCACCTATATCGACGATATCGTCGAAGGTGTTCATCGCTGCATTTCAACCATCGCATCCCCCAATCCCGACTGGAACCCGGCCAAGCCGGACCCGGCAACCAGTTCGGCACCCTATCGCGTGTTCAATATCGGCAACAACAGTCCGGTAGAACTGATGCACATGATCGGAACCCTTGAAAAGGCACTGGGCAAGACGGCTGAGAAAAACATGCTGCCGATGCAGGCGGGTGATGTTCCGGCGACCTATGCCGATGTCGATGCCTTGACCGATGCCGTCGGTTTCAAGCCGGAAACCTCGATTGAAACGGGTATTGGCCGGTTTGTTGAATGGTACAAAGCCTTTTACGGGTAAGGCTTGGTTTGTTAGGGGCAGGCGTGATTGCGCCTGCTCTATACCACAAGGCATGTATGCATACTGCGCTTACAGCGTGGTGCTTTTGCGTGGTTTTCTAAAATATTTGGAAAATGGTGCTGCTGGGGAGATTTGAACTCCCGGCCTCTCCCTTACCAAGGGAGTGCTCTACCCCTGAGCTACAGCAGCCCTTGAAAAGGCTGATCGTCGGGCAATGGTGCTGCTGGGGAGATTTGAACTCCCGGCCTCTCCCTTACCAAGGGAGTGCTCTACCCCTGAGCTACAGCAGCATCGAGCCCTTGCGGTGCGGGCGGGTTATAGGCCACTGGCTGGCAATTGGTCAAGCCCGAATTATGCGAAGATTTTTGATCTTGCTCGGATGGTGCAATTTTGTTGGTCAAGGCTGCATTCTGCCTCGGAATATTCTATAAAAGCCGGACCTTTGGAACCAGAAACGTATTGGCAAGATGACAGCACAGCAAAGCAAGCAATATCCCGCGACCAACGAAGAACGCAAAAAGCGCGAGGCCGAAGCCCTGCGTGCCAATCTGGCGCGCCGAAAACAGCAGCAGCGTTCTCGCAAGACGGTGGAACAAAATACCGATACGGACGAACAGGGCAGCACTTCGGACAAGGATTAGTCCGCTTCCCACCGGTTTCGGAGCCCCGGTTCAAGAAAAATGCCAATTTGGCTCTGTTGCCCGCATCGCCTGGTTGATCTTGCATGCCCCGCGCGGGTAAAACCAATGGCACAATGCCAATTTGCACAACAGGGGTGGCGATATGTCGGTAAGACCGGATCACTGGATACGCCAGATGGCGCAGGAAAAAGGCATGATCGAACCGTTTGTCGACGGTTTCAAACGCGATGGTGTCATTTCCTATGGGGTCAGTTCCTATGGCTATGACGCCCGTGTCGCCGACGAATTCAAGATTTTCACCAATGTCGACTCGGCCATTGTCGATCCCAAGGAATTTTCCGATGCAGGGTTCGTCAATCGCCAGACCGATGTCTGCGTGATCCCGCCCAACAGTTTCGCGCTGGCGCGCACGGTCGAATATTTTCGCATTCCGCGCGACACGCTGGTGATCTGCCTTGGCAAATCCACCTATGCCCGGTGCGGCATCATCGTCAATGTCACCCCGCTGGAACCGGAATGGGAAGGGCATGTGACCCTTGAATTTTCCAATACCACGCCGCTTCCGGCCCGCATTTACGCCAATGAAGGGGCCTGCCAGTTCATTTTCCTGAAAGCCGAAAGCGAATGCGATACCTCCTATGCGGATCGCGCAGGAAAATATATGGGCCAAAAAGGTGTCACGCTGCCACGCCTGTGATAAAGGCAATGCCATAAAGGTGGCATCGCCAAAGACACGAGTAACCGCCATGCCGCAACCGGCATGGTCATACGAGGATTGAATGGACAAGATCAAGATTTCCGGCGGCCGCCGGTTGCAGGGCAAAATTGCAATTGGCGGAGCCAAGAATGCGGCCCTTCCGCTAATGGCAGCAGCCCTTCTGACCGATGAAACGCTGACCCTTTCCAACCTGCCGCATCTGGCCGATATCACATCGATGGCCAATCTTCTGGCACAGCATGGTGTCGCATTGCATCTGAACGGCCATGCGCCCAATGGCGGGCATACTGGTCGCGTTCTGGAAATGACCGCCAGGGAAATCGCATCGACGACTGCACCTTATGATCTGGTCCGCAAAATGCGGGCATCGGTTCTGGTGCTGGGGCCGCTGGTCGCGCGTTGCGGTGTGGCGCGTGTGTCGCTGCCCGGTGGCTGTGCGATTGGCAACCGTCCGGTTGACCTGCATCTGAAGGCGCTTGAAGCCATGGGTGCCGAAATCCACCTGACCGAGGGCTATATCGAAGCCCGCGCCCCCGAAGGCCTTAAGGGCGGGCATGTCCTGTTCCCGCAGGTATCTGTCGGCGCGACCGAAAACGCCCTGATGGCAGCATCCCTTGCCGATGGTGTGGTCACAATCGCCAATGCCGCGCGCGAACCCGAAGTCACCGATCTGGCCCATTGCCTTGTTGCGATGGGCGCCGAGATCGAAGGTATCGGCACCGATACGCTGAAAGTCACCGGCAAGCCGCGCCTGCACGGGGCGGAATATTCGGTGGTGCCCGATCGTATCGAAACCGGGACCTATGCGATTGCCGCTGCCATTACGGGTGGCGAGATCGAGCTGGTCGGCACCAGGGCCGAACTGATCGAAAGCCTGATTGTGTCCATGCGCAAGGCCGGGGTCGAGATCGAGGAAACCGAGGATGGCATGATCGTGCGCGGCAATCGCGCCGCCCTTAAGGGCGTTGATGTCATGACCGAACCCTATCCGGGCTTCCCGACCGATATGCAGGCACAGTTCATGGCGCTGATGGCCGTGGCCAATGGGGCCTCCATGATCACCGAAACGATTTTTGAAAACCGTTTCATGCATGTCCCGGAACTGAGCCGCATGGGCGCTGATGTCAACGTGCATGGCCGATCCGCCATCGTGCGCGGCAGTGCCAAGCTGTCGGGTGCCGAAGTCATGGCGACCGATCTGCGTGCATCGGTATCCATGGTACTTGCAGGCTTGGCAGCCGAGGGCGAGACGATTATTAACCGTGTCTATCATCTGGACCGCGGTTATGAACGGCTGGAAGAAAAACTTGGCGCCTGCGGGGCGCAGATCGAACGTGTCCGTGTTCCTGCATAATTGCGGGGATCATTGGCCTTGGGGCCGGGACGACAGACAAACGCGTAAGGCGACTGATTGATGAGTGACGAAAAGCTGGTGCTGGCCCTGCCAAAGGGGCGCATTCTAGACGAGGTAATGCCGCTGGTGCGCGCGGCCGGTATAGAACCGGAAGCCGCATTTGACGATCCGAAATCCCGGGCCCTGCGTTTCGCCACCAATCATCCGCATATCGATATCATCCGTGTGCGCAGCTTTGACGTCGCCACCTTCGTTGCCTTTGGCGCTGCCCATATCGGGGTCTGCGGCAATGATGTCCTGATGGAATTCGATTATTCCGAAATCTATGCACCGCTTGATCTCGATATCGGCCATTGCCGCCTTGCCGTGGCCGAACCCGAAGAAATGATCGATGGCGATGATCCGTCGCGCTGGTCGCATGTTCGTGTCGCGACCAAATACCCGAATGTCACCCGCAATCATTTTGCCGCGCGCGGGGTACAGGCCGAATGCATCAAGCTGAACGGGGCGATGGAACTGGCACCAACCCTTGGCCTGTGCCGTCGTATCGTTGACCTTGTGTCGACCGGCAACACGCTAAAGGCCAACGGGCTTCGCGAAATCGAACATATTGCCGATGTCACCTCGCGCCTGATCGTCAACCGGGCCGCACTTAAAACCCGCCCGACCGATGTTCAGCCCTGGATCGACCGTTTTTCCGAGGTGCGCAATGCCGATTAAACTCTCGATCACCGATGCCGATTTCGAAGACGGCTTTGTCAAACTGCTTGGCATGAAGCGGGAATCGGATGCCGATGTTGATGTTGCGGTTGCCAATATCATTGCCGATGTCCGTAAACGCGGCGATATCGCGGTATGTGATTACACCAACAAGTTTGACCGTCTGAATATCGATGCCGCCGGCATGGTGGTAACCCGGGAAGAAGTCGATGCCGCCGTCGCCGCAATCGACGCGGATCTTCTGAAGTCGCTTGAACTGGCCGCTGAACGTATTCGTTCCTACCATGATCGGCAAATGCCGTCTGACGAACGTTACACCGATGCAACCGGGGTCGAACTCGGCTGGCGCTGGCGTCCGGTATCGGCGGCCGGTCTTTATGTGCCCGGCGGGCTGGCATCCTATCCGTCATCCGTGCTGATGAATGCCATTCCGGCCAAGGTCGCCGGTGTCGAACGTCTGGTGATGGTCGTACCCACCCCGGACAATAAAATGAACCCGCTGGTTCTGGCCGCGGCACGCATTGCCGGTGTTGATGAAATTTACCGGATTGGCGGGGCGCAGGCGATTGCCGCCCTTGCCTATGGCACGGAAACGATCAAACCGGTCGACAAGATCGTTGGTCCAGGCAATGCCTTTGTTGCCGCGGCAAAGCGCCGCGTTTTCGGGCAGGTCGGGATTGACATGATTGCCGGCCCGTCGGAAATCCTTGTAGTTGCCGATGGTTCCAACGATCCAAGCTGGGTCGCGGCTGATCTGCTGTCACAGGCCGAACATGATCCGGTCGCACAGTCGATCCTGATTACCGATGATGCGGATTTTGCCGATCGCGTGCAGGAAGCCATTGATGCGCATCTTGAAAAACTGCCGCGTGCCGAAATCGCCGGGGCAAGCTGGCGCGACTTTGGTGCAATTGTATTGGTTGAAAATCTGACGCAGGCTCCGGCCCTGGTTGACCGGATTGCACCGGAACATCTTGAGCTGGCTGTTGATGACCCGGACGCACTTGCCGAAGACATTCATCATGCCGGTGCCATTTTCCTTGGCCGTTACACGCCCGAGGCGATTGGCGATTATGTTGCCGGGCCAAACCATGTTCTGCCAACCGCCCGTTCGGCGCGTTTTTCGTCGGGTCTGGGCGTGCTTGATTTCATCAAGCGGTCGTCATTGATCAAATGCACGCCTGAAAGTCTGGCCAAAATCGGCCCGGCGGCGATTGCACTGGCCGAAAGCGAAGGTTTGCAGGCGCACGGACTTTCTGTGGCGATCCGGTCCAACCGCATGTAAGCTGTTGCAGTGCAGCGCCGAGGGATCGCAGGGAGACTAAGATGGCAGAAATTGCAGACAACCAATGCATTGCCGGTATCTATCTCGACGAGAAATACAAGGTGCGTCGCCGCCCCGAGGTCGAGCATGAGCAGGCGGTGGCCATCTATGACCTTCTGGAAGACAACCATTTCGAACCGAAAGGCGGCTTCGAAGGGCCATATTCGGTTCATATGCGCATCGAAGACAACCGCATCTATATGGATGTGCGCGGCGATGACGATACCGAAAACCTGACCACCATTGTCGTGCCGTTAACCCCGTTCCGCCGGATCGTGAAGGATTACTTCATGATCTGCGAAAGCTATTATGATGCGATCAAAAAGGCGAGCGCCGCACAGATCGAAACCATCGATATGGCGCGCCGCGGCCTGCATAACGAAGGATCGGAACAGCTTCGCGAACTGCTGTCGGAAAAGGTGACGATTGATGAAAATACCGCGCGTCGCCTGTTTACCCTGATCTGCGTCCTTCATATCCGGGGTTAGGGCACGGTGGCAGAAGAACTTCCCGGTTCGGTTCTTTTTGCCTGTAGCTTCAACGCTGTAAGATCCGTGATGGCGGCTGCGCTTATGCGCCATTATCACGGAACAAAGGTCTATGTTGAAAGCTGCGGCTTGCGCGCCGGTGATCTTGATGGCTTTGCCGTCGCGGTCATGGAAGAAATCGGGCTGGATATCTCGACCTATAAATCCAAAACCTTTGACGAACTTGAAGACGGGTTTTTCGATCTGATCATCACCCTGTCCCCCGAAGCCCAGCACAGGGCGGTCGAAATGACCCGCACCATGGCCTGTGATGTGGAATTCTGGAATACCTTCGACGCCACAATTGTCGAAGGTTCACGCGAAATCCGGCTTGAAGCCTACCGTCAGGTCCGCGACCAGATCAAAAAGCGCATTCTTGAACGGTTCCCGGTTGGTCCGGCACCCAAGGTCTAACCTAACCGTCGATCAGCGCATCAAACGCATCCCCGTCCAGCACATGAATGCGTTCATCATGGGCATGCCGCATGCCGATGCGGGCATAGAAACGCTGCCCGATGATGTTTTCGGCATCGACCGACAGGCGAATATAGTGCCCGCCTTGTGAACGGGCCCGTGCGGCGGCCTGTGCGATCAGGTGCCGGGCAAAACCGCCGCCGCGATATTCCGGGGCGACAAACAGGTCCTGAATGTAAATCCCGGCCTTGCCGCGAAATGTCGAATAGCTCGGAAAATAAAGGCACAGCCCAACCGGTACGTCACCATCATGTGCGATCAGCGCCTCGAAAGCAGGGCGGGGGCCAAACCCGTCACGCGCCAGGTCTTCGGGTTTGCTTTTGAACTTGTCCTCGCACCCGGTTGCGCGCGCAATTTCAAACAGCATGGCATGGATATCGTCAACATCCTGCGCGGTTGCGATCCTGATATGGGGCGGGGCGACGGGATAGGGATGTTTGGCGGTCATGGTCATGCGGTCCTTCATGTGGCGGCTCTAGGTCCTGACCCTAAACCATAAAGGCGATAGACCACGCGCAACAACATGATTTCCCGGCAAAGGTTTGCGATGTTCGGTGGTCATGCGCACGGCATGCCCGAAATGCAGTGCTGGGCCGCTTTGTGCCTTGTGTGAAAGGGCTTGACCTTTTGGCGCGTTCGGAGCAGTTTGCGGGCCACCGGTAATTGATATTGCAATACGAAAGCTAGGAGTCTCATGGCTAAAGAAGACGTTATCGAGTTTCAGGGCACTGTTGTCGAACTTCTGCCCAATGCGATGTTTCGCGTGAAGCTGGACAATGATCACGAAATTCTTGCTCATACCTCGGGCAAGATGCGCAAGAACCGTATTCGTGTTCTTGCTGGTGACCGCGTCAGCGTCGAAATGACGCCTTATGACCTGACCAAGGGTCGTATTACCTTCCGTTTCAAGTAATCCGGAACCTGTAATACCGCAAAAATTGACGTTGCCGGGCGCGCAGTTTAGGTTTGCGCGCATGGTTGCGTTTTGCTGTGTCTACAACCCTTCTGGTTTGGCTTTGGATGTCTGTGGGGAGCCGCGACTTGTCGAAACTGATTTTGGCCTCTGCATCGCCGCGGCGTCTTGAGTTGCTGGCGCAGATCGGAATTGTGCCGGATCAGGTTGTCCCTGCCGATATCGACGAAACCCCGCATGACGACGAAAGTCCGCGTCGGCTGGCACTCCGCCTGGCCGAGGAAAAGGCGCGTGCGGTTGCCGACGACCATGCGGGCGGCTTCGTTCTTGCCGCCGATACGGTTGTCGCCTGTGGCCGTCGCGCACTTGGCAAGGCATCCGATACGGCCGAGGCGCGTAAATTCCTGACACTGCTGTCTGGCCGTCGTCATCGTGTTTATGGTGGCCTGTGCGTGATTGCGCCCGATGGCACTGCCCGCGCACGTGTGATCGAAACACAGGTGATTTTCCGCCGCCTTGGCGAAGACGATCTTGCGCGCTACCTGTCCCATGACGAGTGGCAGGGCAAGGCTGGCGCCTATGCCATTCAGGGATATGCCGCAACCTTCGTCAAAAGCATCACCGGGTCCTATTCCAATGTCGTTGGCCTTTCGCTGTGCGAGGTTGATGGCATGCTGCGCGGTCTTGGCTTCCGGCAGGGGGCGTGATCATGGTGGCTGGCGGAACAGAAACGGACCGCCTGCTGATTGATGCCGTCGCATGTGAACGGCGCATTGCCCTGATAGGCAATGATCGGCTGTCGCGTCTGTGGATTGATCGTGGTGGTCCGGCGCGCTTTGACATTCATCTCGGTCGTGTTTCCAAAATTCTTCCCGAAATGGCGGCGGCCATGGTCGCCCTTGACGGTGTTGCCGATGGCTTGCTGCCGTTTGATCGTGTGGATGGCCCGCTTCACGAAGGCCAGTGGGTCATCGTGCAGATCTCCCGCCTTGGGTTCGAGGATAAGGGCCCGAAACTGACCGGTCGCATCGCGATCGAGGGGCTCGGTATGATCCTACGTCCGAACGAGCAAAAAGGTGGCGGATTAATAGAACTCCCCCGCAGGCTCAAGGACGAAGACCGCCGTGCATCATTGTCGGCCCTGTTCAAGGGACTTGTCGCGCGCGAGGAAAGCATCACGTTGCGCAGTCTGGCAATCGACTGGGATGACGCTGCCCTGACGGGCGAGCTCAGGCAGCTTCGTGCCGTCTGGACGCAGGCCCGAAACGCCCTGGCATCGCCGGCAAAACCGGTTCTGGTGTTCAAGGCATTATCGGATGCCGATCAGTTGATCGAACGCCATGTGATGGCGGGCGGCGAGTGCATTGTTGATGGTGCGGATGAATTTGTCCGTCTGCGCGGATTGTTGCGGGCGCGTGGTTTCGATGATGCGCATCTGGTGCGCCATGACGGTGCGCGACTGCTGTTTGATGATCAGGATATCGAAGACGACATCGCAACCGCGCTGCAACCGCGTGTGCCGCTTCCGGGCGGTGGCTGGATCGCGGTCGAACAGACGACGGCACTGTGCGCGATTGATGTGAATGCGGGCGGATCGGATGCCGACAATGATCAGGCACGGCGTGCCGAACAGGTCAATCTGCGTGCGGCGTCCGAAATCGTCCGGCAATTGCAATTGCGCAATATCGGCGGTCTGGTGGTGATTGATCCGCTTCGCATGGCGGGCAAGGCACCGCGCGACCGGTTCGAAACCGCCCTTCGCGATGCCTTTGGCCCGGAAATGAGCGGTGCTGTCCAGTTTGGCGGCTTCACACGGCTGGGCCTGTTTGAACTGACCCGGCAGCGCGGCGGGATTGCCCTTGCCGAACTGATGCACGCATCGCGACCCGATCCCGTGCCAACGCGGACCGCGGCATTGAATGCCATTCTGCGTTCTGTGACTCGCGATTTGCGGGCCGGGCAGGCGGGGCGTTATCGGCTTCATGTCGCCCCGGAAATGATTGATACCCTTGCGCTGGGGACCACTGGGCAACAAATTCTTGAACGTGTGATGGGGATGGCGCCGGAACTGGCCGCCGATGAAACCCTGTCGCGCGCAGACTACAGGCTGGAGAAACTCTGAAATGGTTGAAAAAAACACAGTTAAAACAGCAGGCTCGGGCTGTGCCATGTGCGGCAAGCCGGTGGTGGAAAAATACAAGCCGTTCTGTTCGAAACGCTGTGCCGATCTCGACCTTGGCAAATGGCTGAACGAAAGCTACGCCGTCCCGGTGACCGAGCCGCCGGAGTATCTTGAAGACCTTGAAGATGAAGAAGATTTTCACGCATAAAAAAAATGCGATTTGAGGCTGGACAAGCCCCAAAGGAGTTTGTATAACCCCGCTCGTTCCGCAGGGAACGCTCCGGAAACGGAGACGCCTACAGAATGCCCGGGTAGCTCAGTTGGTAGAGCAGTGGACTGAAAATCCGCGTGTCGGTGGTTCGAATCCGCCCCCGGGCACCATCTTTAGGTAGCCCAAAATGACCCGGCCATTGGCCGGGTTTTTTTGTGCCTGCAAATCCAGTAAAATTGAATTTTATCCATCCACACTTTCGCAATGGTTGCGGTTGGTTGCCGTGCCCGACATAATCGCGATCAGGCAGGATGAAATCGGATTGCGCAAAGGAAGAACCCGATGGACCGACGGACACGCATTGCAACGATGATGATTGTCTCGGGACTGATGTCCACAGCCGTCCTTCTTCCCGTTGCGAAGGCTTGCACGCGGGCCGTCTATCACGGGGCGGATAATGATGTGATCACCGCGCGCTCCATGGACTGGAAATCCGATATTGCCACCAATCTGTGGATTTTCCCGCGGGGTATGGAACGGGGCGGGGAAGTCGGGCCAAATTCCGTCAAATGGGTCTCCAGATACGGTAGCGTCATCGCCAGCGCCTATGACATCGCAACGACGGATGGTTTGAACGAAGCCGGATTGTCGGCCAATGTGCTTTGGCTGGTCGAGTCCGAATATCCGCCCTATGACGGGACAAAGCCGGGTCTTTCGATTGCGGCATGGGCGCAATATGTGCTCGATAATTTTGCGACGGTGTCTGATGCGGTTGCGGCACTCGCCAAGGAACCCTTTGTCGTCGTCACCGACCAGATGCCGGGCGAAAACCGGCTTGCGACCCTGCATCTCTCGATCTCGGATGCCACGGGCGACAGCGCGATTATCGAATATATCGACGGCAAACAGGTCATCCATCACGACCGCGATTATCAGGTCATGACAAACTCGCCCATTTTCGAACATCAGCTTGCGCAGAATGCCTATTGGAAGCAGGTCGGCGGAACCGTGATGCTGCCCGGCACCAACCGCTCTGCGGACCGGTTTGCCCGCGCCGCGTTCTATATCAACGCAATCCCCAGGGACGAGGACCCGGTCGTTGCCCTTGCCAGCGTGTTCAGCGTCATCCGCAATGTCTCGGTCCCGTTTGGCATTTCAACACCAAACGAACCCAACATTTCCTCCACCCGCTGGCGCACGGTCGCCGATCATAAGCGAATGCTGTATTTCTTTGAATCCGCCCTGACCCCGAACACCTTTTGGGTCGATCTCAAGAATATCGATTTCAGTACGGAAACCGGTACTGTGAAAAAGCTCGACCTCGGGCCGGATCAGCGCAATGTCTATGCCGGGGATGCCGCCCCGTCCTTCGAAGAAGAAAAACCGTTCAGGTTTCAGGGACTTGTCGACTGAGCACGCCGGCAATCACAGCCGAAAGCTTGGTGGGGCAGGTCACAGGAACCACGCACCGATGTCGCGCAGCATCCGTTCCGCCTTCGGGCTTCCGACCCGCTCCGATCACTTCCGGCCATGCCGACACTTCCTGCCATCCCGGAAGCCCCCCGACACATCACGGGCCTTCGCTATCCTCGCGAACAGTCGGCCCGCTGGCTCACTGCTCGTTCCGGTCGCCTCCGGCAATGATGGCACTTCCCGCAACCATCGGAAGCCTCGACACACCGCTGGCCTTCGCCATCTCCGCCAGCAGACGGTCCACAGACTGCCCACGACCTCGCTGCCCGCTCTGGCCACTTTCAGCGATGCCATGATCGCGAAGCCCGGACAAATCTCGGGCCTCCAGCAACCTCGCTGACGGACGGCCCACAGACGGTCCTCGGGCTCGTTGCCCACTTCGATCACCTTCCGGTCACGGCGACAACTTGCCATTCCAACGTCCAGACACACCTCGGGCCGCCGCCATCTTCACCACCAGACGGTTTTCGGGCGTACTGCCCCCAACCTATCCACCGCCGACGCGCCACAACCCGTTGCTGCCATCGCTGCCACTCTCCGGCAAATTCGGGGTCCTTTCCCCGACAAGACGCACCTCTCCCGTCATGACAAACAAGCGTGTTAGAAACGTGCTAGAACTAACGCGAAATGCCGCCGTAATGGCTCCGCCATCCGCCGCTCAATATCCTGCGGATTGCCTCGCCGCCCTGTCTGTGTCCTTGCCGCTGCATCCTGATCACCTCTCTGATCCGGTCCTAAACAAAAAAACCCGCGAGGCACAAGGCCTTGCGGGTTTCGGTCCGGGTGCATTTCTCCCGTTGACTTTACTTTTATGCCACAAACAAAAGAACAAATCAAGAACTTTTTTAAAAAACTTTATATGCCGTCAGAAAAGGGGAGGGAATCGTGGGCAACAGCACCTTTTCACCCTCGACAAATTTGCGATTCGTCGACGGGATTCGACCATTCCTCATACTTTTTATGATCAAACGAACGTATCGCGGCGGTTCGGGTTTCAAATGAAAACAACCGCGCGCGCAAGATATCAGCCGCAACTTTAATGCTTGAAAAGATATGGTTATGTCAGGAATGTTGCGGAAATTTTACATCCCGTTACCATGACGTCCGGCGGCTGGTTTCAAACTGCTGAAACACAATTCGGGCTATGACGTTATGGCAGACAGCGTGTTCTGCGCTGCAATAACAAGAACATCCGGGGGACCCTGATGGCCGAAAAGCAGATCGAGATCGAACTGAAACTCCGCATCGATCCGAAGCACGTATCGCGTTTGAAACAGGCACCCGTCCTGCGCGAGGTCAAGGAAGGCCGCCGCCTTCTGACCACCCATCTTGTGTCCATCTATCACGACACGCCCAAACTTTCGCTGGCCCGCAAGGGACTGGCGCTGCGTGTCCGCAAAAAGGGCACCAAGGGGTGGGAGCAGACCGTCAAGGCATCGAACGGCATGCGCGAAGCACTGCCCGAACGTCATGAATGGAATGTCGAACTGCCCGACGGTGTTCTTGATCTGGATAAATTCACCGACGAAGACGTGGTGGGCTTGCTCGACAGGCATGTCAAAAAGAAGAAGATCGACCGGATTTTTGAAACCGACCTGAAACGCAGTGCCGTTGATCTGACCTATCGCGACGCGATCATGGAACTGGCAATCGATCAGGGCGTGGTGCGCACCGCGGAAAAGGAATCCCCCCTGTCCGAGGTCGAGCTGGAGCTGAAGGAAGGCCATCCCGCTGCCCTGTTTGATCTGGCACTTGAACTGCAACGCACCGTGCCCCTGTTCCTGAGCCTGCGGTCCAAGGCATCGCGCGGGCGGGCGCTTTATCTGAATGAGGTGCCGGGCTTTTACAAGGCGGCCCCCGGCGGGCTTGTTGCCGATATGTCGGCCGAAACCGCGTTTCGGGCGGTACTGGCGCAGGGGCTTCGCATGATCCTTGGGAACGAGGTCTGCGTGCGTGAAGACCTTCATATCGAAGGCTGTCATCAGATGCGGGTGGGCATGCGGCGCCTGCGCGTGGCATTCAACCTTTTCAAGAAAAACCTGCCGCAGGGAGAAGGCGTTCTGATCCGCCGCCTGCTGAAACATTGCACCAAGGCGCTTGATGGCCTGCGCGACTGGGATGTTTTCCTCAATGAAACCCTGCCGATGGTCGAAGAACGCTTTCCCGATCATCCGGGGGTTACCGATTTGCGCAAGGCGGCAGCCAAACAGCGCGAGGCTGCCTTGGTGACCGCACGCGAAATGCTTGAAAGTTTCGAGTATCAGCAACTCCTGCTGCTGCTTGGCGCATGGTCAAGCTATTCACGCTGGGCATCTGGGGCGGATGCCAGCCAGATGAAGGCAATGTCGGCCTCCGTGACCAAACTTGCCGAACCCTTGCTAAGCCGCGCCTATAAACGCCTGACCAAGCGTGGCAGTGATGTTGGCAGCCTGACCGTCCCGCAACTGCATGCCCTGCGTCTGGATGTCAAACAGATGCGATATGGCAGCGATTTCTTTGGCGAGGTTTATGACGGGAAACCGGCAAAGAAGTTTCGCAAGGAACTGGCAACCCTTCAGGAAATCCTTGGCTGGCTGAACGATGTTGCGGTGGCCGAAGCGCGGCTAATGGCATTGAAACCGCAACTTTCCAAAGATGGTATGGTCGCCATTGGCCTGATTTCCGGCTGGTTCGGCGCGCGCGCCGATCATCGCCTGCAGGGACTTGATCAGGCATGGAAGAAATTCGAAAAGCAGAAGCTGTTCTGGAAGTAGACAGATTGGGGATCTGCATTGGGACTAATGTTGGTCTTGCATCATCTGCTCCTTTTGCCGCTGATCATGGCTTTGTCGACATGCGTGACCAGTAACGAGTTTCCGGCCGAAAGCGACGTTGTCTATCAGGAACAGTTCAATATCGCCGAAGCGTCGGGAATGTCGGTGACCTCTGTTCGGGATTTGCCAAGGGATGGGTTTTTCGAAACGGCAGCCGCCCATTACAATTGGGAACTTGATGGCGGCAAGGGGCAGGTAAGAATAGCCTATTGGGCGGCGGACGACATGCCATCCGGACGGAAGAAATTCATCCATACCCGTCCCGCATTTGAAGAACGATGGCGGCCTTTGGTTTTCGATTACACCATCGTCGGCAAACCCGGCCATCCAAACGGGGCAGAGGGCTTCGTTGCCTTTGGCAAAGACAAGGAGCAGAACCGTTGCGCGGTCGGAACCGCAATCCTCAAGCTTGATAATGCCAAAAGCAAAGGTTATCGGGACAGTTTTGTCGAAGCTGCAATCTGTTCGAGTGGCACCCTGCTGCCCAACACGATGGATAACCTGATCTGGTATTTGCGCAAGGCGCGGTAAGTGCAGCCTAAGCTACCGCGCGTTTCATATCCTGATAGGCCGCCAGCGCGCGTTCACGGCCTTCCTTGATCCCGATCAGGGGTTCGGGATAGGTCAGGCCCAAATCCACCCCAGCGGCTTTCAGGATCAAGGGGGATGCGTCCCACGGTTTGTGGATATATTGCGCGGGCATGTCGGCAAGTTCCGGCACCCATCGCCGGACGTAACTGCCATCGGGATCAAATTTCTCGCCTTGCAGGACCGGATTGAAAATCCGGAAATAGGGGGCGGCATCGGCACCACATCCCCCGATCCACTGCCATGAAAACGGATTGTTGGCCGGGCAGGCATCGACAAGCGTATCGTCAAACCACGCCAGTCCTTCGTGCCAGTGGATCAGAAGGTGTTTGATCAGTACCGACCCGACAATCATCCGCACCCGGTTATGCATATAGCCGGTATGCCAAAGTTCCCGCATCCCGGCATCGACAATCGGAAAACCGGTCTGCCCGCGTTGCCAGCGTTCAAGCGCCTTTGGATCATCGACCCATGGGAATTCTGTGAACTGGCCCTGAAGCGGCACGGATTTCAGATCCCTGGCATGAAACAGCACATGATGGGCAAATTCCCGCCAGCCCAGTTCGGCCATGAATTTTGATGCGGTTTTGCCCTGGCCGGGATGGGCGTCGGCATAATGGTTTGCCGCGTGCCAGACTTGGCGCGGGCTGATCTCGCCAAAGCGCAGATGCGGCGAAAGTTCCGATGTCACCCGATGATCGGGCCGGTCGCGCAAGTCCGCATAATCAATCAACCGGTCATCGATAAAGCCGTAAAGCTGATCCATCGCGCCCTGTTCGCCGGGTGTGAACCGGTCGGTAAAGCCCGTGGCCCAGTCAAACGGCTTGGGCGATAGATCAAGCCCGGCAATGTCCGTTTCATTGGCCAGTTTCAGATTGCCAAGCGGGATCTTTTCGGGGGCTTTTTTCGGTTCTGCCGGGGGTGGCAGTTTCAGGCACGCCCGCCAGAACGGGCTGAAAACCTTGAAGTCGGTCCCGGCACCGGTTTTGACTTCCCATGGCTCATACAGCAATTGACCATTGAAGCTTTCGCATTCGATATCCTGATCGCACAAGGATGATTTGATATCAGTATCGCGCGCGATGGACGCCTTGTCATAAAGACGGTTCCAGAAAAGCGCGCCGATTTTGTGATCAGTTTGCAACTGATTGAAAACGTCCCGCGCATCTGATCTGAAAACCCGCAGACAGGGGGCCTTTTTTCCGGCCACTGTTGCAAGGCTTTCATCAAGACGCGTCAGGCTTTTTTCCAGCCACCAGCGCGTCGCCCCGCCCAATTGGGCATCAATCACCCGATCAAGGATAAAGACCGGAAGAACGATGCCGTTATTTTGCTGTGCCCACTTTACGCTGGCATTCAATGCCGGATTGTCGGCAAGACGCAAGTCATTGCGAAACCACATGATGGCAACCGAGGCGGCAGAAACAGAGGGCATCCGGGAACTCGTACCTTTGGGGGAGGAAGGGGCTGAAGGGTGAGAGAGCACATCGACTGTGACAGCATAGAGGGATGTCGATGCGCTCTCTCTGGCTCGGGGTACATCATCATGTACGGCGGACCAGATTGATCAGTTCATCGAAACTTTGCGAAATCACATTCTTTTTCCATCCGGCAAAGCCAAGCACCAGCCCCTGTGGCAGATTGCCGCGATTTTCTTCTGATTTATCATGGTAATAGGATGAAAGGGCGCGGCAATCGAGCTGTGCCTGAACCATCCGTTCCTGCAATTCAACATCACCCTGTCCACCGGTCAGGCGCGCACAAAGATGCAATCCGCCATCCGATGGCAGGACCTGCAAAATATCACTGGCACGTGTTTCGATCAGTTCGCGCAGATGTGCCCTTCGCTCCCCGTAGCTTAACCGCATCTTGCGGACATGACCGCCAAAGTGCCCCTCGGCGAAGAAGGAGGCCAATGCGGCCTGTGCTGTTGGGGCCGGTACACCGTCGGCAAAGCCGCGCATCCCGCGAAATACCGGGATCAGGGCAGGCGGCAAAACCAGATATCCAAGCCGAATACCGGGAAACAGGACGCGTGAAAACGTGCCGACATAAAGCACACGATTTTGCCGATCCAATCCCTGAAGGGACGATAACGGCGGCCCGTCATAGCGATAATCGCTGTCATAATCGTCTTCGACAATCCACGCATCATGGGCATCTGCCCATTGCAAAAGGGCAAGACGACGGGCAAGCGACAATGTCGTGCCCAGCGGATAATTGCGTGATGGCGTCGTAACGACGATCCGGGCCGGTGCACCCTTGCCAAGCTGATCTACCTGCAATCCCTCGCCGTCCACCGGGATTGGGAGCAAGGTGGCGCCACTGGCGGCCAGAACCCCGCGAATGCCTTCGTAACCCGGGTCCTCGGTCGCGATCACGTCACCCGGATCCACAAGGGCACGCGCAATCAGGTCCAGCGCCTGCTGCGCGCCTGAAACAATCATCACCTGATCGGCATCGCATTTGACCCCGCGTGACTGGCGCAGCCACTTGGCAACCTCGTCGCGCAATGCCGGCATGCCAAGCGGATCAACCGGAATGGTCAGGTCAAGGGCAGGTGCCCGCCAGCTTCGGCGCAACAACCGCGCCCACAGATCAAATGGAAAGGCATCAAGATCCGGTGTCGCCGGGTTAAACGGACGCGCCACGCGAAATCTTGGAAAGCGTCGGTCATAGGCCAGCATGCGTGTGGCACTCTGGCTCAGGCGGACGGGGCGGGTCGCCTTGCGCGCCGGGTCCAGTGCTTCGGGGGTGGCGGTGGCGGTCATTTCCCGGTCGGGCAGGCTGCTGGCAACAAAGCTTCCGGCCCCGATCCGGGTTTCAAGATAACCTTCGGACACCAGCAGATCGAAACTCGTCACCACCGTATTGCGCGAAATGCCAAGGCTTTTGGCCAGATCGCGGCTGGCGGGCAGTTTTTCGCCCGGATGCAGCCGCCCATCCAGAATGGCCTGGCGAATGCCAAGGTAAAGACGGCGATAGGCGCTGTCTTCCTTCGCATTATCGGATTTGGCGGTATGGCTGGGATAAATCCAGGTGTAGTCGCTGCGCATCTTGGCCAATCGGTGACGGATGATGTTGAAATTGGTTCTGTCAAAATTATTATAACGGACCTGTGATAAAGTCCAATTCTGTCGATGATGACGTCAGTCCTTGCGTCACCAGAAGTTACAGAGAACAAAGAAAATGTCAGAGACCACGGCACTTCCGGCACAATACGAAGTCCATCCCGCAACCAAAGTGGTGCGTGGCCCCAAACGTGCCAGTTACGACCGAAAACTTGTGCATGGCATTATTGACGATGCCCTGATCTGCCATGTCGGAACCGTTGTGAATGGTCGCCCCTCGATGATCCCGACTGCGCATTGGCGCGTGGGCGAACGGATTTATATCCATGGTGCATCGAAGAACCGCATTCTGGCCGCCATCGCCAATGGTGAGGAAGCCTGCCTGTGCATTACGCATCTGGACGGTCTGGTGATGGCGCGTTCGGCCTTTCATCACTCGGCCAATTACCGTTCGGTGGTGATTTACGGCAAGGGTGAAATCGTCGCCGACCCGGAAGGCAAAATGGAACATTCCCGGCTGTTTGTCGAAAAGCTGTCCAAAGGCCGCTGGGACCAGATCCGTCATCCCAATGAACAGGAACTCAAGGCCACCATGTTCCTT
The DNA here is from genome assembly GCF_002115785.1 of Thalassospira sp. MCCC 1A03138. GTDB lineage: Bacteria > Pseudomonadota > Alphaproteobacteria > Rhodospirillales > Thalassospiraceae > Thalassospira. The sequence goes on along the minus strand of NZ_JFJY01000004.1, from coordinate 142,956 downwards.
GGTTTTGATCTGAACGAGGTATCGGCCAAGGTCCGCACCGGTGATCCGGTCGATGACGAGGAAGATTATGGTCTGCCGGTCTGGGCCGGTGTTTTGCCCTGCGCCAATGTCTGGGGCGATCCGATTGATGATACCCGTCTTGATGCGGCTCACCGCCATCAAACAAGCACCTAGAAACATGTATTAGATGTTGCTTGCGCCTCGTCGCTGTTGTTTGATTTACAGGAAGTTCAAATTTGAATAGCTGCTGCTATCAACGGCGCGGGGATTTGATGAATAGATGGCTGGTAATTCTGATCGGAGTGATGTGGTTGCCCGGCACGGCTTCCGCCAACCCGGCGAGTATCTCTTTGGAAGAGAACGTTCTTCTGATGGCCACCCATGTCGAAAATATATTGAACCAAACTGATGGTCTGATGCGTCGTTCAGCGGACTTATTGCGAAATGACGGCAACATGAACGAAGTGGTTCTGCAAGGCAGCCTGAAACGGTTTACTGAACAGGTTTCTGCGGTTCGTGCTCTTTTGTTTATTGATGCCAAGGGGATTCTGCGTTTCGACACGACACGTTATCCTGCGGCGGATCTGGATTTGTCGAGCCGCGATTATTTCAGTCAGACCATTGCTACAGGTAGTGAAGCCCTTAATATCGGGACGCCGGTAACCGGTCAGCAATCCGGCGTTCCCTTTATCCCTGTAACACGTGTGTTGCGAGGGGTGTCGGGCAAAACGATCGGAGTACTCGTGGCGGTGATGACGCCCGATGCCTGGCTCCCCGCAGAGCGCGCATGCCGTTTGTGTTTCTATTCGGCTTTTACCACGGATGGTGTCGCAGTCATGACCAGCCCTGCTCAAATGGAACTGAGTTCGGGTTTCTTCGATAGCTTAATGGTCGGTAACGGTTTATCAGGTATTACAGAGACAAAGCTTAATACCTACCCGGCGCGTACAATGTGGCGTAAATTGCGCGATTATCCGGTTGTCGTGACAAGTTCAGTCGTTACCATATATTGATTGTAGGCTTGGGCTGGTTTTCGATCAGTTCCAGTAGGAATGCAACTGCACGAACTTGATCATCCGCATTGAAATTTTCGGCAGGCTTGCCGATATGATTTTCCATCGCCGCCCAGATGTCAGCCGGTACCGACTCCGTCACATCACTGACCAGGACAGCAAGTTTCCCCAGATCGTCAGATGGCATTGAGGGGATGCTGTTAAGCTGTGCGTAGGTTGCAATGCCAACCGTGGTCATGAACAGCGAAACCGCAATCGTAATCGCGATATGCTGAGTTCTGGATAAGGCTGGCTTCTCTTTACGAACACCAGCGGCAGCCTGATCAAGACGTTTCTGAAGATCGATATCAAGCATGCATTAAATCCGGTCACTATCGTTTAAGACGGTAATGGTTTTCGCTGGTTTCTTTAAAATAGTTGTATACGGAAAACGCAACACGCGAAAGATGTGCAATGATTTTCGTCCATTAATCAATTGGAGGAAAATCAATGATTTCAATCAGGGCTGCAAAAATCGACGATGTTTCAATGATTTCGCAGATTCATGCCTTCTGCTGGCGTGAAACATATGCCTTCATGCCCGAAGCCGTTTTGCGCAGTCGGTCGCGAGAATATCGTCATCAGCAATGGCTGGATTGGTTCGACTCCCACGAAGATAGCGATGGACTATTCGTGATAGAATCCGGTCAACAGGTTGTTGGGTTTTGTTTCTGTTGTCGCAATAAGGACCCGGACATCGACGGAAAAGGCGAAATGCATGCTGCTTATGTCCTACCGGACTATCGCGGCCGGGAAACTGGGCCGATCATGATGTTGACCATGGTTGATTTTTTGACCGAACGTCGCCTGATCCCGCCGGTGCTTTGGGCTTTCCGCGATAATCCGATCCGCTTCTGGTATGCGCAAATGGGATGGCGCAGTCAGGTGAAACGCGACCGTGTAATTGAAGGTCAGCGGTTGCCGGAAGTCGGTTATGTCTGTGATGATTGCAACCGGTTGCGGCAACGGTTGCAGCTATTGATCAGGCGCTATTGTTCTGAAAACGCTTCGATGCAAATTCCACGACATTCTCAAATGCCTGTGCATCAAACGTTTCCGATCCCGATTGCTGCTTCTCCCGGCAATAATCGTAAAGTGACAGAAATGAATCAGCAAACTCCACTGGGTCCGCTTTGACAGCCTTGGATTTGCGGGCAAGGAAATAGGCAATATTGTAAACGATTTTGCGTTCGCTTTCAGGGGCTTCTATGGCAGGGGAGCCAATGCCAGTCATGAGCCATTCGATCGAAACGCCAGTGGCCTGTGCAATGGCAACACATGCTGATGCCTTCGGGTCATTGCGTCCGTGGCTATAGTTTTCGAGCGTGCGTGCGGCAATACCTGTTTTTGCCGCAAGGGCGCTGCGTGATCCCGCGATCTTTTCGCAAATTCCGATCCGCTGGGCCAGTCCGGTCATTGCATCGGGGTTCATACATTTGGCTCTGCTTACTGTGTTTGGAATATCACGGAGGCTACTCTGAATAGGCAAATTTGTGAAGTGTTCTGCATTGTGTCTACGCGAATTTTGCGTATTCATCGCGTATTTAGTGTATTTAAGCGTTGTTTATACGCGAAAAATAGCGATAATAAGTTTTGGGTCGATAATTAAAATCATAAATCGCGTAGAAAACAGATGTTGAGTGAACAACTCTCGACGATGACGGCTTTATTGCGCCGTACGGCAAACGATTATGGTGGCAGGTTGTATCTGTCACGTCAGACAACCGATATTGTTTTATCCAATTTGCAGTTTCTTGCTAACGATGTCGCTCGTTACGAGCGGTCCATCCGCGGGTCGGATGTGGATTCACCTGCAGTTCTGGCGATCATTCGTGCACTTGTAGCGGCAAATGCGATGCGCGAAAAAGAGAATGGTGAATGCGGCGATCTGAGAGGCAACGACAAGGTTGATTAAGCGCAGCTTCCGAAAATTCCAAGGAAAAAGCCCCTGACAGGATCAGGGGCTTTTTTACTTTTGCAATGTTTCCGGAAAGAGGGCCTTAGACCGCCAGCGCAACCGCAATTTTGGCGCCAAGGACGGCATTGTTGCGCACCAGCGCAATATTGGCTTCAAGGCTTTTGCCCTTGGTATGCTGGGTCACGCGTTCCAGAAGGAAGGGCGTGACGTCGCGACCATGGATGTTAAGCCCCTTGGCTTCGATCAGCGCGCTATCAATCGCATGTTCGATCGCATCAAGCTCCAGTGCCTTGTCAGTCGGCGGCGGGTTGCCGATTACAGCCCCGCCTTCAAGACCAAAGTCCCATTTCGATTTCAGGAATTCGGCAATTTCAACCGGGCTATCAAGGCGGATCGGGGCTTTCTGGCCGCTCTTGACGGTATAAAACGCCGGGAATTCATCGGTGCCATATGCAATCACCGGCACACCCAGCGTTTCAAGATGTTCAAGCGTCATCGGAATATCAAGGATCGCCTTGGCACCGGCGCAGACGACGGCAACGCTGGTTTTGCCAAGTTCGGTCAGATCGGCCGAGATATCGAAACTTGCCGCCAGTTCGCGGTGAACCCCGCCAATCCCGCCGGTGGCAAAGACCTTGATACCGGCCTTTTCCGCCAGAATCATGGTTGCTGAAACGGTGGTCGCACCATCGCGTTTCTTGGCGATGCAGTATGGGATATCCCGGCGCGAAAGTTTCAGAATGTCGGTACCCTTGGCGAAATACTCCAGTTCCGACGGCGACAGGCCGATTTTGCAACGCCCGCCGATCACCGCGATGGTGGCCGGGATTGCGCCATTGTCACGCACATCCTGTTCAACCGCCTGCGCGGTTTCAAGGTTCTGCGGATAGGGCATCCCGTGCGAGATGATGGTGGATTCAAGGGCGACAACCGGCTTGCCAGCAACAAGGGCTTCGGCGACTTCCGGGGCGATATCGATAAAGTCCGACATTCAAAATGCTCATGTTTGAGTTAAAGTTTTAAAGGTCAGGATTACGCGGATCGGCTTGTAAAATCCACCTCAAACAGATCATGGCTGTTGTGTGCGGACAAACAAAAACGGCCGCCCCATCGGGACGGCCGTTTCGAAAAACAAAGCGTAAAGCTTAGTTCTTTTCTTTGTCGACGAGCTGGTTGGCAGCAATCCACGGCATCATCGCGCGCAGTTTGGTGCCGACTTCTTCGATTTCGTGTTCGGCGTTCAGGCGACGGGTTGCCTTGAACATCGGCTGGCCGCAATGCATTTCCTGAACGAAGTCACGAACGAATTTGCCTTCCTGAATGTCAGCAAGAACTTCTTTCATGCGTTCTTTTACCGATGCGTCGATCACGCGCGGGCCGGTGACATAGTCGCCGTATTCTGCGGTGTTCGAGATCGAGTAACGCATGTTGGCCATGCCGCCTTCATACATCAGATCGACGATCAGTTTGACTTCGTGCAGGCATTCAAAATAGGCCATTTCCGGAGCATAACCAGCTTCGGTCAGGGTTTCGAAGCCGTATTTGATCAGCTGGGTCAGGCCGCCACAAAGAACAGCCTGTTCGCCGAACAGATCGGTTTCGCATTCTTCGCGGAAGGTGGTTTCGATCACGCCCGAACGGCCGCCACCGATTGCCGATGCGTAGGAAAGTGCGAGTTCAAGCGCATTGCCCGAAGCGTTCTGTTCGATTGCAACAAGGCAGGGTACGCCGCCACCACGTTTGTATTCGGAACGAACCGTGTGGCCCGGGCCTTTCGGTGCGATCATCATGACGTCAAGATCAGCGCGCGGCTCGATCAGGCCGAAATGGACGTTAAGGCCGTGTGCGAACAGAAGGGCGGCGCCATCTTTCAGGTTGTCGCGCAGTTCGTTGGCATAGATCGCAGCCTGGTGTTCGTCCGGGGTCAGGATCATGACAACGTCTGCCCAAGCAGCGGCTTCGGCCGGGGTCATGGTTTTCAGGCCGGCATTTTCAGCCTTTTTGCGCGACGAAGAACCTTCACGAAGGCCGACAACAACGTCTTTAACGCCCGAATCATGAAGGTTCAGCGCATGGGCATGGCCCTGCGAACCGTAACCGATGATGGCAACTTTTTTGGTCTTGATCAGATTAACATCTGCATCGCGGTCGTAATAAACACGCATCTTTCGATACCTCTGGACGTTGGACCACGCGATTTTTCTTTGCGTGGCGGATGGATTAAATTGTTAAAGCGGGACTGCCAAGGCACCCCCGGCGAACTCACATCGTCAGCGTGCCGCGCGAAATTGCTGCGACACCCGTGCGCGAAGTTTCCGAAAGCCCCAACGGCTCCATCAATTTGATGAAGGCGTCGATTTTTTCCGGGCTTCCGATGATTTCGAAGACGAAGGAACTGTTGGTCGCATCGACTGCGCGTGCCTTGAAGATATCGGCAATACGCAGGGACTCGACGCGCTTTTCACCCGATGCAATCACCTTGACCAGGGCAAGTTCACGTTCAACGCATGGTCCGGCAAGGGTCAGATCGCTGACCTTGTGAACCGGCACCAGACGTGAAAGCTGTGCCTTGATCTGTTCGATCACCATGGGCGTGCCCGAGGTGACAACGGTGATGCGCGACTGGTGGGAACTGGCGTCAACCTCGGCCACGGTCAGGCTTTCGATGTTATAGCCACGGCCGGAAAACAGGCCGATGACACGGGCCAGAACACCTGCTTCGTTATCCACCAGAACGGATATCGTGTGTTTCGAAATTTCGGTTTCTTTCACGGGTCTTGCTCCGCTAGGGCGCGGGCGGGCGCATTCAGTGTGCAGCCCGGCCCGGCCTTTGATTTTGGTTTTGATGATGTCTTGTCGCGAACGGGTTTCGCGGATCAGACCAGAACCATCCCTTCGTCGGAATCAATGGCTTCGTCACCGGTGGTTTCCGCACCAAGCAGCATTTCATTATGCGGCTTGCCCGACGGAATCATCGGATAGCAGTTTTCCTTGTCATCCACGGCAACGTCGAGGATCACCGGACCATCGATTTCAAGCATCTTGGTCAGTGCGTCATCAAGATCGGCCGCGTTGTTACAAGTCATACCGGTAAAGCCGAATGCCTCGGACAGTTTGACGAAATCCGGAAGGGATTCGCTGTAACTTTCCGAATAGCGCGACCCGTGCAGAAGCTGCTGCCACTGGCGGACCATGCCCATGTAACGGTTGTTCAGGATGACGGTTTTCACCGGCAGGCGATACTGGGTCAGCGTCGCGCATTCCTGAATATTCATCATGATTGATGCATCACCGGTAAAGCAGACAACGGTTGCATCCGGATGGGCAACCTGAACGCCAAGGGCGGCGGGCATGCCATATCCCATGGTGCCAAGGCCACCGGATGTCATCCATTCATGCGGATGTTCAAACCCGAAATGCTGGGCCGCCCACATCTGGTGCTGCCCGACATCGGTGGTGATGTAGGTCTTGCGATCACGGGTCAGCGCATGCAGGCGACGGATCACGTGCTGCGGCTTGATGATGTCCTTGGGTTGTTTGTAGGACAGGCAGTGTTTACCACGCCAGCCTTCGATCTCGTCCCACCAGCTATCAAGTGCCTTGGCTTCGATCTTGTGCTGTTTGGCTTTCCAGATTTTCATCATGTCTTCAAGGACATGACCGACATCGCCAACAATCCCGATATCAACCGGGACGTTCTTGTTGATCGAGCTTTGATCAATATCGATCTGGACTTTCTGCGAACCTGGCGAGAAGAAATCTAGGTTGCCGGTCACGCGGTCATCAAAACGTGCACCAACCGCAATCATCACATCGCAATCATGCATCGCCATGTTGGCTTCGTAGGTGCCGTGCATGCCGAGCATGCCAAGATACTGCTTGTCTGATGCCGGATAGGCACCAAGCCCCATCAGGGTCAGCGTAATCGGAACACCGGTCAGGCGGGTGAATTCCGTCAGAACCTTGCAGGCTTGACTGCCGGAATTGATGACGCCACCACCGCAATACAGGATCGGCTTTTTCGCCGATGCCAGCAGTTCGAGCGCTTCCTCAATCTGGCGGCGGTCGCCTTTGACAACCGGGTTATAGGTGCGGTGCTGAACCTGTGAAGGCTCAAGATACGGTGCCTTGGCGACCAGAATATCTTTCGGCAGGTCGATCACAACCGGACCCGGGCGGCCGCTTGACGCAACATGGAATGCTTCATGCATCGTTCGGGCAAGCTTCGCACTGTCCTTCACCAGATAGTTATGCTTGGTGCAGGGGCGGGTGATGCCGGTGGTGTCGGCTTCCTGAAAGGCGTCATTGCCGATCAGGTGGGTCGGAACCTGCCCGGTAAGGCAGACGACGGGAATCGAATCCATCAACGCATCGGTGAGGCCGGTAACGGCATTCGTTGCACCCGGACCGCTGGTTACCAGAACAACGCCGACCTTTCCGGTCGAACGTGCGTAACCTTCGGCGGCATGCACGGCAGCCTGTTCATGGCGTACTAGGATATGACGAATCCGGTTTTGCTTAAATATCTCGTCATATAGCGGTAGGACGGCGCCGCCGGGATAGCCGAACACGACTTCCACACCCTGATCGACCAGAGCCTGCAACACTACTTCCGAACCGCTTAAAATACGTTCTGCCATGATTTTCGAGCCTCTTCCTTAGCGACAACAACGTGCCGCGTGATAACCGCGTGGTTGATACATGATCCAATTACCCTTGAACTGGAGTTGAAAAATCCGCCGAAACGGCGGTTTTCCGCCATTTCGACGGCGGAAGGGCCAACCTATCGCCTCACTTTGGCGTGGTCAACAGAAATTGGTGAACATCATTACGCAATTTGTCTGCCAAACTTTCCGAATATTGCGTGTCGATGATCTCCTTGTCATTCATCTGATGGCGAAACCACGTTAATTGACGCTTGGCATAACGCCGGGTTTCGCGCTGTGATTTCTCTTTGGCGGCCTCAAGATCGATCTCGCCGGCAAGGTAGGCTGCGAGCTCGCGCACGCCGACTGCCTTCATCACAGGGGCCGGTTCCGGTAGGTTCTCGGCCAGAAGTCCGCGGACTTCCTCGATTGCGCCCTGCTCGATCATCAAATCGAAACGCCGGTTGCAGCGATCATAAAGGATGTCACGCGGCGGCATGTAGCACAGCTTTTTGAAAACCATGCCTTCGGGTGGTCTCACCATCGGCTCGTGATGCCAGTCTGCAAGACCGCGCCCGGTTCCCGCCAGAACTTCGGCCGCACGGATCAGGCGCTGGGTGTTTGACGGATCAAGGGTGGCGGCCGTGTAAGGATCGCGTTTGGCAAAATCATTGAAAAACGCCTGGTGCCCGGCTTTTTCCAGATCAGCGGTGATCTGTTGGCGAATCCCGGCGGGAATATCGGGAATCGGGGCGATCCCCTCGGTCAGGGCATTCAGATACATGCCCGTCCCCCCGGTAACGATCGGAAGCTTGCCCTTTGCATGGCATTCGGCAATTTCCGCCATCGCCATGTCGCGCCATTTCCCAGCCGAACATGCCTCGCGCCCGGACAGTACGCCATAAAGCCGATGTGGTGCACGCGCGGTTTCGCTCTCGTCGGGGCGCGCACTTAACACACGTAGTTCCCTATAGACCTGCATGCTGTCGGCATTGATCACCACCCCGTCAAACGCCTCCGCGAGATCAAGCGCCAACGCGGACTTGCCGCTGGCGGTTGGTCCCGCAACGATCAGGACGGGTTGGAAGGGGGCTGTGGTCTGGGCCGACATCGGAAAGGCACTTTCAATCATTCAATTTATCGCGGTCAGCCAGTTTATGGGGTTCGACCTGCAAGGCATAGAGATTAGCGTCATCATTACGAGACAAAAACTGCGTAGAGGGGACGCCTTAACAAAACGGCTCTTGTCTTTGCTGGTCGCAATTCGGATAAAGAGCGCAATATTATTAATCTTTCGCCATGCCAAGGAGCCCGCAATCCATGGATCTGGTCCTTACCCTGATCGCTGCCCCCAATTCGAACGCGTTAGGTGACGATATTGCCGCGCGTGCCAAAACCGTTCTGGCCGGGGCCGGGGCGCGTGTCGGGGATGTTTCGTGGCTGGCGGCGGGCGAGGCGTGCGATATTGGCTTTGCCGGGCTGAGCCTTGATATTGCCGATACGGCGTTACGTGATGCCGGTCTTGGTGTTGATGCCGTGACCCAGACTGCCAAAACGCGGCGCAAGAAATTGCTGATTGCGGATATGGATAGTACCATGGTCACCGGTGAAACGCTTGATGAGCTGGCGGCCTTTGCCGGGGTCAAGGACCGGGTTGCGGCGATAACCGCGCGTGCGATGAATGGCGAACTTGATTTCGAGGCCGCCCTTGATGAACGAGTCGGGCTGCTGGATGGTATGTCGACCGAAATGCTGGCCGAGGCATGGAAAACCGTTGAATATACCGGCGGGGCCAAAGCGCTGGTGGCAACCATGAAGGCCAATGGTGCCTTTGCCGCCCTTGTGTCGGGCGGGTTTGATTTCTTTACCGGTGCCGTGCGTCGTGAACTGGGCTTTGATTTTGATCAGGCCAATGTGCTGATCACCAAAGACGGCACATTGACCGGCAAGGTTAAGAAACCGGTTCTGGACCGTCAGGCCAAGGTTGATGCGCTTGAAAAACTGTCGGCCGAGCAGGGCCTCGGTGTTGAGGATGCCATTGCGGTTGGCGATGGTGCCAATGATCTGCAGATGATTTCACTGGCCGGAACCGGTGTGGCATTTCACGCCAAACCATCGGTTCAGGAACAGGCACGCATCTGCATCAATCATGGCGATCTGACCGCGCTGCTGTATCTGCAAGGATATGCCAAATCCGATTTTGTGATCTGATCACGGTATTTATAAACCCGTAAGCCGGAATGCAAAAAGGGCGGCCAGTAAAGGCCGCCCTTTTTGATTTTGGGAAAGCAAGACCAGAAGGTCTTAGTCTTCCTTGTTCAGCGTCAGGCCGAAGTAACGCGGGCCTGCCGAGGTTTCAATCAGCATCAGGATGGTGCGTTTGTCATCATCCATTGCCTTTTTGACCGCGTCTGAAACTTCCTCGACCGTGGAAACCGAGCTGTGCGATGCCTCGATAATGATGTCGCCCGGGCGAACACCCTTTTCAGCGGCATAGCTGTCACCATTGACTTCGGTCACGATGACACCCTCGGTGCCTTCGGCTAGGTTATAGCGGCGGCGCAGTTCATCATCGACGTTGGCAATCTTCATGCCCAGCGGCTTGATTTCGGCTTCGGCAATTGCGGCCGGTGCCTGTTCTTCGCCCTGTTCTGCCGAGGTGGCGACAACGTCTTCTTCAAGTTCGCCAAGTTCGACCTGAACGGTTTTCTTTTCTCCGTCACGCCAGATTACAACATCGACATCCTTGCCGATTTTGGTTTCAGCAACGATACGCGGCAAGCGGCGCATACTTTCGACTTCCTTGCCGTCAAACGACAGGATGACGTCGCCCTGTTTGATGCCAGCGGCCTTTGCCGGGCCATCATCGGACACGCCGGCAACCATCGCCCCGGTCGATTTATCAAGCCCGACCGAGTCAGCTATATCGTCGGTCACGGTCTGGATGTGAACACCCAGCCAGCCACGACGGGTCCGGCCGTATTCCTTAAGCTGGTCAACAACCGACTGTGCAATAGCCGACGGAATGGCAAAGCCTATGCCGACCGAACCGCCCGACGGCGAATAGATCGCGCTGTTGATGCCGATGACATCGCCATCAAGGTTGAACAGCGGCCCGCCCGAGTTGCCCCGGTTGATCGACGCATCCGTCTGGATGAAGTCATCATACGGACCCTGATTGATGTCGCGGTTACGTGCGGAAATGATCCCGGCGGTCACGGTGCCACCAAGGCCGAACGGGTTGCCGATCGCCATCGCCCAATCACCGATACGGGAATGATCGGAATCACCCCATTTGACGAAGGGCAGGTCGTCTTCCGGTTCGACTTTGAGAAGTGCGACATCCGTTTTCGGGTCACGGCCAATCAGTTTCGCCGGAAGCGTATCGCCATCATGCAGGCGTACCGTGATTTCGTCGGCACCATCAATCACATGGTTGTTGGTTACGATGTAACCGTCTGCCGAAATGATAAAGCCCGAACCAAGTGCGGTCGCACGGCGCTGTTGCGGAGTCTGGCCTTGGCCTTGCCCGCCTTGTCCGTTGCGATCCATAAAGTCCTTGAAAAGATCTTCAAACGGCGATCCGGGAGGGAACTGGAAGTCCGGTCCCTGACGTTCGGCCACCATCTGGCTGGTCGAGATATTTACCACACTGGGCAGAAGCTTTTCGGCCAGGTCTGCGAAACTTTCAGGAGCGGGGCGAGCGTTCGCAATCTGCGAGACGCTGGTCACGCCAAGAAGAACAATCACCAGCGCAGCCGTAAATCTGCTTCGCGCCGGGTTGTATAATGCTTTTAGCATGTGTCTGATCCTGTTCGTTGCCGCGTTCACGGTATTGAATTTTTGCAGCACGCGATGCTGTTCTTTTGGATAGTTCATGCACCGCTTAACTAGCCAAGTTAGTGCCGAGTTTGTCAGAAATTTGGCAAGCCTGAGAAAAATCAAGGAAGAGCTCGGGTTTTTCTGTGTTTGCACACCGGAAGGCGCAAATATGCGCGAAATGGCCCCGAACTTTATCTTCAAAGCCAGACCCGCACACCCCAGATCGCGGCGATGGCGACGACCGCGGCAACAAGGCCGCCGATCCGTAATTGGGATTCGGGGATTTCCTGCACCAGTTCCATCACACGTTTGGCGCCGCCCGGGAACAGCGAATAAAACATTCCCTCCAGCGCGATGGCCAGGAGAACAGCTGTAACGAGTTCCTTCATGGGCGTGGACGTTCCGGCGTTTCTATGAACCTGTGTGCGATATAACTATCAACAGGACATTATTTTCAAACAAAAAAGGGCGACCGGCACACTATGCCGGTCGCCCTAGTGCTTTGTCCAGCACCCGTTTGTCTAGCGCGTTGCGCTAGGCGTGGAGTTATTAAAGTACTGGAAGAATTCGGAATCCGGTGAAATCACCATGGTCGAGCCATCCGAAAGGGCCTCACGATAGGCTTCCAGCGAACGATAGAACTCGAAGAAACCGGCATCCTTGCCATAGGCTTCACCCAGAACGATGTTCCGCTGACCGTCACCTTCACCGCGCAGAACTTCTGCCTGACGGCGGGCTTCAGCCAGAATGCCGACGCGTTCACGATCCGCTTCGGCCTGAATTTTCGCCTTGAGCTCTTCACCTTCGGCACGAAGCTGTGCGGCTTCTGCGATACGCGAAGAACGCATACGGTTATACACCGCCTGCGAGGTTTCCTGCGGAAGGTCGGTACGGCCGATACGAACATCTATCAGTTCGACACCGAATTCTTTTGCCGGCTCGACCAGCGTTGCCTGGATTTTTTCCATGATCTGCGACCGGTTATCCGACAGAAGTGACACAAGCGGGGCCTGTGCAAGTTCACCACGGATGACCGAGTTCAGACGCTGGCCAAACAGCTGAACAAAGTTGGCTGCATTGGTTGCGCGCTGACGGAACTGCAGCGGATCAACGATTTTCCAGCGGGCAAAACTGTCGACGTTGACACGCTTCTGGTCCGACAGCAGAACCTGCTGAACCGGCGGATCAAGTTCCAGAATGCGGCGCTCATAATATTCCACATTCTGGATCGGCAGTTTGAAATGAAGACCCGGTTCGGAAACCGCATGGACCGGATTACCGAACTGAAGCACCAGTGCCTGCTGGTCCTGACGGACGGTGAACATGCACATGGATGCAACCACGGCCGCGATGACGACAACGACGCCGGTGGCAATAAGTTTAGGACTTGCCATTAGTTGTTGCCTCCTGCGTTCGTGCGTTTCTGGATTTCGGGCAACGGCAGGTACGGAACCACGCCATTGGCACCTTCACCCTTCTGATCGAGAATGACCTTGTTGGAGTTCTTCAGAACATCCTGCATGGTTTCAAGATACAGACGACGCGTGGTGACATCCTTCGCGGTCAGATAGGAATTATAGACCGAGGTAAAGCGTTCGGCTTCACCCTGGGCATTCTTCACAACCTGATCCTTGTAGGCGCGAGCTTCAAGAACCATACGTTCGGCTTCACCCTTTGCACGCGGGATGATGTCGTTGCGATAGGCCAGTGCTTCGTTCTGGGAACGGTCACGGTCCTGACGGGCACGCTGCACGTCGTTGAACGCATCGATAACGTCACGCGGCGGATCCACTTTCTGCATTTTCACTTCTGCAATGAAAATACCCGACGCATAGCCATCCATAATGGATTGCAGCAGGGTGCGTGTCTGTTCTTCAACACGGACACGACCAACGGTCAAGGCTTCTTCCAGATTGGTTTTGCCAATGACTTCGCGGATTGCACTTTCTGCGGCAAGCTTGATGGTGTTTTCCGGATCACGAACATTAAACAGATAGGCACCGGCATCGCTGATGCGCCACTGAACGACATAATCAATGTCGATGATGTTCTGGTCACCGGTCAGCATCAGGCTTTCTTCCGGGACGTCACGCGCACCGCCGGTTCCGGCATTGCCGGTACCGCGATAACCGATTTCAATCTGGTTGGTGCGTTCGACGTTCGGCTTGATCACTTCGCCAATCGGGGCGGGCAGGAAATAATTCAGACCCGGGCCCGTCGTGCCAACCCATTTGCCAAACAGAAGTGTTACACCCTGTTCACCCGGTTGGACGCGATAGAAACCTGTCAAAAGCCACAACCCGACTATGGCGATACCGATCAGGACAAAGCCCTTATAGCCACCACCACCGGGGAACAGCCGCTTCAAGCGTTCCTGGCTTTTGCGAATCATTTCATCAAAATCGGGGGGCGTGTTACCACCGCCGCCACCGCCACCCTGAGGACGCTGTCCCCACGGATTGCGGCCGCCGCCATTGTTTCCGCCACCACCCCAGGGGCCGCCGCCCCCTTGTGAATTCCAAGGCATCGAGTGTCTTCCTCTTCTTGCCGTTCGGTGTTTATTTATGCTTACCGATCTTGGGACATGAGCCCATTAATGACATGCCTATTGCTTGCTTATCGCGGTCATCTGACCTATCTGCGCATCAAGTTCCGTCTCAATCCTTTTATCCGGACGGCGTTGCATGTAATTAATGGGGCCACACCCTAAGGCCTTATATGACAGCTTGCCTCGCAAAACAACGATACGCGCCTGCAAGTTCTGTGCGATCACGGACTTAAGCCATTTTTCGGAGACTGCAATATGACCTCGCCCAACCGGGAACGCATTACTGAAGCCCTTTCGACGGTTATCGATCCGGCTGACGGCAAGAGTATCGTCGAAAAGGGTATGGTGCAAGGTATTGATATTCATGACGAAACCGTGAATGTCATGATCGCGGTTGACCCGCAACGCGGGGCGTCGCTTGAAGATCTGCGCCTTGCTGCGGAACGTGCCGTTGCTAATGTGAACGGGGTCACAACAGTCCGTGTCGCCCTTACGGCAGAACGTCCGAATGGGGCTTCTGCCCCGGCACAAGGTGGTCATTCGCATCCCCATTCTCATGGTCATACACATGGGGGGCAACATGGCGCACCGCAAGCAGGGCAACGTCCGCAAGGTGCAGGGCAAAAGCCGCTCGAAATGACGGGTGTCCGTTCGATCATCACGGTTGCGTCGGGTAAGGGCGGGGTGGGGAAATCCACCACTTCGGTCAATCTGGCGCTGTCACTGGCGGCCAAGGGGTTGAAGGTCGGTCTTCTCGATGCCGATATCTATGGGCCCAGCCTGCCACGGATGATGGGCCTTCGTGATGCCAAACCAACCCATTCCGACAAGGAAGGCAAAATGGTGCCGCCGTCGGCCTTTGGCATCCGGATCATGTCTATCGGGTTTATGGTCGATGAAGAACAGCCGGTGATCTGGCGTGGGCCGATGGCGATGGGCGCTCTCGAACAGCTTCTGCGCGACAGCGATTGGGGCGAACTCGATGTTCTGGTCGTCGACATGCCACCGGGCACCGGCGATATCCAGCTTTCGATGGCTCAACGCGTGCCGGTCACGGGGGCGGTGATCGTTTCCACCCCGCAGGACATTGCCCTTTTGGATGCGCGCAAGGGACTTAATATGTTCCGGAAGGTCAATGTGCCGGTGCTCGGCCTGATCGAGAATATGAGCTATTATAAATGCCCGGAATGCGGCCATGTCGATCATGTCTTCGATCATGGTGGTGCACGCAAGGCCGCCGATGAACTGGGCGTACCGTTTCTTGGTGAAATCCCGTTGGACCTTAAAATCCGGCTGGGTGCGGATGAAGGCAAACCAATCATCCATACCGATCCGGACGGCGAACATTCCAAGGCCTATGCCGCGATTGCCGACAAGATTGCTGCGGCAATTGACGAACGCGTCGGACCGAAAACCGCACCGAAGAAAAGCCTGTTCCCCAAAATCAGCTTCCGTTAGGTCGCCCGACTTTCGCCTAATAATTGCTGGCACCCTGCAAAACTTCTTGAGAGATGCGTTGCAGGGTGCCGTTTTCGCGCAGTTCTTCGATGGATCGATTGATCATCGTCACCGTCGATATTGTCGATGATGCGCGGTGGAATACGATATAGGTCGGGTTTTTCCGGATCGGGGTTTCGCTGCGGACGACCTTGTCGCTTAGTCCCAGCCGTTTGACCCAGACATCCCCGGCCTCGCCAATCGCGATGACGGTATCTACCCGGCCAAGTGCCAGCATCTGAAAATTCTGTTCGTCCCCGGTGGCTTCGGATGCGCTAAACACGCCGCGTTTTCGTGCATCATCAATCTGATCCCCGTAGCTCCATCCGCGAATGACACCAACGGTTTGGCCGCGCAGGTCATCAATATCGGTTGGATTGTTGAATGTGCTCAGGCGCTGATATAGCATCAGCTGTTCTACATGGATCGGCTCGGAAAAGACGTATTTCTTCTGGCGTTCAAGATTCTTGTATATCCCGGCAACACCGCCCTTGTTGGCGTCAAGGTTTTCAATGGCGCGCTTCCAAGGGACGGCAACGACATCGACATTTATGCTGGCATGTCTGAAAATCGCACGGATCAGGGCTGGGTAAATGCCCACGGCCTCATCCCCGGCACGATACATAAAAGGCGGATTGGCTTCGTCGACATAAATGGTTTCGGCATGGCTTTGCGTCGCCGGCATCAGGACCGCGAAGGCCATGCCGACGACGAGTATCAATAGGGCAAGTAATCTTGCCGGAAATGTCATTCTGGCCCCTGATGATGCTTCTGTACCTTACAGAAGACATGGGGCGTCAGGATGCTGCCGACAAGGAATGCGATGCTCATTGCGGGGGGCTTTGCGCCGATCTATGCCGAACATGATCTTGGCACCGATCAGTCGGCTGCAATCCGGGCGGCGGTGGATCTGATATTGGCTGCACATGAGCCTTATCCGGCGCTGGCAATGGATCGGCACTGGTACATGGTGGCCGCAAACCGGATTGTGCCCCTGTTGATTGGCAGGGTTGACCTGGAATCTCTTTGGCCGCCGGTCAATATCCTGCGGCTGAGCCTGCATCCAAACGGGCTTGCACCCCGGGTAGTGAATTACGTCGAATGGCGCGACCATTTACTGGACCGATGGCGCCGCCAGATTGCAGTGACAGCAGATGCGAAACTGCGCGGCCTTTATGACGAGGCCAGCCGTTACCGTGCGCCCGAAAATGCAGACGAACCCGGTGCCGCTGACGGGGCAGGGGATCTGTCCGGGCTTGTCGTGCCGCTGGTTTTGCAAAGTGACGCCGGTGAATTGCGCTTTGTTAGCACAACCACGGTCTTTGGCACTCCGGTCGAGGTCACATTGTCCGAACTTGCTATCGCAACCCTGTTGCCAGCCGATGCCCAAACGACGGCCATTTTGCGGGGGCTGGCGGCAGATTTGCGTTAATTTGAACCGAACCGGGCCAAAGCACAAAACCCCGCCAGATTTCTCTAACGGGGTTTTGGTTTTGTCGCGAAGGCAGCTTACTGAGCAGCTTCTGCCATATAGGATGGCATCCAGCCTTCGTTCAGTTGGCGCAGTTCGGCAAGGGATACCTTGGCACCACCATCAATGGTAACCGCATCGCCCCCGGCCTGACCGATGATGACCGCGGCGACATTTGCGCTGCCCGCCGCGTTCAGGACCTTGTCCGGATCGCGGGTGGCGATCACATAACGGCCCTGATCCTCGCCAAACAGCCATGCGACTTCGCTGCCGGATTCCGGCAGGTGCAGGTCGGCACCGATATTGCCGGCAAGGCTCATCTCGGCAACTGCAACCAGAAGGCCGCCATCGGCGATATCATGGCAAGTACGTACCAAACCAAGCTCGATCAGTTCGCGCACCAGCGTACCAGCCCGTTTTTCCGCATTCAGGTCGACCGGCGGCGGGGCGCCTTCTTCGCGGCCCTCAATGGTTTTAAGATACAGCGACTGACCAAGTTCACCGGTCGCGGCACCGATCATGATCAACGCACTGTCATCGCGTTTGATGGCGATGGTGGCATGATGGCCCAGATCGGAAATCACCCCAACGCCGCCGATTGCCGGGGTCGGCATGATACCGACGCCATTGGTTTCGTTATACAGCGACACGTTGCCCGAAACGACCGGGAAGTCGAGTGCGATGCAGGCCTCGGCAATGCCCTGACAAGCGCCAACAAACTGACCCATGATGCGCGGGCGTTCCGGGTTGCCGAAATTCATGTTATCCGTGATCGCAAGCGGCTTGGCACCAGTTGCAACCAGATTGCGATAGGCTTCGGCAACGGCCTGTTTGCCGCCCTCGACCGGATCGGCCATGACATAGCGAGGGGTGCAGTCGGTGGTGGCTGCAATGCCCTTGTTCGTGCCCGAAACGCGCACGACACCGGCATCACCACCCGGGCGGACAATCGTGTTGCCCATGACCAGATGGTCATACTGTTCCCAGATCCAGCGACGCGATGCCAGATCGGACGACGCCATCAGGGTTTTAAGCGCATCGACATGGCTGACCTTGCCCGAAATGCTGGCCGGATCAATACGGTCCTGCTTCGGGGTCGGTTCCCACGGACGGTCATATTCAGGCGATGCCTCGGCCAGCGGGTCAATCGGCAGGTCGCCTGCAACCTCGCCATGCCATTTCAGAACCATGCGTTTGGTATCAGTCAGGATACCGATGACGGCAAAGTCGAGTTCCCATTTGTCAAAGATCGCCTTGGCGGCGTCTTCGCAACCGGGTTTCAGGACCATCAGCATGCGTTCCTGCGATTCTGAAAGCATCAGTTCGTAGGGGGTCATGCCTTCTTCGCGCATCGGGACTTTATCAAGCCACAGTTCGACACCGACACCACCCTTGGACGCCATTTCGAACGAGG
The DNA here is from genome assembly GCF_002115785.1 of Thalassospira sp. MCCC 1A03138. Classification (GTDB taxonomy): domain Bacteria; phylum Pseudomonadota; class Alphaproteobacteria; order Rhodospirillales; family Thalassospiraceae; genus Thalassospira. The sequence goes on along the minus strand of NZ_JFJY01000004.1, from coordinate 124,588 downwards.
AGGATGTCAGACCGGCCGCGCCCATGTCCTGAATTGCGACGATCATGTCGGTCGCCATCAGTTCAAGGCAGGCTTCCAGCAGAAGCTTTTCGGTGAACGGATCGCCGACCTGAACGGTAGGACGTTTTTCATCGCTGTCATCATCAAACTCGGCCGAGGCCATGGTCGCACCATGGATACCGTCTCGACCGGTTTTCGAACCGACATAGACAACCGGGTTTCCGATACCGGCTGCTGCGGAATAGAAGATGTTGTCGGCATCGGCCAGACCCACGGTCATCGCATTGACCAGGATATTGCCGTTATACGATGCGTGGAAATTGGTTTCCCCACCGATGGTCGGCACACCCATGCAGTTGCCGTAACCGCCAATACCCTCGACCACGCCGCTAAGCAGGTGGCGGGTTTTCGGATGATCCGGTTCGCCAAAGCGCAGTGCATTGAGGTTTGCGACCGGACGGGCACCCATGGTGAAGACATCGCGCATGATGCCGCCAACGCCTGTTGCCGCACCCTGATAGGGTTCGATAAAGGACGGGTGATTGTGGCTTTCCATCTTGAAGACGGCGGCCTGCCCATCGCCAATGTCGATGACACCGGCATTTTCACCCGGTCCCTGAATGACCCAGTCGGCCTTCGTCGGGAGGGTTTTGAGCCATTTTTTCGATGATTTGTAAGAGCAATGCTCTGACCACATGACTGAGAAAATGCCAAGCTCGTTGATGTTGGGTTCACGGCCCATGATTTCGAGGACGAGTTTGTACTCTTCCTCGTTCAGCCCGTGTTCCTTGACCAGTTCCGGCGTGATCGGGGTGTTGAAATCGTTAGCACTCACGATGCTGCCTCCACCAAGCTTTTGAACAGATTGCGGCCATCGGTGCCACCATGGAGCGGATCAATCGCATTTTCCGGGTGGGGCATCATGCCAAGGACATTGCCCGCCTCGTTGATGATGCCGGCAATATTACGCTGCGACCCGTTCAGGTTGGTTGCCGGATCAACGACACCATTGGCATCGCAATAGCGCAGAACAACGCGACCTTCGCCTTCGAGGCGGTCAAGCGTTTCGCTATCGGCAAAGAAGTTGCCGTCATGATGAGCCACCGGATAATCGACGACTTCGCCGGTTTTGTACTGGTTGGTGAAGCGCGTATTGGTGTTTTCGATCTTCAGATGCGTATTCTTGCAGATGAATTTCAGGCTGGCATTGCGCATCAGCGCACCGGGCAGCAGGCCTGCTTCTGTCAGAATCTGGAAACCGTTACAGACGCCAAGGATGGTCACACCGGCCTTCGCGCGTTCGGCAACCGCACGCATGATCGGCGATTTGGCAGCCATGGCGCCGCAACGCAGATAGTCGCCATAGGAAAAACCGCCCGGGACCATGATGATGTCGGTTTTTGGCAGTTCGGTTTCGCCATGCCAAACCACGGTCGGTTTGGTGCCGGTGGCCTGTTCAAGGGCCGCAATGGCGTCATTCTCCCGGTTGATGCCGGGGAAGAGGATGACAGCGGATTTCATGAAATACCGTCTCTCGATTAATATCCGTTACTTGATCGCGATAGACAAAGGCCCTGCAACGGCAAAGCCCCGCCCGGGCAGTTAGGCCAGCTCGATGCTGTAATCTTCGATCACGGTATTGGCGAGAAGCTTCTCGCACATTTCCTTGACCTCGGCGCGTGCCTTTTCGACGTCGCTGCCATCCAGTTCGAGTTCGATGAACTTGCCCTGGCGGACATCGTTGACACCGGCAAAACCAAGACCCTGAAGGGCGTGGTGAACGGCTTTACCCTGCGGGTCAAGAACACCGTTCTTCAGGGTGACGTGGACACGTGCTTTCACGAGAAGCTCCTTTGAGTGCGCACTCGCCATACGGCGATACTTGTTTGCAAACAATAATGTACCGGTCCCGAAGGTTCCGGCGTCGATAAGAAAAGGCCGCGCAAGCGCGGCCTTTTGGATTATTTGTCTTTATTCAGCGATTCTATATCTGCGGACTCAGGCAGGACGCCGAGACGGCGCGCCACTTCCTGATAGGCTTCCTCGACCCCGCCAAGATCGCGGCGGAACCGGTCCTTGTCCATCTTTTCGTTGGTGACGGCATCCCAGAGGCGGCAGTTGTCCGGGCTGAATTCATCAGCTAGAACCAGATGCATGAAGTCGCCTTCCCACACCCGGCCAAATTCAAGTTTGAAATCGACCAGTTTGATGCCGATGCCGCGCATAAGACCGCACAGGTAATCATTGACGCGAAGGGTCATGCCAACGATTTCTTCGAGCTCTTCGGCACTTGCCCAGCCAAGGGCAAGGATATGCTCGTCGGAAACCAGCGGGTCGCCAAGGGCGTCGTCTTTATAATAAAACTCGACAATCGGGCGCGGCAGACGTTCGCCTTCTTCAAGGCCAAGACGTTTTGCCATCGAACCGGCGACAATATTGCGCACCACGACTTCGATCGGAACGATTTCGCATTTCTTGCAAAGCTGTTCGCGCATATTGATGCGGCGAATGAAATGCGTCGGGATACCGATTTCCGCCAGACGGGTCATGACGAATTCGGTGATCATGTTGTTCAGGACGCCTTTGCCGGCAATGGTGCCGCGCTTCTGTGCGTTGAACGCCGTGGCATCGTCCTTGAAATACTGGATGATGGTTCCGGGCTCGGTACCTTCGTACAAAACCTTGGCTTTACCCTCGTAGATGGGCTGCTTTCTGGACATTGGCGGGATCTTTCACATCTTTGCTTGCGGGGAGTGTCCCCGAGCACCCTGAAAATCGCGCCCCCCGTATAGCAGTGCTGACGCAGAAACTCAATTGCCGTGTAGGTCTATTTACGCAGACTTGATAATAGGATTTTGCAACCGTCCGTCTGGCAGGTTGTTGCCGCGCAAATGGTCCGCCAAATCCGGGCGTTGCGAGGCGAAATTAGTGGGGCGCCTAAATCTCAACCGAGTGAAACGGAACCTTGTCTGGTTGGCCATCGGCGAACAGCCAGACCGGTCGGCGCGGCAATTCGTTTTTCTGAGTCGGAATGGCCGGAAGCCCGATCAGGGAGGAACAGATCGTCTCGAACCCAATATTGCTGCGCACCAGCATGGCATCAGCGCGGATGTCATGATGTTCTGGATCGGGTTCCATCAAGCCGGTATCGGCTAGAAGGGCCTGCCAGGCAAACCAGTCATCGGCTTCGGGGTTGGGTGGCGGTGCCGTTAAAAAACGCGGAAGGTTGCGTTTGGTGCGTTCGCTATTGGTCTTGTCATTCAGGTCATGGGCGGTGATCATCGACAATCCTTCGGGGATATCGGTGATTTCAATTTTGCCATCCCCCCGATTGGCCAGCCAGTAAGCATCGCGGTTATCGGCAATCACCATATTGAACGGTCGATAGGCTGTGCCATCAAGTTCGGCAAGTGCCTGGGCGGCATCAATGGCATCGGCATGGTCAAGTGCTTCAAGCGGCAATTCACCGCGGGACCGTTTGTCGTCGGCGGGGCCAAGTGTGCCAAACCGGTTCAGGACCGCTGCCACCACGCCATCTTCATTGATGCCAAGCCATGTTCCGCCGCCGGTTTCATCCAGTCCGGCGATAACATCAGGGCGATCTTCCCAATGGCGGGCAGGGGCCTTCCATGGGCGGTTGTTCATTTCGTCGCGATTGGCACCGATAATCACCGGCCATTCATGGTCGGGGCGGCGCAGAATGATAACTGTACACATGACCCAGATCAAAGCGACATGAACCGGCATTTGTCAAATTCAAAAGTATCACAGCACCACGGTGACATGACGTGGTACAGTCCATAAATAAAGGACAACGGGGAAACGTCCCGCCAAAAAACAAATCAGATGGAGGAGTGCGCACATGACGAATTTGACCGAACGCGAACGCGGTTTCGAGGCAAAATACAGCTTTGATCTTGAACAGAATTTCCGCATCGAGGCTCACCTTTATAAAATGCTTGCCGTTTGGGCCGGCGATAAAATGGGTATGACCGAGGCCGAAAGTCAGACCTATGCTGCAAGAGTCATCGGCGATGTTATTGCAAATCCTCAGGAAAACGGGGTGATTTCGGTGATTCTGGCCGATTTCGGACGACACAATGTCGATATGACGGTCAGCGAACTTAACCGTAAACTCGAAGCGTTACGCCCAATCGCGCGTGCCGAAGTGCTCGAGGAATAGTTGTTTCCCCGAAATAAGAAAAAGTTCGGATTTGCAAACCATTAGCCGGTTTCGTATTCTGTTCCCGGATCAAGAAAGATTTCTGGTTGCAGCCACGCGTTGTTTTGCTTGTTAATGTCGGGCATGGTTGTGGGTCAGGTAAAGAAGGGTAAAGGCTTTGCGTATCCTGTTGGCAGACGATCACGATCTGGTTCGTGAAGCATTATCACTGCTATTCCAGCAATATTTCGAAGGTTGTGAAGTGGTCGAAGCTGGGGCGCTTGACCCGGCACTGGACCATATCGAAGCTCAGAATAATTTTGATCTGGTGCTTCTGGATTTGCGCATGCCCGGCATGAACGGGCTTGAGGGACTTAAACGCGCGCTTGAAAAGGCATCCAAAACAACCTCGGTCGTTTTGCTTTCCGGTGCCTATCGCAGCGAAGATGTACGTCATGCCATCGAAAATGGCGCACACGGCTTTATCCCCAAAACACTGCGCGGGCAGGCACTTGCCAATGCAATCCAGTTGGTTCTGGCGGGTGAAAAATATCTGCCATCCTCGATCCTTAATGACATGGGGGACGGATTTGGCGGCGGTAGCGACGGCGAACCGCGCATGGCTGGCGGATTTGGCAACGAAGGCGATTTCAGCCGGTTGACACCGCGGGAGCGTGAAGTTCTTGCGCTTTTGGCCGAAGGGCGACCGAACAAGGATATCGCGCGCCATCTTGATCTGCGCGAAATTACGGTGAAATATCACCTGAAAAACATTTACCGCAAACTGCATGTGTCCAATCGTGCACAGGCGGTAAAAATCGCACTTGAAGATATGGCGCGCGCCGGAAACTTGTAGTAAGCTTGTCAAAGGCAGCGCTGTTTAACGCTCGAAACCCGGCTCGTGATTTCACGGGCCGTTTTTCTTTGGCGGTTCGGGTTGCTCCCCTCGTAATGTCACCTGAAACGAGGAACTGAAATGACCATCCGTATCGCCCTTGTCGGGGATTTCAACCCCGCCGTTACCGCCCATCAGGCCATCCCCAAAGCCATTGAAATCGCGGCCGCCGAAATCAGCTTTTTCGTCGAATATGACTGGATCGCAACACCGCGTTTTGATGATGGGGCTGCACCGATACTATCTGGCTATGACGGGATGTGGTGTGTTCCGGCAAGTCCGTATGAAAATCTTGAAGGTGCGCTTGCCGCGATCCGGTTTGTGCGCGAGAACGATATCGCGTTTCTTGGCACATGCGGCGGTTATCAGCATGCGGTTCTGGAATATGCACGCAATGTTCTGGGACTTGCCAATGCTGCGAATGCCGAAATTGATCCGGATGCGGAATTGCCGCTGATTGCGCCGCTGGCCTGTGCGCTGATTGATCAGGATGCCGGGATTGATCTGGCTGCGGGAAGTTTGATCCGTGCTCATTGCGGATCGGATCATCTGATTGAAACCTATCGGTGCAGTTATGGGTTTAATCGTGATTATGCGGGGCTGCTGGCAGGGCAGGCATTGCAGATTGGGGCATGGGATGCAGATGGCGATCCCCGTTCGGTGGAATTGCACAATCATCGTTTCTTTATCGGCACAGCCTTTCAGCCGGAACGATCCGCCCTGCGCGGTGAAAATCATCCGCTGATCACGGCCTTTATCAAAGCCGCATCGGCAAAATAATCCCATAAAAAAGCACCCCCGCGATCAGCACGGGGGTGCAGTCCTTGAGACGGAGAGTCTCAGGCACGTTCGGGCAGGTTGTGTGCCCGGACATTCGATGATGTTGTATTTGTCGATGATGGCGGGGTTCTGCCCGACTGGATGATGAAAACACCCGACAGGATCATGGCGGTCGCAACGATATCAGTTGCGGAAACCGGTTCGCCCAAAATCAGGCTTCCGGTCAAAAGGCCAATGACCGGCGGGATATAGGTGACTCCGGCGGTTTTGACCGCGCCCAGTTTCCCGATCAGAAAGTAATAGCACATATAGGCAATGCCGGTGCCAAACATGCCAAGGCCGATGAATAGCCCGGTGGCAATTTTCCAGTTGGTGAAGATCGCATTCATGCCGGAAAAGTCGCAAATCAGCAGAAGCGTTAAAGCAGAAAGGCCAAGCTGATAGGTGCAAAGTGCTATTGGTGAAATGCCAAGGGGGCTCAGGAATTTGCGGACATAGACGAACGAAAGCCCGACACAGCCCGATCCAATGGCGACGTAAACCACACCCCTCAGATCGATGCCCGACGTGCCACTTTCCCATGGCTTTGCGATAATCAGGACACCGGCAAAGCCAAACAGCAATCCGCTGATTGAACGGATATTGACCGGTTCGCTGCGCAGGAAAATGGCCGCGGCGATAAAGGAAAACATCGGGATCACGCCGCTTAGCATCCCGGCAACGCTGGATGGCAGAAGGGCGATGCCCTTGGCAAAGGCGAGGTAATAAACGGTGGCCGCGAGAAGCGACATGACAATGAAATGGTGTACATAACGCAGATGCTGCCAATGCAGCACCTTGCGCGCCATCGCAAATGCCAGAACCGGCAGAAAGCCCATGATCACACGTACCGTCACCACCTGCATCGGCGATATCAGGTTGCTTGCCGTTTTGTTGAACAAAAAGGTCATGCCCCAGCACAGGGCAAGAAAGCCGAAAACGAGGTATGCGTTGCTCTTCATGGCCGGAACTTTCGTGGGGGTAATGCCGTGATTGTAGGTCTGGCCGGAATGGCGTACAAATCATGTTATCTGGATCATGAAATAGAAAATCTGTATTATGAGTTCATATCCCCCCCTGAATTCCTTGCGTGCTTTCGAGGCATCCATTCGACTGAATAGTTTTTCTCGTGCAGCAGAAGAACTGAACGTAACACCCGGTGCCGTCGGACAGCAGATCAGAAAGCTTGAGGAATGGCTGGGTGTAGAACTGTTCGCCCGTTCGGTCCGGCAGGTCAAACCAACCGCCGACGGGCTTGAATATGCCGCGCGCATATCGCCCGCCCTGCAGCAGATTATCCATGCCAGCCAGCATTTGCGCGGGCAGCGCGAACATATGGTGCGTGTGGTCATGCCGCCAAGCTTCGCCGCGAAATGGTTTTCCAAACGCATGGCGCGGTTTTTGATCGATTATCCGTCAACGTCACTTCACGTGGGTTCGTCAGTACAATTCACGGATTTTGATCGCGATCCGGTCGACATCGCCGTGCGGTATTTTGACGGGAATGATGAAAAGCTTGAAGCCGTCCTGATCTATCGCGGGCAGGCGGCGGCCTTCTGTTCGCCTGCCTATCGTGACCGGATGGGGTTTGAGCGCCCCGCCGATCTGGCGCGTGCGACTTTGTTAAACGACATTCTGCATGACTGGTGGGAAGAATGGCTGGGCCAGTTTGCAGGGATGAACCCGGTCGAGATTGCTGCAATCAAGCGCATTGAAATCGATCAGACATCTATGGCGATCGAAGCCGCGATCCACGGGCAGGGGGTTGTGATGGCCAATCCGTTACTGGCGGAGGAAGACGTGATGGAAGGCAAGCTGATCCATCTGTTTCCCGAACAGGTTCAGGTTGTCCCATTGGGATATTATCTGGTGCATCCGAAAAACCGGGAACTGCGCGGTCAGGTGAAGCTGTTTCGCGACTGGCTGCTGGGCGAGGCACGGGAACTGACATTGTCGCAAAACCCGTAAACGAAAAAAGCCCCGGCAAATTGACCGGGGCTTTGATTTTAGTGCGCGATGCTACCGTCAGTCGGCAAACACGCGGGCGAAAATCGTGTCGACATGCTTGGTGTGGTAACCAAGGTCAAACAGGCTTTCGAGCGTTTCCATCGGGATTTTCGCGGTAACGTCTGCGTCGGTCTTCAGAAGCGACAACAGATCGCCTTCGCGGTTCCAGACCTTCATCGCGTTGCGCTGAACAATGCGGTACGAATCTTCGCGCGAAACGCCATGCTGCGTCAGGGTGAGGAGCACGCGCTGCGAGAAGACCAGACCACCCATCTGATTGAGGATTTCATCCATCCGTTCCGGATAGACGACAAGGTTTTCAACCACATTGGTCAGACGCATCAGCGCGAAGTCGAGAGTTACGGTCGCATCCGGGCCGATATTGCGTTCGACCGATGAATGCGAAATATCACGTTCATGCCAAAGGGCAACGTTTTCCATTGCCGGGATCGCCATCGAACGGACAAGACGCGCAAGACCGGTCAGGTTTTCGGTCAGAACCGGGTTACGTTTATGCGGCATTGCCGACGAACCCTTCTGCCCCTTCGAGAAGAACTCCTCAACTTCGCGGACTTCGGTACGTTGCAGGTGGCGGATTTCGGTTGCCAGATGCTCGATCGAGGATGCGATCACGCCAAGGGCGGCGAAATAGGCAGCGTGACGGTCGCGCGGGATCACCTGGGTTGAAACCGGTTCCGGTTTCAGGCCAAGCTTGGCCGCAACATGTTCTTCGACCTGCGGGTCGATATTGGCAAATGTGCCGACCGCACCGGAAATCGCACAGGTCGCGATTTCTTCACGCGCCACGATCAGACGGTCGCGGTTGCGTTTGAATTCGGCATAGAATGTCGCCAGTTTGAGGCCGAAGGTCACAGGCTCCGCATGGATACCATGCGAACGCCCCATGCAGGCGATGTCCTTGGTTTCATAGGCGCGCTTTTTAAGCGCGGCCAGAAGCTTGTCCATATCTTCAAGCAGGATGTCGGTTGCCTGAACAAGCTGAACGTTAAAGCAGGTATCGAGGACGTCGGAGCTGGTCATGCCCTGATGAACGAAACGGGCTTCTTCACCGACCTGTTCTGCTAGTTCGGTCAGGAAGGCGATCACGTCGTGTTTGACTTCGGCTTCGACAGCATCGATGCGGTCAATACGGTCCTGGGTATAGGGCTTGTTGCCTTTTTCCCAGACCAGTTTGGCAGAGGCAGCGGGGATCACGCCCAGCTCGGCCAGTTTGTCGGCAGCGTGTGCCTCGATTTCAAACCAGATACGGAATTTGTTCGCCGGTTCCCAGATTGATGTCATCTGCGGACGGGAATAACGGGGGATCATGCAGTCGCCTCCGGGCAGGATGGTTGGGTGCCGGGTCATGACCAGATTGCGTGATCAGCGAAGTGCGATGCTGGTTCCGGCACGCTTTCAACGCGTCGGATAGTCCAAATTGCCGCGATTGGCAACCCTGCATCGTGCAGCGTCCCCGTCCGGGGGCATCTTTGCCGGTGTTTTTCGGATTGCTGCTACATGTTTCCCGATATGCCTGCCGGGCATTAGTCTCCAATCGGGGGCCATTTCCGATTGCGGATGTATTCGAGAAAGGCTCGCATGGCCGCACTTGTGTGGCGCCGGTTCGGATAATACAGATACCAACTCGGCAGTTTCTTCTTCCAGTCGACAAGCAATTCGACAAGTCTGCCTTGTTTGACATCGTCGCGGATATAATCCTCAAACAGATGCGCGATGCCCGATCCTGCAAGGGCTGCCTGACGCTCCTGATGCGCGGAACTCAGCGTCAACCGGCCTTTCGGCGTGATTTCGACCTCATTCCCGTTGTTCACGAATTTCCACGTCACCATGGTTCCGCCAGGAAAACGACGGCGAATACAGTCATGCATCAGAAGATCGTCCGGCGAACCGGGGCGCCCCCTCTTGCGCAGATAATCGGGGGAAGCCACAATTGCATATTGTAAGGCGGGACCCAGCGGCATCGCGATCATGTCCTGGGCAAGTTGATGTCCGAAACGCACACCGGCGTCGAAACCATGCTCGACAATATCGATGATCGCAGCATCGCTGACGATTTCAACATTAATGTCGGGGTGAATTTCCATGAATTCAAAAGCAAGTGGGCACAGAACATGGTCGGCGGCCGGGCCCGGCGCATTGATCCGCACAGTACCGGATGGGTGTTCTCGAAGCTGATTGAGATCGTCGATCGCTGTTCTGATGTCGTGAAGGGCAGGTCCAAGTCGTTCAAGAAGTCGTTCGCCTGCTTCGGTTGGCGAGACGCTGCGTGTCGTTCGGTTCAGCAGACGGATGCCAAGCGCTTCCTCAAGCACACTGATCGATTGGCTGATGGCAGAGGATGATACGCCCCTGCCAAGCGCGGCGGCTCTAAAGCCTCCACATCGGACGACGTCCTCAAATATCTCCAGGCTGTCAAGGCGTAGCGGTTTCATTGCAAAGTTTTGCTTAATAAGTTGATCTGTTCTTATTAGCTTATCTGCGCGCTCGATCTGTGTCATCCCTAGAAAGCATGTTGTGAGGCGTCGCTTGCGGATAATCGCGATGCTGCACCAAGCTGAAATCAAATACGGCATCTGCAATCAGATATTTGGACAGGATGATGAGTATGAGCGGAATCACATTGAATCGCAGAAAGATCATGCTGACAGCTGCATCGGCAGCGGCGGGACTGATCCTGCCAACCGGCGACATGGCTTTTGCGCAGGCTGCTTCCGGCGCGCCGTCTCCCGTCCAGAGTGGGAATGCCGGTGGAAATGTCGGCCATTACCGTTTTCGCGTCGGAGACGACATATCTGCCACCGTACTGAGCGACGGGCTGATCGGCGGCCCGCCACGGATTTACGCCAGCAACGCGCCGGAGGCAGAACTGGAGGAGGTTCTGAGACAAGCCTTCCTGCCGACCGACCGCCTGACACTGAACCTCAACACGCTTCTTATCGAAACGAATGGCAGGCGTATCCTTCTTGAGGCCGGAGCCGGGCAGACGATGGGCCCGCAAGGTGGTCGCATCTTCGAGAATCTGGCGGCCATAGGCTTAAGGCCCGAGGATATCGATATTGTGGTTGTTTCGCACACGCACCCGGACCATGTCGGCAATCTTCGAACAGTCGATGGAGGCAAGGCCTTTCCAAGGGCGACTGTCTTTGCGCCCCGTGCCGATTGGGACTTTTTTGTCGCCAACGATCCAGACCTTTCCTACATGCCGGTGCCCGAGGATTTCCGTCGCAATTTCGCCGCCGCCATCAGGCGGAGTGTCGAGCCGGTCACAAACGGGATCGAATTGTACGAAGCCGGTGAGGAGATCGTCCCCGGGCTGACCACGCTTCCGGCATTGGGCCATACACCTGGCATGGCAAATTTCCTTGTTCAATCCGGAAATGATCAGCTCCTGCTGACGGCCGATCTTGCGTATCATCCGATCGTCAATGTCGACCGGTCATGGCTGCCGGGGCCGGATCGCGACAAGGAAACGGCTCTTGCCTCTCGCCGTCGCATCTTTGACATGGCAGCGACAGACCGACTCCTTGTTCTCGGCTTCCACTATCCGTTCCCGGGCCTTGGCCGGATGCTCAAGACGGATGTCGGCTATGCCTGGGTCCCGGCCAATTGGCAGTTTTGATCTTTTTTATCAGGGAGTGACACGCACCAAACGCATTACTATGCTTGGACCCTGTTTTGGGGCATAACAGCTTTATTATCGCTTTTTACCTGTGTGGAACTTGCCATCTGCTAAGATTATCTCAATCTCCTGATGGATACAGTTCGTAAAACGAGCATTCCAGAACAAGGGCGGGCAAACCGCTCTGATCGCGAGTGGACACAGATAATGGCGCGTATTTATGACCCGCACCGGGGATGATTTGAAAAATCCTCCAACCCGCATAGCCCGAAGCGAAGACACCGATGCGCGCTATCTTGCGCAGCTGGTGGATCTTGGTATTGCCCTGTCGGCAGAGCAGGGTCGTGAGGAACTTCATCAGAAAATCCTGATGGCAGCCCGGCAGTTTACCAATGCCGATGGCGGGTCGCTGTATCTGGTCAACAAGGACGAGACGGAACTTCAATTTCGTATTCTGATGAACGATACGCTTGATACGTTCTTCGTATCGGGCCGCGAAAACGAGAAACCTTTTCCACCCCTGCCGCTTTATGATGCAGCGGGCATCCCCAATCACAAAAACATCGCCACCTATGTCGCGTTAAGTGGTGAATCGATCAATATCGAGGATGCCTATTTCGCCGACGGGTTCGATTTTTCCGGCACGCGCGCCTTTGATGCCAAAACCGGTTATCGGTCGAAATCATTCCTGACGGTACCGCTTAAAAATACGCGCGGCAATGTGATCGGCGTGTTGCAGTTGATCAATGCGCGCAACGATGCGGGCGATATTATTGCCTTTGATCCGGCAATCGAACCGATCATCAATGCGCTGGCAAGCCAGGCGGCGGTCGCACTTGAAAACAGCCGCCTTTTGATGGCACAGCGCGACCTGATGGAGAGTTTCGTGCGTGTTCTGGGGCAGGCAATTGATGCCAAATCCCCCCATACAGCCCATCATTGTGAAAAAGTACCCATCATTGCCCGTATGTTGGCCAAGGCCGCCGTCGATGAAAAACGGGGAACATTTTCCAATTTCTATCTGACGGATATGGAGTGGTACGAGCTTGATCTGGCGGCGTGGCTCCATGATTGCGGCAAGATCACCACACCCGATCATGTGGTGGAAAAGGCCACCAAACTTGAAACCATCCATAACCGAATTCATGAAGTCCGCACCCGGTTCGAAGTGCTTCGCCGCGATGCCGAAATCGAGATGCTCAAACGCAAGCTCGCGGGCGAGGATGCCAAACGTTGCGATGCCGATTTCAACGCCCGGATTGCCGAACTTGAAAGCCAGTTTTCAATGGTTGCGCACAGCAATATTGGTGATGACGAACTTGATACCGACGCGGTCTTTGTCCTGCATGAAATCGGGGCGCAGGAATGGGTGCGCCATTTTGACCGTACCCTCGGGCTTTCATGGGCCGAAAATCAACGCCTGACCGAAGATGACCGTGCCAAATTCAGCCAGCCCGGCGTTGAAAGGCTTCTGGATGACCGCCGCGATCAGGCCTATCTGGGCATTAACCGCGGAGAACTTTATAACCTTTCGGTTCCGCGCGGTACCCTGACATCGGAAGAGCGCAAGATCATCAATGATCATGTGGTGGTGACACAGGAAATGCTCGCACAGTTGCCCTATCCTCGGGAACTGCAACGCATTCCGGCGATTGCGGGCAACCATCACGAAAAAATGGATGGTTCGGGCTATCCCAACGGATTGCTTGGCGAAGATATGGGCATCCTCGAAAAGGTGATGGTGATTGCCGATATATTCGAGGCCCTGACCGCGGTTGACCGTCCCTATAAACGGCCCAAAATGTTATCGGAATGCATCGCGATCCTGGCTGACATGCGCGACAAGGGGCAGATCGACAATGATCTGTTCGAATTGCTGCTGTCGTCGGGCGTTTACATCGAATACGGACGTAAATACCTGCAACCCGGACAGTGCGACGAAGTTGATATCACGCAGTTTTTGCGCAACTGAAAACGGACCGGACACGATGCATCCGGCCCGTCCCGTCATCAGGTCCGGTTGATTGAAACCCCGCCATCGGCAAGGAACGGCACGCCCGTCACAAAGCTTGCCGCGTCGGATGCCAGAAATAGGGCGGCCTGCGCCATTTCGGACGGTTTTGCCATGCGTTTTAAGGCATGCAGGCTGTTGACGAACTGTTCGACCTCCGGCCCCGCACCGGGTTTGTTGGTGATGCTGGCCGGAGTATCGGTTCCACCGGGCAGCAGCGCATTGACCCGAATGCCCTGTGGTCCGTATTCGGCTGCCAGCGACTTCATCAATCCGATCATGCCTGCCTTGCTGGCGGCATAGGCCCCCATGCCGGGCATGCCGACAGAATAACCAACAAAGCTTGATGTAAGGATCATTGATCCCGAGCCATTGGCAAGCATCGCGGGCAATTGATATTTCGCCCCGAAAAACGCCGATGTCAGGTTGGTTTGGATCATTTCATGCCAGTCATCGGTTGCCATATCAGGGATCGAAACCGATTCCCCCGACCATCCCGGCGTTATTGACCGCGATATCAAGTTTGCCAAAATGATCAAGGGTGGCCTCGACCAGCTGTTTTGAAATTGCTTCGTCCGTGATGTTGCCGGGAACCGAAACCGCCATGCCACCGGCATCGCGAATATTGGCGACCATATCGTCAAGCAGATCGGCGCGCCGCGCATTAAGGACAAGTTGTGCGCCCTGTTTGGCAAAAAGTTCGGCCATGGCGTGACCGATGCCGGAACTGGCCCCGGTGATGATTGCGGTTTTACCGTCCAGTGTGAACATATTTCCGTCTCCTGTGTCATGATAGGATGGCCAGCAAGGCCGAATGTCATGACGCTAGATTGCGAACGGAAACGGATCACTCCGGTTATTGGCATTGAATTCGTAAATATGACGGCCACGAATTCGAAAGCAAGGAACGGAGTGCGGTCAACGGAATGGACGATCAGAATGCCGGTCAAACGGATGCATTTGGCATCCCTGTATTCTGATAAAGGAGCCATCCCATGCTGACGGAGACGAGATTGAACAAAACGATCCGCTGGATCAGTGACGAAGATAAATGGCAGGCCGTGGCAAAACGCGATGGCAAAGCCGATGGGCGGTTTTATTATTCAGTGGCAACTACCGGGGTTTATTGCCGCCCGTCTTGCTGCGCACGGTTGGCACGCCGGGAAAATGTCGCGTTCCATGCCAGTTGCGACGATGCCGAGCAGGCGGGTTTTCGCCCGTGCAAACGGTGCCTTCCGAACAGTGCATCGATTGCTGAACGCAATGCCGATGCGGTGGCAAAGGCATGCGAAACCATCCGCAATGCTGAAGAAATGCCAAGCCTTGAATATCTGGCTGTACAGGCCGGGATGAGCCGCTTTCACTTCCACCGGGTGTTTAAATCGCTAACCGGGGTGACGCCAAAGGCCTATGCCAGTGCGTATCGGGCAGGGCGCGTGCGCGAGGAATTGCGCAGCAGCAATACCGTGACCGAGGCGATCTATGACGCGGGTTACAATTCCAACAGCCGGTTTTATGAACGCTCGCACAAGATGCTGGGCATGACGCCAAGCAGCTATCGTGCGGGGGGCAAGGGCGAAAAAATCCGGTTTGCCGTGGCTCAATGCACACTTGGCGCGATCCTTGGTGCGGCAAGTGCCAAGGGAATTTGCACGATCCTTCTGGGCGATGACCCCGATGCGCTGGTGCGTCAGTTGCAGGATGCCTTTCCCAAGGCAGATATGATCGGCGGTGACCCGGCGTTCGAAGACTGGATGGCGCAGGTCATCGGTCTGGTTGAAGCCCCGCAACTTGGCCATAACCCGCCGCTCGATATCCGCGGGACTGCCTTTCAGCAACGCGTCTGGCAGGCACTTTCGGAAATTCCGGTCGGGACAAAGGCAAGCTATGCCGAAATCGCCGAAAAGATCGGATCGCCGCGTGCTACCCGTGCTGTCGCACAGGCCTGTGCCGCCAACAGCATCGCGGTTGCGATTCCCTGCCACCGGGTGGTGCGCAAGGATGGTGATCTTTCCGGATATCGCTGGGGCGTGGAGCGCAAGCAAACCCTGCTGGACCTTGAAAGCGGGGAGGCCGGGCAATGAACGAGATGACCCGTGACAGGATCGGATCGCTTGATTGGGAAAAACATTCCCGGGAGCTTGACGCATATGGCTGCACAATCCTTGAAAAACTGATCGATCCAGACACCTGCCGGGCATTGATTGACCGCTATGACGAGCCGGATACATTTCGCAGCCACATCCATATGGCCCGACATGGTTTCGGGCGCGGCGAATACAAATATTTTGCCTATCCCCTGCCCGATATTATTGCGGATCTGCGGCAATCGCTTTATCCGCCATTGGCCGAAATTGCCAACCGGTGGAACCGGGAGATGGGGCTGGATCGGCATTTCCCCGGCGATCATGCCCGGTTTGTTGCCCAATGCCATGATGCGGGGCAGACCCGCCCGACGCCGCTTTTGCTGCGTTATGGTGCGGGGGATTACAATTGCCTGCATCAGGATGTTTACGGCGATTGCGTGTTTCCGCTGCAGGTCGCGATCCTTCTAAGCGACCAGAAAACGGATTTCGAAGGCGGCGAATTTGTCCTGACCGAACAGCGCCCGCGCATGCAGTCCCGCGCCGAAGTCGTGCCGCTGATGCAAGGTGACGCCGTGATTTTCCCGGTTCATCGTCGTCCGGTCGCGGGAACGCGCGGCACGTACCGGGTGAATATGCGCCACGGCGTTTCGCGCCTGCGCGCAGGGACACGCCATACGCTTGGCATCATTTTCCATGACGCCAAATAGCTGATCCCGGTCTGGCTGATGTTATTCTAGCTGCTGTGATGTCCAGAAATAGTTATTAATAACTATTTGCATCTAAGTGCTGCTGGTGTATGTCAGCAGGAACAAATTCACGTTCCTGTCTGTTTTCATGAACTTTTTTGCGCCCCATCACATAACGGCAAATCTTGTCCGCGCCTTTGAAAAGGAACGTGCGTCCCTGCTGCGTTTGGCTATGCGGAAGTTGGGAAATCCTGATGAGGCAAAGGACATTGTCCAAGATGCCTTTGTAAGGATTGCCGGGGCAAAAGACAGGCAAGAACCGATCAGCGATCCACCTGCATTTCTTCGGACCGTGGTTCTTAATCTGATCCGGGATCATCAAAGACGTCGCAATGTCGGTTATATTGTCGAACTTAAATCCGGGCTTGATCCGCTGGAATGGACAGCGGAGGACCGCCCGCTTGCAGACAATGTTATATACCATCGTCAGCGTCTTCAGGCGTTTGAGCAAGCAATTTCATCCTTGCCGACGCGATCCAGAGAAGTCTTCATCTTGCGTAAGTTGCATGGTAAGACCCATGATGAAATTGCCGCAGCGACCGGATTGTCAAAGGCCGCGATCGAGAAGCATCTTTATCGTGCCATGACAACGTGCCGTGGTCTGATGAAACACTATGACTAGGCCTTTGCTTATGAGCGGCAACCGCCATACCGGCCATAAACCGGAGACCACAGAACAGAAAGATCTGCAAAGCCGCCTTGTTGATCAGGCACTGCAATGGCTTGCTCGCGATGGTGCGGATATTGAGGGCACAGATACGCATGTCGCATTTCAGAAGTGGTGTGGCCAAAGTGCGGATCATGAACAGGCGGCGCGCGCGGTTCGGGCCTTTCTCAGTGACCGTGATTTCGATGATATCTTGCGGAAATTCGATACTGAGAAAGGTACCGGTGCGCGAAACCATGCACCATCAAGCACGCGGCAAATATCGATGCCTGTCGGTAAGCCGCGACGTTCGACCCCGCCAAGGGCATCAAATGTGCGAAAAGCAATCTGGGGCGGTGTTGCAATGTGCGTGGCGATTCTTGTTGCCGTCCTGACATTGTCCCCGGCAGACCATTCTGGTCATCCGGGGTATATCGCGGCGAACATGGCACCGGTTCGTCAGTTTTTGCCGGACGGCAGCGAATTGCAACTGGCACCTGGTACCCGGCTTTATTGGAAATTTACCGAACGCGAACGCCATATCGTTCTGGAGGATGGGGCGGTAGTGATTTCGGCTGCACCGAATAAGGACCACCCGCTTGTGGTAACCACGCTACAAAGTCGGGCTGTTGTTGTCGGGACACGTTTCGTTGTGATCGGTGATGATCAAACCAGCGAAGTCGGCGTTGCCGAAGGAACCGTCCGGGTACAACAACAACAATCGCCGCCTGCCCGTGAAGTCACCCTTCATGCAGGTGAAGGGGTGACTGTATCCAGCGGGGGCGATGTCCGGCGGCATGACTTCAATGGCGACAATATTACGCAAATCCTTGAAGGTTGGCGGGTGTTTTCACCAGCAAAGCTGTCTGATGTGATACATGCCGTAAGCCGACAGAGTGGCATGGAAATCTGGCTTGATCCCGGCATTGCCGATCTCGAAATCCGTGGGCGGTTCAATGTTGCCGATGCAATGGTGTCACTTGATCTGATTGCGCGGACAACCGGAACAAGAATGATTGAACTGCCGTTTGATCAGTATCTTCTGGTGCGCTGAAATCAAGGTTCCAGATTGGTTCGGCCTGAAAATGGTGCGGATTTCGCCTGAACTCCCCGATGAATTCCCTATTTGAACAAAAATATTAAAAAAGATGTCCGGTTACTGTCCGGCCTTCCGTCCTTAAGTGCGAGTGATACGCAATAACTTGCATTGGGTCGTGCCGAATGAAGCCTACCAGACAACAGGACACAGTCCGCAACCTCTTCGAAACCTCAAAGGGGCGGGCATGGAAGGATTTTCTGTTCTGCGCTGTTGCGTCCTCTGCCTTGCTGGGGGGGATGTCGTCGAATTTTCTGCATGCACAGGAACGTGCGGTTGTCGATAAGCCGGTCGCATCACGACTTTACAGCTTTGACATTCCCTACGTGCCGCTGATGCGCGCCTTGGAGCTATTATCGCAGCAGGCCGGTATTCCGTTTTCGGTCCAGGATGGCACCAACCTTGCGATGAATGGTCAGGCCGTGGTTGGTCAGCTCAGCATTGAAAACGCCTTGTTTCAAATGCTTGAGGGGACGGAAGTTACCTTTGCCGTTACCGACGGTGTTTTGGTTATTTCCCCCAAGCTATCCAACCAGTCATCTGACGAAGAAATCGTTACCGCCCCCGTTTCTGTCAGTGCAAATCGCACAACGATCTTCCAACTCGGAACCGGTGCGGCCAGCGGGTCAACCGTGTATGGCGAAGAGATGATCGGTGCGGTGGTTCAGGGTGACAGTGACCCGAACAAGATTTTTCGCGCCAATCCGAATGTCCAGTATGTGATTGCGGGACAACGCGGCGAAGAAGGTGCAACTGCAACAGCCGAACAGGATTTGCGTCCGCAAAATATCAGCATATCCGGCGCAGCGGTTGATCAGAACAACTTCATGCTTGACGGTGTCGGGATCAATTCCTTTGGCGGAACTGAGTCGAATTATAACGACTCAAACATGCCAGAAGATGACGACAATACGATCAATGCAGACACACTTCATGGTTTGCATCCTCAAACCGTCTATGTCGATGCAAATATTCTCGAGCAGGCCGAGATCATCGACAGCAACGTGTCGGCTAAATACGGCGGATTTCAAGGCGGCGTTGTTAATTACAAGGTCAAAAACCCGTCAAGCGAACCAACATTTGGCGCGAGCATTAAACGGGGTGGATCGAACTGGAACGACTATCATCTGAAATCCGAGGAAACCCCCGACACTGACGCCAAAGAACCGGTTTATGAAAAATGGTTTTATTCCGCGTCTGCGAGCACACCGATCAATGATAATTGGGGAATGCTGGTTTCGGCAGGTCGACGTACTGCCGAAACGACCAAGACGGCGGGTGACAATTATTACGGTCGTCAGGTAACGACCAGTACCGAAGCCGACAACGTTTTGGGAAAACTGCGCTACGAAAGCGATACGGGTGCTGCGATCACGACCCAGATCGTTTATGCGCCCTATGCCCAGGAATGGGAAGCATCAGAAAACTACAACAGCAAGATGGATATCATCGGCAATGGATTGACCACCTATGTTGGTCTCGAAAAGCCGTTTGAATATGATGGTTATGGGGTTTCCAATCTGTTTCTGGATACCAAGCTTTCCTTTAATACATCTGAAAATGCACGTGATTCTGAAAGCAATGTGCGTCGTCAGATCAGCACGACGGTGGCCGGATCAAAATATGCTGATTTGTGTGACTCCAGTACATGTGTGACCGGCTGGTACGGGGATTTGGCCCAGACACAGCAGGATATCGGTTATACAGCCGACCTTACCGGCGATATCTTTGGAACGAACTTCCTTCTGGGGGCGGATATCCATCGTCTTAGTGGAACCCGTGAACGTAGCGCAGATGCATATTATGCAACAACGCGTACCACAGGAACCAACGTCGTTTGCGCCAGTGCCGATGACATCTTCTGCGATGACGGTGATCAGGCAAACCGGCGGCGGACAAAATACCAAGCGTTTGAAGGAAGTGTCAGTTTCGTAAGCACAGCCCTTTATAATGAATATACGCTTGTCTTTGATCATGTTCCTTTTGGCGAACTGGAAATCAGGCCGGGTGCACGGCTTGAACACGATACCTATCTTGGTAATACCAACTTCGCCCCGCGTTTCAACGCGACCTATTACACGGATTGGGATATCAGCTTCAATGCGGGGTGGAACCGCTATTACGCAGCAAACATGCTGAGTTACGCCTTTCAGGATGCAACGCCGGCAACCATCAGTGAAACGCGAACTGCCGATACTACCACGACACCGGGTTCATCTATTTTCTATGATGACTGGGCGGCGTCTTCATCGGGGATAAAGCGGTCATTTTCCGGTTCAGGTTTGAGCACCCCCTTTTCCGACGAACAGACAGCGTCCGTTTCATTCCCGCTGCCGTTTCTTGGCGGGGTAACACGGTTGAAATGGCTGGAAAGAAAAGGCCGTGACCAGTTTTCGCGTGCCACCGATGACACCGGAACAACCGAATATAATCTGTCGAATGAGGGCGCCAGCCTCTACACCTCCTATTCCGCGGAATGGAGCAGGGGAATTGGTTCCGGGCCGTTCGGCGGGCGTCATGTGTTCAATATCAATGGCCAATATTCCGAACGCAGAACTTCCAACAACAGTTACTTCCTGACCAGCGATGACAGCGAAAGTGTGGTCTATAACGGCAAGATCATATCGACCACGGATCTGTCGATCCTGACCGGTAATCTGGACGAGCCGATCTTCTTTAACGCCAGCCTGTTTTCGAGTTTTGATGACAATCGCCTGCGTACCGGACTAACCGGGCGCTACACCTTGTCCTATTCCACGATAGATGACAGCGGATCGAACACCACCATCAATGGCGCGACCTATGATGTCTATGAGGACGGCGACGCCAAGGCGCGTTTCGATCTGGATATGACGCTTGATTACGACATTATCAGCCGGGAAAAGGGTGTTCTGACTCTTAATGCTTCCATCGAGAATGTTCTGAACCGCGGCGGCGCCCATACGCTTGCGTCATCTACCCCCTACCGCAAGGGCCGGACAGTTTGGCTCGGACTGACTTACACCTACTGAAAATTCCACGTTAATCCTGCCGGGGCTTGGTCCCCGGCCAAACCTGCTTGTGAGATCGATAATATGAAAAGAACCCTGACCGCGACCCTGTTTGCCGCGATGCTTGCCACATCAAGCCTTGTCCCCGTTCATGCAATGGCAGAACAGGCAAGCATGGCACTGTCCGATAAAAGCCTTGCCGAAGTTTATGACGCTGTTTCACTTGGCGTTGTTCGCATCAATGTCATTAAGAAAAGCTATGCCGAGATCGTCGCCGAAGAACGGGAGAAAAAGGAAAACGGTGAGGATTTCTATCTGCCGCCAAACGAACGTGGCGATCAGGACGAGGATGAGGATCGCAATGATCGCGATGAAAAGAACAAGGAAAGTGAAAAGGGCGAAGAACCGAAATACGACTGGCAGAAAAAGAAGCGCAATGCGTCGACCGGGACCGGTTTTTTCATTACCGATGACGGCCTGATTGTTACCAACGAGCATGTGGTCCGCGATGGTGCGCGTTTTGTCGTTGTTTTGAAAGATGGTCGTCGTGTTCGTGCTGATCTGGTGGGGAAGGATTTTCTGACCGACCTCGCCGTCCTTCGTGTTGAAAGGCCTGAAAATGTTAAGCCGCTTTCATGGGGTAACTCGCATGCGATCCGTATCGGCGATCCGGTTTTTGCGCTTGGTTATCCCTATGGCTTTGATCAAAGTCTGACGACTGGGGTGATTTCAGGCAAGCAGCGCCAGTTGTCCAAAGGCGAATATAACCCGTATTTGCAAACCGATACCGCGGTAAACAAGGGCAATTCCGGCGGGCCGCTTTTGTCGATGGATGGCAAGGTCGTTGGCGTTAACTCCGCGCTTTATACCCGCTCTGGCGGGAACGAGGGGCTGGCCTTCTCCATCCCGGCTGAACATGCGCAGGGGATCATTAATCTGCTTGTCAAAGATGGTGAAATCAAACGCGGATGGTTCGGGATTGCCTATTCTGAAGTCAAGCCGGGTATCGGCAAGCTTCTGGGGATGGACCATGACGAGGGAATGTTGATCCACCGGGCCCCCGATGACGAACCGGCTTATCAGGCAGGTATTCGTGCAGGAGATGTGATTGTTGCGGTGAATGGCGAAACGGTCACATCGCGCCTGCATTTCCGCATGCAGGCGGCGGAGGCAAAAGGCGAAACGACCGTTACCGTCTGGCGCGATGGTGGATTTAAAAGCTTTACGATGATCCCCGGCGATATGGACGAAGCCAAAAGCCGCCGCCGCCAGGCCGAACGCGACAAGATTCTTGGTAAAACGCCGAAGGATGATGGTCGGAAGAAAGTCATGGGCCTCGAACTGGTTCCGGCTAATGAAAAGGCATGGGAAAAACTGGATTTACCCGTTGGCACGAAGGGGCTTGTCGTTGATCGGATGGAAAAGATGGGGCAAGGCGATCAGGCCGGATTTACAAAGGGTGATTTCATTACCCGGATCAATGATACCGAGATTTCCACACCCGAGGAGTTCGAAGCCGTGATGGGGCAGGCGCTTGAAAGCAACGCACCCTATGCGCTTGTCTATTTCAAACGTGATGGTCAGGACCGCACAAAGATCATCGATACGCTGAGCATGGTTGATCTTGAAGACTACTGAGTGATCCAAACAAAAAACGGGCCGTCGCAAGACGGCCCGACTAAGTTTGGGTGGTGCAAAGGGAAGTTGCCCTCCTACATCCGTTCGTGGAAATGGCAGGCCACCTGATGGTGATCGTTGACGGTGTCAACGGTCGGGACATCGGTCGCGCAGACATCCTTGGCAAACGGACATCTGGTGCGGAACACGCAACCCGATGGCGGGTTGATCGGGCTGGGCAAATCACCGGTCAGCACGATGCGTTCCTTGGTGCGTTCAATCTCGGGATCCGGGATCGGAACTGCGGAAATCAGCGCCTTGGTGTAGGGATGTTTTGGGTTGGCATAGATGCTGTCGCGGTCGGCCAGCTCCATAAGATTGCCGAGATACAGCACCAATATGCGGTGGCAGATATGGCGCACAATTGAAAGATCGTGGCTGATGAAAATCATCGACAGATCAAATTCGCGCTGCAATTCCTGCAACAGGTTTACGATCTGCGCCTGTATCGATACATCAAGTGCTGAAACCGGCTCGTCACAAATGATCAGTTTCGGTTCGAGGATCATCGCGCGTGCAATGCCGATACGCTGGCACTGGCCGCCCGAAAATTCATGCGGATAGCGGTTGATCATCTGTGGCAAAAGCCCGACACGCGCCATCATGCGTTTAACGCGTGCCTTGATTTCGTCCTTACCCAGTTCGGATTTGTGGGTCACAAGCGGCTCGGCGATGATCTCGCCAATCGTCATGCGCGGGTTAAGGCTGGCCAGCGGGTCCTGAAAAATGATCTGCAGGTCCCGGCGTAGCGGCTGCATTTCGCGATGGGGCGCGCCGACAATATCCCGCCCCAGCCACACGACCTGCCCGTCGGTCGGCGGGATCAGTTGCAGAATCGCACGGCCAAGGGTCGATTTTCCACAACCGGATTCGCCCACAATGCCAAGCGTTTCGCCGGGATACAGATCGAAATCGATCCCGTCGACGGCCTTAAGCTGGCGTTCTGCCCCAAAAAATCCCTTGCCCGGCAGGGAAAAGTGAACCTTGAGGTCGCGAACCGACAGGATCGGGACGTTTTTCTTTTTACGGATCGCATTCATTGACGGTCCTCCCGGAAGCAGGCACTGGCGCGACCATCGTCAAAGCCAAACAGGCTTGGGCGGGAAACACAGCACCGATCCATCACATAGGCGCAGCGTTCCTGATAGGCGCAACCCTGTGGCAGGTTTTGGAGGTTCGGCGGTTGTCCGGGGATGGCAAACATGTGTTCTTCGCTTGCCGTGTCGATGCGCGGCATCGATTTCAAAAGCCCCTCGGTATAGGGATGATGGCTGTCATAGAAAATGTTACGCACCGAACCGGTTTCGACAATCCGCCCGCCATACATTACCATCACCCGGTCACACAGGCCTGCTACCACGCCAAGATCGTGGGTGATCATGACAATGGCCGTATTGAAATCCTTTTTAAGGTCGCGCAGCAGATCAAGGATCTGTGCCTGCACCGTCACATCAAGGGCGGTGGTTGGCTCGTCGGCAATCAGGACTTCGGGATCGCAAAGCAACGCCATGGCAATCATCACGCGCTGGCGCATGCCGCCGGAAAATTCATGCGGATACATATGCACGCGCTGGGCCGCGCCCGGAATACCAACACGGTCAAGCATGTTGATCGCGCGTTTAAGCGCATCGCCTTCGGACATGCCGCGATGTTCCACCAGTACCTCGGTCATCTGTCTGGAGATTTTGAGGAACGGGTTAAGCGACGTCATCGGATCCTGAAAGATCATCGACATCGTCACACCGCGGATTTTGTTAAGCTGGCGTGACGGGATATTGAGGATATCCTTATCCTTGTAGCGCACCGTACCTGTGGCCTTGCCGTTTTTGGCAAGAAGACCCATCACGGCAAGGAAAATCTGGGTTTTGCCCGATCCGGATTCCCCCACAACGCCAAGTGTTTCGCCCGGATCGATATGGAAGTTCACATCGTTGACAGCCTCGACCTCGCCGTCGGGGGTCTGGAAGCGGGCACGCAGGTTTTCAACAGTCAGAATATGATTTGTCATGTGCCTATCTGTCCTTCGGATCAAGGGCGTCACGCAATCCGTCGCCGATGAAGTTGAAACAGAACAGCGTCAGTGCCAGGAAGATCGCCGGATAAATCAGCATCCAAGTCGCTGCTTCGATCACTTTCGCCCCTTCGGAAATCAGAACGCCCCAGCTTGTCAGCGGCTCTTGAACACCAAGGCCCAGGAACGACAGGAAACTCTCGGTCAGGATCACCTGCGGAATGGTCAGCGTCATGTAAACAATGACCGGCCCAAGAACGTTGGGGATTACATGGCGGAAAATGATCTTGAAGTTCGAAACACCCGTGGCATGGGCGGCTTCGATAAATTCGCGCCGCCGGATCGAAAGCGTCTGACCGCGCACAATCCGCGCCATGGTCAGCCATTCAACCGCGCCAAGGGCGACGAAAATCAGGAAAATGTTTCGGCCAAACACCACCATCAGCATGATCACAAAGAACATGAAGGGCAGGGAATAAAGCACATCGACAAACCGCATCATGATGTTGTCGATCCGTCCGCCGAAATAGCCGGCAACAGCGCCATAGGTAACGCCGATCACAAGCGACACCGCCGTTGCTAGTAAACCAACCGCAAGGGATACACGCGCGCCATAAAGGATGCGAATGAAAATATCGCGGCCATTGCCATCCGTGCCAAGGATATGGCCGTTTTCCCAGTTCGGACCTTCCTGGATATAGCCCCAGTCGATCTGGTCGTACTCAAACGGGCTGAGCAGCGGGGCGAAAATCGCCATCAGGGTAATGATGGCCAGAATGATCATCGACCCGACGGCGGCCTTGTTGCGAAACAGGCGAATACGGGCATCGCGCCACAGGCTGCGACCCTCGATCTCTCCGGCGGCGCCGGCCGCCTGAAGCATCGCTGTTTTTTGATTCTTGTTCATCATGAGCGTGACTTCAGCTTGGGATCGAGCAGGCCGTAGACCATGTCGACCAGGAAATTCAGAAGGATGATCATCACCGCATAGACAATCACCACACCCATCACCAGCGGGTAGTCGCGGTTCAATGCTGCCTTGACGAAATAGGTGCCGATACCAGGCACGCCAAAGATGGTTTCGATCACCACAGAGCCGGTCATCACCGCCGCGGTTGCCGGGCCCAGATAGGATACGACAGGCAAAAGCGCGCCGCGGATCGCATGCCGGTTGACAACAAGCTTTTCACGCAAACCTTTGGCGCGTGCGGTGCGGATGTAATTGGAATGGAGGACTTCGACCATCGACCCGCGCGTCAGACGCGCGATATAGGCGACTTGTGGCAGGGCAAGGGCGATGATCGGCAATATCTTGTATTGAATTTCGCCGTCTCCCCAACCTGCTGTTGGCAGGATCGAAAGATACAGGCCAAACACCAGCGACAGAAGCGGTGCCATGACAAAGTTCGGGATGGCAATGCCGACCATGGCAACGCCCATTACCGCAAAATCAACCGCACTGTTCTGTCGAAGGGCGGCATAGGTGCCAAAGCCAACCCCGAATATCAGCGCCAGAAAGATCGCCGACAGGCCAAGCTGCATAGATGCCGGGGCGCCAGCCATGATCAGCTCCGCGACGGAAAAATCGCGAATTTTGATCGACGGGCCAAAGTCACCACGCAGGATTTTGCCGATATAGATCGTGTATTGTTCAAGCAGCGGCTTATCAAGGTCATAGGCGGCCTTGATGTTTTTTTCGATTTCCGGCGGCAGGGCACGTTCCTGATCGAACGGTCCGCCTGGTGCAATGCGCATCATGAAAAAGGCAACCGTGATCACGATGAACAGCGTCGGGATCGCGATCATCAGGCGCCGGATGGCGTAAGATAACATAATTCTCTCTCATCCCCATTGGGGGCCGGTGGGTTGCCGCAGGTCCGTGATCCGGACCTGCGGCAAAGTCTCCGGCGTTTACTCTTTGATGTCGAGCCAGCGGGTCAGGTGGCGATCCGGGGCGTTATTGATCCAGCCTTCGATCTTCGGCGAGACGAGCTGTTTCGAGACATAGTAGTAAATCGGGATGTAAGGCTGTGCTTCCATCATGATGGCTTCGGCCTGCTTCATAAGGCGGGCACGCTTTTTCAGGTCGCCTTCCTTTTCGGCTTCCAGCATCAGTTCGTTATAACGCGGGTTGTCAAAAGCCGCGTAGTTCAGCGGCCCGGTCCGTTCTTCGCCGAGGAACAGGAAGTTCTGCGCGTCGTTGTAATCGGCAATCCAGCCCGCACGTGCGACCTCAAAGTTACCGACCTTCAGATCGGCATAGTGGATTTTGCCTTCGGTGTTGAACAGTTCGGCCTGAACGCCAATCTGCTTCCACATGTTCTGGGCCGCAATCGCGATGCGCTTGTGGTTTTCAGACGTGTTGTAGCGCAGGGTGAATTTAAGCGGATTGTCAGGGCCATAACCGGCTTCTGCCAGAAGCTTTTTGGCTTCTTCGAGCTTTTCATTATAGGAAAGGTCTTTCCACGAAATGTATGCTGGCTCGCCGTAATTACCGGTTCCGGGCGGGACAAAGGAATAGGCCGGAAGTTCACCGGTTTTCAGAACCGAGTCCGTAATGGCTTCGCGGTTGATCGCCATCGACAGGGCTTTGCGGACACGGACATCCTTGAACATGTCCTTGTCGGTACGGATCGCATAGTAATAGATACCGGCATACGGTGCGATGCGCAGACTATCGGCAAGGTTATCGCGCAGCCAGGAAATCTGTTCGGACGCGATATCGCGTGCGACGTCAAGTTCGCCTGCACGGAAACGATTCTGCATCGCGGTGCGATCTTCATAGGTGTAATAGATCACCTCGTCGATCGGCACATTGGCAGCGTCATAGAATTCCGGATTCTTTTCAAGCTTGGAATGAACGTTCGGTAGCCATTCGGTCAGTTTGTACGGACCGTTCACCACGATATTTTCCGGCTTTACCCAGTCTTTGCCAAATTTGGCAATCGCATGCTGCGGGATCGGGAAGGCGGTCTGGTGGGTCAGCTGGGCGAGGAAATAAGGGGCTGGCGCGGTCAGTTTGACCTGCAGGGTTCTGTCATCCAGTGCGGTGGCCGCGAGTTTCGCGCCTTCCTTGCCACTGTTAACAGCTTCGGCACCCTCGATAATATAAAGCAGGGATGCGTATTCCGCACCGGTCGCCGGGTCAAGCAGGCGGTTCCAGCCCGCGACAAAATCATCGGCAGTTACCGGCACGCCGTCCGACCAGTTGTGATCGCGAATTTTAAAGGTATAGGTCATGCCGTCGTCGGACACTGTCCAGCTTTCAGCCGCACCCGGCACCGGTTCACCATCCGGGCCATAGGTCAGAAGACCCAGGAACATATCATCCGACAGGCGGCTGGTCTGAATCGTTGAAATGAAATGCGGGTCCATTGATTGCGGTTCGCCATCATTGCCGACGCGCAGGATTTTTTCAGCCTGTGCATGTGTGGTGGACAGCATGGTCATGGAACCGGCAATCAATGCCGTACCCAGCACAAAGGCCCGCGAGGAATTGAGCAATCCCTTCACGAGACCATTTGCGGTCTTCGCGTGTTGTGACATCTGTAATGTCTCCCTCATCATTTTGCTTTGTTGACGACGTACTCCCTGAAAGTACGTACGCAAAAATACTGAGACTGACATGCGCTATCTGCAAGTCACGATTCCACAAATCTGAAATAAATGGTGGTTGTTTGCGTGATAATGGTCATTTTGTGGTGTTATTTTGCGTTTTATTCGGAAATAACAGATTGTTCTGCGGCTGAAGAAGCCTGCAACTTTCGCCTGTAAAACGTTTTGCATGTAATGGTGATTGTCGCGTCGCGCCTTGCGGCTATATGCGCAAAAAGTGAAATAGTTCACATTCAAAGGGTTGGCCGCTAAATTCGGTGATCACGAATCGGGCTTTGTGGTTTTCTGCATTATTTTTCGGCAATTCAGGCGATTTCAATATCTTGGCGCGAAAATTAGCGTGCTCTGGTTACATTTTCGCGCGTGAAAAGATTTCGGAATATAAGCCCAGTATCGCGTCATGGTAGCTTGATGAAACAAGCGTGAATTCAAAAAATTGCCGTTGAGAAACATCGTCATTCAAGATACGGGTTTTTGCGTATGTTGTTTTGCAGATTTCCTTGATCAACAAATGCGACCGAAAGATGCTTTTAAGCCCGTTTGATCTGGCGGCCCTGATGGTTGCCATACTTGGCATTTCTCAGGCCGGTTTCTTTATTCTGCTTTTGCGCCAAGAAGGGCCATCTGCCTTCTATGCCAATCGCTGGCTCTATATTTTCATACTGTGCTTTGCCCTGATTTTCCTTCGGGATGCGGTATTTCTGCTGTTCGGAACTGAAATCGCGCTGATAACCGAACCGTTACTTTTCAGCGCCTATTTTGCACTTGGTCCGGCAATCTTTCTTTATGTTCGCACTGTCGCCGGGCGTTGGGTATCCAATGGCTGGTGGCATTTTGTATCGCTTCTGGTCGGTATGGTCTTTTCGACTATTCTGACCGCCTCGGTTTTTGCCAGATATGGCGATGAAATTTCTGCCGGTGCGCCTATCCATCTGACATTTGAAACCGATCCG
The DNA here is from genome assembly GCF_002115785.1 of Thalassospira sp. MCCC 1A03138. Classification (GTDB taxonomy): domain Bacteria; phylum Pseudomonadota; class Alphaproteobacteria; order Rhodospirillales; family Thalassospiraceae; genus Thalassospira. The sequence continues at coordinate 95,233 of NZ_JFJY01000004.1, read as the reverse complement.
GCGCTGTCCTGGTTTGTGGTTGCCATCATGACGGCGTTTTTTGTTCATGTCGGCACTTATCATCTCATGATGTGGCGTACCGCCCGGTCCTTTGCGACGGAATTGACAAAACAGGGAACCGAGCAAAGCCTGGCCAAGCGGCAATGGATCGGCAATGTCGTAAGAAGCCTGCATCTTGCCTTCGTCGTTTTTGCCGGTATTCAGATAATTCAGTGGTGGACCGAAAGCCTTTACTGGGCGGGGTCGGTGACGAATTTCGTGTTCCTGTGCATAGTGATGCGGCTGAGTTTTCTGGTCGCAAGCCAGCCGTTCAATACCATTCCGGTACGGGTTGCGCACCTGTCGGTCGACCCGCTGACCGATCTTGCCGACAAAGATCATGAACCACTACGTTCGCTGGTCGATACCGACGAAAGTGAACGCATCCGAAAACGCCTTGATGTTCTTCGCACCGAACGTAATTTGATGTTTGATCCGCTTCTGACGATGCCCAAACTGGCAAGCGCGATTGGGGCAACGCCTAATCAGTTATCCTTTGTCCTGAACCGGCATCTACGCCAAAGCTTCTTTGAATTCGTCAATACCGTCCGGATCGAAGAAGCCGTTCGCTTGCTTCTTGCCGAGCCAGATCGGCCGGTTCTTGATATTGCCATGACCGTCGGGTTCAATTCAAAATCCACCTTCAATCTTGCGTTTAGGCGTGTAACCGGTACAACACCAAGCAAATACCGAGTTGCTGCAGATACGCACGCGACCGCCCCCGGAATTGTTGGGGATGCTGTCGCCGGCCCCGGTTAACAACAGACAGCGACCATCAGGATAAAGAATGGATACGTCCGAAATCGTTCTTTTGCTTATTGCTGCAGTCGGCCTTGCACAGGCCGCATTCCTGATGCTGCTGTTGCGGCACGAGGGCAAACGCGCATTTCGTGCGAATCGCTGGTTGCTGGTGTTCTCGCTGACAGCCTGCGCAAGCTTTGTCGAAGACATCAGTGATGTCTTCCTCTCGCCGCTTTATATTCTGTATCTGGCGATTATTTTTGTACCGGTCACATTTGCCTTTTTACCATCTATCTACTTGTATTTTTGCGAAATTGCTGACCGTCCCGTGCGCTATCCGGGGGGGCATTTCGTCATTCTGGTGCCGGTCGCCATCCTGACGGCGGTCGCAGTACACATAATGCGCACCCGTATACTTCCGGGCGACATTGGCGGAGAAATCGATTTCGAACTGGATACCGATATTGAAAGTCATTTGCCTGTGGCTGTGATCCTGCTGACAATCATTATTGCGCTTTATGTGCAGTTGTTTGGCTATATGGTTAAAATCTGGCGGGTTGCGATTGGCTATCTGCGGCAGGCGAGTGAACAGCTCGGTGCGGATCAGCGCGTTCTGCGCCGCTGGGTCACGGAACTGCTGACTGGCATCAGCCTGATTTTCCTGATTTTTACCGCGACGACGATTGTTGATGTTTTCATTACCGATAGCGAATGGCTGACGACCCTTGTACAGGGGGCGTTCGCGCTCGTATTCTTTCGTATGTGCCACGTGATTGCGCACAACCCGGCTTTGTTCGTTCAGGCGGAATGGGACGGGGCGCAAGAGATGGCAATGGATGAAGATGCCCGTGATTTCACGGCAACCGGGTCCAGGCAAAACCGGTTTGCGCCTCGCAACTTGGTGGATGCCGATGAAATCAGCAGAATTTGTAAACGGCTTGACGCCATCAGGACCAGAAGCGACCTGCTTTTTGATCCTCTTATCAGTCTGCCAAAGCTTGCAAATGCAGTCGGTGCAACCTCCAACCAGCTTTCCTATGTGCTGAACCAGCATCTTGGCAAAAGCTTCTTTGACTTCATCAACGAAGTCCGAACCGGCGAGGCATCCCGGTTGCTGGTCAATGAACCGGATCGCACGATCCTTGATATCGCGACCAGTGTGGGTTTCAATTCGAAATCGACCTTCAATCTTGCCTTCAAGAAAATCACGGGCAAAACACCCAGTGTTTACCGATCAGAAACCATGTCGCAGCGTAACACGGCACCATAGGGCTGTTTTCTGCTTTTCAGCGGGGGAGCGTGGGTATGATATCGCTGTTGTAACCTTTATCGTCGCAAGCGACGGACACATGAATGTTTGAAACACTTGATCTTCTTTTTCTGATCGTTTCGGTTCTTGGAACTGCACAGGCGATTTTCCTGATTGTCCTGCTGATGGATGAAGGGAAACGGGCATTTACGGCCAATCGATGGCTGATGGTATTCGGATTTTCTGTCGGCATGAGTTTTATCGATGATACGTTCGATCCGATGATCAGCCCGCTGACGAACCTGTATCTTGTCCCGGTTTTTGCGCCATTCTTTTTTGCCTTGATCCCGTCGATCTATCTGTACTTCCGGGAGATTTCCGGCGACCCGGCTCCACGACCATATCGGCATTTTCTGGTGCTGTTGCCGGTTACTGCGGCCATCGGGCTTATGGTCTACCTGAAACGTGCGCGTATGATCGCCAACAATGGTCATATTCGTGATGCCGGTTTGCAGATCGAGTTTTCGGCAACCGGGCTTGCCGATATGGTGTTGCTGGCCATCGTGATTCTGTTTTGTGTCCTGTTTACCGTTTACATGACGGGCATCTGGCGGTGTGCGCGGCGTTATCTGCAACAGGCCGACTGGCAGCTTCAGGCCGATAGTGAACGGCTGCGCCGGTGGGTGACGGAACTTCTTGTCGGCATGACCGTGTTGTTTACTGTCTTTACCCTGACCAATCTGTTTGATCTGTTTGTGTCGCGGGCGGAGTGGCTGTCGCTTGGTGTCAAGGTGGGGTTTGTGCTTGTCTTTTTCCGGATGTGCCAGGTGATTGCGCAGAATCCTGCGCTTTTTGTGCAGCCGGAAACCGAAGGCGGCGTTTTTGACGATCTATCTCTGCCTCATGGTCCCGCACAAGAGCCTGATGACCAAGATGCCCCAATGTCGCGTGCAATTATAGACGTTTCCAATATAGAACGCATTCGCACCCGGCTTGAAAGGATTGTCACAGATCGGAATATGATGCTTGATCCGCTTCTGACCATGCCGAAACTTGCCAATGCGGTCGGCGTGACACCCAACCAGCTTTCCTATGTCCTGAACCAGCATCTAGGCAAAAGCTTCTTTGATTTCGTCAACGAGGTTCGAACAAACGAGGCATCCCGCCTTCTGATCGAGGAGCCGGATCGCACGATCCTCGATATCGCAATCAGTGTGGGGTTCAATTCCAAATCCACCTTTAATCTGGCTTTCAAGAAAACTACCGGCAAAACGCCAAGTGTTTATCGATCGGAGACCCTTTCGCAGTGTAGCACTGGTCAGTAGCCCGATATCCTGACTAGTCTTGGTCGGAATTCAGATTCCCTCCCGTATCACCGCAAATCACGGACGCATGAATGTTGGAACCGATTGACTTGTTGCTGCTGCTGATTTCGGCACTCGGTGCGGCCCAGACCATTTTCCTGATTATTCTTCTGCGGGGCGAGGGCAGGCGCGCATTTCGGGCCAATCGCTGGCTGATGATATTCGCGGTGGCTGTGGGAATGAGTTTTGCGGATGACATTATCGATACAATGGTCAGTCCGCTTGTAAATCTGTATCTGGCCCCCGTCTTTACCCCTTTCTATTTTGCCTTCATCCCGGCCATCTATCTGTATTTTCTGGAAATATCGGGGAAACCTTCTGCCAAGCCGACATGGCATTTTGCGGTTATGCTTCCTGTGTCGGTGGTGATGATGGGGGTGGTGTACTTGCTCGGTCCTGATACTTCTTTGTCTGGGGTGACCATTGAGGAAATCAATGTCGATCTGGATTTCCGGCCAGGTAAGATCTTCAATATGCTGCTGCTTTTGCTAATAACGACATTCTGTCTTCAGTTTGCAAGTTACATGTTCCGTATTTGGCGTGTTGCGGTTCGGTATCTACAGGATGTCAGTCGGCAGCTTGAAGTGGATCGGAAAGGACTCCGGCGTTGGGTGCTGGAGCTGCTTGTCGGGTTGAGTGTTATTTTCACTCTTTTTACACTGATCAATCTTTTCGATACCATCGTTTCGCGCAGTGAATGGTTGCAACTCGGCGTTAGGGCAACCTTCGTTCTGGTGTTCTTCCGTATGTGTCACGTTATCGCAGTGAACCCGGCATTGTTCGTTCAGCCCGAACGTGACGAGGTTGAAAACACCCGTGAAAGCGACGAAAAAAGGCCCAGATCAGGTCTGGTGCGCAGTGTGGTTGATCCTAACGATGTAAGCCGGATACGGGCAAAGCTGGATCGTATCGTCGCCGCACGCGAATTGATGTTCGATCCGCTTCTGACTATGCCGAAAGTTGCCAATGCGGTCGGCGTGACACCCAACCAGCTTTCCTATGTGCTGAACCAGCATCTAGGCAAAAGCTTCTTTGATTTCGTCAACGAAGTCCGAACAAACGAGGCCTCCCGCCTTCTGATCGAGGAGCCGGATCGCACGATCCTCGATATCGCAATCAGTGTCGGGTTTAATTCGAAATCAACTTTCAATCTGGCTTTCAAGAAAATCACCGGCAAAACGCCCAGTGCGTACCGGGATGAGAAGATATTAAATACAAACACTTAGCGCGTACGAATGTGCATTCGTACCTTTGGGGTGTGTAAATCAGGTTCGAGGATACAGAGCCGGACGCCATACACAGGGCGGATCGGCATAGTCGGATCACCAAAACTGATACAAGGGTGATCGGACAAAATGAGTTTTTATAGAGTTTCAAATCTGGTCGGGAACGGTTTGATCCTGTTGGGGACCGGATTATGCGCAAGCGCGCTTCTGCTTTTTATCGGCACAACAGCAAATGCCCAGCAACAGGGCAGACGCGACACCCTGCGTGAGCAGGTCAATCCCAAACAGGATGAAGCCGCCGACCCATGGCTTGGCGGTATTTGGCAGTTCGGGGCTTTTGGCGGGGTGGAAAGCAACCCGTATCGCGGTGCGGATAGTGTGGATGTCGATCTTCTGCCTCTTTTGGCTTACGACGCCGAACGCATGCATATCGGGACGGATGGCGTTTCCGTAACCGCATGGAAAAACGATTATGCCAGTTTTTCCGTGATTGGAAACGTGCGTATGAAGCCGTTCGATAATGACGACAGCAATTATCTGCGTGGCATGAATGAGCGTGATATGGCGTTCGAAGTCGGTGGTGCGTTCAAAACCCGGCTGTGGCGCGGTGAGCTGGCTGCTTATCACCTGATGGATGTGTCCGATGCCCACGACGGGCACGAACTTGACCTGACCTACACGATCCCGATGAATTTGTGGGACGTCACCTTTGACTGGGGTGGAGGTGTACTCTGGCAAAACGACAAGCTGGCCAATTACCATGTCGGGGTTAGTGGCAATGAAGTTCGAAGCGACCGTAGTGCCTATGACGCGGACGGGGCATTCATCCCGCATCTTGATCTTTCGGTAACCTACCCGATTACCGAAAGCCTTGTCCTGCTGGGCACCAGCGGTATCCAGTTCCTGCCTGACAGCTATACCGATAGTCCCCTGATTGACGAGGATTATGTCTACAGCATCGGTCTGGGGTTGGTTTACAACTTCTGATCCTGATCGTCGTATACCGGTCTCCTGCCCGCCCCAATCCAGGCGACCGGTTTCTGGCGGGTTGGTCATTTCCAGTGGACCGACCCGCCCTTTGTTTTTAGCCGAAATGAAACTCCCGCGGAGGACCATGGTTTGGTTTAAGCGTTTTTGTATGGGCATGACGCTTGTGGCTTTGCTGGTCATCGGTATTTGTAGCGGATTTCTGATTGTTTCAGCCGGTATACAGTGCTTTTATGACTACGCGCCCTTTGATCGTGGTCGTCAGGGGGCTTTGAGTTCCAGCAAATCCCACTTGTTGCCATAAAGGTCGGCAAAGACGGCAACGGTGCCATATGGCTCGTACCGCGGTTCTTCAAGAAACTGAACCCCCGCCTTTTTTATCAGGGCGTGGTCGCGGGCAAAATCATCGGTATTCAGGAAAAATCCGCCCCGCCCGCTGGTCTGATTGCCGATGGCAGCGGTTTGTGTTTCCCCCGATGCCTTTGCCAGCAGAAGTAGACTTTCACGCGCACCCTTCGGACCGACAATTACCCAACGTTTGCCGTTACCCATGTCGGTATCCTCGATCAGTTCGAACCCGACCTTGTTGACATAGAAATCAATGGCATCGTCGTAATCTGCCACGACAAGTGATACCAGTCCGATATGGGGCATGCGATAATCCGGGAGCAGATGATTAGATCAGGCCAAGGGTTTTAAACGAATTATACCCGGCCTGACTGATAATGATGTGGTCGTGGATGGTGATTTCCATCGCCTTTGCGGCCTCGACAATCTTGCGCGTCATGTCTATATCGCCGCGCGATGGGGTTGCATCGCCGCTGGGATGGTTATGGACCAGAATGATCGCGCTGGCGTGCAATTCAAGGGCGCGCTTGATCACTTCGCGCGGATAAACCGGGGTGTGATCGACCGTGCCGGTCTGATGGCATTCATCGGCAATCAACCGGTTCTTGCGGTCCAGAAACAGCAGATGCAGTTCTTCGGTTTTGCGATGGCCCAGACGCACCCGGCAGTAATCAATCAGCTGTTCCCAGCTAGCGATCACGGGTAATTCCATCGCGCGTTCACGCGCCAGATATTGCGCGCTTGCCTCGGCCACCTTGATCGCTGCAATTCCGGCATCGCCAAGCCCCTTGGCCTTTTGCAAATCTTCGGGCCGTGCGGCAAGAACATTGGCAAAGCTGCCAAACTGCGCAATCAGCGATTTCGCCAGTGGTTTGACATCGCCACGCGGCATCGCCATGCAGAGCAGAAGTTCCAGCAATTCATAATCGGCAAGCGCATTTGCCCCTCCTTTAAGGAACCGTTCGCGCAGGCGTTGGCGATGGCCGTGATAATGCGGTTTGGCGGACTTTGCGTCGGTCGGGGATGCCGGTAACTGGCTGCTTTGTCCGACCGGGACGGCATCGCGCGTCCGATCGAAAAAGACCTGTGCGCCGTCATCAATCTGAGCATCAATCGGCGCGTCAGGACGGGAAGCAGCTTTGCGATCTTCTGTTTCGCTCAAATCCGCTTCCCCCTCGTTCGCGGCCTTATTCGGCGGCAGCACTAATGTCGTATGGTGGTTTTTCAAGCCCGGCGGGCGAACGGGTAAAGATTTCAAACCCGTCATCGGTGACGCCAAGTGAATGTTCGAATTGTGCCGACAGTTTGCGGTCCCGCGTCACCGCTGTCCAGCCATCAGGCAGGATCTTGCAGGTATAAGTGCCTTGGTTGATCATCGGTTCGATGGTGAAAATCATGCCGGGTTCCAGAACCAGTCCTTCTCCCGGGTGGCCATAATGAAGGATATTGGGCGCATCATGGAACACCTGACCAAGGCCGTGACCGCAGAAATCGCGTACAACCGAAAACCGTTCGCTTTCGGCATAGCTTTGGATGGCATGGCCGATATCGCCAAGTGTCGCCCCCGGCTTGACGGCATTAATCCCGCGCCACAATGCTTCGTACGTCACATCGACAAGGCGCTGCGCCATGACCTTTGGCGTGCCCGCGATATACATGCGCGACGTATCGCCATACCAACCATCGAGAATGACCGTGACATCGATATTCATGATGTCGCCATTCATCAGTTTCTTGTCGCCGGGAATCCCGTGACAGACAACATGGTTGATCGAGGTGCAAATCGATTTCGGAAAGCCGCGATAGCCAAGGCAGGCCGAAACCGCATTATGGTCGCGAATATATTCATCGCACAATTGGTCAAGCCTGCCGGTCGTTTCGCCCGGGACAACGAAAGGTGTAATGTAATCGAGCACTTCCGCAGCCAGCCTTCCGGCGGCGCGCATCCCCTCGAATGCTTCGGGTCCGTGCAGTTTTACTTTTCCGTTCGCCACCCGAAATCTCCTTGGTTCGGCAGTAAATTCAATGGTCGCTGTATCGCAACATCGTTCAATGACATAATCGGACAGGGCGAAATTGGCAAGGATGCCGTCACTTTGCGCTGATGTCCCGGATCGGAACGGCCTTGTTTACGGTTACCGATGGTGTCTTGATATCAATGATGCAGTCATAGGCCAATGCCTCGACCCCGGCGCTGGTCGCCTTGGAAAAGCGCGCTGTATAGTGCGGATCGATATCGGATGCCAGGGCAAACTGGTCGCAATCATCGCGCTGGATCAGATAGAACATCACGGCACGGTGACCTTCTGCGACCATGTCGGCCATTTCGTCAAGGTGCTTTGCTCCGCGTGCGGTGACCGCATCGGGAAACTCGGCCAGTCCCGGCACAGCATCATCGCGTTTCAGGTGGACGTTCTTGACTTCGACATAGCAAAGCCCTTTGACCGGATCGGATAACAGAATATCGATACGGGAGTTTTTGCCATATTTGACTTCGCGTTTCAGCGTCTCATACCCGGCCAGTTCGGGCACGTTGCCCGCCAGTATCGCTTCTTCGACAATTGCATTGGGATGGGCAGTATTGATGCCAACCATCGCACCGCCAACCCGGCACAGTTCCCAACTGTATTTCAGTTTGCGTTTCGGATTGTCTGATTGCGATAGCCAGACATCAATCCCGGCTTCCTTCAATCCGATCATCCCGCCGGGATTGGCGCAGTGGGCGGTGATCATGTCGCCATTTTCAAGCTCGATATCGGCCAGAAACCGTTTGTAACGTTTGATCAGTTTGCCCTGAATCAGGGGAGAAGGAAGGAGCATGTCAAATACCGGTAGCTGTTTGCTTTTGATCGGTCAAATCAAAAAGTATGACTAATTGCTTTTCGCCGGATCGGGCTTGTCCGGGACGTCACCCAGAAAATCAACAAGGCTGACCTGACCGGTACCGCGTCTAAGCGGCTTGGGCTGGCTTTCATCGGGGGCCCAGGCGGTAAGGTAGATCACCTGAAATTTGGCATGAACGCGGCCATCCGGGCGACCGTGACGTTCGTGATAAATTGCCGTCGCACGGGCCAATGTGCTGCGTTTGGTGAATTTCTTGGACCGGATGGCGACAAGGTTGCTTTCGCCCATCCCCGAAAGATCGCGCATCAGTTTCAGCGCATCAGGGTAATCAATGGTGATATCGTCGCTATCGACCACTGGCAGGGCAAAGCCGCTGCGCTGTAACAGCGACCCGGCATCGCGAACATCGACAAAGGGTGATACGCGGGGCGACACGCCGCCTTCTTCTTCGGCTTCGGCGGTCATCAGTGCCTCGCGCAGGTCGCGCAGCGTATCGCCGCCCAGCAGGCAGGCCAGAAACAGGCCATCGGGTTTAAGCGCACGCCGTGCCTGAAGCAGCATACCGGGCAGGTCATTGACCCAGTGCAGCGACAGGTTCGAAAGGATCAGATCAAGTGATCCATCACCAAACGGCAGGAATTCTTCGTCGGCAACGAATGTCGTGCGCTCATTGCGCATTTTGGCTGACTGTGCATAACCATATGAAATATCGCATTGATGCAGGGTTTCGATCCCGCCACGTGCGCCGATGATCTGGCCAAGCTCGCCATTGTGACAGCCAAGATCAACCGCCAGCGGGAATTTGCGCGTGGTGTCGTCAAGCCGGTCGGCAAGCCGTTCGGCAGTTTCGGCAAACAGGAAATTGAATTCGCTGGCGCGCTTTGCCGCGCGGTCGCGGCGCAGTTTCAGGATGTGGCGATCAAAAACGGTGATCGGATCGGCCATGGGGCGGGAAGCTCCGTCAAAAGTCGTTTTAAAAGTTACGACCTAGATAGAACGTCGCGCCCGCCCTTGCAATCCAAGACCGGATCAGAGCGCCAGAACGAGTGGCTCATTGCTGTCATCTTCCGCCGCCGCTGCAGCAGGCACGGCACAGCAGATCAATGCCTCGTCCGGGGTGGTCTTGGCCGATGGCCGGGTTTTATAGGTCACGTTTCCTTGCAGTATTTTGGTCCGGCAGGTGCCGCAATTCCCACCCCGGCAGCTTGCCTCTGGCGCCAATCCGGCATCTTCGGCCAGTTCCAGCAGGGTTTTGCCATCACCCGGCTTCCAGATTGTACTTTGGCCCGAGCTTGAAAAATCGACCTTAATTTCCGTGCTGCTTGCCGGTGCCAGTTCCGGCAATTCGAGTTGGCTGTCCTGGCTTCGTTGCAGCGATGCAGGGCCGAAGGTCTCTGCATGGATGCGGGTATCGGTAATGTTAAGGCCGCGCAAACCATCATATATCGCTTGCATGAAAGGTGGCGGACCGCACAGATAAAAATCGAAATCATCAAACGGCAGCAGGGAACGCAGCAAATTCATATCGATATGCCCGGATGCCTCGTAATCCTTGCGCGGTTCGGCATCAGTCGGATCGGCAAGGATGCGGACAAGGCGAATGCTGCCTTGGGCTGCTTTGACCAGTTCGACCAGCTCGTCATCAAACGCCCGGTCTTCAAGGGTTCGCGCGGCATAAAACAGCCATGTCGGCCGGAAGCCGCGGGTGCGGAGCCCCTCATAAACGACATGGCGCAACATCGAGATCATTGGCGTAATACCGATCCCGCCCGCAATCAGAACTGCCGGGCGCTTGACATGGGCATCAATTGAAAAATCGCCTGCAGGCGCACGGGCCTCGATCACATCGCCCTCGGCAAGGTTATCGTGCAAGTGGCTTGAAACCACGCCTTCGCGCTTCACGCTGATGCGATAGCAATTGTCTGACGGACCGCTCGAAAGCGTATAGGTACGGATCAGTGGTTTGTCATGGCCGGGCACAGTAACCCGGATCGGCAGATGCTGTCCGGCCTTGTAAGGCAGGGTTCCAGTCCCGTCTGGTGGTTCGAGATGGAAAGATTTGATTATTCTGTTTTCCTTCACAATCCGCGCGATTTTGAAATTTTTCCAAATAATCGCGTTTTGCATGGCCGCAATTTTACGTTCCGCCGTTTCCCAGTCGCCGGTCAGAAGGCTGTTGGGGGATGCCCCGTCGATTTGATCGCGCCAGCGGATCGGAAGGGTGGCTTTGCGCAGCACGACCTTGCGCGGGAAAACCCGCCACAAACGTTCCGCCCCCTGAAAGGCGGCAATTTCCGGCCCGTCGACGATGACGTCGGCATCGCCCGTGATTTGCAGGACATCGCCATTGGCGAAATCGGTAAAAACAAGGCCAGCCTTGGGATTGGCGAGGATATTACCCAGCGTATTGAAAAACAGGTTTCCGGCAAAATCGGGGATGGTCAGGCTGCCATCGGCATCGACGCGGACAAATCCGCGTTTGCCACCACGATGAGAAACATCAACCTCGCGCTTTTCACCAGGACGATCGACATAGGTTGCGACAAAGAAGGTGTCGGCGGCGGCAATCATCGCGCGCGCCTTATCATTCAACGTGCTTTCCAAATCCGCCCGCGAACCGGTTTGAGGCGAAAGTGGATCGCGGGTGAACTCGAAATCACGCAACTGAATATATTGCGGGCAGTTGCCATAGCTGTGCCCGACCCGGATTGCGAAACCGCTATCAGATGAACGCGCGATTGTGCCATTCAGACGGTTGCGGCGTCTTGTGTGCAGTTCAATCCCGATCATGCCAATTGCCTTGCCATCATCCATCCCGGCATCGGCCGGATCTGCCGGATCACGAGGGATATTGACCGCAAGCTGATAGGGATCGGGCGAATGCAGAAAACCGGGATGGTTGGCGCGAAGGGTTGCCCAGACGTCGCCATTGTCATCGACCGCGCCAAACACGGCAAAGGGCAGTTGCGGGTAAAACTGGCGATGCTGTTCGATCAGGTGGTCGCGCAGAACACGTTTGCCAACCTCGGCCATGCGGGCATCGACCCCGACCAGCTTCTGCATGTGAATTTCACCTTCGTGCCACGGGCTGTTGGTGTCCGTGCCAGAAGGGGTAAATTGCAGGGGGGCAGACGACATCAAGGGCGTGCTCATGGCAGTTTCCTTTACGACACAAAGAAGGGGACGGGCCGGTTCGGGGAGAGGGGGCACCGAGTTGGTGCAGGGGGGCAAGTACGGTGAAAGACCGGCCCGGACCATTAGGCTGACTTGCGCAGGCCGGCAGAAGTCTGTTCGAACGGCACGAAACCGGGCAGGGCTTCGACCCGTTTGAGCCAGGCGCGAACATTGCCATAGGGGGCAAGGTCAACATTGCCCTCGGGCGCATTGGCGATATAGCTGTAAAGCGCGACATCGGCGATGGTCGGGCGGTCCAGTTCGAGCCAGTCTTTGCCGGAAAGCGCGGCCTCAATGTGGGCCAGAATGGCATGCGCGCGTGCAATGACCTCGTCTGCATTGAACGGGGCATTAAAAACCGTGACGAGACGGGCAGCACAGACGCCATAGGCAATCTGGCCTGCCGCGATCGAAAGCCATTTCTGGACCTTGGCGGCACTTTCGGCATCTTCGGGCAACCAGTCGGTCGCACCGTATTTCTTGGCGACATAGGTCATGATGGCGATGGAATCGGCAATCACCACGTCGCCGTCTTCAAGTACGGGAACCTGACCCAGCGGGTTCAGTTTCAGGAATTCCGACGATTTATGGGTACCGTTGGGTAGATCTACAACCACGACGTCGTGGTCAACGCCCAAAAGGCTTAGAAACAGGTGGGCACGATGGGCATGGCCCGAGAGGGGGAAATAATGCAGCTTCATTGTTCCAAGTCCTTCTTCAAATACAAGGTTGATGCGATGCCAATGACCATGACTGTTTCCTTAATTTTATAGAATATGGTTTTCCGGGAATTCATTATTCCGTAAAATGGAATGATGTGTTGGCAGTGCAGGAAAAGCACCATGGATCGATTTCAGGCGATGAGGATTTTTGTGCGCGTTGTCGAGGCGCAAAGCTTTGCCGCGGCTGCACGGGAGTTGGGATCAAGCCCGCCCGCCGTCACACGTGCAGTCGCGTTCCTGGAGGAAATCACCGGTGCCCGGCTTTTGACACGGACAACCCGGTCCGTCACCCTGACAGAGCCAGGGGCAAATTATTATGATGACTGCAAACGATTGCTTGGTGATCTGGAAGAAGCCGAAGCCGCCGCAGGTGGTGCCTATGCCCGACCCAGCGGCACATTGACCATCACGGCCCCGGTTCTGTTCGGGCAGATGTATATATTTCCGGTGATGACCGAGTTTCTTGACCTGTATCCTGAAGTACGCGGTCGGGTGCTGTTGTTTGACCGCATTGTCAATATTGTCGAGGAAGGCATCGATCTTGCCATCCGTATCGGACATATGGCCGATACATCGATGAGTGCGATCAAGGTCGGGACCGTGCGGCGTATCATTTGCGGGGGCCCCGGCTATTTGGACCGCCATAGTAGGCCGGCGGTGCCGGCAGATATCGGGATGCACAGGGTTGTCGCATCAACCGGATCATCCGCACCATTGGATTGGCAGTTCGGAGGGGATCAGAAGATCAGTCTTTCGGTCAATGCACGACTGCAAACCAATTCGATTGAAGCGGCCCGCAAGGCGGCGATTGACGGATGGGGATTGGTTCGGATGATGTCATATCAGGCAGCACCTTTTATCGAGAATGGATCGCTTGAAGTGGTTCTGCGTGATTATGAGCCCGAACCGATCCCCATCCATATCGTCCATCCCGAAGGTCGCCATGCTCCTGCCAAGGTCCGGGCCTTTATCGATCTGGCGGTGGATCGTCTACGTTCGGATAAGCGGATCAATTAGCGCATCGTTTCAATCATCACGCGTGATAGGATCGGATGTTTTGTGATCGGTGACGATGCATAAGCAGGGATGATCGGGTGGGGATTTTATCGGCACAGATTGGTCGTATTGTCGGCAATGTGATGCAGATCGGTTTGCGCACCGTTTTGCCGCCGCGTTGTGGTGGATGCGGTGCGGTTACCGATACGGTGCATGCGGTCTGTGCTGATTGCTGGATCGGGCTTCGATTTATTTCCGATCCACTGTGCGCGTGTTGCGGCTATCCGTTCGAGCTTGCCGCTGACGACAATGAGGGCGATGGCATCCTGTGCGGCGAATGTTTACGTAAAAAGCCTGCGTTTGATCGGGCCCGTGCGGCACTGATTTATGACGACGCAAGTCGTGATTACCTTTTACGGTTCAAGCACGGGGATCGCACCGATCTGACGCCGCTTTTAAGTCGCTGGCTGGTGCAGGCCGGGCGGGATTTCTGGGTAGATGCGGATATCATTCTTCCGGTACCGTTGCATCGTACCCGGCTTTTGATGCGGCGATATAATCAGTCTGGGTTGTTGGCCGCCAGTCTGTCGCGCCAGACCGGCATTGGATGGCATGGCACGGTGCTGCGGCGGTTGCGAAAAACGCGCAGTCTGGGCGGTTTGGGGCCGTCGTCGCGCAAGCGCGAAGTCGGTGGTGCGTTTGGTGTTGATGACAGGATCGCAGCGCAGATCGGGCTTTCGGGGGCACGGGTGGTTTTGATTGATGATGTGCTGACCACGGGGGCGACGGCCAATGCATGCGCGCGGATTTTGAAGCGCGCCGGAGCCATGCACGTCGATGTGATCACGGTTGCACGGGTGGTCCGATGACGCGTCGCAAAATATCTGTTATAGAACGCCCATACAGGACGGATTGCTGGTCGTATTCTGGTGCAAGGCCGTGGAAATATGCGCCATAGCACCCATAACGACCCGATGAAAAAGGAACATGACCAGATGGCAAAAGTCGAAGTTTATGCCACCGAATGGTGCCCCTATTGCAAGCGTGCCCGCAAGCTTCTGGAAGAAAAGGGTGCCAAATACGAACTGATTGATGTGATGATGGAACCGCGTCGCAAAAAGGAAATGATGGATCGTGCGAGTGGCCGTCATACCGTGCCGCAGATTTTCATCAATGACGAACATATCGGCGGCTGCGACGAACTTATGGCGCTGAACGCCAAGGGCGGTCTGGACAGCAAGCTGTCGGCATAAGTTCGGGATTTCCAAAACGGGTGGCAACGATTGTTGCCACCCGTTTATTTTTTGATATCGGATGCCGTTTCAAGCGTTTTGCGGAATTCCGAAAATGCCGGGGTATCAAAACCCGGACGGCAGGCCAGAAAGGTATCAACCTTCATCAGGGGATGTTCCCTGACCGGGCCAAGATGACGCATCAGATCAACGACACTGCGTGGCATGATGCTGATGCATGATCCGGCAGCGGTGCAGGCAAACATGGCGTGATAAGACCCGACTTCCTGAACCGTGAAATGTTCCCTGATGGATCCGAACCCGGTAAGCCATTCTTCGGCCAACGCTCGATAGGTACAACCCGGTGCGAAGGCCGCCAGTGAATTTGGCTGGATGTCGCTGGCGCTAAGAATAGCGGCATGTCCGGGTGGGAGAAGCAATACAAGTTCTTCGCGAAACATGGCGCGGGT
Source organism: Thalassospira sp. MCCC 1A03138 (assembly GCF_002115785.1). Taxonomy (GTDB): domain Bacteria; phylum Pseudomonadota; class Alphaproteobacteria; order Rhodospirillales; family Thalassospiraceae; genus Thalassospira. The sequence continues at coordinate 79,841 of NZ_JFJY01000004.1, read as the reverse complement.
ATCAAGAATTCCGGGTTCCAGCCACCATTCCCCCGACGGTATCGCAATCAGTGCGCAATCAATGCGGCGGGCCAGAAGGCCATCGACAAGCTGTCGGGTGGGTGCAGTTGATAGTTCAATCGTGACGTCGGGGAATGCCTTGTTATAGGCAGCGAGCGGAACGGGAAGGCGGCTGGCGACGGTGCTTTCCATTGAACCGACACGCAGGGTTCCGGCCGGGGTCGAGGGATTGACCATCTGGCGTGCTTCGTCGGCAAGGTTCAGGATGCGGTCGGCATATTCCAGAAAGGTTTCGCCTTCCTGTGTCAGGATCATGCGTTTTTTATCGCGCTGAAACAGGGCAACACCGATTTCCGTTTCAAGCTGCTGAACGCGGGTGGTGACATTGGATGGCACCCGGCCAAGCAGTTCGGCGGCACGGGTAATGCCCTGTTCTTTGGCAACGGTACGAAAAACCGCCAGCGACGCAAGATCCATCATAATTCTCCGATGCGGAATTTACTTGAATTTATATTCTTTATTTAAGAATATATGTCAATCTTAATTCTGAAATTGTGAAGAATGTTTGCCTCGATACGGGCAGGGCATTCGGGAGGACTGAAATGCTGGACAGGCTTGGTATGACATTGCCGATTGTGCAGGCCCCGATGGCCGGAGTTTCCACCCCGGCACTTGCGGCGGCAGTTTCGAATGTCGGTGGTCTGGGATCGATTGGTGTCGGCGCAAGTGACGCGACGGCGGCGCGCAAGATGATCGAAGAACTTCGCGCCCGGACGGATCGCGCCTTTAACGTCAATGTTTTTGTCCATGAAACACCAAAGCCGGACCCGGTTTGTGAGGCTGCATGGCTTCATGCCTTAAGGCCGCATTTTGCCGAATTCGGTGCAAGGCCACCGTCAGGTTTGCGCACCATCTATAAAAGCTTTGCCGATGATTGGGATATGCTGGCGCTTTTGATCGAGATGAAACCGGCCGTGGTCAGTTTACATTTCGGATTGCCGTCGGCAGATGTGATTGCGGTGCTAAAGCAGGCCGGAATTATACTGTTTGCAACTGCGACCAGTCTGGACGAAGCTCGTAAGATCGAGGCTGCTGGTATTGATGTGGTCGTTGCCCAAGGCATCGAGGCCGGTGGTCATCGCGGTATTTTTGACCCGGATGCGCATGATGATTGTTTGAGCACTGTCGCACTGACCCGTTTGCTGGTGCGTGATTGCAAGCTGCCGGTTATTGCCGCGGGCGGCATTATGGATGGGGCGGGTATTGCTGCCGCCCTTGATCTTGGCGCTGTGAGCGCCCAGCTGGGCACGGCCTTTGTTGCGTGTCCGGAATCCTCAGCCGACGAGGGATATCGCCGTGCGCTGATGGGGGCGGGGGCATATCATACGCAACTGACATCGTTGATTTCCGGGCGACCGGCGCGCGCGATTGCAAATCGTTTTACGGCCCTTAAAGATACGCTGAATGCGGCAGTGCCGTCCTACCCCATTGCTTATGACGCGGGAAAAGCATTGAACGCCGCCGCCAAAGCCAAAGGCGAAGATGGCTTTGGCGCGCAGTGGGCCGGACAGGGGGCGCCATTAGCACGTGCGATGCCTGCCGCAGAGCTTGTGGCGACCCTGATGCAGGAGTTCGAGGTCGCTCGCAGAAAGTAAGATCGAAAAACAAAACCCCGGTCAGTCTGACCGGGGTAGAGTTTGGTGACACGAGCAGGGAAAGATCGTCAGCCAAAGGTATCTTCCATTTCCTTGCGGAAGCGGATGGCGGGATCAGTGACGTCGAAATCTACGTCGTCCCATGTAACGACCTGATCGGTGGCAATTTTGTGTTTGAGTGTCAGGTGGTGGGCAAGGCCGATGGGAAGGGCATTTTGGGCCTTTGACATGCGGGCGGGCATCAGTTTGCCATAGACCGTGTAACCGCCTTCACCGTCGAGCTTTTCACCGACGCGAAGGTCGCGTTTGGCAAAGGCGACCGCGTCGCCTGACCATGCGCGCGGTGCGCCCGTCGCCTCGTGTCGCAGGGCGGCCGACGCAACCGAGATGCCCAGTTCCAGTCCGATCAGGTGATAGGGTTTATACATCGCCGAATATTGCCCGGTAGGGTCGGTCAGAAGACCATATTCCGAGAAACAGCGTTTGACATAGTCGCTGGGGGCTTCAAACGTGACATAAACACCCCAGCGCAGATCACGAAAGACCGGGCGTGTATCACGTTCAAGGCTTGAAACCACTTCGACCGTACCCTTGCGATCAAGCAAACCACCGGTTTCCCGTGGCGAGAGCAAGCGGGGTAGATCATCGACACCGCAGGCAGGGAAACGAAGGCCGATATCCTGTGGCACCAGATCACAGGCATTGGCAACCGCGGCCATTTCGATGGCGGATTTGGTGCCATCAAGGAAGCTGTTGAAAATCTGCGGGTTCATGCCACCTGCCTTTGCCTGTTCTGGTGTCAGGCCATAATGGGTCCAGACATCGTCGGGCGTGACATGGTGATAGGCGGGCAGATATTTGGTGCCCTTGCCCGCGCAGATGACATCAAGGCCGACCGCACGTGCCCAATCGACCATTTCCGAAATCAGGGCGGGTTGATCGCCATAGGCCATGGAATAGACAAGGCCTGCCTGCCCGGCCTTGCGTGCCAGAAGCGGCCCTGCAAGAACGTCGGCCTCGACATTGACCATGATAAGGTGGCGGCCATGTTCGATGGCCTTCAGGCCATAACGGATACCGGCAGCGGGGCTGCCGGTGGCATCAATGATGACTTCGAGGCCGTTGGCTTCGATCAGGGCGTCGGCATTCTCGGTGATCCAGGTGGTGCCGTTTTTAAGCGCATTGTCCGGATCGGTTGCCTGATAGCGTTCCTTTGGCCAGCCAACACGGTCGAGGGCCTCTTTGGCGCGGGCCGCGCTCAGGTCTGCAACCCCGAGAACGTGATAGCCCGGATGGTGTCCGGCCTGACTTAAAAACATCGAGCCGAATTTGCCCGCGCCGATAATGCCGACACGAACAGGATTGCCGTCTGCGGCACGTTTGCGCAGCTTTGCATCAAGGTTCATTCGAAATACTCCGTCGCCGGGCGATCAGGCCGCGGAACTTTTGGCGGCAGGCTGTCTGGCAACCAGTTCGTCAAGGCAATCATCGGCAAGCGGCGTGATCGGGGTAAAGTCGCGATGCGCGATCCACGGTTTGCGATTAAACGCCCGGATATGGTTCGAAACCGCGCACAGGCTAAGATAAACAATGGTGCGGTCAAACGGGCTGATATTGGGCGGGCTGGCATGGACCAGATTGCCATGGAACATCACAACCGAACCAGCGGGACCAATCGGGGCCTCGCAACCGCCTTCGGCAGCAAGCTTTGTAACTGTTTCGCGATCAAGCGTCCAAAGCGGATAGGATGTGGTTTCAAGGTCGTGACCGGCCTTTAGCACGCCTGCCTTATGGCTTTTGGGGATGAATAATAACGGGCCATTGGCCGGGGTGACGTCTTCAAGGAACAGGGCAATGTTGAATGCGCGCGGTTCGGGCATTTCATCGTCGCGCTGCCAGGTGCCGTAATCCTGATGCCATTGCCAGACGGCGCCATCAAAGGCGGCCTTGGCGTTGATTTTGTACTGGTGCATGTAAACCTGTTCTTCGAGGAACTGTTCAACAGGTTCGATCAGACGGGGATGGGCGCCAAGGCGGCGATGGGCTTCGTTATAGGTGTGGGCGGCAAAAGCCGTGCGGGCGACGCCCGATGTTTCGCGCCAGACTTCTTCGCGGTCGGATGCATAAATCTGGCGGGCTTCGGACAGAAGAAGGGCGGCTTCTTCGGGAGAGAAAAGTTCCGGTAGAAAGACAAAGCCCTGTTCGCGAAATTCGGCAAGTGCCGCTTCATTGAGTTTCATGACGTTCCTCCGTGTCGCAAGGTTTTGATTTTTATTATGCGACTATGTGCCCGTTTCGGGCGGTTTATGCGCCAGGCGATTTAATTGTTTTTCTTTGCTGTTTCTTTCATATGCGTGATCAGGCGGTTTGCAGCGTTGCGTGTATGTGCAATTGCCAATTGTTCGGCCGCCGCACCATCGCCGGCGCAAATCGCGTCGGCGATGGCTTGATGTTCGGTCCAGACAGGGTCCCGACCGGTTCCAGTCTGCAGGTCGGCATGCATGACGCGCCGAACCTGCAGCCAGATTGCGGCTGATGCCTCGGGCAACAGGGGATTGCCCGACAGGCGATAGATCGTTTGATGAAACGCGACGTCGGCTGCAACAAGGTCTGCGGTGGTATTGCTGTCCAGGGCGTGGTGTCCCTGTTGGATGGCAGCCCGCAGGGCCGATTTCCGTTCGTCTTCCGTGGATTTTGACGCCAGACGGGCGGCAAGCCCGTCAAACGCTTCGCGCAAGTCATAAACGTGCTCGACCAGCTTGGCATCGACCGGCGCAACGCGGTATCCGCGCCGCCCCATCGGTACGACCAGCCCATCACGACGCAGCAACCCCAGAGCTTGCAACACTGGCTGCCGCGAGACATTGAGCTCCTCGGCCAAGGCTTCCTGACGCAAAGGCGTTCCGGGAGGGAGAGCACCGGAACACAGGGCATCGACCAAGCGATCATGCACTTCGTCAGTCAGACTTTTACGACCGGAAAGCGGTTCCATCTTCAATCCTTCTTTCGCATGTGGAATACTGTATACACTAAATTTAACCATTGGAAGATCAAATCGATAAAAAATGACTCTGTGGTTGTGTGCTCAGATTAAAACACTGTTTTGGTGGCGCGATAGCCCAATTGTGTATTGTCCGTGGTCCGATCGCGTTCCATGATTATCGCAGAACAACGATAAGGAGACGATGTCATGGCCCGTTTCATTGCTGCCTGTGTCCAGGTGAATGCGCGTGACAATATGAGCGACAACCTTGCACGTGCCGCGACCTATGCGCGCGATGCCCATGCGGCGGGGGCAACGTTGATTGCGTTTCCGGAAAATGTTTCGATGATGTCGTTTGGCGGGGAAAAGGTCAGGACGGCGGCCTTTGACGAGGCCGATCACCCAGCCCTGACATTTTTCCGCGATCTGGCGGAAGAATTGAAATCGACCCTGATTGTCGGGTCATTGCATGTGAAGGTGCCGGGCGAAGACCGGGTTGCCAATCGCTGCTTTGTGATTGGCTCGGACGGGGCGGTGATCACATCCTATGACAAGATTCACATGTTTGATGTCGATCTGGCGGACGGGGAAAGTTACCGCGAAAGCAAAACTTTCCGCCCGGGCGATCAGGCGCGGCTTGCCAAAACCGATATCGGGGATATCGGCATTGCGATTTGCTATGACGTCCGGTTCCCGCAGCTTTTCCGTGATTATGCCAAGGCGGGGGCAAAGATCCTGTCTATCCCGGCGGCGTTTACACGTACGACCGGGCAGGCGCACTGGCATAATCTGTTGCGGTCACGCGCGATTGAAAATGGTTGTTATGTGATTGCGGCCGCACAGTGCGGCGATCATCCGGGCAACCGGCAGACCTTCGGCCATTCGCTGATTATCGATCCGTGGGGAGAGATCCTTGCCGATGCGGGGACCGATCCCGGCTTTATCACCGCCGAGATCGATCTGGATCGGGTGGAAGATATTCGGCGGATGGTACCATCGCTTCATAATGACCGGGCATACAAGCCTTGCTGATCTAAGCAGCATTTCGCAGGTGGTTAGCTATAGCTGACCACCTCGAACTCGATGCCGTTTTCGTCATGGAAGTAAAACCGGCGGCCGGGTTCATAATCGGCATGACTGTGGGTTTTCAGACCACTGGCGAGGATTTTCTTTTCAGTCGCGTCAAGGTCGTCAACCACAATGGCGACATGGTTCATCCCGCCCAGAGTGCGATACGAATTTTCATCCGAACTTATCGGCGTTCCGCCGGAATAGACGGCGACATAGCTTGTATCATTGCCGACGTGATAGGTGATGCCGTTATCCTTTGACGGCCCGTTCCAGCGCACATGCCAGCCAAACCAGTCACATAATTGTGTGGCCGTTTTGGCCGGATCAGCGACGGTGAAATTCACATGTTCCAGAAACGCGGTGCTCATGGAATATTCCTTTTTGTTTTTCCTCAACTATCTTCTGTGTAATTCCTTAACTTAAGTTTAGGTCAAGAAGAAAATTCGCAACCGATTGGGATGCTGAGCCCCGCGGTCACGCAGTTTCACGAAACAGTGTCGCAACGTCATTTTGCCTTTCGCACATGCTCTTTCAATATCGACTTATCAAAACAGCAAATGGAGTGTTTGGGTGATGCTGAAGCGTATGTTACTGGCGACGTCCCTGATCATGGCAGCTTCGGGTGCGGCTTTCGCGGGGGAGCAATATGTTGATGAAACAGGCTTTGCGATCAGCGGGTATGATCCGGTGGCCTATTTCGATCTGAAGCAGGCGGAGCCGGGGGGCGCGCAGCCCCGGGCCGTGCCGGGGCGATCCGATATCACCGCCGAGTATAACGGGGCGACATGGGCGTTTGCATCCGAAGAGTATCGCGACATGTTCACCGCCAATCCGGAAAAATACGCGCCGAAATATGACGGGCATTGCGCCTATGGCGTCGCACAGGGCGGTAAGGTCCCGGCCAATCCGAATCTGTGGCGGATTGTTGACGGGGCACTTTATCTGAATATCACACCGACGGTGGTTGGTTTCTGGAATAGCGATATCAGCGGCAATATCAACAAGTCCGAAGGCAACTGGACCTCGCTTGAGGCCAAGGGCGCTTCGGACAAAAGCTGGAAGGCAATTGCGGACAATAACGGCACGTACGCAGGCACTGCACCGATCAGGTAAGGTAACGTGACTGAAAAATGAAAACCGGCCCCAAGCGGGGCCGGTTTGACGATGATCGAGTATGACCAGGATCAGCTTGCGATTTCGCCGCCGCCCTGCTTGGTGATCGTAACCACCGACGGACGCGCCGGAACGCCGTCCTTGAAGTCCGGCCAGCGGGTGCTGGGTGCGTCATAGGTCGAACCATCTGCCGGGTGCTGAACCGCGACAAACAGGGTCGTGCCATCCGGGGTGAATTCCGGGCCGCACATTTCGGCACCTTCCGGGCAGGCAAAGAAGAATTTGGTCAGTGCACGACCGGCACCTTCAACGTCTGCGGCATGCATGCCATCTGGAATATCCGAGTTCGGCGCACCATCGGTCGAAATCCACAGGCGGCCTTTATGGTCAATCGCAAGGTTATCCGGGCAGGATACCCAGCTTTCAGCCCCTGGATGGTAAACTGCACGGTCATCGGCATTCTCCGGGTTACCGCCAAGCAGGAAGATGTCCCACTTGAAGGTATCTGCGGTGTGATCGGCATCCTTGCCCATGCCGCCCGGAGGGGTGAGCTCAAGAACATGGCCATGGATGTTCGAGGCGCGCGGGTTGACGATGTTCGGCTCCTTGCGCTTCGAGTTGTTGGTAAGCATAACGTAAACCTTGCCGTTGACCGGGTTCGGTTCGACGTCTTCGGGGCGGTCCATCTGGGTCGCACCCAAAAGGTCGGCGGCGCGACGGGTTTCAATCAGAACGTCGGCCTTGCTATGGAAATCGTTTTCGGTGGTCAGCGGGCCATCACCATGGACCAACGGCATCCAGTTTACTGTGCCGTCCTCGTTGAATTTGGCGACATAAAGCGTGCCGTCTTCGAGGATGTCCATGTTAGCTGCGCGGTCGTTCGGATTGTATTTTTTCGACGCGACGAATTTATAAAGATAGTCGAAACGCTGATCGTCGCCGGAATAGGCAACAACCGAGTTATCCTTGTTGACGATAACGGTTGCGCCTTCGTGTTTGAAGCGGCCAAGGGCGGTGCGTTTTTTGGGCATTGATGTCGGATCGTAGGGATCGATTTCGACCATCCAGCCGAACTTGTTCGGTTCGTTCGGTTCTTTTTCGACATTGAAACGGTCGAAATATTTGACCCATGAATACCAGCTGTCCGGCTCGATGCCGAGGCGCTTGTAGTTGCGTTCTTCGCTGGTTTTGGCGATGTCGCCCCCGAAATAGCCGTTGAAGTTTTCTTCGGCGATCAGGATGGTGCCCCAAGGGGTTTTGCCGCCTGCACAGTTGTTCAGCGTGCCGATGACGCGCGTGCCGGTCGGGTCAGAACTGGTTTTCAGGCGGTCATGGCCGGCGGCCGGGCCGGTGATGACCATGTCGGTATCAAGGGCCGAAATGCGGCGCGCATAATTTGACCCGTCGATGACCTGCCATTTGCCACTGGTCTTTTTGACTTCGACGATGGAATGGCCGTGGGCGGCAATTTCGTGCAGGGCCTGTTCCTGTGATGCGCCCATGGCATCCTTGAGTCCCGGCCACATCATTTCCGCGTTGGTGTATTCATGGCTGACACACAGAAGGCCGTGTTCGGAATTGTCCGAGCCGACCGGCAGCGGCATATAGCCGATATAGTCGCAGTTATAGCCGAACTGCTTGTTCTGGGCGGTGGCATCGACGGCACCTGGCACAAATGCCGGGGCATCGGCAGCAACCTTGTCGCCCCAGCGAATCAGGACGTCGGCATCGTAACCGTCGGCTACCGCATGGGTTTCGGTGATTTTCTGCGGGATCGATTTGAAGGTCAGGGTCGATGCGTCTTGCGCACGGGCCATGCCCGAGGTGGCGATACCGGCACCGGCGACGGCCGACGTTGCCATCAGCCCCTTGAAAAAGCCGCGGCGGGAAAGGCGGGCATTGATCAGGTCGGCTACACGTGGGTTGTTTGTCGGGTTCGACGGAATGTCATCGCGATCCTCGACGATTTCAAATTGTTCGGTCATGGTTTTCTCTCTCTGCCAAATGCTAAAACTAGCGCCGAGGAAGATGCCAGAAACACGCCGTTTGAATTATGACACTTGTGTTTATTTTTATTTTTATTCCAGTGTGTTACGGAATTGTTGCAGTCTGCTTTGCCTATGGTTTGCAGGCCGACTGGAATTGTTTCACAGCGAAGGGAACGGCTGCGGATGGTTTGTATTGAGGGCCCTGTTCGAATGCGTTGATTTTCCAGCCGGAAAAGGCGTTTGGCAGTTCGCCAGGGTGCAGAAGGAATTCTGGTGATCGGGGGCGGCCGAACGCTTCGTTGCCGATCATGAAGGTTTCATAAAGCAAAGTGCCACCGGATTTGACCGCATCGCGAAGATTTTCAAACAGTGGTCGGTGCAGGTAATTGACGACCACCACCAGGTCAAACTGCCGGTCCCCAAGCGGCCAGGGACCCGATTCAAGATTTGCTTCGATCCACTCAATTCCGGTATTTTCACCGGTTCCCGTATCCGACAGATCGCGATCAAGGGCTGTGACCTGCCATCCCTGATCCGCCAGCCAGAAACTGTGACGCCCCTTGCCGCAGGCAAGATCAAGTGCGGTTCCGCCGGTCGCGGGGCAGGGTGGGCAATGACGGGTAACCCAGTCCGATGGCATTAATGATGACATTTTCAAAAATCTTGGTTATTGAAGAAGCCGCCTGAAACTGGCGTTTCGGGCAGGGTGTCGCTATATCATTGATATCAAAACACCTTGCAATTGTTACGGTTTGCTTGAACAAAACAACACCATGATCCTCTTTCAGCTTAAATGCGAACATGATCACGAATTTGAAGGCTGGTTCAAAGACGGTGCCACATATGACACCCAGGCTGCCAGCGGTGAATTGTCATGCCCGTTTTGTGGGACGGCGAATGTGGGAAAGGCGTTGATGGCACCGCGGCTTCGGACGTCGCGCCAGAAAGAGGAGGCCGCCGAAAAGACCCGCCAGGTTGCCATGGCCGAAGCAACCCGCACGGCGATGGCCGAAATCCGCAAGCAGGTCGAGGAAAACTGCGAGCATGTCGGCACTAAGTTCGCCGAGGAAGCCCGCAAAATCCATTACGGCGAGACCGAAAAGCGCGGCATTTATGGCGAGGCATCGCTTAAAGAAACAGCCGAACTGATCGATGAAGGCATTGATGTTCAGGCGTTGCCATGGCTTGACGAGAGCAAGAAGAATTAGGGGCTCGATCCCGCTTTGCTCCCTTCATGCCTGATGTGCTGTCCTAAAATACGTTTTCAGCTATAGGATCAGGCTTTGGCGGGTTTTTGCGCGATCACCATGTAATTGATGTCAAGATCGCGCGGGGCGGCTGACCATTTATCGGTGATCGGGTTGTAGGTCACACCGGTGATATCCACGAGATCAAGACCGGCACCGCGCAGCAAGCCTGACATTTCTGATGGTTTGACGAATTTGCGCCAGTTATGGGTGCCAGCAGGCAACCAGCGCAGGATGTATTCAGCGCCGAATTTTGCCAGAGCCAGCGATTTGATCGTCCGGTTCAGGGTGGCAACAAACATCAACCCGCCGGGTTTGAGTAACGCTGCACAGGCCTGCATGAAGAATTGCGGGTCATCGACATGTTCGATGACTTCCATATTCAGAACGATATCGAACTGCTTGCCCTCGTCGACCAGCATTTCCGGGGTGCAATTGCGATAATCAATGGCAAGGCCCGACTGCGCAGCGTGGACTTTTGCGACTTCGATATTGTTTTCGGCTGCGTCGATTGACATCATTTTTGCGCCCATGCGTGCCAGCGGTTCGGACAGAAGACCGGCACCGCAACCGATATCGATGATTTCGACATCTTTCAGGACGTCAAGCTGGTTGGCATCGCGTCCGAGATGGGCAGCGATATTGTCGCGCAGAAGCTGCAAGCGGATCGGATTGAACTTGTGCAGGGGCTTCATCGCGCCGTTCGGGTCCCACCATTTTTCGGCCATTGCGGAAAAGCGTGCGATTTCCTCGGCATTGGCGGTGCGGCTGTTATTGGCGGATGCGTGCGACATGGACGGCTCCGATGGCGTGACGTTGATTTTCTTTGCCCTGTTTACGCGGGCGCGTCCGGCAAGGCAATAGTTTGCCGGATATCAAGGTCCTGACGCCGGGCGAATGAGGGCTTTACCAGCATGAGGGAAATCGAAACGTGCCTTGCGCCAATCGCATGTGTTGTCAGGGTTTTCAGGTAAGAATTCGCAGGATATTTCGCGGTTCGCGCCCTTGGGGAGGCATCTGGCGCATCAAACCCGAATAAAAAATGAATCGATGCAATTTTCCCCTGCGTTGATGCTTGTTTCCAAAAGAGTATGGCAGTATTGATAACGCCGCCCGGATCAGGTGGCGCGCCGCATTGATGGCCTGCGCCAATCGATCGAGGGCCGGATCACATGCCGTCTTCTTCGGAACACCGATGGATGGCAAGCTTAGCGGGGATACTTCATGGCCCGTATTGTCATGAAATTCGGCGGCACATCGGTCGCCGATGTCGAAAAGATCAAGAACGTCGCCCGTCGGGTCAAATCCGAGGTCGATGCCGGGAACCAGGTAGCGGTTGTTGTTTCGGCAATGTCGGGCAAGACCAACGAACTGGTTGGCTGGGCTGATGAAATTTCGCCGATGTATGACGCGCGTGAATATGACGTGATCGTATCATCGGGTGAGCAGGTGACAGTTGGCCTGATCGCCATGGCGCTGCAAAGCATTGACGTACCAGCACGTTCATGGCTTGGCTGGCAGATTCCGATCAAGACTGATGGCGCGCATGCCAAGGCACGTATCAAGGAAATCGATACAACCGAACTCGACAAGCGCATGAATAGCGGCGAGGTTGTCTGTGTTGCCGGTTTCCAGGGGATCGCACCTGACAACCGCATTGCCACGCTGGGCCGTGGCGGTTCGGATACTTCTGCGGTGGCGCTTGCCGCGGCTCTGAAGGCGGATCGTTGCGATATCTATACCGATGTTGACGGGGTTTACACGACCGATCCGCGCATCGTGCCCAAGGCGCGCAAGATCGAAAAGATTACCTACGAAGAAATGCTGGAACTGGCATCGCTTGGTGCGAAGGTCCTTCAGACCCGTTCTGTCGAGATGGCCATGAACCATCGCGTCCGGGTACAGGTCCGCTCCTCCTTTAGTGATGCGGAAGGAACACTTGTTGTAGACGAGGACGAAATCGTGGAACAGGAAGTCGTCAGCGGGATTGCCTATAGCCGTGACGAAGCCAAGATCACCTTGGTGAAAGTCGCCGACAAACCGGGAATCGCTGCTTCTATCTTCGGCCCGCTGGCCGAGGCCAATATCAATGTCGACATGATCGTGCAGAACGTTTCAGAAGACGGTAAAAGCACCGACATGACCTTTACCGTGCCGCGCGGCGAATTCAAACGTGCGCTGTCGGTGATTGAGGGCAATTCGGCCAAGATCGGCTATAAGGAATTGCTGAGCACATCAGATGTGACCAAGGTGTCGATCATTGGTGTGGGCATGCGTTCGCACGTTGGCGTTGCGCGCAAGATGTTCGAAACGCTTGCGGAGAAAGGCATCAACATCCAGGTCATTTCGACCTCGGAAATCAAGGTAAGCGTTCTGATTGCCGAAGAATATACCGAACTGGCAGTTCGCGCGCTTCATACCGCTTATGGCCTTGATGCCGAGTAATTTAATATAATGTGACTTGCATGGCCTGTGATTAAGTCACTGTTAAATTGCGTCAATTATTACATACTAGCTGGAACTATCGGTTTCGGCCTTTATGATGAAATGGCAGGGAACCCTTGGTTTCCTGCATTTCTGCTTTGGGGTACAGAATGATATGAGAGATCCGAAATTCGATGTCGCACGCGCCCGCCTTGAAAAATTGTGGGCGGCGGGCAAGGAATTTCTGGGAACGGATTACGCCATCATGGCGGGTGCAATGTCCTGGGTTTCAGAACGTCACCTTGTGGCGGCGGTTTCAAATGCCGGTGGCTTTGGTGTGATTGCGTGCGGGTCGATGACCCCGGAATTGCTGTCGGCTGAAATCGCCGGGACCAAGGCCCTGACCAACAAGCCGTTTGGCGTCAATCTGATCACCATGCACCCGATGCTTGATGACCTGATCGAGGTTTGCCGTGAGCATGAAGTCGGTCATGTCGTTCTGGCCGGTGGTCTGCCGTCATCGGCAGCGATCAAGAAAGCCAAGGAATTTGCCAAGGTCATCTGTTTTGCCCCGGCACTGGTTTTGGCCAAAAAACTGGTGCGCTCGGGTGCGGATGCGCTGGTGATCGAAGGCAGCGAAGCTGGTGGTCATATTGGCCCGGTTTCCCTGACGGTTCTGGCGCAGGAAATCCTGCCGGAAATGCGCGATGTTCCGGTGTTCTGTGCCGGTGGTATCGCGCGCGGCGAAGCCATTACCGGATTGCTTGAACAGGGGGCGGCCGGTGTTCAGATCGGTACGCGACTGGTGTGCGCAACCGAATGTATTGCGCATCCCGATTTCAAAAAGGCCTTCATTCGTGCCAGCGCACGTGATGCGGTCACCACGGTTCAGCTTGATGAACGTTTCCCGGTTATTCCGGTACGTGCCCTTGCCAATAAGGGAACCGATGAATTCCTTGAAACCCAGCGCAAGGTAATTGCCAAATTCCGCGCCGGTGAGGTTGATCAGGGTGAAGCCCAGCTTGAGATCGAACATTTCTGGGCCGGTGCGCTTCGCCGGGCTGTTATCGATGGTGATGTCGATGGCGGATCGGTTATGGCAGGACAGTCGGTTGGTATGGTAAAGAAAGAACAACCGGTATCTGAAATTCTGGAAGAACTGGTCGAACAGGCCGTTCAGTCCCTCGTTAGAAGAGACAGTTAAACCCGATGAGCATGCCGTCCGCCGCAGTCACTGGTCCGCGACGCCTGTTAAAGCGCGTTCGCGACGTCATGGCTGGTCCGGGGACGGCAGAAGAGCGCCTTGGGCAGATCGTGACCATCATCGCCGCCGATATGGTGGCGGAGGTATGTTCGGTCTATGTGATGCGCGCGGGCGAGGTGCTGGAACTTTTCGCGACCTGCGGTCTGGCACCGGCGGCAGTTCATATGACCCGCCTTCGGGTGGGCGAGGGGATTGTCGGTTATGTGGCGGCCCATGCGCGGCCCCTTAACCTTAAAGATGCGCAAGGCCATCCGAACTTTGCCTATCGTCCGGAAACCGGCGAGGAAATCTATCATTCCATGATCGGTGTGCCGATCCTGCGTGGGGGCCGTATCATTGGCGTCCTTGCCGTGCAGAACCGGACCGAACGTCTTTATTCAGAGGACGAGCAGGAAGCGCTTGAAAACGTTGCCATGGTGCTGGCCGAAATGGTCGCCGGTGGCGAACTGGTCAGCCGCGATGAACTGATTCCGACCGACGGGATTGCGCTTTTGCCCTTGCGGCTTGGTGGGGCGCGTCTGGCACCGGGGATTGGCAAGGGCGTTGCGGTTCTTCATGAGCCGCGCATTGTCATCGACCGGATGGTGTCCGATGATCCGGACGAGGAACTGATCCGGCTTCGAGACGCCATGCGCGGGCTTCAGGACCATCTCGACAAAATGCTTGAAGCTGTTGCGGGAATGGATAGCAGTGGCGGCGATGATGATCCGGGCGATATTCTTGAAGCCTATAAAATGATTGCGCAGGATACCGGGTGGCTTAACCGCATTACCGAGGCGGTCCATACCGGCCTTACGGCGGAAGCAGCGGTTCAGAAGGTTCATGATGATACCCGTGCGCGCATGGCCCAGGTCAGCGATCCGTATCTGCGCGAACGTTTGCATGATCTTGAAGATCTGGCGAACCGTCTGCTGCAGCATCTTTCGGGGCAGTATCAGTCCCCGGCCTTTGGCGAGTTGCCCGACGATATCATTCTGGTGGCGCGAAATATCGGCCCGGCGGAACTTCTGGATTATGATCATACCTGCCTGCGCGGCCTTGCCCTTGAAGAGGGGTCGCATACGTCACATGTGGCAATTGTTGCGCGTGCGCTGGATATTCCGGTGCTGGGCGGGGTTAAAGGGGTTCTCGACAAGGTCGAAACCGGTGATCCGCTGATTGTCGATGCCGACAATGCACAATTGTTCGTCCGGCCAAGTGAAGATGTCCGTTCGGTTATTGACGGTGCGCTTCGTGCGCGGGCCGAGCGCAAGGCGCTTTATGCGCAGATGCGCGATATGCCGTCCCGGACATGTGACGAGATTGATATTTCGCTGAACGTCAATGCGGGGCTTTTGATCGATGTACCCCATGTGATTGAAAGCGGCGCGGACGGGATCGGGCTTTATCGGACGGAAATTCCATTTATGGTCAGATCGGCCATGCCGGATATTGGCGATCAGACCCGGCTGTACACCCGGATCTTTGAGCAGGCGGAAGGTCGTCCGGTCGTGTTTCGGACGCTTGATGTCGGGGGTGACAAATTGTTGCCCTATTGGGAGGATATGACAGAAGAGAACCCGGCGATGGGCTGGCGCTCGATCCGCATTACGCTGGATCGGCCTGCAGTGCTTGTTCATCAGTTGCGCGCGTTGATCCGGGCTGCCCATGAGCGGGACCTGTATGTCATGTTCCCGATGATTGCCGAAGTCGCAGAGTTCGACCAGGCAAGGGCGCTTCTGGATCAGCAGTTGAAACGCGAAGCAGAACGCGGCTGTGCACCGAACCGGGTCGAGGTTGGGGCGATGCTGGAGGTTCCGGCGCTGATATGGCAAGCACCGGCGCTTCTGGAGCGTGTCGACTTTTTGTCGGTTGGAACCAACGACCTGCTGCAGTTCATGTTCGCTGCTGATCGCGGAAACCCGCGGTTGGAAGGGCGATATGATACACTTTCGCCAAGTGTGTTTGCATTTATGCGGCAGCTTGTCACATTGTGTGACGAACGGAACGTGCGTCTGACCATCTGCGGCGAGATGGCCGGACGACCACTTGAAGCGATGGCCCTGATCGGATTGGGTATTCGCCGCTTGTCCATGGCGCCGGCTTCTATCGGTCCTGTAAAGGAAATGGTCCGGAGCCTGAATGTGAGAAGCGTTGAAGGATATGTCCTGTCGGTGATGGGAAGTTCGACCAAGTCATTGCGATCGCGTCTTAAGGCTTTCGCAATAGATCACGGTGTAAAACTTTAAAAACAATCGCTTTTGGTGGGGATTCTGCTATTTTTATTGCTAGATCGTAACGTGGGGGTGCGGAGTTGGCGATCGGAAAGCGAAAGGAAGATCATTTGGACGAGCAATCCGGGGGGCGCTTGCGTTTCAGGCCTTTGCCTGGAAATGGGCCGTCAAATGACATTAAGATGGAAGCAGATACCGGTAATTCCGCTGACCAGACCGAGGTAGGACGCCTTTTGCGCCATACCAGGAACAGCCTTGGTCAGAGCGTGGAAGACGTTTGTCAGTTATTGCGTATCCGCAAAATTTATATCGAGGCGATCGAGAACAGCGATTATTCGGTGTTGCCCGGTGGCCCGTATGGTTTGGGCTTTGTTAAAGCCTATGCCGAACATCTCGGACTTGACGGGGCAGAAATCGTGCGGCGTTTCCGCGTGGAAAGCAATGCGCCCGCAGCCCGAAGCGAGCTTAGTTTCCCAAAACCTGTTCAGGAAAGCCGCGTTCCCGGTGGAGCGGTTCTTCTGATTGCGGCATTGCTTGGTATCGGTGCCTATGGTGGCTGGTATTACTTGTCGAGCCAGGGCAAAACGATTGCGGATCTCGTTGATCCGCTGCCTGAACGTCTTGCAAGTTATACGTCGGGTGGTGAGCAGGCCGTTCCTGAACGCAATCTTGAAAATGCGGCGGATGCCCGTGCGGCAGAAGTCGAGCCATCCGCATCGGCAGAGCAACCTGCCGAAACGGCGGAAGCGCCAGCGGATGATTCAAATGCACCTGCATCTGCCGTGACAGAACAGGAACCGGTGGTGGAAACTGCAGAAGCCCCGCAAGTGGCTGATATGGTACCGGCAGAAACACCGGCGGCACAGAACGAAGTCGCCGAAGCACCTGTCCCGGCGGCGCAAGCACCGGAACAATCAACCGCACAGTCGCCGTCATCGGCGCCAGTTCCACCAGCGGCGGAAACAGCTTCTGTTCCGGCAGCACCGGCTGTTGACGAAGTTGGTGGCGGGCGTGTGTTTGGTGCGGTTAATCTTGATAGCCGTGTTACCATTGAGGCGGTCGAAACCAGTTGGGTGCGCATTCGCGAAGGCGATGGCAACATCCTGCTGACCCGGATGCTGAGTGCGGGCGATACCTATCGCGTGCCCAATAAAAATGGGCTGATGCTTGAAGTCGGTAATGCCGGGGCACTTACCTACAGCATTGATGGCAAGGAAGCCTTGCCGGTCGGTGAATATGGTGCGGTGATTTCGGACTTCTCTCTTGATGTTGAAGCCCTTGAAGGGGGCGGTTCGGCACCGGCGCAGTAGTGCCGGGCCCTCTCTTTATCATGAGGGCACCAAAGATTTTGAAGAAAGCGGCCATATTAGGCCGCTTTTTTTATGACAGCTTTGCAAAATCTGACGGAAAAACCGTAAGGCAACGGTTTCTAATTGGCACTTGATAAGCTATATAGTCGGCCTAGAGACACAGATTTGCTTGGAACCGGAAATGAGCGTCCGCCCTTATCGAGATATTGAACGCCGCAAATGCCGCAAGATCCGCGTTGGTAATGTGGAAGTTGGTGGAGACGCGCCGATCTCGGTGCAGTCGATGACCAACACCCTGACCACCGATGTTGCGGCAACCGTGGATCAGATTTTGCGCCTTGAAGAAGCAGGTGCCGATATTGTTCGTGTTTCCTGCCCGGATCGGGAATCGACCGCGGCGCTTAAAGACATCATCAAGCAGGTGCATGTCCCGATCGTTGCCGATATCCATTTCCATTACAAACGTGCGATCGAAGCCGCCGAAGCCGGTGCAGCGTGCCTGCGAATCAACCCAGGCAATATCGGATCGACAGAACGCGTGCGCGAAGTCGTGAAGGCGGCAAAGGATCACGGCTGTTCGATGCGTATCGGGGTTAATGCCGGGTCGCTCGAAAAGGAATTGCTGGAACGTTACGGCGAACCCTGCCCGGAGGCGATGGTCGAAAGCGCGCTGAACCACGCCAGAATCCTTGAAGACCAGGATTTCTACGAGTTCAAGATTTCGGTCAAGGCATCGGATGTATTCCTTGCGGTTGCCGCCTATTACGGCTTGGCTGAGGCATGCGATTATCCTTTGCATCTGGGGATTACCGAGGCCGGTGGCCTTCGTGGTGGTACTGTTAAATCGGCGATTGGCATGGGCAACCTTCTGTGGGCCGGTATCGGCGATACGTTGCGCGTGTCGCTTTCGGCTGACCCGGTCGAGGAAATCCATGTTGGTTATGACATTCTGAAATCGCTGGGCCTTCGGACCCGCGGCGTGCAGATCATTTCCTGCCCGTCCTGTGCGCGTCAGGGCTTTAATGTGGTTGATACCGTGGCCGAGCTTGAAAAACGGCTGGCGCACATTTCGACGCCGATTTCGCTGTCGATCATTGGCTGTATCGTCAATGGCCCGGGCGAGGCGCGTGAAACCGATATCGGGCTTACCGGTGGCGGTGGTGGAAACCACAAGATGTATATTTCCGGTCGCCCGGATCACAATATCAGCACCGAAAAAATGGTCGACCATATCGTCGAACTGGTCGAAGAACGCGCCGCCAAGATCGAAGCCGAAGAAGCGGCAAAGCTGGCCGCGGCAGAATAGCCTAGCAGAATTGACGAATTTTGGCTTTCCGCCGTCCGGGTGGAAAGCTATTTTCATGTTCACATGAATTTGGGCCGATCATTTTGGCGCAAATATCTGGAATTCAAGTTAGATCGGAGACCCCAAAAGTGGCATCGCTTCAACCCGTCCGTGGCACGCATGACCTTCTGCCTGAACAGAACCGTCTGCAGGATCATATCGCGCAGGTCGCGCGCGACATTGGCGAGTTGTATGGTTACCACCGCATGACCACGCCGATCTTCGAATTTACCGATGTCTTTGCACGGACCCTTGGCGATACGTCCGATGTCGTGACAAAGGAAATGTATACGTTCGAGGATCGCGGTGGTGAACAGATCACGCTACGCCCCGAAGGGACGGCAGGCATCGCGCGCGCCTACATCTCGAACGGGATGCAGCAGATGTCACCGGTCAAGGTTTCCTACTATGGGCCGATGTTCCGTTATGAACGCCCGCAGAAAGGCCGCCAGCGTCAGTTCCACCAGATCGGTGCGGAGCTTCTGGGCGTCGAGCAGGTCGCGGGCGATATCGAAATGATCGCATACGGTGCGCATATCCTTAAAAGCCTTGGTCTTTGGGAAAGCATAACGCTTGAGCTCAATACCCTTGGCGATCCCGAAAGCCGGGCTGCGTACCGCGATGTTCTGGTCGATTATTTCAAGGGACATTTCGACAGGCTGTCGGAAGATAGCCGGGCGCGTCTTGAAAAGAACCCGCTGCGTATCCTTGATTCCAAGGATGAAGGCGACAGGGAACTTGTGGCCAATGCACCGCTATTTGCCGAATATCTGAATGAACACAGTCAGGAATTTTTCAAGTCGCTGACTGGTGGACTTGGTGATATCGGGATCGGCTATGAGTTGAACCCGCGTCTGGTGCGTGGTCTGGATTACTATTGTCATACCTGTTTCGAGTTCACGACCAACACCCTTGGTGCACAGGGAACTGTGATGGCCGGTGGCCGTTACGATGGCTTGATTTCGACCATGGGGGGGCCGCAGACGGCTGGCGTTGGCTGGGCCGCGGGGGTTGAACGTTTGGCTTTGATGGTCGGTGAAGCCCCGGCAGCACCGCGTCCGGTCGCGCTGATCCCGATGGGGGATGCTGCCGAGGCACGATGCCGCACGCTGGCTCAGACCTTGCGCGAGGCGGGGATCGCGGTCGAGCTTGGCTATGCCGGTAACATGAAAAAGCGCATGAAGCGTGCCGACAAGGCCAATGCGCATCTTGCGGTTATTCTTGGCGATGACGAACTGGCCAAGGGGATAGCACAGTTGCGCGACCTTGACAGTGGCGAGCAGCAGGAAATAGCACTTGATCAGCTTGCAGGCGTAATCGGCAAAAGGTAAGTGCAGGGTGACAGACGCATTCGCGCGTGAAGAAGCCGGAGACTGGCCACTGGATCGCCTGATGGTGATCGGGACCAATCATCGGCGCTCCAGCGAGGATACGCGCGACCGTCTGTTCATCGACGAAGCCCGCCTGCCGCAGTTCCTGTCGGCGATTTTGCAGGCCCGTTTGGGGCAGGCGATCGTGGTTTCGACCTGCAACCGCACCGAAATCCATTTGCTTGCGTCCGAAGCCGAACGCGGCCGGGAACGGTTGATCGATCTTTTGGCGCTTTGGGCGGATATTGATCGCGACAAGCTGGCAAGCGAGCTTTATATCCGGTCCGGGCGGGATGCGTTGCGCCATGTGTTTGCGGTTGCCGCGTCGCTAGACAGTCTGGTGATCGGCGAACCGGAAGTCTTCGGACAGGTTAAGGATGCCCACCGGATCGCACGGCAGCATCAGCTTGTCGGACGCGAACTGGAACTGGTTTATCAGACGGCCTATGCCATTTCCAAAAAGGTGCGCAGTCGGACGGGGATCGGGCAGGGGGCGGTTTCGATTGCCGCGGCGGCACAGTCTGTTGCGCGTGACCTGCATGGTGATATAGCCAACTGCACATTGCTTTTGGCCGGTGCCGGGGACATGGGCGAATTGATTGCCGCATCCCTTGCCGAACGCGGTATGGGTCGGGTTCTTGTGACCGATAGGCTGGCGGCACGGGCGCGTCTTGTGGCGCGCCGCCTTGATTGCCACTGGTCCGAACTTGATGATCTGGACCGCTTGTTGGCCGAGGCGGACATGGTTTTGACCGCGGGTGGATCGCGCCGCTATATTATTGACAAAACGCGCGCACTTGCCGCAATCAAACGTAGACGATATCGACCGGTTCTGATGATCGATACCGCCGTTCCTGGTGATATCGACCCCCAGGTTGACGAAATAGACGAAGTGTTCTTTTACCGGCTGGATGATCTTGAAAAAATTGCCGCCGAAGGGCGTGGCGGGCGCGAGGAAAAGGCTGACGAAGCCTGGGCGCTGATTGAGGAAGAGGTTGAGCATTTCGTCCGTGTCCGGGCTGAGCGTGCCGCGATCCCGGCGATGGCGGATTTAAGAACGCATTTCGAAACGGTGCGTGATGATGCGCTGCGCGAGAGCCACGGTGATGCTGAAAAGGCAACCCGGCTTTTGATCAATAGGTTGTTGCATGCACCGACCCAAGCGCTTAAAGACCTTGCGGCGACTACGGATGGTGCGGGAACGGTCGAATGGATGAAGGCGCAAAAGCTTTTGACGCGTTTGTTCGCGTTGCAGTCCGAACCGAATGGCAACAACGCCGAACAGAATGATGAACCCCCGAAGGAGGAAAAAGAGTGAGTCTGGACCCCGGTAAACTTGATGGCGTTGTACGCCGGTTCGACGAGCTCAAATCCCTGCTGTCAGGTGGAGCGGTGGATGGTGACTCGTTTGCCAAACTGTCGCGCGAGTATGCCGAGCTGTCCCCGATTGTCGAAGCGGTCGAAAAGGTCAAAAAGCTTCGTGCTGATCTGGAGGGCGCGCAGGAAATCCTTGACGATGCCGGGGCTGATCGCGACATGCGTGAAATGGCCGAAGCCGAGAAATATGAAATCCTCGACGAATTGCCCAAGGCCGAGCACGAAGTGAAGCTTATGCTTCTGCCCAAGGATGATGCGGACGAAAAGAACGCCATCCTTGAAATTCGGGCTGGTACCGGCGGTGAGGAAGCCGCACTTTTTGCCGCCGACCTGTATCGCATGTATCAGCGTTATGCGGAAAACCGCGGCTGGAAGTTCGAGCAGATGGACGCCAATGAAAACGACCTTGGCGGATACAAGGAAGTTATCGTCAACGTATCGGGTTCGGGCGTGTTTGCGCGCTTGAAATTTGAAAGTGGCGTGCATCGGGTGCAGCGTGTGCCTGTGACCGAAGGTGGCGGGCGCATTCATACCTCGGCGGCAACCGTTGCCGTTCTGCCCGAAGCCGAGGAGGTCGACATCCATATCGATCCAAAAGATTTGCGTATCGATACCTATCGTTCGCAAGGGGCGGGTGGCCAGCACGTTAACACCACGGACAGTGCTGTGCGTATCACCCATATTCCGACCGGTGTGGTCGCCGCCAGCCAGGAAGCAAAGTCGCAGCACAAGAACAAGGAAAAGGCGATGAAGATGCTGCTTTCGCGCCTGTATGATCAGGAGCGTGAAAGCAAGGACAGTGCGCGCGCGGCCGACCGTAAATCACAGGTCGGTTCCGGGGATCGTTCGGAACGTATCCGGACCTATAACTTCCCGCAGGGGCGTGTATCGGATCATCGTATCAACCTGACCCTTTATCGACTGGAAGATTTCATTACGGGCGGACCGTCGGTTGATGAAATGATTGATGCCCTGATTGCGGAAGATCAGGCCCAGAAACTGGCCGAGATCGAGAATTGATCCCATGAGGGCAGACGGTGCCAGCACGACAGACAATTCGGTAACCCTTGGCGCGCTGATGGCCGAGGCGGTTGGTGCACTGCATGATGCTGGTATCGAAAATGCCCGAATGGATGCCCGTATTCTTTTATCCGACGCAGCAGAAGTCGATAGCAGCCGGATTGCGGCATGGCCCGAGGATGTGGTTGCCAATGAACGTGCAGCAAAATTCCGGGACATGGTCGCACGCCGTTTGAAGCGCGAACCGGTATCACGGATTTTGGGGCAACGGGATTTCTGGCGTCACAGTTTCAAGCTGTCCCCCGAAACCCTTGATCCACGCCCCGATAGCGAGACGCTTGTCGAACTGGCTTTGGACTGGCTTGAAGACCGCGACGCGCCGACGGTTATTGATTTCGGAACCGGCACGGGATGCCTGTTGTTATCCATCGTCGGCGATCTGCAAAATGCCCGTGGGCTTGGCGTTGATATCAGTGCGGGGGCAGTTGCCTGCGCACTTGAAAATGCCGACCGCCTTGATTTTGGCAATCAGGTTGAGTTTCGTGTGTCGGACTGGGACAGTGCCATTACGGACGAGGAACGCCAGGAAGGTTTTGATCTGGTGGTGTCCAATCCGCCCTATATCACGCGGGCAGATATGGAAATATTATCGCCTGAAGTGCGCGAATATGATCCGCGTCTGGCGCTGACCGATGAAGGTGACGGGCTTGGTGCGTATCGCATTCTGTCACAAGTTGCATTTTCACTCGTCAAACCGGCCGGGTTCGTGATTTTTGAAATCGGGCAGGGACAGGAAGAAGACGTTGCCCGCCTTTTGGTCGAAGCCGGATTTGTAGGCGTGGAATATCGGGAGGATCTGGGGGGCATCGTGCGCTGCGTTGCAGCGAAAAAGACCCGCTGTTCTGTCGGGCGCTGTGTGATCTGACCGATCTGCCACGTCATTGCAAAAAAAATACGGGCATTGAAAAAAACAGTTGGAATAAGGCCTCAAGCCATATAGGTTGTTTTTACGGGCCGGGTGCCCGACGCGCTGTGAAAGCGCCGTGTTCCCCTGTAAACAGTAATGAATCTCCGTTCCCTTTAAGGTTTTCGGCAGGTTTGTCGTAGTGCCGTTCAATCGGTGCTGTTTAGCGGGAAATATGTTTTTCAGACGGAGTGGTTCCGGGATTCCTTTATGAATCCGGATTTGTCCTTCAACACCAAAGACATGTTGATATGAGAAATAACAACAACAACAACAACAACAATAAGCGTCCGCGCGGTCGGCAGCAGCCGAATAAACGTCCTGTAAATCCGAAATTTCAGACTTTTGACAGTAACGGTCCGGACGGGCGCGTCCGTGGAAACGCCCAGCAGGTTTACGAAAAATACGTTTCGCTGGCGAAGGATTGTACTGACGATCCGGTCCTTGCTGAAAACTATTACCAGCATGCGGAACACTATCATCGTATCCTGCAAGCCGCGATTGACTGGGAAAACCAGCGTCGTGAAGAGCGTGGCGACAATAACAGCCCGCGTCCGCAGCGAAATGATCGCAATGACCGTAACGATCGGGGCAACAACCGCCCGAACCGTGACGAGCGCAGCGAGAATCAGAATGGGGACGACAGCAGCGACAATTCTGTCAATCAGGATGATGTTGTGGCGTCGGCAGATAATACGTCCAATGAGACCGGCGCCAATTCGGCCGATAGCAATGATGTTGCAGCTTCTGCTGCTGCTTCTTCCACGGACAACAACGATGGTGATGCTGCACCGGTAAAACGTGCACCGCGTGCACGCCGTGCTGCGCCGCGTGGCCGCCCGCCAAAAGCGGCATCCGAAGACAGCGATCAGCCGTCTTTGGATATTGGCCCAGCTGATAATGCCGATGCTCATACCGATACGTCGGCGGACGGCGAAGAGAAGAAACCGCGCAAAGCTGCTGCCGGAACAAGCCGCACACGTGGCCGTCATCCGACAGCGCGTCGCGGCCGCAGCCGTGCTGCCGGTCGCGAAGATGGCGATGAAGGTACAAGCGAAGACAAATCAGCGGAGCCGGTTTCTGCCTGATCTTTTGGCTTGTCACGATTACAACAGACCCCGTCGGAGAAATCCCACGGGGTTTGTTGTTTTACGGCTGGGCAAGGTGACGTTTGCCGATTGCATTATCTACAATACCGTCGCTTGGGTCTCGTATATGAAATCCTTTGAATTAATTTTTTCTGATGTAGTGTGGGTGCAGGCATTAACTGGTATTATTCGATAATAATTGGACCTGCTTGCGAGACAAATGGCATTCTAGTGCCAATGGGGTTGTTTCGCTAAAAGACGAGTGAATATTCTTGGGGGGCGATGATGGGGACCGGATTGTTCCGTGTCATCACGGTGCTGCTATGGGCGCTGGGCGCGATGGTTGTCGCGTTCGGTATGTTCACTGCTGACTACGAATTAGCATTGATGGGAGCGGTATGCTTTATCATTCCAATGTTCCTGCCACTCTTTGTGATCGTGTTCAGACGCATGCAATCGTCTCCGTTGCAGAAACAACAATCTGTTTCGCCAATGCTGAAAGCGAAGATGAAGGCGGAAGGCCAGTGGGCGAACGCAGAGGATATTGATCGCCAGAAGCTTTTTGATACAAAGCCATCAATCGTTCTAGGACGATGGGGTGGGGAAAAGCGTTTGATCGGGGCGTCTGGCGTGCGCAGGGTCATTACATTTACCAGCAAACCAGAAGAATATTGTCGGGTGTCGGCAGAGCCCAATGCCTTGCTCCACACTGGAGCATTGTTTGTCTACGAACGTTATGGGGGCATTTATCGTGCTGTCCACGAGAGGCGTAAGAATTTGGGACAGAGGGTCATCCTTATTGATCCACATGGTCAGACCGGGATGGAGACTGATCAGTTTAATCCGTGTGATTTTATGCGTCAGCAAGGCGAAGGACTGATTTCCGATGCAGGATTGATAGCTGATACACTACTGGCGCCAATTTTCGTTCAGGCGCTTAATGAACAGGAAACCCGAACAGCTCGTACCCTTTTGCAGAGTTTTATCGTCTATACCATGCAAAAGAGCTTGAAAGAGAACCGAAGCCTTGCCGAAGTTCGGCGCAACTTGGTTATGCCATCGCACCGCTTCTATAAAATTCTGGAAGAGCTGATGGGAATCGAGTCTGCCGATGGCAGGATTTCCGATATCGCCCTGACGATCCTTGATATGACGGAGGATCAGCGGATGTCGATTATCGAAGCGTGCCGGATGGCGACCGCCGATTTCGATAATCCAGCAATTGCGCGTGTCGTCAGTAACAGCACATTTGGCATTGATGACCTGATCGGTCGACCGGTTTCGATTTTTATTGTTGGGCAAATGGGCGGGGATGCACCCTCTACCCAAACCGCATTCAGTCGGGTGATGATTGGTGCGATGATGCAGCTGATTACCCGTCGGGACTGGAAAAGTGGGGACGCGGAATTTCTGGTGCTGCTGGACGGTATCGAGGCCGTTGGCCGGATGCCGTTGTTTGAACGCCTTCTGGGCGGCGGACTTGGTGATGGCATGATCATCTGGCCCGGTTTTTCAGGTGTTAGCGGCCTGATGGATGTTTGCCTGAATTGGGAAAATGTCGTTGGGAAGGCCGATGCGATTTCGGTGCTGAGCCAGGATGGGGCTTTCAACCTGGATTGGGTTGCCGGGCTGACCGCGATGTCAAAATTTGACGATACCGGGGGCGGTGTCAGCGGTGATCGCCCGGTGCATCTGCGACCCCAGGATAATCAGCCAATCCTGCGATCAACCGAAGTTGCGCGTTTCCCGGTCGAAGAACAGATCCTGTTTCGCAAAGGAACCCCGCCGATCCGGGCGTACCGGATCGACTGGTACCATGACGAGATGTTTCAGGGCATGGCCGTCCATGCCCCGACATTCAGCTAGCATTATGCAACGGTGACTATATCTTCCGGATGGATGGCACCGGAACCGAGTGCTTCGACATAAATCCCCATATAAAGGTGGTTCATACCTTTACGCAGCAGCAGGGGCACATTGATATCGGACTCTGCCGTGCCGGGGTTGATGCTGGTTGCTTTGCATCGGGTGATCGGGTGGATAACGCGGAAATCAACGCCGTTAATCTGAATGATCTGGCCTTCTTCCCATTTCAGTTCCGCCCATGGTTCAAGCCCGTCAATCAGCAGATTACCGCGGAAACGCATCGGATCGATTTCTGTCTGGGCGACACGGTCGCCGAAATCGCGCACCGATGACAGATTGATGATCGAGATATAGGGTTCCTTCATATCGCCGAAGCTGACATCGGGGACAGAATAAATTCTGGGTGTTCCGGCGATCTCGTTTTTCAGGAATGCCGACAGGAAATCCTCGATCACGGTGCGGCCCATCTTGTCGTGAATACTGCCTTTGCATATTGCCCGGCCGTTGCGCAGGATCGCCAGTGTCGTTGTGGCATCGTCATATTCAATGCCGAGTTCAGCCAGCTTTGGCGTGTTGACCAGTTGCAGGAAATTGCTTTTACGCGCCCATTCGTGCACACCGTCCTGACCGACCGATGATTGGGTGGCGATGATGAAGCGACGATCATCTTGCAGCATCTTGTGCGCAGTGATGTCGGCGGCAGGCATTTCAATGCCGCTGAGCCCTTTGACGGGGTAACGTTTGATGGCTTTAAGCTGGACAGTCATGGCATTCGATCCTGTGTGGCATAATATGCATATCGGCAAACGGGGCGGGCCGGGTTGCAAGCCGTAAAAATATGAAGGGCGACGTTAATGCCTTGCATTCCCAAGGGCAAGACCTCCTGTGCGGTCTTGCGCAACGGATTTGCCGGGAATGACAGTGCCTTTCGTCGCAATATTGAATGATGCCAGAAAACGGTTTTGCGATGCACAATTAATTCTTGCAACTTTTGTAGGGGTATCGTCTTGCAAAGCCCTGAAACTGAGACATATCAAAGACGTTGGCAATGGAAAGGGTGATAATTTCCATTGCGGATAAAACCACTTAAGGTCGCGGATGCTTCCAAGAAGGTCCGCATGTTACGATACTGTTGGCTCAAGGAGTGGCAGGCATGGAATTAGAAAAATTTACGGACCGGTCCAAAGGCTTTCTTCAGGCGGCGCAATCATTGGCGCTGCGTGAAAACCATCAGCAATTTGTGCCGATCCACCTTCTGAAAGTGCTGCTTGACGACGAAGAAGGTCTGGCGGCAAATCTTATCAAGGCAGCGGGCGGAAAGCCCAAAACCGCACAGGATCGTTGTGCGCAGGAACTGGCAAAACTGCCCAAGGTTTCGGGCGGCAATGGCCAGATTTATCTATCATCCGAGTTTGCCCGCCTGATTGATCAGGCACAGGAAGTCGCCAAGAAAGCCGGTGACAGCTATGTCACAGCCGAACGGTTGCTTTTGACTATTGCGCTTGATCCAAAATCGGTGGCTGGCAAGGTTCTGGCCGATGCCGGTGTTACCGCACAGGCCCTTAACGGGGCGATCAACGATATCCGTAAGGGCCGTACGGCTGATAGTGCCGGTGCGGAAAGCCAGTATGATGCGCTTAAGAAATACGCGCGTGATCTGACGGCGGCGGCACGTGAGGGCAAGCTTGACCCTGTGATCGGCCGTGACGAAGAAATTCGGCGTGCGATTCAGGTTCTGTCGCGCCGGACAAAAAACAACCCGGTTCTGATCGGCGAGCCCGGCGTGGGTAAAACCGCCATTGCCGAAGGTCTGGCATTGCGCATCGTCAAGGGTGACGTGCCCGAAACGCTCAAGGACAAGAAACTTCTGTCGCTTGATCTTGGCGCGCTGATTGCTGGTGCGAAGTTCCGTGGTGAGTTCGAGGAACGTCTGAAAGCGGTGATGTCTGAGATCGAGGCTGAAGCAGGGCAGATTGTTCTGTTCATTGATGAATTGCACACGCTGGTCGGGGCCGGAAAGGCCGAGGGATCGATGGATGCCTCCAACCTTTTGAAACCGGCACTGGCGCGCGGCGAACTTCATTGCGTTGGGGCGACAACCCTGGACGAATATCGCCAGCATATTGAAAAGGACGCGGCACTTGCCCGTCGTTTCCAACCGGTGTTTGTCTCCGAACCAAGCGTTTCCGACACGGTTTCGATCCTGCGTGGCATCAAGGAAAAATACGAACTCCATCACGGTGTGCGTATTGCCGACAATGCGCTGGTTGCGGCGGCAACCCTTTCAAACCGATACATCACGGACCGCTTCCTGCCTGACAAGGCAATTGACCTTATGGATGAGTCGGCTTCGCGTCTTCGGATGGAACTTGATTCCAAGCCCGAAGAAATCGATGAACTTGATCGCCGCATCATTCAGCTGAAGATCGAGCGCGAAGCCCTTAAGAAAGAGGAAGACCGGGCATCGAAAGATCGTCTGGGTCGTCTTGACAAGGAACTGGCCGAGCTTGAAGGAAAATCGGCGGAACTGACCGCGAAATGGGAAGCCCAAAAAAAGGAACTGGCGGCATCGACCCATATTAAGGAGCAGCTTGATCAGGCACGCGGCGAACTTGAACGTGCGATGCGTGACGGGCGGCTCGACCGTGCGGGACAGCTTCAATATGAAGAAATCCCTGCACTGGAACGGTTGCTTGAAAAGGCCGAAGACGATCAGGCCGACGGCATGAAAGAAGAAGCAGTGACTGAAAAGCACATTGCTTCGGTCGTGTCGCGCTGGACGGGGATTCCGGTCGACAAGATGCTGGAAGGCGAACGTGAAAAGCTGCTGGGGATGGAAGACATCCTGCGCAAACGCGTCGTCGGTCAGGATGAAGCCGTTCGGTCGATCTCAAATGCAGTACGGCGTGCACGTGCCGGGTTGCAGGACCCGAACCGGCCGATGGGATCGTTCCTGTTCCTTGGCCCGACCGGTGTTGGTAAAACCGAATTGACCAAGGCGCTTGCGCAGTTCCTATTTGATGATGAACAGGCCATGGTTCGCATTGATATGTCGGAATTCATGGAAAAACATGCGGTCGCGCGTTTGATCGGTGCGCCTCCGGGCTATGTCGGGTACGAGGAAGGCGGTTCACTGACAGAGGCGGTGCGGCGTCG
The DNA here is from genome assembly GCF_002115785.1 of Thalassospira sp. MCCC 1A03138. GTDB lineage: Bacteria > Pseudomonadota > Alphaproteobacteria > Rhodospirillales > Thalassospiraceae > Thalassospira. The sequence continues at coordinate 50,387 of NZ_JFJY01000004.1, read as the reverse complement.
CCCCTATCAGGTGGTTCTGTTTGACGAGGTTGAAAAGGCCCACCCCGATGTGTTCAACGTTCTGTTGCAGGTCCTTGACGAAGGTCGTTTGACCGATGGGCAGGGACGCACGGTCGACTTCCGCAATACGTTGATCATCCTGACGTCGAACCTGGGGGCCGACATTCTGGCCAATCAGGAAGAAGGTCATGATAGCAGCGAATTGCGTAGTCAGGTGATGGAAGTTGTGCGAGCGTCGTTCCGCCCGGAATTCCTGAACCGTCTGGATGAAGTCCTTCTGTTCCATCGCCTGAAACGTGCCCAGATGGATACGATTGTCGATATCCAGTTGGGGCGTCTTGAAAAGCTGCTGTTTGATCGCAAGATCACCCTGCAACTCGACGAGTTTGCCAAAAGCTGGCTGGCCGATAAGGGATATGACCCGGTCTATGGTGCGCGTCCGCTTAAACGTGTCGTTCAACGCTATCTGCAAAACCCGCTTGCGATGCAAATCCTTGAAGGTGGGATCAAGGATGGCGATACCATTCCGGTTTCTGCCGAAGGCGGTCAGTTGCTTCTGAACGGCAAGAAGGTCGAACTGGTCGACTGATCATCGCAGATTTGAAATCTTGCAAAACCCCGGTCCCGGATCGGGGTTTTGTCTTTTCAAGGCCATGATCTGCCTGCAGGATGATGAAAATACCAAATCCAAGGGGACATCCATGCGATCACTGCCACCAAAACCCAAGACCTTTACTCGATTGATTGTGTCTGCGTCGTTTCTGGCCCTGATGGCCGGACTATCGGTCGATGCTTCTGCGCAATCGTTTTTTGACAAGGCCAAGGAAGCACTTGGCAGCGTGACAGGGAACACGACTGGCAGCGGATCGGGCAGCAGTTCTGCGTCGATGGCGGGGTTATCCGATGAAACGGTCTCCGATGCCCTGCGTCAGGCGCTTGATAAGGGGGTTGAGGTTGTCACCACCGATCTTGGCGTGACGGATGGCTTCAATGCTGATCCGGTGGCGCATATTCCGCTGCCTGATAGCGTCAAGCATGCGCAATCCCTGCTAAGTGCTGCCGGGCTTGGCAGTTATGGCGAGGAAATTGAATTGCGAATGAACCGTGCAGCCGAACAGACCATGCGGGATGCCGGCGATATTCTCGCCGATGCTGTCAGCCGCATGACTCTTGAAGATGCCAAGGGTATTCTTGATGGGCCGGAAGATGCCGCGACGAAATATCTGCGCCGTGTATCGGGCGGGGATATCGAAAGCAGATTGCGGCCGGTAATTGGCGAAGCATTGGCCGAAACCGGCGCGTTGCAGCTTTATGATCAGATGATGGGGCAGTACGACACATTGCCGATGGTGCCCGATATCAAGGCATCACTTTCCGATCATGCCACCGACAAGGCGATGGATGGCCTGTTTTATTACATCGCAAAACAGGAAGCCGATATCCGCAACGACCCGGCGCGCTGGACAACGGATGTGTTGAAAAAGGTCTTTTCGACCGTGAACTGAACGGCTTAGCTATAACGTTCAGGAAGCTGTTGCCAGCGTTTGCGCATGGCGTTGATTTTATCATCGGGGACGCCATGGATATTGCCAAATCGTCCATGGCATTCGATGATCTGCAATGCGGCATGGTGGCGTTCTGCCATGTCGAGATAGGCCTGCATTTCCCAGATTTCACTAAATGTGTTGGAAACAACGACGCTTTGCCCGGCTGATAGATGCCCGTCGCATTCGGCTTCACAGCGTGCATGAACGTCACGCAGTTTGCGGCTATCAAACCGGTAATTGCCGTTGCGGTCGATCATGAACTGATCGGCTTCGAGATGGACTGCATCGGTTATCTGGCAAATCGCGGCGGCAAGGGTTGATTTGCCTGACCCGGGAAGGCCCCGGATCAGGGTTAATATCGGTTTGTCCGCCAAATGATTTGCCATTGGTTTCTGTTACTGCCCGCCACGCTTGCGCTGATACAGAGCATCAAGAGCCTGACCATAGGCCGCCTTGATCTTGTGGCGACGGATTTTCATTGATGGCGTCAGCATCTCGTTATCAATCGAGAACGGGCTTTCGGCGAAGGTAAAGCTTCTGACCTTTTCAATCGTCGAAAGACGGCGATTAACATGATCAACCGCGGTGCGGATTTTCTTGCGGAATTCCTCGTTCTCGCCAAGGAGATCAATATTGTCCTCGATCCGGTTTTCCTTGGCGAATTCGCGCAGGAAATCTTCGTCCGGCCACAGGACAGCAACCAGATAAGGTTTGTCGTCGCCGTAAACCATCGCCTGGGAAATTTCGGTTTCCAGCGTAAGAAGACCCTCGATCCGTTGGGGAGAGATATTGTCGCCCCCGGAATTGACGATGATATCCTTTTTGCGGTCCGTGATGACAAGGCTGCCTTCCTCGTCAAACTTGCCGATATCACCGGTATGCAGCCAGCCATCTATGATGGTGGCTGCAGTGACTTCGGGCAGGTTCCAGTAACCCTTCATCATGCTTTCGCCGCGCAGCAGGATTTCACCGTCATCGGCAATTTTTGCTTCGGCTCCGACCATCGGCGGGCCAACCGAACGCAGTTTGTTGTTTTCAGCACGGTTGCATGACACGACCGGGGCAAATTCGGTTTGGCCATATCCCTGAAGGATACGAATGCCACACGAAACAAACAGAACACCCAGTTCATAGTTCAGAGGACCTCCGCCCGATACCATGGCCTTGATCCGGCCGCCGAAACGCTGGCGCAGTTTACGGCGTAGCAGAATCTCGCAAACGAAATTCTGGATTTTTTCAATCAGGCTGAGCGGTTCTTTTTCGTAGGTCTTGCGGCCGAGTTTGAGCGTCAGGTTAAACAGCTTCTGTTTAAAGCCGCCTTCTTTTTCGACCATGCGGCTCATGCGCTGATAGAGCATTTCATAAAGGCGCGGCACCGCGGTCATGATGGTCGGACGAACTTCGGCAAGGTTTGCCGCAAGCCGATCAAGGCTTTCGGCGTAATAGATCTGCGCGCCGATGCTCATCGGGAAATAAAGGCCCGCCGTATGTTCATACGAATGCGACAGCGGCAGGAAGGACAGGAAGATCTCTTCTTTGATCCCGAGGGTTTCGATGATATCAAACGCCCCCATGCAGTTTGACAGGATCGCCCCGTGGCTGAGCATCACGCCCTTGGGAGCACCGCCAGTACCCGATGTGTAAATCAGGCAGGCAAGCTGATCGCGTTCAATATTGGCAACCCATGCATCGATATCATCGGTTAGTCCGCGCCCCTGCGAAATCATATCTTCCCATCGGGTGATGGTAATGTCGCCAACAAAGCTTTGACCCCAGTCTTCCATCATGATGGCATGCCGACAGCGCCCGCTATCAAGGGCCGCATGCAGGAACGGCTGGGCGAGTTTTTTGGTCGATATGATGGCAATGCCTGCACCGCTGTCTTCGATCGCGTGCAGATGATCGCGTTCGGTATTGGTGGTATAGGCGGGAACGGTAAGCGCGCCTACACACATGATCGCCAGATCGGCAATACCCCATTCGGTGCGGTTTTCCGACACCAGCAAAACCCGATCACCGGGGCGAACGCCAATTTTGTAAAGCGAACGCGCCAATGCACGTACCTGATCGGCGGCGTCATTCCAACTGGTCGGGACAAAATCGCCCGTCTCACCATCCTTGGTCCATAAGAATGGTGAATCCCCGTATTTTTCAGCCTGTTTGAAAAACATCGACGGCAAGTTCTGCCAATCGGCATAATCCTGCAAATTCGTCATGACGCTTCCTTGCCTTGTTGTCGTTTCTCTTACCTTCATACAGTGATCTTGGCGTCACTGTTTACGTCTGTCACCGCATTGTGATCGCAAACTATCAAAAGTTCGGCGCTTCCATCACAGATGCACGGGGCCACATTGCTTTTGTTATCAGGGATTGCGGCGTTACGCAGCCGGAAAATGATCTTTGAACCATTCAAATGCGTGCGACTTCACACCGTAGGAAAAATTCGTTGGGTTTCATCGATGTTAGCGATTTCACAAGCCGGGTTCAAAACGCTATTGTCGGTACTGAAATTCGCCCCGTTTGGTGTGCGCGCGCAGACAAAGCTTTGATCGGCACTGGCGCAGGCCCCCCGGCCAGCATATATCGGGGCATGGATGTTTCGGGCCTGAATGCAAAAGGCCTGATGGCATAATCGACTGTCTGGAGGACAAATGAACGCGACCGACAAGAATTTGCCGACCTGGGATCTGACCGATCTCTATAACGATCCCAAAGACCCGGCCATCCGGCGTGATCTTGATGATGCGAAAGCCCGCTCGGACGCCTTCCAGAAAAACTATCAGGGCAAGCTTGCCGGTCTTTCGGGGAATGAACTTGCCGCCGCGATTGCCGAATACGAAGCCGTCAGCGAAGTCTGTGGCCGGATCGGATCATTTGCGCAGCTGCTTTATGCGGGCGATAGTTCGGATGCCGCTATTGGGCAGTTTTATCAGTCTGTCCAGGAAGAAATGACCACCATTTCCTGCCTTTCGCTGTTTTTCGGTCTTGAAATCAACCGCATCGAAGAAGACATCCTTTCGGCCAAGTATGACGAAAGTGCCGCCCTTCGCCGTTATCGCCCGTGGCTTGATGAAAACCGTGCTTTCCGTCCGCATCAACTTTCGGACGAGGTCGAACAAGTCCTGCATGAACGCCGCGTTGCCGGTTCAAGTGCATGGGTGCGATTGTTCGATCAGACGATGGCCGATTTGCGTTTCCCGATGAATGGCGAAGAACTGACCATGTCGGATGTCGCCAATATGCTGTCTTCGACCAAGGTCGCGGAACGCAAGGCCGCGGCAAAATCGATTGGCGATGTCCTGGGCAAAAACATCAAGCTTCTGGCCCATATCACCAATACGCTGGCCAAGGACAAGGAAATTGACGACCGGCTGCGTAAATTCGCAACCCCCGTGTCGGCGCGCAATCTGTCAAACCAGGTCGAAGACGATGTGGTCGAAGCGCTCAATTCCGCGGTCGCCAGCAGCCATGCCGATCTGTCGCATCGTTATTACCGCCTGAAAGCCAAATGGTTTGGCGTTGATCAGCTTGATTACTGGGATCGTAATGCACCGCTTCCCGATGATGATGATCGCCATATCGATTGGGATACCGCACGCAAAACCGTGCTTAAGGCATATGGTGAATTTTCGCCCGAGCTTGCCGAGGTTGGTCAGCAATTCTTTGATAATCCGTGGATTGATGTGCCGCCGCGTGCCGGTAAATCATCAGGCGCTTTTGCCCATCCGACCGTACCGTCGGCTCATCCGTACTTACTGCTGAACTATCACGGCAAAACACGTGATGTGATGACGCTGGCGCATGAGCTTGGCCACGGGGTTCATCAGGTTCTTGCCGGCGATCAAGGCTATTTCCTGTCTGATACACCGCTGACACTTGCGGAAACCGCGTCTGTTTTCGGTGAAATGCTTACCTTCCAGTCGATGCTGCGTGCGGAAACCGATCCGAAGATGAAACGCATCATGCTGGCAGGCAAGGTCGAGGATATGCTCAACACCGTCGTGCGTCAGATCGCGTTCTTTGAATTTGAAAAACGCGTCCATACCAAGCGCCGCGAAGGTGAGTTGACGGTCGATGAGATCTGCGAGATCTGGCTTGCCGTACAACATGAAAGTCTGGGTGATGCGATCCGCTACGAGGACGAGTACAAATATTACTGGTCCTATATCCCGCATTTCATCCATTCGCCGTTTTATGTTTACGCCTATGCGTTTGGCGATTGCCTCGTGAATTCGCTGTATGACGTTTATGAAAATGCCGAAGACGGTTTCCAGCAGAAATATTTCGAAATGCTGAAAGCCGGTGGCACCAAACGCCATCAGGAACTATTGGCGCCGTTCGGTCTGGATGCCTCCGATCCAGCATTCTGGCAGCGCGGCCTTAACATGATCAAACGCATGATCGACGAGTTGGAGGAACTTTCCTGAGATGAGCAATGACGACGATGATTATACCGCCCAAAACGAGAGCAATCGGTTCGGCGGGAGGGTTCGTCGTTATGCAAAGGTGGGGGCGTCAGCTGGGAAGCTGGCTGCACGCCTTGCCACGGGGAAAATGTTCGGCGGCGATATCGATCACGCGAAATATGCCGCCGAACTGACTTCTGCATTGGGCGGGCTTAAGGGCCCGCTCATGAAGGTCGCGCAGATACTGTCGACAATTCCCGATGCCTTGCCAAAGGAATATACCCAGGCGCTGGCAACGCTTCAGGCCGATGCGCCAAGTATGGGGTGGCTGTTTGTCAAACGCCGGATGCGCACCGAACTGGGGGCGGGATGGCAGGAAAGATTTGGCGATTTCAGCCGTGATGCGGTGGCCGCCGCATCGCTTGGGCAGGTTCATCGTGCCACACTTGATGATGGTCGAACTGTGGCCTGCAAGCTGCAATATCCCGATATGTCTGCAACGGTGGAGGCCGACCTTAAACAGCTTCGCGCCGCCTTTGCGATCTATCGCCGGTATGACAGTGCAATTGATGCAGAAAACATTCAGCTGGAACTGACTGCGCGCCTGCGTGAAGAACTCGATTACGAACGCGAAGCCCGCAACATGCTGCTGTATCGCCATATGCTGGCCGATGAGGATTGCGTGCATGTGCCCGAACCCGTGTTGGACCTTACGACCAAGCGGCTTCTGACCATGACGTGGCAGACCGGGCAGAAATTCCAGAAATTCCTTGATAGTGATCCGTCGCAGGAAGCACGCAATCAGGTGGCGCTGAACATGTTTCGCGCCTGGTATGTACCATTTTATCGTTATGGTGTGATTCATGGCGATCCGCATCTGGGGAACTATTCGCTGCGCGACGATCTGTCGGTCAATCTGCTTGATTTCGGCTGTATCCGTATTTTCCCGCCTGCTTTCGTCAATGCCGTCATCACGCTTTATGAAGCATTGCGGGATAAGGACGAGGAAAAAGCGGTTCATGCCTATCAAAGCTGGGGATTCGATAACCCGTCACGAGAACTGATTGATGTTCTTAATATCTGGGCTGGTTTTGTCTATGGCCCGATCCTTGATGATCGCGAACGCCGGATGGATGAAACCAATTCGGTGGCCTATGGGGCCGAGGTCGCGGGTAGGGTGCACCGTGAGTTGCGCCGCGTCGGTGGGGTCAAGCCGCCGCGTGAATTTGTTCTGGTGGATCGTGCGGCCGTTGGGCTTGGTGCGGTGTTCCTGCGCCTTGATGCGCATCTGAATTGGTATCAGATATTCAACGATCTGGTCGGAAACTTTGATGCGGACATATTGACCCGCAATCAGGACGCTGCCCTTTCCAAAGTCGGGCTGGATCGTCCAGAAAACTGATCCGATTTCCCTGTTTTGTGATTTTTATTTTTGACGTTCCGGATCGAAAGAATCGGTTGGGCCGATTTGCGAATTGATCGGCTATTTCGGAACAATACGGTTTTGCATGATCCTTTTTCTGCTATTTAATCCGAAATTTCCCGACTTGAACGACCCCGGGTGTTGAAAACTTTTTCCTTTCTTTTCTTGCGTTGTGATGGGTTTGATAGGAAACCTATGGGTGTGTTTTTCAAATAATATTCACTTACCGCGATGGCGTGAAATAGGGGAAACTTCCATAAATCAAGGGATTGATTCTACCTGTTCGGGATAAGGACCTGTTACAGGGAGGAAATAATATGTGCGAAAATCCGCTCATATGTGTTTTGAGATAATTTAAACTTAAATTAAGTTAAAGTGATTTTTTATAGGGTTTTGATGTTGTCGCAGGCCGGAAGAAATCGCATCTTGCATTCAACGCAGACAAGGCAGGGCGTCATTGATTGTTTGTCCTGAGCACCAATGACGGGTGGGACCTGACTTGTCGCCAAGGCTTTTTGCCTCGGAATGCGTGGTGGGAAAGTGGGCGGTTTCTTCTGTTAAAGCGGAAGAACCGCCTTTTTTCTTGCCGGGCAAGGGTAATCGTGGCCAGTCTGATGCGCAGGCACCGGACGCGGACCGCGTTTTATAAAAACAAAAATGCCGTGCTTATTCATAATGATAGGGAAGGAGGTTGAACGCGATGAAACTGGCCGTTCCAAAGGAAATATGGCCCGGGGAAAAGCGCGTTGCCGTTACGCCAGATACCGTCAAGAAACTGATCGGTCTGGGGTTTGACGTTGCAATCGAGGCTGGTGCCGGAACTGACGCCGCCATACCGGATGATCGCTTTGCCGACGCCGGTGCGACCATTGCCAAGACGATGAAAACCACCGTCAAGGATGCCGATGTCATCCTGAAGGTGCGCCCACCGGTTGTTGATGGAAAAACCGACGAGCTTGCCGCCTATAAAAAAGGGGCTGCCGTCATCGCCTTGCTTGATCCATATGATCGCAAGGACCTGATTGAAAAAATGGCTGCGGCAGGGGTTTCGTCCTTTGCCATGGAACTGATGCCGCGTATTTCGCGTGCGCAATCAATGGACGTTCTGTCGTCGCAATCCAACCTGGCCGGGTATCGTGCCGTTCTGGATGCTGCCCATGAATTCGGGCGGATTTATCCGATGATGATGACCGCAGCCGGGACATTGCCGCCTGCACGTATCGTTGTTGTCGGGGCCGGTGTCGCCGGTCTTCAGGCGATTGCGACTGCCAAACGCCTTGGTGCGGTGGTTTCCGCATTCGACGTGCGCCCGGCGGTGAAGGAACAGGTTCAGTCGCTTGGCGGAACCTTTATCGAGGTTGAAGACGACGCAGCCGACGGCGAAACCGCAGGCGGTTACGCCAAGGAAATGTCGGACGAATACAAGGCCAAACAGGCGGCCAAGCTTAAGGAAGTTCTGGCAAAAACCGACATCGTCATCACGACCGCATTGATCCCGGGCCGTCCGGCACCGGAAATCGTTACCGCCGATATGGTCGCGGGCATGAAGCCCGGTTCGGTCATCATCGATCTTGCTGCCGAACGCGGTGGCAACGTCGCGGGTGCGAAACTTGGTGAAACGGTTGTCACGGCCAATGGTGTGAAAATCATCGGTCCGGAAAACATCACCAGTTCCGTCGCAACCGATGCAACGGCGATGTATGCCAAGAACCTTCTGAATTTCATCACGCTGTCGGTCGACAAGGAAAAAGGCGCGCTGGCCTTCAATGCCGAAGACCAGATTATTGCCGAAACCATGCTGACCCGTGATGGCAAGGTTGTTCATCCGAAATTCGGTGGTGAGGAGGTCGCAAATGGCTGATCAATCCGTAACCCAAAATGCCGCCCAGAACGCCAACGAGCTGCGCGATGCGGCCCTTGGTCTGGCCGAAAAGGCCGCAAAACTTGCCGATAGTCTTGCCAATCAGGCGGGCGACATGGCGAGTTCGGCGACCACAGTTGTCCATACAAGCGGTGTCAGCCCGACGGTGCTTGGCCTGACGGTTTTCGTTCTGGCCTGCTTTGTCGGCTATTACGTCGTGTGGAAAGTAACCCCGGCCCTTCATTCGCCGCTGATGGCGGTGACCAATGCCATTTCATCGGTGATCATTGTCGGCGCGCTTCTGGCGGCAGGCCCGATCGAGATGAACCTGTCCAAGGCGATGGGCTTCCTCGCCGTGGTGCTGGCGTCGGTCAACATCTTTGGCGGTTTCATCGTGGCACAGCGCATGCTGCACATGTTCAAGAAAAAGAAGTAGGGGGAACACACAATGTCGGAAAACCTATCGGCTTTCCTGTATCTGGTGGCGTCCGTCTGCTTCATTCTGTCGCTGCGCGGTCTGTCTTCACCGGAAACGGCACGTAACGGGAATATCCTTGGCATGGTGGGGATGGCGATTGCCATTCTGACCACCCTGGCATCACCCGAAGTCGTGTCCTATACAACCATCATTGTCGGCATCCTGGTCGGTGGGGCCATCGGTACGGTCATTGCGCTCAAGATCAAGATGACGGCACTGCCGCAACTTGTTGCTGCCTTCCATTCGCTGGTCGGTCTGGCGGCTGTGTTTGTGGCGGGGGCGGCGCTTTATTCGCCGGGTGCCTATGGTCTTGGTACTGCAGGCAATATCGGTGCTGCCAGCCTGATTGAAATGGGCCTTGGCGTTGCCATTGGTGCCATTACCTTCACTGGCTCGCTTGTTGCCTTTGGCAAGTTGCAGGGGATTGTATCGGGTACGCCGGTACGCTTTACCGGGCAGCATATGCTTAACCTTGCCATCGGAATTGGCATTGTGGTGTTTGGTGTCATCCTTGTTGCGACTGAAAGCCACACCGCATTCTGGATTCTGGTTATTCTTGCTCTTGTTCTTGGTGTGACGCTGATCATTCCGATTGGCGGGGCGGATATGCCGGTCGTTGTTTCGATGCTGAACTCCTATTCGGGGTGGGCGGCTTGCGGCATCGGCTTTACGCTTCAGAACAACGCCCTGATCATTACCGGTGCACTGGTGGGTGCTTCGGGTGCGATCCTGTCCTACATCATGTGCAAGGGCATGAACCGCTCGATCTTCAACGTTATCTTTGGCGGCTTTGGCGCGGAAGCCGGTGCCGCAGCAGGCGGCGTTGATACCGGTGATCGGGCTGTCAAATCCGGCTCCAGCGATGATGCGGCCTTTATCATGAAGAACGCATCAAATGTGATCATCGTGCCGGGCTACGGCATGGCGGTGGCACAGGCTCAGCACGCGTTGCGCGAAATGGCTGATATCCTTAAAGCCGAAGGCGTTAATGTCCGCTATGCTATCCATCCAGTGGCAGGGCGTATGCCGGGGCACATGAACGTCCTTCTGGCAGAGGCAAGTGTGCCTTATGACGACGTGCTTGAAATGGAAGAAATCAACCGTGATTTCGGCACGGCGGATGTGGCCTTTGTGATTGGTGCCAACGACATCACCAACCCGGCAGCCAAAACCGACCCGTCATCGCCGATCTTCGGCATGCCGATCCTCGAGGTCGAAAAAGCCAAAACCGTTCTGTTCATCAAGCGTTCGATGTCGGCCGGTTATGCCGGTATCGAGAACGAGTTGTTCTTCAAGGACAATACGATGATGCTGTTCGGTGATGCCAAAAAGATGTGCGAAGAGATTGTTATGCATCTGGATAGCTGATTTGGCTTGTTGTTCGAATACGAGAAGGGCGGCCATTTGGTCGCCCTTTTTCTATGTGAAACGAAATACGAATTTTCGTGATCTTTTATTCAGAAATCATATCTCGAGGGCTGAGTGTTCCGACTTCTGAAAGTATCCGTTTTTACGATTGTGCTGTTGTCGCTGGCGGTGGTGGCATCGGTTTCGGGGATTTTCATCACCTATTTCCGGCTGACAGCCGAGGAGCCGGTGGCGCGGATTACGTTCGAGGAAGTCGGGGATCAGGAATACAACGCTTATCTGACATTACCGGGCAACGATATTCCCGGCAAATACGTGATTTATGGTGACCAATGGCGGATTGATGCGGAATTTGTGAAGATCAAGCCATGGGCCAATATTCTTGGTGTGGATTCCCGTTACAAGCTGGTGCGGTTGGAAGGTCGATATCAGGACATCGAAGATCAGAACACCCGTCCGCATATGGCCTATGACCTTGGCGCGACCAAGGGGATCGATATTGGCAAGCTGGTGGCGGATTGGAATTTTCTGATTGATGCCGAATATGGCAGTTCGACTTTCACCGACATCGAGGTAGCCAATACCTATACGGTCTATAAAAGCCAGTTCGGGCTTTTGGTACGCGAAGACGCCGCACAGTCGGATGCGACCAGCAACGGCGCTGTCGATGGTCTGTTTAACTGGCTGTTCGGGTCGAAATAAAACCCGTCCGACGAATATCGGACGGGTTTGTTGTTTGGTCCCGGCTTTATTGTGCCGATTTGATCAAAGGATCATCGCTGCCACCCAAGCAAACAGAACCATGCCGAAATTGGCGTGAATGAAGGTCGGGATCACGGAATCCTTCACATGGTCGTGCTGGCCGTCGGCATTAAGGCCCGATGTTGCGCCCAACGTGATGGTTGATGCGGGCGAGCCGGCATCGCCAAGGGCAGCGGACGCCCCCAGAAGTGCGATGGTCGCCATGGGTGAGAAGCCAAGGGCCAGTGCGAGTGGGATATAGATCGGAGCCAGGATTGGCACGCTGGCGAAGCTGTCGCCAAAGCCGATTGTGATGAACAGGCCGACCAGAAGCATGATCAGCGCGCCAAGTGCCTTGTTATCGCCGATCAGTTCGGCACTTGCCTGCACCAGCGGGGCGATTTCGCCGGTGGCATCAAGCACCCCGGCAAAGCCCGACGCGATGGTGATGATCACGGCAATCTGGGCCATCATCCGCATGCCTTCGGTGAAGACATCATCCTGTGCCCGCCAGCGGAAAATACCCGCCGTGGCCAGAATGACAAAGCCGATCATCGCGCCGACCAGAAGGCTGTCAAACTGCAACTGGCAGATCAGCGCAACGGCAAGGGCCGCAACGGTTGCCAGCAGTTGAAGCGGATTGATCGACACGGGCTTCGCTGGATTGATATGGCGCTCGGCAGACGGGTCGGTCACATAATCGCGCGGTTTGCGATAGGTGATGAAAACCGCAACCAGCATCCCGGCAACAATCCCCATAACAGGCAGGAACATGGCCTTGGGCGCCATATCGGCCGTCATGGAAAGATCGTAGGCCGCGCCAACTTCGTTGACATTGGCCATCAGGATTTCATTGAGGTAAATCGCCCCAAAGCCAGTCGGCAGAAGCAGATAGGAAAAACTGATCGAACAGGCGAGGATACAGGCAACGGCACGACGATCAATCCGCAGACGGTTGAAGACCGCCAGAAGCGGCGGGATCATCACCGGGATAAAGGCGATGTGAACCGGCACCAGATTCTGCGAAATCAACGAGCAGAAAATGAAGATCGCAAACAGGAACCATTTAAGGCCCTTTGACGTGCTTTGTGCATCGCTTCCGACACGCGCGGCGATCTTTTGGGCAAACAGATCAAGAATGCCCGAACGCGCAATCGCAACCGCAAAGGCGCCGATCATCACATAGGTCATGCCGACCTGGGCACCGACCAGAAGGTTGTCATTAAGCGCGCCGATGGCGGTGGTTGTATCCATCCCGGCGTGTAATGCGCCAAGCAAGGCGGCGGAAATCAATGCGATAGGTACGGGCACGCGCAAAAGACACAGCGCAATCATGACGATGATGGTCAGCAAGACAGCATTGATATGGTAATCGACCAGTGCGGCAATGCCATAGATCGCAACCATCACGGCGATGGCTGGCAGGACGCGGGTCAGTCGGTAATATCCATTGAAATCGGATCCGGCGGGGGCGTTGCCGGTATCGGTTTGTGTGTTCACAGTCATGTCTCCCCGATTGACTGGTTGGTGGTGGCGCAAAAGTGTTTGCGCATGGCGGGTGAAGACCTGCCGGGTAATTGTTTAAAACAATCCAATGCCAAGACAAAAAACTTAGCAGGAATGACAGCTATGCGATCCGGGGAGAGATTTGGAAAAAGGGGGGGTATAAAAAACCAAACCCGCCCGGATTGCTCCGAGGCGGGCTTGGCGCACGGGTCCGGTTTTAGCAAGCCAAAACCGATCGTACAGTCACGTTCGAGGAACCCCGAAAGTGAAAAAGACTAGAAGCCTTCGCGCTCGATGCGCTTACGCTCCAGCTTGCGGGAACGGCGGACTGCTTCCGCCCCTTCGCGAGCTTTCTTCTCCGACGGCTTTTCAAAGTGGCGGCGGAGTTTCATCTCACGAAAAATGCCCTCGCGCTGCATCTTTTTCTTAAGCGCTTTCAGAGCCTGATCGACATTGTTGTCGCGAACGATTACCTGCACGGAAACCACGCTCCTTTCAAAAAAACAAAAACACCCGGAAGAGCATCATGCCTTCCGGTTGGTTACACGGCCTGTATGACCGTGGGCTTTATATAGTGTAAAGCGGTGCAAAAGAAAAGAGGGAAGGAGATATTCGCCTTTGGCGTTTGTTGAGCCAAAGGCGCAAAACGCCAAGGCAAAACCCGCATTTTCTGATGACGGTGTTGTTATGTTGCGTTAAGCGCGAATTGTGTGGGCGTAAAAAAACTAAAAAGTTGATATAATGCTTTGACAAAATTGGGCTTATCGCTGGGGGTGAGTTTGGGTATGCCGCCGGTGGCGTAGGTTTGCATCCACGGAGAGCCCTCATAACGGTGGGATATTTGGACATGGAAAGCTCATTGCGGGAGACGGCAATTGCACATGCGCCGTTCTTCATTACCGGGCCCGGACAGTCGGATGTGCTGTTCACGATTGTTGTCTGGTCTGTCGTTCTGGGGGTGTTTGGGTTGGGGGCGCTTTATCTGAGCCTGCATGCCCTGCCTGAACGGTTGGCCCATCATGCCAATCACACCCAGATCCAGCTTATCAGTATCCTGACGCTTCTGGCGCTGTTTACCCATAACAACCTGTTTTGGCTGGCGGCTTTGGTGATTGCCGTGGTTCAGGTTCCCGATTTTCACACCCCGATTAATGCGATTGCCGATGCCGTGAAGGCCATGGCACGGGAAAAGGGGGTAATGAGCGACTCCACCGGGCCAAAACCGGTCACCGATGGTGATGCCACGACGATCTCCGCCGATATGAATGTGCAGGAGGGCCGTAAAGATGTTTGAACTTATGCTATGTTCCATTTTTACGATCCTGCCTGATTACTTGATCCGCCGATATGCGCAGGGCAAACGTATCGGCAAGGAAATCACCCTGTTTTCGGTCTGGTATGAGCTGCGATACGGGATTGTCGGCTGTGCGATCCTGACAATTTCGCTGATTACGCTGATCTTTTATTACCACCCATCAAGCCAGAACGTTGCGTCGTTCTATCGGACCCTGACCATCTTGCCGGAGAAAAATGGCCGGGTGGTCGAGATTTATGTCGATAACGATGATCAGGTAAAATCGGGCGAACCGTTATTCCGCCTTGATGACCGGACAGAAACCGAAGCGGTCGAAATCGCCCGGCAGCAGGTGCAGGAAATCCGTGCACAGATGGCGGTAACGCAGGCTGATCTTGCGGTGGCGAACGGCAATCTTGAAGAGGCGCAAGGGGCCTATGAGCAGGTGCGCGAGGAATTGGCGGTCAAGGCTGATCTTTTGTCACGCGGTACCAATGCGGTTTCCCGGCGGGAGGTCGAACGGCTTGAAGTGGCCTTAACCACACGACAGGGATCGGTTAATGCGGCCAAGGCCAATGTCAATGCCGTGGAAACCAGAATGGAAACGCTTCTGCCTGCCCAGCTTGCCAGCGCGGAAGCGTCGCTTCGTTCGGCCGAGGTTGCCCTTGGCAAAACCGTTGTCCGGGCCGGCGTCGATGGCGTGATACAGCAATTTGCATTGCAGATCGGTGATATCGTCAATCCGTTGTTACGCCCGGCCGGTATCCTTATACCAGCCGAACCCGAGGAGGTCATATTCCAAGCCGGTTTTCAGCAGGTTTCCGCCCAGGTTGTCAAAGCCGGGGTTCTTGCGGAAATGTCGTGTGCGTCGCTGCCGTTTGAAGTCATCCCGATGTTAGTAACCAGCGTGCAACCGGTGATTGCTGCCGGTCAGTTCCGCCCGACAGACAGATTGCTAGATATCTCGGAACGGGCCGTACCGGGTACGTTCCTTGCCAAAATGATCCCGCTTTATCCTGAGCAGATCAAGGATGTGCCAAGGGGCAGCCAGTGCGTTGCCAATGCCTATACCAATACCCATGATCAGCTTGAAAACCCGGAAATCGGTACGGGCGAATGGTTGTTCCTGCATATGGTGCAGACGGTCGGGATCGTGCATGCCTTGCTGTTGCGTATTCAGGCGCTGCTCTGGCCGCTACAGACGCTGGTTTTGTCGGCTCATTAGGCGGCGGATCATGCGTAGGGGCTTTACAGTCAGGGTGTTTTGGTTGGATATAGAGCCATGTCGATCCTTAAAATTGCCCGGATGGGCCACCCGGTTCTGCGCAGGGTCGCGGACCGGGTCGAAAACCCGCTTGATCCAGAAATCCAGCGTTTGATCGCGGATATGAAGGACACCATGAAGGATGCCGGGGGCGTTGGCCTTGCGGCGCCACAGGTGTTTCAGTCCAAGGCGATCATGGTTTTTTATGTCCCGGCCTTTCGCAAAAGCGATGATGCCGACGATGCGGAAGTGCCGTTAAGCGTGCTGATCAATCCGGAAATAGAGGCGATTGGCGATGAAATCGTTGATGGCTGGGAAGGATGTCTGTCCATTCCCGGGTTGCAGGGCGTGGTGCCGCGCTGGAACAAAATCCGTTACCGTGGGTTAGATGAATATGGCAAGGACGTTGAACGCATTGCCGGCGGTTTCCATGCGCGCGTTGTTCAGCATGAATATGACCATCTGATCGGGGTCATGTATCCCGAACGTATGGAAGACATGGCGTTGCTGGGCTTTGCCGACGAGTTGCGTGAAAACCCGCCCGAGACGCCCCTCAGACAGGGGGCATCATCAGGTGAAAGTTCCGATGATGGTGCCAATGACGAAAGCAAGGAGGCCTGAAATGACCGTTTCCGAAAGCATGAACCGCCTGCGTACGCAGCGCGAGGCGCTGGTTGCGGCGGCACTTCAACATATCCCGTTTGACGGCTGGAGCATGGCCGCCCTTCGCAGCGGTGCCGAGGACCTTGAACTTGCACCGGGCGAGGTGGATCGTCTTTTGCCCGGCGGCATTCGTCAGGCCATCATTACCTATGTCGAGATGACGGATTGCAAAATGGTCGAGGAACTCGACAAGCTTGATCTGCCATCGATGAAAATCCGTGAACGGATCGCGACTGCGGTCAAAACCCGTCTGTCGCTGGTGGAGCACGAAAAGGATACGGTGCGCGCCGCCCTTTCCTATCTAACCCTGCCGCAAAACGTACCGCTTAGCCTTAAGTTGACGCATGGTACAGTCGACAAGATGTGGATTGCGGCCGGTGATACATCGACAGATCACAATTGGTACACCAAACGGATGTTGCTGGCGGGGGTTTATGGTTCAACCCTTGCCTACTGGCTGGATGACAAATCCGAAGGCCATGCGGACAGCTGGGCCTTTCTGGATCGCCGGATCGGCAATGTCATGCAGATCCCGAAAATCACCGGAGCGGTCAAAAAGGCCGGGAAATTCGCCGCAACCCCGTTCAAGCTTGGTGCGAAGCTGGCCAAATGCATGCCAACCCCGGGGCGTGTTCGTCGCCAGTTCGGGGCATAGCCCGATACAGATTTATATTTCAAAGACAAAACGCCGCCCTGCATCGGGCGGCGTTTTGCGTTGGGGAGGAGTTCTTGACGAAGCTGGCGCGATTGCGCCTAGCGCATCAGGAAGCTTAGTAGCGTTTCATCGGGCTTGTTCGCCTGTTCCATTTCGGCGGCAAGATTGATGCTGAACGGTGCACCGTTGTTGTTGGCGACTTCCGTTTCGCCATTGGCGTTGTCGATATCAATCGGCTTTGGTTTGGCGGCCAATGCAACCAGTTCATAGGGCAAGTCACCCATCCACATGCCTTTGCGGTTTTCCTTGGCATGGGCCTGATCGGCCAAATAGGTCAGGCAGTTGGGATTGCCATCGCAACTGTTCATGTCGACAATCGCCCAGCCGGCACGCAGCAGCAAACGGTTGATATCGGTCTGCCCCATGCGGCATTCGGTCAGCATTGGGAACAGCTGGGAATCCGAAACCTGCTGGCAGGCGACAGCATAATTTTCAATGATGCGGTCAAGCGCCTGTGCGGCGGCGGCTCCGCATTGAAACTCGACACTGCCCGCCCGGCAGATCATGCCCGGTCGCGGGGCGCGGATGCCAAACAGTTCGACAATCATATTGCCAAACCGAAGCTGGTCGCCCTGCAACACATCCGGAAAGCCCGCGGCCCCCGGTGCGGCGTGGGCGGCGTTATTTGTGCCGGTGGCTGATGCAAAGCCGATTATGACTGCAAGGATGAGAAGAAGTTTTTTCATCACGCCTGTTACCCGAAAAGTATTTCCTGCCGGGATATCAGCAAGCGCAATGCCAGTTTGGCAGGAAGAAACTGCCTGTCGGGCGAAGTGTCTGTGATCCAATGAAAAATGCCCCGAAACCAGCATGGTTCGGGGCATTGGCATAAATTGCATTCGGATGGATATCAGTCCTTTTTGGGCAGGACCCAGGTGACGTGACCCATCTTGCGACCGACTTTGGCTTCGGCCTTGCCATAAAGGTGCAGTTTTGCATCCGGCTCGGCCAAAATTGCCTGCCAGTCATCAATATCATGGCCCAGAAGGTTCTTCATCCGGGCATTTGAATGGTGAGCCGGATTGCCCAGTGGCAATCCGCAAACAGCACGGATGAACTGTTCAAACTGGCTGGTGACACAGGCATCAATCGTCCAGTGGCCGGAATTGTGCGGACGCGGGGCGACTTCGTTGACCAGAACGTCGCCATCGGCGGTCACAAACATTTCGACGGCCAAAAGCCCGACAAATTCCATCGCCTCGACCAGACGGGTGGCGATGTCTTCGGCCTTTTGGGCAAGATCGGCGGGAATTTTCGCCGGGGCGATGGTGACATCAAGAATGTGATTGGTATGCACATTTTCAACCGGGCAGAAGCAGGCGGTGTCCCCCTTGACCCCGCGTGCGACAATGACCGAGATTTCGCGTTCGAACGAAATGAAGCCTTCAAGGATGGCCTCGGCACCGTTCATTTCCGCCCATGCGTCGGCAAGGCTGGTTTCATCGGTGATTTTGACCTGCCCCTTGCCGTCATACCCCATTTCGGTGGTTTTAAGCACGGCGGGGCGGCCAAGTTTGGCAACGGCGGCCTCAAGATCGGCAAGCGAACGGACGGCGGCAAAAGGTGCCGTGCCGATGCCGTTTTCATTGCAGAAGGTCTTTTCGCGCAGGCGGTTCTGCGACAGATGCAGGCATTTCCAGCCCGGACGGACAGGCACCAGTTCGGATAGCAGTTTCACGCTGTCATGGGGCACGTTTTCAAATTCAAACGTCACGACATCAACATCGGCGGCAAAGGCACGAAGCGCATTGAGATCGGTGTAATCAGCAACCGTGGCCTTGGCGCAGACCTGTTCGGTCGGGCTGTCGGTTCCGGGGCCGAAAACATGGACCTTATAGCCGAGTTCGGCGGCACAAAGGGCAGCCATGCGGCCAAGCTGGCCATTACCCATGATGCCAATCGTGCTGCCCGGTGCGATGATGCGTGTCGCGAAATCCTGCGTCATTTATTCCTCGAATTCCTTCACATTCCCCGGTTGGGGCGGGCATCATTGGCCTGAATGATGCCAAAGAAAAACGCGCCCGTTCGGGCGCGCCTGATGCGTTACAGTGCGGGATCAACCGGTTCTTCGGCGACCGCGTCAGTCTGCTGTTCGCGCCAGTCATCAAGACGCCCGGCCAGCGCATCATCCATCAGTGCCATGATCCCGGCGGCCATCAGGCCGGCATTTTTCGCCCCTGCGGAGCCAATGGCAAGGGTACCAACCGGAACGCCACCCGGCATCTGAACGATCGACAGAAGGCTATCAAGGCCTTTAAGCGTGCGGCTTTGCACCGGAACACCCAGAACCGGAAGCGGGGTCATGGCCGCGGCCATACCCGGCAGGTGGGCGGCACCGCCTGCACCGGCGATAATCACCTTAAGGCCGCGCGACTTTGCGGATTTGGCATAGTCATACAGGCGATCCGGGGTGCGATGGGCCGATACGATTTTGGTTTCGTAGGGGACTTGCAGCGCATCGAGGACATCTGCTGCATTTTTCATGGTTTCCCAGTCGGACTGGCTGCCCATGATAATGCCGATGACCGGGCGTTGATCGCTCATGCTGGCGGCTCCGTTTTTCGGGCGTTATCAGAAGGCCCGCATTATAGGCAGGAAGGGTGATCATGCAAGCCCGCCAATGGCCCGACACGACGCCATTCCGGACATCATTTTGCATGGCACGCAATATTGCGTGCAGGTAGCTATAAGGGTAGGGATGTTATCCTTGCTTACAGTTGATAATTTAAGTGAATTATAAGTATTTTGGGTTTATAGTTATTCATCTTAATTTTTATCTCTGTGCAGGTAGCACAAGAGAGGGCAGACATGAAAGTCACGAGACCCGGTTCCGCAACCCCATCTTCCATGGGGGCGGGCGATAGACGGTATCCATCCAATCCTTATGCTGCGTACACCTATGGCAAGCAGGTGCGCAAGAAGGGTGCTTCCGACGCCGATCAGCACAAGGTTGACATCATCAATCGCGATATCCTGATCGCCGAACCGGCGGTGACGCCCGATATTCATGACATAGCCGATGTGCTGGGCATACCGGATGAACAGGTTACCCCCGCGGTGGAGCGGGCGATTTCGCGTTTGATGCTGCGTGTGAACGGACTTTCTGAAAACCTTAGCGAATTGCAGCGTCATCAGGTGGAACTGGCCCGCGCAGAGGGACGTGATCCGTTTACCGGCGCGCTCAGCCGCAACAGTTTCATGCAGATCGTTGAAAATGAAATGGTGCTGGTTGGGTCGGATCGGACGATGCGCGCACTTTTGCTGTGCGAGATAGCCAATCTTGACGATATATTGCAGCGTCACGGGCATGGCTGCAAGGAAGGTGTGTTTACCTTTTTGTATCGCACTATTACCGAGTTCATCATGCCGCCCCATCAGGTCGGTTATCTTGGGTGCAACGATTTCATTGCGCTGCTTTACAACATGGATGAACAGGATGCCTGGCAGCGGGCAGACGCGATTACGCGTCGGCTGAAAAAGCATCCCTATTTCTGGAACGGAAAATACATCACCATCGTTCTGGCATTTGGCATTTATCACGTCAAATCGGGGGAAACCGCCGAAGAAGCGCTGGTATCTGTCGATTATGCACTGCGTGCTGAAAAAGAAATGAAATCAGCGCAATTACAACGTATTCCAAGCGGCCTTTGAGGCGAGAACGGCGTCCTGCCGTGCCTTTCGTATTTTCCGAAATGGTTATTGGGCCGGAAAAGCCGGATTGTTTATCAGGCAATAATATCGGGTACGAGCTGCGACTCGAGATACAGAATCTCGTCCTTAAGCGCGAGTTTGCGCTTTTTCATGCGCCCCAGACGCAACTGATCGTGATGGGCCCCGTGGGCCAATTGTTCGATTGCGATATCGAGATCACGATGTTCCTCGCGCAGAAACAGCAGTCTTTTTTCAACCGCGATCTGATTGATTTCGTCCATTTTTGATCCAGCTTGGTTAGCGACGCGAAGAGCCTGTAATACTATCAGAATTCGGGTTGGCAACCCATATGATTTGTAATGTGACTAGTGAATAAGATCGGACAGGACGGAGGATACGGATGCGGATCGGAATTCTGACCAGTGGCGGCGATTGCGCGGGCCTGAATGCGGTTATTTTGGCGGTTGTGCGCCGTGCGGTACTTGGTTATGGCTGGGACGTGGTTGGCATCCGGCAGGGAACACACGGTTTGATGCAGGACCCGCCGCAGGCGATTGATCTGAACGACTACGTCAATAATGACGGAATGTTGCGCCTTGGCGGTACGATTCTTGGCACCGTGAATAAGGGGGATCCGTTCCATTATCCGATGCCCGATGGCAGTTTTGCCGACCGTTCGGCCGAAGTGATTGCCGGGTATCGCAAGCTTGGCCTTGATGCCCTGATCGGGGTTGGCGGGGATGGCAGTATGGCGATCCTGCATCGGTTGGCCGAAATGGGTGGCATCAATCTGGTGGGGATTCCCAAAACCATCGATAATGATCTGGCACTGACGGAATATTCGGTCGGCTTTACCACGGCGGTCAATGTTGCGGTCGAGGCATTGGATCGGTTGCAGCCGACAGCCGCGTCGCATGACCGTATCATGATCCTGGAAGTCATGGGGCGCGATGCCGGGCATATTGCCCTTTTTGCCGGGGTTGCCGGTGGGGCGGATGCGATCCTGATCCCGGAAATGGATTACGATCTGGATGCCCTGACCGAGCATTGCCTGAACATTCGCAAGCGTGGACGCAATCATGCGCTGGTGATCGTTGCCGAGGCGGTCAAGCGTGATGACGGTGCGGCGGTAACGCAAGGTGATGATGGCCAGAAAATACGTTATGGCGGGATCGGTCATTGGCTGGCCGATGAGTTGGGCGCACGAACCGGCTGGGAAACCCGTGTGACCGTGCTGGGCCATGTGCAGCGCGGCGGGATTCCATCGCCGCGCGACCGGGTGATTGCATCGGCCTTCGGGGTGCATGCGGTGGACCTGATTGCGCAGAAAAGTTTTGACCGTGTCGTCGCCTGGTCAAAGCGCAAGGTGATCGATGTTGCGATGGCCGATGTGATTGTCGGTCCGCGACTTGTTGATACCAATGGAACCATGGTATCGACCGCAAAAGGGCTTGGTGCCTATCTGGGGCATCCGCCAAAAACAGCGCGGACGGCAAAGACGGTCTGATCAAAAGACCGCACGCTTATAAAAACGAAAAACGCACAGGTTGGATATGAACGCAGAGGAAGTCTGGGCCTTTACGGTCGAGATGTATGGACGGGACGGTGTCGCGCCGCTTTGTCTGGAATTGCAGGAACGTTGTGATCTGGATGTGAACATGTTGCTGTTCATGTTCTATCTTGGCCAGAAGGGGCAGGCACCGCATAGCATATCCGCCCTTGAAAATGCGGTGCGGGACTGGCGTGAACAAGTGATTGTACCGTTGCGCAATACCCGTCGCTTTTTGCGCAATGCCGATTGGGACAGTGCGCAAAAACTGCGTGGCAAGGTCAAGAATGACGAGCTTGCAGCCGAACGGATCGAACAGGAACTGCTGTGCAAGGTGGTTGAAACCATCCCGGCCGGTGATCCGATGGCGCCGGCAAGGGCTTATCTATCGCCGACACGTTTCAAACTGAGCCAGTCAGAATGCGATGCAACGCTGGATCGGCTGTGCGGTCTTATGATGTTAAATCAAGGTACGTAGGCGCAGGCAGCGGATATTAATCCATTTTGCGCGGTTTGCCGGTGACCGGAATGTGGTTTTGGGCATCCGGATCACCCCAGCGGGCCGTTTCCGGCAGATCAATATCAAACAGATCAAGGATCCGGCCGCAGCTTTGTGTGACCATTTCATCAAGCGATTGCGGACGCGCATAGAAGGCGGGCACCGGCGGGGCAATGATCGCACCGTTTTCAGTCGCCAATGCCATATTGCGGATATGGCCGGCATGCAACGGCGTTTCACGTGCCATCAAAACCAGTCGGCGGCGTTCCTTGAGCATCACATCGGCGGCGCGTGCGATCAGGTTGTCTGCGACTCCGCTTGCGACCTCGGCCAGGGACTTCATCGAGCAGGGGGCGATGACCATGCCGCGTGCGCGAAAAGAACCGGATGCGATTGAGGCACCGATATCCGCATTGTCATGGACAACATCTGCCAACTCTTTGATATCGCGGATTTTAAAATCGGTTTCATAAGCGATTGTGCGCTCGGCTGCCTTTGAAAGAATCAGGTGGGTTTCGATTGGCGAATTTTTCAGCAGCTGTAAAAAACGGATGCCGTAAATCACCCCGGACGCGCCGGTTATGCCAATGATAAGTCGATCCTTTTGAGACATTTTGTGTGTTATCCGGGTCACTATTTGAACGATTGCGTCGTCGAAAGACTGGAAATCATATTACAGAATTACTACCATCTTTGTGTGGGCAAAGTCAGAACTGAGGAGTAGGCGAATGAGTGTTCAATCCCATGTCGAAGCTCTCACTGCCAAACATGCTGCACTTGAGCAGGAACTCCACTACGAGCAGCGCCGCCCGGCGCCAGACAATTCCCGTGTCGCAGACATTAAACGCCGCAAGCTCGAAATCAAGGACGAGATAAGTCGAATAACCCATTAGCCGTCAAGAGGATGCTGGCAAAATCCGCACAGCGTGATGGTAAGGCTGCGCCGATTGCCTGAAAAATGCATCTCCTGACGACAGGATCAGTTCCTTCATTTTTTGCCGCCTCCGATTGTCGCCCACAACGAGAGGCGGCATTCTTGTAAGCACCTTTTGGCGTCCCGATCTGTATAGGACAGCATACGCGGAAAGATATTTCCTGGATTGATTTCAATCCGCAAAACCCCGGTTTTCTGCCCTCTACCAATGTCTAAGGGGCATTGGAAACTTAAATCGGTATTATGATGCCGAATTAAGGTCCGGTCTTTGATCCGGTCCTTGACGCAGATCGGGCAGGCGATGTCACAACATTTGCGGATGATGATGTCGCGGTAACGCAGCACACAAGCCAGACGCGTATATTTGGGCAAAGATCCAGACGCGCGGGAGGAAGTTTCACAAATGACGGGTCGCTATCAGGAAATCTATGATCGTTCGATCGCGGACAGGGAAGGTTTCTGGGCAGAAGCTGCGGAAAGTCTGTCCTGGTACAAGAAGTGGGACCGGGTGCTTGATGACAGCAACGCGCCGTTTTATCGCTGGTTTGAAGGCGGGATGGTCAATACCTGCTTTAACGCGCTGGATCGTCATATCGAAAATGGCCGCGGCGAACAGGCGGCCCTGATTTATGACAGCCCCGTCACCAATACGATCGAAACATTCACCTATAACCGGCTGCGCGATGATGTTGCGCGCCTTGCCGGAGCCCTGCATGCCAAGGGGGTGACCAAGGGTGACCGGGTGATCATTTACATGCCGATGATCCCGCAGGCGGCGATGGCGATGCTGGCATGTGCGCGCATTGGTGCGATCCATTCGGTCGTGTTTGGTGGCTTTGCATCCAACGAGCTTGCAACCCGGATCAATGATGCAAAGCCTAGGCTGATCCTGAGTGCCAGTTGCGGTATCGAGGGATCACGCGTGATCGAATACAAGCCGCTTCTGGACCGGGCGATTGATCAGGCGAAGCACAAGGTCGAAACGGTGCTGATGTTCCAGCGCGCGCAATGTTCGGCCCCCCTGATTGACGGGCGTGATTTTGACTGGATGGCGGAATGCGCCAAGGCGGCCCCGGCTGATTGTGTGCCGGTGGCGGCGACCGATCCGCTTTATGTCCTTTACACGTCGGGCACGACCGGCCAGCCCAAAGGGGTCGTGCGCGACAATGGCGGCCATATGGTGGCGCTTAACTGGTCGATGAAAAATATCTATGACGTCGAGGCCGGTGATGTCTATTGGGCAGCATCCGATGTCGGCTGGGTTGTTGGGCATTCCTATATCGTTTATGCGCCGCTTCTGGCCGGATGCACGACGGTGATGTATGAAGGCAAGCCGGTCGGAACGCCGGATGCCGGGGCCTTCTGGCGGGTGATATCACAGCATCGGGTCAAGGTCCTGTTTACCGCACCAACCGCATTTCGCGCGATCAAGCGCGATGATCCCAAGGCCGCGTTGATGGCCAATTATGATCTTTCATGCCTGAAGGCGCTTTATCTTGCCGGGGAACGATCCGACCCCGATACGCTGCACTGGGCCGAAGACAGCCTTGGCGTACCGGTGATTGACCATTGGTGGCAGACCGAAACCGGCTGGTCGATCTGTGCCAATCCGCGCGGCATTGAGATGCTGCCGATCAAATATGGCTCGCCGACGGTTGCGGCCTGTGGCTGGGACGTGCAGGTGGTGGATGAGGGCGGCAAGCCGCTTGAACGTGGCAAGATCGGCGCACTGGTGGCCAAGTTGCCGTTGCCGCCAGGGACATTGCCGACCCTTTGGCAGAATGATGAGCGGTTTAAATCGGCCTATCTTGAAGAATTTCCGGGCTATTACGCCACCGGGGATGCCGGTTTTATCGATGAGGACGGCTATATCTATGTGATGTCGCGAACCGATGACATCATCAATGTCGCGGGGCATCGATTGTCGACCGGGGCAATGGAAGAAGTGCTTTCGGGTCATCCCGATGTCGCCGAATGTGCGGTGATCGGGGTGCATGATGACCTTAAGGGGCAATTACCGCTTGGCTTTGTGGTTCTGAAATCCGGGGTGGACCGCCCGCACGAGGCGATCATCAAGGAAGTGGTTGCGATGGTGCGCGATCAGATCGGGCCGGTTGCGGCGTTTAAGCAGGCAACCATCGTGGACCGTTTGCCCAAAACCCGGTCGGGCAAAATCCTTCGTAAAACCATGCGATCCATCGCGGATGGGGAGGCCTACAACGCCCCGGCAACCATTGATGATCCGGGCATTTTACCGGAAATTGCCGAAGCCCTGAAAGATATCGGTTACGCCAAATCGGCGTAAGCAGCGAGTAATGCAAACTCCTGATGCCCGGATAAGCACGGGCCAACTTGACCGCCCGCCGGATTTATCCTGCGGGCGGCTTTTATTGGGGCCGGGGATGCGGTTCATAACATATTGAAAAACAAATCATTTTCTGGAGAGTGAGTTTTCACCGGAAGTTTTTTCGAGTTTTCGGTAAAATGTTCTTTATTTGTTCTTTTGTTTGTGTCATAAAGGCGAAGTCAACGGGACAAATGCACCCGGATCAAAAACCCGCAAAGCGTGATGCGCTTTCGCGGGTTTTTGCGTATTCGGGCCGGGAAGACAGGAAAGTGACAATGAATGTTCAGCGATATGACAGGCCGAAAGGGCGACGACGACGTTGCCACAGGGGTATTGATGGCGGATGGAAAAGTCATTACGGGGGACGTGCGTCCGGGCGGTGATGCCCGACAGCCTCGATAAGTTTCGGGGAGCATTGGCGAAAAACGGTTGTTAGTCATGACGGGAGAAATGTGTCCTTCGGGCAGGGGGACGTGCCGGAAGTGTCGGGAAGTCGAAAGAGGCAAACCCGAAAAGGGTGACGATGGCAATGACTGTGGTTGCGGCAGGGCCGAATTGCGACTGGATCAGATCGGCAGGGCCGACTGGTCCGTCGATGCCAGATCGCCAGACGGCGGAGCTGCGAAACCGTCAGGCCGCGAGACTGCCAGACCGCCAAGCCATGCGAAGGCCGGGCAGGGGATTTGCCCGTTGCCCGTGCTGGATCACGTCCGCCAAGCCCGGCCAATGTCACAAAGGCGGCATCGGAATGGCGGGGCAGGCATGGCAGGGCCAGAGCCGAGCAAAGCCGACCCGACCCAGCCCAGCCCAGCCCAGCCCAGCCCAGCCCAACCCGTGAAATGCAAGACCGGCGGATCGGCAAAGGCACGGATCAGATCGCCGGGCGCATTCAGGCAAGAAGATCGTTCTGGCTGGCGACAGTGCAGGTGGCATGTTGGCTGCCGGGATTGCGGTCCGGGCGCGGCGTTGATTTATCCAGCCCTTGGCGGGGTTTGAACTGCCAGTTACGGACAGATGGCCAATGCGCCGGGGAAGAGTATTGATGACATGATTTATTATCGTGATGCGTTCAAGGTACCGATGGATGATCCGTTGTCCGATGATTGCCGGAAATATACCGCCCACCTTGCCCGTGTCGGGGCATCTTTACAAAGCGATTTCGGACATGCTGTAAATCGCATAGAAGGCTGGTTAAACCACTTTGGATTGAAGATAGGCTCCCGACCAAAAAGAAGCGACACAGGGCCGAAAGTGCGCGCGCGTTGGAGCCGCGCGTCGTTTTTGTGGCTCATAAAAGGTTGATCACAATAAAAATTTTGGCTAATCAGGTTGTTATGCAACGCAGAGTTGCTTGTGGTTAAGCTGTTGGGTGCGGAATGGTTCGGGGGGACCTGTATGATCAATATCGTTAAATTGCCATCGTCGCTGCTTTTGGCGATGACCATCTTTTGTGGCTTTATGACCGGTGATGGGCGTGACGCATTTGCGGCAACGACGACAATCACGTGCGACGTCTCCGCAGCAACCGCTGGATTAAACGCTTATGTGATCTACGACGACAGTGCTGCCCGCTGCGATGCGGCAAGTGGTACTAACTTCAGCACCGCATTGCGCGATATCGTCTTCCAGGTCCAAAACGCGAACCTCTCAGCCGAGCAATTCAGGATCGGAACTGGGGGTAGCAGCGACGATACTGCGCATAGAGGATGTCGGATTGGCGCTTATAACGCCCCCGCTGGTGCTCATTGCACAAGTGACCGCCTAAATGCCGCTAATGAAACCGCGACGGTCACCATTGATGGGGAGAATGGGGCGACGATCCAGATGACCGTCAGTTATACCCTAGTGGTAGGAGGTGGTACGACCTTCCACAGTGCATCGGTCACAATCACGACTGTTGACGCGGCATCTTCGGGGGGCTCGGCCGCCGCCCTGCGCGCGGTTCAGGGGTCGGTGACACGGTCACAATCCGTGATCATCGGGCAGAATTTTGGATCGCGGGTGGCCAATGTGGCCGCTGGCGCATCCGTTGAAACGGCGCCGGCTAATACGAACACCACATCGACACAGCAATTCGGTTTTGCTTCGGCGGGCTTGCTTGATGATCCGATGGACAAGAAAACGCGCACGGAGGGTACAACCCTGGGCGGGTTGGCGATGCTTGCGTCTTTCGATACGTCACGTGTGCTTGCGGCGGCGCAAAACGCTGATAGTGCAACGGATGGGGCGGAACAACGAACGCTGCTGTCTCGTGAAAGTCCGATTACGATCTGGGGGTATGGCTCCTTTACCGATATCGAGAATACGCGCAACCGGACGGGCGAGGACAGCCGTTACGACGGCAGCGTCTGGGGGTACAATGTCGGTGCGGACTATCGTTTTTCGCCCGCACTGGTGGCGGGTATGTCCGTTGGATACGCTCAAACCGACATTACGACGACCTTTGAGAGCGGCACTTACGAAGAGGATACGTGGAACCTCTCGCCCTATGTGATCTATAGACCGTCGGACATGCTGACCTTCTCGGCGATTGCGGGATATGCGTTCGGGGATGTCGCCAGAAGCCGCAATAGCACTGTGACGGGAAATACCGACAGCCAGACCTGGTATCTGCAGGTTGATGCACGCCAGACTTTCCAGCCAATTGCAGATAGCCCGTTTCGGGTTACGGGGGGGCTGGGTGCATTGACGTCGCGCAATACGCTTGCTGCCTATACCGAAAGTGACGGTAGCCGGGTTGCTGAATCCTCGGTCAATACCGTTCAGTTAAAGCCGAATGCCGAGCTGGCCTATTCTTTCCAGATAAGCGAGACGTCCCTGACGCCATATGTCAAAGCGGGTTATATCCACGATTTCACCGACCAGACCAACGGCGATGCCGGGGCGTTTGACCTTGGTGGTGGTGTGCGGTTTGCCTCGGGCGGGACTGGCCTGTCGGGGTCAATCGAAGGGTCGCGCATGGTTGGGCGTGATGACTACAGCGAATATACCCTGAGCGGTTTGGTTGCTTATGGTATTTCGTTTACGGGGCGGGATGGAAGCTTTGCCGGAACGGCGTCGCCTTATGTCGGTACCAGCCTGTCTGATAGCGGCACGCCTGAAATTTCCGCTGGCGCAACACTGGCAGATATTGATGACAGATTTTCGAGCAAGCTCAGCCTGTCCGGGGATCCGGCTGCGCAGCGCGCAGATGTGATGATTACCTTAGACCTGAAGTTCTGAACGCGACGTGATGCTAGTGAGGCCCGCAGATTTGATTTGCGGGCTTTTTTATGAGAAATATCTATCGGGCAATCAGCGCAGGGCGGGGTTCAGACCTTTGCGGGCGTAAGAGCAGATAAAGCCACATGGCTGCACCGAAGGCACAGGCCAGCAGGGCGATGGAAAGCCAGAGCGCGCCGCTGGGCCCCCAGTGTGCGATGGCGCGTTCGTAGAGGCTGGGCGCGAGGGCGGAGAGGATAAAGCCCGGCACCAGCAATCGTCCGACCTGATGGCCGTATCGGGCATTGCCGAAGATCATCAGGGGAAGGGTTCCGCGTGTGATTGTCAGGACGCCGTTTGCAGCCCCGTAAAGCAGGGTGAAGGTCATGGCGGCAAGCGCAAACTGATCGCCCCAGAAGGCAAGGACAAAGCACAGCGGTAAAACGGCGGTTGCAAACAATGTCAGGCTTGCCGGGGCGATGCGTTTGCCAAACAGGATTTCGGCGGCACGCGCCGCGGATTGGCCGATGCCACGCAGCGATGCGGCATTGATCGCAGCGGCGGTGGTTAAGCCAAGACCGATCAGGATCGCGATCATGTGGGCCGACATCGCGGCATTCACGACATTGAGCAGGGTGACGATTACGGCATACAGAAAGCCGCACAGGCGTTGATGCGTTGCCAGTCCGTGGTCATCGGTATCATTGGTCGGGTTGGTTCCCGTTCCCGAAGGTGCGCCATGTCGGGCATCGGGGATGGCGGCGTACATCGGGACGGTCAACAGGGCAAAACCGGCATAGGCGACAAGGGCGATGGTGATGCCGAATTCAGACTGGATCAAATGCCCGAGCGGCCAGAAGACGGTTGAGGCCAAGCCGCCAAAAAGCGTGATCTGCCCCATTGCCCGTCTGGCATCGCGCCCGCCAATCCGGGCGAGGGTTGCAAAGGCCGCATCATAAAGGGTGGCCCGCATGGCAAGCCCAAGGATGATCCAGCCGATGAAATGAAGCACCTGCTGATCGGCGAATGCAAGGATCAGACAGCCAAGGGCATTGAGGCATGATCCCATCGTCATGATGATCCGCCCGCCGTGACGGTCGATCATCCTGCCGCAAAAGGGGGAGACGACAGCCATGGTCAGAAGGCTTAGCGAAAAGCCTGCATAAACCACGCTGCTGGACCAGCCGTGATGTTGGGCGATCAGGGTGCCGAAATTGCCAATCAGATAATAGGCCGTGCCCCAACTGATGAGCTGCCCAAGCCCCAGCTTTATGACAAGCGCGCGGGTGATCATTTATCGGCCGGGCCGGGGATGACCGGTTTGTCGGAACCAAGCGGGCGTTGCATCAGAACCGAGTCCAGCCATTTGCCGAACTTGTAGCCGACATTGTGGAAGGTGCCGGTCATGTCGAAGCCGAATTTCCGATGCAGGGCAATGGATGCGTGGTTTTTGCTATCGCCGATGGCGGCAACCATCTGCCGCCACGGACCTGCTTCGCAGCGTTCGAGAAGAGCCGCCATCAGGGCCGCCCCGATCCCGTTCCCGATACAATCCGGCGCGACATAGATCGAATTTTCCACCGTGTGGCGATAGGCCGAACGCGGGCGATAGAGACTGGCATAGCAATAGCCGACGATGACATCACCGCGCAGGGCGACCAGATAGGGCAGGCCATAGCCACGGATGGCATCAAAGCGATTGGTGATTTCGGTCTCAGACGGCGGGATTTCTTCGAACGAGGCGGTGCCGGTCAGAACATGGTGGTGGTAAATCGCGGTGATGGCGGCAATGTCGGAATGATTGGCATCGCGTATGACGAGATCGGACGTTTTGGCGGTTGCAGGCAGTGTATCGGTCGACATTGATCGGGATTCCATATCAGAGATTAACTGTATGGCGTGACATTAGCCGGTCATCTGAAATAAGATAAGATTTGTATTCTTATGCAAATCATAAGGAATAGTTTTAGATGCGTGGTCTTAACCTTGATCAGATGCATGCCTTTGCCGATGTGATCGAACTTGGCAGTTTTTCTGCCGCCGCCGCCCGGCAGAATTTAAGCCAGCCTGCGATCAGTCAGCAGATCCGCCAGCTTGAAGATCGTCTTGGTGTGCGGTTGATTGAGCGCGTCGGCAAACGCGCGATGCCAACACCGGCCGGGCAGGCCTTGCTGGATCGGGTGGGGGAGATTGACGCGTCCGTTCAGAACGCCCTGGATGCGGTGGCGGGATTTGCCAGTGGCACGGTCGGGCAGGTGCGCATCGGGACCGGTGCAACGGCCTGCATCTATTTCCTGCCAAAGGTTCTGGAACAGTTGCAGCGGCGTTTCCCGAAGCTGGAAATCATCGTTCGGACCGGCAATACCAGCGACGTTCTGAAATCGATTGAGGAAAACAGCCTTGATATCGGGCTGGTGACATTGCCCGCCAGCGGGCGCAGTCTTGATATCGTGCCGGTTCTGACCGATCCGTTTGTCGCGATCTTTCCCGACGGGATGGATGTGCCCGATCTGGTTCGGCCGGCTGATCTGGCAGATATTCCATTGGTTTTGTATGAACGCGGCGGCCAGACACGCACCATTGTCGATGACTGGCTGCGTGCGGCGGGGGTTGCCGGGCATTCCATCATGGAACTGGGCAGTGTCGAGGCGATCAAGGAGCTGGTCGGGGCCGGGTTGGGGGCAACGATTTTGCCCGCGATGGGGGCACGGCTGGGCCGCACACAGTTTCCGATCAAGACCCGCAAGCTTGCCCCGGACCTAGCGCGCAGTCTGGCGCTTGTGGTCCGGCGTGATAAGGTGATGGGCAGCGGATTGCGCGAAGTCCGCAATGGATTGATTGCGGCGGCACGGGACTGGACGGGTGCCTAGTCCTCTTCGGGGACGTAGAAGGTCGGGAATTCGGCGTTTGGTTCGGGGATATGCAGGGCAACGCCGTTTTTTTCGATCATCTGGGTGATTGCAGCGGGCGGTGCGCAATCGGTGAAGAAGGCAGTGACCTGTGTGACAGAGCCGCCCCGCACCACGGCGTTACGCCCGAATTTGGTGTGATCGGCCACCAGATAGGTCTGGCGCGAGTTGGTCAGAATGGCGGAACGTGCGCGGACTTCCTGTTCGTCAAAGTCAAGCAGGCTGCCATCGGCATCAATGCCGCCAACACCGAAAATGCCGTAATCGACCTTGTAGCTGTTAAAGAATGCCTCGACTTCTGGCCCCAGCACATCGCGGTCGCGATTGCGCAACCGGCCACCGATCAGGGTGACATCAAAGCTGTCATTGGTGGCGGCGACGTAAGCCACATTGAGATTGTTGGTGAAAATCCGCAAACCGCGATGCTGCAAAAGCGCGCTTGCGACCAGTTCCGGCGTGGTGCCGATTGAAAAGAACAGCGATGCGCCATCGGGAATGGCGCGCGCAACCAGTGCCGCGATCTTGCGCTTTTCATTCACATGCAGAACCTTGCGCGCCCGATAGGCGATGTTTTCATGTTCGAGCGCCGGTTCAACCCCGCCATGGC
This sequence comes from Thalassospira sp. MCCC 1A03138, assembly GCF_002115785.1. Taxonomy (GTDB): domain Bacteria; phylum Pseudomonadota; class Alphaproteobacteria; order Rhodospirillales; family Thalassospiraceae; genus Thalassospira. Next base: position 17,424 of record NZ_JFJY01000004.1, on the reverse strand, counting down.
GACGGCGCAGCAATCCTTCGTCGCAAAGGGCGTTTACATCGCGGCGGATGGTTTGCGGGGTTACCTGAAAACGTTCGGCAAGCTGTTCAATGGTCTTGAAACCGTCAGCACGGACAAGTTCAACGATACTGGCCTGACGTTCAGTCGGACGTTTTTGCATGAGGGGCTTCTTTGGCGGTTGTTTCGCGATTTTGTTTAAACGAATGTTATGTCGTGTTCATTTCAGGAATATTACCGTTTCACGGCATTCATATGAAACAAAACATATTCGCTTTTGGGTTGGTCGCCAAAGAGAAAAGGCCGCCCCGGTGGGCGGCCTTTGCATCGATCAGGAGCGGAACAGGTTTTCTGCTGCTTCCATGTAATCGGATGTTTTGGGTTCGTCTTTTTTGCGATCGTCTTTCTTGCCGGGATAATCCGGTTCCGGATTGATCTGCAATTCTTCGGGCAGCGGATCGGGCTCGACATTCTTGACGACCTTTTCCGGGTTCTTGCTGCGCGCGATCACGACCTGTTTTTCAAGGTCCAGTTCGATGCAAAGACCCATGGTCACCGGGTTGCGCGGCGTCAGGTTGGCCGAGTTCCAATGCGTACGATCACGGATTTTGCCAATCGTGTCCTTGGTGGTCCCGATCAGTTTGCAAATCTGCGCATCCGAGAGTTCCGGATGGTGTTTGAGCAGCCATGCAATCGCATTCGGGCGATCCTGGCGTTTTGAAACCGGGGTGTAACGTGCGCCTTTGCCATGCGCGCGCGGACGCGGCAGATCGGACTTTGCCATTTTCAGCAATGCACGCGGATCGGCTTCGCAGCGGGCGATCTCGTCTTTGGTCAACTGACCATTGGCAACCGGATCAAGGCCGACAATCCCCTGATTGACATCGCCATCGGCGATGGCCTGAATTTCCAGTTCATGCAGCTCGGTAAAGGCTGCAATCTGCCGGAACGACAAGCCGGTATTGTCGATAAGCCATACGGCCGTTGCTTTGGGCATGAGGGGCTGAGCCATAATTCCTCCTGTTTACTCTTTCTCATCTGGAGACCGGCGATGGGATGAACCCCAAAAACGCGGGAATATTTGCCCCAGAATATAATCTGTTTTGGTGTTCCGGCAACGCTGCAAAGGCAACCCAAAGTGGGTGCCGCGCGTCGCTGGAACCGCCACAGCGCTCTTTTCGATCAATGTGCGGTTAAAAGCAACAATCTGTTGCAGGTTATCGAAAAGAATATTTCTTTTCGTCCCGCAATCAAAGGCCAGTTGCCAGGAAAGGGTGAAGCCGGTACTGACCGAATATGCCTTCAACCCCGATCCGTAAACGATCAAGGCACTTCCAGTACCACTTTTCCAACATGTGCGCCACCCCGCAAAATGTCGTGTGCGGCCTGGGCTTCATTCATCGGCAGGGTTTGGTAAATGACCGGTTTGATCGTGCCGTTTTCAAATAGTGGCCAGACCTGCTGGCGAAGTTTGCCTGCGATTGCGCCCTTGTTGGCAACCGGCTGGGCGCGCAGGGTTGATCCCATCAGGGTCAGGCGTTTTAACAGAAGCGGGGTAAAGTTGGTTTCGGCCTTTGGTCCGTTCAGGAAGGCAATGATCAAGATACGGCCTTCCATCGCAGCCGCCTTGAAATTGCGGCTGACATAATCGCCTGCGACCATATCAAGGATGACATCCGCCCCCTTGCCGTTGGTTGCGGTTTTTACCTCTTCGACGAAGTCCTGTGTTTTGTAGTTGATGGCGATGTCCGCGCCAAGATCCAGACAGGCCTGGCATTTTTCATCGGTGCCCGCCGTTGTGATCACGCGCGCGCCAAAAGCCCTGGCAAGCTGGATCGCGGTGGTGCCGATCCCCGATGTGCCGCCATGGACAAGGAATGTTTCGCCCTGTTTCAGCCCGGCCTTGTCGAACACATTATGCCAGACGGTAAAGAAGGTTTCGGGAAGGGATGCTGCTTCTGTCATGGAAAGACCGGCCGGGATCGGCAGGCATTGCGCGGCGGGGACAGCGGCATATTGGGCATAGCCGCCGCCAGTGACCAGGGCACAGACGCGATCACCGATTTTCCATTGCGTGACATCGGGGGCGGTGGCGACAATTTCGCCCGAAAGCTCCAGCCCCGGGATTTCCGACGCGCCGGGGGGCGGCGGATACATCCCGGCCACCTGCATCAGATCGGGCCGGTTGACGCCGGCGGCATGAATGCGGACCAGAACCTCGCCCTTTGCGATTTCGGGCGTCGCCACCTTGCCAGCGGCAAGATACCGGTTGTCGCCGTCGATACGGATTTCGATTGCCTGCATGTCTTTGGCAAGGTCCGGGGCAAGGTCTGGCAAGGTCATGACAAAACTCCATGGCGAATGATAAATTCGGTCACTATGTAATAGCGGGAAAAACGCCAAGGGCAAAATGTCAAAGGAGGATGACTGTGGAAGAAGACGACCTGCAAAAACCTTTGGCCGCGATGTTCGGCCTGCCGCGGAACCTTGACGGAATGTCGATTGAAAACCTTGTCGATTATCGATCCGCCCTTGAACAGGAACTGGTGCGCGTCGATGCGGCAATGGAGCATCGCAATGGCGTGCGTGCCGGGGCCGAGGCGCTTTTCAAGAACTGACGGGACGGGTGCGCCAAAACATTAAACGTGAGGATATATTTTTAAACCTCCGGTTAATTGAATGTTAAGCTTCCCGTCTTATATATGAGTAGTGGGCCAGAGCTTGGCCCCTTGTCGAACGTGATGTTTCGATGCCTCCCTGTTAAACTGAACCGCCCAAATTCAGGGCGGTTCTTTTTATGTTTTCGCCTTCTACGTACTGTTTATACGTATTTCGGTACGTATTAATACGTACTGTCATATTTCCGACATTAATTACCTTGACCCCTTGCCAACCGCTGGCTAGAGTTCCGCCACAAACAAGATCAAGAATAACAAAAAAGTCCGGCAAGTTTAGCAGGTTGAGGCAAGGCCGCCCTTTGGGGCGGTCTTTCTATTTCGGGGCAAATTCAGGGCAAATTCTGGCGGATGCTTGAAGCCCGGTGTCCGTTTCCCATATAAGCTTTATGGCAAAAAAGGATCACCCGACCGGGATCGGGCAACCCTATCAAAGCAACTTCGCGATTGTTCCTCTTTCGCGAACCTATGACGAGGCTTTCACCCTGCTGGTGGAGGCGCGTAATTATCTTTCCGCAAATCGAACCGCATCGCGCCATGGGATTCACGGCAGTGCCAAAATGAAGCAATTCGTTGAGGAGATGCGTATGACCAGCCGCCTGATCCGGGCGATGGCGTGGCTGCTTGCGGTGCGGGCGGTTGAAGAGGGCGAGATTGATTGGGAAGATGCCGTTGATCTTGATGATCTGATGGTCGATCTGAAAATCTGTGTTCGCGACGACTGCGACGAAGAAACAGGATTTCCCCCCGCCCTTCGCGATCTTATGGAACGGGCCCATTCGCTTTATATGCGAACGGCGCGGATGGAGCTTCAGGTCGCGGCACGCTGTTCAGCCTGAACAACGGTTTAGCCACCTTCACCTTATGCGGAATTGCGTGCCGATGCCGGTAAACAGTGCCCGTCAGGCGCGCGGGGTCGCGGCAAAGACTTCTATCGGTTCGGCAAAGCCTTTCATCTGGCGTGTGCCCTTGGATGTGAAGACCGCCCGGCTGCCGGCGTAGGTATCCTTCACGTTCTGCGATACCAGAATTTCATCACCGCCCGCCTGTGCGCAGACACGTGCGGCAAGCTGCACGACAGTGCCAAACAGATCGTTCTCTTCGGCAATGGCCTCGCCAGCATTGATGCCGATGCGAATCTGGAATTTCAGATCTTCGCGGCCATTATGCTGTGCCATGTTGCGCTGAATTTCGATGGCGGCTTCGACGGAGCTTGCAGATGACGGGAACACGGCCATGATGCCATCCCCCATATGCTTCACTTCCTTGCCATAGTTATTGATCAGGGCCGTGCGCACGATCTGGTTGTGGATATGCACCATCTTCTGGGCGCCGACATCACCCAGTTGCTGGGTCATCTGGGTCGAATTGACGATGTCGGTAAACATCAGCGCATGCAGCTTGTTATTTGCGTTTGCTGGCGCGCCAGTCGGCTTTTCGGACCATGACGCAATCGCACGCGACACCGATGTGGTGATGCTCTGCTCATCCTTCATGTAGGCATCCATCGAGCTTCTGCCCGCGCCATACATGTCCTTGTATTTTGGTTCCAGGATATAGCTGTCGACATTCTTGCAGAATGTGTCGGCCATATTGCGGGTTGCCCCAAGTGCGGAAATGCAGTCTTTCAGAACACTTCGTCCCTGACTGGTGCCAAGGGCGTTCTTCTCGCTACACGCGTCACAGGCACCGGCAACGTAAAGATTGACGCCGAACTTGTGATAGGCGTCCATGTTCGGGACGGTCCGCTTGATGGCTTCGATCGAGCCAGCGATGAAAGATTTCATGACCTCGCGCGTGGCCTGAAGGGCTGGCGTTACGGTCATTGGCTGATCGGGGATGCCGTCATCGCGCTGTTCGGATGCGGATTGGGTATCTTCGGTTTCATCCGTATCGATGTCGGGCATTGCTTCATTTTCAGAACGCGCAACCTCGGCTGCCATTTCTGCAAAACTGCCTGATAAGGACGGCCGGTTCGGCGATGCCGCCTTGCGCCCCGGTCTGGCGGAACGTTTGGCCACGGGCTGCTGCGCCGGCTCTTTTCGTGCCTTGCCCTTGAATTTGCTTGTGATGCTCATCAGCATCGGTGTCGCACTGGCAAGGAAGCCGACAATAAAGGATATGAAATTGGCCTTGTCGTAGAAGCCCTGACTGATCGAAAGCCCCATACGCGGCAGATATTCAAGCCCGTGAGATGCGCCAAGCATCGCGGCCAGACCGATGGCAATCGCGATGCAAAACGCCATCACCAGTTTCAGCGCCACAGCAATGAGGCCCGGGCTTTCATCGGGGCTTGCTGTTTTGACCTTTGTCCGGGCCGGTTTTAGGGCCGGGGTTGAAACCTTTTCGGGGGGGCTTGTCGGCGCGCGCGCCGGGGTCGGGCGGGATGGTGCAGGTGGGGTTGTCTGGGCTTTGTCCTTTGCGCCGCTTTGCCGCGTTTCATAGATGACATATTCATCCGCGGCATTGGTCGCATGGTTATAGACTTCGCGAATGACCTTCACAGCCGAGACGTGCGCCATCTTTTCAAGCGAGCGTGCCTCTTCCTCTGCCTGCTTTTTTTGCGCACCGGTAAAGTGGGCGTGAATTTCCCAACGCCCTGAACGGTCTTTTACATAGACTTCATAACTGACCTGGGTGCGCGCAATCACCTGGTTCATTCGGTTCGCCCAGTCTTCCTGACAATAGGGGGACCCCATCCCCGTTCTCCGCGCGGTATAGCGCCGGTTGAAGATTATGGCAAGAAAATGTCCAGATGACCATCAAATATGGCTAATGCCCTCGTATAGCTGGGTTGCAGAGGGCAGGCAGTACATTTGGGAGAGGCTATTTGACCGTACCACAGCACAAAAGAAAAACGCCCGCAGCATCATGAAGACGCTAGCGGGCGCTGATCCCATAGATCGCCAGAAAGGCGAAATCTGCTTAGTTATTACCGATATTGAAACCGGCGAAGCGTTTTTTGAACTTCGCGAGCTGACCGCCGCTGTCGAGCAGACGATGAACACCAGTCCAAGCCGGATGGCTTTTCGGATCGATGTCAAGCTTCAGAACGTCGCCCGGATTGCCCCAGGTCGATTTGGTGGTGAAGCTGCTGCCGTCCGTCATCTGAACGGTGATTTCATGGTAATCGGGATGGATATCTTTTTTCATCGCCTATCACTCCGGAATTTGAAGCGCGGTGTATAAGGGAAAAAATCGACCTATGCAACCCCTGTATCCGGGAATTATTGGATAAAGCCTGATTAACGGTTGCGGCAGGCGTTTTTTCCCAGCGGTCCGGGTGATATTGCACACCGCATCGGGTAATAATCCGTGGTTCCTGTGTGATGCAGACTTGCGCGAGACTCTTTATATAGTATGGTGCGCCAACATATGAAATTGTCGCCTTGCTAGGGGGCGTTTTGCCCCTTTTGACAGACGGAGTGTTGATCGTGGCCCTTGATGAAACCCGCTTCCATCAGCTTGCTGATGACACCATCGAAACCCTCTCGGATCATATAGATGACGAGATGGGCGATGATCTTGATGTCGATCTGCAATCGGGAATCCTGACGATCGAGCTCGACTCGGGTGAACAGTTCATCATCAATAAACATGGTCCGAACCGCCAGATATGGATGTCCTCGCCGGTCAGCGGAGCCAGCCATTATGATTTCGATGAAGACAATGAAAGCTGGACCTCGACCCGCGGGTCGACGACGCTGACCGATCAGCTTTCGGCTGATCTTGCGGTGAAGACCGGTCGGCGACTTGATCTCGACTGATCCGATCATGGAAATGGCAGGAAAAGCGTAAACTGGAAGGCTGCTGTGGCATTAAATCCTCGTACTTCACCCCGTCTTGCAGACAGGGACTCCAGTCGTAATTTCTCCGCTCTTCGCGCCATTATCCCCTTCGTTCGGCCCTACAGGTTGCAGGTTGCCGGTGCGATGGTGGCACTGGTTGTTGCGTCGGGCACGGTGCTTGCACTTGGCAGCGGGTTGCGCATGCTTGTTGATCAGGGGTTTGCCGATGGCAATGCCTCCCTGCTTGATCAGGCGCTTTTCGTTCTGTTTGCCGTAACGCTGCTTATGGCCGGGGCAAGCTATGCCCGATTCTTTCTGGTATCGTGGATCGGGGAGCGCGTGGTTGCCGATATCCGTTCGGCGGTTTATGCCCATATCATCCGGCTGGATCCGGGATTCTTTGAGGTTACCCGCACGGGTGAAGTCCTCTCGCGGCTGACAACCGACACCACCCTTTTGCAGGTCGTGATCGGATCAAGTGTTTCGATTGCGCTTCGCAATATCCTGATGTTTGTCGGCGGTCTGACCATGTTGGCGATCACCAGCCCCAAACTGACTGCACTTGTTTTGCTCGTCGTGCCGCTGGTGGTTGTGCCGATTATCGGCTATGGCCGCCGGGTGCGCCGCCTCTCGCGTGAGGCACAGGACCGCATCGCCGATGTCAGTGCCTTTTCCGAAGAATCGCTCAATGCTCTGCGCACCGTGCAGGCATATACCCACGAGAAGATCGAAAGCGAAAAGTTTGACGGCTTCGTCGAAGGTGCATTCAGAACGTCGATTTCGCGTATTTCGGCACGCGCCCTTCTGACCGCCATCGTTATCGTCATGGTCTTTGGTGCGGTGGGGACGATTTTGTGGATCGGCGGGCATGACGTGCTGGATGGTACGATTTCGGCCGGGGACCTTTCTGCCTTTGTGTTCTATGCCATTGTGGTTGCCGGTTCCGTTGGCGCGATCAGCGAAGTGATCGGTGATCTGCAACGTGCGGCGGGCGCGGCTGAACGCCTGATGGGGTTGCTTGAAACCGAACCGGCGATTGCCGCACCGGCAAACCCGGTCCAGATGCCGCAAAAACATCTTGGCCATGTCAGTTTTGAAAACGTCACTTTCCATTATCCGGCGCGTCCGGACCGCTCGGCACTGACCGGTTTTTCGTTGCAGGTCAAACCGGGGGAAACCGTGGCGCTTGTCGGCCCGTCGGGTGCGGGCAAAACAACGGTGTTTCAGCTTCTGCTGCGATTCTATGATCCGGCAAGCGGCGTGATCAAGGTTGATGATGTCGATATTCGCACCGCCGATCCGATAGCCGTACGCGAGCGGATTGGTCTGGTGGCGCAGGATCCGGTGATTTTTGCCGCCAATGCGTGGGAAAACATCCGCTATGGCCGCCCTGACGCGTCCGACGAGGACGTCCGGGCGGCGGCTGATGCTGCCCATGCAACCGAATTCCTTGATCGGTTGCCCGACGGTTTTGACAGCTTCCTGGGGGAAAGGGGAGTTCGTCTTTCTGGTGGGCAGCGCCAGCGCATCGCGATTGCGCGCGCAATCCTGCGCAACCCGTCGGTACTGCTGCTTGACGAAGCCACCAGTGCGCTGGATGCCGAAAGCGAGCAGGTGGTTCAGAAGGCACTTGAAACCATCATGAAAACCCGCACCACACTTGTGATTGCCCACCGTCTGGCAACGGTGCTGCATGCGGACCGGATCGCGGTGATTGATGACGGAAAGCTGATTGCTATTGGCACCCATCAGGAACTTATGGAATCAAACCCGCTTTATGGACGTCTGGCCAGGTTGCAGTTCGAACAGGACGCGGCATAGGCGCTAACAATCGGCTATGGATTGAAAAACGAGCAAGGGCGGCCCCGTCGGGCCGCCCTTTTCTTGTTTCCGAGGGGATTAATGCCGCCCCTAAAACCCAAGTCGATCCGCCAGACTGTGCCATTTCATGATCGCGGGCAGGAACCATGGATGGCCGGTATAGAACGGGCGGGTCTTGAAGGGGAATTCTTCAAAGATTGTGTAGCCTTCGGCCTGATCAAGCACCTTTTGCGCAATCTTGCGTCCGAAGTAATTCGCCCGTCCCACACCCGATCCGCAATAGCCCATGGCATAATGCATGCCGTCCATTACCCCGATATGGGGGACATGATCGAACGTGTAGGCGATTTTGCCCGACCAGACGTAATCAAGTTTTGCGTTTGAGAGCTGCGGGAACAGGCGCGTCATGAAGTTTTGCAGGTATTTATGATATATCTGCGGGCAATCTCCATAACCAAGCGACCGCCCGCCAAACAGGATGCGTTTGCCATCGGGGGAGGGGCGGTAATAGACCGACAGGCGTTCGGTGCTGCCATGACAGCGTAGTTTGGGTGACACCGACCGGATGACGGATTCCGGCAATTCTTCGGTTGCGATCATCGCGGATCGGATCGGAATCAGGCGGCGTTTGAATTTACCAAACGGCCCGCCGGTATAGCCGTTGGTCGCGATGATGACATGATCGGCGGTGATATTTTTGTCATCGACACCGACGATGAACTGGCTGTTGTTTTTGATCACCTGACGTACGGGACTGTGATCAAACAGCAATGCCCCGTCGCGCTTTGCAATTTCACACAGGCCCTGAAAAAGCTTGGCCGGATGAACCGCACCATCAGTCGGATAAACCACACCGCCGTAATAGGCGTTTGATCCGACTTCGTCGCCCTGTTGGGCGCGGCTGATTTCAATCGCGGGGAAGTCGACAATCTTGGCGATTTCGCTGGCCTGTTCGATCAGACCGGCATAGTGAGCGGGGTGACTGGCGCCGCGAAAACGTCCGCATATCTGAAGGTCGCAATCGATCTGTTCGTCGCGAATGAAATTCACCAGCCAGTTAAAGGCCGACAGACTTTCGCGGATCGTGGCGTGAACCTGTTCGCGGCCATATTGGCGTTCAAGGCCATTTTCACCCAGCTTGCTGAAGCTTGGGCCAAGCATCCCGCCATTGCGGCTGCTGGCACCGTTGCCGAACGCGTCGGCTTCGAAAACGACGACCTTCTGACCGGCGCGGGCAAGGGTGATGGCGGCCGAGATGCCGGTATAGCCCCCGCCGATAATTACGGTATCGGCACGGTCGGGAAGATCGCGATGGTTGAGCGATGTTTCAGGTTTTTTCGGCGCGATGGCCGCCTGCCAATAAGGCGCATGGATATAGTTCGATGAATGTTTTGCCAACATCTCGATGTGTTCCGTTTCAGGGCGTGTATCGGGGATTAGGGGACTAGGACCTAAAGAATGTGATTGAGGAACTCCCGCGTGCGATCCCATTGCGGATGCAAGAGGACTTGCTCAGGTGGGCCAACTTCAACAATTTCGCCGTCCTGCATGAACACCACGCGGTCTGCGACCTGACGGGCGAACTGCATTTCGTGGGTGACACACACCATGGTCATGCCGGTTTCAGCAAGTTTGACCATCACATCAAGCACCTCCTTGACCATTTCCGGATCAAGGGCGGATGTCGGTTCATCAAACAGCATGATTTTCGGATCCATCGCGAGTGACCGCGAAATCGCCACGCGCTGCTGTTGACCGCCGGAGAGCTGCCCGGGGAAGCGATCCGCAAGGTGCTCGATGCCAACACGTTCAAGCAATCCCATGGCGATATCGCGGGCTTCGCTTTCGGTTTTCTTACGCAACCATGTCAGGCCAAGCGTGCAGTTCTGTAAAACCGTAAGATGGGGAAACAGATTAAAGTTCTGAAATACCATGCCCATGGTTTGATGAATGAACCGGTCACTTTTCTGGTCGCGGGCAAGCTCCTGCCCAAAGACGCAAATCCGGCCTTCCTGATATTCTTCAAGATGATTGAGGCAGCGGATCAAAGTGGACTTGCCGGAGCCAGAGGGGCCGCACACCACCATGATTTCCTGCTCGCCAACGGTCAGGGAGACGTCACGCAATGCGTGATAGGATCCAAACCATTTGTTCAGGTTATCGATTTCAATGGCCGGGCGGGACAGTTTGCCTGCCGGTGCCTGCGGATCAGACAGAGTCATGAGCGATGCGCTTTCAGTCGTTTTTCAAGGTTCAGGCTGTATTGCGACATGCCGTAGCACATCACAAAGAACAGGATCGAAATCAGGGCAAGCGGCTCTGTATGCAGGCCGATCCAGTTTTTGTCGTTGGAGATATTGCGCGCCATCAGCATGATGTCGAACAGGCCGATGATCGAAACCAGGGTCGTGTCTTTGAGCATGCTGATAAAGGATGTCATGATGTTCGGGATCATCAGCCGCATCGCCTGTGGCAGAATGATCAGGCCCATCGTCAGCCAATAGCCAAGCCCCAGTGTCTGGGCGGCTTCATATTGGCCGTCGGGAATGGCTTGCAGGCCGCCGCGGATGTTTTCGGCCATATAGGCCCCGGCAAACAGGCAAACCGCAAACAGGACTTGCGAGAGTTTGTCGGGCTCGGCACCACTTGGCAAAAAGATCGGCAAAAGGGTGACGGCCATGAACAGAACGGTAATCAGCGGCACCGCGCGCACCAGTTCGATCAGCATCATCGATAACCAGTGAATGACTGGTAGTTTCGAGCGTCGCCCGAGTGCCAGCAGAATACCAACCGGAATGGACATGGTAATCGCAAAGGACGCGATGATCAGTGTGAGGAACAATCCGCCCCAACGATCCACTGGAACAGGTTCCAGATTTACCTGCGCCAGTGCGACGCCGCAAAGGATCGACAGAACGGCCCAGACCAGCAGGAAACCGTTCATATGTTGCCCGCGCCGAAACAGCTTTGATGTCAGCGGTGTCACCCTTTCCGGCAGCGAAGATTGCCCGGCGGCACACAGCATCCAGTTCAGATAAAGCAGGATGAAGTAGCCCGCCGCCAGCGACGTAAAGACCATATGAATGATCCCGACATCCTGTCCGAAGGTGCCGCCAAGGAACATATAGGCCCCAAGAAACGGATACAGGGTGATCCAGCTGATCAGGATGGAATTGCGATAGGCAATGCGCCGGTTCATCAGGGGCAATAACCACAAAAGCCCCATGACGACACCGCCATTGACGCGCCATTGTTCTTCATCCGGATAACGCCCGTAAATCAGGCCGTTAAACCAGTCGATCACACCGGCCCAGCAGGCACCATCCGGGCTTATATCCATGCATTCGCGCCGGGTGGCCGCATTCCACACCGCGTTGAAGACAGCCCAGTCGAGAAACGATTTTGCGACATAGTAGATCAGCACCAGAACCGAGATGGTCAGCAGGCTGTTGCCGATGCTGTTAAAGCATTGCTTTTGAATGCGGCGTAGCAGGTTTTGCTCGTTCGTGGCCGGAAGGCGGGGCGGGGTGGGAACGAAATGTTTGAGCTTTTGTTCAGACATTGCTTACCTCGCCTTGATTTGCACGTGGGCGTTATATTTGTTGAGCAGATATGAAATGATCAGACTGACCACGACGTAAAAGCCCATCACCATCGAAATGATCTCGATCGCGCGCCCCGTCTGGTTGACCGATGTCTGCATAAAGACCGACACCAGTTCGGGAAAGCCGATGGCAACGGCAAGCGACGAATCCTTGGTCGCGACCAGCCAGGAATTGGCAAGCGGGGGAATAATGGCGCGAACGGCCTGCGGAATCAGGATCAGGCGAAGCGTTTGAAACCGTGAAAAGCCGATGGTCGCGGCGGCTTCATGTTGTCCCTTGCTGATGGATTCCATACCCGCACGCACGGTTTCGGCAATGGCGGCGGACCGGTAAACCGTCATTGCGATAAAGGCCGCGCCAAATGCCGAGGGCAAAAACATGCCACCCTCGATATTGAAGCCCTGCAACGCCGGGACGGACCAGCGCAATGAACTGCCAACGATCAGGGCCATGCCACATAACACAAGCCCCCAGAGGGCAAAGGCGATCCGATACGAACGGCTGACCGATCCGCTTTGGCGTTGCTGGCGACGTATGCCACGCAGAAGGAACCAGAGTGTGCCAAACAAAGTCAGGCTTCCTGCCGCAATCAGCCAGCCGGACATATCGGTGACAGCGGATGGCATGTAAAAGCCGCGATTGTTCAAAAAGACCAGCCCGGCAAACCCGTAACCACTGCGCGGTGGCGGCAGGGCGGAAAAGACGGTGGTGAACCAGAAAATAATCTGGATCAGCAGCGGGACATTACGGACGACCTCGACATAACAACGCGCCAGTTGCGATACCAACGGGTTATGGGACAGGCGCAAAATGCCAACAATGGTGCCGATAAGGGTGCCAAAGACAATGACACAGAAGGACAGGAACAGGGTGTTGACGATCCCGACCAGAAAGACCCGCCAATAGCTCATGCTCGGGTCATAGGCGATCAGGCTCCAGCTTATGTCAAAGCCGGCGGTCGTTTGCAGAAAGTCAAACCCGAAACTCAGACCGAGCCTGTCAAGGTTCTGTGCCGAATTTGAAAACAGATACAAAAGAACTGCCAGCACAAGGCCAAGCGTTGCGGCCTGTATGACCACGCCACGTGTTGAATCCTTGTTCAGGCAGGAGAAAATGCTGTTCGCGATGCCAGGTTTTGGACGCGATGGCGAAATAAAGTTCATACCGGATAACCGTGGGAATGTGGGGCATTCAGGCAGGCTGGATCACCAGCCCGCCTGAATGTACGGAATTAACGGAATGACTTTGCATACATCAGGCCGCCATCCTGCCAAAGGGCATTCAGCGTGCCTTCGCGATCCAGACCGAGAATGCTGTTCGGGCCGACATTGCGTTCATAGATTTCGCCGTAATTGCCAACATTCTTGATGACCTGATAGGCCCAGTCCTGCGGCAACCCGAGGCCGACATGCAGATCGCCTTCGACCCCCAGAATACGACGGACGATCGGGCTTTCCGAATTGGCGCGCATGTCATCAACATTTTCCGAGGTGATGCCGTATTCCTCGGCGGCCACCATCGCCTGGAAGGTCCATTTCACGACATTGGCCCATTCGCTGTCGTTCTGTTTGACGGCAAATGACAGGGCTTCTTTCGAAATGGTTTCGGGCAGAACAACATAATCTGCCGGGTTCGGTGCGGCGGAACGTTGTGCCGCAAGGCCGGACTTGTCATTGGTCAGTGCATCGCAGTTGTCGTTAAAGAACGCGGTGTTACGCACGGCCGAATCATCGAAAACAACCGTTTTCAGGTCCAGACCATGTGTCCGGCTGTAATCGGCAAGGTTCAGTTCGCTTGAAGTGCCGGTCAGCACGCAGACCGTCGCACCTTTAAGTTCTTTGACGGACGTGACACCAAGGTCCTTGCGGACCATGAAGCCCTGACCGTCATAGAAATAGGTGTCAAGGAAGTCGAGGCCCTGGCTTACATCACGTGACAGCGTCCAGGTCATGCCTTTGGAAAGGATGTCGCCCTTGCCGCTTTTGATCGTGGTAAAGCTCTGTGCCCACTGAACCGGCAGGAAGTTGACCTTGCCTGCATCTCCGAAAACGGCTGCGGCAACACCACGGCACATATCGATATCCATGCCCTGCCATTCGCCTTCCTTGTTCAGGCTGTAAAAGCCCGGGAAGGAGTTCCCGATCACACAGCTAACACTGCCGCGATCCTTGACGGTCTGAAGTGTCGATGTGCCTTCTTCGGCCTGACTGGCCGACGTCTGGACGAAAATCATGGCTGCACTGACAGCCAGAGCCGAGGCAAATTTATTCATTATGCTTCCCTGATTAAGGTTCTTGTTGATGCTGTTTCTGCAAACCGGTTTTCCGTATCGCAGTCTGTGATGCCGCTGCATCAGACGCGATTTCCGGCCCCCGGCGCAAAATCATCGTGATCCTAGGATAAGAACAAGAATAATGGTATTGAATGTTTTTAATGGTTCGATAACTTTGAGTTATGATTGATGAATATCAAGCGTTTACGGATATTTCACGAGGTTTTTGTCACTGGCAGCATCACCCGCGCGGCCGAACGAAGCTTCGTCAGCCAGCCTGCTGCCAGCAAGATGCTGGCGAATTTCGAGGCAGAAATCGGTTACAAGCTGTTTGTGCGGCATAACGGTAAACTTCTGCCGACCGACGAAGCGCACTTTCTGCATGATGAAGTTTATTCAATCCTGCAGGGGCTCAGCCATCTGGAAGACAGTCTGAAAGCGGCGCGCAATAATAAGGGCGGGCGTCTGCGGATCTGTTCAATCTTTGGGCCTGCCTATCGCTTTTTGCCGGAACTGATTGCCGATTACATGAAAAAGAATCCCGGTGTGCAGGTCAGCCTGCACCATGCCGGCTGTTCAGTGATCCGGCAGGGGGTGGCATCCGGGCAGTATCAGATCGGACTGGTGGATAAATCCGAAAGCTCGCTGAGCCATGAATCGGTTTCGATGGATTTGCCATGCTTCTGTGCCGTTCCACTTGATCATCCTGCGGCACAGCTTGATGAAGTGACATTGGCGGATGCCGGAACATCCCCCTGGATCACGCTTGATTCGGAAAATGCCACCACACGGGAATTGCGCCGGGCTTATGACGATGCCGGGATCACGTTCAATCGTATCATCGAGGTCCATACGACGGTTCATGCCATGTCGTTTGTCAATCTCGGCATGGGTTTGACATTGGTAGATGCTCTTAATTGCCGGTATTTCAGCGATGCCTTCAACTTTCCCAATATCCGGTTGCTGCCGTTTCGTCCTCGCATTATGGAGCCATTGGAAATCATTACGTCCAACGTGCGGCCGTTATCGGGTATGGCACGTGATTTCTATGACGGTCTTATTCTTGAACTGGATAAAATGCTGGGTGGTGAACAGGCACCAAAAGCATAAAGCCCGCCAGATGGCGGGCTTGCTAAATTTTCAGGAAGTGCTGTTTATTCGGCGCTGGCGACTTTGCGGTTATGCATCGAAAGTTCGGCATATTGTCCGCGGAGCCCCTCTGCCTTGGCCAGGAAAGTTTTCAGCTCGTTGCCTTTCAGGGTCTTGCCGCTGGGCATCTTGACCTTGATCGGGTTGACCTGTGCATTGTTTTTCAGGATTTCGAAGTGAAGGTGGGGCCCGGTTGAAGCACCTGTGGTGCCGACATATCCGATCACATCCCCCTGCTTGACCCGCGATCCCTGTTTAAGGCCTTTGGCGAAGCCCTTCATATGGGCATATGCGGTATCGTACGAATCGTTGTGGCGCAGACGGATATAGTTCCCGTACCCGCCATTGCGACCGATTTTGGCAACAGTACCGTTACCGGCCGCAAAAATCGGGGTCCCTGGCGGGGCGGCAAAGTCCACGCCCTTATGCATTTTGGTAAAACCGAGAATCGGGTGCTTGCGGGCACCAAAGCCCGATGACAGGCGTGCGCCGTTGATGGGCGTACGCATCAGGGCACGGCGATACGATTCGCCCTTCTGGTTATAAAAGTCGACATCGCCATTGCTGTCTTTATAGGAATAAAGACGGACATTGTTGCCGCTCAGCGTCATGCTGGCATAAACGACATCGCCATAGCGAACGCGCTCGCCGGAATCGTTGCGCAATTCTTCAAACATTACCTCGAAACTGTCACCCGGCTGGATGTCGCGCTGGAAGTCGACTTCGTAGGAATAAAGTTCAATCAGTTCCATCAGCACCGAAAGCGGCATACCGTTCTTTTCAGCGGCAAGGAACAGGCTCTGATCAATTACGCCGGATGAAACATTGCGCACAGGGGTCAGTGCGACCTTGTCACTCGACGCGGTAAAGCCGTCATCGGTGCGGGAAACCAGAACAACGGTTTCGGGATCAGGCTGGAAACGGAGCGTGTCAAAAAGTCCGCTGTCACCCTCGGTGTCGCTGGCATAAACAAGGTCAAATTCCTGGCCAGCGCGCAGTTTGCGGGGATTGTAAACATCGCGAAGGGCTTCGATGGCATTGAACGCAACCGACCGTTCCAGTCCCGCCGCAGTTAAAGTTGCCATCAGGTTGGAACCTTTTTCCAACACAACCGTTTCAAGACGGGGTTCGTTATCGGGCAGGTTGGCCGTTTCGGTCACACCGGATGGGGGAGAAGCGCTTAACTCGCTTTCAGCAGCACTGGCTGATAAAGCGGTATCCGAAGCGTTGGAGTAATGGTCAGAGAGGATGAAACCCGCAGTCCCCCCCAAGATTGCCATGATGGTGGCAATAGATACCAAGTCTCTTCCGGCCATTGCCGCAGAACTCCCCTAGAACTAATAATGCAGTGTGCCCAGCGAGTTGCTCTTTGCGGCAACATCGGCACGAACCTTATACAAAAAAGACTCGTAAATGTGAAATGCCAATTCGCAACTGGTCGGACACTGTCCCGATAAGGTCATGATGCCGGGATATGGTTTACGAACCGTTGAAATGATCAAGGCAGGCGCTTCACAAGAACGACGCTGATCTGAATGGCGAGAATGGCAAGAAAATGGCAGCGTGTTAACCATTTAAATTCACACCTTTTGTCGATGCGTATGATCGCTGGCCAAAATGTGTGCCGGTATCTGCGAATCACCATCCTGAATGTTGCGCTGCCGGGGCCGGACGGCATCCGGCGCACTCCATGATTCGTACACTTATATATATGTGTGTAAATTGCCGGTGATGGCCCGGTGTTTTGGCATAGGCTTTTCGGGGGAAATCTGATTTCACGACGGCTCGTTATATATATGTGTTCGCAAAAGACGACCGGGGTGGGGTGAAAGGCTGTGGATGCCCGTTTTGTGCTGTGCAAAATGGTGGCGCGGTGGTGCTAAGGGTGAAACGGCTGTTTTCTGCGGTTGGCGTAATCGGGGAAATGCAATTCCTAACCATATGGTCAAAATGATGCTGCGGCGCACTCAATCAGACAGTGATATGGCGGGTTGTGGCGGAAATTAAGGGAAAAGCGGCTTTCCAACTTTTTGCGTTTTTAGCGCGTTTTTTTCCAAAAAAGGGTTTGACAGTTCCTTGGGTGGGGCCTATAACCCGCCTCCACCGACGGGGTGCGG
>NZ_JFJY01000033.1 GCF_002115785.1 Thalassospira sp. MCCC 1A03138 | reverse complement strand
TCACCTCGGTCCAGAACGAAACCGGCGAGGCGGTTGACGCCATCCGCCGCATTTCCGAAACCATTGCCAAGGTCGCCGATAGCTCCACCGCGATTGCGGCCGCGGTCGAAGAACAGCACGCCGCCATCGGCGAAATCGCGCGCAACGTCGAAGAAGCCGCCAACGGCACCCGCGAAGTGTCCGAGCGGATCGAAACCGTCAATGACAATGCCGGCAAGGTTTCATCAGGCACGACCCAGCTTGCCCAGACCGCCGAAAAGCTCGTCACCGAAGCCGTGTCCCTCGACGAAGCCGTCGAAAGCTTCCTTGCCGAATTGCGCCGCAGCGCCTCGGCCTGATCCAAAGCTGATC
>NZ_JFJY01000032.1 GCF_002115785.1 Thalassospira sp. MCCC 1A03138 | reverse complement strand
ATTTTGGCATGAAGGCCCACATCGGCGCCGATGACGAATCGGGTCTGGTGCACAGCGTAGTGGGCACGGCGGCCAATGTGGCGGATGTCACCCAGGTGGACAAATTGCTGCATGGCGACGAAAACGTGGTCTGCGCCGATGCAGGCTACACCGGTGTCGAAAAGCGGCCCGAGCATGAAGGACGTGAAGTTATCTGGCAGGTGGCGGCACGCCGCAGCACCTACAAAAAACTCGATAAGCGCAGCGTGCTGTACAAAGCCAAGCGCAAGATTGAAAAGGCCAAGGCTCAGGTGCGCGCCAAGGTCGAGCATCCGTTCCGGGTAATCAAGCGCCAGTTCGGTTACACCAAGGTGCGCTTTC
>NZ_JFJY01000031.1 GCF_002115785.1 Thalassospira sp. MCCC 1A03138 | reverse complement strand
GGCACGGGAGAGTAGGTCACCGCCGGGCCTTCTAAACACAGCTATTCATATTCCCTAACCACACAAAACATCCAACGCCGCCTCACATCATGATGCGGCGTTATCTATTTAACCCACCGGTTATAATACACCCTGACGCGGGGTGGAGCAGCCCGGTAGCTCGTCAGGCTCATAACCTGAAGGTCGTAGGTTCAAATCCTGCCCCCGCAACCAAACGATCAAACCCCGCCATTGGCGGGGTTTTGTCGTTTTAGTCTTGGGTCAGAATTAGAACCTGTGATCTTCCTGCGTTATGGGCCTGTGCTCATAACTTGAAGGCTGAGGCTGTGAAGAAATCGCTCCAGTGGAGCGATTTTAAGCCGAAGGTTGAGCACGGGCGGTAGCCCGCGCGCAGACTGCGGAGGTTCGACGCATCCTCCATCCCGTCTGTAATCTGCTCCCCCATATCTTTTTCCAAAAA
>NZ_JFJY01000030.1 GCF_002115785.1 Thalassospira sp. MCCC 1A03138 | reverse complement strand
CACCCGTCCGTTCCTGTTTACCAATCTCAAGGCGATGGATGGCCTTGAAGACGTCAAGAATTTCATCATCGAGACAGGGGGGCTCCGTCAATCCGCCGCGTCCTGATGGGGATCAGGACGCAATAATACCGGATGACGGGAGCACACAGGCCCGGCCTGAAAATGGCCGGGCCTGAACTATTTGGCCGGAAGGTGGAGCACGGGCGATAGCCTGCGGGCGGACTGCATATAGAGCTTTTTTCAAAAAAGTTCTTGATTTGTTCTTTTAATTATGGCATAAGAGAAAAGTCAACGGGAGAAAAGCACCCGGACCGAAACCCGCGAGGCCTTGAGCCTCGCGGGTTTTTGCGTTTGGGGCCGGATGAAAGAGGTGATCAGGATGCAGCGGCAAAGACGCGGACATAGACACGAGCGGGGCGGCGAGGTGCTCCGCGGGATATTGATCGGCGGATGGCGGAGCCATTACGGCGGCATTCTGCCCTAGGACTAAA
>NZ_JFJY01000003.1 GCF_002115785.1 Thalassospira sp. MCCC 1A03138 | reverse complement strand
GGCCTTCCAAACACAGCAAAACATATTCCCTGTTCAACGACTTCAAAAAACCCCTGACCTTTATTTGGTCAGGGGTTTTGTCGTTTCATGCCGGTCTGGTTGCGCGAAAGGCGGTTATACTTCCCGATGCCGTTCGATTTCACGTTCAAGAGCGCGAAGCCGGATCAGGTTTGATGCTGCATCGGCGGTTGTCGAGATCGCATCGCGTTCCGGCTGGCTCAATGATCTGGGAATTTTATCTATGACGCAGACCGACCCAAGGGCAAAGCCGAGCGGGTCGCGGACGGGGGCCCCGGCATAAAAGCGAAATCCGAAGGGCTCGGACAAGGCCGGATTGGTCGAAAAATGAGGGTCTTTCGTCAGGTCTTCGATAACTGTCAGGTCGTTTTCGTAAAGGGTTTTGTTGCAAAACGCCCAGTCGCGCGGGGTAGAGTCCCCTTCGAAACCCGTGCGGGATTTGAACCACTGTTCCGTCTGGGTTACCAGCGTGAACATGGCAACCGGCGATCGGGTGGCGAATGCGGCCAGATTGACAAGGTTGTCAAAGCTTGCCTCCGGGCCGGAGCCGACAAGGCCGGACTGTCTTACGGCTTCGAGCCGGACACGCTCGTTCCAGGGGAGCGGATAGCCCGTGGGGGCGGCTCTTTTCTTGGCTGATGCAGTCAGATGTTTGAGGATTGCAGCACTGGTGGCCGCGACATCGGGATAGAGGGGCAATTGGAGCCGCTCATGGCCGATGGGTTTGACTGCTTTTTCCGTGTTTTCCGTGTTTTCAACCGATGAGATGATTATTGTCTGCCGGAAGCGCTGATCAGCTTGCAGCTCGGCCAGCAGTTTCCTGTTGTTACCTGACGCGGCATTTTCAATAAGAACAAGCATCGGGCAGGTAAAGGAGAGCCATTTCCGGGCTTCCAGCGCGTCTTCGGTGACGTCCAGTAAAAGACCCGATCCCTTCAGGCCATGTGTGCGCCAGTCGGGAGCACGGCCTTCGCCCGCAAGGATGATGGCCCGGGCGCTTAGCGGCAGGTATTGTTCGGGCGTGTTGTGTTCCACCAGATCCATGACCGCCTGGCGCGGTATGCGACGGTGCCCGCCGGGGGTTTTCCATGAAGGGAGCTGGCCGCTTTCGACCCAGAGCTGGGCGGTGCGTATGGATACGCCCAGAATTTCCGCCGCCTTGGCTGTCGTCAGGATATCTTTCACATCAATCACCCATTTCTTATAAGCAATGAAATAGCAAAATCTGCCAAAAGTGCAAGAAATGGAAAGCTTGACGGGGCGGTTTGATCGTCGCGGGATTACTTTTGCGCCCTTCTGGCGAGGAAGCTTCCTTATGGCCGAAGGTTGCTGCCTGCGCGGTCTTTCCCGGTGCCGGTGGCGTGAGTGTGGATCATCAAAGGGCATGAAGGGTGTGAGGCCGGAAAAGAAAACCTTTCCGGCCTCACGAAAAGCAACAGCGGGGGGCTATGAGGGATCAGGGCGCTGTTGCTTTATTCCGGCGGCAAGTTGCGTATCGTGCGCGGCAAGGATCATGTCTGCAGCACGTTCGCCAATGACAACGCAGGGCGCCATCGTGTTGCCGGTCGTGATGCGCGGCATGATCGAGGCATCGGCGATGCGAAGATTTTCAATGCCATAGACTCTGAGCCGGGCGTCAACCACGGACATTCTGTCGAGGCCCATTTTTGCGGTACAGGATTGATGCCAGTATGTGACGGCCGAGTTGCGAACAAATTCGACAAGGCCAGCATGATTGCGTGATCGTGGCGCGGTTTCGCCGCGAACCAGCGGGGTGAATGCCGAATGGTTACCGATTTCGCGGCATAGTTCGACTGCGGCAAGGGCTGCTGTCATGTCTTCGGGAGCGCTTAGCGCATTTGGTTCGATAAGCATATTATCGTACATGGTCGGACCGGATAGGCGCAGCCGTCCGCGGCTTTTGGGTTGAGCCAGTCCGGCAAACATTGTCCAGCCATGTTCGGGTGATTCCAATTCTGCTTCGGCAGGTGAGGGAACGGGGAATTCAAGCTGGCATTGAAGGATGTCGGGCTGCTGGAGGCGGGAGTTGCTTTTCCAGTACACGGTTGCCTCGCATCCGCCGCCGCCGACGTCCTCGGGCTTGCGATATTCCCATGTACAGCCAAAGGCGATGTGATCCTGATGGTTTTGACCGACGCCGGGCAGGTGTTGACGTACCTTGATGCCGTGTCTGTTCAGCTCGTCCTCGGGACCGATGCCCGATTGCATCAGCACTTTGGGGGTGTTGACCGCACCAAGAGACAGGATCGTTTCGCAGGTGGCGCGGAACTGTCGGATTTTACCGTCGAGCATGACCTCGACACCGACGGCCTTGTTGCCGTCAAATATCAGGCTGGAAACAAGCGCGCCGGTCAGGACCGTCAGGTTTGGCTGGTGCATGGCCTTGTAGGTATATGACCTGAAAACGGACTGGCGTTTGCCATCCTTGATACGCAGATCGGCAATCGCCGCCCCGCCGGTGCATTCCATCATCCGCCCGTTCGGGCTATCGAATACCGGTATGCCCAAAAGACCAGCGGCATCGACCATGGTCTGTGCGATGGGTTGCGGTGAAGAGGGTTGTGCGACATAGGCCGGGCCGCCTTTGCCGCGGCGGGCCGGATCCGGTGTGCCCTGCCAGTCTTCGATGCGGCGATAATATTCCAGAACCGATTTATAGCCCCATTCCGGATCACCGGATTTGGCGGCGAAATAGTCCCAGTCCTCTTTGTGGCCGCGCGACCAGACCATCACGTTGATGCTTGATCCTCCGCCCAGTCCCTTGCCCATGCTGAGCGGCAATCTGCGCCCGTTGAGCGATGGGGCGCGTTGCCCCATGAAGCTCCAGTCACGTTCACTGCCAAGGTTTACGGGCCATTGAGAAGGTTCCATGACGGAGGGGGCGGTATCGTCGCCACCGGCTTCGAGCAGCAGGACGCGGATGTTTTCGCGTTCGGCAAGCCGTGCGGCAATGACGCAGCCGCTTGATCCCGCGCCGCAGACGATGAAGTCGTAATGCGAGCGCAGATTGTTGCGCAGTTCATTCTGGTTTCTAAGCACGTCTGTGTGGATCTGTATGTCTTCGCTGATCTGTTCATGTGAGCCTCCATGACACCGGGTTATGGCAAACAGGAATCTCCATAGGGTGCTGTGTAAAAAGAGGCAACATAAATTATCAATTTTATCAAAATTATCAAATTTGAAATAAAATTCCGTGTTGATGATCTGTGGTGCGGGGGAGGTTTTTGTCATGTCTGATGCAGGCGTCCGGCAGGAGGGATAAAACTGTGAAGTTGGTAGTAATTAATTGTTTTAAAATATTTTTATTTGGTGTGATCCGGCGTCACTTGATGGGTTTATAGTGGTCGTGTGAGGTGTTTGTTGCCAGTAATTGTGGCTATGGACAGGGGGGGGTGATAATCACCTGAAAGTGATAATAATGATGGAAATGAAATTGAAGTTCATCGGATTTTAGGGCGGCTGACGGCGCCTGATTTCGGATTCCCGATATCGGAGTCCGCTTATCCGCGTCGGAGATTCTGCGGTGCGAGTCCGGTATTTGTTCGACGCACGTGAGGTGATGATTTCACGCATCCGTGATGAAATGCCGGGAAACTCTCACACGGACTTGATGTTTCGTGTGCCGAAGTTGCAATGACGGTGATCCGTTCGCCTGTTACCAAAAAAGACATCGCCAGTACGGCGATCAGGTTTCACGCAACAAGGATGACATCATGAAAAACGCATTGGTTCTGGGCGCGGCACTCTCGGCGGCGGTTTCGCTTGCTGCGGTTGGTCAGGCGCAGGCACAGGGTGCCAAGGAAAAATGTTTCGGTGTATCGCTTGCCGGGCAGAATGACTGCGCGGCGGGGCCGGGCACCACATGTGCCGGGACATCGAAAGTTGATTATCAAGGCAATGCCTGGAAGCTGGTTCCGGCCGGGACATGTGCGGATATGAGCTTTACGACGGCGGATGGTCGTGAAGTGATGGGCAGCCTTGAGGCGCTTGAGCGAGATCTTCCGAAATCCTGATGTGATGATGCCGACCGGTCTGGCCGGTCGGCATATTCTTTTTTCCGGGAGGTTTGCGATGATTGGTAACCCGCATGGCGCCAGATTGCCCGACCGGGCCGGTGTCGGTTTCAAGGGCGCGCATGCCGATGATGTGATCGGCAAGCCAAAACAGGTCGACTGGTTTGAAATACATCCGGAAAATTACATGGTGGCCGGTGGGCCGCGCCTTGCGGTGCTTGAGGCATTGCGCGCTGATTATCCGATATCGATGCATGGGGTTGGATTGTCACTTGGCGGCGGGGAAAGGCTTGATCCCCATCATCTGGCTGATCTCAAGCGGTTGGTGGACCGGTTTGAGCCTGCGATGCTGTCGGAACATATTGCATGGTCAAGTCATGACGGGCTTTACATGGCCGACCTTTTGCCGACACCGATGACTCAAAAGTCGCTTGATCAACTGGTTGAGGCGATTGACGAGGTGCAGACGGCAACGGGCCGTAAAATCCTGATTGAAAATCCGACGTCCTATCTGGCGCTGCCGCAAAATTCGATCCCCGAAATTGATTTTATTACCGAAGCCGCACGGCGTTCGGGCTGCGGGCTTCTGATTGATGTAAACAATATTTACATTTCAGCCTGTAATCTGGGTTTTGATGCCAGCGATTATGTTGATGCGATCCCCGGTGATCTGATCGGGGAAATCCATTTGGCCGGGCATGAGGCGGATGCCAATAGCAATGAGAAGGTTTTGATCGATACCCATTCGCGCCCGGTGGCCGATCCGGTCTGGGATCTGTTTGATCGCCTGATTGCGCGCATCGGGGCGCGGCCGACCCTGATTGAATGGGATAATGATGTGCCCGACTGGGCGACACTTCGGGCCGAGGCGGCGCTTGCGGACTTGCACCTTGAGGGGCGTCCTCAGCAGTTTTCGGGTGCCGATCCCGTGCGGGCGGCGTCATGAGTGACGCAGGGGCCTTCCAGGCGGAATTTTCCCGCGCCCTGATGGCGGTAGACCCGTCGGCGCGGCCCATGGGCCTTGACCCGGAAATATCGGAACGGTTTGCGATTTATCGCAACAATGTGCATCGCGGGCTCGGTGATGCGTTAATCGCGGCCTATCCGGTGGTGGCGAAGCTGGTGGGTGAGGATTTCTTTCGGGCCATGGGGCAGGCGTTTTTCCAGGCCGAGAGGGTGCGCACCGCGTCGCTTGCGCTTTACGGGGCCGGTTTTGCCGATTTCATTGATGGTTTCGATGCGGCGGCGTCGGTGCCGTATCTTTCCGATATTGCGCGGCTGGAACGCGCAAGGCTGGAAGCCCTGCATGCGGCCGATGATGCGGTGACCACGGCGGAAATGCTGCAAGGCATTGTGAATGATCTGGCGTCGGTTGCCTTTGTACGTCATTCGGCCTGCTTTCTTGTGCGGTCCGGTTTTCCCATCCATGCGATCTGGCAATGCCAGCAGGAAGGGGCGGAAAAGCGGCCTATTGTGCAATGCTGGGAAAATATTCTGATCACCCGGCCTGACATGACGGTGCAGCAAATCCTGCTGGACGATGCCGGGGCGATTTTTGCAGGCAGGCTTTTGGATCAGGCACCGGTTGCCGATGCCTTTGCCGCCGCAATCGCCCGTGATCCGCAATTTGATGTGACATCCGCGTTCGCCCAACTGATAGCGGTCGGTGCGTTTGCCGGTTTGAGGGAGTGAAAAATGCAAACAGCGATCAAAAGAATGACCGACCTGCATGCCAGCCTGTTTGGTGGTCTGGAGGCGCGGACCGATGGCTGGTTCATCGGGCTTTCGGCACGGTTGTGGTTTGCCGCGATTTTGCTGCCTTATTATTTCAACAGCGCGATGACCAAGGTGGCGGGGGATAGTTTCCCCAGTGCCGGGGCGTTTGCGCAGATTGTGCCGTCGATTGCCGATCAGTATTTATATGACACCGCAGCCATTCCGTTTTTCCCGTGGCATATCATCGTGATTGCCGGGACTTTGGCAGAATTCATTTTGCCGGTTCTGATCGTTCTGGGCCTGTTTACGCGCCTCGGTGCGCTTGGCATGATCGGGTTTGTGGCGGTGCAGACCGTGGTGGATATCACGGCCCATGGTGCGGCGGCGGGCGCGCTTTTTGACGGCTTGCCCGATCAGTTGATTGATCAGCGGATGTTGTGGGTTTTTGTGTTGCTGATGCTGGTGATCAAGGGGGCGGGTAAATTTTCGCTTGATCATGTTATGGGGCGGCGTGCGCGCGACGGATGAGGTTATTTGGCGATCAGAAGCGCCTGATGGTCGCTTTCGGCGCGGAGTGTTGCCAGATATTCCTGACTGACGTCATGGACTGACATGATGTGGGCATATAGCAGTTCTTCGGCGGCCTTGTGATCGCCGCGCAGGATGGCATCGACGATGCCCTGATGTTCCTCGTGCGAGGAGGCGAGGCGCGGCAGGCTGTTGAACTGTACCCGGCGAAACGGGGCGACGCGCCGACGCACGGCCTGGGTGACTTCGACCAGAACGTCATTGTGCGTTCCGGCATAGATCGCATTGTGAAATTCACGGTTCTGGCTTTCGTAAGCCAGGCTGTCGCCCGCGCGCATGGCATGGGCCAGTTCGTGATGGAGTTCTTCCAGCGCGTGGCGCTCACCACTTGTCATGCGTTTGGCGGCAAGTCGCCCGCAGGTGCCTTCGAGTTCGGCCATGCTTTCAAACATCGCGGTCAGTCGTTCCGGCGTTGCAAGCGAGACATAAACTCCGCGATTGGGGATTTTTTCGGCAAGTTCGGTCGCGGTCAGCAATTGCAGGGCTTCGCGGACCGGGGTGCGTGACACGCCAAAGCGTTTTGCAAGCTGGGTTTCTTCGAGCCGGGCACCGGGAACAAGCACGCCGGTAACAATATCGTCTTCGAGGGACTGGCAGAGTTTTTGCGCAATGCCGACCGGTTCGGGCGAAGGTTGCGGGGCCTGCTGCAGATGGATCATGTGCCGTTTCGACCCTTTGATCTTGTTGTCGGTTAATGTTCCGGGGCTCTTTCGGGGCACCCTATACAACCGATGTATACATGATATTTCCCGTAAAATCCAAGCGCAACTGTCGCGTGCGGGATTCCGTCCCCGGCGATCATATGCAATATGTTCAATTAATATGCATATATGCAGTGCAGCAATTATATATGATTAAAAAATAAACAGTAAAATCGGGTATGTTGAGATCGTAAATCAGTTAAGTTATTGAAATTCAACAAATGGCACGTCGGTTGCACGGTGTATACACAATGCGGGCCAAGATCCGTTCGATGATATTATCCGCGTATTGCACTTTCTCTATCAGGGAGACACCGATGACCAACCTTAAAAGACGCGACTTTTTGACGAAGTCGGCATTTGGCACGGCAGCCGCCGGGGCGGCTGTTTTTGCCACGCCGCATGTTGCGCGTGCTCAGGAAACCTTCAACTGGAAAATGACCAATGCCTATGGTCCGGGTTCACCGTTTTACGTGACCGGCCCGGGCAGCCCGGAGGATTTCTGCAAACGTGTTACGGAAATGTCGAGCGGGCGTCTGAATATCCAGCATTTTGCGGCGGGTGAACTTATCCCGGCGCTTGAGGGCTTTGATGCCGTTCAGGCCGGTACGGTCGAAATGAATGCGGCCAATGCCTATTTCTGGGCGGGCAAGATTTTTGCCGCCCAGTATTTCACCACCGTTCCGTTTGGCCTGAACTTCCAGGGCGTCAATGCGTGGCTGTATCATGGCGGCGGGCTTGAGCTTTGGCATGAGCTGTATCAGCCCTATGGCCTGATTGCGTTCCCGATGGGCAATACCGGCGTTCAGATGACCGGCTGGTTCCGCGAGCCGATTGAAAGCCTTGATGATTTCAAGGGTCTGAAAATGCGTATTCCGGGCCTTGCCGGCAAGGTCTATCAGCAGATCGGGGTTGAGGTGAAACTGCTTCCGGGGGGCGAGATTTTCCCGGCCCTTGAACGTGGCGTGATTGATGCCGCCGAGTTTGTCGGCCCGTATCAGGACCGTCGTCTGGGTCTTCAGAAGGCCGCGAAATATTACTACACCACCGGCTGGCATGAACCGTCCAACGTGACCGAGCTTCTGATCAATCAGAAAGCATGGGAAAGCCTTCCGGCCGATCTTCAGGCGATTGTCAAAAATGCCGCACAGGCGTGCAACCTTGACAGTCATTCCTGGTGCGAGGCCAACAATGCCGCGGCCCTTCGTGATCTGGTCGAGAATGAGGGCGTTATCGCCCAGACCCTTCCAGATGATGTCGTCAACAAGCTTAAAGGCATCACCAACGACACGCTGGAAGCCGAATCCGCCAAGGATCCGCTGACCAAAAAGGTCCATGACGCATTCATGGCGTTCCGCGATACGCACCGTGAATGGGCGGCGGTGAGTGAAAAGCCCTATCACGGTATCATTTCATCCAAAGACGGGATGAGCTGATATGAATTCGACCCGTACTGAATCGCTGGCAGAACCGCTTCCCGACCGTGTGTTGGGGTATATCGTCGATTTTGCCGGATGGGCGGCCGCGTTAAGCGGTCTTGCGCTTGTTCTGGTGGTCGGCGGCAATGTGTTGCTGCGCTATGTGTTCAATACTGGCAGTGTCGCCATGCAGGAACTTGAATGGCATCTGGTCTCGCCGATTGCCCTTTTGGGGATGGCATATGGCATGCGGCATGGCGGCCATGTACGGGTCGATTTTCTTTATGACCGGCTAAGTGACCGGGCACGCGCGATGATTGATCTGTTTTCGGCGGTGCTGATGGTCATTCTTGGTGCGGCGATCATCTGGTTTGCCATTCCCTATGTGAACCAGTCGATCATGATGGGCGAGGGATCGCCCGATCCGGGGGGATTGCCTTATCGCTTCCTGCTTAAGGCATTTATCCCGGTCGGGTTCGGGTTGCTTTTCGTGCAGGCAATTGCGCAGGCCCTGATCAATTTCCGGCAGGTGACCGGGGCGACCCGGACCGCCAATGATACTGATGATGCTGGATACGCCACCCATAAAACCGCCACCGAAGTGCCTGGGGAATAATCGAACATGACTGGTAATGAATGGCTGGCCATTGGCATGGTCGGCGGCTTTTTCGGCTTCCTCGTGCTTGGGGTGCCGGTGGCGATATCGCTTGCGATTTCGGGTTTTGCCTTTGGCATTCTGGGATTTGGTA
This sequence comes from Thalassospira sp. MCCC 1A03138, assembly GCF_002115785.1. GTDB lineage: Bacteria > Pseudomonadota > Alphaproteobacteria > Rhodospirillales > Thalassospiraceae > Thalassospira. Next base: position 410,067 of record NZ_JFJY01000003.1, on the reverse strand, counting down.
CCGGGCTTTTTAACCTGCTGCCCGCGCGCATTTACGGGGTTGTGACCAACTATACGCTTCTGGCTCTGCCGCTTTTCATCTTCATGGGGGTGATGCTTGAAAAGTCGAAACTGGCCGAGGAACTGATTGATGTGATCGGCCATGCCATGGGCCGCCTTCGCGGCGGCATGGGGCTTGCGATTGTGATTGTCGGGGTTCTGATGGGGGCGTCTTCGGGCGTGGTCGGGGCGACGGTAGTGACGGTCGGTTTGCTGTCGTTACAGCCGCTGATCAATCGCGGTTATAACAAGGGGGTGGCGTGCGGTGTGATTTGCGCATCGGGCACGCTGGGGCAGATCATCCCGCCAAGCCTTGTCCTGATCCTGCTTGCCGATATCCTTGGTGAGTCTGTTGGGACGCTGTTTGCGGCGGCGATGGTGCCGGGGCTGATCCTTGCCGGGATGCTCGCCCTTTATCTTGTGCTTCTGGGGATTTTCAAGCCCGACATGGTGCCCGCGATCCCACAGGATGAGCGCGATGCACTCGCCACCCGTGACCTTATGCTCAAGATCGCCAAGGTCGTGCTGCCGCCGCTGGCACTGGTTTTTGCGGTTCTGGGTTCCATCGTCGGCGGGATTGCTGCCCCGACCGAGGCCGCATCGATGGGCGCGCTTGGCGCGTTGCTTCTGGCGCTGTTTACCGGGCGGCTTAATTTCGGGGTGATGCGCGATGTGTTGCGCGATACCCTGATCACCAGTGCGATGGTGTTTTTCATCCTGATCTGTGCGCAGCCATTCGGCCTTGCCTTCCGCGGGCTTGGTGGTGAGGGGCTGGTGCATGCCATGTTTGAATGGGTGCCCGGTGGCGACATGGGCAACCTTCTGTTCATGATGGCGGTGATCTTTGTTCTTGGGTTCTTTCTTGAATGGATCGAGATTTCCTATATCGCGCTGCCGATGTTTTTGCCGGTGTTCATGAATAGCGGCATCGACATGGCGTGGCTTGCGATCCTTGTGGCGATGAACCTGCAGACCAGCTTCCTGACACCGCCCTTTGGCTGGGCCTTGTTCTTCCTGAAAGGTGTTGCGCCAAAATCGGTATCGACCATGGATATCTATCGCGGGGTCATTCCGTTTATCGGTATTCAGGCACTGGCCCTTGTGCTGCTGTTCATCTTCCCGGAACTGACAAGCTGGCTACCGGATCTTATCGGCTGGTAGGCAACAGGTGGGTCCTGATCCGAAATATCAGGCGATTTGTCCACGATGTGAAAATCGCCTGATACCCGGATCATTTTCACGATAGATTTCAAAGAACAACAGGACATGCCGGACACACGGCATGCCAAAGATTTTTGCGCCATCAGGAGGCCCCGAAATGCTCAGAACCAGAACAAGCCTTGGCGGGATGGTCACAGCCCCGCATCATCTGGCTGCCCAGGCCGGGCGCGATGTTTTGCGCGATGGCGGCAACGCGGTCGAGGCAATGATTGCAGCAGCCGCCACCATTGCGGTTGTCTATCCGCATATGAATGCTGTTGGCGGGGATGGGTTCTGGCTGATTGCGGAACCGGGCAAGGACCCAGTGGCGATTCGGGCATGCGGCGGGGCGGCAGGGCTGGCTAGCCCGGCATTTTACCGTGACCTTGGCCATGACAAAATCCCGGCCCGCGGGCCGCTGGCAGCATTGACCGTAGGCGGGGCGATTGGCGGCTGGATGGAGGCCGCAAAAATCGCACGGAAACTGGGCGGGGCATTGCCCATCGCGCGCCTCGTTGCCGATGCGGTGCATCATGCGCGCACCGGGGTGCCGATCACGAAATCGCAGCATGAACTGACGCGCGACAAGCTGCCGGAACTTCGCGATGCGCCGGGGTATGTGGCGGCCTATGCCGCAAATGGCGTGCCCGAAATTGGTGATGTGTTGAAACAGCCGGCCCTTGGTGCAACGCTGGAACGGCTTGGTGCCGTCGGGCTTGATGATTTTTACCGGGGCGATATCGCGCGCGCCAATGCCAAGGGGCTTGAGGCGGTGGGAAGTCCGCTTCGGTTATCGGATTTTGAAGCCTATCACGCCAAAACCACCGCACCGCTTTCGGTGAAGCTATCAAGCGGCACCGTTTTCAATATGGTGCCACCAACGCAGGGTGCCGCGTCGCTGATGATCCTTGGTCTGTTTGATCGGCTGGGCGTGATGGTGGGCGAGGGATTTGATCATATCCATGGCGTGATCGAGGCGACCAAACGCGCCTTTATCAAACGTGATACCCATATCGGCGATCCAGGACGGATAGATATTGATCCGATGTCGCTTCTGAGTGATGCGATGCTGGATGCCGAGGCGGCGAAAATCGATATGAAAACCGCATTGCCTTGGCCGCATATCGCCAAGCCCGGCGATACGATCTGGATGGGGACGACGGATAAAAGCGGCACGGTTGTTAGTTACATCCAAAGCATTTTCTGGGAATTCGGATCGGGCGTTGTGGTGCCCGAAACCGGGGTCCTGTGGCAGAACCGCGGGGCGAGCTTTACACTGCATGACGGTCCCAATCAGCTCGGCCCCGGCCGGTTGCCGTTCCATACACTCAACCCGGCGATGGCACGGCTGAACAACGGCGATGTCCTTACATACGGCACCATGGGGGGCGAGGGACAGCCGCAAACCCAGGCGGCGGTATTTACCCGCAATGTCCTGTTCGGGCAGGATTTGCAGGCCGCAATCACGGCACCGCGCTGGCTGCTGGGCCGGACATGGGGGGCGGAAACCACGACCCTCAAACTCGAAAACCGGTTTGCCCCGGCCCTGATCACGCAACTTGAAAAAGCCGGTCATGCGGTCGAAGTCGTCGGCGATTTCGAAGACATGATGGGCCATGCGGGCGGCATTTTGCTGCGTGCGAATGGGGTGATGGAAGGGGCGACTGATCCGCGCGCGGATGGGGTAGTTGCGGCGCTTTGAGTTTGTTGTGCAGGTGTTTGAATAGCGAAAAGGCCCCGCAATTGCGGGGCTTATGCTGTCAGGAAAGCTCCCACTCGATCACATGCCGGTAAGTCTCGCCCGGGTTCAGCCACGGGCTCGGGAAATCCGGGCGGTTGGGGCTGTTGGGGAAGGTTTGGGGTTCAAGGGCGATGCCGCCGGATTTGTGCAGGCTTTTGCCGTCGGGCGTTTTCATCGCATCGGTGAAATGCTGCGATAGGTAGAATTGCAATCCGGCCTCGGTTGAGAACAGTTTCATCGTCCGGCCGCTGTCGGGATCTGACAGTGTGGCGATCTGTTTTAGCACGCCCCGCGCGCCATTCAGGCAGAAATTGTGATCAAAGCCCTGATCGGCATTCAGGAGGTTCTGCGCGATTACGGTGGGGTTCCTGAAATCGTAACCGGTTCCCGCCACATCCTTGCGCCCGGCAAGGGGGATCAGGCGATCATCAATCGGAAGATAGGCATCGGCATCGATTTCAAGGATATGCAGGGCAGCACACTTATCAAACCGCCCGGTCAGGTTCCAATAGGCGTGGTTGGTCATATTGACCGGACAGGTCTGATCGCAGGTTGCCGTGATTTCAAGGCGCAGGCGATTTTCGGCGACAATCGAATAGGTCGCGGTGGCCGCGAAATTCCCCGGATATCCCTGATCGCCATTCGGGCTTTCGAGGTGGAACGCGATTTTGTGATCGGAGTTTTGAGTAACCGACCAGTCGTGCCGGTCAAAGCCGGTGATGCCGCCATGCAGGTGTGTGGGGCCTTCGTTGGCGGCCAGTGTCACCCGGTCGCCATTCGGGCCGATATAGGCCGAATTGGCGATGCGGTTGGCATAGCGACCGCAGACCGCGCCGATATAGCTGTCATGGGTGGCGTAGGCATCATCATCAGGCAGGCCGACAGTGATATTGGTTTCCGTGCCGTCGTCATTGCGCAGCCAAAGCGCCCGTATGCGCGCCCCATAGGGCGAGAGCAGGATTCGCATTTTTGCGGTCCTGATTTGCAGGGTTCCTGCCGGTGCCGGGTTCATCGGGATTGCTGTCGGATTTTTCGACATGTCGCCTCATTTTATCTGCAAATAGCTGTTTTATTTAGACTTTGCGGTTTTTTCATCCGCTGTCAACCACGCTTTCTACGCGAAAGTGGGGAGGCGCATTTAGGCCGTTGAGTTCCTTCAAATCATATTGTATTACTATATGGCTTTTAGCAATAAAACAGCCTTTAGGGAGGAAATAATGAAAAGTCTCAAGCAGCTTGCGGTTTCGACGGCGGCCCTTGGTGTTGCACTTGGTCTGTCCTTTGCGGCACAGGCCGAAATGATGATCGGCTTCTCGCAGATCGGGTCGGAAAGCGGCTGGCGTACTTCCGAGACGGAATCAATCAAGGCCGAAGCGGAAAAGCGCGGCATTGATCTGAAATTCTCGGATGCGCAGCAGAAACAGGAAAACCAGATCAAGGCAGTCCGTTCCTTCATCGCCCAGGGCGTTGATGGCATTCTGCTGGCACCGGTTGTTGAAACCGGCTGGGATCAGGTGCTTCAGGAAGCCAAGGATGCCGGTATTCCCGTCGTTCTGGTCGACCGTGGGGTTGCGGCCGATGAAAGCCTGTATCTGACCAAGGTTGCCTCCGACTTCGTGGTGGAAGGCGCACTTGCCGCCGCATGGTTGGCGGCAGAAACCAACGGCGTTTGTGATGTGGTCGAGCTTCAGGGCACTGTTGGCTCGTCGGCTGCCAATGACCGCAAGGAAGGTTTTGAGTCCGTTGTCGGCAACTTCCCGGGCATCAGCATCATCCGTTCCCAGTCGGGCGATTTTACCCGTTCGGGCGGCAAGGAAGTCATGGAAAGCTTCCTGAAAGCAGAAGATGGCGGCAAGAACATCTGTGCGGTTTATGCGCATAACGATGACATGGCGCTGGGTGCGGTGCAGGCAATCAAGGAAGCCGGTCTTAATCCGGGGGATGACATCCTGATCGTCTCGATCGATGCGGTTCCCGATATCTTCAAGGCGATGGCCGATGGCGACACCAACGCCACCATCGAGCTGAACCCGCATCTTGGCGGACCTTCCTTTGATGCGATTGCCGCTGCCAAAGAAGGCAAGGAAGTGCCGAAATGGATCAAGGCCAATGGTCCGCTTTATCTGCCTGATACCGCTGCCGAAGAATACAAAATGCGCAGCAAGTAAGGCCGTTATCCGCAACCGTACGCCTTACCGTGCGGTTGGGGTGACGTAACTGGCGTGATGTCTGAACGCATCCTTGTCGATGGCAAGGGTGCGTTCGGCCACATCCGGCCAGCGAACATAAAGGGAGAGGGGCTATCCATGTCTGAAAAGACGCAATCCGTGCTGTCAGTACGCGGGGCGGGAAAATTCTTTCCCGGCGTCAAAGCCTTGCAGGATGTCGATTTCGATTTGCGATCCGGTGAAATTCACGCGCTTCTGGGTGAAAACGGTGCCGGTAAATCGACCCTGATCAAGGTGATTACCGGGGTTCATCCGCGCGATGCCGGAACCGTCCTGCTTGACGGGCAGGAAATCCATCCAAATCATCCGGGCGATGCACAGGCGCTTGGCATTTCGACGGTCTATCAGGAAGTGAACCTGGTTCCCACGCTGTCGGTTGCCGAAAACCTTATGCTGGAACGGCAAACCCTGAAATTCGGGTTTATTTCGTGGAAGAAAACCGAAAGCGACGCCAAGGCAGCGCTTGAAACGCTGGGTCTTGATATTGATGTCAACCGGCCGCTGGGTTCCTATTCGGTGGCGATCCAGCAATTGGTCGCGATTGCACGTGCGGTGGCACTTGATGCGCGGGTTCTGATCCTTGACGAACCAACCGCAAGCCTTGATGCCGAGGAAATCCGCACCCTGTTTCGCATCATGGGCGAATTGCGTGCCAAGGGGCTTGGCATTGTGTTTGTCACCCATTTCCTGGATCAGGTTTACGCGATCACGGACCGCATCACGGTTTTGCGCAACGGGCGGCTTGTCGGCACTTTTGTGACCAAAGAACTGGCGCAGATTGACCTGATCAATCACATGCTGGGCCGGGAACTGGCCGAGGTCAGTTCGCACCGCCATCAGGATGAAAGCAATTTCACCGGCAAGGGCCGCCAGATCCAGATCAAGAATCTGGGCAAGAAGCGGGTTCTCGAACCGGTGACGCTGGACCTTTCGGGCGGCGAGATTGTTGGTCTTGCCGGGCTTCTGGGGTCAGGCAGGACGGAGCTTTCGGAGCTTATTTTCGGGGCGAAAAAGGCCGATAGCGGCCTTGTGTTCCTTGACGGGGAGCCGGTGATGCTGCGGTCCCCGCGCCATGCCATCCGGTCGGGTTTCGGGCTTTGCCCCGAGGACCGCAAACAGGATGGCATTGTTGCCGAGCTTAGCGTGCGCGAAAACATCATGCTGGCGCTTCAGGGGCGGCGGGGCTGGTTGCGCCCGATTGCGCGCGCCGAGCAGCAGAAAACCGCCGATGAGATGATCAAGGCGCTGGGAATTGCAACACCGGACAGTGAAAAGCCCGTCGGGCAACTTAGTGGTGGTAATCAGCAGAAGGTCATTCTGGCGCGCTGGCTGGTGTCCAAGCCGATTTTCCTTATTCTTGACGAGCCGACACGCGGGATTGATGTGGGCGCGCATGCCGATATCATCAAGCTGATCAAGGAGCTTTGTGACGGGGGGCTGGCCCTGCTGGTGGCGTCATCGGAGCTTGAGGAAATCGTTGCCTTTGCTGACCGGGTGGCGGTGATGCGCGACCGCCAAAAGGTTTCCGAACTGACGGGGGCCGAAATCACGCAGGACAGGATCATCGAGGCGATTGCACGATGACCAGCTTGCAGGACAAAAAGAAATTACGGGAAAGCAGCACCATGTCTGCATCTTCTTTGCTGAGCCGGCAGTGGTTTGGCCCGGTGGCGGCCCTTGTGCTGATCATTCTGGGTATCGGGATCATATCGCCGGACTTTTTTGATATTCGCATTGTTGACGGTCATCTTTACGGGTCGCTTGTGGATGTGGTGCATCGCGGGGCGTCAACCGCCCTTGTCGCGGTCGGCATGGCGGTGGTCATCGGTACGCGGGGCATTGATCTTTCGGTCGGATCGGTGATTGCGATTTCGGCCGCGGTGATGGCGGTTCTGATCCGTGATACCGATCTGCATCCCGCCGTCATCATCCTGGCTGCCCTTGGCGCCGGGGTGTTGTGTGGGCTGTGGAACGGGATGCTGGTGGCCTATCTTGATATCCAGCCGATCATCGCGACCCTGATCCTGATGGTGGCCGGGCGCGGGATCGCGCAGATGATCACCGACGGGCAGATCGTGACCTTCCACGGGGCGTTTTTCGAAGGGATTGGCAGCGGTTATCTGCTAGGCATTCCGTGGCGGGTGATCATTGCCGCGGTGGTGATTGGCGCGCTTTACGCCGTGATGCGCAAAACAGCCCTTGGCCTGTTTGTTGAATCGGTTGGCGGCAATGCACGCGCCAGTCGGCTTGCGGGTATTGATGCGCGCGGGATCAAGCTTCTGGCCTATGCGATTTCGGGGCTGTGTGCGGCTTTTGCCGGGATCATTATTGCGGCTGATATTCGCGGCGCGGATGCGAACAATGCCGGGCTGTGGCTTGAACTGGATGCCATCCTGGCGGTTGTTATTGGCGGTGCGTCGCTGATGGGCGGGCGGTTCTTTATCGGCATGACGGTGATCGGGGTTCTGATCATTCAGTCGCTGACCACGGGGATTTTGCTGTCGGGTCTCCCGTCGCAATATACCCTGATCGTCAAGGCGGCGGTGGTGATGGTGGTTCTGCTGGTGCAGGCACCGAAATCACGCGAACTGGCGGGCAAGGCGTGGGAAAAGATCGGCAGCCGGAAAGTGCGGGGGAATTCCGATGAAAATTAATGAACGCTATTACCCGTTGCTCGCCACTTTGGCGGTGCTGGCCCTGCTTTATGGTTACGGGATTGCCGAACACCGTGCGTTTTCAGACACCTATGTTCTGGGTGCGCTTCTGACCGATAATGCGTTTCTGATCATTACCGCGGTCGGCATGACATTCGTTATCCTGTCGGGCGGGATTGATCTTTCGGTCGGCTCGATGATTGCCTTTGTCGGCGTATTGATGGCCGAACTGGTGACCGGGTTTGGCATGCATCCGCTGGTGGCGGTGGTGATTTCGATTGCGGTCGGAACACTATTTGGTGCCTTCATGGGGGTGATTATCGCCAAGTTCGATATCCAGCCCTTTATCATCACCCTGGCGGGGATGTTTTTCCTGCGCGGGATGTGCTTTTTGATCAACCTTGATTCCGTGCCGATTGATCATCCGTTTGTCGCCGATTTCAGCGGATTTAAAATCCCGCTGCCCGGTCGTGGCTGGATCAGTGCGGCGGCGTTGCTGATGCTGATCACGGTGATTGCCGGGGTGGTGATTGCGCATTACACCCGGTTCGGGCGCAATGTCTATGCCATTGGCGGGGACCGCCAATCGGCGGAACTGCTGGGCATTCCGGTGCAGGGCACGATCATCCGGGTTTATACTTTGTCGGGCTTTTTCAGTGCCTTGGCCGGTGTTGTTTTCGCGTTTTATACCGCGTCGGCCTATCCGCTGGCGGCGGTCGGGGTGGAGCTTGACGCGATTGCGGCGGTGGTGATTGGCGGGACGCTTCTGACCGGGGGCATGGGCTTTGTGGTCGGTACGTTCTTTGGCGGGATCATCATGGGGGTGATCCAGACCCTGATTGCGTTTGACGGGTCGCTTAATAGCTGGTGGACCAAGATCATGATCGGGGCGCTGCTGTTTGGCTTTATCGTGCTGCAACGCCTGATTACCCGGTCATTTTCGGGCATGCGGGCCGGGGCGGGGTGACCTGAAACTGGTCACGTCATAGCGTAAAATTCGGGCCGGGGCGGTGTTGCTGCTTCGGCCCGAATTGTTTTCAGGGGCGTTTATTCCGGCGGTCAGAATGCGGCTTTGCGATCCGGTTTTTTATGAAGTTATTTTTCATAATCAATCCGATTTTTCATTTTTGGTGAATAATGGATCGGCGACGGGGTTGGCGAAGATCGTGACCGTCCGTTTCGGACACAAAAAACCGGCTTTTATTTGTGTGAGGAATACGGGTTTTGGCCGTTATGAGACGAAAAACGGCTTTTTATTTGTATGAGGAATGCAAAAGGGGCCGTCCTGATGACAGCCCTGTTATTGTGTTTTTCCGCTGTCTGGGGGCGATGACATCGCCGGGTCCGTGAGGCAGGATCAAAGCGATATCCAAAGCGATATCACGGACCGGTCAAAGTAGTATCAAAGCCCGATCACGTCCCAGTCATGTTCGCTTTTCATGCCGAGCTGCTGGCGGAGTTGCAGCATGGTGCGGCTGAGCAGGTTGCGCATGGCTTCGCGGGCGTCGCCGGGTTCGCGGTGCGCGATGGCGCGATAGACCGCGAAATGGTCGGGCAGGGATTTGACATGCGCCTTTGGCCCGCCCGAAGACAGGCGGAACGAGCCGATGAGCGCGGTTTCAATCAGCATGCCGAACGATTTCATGAAATCATTGCCCGACGCATCCAAAATCGCCTGATGGAAAACAAGGTCGGTGATATAGACGGCCTCGGTGCCCAGTTCGGCATTTTCCATGCCGGTATAGGCCGCCTCGATGGTGGCGAGCTGTTCCTCGGTCGCGCGTTCGGCGGCCATGGCGGCGGTGTTGGGCTCGATAATCATGCGGGTTTCAAACAGGCCATACAGAAACGCCGGATCGGGATCGGGGAAATGCCAGGACAGAACATCGGGGTCCAGAAGGTTCCAGCTTGTGCGCGGTTTGACGCGCGTGCCGGTTTTCGGCCGGCTTTCGATCAGCCCCTTGGCCGAGAGGATTTTGATCGCCTCGCGCAGAGCCGTGCGCGAGACATCAAGCGATTCACTCAAGGCCGCCTCGGTCGGCAGGACATCGCCCGGTGCCAGTTTGCCCGAAACGATCCGTGATCCCAGATCATGGGCAACGATGCTGTGCAGGCTGCGTTTGGCATAGGTTCGTGACATGGACGATGGCATTCAAATTCCTCCGGTGCGGTCTTTTGATATCTGTGTAAAGCGGTGGCTGGGTCGGTGACCGCACTCTGACATTATTCATATAATATGAATTTATTTTAAGGGCAACTTCCGTGCGCCCGACAATGCCTTGTGCTGCAACGCATATATTTATTTCGGTGGCTGTGCGCCGCGGGTGATTGCACCCTATCGGAGGTGTCATTTTTATAGACCACTTATCACCAAATAAGAAGCAGTGAGTTTGGCATTGTCCCGGACCCGGATGTTGCCGGTTTGCGGCTTGACAGCAAGCCACATCCTGATAATTAATGTTATTGTATGAAGAATAAAAGAACAAGACTGTCAGGAGGAAGCGCCCCATCGTGCGGCAACGGGTATTGCAAACGGAGATCATAATCCGGCCCGAAAGATGCGCGATTGTGGATTTTCGCAAAATTTGCGGGCAGGCGGGCGATGTGTTTTGCATTTACCCGATCACCCGACGTGATGTGATGCGATGCCCCTTACGTACCCCTTATCGGGTGCATCCTGCCAGTTTGAACCCTGATCCCCGATCATGGCGTGCCGGAGGGAACCGGCACCCGGATCAGGGATCGGCACACAAAGACCAGATGACGGGAGAGCCGACGATCATGTCCGATCGCATGCCAACGAACTATACCAGCCTTGCCGATAAATCGGTTTTCATCACCGGCGGTGCCACGGGCATTGGCGAGGCGCTTGTAACCGCCTTTGTCGAGCAGGGGGCGAAGGTCGCCTTTGTCGATATTGCCGAGGAAGCAGGCCATGCGCTTGTTGAAAAGCTGGGCAAGACCGCGAAAAACAAGCCGCTTTTCATCACATGCGACATTACCGATATCAAGGCGCTTCAGGATGCGGTGGCAACGGCGGCCAAGGCCAACGGCCCGATCACGGCACTGCTGAATAATGCCGCCAACGATACCCGCCATAAATGGCAGGACGTGACGCCGGAATATTGGGATGAACGCCAGGCGATCAATATCCGCCCGTCGTTTTTTGCCATTCAGGCGGTCGCACCGATGATGCAGAAGGCCGGTGGCGGGGCGATTGTCAATTTCGGGTCGGTGAGCTGGATGATGGGGCAGGGCGGCATGCCGGGCTATACCACGGCAAAAGCCGCAACCCATGGATTGACGCGCGGCATGGCGCGTGACCTTGGCAAGGACGGCATCCGGGTCAATACGCTTGTGCCCGGCTGGGTCATGACGCAGCGCCAGCTTGACCTTTGGGTCGATGAAGCCGCCGAGCGCGAGATTGACGAACGCCAGTGCCTTAAAAACAAGGTCATGCCAAGCGACATCGCGCGCATGGCGCTTTTCCTGACCTCGGATGAAAGCCGCATGGTCACGGCACAGAACTTTATCGTTGATGGCGGCTGGGTCTGATCGCGGTCTGATTGACCGGAAAATACCCCCGATTTTACGAACAGAGACATTATCAGGACAGATTTCATGAGACTGGTTCAATACAAGGATACCGCCGGCGCGCAGCATGTGGCCGTGGTCGAGGATGCCAAAACCCTGATCCCGCTTAAGGCGGTTGCCTCCACGCGCGAGCTTGCCAGTATCGCGATTTCGCAAGGGGTGACGATGATCGAGGCGGCAAAGGCCCGCCTGGGCGACACCAACGTTGATTATGACGAAGTCGCCAAATCCGGCCGTCTGTTACCGCCGATCACCCATGCCGATCCGGCGCATTTCCTTGTCACCGGTACGGGGCTTACGCACCTTGGCTCTGCCTCCGCACGGGCGAACATGCACAAGGCCGATAACAAGGCCGCCGACGAAACGGATTCCATGAAGATGTTTCGCATGGGGGTCGAGGGCGGCAAGCCGAAGGCCGGCGAACAGGGCGTGCAGCCGGAATGGTTTTACAAGGGTGATGGCTCGGTCGTGGCCAATCCGGGCGCGGATATCCCAAGCCCGTCCTTTGCCCTTGATGGCAGCGAGGAACCCGAAATTGCCGCGATTTACGTGATTGACCCCGAAGGCAATCCGGTGCGCATCGGCTTTGCGATTGGCAACGAGTTTTCCGACCATGTGATGGAACGCCAGAATTATCTTTATCTGGCGCATTCGAAACTGCGTGCGTGTGCGATGGGGCCGGAACTGCTTCTGGGTGATCTGCCAAGCCATGTTGAAGGCACGTCACGGCTTTATCGCGATGGCAAGGTGATCTGGGAAAAACCGTTCCTGAGTGGCGAGGACAATATGTCTCACTCTCTCGCCAATCTTGAATATCATCACTTCAAATATGATCTGTTCTGCCGCCCGGGTGACGTGCATGCGCATTTCTTTGGCACGGCGACGCTTTCCTTTGCCGATGGCATCAAAACGCAGGATGGCGACGAGTTCGAGATCGAGGCCGCGCTTTTTGGTCGTGCGCTTCGCAATCGCCTCAAAACGCAGGCGGAACGCAAGGTGATGATCAGGTCGATCTGATTGATCAGATCGCCAAGGGATATCAGGGTTTTACCAAGGGGCCACGATAAAAGCCCCGTCTCCCTCCAGAGCACTTCGTGCCCCGGCTCATGTTATTGGGCCGGGGTTTTGTTTTTGGAGTGGTTTTTCTCATAGTCAATTCAGTAGCTGCTGATTGAATGGCGGGAATAATACCGGAACATTTTTCTGTATAAGTTGTGTTCGCTATTTGAGGTGATCATCATGAATGTTACTAAATAAGAACAAACTAAACTTCATCAGGGCTTGTAGTGGATTATGCTGGAAAAACTCTCCAAATTTTGGATGTCTGTAGTCAGTTGGTTCAAGAACTCTGTTCCAGACAATTCTGACTATGTCGATCTTGCGCCCACAGACAAAGCCGATCCTGACGGAATTTATTCGGACGCTCTGCTTCATGCGACCAAGAACCCGAATGTGTATAATATTGCTCTTACCGGGCCTTATGGTTCGGGAAAAAGCAGCATCATAAAGACCTTTCTCAAACGATATAAAAAATATTGGTTACTCAAAAAGCCAGTGCTGCAAATCTCTTTGGCCGCCTTCTTGCCGGAAGCGGCTGCACCCGATGGAGAAGTGACCAAGCAGGAGATTGAGCGAAGTATCTTGCAGCAGATGCTTTACGGGGCAGATGCGAATAGTCTCCCGCTATCAAGATTCAAACGCATTCGGTCGCCAAAGTGGTGGTCTTGGTTTGTGTGGCCGTTTGCTATTGTTGGAATGCTGGCGTGCTGGAAATTAATAGATCAGCGAGCCGCGATCTTGGATCTTTCGTTTTTTCAGCCACTAGATGAAACCAACTGGTTCAACCTAAGTTGTTTTAGCTTGGGGATGGTATTCGTTTGGCTGGTATTGCATCAGATATATGTCAAAAGCCTCGGAATTTCTTTAAGGAGCATTTCGCTCAAGGATATCGAGATCAAGCCTCATGCCACCGAGCAAGAGTCCATTCTCAATCGTCATCTGGATGAGATCATATATTTCTTCCAGTCCACGGACTACGATTTGGTTGTGATCGAAGATTTGGATCGCTTCAATAATTCCGATATTTTTGTGACCTTGCGTGAGATCAACAGTCTCATCAACGCCAACGCAGGTGTCAGAAGGCAGATACGTTTTCTCTACGCGCTCAGGGATAACATGTTTGTGAACACGGATCGGACCAAGTTCTTCGAGTTCATTATTCCCGTAATACCGATCATTAACAGCTCTAATTCAATTGATAAGATCATTGAACAAGGCAAGCGGTTATCTCTGGACAAGCGTCTAAATAGTCAGTTTTTGAAGGAGGTCTCGCGCTATCTCAATGACCTTCGCCTCATCCAAAATATCTTCAACGAATATGCCATCTACCGCAAAAATCTGGATACAAATGAAGAGAATATTCTCGATCCGAACAAGCTCCTTGCTGTTCTGATTTATAAAAATGTTTTACCAAGCGACTTCGAAGAATTGCACCGGGAAAAGGGTAAGCTTTCTGGGATACTCCGCAGGCATGGTGAACTTATCACCAAAGCGGAAGACCGCTGTAGGTTAAAGATATTAGAGCTTGAGCAGGATATTAGTGAAGTTGAAAGGCGAGTGCCATCCGATCTCGCCGAACTTCGCAAGATTTATGCTATGGCTTTGATAGATAAGCTTCCTCAGGGCTGCGCGTTTATTGAATTCAATGATGCCTCACATATCCCGATTCAATCTCTTTGGAATCATGAGAACTTTAACGAGCTATTGGAGAAGCAAGTAATTTTTTGCCGCTCACCGCAAAACCAACGACACCGCGTACCTCTCGCGGGCTTGCAGGAAGAAGTTAATCCCGACAAAACCTACAAAGAACGAAAACAAGAGATTGAGCACCGATCTTACGCACTCAGAAATAGTAACTATAAGGCGATCAGAGAACTAAGAACCACAATATCGTCTCTCAGAATGACAACATTCAGTGAAGTCATTCGAGCAGATACAGAAGGTGCAGAGGAACTATTTGATGTCTTTGGTGAAAACAAGGAGCTTGTCAAATTTCTCGTTTTTGAAGGATTTCTGGATGATTCCTACTATCAGTACACGTCTCTTTTCCATTCTGGTCGCCTCTCACCTAATGACAACAAGTTTCTGATTCAAATCCGGGCTTTCAATAATCCAGAGCCAGATTTTCAAATCGATAATCCGCAGGAAGTCATCGATGAGATGCGCGAAGACGACTTCCGTCGGCATTTCGTTCTCAACCTGATTCTTGTTGATTGCATACTGAGCAATCCAAACAAGTACGATCAGCAGATCACACGGCTCGTGGAATTTATTTCTTCAAACTTTGACGACTGTGATGAATTTTTCCAAACCTATTATGAAAGGGGAAAACGTATTTCTGAGCTGTTATCCGAACTGATTGGAAAATGGTCTGGATTTGTAACAACCGCACTCGAAAGCTCGGATAACGTCACTCATGTTGCAAGGTTTATCGCTCATCTACCCGAAGGGTATCTCACGTCTCTTTATCAAAAAGATGTCCAAATATCGGAATTCCTCTCGACGAATTTGTCCGAGGTTTTGGCGCGGGGAATTGATTTCAAGCCTGAGCGTCTCAAGCTGATTCCTTTCAATGCGCAAGAACTAAAGACTATCCGTCCATATCCGGCAGTAGCTCGGTTACTTGCCGATGAAGGGCTATACAAAGTTTCTATCCAAAATATTGAATTTATCTTTAGAGATGTATTGGGGTTGCCCTCCGTGGAAGAGCTGCAAACCAAGCACTACTCGACTGTTTTAAAAAGCGGCAACACAGTCCTGATCAACAAAGTTGAAGATGACTTCGAGCACTATCTAAAAAGCATTCTTCTCGCGCTTGAAAATAATACTGAAGAGGATGTTGCAACGATTATCAATGTGCTTAAGCACGACAAGATCGAAAGCGAACACCTTGAGGTATTCCTCGAAAAGCAATCAGCAAAGCTGCCTTCACTCGATGATATTCCACCGCGTTTTTATAAGCCGATATTCAAGTTGCAGAAGATCGAAGCATCATGGGAAAACTGTCTCGCGTTTATTACTAGCGAAGCGTTTGACGCTGAAACTCTCACGGAATTCCTGCAAACACATGATGCAGAATCCGAGTTATCTTCAATGCCGATTGACGGAGGTGACGCCACGCTGCCGTTGCGGAAATTCTTGTTCAATAATAATGAATTGGAAGACGGCTTTTACAGGACTTATGTTCGCGCACTTCCGAGAAAGTTCTCGCAATTTCCAGCCGATATCGGCCCAGAAAAATTGTTAATCCTAGTTGAGGAAGAAAAAATTATCTTTTCTGAGGCTGCCTTTTCCCATTTGGCAGATTACCAAGATTATCAGGTACTTTTCATTGTCAAAAATATCGATAACTATTTTGATATCAAAGACGAACTATCACTTGATGATGACTTCCATGAAAAGTTGTTGAATTCTCAGATAGTCGATGCTCAAAAGTTAAAAATCGTCGACGATATGGATTTAAACTTGCTTGCTGGTTTGCCAAGCCGTGCTTCTGTAATCGGAAACCTGTTTCATCGCACCGGCTTTGATATTAGTGGTTTGACGGCAGAGGCCGCTCAAGCATTGATCGTCAATACTGATCCGATCGAGGTGCAAGTCTCACTGTTTAACAAATGTCACAAGATTTTATCTGATGATCAAATCAGGCAGATATTAGAGCAAATGCCAGAACCCTTCTCTGACTTCAAACCGGGAGGGGGGCACCCAAGAATACCTATTACGGAATCTAATGTTGAATTGGTGACATGGTTGGATAGGCGCAAAATCATCTCATCTTGGAAAAAGCTATTTTCTAGTATTTGGGTTTACAACTACAGGTCGTGAAATGAGAACGAATATTGCCCAGCGCGACGTTACAGCACGGCTGAGACATGGATTCCCGCTTTCGCGGGAATGACGGGGTGGGGTGGTTTGGTTCGGCATGGCATGGCTTGGCTTGGCTTGGCATGTCATGATGTCGGGATGGCTTGGCGGTTCTGGGTGACTTGCGGGGCGGTTGGGGGCAAGCTGTGTGTGCGGCCTTGGGCTTTGCTTTGGGCTCCGTTCTGTGTTCCGCTTTTGGCGACACAGCGTGGCGGTTCGGGGGACTAGCCGGATGGTCGCGGGCGCGCCAGTCTGCATCATCGCCATCGGGCCGTCGCACCGGCAGAGCCGATAAAATCGCCATACCCGTCCAAGACCCGCAAAAGGATGACGCCATGAGTTGGAACCCCGCACTTGAACCCGGCTGCCCCGATATTGTCGATAGTGACGCCATCGAGACCCTGATCATTCCGCGGTCCCGCGATCTGGGCGGGTTTGAGGTCAGGCGGGCCTTGCCCGCGCCAAAGCGCCAGATGGTCGGGCCGTTCATCTTTTTTGATCAGGCGGGACCGGCCGAATTCCTGACCGGGCAGGGCGTTGACGTCCGGCCGCATCCCCATATCGGGCTGGGTACGGTGACCTATCTGTTTCGCGGTGATTTCCATCATCGCGACAGCACCGGGGCCGATCAGATCATCAAGCCAGGCGAGCTTAACTGGATGGTGGCCGGGCGGGGTGTTTCGCATTCCGAACGCACATCGGCCACGGCGCGAAGCGGCCCCAACAGCCTGTTTGGCATCCAGACGTGGCTGGCCCTTCCCGAAGCGCAGGAAGATATCGCCCCGACATTCGCCCATCACGGCAAGGGCACCTTGCCGGTGATTGAGGAAGATGGCGTTTCGGTGCGCCTGATCCTTGGTACTGCCTATGGCGCGGTGGCCCCGGCGACGATGTTTTCCGAAACCTTCTATGCCGATGTGAAGCTGGATGCCGGGCGGATGTTGCCGATGCCCGATGATCACGAGGATCGCGGGATTTACATCGTCGAAGGTTCGATTTCGGTCGCGGGGCAGGATTTTGAGGCCGGGCAGATGATGGTGTTTCGCCCCGGTGACAGGATTACGGTTGTGGCCGGGGAACGCGGCGCGCGGCTGATGATCCTTGGCGGGGCGACATTTTCAGGCCCGCGTTATATCTGGTGGAATTTCGTGGCCTCGTCCAAAGAGAGGCTGGAGGAAGCCAAGGCCGACTGGCGGGCGGAAAACTGGGGCAAGGGGCGGTTTGACCTGCCGATTGATGACCGGGATGAATTTATCCCGCTGCCAGAGTGAACTAGCCGAGTGAATTGGCATAAAGAAACCCCGGCAGTGGTGACACTGCCGGGGTGCACTGGGCCCGCCTGATCAGGCATCAGGGTGGGGGTTGGGGCGATGCCTCGGTCCTGACCTCAGGCCTGTTCGGTTGCGGGAACAGGGCTGGTCCGCAGACCCAGTGTAACGATGATCGATGCGCCCACCAGCAACATGCCGGCGATTGTAAACACGCCAAGCGCGCCGCTGGCATCAAACAGAAGGCCGCCAACGCCAGAGCCCGTCGCAATGGCAAGCTGGAAACCCGCGACCAGAAGGCCGCCGCCGCTTTCGGCTTCGTCCGGGACGGTGCGCGTGATCCAGGTTGACCAGGCAACCGGAACCCCGCCAAAGGCCATGCCCCAGATCGCGACAAGCACGGTGGTCGGGACAATCGCGCCCTGAATGGTGACCATGCCGATCCCGGCCAAGCCGATGATCATCGGCATCAGGGCAATCGTCATGCGAAGGGAGCGTGCAACCAGCGCGCCGCCGACATAGGTGCCGATGAAATTGGCAAGGCCAAAGCCCAGCAGAATGCCCGAAACGCCCGCCGTCGCAACGCCGGTGATGTTTTCAAGGAACGGCCGGACATAGGTGAACAGGGCGAAATGGCCGGTAATGATCAGGACCAGCGAAAACAGGCCGAATTTCATGCGCGGGCGGCTGATGACTTCGACCAATGTGCGCAGCGTTGCGCGGCCCCGCGGCGGCATTTTCGGGAGCGTCAGGAACTGTACGACAAGCGCCAGCACGCCCAGCAGGGAGGCGAGCAGGAAGACATCGCGCCAGCCAATCACATCGCCAAGATAGCTTCCGAGCGGGGCGGCAAAGATGGTGGCAGCGGAAACGCCGCTAAACAGGATGGAGAGCGCACGCGGAATGCTTTTTTCCGGGACAAGCCGCATGACGGTGGCGGCCGACATGGTCCAGAAACCGCCAAGTGCGATCCCCAGCAGAACGCGACCGGCCAGCAGCACCGCAAAGCTGGGTGCGGTGGCGACCATGATGTTCGAAATGGTCAAAAGGATCGAAAAGCCCAGCAGGACATAGCGGCGGTCAATGCTGCGCGTGACGGTCGCGGTCAAAAGGCTTGTGATCAGGGCCAGAATGGCGGTGGTTGACATTGCCTGACCGGCCAGGCCTTCGGTAATTTGCAGATCATCGGCCATCGGGGTCAATAGGCTTACGGGCAGGAATTCGGCCGTGACCAGCCCGAAAACCCCCAATGTCATGGAAATAACCGCCCACCAGGCCGGCGCGCCTTGCGCAGCAGCAGCCGTGGGCTTATTTACTGTCTCAGTCATCGAATGTCCTCTCGGATAGAGTGTTTGTGCATTGCAAACAGAATAGGGTGGACTTGCCGGACGGGCTATGCCAGTTTCTCCTTGATTATTGATCAATCGTCCGAAATAACACCGGAACGGATGACACGCAGATGCTTTCCAGTGACCTGATCAGTGAGCTTTTGCTCGGCATGCGGCTTGACGGGCTGCATTACAACCGCATCCAGATTTCCCCGCCCTTTGGTGTGCGATTTGGCGATGATCCGACGCGCGCGCAGTTCCATTTCATCGCGCGCGGGCGGGTTTACCTGCGCACCGATAGCGGGGTTGTCCATACGCTTGAGGCCGGTGATGCGGTGCTTTTGCCGCGCGGGGGCATTCATGCGTTGCTGTCTGATCCGTCCATCCCGTGCCTTGATGTGACCGATTACAGTGTCACGACGATCTGCCGTCGGGTGGATGATATCCATGCCTGCAAGGCGGAACTTTGCCGCAGCACCGATACGCTTATTTTCAGCGGCTGCATGGAGTTTGACCTTGGCGGGATGCATCCGCTGGTCAGCATGATGCCCGAGGTGATGCAGGTCGGCACCCTGATTGATCGAAACCCCGAACTTTTACCGGTGCTGGAAGCGATGGCGCGCGAGGTTTCGACCGAGCGCGCCGGTTTTGCCGGGATCCTGACGCGGCTTGCCGATGTGGTATCGGCATCGATCGTGCGCGACTGGGTCGAATGCGGATGTGGTGATGCGCAAGGCTGGGTCGAGGCATTGCGCGACCCGCGCATGGGGCGTGTGATTGCCGCCATCCATCGCGATCCGGGTCGTAACTGGACCGTCGAGGCGATGGCATCGGAAATGGGCAGTTCGCGCTCGGTCTTTGCCGAACGGTTCCTTGAAGTCACCGGGGTGACGCCGCTTCGTTATGTCACGGAACTTCGCATGCGCCTTGCCAGCCAATGGATCACACGCGATCGCATGGCGATTGATGTGGTGGCCGAACGGCTTGGCTATGGCTCGCAGGCGGCATTCAGCCGGGCCTTCAAACGCACAACCGGCAAATCACCGGGCACGATCCGCAGCACCAAACCGGCCCGTGACGGGGTGCCGGTTCAGGTTGCCTGAGGCGGGTCTTTGCGGTGTTCCTATGGCAGCGACAGCAGGGCCATGGCAAGGGATGCGATCAGCAGGGCGGCAAACAGGATATTGATCAGCCGCCCGAAACGCGGATCGGAAAGCAGGCGCGCAAAGCCCGCCCCGAAAACCAGCCACAGACTATTGACCAGCACGATCACCAGCGCCAGAGCCGCAATTTTAAGGGCGTTATCAAGCCATAGGGAATGTGGCGTGATGGCATGTGCGGCATAGACCGCGCCGATGGCGGCGAAGGCCTTTGGATTGGTGATTGCCAGCATCACGCCGCCGCGGAAATCGGGGGCCTTGGCTTCAGGGGTGGTTTCGGGCGATCTGTCGGATGTTGCGTGGGCGGGCCTGATCGGGGCGGTGGCGATTTTCCATGCCAGATAAAGGATATAGATAGCAGCAATCACCGTCAGGACTTGCCCGGCAATTGGATGGGCGAGAAGGGCGGTGGCAATGCCGGTGGCGACCAGCAGCAAAACCGCAATCGTGCCGATGACGATCCCGCCGAGATAGCCAAGGCTTGGCCGAATGCCAAAGGCCGAACCACTGGCGGCCAGGCTTATGGTGGCGGGGCCGGGGCTTCCCATCAGCGGCAGGGCCGCCAGCCAAAGCAGCAGCAGATTTTCAATCATCATTTTGCGCGCCTTTCCGGTTTTGGGGCCATTGCCGGAAATGTCGCATGGTTTTCCCGATGTCGTCTTGAACGATTGTGACGATCAGAAATGCCCGTAAAGGGCGCGTGTGGCGTTTTCGGCGGCGTCGCGCAGGGCCGTCAGAATGTGATCGCGTTTCTGTTCGATCAGGGTCGGGGAGGCGCCAAAGACCGAAATGGCGGAAACCATGCGGCCATGCTGGGTCAGGATCGGGACGGCGACGGCGTAAATGTCGCTTTCGCGTTCGCCGTTATTCATTGAAAAACCCTGTTCGCGGACGGTGCGAAGTTCGGATTTAAGGGCCGTCAGATCGGTGATGGTGCGTTCGGTCATGCCGGTCAGGCGGATGCTCTCGAAATAGCGGTCCTGCTGATCCGGGCCCATGAAAGCCAGCCATAATTTGCCATGGGCCGTGCAAAAGGCATCCAGCCGCGATCCGATGCGGATATCGACATAAAGCGACCGATCCGGCAGGGCCTTGGCGATGCAGACCGCCATGTCGCGATCAAATTCGGTGGCCATGCAGGCCTCGCCCACAGTCCGCGCCAGATCGTCCAGCACCGGCTGGATCAGGTTCGGCAGGCTGCCATCGCGCAGCACGCGATCCCCCAGATCGGCAAAGACATAACCCAGCCGGAAGACCCCGCGCGCAACCATGCGAAGCGCGCCGGCCTGTT
This sequence comes from Thalassospira sp. MCCC 1A03138, assembly GCF_002115785.1. Taxonomy (GTDB): domain Bacteria; phylum Pseudomonadota; class Alphaproteobacteria; order Rhodospirillales; family Thalassospiraceae; genus Thalassospira. The sequence continues at coordinate 388,642 of NZ_JFJY01000003.1, read as the reverse complement.
CCAGCGTATGCAGGAACCGGTGGGCAGTGATGGTGTTGATGCCAAGGGCGGTCGCCGTGTCGCTGGCGGTCAGCTCGGTTCGTCCCTCGGCAAAGAGTTCGAGGATGCGGAAGGCCTTGAGCACCGATCCGTTAAGCTGGCTTGTCATGATCCGTTCTTTCCGTGAGGGGCAAAAGGCAGGCGCAAAAATCGGACAGCTTGACCTGCGTCCGATTTCAATAATAAACTATATTATAAATTAAATTTCAAATATAGAAATATGGCAGGAACGTCAAATGAAAAATGACAAGGCGCAAATCACGCTCACCGCAGGCGGGGCCGTTCTGGCGCGGATGAAGGCGATCGGGGTGGATTATATCTTTGCCAATTCCGGCACCGATTTTCCGCCGATCATCGAAGGGCTGGCGGAAGCCAATGCCAAGGATATCGAGCTTCCCCACGCGCTTGTCATGCCGCATGAAAATGCCGCGATGGGTATGGCGCATGGCTATTACCTTGCGACTGGCAAAACCCAGGCGGTGATGGCGCATACCAATGTCGGGCTGGCCAATTGCGCGATTGGCGCGATCAATGCCGCGACCGAGCATGTGCCGGTGATCCTGATGTCGGGACGCACCCCGGTTATGGAACAGGGGCGGCTTGGCGCGCGGACCGTGCCGATTGGCTGGGGCCAGGAAATGCGCGATCAGGCGGCGATGGTGCGCGAGGCATCGAAATGGGAATATGAACTTAAATTCCCCGAACAGGTGCCAGACGTTGTTGACCGCGCCTATGCGATTGCATCGTCCGTGCCCAAGGGGCCGGTTTATGTATCCCTGCCGCGCGAGGTTTTGTGTGAACCCTGTCCGGGGGATGCGATTGACGCGCCGCTTCGCATGCAGCCGGTCCGGGTGATGCCACCCAGGGAAAGCCTTGAGGATGCGGCGCGCATCCTTGCCAATGCGAAAAATCCGGTGATCATTGCCCAGCGTGGCACGGGCACGCACGAAGCCTTTGATCGCCTGTCGTCACTGGTGGATCAGTGGGGCATTCCGGTGGTGCAATATTGGGCGATCCAGCTTGCCCTTGGCACCGATCATCCGATGATGGCGGGGATGGACCCGGCACCGTGGCTCAAAGATGCCGATGCGGTTCTGGTGATTGATTGCCTGGCCCCGTGGTCGCCCGATATCCATACGCTGCGCCCCGATTGCAAGGTGATCCAGATCGGGCAGAACCCGCTTTATTCCCGTTTTCCGGGGCGCAATTTTGCCGCCGACCTCTCGCTTACCGGGGAAACCGGAGATGTGATGATGGCGCTGGCCGACGTGCTGGATCGTCATCATGGCGATCATCGCGAAACGTGCACGGACCGGCGTGAAAAGGTCGCGGCGATCAATGCCGCCACGCGCAAAAAGGCGCTGGCGGCGGCCGATGCCGGATCGGTTGATCCGATGAGCAAGGCGTTTGTGTCGCGCTGTCTTTCGGATGCGATTGCCGGGCGGCCGGCAACGGTGTTTTCCGAGCTTGGCTGCCCGCTGGAGCCGCTTTCGCTTTCGGAGCACAGTAGCTGGTATCAGGAACCGCATTCCGGCGGGCTTGGCTGGTCCTTCCCGGCATCGATGGGTTATCAGCTTGCCGACAAAAACAAGCTGGTGATCGCCACCATGGGCGATGGATCATATATGTTTGCCAATCCGACGGCATGCCACCAGATCGCCGAGGCGCTTGAGCTTCCGATCCTGATCCTTGTTCTGAACAACAATGAATGGGGCGCGGTGCGCCAGTCGGTGACCGGGATGTATCCCGATGGCTATGCCGCGAAAACCAACCAGATGCCCTTGACCGGCCTTAAACCCAGCCCCGATTTCACCAAGGTCGCGGAAGCCAGCCGGGCATGGACGGCGAAGGCCGAACGGGCGGCCGATTTGCCGGAAATCCTGCGCCAAGCGATCAACCATATCGACACCAACCGCACCCATGCGCTGGTCGAGGTGACGATTGCGCCGTAAGGGACGGTGATACTGAGCCGATGATGAAACCGGGTATCAAGGTAATGGTGCCCGGTTTTTTATGATTTAGGCGCATCATCGGCCTATGATTTACCGATTACGGAAATCAATCGACGCGGGAGCGTTCGCATAACATGGAAAATCTGATGGAAAAACATCCGGAGAAAAGCGTGCCCGCCAAGGATGTTCATGACGGGGTGAAGCTGCTTGATAGTGGTGTGAATTTTGTCGGCGAGCAGGTGAGCTATCCCAAGGGCAAGGCCAAGATCAGATCGGTGCTGGCGACGATGGCACCGGGGCAGAAAACCGGCTGGCACAAGCATGGCGTGCCGACCTATGGATATATCCTTGAAGGGCAGATCACGGTTGATTACGGCGACGGGGGAAAAACCACCTATCGCGCCGGGGAAGGGGTGCTTGAGGCGATGGATTACTGGCATGAAGGGATCAATGATGGTGATATTCCCGCGCGGGTCGTTGTCGTCTTCATGGGGGCCGAGGGCGCGGAAAACGTGATCTACAAGCCCGAAGATGCATCCGACTGAGTTTTGATTTTATGGGAAAGAGAGTAGCTTGCTTGGTTCTTTTTAGTGAGGGAACAACCGGGCAGCGATTTCACTCCTGTAGGCAGTTGCAGGTAGCGATTGAGCCGTTAATTAGCAAAAACAAGCTAATCATAAGATGGGGCGATAGATGGCCTCGCTTTTGGGAATTATTGTGCTTGTTAAATCTTTCCCTAATAGAAGTTGCTGGCAGGGTATTGTTATAAGGTCGTCTACGCATGTCTCGTCATTGAGTTGCGTGAGTTTTATTGCATAAGACCATTGTTTATCGTGCCAGTAATTTGTCTTTGCTGGCCAGCAAAAGAGCGTACCTTGTTCGAGAAATACGCTTTTATCTTCGGATGTCCAGTAAACGCATGAATACATACCTTCGCTAAAACTAATAGGTGTGTCCCATAAATTAATATGAACTAAAGGTTCTTTGTCTTGGTTGTCCGCCGTTTCAACCGCATCTCCAGCTAGGCTTATTTGATATGAGAGATATCTTTTGGGATTTTTCTTTCGAGGAGGGGATAGTCCCAAAGATCCTGATATGTCAGTGGAGATCCAATTGCTCTCGGAATCACGGAAAGATGTAATCCAATCTGATGTAATTCTAATCTTTTCATCAGATTTTATATTATTGACCATGTTGAATAATTTTTGTTGAATAATTAATTCAAGGCTATTTATTTCGATGAAAAATTTTTCAATTATATCAATTGATGTTGATAATTTTTTTCCTAAATCTTTCATTTCAATGTTCTTTTATCTTTTAAAGAAAATAACTGGGCTGATGGCAGGTTCAGAAAAGGGGATATCTTTTTCTAAATTTGAAAACCCTCGAAATGGGCGGATTGACAGGAAGTCCATTGTTTTTGTTATTTGAGTTATCCATGGGAGAAGTCCCTCTGCATTGTGGTCATTTCTTAATTCATGTAAAAATGACAATGTTTTTATCCAAGTGGCTGCTATGAGACGAGGTCCCCATATGTCCTCTAAAGACCGAGCAGCTTCAGCGGCGACGGTGGTGGGAGCAAGAAATAAGTGAATGCCTGTCTTTCTTTCTTCTTTGGATAAAAATTCCAACCATTGGCGGTGCAATTGATCTTCGCCGCTTAACCCGGATCGCCACTTTAATTCAACCAAAATACTGGTGGTCGAGCTATCATCCCAGTGTAAGTTAACAAAGATATCTGGTTCTATTTTTGTTGAAGGACGTCTAGGCCAAAATGACATGTCAGCAGACATAGGTTCTTTAGATGGCAAGTGACCGCCCAAAAAAGAAATAAAATTGGACCAGAAATAAGCCACGGACTTACTGGGTAGTAAAGACAAGGGGCCGAGTATGAGAGAGGTGATCTCATCTTCCTCGTGTACCCTTCTTTCTCCGCTTTCTCGGTGGCCCAGATATCTTAAATGAAGGCGGGTTTTTTTATGATTTATAGCGTGGAGCAAAGCGCTTGATCTCCCTAAAACATCCTGTGAATTATTTTCCAAAATTTTCGTAACTTCCAGTTAATTCGCTGATTTTTGTCGCTGCTGAATTCTGAAGTTCAAGTTCGATATTTGATTTGTGCCTGCTTTGTTAGCACTTTGAAATCGTTGCTTGCATCATAGGCAAAATCATTATTTGATTAAGGTGAATTCCTGATTTGCCTGCCCAAAGGAGCCAGCATGGATCGTGTCATCGGAACCTCGGGGCGTATTGCGTTCGCAAGTGCAATGCGCAATCTGCTTGCGGATGTGTATCCGGAACATGATCACGCCGATCTGGTGCGCCGGGTGTTTGAGGTGCTGGGATTGCCGCTTGAGGGTGACGGGGCGGAGCCGTGCGAGGAATATCTTCGCAAATGGGATCAGCGCGATGCGTTTCTGATCACCTATGGCGACAGCATTTCGCGCGACGGGCATCACGGTTTGCAAAGTCTTGGCGATTTTTATCGCACGTGGCTTAAGGATTGGCTGACGGGGATTCATATCCTGCCGTTTCACCCCTTTACATCCGATGATGGTTTTTCTGTAAGCGATTTCAGCAGCTTGCGACCGGAACTTGGCACATGGGATGACGTGAAGGCATTGTCCAAAGATGCCACCGTGATGGCCGATCTGGTGGCGAACCATATTTCGGCGTCCCATGTCTGGTTTCAGCAGTTCCTTGCGGGCGACAAGCCCGGTGTCGATTACATCAAGACCGCCAGCCCCGATGATGATCTTTCCGATGTGGTTAGGCCGCGCAGTCATCCGCTGTTAAGCAAGGTCACGACATCGGACGGGGAAAAGCATGTCTGGTGCACGTTCAGTTATGATCAGGTCGATCTGGATTACGGCAACCCGGATGTGTTTTTTGAAATCCTGAAGATCGTTCTGGAATACCTTAAACATGGCGTGCGGGTCGTGCGGCTGGATGCCATCGGCTTTATCTGGAAGGTGGCCGGGACCAGTTCGATCAACCTTGATCAGACGCACAAGATCATCAAGGCATTGCGGCTTGCCACGACGGCGGTGCATCCGGATGTGCTGTTTATTACCGAAACCAATCTGCCGCTGCTTGAAAACCTGTCCTATTTCGGCAATCAGGACGAGGCGCATCTGATTTATAATTTCAGCCTGCCGCCGGTGATCATTCATGGGTTGCTTTCGGGGCGGAGCGATTGCATTCGCAAATGCATCATGTCGATGCCACCAGCGCCTGCGGGCTGCACATTTTTCAATTTCACCGCCAGCCACGATGGTATTGGCCTGCGCCCGGCCGAAAACCTGATCCCGGATGCGGAGATCGATGCCATGACCGACCATGCGCGCAAAATGGGCGGGCAGGTGAGCTACCGGTCGCTGAAGGGTGGCGGGCAGAAGGCCTATGAGCTGAATGTCACGCTGTTTAGCATGCTGGCCGAGAACTTTGCCGGGGATCGTACCTATGGGCTGGAACGGTTTGTGATGAGCCAGGCGATTGCCATGTCGCTTGAAGGGGTTCCGGCGATTTATGTGCAGTCGATCTTTGCCACCGAAAACGATCAGGCGGGATATGAGGAAACCGGCATTCCGCGCCGGTTGAACCGCAAAATCTGGCAGCTTGAGGAGGCTGAGGCGCGGCTTTCGGAGGATGGCATTGCCCGGAAGGCGTTTGACCAGTTGCGTGCCCTGATGTCGATCCGCATGGGGCAGCCAGCATTCCATCCAAATGCGACGCAATATACGCTTAACCTTGGCCGTGAGTTGCTGGGCGTCTGGCGGCAAAGCCATCTGAATGATCAAAGCATTTTCTGTGTGTTCAACCTGACCGATCAGGTGCAGGACCTTGATCTTTCAAAGATCAACCTGATCATGACCGAAGGCTGGACCGATCTTTTGTCGCAGCAGGTGATCGAGGATTTCAACGGTATTTTGCCGCTGGCACCCTATCAGATCGTGTGGATTTCAAATATCGACGGGCGCAATCGCATCGATAGCCGGTTGCTGCAACGCTATCGCGATACGATGCCGGTTTGAGGCCGGTTTTCGACGCTGAGTAATCCGCTGTAATACTTAAAATCAGAAAATCATGATGTTTGCGCCTTGCATTGCGTTGTGATGCGTTCCTATGATCGATACAGAGTGAATGGACGTGTCGGGGAGCTTATTGCGCGATGGCCTATGCGCAGGAAATTCGGCTGGATGACCTGCCGGACGATGTGGACGGGCATGTTTCCCGGTTGCTTGCGCTTTGGCAGGATGCCTGCCGTGACGGGGATATTCCCGACCGGCGTGATCTGGGTTCCGACATGCTGGCTCCATGGTGCGATGATATCGGTATTTACGAATATCAGCCTGATCGCAATGATTTCGTCATTCGCCGCGATGCGCCGAACATGATTGCGGCCAGTGGCGAGAATTATCAGGGATCAACCCCGCGCCAGATTGATCTTGATTTCGGAACGGCGGTCTATCCGACCCTGTGCGAAGTGATCAAAACCGGGCAGGCGCAATTCCACATGATCGGGGTCGAGCGCAAGCAGTGGGAAAACTGGCTGCGGTTGATGTTGCCGGTGCGAACAAGATGCCGGAAGGGTGATCCGGTCATTCAGGTTCTGGTGGTGCATTTCCTATACAGGGTGTGAGGCGGTGATTTAGAGCTCGTCGCATCTTGTTATTTAATCGCTTATTTCCCAATTCACTTATATTGGGGAATGGGAAGGTCACCGAAAGAATGGCCGAAGCTGCCGATTTCAAGCTTGAAGAATTGCCCGGCGATGTGGGTGACCATGTCATCGAACTTGTAGAGCTCTGGCATGCTGCACATCAGGAAAATCCCGACGAAATTCTGCCGACACGCGACGTGTTGAGTGCAGAGCGACTGCGCCCTTGGGTCGATGACATATCGATATATGAATATCAGTCGCTTAAAGATGACTTTCTGATCCTGATCCATGCGGCATCGGCTGTCAGGCTTTACCGGGAAAGCTTTCAGCGGGCCAGCCCGCGCGAGATCGACATGAAGTATGGCAGCTGCCTGTCGGCGGCGCTGTTTGATACGATGATGCGCGGCAATCCGACATTCCATTATGTGTCGTTCGACATGTATCCCGATCAGCACTGGATACGGGTTTTATTGCCGGTGCGTACGCGTGATCAGGATGGGAACACGATCGATCAGATCTTCGGCGTTCTGTTCGAATATGAATACCAGTATCAAATATGACCTGCGGCGGTGTTGGAGGTGATTGATCAAGCCGTGCGGCGATGTTCTTTCACAAGGTCGATAAAGGCGCGCAAGGCCGCAGGAACGTGGCGATGCCCCGGATAATAAAGATGCAGACCGGGGAAGGGCGGTGTCCAGTCTTCGAGACAGGTGACGAGACGACCGGTTTTGAGATGTTCGGCCACAGAATGTTCAATGACATAACCCAGCATTTTTCCGGCAAGGACGGCCTCGGTGATCAGTTTTGAACTGCCGATGGTCAGCGGACCATTGACGTCAATGCGCATCTGTTCACCCCGGCGTTCAAATTCCCATCGATAGATGCTGCCACCGGGCAATCGCAGCCTTGCGCAAGCATGGCTGGTGAGATCGGTCGGGATTTTCGGTGCCGGATGGGATTTGAAATAGTCAGGCGTGCCAACAACGACAAAACGCTGTTCCGGTCCGACGGGGATGGCGATCATATCCTGGGGGACGTTTTCAAGCAGCCGGATACCGGCATCGAAGCCGTCAGCGACGATATCGATCAGCCGTCCTTCGGTGACGATGTCTATTTTGACGTCGGGATAGCGCGCGAGAAAATCATTGATGATCGGCATCAGGGTCAGGTTTGCGGCGTCTTCGGATGTGTTGATGCGCAGTGTGCCAATCGGCTTGTCACGATAAAGATTGGCGGTTTCCATGGCCGCCGAAATATCGTGAAGGGCGGGGGTGATACGGTCAAGAAAGGCGGTTCCGGCATCGGTCGGCGCAACGCTTCTGGTCGTGCGGTTAAACAGCCGCACACCAATGCGGGTTTCGAGCATCGAAATCGCATGGCTGAGCGCCGAGGGCGAAATCCCCAGTTCCTGTGCCGCGGCCCGGAAGTTGCGATGTGCTGCGACGGCGGTAACGCCATGAAGTTCCAGAAGGCTTGCGCGGTACATTGTGCGACATCCTGCATTAGTTCATGCAATAATATCGCAATTATCAGAATAATAAAGGTTGCCTAACTTTGGCGTGACAAATTGCCAAAGGAGAAAGCAATGCCAAAGACGGTTTTGATTACTGGAACGTCATCAGGGGTCGGGTATGCATCCGTCGACCTGTTTGTCGAAGCGGGCTGGAACGTGATTGCGACCCTGCGTGATCCGGACAAGAAGCCGGATTTCCAGCAAGCCGATCAGGTGATGGTATTGCGGTTGGATGTCGAGGATATTTCATCAATCACGGCAGCGGTGGATGCCGGTATCGCCCGGTTTGGGCGCATTGATGCATTGGTCAACAATGCCGGTTTTGGCCAGTATGGTTTGTTCGAGGCCCTTGACCGTGACCGGATACAGCGCCAGTTTGATGTGAATGTGTTTGGCGTGATGGATGTAACGCGTGCCATCTTGTCGCATTTCCGGGCGAAAGGTGGCGGGGTGATCGTGAATGTCAGTTCCGGTGCGGGGATTTTCGGATTGCCGATGATTTCGGCATATTGTGCGAGCAAGTTCGCGCTTGATGGCTTTACCGAAGCGCTATCCTATGAACTGGCATCCCAGAATATCATCGCCAAGCTGGTCATTCCGCATGGCGGGATTGATCAGACCCGTTTCCACGAAAGGTCTGCGGCGGACTTCGTTTCGGATGACCGGCTGAAAGACTATGATGCGTTTCTTGCCAGAACCCGTGCGATGTTCGGGAAAATGGCCGGTGGCCGATTGATGAGTGCACGTTATGTTGCAGGGTTTGTCGTACAGGCCGTAACCGATGACAGCCGTCAGCTGCGGTATTTTGTTGGTGACGATGCGCGCGGTTTCATCAAGGCGCGGCAGCATAACAGCGACGAAGATTACATGGCCCATATGCGTGGTTTCTTTGAGGCCGACATGCCGGGTTAAGGGGGCCATGGGCAAAGAAAAAGGGCAGCCTGCTGGCTGCCCTTTTTGGTTTTTGGCGTATCAGTTTTTGCCAATTCCGGCATCGTTCAGGTCGTCTTCGACGGCGCCCGAGAGCTGTTCGAAGATGTCGCCCATCGCACTTTCAACGCGCTGCCAGCTTGGAATGAAGGGGCTTTCGAGTGGGTTGTCGAGGTAATGCTGTCCCGCGCTCATGATGACTTCGGCCAGTACCTCGACGCATTTTTCTTCTTCGTCGCGATTGATTTTAAGGCCGTTAAACAGCGCGTCCGCGCGGTATTGTTCGATCAGGTCAAGGGCGGTGCGATAGTAGGTTGCCTTGAGCGTGCGGAAGGTTTCGTGTGAGAAAACGGTGCCTTGGGTGGCGAGTTTGCGGAACAGGGATTTGGCGATGTCGCTTGCCATGCGTGACAGGCCGTCATCCTTTTCGGCCGGGTCAAATTCGCGGTGTTTGTGGTCATAGATATCGGCGATATCGACCTGCGCCAGACGATGGACCGTATGGTTGCGATACATTTCTGACAGCATCGAAACTTCGAGGCCCCAGTCGGATGCGACGCGAAGTCCATAGGCGACGTCGGTACGGATGGCCATTTCACCCGAGAGCGAATAGCGGAAGCAATCAAGGTAATTGAGGAATTCGGTTTTGCCGACAACCTGTTTGAGTGCGCGGATCAGCGGCGTTACAAACAGGCGGCAGACCCGGCCCTTGAGCGTGCCATTGGCAACGCGGGCATAGTATCCCTTGGCGAAGGCGAAATTGAATGCCGGGTTGGCAATCGGATACATCAGACGGGCGGGCAGATCGGGCTTATAGGTTGCGATGTCGCAATCATGAATGCCGATCACAGAACTCCGCCCCGATGCCAGCGTATAGCCAAGGCAATACCAGACATTGCGGCCCTTGCCCGGTTCGTAGCGCGCCAGATCATATTCCGCGAGCCGGTCATGGACGCTGCGCAGGCGCGGGCCGTCATTCCAGAGGATGCGGACATGTTGCGGCAGGTCTTTGAAAAATTCCCGGGCATAGGCGTATTGGGTGGCGTCCGCCCGGTCCAGCCCGACGACGATCTGATCGATATAGGTGGCCTGTTTCAATCCTTCGAGGATCGTGGTCATGGCCGGGGTTTCAAGTTCGGAATACAGGCAGGGCAGGATCAGGGTTTGCCGACGCTGGCGGGCGAAGGCGGTCATTTCATAAGCGAGTTCTTCGGGGTTGCGGTCGATGATGCGGTGCAGGGTCGTGATCGGCCCGCCCTGATGAAAATCAGCCATGAAGTACCTCGCTTTTGTTATTGGTATTGGTCAATTGATCGAGAAGGGAATTGACGCCCGCGTTCCAGCCCGAAGGACCCGGTTTCGGGGCGATGATCAGTTTCTGATCCTTTATCAATGCGGTTGTTGCAGATGCATGTTTTTGCGGTATCTGGATCGGGAAATCGGCCGCGGCCAGCATGGTCGCGTCATTGGCGGAATCCCCCAGGGCGATTGTGCGTGGCGTTAAACCCGTTGAAGACAGAACGCCGTTTTGGGTCAATAGTTCCACCATGCGTGCCATGGCGGCCCCCTTGTCGGTCGGGCCGCAAAGGGTGTGAAAACGCCCGCCCTTGACCAGTTTCAGGCCGAATGTTTCGGCAATGGTCCGGGCGGTTGCGATATCGGCATCATCGGGTTGCCAGATCAGCGGGTCGGAACAGAACCGATCCCCGGCGCGCGCGGCGTCATCAATCGCAAGCCCGGTGGCATCAGCGATGATGTCGGGTGATACGGTGCGGAAGCTTTGCACCGGGACCGCGACGGCTGCCCGGATCGCATCGCGGGCGGCATCGATGGTTCTGGTTGCGGGACCGGGTTGTTCTGTCTGATCACCCAGGCGGATGACACCGCCATTTTCGCCAATCAGGCCATCGAACAGATCGTGTTCGGAATTGATGTATGACAGTTCGGCCAGCGTTTTTGACGAGATCGCAATCAGTGGAATGCCAAGCTTTTTTACGCGGGCAATCGCCGGAGCCGCCGGGGCCCAGGAATAGGTGTCATGATCAAGCAGGGTGCCGTCAAGATCGGTGAAAATGGCGCAGTGGCTGTGTTCTGTCATTGTCCCGTTTGGTCGGTTTCAAAAGGCTTTTGACGGGGCCGGTGCAATAACCGGAACTTACCTTAGCATACAGGTCAAGACAGGGCGACAGTGGAAAGGTTAAATTTTATGCGTCGTTACATGCTGATGAAATTAAAGGCATTTTGATCCGGTATCGTGATCGCACGTATGAAAAATAGCGAATTTGGCGTTTAATAATCCGTCAGGCTTATCAACATAAGATAAGTTCAGAAAAAACAATAATGTGACCTATCGGGGTAAGGCGGCAGCATATGCCGCAACCATGCAGGAGTGTGGTGTGGGGAAAAGATGGACGGGTGGTATCGCGCCTTTGCTGGCGTTGATGGTTCAGATCACGTGGGCCGTTGTGTGCGTGGTCGTTCCGGGATTATCCGGGGCGGTCGCACAGGAGGCCGGAAAAACCGCAGAAACATCGGCGGAGAAGCCGGAGGTCCTGTTTGCGATTGGCGAATGGCCGCCGATGATTACGGAAAATGCCGACGGGTACGGCATCCACACCAAGCGCGTTACCGAGGTGTTCGAGGCGTTGGGATACCGGGTGCGGTATGTTTTCGTGCCGTGGCGACGGGCCTATGAGCAAACCATTGCCGGGGAATATGCCGGGACATTCAGCTGGATCTGGACCGAAGAGCGCGCCGCAGAGGCGTTTTATCCGCGCTATCCGATCGCAAATGCACACCAGAAAGGTTTTTATCGCAAGGACAGGTTCCCTGCCGGGCTTGATATCGACGAAATCGCCGATCTTGGTCCGCTTGGACTGCGTCCGGTCGGGGTTGCCAGTTACTGGTATGAAGTCGAATTTCGCCGTCAGGGCATTCCGGTTGATATCGTGACGACATCGGAGGCCGCGTGGCGGTTTCTGGATGCCGGGCGGGCCGATATCTATATCGAGGAAGAAGAAGTCGGCCTGTTGGATATGGCGCGCGTGCTGGGCGAGGATGCGTTGACGCGCTATGAGATGACCGACCCGGTGCAGTCGGACAAGATGTTCATCCTGTTTTCCCGCAAAAATCCGCAAGGGGCCGTGTTGCGCGATGCATTTGACGGGTTCCTTGATACCCCCGAAGGTCGGGCCATGTGCCGTGGCTGGGGTGTGTGTGAACAAACCGCAAGTGCCACGCCCGGACCGAAAATGGCGGTTAACGGGCCGGGGAGCGGGCAGGAGAGCGTGCAGGGAAATCCGGTCGGGGCAGATCAGGTGGGGGCAGATCAGGTTGGCGGTTTCTGACCATCGGCGCCCCGATCAAAACCATCGGGATATGTTGCGATAACCATTGCGGTATAGATGTTCGATTTGTCCTATCCTTTTCCCGGTTTGTCCATTCTTCCCATGTGAAATCAGACGTATTCTTTCCTTATTGGAACGGTTCTTGTTCCGGAAAACCAATAAGAATAGTCAAGTGAGGTTTACGTCATGCATGTCCCTGTTGCCATTATCGGCTGCGGTCCTTCGGGGTTGCTGCTTTCGCATTTGCTGCATGTGCAGGGAATTGACAGCGTCATTCTGGAACGCAAGGACCGCGCCTATGTCGAGGGGCGCATCCGGGCCGGTGTTCTTGAGATGGGGACGGTCGGCCTGATGGAGCGGGTCGGCGTTGATGCCCGCATGAAGCGCGAGGGCATTATTCATGGCGGCATCTATATCAGCGTCAATGGCAAGCGCCAGCATGTGAATATCGAAGAACTGACCGGTGGCGCGACCGTGATGATTTACGGCCAGACCGAGGTGACCAAGGATCTGATACAGGCACGCCTTGATCATGGCGGCGAGATCGTGTTCGAGGCCGAGGATGTCAGTCTGCATGATATCGAAACAGCAAAGCCGCGTGTTCGATATGTCAAGGATGGCAATCCGGTTGAACTGAGCTGTGATTATATTGCGGCCTGTGACGGCTTCCACGGGGTCGGGCGGCAGACGATGCCGTCATCGAAACTTCGGACTTATGAAAAGGTTTATCCGTTTGGCTGGCTGGGTGTTCTGGCGAAGGCCAAGCCGGTGGCCGACGAGCTTATTTATGCCAGCCATGACCGGGGATTTGCGCTTTGTTCGATGCGATCCGAGAGTGTTGTGCGCCATTATGTGCAGGTGCCGAGCAGCGAGAAGATTGAAGACTGGTCCGATGACCGGTTCTGGCACGAGCTTCGGGTCCGGCTTGGTGAAGCGGACGGGGAACTGGTCAATGAGGGCGAGGTGTTTGAAAAAAGCATCGCACCGCTTCGAAGCTTTGTTGCCGAACCGCTAAGCCACGGGCGTCTCTTCCTGGCGGGCGATGCGGGCCATATCGTGCCGCCGACCGGGGCCAAGGGGCTTAACCTTGCGGCAAGCGATGTGCATTACCTGTCAGAGGCCTTGATCGGCAAATTCAAGCGGAACCGTGATGATTTGCTTGACGCCTATTCCGATACAGCGCTTGCGCGCGTGTGGAAGGCGGAGCGGTTTAGCTGGTGGATGACAACGATGCTGCACACCTTTGATGATCATCACGATTTTGACGGCCGTATCCGCCGCGCCGAACTGGAATATATCCTGTCATCGAAGGCAGGTTTGACGACGCTTGCAGAAAACTATGTCGGTTTGCCTTACTGATTATCTTGCTGGTCGGCATGGTTTGGAGCCCCACACTCCGTAATCCGCCCGGATATCTGCAAGGGATGAACGGCCCGTTCCCACGACGGGCCGTTCTTTTTTGCCAAAAGCGGATTTCTGTCGGAAAAATGTGCTGGCCGGGGCGGGCGGAATGCCGCGGTTTGATGCGGGTGCCTCCAAATGATCACAATCTTGTGTGGAACTTCTGTGGGGTCCGGTTCGTTATGAAAGTGTCGAATAAGTTAATGGATAACCACAGGAGTTAATGATGGTGACCAAGACTGATACGGATAATGCAAAACTTCAGGCCGATGTCGAGGCTTTGCGCAAGGATCTTGCCGAAGTCACCAAGACGCTCAAAACGATGGGGAGCGAGCGGGCCAATTCCGTCGCGCAATCCGCCGCAGAGCGCGTCCGCGAGGTTTCCGGCCAGGTTCATGACCAGTTTGACCATGCACGCGGCGTTGCCGTTGATCAGGTGCGCGAGCGCCCGCTGACCTCGGTTGCGGTGACGTTCGGCATTGGTATGCTGGTTGGCGGTCTGCTGCGTAAATGATCGATCAGATCGTTGAAGCGATCACTGAAATCGCAAAGGCCGCCGCCGTAAAGCTGGCGGTTTTTGCGGTTATCGGGGTAACGATCCTGATCGGGATCGGGTTTCTGCTGGCGGCGGTGTTTATTTATCTGGCCGCGCAGTTCGGGACACTTGGTGCTGCCCTTGGTCTTGGGACGGTTCTGGTCGCGCTTGGCTTGGTGGCGCTGGCGATTGTTCTGCAACGCGACCCAAGTGACGGGATCGCACGCGAAGACAAAGCAGGTGCCGACCCGGCCCGCAGTGAGGATGCGCTTTTATTTGATATGCTGATCCATGCGGCCCGCGCCGGTTACGCAACCGGGCAGGGTGACAAACCGCAAATGCAGGATGGCCTTGAACGCCTGTTTGCCGATTTGTCCGCCCTTGGCGTGTTTGATCGGCCGGTTGGTGCGACAACAAGCCCCGCCGAACAACCGGGGACGCCAGACCAGCCGGAAAACAGCAGCACGACATCAGATTCAAAAATGGCGGGATAACCGGATGGTTCCCGCCATTTTTCATTTCAGATTGCCGAAGCCTTATTCGCCGTGGAAATGCACCGTGCCGATAAAGGGCAGGTTGCGGTTGGCCTGAGCGTAATCGATGCCATAGCCGACGACAAATTCATCGGGAATGTCAAAGCCGCAATAATGGATCGGAATTTCGACTTCGCGGCGTGACGGTTTGTTCAGAAGGGTACAGATTTCAAGCCGGTTCGGATCGCGGGTTTTAAGCAAACGGACGACTTCGGACAGGGTATAGCCGGTATCGATGATGTCTTCGACCAGAAGCACGTCCTTGCCGCGGATCTGGCCGTCCAGATCCTTGACGATACGGACATTGCGCGAGCTTTCGGTGGAATCGCCGTAGCTTGAGGCGACCATGAAATCGACTTCGACCGGAACGGTCAGCTTGCGGGCCAGATCGGCGATGAAAACGAACGATCCGCGCAGCAGACCGACAACGATCAGTTTTTCGGTATCTTTGAAGTTTTCATTGATCTTGGCGGCAAGCGCATCGATCTGCGTGGCAATTTCGTCCGCCGTTATCAGCGGCTTGACATCATAATCGGCCATCAATCTCGGTCCTGAAGCGTTGTGGGATGATTTCCCGCTTGCTATCACAAGCCGCCCCCCATGACCAGCCCGTGAATGGTAACAGAAGTATAATCCCGTAGAATTTCCCCCCGTATTCCGGCACGTTTGCACGTTTTGATTGTTCAGGCCGCTTTGAATATCACCGGTTCATCGCCTTCGTGCCATTGGTCATATTTGACCATCGCGTCCGCAAACCAGCGCGAATTCAGGAAATCGTCAAGCCAGCGTTGCAGATGGACAAACGGCATCGCATCAAAGGCATCCGTGTCGGTATTGGCGAACTGGCGGATGAAGGGCGCAATGGCAAAATCGGCAAGGGCCGGGCGGGTGCCAAACAGGTATTTGCCAACCGCCAGACGGCCATCAAGCCGGTTGAGGATTTTTTCCGCATCGCGGCGATGTTCGGCCGGATCGGCGTCCTCGTAGCGGTTGAAATATTTATAGCGGTCGAGATGATGTTTGAATGGACCGTCATTTTGCGAAATCAGGGCGAGCATGTCATCAAGCGTGCCGCTTTCGGGTTCAAGCCATTTTTCCGGATCATTTTCGGCCAGCGCCCAGACCATGATTTCAAGGCTTTCGTCGATCACGCTGCCATCGGGCAGGATCAGGACGGGTACGGTTGCCTTTGGCGAGGCATCGATCATGGATTGCGGTTTGTCACGCAGGACAACTTCGCGCAGTTCGACATCGATCCCGCTTGCCAGCAGGGCCATGCGGGCGCGCATCGCATAGGGGCAGCGGCGGAAACTGTATAAAACCGGGCGCGGTGCCCGTGATGATACAGGGGCAGATGATGCAAGAGGGGATGCGGGGGCTGGTGCGTGATCGGTCATAGTATTCGATTAGCGTTTGGGACGGCGCATTGCAACCGCTTATCGGGCACAAATCGCAATGTCACGCGTTAGACATTCCATCATCGCCACCCTATGTTTAGGAACAGAAGGGGCCGGGACGTTGCGGGCCGGATATCGTATCGGCGGCCTGTCGAAGCTGTATTACGGGAACAATCGGCTTTGCGCGATACAAAAAATTGGTCGAGAGGGGCCTTTTTTGCGCAAGCAGGGTTGATTTCATGGCACAGTTTGTGAAAGGACAATGCCCGTTATTTATTTCGCAAGACCGGTTGGGGGACGTGCTGGCGCGAACAAGCTGCGCCGTTTGCCCCGAACACGGTTCAAAGACCAAAGCCGATCTGACAGAAGCAAGGGACCAGTTACATGACACCGACCGAAATCGCCCGCGTTACCGATTATCTGCGCCGCACCTTTGATAATCCGAAAATTGCCGTCGATGCGCCCAAGCGCAAAGGCCACCCGATTGAAATGCGCGTTGGCGACGAGTTTGTCGGTGTTGTGCACCGTGACGAGGACGAAGGCGAAGTCAGCTATTCGCTGAATATCGTCATCCTTGAAGAAGACCTGCCGCCGGCCGTTTAAGGTTGCGGCATTGCCGATACAAACGCCCCGTGCCGATGGCCGGGGCGTTTTGCATTGGGTGATCTGGTCGCGATCGGGTCCTGATGTTGATGCGATGTGAAACAAAAACGTGTCGGGCACGTTGGGAAAAGGGGCGAGCACCCGTTACCGGCTTTGTTTCATTTCAAAGGACAGGCATGATTGACTGGATCGAACAGCACAGCACATTGCTTCAGACCGCGGTCAGCCTTGCGACTTTGCTGGTGTGGATTTTCTATGCGCAATTGCTGTTTCAGAATTACCGCCGGGTGCGGCGGCCCAAAATCGTGATCAACCAGATGCTGGGGAATTCGGAAAATGCGCGGTTCCTGATCAGCAATATGAGTCAGGAAGCGATCCATATCGAAACGGTGGTGATGTGCCTTGGTGGCGGGGAAAACCGCGTTTGCCAGCTTGTGACCGATGCCGACCCGGATGATGGCACGCGCCAGAATGAGCAGAATGACCAGAATAAAAAGACGGCCCTTTCGGCACGGCTGGACGAGGTGACATTGCAGGGGCCGTTGCCATCGGGGCGGTGTATTGAACTGGGCGCGATGCAGCGCCTGTTACGGCGGTTTGATCACGCGACCCGGCGTGATTACGAAGATGCGGTGGCCTGCAATCCGGTCCGCAACGGCGAGGATTGCCGGGTCGAGATTATCGTGATCGGGGTTTATAGCTCGGAAAAAGGGGTGATCGGGGCCAGCCGGAGCTTTATTTACGACCGAAACGGCCAGTTGCGCCCCGAAGAAGTCCAGACCACCCAGCATACCGGCTTTTTCGCCCGCCGCCGGATGGCAAGGCTGCATTCGCGCTATATCTGAGGTCGGATCACGTGAATGTTGCAACCGCAACTGCCGGTGACGGCGGGCGCAAAGGCCGGTCAAGCGTCAAAATCCGTTGATGTGGTGACGTGTTCCCACGTGTTGAACTCGGCTTGCAGGTCATCAAGTTTGGTGCGCACCAGCGACAGCGCATCGCGCCCCAGCAGCAGATGCACCGGCGGATTGGGGGCATTCAGGATATCCATCACCGCCTTTGCGGCCCTGGCGGGGTCACCGGCCTGATTGCCGCTTTTCTTCTGCCGGGCATCGCGGATCGGATCAAACAGGGAGTCATAATCGGAAATGCTGCGGTCGGAGCGGACCATGGAACGCCCGGCCCAGTCGGTGCGAAATGATCCCGGCTCAATCGCGGTGACATGAATGCCAAGCCCGGCGACTTCGCTGGCAAGCGTTTCGCTGATGCCTTCGAGGGCGAATTTGCTGCCGCAATAGTAGGAAATGCCGGGCATGGTGATGAAGCCGCCCATCGAGGTGACATTGAGGATATGGCCTCGTTTCCGACTGCGCATATGGGGCAGGACGGCCTTGATCATCGCGACCGCGCCAAACACATTGACCCGGAATTGGGCTTCGAGTTCGGCAAGCGGGGATTCTTCAAGCAATCCTTCGTGACCATATCCGGCATTGTTGATCAGAACGTCAATCGGGCCGATATCGGTTTCGATCTTCTTGATCGCGTCGGGGATGGCATCAAAATCCGTCACATCAAGGATGATGCCGGTGGTCTGTGCCGGGGACAGGGCGGTGAAGGCGGCAAGGTCGGCCTGTTTGCGGACCGTGCCGATGACATGGTGGCCTTCGGCGACTGCCGCCGTGGCAAAGGCGCGGCCAAAGCCGGAACTGACACCGGTAATCAGGATGTTTTTCGGATTTGTATTCGTGGTCATTCGCGATGGTCCTTTGTGCAGTCAGGCAAGCCAAGCGAGGCAGGCCTGGGGACGTGATCTGTCGTGATGTGATGACCAAGGCTAGTGATATCTGATTGTTTGGTATATGGGTTAAAGTCTGCATGGACTGTTTAAAAAGGAATGCATTATGCGCGGGCGGGAATATGCCGAACTTGAAGCCTTTGTCGCCGTGGTCGAAGAGGGCAATTTCAGGCGTGCGGCGGCACGGCTGCGCATTTCGGCATCGTCGTTAAGCCAGACAATCGGCAATCTTGAAGACCGGCTGGGTGTGAATCTTTTGCAGCGGACCACGCGCAGCACATCACTGACCGAGCCGGGAAAACGGCTTTTTGAACGGTTTCGTCCGGCGATGGCCGAAATGGCCTTTGCGGTCGAAGATATCATGCAGTTTCAGGGGCGACCGGCGGGGACGGTGCGGCTTTTGCTGCCAAGGCTTGCGCTTGCCACCCAGATCGAGCCGTGGCTTGGCGCGTTTCACGAAAAATATCCCGATGTGGTTCTGGAACTTGTGATCGAGGATGCTCCGCTTGATATCGTGGATGCCGGATATGACCTTGGCATTACGCTGGGCGAATTGCTGCAAAAGGATATGGTCGCGGTCAGGCTTGGCCCGGATATCCATCAGCTTGCCGTGGCGTCGCCCGATTATCTGGCGCGATATGGTGTGCCGCAAACACCAGCCGATCTGCACGGGCATAAATGCATCAATTGGCGCAAACCGGGGCGCAGGAAGCTTTATAACTGGGAGTTTTGCGTTGACGGGCGATGGATCAGCGTTGCGGTTGATGGGCCGTTGATCGTGTCGCACCGTGATACGGCGTTGAAAGCGGCGGCACAGGGGGTGGGGATTGCGTTTGCCTATTGGTCGTCGCGCTGGATGCAGCCGATGATCGATGACGGGTCGCTTGTGCCGGTTCTGGAAGAATTTTCACCGCCCTTTCCGGGCTGGTATCTTTATTATCCGAAGCAGCGGGCGACACCGCCCGCTGTTCGTGCCTTGATCGATTTTCTGCGTCATTGCCATCAGGAAGGCCGCGACGCATAGCCCGCATGTCAGGCGGCCTGCGCGTCCTCGGCCTTGATGACCTTGTGGTTGTCTTCGTTCAGGCCAAGTTTCCAGTAGCTTGAGATATAAAGATCATCCTTGCCAAGCCCGCGGTCATTGCGGAAATGATCGCGCAGCATTTTCATCGCGGTAAATTCGCATGCGGCCCAGACCGACGGGCGGCCATCGGCCCAGGGCAGTTTTTTGACGACATCGGGCAGGGCATTGGCATTTTCGCCCGGATGCGGGTTGATCACCCATTCGATGGTGACGTTTTCGGGCTTTTGCAAATCCTGCATGTCGGCCTCGGACGCGATTTCGATCACGGCGTAACCGCGCGCATCGGGGGCCAAGGTTTCCAGATTGACCGAAATGGCGGGCAGGGCCGTCATATCGCCGACAATCAGGAACCAGTCGGCGGTGGGATCAACCAGCTTTTTCGGGCCGGGGCCGCCGATGGTGATCAGATCACCGGGTTTGCAATTGACCGCCCAGTTCGAGGCCGGGCCGCCGTGATCGTTATCATCGGAACCATCGCCATGCATGACGAAATCGATGTCAATCTCGCGGCCCTGATCGGTGGTGCGGTCATGACGCACGGTATAGGTCCGGCGCAGAACGCGATCCTTTTCGTCGCCGTCAATCGGGAAGATCAGTTTGACATAGGCGCTTTCCTGATCGTCGGGGAAGGATGCGATGCCGTCACCGCCAAGCGTCACGCGCAGCATATTGGGCGTGACATAGGTTTTTCCGATCACGGTCAGATCGCGGGGTGCTGGTCTGTTCATTCCAAGCTCCTGTAGGGATTATCTGTTTTCAGGATTCCAGATTGTCGGCCATCAGGCTGGCAATTTCGTTGAAATCCGTGATTTGTTTCTGGCTTAAACCATTGGCCATGCGCGTGCGGATTTTGGCTTCTACGGCACGGTATTCTTCCATCAGCGCATCGCCCTTTGGCGTCAAATGCAGTGTCTGGCTTCGCCCGTCTTCGGGATGGGGGCGGCGTTCGATCAATCCGTTTTCTTCGAGTTCCTTGATAAGCCGCGTGATGCGGCCCTTGTCCTGCCCGGTGCGGGTGGCGATTTGCTGTGCGGTGACGCCGGGGCTTTTGATGATCCATTTCAGCGTGCGCATCTGCGAGATCGGAAGCGGCATATCGGCATCCTGCAAACCTTCGCGCATGGCACGCTTGAAGGCATGGACAAGCCGGTGAAGGGTTTCGCCGGGGACATGCGCATTAGGTGTTGTTGGCGTTTCCATTGGCTTACTCATCGATATGTTTCTGTCTTGCCAGTGCGCAAGGTGTTGCGGGGTTTGTCATGACTGCTTGGCGACGGCATCCGCACCATGCGGGGCGATGATGCCGGTGCGGATCGCATATTTGCGGCCCTCGCAAATGGCGGCCGAGATCAGGGCAAAGCCCGCCGCAACCCCCATGATCGCGGTCAGATCAAACGCACCCCCCGTGCCGATCAGGATTGCGGCAAGGGCCGCACCAACCGATTGTCCGGTCAGACGGGCGGTGGCGAGCATGCCGCCGGCACCGCCGCTTCTGTCCCGTGGGGCGCTTGTCATCATCAGACGGTTATTGGGCGACTGGAACAGGCCAAAACCAACGCCGCAGATCATCAGGCAGGCAATGATCGCAAGGGCGGTATGCGGGCTTCCGGCCGGGATCAGGGTGACGGCAAACAGGCCGATGGCAAAAATCCCCATGCCGATGCCGGTCAGATGGATCGGCGAATATCGATCGGCCAGCCGCCCGGCAATGGGGGCGATGATGGCGGTGGCGACGGGCCATGGCGTCATCAGAAGGCCGGTATCGACCGCGCTATAATGCAGCACGTCATGGAAATAGAATGGGAGTGCGACAAAGGCGATGAATTGCGCGCAAAAGCCCGCGATGGACGACCCGATGGAGCAGGCAAAGACCGGACGGGCGAGCAGATCAAGCGGCAGCATCGGGCGTTCGCGCGAAAACTGGCGGCGGACAAGGAAGAACCCGGCGGTGATTGCTATCACGAACTGGCCCGCGATCAGCATCGGGTGGCTTTGGGTGCCGACATTGCCGAGCGCCGAAATCAGCCCGCCAAAGGCCAGCACGTTCAGGAACGCACTTATGTAATCAAACCGGGTGCGGGTCGGTTTGGTATAGGGCAGGGCAAAGGTGCCAAGGACAATGGCGATGATCGAAATCGGGATATTGATCAGAAACAGCCAGTGCCATGTCGTGACCGCCAGAATGGCCGAGGCGATGGTCGGCCCGGCCGCAGCCGAGATCGACACCACCATGGCAATCAGCCCGATGGCCCGGCCAAGCTTTGCCTGCGGGACGCTGTGGCGCATAAGGGCTGCGTTGATGCTCATCAGCGCCGCACCACCCAGACCCTGCAACACGCGGGCGAAGGTCAGGAATTCGATATTGGGGGAATAGGCGCAAAGCGCGGACGCAATGCCGAAAATCACCATCCCGGCCAGATAGACCTTGCGAAAGCCAATCGCCTCGCCAAGGGCGGATAGCGGCAGCAGGGCGACGACAACCGCCAACTGATAGGCGGTGATGACCCAGATGGCGTGCGCCGGGCTGACATTCTGATCCTGCGCGATGGCGGGTAGGGCGACATTCATGATCGACCCGTCAAGCACGGCCATCATGACGGTCAGTAACACGGCGATCATGGCGAATGACCGCTGGGGCTGCGGCAATCCGTCGGCGTGGATGGTTTTTGATATCTTCATGTGGGGCAACATTCCGAAAACAAAGCGTGCGATGGCAAGAGGCGGCGCGAGGAGCGGGCAAACGGGGCAAAATGCCACCCGATATCGCGGTTGCGGGCACAGCTATATGGTTGACTTTATCAACTAATATAAAATGTGGTTGATTTTGTCAACTTGTTTTCGGGGCTGTCCTTAGGGGTAGTATTCGAAGGTATATTAGAGGTGTATCATTCAGGGCGAATAAGGGAGGACAGATTGATGAAGATAATGATGGCTTTAGGGATCAGTGCGCTGTTTGCGATGGGGGCCGCGCCGGTGTCGACATATGTCGCACAGGGTTCAATCGCGTTTGATCAGGCGGTTGAACATGGCGGCGGCTGCCGCAAAAGCTCCCCGCCGGGGCAATGTTGCCATATGGATAACAAGGCTGGGTCGGTGCATTGTCATTGAGGGGAATAGCTAACTGGTCGTGCTGGGGAGGATAAATTTGCTCCTGCTCGGTTGGGCTTTTCGGGGAAATTCGGGGGCAGGATATTGGCAAAGCTAACTTTCACTTTGTATTTGGTTAAGTCGGAGATCGAAAATTTCGAAGACACACTAACCGAAACGGCTAGAGGAAAAATTCGCTTTTCTAAGGAACTCCCCCTTTATGGTGAAGGTGGGAAGCTATTTGTTTTTCAAGGGCACGAGCAGGTTCCTGTTTGGTATAAGCGCTTGGCGCACCACTTTGAAATTGGTTTTGAAATCGGTACCAAATCAAGCAGCGCTGTCCTGATTTTTAAAGCTGCCGGGAGAGTTTTTGCTTGTACGTTTGCATTCGGCTGGATGTATCTGGATGACAGAAAGCTTGAAGCAGATTTTGGGCTGAGAGCTGCAATTAATGCCCTTGATGATAAGCGTTTGCAGAAGCTGGAGCGTGCTAATCTAAGCGATGCCATAAGAGGGATGGAGCTTTCACCGTTTAAGCGTGATCTGAACTCATTTGGCCTAGAGGCTGCCTTAAACTTGGTTCGTCGTGTTGGCGGAGATGCTCTTGAAGACAGTGCTGCCGAAACTATGTCGGGTGCGCAATCCCTAAAACTTACTGGTGAATTTGAACTATCCGACTTGCCTGCTCTAGCTGAGGAAGCTCTGGAGCTATTTGGAGCAGAATTTTATAAAAAAACCAGCTTTGTAGCTTTGGACGTCATTCGTCCAATAAGGGACAAGGGGGTTGTGGACATACTGGACCAACAGACAGTTCAGCACATCAAAGATCAGCTCGGTGACTTTGAGTTTGGTTTGCCAATAACTCTCGCAGACGAGTCAATTATGTACAGTTTTCAGGGGCCTAATTTGAAAGGCGGTTATCCAGACTTACGTCTCAGTGATTATTTGGAGGCTCTTGGAGATAAAGTTGAAGAACTTTCGACGGACATGCTTAAAAAGCATAAAGTCATAGCTCTGTTTCAGGAAGAGGATAGACCGAACAGAACTTGGTCTTTGCGTCAGTCCTTAGTTGGGAGCCTTATTCATGAAGATGGCCTTTATGCTCTCAATGAAGGTGAATGGTACAGATTAGACCAAGCTTTCCAGAAGGATGTGGTTCAGGTATTCGATACTGCCCACAGAAACTGGGCGGGCGTGACCCGACCGCGCCCTCTAAAGGGAATATATGGTGGTAATGGTGACGGGGTGTATGAAGCGGAAGGCGACTACAATGCTTCAATTGGTAAGGAACTTGACTACGTAGTTTTTGACACGGTTATGATAAAAGTTCCTTCAGTGCCAAACTCCGGTTTCGAAGTTTGTGATTTACTAGATATAAAAGGGAGGCGGTTAATTCATGTGAAGAAAAGCTCACGTCGATCAAGTGTTCTGAGCCATTTTTTCAAGCAGGGTTCTAACTCCGCCCGAAACATCAAGTGCTTTCCGTTGGTAAGGCAAGCAATGGTACAGTACGTCCGTGAGAATTATGGTGACGACAAGGCAGATCAATTGCATTCCGCGATATTTGATGAAAATGAGAAGTGGACTGTCGAATATTGGATTGCTGATCGACCGCGCGCTAATAACGAGTTCAGTATACCTTTTTTCAGTAAGGCAACATTTAGTGAAGAATCTCGGTACATTCTGACGATGAATTATGATGTTGTCGTCCGGTTCATCTCGCTGCATTGATTTATATTGTTAAGCACCCACTCAACAAATACCCCCCTGTCGGCGCTTCCCAATCGACCATCTCGCCCAGGCAATAGGTGCCGGGGCGTTTTTTGAGTTGGAAGGTGTCGTCGAGTTCTTCCCATGCGACGCCGCCCGCCGTGCTGATTGCTTCGTCAATCGGGCGGGGTTTGGTGATTTTAAGCGGCAGGGCCTTGATCGCGGTTGCGAGTTTGGCAGGGTCGTTCAGGGTTTCGCGGGGGGTGACTTCGAAAACGAGGGCGGTTTTGGTGGCGTCCAGACCGAGCGTTTTGCGCAGGTGATTGCCAAGCGAGTTTTTGCCGCGTGGTTTGTTTAAGCGCGTGGTGACGTCGGCCAGGTCGCGGTCGGGTGTTAGGTCAAGCGTGACGGTAGCATCGCCGGTTTCAAGCCATTGATCGCGAAGGGCTGCCGAGATGGCATAGACGGCACTGCCTTCGATCCCGGTTCTGGAAATCACGAATTCGCCGCGCACGGTTTGCGGGCCGGATTTGGTTTTAACCGTCAGCGTCACGGCCTTGACCGGGGCGCCCGCGCATTTTTCGGTCAGATGATCGGTCCAGGCGACGTCAAAGCCGCAATTGGCCGGTTTGAACGGGTTGCATCTGATCCCGGCGGATTTAAGGATTTCCATCCATTTGCCATCCGATCCCAGCCGTTTCCAGCTTCCGCCGCCCAATGCCAGAACGGTGATATCGGCCGTTGCAGTCACTTCGCCGTCCGGGGTTTTGAAAACGGCATTCTGGTTTTCATCCCAGCCGGTCCAGTAATGGCGGTAATGGATTTTGCAACCCAAACCATCCAGACGCCTAAGCCATGCGCGCAAAAGCGGGCTTGCCTTCATCGCGGTCGGAAAGACGCGGCCAGAGGAGCCGACAAAGGTTTCGATGCCAAGCCCGGCACACCATTCGCGGATTTCGTTGGGGCCGAATTTGCGTAAGTGCGGTTCGAGCCGTGCGCGCGAGGTGCCATAGCGCGACAAAAACGTTTCGAGGTCTTCGGCATGGGTGATGTTGAGCCCCGATTTCCCGGCCATCAGGAATTTGCGCCCGGCACTTGGCATGCCTTCATAGATCATCACGGCATGACCGGACCTGGCCAGCCGTTCAGCCGCCATCAGCCCCGCCGGACCCGCCCCAATGATCATCGCGGTTTTGCCGTTTGGTTTTGGGGTTGGGGTGTCCGGGTTTGATGACATGCGGGGCCTTTGAGTGCTGGGTTTGTGTCTGGCGGTTTTAGCCGGTTTGGCGGGGGATGGCAATTTGCGGGATTGTTCGCAGACGGGGAGCGGGAAGGGCGGGAGACCCGCGCAAATTCGACCTTGGCGGAAATAGGGTTCGCTGTGACTTGCGCATTAAGGGTGAAATCGACCCTTTTGGCGGAAAAATGCGGCAAAGATTGGCAATTTGTCGATAAATCGGCTAACAAAATTCCGAAGGTTATAATGCATTCAAAAAAATGATCCTGTGGAGGAAACATGCTTTCGATGAGGGGAATGGCTGGCGCGGCACGGCTGGCGCGTGGATCGGTTGCCGCACTGGCGATGGGGGCGAGCGCCCTTGTGGCGTTTGGCGCACAGGCCGCACAAGCCAATGAGAAGGTTGATATTGCGGCACTGGCGTTTGTTTCAAGCGCGCCGTTATTTATTGCCAAGGAAAAGGGTTACCTTGCCGACGAGGGCCTTGATGCCGAGATTTCGATCTTTCAGGCGGCCCAGCCGGTTGCGGTTGCGATTGCATCGGGCGATGCCGATTTTGGCGTGACGGCGTTCACGGGCGGTTTCTTTAACCTTGCGGCCAAGGGGGCGCTTAAGGTTATTGGTGCGCAGTTGCATGAAGATCCGGGTTATGACGGATCGGCCATTCTGGCATCCAATGCGGCGTTTGAGGCCGGGCTTACGTCGGTTGATAAATTGCCGGGTCATAGCTTTGCCCTGTCGCAGGTCGGATCAAGTTTCCATTACATGATCGGCAATGTGGCGGAGAAGGCCGGGTTTGACCCGGAAAGCATGTCGCTTAAACCGTTGCAGTCGGTTCCCAACATGATCGGCGCGCTTAAAAGCGGGCAGGTCGATAGCATGATCATCGTGCCGCATATCGCAAAGCCGCTGGCCAATGCCGGGGCGGCGCATATTATCGGCTGGGTGAAGGATTACGTGCCTTATCAGGTGGGTGGTCTGTTTACATCGACCGAGAATGTCGAAGAAAACCGCGAGATGGTCGAGAAATTCGTGCGCGCCTATCAGAAGGGTGTGGCGGATTACCGCGCAGCCCTTCTGGCGACCGATGCGGATGGCAAGCTTGTTGAGAGCGACACCACGCAGGAGATTTTGGAGATCGTGCATAAATATGTCTATGCCAACGATCCGGCGGACAAGGCCTATCCGAAAATCCGCAATGGCGCGATGTTCATGACCGAAGAAGCCAGACTTGACGTTGCCGATGTGAAGGCGCAGGTCAAATGGTATCAGGATCGCGGCTTTGTTTCCGCCGATGCCGATCCGGCGAAATTCATCGATACCAGCTTTATCCCGGCCTTGACCGAGTAAGCCGATATTTTCCCGACCGGGCCATCTTCTGGCCCGGTCGTTTCATTTGTAGATTTCAGATAAACGGATTGTGCCATGCGGCTGCAAATCAAGGGCATTTGCCATTCATATGATCAGGTCGAGGCGCTGCGCGATATCGATTTCGGGATCGAACCGGGCGAGGTCGTCGCCCTGATCGGGCCGTCGGGCTGCGGCAAATCGACATTGTTATCGATCATTGGCGGGTTGTTGGCCCCGACACGTGGCGAGATTCTGATTTGTGATAAGGCGACGCCGGACGGCTGCCTTAACCCGCTGACTTATGTGTTTCAGGATTTCGCGCTTTTGCCGTGGCGGACGGTGGCGGGCAATATCAGCCTTGTGCTTGAAGACCACGGATTATCCAAGGCGGACCGCGATGCGCGGGTGGCAGAGGTTCTGGAGCAGACCAATCTTTGGGATTTCCGTGATGCGTACCCGAAGCAGCTTTCGGGCGGGATGAAGCAGCGGGTCGGGATTGCGCGTGCGTTGGCGGTGCGCCCGGCGGTTTTGCTGATGGACGAGCCGCTATCGGCCCTTGATGCGCAGACGCGGATTTTGCTGCTGGATGAATTTGCCGCCCTGTTTGCGCGGACCGGCATGACGGCGGTTTATGTGACGCATAACCTGAACGAGGCGGTGCGACTGGCCAACCGGGTGGTGGCATTGCGCCGTCGCCCCGGCACGATCAAGGAAATCCATACAATCGATATTCCGATTGCAGAGCGGCGCGAGGGCATGCCGGAGCTGATCGCGCATGAGAGCGCCCTTTGGAACCTGATCCGGGATGAGGCGATTGCGGCCGATAAGGAGCTTGAAAATGTCGCATGATATCAGCGAAGTCCGGGCAGAACCCCAAAGTGCGGCGTCACCGGCAAGCCATGTGCGGTTTCGTGCCACGGGCTTTAACCCCAAGGCCAATCCGGTGGCGGCATGGGGCTTTTTTGTGGCCGTGATTGCGCTTTGGCAATTGGGATCAAGTACGGGTGTGATCAGTGAACTTGCGATGCCAAGCCCGGTTGCGGTCGCCAAGGCGCTTTGGCAGTTGATTGTCACGGGTGATCTTTGGCTGCATCTTGGCGCATCGTTGCAGCGGCTTGTTGGCGGCTGGATCATGGGGACGGTGGCCGGGCTTTTTGTCGGTTTTCTGGTCGGGATGTTTAGCTGGGCGCGGTCGCCCGGCGTGGCGTTTGTATCGGCCCTTTTCCCGATCCCGAAAATCGCGCTTCTGCCGCTTTTCATCATCTGGTTTGGCATTGGTGAACCATCGAAATTTGCCACCATTGCCTTTGGCGTGTTTTTCCCGACCGTGATCAATACATTCGGCGGGGTGGATAACGTGCAGCGCAACCTGATCCGCATGGGGCAGAGCTTTGATCTGCCGATGTGGTCGGTGATCCGCAAGATCATCCTGCCCGGTGCGTTGCCGACCATCCTGTCGGGGTTCCGTATTTCATCGTCGATCGCGATTATCCTTCTGATCGCGGCCGAAATGATCGGGGCGCAATACGGCATCGGGGCGCTGATCCTGGCAGCCGGGAACCTGTATCAGACCGATCAGCTTATTGCCGGTGTGGTGGTTTTATCGCTTTTGGGTTTATGTGTTTCGTGGTTGCTGGGGCGTCTGGATCGCTGGTTGCTGGCGTGGCGATAAGCCGATCCTGATCAACGATATCAAAGGCCGGTTCGGACATGCGGACCGGCCTTTTTGTTCTGTGGCCTGATGTTGAAAACGACTTTTATGGAACCTTGATCGGGTGGGGGACGTTCCGGGGACAGTCGCAACAGAAAGGCAGGTTAATATGCATAAAAACCAATGGATACTTGTTGCCGACGGCGGTCGCGCCCATGTGGTGGCCGTCACGTTTGATGCCGAAGGACGGCATCTGGAAACGGTCACGGAAATGCAGGCTGATAACAGGTCCAGCCGGGAAATCGCCAGTGACAAACCGGGACGCGGTTTTAACAATCCCGGCGGCAACCAGCAGCGCCACGCCATGCCACCATCGACCGACCCGCATGAACATGCGCAGATGGAATTTGTCGATGATGTCGTCAATTACCTGACCGACAAGCGCAAGCATGGCAAGTTCGACAATCTGATCGTGATTGCCCCGCCCAAGGTGATGGGTGAGGTGCGTAATAAAATGCCCAAACCCCTGGCCGAGGCGCTTGACGGGGAAATCGTCAAGGATCTGACCAAGATACCGCTTGATGACTTGCCCAAGCATCTGAGCGGGACGGGTGGCTGGCTTTAACCCGTAGTCCTTAAACGGCATATCAAGGCCGGGATGTTATCGGTGATCCTGTCGGAATTGCATCGGTGACATCGCGGCCTTTTTGGCGAAAAAGCGCGAAAAATATCCGGCATCGCGAAAGCCCAGTTCATCGGCGATCTGCTGAACCGCGATGTCGGTATAGATCAGGGTGCGTTTGGCTTCCAGGATCAGGCGATGATGGACGACTTCGATGGCGGTCATGCCATAGATGTCCTTGGCAATGCGGTTTAGCTGTGTCGTGGTGATGCCGATTTCGCGGGCGTAGAATTCCAGCGGTTTGTGCTGTTTGTAGAAGGTTTCGATCAGCGACTGGAATTTGCGGAACTTGGCAGTTTTCTGTTCCTTGCGGCTCAGCCGCGCCGGGTCGCCCGACGGGGCATCGCGGCCGATGCCGAGCAACAGCAACCCCAATATGTTGCGCAGTGCATATAACCGCCCGGTATTATGTCCGTAATATTCTGCGACCAGTTGGCGGATCAGGAAATCGGTAGGGCCGGGCTGATCGGCGGTTCCCGATGCATCGACACAAAGCGGCCGGTCAAGGCGCGCAAGCAGTTTGGGGGCGGGGGAAAGGATTTCCTGCAAATGGTAATCGGTCAGTGAAATGACCCAGCCATCGATATCGGGGCTGAAGCGAAAGCCGTGAACGGTGCCGGGCGGCATGGTGAGGATCTGCCCGACCTGCATGGTGAATTGCCGGTCGTCAAATTCGATCCCGGCATGGCCGCGTGTGATGTAAAGCAGCTGAAACAGATTGGCATGACGGTGCGGCTGGATGTGCAGGTCATGCAGTTTGGATCGCGACGGGATGCTTTCGAGATGGAAAAATTCCGGTTCGGAAATGGCAATCTGTTCGGCGGTTCCGGGCGCGGTTTCGCCGGTTTCACCGTAAAGCTTGTAGACCGGAATGCTGTTGCGGGTTGCGACCATGATCATGTTTTGCTGTTTGCTTTGGGACAGTCTAGCGGTTTTCGGGTTTGACCAAAAGAAAAGCCCGCCAGATCGGGCGGGCTTTTCGGAAGCTTATGATGCGCGTTGCTAACCGCCGAGCAATGTCGGCACAAACAGGGTTAGCACCGGCACAAAGATCAGCAGCAGAATACGCAGAATTTCCGCGGCAAAGAAGGGCATGACACCGCGGAAGGTCTGGCTCATGGGGACGCCATCGGCAAGGGCGTTGATGATGAACACATTCAATCCCACCGGTGGCGTTATCAATCCCAGCTCCACGACAATCAGGGCGAGAATACCGAACCAGATTTTAAGGTCTTCGGCCCCCATGCCATAGGCCGCCGTTGCCGCCGTTGCCCAATCCCCGCCATTGATATCGACCAAGGCCGGCCAGAAGAACGGGATGATCACAACAATCATCGACAGGCTTTCCATGAAGCAGCCCAGAACGATCAGGGCGAGCAGCATCAGAACCATGATCAGCCATGGATCAAGTCCGCTGGTCGCGGCGGCCTCGGCCATATAGGCCGGAAGGTTGGCACGGCTGAAGAAACCCTTGAGGATTTCGGCACCCAGCAGGATGAAGAAAATCATCGAGGTGGTGACAGCCGTATCGCGCAGCGACTGTTTCAGGCCGGAAAATGTCAGGCCACCCTTGCCACGCAGGCGCATATAGGCGCCGTAAACCAGAATGGCAAACACACCCACACCGGCCGCCGGGGTCGGGGTGAACAGACCAGCCCCAAGACCGAGAATGATCGAGCCGAAAATCACCATGACCGGGATCAGGCGCAGTAATGCCTCGCGGCGTTCGGCCGGTTCCATCGGTTCGGGGATCGGGGCAAGGCTTGGGTTCAGGCGGACCTGAATGGCGATTACACCCATAAAGAACACCACCGCCAGCAAACCGGGGATGATTGCCGCCTGGAACATCTGGATGATCGATGCCTCGACCGTGACGGCGTAAATCACTAGTGCGACGGACGGCGGGATCAGAATGCCAAGCGTGCCGCCCGCTGCCAGCGTGCCGGTGGCAAGGCGCGGCGAATAATTCAGGCGGCGCAATTCGGGCAGGGCGACCTTGCCCATGGTCGATGCGGTCGCAAGCGATGATCCGCAAACCGCGCCAAACCCGGCACACGCCCCGATGGCGGCCATGGCGACACCACCCCGGAAACGACCCAGAATGGCGTTTACGCCCTGAAACAGATCGCGTGACAGGTTGGCCTGACTGGCGAGGTAGCCCATCAGGACAAATAACGGCACGACCGACAGTTCATAGTTCGAGACAATCCCGTAAAACAGGGACTTGAACTGTTGCAGATAGGGTTCAAAGCGCAGGAACGGGAAAAACAGGCTAAGCACATAGTTGCCGCCGATCCCGACACCGATCATGGCAAGCCCGACCGGAACGCGCAGCGCCAGGATAAAGAACAGCAGTCCGAGACCGCCAAGGCCGATTAATTCGCGTTCAGACATTGGCCGGGGCCTCGCTTTCGAAAATCTGGCTTGCGGCAATCAGCGCCCACAGGAACATCGATACGATGCCCGGCACATAGAACGGCCAGATCGGCCAACCCAGAATTGCCGACAGGGTATTGTCGCTGCGGACTTCGATCAGGCCGTGGATCATCATATAGCCAAGGAACAGGGCCAGAAGCGTCATCAGGACGCCCGAGATGATATCCACGCCGCGCGCGAACCATTGGGGAAACATTTTGATAAAGACATCGACGGCGACATGGCCGTAGCGGGTCTGGCAATAGGGGAAGAACATCAGGGCTGCCGAGCTGACAATCATACTGACGAAGTCTTCATAGCCGATAATTGCCGGGAAATTCGCACCAAACAGGCGCGCGAGTTTGTCCAGGCCGAATGCGGTAACGTTGACGATGGTTACCACCGCGATCAGCAGGGCCAAAAAACCACCCGCCACGGCAAGCCATGATGCGGCCTTGTTAAGCACGTGTTTCATCTGTCATTCATTCTCGCGGGCAATCTTGCGGGAAAACGGGGTTACGTAACGTGATGATACGTAACCCTGTCAGATTTGCCAGTAATCTGGAGAGATTACTGCTCGGTATGGGCGAGAACGGCAGCCTTGGCCTTTTCGACCAGTGCGGCACCGTCGATGCCGTTCGATTTGGCTTCTTCGATCCAGCGATCAACAACCGATGCGGATGCATCGTCAAAGGTCGCTTTTTCTTCGGGCGTCAGTTCAACAACCTGACCCTTGCCATCGTTGATCATTTTCTTGCCGACTTCTTCGACATTATTGAAAACATCACCGATCTGGGCGGCAAAATCGCGGCCGGAGTTACGGTCGATGATTTCCTTGAGATCGTCGGGCAGGCTTTCGTAACGGTCCTTGTTCATGGCGAACAGGAAGACCGAGGTACCGAAGCGGGAATTAACGCCCTGGCCTTCGACGGAATAGGAAACCAGTTCAGCCAGTTTCAGCGGCGGGACGACTTCGAACGGAACAAGGCCGCCGTCAACCACGCCAAGCGACATGGCCTGCGGCAGGGCCGGGACCGGCATGCCAACCGGTTCTGCGCCCCAGGATTCAATCACCCAGGAACCGGTACGGGTCGGTGTACGCAGTTTGAGGCCTTTGACATCGGCAACGGTGCGGACTTCTTTCTGGGTCAGGTGGATGGCCTGACCGGCATGGACGTGGACAGCCAGCGGATGAATGTCTTTAAGGTCCGGTGCCATGTCTTCCATCATGTCCCAGATCGCGAGGTTGGTCGCGCGTGCATCCCCCAGATGAACACCCGGAAGTTCGAAAACTTCGGTGCGCGGGAAGACGCCCGGGGTGTAACCCGGCAGGGTCCAGACGATATCGGCGACACCATCACGGACCTGACGATACAGTTCCGGCGGGTTGCCGCCCAGTGACATGGACGGGAAAATTTCAAACTTGATGCGGCCGTTTGATTCTTCTTCGATCTTTTTGGCCCACGGTTCCATCATCTGGGCCTGTGCCGGTGCTTTCGGCCCCAGGAAGTGCTGGATGGTCAGTGTGACTTCCTGTGCGTGGGCGCCAAACGACACCATGGTCGCGACGGCGGCACCTGTCAGCAATTTCGTGATGTGTTTCATTTTTCCTCCTTTGAACGTCCCGTGGCGTTGCCAAACGCCATCAAACGTCTCAGCCATGATGCGTTTTTTTATCTGCAAAGTTTTCCTGAAGTTTTTTTTCTTGTTGTTTTTATTATTCTTTTTGTTCGCATGTTTGCCGTTTACGCACAGCAGTCATGCCAATTTGTAATCAATCTAATGGTCGTCGCATGGTTATGTATAATGATATTGGCGCTTGTTTTCATAACCATATGATTATGTATCATGGCGGGCATGGGTCGCGTGATGCAGGGTGGCTTCTTCGCGGACGGCATTGATCAGCATTTCGACCGGCGGGGATACCGGACTGTCGATGCGGGTGGTCAGACCTACCGGGCCAAAGGTATCGCTGGTATCAATCGGCAGTTCGACAAGATGGCCTTCGGCAATATCGGATGCCACAGCCCCGTTCGAGATGATCCAGATCGCATCGGTTTCGCGGGTAAAGGCGCGACCAAAGGATGTCGAAACGGTTTCGATCCGGTCGGGCAGGGCACCGATCCCGTGGGCAATCAGCATTTTATCGACGGTCGGGTGGATGATCGCCTGTTTGGGGGGCACCAGAACGGTAAATTCGCGGATGCGGGTGATGTCCGGGTTTTTATCGGCCAGCAATGGATGACCGGGCCGCGCAACCAGCGAGATATGTTCGGAATATAGATGTATGAAGGACAGACCCGACATCTGATCGGGTTCGGCCAGGCGACCGACCACCAGATCAAGTTCGCCGACGCGCAACTGCCCCATCAGCATGACGTTTGGCCCGGCGACGACCTTGACCGTTGTATCGGGGCTTAGCGCCTTGAACCGGCGGATGGCGTTTGGCATGACGCTGGCGGCGACGGTTGGCAATACACCAAGATTGATCGAAAGCCCGCCCTGCATGCGCACCTGACTGATACTGTCGACACCCTGACGCAGGGCGGTGACACTGGCACCGGCATAACGCAGGAACACCTTGCCGAAATCGGTCAGTGTGACGCCACGTTTGGAGCGGTCGAACAGACGGGCATCAAGATGTTCTTCGAGCTCGCGGATGGTTTTGGAAACGGCCGGCTGGGTGATGGATAATGTGTCGGCGGCCTTGACGACGCTGCGCTGGCGCGCGACCTCCAGAAAGCAGGTCAGATGGCGGAATTTAATGCGTTGATCAAGCATGCGTACCATTCCAGAAATCAAATCTTGCAAGTTTATATAATTGTATAGTTATGCAATTAACGCAAATCCTCATTTTACATAACCAAAACTGCCTGCCAGATTATGGGGAACAAGTCAGGGTGGAAAACATGAGTTTACAAGTCGCCCCGATCAACGGGACACATATCCATTATTGCCAGACCGGCCCGAAAGACGGCCCGGCTTTGGTGTTTTCAAATTCGCTGGGTACCGATCTGCGTATCTGGAACGATGTTGCCCCGGCCTTTGCCGACCGGTTAAACGCCATAACCTATGACAAGCGCGGGCATGGTTTATCGGGCATTGGCGGGGCGGATTACAATATCGACCTGCATGCCAATGACCTGATCGGGCTTCTGGATTATCTGGGCGTCAAGGACGTCATCATCTGCGGTTTGTCGGTTGGCGGACTGATTGCGCAGAAGGTCACGGAACTGGTGCCAGAACGTGTTCGCGGCCTGATCCTTTGCGATACTGCGCCGAAACTTGGCGATGCGGATGGCTGGAACATGCGCATCAATGCCATCAGGGAAGGTGGTATCGAGGTTCTTGGCGATGCGATTATCGAACGGTGGCTGTCGTCGACATATCGCCGTGAACGGCCGGTTGAAACCGCGATGTATCGCGACATGCTGGTGCGGACCACGGTGGATGGTTATGTCGGAACGTGCGTTGCCCTTCGTGATGGTGATCTGCGCGATGCCGCGACCCGCATTTCTGTTCCGGTCCTTTGTGTTTGCGGATCGGATGATCTGGCGACACCGCCCGATGTGGTGCGCGAGATGGCCGGGATGATCCCCGGTGCCCAATTCGAACTTATAAACGGGGTCGGGCATTTGCCGTGCCTTGAAACCCCGGAATTGCTTTCCCGGTTGATCGACCGATTTATCAAGGAGAAGAACCTTGTCTGAGAACCGGTATGAAGTAGGTATGAAAACCCGCCGTTCCGTTCTGGGCGATGCCCATGTGGATCGCGCATCGGCGAATGTCACGGAAATCGATGCCGGTTTTCAGCGTTACATCACCGAGAATGTCTGGAATGGTGTCTGGACCAGCGATGCGTTCACCAAACGCGAACGCAGCATTGTGACCATCGCGCTTCTGGCCGGGCTTGGCCATGAAGAAGAACTGGCGATGCATATCCGTGCGACGCTTAATACCGGTGCCACGCGTGAAGATATCCGTGAAGTTCTGATGCATGTTGCGGTCTATGCCGGTGTTCCCACCGCCAATACGGCATTCCGCATTGCCAAACAAACCTATGCCGAGATCGATGCGGCCGCCAAGGGAGAGTAAACGCCATGTCCACCTTTAAACCGCGCGACTGGGGTTCCCACGCCCCCTTTATCGCACCCGGTTACAAATCGACCATTCTGCGTGGTCCGACCCGTGCACCGCTTGCCATCAAGTCGGGTCTGACCGAGGGCGCCGGCCCGCGTTTTGCCCCGGCATCGGTGCGCAAGCTTGACTTCGATCTGACGAAAAACGGCATCACCAATGGTGAACCGCTGGGCGAACGTATTGTGGTGCATGGCAAGGTCATGGATACCGATGGCCGCCCGCAGCCCGACATTCTTGTCGAAGTCTGGCAGGCCAATGCGGCGGGGCGTTATGTGCATAAGGTGGATCAGCATGACGCGCCGCTGGACCCGAATTTCCGCGGATCGGGCAGGTGCATGACCGATGCCAACGGCAATTATGTTTTCTATACGATCAAGCCGGGGGCCTATCCGTGGGGCAACCATTTCAACGCATGGCGTCCGAACCATATTCATCTGTCGCTGTTCGGGCCGGGATTTGCCACGCGCCTTGTGACCCAGATGTATTTTCCGGGTGATCCGTTGCTCGAACTTGATCCGATTTTCCTGGGCACCGAGGACGCCGCGGCACGCGAACGCCTGATTTCGAAATTCTCGATCGAGAAGACCGAGGAAGGCTTCGCCCTTGGTTATCAGTTTGACATCGTCCTGCGCGGACGCAATGCCACCCCGATGGAGAATTAAGTCATGGCATATGGTGAAACCCCCTCGCAGACGGTTGGTCCGTATTTCGCCTATGGCCTGACTGCCGGGCAATATGCATACGACTTTACCGACATTGCCGACACGACCATCGCCGGACCGGACGCGGAAGGCGAACATATCCGCATCATCGGTCGTGTGCTTGATGGCAACGGCGATGTCGTCAATGACGCGATGATCGAAATCTGGCAGGCCGATGCCAACGGCACCTATACCGAAAATCCGGTGGATGTTGCATCATCGGATTTCCGGGGCCTTGGCCGTTGCGGTACCGGCACGGACGCGCAGAACCGATTTTATTTTGACACCGTCAAACCGGGGGTTGTTGCCGATGGCACGGCCCCGTTTGTCAATGTCATCGTGTTCATGCGCGGCATGCTGGTTCATGCCTTTACCCGTTTCTATTTCGATGACGAGGCGGAACTTAACGCCAAGGATGACATCCTGCAATCGGTTCCCGCCGATCGCCGTGACACGCTGATTGCCAAGCGTGTCGAAACCCGTACCGGGGTTGAATACCGGATCGACATTCACATGCAGGGGGACGCGGAAACCGTGTTCTTCGACGTGTAGGTCGCTTCGGTCCGGATGGCTGTGTTCGCTGCTTTGGGGAAAGCCGGTAGGCGCAGCCATCCAAATCATTCCAACGCATCCGGCTGAGATATGCCGCGTTTTCTTGTTCTGGTTACCACAGGAGTTTTACCGTGGTTGCACGTTTCATGTCGCTTAAAGAGGCTGTCGCATCCTGCATCAAGGATGGCGATACCGTCTCGATGGAAGGTTTCACGCATCTGATCCCGCATGCCGCCGGGCACGAGGTCATTCGTCAGGGGATCAGGGATCTGACCCTGATCCGGATGACGCCCGACATGATCTATGATCAGCTGATCGGGGCCGGTTGTGCAAGGAAACTGGTGTTTTCGTGGGGCGGGAACCCCGGTGTCGGGTCTTTGCACCGGTTGCGCGATGCGGTTCAGGAAGGCTGGCCGCACAAGCTTGAGATCGAAGAACACAGCCACGCGGCAATGGCCAATGCCTATGACGCGGGGGCGGCAGGTTTGCCCTGTGCGGTGTTCAAGGGATATCGCGGGGCGGAATTGCCGCGCGTGAACAAGAATATCAAATTCATCGAATGCCCGTTCACTGGTGAAAGCCTGGCCGCTGTTCCGGCCATTCGTCCGGATGTTGCCGTGGTCCATGCCCAGAAAGCCAATAAAAAGGGCGATGTCCTGTTTGAAGGCATTGTCGGTGTTCAGAAAGAAGCCGTTCTGGCGGCGAAAAAGTCGATCATCACGGTCGAGGAGATCGTCGATAACTTTGACGATGTTCCCTACAACGCCGTGATGCTGCCGAACTGGGCGGTGACCGCGATTGTCGAGGTGCCGGGTGGGGCACATCCGTCTTATGCCCAAGGCTATTACAAGCGCGACAACGCGTTTTACAAGGCGTGGGATAAGATCGCCAATGATCGTGACAGTTTCACCGCGTGGATCGATGAGCATGTCATGAAGGGCGGCCCCGAAGATTTCGCCGCCAAGCGCGAAGCGAACAAAGGGTAAGCGGAGGAAAGATCATGGTTGACTATACCCCTACCGAAATGATGACGGTTTCTGCCTCGCGCGCACTCAAGAATGACGATGTGTGCTTTGTCGGCATCGGCATGCCGTCGGCGGCGTGCAACCTTGCACGGTTGACGCATGCGCCGGAACTGACCCTGATTTATGAAAGCGGCACGATTGGCACGAAGCCGGACGTATTGCCACTATCCATCGGTGATGGCGAGCTGTGCGAAACGGCCGTCAATACCGTGCCGGTGCCGGAAATGTTCCGTTACTGGTTACAGGGCGGCAAGATTTCCGTCGGCTTCCTTGGCGCGGCACAGCTTGATAAATACGGCAACATCAACACCACCGTGATTGGCGATTATGACGATCCCAAAGTCCGCCTGCCGGGTGGTGGCGGGGCGCCGGAAATCGCGACGAGCTGTGGCGAGGTGTTTCTGGTGATGAAACAAAGCAAACGCGGCTTTGTTGAGAAGATCGATTTCGTGACCTCGCTTGGTCATGGCAAGGGCGGGGATGACCGCGCATCTTATGGTGTTGATACCAAAGGTCCGTCGCGTTTGATTACCGATCTTTGCATCATGGAACCGCATCCGGTTGGCAAGCATTTCATCGTGACATCGATCCATCCGGGCGTGAAGCGCGAAGATATTATCGAAAACACCGGCTGGGCTGTTGAATTTGCTGATGAACTCGCCGAAACTCCGGTGCCCGACGCGCACGAGCTTCAGGTCCTGCGTGACCTGCATGCCCGCACCGCCAAGGCCCATGAAGGCCAGCAGTAAGGACTTTGAATATGGCTGATGCTTATATCTGCGATTTTATCCGCACCCCGATTGGCCGTTTTGGCGGCAGTCTTTCGTCGGTTCGTGCGGACGACCTTGGTGCCATTCCGCTGAAGGCGTTAATCGAACGCAACCCGAATATCGATTTCGGCGATGTCGATGACGTGATTTTCGGATGTGCCAACCAGGCCGGTGAAGACAATCGCAACGTGGCGCGCATGTCGTCGCTTCTGGCCGGGTTGCCGGAAAATGTGACCGGCACGACGGTCAACCGTCTGTGCGGATCGGGTATGGACGCGATCATCATGGCCGCACGCGCGATCAAATCGGGCGAGGCCGATCTGATGATTGCCGGCGGTGTCGAAAGCATGTCGCGTGCGCCGTTTGTGATGCCAAAGGCCGAAACCGCCTTTTCGCGCAATGCGGAAATCTATGACACCACGATTGGCTGGCGTTTCATCAATCCGGTGATGAAAAAGCAGTACGGCGTTGATTCCATGCCGGAAACCGGTGAAAACGTGGCCGAGGATTTCAAGATCAGCCGTGCTGATCAGGATGCCTTTGCCGCCCGGTCGCAGGACAAGGCGGTGGCAGCACAGGAAAACGGTAATCTGGCTGCTGAAATCACGCCGGTCACCATTCCGCAGCGCAAGGCCGACCCGATCATCGTCGACAAGGACGAACATCCGCGTCCGGGCACGACAGCCGAAAAACTTGGCAAGCTGCCGACCCCGTTCCGCGAAGGCGGTTCGGTGACGGCGGGCAACGCATCGGGTGTGAATGACGGTGCGGCAGCATTGATCATTGCATCGGAGGCGGCGGTCAAGAAATACGGCCTGAAACCGATTGCCAAGGTGCTTGGCGGTGCAACGGCGGGTGTCCCGCCACGCATCATGGGTTTTGGCCCGGCACCGGCCAGCAAGAAGCTTCTGGCGCGTCTTGGCCTTACGACCGATCAGCTTGACGTGATCGAACTGAACGAGGCCTTTGCCTCGCAGGGGCTGGCGACATTGCGCGACCTTGGTCTTGCCGATGACGATGCGCGTGTGAACCCGAATGGCGGGGCGATTGCCCTTGGTCATCCGCTTGGCATGTCGGGCGCACGTATCACCGGGACGGCGGCGATGCAGCTGAAACGTACCGGTGGTAAATATGCGCTGGCGACGATGTGCATTGGCGTCGGGCAGGGCATTGCCATTGTGCTTGAAGCGGTCTGATTGATCGTTTGATTTCAAAAGGGCCCCTGTGCCGTTGAAGAACGGGCAGGGGCTTCTTTTTGTGTTGTTGACCGAACGCAATAGCGGCGCGACACTAGGGTTCTGACCCCTGCCAAACTGAAATAACACCTGTTTAAACGGTGGACCAAACCAGATGACGATTTCGCCTTTTGATTCTGCGATGCTTGGCAATCTGTTTGCCGATGCGGAAATTGCCGCGCTTTTTACCGATGATGCGCAGATCGCATCGATGGTGCTGTTTGAGGCGGCATTGGCATCGGCCGAGGCACGCGCGGGCGTGATCCCAGAAGCAAGTGCAAACCGTATTGCCGATATCTGCCGCGAATTTCGCCCCGATCCCGCAACATTGGCGGCGGGTACGGCAAGTGCCGGTGTGCCGGTGCCGGCATTGGTCAAGGCACTTAAGGCCGAGATCGGCGGGGATGATGCGCGTTATGTCCATTTTGGTGCGACAAGTCAGGATGTGTTTGATACGGGGCTTGTGTTGCGGCTTCGCGATGCGGTGGGGATTATCCGCCGCCGGACGCGCAAGCTGATCAAGGCATTGGTTGCGCAGGCCGAAACCCACCGGGCGACGGTCATGATCGGACGGACCCGTTCCCAGCAGGCCGTGCCAACCACATTCGGGCTTAAGGCCGCCGGATGGCTGGCACCACTGGTGCGGATTGATCAGCGGATTGATACGTTATGTTCTGACCTGTTCCGGTTAAGTTTTGGCGGGGCGGCGGGGACGCTGGCATCCATCGGGGACAAGGCGATCGAGGTTGAACGCAACCTGGCCGATGAACTTGAACTGCCGCCGACCGATATGCCGTGGCACAGCCAGCGCGATGTTCTGGTCGATTTTGCCGCACAGTTAACCGCACTTAGCGGTGCGCTTGGCAAGATGGGGCAGGATTTGGTTTTGCTGGCGCAATCCGAAATTGCCGAGGTCCAGCCGGGCAAGGGCGGTGGATCATCGACAATGCCGCATAAATCCAATCCGGTTCAGGCCGAGATGCTGATCACGCTGGCGCGGTTCAATGCAGGCCAGCTTGGCACATTTGCGCAAAGCCAGATCCATGAACATGAACGTTCTGGCGCAAGCTGGTTGCTGGAATGGCTGACATTGCCGCAGATGATCATGGCAACCGGGGCCGGATTGGCGCAGGCGGTTGATATGGTGCCGAGCCTTAAGGTCAATACTGACCGGATGGCGGCCAATCTTGAGCTGTCGCGTGGTGCGATGCTGGCGGAGGCCGCGACCTTTGCCCTTGCCGAGCATCTTGGGCGTGACGGGGCGGACAAGCTGGTGAAAGACGCGTTGTCGCGATCTGCCGCCAATCAAAGCAATCTGTTTGAAGAATTGCCAAAACTGACCGATGTCGGGATCGACTGGGCCAGGTTGCGCGATCCGGCGCATTATATCGGGCAGGCCGATGCCTTTGTCGAGCGGGTGGTGACAACCGCCCGTCGGGCGATCAAGGACAGTTGATATGAAAAGGCGGTCGGGAAATGACCGCCTTTTGATTTTGCCCGCCATCAGGTCACAGGACGCAGGCGTTTTTCAACGGCATAGTTATGGATCGGGACCCCGGCGACTTCAAAATCGCGGCGTTCAACCACGTGAAAGCCCTGTTTTAACAGGAAGCCCTTGGCGAGTTCGCTGGCTTCAGAATAGAGCTTTGCGATGTTGCGGTCACGTGCCGATTTTTCAAGGGCGTCATAAAGTGTCGTGACCGCACCGGTCCCGGCAAGTTCGGGCAGGGCATACAGAAAATGGATATGCCCGTCGGCTTCGAGATCGCAAAAGGCGACGGCCCGGCCGTTTGCATCGGCCGCAATCAGGCGCAGCCGACCATCATCCATCAGTTCGGCAAACCGTTCTGCGGTTGGGGCGAGAGACGTCCAGATGCCGACCTGATCAGGGTTATAGGCACGTGATCCCAGTTCCGTGACGGAACGGGTGTAAATTTCGGTCAGGACCGATGCATCGGTTGCGCGATACGGGCGGATGGTGATCACGTTTGTGAACCCCATGCCGCGTCAAAGAACCGGACTTCAAGTTCGGTTGCCTCGCGAAAACAGGAGAGACAGTTTGCACGGGCCGTGTCATCGAGTGTCGGTCCGGTTTTATCGAGCTGATCATTCAGAAAGGCGACGACACTTTCGAAATAGTCCCCCATATGCAGATCAAGCCATTCGGCGTACCAGAATTCTTTGGGGTGGCTTTTGATTTCATTGTGAACCCGGTCCGCCCAGCCAAGATAGGTGCCTTCGGCCACGGCCAGAACCGCCAGCATGCTGGCGTAGTCGTTGCTTTCCATGGCGGTGCGCATCAGGTCCTTGAAGTCCGAGGTGACGTCCCAATCCGGCATTTCGCGGCGTTCCTGTTCGGTGACGCCAAGCGCATCAAGTGATCGTTCGAAATAGGTGTTTTCCGGTCCGGTCAGAAGGGCGAGAAACTGGCAGGCCGGAATCCGGTCGGGCAGCGTTGGCGCACGTGATACGGCACCGGCCAGAAGGGCAACAAACCGGTCGATAAAACGGTGGTCCTGAATCAGATAGTTTTTGAGATTGCGGTCGGGAACCGCGGCCTTGCCCCAGGCATCGGTAAAGGGATGGTGGGTGACCTTGTGCCAATCATCGGCAACACACGTCTTGAGCCACTGGGAAAATGTGCCCGCCGGATTTTGTGCCTGCCAGACAGGCCAATCAGGTGTTGAGGCGTTTTCGGGTTGTGATGCAACGTTGTCGGTCATGATCCATCCCCAGAAATTTTGATTTGAGAGGGGCTTAGCACGCGCGGGAAAGGACCGCAACCGGGCGCTTTTGTACATTGCATTGCGATGGATCATTTTTAACACAAAAAAATGATAAAATTACA
This sequence comes from Thalassospira sp. MCCC 1A03138, assembly GCF_002115785.1. Classification (GTDB taxonomy): domain Bacteria; phylum Pseudomonadota; class Alphaproteobacteria; order Rhodospirillales; family Thalassospiraceae; genus Thalassospira. The sequence goes on along the minus strand of NZ_JFJY01000003.1, from coordinate 345,447 downwards.
TTTGATTATTATAATATTTAATTATAACCTTTGAGCCAGAGATTATTCATCCATTTAAAAAGCGGAGTTTCGCGATGAAAGCCAATGTTGGAACATTTGATCGTGTGGTACGGATCATCCTTGGTCTTGTACTGATTGTATTGCCGTTCATCCTTGCGACCGAGGCCGGTCCGTTTGCCACCCTTGGCGGTTTTGGCTGGCTTGCGATGATTGTGGGCGCGGTCATCCTGTTGACCGGGGTTATGCGATTCTGCCTGCTGTATCGCATTTTGGGTATTTGCACCTGTCAGACATCCACGAACTAGCATTATCGGCGTCCGACAATACCGGAGGAGTGGCATGAGTATCGGATCAGGCAAACCGTCGCTTCGGGCGGACAAATCGAAAATGCCGGTGGTGAAGGCATTTTTTGACGAGGCGACCTTTACGATCAGCTATGTGGTGCGCGATCCGCAAAGCAGTTGTTGCGCGATTATTGACTCGGTTCTGGATTATGACCCGGCAAGTGGCCGGACCAATACCGTTTCCGCCGATGCGATTGTTGCCTTTGTCCGCGAGGAAGGGCTTACGGTGCAATGGATACTTGAAACCCATGTCCATGCCGATCATCTGTCGGCGGCCCCGTATTTGAAGGACAAGCTGGGCGGGCGCATGGGTATCGGATCAAAGATCAGTGTGGTGCAGGAAACTTTTGGCAAGGTGTTTAATGCCGGAACGGAATTCCAGCGCGACGGCAGTCAGTTCGACCATCTGTTCGAGGATGAGGAAACGTTTGAAATCGGCGGGCTTTCGGCGCGTGCGCTGCATACGCCAGGGCATACACCCGCCTGCATGTCCTATGTGATTGGTGATAGCGTTTTTGTCGGCGATACGTTGTTCATGCCCGATTTTGGCACCGCAAGATGTGATTTTCCGGGTGGGGACGCGGCGACACTTTATCGGTCGGTGCAAAAGATTCTGGCCCTTCCGGGAGAAACACGGATGTTCCTTTGCCATGATTACAAGGCACCGGGGCGCGATATTTATATCTGGGAAACCACGGTGGCCGAAGAACGCGCCCATAATGTCCATGTCCGCGAAGGTATCAGTGAGGATCAATTCACCAAAATGCGCAAGGCCAAGGACGCGACATTGGATATGCCGCGCCTGATCCTGCCATCGGTTCAGGTAAATATGCGCGCTGGGGAGTTGCCACCAGCCGAAGATAATGGCATCCGTTATCTCAAGATTCCGCTTAACAGCCTTTGAGGGCAAAGGCGGGACGTTTCCGACGCGAAAGAATGGATGCAAGGACGATGAAACGCCTGAATGACGATCTTACCGTATCGCCCCAGATGCCGATTGAGGCACTGGATCACATTGCCCAAGCCGGTTTCAAGACGATCATTTGTAACCGGCCGGACAATGAAGATCCCGGCCAGCCACCGTTTAGTGCGGTCAAGGCGCGCGCCGAGGAACTTGGCCTTACGGCGGTGTTTCAGCCCGTGATGAGTGGCAATGTGCAGGACGGCGATGCCGATGCCTTTGCCAAGGCGTTAAACGAAGCTCCCAAACCGGTGTTTGCCTATTGCCGGACCGGAACGCGCTGCACGATTTTGTGGTCGCTTGCCAATGCCGGGAAGATGCCGGTCGAGGATATTGTCAAAACGGCTGCGGATGCGGGGTATGACATGTCTGGTCTGGCACCGCGGATCGCCGCACGGAGCTGATGATCCAGCGGTGTAGCCATTGGCGGAAACGGGCCGACGTGATTTGTGGCCTTGATGCCCCGGAGTGCCGAATGTGAAACGGTTGCACCGTTATTTTCCGATCCTCGACTGGGGACGGACCTATAACCGGCACGACGCCGCCAACGATATGACGGCGGCGGTGATCGTGACGGTAATGTTGATCCCGCAAAGTCTGGCTTATGCGATGCTGGCGGGATTGCCGCCCGAAGTCGGGCTTTATGCCTCCATCCTGCCATTGATTGCCTATGCGGTGTTTGGCACGTCCCGTGCCTTGGCCGTCGGGCCGGTTGCGGTCATTTCATTGATGACGGCATCGACCATTGGGGCGGCACAATTGCCCGAGGGCGTTAATGCCTTGATGGCGGCGGTGACATTGGCGGTGATGTCGGGTTTGATGTTGCTGGCGATGGGGATTTTCCGTTTGGGATTTCTGGCCAGCTTTTTGAGCCATCCGGTCATATCAGGTTTCATTACCGCATCGGGCATCCTGATTGCGTTGGGGCAGATGCGCCATATTCTGGGCCTTCAGATCCCGTCGGGAAATGCGATGCAAACCGCGACTGCGATTGTGCGATCCGTTGCAGACAGCAACCTTTCGACGGTTTTGATCGGGATTGGCAGCCTGATTTTCCTGTTTTGGGTGCGGATGTCGATGGGGGCGCTTCTGGTGCGGTTGGGGATGGCCAGGGTTTGGGCGTCGTTCTTGACCAAGGCCGGGCCGGTTCTGGTGGTGATCGTCACAACGTGGCTGGTCTGGCAGTTTGATCTGGCGGCGGTGGGCGTGCGGATTGTCGGCGATGTTCCGGTCGGGTTTCCAGGGCTGTCGATCCCATCCTTTGATCCGGAACTTGTCGTGCAATTTGTGGTGCCGGCATTGCTGATCAGCGTGATCGGATTTGTTGAATCGGTTTCGGTTGCCCAGACATTGGCGGCCAAGCGCCGCCAGCGCATTGTTCCCGATCAGGAATTGATTGCCCTTGGCGCATCGAACATCGCCGCCGGTTTTTCGGGCGGATATCCGGTGACGGGCGGGTTTGCCCGGTCGGTGGTGAATTTCGATGCCGGGGCGCAAACACCCGCCGCCGGTTTGATAACCGCGATTGCGATTGGGGCGGCGACATTTTTCTTAACGCCGCTTTTGTATTTTCTGCCGCATGCGACATTGGCCGCAACCATCATTGTCGCGGTATTAAGTCTTGTGGATATTGCGGCGATCCGGCGGGTCTGGGTTTATTCGAAACGCGATTTCAGCGCGATGATGGCAACCATTGCCGTAACGCTTTTGTTTGGTGTCGAGCCGGGGGTGATCAGCGGTGTGCTGCTGTCGATCATTTTGCATCTGCATCACACCAGCCGCCCGCATATTGCGGTGGTCGGTCTGGTGCCTGGAACCGAACATTTTCGCAATATCCATCGTCATCAGGTTTTGACCGGCACGCGGGTTTTGACGGTGCGCCCCGATGAAAGTCTTTATTTTGCCAATAGTCGTTATCTGGAAGACCGGATTTATGATCTGGTGGCGAAGAATCCGGGTTTGGCGCATGTGATTTTGATGTGTCCGGCGATTAATGAAATTGACGCTAGCGGTCTTGAAAGCCTTGAAGATATCAATCTGCGTCTGCGCGATGCCGGGGTTAAATTCCATCTATCTGAGGTCAAGGGACCGGTGATGGACCGGTTGGCGCGCACCGCGTTTTTATCGCATCTGAGCGGGCAGGTGTTTTTATCCCAATATGCCGCGATTGCCGCCCTTGACCCAATGATCATCAACCCGGATCAGGATGGCGACGGCATCGCGACCGTAGAGGCAGGATAGCGTTTTTGCGTGACACATCTGCCAAAATTGCACTTTAAGTTTCGAGGGATTAGAACGATATGGTCACGGCGCGCGACAATGGCGCGCATGCCATGTGTTTGAAGGTGCCGTTTTGAGCGACTTATCACTTCGTATGGCGGTCGAGGGCGATCTGGATGCCCTTTGTGCCATCGAAAACCAATCCTTTTTGATCGACCGTCTGTCGCGCCGCGCTTTCAAGCGTTTCCTGGGCAGCGAGACGGCGCGCCTTTGTGTTGCCGAACGCGATGGCGCGGTTGTCGGCTATGCCCTGGTGATTTTCCGATCCAACGTCGCGATGGCACGGCTTTATTCCATGGCGGTCCTTGATGCGCACCGCGGGCATGGGATCGGCCGGGCACTCCTGACCCGGGCCGAGGAACTCAGCCTTGATTTCGGGGCCCCGATCCTGCGGCTTGAAGTCAACCCGGGTAACGAAACGGCGATTGGATTGTTCAAGGCGGCGGGATATCGCGAATTTGCCCTGTATCCCGATTATTATCCCGATCATTCCGACGCGCTGCGCATGGAACGTGTTCTGGTGCCGCAATCCCTGCGTCGGCCATCGCCGATCCATTTTTATCACCAGACCATGCCATTCACCTGTGGACCGGCGGCATTGATGATGGCGATGAATGCGCTTGATCCCAATGTCGAAATGGATCGCAATCAGGAAATTGCGCTTTGGCGTGAGGCAACCACGGTATTCATGACATCGGGGCATGGCGGCTGCGGGCCGCTTGGCCTTGGACTGGCGGCGCATAAACGCGGATTTGATGTCGAGGTTTTAAGCAGCCGTGACGGGCCGCTTTTTGTTGATACGGTGCGTAAACCCAAAAACCGCGAAGTTGTCGAGCTGGTGCATTATGATTTCGCCCGGCAGGCACGCGAGGCCGGTATTCCGGTAACCACCGGGCCGTTCAGCATTGCCGAGATCGAAGAGCGGTCAAAACAGGGCAAGATCGCGCTTGTCCTGATCAGCCAGTATCGTATTTACGGCGATAAAATCCCGCACTGGGTCGTGGTTTCGGGTTTTGATGACCGCTATGTCTATGTCACCGATCCGGATATTGGCGAAGATCACGAACCGTTCAGCGGCAGCGATTGCGTATCGACACCGATCCTGCGCAACGAGTTTGACCTTATGGTTCGTTATGGCCGGGACAAGCTGCAGGCGGCGGTATTTATTGAAAAAAGGGCCGGATAAACCGGCCCTTTGTCATTTTGATTGGAATGCATTACGGACGCGCGATCTTGCCCAGAAGGTGGGCGATGATCCGGCGATACAGGTCCATGCCGAGCACGACATCCTCGACCCCGCCGTCGATGTTGGGGTTGTCGTTGACTTCGATCACCATCGGGCCGTGCGGGGTTTCTTTCATATCGACACCATAAAGACCATCGCCCATCAGGCGGGCCGCAGCCAAGGCTGTGGAAACGATATCAGCCGGGGCATCTTCGACGGCGACGGTTTCAAAGCCGCCTTCCTCGAACGATTTGCCGTCGTCTTCGTGTTTGACGATCTGCCAGTGGCCCGGCGCCATGAAATAGCGGCTGGCAAATAGTGGCTCGCCCCCCAGAACGCCAATGCGCCAGTCAAAGGTGGTTTCGACATATTCCTGAATGACGAGAAGTTCGGAATTTTTGAACATCTCGGTCGCGACTTCGGCCAGATGTTCGGGTGATTTCACCTTGCGCACCCCGCGCGAGAAGCAGCCATCGGGTACCTTGAGCACCGATGGGAAGCTGAATTGCTGTCCGATTTCGGCAATGCGGCGTTTATCGAAAATCATGCTGCGCGGGGCCGGAATACGGTGCGTACGCAGCAATTCGGCAAGATACACCTTGTTCGTGCAGCGCAGGATTGAGTCCGGATCGTCAATCACCGGAATGCCTTCCTTGCGCGCCCGTTTGGCAAAGCGATAGGTGTGATGATCAAGGGCGGTGGTTTCGCGGATCAGCAGCGCATCAAATTCCGACAGGTGATGGAAATCCTTGGCCGTGATCAGTTCGGCCTTGGCACCAAGGTCGGAGGCGGCCTGAATGAACAGGGCCAATGCATCACTATCGGATGGCGGCAGGACCGCATCGGGATCATGCAGGATCGCCACCAGCGCGCTTGGCGGGTTGCCGCCAGATGCCGGTTTGCGCACGCGACCGCGCAGATAGGCACGGATGGCGCTTTCGAATGCGGGCAGGTCTTCGGCACCCAGTTGGCTTAGTGCCGGGGCTTCGATTTCGCGCAGGATTTTCTTGTCCGACGGGTTCAGATGCAGACGCAGGATAGGACAGCGGAACTGGTCAAAGGCGCGTTGAGCGATATCGCGGAAGCGTTTATCGACGGTGCGGCCAAAGAATACGTCGATCTTCGTCGGGTGATCGCCCGGTTTGGCCAAGGCCTCGACGATTTGCGGGCTCATTTCCGCGCGTGCGGTTTTTTGCAGCCGTTTCCAGTTCAGATCAAGAAGGACGTCTGCTTCGGGGATTACGCGTTCGCTGCGTGCGGCGGCAAGCAAGCTGCAATAATAACCGCGTGACAGATATTCATAGGACTGGCACAGGTTGATGACACGGCGGTTACGCACCCCATGATCAAGCGCAAGATATTCGCGCACCCGCATGATGCGTGCGCCGGGGACCTGAAACGGCAAATCTTTCAACCGGTCGACAAGGATCAGCGGCGCACCGGTTGCGACCGCGGGGGATCGTTCGGTCGGGATGTCATACAGATCATGTTGCAGGCGAATGCCATCGGCACCGTCTTCGTAATAGCCGGGCAGATCGGCAATCTGTTGATAGCCGTGGCGGTCATAAAGATTGCGGGCATTGCTGTTTTCAACGCGCACTTCAAGGCGGATACGCACACATCCGGCATCAATCGCCAGGTTTTCAAGCCCGGCCAGAAGTTGGGTGCCAAGGCCCTTGCCACGCCATTTATCGGAAATCGCCAGCGAATAAATGCGTGCGGTTGTCGTATTGGCGCGCAGCAAAAGCAGGCCATAGCCGACAATGTCGGGTTTGCCGCTTTCGCCGGCATCGGCGACCAGAAGGCGGGCGGAAGATTGGCGCAGGAAGCGTGAAAAGCCCGATCGTGAAATCGTATCGCTGGTGAAGCTGCCAGCTTCAAGGGCGCACAGGCCATCCAGATCGGACCGGGTTGCTGTGCGGATGATGACGGGCAGGGAGAAATTTGATGTCGCGTTCGAATTCACGTGGGGCCTCCGGCTTTTGGGTGGCAGCAGCAAAAATTGCTTTCAACTTCGAGTAAGGCTGGCACATTTTTATGACAAGTGCGTTTAACGATCACAGCCATGCCATTTTTTCATGCTGTCTGATCCTTGGTGTCTTCGACCTGCGTATAGAATGAAAATATGGTAGACGCTTGGCAAGTGGCTTAAAACAATAAACGGATTGGTCTGCGCGAAAATGCGGCCAACCGTTAAATAAGTCTATCGGGACAGAGTGAAAATATTGGGGACGTCTTTGGCCAACAGGGGTAAACGCTACAACCGCAAATCCAGACTGCGTGGCATTGGTGTTGTGTCTGTTCTGTTGATGGGGACGGCGGTTTCGGGATGTTCGGGCGATGGCGTTCTATCCGAACTTGGTTTCGGTAAGGACAGCGATAGTGCGGCGCAGGATGCGCTAGGTGCCAAAGTTCCCTATCAGGTCAAGATCGAAGGCATTGATCCGCAGGAAGAAAAACTGATCAATGCGTTGCGCGAAGTCAGCACATCAATCCGGTTGCAATCGCGTCCCACGCCATCACTTGCCGGGCTTGAACGCCGGGCCGAGGATGATGTGGAGCGGTTCGAGACCGTTTTGCGGGCCTTCGGGTTTTATGACGGGCAGGTCGCGTTCAATATCCGCAAGGCAGAACCCGATGATCCGAACATATCGGACGACGAAAATGGCGGCGATGGCGATGACGTTGTCAGCGCGACAAGCGAGCCGGCTGCTGGCGCACCGGCAGGTGGGGAACAACCCGATCCGGTCGACTTAGTTTATGTGGTCGATGTCAAGCAGCCCTATCTTTTGTCTGAAGTGAAATTTTCAATTGTCCGTCCGGATCATACGACCAAACGCGAGGCCACGGATGAGGAGCTTGAGCGGTCAAATTTGCACCTTGGACAGCGTGCAGCCGCAGATCCGATTATTCTGGCCGAACAATATGCCGTCGATATCATGCGTGATCGAGGTTATCCATTGGTGGAAGCGGGCCAGCGAACCGTAATTGCAAATACCACCGAAAAGACCATTTCGGTGACCTATGAGCTGATCACCGGTGCGCAAGCCAATTTTGGCAAGGTCAATGTCAAAGGGGCAGAAAGTGTTGATGAGGATTTCATCGCCGGTTATCGCAGTTGGAAACCAGGGCAGAAATATTCCCCCGAAGAAGTCAAAACGACGCGCCGCGATCTGGCGCAATCGAACCTGTTTGACAGCGTGATCGTCAAACCGGTCGGGCCGGTTGCCGAAAATGGTGAAATCCCCGTCGAGATCGAAGTGCACGAACGCAAACATCGTACGATTGGTGGCGGGGTTGATTTTTCAACTGCCGAAGGGCCGGGGGCGAATGCGTTCTGGGAAAACCGCAATCTGTTCGGGGCGGGTGAACGGCTCAGACTTGGTATCGAAGGTTCGGGACAAAGCCAGGGGCTTGAGGCAACATTCCGCAAACCGCAATTCCTTAAGCGTCGTCAGGCGCTTGTGGCGGATGGGTCGGCCAAGAATTACAGCACGGATGCCTATGACGGCGAACTGGTCGAAAGCTTTGTCGGGGTCGAACGCAAGTTTGGTGATTACTGGTCTGTCACGCTTGGCCCGACGGCAGAATATTCCAACCTTACCGGTGCGGATTCGCCCAATGAAGAATTCTATCTGGGTGGTTTGCGGGGGATTTTGCGGCGTGACAGCACGGATAATCCGCTTGATCCGACCGAGGGCAACCGGCTTGAATTCAATGTGTCGCCCTATACCAGTCTGAGCGGTCCAAGCGCACAATTCACATCCGTTTCATTGAACGGATCGCAATATTTCGCCTTTGACGAAGAAGGCGATTATGTCCTTGCGGGGCGGGGGCGTGCGGGGATGATTATTGGCGAAGACAGATCGGATCTTCCGGCCAACAAACGGTTCTATTCCGGTGGTGGTGGATCGGTTCGCGGTTACGAATATCAGAAAGTCGGGCCGCTTGATGAGGATGGTGATCCGCTTGGCGGGCGTTCGGTGCTTGAGGCCGGGGTCGAATTCCGGGCGCGTGTGACGGAAAGTTTTGGCATCGTGCCATTCATCGAAGGCGGCAACGTGTTTGAGGCAAGTGACCCCGAAGACCTTGATCTGCTTTGGGCGGCGGGGCTTGGTTTCCGGTATTATACGGCGGTCGGGCCGTTGCGTTTTGACGTCGCCGTGCCGCTTGATAAGCGTGACAATGTTGACGACGATTTCCAGATTTATCTTAGCCTTGGACAAGCATTTTGACGTTGCCTGACGATCCCAAACCATCCGGAACCACCAAACGCGGAAGGGTTGCCAAATGGGCGCGACGTGGCGCGATTGCGTTTACATGTCTTTTGCTGACCGTGATCCTGATTGTCGGTATTGCGGGGACCGGGCCGGTATTGCGTGCGCTAACGCCGTGGCTGAACGATACGGTTTCTGATGCGATAGAAGGCGATTTTGAACTGGGCCGGATCGAGGGCAGCCTTTGGACGGGGCTTTCGCTTGATCGTTTGTCGATGTTGATGCCGTCATCCGGCTTGGCCGTGGATGTCAGTCAGTTCGGGTTTGACTGGTCCCCGCTTGCCCTTTTGGGTGGGACGCTTCGGATCAATCGCGTCGAAAGTGCCGCGATTGATGTGGTCTTGCCCGATATGTCCGGCACGGACGAGACGGCAGAGGAAGAAGAGGCCGCATCAGGCGGTTTTGCACCGCCATTGGCCATCGAGCTTGGCAAACTGGCGCTTGGCAATGTACGCATTTCCGATCCCGCCAGCGGCAAAAGTTTTGACTATGGTCTAAGCGCCAGTGCGGCAATTCGCGAAAACCTTGAAGCGGCCTTGTCACTTGATCTGCAACCGCTTGATGACAGCATTGACCGGTTGCATGTCGAGCTTGATCTTGATGCTGATGCGCAGCGATTAAAGGCCGATATCGAAGGCGAGCTTGATCGTGCAGGGTTGGTCATGACCCTTGCCGGGTTGGCACCAGAAGATGCGCCAAATATCACGATCAGCCTGAAAGGGGATGGCCCGGCGACAGGCTGGAAAGGGCGGATCGAACTTGCGGCAAGTGACTTGGTCACGCTTGGCGGTGATTTGGGCTTGCTGCTTGATGACAGCCGGATCGGGTTTGACCTTGATGGTCTGTTGGCAATGCAGGGAGAGCTGGCCGGACAGCTTCCCGACCCGTTGAAGGGCGACGTTGATTTGGGGATTGGCGGGCAGTTTGATGCGGATGCCAATATCCTTTCGGTCACACGCGCCGACATCGCAAAATCCGGTCTTGCGACGATTGGCGCGACGGCGGAAATCGATTTTGATGAGAGCACTCTTCTGGCCGATCTGCACGGGGATATTGATCCGGCGACATCGGGACTGATTGAGGATGCGGTGACATGGGGCGGGCTTGATGTGGTCGCGCATGCCGAAGGGCCGCTTGAATTGCCTGATGTGACGGTGATGCTGCGCGGGGATCAGGTTGCGACACCGGTATCAACCATCGAAACATTGGCACTTGATGCCGATCTGCGCGGGGATGAAGACGGGTTTTCTGTTCAAAGCCGGATCGATGTTTCGGGCAATGAATGGCAGGATGCCGATCTTGGCGCGATGCTGGGCAATGCGCAGCAGGTTGCCCTTGATGCGGCAATTGCACCGGATTTCAGCAAGTTTGCCCTTGGCAACATCAGTATCATCACGTCGGGTATTTCGGTTAACGGTAAGACCGATATCAATGACGTGATGGCGGTGACGGATGGCGAATTGATTGCCGACATTCGTGATCTTGCTATTTTTGCGCCGATTTCGGGTCTTGACCTGCGCGGGACAGGTCAGGTTGCGATACGCGATCTGACATGGTCGGTTGAGCAGGGCGGGACGGCTAATATTGCAATCGAGGCCGATCAGGCCGGGTTTGGCATTGCCGATCTTGATCGCATTGTCGGGGCGACGCCAACCATTGATGGCAAGCTTGCGGTCAGTGATGCATTTGATCTGTCGATCACGCTTGATCAGATTGTCACCGCGATGGTTTCCGGCCCGGCGCAGATCGATATTTCAAATGAATTCAGCGATTTGTCGATTGATTCTGAACTTTCAGTTCAACCTGGTGTGGTGCCGCCTGATGTCGGTGTTTCCATCGCCCCGGCGACGATTTCGATCAATCTTGACGGGGATATTGCGGCACCGGCGGGAACGATAAAGCTTGCGACACCATCGGTTTTGGCCGATGGGCAGAAGTTTGAAAAACTTGATCTTGTGAGCGAAATGCGCTGGTCCGATCAGGCGGTATTGTCGCTGATCAACAAGGCCGGGTTTGCCTTGATGGGGCGTAATTACGATCTGGCGGCGGATGTGGTTTTGCCCACGGATGGATTACGGGTTGATAACATTGCCCTGAGCGGCGAGCGGCTTGAGCTTGTTGGTAGCCTGATGTTGCCAGATTACGCCGTGCCGATGCGTGGCAAGATTTCGGTGCGTAAACTTGATGCCGTGATGCTGTCTGATTTCGGGGCACCGGTGACGAACGGTGCGCTAACCGCGGATGTGGCGTTTGTACCGAAATCAGGCCAGCAGCAGATTGACGTGAATGCGAACATCAAGGGCATTCGGCTTGCCGCCGAAGAAGGTGCGGAGCAATCTGCGATCGAGGATGTCGTTCTGGCGGGATCGATCCTGAACGCGTTTGAAAAGCCCGGCTTTGATTTGACCCTGAACGGGCGTGATATTCGTTTTGCGCCGCTTGCCATCAATGAGTTGCAGACCGAGATTTCCGGCGATCTTTCGGCCATAGGAATTGCAACGAATGCCAATGGTCAGCTTCGCGACAGTATCCCGATTAAACTTGATAGCATGGTCGAACTTGGGCTTTCGGATGGCATCAATGTTCGTGCCGATCTGCTTGATATCAATATCGGCAGCCAGAGCATCGCGCTTCGTGAACCATTGCTGTTTAGCCAAACCGACACAGGGCAGCAGAAGCTTGATGCGGCATTGAATGTGGGCGCGGGGCAAGTGATTGCCAAGCTTGATCTGACGCCAAAGAAAAGCTTTGCGGCCAAGGCGCAGATTTCCGATCTGGTACTAGGCCCGTGGGGAGAGATGTTTGGCCTGAGCGGGCTGGACGGCACAATGAATATCGCCGCTGAGATGTCGGAACGTGCCGGGGAACTGCCGGTGGCGACCGTTTCGGGCGGGATTGGCAAGATCACGACCGTCGCGGTCAAGGACCTGAAGCCATTTGAAATGGTGCTTGATCTGGCGTTGCGTGACGGTCAGTTCGATGGCAATGCGACACTTGGTAATGATGAGGCCCAGATTGTAGAGGCGCGCGGTACCGTGCCGCTTGGTATTTCCATACTTAAACAGGATTACACCCTTGATCCGGTGGCTCCGATTGATGCACTGGTCAAGGTTGATGGCGAAATCGCGCAATTCTGGCCATATGTCCCAGCCCCTGATCATGTCCTGTCTGGCAATCTCAAACTTGATGTGGTCGCCAAGGGTACACTCGATGCGCTTGATTGGAATGGCAATATCGCCCTTTCGGGTGGGGCGTATGAGCATCTGGAATATGGCACGCTGTTAAAGCAGATCACGATCAATGGCGATTTTGATCAGAACGGTTTGCGGGTTTCGGAAATCTCGGCAACCGATGGCGGCAATGGCCGGATTAGCGGGGCAGCCGAGGTGACGTTGGATGGCGATCCGCTTTTGAGCTACAAGGCGGAGCTTAAGGTTGATAACGCAGCGCTGTCGCGTAAGGATGAACTGCAATTCTGGGCTGATGTGACGGCATCTGTTACCGGAACCGAACAGACTGCTGATATCCAAAGCAATGTGACGCTGCGCCGTGGTGAAGTCGACCTGACCCTTGCGCTGCCAGTGTCGGTCTCGACGCTTGATGTCGAGAATATCGAAGATTCCAGGCAGCGTGAGGAAGAAGAGGAAAAGAAAAACGCGGCATCGGGTTTTGTCGGCAATCTTGACGTGACGGTTGATATTCCAGGGCGTTTGTTTGTGCGTGGGCGGGGGCTTGATTCCGAATGGGGTGGCAAGCTTGATATCAGCGGGACAACCGCAGAGCCGATCATTGTCGGGCAATTGCAGGCGCTTCGCGGGCAGCTTGATATCATTGGCAAGACATTTGTGATCAAGGATTCCAAAATCACGTTTTCCGGTGCGACACCGCCCGATCCGTTGCTGGATATCGCAGGGGTTTATACCACTGATGATCTGACTGTAACCGCCGGGTTCCAAGGCCCGGCAAGCGACCCGGAACTGGTTTTGACATCCAATCCGTCCCTGCCAGAAGATGAAATCCTGTCGCAGGTCCTGTTTGGCAAGTCCCAAGGCAGCCTGAGCGCGATTGAGGCCGTGCAGCTTGCCAGTGCGGTGAACGAGCTTTCGGGTGGTGGCGGTGGCCTTGATATTGTTGGGTCGATCCGCCGCTTTATCGGGGCCGATGTTTTGCAGGTTGGCGGCGGCGAAGACGGCCCGAACGTCAAGGTGGGTAAATACCTGACGGACGGGGTCTATGTCGGGACCAAGACCGGCACGACCCCGGGGTCAAGCGGGGTCGAGGTCGAGATTGAATTGACGCCAAATATCAGCGTGACCAGTGAAACCACCGAAATCGACAGCAAGGCCGGTGTTCAGTTCCGGCTTGATTACTGATCAAGTTTGATGTCGCTGATATCAACCAGCGCCCCGCGCCGTGAAATCACACGGCCTGCGACCTTTTGCGCAACCGCGATCGCGGCGGGCACATCACGCCCGGCATTGCGGGCGGCAAGGTATGATCCGTTAAACGAATCCCCGGCCGACGTCGTATCGACGATATCGGTGACTTTGGGTGGTGTTACGGTGCCGGTTTCGCCGTCCTTGATCGAATAAAAGGTCGGTTCACCACCGCATTTGACAACAACCTCGTCCGCGCCCAGCGAATGCCAGCGTTTGGCGGTGGCAGAGGCCGTTGCATCGCCAAACAGCGCGCTGTCGTCATCAAATGTCGGCAGGACGGTGTGGCAATGGGGGGCAATCGCCAGATAGGTTGCCATTGCATCGTCCTGATCGGCCCAAAGGCGCGGACGGTGATTGGTATCAAAGCAGACTTTGCCGCCCTGTTTGGCAAAATCCTTTGCAATGCTGATCAGGGTCTGGCGGTCTTTATCAGACAGGATTGCCAGTGTGATTCCCGAAAGATACAGGCAATCGAACCCGCCAAGCGCATCGCGCACCACGGTATCGTGGCCGCCCTGAAGCATCTGTTTGGCGGCGGCATTGTTGCGCCAGTAGGAAAAGCTGCGTTCACCGGTTTCATCGGTCTGGATGGCATAAAGACCGGGAAGGGCGCCATCGATGCGACGAACCAGCGTCGTGTCGATATTATCGTTCTGCCAGGCGGCAATCATCGCGTCGCTATAGGGGTCCGTGCCCAGTGCCGTGATGTAGGAAACATCTGTATCAGGTGTCGCAAGCAGGCGGCTGGTGCGTGCCATATAGGTTGCACCATTAAGCGTATCACCGGCAAAGCCGAGATTGGCCGCGCCAAAAATGCTGCCGGGGGATGTTCCGGCAAGCTCGATCATACATTCGCCGATAAAGGCAGTACGGGTCATTGGGGCCTCGATGGGGATGGTGGCGTGATTAGTCGCCGATAGGCTGGCGGCCGGTCGGCGGATTGAGAGTCAGCAAAGATGACCTGATCCGGCGAAGTTTTTCAAGTGTTCGGTCCGGCGTGCGCCGGGCAACCGCGGTGGCAATGATATCGATGGTTGCCAGAAAAACATGCCGGGTGGCCGTTGGCTTATAAATATCAGGGTTTTCAGGCATATCAATGCCAATCACAAGGTCGCTTTCGGCGGCAAGCGGACTTTGCGGGTGGGTCATTGAGATGACCTTCGCGCCATATTGGCGGGCAATGGCGGCACTGTGGATCAGTTCGGTCGGGCGGCCGCTGGTGGAGATGGCAAAAAGCACATCTTCCTCGCCAAAGGTCGAGGCCAGCATGCGCTGAAGGTAACCATCACTTTGTGCCTGTGCGGGAATGCCAAGTCGGAAAAACCGGTTGGCGGCATCAAAGGCAACCGTCGTGGAGCCGCCGCCGACCCCCATAAAGGCGATCTGACGTGCGTTGGCCAGAATATCGGCGGCCTTGTCGATTTCAGTACTTGAAAGCTGTTCGCGCAGCAGACGCAGGTTATCGACAATCACGCCCAGCACGTGATTGGAAAGCACGTCGGCGGCAGTTGTATCGTCGGCCAGGTCTTCGGGGGCGAGATATTGCATGCTGACCGCAAGGTTCTGCGCCAGCCGTATTTTAAAATCGCGAAATCCGTCACAGCCAAGGGTCCGGCAAAACCGGATCACGGTCGGTTCGCTGACGCCAACCTTTTGCGCAAGATCGGATAGCGCGATCGTGGTGACATCTTGCAGGTGATCCTGAACGTAGTCGGCAACCCGCTGTTCACGTGCGGGAAAGGTTCCGGCCTTTCGACGCAGGAGGCTGATGATATCGACAGTAGGTTGCATGCGAGCGTTCCGATCATTCTCGAATATGAGGTGTTGTTGTCGACACCCCGCTGATAAATATCACTTTTTGGTTTGCAGGCGATAGCTTGGATCTTGATGCCGAGATTGCCCATCCTGTCGGGGATAACCGTAAAGCGGGCAGGGCGTTCATTGCCGAATTGCTTGATCGCTATTGTTGTCTTCCGGTGGTTTTGGGTGGTTGGCCCAAATAGTATAGGTAAAAATGTAGTTTAACTACCTATAATGTCACTGGTTGCAGATCGTTCGTGGTGATATTTGCAATTATGACTCAAAAATATGTAGACAAGCTACAAAAATGTCATCACGATGTAGAAAAATTACATAAAACATTCATCAGCGGAGAGATTAAGTAAGATGGCGTTGCGCCGTGTTGAAGCCACAGCCGCATTGATCAGCCGGTCGTTGAACTGGGTGGTCGAACGAGTAATTGCAGTCCTGATGCTGGCCCTTGTGCTGGATGTCTGGCTTGGCGTGATTGATCGTTACATTTTTCACTGGCAATTACCCTGGCCCGAAGAACTTGCACGCTACCTGATGATCTGGGCGGCTCTTTTGGCGGTATCGGCCGGGATTGCGCGGCGCGAACATATCGGCATCGGGATGTTTATCCTTAGCACGCCAAAGCCGGTTCAGCGCACGATTCTGTTCTGTGTCGATCTGATTGCGCTGTGTGCGTTTCTGTATCTGGCGATTTACGGCTTTGACTTTGCCGCCGGTGGCATGCGCCGTCAGGCAATGATTTTCGGTATGACGCTGATGCTGCCATATGCGGCGGTGCCGGTTGCATCCCTTCTTGCTGCCATCCAGCTATTGCTGGTCGCGCTGCGCGATCAGGGGCGCTTTGTTCCCATTGATCTGGCGGAGGGCGCAGAATGATCGTCGGTATTACATTTGTCGTTCTGATGGTTCTGGGCATGCCGATTGGCTTTGCCCTTGGCGTTGCCGGTGTGATCGGCCTTTATGACATGGGCGGGGGCATGTTCCTTGTTCAGGGGCCAAGCAAAGTCTTTAACGGTCTGAACGTATTCCCATTTCTTGCCATGCCGTTCTTTATTCTGGCGGGCGAAATCATGAACCACATCGGCATCACCAGCCGCCTTGTCCTGTTTGCGCAGGCGCTGGTCGGGCATTTCCGTGGCGGGTTGGCGCATACCAACATGTTGGCATCGGTTTTCTTTGCCGGGTTGACCGGGGCGGCGACCGCTGATGCGGCGGCCTTTGGCAAGACACTTGTGCCAGCCATGGTCGAACGGGGTTACCGCCGTGATTATGCCTGCGCGGTGACGGCTGCCGGATCGATCATCGGCCCGACCATTCCGCCGTCAGGATTGATGGTTGTTTACGGGTCGTTGATGGGGGTTTCCATCGGCGGTTTGTTTGCCGCCGGTATCCTGCCGGGGCTGATGATCTGTCTGATCTGCATGACGGTGATTGCGGTAACCGCGCGGTCCAAGAACCTGCCGAAGAACGAACGTCGGGCAAATCTTTTGGAAATCTGGAAGATTTTCAAGTCATCGATCACGGCGTTGATCATGCCCCTGATCATTCTGGGCGGCATTCTGGGCGGGATTGTCACCCCGACGGAGGCGGCATCGGTCGCCGTCGCCTATGCCCTGTTTATCGGTATCTTTATTTACCGTGCGCTGACATTTGCCGATTTCTTCAAGATGCTGATCCGCACCGCGCGCGTTACGGGGGTGATTTTCATCATCATTGCCTTTGCGTCGATCCTTGGCTGGTGGCTGAGCTTCAATCGCATTCCGCAGGAAGTCGCAAGCCTTGTGCTGAGCCTGTCATCCGATCCCTATATGGTCATTTTCATGATTGTCGCCCTGTTGCTGATGATCGGGATGGTCATGGATATCAATGCGATTCTGATCATTTTGGCCCCGGTTCTGGTGCCATTGACGGTTCAGATCGGCATGGACCCGATCCATGCCGGGATCATCTTTGTCCTTGCGCTTAACATTTCCCTGATGACGCCGCCCGTGGGGGCCTGCCTTTTCGTGTTGTCGTCTGTCACGGGTGAAAAGCTTGAAAAAATTGCTGCACAGCTTTGGCCGTTCCTATTGGCGGAACTGGGTGTGCTGTTCCTGTTTGCCTTCTGGTCCGATCTTGCACTCGCGATCCCGCGATTGCTTGGCTTCCGGTAACCAGTGGCAATGAAACGCCCCAGTCACGTCCGGATCGGGGCTCCAAAACCAAGACCGCGGACAGAAATAAAAGGCCTTAATCAAGGAGAGGTAGAATGAATACGATGAAGCGTTTCGGGGCATTTGCCCTTGCGACGGCCATGCTGGCCAGCACCACGTCATTGGCTTATGCGGAACCCAAGGTTCTGAAATTTGCCCATGACAACAAGGAAGACCCGTTTGAAAACCCGGCGCATGCCTGCACCGCTGTTTTTGCCAACATTGTCGAAGCCGACACCAATGGTGAGATCAAGGTAGAGGTTTATCCGTCCAACCAGCTTGGTTCGGCGGCCGAACATGTGCAGATGGTTCGCGATGGTCTGATCCAGGCGACCCTGACCTCGACCGGGGCGATTGCATCCTACTATCCGCGTATCGACGTTCTGAACCTTGCATTCGCATTTGACAGCAACGCATCGACCTATGACGTGTTTGATGGTCCGTTTGGTCAGAAACTGGCGGCGGATATCGAAAACACCCTTGGCGATGTCAAGGTTCTTGGTTTCCCGGATACCGGTGGGTTCTTTGCCGTGACCAACTCCAAGCATCCGATTGCAACGCTGGACGATTTCAAGGGCATCCGTGTTCGCACCATGTCGCTGCCGTCGCATCAGAAAATCATGCAGGCACTGGGCGCAGAAGCCTATCCGATGGCGTGGGGCGAAGTTTATGCCGGTCTTCAGACGGGCGTGATCGATGGTCAGATGAACCCGGTCCCGACCGTGACCTTTGCCAAATTCAACGAAGTGCAGGGTTATCTTACCCTGACCAACCATCTGTTTTCGCCCTATACCTTCATGCTGTCGAAAGCATTCTGGGATGATCTGACTGCCGATCAGCAGAAGATTGTTCGTTATGCAGCACAGTCCTGCGTTGTTGCCAGCCGTGGTGTATCGCGCGTGATCGAAGCATCTGACCGTGGTCTTGCCGGTTTGACCGACAAAATGGAAATCACGGCACTGAGCTCGGAAGAGCGTCAGAAGCTTAAAGATGTGACCCAGCCGGTCGTGGTCAAACACGTTCAGGAATCTTTGGGCACGGAAGGCGTTGAACTTCTCGAACTGTTCCAGACGGAAGTCGATAAAGCCAACGCCCACCGCTACATGGAATAATCCATGCGCGTGCGGGTGGTGCTTCACCCGCACGCATTTTTCTTTTGCACATAAAATATGATGATTACAAAGAACAAAAAGGATGGGGTCATGAGGATTTTTTGCGCCTCTATTGCGACCGAAACCAATACATTCTCGCCGTTGCGTACCGATTTTTCCGATTTCAAGGAAAGCTTCTATGCACCGCCCGGACAGCATCCGGTAACCCCGACGCTGTGCAGTGCCGTCTTTACCGAGGCGCGCGTGCGGGCGGCAAAGGAAGGCTGGGACCTGATCGAGGGTACGGCCACCTGGGCCGAGCCGGGAGGATTGGTCAATCGGGAAACCTATGAACAATTGCGCGACGAGGTTCTGGGTCAGTTGCGTGCGGCGATGCCGGTTGATGCGGTTATTCTGGGCCTGCACGGGGCGATGGTGGCGCAAGGATATCTGGATTGTGAAGGTGATCTGATTTCGCGTGTTCGCGACATTGTCGGGCCCGACGTTATTATCGGCACCAGTTATGATCCGCACAGCCACCTGACCGAACAGCGCATTGCGAACGCCGATATTATCGTTGCGTTCAAGGAGTTCCCCCATACCGATTTTGTCGATGCCGGGCGTTCGGTGGTTGATTTGGTATTGCGCACGCTTCGTGGCGAGATCAAGCCGACCAAGGCGGTTTTTGACTGTCATATGATCGAAGTTCTACCGACGTCACGCGAACCGATGCGGTCCTTTATTGACCGGGCCAAGGCGATGGAGGGGGCGGGTGATGTCCTTTCGGTATCGTTTATTCACGGATTTATGGCCGGTGATGTGCCTGATCTTGGTGCCAAGGTGATTGTGACCACCGATAATGATCCGGCCAAGGCAAACGAGATTGCCCAAAAACTGGGTCAGGAGCTTTTCGGGTTCCGTGGTACGACACGGCCAAGTTTTGTAACAGCGGATGTCGCGCTTGATCAGGCATTGGCAAGCGACGCACGACCGATTGTTCTGACCGATGTCTGGGATAATCCGGGTGGCGGTGTTCCGGGTGACAGCACGATTTTGCTGCGGGCCGTAATGGCGCGCGGGCTTCGTGATTTTGCGGTTGGCACCATCTGGGACCCGATGGCGGTTCGGATTTGCATATCGGCCGGCGAGTGCGCGACATTGCCGTTACGCTTCGGCGGGAAAACCGGTGCACATGCCGGGGCACCGATTGATGCCGAAGTGCGGGTGAAAAAAATCCGGCGCGACTCATGGCAGTATTTCGGTGACAGCATCGTACCGCTGGGTGATTGCGCGGTGATCGAGCTTCCGGGTGGGGGAGAGGTGATCCTGAATTCGAACAGATCGCAAAGTTTCGATCCCAGCCTGTTTTCGAATATGGGCATTGATCCGACGGCGAAAAAATATCTGTTTATCAAATCGACCAATCACTTCTACGATGCGTTCGCCAAGATCGCGGGCGAGATCATTTATGTCGATGTCCACGGACCTTATCCGTCCGATCCCAAAACCAACGGATATCGCCATGTGACACGCCCGCTTTGGCCGATTGTCGATGATCCGTTTGCGGCCATCGCAAGCTGATTTCTGCCACCACCTGATTTGATAAGGACGCTGCCCCGATGACCGGAATGCCCCAATATCCCGAACTTGATACGCCGTGCGCGGTTGTTGATCTTGATATCGTTGACCGAAATATCGAAAGCTATCAGGCTTATTGCGACAAGCACGGGATCGGGCTGCGTCCGCATATCAAAACCCATAAAATCCCTGCCTTCGCCGCCCAGCAGATGAAGGCAGGTGCGATTGGCATCACCTGCCAGAAAATCGGCGAGGCCGAGGTGATGGCAGATGCGGGGCTGGATGATATTCTTCTGACCTATAACGTTTTGGGCGAACGCAAGCTTGCACGTCTGCGGGCATTGTTTAACCGCGTAAAAAGCCTGCGCGTGGTGGCCGATAATGCGGTTGTGGTTGAAGGATTGTCCAAGACCTTTGCCGACAGTGCCAAGCCGCTTGAAATCCTGATCGAATGCGATACCGGCGGCGGGCGCTGCGGGGTGCAAAACCCGGCAGAAGCCGTTGAACTGGCAAAGAAAATCAAATCATTGCCGGGGATCAGTTTTGCCGGGATAATGACCTATCCGGCGACCGGCGGTGGTGCCAAGGTTGAGGCATTTTTTACCACGGCCATGAAGGAACTGGATGCGATTGATATTGAATGCCCGGTGCGCAGTTCCGGCGGGACACCCGATATGTGGCTGGCCCACGAAGTACCGTCCGTGACCGAACATCGCATCGGAACTTACATCTATAATGACCGGTCCCTTATGGCGCGCGGCGTTTGCAAGGAAGATGATTGCGCGCTTCGGGTGTTGAGTGAGATCGTATCCTTGCCAACCCCGGGCCGGGCGATCATTGATGCCGGGTCAAAGGTTCTGACATCCGATTTGCTGGGCCTTGAAGGATATGGCTATGTCGTCGGGTACCCCGATGTCGCGGTCAAATCGCTTTCGGAAGAACATGGCATTCTGCATTTTGATCCGGCGACACAGCCGTTCGAGATTGGCCAGCGGATTGAAATCATCCCGAACCATGTCTGCGTCGTCAGCAACATGCTTGATCAGGTGCATCTGGTGCGCGATGGCGATATCGAAACAGTTGATGTTGCCGCGCGTGGTTGCGTGCTTTAAGGCCGGTTTTTATGCCGGATCATGGTTGGGCAGATAGCCGGTGAAACCGGTAATCTGCCATTTTCCATCAGACTGTTTTTCACAGTAATAATGGGTTTTCCAAAGCAGACGGTCGGTTGATCCGTCTGCTTTTTTTATGGTGCCGTTGAAATGTTTGCGCACCAGTGCACGGTTGCCGGTGATATCGATTTTCGAAAGGTCTGTGGCCCGGAAAACCGCGTCAAACAGGTCTTCGGCATAGTCGATTTTCTGTGCTGCAACCGCCTGACGCAGCCATTCATCACGATAGGCGGCCAGATCGGGAAACATCATTTTCCAGTCATCAGGATCGTCGGATATACAGGCATCAATCGCGTAAAAGCCGTTTGCCTTGAAGTCATCTTGAACCATGGACCAGTCGGCCGCGACGAAGGCTGCGATGTCGCGTGGCACCAGCATTTCCCAAATCTGGTTGCGATCCGTGTCATCGGCGGGGAACGGGCTTTGGGTTTTGCGGTTGCTCATGGTCTATCCAACTGATTTTAAAATTGATTTTCGATATTCTGCCATTGCCTTTCAGGTCTTGCAATCACGACCGCATTTGTATCGCATTGCGTGAAGAACCTTAGCGTAGCATTTGCAAAAACCTGAAAAATAAAGAAAGATTGCCCGACAGGTTTGATATGGCAGCAATGATTCCGGTCGGGCAACGCAAACGAGGTTCAGATGAGTTGGGGTGGTTTTACCCTTGCCGAACTTGAATGGCAGTATAATCCGCGCGAAACCGTGCCGGAATATATGACCTGTTTTGACCGCTTTGTTCGGTTGTCCGACGACACACGGGCAAGTGTCCACCACATGACCGATATCCGCTATGGGGACGGGTCAAAGGAAACCATGGATGTTTACCCGGCGGCCGAGCCGGACGCACCGGTGCATGTGTTTTTTCATGGCGGTTATTGGCGAAGCCAGGACAAAAAGGACTATGCGTTTGTTGCCCGCGACCTGAATGCCGCGGGCTTTACTGTCATTTGTGCGAATTATGATCTTTGCCCGGATGTGACGGTGGCGGAAATCACCCGGCAGGCGATCCGTTGCATGACCTTCATTTGCCAGAATATCGGCGAATTTAACGGGGACCGGGATCGTATCAGCATTTCCGGTCATTCGGCAGGCGGGCAGATTGTCGCGCGCCTCGCGGTCCATCATTGGGAAGATACCCTTAATGATGCCTATCCGTTTTGTGCGGTTGTTCCGGTTTCCGGGGTTTTTGATCTGGAACCGATCCGGTTCACCAGTATCAACAACGATGTGCGGCTTAATGCCGCGACGGCGGCTGATAATTCACCGATGCTTGATGCCGTCCCACACGACATCAAAATGATGGTCGTGGTCGGCAGTAACGAAAGCCCGGAATTTGTCCGCCAAAGCGATGCTTATGCCGCCTATTGCAGTCGGGAAGGGCTGCATGTTCCGGTTTATAAGGCATGGGGGGCGAACCATTTCACGGTGCTTGAAGAACTTTATCTTGGCACCGGTTCACTGTTTGGCCATTTTAAACGTTTTTTGCAGCGTTAATTTCACCCTTTTGGGGAAGATTTTTCACCGGAAACAAAGTGAAAAACAGTGTGCGATCCTGTGACGCATGTCCTTTGACGTGGTATAAGATATCCACGCTACCATGCTGAAATCGAAAATAAATTTACAGGAAGGCCCATGCGTTTCATCTCTGCCGAAGAAATCGATAAATTCGTCTCACCCCGTGATCTGGTTGAGGCGCTGCGCAAAGGATTTGCCGAAGGTTGCGAAGCTCCGTTGCGAAGCCATTTCAACATGGAACGCAGCAATGAGGATGACGCGACGTTTCTGATCATGCCTGCCTGGCAAAAGGATGGCGCGGCCGGGGTGAAGGTTGCCGCCGTGGTGCCGGGCAATTCGGCGCGTAACCTGCCGGCTGTTTCGGGGACTTATATCCTGCTTGATGCGGTCACCGGGCAACCATCCGCCGTGATTGACGGCACCAAACTGACCACACGCCGGACGGCGGCGGCATCGGCATTGGCGTCGGATTACCTTGCACGCAAGGACGCCCGCGAAATGGTCATGGTCGGTTCCGGGGCGATGGCACCCAATCTGATTAATGCGCATGCCTCGGTGCGTCCGATCAAAAAGGTCACGATCTGGAACCGCAATGGCGACAAGGCCCGCGCATTAGCAGCCGAAACCGCCACCCTTGGGTTTGAGGCGGTGGGCACGGATGATTTGGAAACGGCCTGCAGGAGTGCCGATCTGATTTCATGCGCGACACTTTCGACCGAGCCGCTGGTGCGCGGTGAATGGCTTCGTGAGGGGACGCATGTTGATCTGGTCGGGGCATTCAAGCCGACCATGCGCGAAACCGATGATGCCCTGATGCAGAAATGCCGGATTTATGTTGATAGTTTTGAAGGGGCCGGGGCCGAAGGCGGTGATGTGGTGCAGCCGTTAAATGCCGGATCGATTGCCAAATCGGATATTCTCGGCGATCTGTTTGGTCTGACGCTTGGTGAGGTCAAGGGACGCCAAACCGATGCAGAATGCACCGTTTTCAAATCCGTCGGTCATTCGCTGGAAGATTTTGTCGCAGCAGTCGCGGTTGTCGATGCAGTGGGAAAGGCCGGTAAATGATCCGTACCGACCTTTTTGCCCCGGAGATGCTGGAAAGCTATCGCGGGACGGTACCGCAGGACTGGATCGATTTTAACGGGCATGTGAATGTCGGGTATTACGTGGTTGGTTTTGATCTGGGATCTGTGGCGTTTCTGGACGGGGTCGGTATGGGGCGGACTTATCCCGAACGGCGCGGATTTTCGACCTTTGCGCTTGAAATGCACATTACCTATGACCGGGAAATTCACCTTAACCACCCGTTCGTGATCCATACGCAAATTCTTGATTGCGATCACAAACGCATTCACATGTATCACGAATTGCGCCACGGGACTGAAGGGTGGCTTTCGGCGACCAATGAAATCATCACGATGCATATCGATATGGAAACGCGTCGGTCGGCACCCTTTCCCGATGACATTCAAAAGACGCTTGATCTGATCTGTGAGGCGCATCGCGATTTGCCGGTGCCAACGGGTGTCGGTCGCAAGATCGGTATTCGCCGCAAGGAATAACGATTTTCAATGCTCCGAAATGAGCAAACCCGCATCATCAGATGCGGGTTTTTGCGTTCAGGCGACCTTTACAAACAGCTTGCAGATTTCACCACTATTATTGACGTCCTGATCCCGTTCATAGGTCAGGCCCAGTTTGGCGAGAAGTTTCAGCGATACGGTATTTTCCGGCAGCGTATAGCCAAATATCCGATCAAAGCCCAGCGTATCGTGACCATAGTCGATCAGGGCGGTACTGACTTCAAACGCATAGCCCATGCCATGATGGCTTTCGGTAATGGCATAGCCGATATCGGGCGCATCAAGGGTATCGCGTTTGACAAAGCCGCATAGACCGATTGCGGTATGCGTTGCTTTTTCGTCCACGATATAGAGCCCGAAACCGTGTTTCAGATAGCTGCTGAGAAGCCGTTCATCGATATAGTCACGAGCGGCATCAATATCCCGAATGTTGCGATCCCCGATAAACCGGATCCAGCCCGGTTCGTTCAGCAGTTGCAGGATAAAGGGAGCATCATCATGGGTGGCATGACGGACAAGCGTTCTTTTGGTTTCCAGTATTGTCATACTGTATTACCCTTGGTTTCGTGGTGGCGGATACGCATGCTAACGCAGAACGTGTGTAAACAAATAACGAATTCGCGAAACACCGGCAGCGGAGGTCCGATATGGCTGTAAGGCCGATTAAGCTTAGCTTTGAAGGTGCACTGGGGGCACAGCTTTCGGCACGGTTGGATTTGCCAACGGGGCCGGTTAGGGCCTATGCGCTGTTTGCGCATTGCTTTACATGCTCCAAGGACCTGACGGCGGCACGCAAGATCGCCCAGTCACTGACCATGCAGGGGATTGGGGTCTTGCGGTTTGACTTTACCGGGCTTGGCGGGTCGGGCGGTGATTTTGCATCAACCAATTTCACATCCAATCTGGATGACCTGAAACGTGCGGCTGATTTCCTTCGGCATGAATTTGCCGCCCCCCGTTTGCTGATCGGGCATTCGTTGGGCGGGGCGGCGGTTTTGGCCGTGGCCGATAGCGTGCCCGAAGCAACCGCGGTTGCAACGATTGGTGCGCCCGCCGATGTCGAGCATGTGACCCATAATTTCGCAAGTTACCTTGAAGATATCGAACGCGACGGGCAGGCCGAAGTTTCGTTAAGCGGGCGGCCCTTTGTGATCAAAAAGCATTTCATTGATGATCTGCGCGCCCACAATATCGAAAAATCGGTCGGCAAATTGCACAAGGCGTTGCTGGTTCTGCATGCGCCGATGGATCAGACGGTGGGCATCGAAAATGCGGCGCGGATTTTTGATGCAGCCAAGCATCCGAAAAGCTTTGTGTCGCTTGATAGTGCCGATCATTTGTTACGTGATCCAGATGATGCGACCTATGCCGCCGAGGTGATCAGCGCCTGGGCCAAGCGTTATATTACCGACGAAGACCCGGTAAATGACGAAGTGCCGGACGGTGCCGTCGTGGTGCGTGAAACCGGGCTTGGCAAGTTTCAGGCGATGGTTCTGGCCGGGCATCACAGAATGCTGGCCGATGAGCCCGAAGATGTTGGTGGGTTTGACAGCGGACCGTCACCTTATGATTTTCTGGCAGCCGCCCTTGGGTCATGTACTGTCATGACCATACGGATGTATGCCGATCAGAAACAGATACCGGTTGATGGCATTCGGGTTGAAGTCAGACATGATAAAATCCACGCAAGTGATTGTATGGAATGCGGGGCAGAGTTCGAACAAAAGGGCGGCAAGATCGACCGGTTCGAACGGATCATTACCCTGCATGGTGATTTTACCGAGGAAGTCCGGGGAAAGCTGATCGCGATTGCCAATAAATGCCCGGTGCATCGCACGCTGGAAGCCAAGTCGCTGATCGTGACACGGGACGAGCGGGATCGGTAGAATTCATATTCCCTTACAAATGGCCAAAATAAAAACGCCCGGCGAAATCAGCCGGGCGTTTTGTATTCGGGTCGGAAGTGACCGGACTACGGTTTTGCCGCAATCACGATGAATTCAACCAGATAGTCCGGGGTGGCAAGTTTGGCTTCGCCGCATGCACGTGCCGGGGTGTGACCCTGCGGGACCCATGCATCCCAGATTTCGTTCATTTTCGCGAAGTCGGCCATATCGGCAAGCCAGATGGTGGTCGACAGGATGTTTTCCTTTGACGCGCCGCATTCGGCCAGAAGCGCATCAACCTTGGCAAGGCATTCCTTGGTCTGGTTGGTGACGTCACTGCCCGGTTCGCCAACCTGACCGGCAAGATAGATGGTGTTACCATGGACAACGGCCTGGCTCATGCGGGGGCCGGTGTGAAAACGCTGAATACTCATCAAAGTCTCCTGATATCAAGATATGATTGGGTTTTGGTATGATTATGCGGCGTGATTATCACGTTTGGTAACGCCGCACCAGTCGGCAATAAACAGGGCAAGGACTTCGGTGACTTCCATCATGCTGGAAATCGAGACCCGTTCGTCAATGCCATGAATTCGTTCGACTTTCGGGCCATAACAGGTGGCCGGGATATTGCCGTAAATCTGGAAGAACCGCGCATCCGTTGTCGCGGTGGAAGCATAGTTTTTGATCGCATTGCCGGTGACTTCGTGATGGATGTCGCCGATCATCGTCATCATTGGATGGGTTTCGTCCATCACGCATCCCTCGGCCTGAAAACCGCGATAGGTTATCTTGAATTCTGCCCCCTTGCAGGCCGGATGATTTTCCATCGCACTTTGTGCAACCGCCTCGATGGTTTCGCGGACCTTGGATAATTCCATACCGGGATAAAACCCGACACGGATATCGGCCGAACAAACCGGCGGTACGGTCGATGCCCATTCACCACCTTCGATCTTGCCCAGATTGAAGTTCACCGGATGGACATGAGCACCATAGGCCGCATGACGGTGGGTGGGGTGGTTCCAGATGTCTTCGACTTCTTTCAGGGTTTCGAAAAAGCCAAAGGCCGCCTCGATCGCGTTGCTTCCGGCTGAGGTATCAAGCACATGCGCCGGACTTCCCGTGATGTGAAGCTGAAACCACATCACGCCAAGCTGGGCGGTCATCAATGTTTGATTGAACGGTTCGGGAATGATCGCACAATCGGCGCGATACCCGGCATGCAGGCAGGCCAGCGCGCCATTGCCGGTACATTCTTCTTCGACAACCGATTGCAGGATCACCGGGGCGGCGGGCTCAAGCCCCAGATCATGAAGGGCGGCAAGGGCGTTACAATAGGCAATGATGCCGGCCTTCATATCGCCAGCCCCACGGCCATAAAGCCAGTCGCGTTCGACATAGGGATCAAACGGTCCGCGTCGCCATTGCGCCACCGGTCCGGTCGGCACGACATCGATATGCCCGTTTAAAATCAGGCTGCGTCCGGTTTGTTTGGCCGGTTGATGAATGCCGACGATATTTTCCCGTCCGTTATATTCCGTCGTAACCGGTGGGGAAAAGCCCGGTAAATCGCGCAATTCGTCAATATTGATTGCAACCCGTTCGACCGAAAGCCCCATATCGGCAAAACGATCCGCAACCCAGTTCTGGGCCGATGTTTCATTGCCCAGAAGGCTGTCATGGCGAACCAAGGCACACAGATCGTCAATTGCACGATCCCGGCGATTGGCAACGGCACTGCGCAGTTCATTGCGATCAAAATGGTTCATGGCACGATTTCCGTATTCTTCCTTACGCGGTGCGGGCAAGGCCGGGGCGGGTGGCGGCAAGGGCACCTTCGGTCACGCCAAGTTTCACCATCCGGTCCGGAATGCCATCGCCGCAAATCAGGCTGGCGGCATATTCGCCCATGGCCGGGGCGGTTTGAATGCCATAGCCGCCCTGACCGGCAAGCCAGTAAAAGTCATCCGAATCCGGATCGAACGCCGATACCGGATCGCCATCGGCAAAGAAGCTGCGCAAGCCCGCCCAAGCTTCGCCGGGTCGATTGACCTTAAGCGTGGTTGCCGTCATCAGGCGGTCAATCGTGATGGCGATATCGAGTTCTTCGGGCTGGACATCATGGGGAACCGTCGGTGTCGCATCGGATGGCGATACCAGAAGGCGACCGGCATCTTCCTTGAAATACAGGCCTTCGCCCAAGTCTGACACCATGTGCCAGCCATGCGCATTGACATCAGATGGCAGATCAACCATCACCGCCGTACGACGTTTGGGGGTAATACCCAACGGGGTAACGCCCGCCAGTTTTGCGATTTCATCCGCCCAGGCACCGGATGCGTTGACGAGGATTTGCGCCTCATAGGTTTCGCCACCCGCCGTGACCTGCCAACCGGTGGCGGTCTTTGTGATTGTACTGACGCCGGCATTGACGACCAGATCACCGCCAAGTTTTTTGAAATGGCGGATAAAGCCCCAATGCAGCGCATGAACATCAATATCCATGGCATCGGTTTCAAGGGCACCGCATGCGATCAGATCGGTGTTTAGGATCGGGATCAGTTTTTTGATGTCATCGGCTGTCAGGGCGACAACATTCGCGCCATTCGCGCGGCCTTCGGTAAGCAGTTCGTCAATTGCGCCTTCATTGCCGTGGGCAGCGGTCAGTATCACACCACGCGGGGTCAGGATCGGATTTTCGGTGAAACCTTCGGGCGGGTTCAGGAAAAAGTCACGGCTGGCGGTCGACATCTTGCGGATGATTTTCGGGCCGTAGGTTTCGCTGTATAGAGCGGCTGACCGGCCGGTGCTGTGATAGCCGGGCTGATCTTCGCGTTCGAGAACCGTGACGGATTTTCCACGTTTGGCGAGAAAATAGGCTGCTGACATGCCGGCAATACCGCCGCCAATGATCAGGATATCGGATGTTTTCATTTGGGGCTCCATGCGGTGGTGCCGTGAAAGGCGCTGATAAACTGAAAAAGGTTTTCAGCCAGTGTGTTACTGACATAACCACCTTCCTGCACTAGCACGGTTGGCAGATTGATGCCGCCAATTTTTTCGCCGATTTTGGCAAATCCGCCGGGTGTGACTGCCAATCCGCCAAACGGATCATCCGATGATGCATCCAGCCCCAGTGCGATGACAACCGCATCGGCGCTGAAATGATCAATCATGACAAGCGCACGATCAAGGGCGGACAGAAACGCATCATCGCCGCTGCCAAGGGGCAGGGGATAATTGTGGTTGAAACCAAGCCCGGCATCCTGTCCGCATTCTTCGGCATGGCCCCAGAAAAACGGATAGAAATCGCGTGGATCGGCATGGATCGACAGCGTCATGACATCATCACGGGCATAGAAAATATGCTGCGTGCCGTTACCATGATGCAGATCGACATCAAGGATCGCAACCCGGTCGTATTTGGCGCGCAGTTCCTGTGCGGCAATCGCGCTGTTGTTCAGGTAACAAAAACCACCAGCAATATCGCGGCTGGCATGGTGGCCGGGCGGGCGGCACAGGGCATAGGCCGATTGGGCATTTTCATCGCGGACGCGGCGGGTGGCGGCAATCGCGGTTTGCGCACTGGCATAGGCCGATTGCCAGGTGGTTGCCGATATCGGGCAGGATGTATCGCCCATATGAAAACCGGCCTTGCCCGCCGGGGATCTTGGATAGGGGCCAAGCCGGTCAAACGGATGAATGCCGGGTACGACCAGATCAGAACCACCAAAAACCTTCCATTCGGCATGGATGGTTTGCAGGAATTTCAGATATTCCGGCGCATGAATGGCGGCAATCGGACCCATGCCGAAATCATCAGGGTTACGCAAATCAAGGCCAAGCCGTTTGACGGCCGTGGTCAGGATTTCCGCCCGTTCGGGGACTTCGGGGATTGGCCGTGCTTCGCCTGCGACCATGAATGTCTGGCCGTGATGGCGAAGCTGATCGGCTGAGAAATAGGCATGCATCATGGGCGCCGCCTTTCGTTGGCTTTGCGTCGTGGTGTTGGTGGCAGTTTGTTATTTCCTAAAAGGCGACCTGATCGGCACCTTTCAGGCCCAGCATGGTGCGGGCTTCGTCCGGAGTTGCGATTTCAAGGGATAACCCGTCGAGAACTTCACGGATTTTGCGAACTTGTGATGCGTTGTCCGGGGCCAGTTCGCCCTTGCGCAGATACAGGTTATCTTCAAGTCCGACCCGGACATGACCGCCCATGGTGGCCGACATCGTGGCAAGCGGCATCTGATGACGGCCGGCACCCAGAACCGAAAACTGGTACTGATCGCCAAAAAGTTTGTCGGCGGTGCGTTTCAGATGGGCAAGGTTATCGGGATCAGCCCCGATGCCCCCCAGAACGCCCAGAACGAACTGAATGAAAATCGGACCCTTGATCAGGCCGCGATCAACAAAATGAGCCAGCGTATAAAGATGCCCGACGTCATAACATTCAAATTCAAACCTTGTGCCATTGGCATCACCCAGATCGGCCAGAATGGTTTCGATATCGGCAAAGGTGTTTTTGAATACGAAATCACGACTGTCTTCGAGAAATTTCGGTTCCCAGTCGTGTTTCCAGTCGCTGCGTCCGGCAAGGGCTGGGAACAGGCCAAAATTCATCGTGCCCATGTTCAGCGACGCCATTTCGGGCGCGGCCTGCTTTGCCGCACGAATACGGTCCTTGACCGTCATGGTCATGCCGCCGCCGGTCGAAATGTTGATCACCGCATCGGTAGCCGATTTGATGCGTGGCAGGAATTGGTCGAAAACAGCCGGTTCCGGGCTTGGAAACCCGGTTTCGGGATCGCGGGCATGCAGATGCAGGATGGCTGCCCCGGCATTTGCCGCCGCAATTGCCTGATCGGCAATCTGGTCGGGGGTGATTGGCAGATGCGGGCTCATGGACGGGGTGTGAACCGATCCGGTGATTGCGCAGGTGATGATGACTTTCCGGCTCATGCGAAGGCTCCGGCACGGGTGAGTTCGTCCTGAAGGTCGCCAAGGGCGGCGCGCAACGGAATGAGGATGTCGTCAAACTGATCGGGTGTGATCGTCATGGGCGGGCAGACCATCACATGATCACCGCGATAACCGCCGCGGGTGTGACGCCAGTAAATGATCAGGCCCTTGTCATAGGCAATGTCCACAAGGCGGGCAGCCGCAAGGTGTTTGGGATCAATCGGTTCCATGGTTTCGCGGTCTTTGACCAGTTCGACCGCAAGCAGCAATCCAAGGCCACGCGCATCGCCGATGATCGGAAATTCATCGGCAAGTTTGCCAAGTTCGGCCTTCAATGCCGCCCCGCTTTGGGCGGTATTTTCCAGAAGGTTATCTTCGTCGATAACATCAAGAACCGCGTTGCCCGCCGCACAGGCCATCGGATTTCCGGCATAGGTATAACCGTGAATAAACCCGCCATGATCCAGAACCGGTCCGACAATGCGATCAGGCGCAATCATCGCACCCAGCGGGGCATAACCCGCCGCCAATCCCTTTGATACGGCCAGAATATCAGGCGTGATGCCCCAATGTTCGGCAGCGAAATATTTGCCAGTGCGCCCGGCACCGGTCATGACCTCGTCATAGATCAGAAGAATGCCGTATTGATCGCAGATTTCACGAATGCGGGCATAGTAGCTGTCAGGCGCGACCAGCGCGCCGGTCGCAGCTCCGCCAACCGGTTCCATGATGAAACCAAGAACGGTTTCAGGGCCCTGTTTGAGTATTTCGGCCTCTAGCATGTTGGCGTATTTCAGGCCGCGTTCATGATCAGTCAGATCATCGCGATCCAGATAGCAGGTCGGGGCCGGAATTTTGGGTTGGTCCACCATCATCGGGGCAAAAGGTGCGTGCATCGGCGTATAGCCGGTGATGGCAAGCGCACCAAGGGTTGAACCGTGATAGCTGGGGAAACGCGAAATGATCTTGGTCCGCTGGGCTTGCCCCTTTGCCAGGGCATATTGACGGGCAAGCTTGATGCAGCTTTCGACAGCTTCGGACCCGCCGGAGACAAAGAATACCCGTTCAAGATCGCCCGGTGCGCGTTCGGCAAGGCGGAATGCCAGATTTTCGGCCGCATCATTTTCAAAATGCAGGCGATAGGCGAAGCTGGCCTTTTCAAGCTGCGCATTCATCGCGGCAATCACGCGCGGGTCGCTATGGCCGATATTGCTGACCATCGCACCGCTGGAGGCGTCGATATAGCGTTTGCCATCGACATCCCACATATAGACGCCCTTGGCATGGTCGATCAGCGGCCGGCGCGAACGGCTTTGATAAAACAGGCGGGATTCCCGGTTATGGCCGGTTTTGGGGTTATCATGCGTCACTTCGGGTGGCACTCCAGATCCGGTCAGTCGTGATGACCGGGCAACAACACACAATTTCGGGCGGCAATGTGCATGAACACATCGGCACCTTCGTGATGGGGGCGGGCATCAATCGGATTGATCACCTGCCAGTCACGACCATTGACCGTGACGAAATAGCGGGCCTGCTGCCCCAGATAGTCGACCGTTTTGATCCTGCCGGGGATGGCGATCACACCGTCCGTGGCACCGTTTTGATCCGACAGGCCGATTTTTTCAGCGCGGATAACGGCGCGGACATCTGTTGATCCGTTGGCTTTGGCAGTCTGTTCGGATGTCGTCAGCAATGTTTCCCCGCTTTGCAGGGCGACATTGGTAAAGGCCGCATCCGGTGTGCCAAGGGCGGCAGGAATGATATTGGAATGACCAAGGAAGTCGGCAACAAAGGCCGATGCAGGATTGTTATAAACGTCTTCAGGCGCGCCTTCCTGTTCGACGACACCGTTATTCATCACCACCAGCTTGTCGGACATGGCAAGGGCTTCGGATTGATCGTGGGTCACAAAAACCGTAGCAATACCCAGTTCGCGCTGAATGCGTTTAAGTTCGACCCGCATTTCTTCACGCAGGTTGGCATCAAGGGCAGATAGCGGTTCATCAAGCAACAACACATCGGGTTCGATCACGATGGCACGCGCCAGTGCAATACGCTGCTGCTGTCCGCCGGAAAGCTGATTGGGATACCTGTCGGCGACATGAGGCAGTTGCACGAGATCAAGGGCACGATTGACCTTGTCGCGGATGTCGGATTTGGACACTTTGCGGTATTTCAGGCCAAAGGCGATATTGTCGTAAATCGACTTATGCGGGAACAGGGCGTAGTTCTGAAACACCAGACCCAGATTGCGTTTGTGGATCGGCAGGGCATTGACCCGTTTGCCACGGATCAGCAGGTCACCCTCGGTAATGTCGGTCAGTCCGGCAATCATGCGAAGTGTCGTGGTCTTGCCGCAGCCCGACGGACCCAGAAAGGTCACGAAACTGTTGTCCGGCACGGTCAGGTCCATGCGTTGGACGGCGGTAAATTCGCCATAACGCTTGACGACATTTTGCAGTTCGACCGCATTTTCGATGTCAGCCATCACAAATAACCCTGTCAGAAAAAGGCGGTGGTGCCCCGGTCGCCAGTTTGAAACCAGCGACCGGAGATCCGGTTTATGCGATCAGTCCGGCCTAGTAGCCGCGCTGAACCCGCGAGAAGGTTTTCGACCAGTCGGCTTCGTTTTCGTTCCAGTAGGCCGGATCAAAGAAGCTGAGTTCCTTGAGTGTGCCGGATGGATCAAACGCGGGCAGGGTCGGGATGACTTTGCCGAGTTCGACTTTCTGCGGATCAAGGGCCGGCGGATAGCTTTGGCCTTCGGCAACCGCAATCGCGACTTCGGGTTCAAGCATGAAGTTCAGAAGTTCTTCACAGGCGGCCATCGGGCTTCCGCGCAGAACGAACAGGCATTCCTGCCAGCCAAGACCGCCTTTCGGGTCGTGATAGCCGATATCGTGGCCCTGATCCTGCAATGCCTTGATGCGACCGGACCAGCCTTCGGTGACATAGATTTCTTCTTCGGCCAGAAGGCTCATCAGTTCGGCCCCTGAGCTCCAGTATTTCAGGGCGAGATCGCGATGGGCACGGATCATGTCCCAGACGGCATCGATATCCTTGATCGCGTTCGGCTCCTGATCGGATTGGAGGGCACCGTACCAGACGCGGGTTTTCCATTCACCCCAGCCGCCGATCTTGCCTTTGTAAGCTTCATCGACCATCAGCTTGGCACCTTTGGCCTTGGCTTCATCGTCGCTGATATATTTGCGGTTATAGGCTATGCCGGTGGTGCCGTAATCATACGGGACTGCCGAAATGGTGCCGCCGGTGATTTTGCGCAGCGGTTCGATCAGGCCGGGAATGACGTTTTTCAGGTTCGGAATATTGGCTTCGTTCAGTTCGGACGTCAGTTCCAGACCATGATAGCGGGCATAGTCAAACACGCCCGACAGGTGGGCAAGGTTGAACTCGCCCGGTTGGCCCGCCTTGACGCGGGCAATATATTCATCCGCACCGCCAAAGGTGCCTGATACGACCTTGATACCGGTTTTTTCGGTATAGGGGGCAAAGGCGTATTTTTCGAATGCTTCGGATACCACGCCGCCCCAGCCATCAAAACGGACCTGTTCTGGTGTTGCGGCAAGGGCGTTGCGGGCCAGCATGCCCATCGGGCCACCGGTGATCCCGGCGGTGACACCTGCAGCCCCCAGAACGGTCAGGAAAGTGCGACGGTTGATATCACCGTCTTTGAGGCGGGTAAGCAGGCGTTCATAGCGTTTCGTCTCGTCCATTTAGGCCTCCTGATAAAGGTTTTTATCCGTTTTCTTGTCGGTCTTGTGGTCTTCTTTTTGGGTCTTGTTGTTGGTTTTGGCGGTTTCCCGCGGTATCTGGTTGTGCGTTATGCTGTTGTTTTCTGTGCCCGTATTTTTTGCGCCGATGCAACACGCGCGATTGCGGTCGCAATCAGCGGCAAGGCAATGGTGAAAATCACCATCACTGCCCCCAGTGCATTGATTTCCGGGCTGATGGAATTGCGCAGCATGGCAAAAATCTGGGTCGGGACGGTTTCAACCCCGCCCGGTTTCCAGAACAGGGTGCCGGTGATGTCGTCAAACGAGATGGTGAAGGAAAATAGCATCCCGGCCATGACAGCCGGCATCATCAGCGGCAGGGTGATTTCAAAAAAAGTCTGGATCGGAGTTGCGCCAAGGCTCATGGCGGCTTCTTCGACGTCGCGCCGGATTGATACAAGGCGCGCCTGAACCACCAGAACCACGAAGGGCAGGGTAAATACGACATGTCCCATCAAAAGCAGGCCAAAGCTTTTGGGCATGGAGAGGAATTGCAGAAACAGCAAAAGAGCCACAGCCAGGACGACTTCGGGTATCAGGATTGGGGCAACCAGAAGCGTCGAGATTGAGCGCTTCCCCGGAAAATCGTACCTGACCATGGCAAGGGCTGCGAGCGTGCCTAGTGTCGTTGAAATGGCACTGGTCAGCGCGCCGAGTATCAGGGACGTTTTGAATGCACGGATAATGGCATCGTTGTTCCATAATGCTTCGAACCAGCGTGTCGAAAAACCTTCAATCGGGAAACTGCCGAACTGGTTGGCATTGAAGGCCAGCAGAATGACAACCGCGACCGGGGCAAACAGAAACAGATAAACAAGGATGGTTGCGATACGGATCAGGGACCAGCCGGACATCATTACATTCCCCCTATTTGAAGCTTTTGGCGATCTGATCGACGCCAAGATAACGGGTGTAAATGACAACCAGCGCACCCAGAAGCGCCAGCAGGACAAGCGAAAGAGCGGACCCCAGCGGCCAGTTAAGCTGTGTCACGATGGCCTCGAACACGAGATTGGCAAACATTGCGTCACGCGGGCCACCCAGAACAATCGGGGTGATATAGGTGCCTGCGGCCAGCACGAAACATAACAGGGATCCGGCAGCAAGACCGGGGAAGGACAGCGGCAGGGTGACTTCGCGGAAGGCCTGCCAGCCGGTGCAGCCAAGGCTTTGGGCCGCTTCGGTCAGGTTTTTGTCAATACCATCCAGACTGACATAGACATTCAGGATCATGAAGGGCAGCAGATAATGCACAAGGCCTAGAACAACCGTGGTCTGGTTATAAAGCATCTGTATCGGTTCATCGATGATGCCAAGCGACAGCATCAATGTGTTGAGCGCGCCCGAAGTGCCAAGGATGTTGATCCAGGACATGGTGCGGATGATGTAGCTGATCCAGAAGGGCAGCATCAGCATCAACAGCAGGAACGTTTTCGATTTCATCGGCGTGTTGGCGACGAAATAAGCCGGGATATAGCCAACCAGCGCACAGATCACCGTGGTATAAAAGGCAATGGCAAAGGTCTGAAACAGAATGTCGCGGTAAAACCGGTCGCCAAGGGCTTCGACCCAGTTATCAAGATAAAACCCGACCTGATCGGCACCGGTTGCGGTGCGCAGCCAGAATGAATAAACCACGATGAACATCATCGGGACGATCAATAGCAGCGATATCGTCGCCAGTGACGGCGACAGCAGGACCCAGGGCGTTCTGCGTGCCCCGGCTACATCTGCGGCCATTTTTGCCTCCCGTTATTGTGCTCTGGCAATT
Organism: Thalassospira sp. MCCC 1A03138; assembly: GCF_002115785.1. Classification (GTDB taxonomy): domain Bacteria; phylum Pseudomonadota; class Alphaproteobacteria; order Rhodospirillales; family Thalassospiraceae; genus Thalassospira. Next base: position 308,556 of record NZ_JFJY01000003.1, on the reverse strand, counting down.
GCCTGCCATGCGCGGTTATCTGGCCGTGAATGAATATGTCTGACTATTTCACCCCAGACTTGCACATAGCGCAAATAGATAAGTAGAATGGATTGCATAGCCAATTGCTATGGGTGGGGAAATGAGCGACCTTTTAAAACGGCAATTCGACTGGAACCTGTTGCATACCTTTACGGTGATTGTCGAAGAACGGTCGATCACCGGGGCGGCCAACCGGCTGCTTTTGCGCCAGCCCAGTGTCAGCAATGCGCTTAAACGGCTTGAAGATCAGATCGGCGCGCGCCTGATTGACCGGGAACGCGGCCGGTTTGAGTTCACCGAACAGGGATTGGCGCTTTATCATGAATGTCGCGAGATTTGCGGGGCGATTGGCCGACTTTCGGATGTGATGTCGGACAGTGGCAATCAGCTTAGCGGGCATTTGCACTTGTGGCTGGCAAGTCACGTGGTGTTTCCGCCGCTTGACGATGCGCTGTTTGAATTCAATCGCGAACATCCCGAAGTCACCTATGAAATCAATGTCGCGACATCCGCCCATGTCACAAGCCAGGTTTTATCCCAACAGGCAAGTTTCGGCATCTGTCTTGTGAATGAACAGCATCCCCGGCTGGAATATCGCAAACTGTATCGCGAACATTTCGGGTTCTTTTGCGGGCCGACACATCATTTGTTTGGCCGGGAAAACCTGACGCTTGCCGATCTGCGTAGCGAAGCATTTGTATCGTTCTCCACCGATCAGCTTTCCGATGCGCTGGCCCCGGTTGCTGTTCTTCGCGCGCGCGAAGGCATGAAGGGAAAGGTGATCGCCACCAGCCCGCATCTTGAAGAAGTGCGCCGCCTGATCAATGCCGGGCTTGGCATTGGTCCGTTACCGATCCATGTCGTGCAAAATGCGATGGAACGCGGGCAGTTATGGCGCCTGCCACCCTATGACGCACCGCCAGCAATTGATATCTATCTGGTGACCAATCCGCGCATGTCGCTTGGCCGGGCGGAGCGGTTTTTCATTGATAACCTGACCGGGCGGCTGGGCAGTGCGCCGGATGGTTATTTTGTTTATCCGTAAACAGGACGTGATCGGGGCTTGCGGATTGCGGGTGTTTGCGCAAGCATGCGGCCAAGCACAGACCTGAAGTGAACGGGATAGAAGATGAAGCTGGTTTATTTTTCCTGGGTCAAAGACCGTATCGGCATGGCCGAGGAAGATATTGAACTGCCGGAAAATGTGAAAACCGTTGCCGACCTTCTGGCATGGATGCCGGGCAGGGGGGCGAATTACGCCGATGCGCTGGCCGATCCGGCGATTATCCGGGTGGCAGTTGATCAGGAATATGCGCAAGGCGATCGCGATGTACGCAGTGCGAGTGAGATCGCGCTGTTTCCGCCGGTAACCGGCGGATAAAACGATAAGTTCAATAGTATTATTAAAAAAGGCGCCCGGTTTAAGGAGCGCCTTTTTTGATGGTCAGTCTGCGACGGTCGCCGTTTGCGTCAGGCTTTCAAAGAATTCCTTGCGACCCAGTGTGCCGGAAATGCGTCCCTCGCGGGTTAGCAGAACCGGGTTTTGGGTGATGCTTCGCATTTCGATCAGATCCTTGAGAAGCACGGTGTCATCGGCAACGAAGATGACCGAATTGTCGGTCGCATCAAGATCAGTCGGCAATTCACCGGTATAGTTGATCAATCGCAGCTCGCCCCGTTTGCCGTTATGGGCGGCCTTGATGATGCCGTCCTGAAGCGTGATACGGATATCTTCGTCCTCGACAGGAAGTTCGCCGGAATCGTTGCGCTGGTCCCTGTCAACACGATGCATGATGGCGCGACCACGCAGGATATTGACCGGGTTCATATGGGCAACAAAATCGGCGACATATTCATTGGCCGGACGCAGGGCGATGTCTTCGGGCGTGCCATGCTGCACGACATAGCCACCTTCCATGATGGCAATTGAATTGCCAAGTTTCATGGCCTCGTCGAGATCATGACTGACAAAAAGGATGGTCTTGTTGAGCTTTTCCTGAAGATCAAGAAGCTCGTCCTGCAGGCGGTTACGGATCAGCGGATCAAGGGCCGAAAACGGTTCGTCCATCAAAAGGATCGGTGCATCGGTGGCAAAGGCACGGGCAAGGCCGACACGTTGCTGCATACCGCCTGAAAGTTCGTGGGCATATTTACCCGCCCACTGATCCAGCCCGACAAGGGCCAGCTTTTCACGCACGATTTCACGGCGTTCCTTCGGTCCCATGCCGTCAAGCTCAAGTCCGAAGCCGACATTGTCTTCGACGGTGCGCCACGGGAACAGACCGAATTGCTGGAACACCATCGCAACGCATTTGCGCCTGAGGTCGCGCAGCGTATTGGCGTCACAGCTGGTGACATCGACCATCCAGTCACCATCATGTACCCGAAGCGATCCGCGTGAAACGCGGTTAAGCCCGTTTACGCAGCGCAGCAACGAGGATTTACCCGAGCCCGAAAGCCCCATCAGAACGCAGATTTCACCCTGCGGGACGTCAAAGCTGACATTGGCAACACCAAGGATATTGCCGGTTTCCTTGGCTATTTCGTCACGGTTTTTACCGGCGTCGAGGAGGGCAAGTGATTCAGCCTGCTTGTCCCCGAAAATGACGTCGATATTATCAAATTCAACAGCATTGCTCATGATTACTGCCCCGTATTTTCAGATTTGTCGCGGCGGCAGATGCGGTCCAGCACAATGGCAAGGATCACAATTGCAAGGCCGGCCTCGAAGCCTTGGGCGATATTGACCGTATTAAGGGCGCGAACAACCGGTTTGCCAAGACCATCAGCTCCGACAAGGGCGGCAATCACCACCATTGAAAGTGAGAGCATGATGCATTGGGTCAGGCCCGCCATGATCGATGGCATGGCAGATGGCAGTTCGACCTTGAACAGCAATTGCCGTGGCGTACAGCCAAAGCTTTTGCCTGCTTCGATTAGTGCCTTTGGCGTGCTGGCGATGCCAAGATGCGTCAGGCGGATCGGGGCAGCGATGGCAAAGATCACGGTCGAAATCAAGCCCGGAACCACGCCAAGACCAAACAGGATCAGGGTCGGGATCAGATAGACAAAGGTCGGGATCGTCTGCATCAGGTCAAGAACCGGGCGTAATGCCTGATAAAGCCAGGGACGATGCGCGGATGCGACGCCAAGTGGTACACCGATCACCATGCAGAACAACGTCGCATAGATCACAAGTGCGAGCGTTTCCATGGTGGCTTCCCAATAGCCGAGATTGACGATCAGAAGCAGGGAAAGAACAGTGAAGGCCGTCAGTTTCCATGATCTGTGCAGCCATGCAGCCAGCACACCAAACAGCGCGATAATCAGAAACGGCGGTAACCAGACCAGCAGATCGACTGTGTTTTCGATAATGAATTCAAGAACGTCCGAGATGGTGTAAAACACGAAGTCGGCATGCTCATTAAGCGCATCCATCAGGGATGCAATCCACCGTCCCAGCGGAATTTTAGTTTCCGTGAGCCATTCCATTGGATTTTTCCATTATTTGAACAAAGAAAATGTGCCGATACGCTGCCCCTGATAGGGACAACGTATCGGCATTATGAATTCGAAGCTGGACCCTAGAGACCGAGTTCATCTTTGAGCGCTGCCTTGGCATCGCCACCGTCAAAGGTGGTGACGCCATCAAGCCAGGCCATCGCGGCATCCGGATTGGCTTTGAGCCATGCGGTTGCCGCTTTTTCCGGATCGGTGCCCTCGTTCAGGATGGCATCCATGATCTGGTTTTCCATATCGAGGCTGAATTTCAGGTTGGTGACGAATTTACCGGCATTCGGGCATTCGTCAGTGTAACCGGCGCGCACGTTGGTATGAACCGTGGCACCGCCGAAATTCGGGCCAAATACATCATCGCCACCATCAAGATAGGCCATGTCATATTTGGCATTCATCGGGTGCGGTTCCCAGCCAAGGAAAACAATGAATTTGTCACGTGCCGATTTGCGTTTGACTTCGGCCAGCATGCCCTGTTCGGAAGATTCAACAAGTTCAAAGCCTTTGAGGTCGAACTGATCATTGTCGATCATGTCCTGGATCAGGCGGTTGCCATCATTGCCCGGTTCGATACCGTAGATTTCGCCATCAAGATCGTCCTTGAATTTGGCAATGTCGGCGAAATCCTTGAGGCCAGCATCATAAGCATTCTTCGAAACGGCGAGGGTGTATTTGGCACCTTCAAGGTTGGCACCGGTACTGACGACGGTCTTCTTTTCCAGATAGGGCGCAATGTCCGCAGCCATGGTCGGCATCCAGTTGCCGAGGAAGACGTCAACGTCCCCGTTGGCAAGGCTGGTGTAAGTGACAGGAACGGAAAGAAGTTCGGTTTCAGCGTCATAGCCAATGGCTTCAAGGATAACCGATGCGGTTGCCGTGGTCGCGGTGATGTCGGTCCAGCCAACATCCGAGAAAGTTACGGTTTTGCAGGCATCGCTATCAGCCGCCTGTGCACCGGCCGCCCCCAGAAGGGTGGTGGCAATGACAGTGGTGCCAAGAAGACGGCCGATGGTGGAACGTGTGGTCATGTTTATGGTTCTCCCTTGTGTGGACCTAACGGTTACTGATGGTGGCAATAACGCCGCCATCAGACTTTCGGTTCCGGAGGCCAGACGCATGTGAAGCGATGCGCATTTGACACCGCGAACATTCGTCCAAAACCATGTGATCGGGTCCCCTGAACCCGGTCACATAGACCGGAATAATCATAAAAACAGCCGTAAAGCCGCGCAACCAAGGCACTTTCCCTGAGAACGTAGCGCCACAAAAGACGGCGTTTTTTATTGATTGATTGTTCAATTAAAATACAGCATATTCCCCCAAGGTCAATTGCGAAGGGCGAAAAAGTCGCATTTGCGTCACCAGACAGGCCTAAGTCCTTCGGATCGCTTAGAATTGGATTAGTAATGCCCAAGGTTGGAATGCAGCCTGTACGCCGCAGGCAACTGATCGATGCCACGATCGAGACCATTCACCGCTTTGGTTTTGCCGATGCCACGATCAGTCGGATTGCCGGGGCGGCGGGAATGTCGTCGGGAATTATTTCGCACTATTTCGGCGGTAAAAATGCGCTTCTGGAAGCAACGATGCGGTTTTTGATGCAGGAATTGCGCAGCGATTTCCTGGACCGTGTCGCGAAGGCAAAAACACCCCACGAACGCCTTGAAGCGATTGTTGATACCAACTTCAACGAAGAACAATTCACGCCGCAGGTGATTGGTGCGTGGTTGTCTTTCTGGTCGCAGGTGCCGTTTTCCGATCCGCTGCGCCGATTGAATGCGGTCTATTTCAAGCGACTGGCATCTAATTTACGCCATGAGTTGCGCCGCCTGACAACCGATCAGCGGGCCGAAGAAATTGCTGCGGTGACTGCTGCCATGATCGATGGCATCTGGGTGCGATCCGGTTTGACGCCGGGACGAGCCAATGTCGCCGTGGCGCGCAAGATGGTGCTGGATACCATGCACCTGCATCTGGCGAGTTCGCCCGCGCGCTAGTTCAAGAGACATACACTTATAAAAGGGCTGCTCGATTCCGGTGTGGCCTGCAGGAGTTTCGACATGAGCCTTTATCAGATCCAGAACTTTATCAATGGCAAGAAAGTTGCCGGTTCAGGGGCGGAAATGGTCACGCTGAACCCCGCAACCAACGAGGTACTCGCCAAAGGTAAGGAAAGCACCGCGGCTGATGTCGATGTCGCAGTGAAGGCCGCGCGTGCCGGGTTTGAAATCTGGAAGAACATGCCTGCGGCCGAACGGGCGCGGGTTCTGTTCAAAGCGGCCCAAATCCTGCGTGATCGTAATGATGAACTGGCATTGGTCGAAACCCGTGATACGGGCCGTGCCATTCAAGAAACCGAAATCGTGGATGTGATTTCCGGTGTCGAATGTCTTGAATATTTTGCCGGTGTGGCCGGAAGCCTATCGGGCGAGCATATCGATCTTGGCGGCAATTTTGCCTATACCCGGCGCGAGGCGGTTGGTGTTTGCGGGGCAATTGGCGCGTGGAATTATCCGATCCAGATTGCCTGCTGGAAAGCGGCACCGGCATTGGCGTGCGGGAATGCGGTTGTTTACAAACCGTCCGAAGTCACGCCGCTTTCAGCGATTGCGGTGGCTGAGGCGTTGCAGGAGGCGGGGCTTCCCGATGGGGTTTACAACGTCGTCCAAGGCGCGCGTACCTGTGGTGCTGCGCTGGTTGAACATCCGGGCGTCGATAAGGTTTCCCTGACCGGTTCGGCTGAAACCGGTGCCAAGGTTGCTGCGGTTGCCGCAGGCGGCATGAAGGCCGTCACCATGGAGCTTGGTGGCAAATCGCCGATGATCGTGTTTGAAGATGCCGATCTGGATAACGCGGTATCGGGCGCGCAGATGGCGAATTTCTATTCATCCGGGCAGATTTGTTCGAACGGCACGCGCGTTTTCGCCCATGAAAGCGTTGCCGATGCCTTCATCGAAAAGCTGATTGCACGGAGCAAGCACCTTGTTCTTGGTGATCCGGAAAAACCGGAAACCCAGGTTGGTCCGATTGTGACCAAAGCGCAGTTTGAAAAGATCATGTCCTATATCGAGGCAGGCAAGGGCGAGGGCGCGAAATGCGTTCTGGGCGGTCATGCGGTGACCGAAAACATGCCCGAAGGTGGGCTGTTTGTTGCTCCGACCATTTTTACCAACTGTACCGATGACATGGCCATCGTGCGTGAGGAAATCTTTGGGCCGGTGATGTCGGTCCTGACCTTCAGGGATGAAGACGAAGTCATCAAACGTGCCAATGATACCCAGTATGGTCTGGCTGCGGGGGTCTTTACCAAGGACCTGTCGCGCGGGCACCGTGTTGTCGCGCGGCTTGAGGCAGGAACTTGCTGGATCAATACCTACAACATCACCCCGATTGAAATGCCGTTCGGCGGGGTCAAGAAATCCGGGGTGGGCCGGGAAAATGGCCGGGCCGCGATTGAGCATTATACACGGATCAAATCCGTCTATGTCGAAACCGGTGACGTCGAGGCGCCTTATTGATCACGGTTCCGAACTGTGAATGGCTGCCTGCAACCTGTTGAAGATAAGGAAAAAGCATGAATACGCCGACCACCAAGGAAAAGTATGATTACGTTATTGTCGGTTCCGGTTCCGCCGGTGCCGTTCTGGCCAGCCGTCTGACCGAGGACCCGGAAGTCAGGGTCCTGGTGGTAGAAGCAGGACCGGTTGATCATTGGTGGGACTGGCGCATCCATATGCCAACCGCACTTTCCTATCCGATGCAGTCGGAAACCTATAATTGGGCCTATTGGACAACGCCACAGGCAAACCTGAACAACCGCCAGATGGAAACGCCGCGCGGGCGTGTTTTCGGTGGTTCCAGTTCGATCAACGGCATGGCCTATGTTCGTGGTCATGCACTTGATTACAATCGTTGGGCGGAACAGGATGCGGCGCTGAAAGAATGGGATTATGCGCGGTGCCTGCCGTATTTCCGCAAGGCCGATACACGCAACGAAGACACCAATGGTGACGAATATCATGGCGGAGACGGCCCGCTGCATGTCACCACGGGGGCTTGCAAAAACCCGTTGCACAAGGCGTGGATCAAGGCCGGTCAGGAAGCCGGTTATGAATTTACCCCCGATCAGAATGGCTATCGCCAGGAAGGTTTGGGGACGATGGATATGACGGTTTACAAGGGGCGTCGCTGGTCAACCGCGCGGGCCTATTTGCATCCGGCAATGAAACGTACGAATTTGACAGTTTATGACAAGGCATTGGCGCAGCGCGTTGTTTTTGATGGAAAACGGGCCGTCGGACTTGATTTCACCCATCGTGGGGAACTTAAGCGCGCGACCGTTGATCGCGAGGTGATCATTTCGGCTGGATCGATCAATTCGCCAAAAATTTTGATGTTGTCGGGGGTTGGTCCGGCCGCACATTTGCGCGAACACGGGATTGATGTGGTTGCCGATCTCCCCGGTGTTGGTGAAAACCTTCAGGACCATCTGGAACTTTACGTCCAGATGGAATGCACCCAGCCGATCAGTCTGAACAGCAAGCTTGATCCTTGGAACAAATTCAAGATCGGGTTGGAATGGTATCTTTTCAAAACCGGGCTTGGTGCGACCAACCATTTTGAAGCCGGTGGGTTTATCCGGTCAAAAGCGGGTGTTCAGCATCCTGACCTTCAATATCACTTTATACCGGCTGCGATTAACTATAACGGATCCAAAGCCGCCGAAAAGGACGGTTTCCAGGCGCATGTCGGTCCGATGCGGTCCAAGTCACGCGGGACAGTCCGGTTGGCATCAAGCGATCCGGCAAAGCGCCCGATTGTTGATCCCAACTATATGAGCCATCCGGAAGATTGGGAAGAAATGCGCGCATCCGTGCGTCTGACCCGCGAGATTTTCGCACAGGATGCCTTCAAGGACCTGCGCGGTATTGAAATTTCGCCGGGCAGGGACATCCAGACCGATGATGAAATCAATGCATGGGTCGCCGATCACGCCGAAAGTGCCTATCACCCGTCCTGTTCGTGCAAGATGGGCAGCGACGATATGGCCGTGGTGGATGAAAAAACGCGCGTGCATGGTATCGAAGGCCTGCGTGTGGTGGACAGTTCTATCATGCCGACAATCGCATCGGGCAATTTGAATGCCCCGACCATCATGATCGGGGAAAAGGCAGCAGATATCATTCGCGGACGCGATCCGTTGCCACCATCAAATGCGCCATATTTCGTCCATCCTGAATGGGAAACCAAACAGCGTTGATTTCGATTATCCCCGGTCTTTGATCTTTCAGGATCGGGGATTTTTGTTTCGGTGATTGCTTTCGTTCATCTGGCGGGTGATCATCGCGGAAATCATATGCAATTTTCCCGGATTGCCCCGCCATGCAAGAAATCAGCCTGCTTAATTCCGTGATCGGCCCCGTGATGCGCGGTCCGTCAAGTTCCCATTGCGCAGCGCCTTATATGATGGCGAAGGTCGCACGCGAGTTGTCATGCAGCGATGGCGAGGTCTTGAAACAGGCCATTGTCCGGTTTGATCCACGCGGATCATTCGCGCCAGTATATCAGGCCCAAAGCTCGGACGAGAATTTTGCTGCCGGTTTCGCCGGGGCAGCACTGACGGATGCGGATTATCGCGACATTTTGCCGCGTGTGATGCGCGGCGAGGGATTTCTGTTTAGTGTTGAAATCATTGAACTTGAAAACAACAACCATCCCAACCGTGTTGATCTTGAACTAACCGTAACCGACCGGAATGGCACGGAACGCATCGATCTTTATGCCGGTGCATCGGTTGGCGGCGGGATGTACTACATCGATGCGATGAATGGCGAACCGGTCTTTCTAACAGGCAAAACCGCAAGCGTGTTTGTCTGGGGCTCTGATATCGGCGCGCGGTCGGATGATATTGCCGCCGGGCTTGTTGAGAATGGCAACAGGTTGCTCGGCATATCGGTAGACCCGGACCATGACCGCTGCGAAATTGCCTTGCAGGCCTTGCCTGATACAAAGTTGATAGCCTCTTTGCGTGATCAGGACGGTATCAAAAACGTTCGGTTCGCGGCGGCCTCGCAATATCCGGTGTGTGCGACTGACGATCTGTTTTCGACCAGTGATGCGGTGATCAACGTGGCCGAACAACAGGGTGGATCGCTTGCCGAGGCGGGGCTTGTTCTGGAAGCCAGGCGTCTTGGTCTGTCTCATGATGCAACGCGTGAACTTTTCCGCGAACGGTGCGAATTGATGTTGCGCGTGGTGGCAGAAGGATTTGATGCCAAACCCGAAGACAATGTGATGCGGTTTTTAACTCTTCGCGCACGCAAGGTCCGGGACGCCAATCTGCCTGCTGGGCTCGGCGGGGCGGTTTTGCAGGACGCGATTGCAGGCGCCCTTTCGGCGATGGAACGGGATTCCAATCGTGGACTGGTTTGTGCCGCACCAACCGCGGGCAGTGCCGGTGTGGTTCCGGGGACGCTGTATGGCCTGATCCGGCATGGCATTGATCTGGATGGGGCGACGGATGCGTTGCAGGTGATGGCGCTGGTGGGGGCTGTGTTTGCTGCACGCGGCACATTTGCTGCGGAATGTGGTGGCTGTTCGGTAGAAACGGGGGCGTCGGCGGCAATGGCGGCCGCGGGGGTGGCTCAGGCATTTGGCGGAACACCTGTGCAATGTTTTGACGCGGCAAGCATGTGTTTGATGAATACGCTGGGCCTTGTGTGTGATCCGGTTGGCGGGGATGTTGAAATTCCGTGCCATGCGCGTAATATCGCCGGGGTGTCGCACGCCTTTTCATCGGCGATGGCGGTTCTTGCCGGGTTTGATGCCGTATTGGGATATGACGAACTGGTCGATCAGACGGTTAAAATCGGCGCAATGATGCATCCGGATTTACGTTGCACGGCACGTGGTGGATGTGCGGCCACCAAAACCGCCCTTAGGATGGTTGAGGCGGTAACGCAGGCGCGCTGAATGACCCATATAAACCGGTTTTTGCGCAATCCTTTGTTCTGCATGTTGCCTGTTTTTGCATAATCGGTGAAAAGCATTCAGAAAGGCCGGTTTTAGCCAGTTTTCCCTTGATGGTCCGATCAATTCCGGCACCATGAGGGGATTATAAATCTCAAGATAACCAATCCGAGGCATCGCGTGTTTACCCCAAACTTCCTGACCGCAAATGACAAGTCCGGTGCATATCCGTCGTCCTATTACGCGGCGACGGCAAACAAGACCGAACCCTTTGTCGAACTGGAGGGGGATAAGGCTTGTGATGTCGTTGTTGTGGGTGGCGGGTTTACCGGTTTGTCATCGGCACTTCATCTGGCGGAACGCGGATACAGTGTTGTGTTACTTGAAGCGCATCGGGTTGGTTGGGGTGCATCAGGACGCAATGGCGGACAGGTTGGATCGGGGCAGCGCCGCGAGCAGGACGACCTTGAAAAAATGGTCGGTCGCGAAGACGCCAGAAAGCTTTGGGATATTGCCGAGCAATCCAAGGACATCGTCAAAAGCCTGATCACCAATCATGAGATCAAATGTGACTGGAAACCGGGCATTCTGCATGCAGATCATCGCGAACGATTTGTTGCAGGCACGCACGAATATGCCGAAAAGCTCCGAACCGAATACGGTTATGAAGCCATTCGTGCCGTTGACCGGGATGAAATCCGCGACATGCTGGGGTCGGAATTTTATCATGGCGGGTCGCTTGATATGGAAGCAGGGCATCTTCATCCGCTGAACTTCGCGCTTGGGCTTGCGGATGCGGCACGTGCTGCCGGGGCGCAGATTTTTGAAAATGCGACGGTTACAGGCTATGACAATGACAAAAAGGTTGTTGTCAAAACGGCATCAGGCCATCGGGTAACGGCGGATATGATGGTGCTGGGCTGCAACGGGTATCTTGACGGGCTCGAAGACCGGGTTGCCAGACGGGTGATGCCGATCAACAATTTCGTTATCGCGACCGAGCCATTGGGCGATGATCTGGCGCGGGAATTGATCCGCGATGATGTTGCCGTTGCGGATTCAAAATTCGTGATCAATTATTATCGTCTGTCGGCCGATAAACGGATGCTGTTTGGCGGCGGGGAGACATATAGCTATCACTTCCCCAAGGATATCAAATCCTTTGTCGCACCCCATATGCTGGAAGTTTATCCGCAGCTTAAAGACGTTAAAATCGATTATGGCTGGGGCGGGACGCTTGCGATTACGATGAACCGTATGCCGTTCTTCCGCAAGATTGAGAACCGTGTTTTTACCGCGACCGGTTATTCCGGGCACGGGGTGGCAATGGCGACACTGGCGGGGCAGATCATGGCCGATGCCGTATCGGGCACGATGGAGCGGTTTGATGTGATGTCAAATATCAGCATTCCCAGCTTTCCGGGCGGGAAGGCATTGCGCTATCCATTCCTGGTGCTTGCCATGACCTGGTATTCAATCCGCGACAGGCTGTAAAATTTCAGGATGCTTCGGCTGATGCTTGTGCGCTGCCGCTCGTCACGCCACTTGCGGCAAGGCGGGCCTTGGTCTTCTGCCAGATGGCGGGATTGACCGCTAAAATACCTGCGTCGGTAAATGATACGTCATATCCGCGATTAATGGCTGCCTGCATCGTTGCTTTGACACAGTAATTGCCATCCAGACCGACGATTTGCAGTCTGCCGACTTTCTGGCGTTCCAGAACGCGTTCGAGTTCCGGTGCGGTAAAGGCATCGGCACGGGCCTTTGTGATATCGTGGTCGATATCACCGTTCAGGCGGGAATCAAGATCAAGGCCAGCTGATTTCGGGCTTCCGCGCCCCTTGTTCAACAGCTTCACCAGAAGATTGATGTACCAACCCTTGAATATCTGACGAACCGAGATCACCGGTTGGCCGGTTTCGTTGGCAATTTCAACAAGTTCATTGATTGCGGAAATCGTTTTTTCGACCATGGCCGGGTCATAGGCATTTTTGCCCGTGGCCAGCGTAAAATCTTCTTGCAGATCAATGATGACAAGGGCGCTGTTGGGGCGTTGCGAAAAGTCTATTTTCTTGCCCTTTGTCGGGTTCAGATGACGCTTGTGGCCATAAATCGTATAGGTAATCAGGGCTAGAATGATGACTGCTCCGATGCCAATCCAAAGCCACATATCGTCTTTCTCCGCTGTCGTCCGTTCGTCCGTCGTACTTTGCAATCGGTCTGGCACATAGCAATCTTGCAGGGCTGCGAATATAAGCCCTTGTGATTTGCCAGTTCAGTGCGCGTGAAGATTGCCCCCGTTTAGAAATAACACGTAACAATATTTTGTTCGGAGCAGGACAATGTTGTCAACATGTCGGTCTTAAGAAAGCGGATAAAAAGTTTTGCAGTGTGCTGATTGCTATGAATTCTGGCCTATTTCGGGGACCATGCCGAAACCGGATCGTAACGTTCGCCTTTACCCAGAATGACACCATTGTGCGCAGCGATCCCGATTTCGAAACTTGATGCAATCCGAAGGGCGCGTTCCATGAAATGGCGCGCGGCGGCTGTTTCACAGTATTCTGAAAGTGTTTCGGCAAACAATTCCAGCCAGCGATCAAAATGGTTCCGGTCGATCCTGAGCGTCAGGTGCTTTTGCATCGGACGGCCGTCATAGGCACCACTGGCAAGTGCCACAGATGCCCAGAACATGCACATCCGTTCCAGATGGTGATCCCAATCCGTAATTTTTTCCGCGAATACCGGGCCCAGCATCGCGTCATCGCGCACTTTTGCGTAAAAGCCATGCACGATATTTTTGATCATGTCGTGATCAATGCCGGTTTCCTCGTGGATTTTCCGGGTCGCGATTTCACGGCGTTCTTTGATTTCGGCAAGGGTCGGTTGATCTGACATGGTCGTCTCGTGCTCGATAAGGATTGATTCGGGCAATAGCGCAAAGGCCGGAGCCGTGACATGACATAGGTCAGTTCGCCCGATTACGCAAACTCGTCACGCAAACCATAATATCGATAGGCAAGGCTGCGACCGATCCGGCGGAACCGTGCCAGCGGGAAACGATCAGGCGGTGTACCCATGATCGCGCCGATGTCATCCGGGCCCTTGATACCAAGGATTTGCTGACCCAGCATTTTTCCAGCCAGACTTCCAAGTGCGACGCCATTGCCATGCCATGCAAGCCCGGTCCAGACATCCCGATGTCCTGGAACCCGTCCCACATAGGGGCGGAACGACTGTGACAGACAGGCAAGCCCATTCCAGTGGTGGGTGATTTCAACATCCTTCCACGCCGGGAACATCCGGTGAAAATGCGACAACAGGTGCCGTTTTGCGGCATCAAAGGCCGTCGGGGTTGCCGTGATACCGCCACGTCCACCAAACATGAAGCGATTGTCGGGAAGTTTGCGGAAATAGTGCAGCAAAGTGCGGCTATCAAATGCCATCAGATCGCTGGTCCAGCCTTGGGCGGCCAGTTCATCATCACTCATCGGACGTGTGACAAGAATACCAGAAAACACGGGCATTAATCGCCCTCCGATCCAGTCGGGCAGGTTTTCGGCACTGTAGCCGTTGGTGGCGACGATGACCTTTTTCGCCGAAATTCGCACATTTTCGCAGGTCAGGATGTAGCCGTCCCCGGTGTCTTGAAGGTCTTCTATGGCCGCCTGTTCGAATATCCGAACACCTTTGGTCGTGCAGGTGCGGTGCAATCCGGCAAGATATTTTAACGGATGTAGTCCAAAGCCCTGTTTGACATGCAATCCGGCATGGGTTTCCCTTGCATCAAGGCCGCGTTCACAAAGCTGGTCCTTCGTCAGGAATTCGGTTTCGATACCGGGGAAATGGGCATTTTCGGCTGCCTCTTCACGCAATTCTTTCACGCGGTTGGCCTTGTGCGCCAGTATGACTTCGCCGTCCGAATGACGATCCGCATCAACATTCCACTCTTCAAGCCGTGATGCGACAAGGTCGATTGCAGCACGCTGAAGCTTGGCAAAATGGCGTGTTTGGTTATCACCAAACTGCTTGGCAAGCTGGGCATAGCTTTTGCCGCTTCCGCCCATGCAGCAAAATCCGCCATTGCGCCCCGATGCGCCCCAGCCAGAACGCCCGGCATCAAACACGGCAACATCAACACCATTTTCGGCCAGTTCCAACGCAGCCGACAGCCCGGTATAGCCGCCACCGATGATCGCAACATCGGCCGTGACCGTGCCATCCTCGGGGAGGTGATCACAGTCGGGCAGGGTGGCGGCACTGAGAGCCCAGAAGCTTTGGGGCATGCTATTGGTTTGATAGGCCGCAGGTTGATAAAGGCGTTTAAGCATGGCGGACTCTTTAGAGATGGCGCGTCTAAGCGGTGTTCTGGGGGGAAATGATAAACACCCGGCGGATGATATATCGCGCCGGGTGTTTGTGTAATGTCTTGATTTAAATCGGAACTTACATTTTTCCGATTTTTTTGGCTGTCGCATCAAAAGCGGCACGGGCTCGTTTGACCAATTCATCAACTTCGCCGTGCGTGATGCAAAGCGGCGGCGAGGCCACCATGCGATCACCGCAGGCCCGCATTATAACGCCATTTTCCACACAGGCATCACGGCAGATGGTACCGACCGTGCCCGGTTTATCGAACGGTTTGCGCGTTGCCTTGTTTTCTACCAGCGGAATACCGGCAATCAGGCCGACGGTTTCAACGGCCCCGACCAGCGGATGATCGGCTAGGGTTTTGAGCTTTTCGGCAAAATACGGACCGATATCATCGCGAACACGTTCAACCAGTTTTTCATCACGAATGATGCGGATGTTTTCCAATGCCACGGCTGCTGCTGCCGGGTGGCCGGAATAGGTAAACCCGTGGGTGAACTCGCCGCATTCATTGATCAGGACATCAGCAACTCGTTCGCCGACCATGACAGCCGAAATCGGAAGGTAACCCGACGACATGCCCTTTGCCATCGGCATCAGGTCCGGCTTGATATCGAACGTGTCCGACCCAAACCAGTTACCAGTGCGGCCAAAGCCGCAAATAACCTCGTCAGCAATCAAAAGGATATCGTATTTTTTGCAGATGCGTTGAATTTCCGGCCAGTAGGTTGACGGCGGAATGATCACGCCACCGGCCCCTTGGATTGGCTCACCAATGAAGGCACCGACGCGATCAGCACCGAGTTCTTCGATTTTTTCTTCGAGCTTGCGCGCCGTAATCAACCCGAATTCTTCGGGGGTGTGATTGCCGCCTTCACCATACCAGTATGGCTGATCGATATGAGCGACATCCGGCAGAAGCGGCCCGCCCTGAGAATGCATGCCCGCCATGCCGCCAAGCGACGCCCCGGCAATGGTCGAGCCGTGATAGGCGTTTTTGCGGCTGATGATAAAGGTGCGTTCCGGCTGACCTTTAAGCTTCCAGTACTGGCGGACCATGCGAACAACCGTGTCGTTCGCTTCCGAGCCGGAATTTGCATAAAAAACATGGTTTAATCCGTCCGGCGTGATTTCGGCGAGAACCTTTGAAAGCTCGATCGCAGGCGTGTTCGCGCACTGGAAGAAGTTGTTGTAGTAGGGCAGTTCAAGCATCTGATTATAGGCGGCGTCGGCAAGTTCCTTGCGGCCATAGCCGACATTGACGCACCAAAGGCCTGCCATGCCATCCAGATATTGTTTGCCGTGCGAATCTTCGATGAACACACCTTTGGCGCGTGTAATCACGCGTGTGCCGCGGCTGTTCAGATCCGCTGTATCGGTAAACGGATGAATATGGTGCTGCTGATCGATATCCTGCCAATAGGCGGTTTTGTCGAAATTATTCATAACGTCTCCTGACAGCGATACTTGCCTGTTTTGTGCGATATGTTGAACATCTCGGATAAGTGTTCGTTTTTTTGAACACCTTTGCAAGGGGAAATTTTATGAAACAAATTTGTCGTCCTGGAGCCAAATTTGATATGGGCTGGTTGTTTCAAACCATTCTTAATATCCATGGGAACCGCGTCAGGGATTTATTTTGCACTGCATTATTTGCACGATATATCGAACGAGGGGCTTGACCGCAATCATTGGGCGGGGCACGATGAAAAGGTGAAATAAATAGGCTTTTCTGGGAGTATTAGACGATGAACAAGTCGTTCGTCGAAGACAGTAGGGCGGAAGCTCAACGATTCTTTGAAGCAAATCCGGATATAGAACTTGTCGAATTACTCATTCCTGACGTGAATGGGGTGTTCCGGGGCAAGCGAATCAGCAAGCAGAAGTTTCTCAAAAGCTTCCATGAAGGCATCAATATGCCGGGTTCTGTGTGTCTGGTGGATATCACCGGCGACAACCCGGAAGGTACCGGCATGCTTTGGTCCAGTGGTGATCAGGACAATATCGCCAAGCCAATCCCGGGAACCCTGCATGCGGTTCCGTATGGTGAACTGCCGTTGGCCCAGGTCATGATGAGCCTGTATAATCTGGACGGTACAAAATTCTTTGCCGATCCGCGCAACGTTTTGCAGGCGGTTGTGGATCGTCTGGCAGCGGATGGTTTCTATCCGACCGTGGCGCTGGAACTTGAATTCTATCTTGCCGATCAGAACGAACAAACTGCCGCACCCTTGCCACCCGCACCGCTTGGCGGCGGGATCGCGTCGGATGGTGTGCAGGTCTATGGCCTGCAACAGATCGAGGATTTCGAAAAAGTCCTTCATGACGCGGTTGCCGAACTGAACCGTCAGGGCATTCCGGCCGATACAATTGTTGCCGAAGCAGGCCCCGGCCAGTTCGAGATCAATCTGGGGCATGTGAATGACCCGATGCAGGCGGCTGATCACGCCATGCAGCTTAAGCGCGTTGTCAAAGGCATTGCCTGGGATCACGGCGTGACCGCAACATTCATGGCCAAGCCGTATTCCGATCAGGCGGGCAACGGATTGCATGTTCATGTGTCCCTGCGTGACAAGGAAGGCAAGAACGTCCTTTCCCCCAAGGGGGACGAGGATGTTTCCGACCTGCTGTTGCACGCGATTGGCGGTTTGCAGGCGTCAATGTTTGAAAGCATGGCGATTTTTGCGCCCAACCCGAATTCCTATCGCCGGTTCCAGAACAAGGCCTATGCGCCGATGTCTCCGAACTGGGGGCTCAATAACCGTACCGTGGCACTTCGCATTCCGGCAGGCGGCCCGGAAGCGGCCCGCATCGAACATCGTGTGTCGGGCGCGGATGCCAACCCGTATCTGGTTCTGGCCTGTGTTTTGGCAGGCATGCATTACGGCATGAAGAACAAGCTTGATCCGGGTGATCCGATTGTCGGCAACGGCTATGAGCAGCATGGCGGGCGGATCGTGCCGCGCAGCATGATTTCGGCACTCGACCGATTTGTCGAAGGTGACATCGTCAAGGACTATCTGGGCGAGCGGTTTGTCGAGGTTTTCGATATCTGCCGACGTTCCGAATATGACGAATTCTTTTCCGAGGTCACGCCGCTTGAGTACCGTTGGTATCTTGACGCGGTATAACGCCACTTTTGCAAAATGGTCGCCGACAAGAGCGGCCGACAGGGAAGAGACCGGATGTCACAAAAGGTTGGGGATCGCCTGAAAGCAGTACGTACCATGTACGGGCTATCCCAGCGTGAACTGGCGCGCCGCGCCGGTGTCACCAACAGCACGATATCGACGATTGAACAGAACCGGGTCAGCCCGTCGGTTGATAGTCTGGCCAAGGTTCTGGCGGGTATCCCCATGAGCCTGATCAACTTCTTTACGATTGATCTGGAAAACGGCGAAGAGATTTTCTTTCGCAAGGAAGATCTCGTCGAACTTTCCGATGGCACCATGTCGATGCGTCTTGTCGGCGCAACACGCAAGGACCGCAATCTGCGCGTCCTTCATGAAATTTATCCGCCCGGCGGTGACACCGGCGACAATCTGATCGTCCAGAAGGGCGAGGAAGCCGGTGTTGTTGTTCGTGGCAAGCTTGAAGTTACAGTGGGCGAACGTGTTCGTGTTCTGGGACCCGGGGATGCATATTATTTCAATGCCGAAATCCCGCACCGGTTCCGAAATGCTGGTGACACGGAATGCGAAGTCGTCAGTGCCGCAACACCGCCGTCATACTGATTGCACAATCATCATGTTTGAATATCGCGCGGAACAAACAGAACGCGCGACCCGTCAGGAGGATTTCCGATGACAAACCAGTTGAATTTCGAACAGCTGAGCGCACAGGCCGCCAGCCTGACGATCCGTAACAAGGCCTTTATCAATGGGACTTATGTCGATGCGGCATCGGGTAAAACGTTTGATTGCATCAGCCCGCGCGACGGCAAGATTTTGACCAAGGTCGCCGAATGCGACGGTGAAGACGTCAATCGCGCGGTGGCATCGGCCCGTGCGGTCTTTGAAAAAGGCAGCTGGTCGGAAGCATCGCCGGGCAAGCGCAAGGCCGTGATGATGAAGTTTGCCGATCTGATGGAAAAGCATGCTGCCGAACTGGCGCTGCTTGAAAGTCTTGATATGGGTAAGCCCATCAGCTTGGCAGCCGGTGATGACATCCCGTTGTCCTATAAATGCATTCGCTGGTATGCCGAGGCGATTGATAAGATTTATGACGAAATTTCACCTGGCGAAGCGCGCGCAATCGGCATGATCACGCGTGAACCGCTGGGCGTCGTAGCGGCAGTCGTGCCATGGAACTTCCCGCTGATGATGGCGGTTTGGAAGCTTGGCCCGGCATTGGCGATGGGGAACTCGATCATTCTCAAACCTGCCGAACAGTCGCCACTGACCGCGATCCGTGTTGGGGAGCTGGCGGTCGAGGCGGGCATTCCGGCTGGTGTTCTGAACGTTCTGCCGGGCTTTGGCCCGACGGCGGGCAAGGCACTTGGCCTGCATCCGGATGTCGATTGCGTGACCTTTACCGGGTCGGGCGAGGTGGGCAAACTGTTCCTGCAATATTCCGGTCAGTCGAACATGAAACGCGTCTGGCTGGAATGCGGTGGCAAAAGCCCCAATATCGTTCTGGCCGATTGCCCCGATATGGACGCGGCAGCAGAAGCCGCAGCAGGCGGCATTTTCTATAACCAGGGCGAAGTTTGCACAGCCGGTTCGCGCCTGATTGTCGAAGAAAGCATCAAGGATGAGTTCATCGAGAAAGTGGTAGCAGCAGGCCGCAAAATGCAGCCGGGTGACCCCCTGGACCCGAACAGTCAGATGGGCGCGATTGTCGATGAAAATCAGATGAACCGCGTTCTGGGCTATATCGAGAAGGGGGCGGCAGAAGGGGCAAAACTTTGCACGGGTGGCAAGCGCGCACGTACCGAGTCCGGTGGATATTATGTCGAGCCGACCGTTTTTGACGCGGTCAAAAACGACATGACAATCGCCAAGGAAGAAATCTTTGGCCCGGTTTTGTCGGTGATTTCGGTCAAGGATTGGAAAGAGGCTGTTCAGACGGCGAATGATACGCCATATGGACTTGCCGCAGCCGTATGGACGCGCGATATCAACAAGGCCCATCTGGCGGCTAAAAAGCTGCGTGCCGGTCTTGTCTGGGTCAATTGCTGGGACGGTGGATCCATAACCATGCCGTTTGGCGGTTACAAGCAATCGGGCACCGGTCGCGACCGTTCGCTGCATGCGATGGACAAATATTGTGAAATCAAGTCGACCTGGATTGCACTGGGCGACGTCTGAGGTTCGGAAAGGACAAGGGGACGAATTATGAGCAGTACCGGGGTTATTGATACCAAAGGCGGCGACAACGCTTTTACTGCGAAATCCGTGCATCAGAATACCAGCGAGCCGATGTATTCCGGTGCGCTGTCATTCATGCGCCGCAAATATACCCGTGATCTTACGGGCATTGATGTTGCGGTAACCGGTATTCCCTTTGATCTTGCAACGTCAAGCCGTCCTGGTACGCGCCTTGGTCCGCAAGGGGTGCGCCGTGCTTCGGTCAATCTTGCATGGGCACCACATTTTCCGTCCGGGCGCGATATCTTTGGCGAACTGGCCGTGATTGACTATGGCGATATGGTCATCGATCCCGGTTATCCGCATAAAATCCCGGAAATGATCGAGGATCACGCACGCGATATCGTCAGTTCCGGGGCAAAGATGTTGACGATCGGCGGCGACCATTTCATCAGCTATCCGATCCTGAAGGCCCATGCTGAAAAGTACGGCAAGGGGATTTCGCTTATTCAGTTCGACGCCCATTCCGACACTTGGGAAGACGATGGTGATCGGATCGATCACGGGACCATGTTCTGGCATGCGGCGAAGAACGGCATTGTCGATGCGTCGAAATCCATTCAGGTCGGCATCCGCACGCATAATGAATCGACCCATGGATACAACATCCTGTACGGGCCGGATGTGCAGGCGATGTCAATTGATCAGATCGTTGCCAAAATCAAGGACGTGGTCGGCGACAATCACGCCTATATCACCTTTGATATCGACGGGCTTGACCCGTGCTATGCACCGGGTACCGGTACGCCGGTTTTGGGCGGATTGACCAGCCATCAGGCGGTTTCGATCCTGCGCGGTCTTGCGGGCGGTATCAACCTGATAGGGTCGGATGTCGTCGAAGTTTCCCCGCCTTATGACGTTTCAGATATTACATCGCTTGCCGGTGCGACGATTGCTTGGGAAATGCTGAATATCCATGCGGTGAACCGAAAGCCGTAATAGCAAGATCACAAAGATTTCAAAACGGGCCGGTATTTTAACAATGCCGGCCCTTTGCTTTTTGCGGCTGCTATGATGTTATTGCGCTTAATCAGTGTATTGGAGGAAAGACATGAAACCGGTTTCTATTTCGCTTTTGACGATTTGTGGCATTGATGAACTGCCAACCCATCAGACCCGATCGGTTTCGCATGTGCTTTCCGTTCTTGATCCGGAACGTCCTGACCCGGATGCCTTCGCGGCATATGCGCCGCATGAACGTACCATTTTGCGGTTCCACGATATTATCGAGGAGCTACCGGGGCAGATAGCCCCGACATCAGCCCATGTTGAAGAGGTTCTTGCCTTTGGCGAGGGGCTCAAAAATACGGTTGATGCTCGTAAGGACGGACATTTGCTGGTGCATTGCCATATGGGTGTGTCGCGCTCGACAGCAGCGATGCTTACCCTGATGGCGCAGACCCAGCCCGACGTGGCCGAAGACGAACTGTTTGCCGCTCTTCGTGCCATTCGTCCGATTGCCTGGCCAAATTCGCGCATGATTGCCTTTGCCGATGATCTGCTTGGTCGGGACGGTAAGCTGACGGCTGCCCTTAACCGGCATTATCGCTATCAGCTTGAACATGACGATCATTTCGATGAATGGATGACATCGCTTGGCCGTGCGCGTGAAGTGGCACTTGGAAGAGCTGCCTGAAGTTGCAGTATAATGCCCGGAAATCAGCCACTTTGTTCGCGAAGTGGCTTTTCCTTTGCCTGATGAATTGAATCGATTTAAAAACGTCGCGTCCCACAGCAAATGATAATGCCCGCAACCCGATTGCCGGGCGATATAAACGGAGAAACGCTATGAGCGCAAAAGCAGTTTGCCTTGGGGAATTGCTGATCGATTTTGTTCCGACCGTAACTGGCACCGGCCTTGCCGATGCGCCGGCATTTGCCAAGGCCGCAGGCGGTGCGCCGGGCAATGTGGCTGTGGGATTGCAGCGGCTTGGAATTGAAACGGGTTTTATCGGCAAGCTTGGCGATGATGCATTCGGTCATTTTCTGGTCGATACGCTCAAAGCCGACAATGTCGATACATCGGGCATTGTCCTGACCAAAGAAGCCCTGACAGGGCTTGCGTTTGTTTCGTTGCGGGCCGATGGCGAACGCGAATTTTCTTTCTATCGCAGCCCGTCGGCCGACATGCTGTTGTCGCCGTCCGATCTGAATCAGGACATGCTGAAGGGATGCGCGCTGTTTCACTATGGCACGCTTTGCATGATCGACGATGATCCGCGCGCGGCGACGCTTGCGGCCATCGACAT
Source organism: Thalassospira sp. MCCC 1A03138 (assembly GCF_002115785.1). Lineage (GTDB taxonomy): Bacteria > Pseudomonadota > Alphaproteobacteria > Rhodospirillales > Thalassospiraceae > Thalassospira. The sequence continues at coordinate 286,061 of NZ_JFJY01000003.1, read as the reverse complement.
TGCACGTGAAAACGGCGCGATCATTTCATGTGATCCGAACCTGCGCCTGCCGCTTTGGCCCAGTGCGGATGCCGCACGTGATATGCTGCGCCTTGCGATTACCAAGGCGGATGTTGTTAAAATTTCTGACGACGAAGTCGCCTTTATCACCGGCAAGGATGATCTTGAAGCAGGCGTTCGTGAATTGTGGTGCGATCACTGGAAACTGATGATCGTGACGTCGGGCCCGAAAGGCAGCCGGTTCTTTACACCTGATTTCGAAGGTTCGGCCGATCCGTTCAAGGTCACGGCTGTCGACGCGACCGGCGCAGGGGACGGTTTTACTGCCGGCTTCCTGTCGCGTTTGTTGAAAGATCCGCAATTGCTGGAATCTGCGGAAAAGGTCGAGGCAGCCTGCCGTTTTGCCAATGCGGTAGGTGCAATAACAGCCACCAAACGCGGTGCGATTGCTGCCCTCCCGACCGAAGCGCAGGTTTCGGAGTTTCTTTCTGCAAACGGATTAACCGGTTAATATCCGTGGTGATGGCAATCCTGTTCCCGCCGGATTGCCATCAAAATGTCCCACAAACTGTCCCACAAATGGTCGCATCGGCGTGTTAGTGTTTTGACATGACGTCGATACTGTTTGCTATCTGTTTGAAGCCGAGGGTGGAATGTCCACAGAAAATCTGACGACCTGTTGGGAAAAGCTTGATCGACTGGGCGCGGAAGTTTCCAAGAACCTTAATTTACGCAAAGCCTTTGCCGATGATCCGGCGCGGTTTGCGCGTTTCCATGTCACGCAGGACGATCTGTTTATCGATTATTCGAAAAATCTGATCACCGATGATGTGATGGCCGCATTACGTGAATTGGCGGAAACTGCCAATGTTGAAAACTGGCGCGAACGGATGTTTGCCGGTGATCGGATCAATATCACCGAAAATCGCGCTGTTCTTCATACGGCACTTCGCAATCTGGATGGCAATCCGGTGATGGTCGATGGCAAGGACGTTATGCCCGATGTCAAGGACGTCTTGGTACGCATGAAACGCTTTGCCGCGCGTGTGCATACCGGCGACTGGAAAGGCCATACCGGCAAGGCGATCACCGATGTCGTTAATATCGGGATTGGCGGTTCCGACCTTGGCCCGGTCATGGTGAACGAGGCACTCCGTCCGTATCATATCGACGGTATTCGCTGCCATTTCGTTTCCAACGTCGATGGCGCGCATATCGTTGATACGCTCAAAGACCTTGATGCGGAAACGACGCTTTTCATCATTGCATCCAAGACCTTCACAACCGACGAAACCCTGACCAATGCCTATTCGGCGCGCGACTGGCTTGTTGGTTTGCTGAAAGACGAGGGCGCGGTTGCCAAGCATTTTGTCGCGGTATCGACTGCCTTGGACAAGGTTGCTGAATTCGGTATTGATACAAACAATGCGTTCGGTTTCTGGGACTGGGTCGGTGGGCGGTACAGCCTTTGGTCGGCTATCGGCTTGCCGATCATTCTGGCGGTTGGTTACGAGAAATTCGAAGAATTGCTGCGCGGCGCGCAGGCGATGGATAATCATTTTCGTTCAGCCCCGCTTGAGTGCAACATTCCGGTGACGCTGGCATTGATCGGCGTGTGGTATCGAAATGTTCTGGGGGCCTCCAGTCAGGCAATCCTGCCTTATGACCAGCATCTTTCACGCCTGCCAGCCTATTTGCAGCAGGCCGATATGGAAAGTAATGGCAAGTCGGTTACCCGCGATGGCAAGCCGATCTATTACGAAACGGGCCCGATCATCTGGGGTGAACCGGGTACCAATGGCCAGCATGCCTTTTATCAGCTGATCCATCAGGGCACGGAACTGATCCCGGTTGATTTCATCGTTGCGGCGAATGCCCTGCATCCATTGGCAAACCATCATGACAAGTTGGTGGCGAACTGCTTTGCCCAGGCCGAAGCCCTGATGCGCGGCAAGACCGAGGCCGAAGTACGTGACGAACTTGCCGGTGGCAATCTGACCCCGGCGGAAATTGATGTGCTGGCACCGCAAAAGGTCTTTGCCGGGAACAAACCCAGTACCATGATCCTTTACAAGCAGCTTGATCCCTTTACGCTGGGACGTCTGGTTGCAATGTATGAACATAAAATCTTTGTTCAGGGGATTATCTGGAACGTCAATTCCTATGACCAGTGGGGTGTTGAGCTTGGCAAACAGCTTGCCAAGGAATTGCTGCCAATGGTTCAGGGGAATGAAACTGCCGATGGCCGTGACGCTTCAACCGCCGGTCTGATCCATCAGTTGCATGTCCTTCGGGGTTAATTTTGATCCGACAAATCTGTGGATTTATGGGGCGGTGTCAGACTGACTGGCACCGCCCTTGTTCTTTGCGCGATGATCCCGACAACGGGCAGAGCAATATTTGACATCGTCCCAGCAATTACGCCATTTGCGCCTCCAGGCAAACGGTCTATTACAGGTCAGGCAGGTTTTGTGTGGCAGGTCTGATTTTGTCGGCTTTTGACCATTGGCATTTCGGCGCATCCCAAATTACCCGATCAGTGTCTCGATCATGGCATGGGCCGCGCATTTTCCGCTGCGCCATGCGACTTCCACCCTTGCACCAAGACACCAATCGCCCGCGGCAATAACGCGCCCGTTCATGCCGCTAAGATGACTTTTTCCAAGCGGTTTGATCGTGCGGGCATATCGCCAGCGATGCGTGTTTATGGACAACACATCGGGAAGCTTTACACCGCTAGCTTTATGCAGTTTTTCAAGCAGAAGGAATGCGATGCGTTCCTTGTCTTCTTCCAGATTATCACGTGACCATTCCGGACTTGCGTGCAGAACCCAAAGATCAGGTGAAGGTCGATGGATCAGATCACGGTGGTCGCCATTGCGTGCCGCCCAGCTGATCGCAGGATCGGGATGGATCATGGCATCAAATGCAGTGGGCAACGGTTTGGCAAATGCAATCATTGCTGCCCAGCACGGTGCCATTTCCACATCCGCAATGGGATCAAATCTTGGGGCAAGTGGTTGCAGAAGCTCTGCGGTTTGCGGGGCAGGGGCGGTAACAATCACACCGTCAAATGGCCCGAATTCACCATCCAGATCGTCATGCAGGATAAAGCTGCGTGGTCCGGCGGTTTCGATTGAGGTAATACGGTCTTCTTTGCGGATTTCAAACGGATCAAGCAGCGGGGTGATCAGTTTGTTCATTTGCGGTGACCCCTGATACCAGATATCTGCGGCCGTATTTGTACGTTTCAAAGCCGATGCCGGTGCCCCAGCGGTTGCGTTTTCACCACGAAGGAGATGTGGTTGCCATTTCCTAACGGATTTTTGATGTTCGGCCTGTTGCAGGAATGATTGAAATTCCGGATGCAGCGCCGTGACATATTGGGCGCCATGATTGAAATTGCCCAATTCGGTACGACGTGTTGCAAGTCGCCCTCCGGCGCCACGGCTCTTTTCAAAAACCGTCACACAAAAGCCAACTGCGTGAAGTGTGGCCGCCGCCCGAAGGCCGGCCATTCCCGCACCGATCACGGCAATATTCATTGGGGCCATTTTATTGTTCCTGTTCGAACCTTGTGAACCTTTTCCTCCTTACGTCAGAAGTCGTTGTTTGGAGCATCAACACCCCGAAGATATTTATGAAACTGTCATCGTCTGGTCATTAAACCGTTACGCATTGTCCGCAGTTTGTCTGCCACGGTTCATCCAGTTTTCAGGGGGAAATATGCGTTATTCTTTGATGGTCACGGTGGCATTTTCGGTTATGCTCGGTGCCTGCGGCACCTCGACAACGTCAAAAAACATGGTAATGGCCGTTGATACGGCGTCGCCTGCCGCCAAGCCGCTTTCAATCGTGCCTATGGGCGATTATCGCACCGGCATGTTTGACGAAGGGGCCGCGGAAATTCCGGCTTTTGACCCGGTGACCAAACGCATATTCGTGGTCAATGGTGGCGACAAGTCGATTGATATTCTTGATATGTCGGACCCTGAAACACTTGCAAAAATCGGTTCGGTCAAGCTTTCGACATGGGGTAAGGCGGCAAACAGCGTTGCCGTTCATGGCAATATTGTCGCAGCGGCTGTCGAGAATGACGACAAACAGGCACCGGGCAAGGCCGTGTTCTTTAACACGGATGGTGATTTCATTGCGGCTGTAACTGTCGGTGCATTGCCCGACATGATCAAATTTACTCCGGATGGCAAGCACGTTCTGGTCGCGAACGAAGGTGAGCCGAACGACGCATTCGATAATGACCCGGAAGGCAGTGTTTCGATTATCCCGGTATCGGGAAATCTCGCCGATCTGTCAGATGCCAATGTTCGCACGGTAAACTTTGGCTTCCTGAATGATGTGGACCTGCCTTATGGCATGCGGACATCAAACCCGGGAACGTCGACCGTGGCACAGGATGTCGAGCCGGAATATATTGCCGTCTCGAAAGACAGTAAAACGGCTTATGTTTCACTTCAGGAAAACAATGCGGTGGCGATCATTGATATTGAAACCGCAAACGTTGTCCGGGTTGCCGGTCTTGGCTTCAAGGACCATTCGGTCAACGCATTTGATGCCAGCGACAAGGACGGCAAAATCAACATCCGTACATGGCCTGTGATGGGCATGTATATGCCAGACACCATCGATGCGATCGAAATCGGCGGCAAAACCTGGGTCCTGACGGCAAACGAAGGCGACTCACGCGACTATGACGGCTACAGTGAAGAAACCCGCGTCGGAAAACTGACCCTCGATCCGGTCGCCTTCCCGAATGCCGCAACCCTGCAAAAAGATGAAAACCTCGGTCGCTTGAAAACAACCACTGCGCAGGGCGATACGGACGGCGATGGCGATTTCGATGTGATCTACAGCTATGGCGCACGTTCGTTCTCGGTCCTGAATGCGAATGGTGACATGGTCTTTGATAGTGGCGACAAGTTCGAACAGTTCATGGCGGCCAATTACGGGAGAGTTTTCAACGCATCGAACACCGAAAACTATAGCCGCGATAACCGTTCGGATGACAAGGGCCCGGAACCCGAAGGTCTGGCAACCGGCTACGTTAATGGCACACCTTATGCCTTTATCGGTCTGGAACGTCAGGGCGGATTTATGGTCTATGATCTTACAAATCCGACTAATCCGCAATTTGTCACCTATCATTCGGATCGTCGTTTTTCCGGCAATCCGGAAGCCGACACCGCAGGCGAACTTGCCCCGGAAGGCATGCTGTTTGTCGAAGCAAAGGATAGCCCCTCCGGCAATGCCATGCTGATCGTATCAAGCGAGGTATCGGGCAGCACAAAAGTTTATGACCTGAAATAGGTTTTTAAGCTGCTGTATATAAAGAGATTTTACCTGAAAAGCCGGGGATTTTGTCCTCGGCTTTTTCAATTGTGTCCAGTGCTTGGTAAAATGGTTCAATCCTGTGACAATATGCACTAAACTCCGCGCCACGGTCCGGTCACGGGCTTGTCGACCGAAGGGAGGCGGAGACTGAGTACGCGACGTGAACCCCATATTCTGGTTGTTGATGACGATCAGGAAATCCAGAAGCTCCTGAAAAAATTCCTGCTCCAGCACGGGTTTCGTATCACCACCGTTTCCGACGGAGCGGAGATGCATCGTGCGCTTCGTGACTGGAATATCGATCTGGTGATCCTTGATATCATGTTGCCCGGCGAGGATGGTTTTGCGCTCTGCCGCGATGTGCGCCGCAATTCCAAGGTGCCGATTGTCATGCTGACTGCGGTGGGCGAGGATACAGATCGTATTCTTGGTCTTGAACTGGGTGCAGATGACTATCTGACCAAGCCGTTCAATCCGCGTGAATTGCTGGCCCGTATTCGTGCCGTTTTCCGCCGTTTTGAAACCGGTACCGTGACACAGGTCCATCACGAAGAAACCAAAACCCAGAAAATCCTGTTTGCCGACTGGACGCTCGATATCGGATCACGTGAATTGCGCGATCTTGATGATGTGGCGGTGCATTTGTCGACCGGGGAATTTTCTCTGTTGCTGGCGCTGGTCAAGCATAACAAGCGTGCGCTTTCGCGTGAACAGCTTGTTGATATCGTACGCGGGCAAAGCTCTATCCCGTTTGATCGCAGTATTGATATCCAGATCAGCCGCCTGCGCCGTAAAATTGAAAAAGATGCCAAAAATCCCAAACTGATCAAAACGGTGCGCGGGATCGGCTACCAGTTCTGTGCCGATACGAGGACCGTCTAGGAATTCGATCCATGACAGATCAGATTGGTGCGTTTTCCGAATATATGCGGCGGTTCAAGCCCCGCACGCTGGGCGGACGCATCTTTATGATCATGATGGTCGGCGGTGTCATTATCGCGGGCATCAGTTCAATCGCATCGAAATACATCATCGAACGGAGCGAGCGGATCAGCCGAGCCTATACTCTGGGCTTTACCATTCGCGAATTGATCCTGATTGCCGAAAGCCCGGAATTACAGGGAAATATTGTTGATATAGCCGCGCGTGATGGGCTTTCTGTTCGTGTTCTGCCAGCTGACGATATTGGTACCATCCTTTTGTTTTCGCGCCCGGCGCAGCACATCGCAATGCCAGCGCGTCTGGCCGATACAGGCTGGCCGACATCGGTAAAGGTCCATTTTCGGCGCGGGCGTCTCGGCGCGGAACAGCGCGACCTGATTGAAACCGCCGAAAATCCCAGTCTGTTTTTTGCCGGCCTATCGCGCGAAATAGCGCGTCAGGGACTTGAGGCTCGCGTTGAAATCATGTTGCCATCCGGCATGCGAATGCTGCTGTCTCATCCAGTGCTGTGGTCCGACTATGCATCGCCATCCATGGTTTTTCTGATCTTTCTGGTCGGAGTTGTTGCCGTGTTGGCGGTGTTTGCCGCTTTGGCCGATCTTCTGGCAGGTCCCTTCAAGAATTTGACCGAGGCGATCATTCGCCAGGGCGATGAAGTTGAAGGCCCCCCGGTAGAGGAGCGCGGCCCGACCGAAGCCCGGTCAATGGCCGCGGCATATAATGGATTGCGGGAACGGATTTCACGCATGCTGGGGGATAGAACCCGTATGCTTGCCGCAATTTCACACGATTTGCGTACGCCCAGCACGCGCCTGCGTCTGCGTGCAGAATTTATAGACAATGAAGAATTGCGCGAAACCGTGCTGCGCGATCTTGACGAAATGGACGGGCTTCTCAACGATGCACTCGATTTCCTTGGTGACTGGATTAGCAAGGAAGAAGAGCGTACAGTTGACTTCACATCGGTTCTCGAAGCGATTTGTGACGATTACGCCGATCTTGGCCGTCCGGTAAGTTTCGAGGGACCGCAGCCGCTTCGGTTCAGTTCGGTTCATACGGTTTTTGGTGGCGGGGACGAGGCCCATTCATTTGGCGACAAGCGCAGCATCCGTCTGACCTGCCGGCCCGGAACATTAAAACGTGCCTTCACCAATCTGATCGAGAATGCGCTGAAATACGGTTACAGTGCCTATGTCAGTCTGGATGCGACGGCCGATACGGTTCTGGTTTCCATTCGGGACGAAGGACCGGGCATCGCCGCGGAACATCAGGAGGATGTCTTTCTGCCGTTCTTCCGCGTCGAAGGATCACGCGCACGCACCACCGGTGGCAGCGGCCTTGGTCTGTCGATTGTGAAAACGGTCATCGATGCCCATGATGGGACGATACGATTACGCAATCTGCCCCGACGCGGGTTGGAGGTCACGATTGCTTTGCCGCGGCGCGTCGACAAAGGTTGAAAACAAAACGACCCGGGAATTCCGGGCCGTTTTAAGAATCCTATAAAGACAAGAACGGCGGGCGGCCCCCAGAACCGCCCGCCGATCAGATCAGATCCGAAGTTCCGTTACCGGATCAAACAGACTGATCTGAGACATGTCGGCCGAGAATGTCATGATCTCGCCCGGTTGCGGTGCCCGGTCAGGCCGGACACGTGCAACAATTTCCTTCCCGCCGATTTCGACAACGGTCATGGTGTCAGCACCGGTCGGTTCAATAACTTCGACCTTGCAGTCGAAATTGACATACTGGCTGCCCGGTTCATCAGAACCGGTACGCTTGTGCGTCAAACCTTCCGGACGGATGCCGAAAACGACATCTTTCCCGACATAGCTCTGATAGCTTTCTGGCGCATCTTTCAGCGGCAGAATGATCGGGGCGTTATCGCGTTTGATCGATACGGCAAGATTGCCGTTGTCATTGATCAGGGTTGCGTTGATGAAGTTCATCGACGGCGAACCAATAAAGCCAGCAACAAAGATGTTGTTTGGGCGTTCATAGATGTTCTGCGGCGTATCGAACTGCTGCAGGATACCGTCTTTCATGACAGCAATGCGCGAGGCAAGGGTCATGGCTTCGATCTGGTCGTGGGTCACGTAAACGATGGTCGCACCCAGACGCTGATGCAGTTTCTTGATTTCGGTACGCATATCGACGCGCAGCTTGGCATCAAGGTTCGAGAGCGGTTCGTCGAACAGGAATATGTCCGGATCACGAACCAGTGCCCGGCCCATTGCAACGCGCTGACGCTGACCACCCGAAAGCTGGGACGGTTTGCGGTCCAGCAGGGCTTCGATCTGCAGCAGTTTGGCAACATCGGCAACCGCCTTGTCGCGTTCTGCCGCCGAAACACCACGGATCTCAAGACCGAAGGTGATGTTCTTGCGAACGGTCATATTCGGGTAAAGCGCGTAGGACTGGAACACCATTGCGATGTTGCGGTCCTTGGGGTGGACATCGTTGATCACGCGATCACCGATGCGGATTTCCCCGTCGCTGGAACCTTCAAGACCTGCGATCAGGTTCAGAAGGGTGGATTTGCCGCAACCCGACGGGCCGACCAGAACCAGGAACTCGCCGTCTTCAATAGCAATATTGATTTCTTTGAGAACCTCGACAGGACCGAAGGCCTTGCGAACTTTATCAAGGGTGAGTGATGCCATTTGCTTATCCCTTCACCGAACCGGCGGTCAGGCCGCGGACGAAGTATTTTCCGGCCAGAACATAAACAAGTAGCGTCGGCAGGCCGGTCAGCAGGGCTGTGGCCATATCGACATTGTACTGTTTCACGCCGGTTGTGGTGTTGACGATATTGTTGAGTGCGACAGTCATCGGCGCATTATCGCCAGAGGCGAAGGAAGCACCGAAAAGGAAGTCATTCCAGATCTGGGTAAACTGCCAGATGACCGACACCACGATGATCGGTGTCGAAATCGGCAGAATGATACGCCAGAAAATGGTGAAGAAACCTGCGCCGTCGATGGTGGCTGCCTTCACCAGTTCATCCGGGATCGAAACGTAGTAATTGCGGAAGAACAGGGTGGTGAAGCACAGGCCGTAAACGACATGTACGAGAACAAGGCCCGTGGTAGAACTTGCAAGACCAAGTGACCCCAGAACCTGTGACATCGGCAGCAGCACAACCTGGAACGGAATGAAGCAACCAAACAGCAGCAGGGCAAAGACGATATTAGCCCCTTTAAAACGCCATTTGGTCAGGGCATATCCGTTGATCGCACCAAGGAAGGTCGAAATCAGAACCGCCGGAACCGCCATTTTGACCGAGTTCCAGAAGTAAATTTTGATGCCTGAACATTCAACGCCAACACAGGCTTCATTCCAGGCATAGGTCCAGGCATCGAACGTGATGACGCGCGGCAGCGAAATGAGTGAGCCTTCCCGGATTTCATCGAGCGACTTCAACGAGGTCGAAATCATCACGAAAAGCGGGAACAGATAGTAGGCGGCAAACAGGATCAGAACGAGATATAGCAACCCGCGCAGTATGGTATGTTTCCAGCCTGCGTCGTGGCTGTAATGCTGAATATCAGCCATTTTTCTTGCCTCCGCGCAGTTCGGAATACAGATACGGCACAATGATCGCCATCACGGTCGCCAGCATCATCATGGCACTTGCTGCACCAACACCCAGCTGGTTGCGCTGGAAGGCCATTGTGTACATGAAGGTTGCCGGAAGATCGGACGAATAGCCGGGGCCGCCACCGGTAAGCGCAATGACGAGGTCGAAGCTTTTAACGGCCAGATGGGCCAGAACGACAATGGCACTCAGGAAAACGGGGCGGATCGACGGAATGATAATGCCGAAATAGATGCGGGGCAGGCTGGCGCCATCCATATAGGCTGCGCGAATGATGTCCTGATCGACGCCGCGCAATGCCGCAAGGAACATTGCCATTACAAAACCCGATGCCTGCCAGACGGCTGCGATCACGACCGTGTAGATCGCCATGTCCGAATTGACCAGCCAGTCGAACTTGAAGCTGGTCCAGCCAAGGTCATGCATCATGCTTTCCAGACCAAGGCCCGGGTTGAGAAGCCATTTCCAGACGGTGCCCGTCACGATGAAGGACAGGGCCATCGGATACAGGAAAATCGTGCGAAGTACGCCTTCTGCGCGGATGCGCTGATCAAGAAGAACTGCAAGCAGGCAGCCTAGAAACAGGCAGATAACAATAAAGAGACCGCCGAAAATCAGCAGGTTCTCGATGGCAACATGCCAGCGTTCCATTTGCCACAGACGTTCGTATTGCCGCAGACCGGCCCAATCCCAGACCGGAAGCATGCGCGATTTCGAAAACGCCATATAGCCTGTCCACAGGATGAACCCGTAGACGAAAAACAGGGACGCAGCAAAGGACGGTGCAACAACGATCTTGGAAAGATGACGCTGGATGCTGGCCGTCAGGTTGCTTTCGGTGCTTGAAGAAGCCCCCATACCCTTTGCCTCAAACAATTAAAGTAGCGGGAATCCGGCCCCGGATGTATCCGGGGCCGGCGCGTTGTCAGTCAGTGTGACTGCACAGGTCAGATGAGATTAGTCTTTGGCCAGTTCAACTGCTTCGACAAGACGCTCGACGGCTTCGTCGGACGACATATCGGAGTTGAAGTGGGCGGTCACGACGTCAACGATCGCACCCGAAAGGTGACCGCGAAGCGCCATGCCGTGTGCCATGGACGGCAGGAAGCCACCAGCATCCTGTGCTGCCAGAAGGTCAGCTTCGGATTTCTTTGCGCAATCATCGAATTTGTCGAGCGCTACGCCAAGACGTGCCGGAATCGAACCTTTGAGAAGGTTGAAGGTTTCCTGGAATTTTTCACCAACGATCAGTTCTGCAAGCAGTTTCTGACCTTCGACCTTGTCATCGCCGGAAACATTGAACATCGCGAAGCTGTCAACGTTGAACAGGTAACCGTGTTCAGACGGGGTTGCCGAGCAGATGAAGTCTTTGCCCGGGACTTTACCCGCTGCAAGGAATTCGCCTTTTGCCCAGTCACCCATGATCTGCATGGCGGCATCGCCATTCATGACCATTGCAGTTGCAAGGTTCCAGTCACGGCCCGGGAAGTCGGCATCGACATAACCGCGGATTTTGCGCATCTGGTCGAACACGGCTTTCATCGTGTCGGATTTCAGCGCATCTTCGTCGAGATCAACCAGGGCTTGCTGGTAGAATTCCGGACCGCCAAGACCAAGAACGACGGTTTCAAAGACGGTTGCGTCCTGCCACGGCTGACCACCATGGGCGACTGGCGTGATGCCGGCCGCTTTCAACTTATCAGCAAGGGCGTTGAATTCGTCCCAGGTTTTCGGCGCTTCAGTGGCACCAACTTTGGCCAGCAGTTCCGGGTTTGCCCAGATCCAGTCAACACGGTGAATGTTTACAGGAACGGCAACATAATCGCCTTCATACTTCATGACGCTCTGAATAGCTGGCGGAATGACTTTGTCCCAGCCTTCTGCTTCGGCAACGTCATTCAGATCGGCAAGTGCACCCTGTTCCGCCCAATCCTGGATCGCCGGGCCTTTAAGCTGAACAGCGGCCGGGGCATCGCCGGACAGAACGCGCGAACGCAGCACGGTCATGGCTGCGTCACCGCCGCCACCGGCAACCGGGCTATCAACCCATTTGCCACCATGTGCTTCGAAATCTTCTTTAAGGGCTGCCACGGCTTTGGCTTCGCCGCCCGATGTCCACCAATGCAGGACTTCGGCAGTCGGTTCGGCATGTGCAAAGCTTGCAGTCGCGAGAGCAGAGAACGCCACACCGGTGGCGAGAATGGTTTTGCGCAGATTCATTTAGGTTTCCTCCCTGGCTTTAAACCAATTGCAGCGACAACATGCTGCCAAGGGGAACCCTTTGCACTCACAAAACTGTAACAGGGCGTTTCCAGAATGCGAACTGAAACAAACTGTTACAAAAATAGCATCATATCTTTGGATTTTATTGCACGGCAGCAAAGATGATTAGCGTATTTCGCCGCAAGACAGTTATTCCAGTGATGCACAATTCGCTCAAATGTGCTCGAATTTGTAACAGCCATAGAACAAAACGGGCAGGTTTAACTTAATACGGGACCTTTAGGCTGGCCGTCATATACGGGGCAGGAAGAGCCTAGCATCAAATGGATGCCGCTTGAATTGCTGCTATCAAGATGCCTTGACATCAAATGGTTTGGCACTATTAATCGCAATCATGAAAAACGTTATTTGCCTGTTTGCTGATTTCTATTACGGCCCTGCCACATAAGGCGGGAGCGTTTTTCTATGTTCAACCGCTGCGTCGTCGGCGGTTGATTTATAAGGCAAGCACCGGCATCGCAGCTCCTCGGAGACAGACGATGCCTTTTTTATTTCCAGATCACCCGACCATCGGGATTTTCGGGTTCGGTGCCTTTGGCTGTTTGACAGCCCGGCATTTGTCGGATCATTTTCCGGTTTTTGTACATGATGTTAATCCTGATGCTGTTTCGGCATACGTGTTGGAAGCAGAGCATGGAAACATTCGGGCGGCTGATATTCTAAGTGTGGCGAAATGCGATATCCTCATTCTCGCCGTTCCCGTTACGGAAATGAGGTCTGTAATCGCGACGATTTCACCATATTTGCGTACGGGGGCGATTGTTCGGGATGTCGGGTCCGTGAAAATGGAACCGGCGCAGGCAATGCTTGAAGGGCTTCCCGATCATGTCGAGATCATCGGTACCCATCCGTTGTTTGGTCCGCAAAGTGCGCGGGACGGTATTTCCGGGCTTAAGATCGCGATATGCCCTGTGCGGGGATACAAATTTCGCCGGATTGCCGCGTTCCTGCGCCATATTCTGCGGCTCAAGGTTTTTGTTGTTACTCCGGAGGTCCATGACCGCGAGGCCGCGGTCGTGCAGGGTGGAACGCATCTGATTGCTAAGGTTCTTGCCCGGATGGATCCATTGCCTGTGCGCATGACAACGGCAAGCTTTGACTTGCTGGTCAAGGCCACCGAAATGGTGCGTTACGATGCGCCAAGCGTTTTCTGGGCGATTGAAAATGCGAACCCTTATGCCGGTGCGGTGCGGGAACAGTTCTTTGAATTGGCAATGGGCGTGCGTGACCTGCTTGCCGGTGATAAATGTGATGTGGTTGCGGTAACCTCAGAATGAGTGGGAGCTGGTTAGGTTGGTTATGCTGCGTTGCCGCATATGTGGTCCGGACTGAAATGCATGATTTATTTCAATTTTTCTTTCGGCATGGGCTTTAAGTGTCACAGTTGAACCCATTCAATTGTGACGTTTTGGAATAGATGATATGCAATCTTTGGCGGTTGAGATATATGGCACTTGGGATCATATTGCATTGCAGAAAGCGAAGTGATGAACGCGCCGACCAAAAGCGGAAGACCCGCAGGCTAGCGTTCTTATTCTTAAACCAAGGAGGTTCAACATGTTCCTGTCCAGTATTCTCGTTGCTGTTCGCCGTTGGGCCTATGCACGCTCTGTCGCGAACGAACTCTACAATCTCGACAAGCGTGATCTGGATGATGTCGGGATTTCCCACTGGCAGATCAAAGACGTAGCGCGCAAAGCTGCTCGTGACGCGATCGCTTAAGCCAGACTGAATTTCGACAGCGCCAGTTTGTAGGCAGCTGTGTAAGCAGAAGCCGGACATTTCGTCCGGCTTTTTGTTTTTCTGTCTTCTGAACATGCCGCTGTTTTTTTAGAGGGTCCCGGCTACAACAGGCTTGCCTGATGTGATGGCTTGGGGATTTTTCCCGTATCCATCTGTGTCAGGAAATGTTCGGCCTGTTCGATTAGTGCCGTTTTACTGTTCCCATTCATACGCGACCAATTGCGATATGGCATAGCAAGGCGCGGATTTTTGCCGAGTTTATCGACGTTACGATCCAGGAAGTGCCAGTAAAGTGCGTTAAAGGGGCATGCATCGGGCCCTGTGTTCTTATTGGGACTGTATTGGCAAGCCGTACAGTAATCAGACATCCGGTTGATGTATTTTCCACTCGCAGCATAGGGCTTGGACGCCATTTTTCCGCCGTCGGCATAAAGGGCCATGCCAAAGGTGTTGGGAAGTTCGACCCATTCAAATGCGTCGATATAAACTGCCAGATACCATTCACAGACTTCCTTTGGATCCAGACCGGATAGAAGCGCAAAGTTGCCAATCACCATCAATCGCTGAATGTGATGTGCGTAGGCATTGTCCAGCGTTTCGGTGATGGCGTGATGCAGGCAGTTCATCCCAACATTCCCATCCCAGAAAAAGGCGGGTAGGGGGCGTCTGGCATCGAAATAACTGCCTTTTCCGTGATCGGGCCCCATATGCCAGTAAAGCCCGCGCACATATTCGCGCCAGCCAAGGATCTGACGAATAAAGCCCTCGGCGGCGTTGATTGGTATCTTGCCGACGCGATAGGCATTTTCAGCGGCACGGCATACTTCATCGGGGAGCAAAAGGCCGACATTGATATAGCCGCTTAGAAGAGAGTGATAAACAGTGCTGCTTTTTACAGTCATCGCATCCTGATAGTCACCAAATATCGGCAATCGATGTTCTATAAAGTGATCAAGGACTGTAAGCGCATCGCGTCGGGTGACCGCCCAGCCGAAACTTTCGTGATCCCCGCAGGCATTCGGGAAATCCTGTTTAACCCGGTTGAGCAATGCCTGCGTGATGCTATCCGGTTTGAAAGTCAGGGGGCTTGGCGGCCTGTGATCATCGGGAAGGCGTTTGCGATTATCGTGATCAAAATTCCACTGACCGCCAACCGGTTTGCCATCCGGTTCCATCAGGATACCGGTTGTACGTCGCAGTTGCCGATAGAAATACTCCATACGGAGTTCCTTGCGGTTTTCAGCAAATTCCGCAAATACCGAAAGTGGGGCAAAGAAACGATCATCGTCGCGAACATCAAGGACGATACCGAACTTGTCCGCCCATGTTTCGATTTCCGTGCGTATCCGCCATTCGCCGGGCTCTGTAATGATTACCTGTTTTACCGGATGATTTTTCAATGCCAGTTTCAGGGCATCGGTAAAGCTATTGGTCGGCTGGTTCTCATAATCGAAATAACAAACCGCGAGACCCTTTTCACGTAATTCCTGAGCGAAATGGCGCATCGCAGACAGAATGAAGACAATTTTCTGCCTGTGATGGGCGACATAGTTTGCCTCGCTGTTCGGTTCCGCCATTACAATCAAGTCGTGATCAGGATCGGCATCCCTTAAACTTGCCAGTGAAACAGACAGCTGATCACCAAGTATGAAACGGATCGATTTGATGGCAGACATTTAACGGGCGACCTCCGGCAGCGAAAATCATATTTCCGACTCGTACGCGAAAAAAGGTCCCAGAGATTGGTTGAAGCAAACAAAAATAACCGAAAACGGGCGGACCGATTTTCATTCGCAATGGTTGCTGCGCGAATGATTTTTACTTGTGTGCCATGATCTGAAAATTTGCAAAAAAATCGGCTAAATTATTGATAATGGTAATCAAAGGCGCGGTTTTCCCTTGAAAAGGGGAATGGTCGATCCCACTATTTGGACAGCCCAATCATCAGGAGTGCCACCATGAAGGGTGATCCCAAGATCATCAGTTATCTTAATCGCGTGCTGACCAACCAGTTAACGGCGATTAACCAGTATTTCCTGCATGCCCGTATGCTCCGCGACTGGGGCGTGGAAGAAATGGGCGAGTACGAATACAAACTTTCGATCAAGGAAATGAAACGTGCCGATGACACCATCGAGCGCATTCTGTTCCTTGAAGGTCTGCCCAATCTTCAGAATTTGAACAAGCTTATGATCGGCGAGAATGTCGAGGAAATCGTTTCCTGCGACATGAAGTTCGAGTTGGCAAGCCTGCCGCTTCTGCGCGAGGCGATTAGCGCCTGCGAAAAGGCCGAAGACTTTGTAACCCGCGATCTGCTGGTCAAATTCCTTGAAGATCAGGAAGAACATGTCGACTGGCTGGAAACGGAGCAGTGGCAGATCGAAAATGTCGGTATGCAGAATTATATTCAAAGCCGTTCTGGCGACGGCGACTAACACATCAGGAGCTTAAACGCCATGAAGGGTAACAAGAAGGTTATCGACGCGCTGAACAAGCAGCTTACGGCTGAATTGTCCGCCGCCGACCAGTACAACACCCATGCCGAGATGTATCTCGATTTGGGTTTGCATGCACTTTATGCTCGTATGCATCATGAAAAGGACGAGGAACTCGAACATGCAAAACGCCTGATCGAACGTATTCTGTTCCTTGAAGGTGTGCCCGATACCGCGTCGCGCAGTCCGATCAAGATCGGCAAAACCGTGCCTGAGATGATGAAAAACGATCTCGAACACGAATATCATGTGATCGATCTTCTGAAAAAGGCGATTAAACTTGCCGAGAAGGAAGAAGATTATCAGACGCGCAATATGCTGACCACGCTGCTGGATGACAGCGAAGAGGACCATGCATATTGGCTTGAACAGCAGATCCGTCTGATCGATATGATGGGCTTGCCGAACTATATCCAGTTCCGCGCTGTTGGCGAGCCGAACCCGCACGGTTAAGGTTGCCAAATGTCATTTGAAAACCCCGGTATTGTCCGGGGTTTTTTTATTTTTATCAGATATTTGCGGGTGAATTGATAACGCAAAATCAATCCGCCCGTTTTATGCTTGACCTTCCAGTTGCTGGAACCTCTATGGTCACCCATATCAAGTTATTGATCATGGAATGGTGACCTAAATGGACAGGCGATCAGAACCCGACATCCCTGAAATTCGTGGCAATGGTGCCCCCGGTTTGAAAAAACCGACGGACGAAGGGGCGCGTGGCGAAGTGACCCTGCAAATCGGCGGGATGACTTGTTCATCCTGTGCCGGTCGGATTGAAAAGGCATTGGGCAAGCTGCCCGGTGTATCGTCCGAGGTGAACCTTGCGCTGAATTCTGCCCATGTCACCTTTGATCGTGATCAGACATCAGTTAGCAAACTGGCCGATACCATCCGTTCCGCGGGCTATTCTGTTGCCGAGGAAAGCCGGTCTTTTGATATTGATGGCATGACCTGTGCCAATTGCGCGCTTCGCGTCGAAAAGGCATTGAGCAAACTGCCCGGCGTTACGGAAGCCAGTGTCAATTTCGCACTGGAGCGGGCCGATATTCATACCTTACCGGGACAGGTTGGTGACGCCGATGTCATCGCGGCTGTTGAAAAGGCCGGTTATCACGCTGTTTCACGAGGCAAATCCGGTCAGGAAAACGGGCAGGATCCCGCAGACCAAAAGAATTCCGACAAGTCGCTTTGGTGGCTGGCGGCTTCGATTGTCCTGACCGCGCCGCTGGTGGCCCAGATGATCTGGATGTATCTGGGGGTCGATTTTCATTTGAGCCCGTGGGTAGAACTGGCGCTGGCGACCCCGGTGCAGTTCCTGATCGGTTGGCGGTTTTATCGCGGCGCCTGGATGGCGTTGCGTAACGCCAGTGCCAATATGGACGTGCTGGTCGCACTTGGTACGTCGGCCGCCTATTTCCTGAGCCTTTATAACATGATTGTGGCTGGTCATGACGGGCAGACGCATCTTTATTTCGAGGCATCCGCCGCGATCATCACCCTGATCCTTGCCGGTAAAATCATGGAAGAACGCGCCAAACGCGGTGCGTCGGCGGCTATTCGTGAACTGATGGCGCTACGTCCGCGCCGTGCGCGTAAACTTGACGAAACCAAAGGCGAAATTGAAATCGATATCGCCCAGCTTGTTATCAGTGACACCGTCAGGGTTTTGCCAGGTGAACGTGTTCCCGTTGATGGCAAGGTTTCAGCAGGTGAAAGTGAGCTTGATGAAAGCCTGATCACCGGAGAAACACGCCCGATCGCGCGTGTGGCAGGGGATATGGTCGTTGGTGGTGCTGTCAATGGTACCGGGCGGCTTGATGTCGAAGTCACCGCAATCGGCGAAGATACAACACTGTCGCGGATCATTCGGCTGGTTGAACATGCCCAGACCGGAAAGGCACCGGTTCAGAGACTGGTCGATAAAGTTTCCGGGATTTTTGTGCCCGTGGTCGTCTTGATTGCCTTGGTTACCTTTGGCGGATGGCTTTTATTCGGTGCCACGATGGAAGCATCGATTGTGGCCGCTGTTTCGGTTCTTGTTATTGCCTGCCCCTGTGCATTGGGGCTTGCGACACCAACCGCACTGGTGGCGGGCACGGGGGCCGCGGCGAAAAGCGGTATCCTGATCCGGAACTTCGATGCGCTGGAACAGGCACACAATGTTGATACCGTCATTTTTGATAAAACCGGTACCCTGACCGAAGGCAAGCCAACAGTTCGAGACATCAAACCCGCAGAGGGCACAGATGAAGCCGAACTGCTGCGTATGGTTGCCGCCGTGCAGGCCGCAAGCGAACATCCGCTGGCGCGTGCAATCGTCAATGCCGCACGCAAACAGGAAATTAAAATTCCTGACATCACTGATTTCAACAGCAAAACCGGTGCCGGTGTTCAGGCAAAGGTTGAAGACCACAATGTCGTTATAGGCAATGAGGCAATGCTTGCCGATCTTGGTATTGGATTGCCAGATGGTGATCTTGGCAGCCAGATTGCCGATTACGAAGGGCGCGGCCAGACCGTCATTCTGGTTGCGATTGACGGCAGGTTCGCCGGGTTCATCACGCTGGAAGATCGGATTCGTGCGTCGGCAAAGCAGGCGATAGCCGATCTGAAAGCGCGTGGGATCAACAGCATCATGTTGTCTGGAGACGGTGAAGATGTTGCTTCCTATGTTGCAGAGCAGCTTGGTCTTGAAGAAGGCCGCGGTCGTATCCGGCCGCAGGACAAGGCGCGCGAGGTCGAAAAACTGCGCAAGGCTGGCCGTCATGTTGCCATGGTCGGCGATGGTATCAATGATGCGCCAGCCTTGGCTGCGGCGGATGTCGGTATTGCGATGGGGGGCGGTACCGATGTGGCCATGGAGACGGCGGGCATTACCCTGATGCGGTCTGACCCGGCACTTGTCGAGGGGGCAATTGATGTGTCGATCGCAACACGGCGCAAGATCGCCCAAAACCTGTTCTGGGCGTTTGGTTATAACGTGATCGGCGTGCCCTTGGCGGCGTTCGGTATCCTGAGCCCCGCGATTGCGGGGGCTGCGATGGCGTTGAGTTCGGTTTCGGTCGTCAGCAACTCGCTGTTGCTGCGCGGTTGGAAAGTCCGCGGAGAAAAACCATGAATATTTCCGATGCATCCCGCGATAGCGGTCTTCCGGCGAAAACCATCCGTTATTACGAGGATATCGGACTGGTAAAGCCCGGTCGGCTTGAAAACGGCTACCGGGACTACAGCGACGATGACTTGCACAAATTGCGCTTTTTGCAGCGTTCCCGGGGGCTTGGCTTTTCGGTAGAGGATTGCCGGGTGTTACTGTCGCTGTACGAGGACCGAAACCGCGCTTCGGCGGATGTGAAGCAGATTGCCAAAACGCATCTTGTGGAAATCGAACGCAAGATCGCGGAATTGCAAAGCCTGCAAAAGACCTTGTCGCATCTGGTTGACGCATGCCAAGGCGACCATCGGCCGCATTGCCCCATTATCAATGATCTGGCTGGATAGCCTGTTCAGTATGAAAGAAGGAAGAAACTCGGTGAAAAAGAAATCGATTTTCGCCATCGGCGGAGCTGTATCTGTATTCATCCTCATTGGCTTGGTCTTTTATGGTAAAAGCCAAACCGAAGATGCGGCGCAGGTTCGTTTGCAACCCGATAATTTGCAACTGGTGGCAATGGGTAAGAAAATCTATGATGCCAATTGTGCGTCCTGCCACGGTCGTGATTTCAAGGGAGAGGCAAACTGGCGAGAACGGCGCGATGACGGATTGCTGCCTGCACCACCGCATGATGAAACCGGTCATACCTGGCATCACCCGGATGATTTGCTGTTTGCATTGACCAAATATGGTCCGGCGAAAATGATCGGTGATGGTTATCAGTCTGCGATGCCCGGCTTTGAAAAAGTTCTGACGGATGAGGAAATCATAGCATCCCTGTCCTATATCAAAAGCCGCTGGCCCAAAGAAATCCAGATGCGTCACGATCAGATGAACAAGTCGGCCGACCAATAAAGCACAAGGTCTGGCAATGTTCTGCCGGGCCTTCATGTTTTTACGACATAAAACCTAAACGCGGGGCAGGGTGATTCGTACTGTTGTGCCCTTGCCAAGGTCGCTTTCGATGCTTAGTCGTCCACCGTGCAATTCAACCAAAAGCTTGGCCAGCGGCAAACCAAGTCCCGTTCCGGCACTTTCCTTGACCCCTGATGGGTGCAATTGGGAGAACCGGGCAAGCGCACGTGGAATGTCGTTCGGACTCATGCCGACACCATTATCCTGAATGGCAAAACAGATTTCGTCGTCCAAGACCGTCAATGTTACGGAAATCTCTCCCTTGTCGGGGGTGAACTTGGCGGCGTTGCTGAGGATGTTTATCAGGATTTGCTTCAGTTTCAGGCGATCACATGGCATCAACAATGGTTTTTGCGGCAAATTCAGGATCAGTTTGTGATGCCGTTTTTTGATGTCGTCGCTGACTAGTTTTGTTGCTTCCTGCGTTACAGAAACAATATCGTCTTCTGCCAGTTGCAAAGCCATCGAGCCATTCGAAAGCTTCGAGACATCAAGAACATTGTTCACGAGTTCAAGCAGATGCGTTCCGGCCTCGTACACGTCGCGCGCGCAGTCACGATAGCTGTCGGAAATATCGCCCAGTACGCCTTCGGCGATCAATTCGGAATTGCCGATAATCGCATTAAGCGGGGTGCGCAGTTCATGCCCCATATTGGCAATGAAGTCGGATTTTGATGCATTGGCGTCCGAGCGTTCGCGATTCTGTTCCATCAAGGTGCGCTCGGCCTGTTGCTGCCTGTCATTTTCAAGCAGCGTCATCAGAACAGCTGTGCGTGTTTCGTTTCCGCGGAAATATTCCAGCGGGGCGATGGACAGATCGCACATGTGGCTCTCATCGCTGGCATTGACCAGCACGATATCGCCGCGCCATGTCCGACCGGATGCAAAGACATCATCAATGTCATTGAGAAGTCCGGCAGACAGAAAGCCCGCCTTGCGCCCGATCATGCGGTCGCGGGCAACACCGATCAGGTTCGCCATGGCGTCATTGCACTGCAAAACCTTGCCGCTACGCTCGCAGATGACGGCGGCATAGGGCAGTGCGTTCAGAACGACTTGATCTGCCAATGGCACGGTTTCCGCGTCAATAAGGGAGTCTGTGGTCATGTCGGCCCTTGGTCCCATCGTTATCCAGTAATCAATCGTTTAAAAACGGTCGATACCCAGTCCAAGAAGCGAGATATCGGGTTTGCGTCCGTCAATGAGATCGGCAACAGCCTTTCCAGAACCACAACTCATCGTCCACCCCAAAGTCCCGTGCCCCGTATTAAGATACAGATTATCATATTTGGTATCACTAATAACAGGGGCAGAATCAGGTGTTACAGGACGAAGTCCCGACCAGAACTCGATTGTTGAACGATCACCGGAATTTGGAAACAATTCGAATGCCTTATCGGCAATCATTTTTTGGCGTCGTTCCGACATTCTAAGATTATAGCCGTCCAGTTCCGCCGTTCCCGCGGCGCGGAGCCGGTTTCCAAGCCGCGAATAGACCATCTTCACACTGTCATCAATCAGGGCCACCCGGGGGGCACCGTTATGGCCGGTGGTATCGATGCTGATCGAGTATCCCTTGCACGGGTAAACCGGCAAATGGATGCCAAGCGGCTTTAACAGAAGCGGGCTGTAACTGCCCAGACACATCAGATAACGATCACCGGAAATATCGCCCTGATCGGTGCTGACGGCGGCAATGCGGCCCTGATCCTGTTTAAGTCCGGTGATGGTTGTGTCGAGCCTGAAGATGGCACCGCGTTCACGGCAGCGGTCTGCCAGAAGTTCGGTAAATTTTCGCGCATCCCCGCTTTCATCGTCGGGGGTAAAGCTGCCGCCGATGATTTTGCCATTGCTGTCGCGCAAGGCTGGTTCGATTTCAAGGCATTCGGTGGCACTGACCATGCGGCGGTTCAGGCCAAATTCCTGCATCTGGCGGGTTGCCTTTTCGACCGTTGCCAGTTCGTCTTCGTTTCGACAGACGTGAAGAATACCCTGTTCGAGATGGTCATATTCAAGGCCAAGGCTGCTGCGCAGGTCTTTCAGGCAGGCGCGGCTGTATGTCGCAACGCGCAGTGCCTTTTCAAGGTTCACGCGTGCCCGTTTATCGGTGCAGTTGCGCAGGAACCGGAGAGCCCATGAAAACAGTTGCGGATCCCAGCGCATCCGGAACAACAGCGGCGCTTCTTCGCGGCCAAGCCATTTCAGTATCTGTGCGGGGGTATGTTCATTTGCCCACGGTGTGGCATGGCAGGCGGAAATCTGGCCGCCATTGGCAAAGCTGGTTTCCTGACCTGCGGCGTGCTGTCGGTCAATTACCGTAACCTGATGGCCGTTTTCCAAAAGATACCAGGCCGCCGTCGTCCCAATGACGCCAGCGCCCATCACGACAACATGCATACCGGAAAAGCCTCGTTACGGATCGTTAAGTACGCGTTAGTCTCTGACTCGCGATTGCGTTTGCAATATACTGATCGGGAAAACAAATAGCTACCGGTGTCTGTTCGTTTTCCGGATGATCCGGCAAGCACGCCAATGTACCGAATGTGACAGGTGAAAATGTTCGAAGTCCTCACCACTGAACAGATGTACGAAGCCGACCGCAAAACCATTGAGGCTGGCACATCTGGCGACGTTTTGATGGAAAATGCCGGTGCGTCTGTTGTTGCCGAAATCGTGTCGCGGTGGACGGCGCGTGCCGCAACGGTGTTATGCGGGCCGGGGAACAATGGCGGCGATGGCTTTGTTATTGCCCGCCTTTTACGCAATGCGGGGTGGTCAGTACGGTTGGGGCTGCTTGGCGATGTTGAAAAGCTGACCGGGGATGCCGCCCTGAATGCGGGACGCTGGGAAGGGGCGGTCGAGCGGCTTTCGCCTGCATTGCTGGTCGGGGCCGATCTGGTGGTTGATTGTCTGTTTGGTGCAGGGCTTGCGCGGCCAATTGAGGGCGATCTTGCCAGTCTGGTGCAGGCTGTAAACGATTCCGGCGTGCCGGTTGTTGCAGTGGATGTGCCAAGCGGGGTTGATGGCAATTCCGGCGAAGTTCGCGGTATTTCGGTCAAGGCGAACGTCACCGTGACATTCTGCCGTCCGAAGCCGGGGCACTATCTTTTGCCCGGTCGCATTCTGTGTGGTCAGCTGATTGTGCGTGACATCGGTATCGCCGATCAGACGATCCGCGATATCCGTCCGATGCTTGTATGTAATGAGCCCGGTGTGTGGCGGGCGGGCATCAACTGGCCCGGTGTGGATGGGCATAAATATCATCGGGGGCATTTGCTGGTGATTGGCGGGGCGACCATGACCGGGGCAGGCCGGCTGGTGGCAAGGGCGGCGCGCCGTGCCGGGGCAGGGTTGCTTACAGTTGTGGCAGAACCCGCAAGCCTTTCGGTTTATGCCGCGGATAGCCCCGGCATCATGACGGCACCGATTGCGACCCTTGATGACCTGTTAAAGGATTGTCGTCACAACGCATTGGTGATCGGGCCGGGATTCGGCGTTGGGGATGAAACATGCAGCCGGATCATTACGTTGCTGCATTATTGTCGGTGCACGGTTCTGGATGCCGATGCGCTGACCAGTTTCGCCGAACAGCCCAGCACGCTGTTTTTTGCCATTCAGGGGCCAACGGTGTTAACGCCACATGAAGGCGAATTTGTCCGTCTGTTTCCTGATATCGAAGGCGACAAGCTAAGCCGTGCGCGGGCCGCAGCCAAGCGAAGCGGTGCGACCGTCCTGATCAAGGGGGCGGATACGGTTGTTGCCGCCCCAGATGGCCGGGCGGCAATCAACACGATCGATGCGCCGTGGCTGGCAACAGCCGGATCGGGGGATGTCCTGGCCGGGATTATCGGCGGGTTGATGGCACAGGGGATGGAAATGTTTGATGCTGCCTGCATGGGGGCGTGGCTTCATGCGCGTGCCGGGGGGGATATTGGTCCCGGTCTGATTGCCGAGGATATTCCGCATCATCTGCCGGTTCTGCTGGGGCAGCTTTGGCGTGCCGCGTCCAAGTGATGTCTGGATGAGGCGCTGGTTCTATCGCAAATTGGCTGCGTTCGGATACCTGAAGCCGGTGTTTGATGGGCGAAAATGCTTTTTCGGGCAGTTTTTCGAACCTTCCAACAATCTTGTGAAACGCAGAAAACCGCCCCGTTTCAAATTAATTTTCCACCTGAATGCATCTGTCTAAAAGGCGATGCTTGCATGACATGATCGAAGTTTGTATTAAGGCGCACCCACACCGGTACTTCCGGTGTGTTTGGTATGCTTGTGTGCGGGCGTGGCGGAACTGGTAGACGCGCTGGATTTAGGTTCCAGTGGAGCAATCCGTGGGGGTTCGAGTCCCTTCGCCCGTACCATAAGCTGACCATAAATTAAGACCAGGATACATATTCGTTTAGTCATATTGACTTTCTGAGGTCCGGACTGCGTCGCGTAACGGACATTATTCGAACCAAGCAAAAGAGTTATCTATGCAGGTTACTGAAACCAAAAACGAAGGCCTGGCGCGCGAGTTCAAAGTCGTTGTGCCCGCCGCTCAGATTGAAGAAAAAGTCGTCGCCAAACTCGACGAGATCAAAGACCAGGTTCGCCTGCCGGGATTCCGTCCGGGCAAGATTCCTGCGAAACTGCTGCGCCAGCGCTATGGCCAGGCTGTCATGGGCGAAGTTCTCGAAGCCGCTGTAAACGAAAACACCGGCAAGGTTCTTAACGACAATGACCTGCGTCCGGCCGTTCAGCCGAAAATCGAAGTGACCTCGTTTGACGAAGGCAAGGACCTTGAGTTCGCCATTGCTGTCGAAGTCATTCCGGCTATCGAACCGATGGACTTCAAAAAGCTGAAACTGACCCGCGAAGTCGTTGAACTTGACGATGTGAAAGTCAACGAAACGCTTGACCGTATTGCAGCAGCGCAGGGCACCACCGAGCCGCTCGCACGCAAGCGCAAGTCGAAAGCCGGTGACGTTGTCGTCATCGACTTCCTTGGCAAAATCGGCGGCGAAGCTTTCGAAGGCGGTAAAGCCGAAGATTACGAACTCGAACTTGGTTCGGGCTCGTTCATCGAAGGTTTCGAAGACCAGCTGACCGGTGTTAATGCTGGTGACGAAGTTGTCGTCAAGGTGAAGTTCCCGGAAGCCTATGGTGCGGCTGAACTTGCTGGCAAAGATGCCGAGTTCGACGTAACCGTCAAGGAAATCAAGGAAAAGAAACCGGCTGCTCTTGACGATGAACTCGCCAAGAAACTCGGTCAGGAAAGCTTTGACGCCCTCAAAGACGCAATCCGCAAGGATTTCGGTCGCGAGTACGAATCGGTTGCCCGTCAGAAACTGAAACGCCAGCTGCTTGATGCATTGGCCGAAAACCACAGCTTCGAACTGCCGACCAGCCTGGTCGAGAACGAGCTGGAAGGCATCATTGCCCAGATCAAACAGGCACGTGATGCGGGTCAGGAAGATGACGAGACCAAAGGCAAGTCCGAAGAAGAACTGACCGACGAGTTCCGCGAAATCGCAGAACGCCGTGTTCTTCTTGGTCTTCTGCTGGCAGAAGTCGGCCGTAAAAACGAAATCCAGGTTACCCAGGAAGACGTGAACAAGGTCCTTGTTGCCGAGGCCCAGAAATATCCGGGTCAGGAACAGCAGGTTATTGAATTCTACAAAAATAACCCGCAGGCCTTGCAGGCGCTTCAGGGGCCTGTATATGAAGACAAGGTCGTGGATTACATCGTCGAACTCGCCAAGGTAGAAGACAAGACCGTTTCGGTCGAAGATCTTCTGAAACCGGAAGAGGAAGACGAAGCTCCGAAGAAGAAATCGGCTGCCAAGAAGGTACCGGCTAAAAAAGCTGCAGACAAAGAGGCTCCGGCCAAGAAATCTGCTGGCAAGAAGCCGGCTGCCAAGAAAAAAGCCGATAAATCGGAAGAGAAGTAATCCGTCCGACATACCGGTTTAGGATGCAGCAAGGAGATTGCAGTCGATGATTGAAGCACAGATGAACTCGCTCGTGCCGATGGTGGTTGAACAGACCAGCCGTGGTGAACGGGCCTATGACATCTTTTCCCGTCTTCTCAAGGAGCGGATCGTCTTCATCAACGGCCAGGTTCATGATGGCATGTCGTCACTGATCTGCGCGCAGTTGCTGCATCTCGAATCGGAAAACCCGGACAAGGATATCTCGCTTTATATCAACTCCCCGGGCGGGGTTGTGACGTCGGGTCTGGCGATCTACGACACCATGCAGTACATCCGTTGTGATGTTTCCACGGTGTGCATGGGGCAGGCGGCTTCCATGGGGTCGCTGTTGCTGATGGCCGGTGCAAAGGGCAAGCGTTACTGCTTGCCGAATGCGCGCGTCATGATTCACCAGCCGTCCGGCGGGTTCCAGGGGCAGGCATCGGATATCGAAATCCATGCCCGCGAAATTCTGGCATTGCGTCAGCGTCTTAACGAGATTTATGTCGAACATACCGGCCGTGATCTCAAGACGATTGAAGACGCGATGGAGCGTGATAACTTCCTTACCCCGGATCAGGCCAAGGAATTCGGCCTGATTGACGAGGTGGTTACGTCGCGTCCGAAGCCGGAGTCTGATGCGAAAAAAGATTGATCGTTGCATAACGATCCGATGAAAACGCCCCGGTGTTTTGCCGGGGCGTTTTTTTATGGCTTGCGCCCATTCATCCTCTGGTCATAGACAGGGGGTATAAGTAGGTTCTGTGACATTGTTTGGAACATGCGAAATTCCATAACGTTCAGGTGATAATGAACAGGGGTTTCGCATCCTTGGGTGCGCTCCCATATCAAACATGTGGCCATATGGCCGATAAGCGCAGATTAAACGTTGAGATCGGTATCGTTTACCGGCTAACATGGCGATAAAAGATAACGTCAAACGTAATTGGGGTTTGTATGAGCAAATCGAATAGCGGGGACTCCAAGAACACTCTGTATTGTTCTTTCTGTGGAAAGAGCCAGCACGAGGTTCGCAAGCTCATCGCCGGTCCAACCGTATTCATCTGTGATGAATGCGTAGAGCTTTGCATGGACATCATCCGCGAAGAGCACAAAACCCATCTCGTCAAATCGGCTGACGGGGTGCCTTCTCCGCAAGAGATTTGCAAGGTTCTTGACGATTATGTGATCGGTCAGGGCCATGCGAAGAAAGTTCTCTCTGTCGCGGTTCACAACCACTACAAACGCCTGCATCATGCCAGCAAGAACGAGGATATCGAACTTGCCAAGTCGAACATCATGCTGGTCGGTCCGACCGGCTGTGGTAAGACGCTTCTGGCGCAGACGCTTGCGCGCATCCTTGATGTGCCTTTCACTATGGCTGATGCCACGACCCTTACCGAAGCAGGTTATGTCGGTGAGGACGTCGAGAACATCATTCTCAAGCTGCTTCAGGCGGCTGACTACAATGTCGAGCGTGCACAGCGTGGCATCGTCTATATAGACGAGGTCGACAAGATTTCGCGCAAGTCCGACAACCCGTCGATCACGCGTGACGTGTCGGGCGAAGGTGTGCAGCAGGCCCTTCTGAAGATCATGGAAGGTACGGTTGCATCGGTTCCGCCGCAGGGCGGCCGTAAACACCCGCAGCAGGAATTCCTGCAGGTCGACACCACCAATATCCTGTTCATCGTGGGCGGTGCCTTCGCTGGTCTGGATAAGGTGATTTCGCAGCGTGGCAAGGGCAGTGCGATCGGGTTTGGTGCGGATGTCCGCAGCCCCGAAGACCGTCGTACCGGCGAAGTCCTGCGCGAAGTCGAACCCGAGGATCTGTTGAAATTCGGCCTTATTCCCGAATTCATCGGTCGTCTACCGGTTCTGGCAACGCTTGAAGACCTCGACGAGGATGCGCTGGTCAAGATTCTGACCGAGCCAAAAAACGCACTTATCAAGCAGTATCAGCGTCTGTTCGATATGGAAGACGTGAAACTGACCTTCCAGCCTGATGCGCTGGTGGCGATTGCCAAAAAGGCAATCGAGCGTAAAACCGGTGCGCGTGGCCTGCGGTCAATCATGGAAGGTATCCTGCTTGATACCATGTTTGATCTGCCGACCCTTGAAAGCGTCGAGGAAATCGTGATCAACCGTGATGTCGTCGAAGGAAAGGCAAAACCGTTGCTGATCCATGCCGAACGACGTGAAGGTGTCGAACACAGTGCCTGATTTCTGATCCCGCACCGGCATCCTATTGCGGTGCGGGAATTTCAGATTATCTTTTGAATGTTCGCGTTACTGGCGGGGCCTATGGCAGGACCCCAGCAACGTTTTGGCTCAGAATAGGGAATAGAACATAATGGTTGAATTGGCGCGTGGCGAAATTTACCCGGTACTGCCGTTGCGCGACATCGTAGTGTTCCCGCACATGATTGTTCCGCTGTTTGTCGGACGTGAAAAATCAGTGCGCGCACTTGAAGATGTGATGCGCGAAGACAAGCAGATTCTGCTTGTTACCCAGAAAGACGCGGGTCTTGATGATCCGTCGGTCAAGGATCTGTACGAAATCGGTACTGTCGCAACCGTGTTGCAGCTTCTGAAGCTGCCGGACGGGACGGTCAAGGTGCTTGTCGAAGGTGGCAAGCGCGCAGAGATTTCCGGCTTCATTGATAATTCTGAATTTTTCCAGGCTTATGCCGCTGTTCGTGAGGAAGCAGATGAGGACGATAGCGAGCTTGAAGCGCTTGCGCGTTCCGTCGTGACCCAGTTCGAACAGTATATCAAGCTGAACAAGAAGATACCTCCGGAAGTTCTGGTATCGGTTAATCAGATCGAAGAGCCTGCGAAGCTTGCCGATACGGTGGCGTCGCATCTGTCTCTCAAGATTTCCGAGAAACAGGAACTTCTGGAAACCACCCTTGTCGGGGATCGTCTGGAACGC
This sequence comes from Thalassospira sp. MCCC 1A03138, assembly GCF_002115785.1. GTDB lineage: Bacteria > Pseudomonadota > Alphaproteobacteria > Rhodospirillales > Thalassospiraceae > Thalassospira. The sequence goes on along the minus strand of NZ_JFJY01000003.1, from coordinate 256,699 downwards.
ATTTTCGGTTTCATGGAATCGGAAATCGGCGTCTTGCAAGTCGAGAAAAAAATCCGCAACCGCGTCAAGCGCCAGATGGAAAAAACCCAGCGCGAGTACTATCTGAACGAGCAGCTTAAAGCCATTCAGAAGGAACTGGGCGAGGGCGAAGATGGCAAGGATGAAGCTTCTGAAATCGAAGAGAAGCTGAATAAGGCCAAGATGCCGAAGGAAGCCAAGGAAAAAGCCCAGGCCGAGCTTAAGAAACTGCGCAATATGAGCCCGATGTCCGCCGAGGCCACCGTGGTGCGCAACTATCTTGACTGGATGGTGTCTATTCCGTGGAACAAACGTTCGCGGGTTTCGCTTGATCTGAAAAAGGCCAAGAAGGTGCTCGACAAGGAGCATTACGGTCTTGAAAAGGTCAAAGAACACATCCTTGAATATCTTGCCGTTCAGGCGCGCGTCAAAAAAGTCAAAGGCCCGATTCTGTGCCTTGTCGGTCCTCCGGGTGTTGGTAAAACCTCGCTTGGGAAATCGATTGCCAATGCGACCGGTCGTACGTTCGTGCGCATGTCGCTTGGCGGGGTGCGTGACGAGTCTGAAATTCGCGGTCATCGCCGGACCTATATCGGTTCCATGCCGGGCAAAATCATCCAGGGCATGAAAAAGGCGAAATATTCCAACCCGCTTTTCCTTCTCGACGAGATTGAAAAAATGGGTTCGGATTTCCGCGGCGATCCGGCTTCGGCGTTGCTTGAAGTTCTTGATCCGGAGCAGAATTCTACCTTTAACGACCACTATCTTGAGGTCGATTACGATCTTTCGGATGTGATGTTCGTTACGACCGCCAACAGCCTGCGCATGCAGCAGCCGTTGCTCGACCGTATGGAGATCATCCGGATTTCGGGTTACACCGAAGATGAAAAGGTTGAAATCGCCAAGCGCCACCTGATCCCGAAACAGATCAAGGAAAGCGGCCTGAGAAAAGGCGAGTGGAGCATTTCGGACGACGCATTGCGTGATCTGATCCGGTACTACACCCGAGAGGCCGGTGTGCGTAGCCTTGAGCGCGAGCTGGCAAAGCTTGCCCGTAAGGCGACCAAGCGCATCATGCTTGAGAACCTGAAAACCGTTCGCGTAACGCCGCGCACGCTTGGCAAATATGCCGGGATTCGCAAGTTCCGTTATGGCGAAACCGAAGGCGAAGATCAGGTCGGTGTTGTTACCGGTCTGGCCTATACTGAATTCGGCGGCGATCTGTTGCAGATTGAATCGGTCACCGTACCGGGCAAGGGCAACATGAAAACCACCGGCAAGCTCGGCGAAGTCATGACAGAATCGATTCAGGCGGCAACCTCGTTTGTCCGGTCGCGCGCCACCCAGTTCGGGATCAAGCCGACCCTGTTCCAGAAACGTGACATTCACGTTCACGTTCCGGAAGGGGCGACACCAAAAGACGGTCCGTCGGCTGGTGTTGGCATGGTGACGTCGGTGGTTTCGGTTCTGACTGGCAATCCGGTTCGCAGGGATGTCGCGATGACGGGGGAAATCACGCTTCGCGGTCGTGTGCTTGCGATTGGTGGTTTGAAAGAAAAGCTTCTTGCGGCATTGCGTGGCGGTGTCAAAACCGTCCTGATCCCACAGGAAAATGAAAAGGATCTGGAAGACATTCCGGACAATGTCAAACGTGGCATGGAAATCATTCCGGTTTCCCATGTTGACGAGGTTCTCAGCCATGCGCTGGTCAATCCGCTGGTTCCCATCGAGTGGGAAGAAGAAGTGGATGACGTCGCTGTCAAAACCAAGGACGGCGAAGAATCGGAAGTCGGTGGTGTTACCACGCACTGATTGACGTCAAAAAGGTCTGAATTCAAGGGGGGATGGCGCTGTCATCCCCCCTTTTCTGTGGATAACTTTGGCCAAGAATCGGCAATGATCCACAGCCGTGTTGCTGTAAAGGCGAAAAAAATCAAAAAAACGTTCGAAACCGCAGAAAACTGCGACTGTCGCATTGACGGGATGTTGGCTACCTGCTTACACTGCCGATGCAACAGGTTTGGGGCAAACCAAATTTCCTCATAACTCCGAACGTCCAATAAGGGGGCCAGGAAGTGAATAAAAACGATCTCGTTGGAAGTGTAGCTGCTAAAGCCGATCTGTCCAAAGCAGACGCTGCTAAAGCCGTTGACGCTGTTTTCGATTCCATTACCGAATCTCTCAAAGGCGGTGACGAAGTTCGTCTCGTCGGTTTCGGTACCTTCGCTGTCGCTGCTCGCGCTGCTTCAAAAGGTCGCAACCCGCGCACCGGTGAAGAAATCGACATTCCGGCATCGAAACAGCCTAAATTCAAGGCTGGCAAGGGTCTTAAGGACGCCGTCAACTAAGTTTGACGATGTTCTGAAAAAAAATGCCGGTGACGAGCGTCACCGGCATTGCTTTTTCAAAAAAGCATGTTATGTTCCGCCCGCTTCCGCAAAACGGGGCATCAAAATACGGGTGATTAGCTCAGCTGGTTAGAGCATCTCGTTTACACCGAGAGGGTCGGGAGTTCGAATCTCTCATCACCCACCATTCTTGCAAAAGTCGGCTTCGTGCTGGCTTTTTGCATTTTTGGGCAATTCGATTTTCTTTTTGCGAATCAGCGCGCTATTGCAGTGCACCGCGAATCGTTTTCAGGAATCGAACCGCGATGCAGTGGTTGACGCGATAACGCCTGACAGGCAAGCTTGATCAGGTAACACCAGTCAGGAAGACGCCGCGATGACCATGATTTCCAAAATCCCGTTTTCCGCGCTTGTGGCGTCATTGTGTACGTTTGCTACCCATCGGGGTCGGTCAATTGCCCGTGGGGCTCTGGTGGTGGTTATAGCGCCGCTGATGCTGGTTAGCTGTTATCTGCCCGAAGCCTTTACTATTGATCTTAATGTTGAGCAGAATGGCGATTTCCGCTTCAGCTATCGCGGACTGCTGGTGCAGCCGACCATTACCGAGGCCCTTCTGAACAAAGAAATTGATGCCGACGAGGAAGAGGAACGGGTTGCCAAGGTTCTAGCCGACCTGAAACGCGATTCCGGAGTCAAGCAGTTGACCTATCAGGGCAATGGCATCTTCAACATTGTCTATGAACGGCGTAGCAATATCATGCGCGACAAAAGTTTTGTGTTTGTCAGGCGCAATTCGCGAATCCTTGAAATGTTTTTCCGCGCAGATTCGAACACCGTTGAAATACGCGGCGGCTTTGTTCCCGATCAGTATGAAGAACGTCTGACCGCACTGGGCTACCAGATGACCGGCAAGATCGAATTGCGCACCACGGCCGGCATTCGCAGCCATAACGCCGCCGAGTTCATTGAGACAGGCGGGCAGAACAGGCTGCGCTGGGAAATCAGATCGATTACTGATCCGGTGCCGAATGTGATCATCGGATAGAGTTGCTGAGTAAAGTATCGGGCAGAGTAGTCGGGAAGGGTGATCGGATCCGAAAGGTCGGAAATTTTCATCGGCTGGAATGCAGCGGCTACATTTTTCAATGGCCCTGTTTTCCTGATAGAAATCGATCATCGCACCTGCACACTACAATGGCCTTGTATCCTGCCTTTGTTATTGCTCCTTAGTTTTGTTCTTTATTTGTTCTTTTTGTTATGGCAAAGATATTTTATCAACTTGATAATTGCGCCTGAATCGCGGGCGAGAGGGGCTGGAATTTTCTGATTTCAGGCTTCTGAATAATTTCCCAGACAATTCCGGCATGAGGCCGTCACAGGATGTTTGCAGTGCAAACGGAACGGACGGCGCATGTGTTGTTCCAAAAGGAAAGAGGGCCATGATCGCGAATGTCGATGACGAAGGGCCGTAATGCCTATCAGGGCACTGGCCGAGGCGTGGGGCAGGCGGGATGCCTGTTGAACCTGCGTTACGAATCCGGCGGGCATGAAGATTTCATGCAGCGGTATATTGGACTGTTATGTGAGCGGAGGAAGATAAAGTCACGGCGCGATGCCAGCCGTCATTCAAGGCATCCGAAACAGTGGCCACAAGCCCGAAAATGGCAAAAGTCATTACGGAAGTAGTTTGTCAAAATCACAAAATGAAAGACAAAAAAACGGGACGGCAATCTGCCATCCCGTTTTGGGGGGCGAATTTGGTTCGGAGCCCGGACTAAATGCCGGGGCACCGGAGGTCTCTTGGGTCAGAAGACCATTTCGTCTTCACCACTACCTTCGGAGATGACGATCTGTCCCTGTGCGGCGAGTTCCTTGGCGAGCTGGACAATCATCATCTGGGATTCCTCGACATCCGAAAGGCGGACGGGGCCGAGTGCTTCCATGTCTTCGCGCATCATCTTGCCGGCACGTTCGGACATGTTCTTGAAGAACAGGTCGCGCATCGCATCGGTCGAGCCTTTGAGGGCCAGTGCGAGTTTGTCTTTTTCGACCTGACGCAGCAGCGTCTGAACACCGTTGTTGTCGAGACGGGCCAGGTCTTCGAAGGTGAACATGAGTGCCTTGATCTTTTCCGCAGAGTCGCGGTTGCGTTCCTCGAGGGCGGTGAGGAAGCGATCCTGGCTTTGGCGATCCAGGCTGTTGAAGATATCAGCCATCAGTTCGTGGTTGTCGCCGCGCGAGCCGCGCGCAAGGTTCGACATGAACTCTGTACGCAGGGTTTTCTCGATATTGTCGAGGACCTCTTTCTGGACGGCCTCCATGCGCAACATACGCATGATGACCTCCATCGAGAAGTTTTCCGGCAATAGCGACAAAACGGCAGCAGAGTGGGACGATTTCAGTTTCGAGAGCACCACGCCAACGGTCTGCGGATATTCGTTTTTCAGATAGTTGGCGAGAACGGCTTCGTTCACGTTGTTCAGCTTGTCCCACATGGTGCGACCGGCGGGGCCGCGAATCTCTTCCATGATGCCGTTGACACGGTCTTCGGGCAGGACTTTGGACAGCAGGCGTTCGGTCGTATCAAACGACCCGACAAGCGAGCCGGTTGAGGAAAGCTGATCAGCAAATTCGACAAACAGACGTTCAACGATGTTCGAACTGATGGTGCCAAGGCCTGACATGGTCTGGGAAATCTCTTTGATTTCCTCGTCATCCATCATGCTGAACATTTTCGTGGCGTGTTCTTCACCAAGTGCCAGCATCAGAATCGCGGCTTTTTCGGGTCCGGACAATGACCTGTATTCTTCTTTAACGCGCCCCACTGGTGGTCTTCTCCGTCACTGCGTTTATTCGTTTTACGCGAACATGCCTGTCCCCAGGGTACTGCCCCTAGCGGTCGAGAATATATTCTAATTATCAACAATTCTATAAAACCCGTGCACAGGATGCAAAGGTAACCGGCGAAACCATGCATGGAAGTGATTGGAAAAACGATATTTGTCGAAAATCCGGGGACTGTGACATGTTTCACAGGGTGATGATCTCTGGTGCAATTGACGAGATGGTTGAAAACGCTGGTATCAGCTTGACTTGGCATAGGTGCTGGTCTAACAAAGGCGCGCCAATAGCTGGTCATTTGGGGGCGTAGCTCAGTTGGTTAGAGCGCCGGCCTGTCACGCCGGAGGCCGCGGGTTCAAGTCCCGTCGCTCCCGCCATGATCACCTATCTGCTGTCTTTCGTCGGGCGTTTCGTCCTTTCCGCGATCGCTTTTTCCTGCGCAGCCTATGTTGCTTTGCAGGAAAGGGACTTGATCATGGCGTTGCGCGGTCCGATATCGGAGAGCAGGGAGTGGCAAAAAGATTAGGAAGTTTCCGGCCTTAGGCGGTGTTAAAACCGCTTACGGGGCTGGAACTTGTGCGGTGCATACGTTATGGTGCGCCGGTATAGGCTGGGTGGGGACCTGGTCGGGTCAAAAGAGGCCTGTTCTTGAGAGGTCAGAGAGATGCAAGAGCTTCTTTCGGAATATCTTCCGATCCTGATTTTTATCGGGATCGCCGTCGGTCTCTCGGCGGTTATCGTCATCGCGTCGCTGGTTCTGGCCAAGCAGGCTCCTGATGTTGAAAAACTGTCCGCATACGAATGCGGATTTGCGCCGTTTGAGGACGCGCGCATCAAGTTTGACGTCAGGTTCTATCTGGTCGCCATCTTGTTCATCATTTTCGATCTCGAAGTTGCGTTCCTGTTCCCGTGGGCTGTGACCCTTGGTGACATTGGCACCTTCGGTTTCTTTTCTATGGTGATTTTCCTGGCTGTGCTGACGGTCGGATTTGTCTATGAATGGAAGAAGGGAGCTTTGGAATGGGAGTGAGCACCAATACAGGCGCACCCCTGGCACCCGGTCAGGATCAGGATACCCTGCTTAAAGGCGTGTTCGACGAGATGAATGACAAGGGCTTTGTCCTTGCCAACCTCGACAAGCTGGCAAGCTGGGCGAGCACCGGTTCGCTGTGGCCGATGACGTTCGGTCTGGCCTGCTGTGCTGTGGAAATGATGCATGCCGCCGCATCGCGTTACGACCTTGACCGTTATGGTCTTGTGTTCCGTCCGAGCCCACGTCAGTCCGATGTGATGATCGTTGCCGGTACGCTGACCAACAAAATGGCACCGGCACTGCGCAAGGTTTACGACCAGATGGCCGAGCCGCGCTGGGTGATTTCGATGGGTTCGTGCGCGAATGGTGGTGGGTATTATCACTATTCCTATTCGGTGGTGCGCGGTTGTGATCGCGTTGTGCCGGTGGATGTATATGTTCCCGGGTGCCCGCCGACAGCCGAAGCGCTGATTTACGGCGTGATGCAGTTGCAAAAGAAAATCCGCCGTACCGGTGTCCTGACACGCTGATCCTTATAGGGGGCTTGCATGAGCGAAGTGCTCAGCGATAACAGCGCCGCGCTGAAAGATCTTAAAGATCTAGTGGTGTCCCAGTTTGCCGACAAGGTTCTGGAAACCCAGTACCGTTATGGCGAGCTGACCATTGCGGTCAAACGCGATGCTATTCTTAAAGTTCTGACATTCCTTCGCGATGATGCGGGCTGTCTGTTCAAGCAGCTTGTTGACATTTGCGGGGTTGATTATCCTGAACGCGCCGAGCGTTTCGACGTCGTGTATCACCTGCTGTCGCTCAAGCATAACCTGCGTGTGCGCGTCAAGATCAGCACCGACGAAGATACCCCGGTGCCAAGTGCCGTTTCCGTTTACAGCGCCGCCAACTGGTTCGAGCGCGAAACGTGGGATCTGTTCGGCATCTTCTTTGATAATCACCCGGACCCGCGCCGTATCCTGACGGATTACGGTTTTGAAGGTCATCCGCTTCGCAAGGATTTCCCGCTGACCGGTTATGTCGAGGTTCGCTATGACGACGAGAAGAAGCGCGTTGTATACGAGCCGGTGAAACTGGTTCAGGATTTCCGTAACTTCGATTTCGAAAGCCCATGGGAAGGCATCCAGCATGTTCTCCCCGGCGATGAAAAGGCGGAGGGCAAGGCCTGATGTCGGAACAGAAAATCAAAAACATGACCATGAACTTCGGCCCGCAGCATCCTGCGGCGCACGGCGTTCTGCGTCTGGTTCTTGAAATGGACGGCGAGGTTATCGAACGCGCCGATCCGCATATCGGTCTTCTGCACCGCGGTACGGAAAAGCTGATCGAATATAAAACCTATATTCAGGCGACGCCGTATTTCGACCGTCTCGACTATGTCGCGCCGATGAACCAAGAACATGCCTACTGCCTGGCCATCGAGAAGCTGATGGGTGTCGAGGTGCCGAAACGCGCCCAGTATATCCGCGTCCTGTATGCAGAAATGGGTCGTATCCTGAACCATCTTCTGAACCTGACGGCCTTTGCGCTTGACGTTGGTGCGATGACCCCGCTGCTGTGGGGTTTCGAGGAACGTGAAAAGCTCATGGAATTCTATGAGCGTGCGTGCGGTGCGCGTCTTCATGCCAACTATTTCCGTCCGGGCGGCGTTGCTGCCGATCTTCCGGCCGGGTTGCTGGCCGATATTGATGCCTGGTGCGATCAGTTCCCGAAATTCGTCAAGGATTTCGACCGCATCCTGACCGGAAACCGTATCTTCAAACAGCGTACTGTTGATATCGGGATCGTTTCGCCCGAGGAGGCCCTTGACTGGGGCTTTACCGGACCGAACATCCGCGCATCGGGCATGGCGTGGGATCTGCGTAAATCGCAGCCCTATGACTCGTACGAAGATTTCGATTTCGACATTCCGATAGGCAAGAACGGCGACTGCTATGATCGCTTCCTGGTGCGTTTCGAAGAAATGAACCAGTCGCTCAAGATCATGAAGCAGGCCATCAAGGAAATGCCCGATGGTGCTGTTATCGTTGAAAATAACAAAGTGGCGCCGCCGTCGCGTTCAGAAATGAAACGCTCGATGGAAGCCCTGATCCATCACTTCAAACTCTTTACCGAAGGGTTCCACGTTCCGGCGGGCGAATGCTATGCCGCGGTCGAGGCACCGAAGGGTGAGTTTGGCGTGTATCTCATTTCGGATGGCTCGAACCGTCCGTATCGCTGCAAAATTCGCGCACCCGGATTCCCGCACCTTCAGGGCATCGACTTCATGTCCAAGGGCCACATGCTGGCCGACGTCGTTGCCAATATCGGGTCGCTTGATATCGTGTTCGGTGAGATTGACCGATGAGCCATTTGAGAAGACCAGCTCCGAGAGAGCTTCAGCCTGTCAGCTTCGCGTTTTCCCCGGAAAACATGGAGCGGGCAAAAAAGATTATCGCCAAGTATCCGGAAGGCCGCCAGCAGAGCGCGGTCATGCCGCTGCTTGATCTGGCACAGCGTCAGACCGAGGGTAACTGGGTTCCGACAGTTGCAATGGATTACATTGCCGACATGCTCGAAATGCCGGCCATTCGCGTCTATGAGGTGGCGACGTTCTATACGATGTATAACCTTGCCCCGGTGGGCAAGAATTTCATCCAGGTCTGCACCACGACGCCTTGCTGGTTGCGCGGTTCGGCCGATGTTGTCGATACCTGCAAGAAGGAGCTGGGCATCGGAATCGGTGAAACCACCGAAGACGGCCAGTTTACCCTGATCGAGGTTGAATGCCTTGGCGCGTGCGTTAACGCACCGATGATGCAGATTAACGACGATTATTACGAAGACCTGACTGCCGATAGCACCAAGTCGATTCTTGATGCCCTGAAAAAGGGTGAAAAGCCGAAAGCCGGTCCGCAGATCGGTCGTCGCGGCTGCGAGCCGATCGATGGTCCCAAGGTTCTGAAGGCATTCTGTGGCTGCGGCGCTGCCGATCAGTCTGCTGATGCAAGCGAAGGGGAGGCCTGAGATGCTGCAGGATAAGGATCGTATCTTTACCAACCTGTACGGTTTTCAGGACTTCGGTCTTAAAGCGGCACAGGCACGTGGCAACTGGGACGGCACCAAGGCCCTGATTGAAAAAGGGCGCGACTGGATCATCAACGAGATGAAGGCATCCGGTCTGCGTGGTCGCGGGGGCGCTGGCTTCCCGACCGGCCTGAAATGGTCGTTCATGCCCAAGGAATCCGATGGTCGTCCGAGCTATCTTGTGGTCAATGCCGACGAGGGTGAGCCGGGCACCTGTAAAGACCGCGAGATCATGCGCAATGATCCGCACACCCTGATTGAAGGCTGCCTTCTGGCCAGCTTCGCGATGAATGCCCATGCAGGATATATCTATATCCGCGGCGAGTTTTATCACGAGGCATCGAACCTTCAGCGCGCAATCGACGAAGCCTATGAAGCCGGGTTGCTTGGCAAGAATGCCTGCGGTTCGGGCTGGGATTACGACCTTTATCTGCATCTTGGTGCAGGGGCGTATATCTGTGGCGAGGAAACCGCGCTGATCGAAAGCCTTGAGGGCAAAAAAGGCCAGCCGCGTCTGAAGCCGCCATTCCCGGCCAATGCCGGTCTGTATGGCTGCCCGACGACGGTGAACAATGTCGAATCGATTGCTGTGGTGCCGGAAATCCTGCGCCGTGGCGGTGCATGGTTCACCGGTTTTGGCCGTGAAAACAACCACGGTACCAAGCTGTTTGCAATTTCCGGTCACGTCGAAAAGCCGTGCACGGTCGAGGAAGCCATGAGCATTCCGCTGCGTGAGCTGATCGAAAAGCATTGTGGCGGGGTTCGCGGCGGCTGGGACAATCTTCTGGCGGTTATTCCGGGCGGTTCGTCCGTTCCGCTGATGACCAAAGACATTTGCGACGATGTGCTGATGGATTTCGATGCCCTGCGCGAAGTGGGATCGGGCCTTGGTACGGCAGCGGTGATCGTGATGGATAAGTCCACTGACATCGTTTACGCCATCGCGCGTCTGTCGGAATTCTATCAGCATGAAAGCTGTGGCCAGTGTACGCCGTGCCGTGAAGGTACGGGCTGGATGGCGCGCATTATGGCGCGCATGGTCCGGGGACAGGCCACGCTTGATGAAATTGATCTGTTGTGGGATGTGACCAAACAGGTCGAAGGCCACACCATTTGTGCGCTTGGCGATGCAGCCGCATGGCCGATCCAGGGTCTGATCCGTCACTTCCGTCCCGAAATGGAACGGCGGATCAAGGAATATCGCGCACGGATCGCGGCCTGAGAGGGGCCTGTTGAGAGGGATTGAGACATGCCGAAACTGACAGTTGACGGTATTGAAGTTGAAGTAGAAGCCGGGGCGACAGTCCTTCAGGCCTGTGAAGAGGCCGGGAAGGAGATTCCGCGTTTCTGCTATCACGAGCGCCTGTCAATCGCCGGCAACTGCCGTATGTGTCTGGTCGAAATGGAACGCGCTCCGAAGCCGGTCGCGTCCTGTGCCATGCCTGCGGCAGATGGAATGGTGATCAAGACGGATTCCGATCTGGTCAAGAAAGCACGCAATGGCGTGATGGAATTCCTGCTGATCAACCATCCGCTGGATTGCCCGATCTGTGACCAGGGCGGTGAATGTGACCTTCAGGATCAGGCGATGGCCTATGGTTTTGACGCGTCGCGCTATGCCGAGAAAAAGCGTGCGGTGAAGGACAAGGAACTGGGTCCGATCGTCAAAACGATCATGACCCGTTGCATTCACTGCACCCGTTGCGTCCGTTTTTCCGAGGAAGTCGCAGGTGTGGGCACCATGGGTGCGGTTTACCGTGGCGAGGATACCGAGGTCGGACCGTATATCGAAGCATCGATCAATTCCGAACTTTCAGGGAACCTGGTCGATCTTTGCCCGGTTGGCGCGCTGACGTCCAAACCCTATGCGTTTACCGCGCGTCCGTGGGAATTGAAAAAAACCGACAGCATCGATGTGATGGATGCGGTCGGATCAAACATCCGTATCGATTCCCGCAGTTCCGAAGTCATGCGCGTTCTGCCGCGTACCAATGACGACGTGAATGAGGAATGGATTTCGGACAAAACCCGTTACGCGATTGACGGCCTGAAACGCCAGCGTCTGGATCGTCCGTATGTCCGTGTCGATGGCAAGCTGAAAGCGGCCACCTGGGACGAGGCATTTGCCGCGATCAAGGCGAAGGTTTCCGGACTTGACGGCAAGAAGATTGCCGCGATTGCCGGTGACACGGTCGATTGTGAATCGATGACGGCCCTTAAGGATCTGATGGGGACCCTTGGGGCGCCGAACCTTGATTGCCGTCAGGACGGATCGAAAATTGGCGGTCCGCGTGCGTCCTATATCTTTAACACCACGATTTCGGGCATTGATGATGCCGATGCCTGCCTGATCGTTGGTGCCAATATCCGCGCCGAAGCGCCGATCATTAATTCACGTCTGCGCAAGCGCTGGCGTGCGACGGCCGGTGATTTCAAGGTTGGCATCATCGGCGAAAGCTGGGACCCGACCTATAAGCACGACTATCTTGGCGCAGGTGCGGAAACGCTTTCTGCGGTTCTCGATGGCAAGAACGATTTCGCCAAGGTTCTGAAAGCTGCCGAAAAGCCAATGATCATTGTTGGCATGGGCGCGCTTAACCGCGAGGACAGCGATGCGGTGCTGGCGACCGTCCGGGCGATTGCCGAAAAATACGGCATGGTTTCGGGCGACTGGAACGGTTTCAACGTTCTGCACACCGCCGCATCGCGCGTCGGTGGCCTTGATCTGGGCTTTGTCCCGGGCGAGGGCGGTCTTGCGACCAATGACATCCTTGATGCCGCGGCAAAAGGCGATGTCGAGGTTGTTTACCTTCTGGGTGCCGATGAAATCGACATGTCGAAACTTGAGAAGGCCTTTGTGGTCTATCAGGGGGCGATGGGCGATGCCGGTGCGCAGGCTGCCGACGTGATCCTGCCCGGTGCTGCCTATACCGAAAAGAACGGTACCTACGTCAATACCGAAGGCCGCGCCCAGCAGGGTTGGCGCGCTGTTTTCCCGGTTGGCGAGGCCAAGGAAGACTGGGCGATTGTCCGTGCGCTTTCAGGCGCACTTGGTCAGGCCCTGCCGTATGACAACATTGATGCCGTGCGTTCGCGCATGGTTGAACTCAGCGCGACTTTCGCCTCGCTGAATGCTGTCACCAAGGCAGAGTGGACCGATTTCGGCAAGGCAGGCGATATGAAGTCTGATGGCTTTACCTCGCCGGTTCGCAATTTCTATATGACCGACCCGATCAGCCGTGCATCGGTGACGATGGCCAAATGTACAGAGGCCTTTGTCAAGGATGCGGCTGCCGAGAAGGTTGCCTGAGTTTGGGGGGCGGCGATGACATCGTCGCCCGTCCCGCAAGGGGGTGTCCCAATTCAGGGACGAAACGCAAAAGATACGGTTTGACCGATGGAACTTCTTTGGGACGGATATATTGAACCGCTGGTCTGGATCGTCGCCAAGATTTTGGCGATTGTTGTCCCGCTGCTGGTTGCTGTCGCCTATCTGACCTATGCCGAGCGCAAGGTCATCGGTGCGATGCAGTTGCGCAAAGGCCCGAATGTTGTGGGGCCGTTTGGTCTTCTGCAACCGCTGGCCGATGGTCTGAAACTGTTTCTGAAAGAAACAATCGTTCCGACCAGTGCCAACAAGGGCGTGTTTATCATTGCCCCGATGCTGACCTTCATTCTGGCGATCATTGCCTGGGCGGTTATCCCGTTCGACGAGGGCATGGTTCTGGCCGATCTGAATGTCGGCATTCTGTACCTGTTCGCGATTTCATCGCTGGGTGTTTACGGCATCGTGATGGCCGGTTGGGCGTCGAACTCGAAATATGCCTTCCTTGGTGCGCTGCGTTCCGGTGCCCAGATGGTGTCCTACGAGATTTCGATTGGCCTGATCATCATTTCGGTTCTGCTGACCACCGGGTCGCTGAACCTGAGTGATATCGTTCGCGGTCAGGTTGGCGGCATCTGGGAATGGAACTTCATCTATCACCTGCCGATGTTTGTGGTCTTCATCGTGTCGATCCTGGCTGAAACGAACCGTGCGCCGTTTGACCTTCCGGAAGCGGAAGCCGAACTGGTGTCAGGTTATAACGTCGATTATTCGGCAATGACCTTTGCGCTGTTCTTCCTGGGTGAATACGCGAACATGATCCTGATGAGCGGTCTTTGCGCCGTTCTGTTCCTGGGCGGCTGGACCGCGCCGCTGCCGGTGCTGGAATTCATCCCGGGGGCGATCTGGTTCATTCTGAAGATCTGCTTCGTTCTGTTCATTTTCCTATGGGTGCGTGCGACATTCCCGCGTTACCGCTATGACCAGCTTATGCGTCTGGGGTGGAAAGTCTTCCTGCCGCTGTCATTTGCCTGGGTCATGCTGGTCGCCACGTTCCTGGTTGCTTTTGATAAGGTCCCGGCCTGATCGCCGCGCATCGGAGAGAGAGAGGTAAACGATGTCATTTATTGATCGGACGGCCCGGAGCTTCCTGCTGGTGGAACTCGTTTCCGGTATGGCGCTCACCCTGAAATACATGTTCAAGCCCAAGGTGACGCTGAACTATCCGTATGAAAAGGGTCCGCTGAGCCCGCGTTTCCGTGGCGAACATGCGCTGCGCCGTTATCCCAACGGGGAAGAACGTTGCATTGCGTGCAAACTTTGCGAGGCGATCTGTCCCGCGCAGGCCATCACCATTGAGGTTGAGCCGCGCGACGACGGTTCGCGTCGTACGACGCGCTACGATATCGATATGACGAAATGCATCTATTGCGGTTTCTGCGAGGAAGCCTGTCCGGTGGATGCCATCGTCGAAGGTCCGAACTTCGAGTTCGCAACCGAAAACCGCGAGGAGCTTCTCTATGACAAGGATAAGCTTCTGGCAAATGGCGAGCGTTGGGAAGCCGAGCTTGCTGCACGATTGGAGGCAGACGCACCTTATCGGTAAGTGTCGCGTCTGATCGTATAAAGAGAGTTCATGGGCCGCTTTCTGCTGTTGGGGCAGGGCGGCTCGCCAAGGGGGTACCTTATGGTCGTACAGGCTTTGGCTTTTTACCTGTTTGCTACTGTCGCGGTTCTGTCCGCGACTGCGGTTGTGACCGTTCGCAACCCGGTGCATTCGGTACTGCTGCTGATTTTGACATTTTTTAACGCAGCCGGGCTTTTCGTCCTGCTGGGTGCTGAGTTTCTCGCCATGCTGCTCGTCGTCGTTTATGTCGGCGCGGTCGCGGTTCTGTTCCTGTTCGTCGTCATGATGCTCGACATCAACTTTGTCGAGATGCGCGAAGGTTTCCTCAACTATCTGCCGATCGGGGTTCTGATCGCGCTGGTGCTGTTTGTGGAACTGGCCTTTGTCGGCGCGGGCTGGGCTTTGTCAGATGACAAGATCGCCGTTCTGGCGCATCCGACGCCCGCCGGACTGACCAATGTCGAGGCGCTTGGCCAACTGATCTACACCGATTACGCATACATCTTCCAGGCTGCCGGTCTGGTGCTGCTTGTTGCGATGATTGGCGCAATTGTCCTGACGCTGCGTACCCGTGAAGGTGTCCGCCGTCAGAAAATCTCCGAGCAGGTCAAACGCGATCGCGCTGACACGCTTGAAGTCAAAAAAGTTCCGGTCGGTAGGGGGATCTGATGGAAATCGGTCTTGCACATTATTTGACCGTCGCGGCGATCCTTTTCACGCTCGGGATCTTTGGCATCTTCATGAACCGCAAGAACGTCATCATTATCATGATGTCGATTGAGCTGATGCTGCTGGCAGTCAATATCAACCTTGTCGCGTTCTCGTCGTTCCTTGGCGATCTCGTCGGACAGGTCTTCACCATCTTCGTCCTGACCGTTGCCGCCGCCGAGGCAGCGATCGGTCTTGCGATCCTGGTGGTCTATTTCCGTAACCGCGGCACGATTGCGGTTGAAGACATCAACATGATGAAGGGGTAAGGCAGATATGTATCCTCTGATTGTATTCCTGCCCCTGATCGCTGCCACGATTGCCGGCATCATCACGCTGGTCGGCGCCATGTCGTCCGCGTCCGGTGCCGAGCATGACAGCAGCCATCATCATGGTGTTTCGACGTCTGATCGCATTTCCCAGCTGATTACGGTGGGCGGTGTCGTTACGGCCTTCATCATTTCGATTTTCGCCTTTGTTGATGTTGCGCTTGGCGGCAACCCCGTGACGGTTCAGCTGTTTACCTGGATTTCTTCGGGTAACTTCACGGCTGAATGGGCGCTTCGTTTTGATACGCTGACCTGTGTCATGCTGATTGTTGTGACCGGTGTGTCGTCGATGGTGCATATCTATTCCATCGGTTACATGTCGCACGATCCCGACAAGCCGCGTTTCATGGCGTATCTGTCGCTGTTTACCTTTGCCATGCTGATGCTGGTGACTGCCGACAACCTGATCCAGCTGTTCTTTGGCTGGGAAGGGGTGGGGCTTGCATCCTATCTTCTGATCGGTTTCTGGTATTCCAAGCCGTCTGCATCGGCAGCTGCGATCAAGGCGTTTGTCGTTAACCGTGTCGGTGACTTTGGCTTTGCGCTGGGTATCTTTGCGGTTTATGTCCTGTTCGATAGCGTTCAGTTCGACGTGATTTTTGGCAATGCCGAAGAAGTTGCCGGAACGACGCTTTTGTTCCTTGGTCATGAGTTCTCCGCGCTTGAGATCACCTGTTTCCTTTTGTTCATCGGTGCGATGGGCAAATCGGCACAGCTTGGCCTGCATACTTGGCTGCCCGATGCGATGGAGGGCCCGACGCCGGTTTCCGCCCTTATTCACGCGGCAACCATGGTGACGGCCGGTGTGTTCATGGTCGCGCGTCTGTCGCCGATCTTTGAATATGCCGAAACCACGCTTGCGATCATTACCGTTGTCGGCGCATCGACTGCGTTCTTTGCAGCGACGATTGGTTGCGTTCAGAACGACATCAAGCGCGTGATCGCCTATTCGACCTGTTCCCAGCTTGGTTACATGTTCTTTGCGTGTGGCGTGTCGGCCTATTCGGCGGGCGTGTTCCACCTGATGACGCATGGTTTCTTCAAGGCGCTTTTGTTCCTTGGTGCCGGTTCGGTCATCCATGCGATGTCTGACGAGCAGGACATGCGCAAGATGGGCGGCATCTATAAGATGGTTCCGCTGACCTTTGCGGTGATGATGGTTGGTACGCTTGCGATTACCGGTTTCCCGGGGCTTGCGGGCTTCTATTCCAAGGACCTTGTCATCGAAAGCGCGTTTGCGGCTCATACCGCAGTCGGGACCTATGCCTTCTGGGCCGGTATCCTGGCGGCACTGATGACGTCGTTCTATAGCTGGCGCCTGATCTTCATGACCTTCTTTGGCACCCCGCGTGCGGACGAGCGGACCATGGCCCATGTCCATGAAAGCCCGGCTGTCATGACGCTGCCGCTTCTGTTCCTGACCATCGGTGCGATCTTTGCCGGTTGGTTCGCCAAGGACTGGTTCGGTGGTGGTGACTATGAAGAAATGCTGGCGTTCTGGAACGGCGCGATCTTCATGGCCGAAGGTCATCAGGCTCTTGAACATGCGCACCATGTTCCGGGTTGGGTCAAGCTGGCACCGTTTGTTGCCATGGTTTCGGGCTTTGTCATCGCCCTTGTGATGTACAAGCTGGTTCCGTCGCTGCCGCGTCAGTTGGCCAATACCTTCAATGGTCTGTACCGCTTTGCGCTGAACAAATGGTACTTCGACGAGCTTTACGACAAGATTTTCGTCAAGCCGGCCTTCTATCTTGGCTATGGCTTCTGGAAATCGGGCGATGGCGCGCTGATCGACGGTGTCGGTCCGGATGGTGTCGCCGCAGCATGCCGTAACATTGCGCGTCGTGTCAGCGCCCTTCAGAGCGGTTTCGTCTATCACTATGCGTTTGCGATGCTGATCGGTATTGCCGCCTTGGTGTCTTACACAATTTGGAAGATGGGTTAACGGGCGATGAGCGATTATCCAATTCTTTCGATCGTCACCTTTTTACCGCTGATCGGCGCACTGTTCGTGCTGCTGATCCGCGGGGAAGAGGCGAATGTCGCCCGCAACTCCCGATGGGTTGCTTTGTGGACGTCGGGTTTCACCTTCCTGGCATCGTTGATGCTGTGGGTGAATTTCGACAGCACCACGGCCGATTTCCAGTTCGTTGAAAAAGCCGACTGGATGCCGGGCCTGAACATTTCCTATCACATGGGCGTGGATGGCATTTCGATGCTGTTCGTGCTTCTGGCGACCTTCCTGACGCCGATCTGCATTCTGTCGGCATGGGAAGCAATCCAGAAACGTGTCAAGGAATACATGATCGCGTTCCTGATCCTGGAAACGATGATGGTCGGTATGTTCAGCGCGCTTGACGGTCTGCTGTTCTATCTGTTCTTCGAAGGCGTTCTGATCCCGATGTTCATCATCATCGGTGTCTGGGGCGGTCAGCGTCGTGTTTATGCAGCCTTCAAGCTATTCCTTTACACGCTGCTGGGGTCCGTCCTGATGCTGGTCGCGTTGCTTGCGATGTATTTCGAAGCCGGCACGACCGACATCCCGACCCTGATGGCGCACGGGTTCAGCTATAACATGCAGCTTTGGCTGTGGCTGGCGTTCTTTGCATCCTTTGCCGTCAAGGTACCGATGTGGCCGGTTCACACCTGGTTGCCCGATGCCCACGTTGAGGCACCGACGGCAGGTTCGGTGATCCTGGCCGGTGTGCTTCTGAAAATGGGTGGTTACGGCTTCCTTCGGTTCTCGTTGCCGATGATGCCGCTGGCGTCGGAAACCTTTGCCCCGCTGGTGTTCACGCTGTCGATTGTCGCGATCATCTATACGTCGCTGGTCGCCCTTGCACAGCAGGACATGAAAAAGCTGATTGCCTATTCGTCGGTCGCCCATATGGGTATCGTCACGATCGGTGCATTCACCTTTAACCAGCATGGTATCGAAGGTTCGATCTTCCAGATGCTGAGCCATGGTGTGGTTTCCGGTGCATTGTTCCTGTGTGTTGGTGTGGTTTATGACCGCATGCATACCCGCGAGATCGATGCGTATGGCGGTCTTGTGCACCGCATGCCGGGTTATGCCGTCATCTTCATGTTCTTTACGATGGCGTCTGTCGGTCTTCCGGGGACGGGTGGTTTCGTTGGCGAAATCCTGGCATTGCTGGGGGCGTTCGAAGCCAATACCTGGGTGGCATTCTTTGCCGCAACCGGTCTGATCCTTGGTGCGGCTTATGCGCTGTATCTCTATCGCCGCATCGTGTTCGGGGCTCTTACCAAGGAAAACCTTAAATCGATCCTTGATATGAGTCCGCGTGAATGGCTGATCTTCGCACCGCTGGTGATCATCGTTCTGTGGATGGGGGTTTATCCGGTCTCCTTCCTCGACATCATGCATGTTTCGGTTGAACACCTCGTCAACCAGGTCGAAACGGCGCAGGCTGCCGCAGCTCAGGCTGCCCAGCTGGCGGCGAATTGAGGGGAATGAACATGGGAGTTTCTATGCTCAACCTCGGGGCGGCATTGCCCGAAATCTTTTTGGCCGTTTCGGCCCTGGCCCTTCTGATGCTTGGCGTGTTCGCCGGTAAGGACAAGGCTTTCCGTACCGTTTCATGGCTTGCCGTTGCAGCCCAGATCGTCGCCCTTGTGCTGGTGGTTCTGGGTGATGGCGGGGTGGCGTTCTATGGTCAGTTCACGGCAGATGCCTTTGCCAAATTCACCAAGGTGATGATCCTGATCGGTTCGTCACTGGGTATCGTGATGGCGATGAATTATGCCGAACGCGAAAACATGGCCCGGTTCGAATTCCCGATCCTGATCACGCTTGCCACGCTTGGCATGATGGCGATGGTATCGGCGACCGACATGCTGTCGCTGTATCTTGGCCTTGAGCTCCAGTCGCTGGCACTTTACGTGGTTGCGGCGATCCGCCGCGACACGGTGCGGGCAACTGAATCGGGCTTGAAATACTTCGTTCTGGGGTCGATTGCATCGGGCATGCTGCTGTATGGCATGTCGATGGTGTATGGCTTTACCGGTTCGACGAACTTCACGGTTCTGGGCGATGTGATCAGCAATGGCGGCCTTTCGGTCGGAACGCTGGTTGGTCTGGCCTTCATGTTTGCCGGTCTGTGCTTCAAGGTTTCTGCGGTTCCGTTCCATATGTGGACCCCGGACGTCTATGAAGGTGCACCGACCCCGGTTACGGCGTTCTTTGCCGTCGCGCCGAAGATTGCCGGTCTGGCGCTGTTCGTTCGCGTTGCGGTTGGCCCGTTTGCCGGTGTTGTCGAAGACTGGCAGCAGATCATCGTTCTGGTATCGATCCTTTCGATGGCATGGGGTTCGTTCGCAGCGCTTCGTCAGGACAATATCAAACGTCTGATGGCCTATTCATCCATCGGTCATGTCGGTTTCGCGCTGGTCGGTCTTGCGGCCGGTACGGCCGAAGGTGTGCAGGGTATTCTGGTTTATCTGGGTATTTACCTTGTGATGAACCTTGGCACCTTTGCCGTGATCCTGTCGATGCGTCGTAATGACCGCATGGTCGAGGAAATCACCGATCTTGCTGGTCTGGCCAAGACCAAGCCGCTGATGGCTGCTGTTACCGCGATCCTGATGTTCTCGATGGCCGGTATTCCGCCGCTTGCAGGGTTCTTTGGTAAGTTCTATGTGTTCAAGGCAGCGGTTGATGCCGGTCTTGTGACGCTGGCGGTGATCGGTTTGGTGACCTCGGTCGTCAGTGCCTATTACTATCTGCGGATCATCAAGGTGATGTATTTCGACGAGCCGGTCGAAGCGTTCGACAAGAACGGCACCGAGATGAACCTGATCATGGCAGTTGCAACGGTCATTCTTCTGGCTTTCGTTTTCTTCCCGAACCCGTTGATGGATAGTGCCGGCGTTGCCGCGACGGCCTTGCTCGGGCAGTAAGGATGACCAAGCCGACGATCCGGCTTCCTGAAGGTTTTTATCTTCAGGAACTGGAAGTGATCGACAGTACGAACGAAGAGGCGAAACGCCTTGCTGATAAGGGCGCCCCAAGTGGCGCCCTTATTTGGGCCCGCCAACAGACATCGGGCAGGGGACGGCGCGGCCGCGCTTGGACATCCCCGGTTGGCAATCTTTATTCTTCCCTTTTACTGCGTCCGGACTGCACGCTTTTTGAAGCGGCGAAACTGACATTCCTGATTGCGGTTGCCCTGGCCGAGGCGATAGAGCTGATCACAGGCAACCGTGTCAGACCGGATTGCAAATGGCCCAATGACCTGATGGTCAATGGCCGCAAGATTTCGGGTATTCTTCTGGAAAGCGCATCGAACAACGGTTCGGAAACCGATTATCTGGTGATCGGGGCCGGGGTGAATGTTGCGTTTTATCCCGATGATTCCGAACGCCCGGCGACGTCGCTTTCAGCCCTTGGCGCGCCGGTTTCGGTGGGCGAACTGATTTCAGCCTATGTCGGGCGGGTGGCAAGCTGGTTACCGGTCTGGGAGGCGCAGGGCTTTGCCCCGGTGCGTGAGGCGTGGCTGACGCGAGCATATGGTATTGGGGCGCCGGTTGTGGCGCGCCTGACCGAAAGAACGCTTGAGGGGACGTTTGTCGGGCTTGATGATGATGGATCACTTGTTCTAAGAGAAGCAGGCGGAACCGAGCATCGCGTCGGGGCTGGCGAAGTGTTCTTTAAAGCATAAATAAACACGGGACGATAACGGGGAGACGAAACATCATGTTGCTGGCGATTGATGCCGGGAATACCAACATCGTTTTCGCGGTGTTTGACGGCGATACGATCAAGGGGCAGTGGCGCTGTTCAACGACGGTTGAACGCACGGCAGATGAACTTGGCGTATGGCTGCATCATCTGTTTACCCTGTCGGATGTGCCAAAAGATGCGATTACGGGGGCGATCATTGCAACTGTGGTTCCGGCAGCCGAATTCAGCCTTAAAACCCTGTGCCGGCGTTATTTCAATGTCGAGCCGATGGTGGTGGGCGATCCGGCAGTTGATCTGGATATGAAGATCATCATGGACCGGCCAAGCGAGGTGGGGGCCGACCGACTGGTCAATGCGGTTGCCGCCCACAAGCTTTTTGGCGGGCCGCTTGTGGTGCTTGATTTCGGAACGGCAACCACGTTTGACGTGATTGATGAAGAAGGCAATTACCTTGGCGGTGTGATTGCGCCAGGCGTGAACCTTTCGATCAAAGCGCTGCATATGGCAGCGGCCCAGTTGCCGATGGTCGCGATCGAGGCACCGCGCAACGTGATTGGCAAGAATACGATTGAGGCGATGCAGTCCGGGGTTTACTGGGGCTATGTCGCGATGATCGAAGGACTTCTGGCGCGCATTCGCAAGCAGCAGGGCGTTGATAACATGAAAGTTGTCGCGACCGGCGGGCTGGCGCCACTGTTTACCAAGGCGGTTGACGAGATCGAACATCTGCATGGCGACCTGACGATGCTGGGGCTTTTGATGATTTATCGCCGCAACAGCGAAAAATCGAACTAGACTGTTACCGACATTGACTGTGAAGTGACGCGGGTGCGCCCCGTGATCGTGTTTCTCACCGCTGAAAGACAAGGGTGATCATCCGTGGATTTGTATTTGCCTAAAGACGAATTGCTGTTTGTGCCGCTGGGGGGATCTGGCGAAATTGGCATGAACCTCAATTTGTACGGATATGACGATCAGTGGCTGATGGTTGATATGGGCGTTTCCTTTGGCGAGGAAGGTTTGCCCGGTGTCGACGTTGTCATGCCCGATCCGTCCTTTATCGAGGAACGCAAAGACAAACTTCTTGGCCTTGTTCTGACGCATGCGCATGAGGATCACCTTGGCGCGGTGCCATATCTTTGGCCGCGACTGAAATGCCCGATCTATGCCACCCCGTTTGCCGCCGAGTTCCTGAAGGCCAAACTGGCGGAAACCGATTTTGCCGATCAGGTGCCGATCCATGTGATCGAGCTTGGCGGACGGTTCAAAAAGGGGCCGTTTGACATCGAATTCGTCACCATGACCCATTCGATCCTTGAACCCAATGCGCTTGCGATCCGCACCCCAAAGGGGCTTGTGGTGCATACCGGCGACTGGAAATTTGACCCCGAGCCACAGATTGGCGAGGCATCCGACGTCAAGAAGCTTGAGGCGCTTGGCGATGAAGGGGTCATGGCGCTGATTTGTGATTCCACCAACGTCTTTTCCGAAGGCAAAGCCGGATCGGAAGGCGATGTAGCCAAGAACCTGTCAAAACTGTTTGCCGAAACGCCGCAGGGCCGGATTGCGGTTGCGTGCTTTGCGACCAACGTTGCGCGGTTGCAGTCGATTGTTGAAGCGGCACATGAAAACAACCGCTGTGTCGGGTTGGCCGGGCGGTCATTGAACCGTGTGACCGAAGCCGCACGCGCGGTTGGCTATCTTACATCCTATCCGAACCTTCTGACCGATGAAGACGCGATGGAGGTCCCCAAGGATCAGGTTTTGCTGATCTGTACAGGGTCGCAGGGCGAACCGCGGGCGGCGATGTCGCGCATTGCCAAAGGGGACCATCCGACCGTGCAGCTTGATCCGGGCGATACGGTTGTATTTTCGGCACGTGAAATTCCGGGCAATGAAAAATCCATCGGTTATATCCAGAACCTTTTGATCAGGCGCGGTATCCGCGTGATTACCGCGCGTGATGAACCGATCCATGTTTCGGGCCATCCGGGCAGGCAGGACCTAGCGCGGATGTATCAGTTGACCCGCCCCAAAATCCTTGTGCCGGTGCATGGCGAAACCCGCCATCTGTGCGAACAGGCAGCCCTTGGCGCGGAATGCCAGATTCCTGAACAGGTGATCCCGCATGACGGGACGGTCATTCGCCTGTCGCCGGGCAGTGCGCATGTGATTGGCGTTGCCGAAAGCGGCGTGCTTTGCCTTGATGGCGGGCGGTTGCTGAAACGGGATTCCGATACCATCCGCAACCGCAATCGCATCGTCTGGAACGGTGTGATGTTTGTGACCGTGGTGCTGAACCAGTTTGGCGAGATGGTCGGTGAACCGATGATTACGGCACCAAGCCTGTTTGACGAGGATGGCGATGATGTCCGCCTTGACCATTTTGCCGCCGAGATTGGCAACCGGGTCGATCAGCTTGACGATGACGAGGTGCTTGACGACGCTGCGGTGATCCTTGCGATCCGGCAGGCATTGCGTCGCCCGGTGCGCCAGCGGCTGGGCAAGCGGCCATTGATCGAGGTGCATCTGGTGCGGGTGAACGAGAAGAACTAATCGGTTTGGCAATCCGGGTCGGCGCATACGACCAAATGGGCAGTTGTCTTTGTCGTCATGCGCGGCCTAGATTGGCGGTGATCGGGCAGATCACATTGCAGGAGTAGAACATGATTGGACGGCTGAACCATGTGGCGATTGCGGTGCCGGACCTTGAGGAAGGTATCCGGCTTTACCGCGATGTGCTGGGTGCGAAGGTTTCCGAACCGCAGGACGAGCCTGATCATGGGGTGACAGTGGTATTTGTCGAACTGCCCAACACCAAGATCGAATTGCTTTATCCGCTGGGCGAGGGATCGCCCATTCAAGGGTTCCTTGACAAGAATACATCAGGCGGCATTCATCATGTCTGCTATGAGGTCGAGGATATTTTGGCCGCGCGCGATCAGCTTTTGAAAAATGGCGCGCGCGTGCTGGGCACGGGGGAGCCCAAAACCGGGGCGCATGGCAAGCCGGTTCTGTTCCTGCATCCCAAGGATTTCAATGGGACGCTTGTTGAGCTTGAACAGGTTTAAGTTTCTTTCCCGCCGTATCGGCCCTTATTTCCGCAACCACGAAAAGAGTGCAGCATGAACTGGTTTTCCGCGATCCTTGTTTACATCGTGATCTGGTGGCTGGTGCTGTTCATGGTGTTGCCGGTTGGCGTGAAGCGCGAGGAAAATGTACAGCCCGGCCACGATAGCGGCGCACCGCAAAAACCGCATATGTGGAAGAAGGTTCTGGCGACCAGCCTGATTTCGGCAATTTTGTGGGTGGTCGCGTATTTCGTGATCACCAGTGGCATGATCGAAGTCCGTCCGCCGCAATGAGTTTTGACGCAGGCCGGTAAAAACAAACCCCGCACATTTGTTGCGGGGTTTTTGTTTGCAGGGCTGCACAAAAATCACGGGAAAGGGAAGACGGGCAGGGATGCGGACAAAAAAAAGCAAGATCACAAGGATCTTGCTAAGATGCTATTTTTATAGCTGTTTTCCCGTAATCTTTTTTTGCTTCCTCCTAAGACCTGGGCACTTGGCACAGGTTTTATTTCGACGTCGCGCCTGCTTCTTGTATGCTTATTGGCAACAAAGCCTCCCGCAATTTTATGAGCGGCTGCGATACGTCTCCCGCAACGATCTTGCGCCGTTAGCGGAGGATCAAAAAGCCACATATTTCACTTTTGTGCAAGATGTTTTGACCAATATTCACAGATGATTCGATGCTGCACCGCACATAAATAGGATGGACCGGCGATATGAAGAGTTTTATAATGACCCGCCCTATGAAAATCGGGATTTATCCTGTGAAATTCATGGTTTCGCTGTTTGTTGCTGGTGCGATGATTGCCGGGGCGGGCAGCGTTTTGGCGCAAAGCGACTCCCCCTTGCCAGCGCCGGTGTCGGGGGAAAATGCCGCGCCGGACGCAAATGATGTCCAAGCTGGCGCAAGCGGCGCCGAGGCAAAACCGACCGTCACGGTGACGCGATCGGCCTGTCAGCAATTGGTCAGCCATGTGCCCGATGACGATGTAGCCTACAAGCCCGGTGTGGATGTGTATGGTAACAAGGTCGCCCCGGCCGATCTGGATGGTGGCAGCCCGATCCTGGATGCATTGCCCAAGGAAATCGAATTTCCGGTGACGATTGATTTCTTTGAATATGCCGGTATTTCCGTGCCGGACGGGATCAGTGGCGAGTCCAATATCGGCAGGATCACCTACCGCAACGGGCGGGTGTATTTCAATGATATCCCGCTTGGCAACGAGGCAGGACAGGATGAATTGGCGGCGGCATGCCGTGCGGCAGGGTTCCGTTAAGGTTGTACCTGAAAAAGCCCGTGTGTTTTCGCAAACCTGCCACGATTGTCGGCTAGATCACCTGTTCCCGATATAAAGCAAGTTCCGGCTTGCGTTTCGGGCTGTGCTGTCGCATTTTCCGGGCAAGGTCTTTTGTATACCTGATATTTTTCAGCTTTGATCATCACGAGGCATTGATGCGTCTTTCCCAGTTCTTTCTGCCGACCCTCAAGGAAACGCCGGCAGAAGCACAGATCGCTTCCCATCGACTGATGCTGCGTGCCGGTATGGTACGTCAGCTTTCGGCGGGGATTTATTCCTGGCTGCCGCTTGGCTATCGCGTGCTTAAAAAGATCGAGCAGATCGTGCGCGAAGAGCAGGACGCGATTGGCTTTAACGAATTGCTGATGCCGACCATCCAGCCAGCCGAACTTTGGCAGGAAAGCGGGCGTTACGAGGATTACGGCCTTGAGATGCTGCGCATTACCGACCGTCATGATCGCAATATGCTGTTTGGCCCGACCAACGAGGAAGCGATCACCGATATCTTCCGCAAGGATGTCCGGTCCTATAAGCAGCTTCCGCAGATGCTCTATCACATTCAGTGGAAATTCCGCGACGAGATCCGCCCGCGCTTTGGCGTGATGCGCGGTCGCGAATTCCTGATGAAGGATGCGTATTCGTTCGATATCGATTACGAAAGTTCACGGCACGCCTATAACAAGATTTTCCTGGCCTATTGCCGGACCTTTACGCGCCTTGGCGTGAAGGCAATCCCGATGGTGGCTGATACCGGCCCGATTGGCGGCGACCTTAGCCATGAATTCATCATTCTGGCGGAAACCGGCGAAAGCGAAGTGTTCTGCGACAAGAAGTGGCTGGACAAGGACCTGACCGGCAAGGGTGTTGATCTGAATGATCGCACCGGGCTTGAAAACTGGGTCCAGACGACGCTTGAAGATTACGCCGCGACCGAAGAAAAACATGATCCGGCCAACAGCCCGATTTCCGGCGATGACATGATCGCGACGCGCGGGATTGAAGTT
This sequence comes from Thalassospira sp. MCCC 1A03138, assembly GCF_002115785.1. GTDB lineage: Bacteria > Pseudomonadota > Alphaproteobacteria > Rhodospirillales > Thalassospiraceae > Thalassospira. The sequence continues at coordinate 230,315 of NZ_JFJY01000003.1, read as the reverse complement.
GGTCATATCTTCCATTTCGGGACCAAATATTCCGAACCGATGGGTGCGACCGTTCTTGGCCCGGATGGCAAGGAAGTGCCGGTTCAGATGGGGTCGTATGGCATTGGCGTTTCGCGCCTTGTCGGCGCATTGATCGAGGCATCGCACGACGAGAACGGCATCATCTGGCCTGAATCGGTTGCACCGTACAAGGTTGGCCTGATCAACCTGCGTACGGGTGACGATGAATGTGATGCGGCGTGCGAAGATGTTTACGCCAAACTGAACAACGCCGGTATCGACGTGCTGTATGATGACCGCGACATTCGCGCGGGCGGCAAGTTTGCCGATATGGACCTGATCGGTCTGCCGTGGCAGATCGTGATTGGCCCGAAAGGACTTAAAGCCGGTGTGGTCGAACTTAAAAACCGTAAATCCGGTGAGCGGACGGAAGTCACGCTTGAAGCTGCACTTAACCAGATCGGCGCCTGATTACGACTTTGCAAACGGGGCAGCCATGGCTGCCCCGTCCTGATTTCCGGAATTCTTTCCGACACGCTTCCACGAGGATCTTTTGCGCATGTTCAGTCCGTTCGAACGTCTGGTGGCTTTCCGCTACCTGCGTCCCCGTCGGCAAGAGGGCTTTGTTTCCGTCATCGCCATCTTTTCGCTGCTTGGCATCATGCTGGGCGTTGCGACCCTGATTATCGTCATGTCGGTCATGAACGGTTTCCGGGCCGAATTGCTTGGACGTATTCTGGGACTGAACGGGCATATATCGGTTTACGCGCAAAGCCCCGATGGCCTGCCCAATTATGATGCGATTGAAAAGAAGATCGCGGAAACCGGCAATGTGACCCTTGTGACCCCGGTGGTCGAAGGGCAGGTCCTGGCGTCCAATAACGGCCGGTCAACCGGGGCCATCGTGCGCGGTGTCCGTGCCGAAGACATCGCCAAGCGCAAGACGATTGCCGATAACATCGTTTTCGGGGCGCTTGATGATTTCAAGGGTGACGATAGCGTGATCATGGGCGCGCGTCTTGCCATGAAACTTGGCGTCGGGGTGGGGGATAATGTCAATCTGATCTCGCCCAAGGGCAATGTCACAGCGTTCGGATCCGTACCGCGTGTTCGGGCCTATAAGGTGGTCGGACTGTTTGATATCGGCATGTACGAATATGACAGCGGTTTTATCTTCATGCCTCTTCAGGCCGCACAGGTTTATTTCCGTCTGCCTGAAAAAATCAGCCATTTTGAAGTGATGCTTGAAGACCCGTCGCGGCTGTCATCAAGCATGAATGACCTGCTGTCGAACCTGTCGGGGGAACAGCTTCGGCTGGTGAATTGGCAGCAGTCAAATTCCGGATTTTTCAATGCATTACAGGTCGAACGTAATGTGATGTTCCTGATCCTGACGCTGATTATTCTGGTGGCGGCATTCAACATCATTTCGGGCATGGTGATGCTGGTGAAGGACAAGGGACGCGATATCGCGATCCTGCGGACCATGGGGGCGACCCGGTCGTCGATTATGCGGGTGTTCTTCCTGGCCGGGGCATCGATCGGGGTTGTCGGCACGTTAAGTGGCCTGATCCTTGGTGTTGTATTCTGCCTGAATATCGAAAATATCCGCCAGTTCATCCAGAGCCTGACGGGGACCGACCTGTTTAATGCGGAAATCTATTTCCTGTCGCAGCTTCCGGCCGATATGGATGTCAGCGAAGTGGTTCTGGTCTGTGTGATGTCCCTGACCCTGTCGTTCCTGGCGACGGTTTATCCGGCGTGGCGTGCATCGCGCCTCGATCCGGTGGAGGCCCTTCGTTATGAGTGACATGATCAAGACAACCGCGAAGGAACGGTCGCAGAAAGTCGTGTTGCGGCTTGAAAAAGTTGATCGGGTGTTCAATCAGGGCCCCGATCAGCTTGAAATCCTGAAATCCGTCGATCTGGAAATCCATCAGGGCGAGATCGTGGCCCTTGTCGGGCCGTCGGGGGCGGGTAAATCGACGCTGCTTCAGATTGCCGGCCTGCTTGAAAAGCCTGATCGTGGCATGGTTTCGATTGGCGGGAAACGCAGCACGGATCTTTCCGATCTGGCGCGCACCGAAATGCGCCGCAAGCATATCGGGTTCGTCTATCAGTACCATCATCTGCTGCCGGAATTTTCGGCGATTGAAAATGTCGTCATTCCGCAGATGATCAATGGCCTGAAGCGGTCGGATGCGACCGAACGCGGGCTTGAACTGCTGCGCTGTCTTGGGCTTGAAAAACGGGCCGAACATCGCCCGGCACGGCTTTCGGGCGGGGAACAGCAGCGCGTGGCGATTGCGCGTGCGCTTGCCAATGTACCCGATGTGCTGTTTGCAGACGAGCCGACCGGCAACCTTGACCCGCATACCGCCGAAACCGTGTTCGGGATGCTGATGACGCTGGTTCGGGAAACCGGTCTGGCGTCGCTGATTGCGACCCATAACCCGGAACTGGCGCGCCAGATGGACCGGGTTGTGACCCTGCGTGACGGACATCTGGTCGAACTTGATCCCGATACTCTTTCGTAATCCGTCGAAATTCTTTAAGTTGGCAGAGCACCGCGCCCCGGAGTGATCCGGGGTGGCTGGTTTCCTGCCTTTGCCATTCATCGTCCGGGATTTTCTGCAATGGAAAACGGTTTCGTCCATCTTCGTGTTCACACCAACTATTCGCTTGCCGAAGGTGCCATCACGACGAAGGAACTGGCAAAGCTGTGCGAGGCAGATGGCCAGCCCGCAGTTGCGATGACCGATACCAACAACATGTTCGGCGCGCTCGATTTTTCGGGGGTGATGAGCGGGTCGGGTATCCAGCCGATTCTTGGCGTGCAGATCGGGGTGGAACGGTTTGGCGATCAGCCGGTGATCGGCAAGATTTCACGTGAACCGGACCCGGACAATCTGGTCCTGATTGCGAAGAATGACCGGGGATATTTCAACCTTCTGAAGATCGTTTCGCGCGCGCATATGACCAGTGAAGCGGGCAGTGAGCCCAAGGCGCTTTATGATCATATCGAAAAATACAGTTCCGACATCATCTGCCTGACCGGCGGGCCGACCGGGCCGCTGGCGCGGTTGATTGCCGAGGAACAGCATGAGGCAGCGACCGAATGCCTGAACAAGCTTTCGGGGATATTTGGCAACCGGCTTTATATCGAATTGCAGCGACATGGCGAGCCGATCGAGGAAAAGGTCGAGCCGGGGCTGATCCGGCTGGCCTATGAACATAATATCCCGATGGTCGCGACCAATGACTGCTTTTTCCCCAAGGCGGAAATGTATGAAGCCCATGATGTGTTCATCTGCATCGGGCAGGGCGCGGTTGTGGGGCAGGAAGACCGGTGGCGTTTAACGCCCGAACACCGGTTTAAAACCGCTGCCGAGATGCGTGAGCTTTTTGCCGACATTCCCGAGGCCTGCGACAATACGCTGGCGATTGCCAAGCGGTGTTCGTGGCATGTCGAAAAGATCGACCCGATCCTGCCGCCGTTTGATTGCGGCGAAGGCCGCACCGAGGTCGATGAGCTGCGCCATATGTCCGAGGAGGGCCTTAAGGGCCGCCTTGCGAAATATGTCTTTACCGATGACATGACGGACGCACAGAAGGAAGAAATCGCCAAGCCTTATTGGGAGCGCCTTGAATACGAGCTTGGTATCATCAATCAGATGGGGTTTCCGGGTTACTTCCTGATCGTTGCGGACTTTATCCAGTGGGCGAAGGATCATGAAATCCCGGTGGGGCCGGGGCGTGGTTCTGGGGCGGGGTCGCTTGTTGCCTATGCGCTTCTGATTACCGATCTTGATCCGTTGCATTTCTCGTTGCTGTTTGAACGCTTCCTGAACCCGGAACGTGTTTCCATGCCCGACTTTGACGTCGATTTCTGTCAGGATCGTCGCGGCGAGGTGATTGAATATGTTCAGCGCAAATACGGACATGACCGTGTGGCGCAGATCATTACATTCGGTAAGTTGCAGGCAAAGGCCGCAGTGCGCGACGTTGGCCGTGTGTTGAGCATCCCGTATGGCTATGTCGATAAAATCTGCAAGATGATTCCGGGTGATCCGGCCAAGCCGATCCCGCTTAAGGAAGCCATCGACATGGAGCCGGACCTGCGCCGGATTGCGCGCGAAGATCCGGATATTGACCGGCTGCTTTCCATCGCGATGCAGATCGAGGGGCTTTATCGTAACTCGTCAACCCACGCCGCCGGGGTGGTGATCGGCGACCGTGACCTTGACGAACTTGTGCCGCTTTATCGTGATCCGCGGTCCGATATGCCGGTGACCCAGTTCAACATGAAATATGTTGAAAATGCCGGTCTGGTGAAGTTCGACTTCCTTGGACTTAAGACTTTGACGGTGATTATCGAGGCCGTCAATCTGATGCGTCTTCGTAAAGATGTCCCGCAAGACTTTGATATCAGTGCCATTCCCCTTGATGATCGGGTGGCGTTCAAGCTGCTTTCGGCGGCCGAGACGGTTGGTGTGTTCCAGCTTGAATCCCAGGGCATGCAGGACGTTTTGCGCGGCCTGAAGCCCGATACGATCGAAGATATTATCGCTGTCGTGGCGCTTTATCGTCCGGGGCCGATGGACAATATCCCGCATTACATCGCACGTAAGCATGGTCTGGAAGAACCGGATTACATGCATCCGATGTTGCAGCCGATCCTCGAAGAAACCTATGGCATCATGATCTATCAGGAACAGGTCATGCAGCTTGCCCAGACAATGTCGGGCTATTCGCTTGGCGGTGCTGACCTTTTGCGTCGTGCGATGGGTAAAAAGATCGCCGAGGAAATGGAATTGCAGCGGTCGCTGTTTGTTGATGGGGCGGAAAAGAACGGGGTGCCGCGCGGGCAGGCGTCCGACATCTTTGATCAGGTCGCCAAGTTCGCATCCTATGGCTTTAACAAATCGCACGCGGCGGCCTATGCGCTGGTGGCGTATCAGACAGCGTATCTGAAGGCGAATTATCCGGTCGAATTCATGGCCGCGCTGATGACACTTGATATGCACAACACCGAAAAACTGGCGATTTTCAAGCAGGAGGTCGAACGCCTTGGCATCGAAATCCTGCCACCCTGCATCAATAATTCGCAAGTGGCGTTTTCGGTCGAAAATTATGATGGGGTTCGCAAGATCCGTTATGCGCTGGCAGCGGTGCGTAACGTTGGTGATGCGGCGATGGAAAGCCTTGTTGCGGAGCGTGAGGCCAATGGCCAGTTCCGGGACCTGACCGATTTTGCATCACGCATCGATAGCCGCGCGGTCAATAAACGGTTGCTTGAAAACCTTGTGCGGGCAGGCGCGCTTGATTGCCTGACGACAAACCGCAAGGTCATGTTCGAGCATGTCGACCGGGTGATGGCGGTCGCCCAGCGCGAAATGCAGGCGCGCAACAATGACCAGATTTCGATGTTTGGCGAGGATACCGGATTTGGCAAGGATGCCATCCGGTTGCCCGATGAACGCGACTGGGTGCCGATGGAAAAACTGACCGAGGAATTTTCGGCGATTGGTTTTTACCTGTCGGCGCATCCGCTTGATACCTTTGGCAAAAGCATCCAGCGGATCGGTATTGCGCCGATCAAGGAGCTTCCGGCCCGTATGCGCGCCCAGAACAAGGGATCGATCAAGCTTGCCGGGACGCTGATCAATGCGCGTGAAATGATTTCGAAGAAAAACGGATCGAAATTCGCGTTTGTGATGTTTTCCGATCCGACCGGCAGTTTCGAGGTCGCATTCTGGGCCGAGGCATGGGCGGCCTATAAGGAAATCATTAATGCCGGGCGGCCAGTATTGCTTGTGGTGGCGGCCGAAATGCGCGAAGGGCAGCTTCGCATTCAGGGGCAGAAGGTCGAAGACCTTGAACATGCCGTTTCAGGTGCGGCAGAGGGCATTCGCATTCGCCTGAACCGGCCCGATCCGGTAGTGGAAATCCGAGAACTGCTTGAAAAAGCAGGGAAAGGGCGCGGTCTCGTCAGTCTTTCGACGGTCTGTGCTGATGGCCGTATTGCCGAGGTCGAGCTTGAAGATACCTATAAGGTCGGACCGTCGCTTATCGGGGCGGTCGGGGCCATTCCGGGGGTCGAACTGGCTGAGGAAATCTGATTGGTGCGAGCGCGCGAAAATCGTGAAGCCGTTACGGGTTCACTTTCGCGCGGTTTGAGCGTACTTTAAGGCTTGCATTCTTTGCAGTAGGGGGCTAAAACCCGCCCCGAACATCGCACGCGGGAGCGTGGCGAATAATGCGTTATGCAGAAGTTCGTCCATCCGGTGTTTCACGCAAGATGGCGTGAAATTCCCTTCCGCGGAGGTATTAACCGGAAAAGGGTAGGAATTATCATGGCTTTGCCAACCTTTACCATGCGTCAGCTGATGGAAGCTGGCGTCCACTTTGGTCACCACACCCGCCGTTGGAACCCGAAGATGAAGCAGTTCATCTTTGGCGCACGCAACGACATTCACATCCTGAACCTTCAGGAAACCGTTCCGATGCTGCATCGTGCGATGCAGGCCGTTCGTGACGTCACCGCTGGTGGTGGTCGCGTTCTGTTCGTCGGTACCAAGCGTCAGGCTTCGCCGGTCATCGCAGAAGCTGCAAAGCGTTGCGGTCAGTACTATGTGAACCATCGCTGGCTCGGCGGTATGCTGACCAACTGGAACACCGTTTCCAACTCGATCAAACGCCTGAAAGAACAGGAAGAAATCCTGTCTGCCGGTGCTGAAGGTCTGACCAAAAAAGAAATCCTGAACCTGACCCGTTCGCGCGACAAGCTTGAACGCGCGCTTGGCGGGATCAAGGACATGGGTGGTCTTCCCGACATCATCGTCGTGGTCGATACCAACAAGGAAGCGCTTGCTGTTCACGAAGCCAAGAACCTGAACATTCCGGTTGTTGCTATTCTGGACACCAACTCGGATCCGGCAAACGTTGCATACCCGATCCCGGGTAACGACGATGCGATCCGTGCGATCCAGCTGTATTGCGACCTGTTCGTTGGCGCAGTTCTGGACGGCATCCAGCAGGAAATGACTGCTTCTGGCGCGGACCTCGGTGAATCCGAAGAAGTCCCGGCTGAAGCCGCTGCTGTTGAAGAAGCCGCACAGGAAGCAGCTTCCGCATAAGTTTCACTTTGTACCTGATGAAACGGCGGCTAGCATGCCGCCGTTTCTTTAGGTGTTCACTGATCGCGTAATAGGGGCTTTAAAAATGGCTATTACCGCTGCTCTGGTTAAAGAGCTTCGCGAAACCACCGGCGCTGGCATGATGGATTGCAAAAAGGCGCTGTCCGAAACCGAAGGTAATCTTGAAGCTGCCGTTGACTGGCTTCGTACCAAAGGTCTTGCTGCTGCTGCCAAGAAAGCAGGCCGTGTTGCTGCTGAAGGTCTGGTTGGTGTTGCTGTTAACGGTACTTCCGGTGCCGTTGTCGAACTCAACTCCGAAACCGACTTTGTTTCGCGTAACGAAGACTTCCAGAAATTCGTCGCAGAAATCGCAAACCAGGCCGTTTCGGCCAATGGTGATATCGATGCGCTGAAAGCAACCCCGTTCCCGGGTACGTCGCGCAACGTCGAAGAACAGGTTACCCACATGATCGCCACCATCGGCGAAAACATGAACCTGCGTCGTTCGGCTGGTATCTCTGTCGAGAAGGGCGCTGTTGCTTCCTACATCCATTCCGCGATTGCGCCGAACCTCGGCAAAATTGGCGTTCTGGTTGCACTTGAATCCGAAGCTGATGCGAGCGTTCTTGAAGGCCTTGGCAAACAGATCGCAATGCATATTGCAGCAACCAACCCGGCTTCGGCCACGGTTGACGATCTGGATCCGGAACTGGTCGAGCGCGAGAAATCCGTTCTGACCGAACAGGCCAAAGAATCGGGCCGCCCGATTGAAATCATCGAAAAGATGATCGAAGGTCGTATCCGTAAATATTACGAGCAGGTCGTTCTGGTTGAACAGACCTTCGTGATTGACGGCGAAAGCAAAGTCAAAGACGTGATTGCAAATGCTGCTAAAGACGCTGGCAAGCCGATCACCCTTAAGGGCTTTGTGCGCTTCGAACTCGGTGAAGGCATCGAGCGCGAAGAAAAAGACTTTGCTGCAGAAGTTGCTGAGCAGCTTAAGAAATAAACATCTGATCGAAATGGTGCGTCGAGTGCCATTTCGTGTATGATCCCAGACCGGCGAGGTCGGCAGCGCATAATCGCCCTGTTACTCGCCGGTCTTTTTATATCTGAATTTTGCTGAACCGGGTTTCGGGACAGTTTGAAATATCGGCAGTAAGAGGCAATCCAACATGGCAGAAAACGGCCAACTGAAATTTCGTCGTGTCCTTCTGAAACTTTCGGGTGAGGGGCTTCTGGGAAAACAGCAATACGGGATTGATCCCGAGACGGTTGACCGGATCGCAAGCGAAATCAAAGCCGTTCATGACATGGGTGCCGAGGTTTGCATGGTGATTGGCGGGGGGAACATCTTCCGCGGGGTCAAGGGTGCCTCCCAGGGCATGGAACGTGCCACGGCGGACTATATGGGGATGCTGGCAACCATCATGAACGCACTGGCCGTTCAGAACGCGCTTGAGCGGCATGGGGTCCAGACCCGTGTGCAGTCGGCCATTCCGATGTCATCGGTTTGTGAGCCCTATATCCGCCGTCGTGCGGTGCGCCACATGGAAAAGGGCCGGGTGGTGATTTTTGCGGCCGGGACCGGCAACCCGTTCTTTACCACCGATACGGCAGCAGCACTTCGCGCGGTCGAAATGGGCTGTGACGCGTTGCTTAAGGGGACGCAGGTTGACGGCGTTTACACCGCCGATCCGAAGATCGACCCGACCGCGGAACGTTATGATTCCCTGACCTATATGGACGTTCTTGCCAAAGATTTGCGTGTCATGGATGCATCGGCTATTTCATTGGCACGCGAAAATGATATTCCGGTTATTGTATTTTCTTTGCATAATCCCGGCGCCTTTGCCGATGTGGTTTCTGCAAAAGGTAAGTTTACGATTATTTCGAATGGAGACTAAAGGTGTCTGACGTTGCTGGCCTAAAAAAGGACCTTGCCCGCCGTATGGAAGGGGCTGTTGAAGTTTTGCACAAGGAATTTACCGGACTTCGGACCGGGCGCGCCAGTGCAAGTCTTCTAGAACCGGTCATGGTTGAAGCCTACGGCGTGCCGACCCCGCTTAACCAGGTTGCGTCTGTCAGTGTTCCGGAATCGCGGATGCTTTCGGTACAGGTCTGGGACAAGAGCATGGTTAAATCGGTCGAAAAAGCGATCCGTGACTCGGGCCTTGGCCTGAACCCGGCGGCCGACGGGACGCTTGTTCGGGTGCCGATCCCGGCATTGAACGAGGAACGTCGTGCGGAGCTGTCCAAGGTTGCCGGCAAATATGCCGAGCAGGCCAAGATTTCGGTTCGTAACGTCCGCCGTGACGGTATCGACCAGATCAAAAAATGGGAAAAGGACAGCGTGATCTCGAAAGATGACCTCCATAACGAGGAAAAAGAGATCCAGAAGCTGACCGACAAGGTTATCGGCGAGATCGACGAAGTTCTTGCCCATAAAGAACAGGAAATCATGCAAGTCTGATCATGACGGTGCTGGCATCTCAACCCAACCCTTCAGATCTGCGAGCTGTGCCGCGTCATGTTGCAATCATTATGGATGGCAACGGGCGCTGGGCAAAGTTGCGCGGAAAGCCCCGCACGATGGGTCATCGTTCGGGGGTGGAGGCCGTGCGTCGCACCGTCGAAGCCGCAGCCGAAATCGGTATCGAGTATCTGACACTTTACGGATTTTCGACCGAAAACTGGAAACGGCCGGAAAGTGAAGTCAGCGACCTGATGGGGTTGCTTCGCCTGTTCATCAAGCGTGAACTGGCGACCATGCACAAAAACGGGGTCCGTATCCGTATCATCGGTGATCGGACCCGTTTTGATGATGATATTCGCGTGCTTCTGGGCAATGCGGAGGAACGCACGCAGGGTAATGCCCGTTTGAACCTGACCATTGCGCTAAGCTATGGTGCGCGGGCCGAGATTGCCGATGCCATGCGCCAGATCGCGCAAAAAGTCGCGGTTGGAGAAATTCAGCCCGATGCCATCGATGAAAGCATGGTTGAAGCGCATCTGATGACGGTCGGGATGCCCGATCCGGATCTGCTGATCCGGACCAGTGGTGAGCAGCGCATCAGCAATTTCCTGCTTTGGCAGTCGGCCTATACCGAGTTTGTGTTCGATGACGTCCTTTGGCCGGATTTTGGACGCGAACATCTTGAAAAAGCGATAGAAAACTTTGCCGGACGGGAGCGGCGTTTTGGTGCAGTCATCTGAAGCCCGACGCCAGGAAGATACAAATTCAGGATTGAAACCGCGCGTGATTTCTGCGCTGGTCATGACACCGGTCGCGGTTGCGGCGGTATGGTTCGGTTCCCCGTATTTCGAGATTCTCGTTTTTCTGTTTTCGGTTGGCATGATGTGGGAATGGACGCGGATGTGCGTTCCGGGACATGTCAATTCGGTTTCGGTTGTTGCCGCGGTATCCCTTGCCGTTTCGATGCTGTTCATGACAACCGGAGAATATCTTCTTATCATCCCGGCGGTGTTGGTCGGGGCGGCAACCGCGGCATTGCGGCCGGGCAATGATCGGTTTCTCGCGGCATTTGGCATTATCTATATTTCGCTTGCTGCACTGGCGGCGCACTGGCTGCGCAGCATGCATGGGGATGGTCTGCTGTTGATCATGTGGCTGTTCTTTCTGGTGTGGGCGACCGATACGGGGGCCTATGCCTTTGGCAAGGCGATTGGCGGTCCGAAACTGGCGCCGCGTTTCAGCCCCAAGAAAACCTGGGCCGGGCTTATTGGCGGCATGTTGTGTGCGATGCTGATCGGCGGGCTGATCACCTATTTCAGCGGCAATGCCGTTCAGGTTTCCATCGTGCTGGCAAGCGGGGTTCTGGCGATTGTGGCGCAGATCGGGGATCTTGGAGAATCCGCACTTAAGCGCCATTTCAAGGTCAAGGACAGCAGCCACCTGATCCCGGGGCATGGCGGGGTGCTTGACCGTGCTGATGGGATGTTGTCGGTTTTTCCTGTCGCGTTTGTTATTGTGTATTTCATTGGATTGTCGTTGCGCTAGGGCTAGCTCCCTGGTTGCAGAAATCCGCTAAGCTGGTGTTTGATGACAATTAAGAAATCAGTCTGCGTGCTTGGCGTGACCGGATCGGTCGGCAGCAGCACCGTAGACATCCTGAAAGCACATTCAGACAAATATGCCGTGGATGCCGTTACGGCCCATCGAAATGTTCAAGGGTTGGCCAAGGCCGCCGTTGAACTTGGTGCTGCGATGGCGGTTATCGCCGATGAAAGCCTTTATGAAGACTTGAAATCCGCCCTTTCTGGCACGGACATTCTGGTCGCGGCCGGTGATGAAGCATTGGTCGAGGCGGCATCGCGTCCGTCTGATATCGTCATTGCCGCGATCATTGGTGCAGCAGGCCTAAAGGCGACGCTGGCGGCCATTCGCCGCGGGGCGCGAGTTGGACTTGCCAACAAGGAAACGCTGGTTTGTGCCGGTGATCTGATGATGGCGGAAGTTGCGAAATACAAGGCGACGCTGATCCCGGTGGATTCCGAACATAGTGCGATTTTCCAGGTGCTTGAACAGAAGTCGGTCAACAAGGTTGACCGCATTCTTCTGACCGCATCGGGCGGACCGTTCCGGGAATGGTCGCTTGACGATATGAAGTCGGTGTCACCAAAGCAGGCGCTGGCCCATCCCAATTGGGATATGGGGGCCAAGATTTCGATTGATTCGGCAACCATGATGAACAAGGGCCTTGAATTGATCGAGGCCTGTCGTCTGTTTCCGGTGCCTGAAGAACGCATCGAGGTTGTCGTGCATCCGCAATCCGTCGTGCATAGCATGGTGGAATATTCCGACGGATCGGTACTGGCGCAATTGGGATCGCCCGATATGCGGACCCCGATTGCCTATGCGCTTTCATGGCCGGAAAGAATACGTGTCGATGTAGCGCGTCTTGATTTTGCCACTATCGGACAGTTGAACTTTACCGCGCCGGATATGAAACGGTTCCCGGCTCTTCGTCTGGCGCGGGAAGCGCTGCGTGCGGGGGGGACGGTGCCGACGGTATTGAATGCTGCAAACGAGATTGCCGTGGGGGCGTTTCTGGGTGGAAAGCTTACCTTCCTGCAAATTGCCGAAACGGTCGAGCGCATGATGAACAGGATTGCCGCATCGCCGTTACGCGATCTCGACCAGATGTTTGATCTTGATGATATGATTCGTCGTGAAACGCTGGGCCTGATCAAAACCGGTCTTTGAATACCAAAAATGCGGGGTTCGCCCCGAAAAAGGAACGTCTTTCATGGAAACCCTTCTTGCCTTTCTGTTTGTTCTTTCGGTCCTGGTGTTTGTTCATGAATATGGGCATTACTGGGTTGCGATCCGCAATGGTGTAAAGGTTGAAGCGTTTTCAATCGGATTCGGTCCGGAGCTTTTTGGCTGGTACGACAAAAAGGGCACGCGCTGGAAAGTCAGCCTTTTGCCACTTGGGGGGTATGTCAAAATGTTTGGCGACATGAACCCGGCCAGTGCGGGGCAGCGGGACGACCTTAATGACGAAGAACGCCAGCATGCGTTTCATCACAAAGGCCTGATGGCGCGTGCGGCCATCGTTTTTGCCGGTCCGTTGGCCAATTTCCTGTTTGCGATTGTGGTTTTCACCGTTCTGTTTGCCGCCGTTGGTCAGCAGCGCGCCCTGCCGGTGGTGGGCGAGGCGGTTGACGGCAGCCCGGCGGCGGTTGCCGGATTGCAGCCCCAGGACCGGATCAACGCGATCAATGGACAGCCGATTGCGTGGTTCAGCGAACTTTCGGACGTGATCCGGGGCAATGCCGGTGTGCCGGTTTCGCTTTCGGTGATGCGTGACGGGCAGGAAATCGACATTCAGGTGACGCCGGAAGCCGTAACGACCGGTGAAGGTGACGACGTTCAGACATTCGGTCGTCTGGGCGTGACCGCCGGTGCGTTTGAAACCCAGCGCGATGGAATTATCGATGCGACCGGCAAGGCGTTTTCATCGACCTGGAACCTGATTTCGCAGACATTGTCGGCATTGGGTGAAATGATTTCGGGCGAACGTGACAGTTCCGAACTTGGCGGTCCGATCCGCATCGCGCAGATGTCGGGCGAGGTTGCCGAGGGGGGGATTGGACCGCTTCTGTTCTTTATGGCGTATCTTTCGATCAGCCTTGGGTTGATTAACCTGATGCCTGTTCCGGTTCTGGATGGTGGTCATCTGGTGTTTTATGCGATTGAGGCCATTCGCGGTAAGCCCTTGGGCGCAAAAGCACAAGAATATGGTTTCCGTCTTGGGGCAGGTTTGGTATTCAGCTTAATCATCTTTGCAACTTGGAACGACCTGACGCAGTTGGGCGTCTGGAATTTCTTCAAAGGCTTGGTAGGCTGATGATAGACGGCATCAGGGGGTTGAATTTGCTGCGTAATGTAAAAGCGGCTGCGTTAGCAGCAGTCTTGCTTGGTGGAACCGCGCCAACCATAATTCCGATGGTGGCCTACGCGCAGGGATCAAGCGTTATTCGCGAGATTCGTGTTGACGGCAATAACCGTATCGAAAGCGAGACGGTTAACGCATACCTGTCGGTAAAAGAGGGCGATCCTTACGATCCGCAAAAAATCAACGAATCGCTGAAGTCGCTGTTTTCAACCGGCCTGTTTGCCGATGTGTCGATCGGGTTTGATCAGGGTGTCCTGAAAATCAACGTGGTTGAAAATCCGATCATCAACCGGATTGCTTTTGAGGGTAACACGCGCCTGAAAGACGATGTGCTGGGCACCGAGCTTCAACTGCGTCCGCGTGTTGTCTATACCCGTACCAAGGTTCAGGCGGATGTGCAGCGTATTCTTGAGCTGTATCGTCGTTCTGGGCGGTTTGCCGCGACCGTCGAGCCAAAAGTCATTCAGCTTGAACAGAACCGTGTCGACCTTGTCTTTGAAATTGACGAAGGCGAGGCGACCGGCGTTCGCAAGATCAACTTCGTTGGCAACAAAGCATTTGATGACGGCGAGCTGTCAGAAGTTATCCGGACAACCGAGAGTGCCTGGTGGAAGATTCTGACTTCTGACGATAACTATGACCCGGATCGCGTCACGTTCGACCGCGAACTGCTGCGTCGGTATTATCTTTCGGCCGGTTATGCCGATTTCCAGGTTCTGTCGTCGGTGGCGGAACTGACACCGGACCGGTCAGACTTCTTTATCACTTATACCGTCAGCGAAGGTCAGCGCTACAAGTTCGGTGACATCAATATCGTATCACAGATCGACAAGATTGATCCGGCGACATTGGCGCCCTTGGTCGAGATCGAAAAGGGCGACTGGTATAATGCCGACCTTGTTGATGATGCGATTGATGCGCTGACCACCAGTATTGGTGACCAAGGTTATGCGTTCATCGATATTCGTCCGAATATCCAGCGTGACCGCGAAACCGGTGTTATCAACATCACCTTCACCATTGCCGAAGGTCCGAAGGTTTATGTCGAACGCATCGACGTGGTTGGCAACGTCCGCACGCTTGACGAAGTTGTTCGTCGTGAATTCCGCCTTGTCGAAGGTGACGCGTTCAGCAGTTCGAAACTCAAACGTTCGCGCCAGCGCGTTGAAAACCTGAACTTCTTTAAGACGGTCGACGTCAAGACATTGCCGGGCAGTTCGCCCGACCAGACGGTTCTTGAGGTTGATGTCGAAGAAAAGTCGACCGGCGAGTTTTCGATTGGTGCCGGGTACGGCACGGATGATGGTGCCTTCGGTCAGGCCGGTATCCGCGAACGCAACCTGCTTGGCAAAGGGCAGGACCTGCGTCTTGGCTTTACGATCGGGTCATCCAGCCAGCAGGTCGATCTGTCCTTTACCGAGCCATACTTCCTTGATCGGGACGTCAGTGCGGGCTTTGATATCTATCGCCGTGAAGAAGACAATCAGGACGAAAGTTCATATGACGAAAAGCAGACCGGTATCGGTTTGCGGTCCGGTTTCCGTTATTCCGAAGCATTGTCGCAGTCGGTTCGGTACGGGTTCGAAGTTAACGAATATTCCGACATTGATAGCGATGCATCGCGTCTGCTGCGCGAAGAAGACCCCGAGTTTTCCGAGTCAACGATTGGTCAGACGCTTACCTATGATCAGCGTGACAGTACGATTTCGCCCAAAGAGGGCTATTTCGTTCAGGTTTCCAACGATTTCGCGGGAGTTGGCGGTTCGGAAACCTATCTTCGTACACGTGTGAATGGCGGGTACTACTATCCGCTTGATCGCGAAAAAACGTGGGTGCTGTCGACCAAGGCGTCGACCGGTTACATCTTTGGTATTGGTGACGATACGCGTATTTCGCAGCGCTTCTTTACCGGTGGTGCAAACCTTCGTGGTTTTGAATCGGCCGGTGTCGGGCCGCGCGATATTGCAACGAAAGATGCGGTTGGTGGCAAATTCTTCTATACCGGTACCGTACAGATGGACTTCCCGTTAGGGTTGCCGTCCGAATTTGCACTTACCGGTCGTGTGTTCAGTGATTTCGGTGCTTCCGAGGGGGTTGATGGCGCACGGCCTGGCGAAATCTATGACGAAGGTTCACTCAGGGCGTCTGTTGGTTTTGGGGTAGGCTGGGAATCTCCGTTTGGCCCGATTGGTGTTGACCTTTCGCAGGCTGTTCTCAAAGAAGACTTCGACAAAGAGGAAGTGTTCCGACTGAGTTTCGGAACCAGATTCTGATGAAAATGATGAAATCTATCCAGACCGCCTTACTTGCGATTGTTCTGGCATTCGCATCAGTAACAATGGCGTCGGCGCAGGAAAATGCTGCCGGAAATACAGAGGCCGTTGTGATGATTGTCGATTTTGAAGGCATTATGCGTGAAGCATCTGCCATGCAGGATATGACAAAGCAGATCAAAACCCGTCAGGAAGCCTATCAGCAGGAAATCGAAAAGCGCCAGCAGGGTCTGCGGAAGGAAGAGCAGGAAATCGCCCAGCAGCGAACTCTTCTATCTGCCGATGTCATTCAGCAGAAACAGAAAGAATTTCAGCAGAAAGTTGCTGATTTTCAGAAGTTCGCACAGGGGCGTAACCGTATTCTGGATCAGGCGCTTAATGAATCGCGCGTGAAATTCCAGAAAACGCTGATTGAAGTGATTGCCGATGTTGCCGAGCAGCGCAAGGCAACGCTGGTACTGCACAAAAGTCAGGTGATCCTGCATGCCAATGCCATGGATGCGTCCAAGGAAGTATTTGACCTTGTGAACAAGGCCATGCCGACCCTTACCGTTGAGTTCAAGGAAGCTTCCTGATGGCTGATTCTCGGTTTTTCAAACGCAAGGGACCTTTCAGCGTTCAGGAAATCGCCGAGCTGACCGGTGCGGAACTGGTGAATGCACCCGATCCGTCACGCCGCTTTGACGATGTGTCACCGCTTCAGAATGCGGATGCATCGATCCTGAGCTTCTTTGACAATCGCAAATATCTTGATGCCTTTGTCAGCAGTTCTGCCGGCGGGTGTTTTGTCCGGCCAGAGTTCGTTGATCGTGCGCCTGCAGATATGGTGCAGTTCACGACCAGCGATCCGTATCGGGCATATGCCAGGGCGGCAACGGCATATTATCCGTTTGACGCCGCCAATGGTGTTGTTTCACCGCATGCGATTGTCGCCGATAGCGCCGTGATCGGCAAAGGTGTCCAAATCGACGCCGGGGCCGTGATTGGCGAGAATTGCGAGATTGGCGATGGTTGCGTCATTTCCAGCAATGCGGTGATCGGTGAAGGTGTCGTGATCGGGGCCGGAAGCAGGATCGGTGCCGGGGCGACAATCAGCCATTGCCTGATTGGCAATCTGTGCCTGATTTATCCGGGTGCTCGCATCGGGCAGGATGGTTTCGGATTTGCCATGGGCGCACAGGGGCACCTTAAAGTGCCGCAGCTTGGCCGTGTCGTGATTGGCAATGATGTTGAAGTAGGGGCCAATTCGACAATCGACCGGGGGGCGGGGCCTGATACGGTGATTGGCAATGGTTGCCGTATCGACAACCTTGTTCAGATCGGCCATAACGTCGAACTTGGCATGGGATGTGTTATCGTTTCCCAGGTCGGGATTTCAGGATCGACCAAGCTTGGCAATTTCGTTGTTGCCGCGGGTCAGGCCGGGATTACCGGCCATCTCGAGATCGGTGATGGCGCAAAAATAGCTGCGCAATCCGGTGTCATGAAAAATATCGGCGCGGGCGAAACCGTTGGCGGCAGCCCCGCTGTGCCGGTAATGGAATATCATAAACAGACCGTGGCCTTATCGCGGCTGATACGGAAAAAGAAGTAAGGGCAATACCTATGACCGAATTGGTAAGTGTTGATATTCAGCGCATTCTGGAAATGATTCCGCATCGTTATCCGTTCCTGCTGATCGATAAGGTTGTTGATATTGCTGTCGACGATTCCGCCGTTGGCATCAAAAACGTGACGATGAACGAGCCGCAATTTACCGGCCATTTCCCGGAACAGCCGATCATGCCCGGCGTCCTGATCATCGAAAGCATGGCGCAGACGGCGGCCATTCTTGTGGTTCAGACCCTTGGTGAGGATGCCGAAGGCAAGCTGGTTTATTTCATGAGCATTGATAACGCACGGTTCCGCAAGCCGGTTGTGCCGGGTGACGTCATGCATATTCATGTGAAGAAAAAACAGAGCCGTGGTCCGGTCTGGAAGTTTGAAAGTGAAGTCCGCGTTAACGATCAGGTCGTTGCAGAGGCCACCATCGCCGCGATGATCCGGGGCAACTGATAATGTCAAAAGTGCATCCAACCGCCATTGTCGAAGACGGCGCCCAGATTGGCCAGGATGTAGAAATCGGTCCGTACTGTGTTGTCGGACCGCAGGCGGTTCTGGGTGATCGCGTCAAGCTGCACAGCCATGTCGTGGTCGCCGGAATTACGTCAATCGGTGAAGACAGTACGATCTTTCCTTTTGCGTCGGTTGGTCATGCGCCACAGGATTTGAAATTCAAGAACGAGCCATCGCGTCTGATCATTGGCAAACGCAACAAGATCCGCGAAGGGGCGACACTTAATCCCGGCACAGAAGGCGGCGGGATGGAGACCACGATTGGCGATGACTGCCTGTTTATGGCAGGCGCGCATGTCGGGCATGACTGCCATATTGGCAATCATTGCATTCTGGTCAATAACGGGACGCTTGCTGGCCATGTCATGGTCGACGATTTTGCGATTGTTGGCGGCCTTTCAGCGGTGCATCAGTTCGTCCGCATCGGCAAACATGCGATGATCGGCGGCATGACCGGTGTTGAAAGCGATATCATTCCTTATGGTTCGGTGATTGGTAACCGTGCTTATCTTTCGGGACTTAACCTTGTCGGGTTGAAGCGCCGCGGATTTGATCGCGAGACCATTCATGCGCTTCGCAAGGCGTATCGTCTTTTGTTTGCGCAGGAAGGTACGCTTGCCGAGCGGGTTGAGGAAGTCTCGAAAGACTTCGAGGATGTCGGGCCGGTCATGGAAATCATCACCTTCCTGAAAGCGGAAAGCATGCGTTCCGTATGTACGCCGAAATATGACAGCTCCGCAGGATAACCCCGCAGCAAAGCTTGGTATCATTGCCGGTGGTGGTGCGCTTCCTGCCCGTTTGGCGGCTGCGGCGACGGCTGCCGGGCGGGATGTTTTTATCGTGAAGCTTGATGCCCATGCCGATGATCCGGCATTGGATGCATATCACCATACGTCGCTTCGCATCGGGGCGGCGGCGAAAATCCTTGATCGTCTGAAATCCGAAGAATGCCGTGATGTTGTCCTTGCAGGCAAGGTTGCGCGTCCGTCGTTTGCATCTATCCGGCCCGATTGGCGGGCGGCGAAATTGCTGATGAAAGTCGGGATGAAGTCGCTTGGCGATGATGGTTTGCTGCGTCTGGTGGCGGGTGAACTTGAACGTGACGGTTTTCGTCTGGTCGGCGCACACGAGATTTTGGGCGACCTCGCGGTTGAGGCAGGTGTTCTGGGCAAAGTGAAGCCCGATGCGCAGGCGATGGCCGATGCACAGCACGGTCTGAAGGTTGCCCGGATTTTGGGTGCCGCCGATGTCGGGCAGGGCTGTGTCGTGCAGCAGGGACTTGTTCTGGCACTTGAAGCCATCGAGGGCACGGATGAAATGATCCGGCGGTCTGCCGGCTATCGCCGCGAAGGTGTTGGCGGCGTTCTGGTGAAGTCGGCAAAGCCGCAGCAGGACAGGCGCCTTGACCTGCCAGCGATTGGTGTTTCGACCGTGGAAAACGCGCACAATGCCGGATTACGCGGCATTGCGTTGCTTGCCGGTGGTACGATGATTATTGACCGCGAAAAAACCGTGAAACGTGCCGATGAACTTGGATTGTTCATTGTCGGGATTTCGGTGCAGGATGAATAAACCAAAAATCCAGACCGCGAAAATCATGCTGGTGGCCGGTGAGGCATCCGGGGATCAGTTGGGTGGACAGTTGATGGCGGCCATAAAGGCGCGTCATCCTGAAATCCGTTTCATCGGTGTTGGGGGACCGCGCATGACGGGCGAGGGACTTGAGAGCCTGTTTCCGATGGATGAGATGTCGGTCATGGGCCTTGCCGAGGTCCTGCCGCATATCCCGCATTTGCTGAAACGTATCCGTCAGACGGCGGAATATGCCCTTGAGCAGCAGCCTGATGTGGTGATCACCATTGATGCCCCGGATTTCAGTTTTCGCGTTGGCAAGAAGCTGAAAGGAAGGGGCATTCCGCTGGTGCATTATGTTGCGCCGTCGGTCTGGGCATGGCGGCCGGGGCGGGCAAAGAAGATTGCGGGTTTTCTCGATCATTTGTTGGCGTTGCTGCCGTTCGAGCCGCCCTATTTCGAGCGGGTCGGGCTTCCGACCAGCTTTATCGGGCATTCCGCGGTCGAGGAACGGCATGGTGGCGATGCGGACCGTTTCCGCGAACAGTATGGTATTGCGCCGGATTGCAAAATCCTGACGGTTCTGCCCGGTAGTCGCAATTCGGAAGTCACCCGTCTGTTGCCGGTTTTCCGTGACGTGTGCGAACGGTTGGCTGGGGATTTCCCCGATGCTAGGATTGTTGTGCCGACGGTGAGCAAGGTTGCACAGGTCGTCGGTGATGCAGTTGCCGACTGGCCGCTGCGCCCGATTGTCGTAACCGGGGATCAGGACAGGCGCGATGCATTTGCCGCGTCCCATGCGGCCCTTGCGGCATCCGGGACGGTGTCGCTTGAACTGGCGATCACCGGTGTGCCGCATGTGATCGGCTATAAGTTAAGCCCGATTACGGCATGGATTGCGCGGCGATTGTTGCGGATTGATACGGTGACCATCGTCAATCTGGTGCTTGGCAAAAAGCTTGTGCCGGAATTCCTGCAACAGGATTGCACGCCGAACCATATCGTGCCGGTTCTGAAATCGCTTATGGCCGACGGCGAAGGTCGGGCGGCGCAACTGGACGGGTTTGATAAGGCCACAACCATGCTTGGTTTTGGCGACCGGCCGCCGAGCGAGAAGGCCGCGGACGTCATCCTTGAAATCATAGAGAAAAATTCATCTGCCAAGACTGGCATTAACGGGCAATAACGCATAGTTTGGCGTCATTGAACAATCAATGACGGAGGCATTTCCAATGCGTTATTTGCACACCATGGTGCGTGTCGAGGATGTGGATGCATCCATGCGTTTCTACTGCGATCTGCTTGGCATGAAAGAAACCCGGCGCATTGAGAGCGAGAAGGGGCGTTTCACCCTGATTTATCTTGCGCCGCCTGCCGACGAAGCCAGTGCGAAGGCCAACAAGGCCCCGGAACTTGAACTGACCTATAACTGGGACCCGGAAAGCTATTCGGGCGGGCGCAATTTCGGCCATCTTGCCTATGAGGTTGATGACATTTATGCGCTTTGTCAGAAGCTGATGGATGCCGGTGTTACCATCAACCGCCCGCCGCGCGATGGCCATATGGCGTTTGTTCGTTCGCCGGACGGGATTTCGATTGAATTCCTGCAAAAGGGCGAAAGCCTTGCTCCGGCGGAGCCGTGGGCCAGCATGGAAAATACTGGTTCCTGGTAATGTCGTAACTGGTTGATCAAAAAGCAAAAAGGCCCGGAAAATTCCGGGCCTTTTCTATATCGGTATTGGCGCAGATTAGCGCTTGTTGACCGGAACGAACGGACGTTCGGAAACACCGGTGAACAACTGGCGCGGACGGCCGATTTTCTGCGACGGATCTTCGATCATTTCTTTCCACTGGGCGATCCAGCCGACGGTACGGGCAACTGCGAACAGCACGGTGAACATGCTTTCCGGAATGCCCATCGCCTTGAAGATAATGCCCGAATAGAAATCGACGTTCGGATAGAGTTTCTTCTCGATGAAGTACTCGTCTTCGCGTGC
Organism: Thalassospira sp. MCCC 1A03138; assembly: GCF_002115785.1. Taxonomy (GTDB): domain Bacteria; phylum Pseudomonadota; class Alphaproteobacteria; order Rhodospirillales; family Thalassospiraceae; genus Thalassospira. Next base: position 208,797 of record NZ_JFJY01000003.1, on the reverse strand, counting down.
GATGCGTTCGAGTTCCTGTGCAACGTCAAGCAGCGGGTCCTGTACGTTGAGTTCCTTGAGAACTTCGTGACAGGTTTCCTGCATGACCTTGGCGCGCGGATCGTAGTTTTTGTAAACGCGGTGACCAAAGCCCATCAGACGGAACGGATCGTTCTTGTCTTTTGCCTTGTTGACGAATTCAGGAATGTTTTTCACATCGCCGATTTCGTTGAGCATTTTCAGAACGGCTTCGTTCGCACCGCCATGTGCCGGACCCCAGAGGGAGGCAATACCGGCAGCGATACATGCAAACGGATTTGCCCCCGAAGAACCGGCCAGACGGACGGTCGAGGTCGATGCATTCTGTTCGTGGTCGGCATGAAGGATCAGGATACGATCCATTGCGCGCGCAAGGACCGGGTTGACTTCATAGTTTTCGCACGGGTTGCCGAACATCATCTGCAGGAAGTTTTCTGCATAACCGAGTTTGTTGTTCGGGTAACGGAACGGCTGACCGATCGAGTATTTATACGCCATCGCAGCGATGGTCGGCATTTTCGCGATCAGACGATAGGCCGAGATCAGGCGCTGGTTCGGATCGTTGATGTCGGTGCTGTCATGATAGAAAGCAGACATCGCGCCAACCACACCGCACATGATGGCCATCGGGTGGGCGTCGCGGCGGAAACCATTATAGAAATTGCGCATCTGTTCATGCACCATGGTGTGCATGGTGATGTCATTTTCAAATTGCGCCTTGTCTTTTGCATTCGGCAGATCGCCGTAAATCAGCAAATAGCAAACTTCGAGGAAATCGGATTGTTCGGCAAGCTCGTCAATGGCATAGCCGCGGTGACGCAGGATGCCAACGTCACCATCAATATAGGTCAGCTCGGACTGGCAGGAGCCGGTCGAGGTGAAGCCCGGGTCATAGGTGAAATATCCGGTATCGGCGTAGAGTTTCCGAATGTCGATTACAGACGGACCAACGCTACCCTCGATCACCGGTAATTCGATCGACTTGCCAGTGGCATTGTCGGTCAGTGTCACGGTGTGGGAAGTCTTGGAATTCTGAGCCATGACTATTTTTCCTTCCCTGTTTGAACGAACACGGTTTTCAAGTTGTGTGCAGCATAGTGCTGCGGCGCACAAAGCGCAAATTCAGTGTTTAAGTTTTTTATTTTACGCTGTTATTGGGCATCGAATTTGCGGATGCGTTTCAGCGTTTGGGATTTGCCAAGCACGATCATTACTTCGAAGATGCCAGGCGATGAGTTGGAACCGGTGAGCACGGCCCGCAAGGGCTGCGCGACTTTGCCGAGTTTCTGATCGAGTTTTTCGGCAATGTTGCGAACGCTTGCGTCAACGTTCTCTTCGGTCCAGCTTTCAAGCGCGTCGAGTTCCTTTGCCAGTTCGGCAAACAGGCCTTCGGGGGCGCTATCAATCAGGGACTGAGCTTTCTCGTTAAACGACGTGACGCCGTCCGTAACATAGAAGGCCGAAGAGTCGGCGAGCTCGATGAGTGTCTTGGCTCTTTCTTTAAGCCCTGACATGCCTTTGATCAAGATTTCTTTTTGCGCTGCGTCAATTGCATCGACGCCAATCTGTTTTGCGATCAGCGGTGCAATGTCGTTTGCAAGGCGGGTATCATCCGCCTGACGCAGATAAACGCCATTCAGGTTGGTCAGCTTGGCAAAGTCGAAACGCGCCGCACCCTTGCCAACATCTTTGATGTCAAACCATTCGATGGCCTGTTCTTGGGAAATGATTTCCTCGTCACCGTGACCCCAGCCAAGACGCAGCAGGTAGTTGTTCACGGCTTCGGGCAGGAAGCCCATTTCATCGCGATAGGCGTCAACACCGAGCGCACCATGGCGTTTGGACAGCTTGGCACCATCCGGCCCGTGGATCAGCGGAATATGGGCGAATGTCGGGACATCCCAACCCATAGCGTCGTAAAGCGCCTTCTGGCGGAATGCGTTGGTCAGGTGGTCATCACCGCGGATCACATGGGTAATACCCATGTCGTGGTCATCCACCACGACCGACAGCATATAGGTCGGGGTGCCATCGCCACGCAGAATAACGTAATCGTCAAGCTGTTCATTGGCAACGCGGACATCGCCCTGTACCTGATCGGAAATCACGGCATCGCCGTCCTGCGGTGCCTTCAGACGCACGACGGGCTTGACGCCAGCCGGGGCGTCGGATGCATCGCGGTCGCGCCAGGTGCCGTCATATTTCATCGGGCGGCCTTCGGCGCGGGCCTTTTCGCGCATTTCCTGAAGTTCTTGCTGCGAGCAATAGCAATAATAGGCTTTTCCGGCCTTGATCAGTTCATGGGCGACTTCGGCGTGGCGGTCGCGACGGGCGAACTGGAAGGTCGGTTCTTCGTCTGCGGTCAGGCCAAGCCAGCTTAGCCCATCGAAAATGGCTTCGACGGCCTCGGGGGTGGACCGTTCCCGGTCGGTGTCTTCGATGCGCAGCAGGAATTTGCCGCCGGTGTGTTTGGCATAAAGCCAGTTATAAAGGGCGGTGCGTGCGCCGCCGATATGCAGAAACCCGGTCGGAGACGGGGCAAAACGGGTAACAACCGTCATTCACTCTATCCGTTGGCTGGATGTTGTTGCTTGTCGTAATGACTTTTGGCGTGCACGCTATAACACATATGCGGCGGTGTTGCACCACAGCCGATGATAGATAGAAACTGTGCGCCGGGCAGGCTATTGTACATTCGTCGAATAAGTCGTGATGGAATTAATAAAAATCAATATGTTGCGAGAATATTTTCGCAAACAGGATTGTTGTTGGCCGCGCGCAGAAATTCCTGGATCCTGTGCACGGTTATATTCTTCGGGTTGGGATGTGCGGCGTATTTTTCACTTCCTGCGCGCCTGACGGTACAGCAAACCGGCCTTGCGGTGATTCTTTTGCTGTCCGGATTGTGGATTTCGCGACGCTGGGTTTTACCATTCTTTGGCATTCTGCTGCTGGCAGGTTTTTGTGGTGGGTTGCTGATTGCATCCATCCATCTTGAAAGGGAGCCATCCGGGCTTCTGACCAAGACGCTTTACATGACCGAGATCGAAGGCGACATCACGCTTCTGGAGCCGCGCGGCGGGCGGATGCGCATGACCGTGGCGCCGATCCGGATCGCGGGGCTTGAGGACCGGGCATTTGACTGGAAGGTGCGATTGAGCCTTCCGGGTGGCAATGAGCTTTCCGTCGGGGATCATATCGTGGCAACGGCGCGGCTGTTTCCGTTGCGCGCGGCGTCCGTGCCGGGCGACCCGGATTTTTCACGCGGATTATATCTGGACGGGATCGGGGCGACCGGGTTTGTTTTCGGCCATAAATATACTGTGACCAAGAAGGCCGAAACAGGAATGATGCAGCCGGTTTCGGACCGGATCGAAAGTCTGCGCCTGACGATCATGACGGCAATCGATCAGAGCCTTACCGGCGCAGAGGCCGGGATTGCCAAGGCATTGATTGTCGGCGAACGCGGCGATGTCAGTGCGGAAATTGCCGATGATCTTCGAAAATCGGGATTGGCGCATCTTCTGGCGATTTCCGGGCTGCATATGGGGCTTTTAAGCGGGACGGTTTTCTTTTTCCTGCGGTTTGGCATGGCGGCCATTCCTGCCCTTGCGCTGTGGTTTCCGATCAAGAAATGGGCGGCTATCGGGGCGATGGTGTCAGCGGTGATCTATCTTGGCCTGTCAGGGGCCAGTGTGCCGACGCAGCGTGCCTTTGTGACGTTGACGATTGTCTGGGTTGCGTTGCTGCTGGATCGGCGGGCGATATCGTTGCGGTTGGTGGCGTTTGCGGCGCTGGTTGTTCTGATCCTGCGGCCCGATGCGGTATTGGGGCCAAGCTTTCAGCTTTCCTTTGCGGCGGTGTCGGTTCTGGTGGCGTTTTATGATGGTCCGGGCAGGCGATGGTTTGACAAGTCGGGGGATCGGTCATGGCTATTCCGGCTTTGGCTGTTTTTTGCCGGGCTGGTGATGACCGGGTTGCTGGTTACGGCGGTGACCGCGCCGATCATCGGGTTTCATTTCGGGCGGATTTCGATGATCGGGATCGTGTCCAACCTGATCGCCATTCCGGTGATGGCGTTTTGGGTGATGCCGCTGATTGTGGCGACGCTTGTTCTGATGCCGTTCGGGGCCGGGGGGCTGGCATTGTGGTTGATGAAGCCGGGACTGACATTGTTGATTGAAACCGCAAGCCTTGCCGCCGATCAGAACTGGGGGCTTTGGCATGTCGAGCAGTTTAGTGCCGTATTTGCCATCGGCATCATGATGGCGATGGCCTGGTGGCTGGTCTGGCGGGGGAACGCGATTTCCCGGTTGGCTGTCATTCCGCTATGCGTGGCGATTGCGGCGCAAATCCTGTATCGCCCGGCGGATATTCTGGTTTCGGGGGATCAGGAAAGTTGGGCAATTCGCGATAGGGTGCGCGACAAACTTGTCCTGCCCGAAGGCATCTCGGATTTTCAGCAGTCGGTGTGGATGGCGCGATTTGGTATCGCCGATCATGATGCCAGCAATGTCATCGAAAAATGCGACGCAACGGTTTGTTCCGTCAGGGTCGACGGACGGCAGGTGATCATTGCCAATGATCTTGCCAATCCGTTCTATGCATGCCGCCATGGCGATATGATCGTCAGCCTGAAACGCGATATGCCGCGTGATATCTGTGCGCCGGATGTGACTGTCATCGATGATGACCTGTTGTGGTGGCAGGGGGGCGTATCGGTTGCGTTGCGGCCCGATGCCGCCCCGGTGATCGAAACCGTGCGTGAAACGTCCGGCACCTGGCCGTGGATCATCATCGGGGGCAGGGTGGTCAAATAAAAAACGCCGTCAGGCAAGGCCGACGGCGTTTCTTTCGGTTTGTTCGGTTTATTCGGGATTCTATCAGTATTGGCGGAGCAAACCGATCAGACGTCCCTGAATGCGGACACGATCAGGCGACAGCGCGCGCGTTTCATAACGCGCATTGGCCGGTTCAAGCAGAACTTCGCCACGGCCACGTTTCAGGCGTTTCAGAGTGGCTTCGGCGTCGTCGACCAGTGCGACAACGATGGAGCCATCATTGGCCTGCTCGCAACGCTGGATCAGGACGGTGTCGCCATCGAGAATACCGGCATCGATCATTGAATCACCGGAAACTTCAAGCGCATAGTGATCGCCTGTTCCCAGAAGGGCGGCAGGGACCTGCACCATTGTGGTCTGATCGCGAAGGGCTTCGATTGGGGTACCCGCCGCGATCCGGCCAAATAGCGGCAGGGAAACGGATTCACCCGATTCCGAAAAGGCCGAAGGCACGGTTGCGGGCCGGTGGGCGGCCTTTCGCGCGGTTGCGATGGATGTCACATTGGCGGGTGTTTCAGCCGCATCGTCATCATTATTATCGGGAAGACGCAGGACTTCGAGCGCGCGGGCCCGATGGGCGAGGCGGCGGATAAAGCCGCGTTCCTCAAGCCCTGTAATCAGGCGATGAATGCCGGATTTAGATTTAAGGTTCAGGGCTTCTTTCATCTCGTCAAAAGAGGGCGAGATGCCATGATCGCGAAGGTAATTATCGATATAAACCAGCAATTCGTATTGCTTGCGCGTCAGCATGATTTTTCCCGAACCAGTAATAAGAACAAACCGAATACATAAATGTTCTACTTTGGTTCTGCTTGTTCGTCAAGCATCACAACCCGAAAAATCGCTGTTTAAGGGCATTCTTTCGGCCAAGAAACGAAATTCAGGTACTTTTGGGGGTTAGTCAGCGGTGAAAAGACCCGATTTTCCGCCTTCCTTATGGACGACGCGGATATCAGTAATCCGTATGGATTTATCTACCGCTTTGCACATATCGAACACGGTAAGTGCGGTAACGGAAACGGCGGTCAGGGCTTCCATTTCCACCCCGGTTTTGCCTGTGGTTTTGCAGGTCGCGACAATATCTACCGCATCGGTGTTGGTTGCGAGTTCCAGCGTGACTTCGACCGAGGTCAGAGGCAGGGGATGGCAAAGCGGGATCAGGTCGGCGGTTTTCTTGGCCCCCATAATCCCGGCAAGCTGGGCGATGCCAAGAACGTCGCCCTTTTTATGGCCGCGTTCGGCAATCAGCCGGGCCGTTTCCGCCGACATCAGGACACGGCCCTTTGCGATGGCGACGCGCGCGGTATCGGTCTTGGCCGAAATATCGACCATGACGGCGTTACCAGCAGCGTCGATATGTGAAAGTTTGTCTGCCATGCCTGTATCTTGTTCCGGTATCAGGCCGCGAGGCCAAGGATATTACGGGTTGCGGCGGTGACATCATCCTGACGCATCAGGCTTTCGCCGATCAGGAAGCATTGTGCGCCGACCTTTGCCATGCGGTCGAGGTCATCGTGCGTGAACAGGCCGCTTTCGGCGACCAGCATCCGGCTGTCATCGACCATACCAGCGAGTTCTTCGGTCGTGGTCAGGGAGACTTCGAGCGTTTTCAGATTGCGGTTGTTGACCCCGAGAAGCTTTGATTTCAGTTTCAGGGCGCGTTCGAGTTCCGGGGCGTTGTGCACCTCGATCAGGACATCCATACCAAGGCTGTTTGCGGCGTCTTCCAGTTCGGCGGCCTGGGCGTCTTCGAGGGCTGCCATGATCAGAAGGATGCAATCGGCACCAAGGGCCCGGGCTTCGGTCACCTGATAGGGGTCAAGCATGAAATCCTTGCGCAATACCGGCAGGTCAACCGCTGCACGCGCGGCAACCAGATAGCTGTCATCGCCCTGGAAATAGGGAATGTCGGTCAGGACCGACAGGCAGCTTGCGCCACCGGCCTTGTAGGCCTGTGCCAGAACGGGCGGATTGAAGTCCGGGCGGATCAGGCCCTTGGACGGGGAGGCCTTTTTAATCTCGGCAATCAGGCCGTAACGACCATCTGCAACCGACGTTTCAAGCGCCTCGATGAAGCCGCGCGGTGCGGATTGTGATCTGGCTGCGGTTTCGAGGTCGGCAAGTGATTTGCGCGCCTTGCAGGCGGCAATGTGGTCACGTTTGTCATTACAGATACGTTCGAGTACGTCGCTCACGCTGCGGTCCCCTGATTGGAAATGCGGACAAGTGCCTGCAGGGTTTCTGCGGCTTTGCCGGAATCGATTGCGGCTCGGGCTTTTTCGATGCCATCGGCAAGATCGGTTGCGATGTCGGTCACCACAAGGGCGGCCGCGGCATTCAGCAGAACGATATCGCGATAGGCACTTTTTTTACCGGCAAGAAGATCAAGAATGGCCTGCGCATTGGTTTGAGCATCGCCGCCTTTAAGCGCATCAAGGGTGACGATTTCAAGGCCATAATCTTCGGGATTGATTTCAAAGGTCGTAACCGTGCCGTTTTTGACTTCGGCGACAAAGGTCGGGCCGGTCGTCGAAATTTCATCAAGACCGCTATGACCATAGACAACCCATGCATGTTCCGAGCCCAGACGGTTTAGCACATTGGCAATCGGTTCGACCCATTCACGGGCGAAAACGCCCATAACCTGGCGTTTAGTTTTGGCCGGGTTGGCAAGTGGGCCGAGCAGGTTGAATATCGTGCGCGTACCCATTTCAACGCGGGTCGGCATCACGTGACGCACCGCCGAATGATGACGCGTTGCCATCATGAAGCACAGATTGATTTCCTTTAGCGCCTTTTCAAGAAGCGCCATATCGGCATCAAGATTGACGCCAAGTGCCATCAGGACATCGGCTGATCCAGATTTTGACGACGCCGCGCGGTTGCCGTGCTTGGCAACGATGGCACCGCAGGCCGCCGCAACGATTGCCGCCCCGGTCGAGATATTGAAGGTGCCGCTGCCATCGCCACCGGTACCACAGGTATCAACCGCATTGGGCGGCGCGATAATGCCGGTCGCCTTGGAGCGCATGACGCGGGCCGCCCCGGTGATTTCATCGACCGTTTCCCCGCGCAGCCGCAGCGCCATCAGGAAAGCCCCCATCTGCGACGGCGTTGCCTGACCGGACATCAGAACGTCGAAGGCCTGCTCGGCCTGTTCTTCGTTCAGTTTTTCGCCATTTGCGACTTTGGCCAGGATCGGCTTCAGGTCATATTCAGTCGACATGCGGGTTTCCTCGGTTAGCGGTCCGGTGCGGTTTCATGCGCCGGGGAAGTCTATAAAATTCTTCAAAAGGGCATGGCCATGTTCGGATGCGATGCTTTCGGGATGGAACTGCACACCATGAATTTGATGCTGTTTGTGACGCAGTCCCATGATCAGACCATCACCGTTTTCCGCCGTGATTTCAAGGCAATCGGGCAGGGTTCCGCGATCAACAACCAATGAATGGTAACGGGTCGCTTCAAACGGGCTTGGCAGGCCGTTAAACACGCTTTTACCTTCGTGCACCATCGCATCGGTTTTGCCATGCATGCATTCGGGTGCGCGCACGACATTGCCGCCAAAGGCCTGACCGATGCCCTGATGGCCAAGGCAGACGCCAAGCAGCTTGACCTTTCCCGCGGATGCCTTGATCAGATCAAGACAGATACCCGCGCGATCCGGATCGCAGGGACCGGGAGAAATCACGATGCCTTCGGGCTTTAAAGCCAGCGCATCATCAACCGAGATTTCATCATTGCGGCGGACGTCGACCTCGGGACCGAGTTCGCGCAGATAGTGCCACAGATTGAATGTGAAGCTGTCGTAATTATCGATGAGGAGATACATCGTGGCGCCGGGCTGTGAATATCAGATCGGGCAGAGAATAAACGGCATTGCCGCTACGTCAAGCGATTGCAAAAACCATTTTCCTGCCATTGTTTGCGGTCTTTGTTTGCGGCTTTAACAGGGTGCTAACCTGATCGGGTTTAAAAGCTTCCAAACACAAGCCGCGATAATTGGCGTATAATCACCATATGGGTAACACGACCCAGCAAACGAGACTGGAGACCAGAGCGTGGCACGCCGGGCACAACCCGCCAAAAAGAAAAAAGCGGCACCGCGAAAAACAGGCCGTAGCAAGGCTGCACCGAAGAGGAAATCGGGCGGCATTGGCCGTTTCATGCTGGGCGGTGCGATTGTTGCGGGGACCATTTCGGCATTCATCGCAGCAGGCAGCATGCTTGAGCTTGATCGCGCATCACGTGATCTGGGCGAACGGGCGGCAAATTCCGAACCCGATTATAAACCCGCCCCGGGCCCCGTGCCAGAAAGCCGCAATTATGATTTCAGCGAAAGCAACGGTAATCGCGACCGGACCGGATATATGGTCGGCGAACGTGTGCCGGGTGAAAAGCCCGTGCCTGAGCGCAAAGAACCGCAAAAGTCACCGGTCACAAAATCGCCTGATCCTGCCTTGTCGCCCGATACCGGCGGGATCAGTGGGGGCGCGCATAGTGATGGTCCGCCGCCATGGCAGAAATTCGCAGCCCTTACCCCCGATACAGGAACCGCACCGGTTATCGCGATTGTGATTGATGATGCGGGCCTTGATCAGCCGCGCACCGCACGCACCATCGAGTTGCCCGGACCGGTGACGATTTCGTATCTGCCCTATGCACGTGATCTTCAGCGTCAGGTGAATGCGGCGCGCGGGCGCGGGCATGAAGTGATGCTTCATATGCCGATGGAGCCATCATCGGCGTCGGTCGATCCCGGCCCACATGCGCTGCGCACGGGATTTGACCGTGACAAGATACTGGGCGAGATGACCTGGATGCTAGATCGGTTTGATGGCTATGTCGGTGTGAATAATCACATGGGCAGCAAATTCACATCTGATCCGGAACGCATGCAGGTGGTGATGGAGGTGATGAAATCACGTGGACTTTTGTTCCTTGATTCCAAAACCAGTGCCAAGTCCGTCGGATTTTCGATGGCACGCCAATATGATGTCCCGGCGCTTGAACGTGACGTGTTTATTGATGACGCCGATGATGCCACCAAAATTGCCGAAATGCTGGCACGGACCGAAAAGGTTGCCACCAATCAGGGATTTGCGATTGCGATTGGCCATCCACGTGATTTGACGCTGGAGGCCCTGCAAAAATGGATTCCGGCGATTCAGGCCAAGGGATTTGTTCTGGTGCCGGTCACAGATATCCTGCGACGCGAAAGTCCGAGTGCGACAGGTTGATCAAGCAAAAGGCCCGCATCATCTGCGGGCCTTTTTGTTGGGCTGTGAATGCGGAAAATCAGGCAAACCGATGGGCTTCGCGGGCGGCGGCCATAAGCGCGCCTGCCTTGTTCTGGCATTCCTTATGTTCGAGTTCCGGTTTGCTGTCGACGACGATCCCGGCACCTGCCTGAATATGGATCTGTTCGTCCTTGATGACGGCTGTCCGAAGCGCGATGCATGTATCCATCGATCCGTCGGCGGAGATATAGCCGATACAACCAGCATAAATACCACGTCGGACCGATTCCAGTTCATCAATGATTTCCATGGCGCGGACCTTGGGTGCGCCCGAAACCGTTCCGGCGGGGAAACCGGCCTTGAGCGCATCCATCGCATCATATTTTTCGTCGATCTGACCGACGACATTGGAAACGATATGCATGACGTGGGAATAGTATTCGATCTGTTCGCGGTCGGTGACACGCACGGTGCCCGGCTTGGCGACACGGCCGACATCGTTGCGGCCAAGGTCAAGCAGCATCAGATGTTCGGAGCGTTCCTTTGGATCATCAAGCAGGTCCTGGGCCATGACCTTGTCGTCATCGGGGGTCTTGCCGCGCCGACGTGTTCCGGCAATCGGGCGAATGGTGACTTCGCCGTCGCGCAGACGCACAAGGATTTCCGGGCTGGCACCGACCACCTGAAACCCGCCGATATCCAGATAGAACATGAAAGGTGACGGATTGATCCGGCGAAGGGCGCGGTAAAAGGCGAAAGGCGGCAATTGATATGGCAGGGTATAACGCTGCGAAAGGACAACCTGAAAGATATCGCCCGCACGGATATATTCCTTGGCCTGATCGACCATCCTGCGAAAACCGGCCTCGTCGACGCTGACCTTCGGGTCGGGCAGGGTATCGGGGGCGGATTTGGACCGGCGATCAAGGAACAGGTTGCGCTGGAACTGCTGCACGACATCATTCAGGCGCGCACAGGCCAGATCATAGGCCGCATCCGCATCAATGCCTTTTTCGGGGCGGACCGGGGTTACGACGGTGACGGTATCGGCGATGGTATCGAAGCTTGCGGTGACTGTCGGGCGGATAAAGATGCCATCAGGGACGCCGAGTTCATCCGGGTTGCTATCGGGCAGTTTTTCCATCAGGCGCACGGTGTCATAACCCATATAGCCGACAAGACCGGCGCTCATGGGCGGCAGATTGTCGGGCAGGGCGATGTGACTTTCGGCGATCAGCTTTTTGAGGCTTTCAAGCGGTGCATCGGGTTCGTCTTCGAACGCATCGGCATCGGCAAGAGCGCGGCGGTTCAGTTCGGCCTTTTGGCCAAAGCAGCGCCAGATCAGATCGGGGCGCAGGCCAAGGAATGAATAGCGTCCGCGCACGGCACCGCCTTCGACAGATTCAAGCAGATAGGTGTTGGGCATACCTTCGGCGATCTTGAGAAATGCCGAGACGGGCGTATCAAGATCGGCGGTCAGCGAGGTCCAGAGAACCTGTGAAATGCCGTTATTGTAGTTCTGCTTGAAACTGTTGAAATCCGGTTTGATTTCCATGGTCTGTCCAATTTTGGTCGCTTAGGGGTGGGCGGTATGAGGCAACGCGGAGTTTAACGAAAAAGGGCGGCCCGATGAAAGGCCGCCCCATTTCTGATCGGGATCAGTTGGCCGCAGTTTGCGGATAAAGACCGTTGATCACGCTGTTATTGACGCTGACCGAAATCTCGTCCTGCAGGTAATCAAGATATTCTGCAAGGATGTCTTCGTTCAGGCCCTGTTTGAGTTCGGTCACGACCGGGTCGGCAGCGCCTTCGGCAACGGTGCCAGCTTTGATCTGATCAAGTTTCAGAACCAGAACATTATCGCCGGACTGAACGGCCTTTGCCTTGCCTTCTTCAAGGGTGAAGAGGGCTGCGGCAACCGCCGGGCTGACATTGCCTTGGAGGCCCTGACCGGTACGTTTGGTCAGGCCGCTTTGTTCGAGTTCGGCGTTGTCGCTGGTGGCGAGCGTTGCGATATCAGCATTCTGGTCATTGATCGACGCGGCAAGCTGATCGGCTTTTTCAAGCATCAGACGGTTGCGTTCATCGGTTTTCCATGCGGTGACAACGTCATCACGCACGTCTTCGAACGGACGCAGGGCGGACGGGGTGACTTCATCAACGCGTGCGACGTAACGAACACCGGTGGAGGTTTCTTCAAGGAAGCTTTCCTCGCCCTTGCCCAGTTCGAAAATCTTGGCATTGATCTCACCGCTGTCGGTGATTTCAGTACCCAGACCTTCGCCACGCACAACGTCGTTCAGTTTATAGGTTTTTGCGCCAACCGCGTTTGCGGCTTCTTCAAGCGGGGTACCGGCACCAAGTTCATCATCAAGCTTGGCGGCAAGATCATAGATCGCGTCTTCGGCCTTGAACTGCCGGACACCGGCTTCGACATCGTCGCGAACCTGATCAAGGGTTTCGGTCTGTTCCGGGGTAATGCCGGTCACGCGGATGATATGCCAGCCAAGGGCTGTTTCGACCGGTTCGGAAAACGCGCCTTCTTCAAGGCCAAACGTCGCATCGCGCAGATCGGGAAGGATGTTGTCGGCGGTGAATTCACCAAGTTTGACAATCGACGGATCCATACCGGCATCGTCGGTTGCGACCTGCATGAAATCGGCACCACCCTGAAGCGCCTTATAGGCCTCCTGGGCACTTTCCTTTTCATTGGGTGCAAACAGGATCTGTTCGACAACGCGTTTTTCCGGAGTCTGGAATTCCGGCAGGCGATGGTTATATGCCTCAAGAATTTCTTCTTCGGTGACATCCATATTTGCCGCCAGATCCTTCGCAGAAAGGGTGACCAGGGTCACATCGCGGCTTTCGGGGGCGGTGAATTGCGGTGCGTTGTCTTCGTGATATTTACGAAGGGTCGCGTCATCGGGCGTTTCGACCGTGTCGAATTCCGAAGCATTCAGGGCAAAGAAGCTGCCGCTGCGCTGTTCGTTGCGGTAGGCGGCAATCTGCCGTGCCATGACGTCAGGGACGCTGACGGCACCGGCGAGGCTGCCGACAACCTGCTGGCCCATCATGTCGCCACGAACACCTTCGATGAATTCCGGTTCGGTATATCCGCTGGAATACAGCGCCTGAAGGAAACGTTCGCGGTCGAACTGGCCGGTGGTTTCATTCTGGAAGCCCGGAGAGGCGAAAATCGTCTCGCGCACTTTTTCGTTGCTGATGCCGATGCCCATTTCCTTGGCGTTTTCACGCAGGATTTTCTGGGAAACCAGATTTTGAACCGTATTGTTCAAAAGGCCCATCTGGATGGCTTGCTGACGGTCAAAATTCGGACCGAAAACGCTGCGCATGTTCTGGATGCTGCGCTGGAAGGCGCGATCCAGTTCGGCGGGGCTGATATTTTGGCTGCCGATTTCAGCAACCTGACGCGATGTTCCAAGATCGAGCATCGACGCATTCAGGCCCCATCCGACGAAGCTGATTGCAATCACGCCGAGGATGATCTTGGCAAAGATTGATTTCGAAAAAGAGCGAATGCCAGCAAGCATATGATAAGCCTAACAATTCGTGGTTGGTGCCGATGACAATGCAGATGACAATGTACCGGCAGCGTTTCTTTTATCTGCCGGAACATAACGAAAATCCCGGCGCAATTGCCGCGCATCTTAATGGCGAGAGGTAAGGGCGGCAACATCCGATTGCATTGACCGTACCCGAAGTTCGGTTGACAGTGTTTTCCGGGGCTTGGCCGGGGCCTGAGCGCGTGCTAAAACCCGCATCGAACCGTGTTTGTAACAATACTTATCGGATCGGTTCCCACATGGCCCCGCCATTGCCGGATCCACAACCCGTCGCAGCAAGAGGTAGATATACATATGTCACAGCGCCGTCCCCTTATCGCCGGAAACTGGAAAATGAACTGCCTGCGTACCGACGGGCTTGCACTTGCGCGTGGATTGTCTGACCGCGCGAAAGCAAAGGGTGATCTGGCATGTGATATTCTGATCTGCCCGCCGGCAACCCTGATTTCCGATGTTGCCGGTGTGACGGCCGGTGGTGCCGTCAAGGTTGGCGGGCAGGATTGCCATGTTGCCGTTTCAGGCGCACATACCGGGGATATCGCCGCCCCGATGCTGGCCGATATCGGCGCAAGTTATGTTCTTGTCGGGCATTCCGAACGTCGGGCCGACCACGGTGAAAGTTCGACCGTTATTCGCCAGAAAACAATGGCAGCCCATGAAGCCGGCCTGATTGCGGTGGTCTGTGTTGGCGAGACCGAGCAGGAGCGCGACCTTGGTGCGACGCTTGCTGTGGTCAATGGACAGATTGCGGTCTCGGTTCCCGATGATGCGACACCAGAAAATACCGTGATTGCCTATGAGCCGGTTTGGGCGATTGGCACGGGGCGCACGGCAAGCGTTGATGAAGTTGCCGAAGTTCATGCTGCAATTCGTGCAGAGCTGACGGCACGATTTGATGATGGTGACAAATTCAGAATTCTGTATGGTGGTTCGGTAAAGCCGTCCAATGCGGCTGAATTGCTGTCTGTGCCCGATGTTGACGGTGCACTGGTTGGCGGGGCGAGCCTCAAGGTTGACGATTTTTGGAAAATTATTGAAAGTTGCGCCTAGCCAACTGTCATAAAACACGTTAAATACGCATCAAATTTTTGCCCGATCCGGCCATAATAATGTTCGGATCGGAAGTTTTAGGACAAGAGTTTCGAGACCATGCAAACTGTCATTCTGGTAATTCACCTTCTTCTTGCGCTTGGCATGATTGCCGTCATTCTCGTACAGCGCAGCGAGGGCGGTGGGCTTGGTATCGGCGGAAGCGGCGGCGGTGGCGGCGGCGGTAATTTCGGCGTCATGAGCTCGCGCAGCGCAGCAAACCTTCTGACACGTACGACCGCTATTCTTGCCGGGGCATTCATGATTACAAGCCTTGCCTTGGCATTGTTGTCCAACACTCATACCCAGCCGACATCCATACTGGATCAGGCTCCGGCCCCGGCAGCTGAACAACAGCCCGCCGAGGACACCGGACCGGCGGCTCCGACCCGCTAAAAAACAAACCGACGACCAGAGGCGGCAAACTTGCCGCCTCAATTTTTGATTGTTGTATTCCCCGGTTCGTGATGCACTGAGCGGCATCGAACTGCGGCGTTTTGCTTTGAGATGAGGCAAAGACATGACCCGTTATATCTTTATCACCGGTGGCGTTGTTTCTTCGCTGGGCAAGGGCCTGGCATCTGCTGCTTTGGGTGCCTCGCTTCAGGCACGTGGTTTCACTGTTCGCCTGCGCAAGCTTGATCCGTATATCAACGTCGATCCGGGCACCATGAGCCCGTATCAGCATGGCGAATGCTATGTAACCGAAGACGGTGCAGAAACCGATCTTGATCTTGGTCACTATGAACGTTTTACCGGTGTTTCGTCGCGTCGTTCTGACAACGTGACCACCGGTCGCATCTATTCCAGCGTGATTGCGCGTGAACGTCGCGGGGATTATCTGGGCGGGACCGTTCAGGTGATCCCGCACATCACGGATGCCATCAAGGAATTCGTCCAGTCCGACGCGACCGAGGATTTTGTCCTTGTCGAGATTGGCGGTACGGTTGGCGATATCGAAAGTCTGCCGTTCCTTGAAGCGATCCGTCAGATGGGAAACGAGCTTGGCGATGGCCGCACGCTGTTCATGCATCTGACACTGGTGCCCTATATTTCGTCGGCGGGCGAGCTTAAGACCAAACCGACCCAGCATTCCGTCAAGGAACTGCAAAGCGTTGGTATTCAGCCCGATATCCTGTTGTGCCGTTGCGACCGTGAAATCCCGGTCAATGAGCGCCGCAAGATTGCGCGCTTCTGTAACGTGCGCGAAGCCGCTGTTATTCCGGCCTATGACGTCGACAATATCTATCAGGTGCCGATCAGCTATCACCAGTATGGTCTTGATAACGAAGTGCTTCATCACTTCGGCTTGCAGGCACAGGACCCGGATCTGGGGCCGTGGGAAGAAATCTGCAACATCATCCGTAATCCGGAAGGTGAGGTTACCATCGGGATCGTTGGCAAATACATTCAGCTGCCCGATGCCTATAAGTCGCTCACCGAAGCACTGACCCATGGCGGTATCGCCAACAAGGTCCGTGTCAAACTGGAATGGATTGCGTCTGACGCGCTTGAAAAAGAAGGCGATGTTAGCGAAATCCTGTCCAAACTGGACGCGATCATGGTGCCGGGCGGATTTGGCGAGCGTGGCACGGAAGGCAAGATTGCCGCTGCGCGCTATGCCCGTGAAAACAAGGTGCCGTATTTCGGTATCTGCTTTGGCATGCAGATGGCGGTTCTTGAAGCCGCACGCAATCTTGCGGGCCTTAAGGATGCGTCTTCATCTGAATTCGGTCCGACGAAAACCCCGCTTGTGGGCCTGATGACCGAATGGGCCAAAGATGGTGGCTCGGTTGAGCGTCGCAGCGGCGAAGATGATCTTGGTGGCACCATGCGCCTTGGCAATTACGAGTGCAAACTGGTCGACGGTACGCGTGCGCGTGATATCTATGGCAGTGAGACCGTTCTTGAGCGCCATCGCCATCGTTACGAAGTTAACGTAAACTTCATGGCGCAGCTTGAGGAAAAAGGGCTTAAATTCTCGGGTCTGTCGCCGGACGGGCGTTTGCCGGAAATCGTCGAATACCCGGATCACCCGTGGTTCATCGGCGTTCAGTTCCACCCGGAACTGCGTTCGCGTCCGCTTGATCCGCATCCGCTGTTTGTGTCCTATATCAAGGCCGCCAAAGAGCGCAGCCGTCTGGTTTGATCACACAGCCTGAATGAAAGACTTCGAAATGACGGAAATCAAAACTGTCAAAGTCGGCAACATCGAATTCGCCAATGACAGGCCCTTTGCGCTTCTGGCAGGGCCGTGCGCGATCGAAAGCCGTCAGCACGCACTGGAAATGTCCGCAGCGCTTAAGGAATTGTCTGAAGGGATAGGGATCGGGCTTGTTTACAAAAGCTCGTTTGACAAGGCAAACCGCACGAGCAGCACGTCGAGGCGCGGGGTTGGTCTGGTCGAAGGTCTCGACATTCTGGCTGAGGTCAAGGAAAAGACCGGCCTTCCGATTGTCACCGACGTTCATCTGCCAGATCAGTGTGTGGCGGTCGCGGAAGTTGCCGATATTCTACAAATTCCGGCGTTCCTGTGCCGTCAGGCCGATCTTTTGCAGGCCGCGGGTAAAACCGGGCGCGCAGTGAATGTCAAAAAGGGCCAGTTCCTGGCACCCTGGGACATGGCGAATGTTGCGAACAACATTGCGTCAACCGGCAACGAAAACATCATGCTTTGTGATCGCGGGACCAGCTTTGGCTATAACACGCTGGTAACCGATTTCCGTGGACTTCCCACCATGGCCCGTCAGGGCTATCCGGTCGTATTTGATGCGACCCATTCTGTTCAGCAGCCGGGTGGGCAGGGGACAACGTCGGGTGGACAGCGCGAATTTGCTCCGGTATTGGCGCGTGCGGCTGTATCTGTCGGCATTGCCGCCCTGTTTATCGAAACCCACGATAACCCGGATGCGGCCATCAGCGATGGTCCGAACCAGATTCCCTTGAACAAGCTTCCGGAAGTTTTGTCGGTTCTGATGGAACTGGACAAAGTGGCAAAAGCCAATCCGGTTCGTCTGGACATGTTCAAGGATTGATATGCAAATGCCGCCATCAGACATGATGGCGGCATTTCTTTTATGCTGTAACCAAAGTACCCCGCAGGGGTGCAGATAATCTCAGTGAGGAGAATGTTTCCGTCATGACCGCTATTATCGATATCCGCGGCCGCGAAATCCTCGATAGCCGTGGCAACCCGACTGTCGAAGTTGATGTAACTCTGGAAAGTGGCGCCTTTGGTCGTGCAGCCGTTCCGTCGGGTGCATCCACCGGTGCGCATGAAGCCGTCGAGCTGCGTGACAAGGAAGACCGTTATCTTGGCAAGGGCGTGACCAAAGCGGTTGCCGCCGTCAATGGCGAGATTTTTGAAGCCCTGGCCGGTATGGATGCCGAAGACCAGGTCGAGGTCGATGGCATCATGATCGATCTTGACGGGACGCCGAACAAGAGCCGTCTTGGTGCGAACGCCATTCTGGGCGTGTCGCTGGCGGTTGCCAAGGCCGCGGCTGAAGAAGCAGGCCTTCCGCTTTATCGTTATGTTGGTGGGGCTTTCGCCCGCACACTGCCGGTGCCGATGATGAACATCATCAATGGCGGCGAACATGCCGACAACGCGATTGACGTTCAGGAATTCATGGTGATGCCGGTTTCGGCAGAAACCGGATCGGACGCAATCCGCATGGGGGCGGAAATCTTCCATAACCTGAAAAAGGCCCTGTCGGCAGATGGCCTGAGCACTTCTGTTGGTGACGAAGGTGGTTTTGCCCCGAATATCGGGTCGAGCGAAGAAGCCATCAGCTACATCATGAAGTCGATCGAAGCTGCCGGTTATCGCCCGGAAGAAGACGTTGTCCTTGCCCTTGATGCGGCATCGACCGAATTCTACAAAGGTGGCAAATACGTTCTGGCGGGCGAGAACAAGACCCTTGATGCAGACGGCATGGTCAAATACTGGGCCGATCTGGTCAGCAAGTATCCGATTTTCTCGATCGAAGACGGCATGTCTGAAGATGACTGGGACGGTTGGGCGGCATTGACGTCGGAAATCGGTAAAAAGGTTCAACTGGTTGGCGACGATCTGTTCGTAACCAATCCGAAGCGCCTTGCCGATGGCATCAAGAAGGGCGTTGCTAACTCGATCCTCGTGAAGGTCAACCAGATCGGTTCGCTGACCGAAACGCTTGAGGCCGTCGAAATGGCCCATCGTGCTGGCTATACTGCGGTTATGTCGCACCGTTCGGGCGAAACCGAAGATTCGACCATCGCCGATCTTGCGGTTGCCACCAATTGCGGGCAGATCAAAACCGGTTCGCTGTCACGTTCTGACCGTCTGGCGAAATACAACCAGCTGATCCGCATCGAAGAGATGCTGGGGGCGGGTGCCTATTATCCGGGGCGTTCGATCCTGAAATAAGGTTCGATTGCAGGACTGAATTTGAAAAACCGTCCCGTTATTCCGGGACGGTTTTTTGTTGTTCAGGATCAGCTAATTGAGCGTAACTGCCGTGGATTAGCATTGCTGTTTTAAGCTTATTTTTACCCTGTTGTGTTTATATTGGACGGTATTCTTACGGGGATTTTCAGTATTGCTGTGTTTATGCCTTTGCGATCAAAGGGAAATAACGCACGCAGTTTTTCCATTTCGAATCCGGAATGGTGATTTTCCTGTTGATTCTTTTCTTGCGCGTACGGGGCAGGGGTAAATGTCGTCAACATCGCCGGTTATTCGCCGACTAGGTCAGGCTATTGCTCCGGTCATTGCATTTACCATTATGGTCTATTTCATCTTCCACAGTGTCGAAGGTAATCGTGGTTTGCTGGCTTATTGGTCGATGCAGGACCGTGTGGCCGATATCGCAAAAGTGCGCGATGAAATCATCGACAAGCGCAAGCATCTGGAGCAGCGCGTGATTGCGATGCGCCCGAAGCATCTTGATCCTGATCTGCTCGATGAACGTGCGCGCGCGATGCTGAATGCCGCGCACCCGGATGATCTGATTATCTTCCATCACAATGGCTACCCGGCCGACGAAACGGTTGCTGCCAGCCAGTAATCGGTCGCGGCAGATTTATGCTTAGAATCCGGAAGGGTTTTTATGCGCGAGATCAACTTCCAAAATTGAAAATGCGCGCGGCCGAGGCTGTATTTCCCGTGATTTTACAGCCCGGGCTGCTTGGCGGGAATTTGACATCCTCTCTTACAGCGTTGTTTCAACTGTCTTTTGGTTGATTTGTGACCTGCAATAGTTTGTGATCATGGCAACACAACCTTTTGTTTCTTCTGGCAGTTGCGAAATAAACGTGTCGGATCTGTGATATTCTTTTCAGGAAAGCATAGCATTTGTGACCTGATGGAATGAACGGGAATGAAGCCGGTTCCTCAAGTCACTGGAAACGCTTGAATTATGTATATATGCAAAAAAACATAAATTAACCATTATTTGGTTTATTTGTGATTGTGCGTTGCAAAACAACAGTTTACGGGTGGTTAGATTGCTTGCTTCGACACGTAGTTTTGGGTAGTCATTTCGGTGGTCCAGTACCGAATTAAGCGCTCATACATGATGCTTAAGCGACAGCCATCCACCGGGAGGAAACATGGCGACCACAAAACGCAAACGCGCCACGACGCGCGCCGACAATCAGGCGAGCAGTGACGATCTCCTCAAATATTACCGTGAAATGCTGCTGATCCGTCGCTTTGAAGAAAAAGCCGGTCAGCTTTATGGCATGGGGCTTATTGGTGGCTTCTGCCATCTTTACATCGGGCAGGAAGCTGTCGTTGTCGGCATGCAGGCTGCCATTACCGGCGATGATGGTGTGATTACCAGTTACCGCGACCACGGCCACATGCTGGCCTGTGGCATGGACCCAGCAGGGGTCATGGCAGAGCTGACCGGCCGTGAAGGCGGTTATTCGCACGGCAAGGGCGGCTCGATGCACATGTTCTCCAAGGAAAAGAATTTCTATGGCGGGCATGGTATCGTCGGCGGGCAGGTTTCGCTCGGCACCGGTATTGCCTTCAATTACAAATATCGCGGTCAGGACCGTGTCTGCCTGACCTATCTTGGGGACGGCGCCGTCAACCAGGGGCAGGTATACGAATCCTTCAACATGGCAGCGCTCTGGAAGCTTCCGGTGATCTATTGCATCGAAAACAACCAGTATGCCATGGGAACGTCGGCACAGCGCCATTCGGCCAGCCCGGACCTTTACGAGCGCGGTTCTGCCTATGGTATCCCGGGCGAACAGGTTGATGGCATGGACGTTCTGGCGGTCAAGGACGCCGGTGAACGTGCCGTTGCGCATTGCCGCGAAGGCAAAGGGCCCTATATCCTTGAGCTCAAGACCTATCGCTATCGCGGGCATTCCATGTCCGACCCGGCGAAATATCGTACCAAGGACGAGCTCGATAAAATGCGTAAAGAGCACGATCCGATCGATATGGTCAAAAAGCTGCTGATCGATGGCGATATCATCGACGAGGCTGGTCTCAAGGACATCGACAAGGATGTGAAAGCGGAAGTCGCCAAAGCGGCCGAGTTTGCGCAAAACAGCCCGGAACCGGATGTTTCCGAACTGTTCACAGATATTCTGATCGACGCGTGATCGCGACACCCGCGAACCGCTTTTGACCGATATTTCCCGGGAGAGAGGGAACAATGCCGATTGAAGTTTTGATGCCGGCGCTGTCGCCGACCATGACAGAAGGCACGCTTGCCAAATGGACCGTCAAGGAAGGCGACACTGTTGCCTCCGGTGACGTGATTGCAGAAATTGAAACCGACAAAGCCACGATGGAAGTCGAGGCCGTTGACGAAGGGACCATCGGCAAGATCGTGATTGCCGAAGGGACTGAAAACGTCGCGGTGAATGCTGTGATCGCCTATATCCTCGAAGAAGACGAGGATGCTTCCGCCCTTGATAATGTTTCGGCGTCTTCTGCACCGAAAGCCGACGCCGCACCGGCCGAAGCCAAGGAAGAAGAAAAGGCCCCGGCCAGTTCGTCCAATGCAGCACCGGTTGCTGCAAGCGGTGCGATTGAACGGGCCGAACAGGACCCGCGTGCCATGAGCGTCATGAACGCGACCCAGGACGAGAAAACCTATACGTCGTTCAAGACCCAGACCGTTCGTGAAGCCCTGCGCGATGCCATGGCCGAAGAAATGCGAGCCGATGAAAACGTTTATGTCATGGGGGAAGAAGTCGCGCAGTATCAGGGGGCTTATAAAGTCACCCAGGGCTTGCTCGATGAATTCGGTGACAAGCGTGTTGTCGACACCCCGATTACCGAGCATGGCTTTACCGGCCTTGCAACCGGTTCGGCATTCATGGGCCTGAAACCGGTTCTTGAGTTCATGACCTTTAACTTCGCCATGCAGGCGATTGACCAGATCATCAACTCTGCTGCGAAAACCCTGTATATGTCCGGTGGCCAGCTTGGTTGCCCGATCGTGTTCCGTGGCCCGAACGGTGCTGCGTCGCGTGTGGGCGCACAGCATTCGCAGTGCTATGCATCCTGGTATGCTCATTGCCCGGGGCTCAAGGTTGTCGCACCTTGGTCGGCGGCCGATGCGAAGGGTCTGCTCAAGGCTGCTATTCGTGATCCGAACCCGATTGTCTTCCTTGAAAACGAAATCCTTTACGGACAAAGCTTCGAAGTGCCGGACGACGAAGATTTCGTTCTTCCGATCGGTCAGGCAAAGATCGAACGCGAAGGAACGGACGTTACCATCGTTGCGTTTTCAATCATGGTCGGCAAGGCGCTGAAAGCGGCAGAGCAGCTTGCAGAGCAGGGCATTTCCGCCGAGGTCATCAACCTTCGGACCATCCGTCCGCTTGATGTGAACACCATCGTTCGCTCGGTCATGAAAACCAACCGTCTCGTGACCTGCGAAGAAGGCTGGCACTTTGCCGGTATCGGTGCCGAGATCGCATCGGTCATCATGGAACATGCGTTTGATTACCTGGATGCGCCGGTCGCGCGCGTTACCGGTGAAGATGTTCCGATGCCATATGCTGCTAACCTCGAAGTGCTTGCACTTCCGCAGGAGCAACACATCGTCGATGCGGCCAAGGCCGTTTGCTATCGCTAAGTAAAACGGACAGGGGCAGGGCGCGGCAAACCCGCGCCGCCCCGTTACCGGGAGATTGCGTTCATGCCTGTTAAGATATTGATGCCGGCCCTGTCGCCGACCATGACCGAAGGCACCTTGGCGAAATGGCTTGTCAAGGAAGGCGACACCGTTGAGTCAGGTGACGTCATTGCCGAAATCGAAACCGATAAAGCCACGATGGAAGTTGAAGCCGTCGATGAAGGCAAAATCGGCAAAATCCTTGTTTCCGAAGGCAGCGAAGGCGTTGCTGTGAACGAGGTTATAGCACTTCTTCTGGAAGAAGGCGAAGATGCCAGCGCGCTTGATGGTGCAGATACGTCTGCAGCGTCTACTGGCGGCGCTGCACCGGCTGCGGAAGCGCCGAAACAGGAAGAATCGAAGTCAGAGTCTGCACCGGCAAAAGGTCAGGCACCTGCCGCACCGGTTTCCGGTGGGGATCGCGTCAAGGCAAGCCCGCTTGCGCGTCGCATTGCTGCGAACGAAGGCGTTGATCTTGGCAAGGTCGAAGGTTCAGGCCCGCGTGGTCGTGTTGTGAAACGCGATGTCGAGGCCGCAATGTCGTCCAAACCGGCCGATAAAGCTGCTTCTGCTGCTACTTCTTCGGCTCCTGCTGCCGAGAAACCTGCAGCAGCCCCGCAGGCACCGGCGGCGTCTGGCTGGAACCCGGATTTGACCGGTTTGCCGGAATACGAAGAAATCCCGAACAGCTCGATGCGCAAGGTTATTGCCCGTCGTCTGACCCAGTCCAAACAGCAGGTTCCGCATTTCTACCTGACGGTCGATTGCGAACTCGACAATCTGCTTGCTACCCGCAAGCAGCTTAATGAGAAAGCCGGCGAGGGGGTCAAGGTTTCGGTCAACGATTTCGTCATTCGTGCAGCATCCATCGCGCTGAAGCGTGTTCCGGCGGCCAATGCTGTCTGGACCGATGCAGCCATCCTGCAGTGCAAGCAGCAGGACATTTCGGTTGCGGTTGCCATTGATGGCGGACTGATCACCCCGGTTATCCGCAATGCGGGTGGCAAGGGGCTTGCCGAAATCTCGACCGAGATGAAGGCTCTGGCTGGCAAGGCACGCGAAGGTAAGCTCAAACCGGAAGAATTCCAGGGAGGGACTTTCTCTGTCTCTAACCTTGGCATGTTTGGCATCAAGGAATTCTCTGCCATCATCAACCCGCCGCAGGGCTGCATTCTGGCCGTTGGTGCCGGTGAACAGCGCGCGGTTGTCAAGGACGGTGCCTTGGCTATTGCCACCGTCATGAGCTGCACGCTGTCGGTCGACCATCGTGTGGTCGATGGTGCGGTCGGTGCTGAATTCATGGCTGAATTCAAAAAGCTGATCGAAGATCCGCTGAGCATGTTGCTCTGAGGTTCGGAAATTGCGCGGGGACTTTAAACAGTCCCCGCAAGCATTTGAATTTCAAGACCTGTGACCGGTGACGGGCAGGCGAAGGAGATCTTACGATGGCGGATAACAATTTCGACTTAATCGTTGTTGGCGCGGGCCCCGGTGGCTATGTCACGGCCATTCGTGCCGCACAGCTTGGCCTGAAAACCGCGGTTGTTGAACGCGAACATCTTGGCGGCATCTGCCTGAACTGGGGCTGTATTCCGACCAAGGCGCTGCTGCGTTCGGCGGAAGTCTATCGCAACATGCAGCATGCCAAGTCATTCGGTCTGTCATGTGAAAAGCCTTCCTTTGATCTGGATGCAGTCATTCAGCGTTCGCGCGGCGTTTCCAAGCAGCTTTCGGGCGGTGTCGGCCATCTTCTGAAGAAGAACAAGGTCACCGTGATCAACGGCGAAGCCAAATTCGACGGTCCCAAAAAGATCAAGGTCGAAGGCAAGGATGCCGGTACCTATACCGCGAAGAATTACATTATCGCGACAGGTGCACGGGCACGGTCCCTGCCGGGGCTGGAAGCCGATGGCAAGGTGGTCTGGGACTATAAAAAGGCGATGACGCCTGACAAGATGCCCAAAAGCCTTGTGGTTGTCGGTTCAGGCGCGATTGGTATCGAATTTGCCAGCTTCTACCACACTATGGGTGCGGAAGTGACGGTGGTCGAAATCATGTCGCAGATCATGCCGGTCGAAGACAAGGAAGTGGCCGCCCTTGCGCAGAAGATGATGACCAAGGACGGGATGAAAATCCTGACGGAAGCCAAGGTCGCGAACCTTAAGCGCAACGCCGACAATGTTGTCGTCACGATTGAAACCAAGGACGGCAAGAAACAGGAATTGACCGTTGATCGCGTGATTTCCGCGGTTGGTGTGATCGGCAATACCGAAAATCTCGGTCTGGAAACCACCAAGGTCAAGGTTGATCGCAACGTCATTGATACGAACGAGTATTCGGCAACGGCAGAGCCGGGCATTTATGCCATTGGTGACGTCGCAGGACCGCCGATGCTGGCGCACAAGGCCGAGCATGAAGGCGTCATCTGCGTTGAAAAGATTGCCGGTGTCAAAGGGGTTCACCCGCTTGATCCGCGCAAGATTCCGGGTTGCACCTATTGCCATCCGCAGGTGGCAAGTGTCGGTCTGACCGAAGCCAAAGCCAAGGAAGCCGGTTACGACGTCAAGGTCGGCAAATTCCCGTTCATCGGGAACGGCAAGGCGGTTGCACTGGGCGAGGCCGAAGGTCTGGTCAAAACGGTGTTTGATGCCAAGACCGGTGAATTGCTTGGTGCGCACATGGTTGGTGCCGAAGTGACCGAGCTGATCCAGGGCTTTGTCGTGGCCATGGGTCTTGAAACGACCGAAGAAGATCTGATGCATACGGTCTTCCCGCATCCGACCCTTTCGGAAATGATGCATGAGTCGGTCCTTGACGCCTATGGGCGTGCGATCCACTTCTAGAATACGGCGTTGTACCGGGCGAACATGCCCGGTATGACCGTTTTGGACGATTGTCGGTTTGACAAATGCGTGACGTGGCGGCACATTGCCGCCCGTCCAATCCTTCGGAGGTAACTCTATGTCGACGGCGCGCAACGAAGCACAGGCACTTCGTCACCCGGAAAAGCAGAAACGCCCGGATCGTCCGTCCGGACGCAAACCCGAATGGATTCGCGTCAAGGCGCCAACCTCGAAGGGGTATCAGGAAACGCGCGAACTTGCGCGCGGCCTCAATTTGCATACCGTCTGCGAAGAAGCGGCGTGCCCGAACATTGGTGAATGCTGGCAGAAGAAACACGCATCCTTCATGATCATGGGGGACACCTGCACGCGTGCCTGTTCGTTCTGTAACGTCAAGACCGGCATGCCCGGTGCGCTTGATCCGTTCGAGCCGGAAAACCTTGCGATGGCGGTTGCCGACATGGCGCTTAAACATGTCGTGATCACCTCGGTCGACCGTGATGATCTGGCCGATGGTGGAGCCGCACATTTTGCCCGCGTGATCGAGGCGATCCGCCATAAATCGCCGGAAACCACGATTGAAATTCTGACCCCCGATTTCCGCGATAAGCCAGGTGCCGTTGAAATCGTTGCCCGTGCACGTCCGGACGTTTTCAACCATAACCTTGAAACCGTTCCCAGGCTTTATACCTCGATCCGGCCGGGTGCGCGCTATTACCAGTCGCTGCGCATTCTTGATCGCGTCAAACAGATTGATCCGACGATCTTTACCAAATCGGGCCTGATGGTTGGGTTTGGTGAAGAGCGTCATGAACTGGCACAGGTCATGGACGATCTGCGGGTTGCGGATGTCGACTTCCTGACGATTGGCCAGTATTTGCAGCCGACGCTTAAGCACGAACCGGTTAACCGGTTCGTGACGCCGGATGAGTTCAAGGATTACGCCTCGATGGCACGCGGCAAGGGCTTCCTGATGGTGTCGGCAACGCCGCTGACGCGTTCAAGCTATCATGCGGACCGTGACTTCGAGGAACTGCGCAAGGCACGCGAAAGAAAGCTTGCGGCTGCTGACGAAGCCAAAGCCAGAATGCAGGCAACAACAGCGGCGCAGTAAGTGCGCCGCATTTCAAACCGATAAACGCGACGACAAAGGAGATCAGGGTGCCGACGCATGCGGAGCGCAGGAAACTGCCCTATACGCCGGAACAGCTGTTTGACCTCGTCGCGGATATCGATTCCTATTCGGAATTTCTGCCATGGTGTGTGGCATCTCGTGTGCGCAAGCGCGATGGCGATGTCTTGCATGCCGATCTGGTGATCGGTTTCAAAATGTTTCGCGAGAAATACACATCAAAAGTCACGCTACAGCGCCCGGATCGGGTCGATGTCGAATATCTGCAGGGGCCGTTCAAGTACCTTAACAATCACTGGGTGTTTGAACCGGCGGAAGACGGTGGAACGTGGCTCGACTTCTTTGTCGATTTTGAATTCCGTTCTGCCCTGTTGCAGAAGATGATCGGGGTCGTGTTCAACGAGGCCGTCAAATTGATGGTTGGTGCATTTGAAACCCGCGCCCATCAGGTTTATGGCGAGCCGGACGAGGCCCTGTCAGATCGGTGAGTACATGTTGCATTCACGCTGCATGGGCGATGATGCGCCAATCTGATTAACCGGTTTTGCCGACCATTTTCGAAAGCATGTCATAGGCGTCGATGATGGTTGCCTTGCGTACCGAATGGCGATCACCGTCATAGACCCGGCGACGGTGCAGGGTAGGCCGACCTTTTCCAGCGCAAGCAAGATGGACAAGTCCAACCGGTTTTTCATCTGATCCGCCGCCCGGACCGGCGATGCCGGTAACCGCGACAGCCAGTGTTGCCAGTGGAGCGCGGATCAGTGCGCCTTCGGCCATTGCGCGCGCGACCGGTTCTGAGACGGCACCATAGGTATCAAGCAATTCCTGCGGTACGCCGATCAGGCCGTGTTTTGCTTCGTTGGAATACGTCACAAAGCCGCAATCGACAACGGACGAACTGCCATCAACGGCCGTCAGCCCGCCAGCTATAAGCCCGCCGGTACAGGATTCTGCGGTTGCGATCATTTCGCCTTTGGATTTGCATAGGGCAATCAGGTTTTCTGCGCGCGCAAGAATATCCGGTTCGATGTTCATGGGCGGTCAAACTCCTGCAAAGTAGCGGGCGGCGATCAATACAAACATGCCAAATATGCCCGCAAGGATGTCATCAAGCATGATGCCAAAACCACCGCTGATCCGGCGGTCGATCCAGCGGATCGGCCAGGGTTTCAGAATATCGAAAAACCGGAACATGACAAATGCCGCCGCCAGCCAGCCGAGATCGGCAAGCTCGTTGCCCAGCGGAACGACAAGTATGCAAAGCCATTGCCCTGCAACTTCGTCGATGACGATTTCACCGGGATCGTGAACCCCGATCATCTCGCTGTATTTATGGGAAATCGGAATTCCTACAAGGAATACGATGACAATTCCGGCCAACAGAGCCGGGTATCCCAGCAAAACGGCAATTGCCCAGCCCACAGGAACAGCGGCCAGCGATCCCATCGTGCCAGGTGCCTTGGTGGTTCGTCCGCTGTAAAACCATGTTGCAGCACAGGTCAGCATGAATTGGGATAAACGCATGTTTTGAACGCTGTTGAATTCATCGGGAGATCATTGAGTAACATATTGAAGTGCAAAGCAGATGATTTTTTTACCCTTAAGGATGTGTTAACGTGCTTGCCTGTCTTCGCGCTAACAGGTAGCGTAAAGAAAATAGATATTCAGCCGGGGTCTGAAAAAAAACGGTTGTGCGTCGATTTCGTATCGAACGGGCAATGTTGGGTAAATAGGGGTTAGACACTGAGTATGTCGGCGTTCGAACGTGGCCGTCGCCTGATTGAAAAATGGTTTCCGGACCGGCACATTCTTGTGCGGTCCAATGATTCCGTTTCTCAAGTGCGGATTGGCAAATACGCTCAACTGACATTGGCATCGGTCGGGGTCCTTGCGATCACTTGGACGGTCGGGGTATCGGGTTATTCCTGGTATCTTGATCAACGGCTTGCCACGCGTGAAGAACAGCTGTTTCGCAGCGAGCTTTCCTACAATCAGTTGATCGCACGTGTCACCGAAAGCCAGCGCCGTTTTGGTGAAATCACATCACAGATGGAAGATACCCACCGTAATCTTCTGTCGATGGCTGAAAAGAATTTGATGCTGCAGGCCCGGGTTCAGGATTACACCTCGAAACTGGCGGTCAGTGAAAAGGAAAAAGTCCAGATTTCCGCCTTGCGGACATCAATGGATAATCAGATGAACGCGCTCCAGACCCAGATTGACGGGATTACCAACCGAAATCTTGCCTTGCGCGACGAACTGGAAACTGTCGAAACCGTCATGTCGCGGGTTATGCGTGAGCGTGATCAGGCCATGCAGCGTTCGAAAAAACTGCAATCGGAACTTGGTGAAGCACGTCAGCGCATTGCCGATC
The DNA here is from genome assembly GCF_002115785.1 of Thalassospira sp. MCCC 1A03138. Taxonomy (GTDB): domain Bacteria; phylum Pseudomonadota; class Alphaproteobacteria; order Rhodospirillales; family Thalassospiraceae; genus Thalassospira. The sequence continues at coordinate 179,541 of NZ_JFJY01000003.1, read as the reverse complement.
TGCATACCATCCAGAAGCAGGCGATGCAGCGCGTGGCGGAAACCGCTGACAGTACCATTCTGGAACTGGAATCGGTTCTTGAGATGACTGGTCTTACGGTTGACGAGATCATTACACCGCCGATGAAGCCTCAGGCACCGGGAGGTGGCGAGGTTGCCGGTGGTGTGGGTGGACCGTTCGTGGCGTTCGAGCCCGAGCACCCCGAGGACGAACAGTTTGTAAGTGTGGCACTTGCAGTGGGTGATCGTATGGATCAGCTGGTAAGTCTGCATGATAGAATAAAAAGAACCCCGTTGGGGGAGCCTGCGGATTCCTATTACCTTTCCAGTTCTTTCGGGAAGCGCAAGGACCCTATCAACGGTAAATGGGCTTTTCATTCCGGCGTTGATCTTGCCGGGCCCATGAAAACACCAATCTATGCGACGGCCCCCGGAAAGGTGGTGTTCGCCGGATGGAGCGGAAAATACGGGAAGATGGTCGAAATTGACCATGGTAACGGCCTTCGAACCCGTTTCGGACATCTATACAAGGTCCTCGTCAAGAAGGGCGACGAAGTGAATTTAAAGGGCAAAATCGCATTGATGGGAAGTACCGGCCGTAGCACCGGCAGCCACGTGCACTATGAAGTTCTGGTTCACGACAAGCAGGTAGACCCCATCAAGTTTATTGAGGCGGGACATTATGTTTTCAAAAACGAGCAAGAGACAGCAGACAACGACTAATTCCCATAATTCGGTGACCGAGAAAAGAGGCGGTCTGTCGATTATCAATTCCGATCTTCGGGTTACCGGTGATCTGATCTCTGAATCAGATGTTCAGGTGGACGGTTTTGTGAATGGCGACATTCGCACGCGTACCCTGACAATTGGTCAGAACGGCGAAGTCCGCGGCGAGATTGTCGCCGAAAAGGTTCGCATTTGTGGTTCTGTCACCGGTCAGGTTCGCGCCCGTGACGTTTCACTCGCAGAAACGGCCCGTATGCTGGGCGATATCCTTCATGAAAGCCTGTCGATCGAACCGGGTGCCCATATCGAAGGCCATTGCCGTCGCATTGAAGGTGCCGTCGAAGAGGGCGGTCTTACCGTCATTCAGGCCGGTCAGATCGTTGCCGCGAACGTGAAGAAAGAACACAAACAATAAAAGGTTTGTGTTGGCAATCTTTCCCGCAGGCCAGCAAAGAATATAAAACCCGGAAAAGCTGCAAATCGCTTTTCCGGGTTTTCTTTATTCGGTCTGATCGGAATTGGCGTACTTCGCGGGCCCGGTTTTCAGGCTTTTTCCGGCTGTGCGACTAGCGGCAGCAGCTCGTCCAGGCCTTTTAAAACCACGTCTGCGCTATGAGACAGGCGTTCTGTTGGCTGCTGCGTCCGGTTGATCCAGGCCGTGCGGAACCCGAAATGCCCGGCACCGGCAATATCCCATCCGTTAGACGACTGGAATGATATTTCGGCGGGCGTCAATTCGAGCTGGTCGACCGCAAGCTGATAGACCTCGGGGTGCGGTTTATACGTTTTGATATCATCCACACAGATGATCTGGTCAAACAGTGATAGAATCCCGGATGCCTTTGCTGCTGAAATCAGCATATGTTTGGCGCCGTTCGACAGGATCGCCAGCTTGTGCCCTTGGGATTTAAGTGTTTTCAGGGTTTCAACAACTTCGGGGAAAGTATCAAGCGACAGATAGGTTTCCATAAGTTTTGCGCGAAGGGCGGGGTCTTTTTTTCCGGTTGCTGCCATGGCGTAATCAAGAGCGTCACCGGTGACATTCCAGAAATCCGTGAAGTCGCCCATCAGACTGCGCAGCCATGTATATTCAAGCTGCTTTTGGCGCCAGATACTTGAAAGCCGGTCTGCTTCATCCCCGATGGTTTCCTTGAACCGGTCAACGGCCGATCCAACGTCGAACAGGGTACCATAGGCATCGAAAACGAATGCGCGGCAGGAAGTAAGTGCATTTTCTGACATTTGCTCTGGCCTCATCTGTCGAACTGGGTTTGATCGAATATGGTGTTCGCTTTGGCAAACCGCAAACGGTTCAACTGTCCGTAACGGATCGCTGTTGCTGGATCAAATCACTGGGAATTTGAGGGTGTTTCATCCTGCTGACCCATTGCGATTTCGTCGCGTGCGAAGCGGCGGCGATAGACATAGGTGCCTTCCATAACGCGCTGGACGTAATTGCGTGTCTCGCTATAGGGGATCATTTCGATCCAGTCGACCGGGTCAACATCGGCGTCTCGTGGATCACCATATTCTGCAATCCACTGTCTTACGCGGCTTGGACCGGCGTTATAGCTTGCGATGGTCAGTATTTCTTCACCATCCCAACGATCCAGAAGTTTCGAGAGATATTCGCGCCCCAGCGAGATATTGAAGCCCGGATCTGCGGTCAGACGTGCAGTTTCATATTCAAGGTCAAGATCCTTGGCCATGCGTTCGGCGGTTGCAGGCATCAACTGCATCAGGCCGCGTGCACCGGCCGACGAAACGGCTTCGGGGTTAAACAGGCTTTCCTGGCGCATGATTGCATGGACCAGTGCGGGGTCGGGATTGTGACCAAGCGGTACCTGTTCATGAACGGGATAGGCCGCATCCAGATATCCGCTACCGGTCCGGATGCTGCGCTTGGCGGCAATAATTGCAAGGTCGGCACGGCCATATTCGCGCGCAAGATCGGTTGCCATGGCGAGATATTCCGGTTCGTCATGCGCATAAACAAGCGCCATGACAAACGGACGAATGATGTTGCCAAGGCCCATCTCACCAAGTTTGCGGGTAACCTGTGTCAGTTCCTGCGATTCGAAATCGGCGCGTTGCTGTTCCGTCGGGACGGGTTGTTCAACAGAGTAGGTGGGCTTGGCACCCAGTGCATCAATGGCAAGCTGGCCATAGAAGGTATGGGCGTGATCGGCTGCCAGCCTGTACCATTCGCGCGCCTTTTCCTTGTCCCCAATCGCATCGTTGGCCCGGCCGGCCCAATAGGCCCCGCGCGCACGGCTGATCGGGTATTGCACGACGTCATACTGGTTCTGGAAATGGGTCAGCGCGATGCGGGCATCGCCCAGGAATTCAAGGGCGATCCATCCGGCAAACCATTCTGCCTCGGCGATATCGCCTGCATCACTTTGGCCATGATTGGCAACCAGACGATAGGCATCGGTAATATGCCCCTTCTGAAGGGCGCGGCGCGCAAGAATCGCCTTTTCAATCCACCAGTATTGCGGCCGGATTGAAATATAGGCGAGGTCATTGGCCTGCGAGAGAAGCAGGTCACGCGCTTCCTGATCGCGGTCCTTTATCCGGCGCCAGCGAACGCGTTCATAGATGAGGCCCGGATCGTTCTGGTATTTCTTGGGGACACGGTTGATTGCGCCGTCAACACCGGGGTCGAGCGACCGCAAGGCTGCGCGTGCCTTGGCCAGCAAAAGATAATCTTTGCTGACATATTTTTCAGTGCGGCTTGCCGGTCCAAGACGACCTTCCCACAGAAGACGGTCAAGGCGCTGTTGATGGGTTTCCTGATCGATATATTTGCCGTATCGATCCAGAAAACGTTTTTCCTGACCGGTGCCGAAATTTTCATTCACCCAGCTGTTGCGTATGAGGGTGGTTGCGGCTTCGATTTCGCCAGTCACCAGAAGCGCCTTTATCTGGCGGGTGGCACCGTCTGCTGTAACCGGGGCGGACCGCTTGAACCATGCCAGAACGACATCGTCTGGAACGGCATCGGTCATGGCTTCTTCGGCGCGCTGACGCAGCAGTGACTGACTGGGCCATTTCGGATTGGCATCAATGAAATTTGTGATTTCTTCGAAACTGCGACCGGAATTCGGGCTGATCAGCCACATCCACTCGCTGGCTTTCTGAAGCAGCGGGTCGTCAAAGTTTGGAAGAAGTTTTTCGAATGTTTTTGTGCGGCCGTCTTCCAGCGCATCAAGAAAAACATTCAGCCGCGCACGGCTAACCGACGAAAACGCCGGTGATGGCGGCAGTTCGGTCAGGATATTTTTATCCTGACTTGCGGCCAATGCCTTATCGCCAATCGGCGTCAGCAAAGTGAACATACCGAGTGCCAATGCGCAGATCGAAACACCGCGGAAAGACGCATGCGCCATTTAAAATTCCCCTTTTGCCTTACGGCAGGTAATGCGCTCCAGACACCCTTATTATGGCAGTGAAACAGCCAATTGCCAATCGGTCGTAAGAGGAAAGAGTAACCTTGATCAAACAAGGCGCGCTTTAATGTATACAGACGCTTGCCGGATGCCTTAACAGCCGCTATTTTCGCGTCGCTTTCAATCCACGATAAGATTTGGAGATATCGATGTTTAAGGGTTCGATTACCGCTTTGATTACACCGTTCACGCAGGATGGTGCAATCGATGAGAAAGCGTTCCAGTCGTTTGTGGATTGGCAGCTTAAACAGGGCACGACCGGTGTTGTGCCGGTCGGAACCACAGGTGAATCGCCGACTTTGAGCCATGCGGAACACCACCGCGTTGTCGAACTGGCACTTGAAGTTGCCAAGGGCCGCGGCCCGGTTATTGCCGGAACGGGCTCAAATTCGACCGCCGAAGCGATTTCGCTGACCCGTCATGCCCAGAATGCCGGGGCCGATGCGGCACTTGTTGTAACACCGTATTACAATAAACCCGGTCAGCGTGGCCTGTATGCGCATTACAAGGCTATTCATGACGCGACCGATATTCCGATCGTGATCTACAACATTCCGGGCCGGTCGGTCGTGGACATGTCGGTTGATACGATGGCGCAGCTTTCGAAATTGCCGCGTATCGTCGGTGTGAAGGACGCGACCAGCGATCTGGAACGTCCGGCATTGACGCGTTTGGCGGCAGGGACGGATTTCTGCCAGTTGTCGGGCGAAGACGGCACCATTGTTCCGTTCCTGGCGCAGGGCGGGCATGGCTGCATTTCGGTCACGTCCAACATCGCACCGAAGCTTTGCGCGGAATTGCATACCGCATGGGCAGCCGGGAACATCGCCAAGGTTCAGGAGTTGAATTATCGACTTCTGCCGGTTCACAAGGCGATGTTCTGCGAAACCAGCCCGGGACCGGTCAAATATGCAGCCGAGCTTCTTGGCCTTTGCGGCAGCCACATGCGTTTGCCGATGGTCGAGATTACCGAAGAATCCAAGCAGCGCGTTGAATCCGCGCTGCGCACTGCCGGAATTTTGTCCTAAGGGATTAATTTCGGCCTACAAGTTGTTGTAATGGCACCCAAAAAAGAAGACAGCAATAATAAGGTCGTCGCGCAAAACAGGCGGGCCCGGTTTGATTTTTTCCTGACGGAAACTTTTGAAGCCGGGGTCGCCCTGCGCGGGACCGAGGTCAAGTCGCTTCGTGACGGCAAGGGGAACATTCAGGAATCCTATGCCGAAGAAAAGAACGGCGAGATCTGGCTGATTAATGCCTATATTCCGGAATATCAAAGCAAGATGCCGTTCGGCCATGAAGAACGCCGTCCGCGCAAGTTGCTTCTGCATAAACGCGAAATCACGAAAATGAGCGATGCCCTGAACAAGAAGGGGTTCACCCTTGTTCCGGTGAAGCTTTATTTCAATGACCGTGGCATCGCCAAGCTTGAACTGGCGATCGCGGAAGGCAAGAAAAAGGCTGATAAGCGCGAGGCGGTCAAGGAACGTGACTGGCAGCGTGACAAGGCCCGGATCATGCGGGATTTCGGATAATAGTCCTGCCTCGCAAGCATGTGTATTGCTTGCCAATGGCGATAGAATGCATAAATGGCGCAGACATGGTGAACATGACTGCGCCATTTTTCGTATGATGTGGTCAGGGAGGATGATGAATGGCTGATGGTTTCAGTGGCAAGATCAAGGAAAAGCTGATCGAAGCGAAACAGAAATGGGCGGAAAACGGGCGCCTTTTGACGGGACAGGCCGATCATGCCCATGAAAATCGCCTGCCGCCCGGCCAGCGCGAGGTCAAGGACTGGCCGGTGCTTGATCTCGGCATTACGCCGCATGTCGGGACGGATGATTTTCGCCTGACGATTGACGGCGAGGTTGAAAACCCGGTCACGCTTGATTTCGGCCAGTTGCTTGATCTGCCGCCCTTTATGGCCAAGAACGATATTCATTGTGTTACCAGTTGGTCGCGTTACGACAATCACTGGCAGGGTGTGTCTGCCTTGTCGCTTGCCGATCTGGTAAAGCCGACATCAGACGCCCGCCACGTGCTCTTCACCGCCCATGACGGTTATACGACCAATGTTCGGATTGATCAGTTTATCGATGATGATGTGTTGCTGGCCCATCATTGGGAAGATGAGCCATTGACCGAGGAACATGGTGGCCCGGTTCGCGTGATCATCCCCAAGCTCTATTTCTGGAAAAGTGCCAAATGGGTTCGCCAGATTACATTTTCCAAAATCGACAAGCCCGGATTTTGGGAAGTACGCGGTTATCACAATAATGCCGATCCATGGACGGAAGAGCGATATGGCTAGGAAAATCAGAACTTTCGAAAACGGAATGCGGAATCTGTTGAAGTCCGGTTTATGCGGACTGATTTGCCTGATAATTGGAAATTCTGCCATAGCCAGCGATAAAGAGATGAATGCTCACGATTTTTCATTCCCATCAATTGACGGGGGCGAAATCGACCTTGCCGATTATCGCGGCAAGGCGGTTCTGGTCGTCAATACGGCGTCGATGTGTGGTTACACCCCGCAATATACCGGGCTTCAGGCGCTATGGTCGGATTATCGGGCCGATGGACTTGTTGTTCTGGGGGTTCCTTCGGGCGATTTCGGTGGGCAGGAATATGCCGATGACAGCGAAATCAAGGATTTCTGCACCGTCAATTTTGATGTCGATTTCCCGATGGCCACCAAACAGTCGGTTCGCGGAGACGATGCGCATCCGTTCTTTAAATGGGCGGAGGCGGAACTTGGCAGCGATCAGGCCCCGAAATGGAATTTCCACAAATATCTGGTCGATCCGAACGGCAATCTGGTTGCCAGTTTTTCCACCCGGATCAAGCCGGAAGATGATCAGGTGATTTCCGCCATCCGGCAGGCATTGGCCGGATCATAGAACCGATTTAGCGCCGACCGTCCATCACATCAAGAAACACCAGCCCGTACTGGTCGAGCTTCTTGACGCCAACCCCGTTGATTGATGCCATATCCTGCAATGTCCGTGGTTTGAAGCGGACCATTTCCCAAAGCGTTCTGTCACTGAAAATGACATAAGGCGGAACATTCTGGCTGGTGGCAAGTTCGCGCCGCAGGGTGCGCAGGCGTTCCCACAGATCACGATCTTCCTCGTTCTCGAACTCGGTATCGAAATCGCGCAGGCGCTTGGTCATGGTGCGCTTGCTTTCGCCCGGGTCCTTGCGCATTTCAACGACTTTTTCACCCCGCAGGACGGGGCGGGATTCTTCGGTCAGGTAAACCCCACCGTGCCCCTCGACATCGACCTGAAGATATCCCATGGCTAGCAACTGGCGGAAAACCGACCGCCATTGCGGCTGTGAGACATCCTTGCCAATACCGTAGACGGAAAGATCGTCATGGCTGTTCTGACGGATTTTTTCGGTCTTGCGTCCCATCAGAACTTCGATGATGTGGGCCGGACCGAACCGCTGTCCGGTGCGATAAACCGCCGAAAGTGCCTTGCGGGAGGCCTCGGTTGCGTCCCAGGTATCAACCGGTTCAAGGCAGGTATCGCAATTGCCGCAGGGTTTTGCATCCTCTTCACCGAAATAGGACAAAATGACCTGTCGACGGCATTTTGTGGTTTCGGCAAGGCCGACTAAAGCATCGAGTTTGCGGCTTTCGATGCGTTTCTGACTGTCGGGCGCATCGGATGATGCCAGCATGGAACGGATGGAAACGATATCGGACAGATCGTAATTCATCCATGCATTGGCCGGAAGGCCATCGCGGCCCGCACGGCCGGTTTCCTGATAATAGGCTTCCATGCTCTTGGGCAGGTTCAGGTGGGCGACAAATCGGACATTCGGCTTGTCGATCCCCATGCCAAAGGCGACCGTGGCGCAAATGATCAGACCGTCTTCGCGCAGGAACCTGTCCTGATGAAGCTGTCTTGTTTCCTGTGTCAGACCTGCGTGATAAGGCAAGGCCGGGCGACAGTTATCGGTAAGCCATTGCGCGACATCCTCGGTCTTGCGACGCGACAGGCAATAGACAATCCCCGCATCTTCGGCATGTTCACGGTTCAGGAACGACAGAAGGCGCTGCTTCGAATTTCCCTTTGTTTCGATCCGATAGGTAATGTTCGGGCGGTCAAAGCCGGTCAGGAAGCACTGCGCATTTGTCAGATGCAGGTTCTCGGCAATGTCCTTGCGGGTTGGCGTGTCCGCGGTTGCGGTCAAGGCAACCCGCGGTACATGCGGGAAACGCGTTGGCAGAAGGTCAAGCCGACGGTATTCCGGGCGGAAATCATGCCCCCATTGCGAAACACAGTGTGCTTCGTCAATGGCAAACAGTGATATGCTGATCCGGTCAAGCAGGTTCAGAAAACGATCCGTCGCAAACCGTTCCGGGGCGACATAAAGCAGATCGATATCGCCATCAATCGCGCGGGTTTCGATTTCGCGCGCCGCGTCCGGGGAAAGTGTTGAATTGATAAAGGCAGCCTTGACGCCAAGCTGGCTTAGCGCATCGACCTGATCCTTCATCAAGGCAATCAGGGGCGATACAACAATTGCCGTTCCCGAACGACAAAGGGCAGGGATCTGATAACACAAAGATTTGCCACCACCGGTCGGCATCAGGACCAGCGCATCGTTTCCGGCAATCACATGATCGATGATTTCGGCCTGCTGACCGCGGAAGCTATCATAGCCGAAAACGTCCCGCAGGACGTCAATCGGCAGACGTTGCGCAGGTCGGTCGAGCAAGCCAGGTAGGGGGGCTGTATCGGGCAATTTAACGGTCCAGATGTGCGCGGATATCGACAAAGACGTTTTCAAACATCTCTGGCGTCAGGCGATAGGTCTGGGTGTTGTAACGCGAACAGTGATAGCTATCAAACAGTGTAATCCCGTTTTCCATCTGATGGGATGCCCCATGACCGAATTTCAGGGATGAAAGCTTCAGGCCAAAGGTGCGCAGCATTGCCTGATGGGCCACCTGTCCAAGGCACAGAATGGCCGAAAGGTTTTTCATCGCGGCAAATTCACTGATCAGGAAGGGGCGGCAGGTATTGGCTTCGGGGCCTGTCGGCTTGTTTTCAGGCGGTACGCATTTGACGGCATTGGTGATCCGGCAATCAACCAGTTCAAGCCCGTCATCGGGGCGCTTTGCATAGGTGCCCGTGGCGAAGCCAAATTTCTTGAGCGTGCCGTAAAGCAGATCACCGGCATAATCACCGGTGAAAGGACGGCCGGTTGCGTTGGCACCCTTTACCCCCGGGGCAAGACCGACGACAAGTAGACGGGCGTCAAGGGGGCCGAACGGGCGGACGGGGCCGTTATAAAAATCGGGAAACTTTGCCTGATTGGCGCGGCGGAACTCAACAAGGCGCGGGCAAAGCAGGCAGTCCCTGTCGGGTTGCAGATAGGTGGTCATGACGTGTCCGACAGTTTGCCGGGCGCAATGCGTGCTGCGCCCGGTCGTTTGGTTGAAAAAGGTGATTAATCGAAATCAATTTCATTCAGATCAGGATGTTCCGGGTGATCATCAAAATCCGGATGGTCGTCTTCGCGACGCTGCTGAACCTTGCGGGCGATTGTGCCTTCCAGTTCCGTCAGCTCGATAAAGTTGTCGGCCTGACGACGCAATTCATCGGCAACCATTGGCGGATTTGATTTCACGGTCGACACAACAGTGACACGAACGCCTTTGCGCTGAACAGCGTCAACAAGGCGGCGGAAATCGCCATCGCCGGAGAAAATAACAACATGATCAAGATGTTGTGCCATTTCCATCACGTCGATTGCCAGCTCGATATCCATGTTGCCTTTGATCTTGCGGCGACCTGCGGCATCGGTGAATTCCTTGGTCGGTTTGGTGACCATGGTGTAGCCGTTATAGTCAAGCCAGTCGACGAGCGGGCGGATGGGGGAATATTCCTGATCTTCGATCAGTGCGGTGTAATAGAAGGCCCTGATCAGTTGACCTTTTTGTGCAAAAAGATCAAGTAAGCGTTTGTAATCTATGTCGAAACCAAGTGCTCTGGCCGCGGCATAAAGGTTCGAGCCGTCAATGAACAGCCCGATGCGTTCCTGCGGGTAAAAAATCATCTGAAAATTCCTCAAACATAGCTTTTTAATAATGTCGTTTCCAAAATTCGGGAAACGCCGACTTTTTTACCGTGCAACTGCACACAAAGAAAGGGCGAAAATATCGTGGACACAACGGGGCCGCTTCCGTAGTTATGCGCCAGCATCCCCGTAAATGATGTGCAATAGCCAGTTTCGTGAGCAAGCCGACCATGAACAACGATACTGCCCGTAATGACAGGGTGATTCTGATCGCCTTTGGCGCCAATCTTCCTACGGAGGAATATGGGGCACCAGCCGATACATTGAAAGCAGCCCTTAGACGATTGACCGAGGATGGCGACATTTCTGTGGCAAACGTATCCCCGTTCTACGAGACGGCACCGGTTCCGGTTTCGGATCAGCCTTGGTATGTCAACGGCGTTGCGCGGCTTGAAACCGCTTTGGGTGCGCGTGATCTTCTGGCGCGTCTTCACCATGTCGAGGCGGAATTTGGTCGCGTTCGACGCGAAAGAAACGAAGCACGGGTGATTGATCTTGATCTAATTGCCTATGGGGATGATCTGCTGATCGAGGAGGGCGGCATTCAGGTGCCCCATCCCCGCATGCACCAACGGGCGTTCGTTCTGCTGCCGCTGCGCGATATCGTGCCCGAATGGCATCATCCGCAACTTCATCGGTCGATTAACGATCTGATATCGGACCTTCCGACGGATCAGGAAATCCGAAAACAATCCTGATATGCAAAAAATCCGCTAAAAACCTGTTCATCCCGATGGCTTCGCTGTTGCAACAAAGCAAATGCGACGCTATAAAGTCCGGTCTGGACACCCCAAAAGTATTTCTGGAGACATTTATGGCGCGCGTTACCGTCGAAGATTGCGTTGAAAAGATTCCGAACCGCTTCGAGCTCGTGATGCTGGCAGCTCAGCGTGCACGCAACATCTCGGCCGGTGCCGAACTGACCATTGATCGTGACAACGACAAGAACCCGGTTGTCGCTTTACGTGAAATCGCAGAACAGACCGTTGATTATGACGATCTGCGCAATGGCATGGTTTCCGGCCTGCAGCGGCATGTTGAAGTCGATGAACCCGAAGAATCCGAAGACGATTTTGGTCCGAAACTGATGGCAGAAGCAATTGAAGATGCCTCGGTTGGTGTGACCATTCCGTCTGCTGATGAAGACGAATAAGGCCAAAGAAATTTTGTTCTGAGGCAAAGTTCAAAAGAAAAGCCACGGTGATTATCTTCCGTGGCTTTTTTTTATCCAAATCGTACTATCTTATGAAAGGGCCGGATTTCGGCCTTTGGATGAATACGGAGAAGCCACTGAATGATGCGCCAATACGAACTTGTGGAACGGGTTAAGGCCTATGATCCGGATGCATGCGAAACATCGCTGAACCGGGCATATGTCTATGCGACCCAGAAACATGGTTCGCAAAAGCGTGCCAATGGCGACCCGTATTTTTCCCATCCGATCGAAGTTGCAGGTATCCTGACGAACTACAAGCTGGACTGCGACACGATCATCACGGCGCTGCTGCACGACACCATCGAAGACACCGACGCAACGCCGCAGGAAATTACCAAGCTGTTTGGCAGCAACATCATGAAGCTGGTCGATGGTGTGACCAAGCTGACGCAGATTGAACTGAAATCTGCCGATTCAAAGCAGGCGGAGAATTTCCGCAAGCTGTTGCTGGCGATGTCCGAGGACATCCGTGTTCTTCTGGTGAAGCTTGCCGACCGTCTGCATAACATGCGCACGCTGCATTATATCCCGAAGCCGGAAAAACGGGTGCGCATTGCGGCAGAAACGCTTGAGATTTATGCGCCGCTTGCCGAACGCATCGGTATGCATGACATCAAGGAAGAGCTGCAGGATCTTGCCTTTCAGCATATCAATCCCGAAGCACGTGATTCGATCCGCGCCCGGCTGGAATTCCTGCGCGAGAAGGACGACAATGTCGTCAACCGCATCGTTACCGAGCTAAAAGACGTCATCAGCCGCCAGGGGCTGTCGGTCGATATTTACGGGCGTGAAAAACGGCCATATTCGATCTGGCAGAAGATGCAGCGCAAGAACATCACCTTTGGTGAACTGTCCGATATCATGGCGTTCCGTGTTCTGGTCGAGGACATGCCGCAATGCTACGAGGTTCTTGGCTATCTGCATGCCAACTACAAAGTCGTGCCGGGCCGGTTCAAGGATTACATATCAACACCCAAGCCGAACGGCTACCGATCCATCCATACCACCGTCCTTGGCCCTGAAAACCATCGTATCGAGGTGCAGATACGCACCCGGCAGATGCACGAGGTCAACGAAAACGGTGTTGCCGCGCACTGGGCCTATAAACAGGGCAGCGGGGATGAAAACAAGGAAGGCGTTCAGTATCGCTGGCTGCGTGATCTGCTTGATATCCTTGAGCACGCCTCCGAGCCCGAAGAGTTTCTGGAACATACCAAGCTGGCGATGTTCCAGGATCAGGTATTCTGTTTCAGCCCCAAGGGCGATGTGATTGCCCTGCCTGCTGGTGCGACGCCGGTTGATTTCGCATACATGATCCACACCCATATCGGCGACACATGTGTCGGGGCGAAGGTCAACGGTGCGATGGTACCGTTGCGCACGACGCTGAACAATGGTGATCAGATCGAAATTGTCACCTCGAAGGCGCAGACCCCGAATCCGACATGGGAGCGCTTCGTAGTTACAGGCAAGGCGCGCGCGCGTATTCGCCGCTTTATCCGGCAGCAACAGGACGATCAATACAAGGACCTTGGGAAAGCCATCCTGCAGAAGGCATTCCGCCAGGAAGGTTATGACTATTCTGACAAGGCCATTGATGGCGTATTGAAAATCTTCAAAATGCCTAGCGTTGATACGCTTCTGGCGTCTGTTGGTGCGGGACATCATACCGGTCGGGAAGTCGTGCATGCGGTGTTCCCGGGCTCAAAGGACGTCGAAACCGCCCGGAAAGTGATCCCGCATGAGCGTGCGCGAAACCGCAAGCATGATCACGCCATACCGCTTAAGGGGCTGATACCGGGAATGGCCGTGCATTATGCCGGTTGCTGCCATCCGTTGCCGGGGGACCGCATTGTCGGGATCGTCACGACCGGCAAGGGCGTTACCATTCACACGATTGATTGCGATACACTTGAAACCTTTACCGAACAGCCGGAACGCTGGCTTGATGTCGGCTGGGATAATGATGGTGAGCCGGAACATTTCATCGGCCGCCTTGGCCTTACGGTTGGCCATGAACAGGGGGCCCTCAGTTCCATTACCAGTGTGATTGCCAAAAACCACGGCAACATCACCAACCTTCGCTTCACCAACCGCACGCAGGATTTCTTTGAAATGCTGATCGATATTGATGTGGTTGACGTCAAACATCTGACCAACATTATCGCGGCACTGCGCGCGACACCTGTGGTCAACACCGTTGAGCGTGCACGCGGATGAAACAGGATTGTGAAGGAGTTCGCCTTTTGGGAAAATCGGGCGCAAAAGCCTTGCCATTCGGGCGGCTAGCACTTACGCATATGTCACTCCTGTTTTATGCCTGTCCCGTTTGGCCTATGAATTGATCCTGCATGTTCCGGCGCCGTATCAAACCGACATCTTTTCAACGCATAAGAAATGTGCTTTGGCCGCGCGGCGGCTGGCGTAGGTCTTCGCGATATTTCGCTCATCGGGTCGCGCGACTTCCGGGGACGCCCTATAGCATTGCTTCGGGCTTTGCCATTGGGGCGGCAATATCCTTTACCCCGTTTATCGGCTTCCATTTTGTCCTTTCGGCACTATTGAGCATGCTGACGCGCAGCAATCTGGTGGCGTCACTGCTGGGGACCATTGTCGGCAATCCCTGGACATTCCCGTTCATATGGCTGTGGCTATATACCTGCGGGAACTGGATCCTTGGCGTTGATCGTGCCGCGGATACCGTGCATTTCAACATGGCCGTCCTGTGGGACTTTGTGGTCATGGGATTAAGCTATATCGGTGGTGGCCTGATTTTCGGTCACTGGGATACAGCCGACCAGGCCCAGCTTGGCCAGTTGTGGGGCAGTATTGTCGATATTATCTGGCCGATGATGGTCGGGTGTGTTCCCACTTCACTTGTCGTCTGGATGCTGTTTTACTTCCCGGTACGTCGGGCCGTGGTCATCTATCGTCACAATCGCATTCTGCGCCGGATGAAAACATCCGAACGCCACGGTCTTGGACCGATGCTTGAAAGTGCCAAAAAGAAAATCGGTTCGGCAACGGCCAGCGCCACCAAAAAGCAGGATGAGACGCAATGAGTGCGAAATTAAGACTGGGTGTGAATATCGACCACGTTGCCACGATCCGCAATGCGCGGGGTGGGGCGCATCCCGATCCGGTCCGGGCCGCCAAGCTGGCCGCAAAGGCTGGCGCTGACGGTATCACGGCCCATTTGCGCGAAGATCGTCGCCATATTTCCGATAACGATATCAAGCGGTTGCGTGCGGAAATTGATCTTCCGCTGAATTTCGAAATGGCGGCAACCGATGAAATGCTGGCCATTGCGATTGCGGCAAAACCCAATGCGGCCTGCATTGTTCCGGAGAAGCGTGAAGAACGCACGACGGAAGGCGGCCTGGATGCGGCGGGTGGTCACAATCACCTGAAAAGGTATGTTGCCGAACTGGGGGCTGCCGGTATTCGGGTATCGCTGTTTATCGAAGCATCGAAGGCGCAGCTCGATGCGGCCAGACATCTTGGCGCGCCTGTTGTCGAAATCCATACGGGTGCCTATTGCGAAGCAACCGGTGCCGCACAGGCGCGCGAACTGGACCGGATTCGGGATGCCGTGCGTTATGGTGCAGGCATCGGCCTTGAAGTGCATGCCGGGCATGGTCTGGGCTTTGATACCGTTTCGCCAATTGCGGCGATGCCCGAGATTGCCGAACTCAATATCGGGCATTTTCTGATCGGCGAGGCCGTCTTCACCGGGCTTGAAAACAGTATCGCGGAAATGCGCCGGTTGATGGATGAGGCACGTCAGGAAAGTGGCGACCAATAATGATTATTGGCATTGGTACCGATCTGTGTGATATCCGGCGGATTGAAACCGCGCTGGAACGCCATGGCGAGCGTTTCATGAACCGTGTTTTCACCGACGTCGAGATCGCGCGTGCCAAACGTCGCCCGCATCGCACGGCATCGTCACTGGCGATGTCGTTTGCGGCAAAGGAAGCCTGTTCCAAGGCGTTGGGTACGGGGTTTCGTCGTGGCGTGTATCACAGCACGATGGGTGTTGTGCACCAGCCGAGCGGCAAACCCGACATGGTCCTGATTGACGGGGCGCTGAAAAGACTTGAAGAATTGACGCCAGAGGGAAAAGTTGCATCAGTTTATGTAACGCTGACAGACGAATACCCGCTGGCGAATGCGGTCGTTGTAATTTCGGCCGATTGATTGGCAAAAAGTGATTGGTTTAAATACTGAATGGAAAAGCTAGTGCAAAAGAAGAAAACGGGTGGACTTCTGGACACCTTCAAAACCGTTTTCTGGGCCATTGTGATCGCGCTTCTGGTTCGGACATTCGCCTTCGAACCGTTTAATATTCCATCCGGTTCGATGATCCCGACCTTGCTGGTTGGCGACTATTTGTTTGTGTCGAAATTTTCCTATGGATATTCAAAGCACAGCCTGCCGTTCAGCGTGCCGCTGATTCCCGGTCGTATCATGTCGTCCGAACCGGAACGCGGCGATGTGGTGGTTTTCAAACTGCCTGCTGATCCGTCGCAGGATTACATCAAACGCGTTATCGGCCTGCCGGGCGATACGGTTCAGGTCACCAATGGCCGGTTGCTGATTAATGGCCAGACGGTAGAACGTGACCGGATCGAAGATTATATCCTGACCGATGGCAGCGGGCAGGCGATTGCCGTTCCGCAATATATCGAAACACTTCCGAATGGTAAGGTTCATCGTATCCTCGAAATCTTTGGCGATCAGGGGCCAAGCGATAACACCGAACCGTTTACTGTCCCCGAAGGGCATTTCTTCATGATGGGCGATAACCGCGACAATTCGGCGGATAGCCGGGCCTTCCCGTCGCGCTTCCGGTTTGTCCCGATCGAGAATCTCGTGGGACGTGCTGAATTCCTGTTCTATTCCAAAGACAGTTCCCAGCCGATCTATGACTTGGGCAGCATCAGGTTTGACCGGCTGTTCCAGGGGGTCAACTGATGGCCGAAACGGTGCCATTGATTGCCGAGATTGATCACGAGTTTGCGCAACCCGATTTGCTTCGGGTGGCGTTGACGCATCGCAGTGCCGCCAAAGGCAAGGATGCGTTAAGCGGCGGCAACGAACGGCTGGAGTTTCTGGGCGATAGGGTTCTGGGGCTGGTTGTTGCCGAAATGCTTTATACCCGTTTCGGGCGCGAGCGCGAAGGCGCGATGGCCAAGCGTTTTGTCGCGCTGGTCCGTCGTGAAACGCTTGCCAGACTGGCGCAGCAGATCGGCCTTGGCAGTCATATCCAGATGGCAAAAGGCGAACGTGCCGCCGGTGCGGATACCAATCCCGCCATTTTATCTGATTGCATGGAGGCGGTGATTGCCGCACTCTATCTTGACGGTGGGCTGGAACCGGCAAGAGAATTTATCGAACGGCTTTGGCTGCCGCTTCTCGATGAAGCGCCCAAGCCGCCGCAAGATGCCAAAACCCGATTGCAGGAACTTTTGCAGGGACGTGGCAAGCCATTGCCCAAATATGAAATGGTCGGTCGTCAGGGCCCCGCGCATGCACCTGTCTTTACCATCGAACTGAGCACCGGAGACGGTGAAAGCGTAAAGGCCGAGGGCAAATCGAAACGCGAGGCGGAACAACTGGCCGCTCAATTGATGTTGGATACACTGAACCATGAATGAGGTTCCCACACCGGTGAACGAAGACAGATTACCTTATCAGCAGCGTTGCGGCTTTGTCGCACTTGTCGGGGCGCCGAATGCCGGAAAATCGACACTGCTCAATCAGCTTGTTGGCACGAAAGTATCCATCGTCTCACCCAAGGTGCAGACGACACGTACGCGTGTGCGCGGCATTGTCATGACCGAGGATGCGCAGCTGGTATTTATCGACACGCCAGGCATTTTTGCGCCGAAGCGCCGCCTAGACCGTGCGATGGTCAAAGCTGCGTGGAACGGTGCGGATGATGCCGATCTTGTCGTTCTGGTGATTGATGCCGGGGCAGGGATCACCGACGAGGTGCGCGCGATCATTGATCAGCTTAAATCCCAGAATCGCAAAGCCATTCTGGCGATGAACAAGGTCGACAAGGTTGCCGACAAGGAAAAGCTGCTGCGTCTGTCGCAGGAATTCTTTGCCGAGGAAGTTTTCACCGATGTCTTCATGATTTCGGCCAAAAAGGGTTCTGGTACGCAGGATCTGGTGAATTTCCTTGCCGCAAAGATGCCCGATGGTCCGTGGATGTTCCCGGAAGACGACGTTTCGGATATGCCGTTGCGGTTGCTGGCGGCCGAGATCACGCGCGAAAAGCTTTATTATCAGCTACAGCAGGAATTGCCGTATTCCGCAACGGTCGAAACCGAACTGTGGGAAGAGCGCAAGGATGGTTCCGTCAAGCTGGAGCAGACGATTTTCGTCGAGCGCGAGGGCCAGAAAGCCATCATCCTTGGTAAAGGCGGCAAGCGCATCAAGGCCCTTGGCAGTGATGCCAGAAAGGAACTTGAAGCGATTTTCGAACGTCGGGTTCATCTGTTCCTGTTCGTCAAGGTGCGTGAAAATTGGGGCGACGACCCTAATCGCTTTGCCATGTGGGGACTTGACCCCAACGCTTGACGCACATCGCGTTAGTGTAACGCACATTTGCCCTGCCAGCAGGTTTGGATATGGAAAACGGATCTTTATGGGGAATAGTGTTGATCGTCGTTGGTGCCGTTGCCGCGATGATCGTTGCACGTGTTGCCCGGCGACCATTCCGTTACCGGCATGATGGTGAACGTATCGAGCGCGACAAATCATTCCTTTCGCGCCCGGTTAATCTGTTGGCACTGTTGGCGGCTATTGCCACCTTTGTGCTTGGGTTGCTTTGGCGTTTGAATGGAAATGGACCGTCGTAATGACCAGGCACGACAATGACCCGATTGATGATGCAATCGATCAAGTCGAAGGCAGCAATACATTGAAACGTATTGTTTTTATTGTTGCGTTCATCTGTCTTGCATCCAGCCTTGTCGGGCTTTTCTTTCTTGTTACCCGTCTGATCGTGCCGCGCGGCTTTTTCTAGAGGTGCAGGATGGACTGGCGTGATGATGCGATCGTCCTTTCCACACGTAAGCTCGGTGAGAACTCGGTCCGGTTGTCGGTGCTGACGCGCGACTATGGTCGATATGCAGGCATGGTGCGTGGTGCGACCAGCAAATCCATGCGCGGTACGCTGGAGCCGGGGAATGAAGTTCGTGTCGGATGGTCTGCCAGATTATCAGAACATCTGGGGCAGTTCCGTTGCGAACTGACCGGCGCGCATGTTGCCGATTTGCTGTTATCTCCCGGGCCTTTGATGGCGTTGAGTTCGGCCTGTGCGATGCTGGAAGTCACATTGCCAGAACGCGAAGCGCACACCGCATTGTATCAGGGAACGGTTGCACTGCTTTCGGCCCTCAAGACAGAGCAATGGCTGGCGTCTTACATCCGATGGGAAGTCGGATTGCTTGACGAGCTTGGCTATGGGCTCAGCCTTGATCGTTGTGCGGCAACGGATGTGGCCGATGACCTTTGCTTCGTATCCCCAAAAAGCGGTCGGGCCGTTTCCGAGGCCGCAGGAACGGCATATCGTGATCGCTTGTTGCCGTTACCGGCATTCCTTGCCGCAGGCAGGGCCGCACAAAGCAGCCGAGATCAGGGATTGAGTGAACAGTTTCGCCAAGGGATAAAACTGACCGGATTTTTCATTCATCGCGATATTTTTGAGGCAAAAGGTGTAAAGCCCGTTGCTGCCCGCGACAGATTGGTAAGCCATATCTGGCGATCAGCAGACACGGATTAAAAATAAATACCGTACTTTGATGCGGACTTGTGTTGACCAGAACCATACCCACCGTAGTATGTTGCCAAAATGGTGATTGAGCGCCGGACACCGGACTGAATTGCCGAATTGATTGCAACCTGCCAAACAACAAGAAAAATCGTTCATGAGCACCAAGACTTCCGATCCGGCCAATGCCGGCCAAATCAGGGAAACGCGCCTTGCGGACGCGTTGAGCGAACGTTATCTCGCTTATGCCATGTCGACGATCATGTCGCGTTCTCTTCCCGATGTGCGCGATGGTCTGAAACCTGTGCATCGGCGTCTGCTGTATGCCATGCGCCAGCTAAAGCTTGATCCGGCGCAGGGTTTCAAGAAATGCGCCCGTGTTGTCGGTGACGTGATCGGTAAATATCACCCGCATGGTGATCAGTCTGTCTATGATGCGCTTGTGCGTTTGGCTCAGGATTTTGCCGTTCGCTATCCGCTGGTCGACGGGCAGGGAAACTTTGGCAACATCGACGGCGATAACGCAGCGGCAATGCGTTATACCGAGGCCCGCATGACCGCGGTTGCCGCGGCGCTGATGAACGGCCTTGATGAAGATGCGGTTGACTTCCGGCCGACATATGACGGCGAAGATCACGAGCCGATTGTCATGCCGGCAGCGTTTCCGAACCTGCTTGCCAATGGTGCCGCCGGGATCGCGGTTGGTATGGCAACCAACATTCCGCCACACAATGCTGGCGAGCTGTGTGCAGGCCTGATCAAGCTGATCGATAATCCTGATACCTCGATTGCGGAACTCGTCCGCTGTGTTCCGGGCCCGGACTTCCCGACCGGTGGGGTTCTGGTTGAGCCGCGCGAAAACATTCTTGAGGCCTATGCCACCGGGCGCGGTTCATTCCGTCTGCGCGCCAAATGGGAAGTCGAGAAGCTTAGTCATGGACTGTTCCAGGTCGTTGTGACCGAAATTCCCTATCAGGTTCAGAAAGCCAAGCTGGTCGAGCGTATTGCCGATCTGATGGTCCTGAAAAAGCTTCCACTTCTGGCTGATGTGCGCGATGAGTCGACCGACCTGATCCGTCTGGTGTTTGAGCCGCGGACCCGTGCGGTCGAGCCGGAACATTTGATGGAGATGCTGTTCAAGAATACCGAACTGGAAATCCGGTTTGGTCTGAACATGAACGTTCTGGACGGGGACAATACGCCGCGCGTCATGAATCTGCGCGAAGTGCTGCGTGCATTCCTGGCCCATCGTCAGGACGTTCTGATCCGTCGTTCCAACCATCGACTGGCCAAGATCAATCATCGCCTTGAAGTGCTGGATGGTTATCTTGTTGCCTATCTGAACCTTGACGAAGTCATCCGGATCATTCGTTTCGAGGATGAGCCGAAGGTATCGTTGATGTCGACTTTCGACCTGACGGAAGTTCAGGCGGATGCGATCCTCAACATGCGTCTGCGGTCGTTGCGCAAGCTCGAAGAAATGGAAATCAAGAACGAGCATGCGAAACTGACCGAAGAAAAAGAAGGCCTCGAAGCGCTTCTTGCCAGCGAAAGCCTGCGCTGGGAGAAAATCCGCGACGAAGTCGAGGAAATGCGCGAGAAGTTTGGCAAGAAGACACCCCTTGGCAAACGCCGTACTGTGATCGGTGATGCGCCGGAAGAAATCGAAGTCCCGCTGGAAGCCCTGATCGAACGTGAACCTATTATGGTGATCTGTTCGAAAATGGGTTGGATCAGAGCACTTAAGGGGCATACTTCGGACATCAGCGACCTTAAATTCAAGGACGGTGACGAAGGGCGTTTTGCGCTGAAGGCGTTCACGACCGACAAGCTTCTGATCATGAGCACCGAAGGCCGCTGTTACACGATGTCGTGCGACAAGCTGCCGGGCGGACGCGGGCATGGTGAACCGATCCGTTTGACGATTGATCTGCCTCAGGAACATGACATTGTTGCGATGGTCATCCATAAGCCGGGCCGTAACCTGCTTGTGGCAAGTTCGGCCGGTCGTGGTTTCCAGGTGGCCGAGGCCGATGTGGTTGCCCAGACCAAGAACGGCAAACAGATTTTGAACCTTGGCAAGGATGAAGAGGCTAAAATCTGCCTGCCGGTGGAATACGATCACGTTGCCGTTCTGGGCGAAAACCGTAAGCTTCTGATCTATCCGGTTTCCGAAGTCCCTGAAATGACCCGTGGGCGCGGTGTTATCCTGCAGAAATACCGTCAGGGTGGCATGGCTGATTTGGTCCTGTTCAATCTTGAAGAAGGACTGAGCTGGACCATGGGCGGCAGCGAGGGCCGTACCCGCACCGTTACCGAGCTTGCAGAATGGATTGGCAAGCGTGCCGGTGCCGGACGCATGCCGCCAACCGGGTTCCCGCGGTCAAACAAATTCGAATAACGCATCCTTCACGGGATTGATGAGATTCCAAAGGGATAAGGGCAGGGATGTTCTTATCCCTTTTCTCGTTTCCGGGCGAAATTTATCAATCACGGCTGAAAACGCGGTTTGATTTTATTCCGGATGCTGAACAAGGCGGGAAACGGGCAAAATATATAGCGTTTTAAGGCGTAAATATGTAACTTCGCATCCTGATTGGCAGGGAGCCCGCAATTTCCCTGTGAGTTCCAAAAGGGCGTGGGAGTGAAAACGTGAATTTTCTAGGGAGTTTCGTCCGTTTCGTTGACGGTCTGAATGACTGGATCGGACGTGGCGTAGCCTGGCTGATCATCCCGATGGTTGTTATCACATTTCTGGTGGCAACGCTTCGTTACGGGTTTTCCATTGGCTGGGTTTCGATGCAGGAAAGCTATATGTGGCTGCATGGCATCGTGTTCATGGTGGGGGCCGGTTATACATTGCTGCATGGTGGTCATGTCCGGGTGGACGTTTTTTATCGTCCGGCTTCGGCGCGTTACAAGGCATGGGTTGATCTTTTCGGGTCCCTGCTGCTTTTGCTGCCTGTGATCATTATGGTCTACATCTACAGCGCACCCTATGTGATGACCAGCTGGCACCGCCTAGAAGGATCGCACGAAACCGGCGGCTTGCCGGGGCTGTTCCTTTATAAATCGGTCATTCTCGTTTTTTGCGTCCTGATTGGCTTGCAGGGGCTTTCTCTTGCAGCGCGCAGCATTCTTGTGCTGGCCGGACATAAAGAATTTGAAATCCAAGAAGAAGAGCACGAGGGCGTCTGATGTCGGGGGAAATTCTTAGCCTTGTAATGTTCGCAGTAGCCTGCGGCGTTCTTCTTCTCGGTTTCCCGGTTGCGTTTTCCCTGGCAGGGACGGGGCTTGCCTTTGCGCTGATCGGTAATTCGATGGGCGTGTTTGACATGCCGCTTCTGGGGTCGTTGCCGTCACGCTATTTCGGTGTGATGACCAACGAACTTTATGTCGCGATCCCGCTTTTCGTCTTTATGGGCGTCATGCTTGAACGTGCCCGGATTGCCGAAAAGCTGCTGACGACCATGGGGCTTCTGTTTGGCACCATGCGGGCGGGGCTTGGCATTTCGGTTGTGCTGGTGGGGATGCTGCTGGCGGCTTCGACCGGTATCGTTGGGGCAACCGTTGTAACGATGGGGCTTCTCAGCCTTCCGGCGATGCAAAAGGCCGGATACAGCCCGCGTCTTTCGACCGGTGTTATTTGTGCTTCGGGTACGCTGGGGCAGATTATTCCGCCGTCGATCGTGCTGGTTTTGCTCGGTGATATCCTGCAAGGCGCTTACGCCGAAGCACAACGTTCGCTGGGCAATTGGGCCCCGGAGCCGGTTTCGGTTATCGACCTGTTTGCCGGTGCATTCATTCCCGGCATGCTTCTGGTCGGGCTTTATATCTGCTGGATCATCATTCAGGCCTTCATCGATCCCAAATCGGCACCGCCGCTGGTGACCGACAAACGCCCGGATGGCCTTTGGGGTGAAGTTCTGCGCGCGCTGATGCCTCCGGGGTTGCTCATCGTTGCCGTACTGGGCTCGATCCTTACCGGTATTGCAACCCCGACGGAATCTGCGGCCTTTGGTGGCGTTGGTGCCGTCATTCTTGCGGCGTTCTATAAACGCCTGTCATGGGATGTTCTGCGCCACGTGACGCGCCAGACCGTCCAGATCAGCGCGATGGTCTTCGTCATCCTGCTGGGTGCTTCGGTATTCTCGCTGGTCTTCCGTGGCCTTGGCGGGGATCACCTTGTCGAAGAACTGCTTCATAACCTTCCTGGCGGTGTTTTCAGCGCCATGCTGGTTGTCATGCTGCTGATGTTTGTCATGGGCTTCTTCCTCGATTTCATTGAAATCGTGTTTGTGGTTGTGCCAATCGTTGGCCCGATCCTGCTCAAGATGGATATCGATCCGGTCTGGCTTGGCGTGATGATTGCCATCAACCTGCAGACCAGCTTCCTGACACCGCCGTTCGGCTTTGCGCTGTTCTATCTGCGCGGGGTGGCTCCGGCTGCGATCAAGACCTGGGATATTTATCGCGGGATTGTCCCGTTTGTCCTGATCCAGGTCCTGGGCTTGGGGCTTGTGGCGGCGTTCCCGGCACTGGCGACATGGCTTCCGGATTTGCTGTTCAAGTAACCGCAGGCCAGCCAAAACCTGTCATGCAAAAAGGGTCGGCAAATGCCGACCCTTTTCGGTTTCTATATCAGAAAACTCAGTATTTGAACGGCAGGATACGTGCCTGGGCAAAAGCCGATTCCGAGAATTTCGACCAGCCAATCGACTGGGTACGGAACGCGATCAGGCTTTCGAAGACTTCCTGCGACAGCGGGTTTGAAGCAACCAGATCACGCAATACCTTGCCCGACAATGCGCCAAGGTTTGTCAGAATGTCGTCCGAGAACGGGCGAACATCGACATTGTGCTTGTCACGCAGGGTCTGGAGCGCCTGATTGTTACGTGCTGTGAATTCCGACAGAACCATCTGGTTCACTGCCCGGTTGGCCTGCTCGACGATTGCCTTGAGATCGTCGGGAAGGGCATTCCAGGCATCAAGGTTGATGAAGTTGTCAAGAACGGTCGCCGGTTCATGCCAGCCCGGATAGTAGTAGAACTTGGCTGATTTATAGAGACCAAACGCCAGGTCGTTATACGGGCCAACCCATTCGGTCGCGTCGATTGCACCGGACTGAAGGGCAGGCGGAATCTCGCCACCCGGAAGGTTTACGACGTTACCACCCGCAGCTTTGACGACTTCGCCGCCAAGGCCCGGAATACGCATTTTCAGACCTTTATAGTCGTCAATCGTATTCATTTCCTTGTTGAACCAGCCGCCCATCTGGGTGCCGGTGTTGCCAGACGGGAAGAATTTGCAGTTCAGTTCGGAATAGACTTTGTCAGCAAGTTCCTGACCGCCGCCCCACTGGAACCATGCGTTCTGTTCCTGGGCATTCAGTCCGAACGGCATGGCTGCGATATACTGGGTGGCATCGACTTTACCCTTCCAGTAATAAGGCGCGCCATGGCCCATTTCGACGGTACCATTACCGACAGCATCAATGGCTTCAAAGGCGGGAACGATTTCGCCTGCGCCAAAAACGGTCACCTTCATACGGCCGTTTGATGCCTTGTTTATATATTCTGCCAAAAGGTTCGCCCCGGTCCCCAGACCCGGGAAGTTTTTTGGCCAGGTCGTGACCATGCGCCACTCACGGACTTCCTGTGCGATTGCGGGTTTGGCAAAGGTAGACGCGACCGCCGCGGTCGCACCGGCTACCGCAGCGCCGGAAAGAAATTGGCGACGTTTCATAGATTACAGCCTCCCAAAGATGCAAGCTCATGATTTATTGACTCAAAGCCGTCATGCGGCTTTGGGGTAAAGCTTATATGCGTCTGTAGAATGTGACAACCGGGGATCGATTGGGGAGATAATACTTTGGTCTAGTGGTTGTGGCGGGGTGTCGCGAGCCAAAGATTAACCGTCAATACTGTCACTGGCCGGAAGGCTAACCCAGTTTCCGCCCCGAAAACCTTCCAGAGGCTGAAAGCGCATCTTGTAGGACATCTTTCGACACTCTCCGATCCAGTATCCAAGATAAACATGTGGTAAACCAAGGACTTGGGACTCTTTTATCAGATCAAGAATGATAAAGGTTCCAAGTCCTCGGCGCTGTTCGGAGGGATCAAAGAAGCTGTATACGGCAGAAAGGCCATCCGAAAGGTTATCGACCAGTGCAACCGCGATCAGACTGCCATTCTGGCGCCGGTATTCAAAAATTGACGTATCGACAGTGCTGTCTTCGATCATTGCCCGATAGTCGCGGGCATCCATCCGGGCCATATCACCATTCCCGTGGCGGGCGTCCTGATACTGACTGAAAAGCTGAAACTGTTCCTGTGTGGCGACGGATGGCAATACGGCCCGGATCAGATCATTGTTTTTTGCCGCGATACGACGAAACGATTTGGTCGTGCGGAAATCTTCGGAACGTACCCGGACGGGAACACACGCGTCACATTCGCTGCAGGCAGGCAAATAGGCAATTGAATGACTGCGGCGGAAACCGGCACGAGACAGCAGATCATGAACGTTATTTGCTTCAGGACCGCGCAGTTCTGTCACCAGCTTGCGCTCGAACCTGCCAGGCAGATAGGGGCATGGCATGGGAGCGGTCATGAAGTAATGCTGTGTCAGTCGCCTTTGATTGACTGTCATTTACCGTTTTGCCCCGGCTTCAGAGGTTCTTCTGATAATATGAGATTAGGTATAAATCATGACGGTTTAAAGGGCGAACCCGACGATTGTCGGAATTCGCCAGAAAGTTCCCTAGCGGTTTGTAGGGACAGAGAAGCTGGGGCGCCGGTTTGAAGGCGCTGAATTGCCCGATTCTTGTCCTGATCCCTGTTCGGTGGACGGAGTACCAGACTGGGCCGGGGTGGATGTTTCGCCATCTGCTGCCGGGCGTTCGCCAGTGCCACGCAAAAGCGTGATGCTGATCCGTCTGTTGCGTTCGTTTTCCGGTGCTTCCGGAAGCAACGGGTCGGTATCGGCGAGGCCGGCAACCTTGGCAAAGCGACCGGAGGCAAGGCCCTGCGTTTCAAGTTCCCGACGGGTTGCCAAAGCGCGGTCCGAGGACAGTTCCCAGTTACTGTAACCAGTGACTGTTGTGAAGGGCACCGCATCCGTGTGGCCTTCAATCGAAATATCCTGCGGCATACCCTGGATCGCTTCGACAACCTTTGACAGCAGAAGTTTGGTGTGGTCGGCCATGACAGCACTGCCGCTTGGGAACATTGCAGTACCGTCTTCATCCAAAATCTGAATGCGAAGACCTTCGTCGGTTTCTTCGATCCGGATATTCTTGGCAAGTTCCTGCAAGTCCGGGGAACTTTCAATCGCCTTGCGAAGCTCTTCTTCTGCTTCCTTGAATTCCTTATCTTCCTGTGCGGCAAGTCGCTGCTGCTCGATTTCTTCCGGTGTTTTCACGGGCGGAATGTCAATGCTGACCGTCGGCGCGCCCATTTCAGAGCGTAAGGCACCTTGTTCGGCAAGGCTTTGCCCACCCAGAATGCCGCCAGAACCGGACGCGTTTTGCGAAATGGTTTCCGGGGTGAAGTAGTTCGAAATGCCCTGAAGCTGTTCTTCGGTTGCGCTGCTAAGCAGCCAGAGCAACAGGAAGAACGCCATCATTGCCGTCACAAAATCGGCATAAGCAACTTTCCACGAACCACCGTGGTGGCCGCCATGTCCGCCTTTTTTGATTTTCTTTATGACAATATCAGGCATTCTGTGCGCAGGTCCCGGTTATGAGTAACGCGTCTGTTTTTGTTTCTTACGCTGTTGGCGCATTCTGCAGAGCTTCGTCCAGCTCCTTGAAGCTTGGACGGATGTCATGAGGAAGCGATTTTCGGGCAAATTCGACCGAAACCTGCGGCGCATATCCCTGCATATGACCGATCAGGGCTGCCTTGATGCAGCTATAGAATTTCGCATCCTGATCAAGCGTCTTTTTGATGATGGCAGATGTCGGACCGACAAAGCCGTAAGAAGCCAGAATACCAAGAAAAGTCCCAACAAGGGCCGCACCGATAAGTCCACCCAGAACCTCTGGCGGTTCGGTGACCGAGCCCATGGTCACGATAACACCAAGAACGGCTGCAACGATACCAAGGCCGGGCAGGGCATCGCCCACCGTCTGGATCGCATCCGGAACCATGTGCTCTTCTTCGTGATGGGCTTCAAGTTCCTGATCAATAACCGCCTCAAGCTCATAGGCGTTGGTTGTGCCAAGCGTTAGCAGGCGCAAATAATCGCAAAGAAATTCCAGGGCATGGTGATCATGGGTGACGCCGGGGAAGTTTCCAAACAGGCTTGAGCTTTCAGGATTTTCGACATGGCTTTCAAGAGCCAGATCACCCTTTGATTTTGCAAGCCGGAAAACCGCATAAAGGCAGATCAGCAGTTCAAGATAAGCTGCTTTTTTCTTGGGACCTTTAAGCGCACGGATTGTGTAGGCGATTGACCGTTTCAGAACGCTGAGCGGGTTGGCGATCAGGAATGTGCCAAAGGCCGCACCAAAGATGATCAGGACTTCAAGCGGCTGAACAAGCACACCGAAATCACCATGCGGAAGATAACCACCCAGAACGGCACCGATTACGATAACGTAACCAATAATCAGAAACATTATGTATTCCCCGCTACCCCATAATTTTTCACAAGTCACTCATCCGAAAATGGCGCGACACGATTTGTGTCAGCTTATTTTGGGACGCGGTACCTGCAACTATATGATCCATATTAACTTTTAATCTTATTAATATAGCGTTTAAAACGCTGTCGCATGGGGTTTGACAGCACAAGTTTTTCCCGCCATTTTCCCTGATCCTGTACGCAGGGCATGTCTAATAGGTTTTATCAGCAAGAGCATTCTTCAATATGTCATTTTCATCGCGCGATTTTCGGGACTGTCTGGGGCAATTTGCAACCGGTGTTGCGGTTGTTACGGCACGGGCGAACAATGGCGCAAAAGCAGGCATTACGATCAATTCGTTTGCGTCGGTGTCGCTCGATCCGGCTCTGGTCCTTTTTTCAGTAGACCAGCGTGCGGCCACGCATTCATTGTTTGCAGGTGAGTGTGACCGTTTTTGCATTAATATCCTTAATCGGGATCAACGCGACCTGTCTGACCTGTTTTCATCACCGGTCCAGGACCGTTGGGAAGACCTTGTTTTTGAAGATGATTGTCATGGTGTGCCAAAGCTGATCGGTAATCTTGCGACATTTTCCTGCAAACGACATGCAATTCACGATGGTGGGGACCACAGCATCATTGTCGGGCATGTGCAGGATATTTCGATGGGGAATACCGGTGATCCGCTTCTTTATTATGGTGGCCGCTATCACTCCCTCGGGGAATGATCAAAGGGCCAACGGCATTGTCGCTGGCCCTGACGCTTTTACCGGATGCTTTTAATCAAGCGATGTGTTGCCCAGAAGGCGACTGCCAAATCCGGCACCTGTCAGTTTTGTAATCACCTGTTCTGCGTGCGAGGTGTCTCTGACCTCCAGCACCATGTCGACGTCGGTCTGCTTTGCCGGCACATCATAGAAGTGACGCTGATGATACACTTCGATGATGTTGGCTTCGGCGTCACCGATCAGGGCGCTAATGGTTGCCAGTGCGCCCGGGACATCGGGGATTTCGATGCGCACGCGGACAAGGCGGCCTTCGCGCGCCATACCGCGCATCAGGACCTGTGCCAGAAGGCGTGTATCGATGTTGCCGCCACTAACAATCATGCAAACCTTCTTGCCCCTGAAACGCTCATGATGGTCAAGCAGGGCCGCAAGCGGTGCCGCACCAGCACCCTCGACAACGGTTTTCTCGATCTCGATCAGCATCTGAATGGCACGCTCGATCGAGCTTTCCTCTACCAGCAGCACATCATCAAGCTTTTCCTTGCAGATTTCGAGGGTAAGGCCGCCGGGCTGCTTGACCGCAATGCCTTCGGCAATCGTCACGCCACCGCCCGAAAGCGGCAGGCCCTTGATGCCTTCATACATCGAAGGATAAAGCTTGGTCTCGACCCCGATCACCTCAATATCAGGACGTCGGGCCTTGATGGCCGTAACAATACCGGCCGCGAGGCCGCCGCCGCCAATGGGGACGATAATGGTGTCGATGTCAGCCCCATCATTAAGGATTTCAAGCCCGACAGTCCCCTGACCGGCAATGATATGCGGATCATCGAACGGGTGAACAAAGGTCAGGCCGCGTTCTTCCTGAATTTTCGATGCGGCTTCAAGGCTTTCGGCGAAAACACTGCCTTCAAGGACAACTTCCGCCCCGTGTGAACGGGTGTGACGGACTTTGGTAAAAGGCGTGTTTTTCGGCATGACAATGGTTGCCGGAATGCCAAGTCGTTTGGCGTTATAGGCGACACCCTGTGCATGATTGCCTGCCGATACGGCAATGACGCCTTTGGCACGTTCTTCGGGCGTCAGGCTGGCAAGTTTGACATAGGCGCCGCGCTCCTTGAAGGATGCCGTATATTGCAGGTTTTCAAGTTTCAGGTGAACTTCGGCCTCGCAAATATTTGAAAGTGTTTGCGATTTTACCAATGGCGTTTTGCTGACGATACCTTCGAGCAAGCCGGATGCGCGTACGATGTCGTGATAGGAAACGGTCATTTCCATACTCCTGCGGCCAGTCACCTTTATATATGGCGTGCTGGCATTTTATCATGTGTGGGCAAAATTCGGATGTTTAACCAAGCCTGTCATCCGCGGATGACAGGGATCACATTCGCAGGGCGGAAATCCCGATAATCATGGCCATCGCACCGGCACGAAGCGTCGGACGGGGATGCGATGCGAGGATGTCAAGGCAAGCAGACATAGCCATGTTCTTTCGGGTTATGGATCGTTAATCGTGACGCAGCTTTGCGGATTAGGCGCGCAAGGTCAAGTTTGCAAACAAAAAAGCCGGGTTGCAACATTTGCAACCCGGCCGGTTTGGGAACGCGCGCAGGGTTATTCCATATTCATGATGATGGTTTTCTTGTGCGTGAAATGCTCAAGCATGCTTTCAAGCGATGCTTCCTTGCCAAGTCCCGAAAGCTTGACGCCGCCATATGACAGGTTTGGCTGCACGACAAGGTTCTGGTTGACCTGAACAAAGCCCGCTTCAAGCCGCTTGGTCGCCGTCAGTGCGGTTTTAAGGTCCTTGGTCCAGACGGTTGCGGCAAGGCCAAAGTCGCTGTCATTGGCAAGCTCGATCGCCTCGTCAAAGGTTTTGAACCTGAACACACAGGCAACGGGGCCAAAAATTTCTTCGCGGGCAATCCGCGCATCGGGTTTGACATTGGTAAAGACGACCGGACGGACAAACATGCCATCGGCAAGTGCCGGATCAGTCGGAAGGGCGCTGAGTTCGTTTTTGGTCGCACCTTCCTGTTCGCCAATCTCGATATAACCGCACACCTTGTCGCGCTGTTTGCGATTGATGATGGTGCCGATATCGGTTTCCTCGTCCAGCGGATCACCCATTTTAAGGGTGTTGACCTTGGCCAGAAGACGACTGACAAACTCGTCATGCAGGCTTTCATGAACCAGAATGCGCGACGATGCCGTGCAGCTCTGGCCCTGACGGGTAAAGCGCATGCCGCCAATGGCGCCTGCGATGGCCTTTTCCAGATCGGCATCATCCATCACGATCATCGGGGATTTGCCACCCAGTTCCAGCGTGACCGGGATCAGTTTTTCGGCCGCTGCGCGGTAAACCGTACGACCGGTTTCGACCGATCCGGTAAAGGAAACCTTTTTGACATCCTTATGCGCCACCAGCGGACCGCCGCATCCCGGACCAAAACCGGAAAGGATATTCAGAACACCCTTTGGCAGGATCTGCTGCATGATCTGGCAGACGCGAAGGACGGTAAAGGGGGTGTCTTCGGCGGATTTAACGACAACGGTATTACCCGCAACCAATGCCGGGGCAACCTTGATCGCCATCAGGAGCAGCGGCACGTTCCAGGGAATGATCGCACCGACAACGCCAACCGGTTCACGTGTTGTCAGGGTCATCATGTTCGGGTTGAACGGAATGGTTTCGCCCTTCAGTTCCGAGGCAAGGCCACCGAAGAAGGTAAACATGTCGGCAAGAACCGATGCCTCGACCCGGCTCTCGGTCCGCAGGGCCTTGCCTGATTCAAGCGCGACCAGACGGCCGAGTTCCTCGACATGCTGGGTCAGGATACGTCCGCATTCCGCTACCAGTTTGCCGCGTTCGCGGGCAGGGCGGTTGGCCCAATCCTTCTGGGCCTTCTTTGCAACCGAAACCGCGAAATCGACGTCATCGGCATCACCTTCGGCAGCCTGCGCAATGACCTTGCCGGTTGCCGGGTTCAGGACGTCGAAATTCTTGCCATTTTTGGCTGGTACAAGTTCCCCGTCGATCAGGTGACGGCCATCAAGTTCCTTGACCAGTTTATGGGGATCAAGCACGGGTTCGATAGACATTTCAGGCTCCCTGTCATATAGCTGCGCGCCCGTTTTCCGGCTGCATCGCAAAATAAGTGGTTATTCGGTATTGGTTTACCAATTTATCGACCCGATACCGGAAAGGCAAGGTCCTTTCACCATGTTAGGCATGACAGTCAGGAGCAGGATTGATAGGGTTAGAGTCATGACCCTAAATGAACACTGGCTGCATTCGCGATTGTGAATGCGCCACAGATACAATTCCGTAAGGACAAGGGGATACCCATGCCGCGCCATTTCGACACGACGTTTGATGTTGTCCGTGAACTTAAGCCTTCTTATCCGGTTTACTGCCTGCGCCCCGACATCCTGCGTGAATCGGCCAAACGGTTTGTCGACATGTTCCCGGGCAATGTCCTTTATGCAGTCAAATGCAATCCGCATCCGGAAATCATGCGCTACCTGCACGAAGGCGGTGTTCGCCATTTCGATACCGCATCGCCCGAGGAAATTGCCCTTGTCCGTCGCCAGTTTCCGGGAATGAATGTCTATTTCATGCATCCGGTCAAAAGCCGGGACGCCATTCGCAGTGCGCACCGCGTTTTCGGCGTGAAGCATTACGTGATCGATACCGAGGATGAACTTGAAAAAGTCCGCGCTGAAACCGACGGAGAGACCGATCTGGTCATTCATGTTCGCCTGGCAACCCCGCCGGCAGGGGCGGCCTATAACCTTTCGGCAAAATTCGGTGCACGTCCGATGACGGCATCGGAACTTTTGAAAAAGGTCGATGGATACGGCTATGCCGCCGGGCTTTGTTTCCATGTCGGTTCGCAATGCACGACGCCGAACGGGTATCGCATTGCTGTTGAACTGATCCGGCAGGTTGTCGATTTTTCCGGGGTCAAAGTTCGCTATATCGATGTGGGTGGCGGGTTCCCCGGCCAGTATATGAACCAGCGCGCACCGGGGCTTGAGGTCTTCATGGAGGAAATCAAGGATTGCATCCGCTGGCTTGGCCTGCCTGATACCACCTTTATGTGCGAGCCGGGCCGAGCACTGGTGTCGAGTGGCGTGTCACTGATCACGCAGGTACACCTGCGCAAGGAAGACCAGCTCTTCATCAATGACGGTGTATATGGCAGCCTTTCCGAAGCTGTTACCGGGCAGTTGCGCTTCCCGGTCCGGCCGATGCGAATTGGCGGCGATTTCAACGAAACCGATACCCTCGACTTCACGATCTATGGTCCGACCTGCGACAATATGGATGTGCTTCCGGCAACGGTGACTCTGCCCGCAGACATCCGCGAA
This sequence comes from Thalassospira sp. MCCC 1A03138, assembly GCF_002115785.1. Lineage (GTDB taxonomy): Bacteria > Pseudomonadota > Alphaproteobacteria > Rhodospirillales > Thalassospiraceae > Thalassospira. The sequence continues at coordinate 146,532 of NZ_JFJY01000003.1, read as the reverse complement.
GGGGACTGGATCGAATTTGGGCATATCGGGGCTTACAGCAACGCACTCGCCACCCATTTCAACGGGTTTTACCCGGAATTGCTGGTGACGGTTGGCGAAACATTCCCGTTCATTGATGGCGAATTTCCGCAGGTCGGCTGATCACAACCGGCCATAGCGGTAAAACAGTACTTGTTTGCGGATATTCTTGTGTGCACTATGCTGCCCGTTATGACACGGGCAGCATGAACGCCCGGTACAAGATCCGAAAACAGGGAAGATACGCCGTGACCAACAGCCTTTTCATGCGCATACAAAGCCGTTTTCCATCCGACCTGTCCAAGGTCCTGATCGAAACGGCAGAGGGCACAACATACAGCTACGGTGATGCCGATGCGGCATCCGCACGTATTGCCGGGCTTTTGACGGCCCTTGGTGCCCAAAAAGGTGATCGCGTCGCGGTTCAGGTGGATAAATCACCCGAAGCCCTGTTCCTTTATCTGGGTTGTATCCGCGCGGGTCTGGTCTATCTGCCGCTGAATACCGCATATCAGGCAGGTGAACTTGCCTATTTCATGGGGAACGCGGCACCGGTCATTTTTGTCTGCCAGCCGCATCGTGAAGACGAGGTAACGGCAATTGCCGACGCACAGCGCGTTGAAAAGGTTTTAACACTTGGCACATCGGGCGAGGGGACGCTGATCAGTCAGGCGGCGGATTTCCCAGCCGAATTTGCTCCGGTTGCCTGTGCTGATGATGAACTTGCCGCCATTCTCTATACCTCTGGCACGACGGGCAAGCCAAAGGGCGCCATGATGACCCAGACCAATTTGTGGTCAAATGCCGCGACCCTGGAAAAGCTTTGGGGCTTTGGTCCGGACGACGTTCTTTTGCACGCGCTTCCGATTTTCCATACGCACGGGCTTTTCATTGCGTGTCATTGCGTGATGCTGTCGGGATCGAAAATGTTCTTCCTGCCGAAGTTCGATCGCGATCAGGTCATGGCGCTGCTTCCGCGCAGCACCGTCATGATGGGGGTGCCGACATTCTATGTCCGGCTGTTATCTGGTGATGATTTCAATGCCGATGTGACATCCGGCATGCGACTGTTCATTTCGGGATCGGCCCCCTTGCTGCCCGAAACATTTGTCGCCTTCAGGGAACGGACCGGCAAGGCGCTGCTGGAACGCTACGGCATGACTGAAATGGGAATGGCAACGTCCAATCCGCTCAATGGCGAGCGGATCGTGCATACGGTCGGCCCGGCCCTGCCAGATGTGGAAGTCCGGGTCTGTGATGAAAAGGGTAACGTGCTTGGAATCGACGAGATCGGCGTTCTGGAAGCACGCGGCCCGAACGTTTTTGCCGGATACTGGCAAATGCCGGAAAAGACGGCCGAGGAATTCCGCGAAGACGGGTTCTTCATTACTGGTGACATCGCGAAAATCGATGCCAAGGGATATGTCCATATCGTTGGTCGCGCCAAGGATCTTGTGATTTCCGGCGGGTTTAATGTTTACCCCAAAGAAATCGAAACGGTCATCGACAAGATGGATGGTGTTGTCGAAAGTGCCGTGATCGGTGTCGCGCATCCGGATTTCGGCGAAGCGGTTGTCGCCGTGATTGTGCGGGGCAGCGATAAACTGTCCGAAGACGATGTGGTGAATGCGATCAAGGGGCAGCTTGCCAATTTCAAAGTGCCCAAGCGCGTTTTCTTCGTGTCCGAACTTCCGCGTAATGCGATGGGAAAAGTACAGAAGAATATCCTGCGCGAGGATTACAAAGCCATATTTGCCAACTAAAACGGGGCGAGGGGACAGCTTGCCCTGTCAGCGCATTATCCCGAAAACAGGAAAAGCCCCGGCAATCAATGCCGGGGCTTTTCTTTGGACGGCTACGGTCTGGCTTAGCGACCGAAAGCAACGCGATGTGCGACATCATCAATCATGTCACGGTTCAGGCCGATATCTGCCAGCTCACGTGCATCAAGTTTACGGAGCGCAGTCTGGGTCTGGTACTGAACACGAAGGGCGCGCAGGAAAGCAAAAATCTTGGTTACGATCATTTCATCACCTATTTCAAACCGGCCAATTTCAAATTGGCGCTGTCATTCAGATAACCGGCATGTGCTCACCGAAGATATTCCATCAAGGAATAGTTAACTGGTTTGACGTGTCGGTCTGCTTAATATGTACCAAATGATCATCTGCATTTCTTCGCATCAACCAGTCGATACATCGTTTTTATTTCGTGAATGCAAACTACGCCCGGTTGATTGTGAAATCCAATGCGTTTTTTGCATGGCTGGCGACTGGAAAGCGCAGAAAGTCATGTTTTTGCAACGAAAACGCTTAAATAACGTCATAATACAGATTTGCTTCGTTGTTTATTGCTATGTTTTCAGTGCATAGCTAATTAAATTACCAATCGCTTTCCAATTGAGGGCGGAACCGCTACAACAGCAATCACGATTTTCATATGAACATATCCGGATTGACGTTTTCAGACCAATCCATGGATGGCTTTCTATCGGACAGGAGACACGGACAGATGAGTATCAACCGCCCGAAGCTCAGCTTTGAGCAGGCAATTGCAGCTTATCTGCAATATGCCCCGCGTTTGCCGCAGGTTGATCCGGCATCTGTTCCTGCGAAAACACAGTATGTCGGGAACCTTCTGGAAATCGCGGATCAATTTGATCTGATCGTGTTTGATGCTTTCGGTGTGCTCAATAGCGGCGCGCAATCCATTCCCGGCGCGGTCGAAACGGTGGCAACCCTTCAGAAATCGGGAAAGAAACTTGCCGTTGTCACCAATGATGCATCGAGTTCAGCCGAAGCAATTCTGGCACGGCATCGCGGGCGCGGGTTTGATTTCAACACGACAAACCTGATCAGCAGCCAGCAATTCGTCGCCCCGATGATGGAAACCTACAGGGATCTGTCTCATTGGGGGGCCATGGCGCCGGCTCACTGGCCATTTGATATCCTGCCGGGCAGGGTGGAACCGCTTGGTGCGGATCGTGCGCTTTATGATGCGGTTGACGGTTTTGTTCTTATAGATTCTGAAAACTGGACCGATATCCAGCAGAATCATCTGGAAGAAAGCCTTGCAGCCAATCCGCGCCCCATTCTGGTCGGCAATCCCGATATCTGCGCGCCGATGGGGGCATTCCTGTCCGTTGAGTCCGGATATTTCGCCCATAAGGCAGCGGATCGGTGCAACGTGATACCGGATTGCGTTGGCAAGCCCTATGGCCACGTATTTGATGAAGTTCTGCGTCGTCACCCGGATATCAGCCGGGACCGTGTTCTGATGGTGGGGGATACGATCCATACCGATGTGCTGGGTGGACTGGCGGCAGGCATCAAGACGCTTCTGGTGCATCAGGGCGGATTCCTTGACGGCCAGGACGATATCGAAAGCCTGTTTGAAAAGTCGGGTTTGCGTCCGCATTTCTGTGCGCGCGCAATTGGTCATGGCATTGACGTGTCAGGCGCCAAAAGCGAAGCCTGCTGTGCCTGATAATGGATAAAACGCCCCGGTAAAAAAGGCCCGCTGACAAGGTACTCCCGACCTGATCGTCATTCCCGCAACGCTGGGAATCCAGCCTCTTTCAACAGGGCATGGATTCCGGGTCTGCGCTGCGCTTCGCCCGGAATGACGATTTTGATCAACCGACAAACCACTCCAACCAATCCCACTGCCCTTTGCATCGACAAACGCTACCGACCGGGTAGGCTGGACAGAACTGGATTTTGCACCAGACCGACCACGCCCCAGTCCCTGCTGCCCCGAACAAACGCCTCGGGCTTTCGATGGACACTGCAAGCGCACCTCGCCCCAAGGACGAAGGCGTTGTCGCAGGGCAGGGACAAATCCCGCCATTGACGACCAGCCTTTCGGCATCTCCGAATGATCCATCATGATCCATCGGCCCCATCGTCAAGCCAACCAATTCAGCCAGCCGATCCAATGCAGACGCAATTCGGGCCTGCTGATCCTCGGCATTGCCAGACTTCACCGACCTGTTGGGTAGCGGCGGGATGGGCTGACCTCAGCCCGGCTCTCGCTGCCCCGAACAAGCACCCTTGCCCAAGGGCGCATTTCTCCCGTCATGATAAACCACAGTTTTTCGTAAATTTCCGGCGGCCTCACGGCCCGGACGCACCACCGCCGTAATAACTTTTCCATGCGCCAGTGATGCCCCTTTGGCGATACCGCCGTCGTCCTTTCAGACGATCAGATCGCTGCTCTATCATCATCCCATTCCTGTTTTGCCGCCCGAAACGCAAAAAACCCGCAAAAGCGAATCACGCTTTGCGGGTTTTGTCTCCGGACCCATTTGTCCTGTTGACTTTATCTTTATGCCACAGTAAAAAGAACAAATCAAGAACTTTTTCCAGAAAGGTGGAAAAAAGTTTCCTTGTTAAATGGCCTCGGCAACGTCAATTGCACTGTATGTCAGGATTCCTGACGCGCCGGCACGTTTGAAACAGGACAGCGTTTCAATGGCACAGCCAAGGTAATCAAGCCAGCCATTCTGGGCCGCAGCACGCAGCATCGCGTATTCACCCGATACCTGATAGGCGAAAACAGGGACGCCAAATTCCTCGCGCACCCGATACAGAACGTCAAGATACGGAAGACCCGGTTTGACGATGACAGAGTCAGCACCTTCCTCAAGGTCGTAGGCGACTTCGCGCATGGCCTCGCTGCTGTTGGCGGGGTCAAGCTGGTATGTTTTCTTGTCTGCCTTGCCCAAGGCAGAAGCCGATCCGATTGCATCACGGAACGGACCATAGAAGGACGATGCGTACTTTGCCGCATAAGCCATGATCTGGACCTTTTTAAGCCCTTCGGATTCCAGAACATCACGAATGGCACCGATACGGCCATCCATCATGTCGGACGGGGCGACGACATCGCATCCGGCCTGTGCCTGAACCAGTGCCTGGCGCACAAGGGCCTCGGTCGTTTCGTCATTAAGGATTTCACCGTTAATCACGATCCCGTCCTGACCATCCGCATTGAACGGATCAAGGGCAACGTCGGTAATGACACCAAGATTGGGGCAGGCGTCTTTGATCGCCTTTGTCGCGCGGCAAATCACGTTGTCGGGATTATATGCTTCGCGCGCATCCTTGGTTTTGAGGCTGGCATCAATATACGGGAACAGCGCAAGGGCAGGGATGCCAAGCTTTTCGGCATGTTTTGCCGTTTCAACAAGCACATCGACGCTTTGGCGTTCGACACCGGGCATCGACGGGATCGGTGTCCGCTCGTTTTTGCCGTCAATCACAAATACCGGCAGGATCAGATCATGCGCCGTCAATCGGGTTTCCGCCACCATGCGACGCGACCAGTCGCTCATGCGGGTACGGCGAAGGCGTGTACGCGGGAAAGTGCCATAGGTGACTGTTTTGGCCATGATCTGTTCTCTTGTCAGTGGGGCGGCATTCTGAATTCAGAAATGAGGTGCCCAATTTATGGGACAGAATTGACGGCGGATCAACTGTTGCTGGTGCGATAAAGGCGTTTACGCATGGTCAGCAGATAGACCGGGATGATTAAAGACAGAAAACTTGCCGTCAGGACAAAAGCCGTAACCAGGCCAACCTGTTGGCCGATTGCCCCGATTACCGGTGGCCCGGCCATCAGGGCCGTGTAACCGGTTGCTGCAATGGTTGAAACGACCGCACCGCCGCTTCTGCCACTTGCCTGTGCGGCGGCGGAAATCAAAAGCGGCAGAATGACAGCCAGCCCAATCCCGGCGATGGCACACCCGATCCAGGCAACGACGTAATGCGGCGCAAGTGCCAGAACAAACAGACCAATGGATGCGCATGCCGAACTGGACAGCAGGATTTGCGGGCGGCCAAATTTCGTAACCAGCCAGTCGCCCGAAAGGCGCGTGATTGCCATGGTCGCCGAATAGCAGGCAAAACCCACGGCCGCCATTGTTGGGCCGGAATTGAGTTCGGTATTCATCAGAACCGTTGCCCAGTCGGTAATCACACCCTCGCCAAACTGGCCGATGAAGGCGCAGGCCCCAAATGGCAGCAGGGTCAGAAACATCGCGCGCTGTTTGGCAGATGATCCGTCATGCGTTTGGGCCAGATGGGGAACGGCGGCATCAGGCATCAACTGGCGTTGAAGGACCAGATGCAGAATCAGGAAAAGGGCCAGCATGACTGGAAGATGCCATTCAACCGGCAAGGGCAGGGCAAACCATGCGGCTGTCGTGCCCGCACCGGCAAAGCCACCAAGGCTCCAGAAACCGTGCAGGCCGGACATGACGCTACGTTTTTTGGCCCGCTCAACATTCAGGCCATTGGCATTCATCGATATATCAAGGAACGCGCCAAAAAAGCCAAGTGCGAACATGGCAATCGCAATCGACATGAAGCTTGGCATGAAAACCGGAATACCAACGGCAATGAAATAAGCCACCCCGGAATAGCGTGCTACCCGTTCGCTGCCAAACTTGTCCGATAGACGACCGGCAACAGGCATAACGGCAAGAACACCAACTGCGGCCGCCAGCAATATGGCACCAAGATCATCGTGACCAAATCCAAGGCGCTCCTGCACCAGCGGAATATGCGGGACCCAGCTTGAAAAGGCGGCACCATGCAAAAAGAAAATGGCACGGATTCTGTTATGGGCAATCTGGTTGGAGATAGGCATGTGGGGCTCGGCCTCCGTCAGGCAAGGATCACATTGATCCCGCGTTCGGTATAGTTGCTCAGATAACCGCTCGACAGCTTCCTGCCGGTTACAAGATGGGAAATCGCATCAAGGTCACAGACCCTGAATGGCAAGCTGGTTTCGAGTTTGTCGGCAGTGGTGACGGCAATCGCTTCGGCAGATTGCGCCAGCATCGCTGCCTTGGTGGCGCGTTCTTCGGCTGTGCTGGTGGTCAAACCCAGTTCTGGATGAAGGGCACAGGTGCCCAGCAGCACAAGATCGGCATTGTAGTTGCGTATTTCATCAATGGCCGTCGGTCCGCAGATCGCCAGATCACGTTTCAGAACCATGCCGCCAATCATGATGATATTCGCATTCGGATGATTGGCCAGTTCAACAGCAATCAGGGGATTGACCGTGATCACAGTACCGGAAAATGACGGTTTCAGATTCCGGGCGACTTCATAGATGGTCGTGCCACTGTCGAAAAAGACCACACCATGATCCGGAACAAGGTCATGGGCGACCTTGCGGGCGATTTCGGAGCGTTCCGGTTTTAAATCCTGTGCGCGGTCATGAAACCCTTCACGGGCAGTACTTGGTAATGTGGCACCCCCATGAATACGCCGCAGGACCCCGGCATCCTCCATCTGGCGCAGGTCGCGCCGAATGGTATCAAGGGACGCATGAAAAAGTGCAGACAGGTCATGAATATGAACTGTGCCCTGGCTGTGAAGCAGTTTTTCGATTTCACGCTGGCGCGAATTGACACTCGACATCTGATTGCCTGTTTTGCATGTTTTGCCGATAATGCGCGTTTACCTTTGATCGGGAAAATGGTCAATAAAAAACCGGCCCCGTGCAAACAGGGCCGGTTTCATATTCAACGATATGATGGATCAGGCTTTGTCCAGTGCCTGTTTCAAATCGGCAAGGATATCATCGATATGTTCGATACCGATCGACAGGCGGACATAACCGTCCGTCACGCCAGATGAAAGGCGATCCTGTTCGGAAAGCTGGCTGTGCGTTGTCGTGGCCGGATGGATGGCAAGTGATCTTGTGTCACCGATATTGGCGACATGGTAAAACAGGCCAAGGCTGTTGATGAATTTCTCGCCGGCTTCTTTGCCACCTGCAAGCTCAAACCCCATCAGCGATCCGTATCCGCCCTTAAGGTAAGTATCGGCACGGCGGCGGCTTTCGCCATCCTGCTTGCCCGGATAAATCACCTTGGAAACCTTGGGATGGGACGACAGGAAGTCGGCAACTTTGGCGCTGTTTTCGCAATGGCGTTCCATGCGCAGTGGCAGTGTTTCCATGCCCTGAATGGTTTGGAACGAGTTGAAAGGCGAGGCGGCCGCGCCAACGTCGCGCAGCAATGTGCAGCGCAGTTTGATCGCATAAGCAACCGGGCCGATGGGTTTGACGGCCTGCGTCCAGACCGCACCGTGATAGCTGGGATCCGGTTCGTTCAGTAACGGGAAGCGTTTGGCATGCTTTTCCCAGTCAAACTTGCCGGAATCGACGACAATCCCGCCAACAGACGTACCGTGGCCAGCGATAAACTTGGTGGTCGAATACATGACAATCGTCGCGCCATGATCGATGGGGCGGCACAGCACCGGTGCGGCGGTGTTGTCCATAATCAACGGGATGCCAAGCTCGTCACCAATATTGGCGACTTCCCTGATCGGAAAGACCTGAAGTTTAGGGTTTGGCAGGGTTTCGGCGTAATAGGCGCGCGTTTTGTCATCCGTCAGACGTCGGAAGTTTTCCGGGTCAGATGGATCGGCAAAGCGAACTTCGATACCCATCTGTTTGAATGTATTGGCAAAAAGGTTCCAAGTACCGCCGTAAAGGTCTGTGGAACTTACAATATTGTCACCCGCCTGGGCGATATTGAGAACGGAAAAGGTTGATGCAGCCTGACCAGAGCCGACGGCTACGGCTGCTGCGCCACCCTCAAGTGCAGCAATTCGCTGTTCCAGCACATCGTTGGTCGGGTTCATCAGGCGGGTATAGATGTTACCCAGTTCTTTCAGCGCGAAAAGATCGGCCGCGTGTTGGGTATCGCGGAACTGGTAGCTCGTTGTCTGATAAAGCGGTACGGCAACCGATCCGGTTGCCGGGTCTGCGTGGTATCCGGCGTGTAGAACAATAGTTTCCGGTTTCGTGGAATCTGACATGTCGTTTCCCCTGATTTTTAAGTTGCATTGGTTTCACCGGAGTAATGCATATTCGCTGCGAGCCGACAAGAAATTGGAACAAAAATTCGCAAATTCGCCCCTGAAACTGTCGGAGGCGAAATTATTCACATAATTCGGTACTGTTATACCGAATGAATTGACAAAGATCCGAATTCACGTTTACGTAAAGGGAAAATACCAAAACATTCAGAGGCGGCGATCCAATGGAATTCAACCTGTCTGAAGACCAGCAGGCATTTGCACAGGCAGCCCGCGATTTCGCACAAAACGAAATGGCACCCTATGCGGGCGAGTGGGATGCAAACCACATTTTCCCCGAAGAAACCCTTCGCAAGGCGGCCGAACTTGGCTTTGCCGCCATATATACGCGCGAAGATGTCGGGGGATCGGGCCTTGGCCGTCTGGATGCCGCGGTGATTTTCGAAGAACTGGCAAGCGCATGTCCGTCAACGGCTGCCTATATCTCGATCCACAACATGGCGTGCTGGATGATTGACCGTTTCGGGAATGAAGATCAGCGCCAGAAATATCTTCCCAAACTTGTCACCATGGAACATTTCGCCAGCTATTGCCTGACAGAGCCGGGAGCGGGATCAGATGCAGGTTCGTTGCGTACGCGTGCTGTGCGCGACGGTGCGCATTACATCCTTAATGGCGAAAAGGCCTTTATTTCCGGGGGATCGCGCAGTGATGTTTACATTGTCATGGCGCGAACCGGCGATGACAGCCCGAAGGGAATATCGACCTTTATCGTTCCAAAAGATGCCGAAGGCCTGTCATTTGGCAAGCTGGAAGAAAAGATGGGATGGAACAGTCAGCCGACATCAGCCGTCATTTTCAGCAATTGCAAAATTCCGGTGGAAAACCGGTTGGGAGAAGAGGGCGAAGGTTTCAAGTTTGCCATGATGGGGCTTGATGGCGGCAGACTTAATATCTCTGCATGCTCCATCGGTGGTGCACGGGCCGCAATGGAGCATGCGCGCGACCATATCAAGGTTCGCAAACAGTTTGGTAAGACACTCGATCAGTTTCAGGCCTTGCAGTTCAAATATGCCGACATGGTGACTGAGCTTGAGGCAGCACGGCTGATGTTGCACAAAGCAGCCTGGAAACTGGACAACAAGGCACCGGATGCAACACAGTTTTGCGCTATGGCGAAACGTTTCGGCACGGATATCGGGTTCAGGGTATGTAATGAAGCGCTACAGCTTCATGGCGGTTATGGCTATATCCGCGAATACCCGGTCGAGAGACTTCTGCGCGATCTTCGGGTTCACCAGATTCTGGAAGGCACCAACGAAATCATGCGCCTGATCATCTCACGTGCCGCGTTAAAGGATTGATTTATGAGCAGCGAAAACGCGACAAGTCCATCGCATGGCAATGAGGCATCCGTTGTTTTCTCGAAAGACGGAGCCATCGGTCATATCCTGTTAAACCGCCCCAAGGCATTGAATGCGCTTGATCTGCCGATGGTTGATGCGATCACAGCCAAACTTCGCGCGTGGGAGACGGACCCGACGGTTGCTGTTGTTGTAATTGAGGGCGCTGGCGAAAAGGCGTTCTGTGCCGGGGGCGATATACGGGGGCTTTATGACGCGCGGCAGCGCGACGACGAAGAACTTCTTGATGCCTTTTATCGTCGGGAGTATCGCCTTAACCATTACATTGCAAATTATCCTAAGCCGTATATTGCCTTGATGGACGGCATTACAATGGGGGGAGGTGTCGGCGTTTCCGTGCACGGGCGTTTCCGTGTAGTGACTGAACGCACCCTGTTTGCAATGCCTGAGACTGGGATTGGGTTTTTCCCCGATGTCGGGGGCGGATATTTTCTGTCCCGCTGCCCGGGGCAGATCGGCCTCTATCTTGGCTTGACGGGGGCCCGGATAAAGGCCGCAGATTGCCTTTATGCCGACTTGGCAACCCATAATGTGAATAGCGAAAATATTACCGCGCTGAAGTCGGATCTGTCGGCCATAGAAGGCGAGAATGATCCGTTTGCAGCGGTGAAGAAAGTTCTGGATGATCATCATGTGAAAGGTGAAGAGGGGCTTCTGAATACCCTACGCACCGAGATCGACAAGCTGTTTGGTGCCGATACGGTGGCAGATATTTTTGCCGCACTTGACGCGTCTTTGACTGATTTTGCAAAAGAAACGGCCAAAATACTGCGAAGCAAATCGCCAATTGCTGTTTGCATGGCTTTCGAACAGATCCGCCAGGGACGCGACATGACGCTGGCGCAGGATCTGGCGATGGAATTCCGCTTGTCACAGCGCACCGTTCGTATGCCCGATCTGTTTGAGGGGGTCCGTGCGGTGATTGTTGACAAGGATCACAGTCCGAAATGGCAACACGCCGATATTGGTCAGGTAGATCCGCGCGATGTGGCGGCATATTTTGACCTTTTACCTGAAGATAAAGAGTTGAAGTTGCAGTTCTGACTGGTTCTGTAACTGACAGAAATCAAAATAGAATCTCGATCATCGAGAAATCAGAGGAGACTCCAAATGGCGAAAATCGGCTTCATCGGTCTGGGAAATATGGGTGGGCCGATGGCGGCCAACCTGATCAAGGCCGGACACGCGCTGAAGGTTTTTGATTTGTCCGAAGCCGCCGTCGGCAAGGCGGTTACAGAAGGAGCAACCAAGGCATCGACGGTTGCCGATGCGGCAAAGGATGTCGAGTTCGTTGTCACAGTTCTTCCTGCTGGAAAGCACGTGCTGTCGGTTTATGACGGACCAGACGGCGTGATTGCCAACGCCAGGGCGGGCACACTTTTGATTGATAGCTCCACCATCGAAGTTGATGCCGCACGCAAAGCTGCAGAGTTGGCGAAGGCCAAAGGTCTTGGCTCTGTTGACGCGCCGATCTCTGGCGGGGTTGCGGGGGCTACTGCCGGAACACTGACCTTTATGGTTGGTGGCGATGATGGTGATTTTGATAGCGCGAAGCCGGTTCTTGAAGGAATGGGCAGCAATATCATTCACGCCGGCACCAGCGGGGCCGGGCAGGCGGCAAAGATTTGTAACAACATGGTGCTTGGCGTCAGCATGATTGCGGTGTCCGAAGCCTTTATGCTTGCCAAGCGTCTAGGACTGGATGCGCAGAAGCTGTTTGATATTTCGTCAAAAGCATCCGGTCAGTGCTGGTCCCTGACGAGTTATTGTCCCGTGCCGGGGCCGGTTCCGACGTCTCCGGCAAATCGTGACTATCAACCGGGATTTGCGGTGGACATGATGCTGAAAGATTTGAAACTGGCGCAACAGGCGGCCGCAACCGCCGGGGCAACAACGCCAATGGGGGCATTGGCTGAAAGCCTGTATGCGCTTTATTCAAATAGCGGAAATGGTGGGATGGATTTCTCGGCAATTGTCAAAATGCTAGACGGCGACAAGTAACGCTACGGCATTATGAGGTATGTCATGCAGGCCCGGTATTTGCCGGGTCTGTTTTTTTTATGAATACCGTGGCCTGCATTAGTGGTAGATTTGTGCTGGCTAGCGATCAAAGCGCCGATACAGAATTTCCCGGATTGATGAATGACAACCAGAAACAATGCACCGCGAGAGATTTATTTCGAATTGCGACAGGTTGGCAGCTATCTGCGCTGCACGGCAATTGATGGCAAAACGGGAATCGAGGTGACCGTGGCAGGGCCGGTTTCAAGGAATCCGGAGCAACTAAAGCGCGTCGCGGTACAAAAACTTGAATACGTCATTAATAAGGGATAAAATATACAATATAAGGGCCGGTGCATTCGGTGGTGTTGGTGTTTTATTCTAAGAATGAAATACGATTTGGTGTTTTTGACCAATTTATCAAAGCCGCTTGCAGCCTTCGACCTCATGTGTCTAAGGTTTGTGCTCTAATCGCGCTTTTGGATAAAGAACCACAACAAGAATGGTCGTGTCCAAAGGCTAGAACCGGGGAAAACCCGATAACAAAAAGACGGAGGCTTCGGAGGTTTGCTAGGGGGCAATGGGGAGACTTGGTCTCATCCAATCAATACAGCTGTATCTTGTTTTGCACCTTCAGCCAGTCGGTCGAAGACCTCGTTTGTCTGTGCCAAATCTAAGGTTGTGCAATGGATTGGGCTTATTTTTTACAACAATTGATCAACGGTCTGACGCTGGGAGCCATCTACGGTTTGATCGCCATCGGCTACACGATGGTTTACGGCATCATCGGTATGATCAACTTTGCGCACGGCGAAATCTATATGCTGGGCGCGTTTCATTCCCTGATCACCTTCCTGATCTGTCAGGCAGCAGGGATTAGCGGTATCCTTCCGCTTACACTTCTTTTGATGCTGTTCGTGTCAATGGTGCTCACTTCGATCTACGGGTGGGGCGTTGAACGGATTGCATACAGGCCGCTGCGCGGGTCATTCCGGCTCGCAGCGCTGATTTCGGCCATCGGCATGTCGATCTTCCTGCAGAACTTTGTTCAGATTTCGCAGGGCGCGCGCGTGAAACCGATGCAGCCATTGATCGAGGGCGGCATCACCTTGATGGAAAGCCCGAACTTCAATGTTCAGCTCAGCTACATGCAGATCGTCATTATCCTTTTGACGTTTGTTCTGATGGCTGTGTTTTCGACACTGATTGCGAAAACCTCGCTTGGTCGTGCTCAGCGCGCCTGTGAGCAGGACCGCACCATGGCTGGCCTGCTTGGCGTTAACGTTGACCGCACCATCTCCACGACCTTTGTCATGGGTGCTGCTCTTGCCGCAGTAGCCGGGATGATGGTGACCCTCTATTACGGTGTGATCGACTTCTATATCGGCTTCCTTGCCGGTGTTAAAGCGTTTACTGCTGCTGTTCTGGGCGGGATTGGATCGCTTCCGGGCGCGATGCTTGGCGGTCTTCTGATTGGTCTGATCGAAGCATTCTGGTCGGGATATCTCACGATCGAATACAAGGATGTTGCGACATTCGGCATTCTGGTTCTCGTGCTGATTTTCCGCCCGTGGGGTCTGCTTGGTAAGCCGGAGGTCGAGAAAGTCTGATGTCCGCTCTTATCACTTCTTCACGAATTTCCGGTGCAGAAATTGTCAAGGAACTCGCGTTCTTTGCTGTTATTGCACTGTTGATGTCAGTCATGATCCTTGGTGTCGAGACGGTTGACCGTCCGACCGGGCTTGAACTGGCTGTTCGTTGGGATCTGGTGGTTACCGCCATCATCTCGACAATCATTGGCCGATTGGCATTGATCCTTCGCCGCGAACACATTTCGCGTGTGGGACAGGCTTTGCTGATTACCGCTGCCGCAGTAGCGGTATTCGAGATGTTCGTCCGCTTCCGCGACATGGATGATCGCTGGGCTTCGCCAGTCTTCCTTGATATGGCGTTTGGCAGTGCAACGAGCGTGATTGTGGCTGTTGCCTTCGTCACGATCGTTTTTGCGATTGCCTATTTCAGCATGAAAAAACCAGGTGCCGAAGAGGAAGAAAGCGGCTCCAGGCTTTCGTCAAAAATCCAGCTGGCATATCGGACCAACACCAAGAAGATCGGGGCATTGGGGATTGTATTCTTCATTATCTTCCCGTTCCTGTTTGGAGAAAACCGCTCCGCTATCGACCTCGCGACACTGGTCATGATCTACATCATGCTGGGTTGGGGGCTGAATATCGTGGTCGGTCTGGCCGGTTTGCTTGATCTGGGTTACGTCGCATTTTATGCGGTCGGCGCCTATTCCTATGCACTGTTGTCCCAGCATTTCGATCTGAGCTTCTGGCTGTGCCTGCCACTGGCCGGTATTTTTGCCGCAAGTTTCGGTATTGTGCTTGGTTTCCCGGTATTGCGACTGCGTGGCGATTATCTGGCGATTGTGACGCTTGGCTTTGGTGAAATCATCCGAGTTGTCCTGATCAACTGGTATGATCTGACCCGTGGACCAGACGGCATTTCGTCGATTGCCCGGCCCAGCTTCTTTGGCTTTGCCGAGTTTGATCGACGCTTGCCTGAAGGGGTTATGGGATTCAACGAATTGTTCGGTCTGGACTATTCGACGATGCATCGCCTGATCTTCCTGTATTACCTGATCCTTGTGCTGGCACTGGTAACCGCATTTGTTACCGTGCGCCTTCGCAAACTGCCGATTGGTCGTGCATGGGAAGCGTTGCGCGAAGACGAAATCGCCTGCCGCTCGCTGGGGATCAACCCGACGAATACCAAACTTTCGGCATTTGCGATTGGTGCAATGTTCGGTGGTTTTGCTGGCGCGTTCTTTGCGACACGTCAGGGCTTCATCAGCCCGGAAAGCTTTACCTTCCTTGAATCTGCCGTGATCCTGGCCATCGTTGTTCTGGGTGGTATGGGCAGTCAGATCGGGGTGGTTCTTGCCGCGATTGTCATGATCGGTTTCCCGGAAATGTTCCGCGAACTGGCCGAATATCGCATGCTGATTTTCGGGGCTGGTATGGTTGCCATCATGTTGTGGCGTCCGCGCGGTCTTCTGTCTTTCCGTGACCCGACCATTCTGCTGAATATGAGCAAGAAAGAAAAAGTTGCCGGAGAAGTCAAATGACCGACAACGTACAGCTTGAAGTCGAACATCTGACCATGCGCTTTGGCGGTCTGGTCGCGATTGATAATCTTTCGTTCACCGCAAGAAAGCGTGAGATCACGGCAATTATCGGCCCGAACGGGGCAGGGAAGACCACAGTCTTCAACTGTCTTACCGGGTTCTATGTGCCGACCGAGGGACGTCTGACGCTTTATGCCAATGACGGACCGCGTTTGCTGGAGCGTATGGAAGGTTTCCGTATTCCACGCAACAACGGTGTGGCACGTACTTTCCAGAATATCCGCCTGTTCACGGGCATGACCGTTCTGGAAAACCTGGTTGTCGCCCAGCATAACCAGCTTATGGAGGCGTCCGCCTTTTCGCTGGCAGGGCTTTTCAATCTTGGTCGCTATACCAGTGCCGAGAAAGAAGCGCTTGAAACCGCCAAGTTCTGGCTTAACAAGGTTGGTCTGTATGAACAGGCTGACTGGAATGCCGGGAACCTGCCTTATGGCTCCCAGCGTCGCCTCGAGATTGCGCGTGCAATGTGCGTCAATCCTTCCTTGCTGTGTCTCGACGAGCCGGCAGCAGGCCTTAACCCTCGTGAGTCCGCTGAGCTTAACGTTCTGTTACAGAGCATCCGCGATGATCAAGGAATTGGCCTTCTGTTGATCGAACATGATATGAGCGTCGTCATGAAGATTTCCGATCATGTGATCGTCCTTGATTACGGAAAGAAGATTGCTGATGGCAATCCGGAAGCCGTCAAGAATGATCCGGCTGTTATTCGTGCTTACCTCGGTGAGGATGAAGACGATGAACTGCCGCCGGAAGTCGCCGCCGACCTTCATCTAGATCCGAATGCGTAGCGAGGGAGCAGATCGATATGTCCATGCTGAAGATTGAAGGTGTTCACACCTTCTATGGCAATATCGAAGCCCTCAAGGGCATTGATATGGAAGTCAACGAGGGCGAGATTGTCACCTTGATCGGGGCCAATGGTGCCGGCAAGACGACCTTGCTGATGACATGCTGCGGATCACCGCAGGCGTCAAAAGGGCGCATTCTGTTTGAAGGTCAGGATATCAGTCGCTTGCCAACGCATGAGATTTGTCGTCTTGGTATTCAGCAATCCCCTGAAGGGCGTAGGATTTTCCCGCGCATGTCTGTCTATGAAAACCTGCAGATGGGGGCAAGCACCCAGGATCCGAAATATTTCGAAGAGGATCTGGAGATGGTGTTTGATCTGTTCCCGCGCCTGAAAGAACGCATCAACCAGCGAGCGGGAACAATGTCCGGGGGCGAGCAGCAGATGCTGGCAATCGGTCGAGCCCTTATGGGGCGTCCCCGTTTGTTGTTGCTTGATGAGCCTTCTCTCGGGATTGCGCCACTTGTCGTCAAGCAGATTTTCGAGACGATCAAGAAGATCAACCGCGAGAAGAAGGTCACGGTCTTCCTGGTCGAGCAGAACGCGTTCCACGCACTCAAGCTTGCCCATCGCGGTTATGTGATGGTCAACGGCAATATTACTCTCTCAGGTACGGGGGCTGAACTTCTGGCAAATCCGGAAGTTCGTGCAGCATATCTCGAGGGTGGCCACTAGGAGGACGGATATGGAAGCGATTACAGGTACCAGCATTGGTGTCACAATCGGAATTACCGTCATCCTGATGGGGTTCTGTGCATTTATGACAGGGCAGGCGATCGCCAATACATGGCGGCCTTTCTACCAGCTTTATCCGTATGCCTTGTTGCTGGGGGCGACGGACCGTTTCATGACGTTTGCGCTGTTCGAGGGTGAGCTTCTTTCGCTTACGGGATATATTTTCGATACGGTTATCCTGTTTGTGATTATGGCGGCAGCCTTCCGTGTGACGCGGGTTAACAAGATGCTGTCGCAATATCCGTGGCTTTATGAACGTGTCGGACCATTCGGCTACCGTGCACGTGAAGGGGCGGACGTCTGATCTTTTCGGTGGTGACGGTTGGCCGTCGCCACCGCATTGCTAAATTGTTGGCAATGCAACGTTTAGTACTATTGCACACCAATTCTGGGGTGTTAGAGTACAGGGAGCCAAAACCGGTAATCGAAAAAAAAACGAGCCGGTTTAGGGTCCGAAAAAGATGGTTCTGTCATGGTGACGGAATCAACCTTTGGAACAGGGAGACTTCTCTTATGTCGAAAACCAAGCTCGGCCTTCTGGCAACTGCTTCCGCGCTTGTCCTCTCGATGGGTGCAGCAAAAGCAGACATCGTTATCGCGACCGTTGGTCCGATGACCGGCCCGTACGCCGCCTTTGGCGAACAGATGACCCAGGGCGCCCAGAAAGCGGTTGCAGACCTCAATGCTGCCGGTGGCGTTAACGGCGAAAAAGTCGTTCTCGAAATCGGCGATGACGCTTGCGATCCGAAACAGGCTGTTGCTGTTGCAAACCAGCTCGTTAGCAAGGGCGTTGCTCTTGTCGCTGGTCACTTCTGCTCTGGTTCCTCGATCCCGGCTTCGGAAGTTTACTTCGAAGAGGGCATCGTGCAGATTTCCCCGGCTTCGACCAACCCGCAGTTGACCGAACGTGACATGGATAACGTTTTCCGTGTTTGCGGTCGTGATGACCAGCAGGGCGAAGTTGCCGGCAAATATCTTGCTGAAAACTATGGCGACAAGAAAATCGCCATCGTTCATGACAAACAGGCTTATTCCAAAGGTCTTGCAGACGAGACCAAGAAAAACCTGAACGCTGCTGGCGTTGAGGAAGTCATGTACGAAGCCATCACCCCGGGCGAGAAAGATTACTCGGCTCTGGTAACCAAACTGAAATCCGAAGGCGTTGACGTCCTTTATTATGGCGGTTACCACACCGAGCTGGGCCTGATCGTTCGTCAGATGCGCAGCCAGGGTCTTGAGACCGTTGCGATTTCGGGTGATGCGCTCAACTCGCTCGAATACTGGTCGATCACGGGTGATGCCGGTGCAGGAACACTTTTCACCGCCGGTCCGGCGCTTGAAAAAGACCCGCGCAACGCTGAACTCGTAAAATACTTCGAAGGCCAGGGCTACAAGCCGGAAGGTTACACCCTTTACACCTACGGTGCGGTTCAGGCTTGGGCACAGGCAGTTGAAAAAGCCGGTACCACCGACTCTGAAGCTGTTATCGAAGCACTGCATAGCGGTGATACATTCGACACCGTTCTTGGTTCGATTGCGTTCGATGCCAAGGGTGACGTCGCAGCACCGGGTTACGTCTTCTATGAATGGAAAGACGGCGGCTACGATTACGCCAACTAACCAGATATTCTGATCAGCAGAAAGCCCGGCAGCAATGCCGGGCTTTTTTGTTGCCGATCACATAAAAGAAAAGCGCCTTCAGAAATTGCTGAAAACGCTTTTTCTTTTAGGTCAAAGAGCTGGCGATTACTTCGCCTTGCGACCCAAGCCGATTTTCTTGGCAAACTGCGAGCGCTGTTTTGCATAGTTCGGCGCGACCATCGGGTAATCTGACGGCAGGCCCCATTTTGCCCGGTATTCTTCCGGGGTCAAATTGTATGTTGTCCGAAGGTGGCGTTTGAGCATTTTGAGCTTTTTGCCGTCTTCAAGGCAGATGATGTAATCATCGCCAATTGATTTGCGGATCGGAACAGCCGGTTTCAGCGGTTCTTCTTCTTCAATGGTTTCGTCTTCACGCAGAACGTCAAGCGAATTGAAAATTGTCGAAATCAATTCCGGAATCTGTGCAGATGCAATTGCATTGTTACTGACATAAGCAGAAACGATATCAACAGTCATCTGTAGCAGTTCGTCGCGGTCCAGAACGCTGTTTTCAGCATCGGTCATCTTAAAATATTTCCTTCGCTATTATGAATAGGCAATGCTTTTTGCATTATTTTACGAATATAGTCAAACAAGACTGTTATTCAATATATCGATTCTACTTAAATTTTCAAAACAAAGAAAACCCATGCGAGATGAGAAATAAATAAAATCAGCAAAGGCATGACCGGTAATGCGGTTTAATTGATAAAGATTCCAAACCTTTTGTTTCGTCGATTTTGTTCGACAGCGTATGGTGGGGTTTATATCAATGTATACTCCCGTCATTTTTCTTTAGTTGATGATTTTCTAACGCAATGGGTGTGAATGTCTTTTTTAAGTGTAGTCAAGTGTCGTTCTGTACGCTTAAAAGTTGCTGACTTAAAACTTTGGCAACATATGCCGCTGTGCGTTGGCAGTTGCGAAGCTATGTGCTAAAAGGCGCTCAAAATTACTGTTTGGCGTATTTACCAAGGGCTCGCATATGACAGCCAAGACCATTGCCATCGCTGCCGATCACGGTGGTGTTGAACTTAAATCCCAAATCATCAAGTCGCTTGCCGGAAATGGCTGGGAGGTTCTCGACCTTGGAACCGACGGTTCTACGTCAGTTGATTACCCGGACTATGCGAAATCCGTTGCCAAATCGATTATCGATGGCAAGGCTGAACGCGGTATTCTTGTATGTGGTTCCGGGATCGGTATGAGCATCGCTGCCAACCGATATCCTCAAATTCGTGCTGCCTTAGTACATGACCGCCTGTCAGCCGAACTTTGCCGTCAGCATAACAACGCCAATGTTCTGTGCCTCGGCGCACGCCTTTTGGGTGATGCGACGGCGCTTGATTGCGTTAACGCGTTTATGATGACTGAATTCGAAGGCGGTCGTCACGAACGGCGTGTTGAAAAACTTTCTTCACTTACCCACTGATTTTTCGCCACCTGGCAATAACCCGGTACGGGTTTCGAACTTTGCTGCGTTCGGCCCCGCCACATTGTATCGAGAGGCCCCATAATGTCATTCAAAGGCTTTTTCTCTACCAGCTTGTCAGAAGCAGATCCGGCACTGTTCAAATCGATCACCGATGAACTGGATCGCCAGCAGAACCAGATCGAAATGATTGCTTCGGAAAACATTGTTTCCAAGGCTGTGATCGAGGCACAGGGAACGGTTCTGACCAACAAATACGCCGAGGGCTATCCTTCGCGCCGGTATTATGGTGGCTGCGAGTTTGTCGACGTTGCAGAAGAACTTGCGATAAATCGTGCAAAAGAACTGTTTGGGTGTGAATTTGTCAACGTGCAGCCGCATTCTGGCGCGCAGGCAAATGGTGCGGTAATGCTTGCCCTTTGCAAGCCCGGTGATACCATCCTTGGCATGTCGCTTGACGCAGGCGGGCATCTTACCCACGGAGCACGCCCGGCACTTTCTGGCAAATGGTTTAATGCCATTCAGTATGGTGTGCGTGAAGACGATCTGACGCTTGATTACGATCAGGTCGAAGCTCTTGCTGTGGAACACAAGCCGACACTGATCATTGCAGGTGGTTCAGCCATTCCGCGCCAGATCGATTTCAAACGCTTCCGTGAAATCGCCGACAAGGTCGGTGCGTTGTTGATGGTTGATATGGCGCATTTCGCAGGTCTTGTCGCCGGTGGCGTTCATCCGAGCCCGCTTACCTATGCCGATGTCGTGACAACCACGACGCATAAAACCCTTCGCGGTCCGCGTGGCGGTATGATCCTGTCGAACAATGTTGAAATCGGTAAAAAGATCAATTCCGCAGTCTTCCCTGGCTTGCAGGGCGGCCCATTGATGCATGTTATCGCTGCCAAGGCTGTTGCCTTTGGCGAAGCCTTGCGTCCCGAATTCAAGGAATATGCGCAGCAGGTCGTCGATAACGCCAAGGCATTGGCCGAAGTTCTGGTCAAGCGTGGTTTCGATATCGTGACCGGAGGCACCGATACGCATCTGATGCTGGTTGACCTGCGTCCGAAAGGCCTCAAAGGCAACAATGCAGAAGTTGCGCTTGAGCGTGCAGGAATCACCTGCAACAAGAACGGCATTCCGTTCGACACCGAAAAACCGACCATCACGTCCGGCGTTCGTTTGGGGACACCGGCAGGCACCACGCGTGGTTTTGGTGTCGAGGAATTCAGGCAGATCGGCGAACTGATTGGCGATGTGCTTGATGCGCTTGTCGATAATCCTGATGGCAATGCCCAGGTCGAGAATGCTGTTCGCACCAAGGTCGAAGACCTTTGCAAACGCTTCCCGATCTATGCCTGATCCTTTCAGGAGCGAGTAAAAACAATGCGTTGCCCGTTCTGTGGCCATACAGACACCCAGGTCAAGGACTCCCGTCCGACCGAGGAACATCACGCCATTCGCCGGCGCCGGTTTTGCCCAGCCTGTGGATCGCGTTTCACGACGTTTGAACGTGTTCAGCTCCGTGAATTGATGGTGGTGAAAAAGGACGGACAACGCGAATTGTTTGATCGTGACAAACTGGCACGATCAATCTTTCTTGCCTGCCGCAAACGTCCGATTGAAGACGAACGTGTCGAAAAGGCGTTAAACGGCATTCAGCGCCGTCTTGAAAGCAGTGGTGAAAGCGACATTTCCACCGACACGATCGGGGAAATGGTTATGGGTGCGTTGATCGCACTCGATCAGGTTGCATATGTCCGCTATGCTTCGGTTTATAAAAACTTCCGGGAAGCCCGCGACTTTGAACAGTTCGTGGAAAACATGCATGATGGGGAAGAAGAGGCGGACACAGAGTAATGGCAGCCACCGCGTTTTCAGATGACGACCGGCATTTCATGCGGGTTGCGCTAAGCCTGTCAAAACGCGGTCTGGGAAATGTCTGGCCCAACCCGTCCGTCGGGTGTGTCCTGGTTTCACTCCAGGGAACGATTGTCGGGCGCGGCTTCACCAAGCCGGGTGGAAGGCCTCATGCAGAGCGTGTCGCACTTGATGAGGCAGGCGATAAAGCACGCAATTCTACTGCCTATGTAACGCTTGAACCCTGTAGTCATTTTGGTAAATCGCCGCCTTGTGCGTTGGGACTGATCGAAGCCGGTGTAAAGCGTGTCGTCAGCGCCCTCGAAGACCCTGATCGTCGTGTTTCAGGCAAAGGGTACAAAATGTTGCGTGATGCGGGCATCAAGGTTGAAACAGGGCTTTATGGCGACGAAGCCCATCGCATCAATGCTGGGTTCCTATCGCGCATTGTTTCCGGTCGGCCGATCATTACATTAAAACTGGCATCCACCATTGATGCCCGATCCGCGACGCGCTCTGGTGAGAGCCAGTGGATAACGGGGGATATTGCGCGTGAGTATGGTCACCTGTTGAGGGCCAATCACGATGCGATCCTTGTTGGTGCCAAGACTGTCATTTTTGATAACCCCACTCTCACATGCCGTATCCCCGGACGAGAAGCCCAATCACCTGTTCGTGTTGTCCTTGATCGCAATGGCGATGTACCTGTATCGGCGGAATTGGTCCGTGGTGCCCCAAAAGTTCCTACCTGGATCATTACATCCCAAGACAAATTTGACGAAGTTTTTGAAAAATTTGGAAAAACCGGGGTCAAAGTACTTACTGCCGGGTGCGAGAATGATCATTTCGACCTAAATGACGTGATGAAACGTTTGGGCGAGCAGGGGCTGACGCGCGTTTTGATTGAAAGTGGTGGCAATCTGGCTGCCGACTTGGTGCATAGAGATTTGACTGATCGGGTGGTTCATTTCATTGCACCATCCCTGATCGGGGCGGAAGGCAAGGCGATGATCGCTGAGCTCGGGCTTGATCATCTTTCAGACATGCCACGTTTTCAACGCACATCTGTTCGTCCAGTTGGTGAAGATATTGCGATAACCTACGAAAAAATAGCGGAATAGATAAATGTTCACTGGCATCATTACGGATATAGGATCTGTTCGGAAAATCGAAAAACGCGGCGACACCCGTTTCGAATTCTCGACCGCTTTTGATACTTCTAAAATCGCTCTTGGGGCGTCGATTGCCTGTAATGGTGCGTGCATGACCGTTATCGAAACTGGTTCGGACTGGTTTGCCATCGAGGCATCTGCCGAAAGTCTTGATAAGACGACTTTGGGCGATCTTGAGGTCGGATCGCGCATAAATCTGGAACAGGCCACACGGATCGGGGACGAGTTGGGCGGGCATATCGTATCCGGTCATGTGGACGGTGTTGCGACGCTGATAAAACGCATTCCCGAAGGTGATTCCCTTCGTTTGACATTCGAGGTTCCTGAAGCTTTTGCGAAATACATTGCGTCAAAAGGCTCGGTAACGCTTGAAGGTGTTTCATTGACTGTCAATGAGGTTGACGGAAACACTTTTGGTATCAATCTGATACCCCATACCCAGACTCACACGACGCTGGGATCGAAACAACCGGGTGACCGGATTAATTTCGAGATTGATATGCTGGCGCGTTATGTCGCGCGCATGCTGGGTAAGGATTGAAGGATCATGCCGCATCGTTATCTGTCACCAATTGAAGATGTTATTGAAGAAGCCCGAAACGGCCGGATGTTTATTCTTGTCGATGACGAGGACCGGGAAAACGAGGGTGATCTGGTTATTCCGGCCCAAATGGCAACACCGGATGCCGTAAACTTTATGGCAACTCATGGCCGTGGACTTATTTGTCTGACGCTGGAATCCGAACGCTGCGATCTTCTTGGGCTGCAGTTGATGAGCGCGCGAAATGGTACGCGGCATGAGACGGCGTTTACAGTTTCGATCGAAGCGGCAACAGGTGTGACAACGGGTATTTCCGCTCCGGACAGGGCGCGAACAATTTCCGTGGCGATTGATACAAAATCAACTTCCGACGATATAGTGACCCCGGGGCATGTCTTTCCTTTGCGCGCGCGTCCAGGTGGTGTTCTTGTGAGGGCTGGACATACCGAAGCATCGGTTGATATTTCGCGCCTTGCGGGCCTCAATCCATCTGGCGTTATTTGCGAGATCATGAGCGAAAGCGGCGAAATGGCGCGTTTGCCGGAGCTTGTCGAGTTCGCCAAAAAGCATAATCTCAAAATCGCCCAGATTGCCGATTTGATCCGCTATCGCCGGAAGCATGAAAGAGTTGTTCAGCGTAAGGCAACAACAAAAATCAATTCGGTGCATGGCGGCGAGTTTGAGCTCAATCTGTATGTCAACAATGTCACATATGCCGAACATATTGCTTTGGTGAAGGGCGACATTTCTGAT
Organism: Thalassospira sp. MCCC 1A03138; assembly: GCF_002115785.1. GTDB lineage: Bacteria > Pseudomonadota > Alphaproteobacteria > Rhodospirillales > Thalassospiraceae > Thalassospira. Next base: position 122,081 of record NZ_JFJY01000003.1, on the reverse strand, counting down.
GCAAAGCCGGTCCTGACGCGTGTCCACGCTTTGAATGTGCTTGAAGATGTGCTTGGCGACCGGCAAGGAGCGCATGGCGGCGAGTTACAGGCTGCAATGCGGCAGATTGGCAAGGAGGGGCGTGGCGTTATTGTTCTCATCCGTGAACCCCGTCCGAATACGCTTTCATCGTCTATCGCAAAGCTTATCGAACTCAATGGCGGGGACGGCGATGCTCTGCGTCAGGAAATCGCAAAATCTGCTAGCGACTCTGATTTGCGTGACTATGGTGTTGGCGCACAGATCCTGCTTGATCTTGGCGTTCGCGATATGATTTTGCTTTCAAATACCAAAAGACACATCGTAGGACTTGACGGGTTCGGTCTAAATCTGGTTGATCAGCGTCCGCTTGTTGTCTCGGAGGAATAAACATGAGTAACGGTCCGCACATTCTGATCGTTGATGCGCCTTATTACACCCATATCGTCGAAGATCTGGTCAAAGGGGCTGCGTCGACGCTCGAAGCTGGCGGTGCAACCTGGGACCGGATTTCTGTTTCAGGTGCCTTCGAGGTTCCGATAGCAATCCGCTACGCTGTTCAGTCCATGGCTGATCTTGCGACTGGTCCGCGCTATGATGGCTACTTGGCACTTGGCTGCGTTATTCGCGGTGAAACCACGCATTACGACCATATCTGTGAAGAAGCAAATCGCGCATTGATGCAACTTTGCCTTGATTACCGTCTGGCGATCGGCAATGGCATCCTGACTGTTGAAAATGAAGCCCAGGCACTTGCACGCGCCAAGGCAGATCAGAAGAATAAAGGGGGCGAGGCCGCCCGCGCTGTTCTTCGTATGATTGAAGTTCAAAACCATTTTGGAATACATCACAAGTAATGACTGATAAACCCAAGGCATCAGCCGCCCAACGACGCAGTGCTGCGCGCTTTGCCGCCATTCAGGCGCTATACCAGGCAGAGCTTTCCCAGCTTTCGGCCGGTGACGTCGTGCGCGAATATTCGGATTTCCGCCTTGATGGCGAAGGTATTCGCGACCTTGATGAACCCAATGACAATCTGATTGATCCGGACCGCGGATTTTTTGCCGACCTGGTTCAGGGGGTTACTGCGCGCACGGTCGATCTTGACGGGCTGATCGACTCAGCTCTGGAAAAGGGTTGGACAACCAAACGTCTTGAAACTGTTTTGCGCTGTATTCTGCGGGCAGGAACCTATGAGTTGATGATGCGCGAAGATGTACCGATGCGCGTTGTCATTACTGAATATGTGGACGCCGCCCATTCGTTCTTTGACGAAACCGAGCCGAAGCTTGTAAACGCTGTCCTTGACCGGATTGGCAAAACGCTTCGTGCGGGTGAAGCCGGTAAGAATTAATATGGTCGCGCGATCAGGAGAATTCGATCTGATCGCACGTCATTTTGCGCCCATCGCGCAAAAGTCAAAAGCCGCATTGTCCCTTCTGGACGATGCGGCTCTTTTGTCACCCCCTGATGGGCACGAAATTGTTGTTACGGTCGACGCACTTGTGGCCGATGTACATTTTCGCAGTCAGGATGATCCGGTCGACATCGCGCGCAAGGTTATGCGTGTTAATCTGTCTGACCTTGCAGCTATGGGGGCTTATCCTTTGGGGGTGCTGCTAACAGCTGGTTATAATCGCGACCTTTCCGAAGACTGGATCGCTTCCTTTGCAAACGGTTTAGGGCAGGATTGTGCTACCTATGATACCCCGCTTCTGGGGGGCGATACAGTTGGAACACCAGGTCCCACATTTTTCAGCCTGACGGCGTTCGGTGCCGTGCCAATTGGGCGCGCCATGCGCCGGGATGCGGCCAAACCGGGCGATTTGATTGCGGTTACCGGCACATTGGGCGATGGCGCACTCGGCTTAAAGGTCTTACAGGGCAACCTTATAGGGATGGACGCAGCCGATAGTGCCTATCTTTCGTCGCGATACCTGTTACCGCAACCACGCCTGACGATTGGCAGAAAATGCGCTGATGCTTATGGCCGCTATGCTGCGATGGATATTTCGGACGGATTGGCCGGGGATTGTCGCAAGATTTGTTTGGCGTCTGGTGTCGGCATGGTTTTTGACAAGGATCTTATTCCATTATCAAAGGCAGCGATGAATGCGGTAAATACCGATCCCGCCCTATGGGCGTCTGTGCTGGGGGGCGGGGACGATTACGAACTTCTGATTTGCGCCGATCAAGCAGATATCAAAACGTTGGGTAACGATGTCACGGTCATTGGCAAGGTGACGGACCAGCCTGGACAGGTCGAACTCATCGGAGCCGACAAAAAAATAGTCGAACTCGCCAATGACGGGTTCGACCATTTCAAAGCCTGAAAACGAATTTGGAATTTATTTGGTTTCGCTGAAGCGACCAAGGTTGCCAAACAGCTGCTGCAGAACTGTAATTTCCTTGCCTGCGGTTGGCGTGATCCGATCCGTCGGAATTACTGGTTTACCGTCTTCAAGGTCATATTCGCTTAGGATATCGACCCGGTTTGCCGCATCAAAGCTGACGAGAATGACCTTTTGTTCAACGACATCCGGTGCCAGAAACGCAATTGTTTCGGTTCTGCGCGAAATATAAAGCCAGACATTTTCGTCAAAGGCCGCAACGCTTGATGGCGATCCCAGAAGATCGGTCACATCACCCTTTGTGGATTGCCCGACGATGATTTGTTCGAGAACTTCGGGTTCAGGAGCATTGCCGCGCGTTGCGATACGCGGGCTGCAGGCAGCAACAAATGCCACTGCCAATCCGGCCAGCATCATAAGGGAAAGGCGTGTTGTTCTTGTATGCATGGAACTCACCAAAGCGATCAGCCAGTTAAAGTCATTAAGGAATTGCCTTGAGTTTCAGCGCTGGGCGCATGATATTGCCGGGCAATGTTGGGCGATGCCGCCCCGGGAAATTTACGGCATTCTGCGTGCCATGGCTGGAATGTCAACGAAGGAGTGTTACTGTTGTTCGGCTGGTTGAAGAAAAAAGACCGCAAACAAAGTGCTGCCTTTGCGCTTTACACCGGAATGGTTGGGCAGGCGCGCAAGTCTGAATTCTATACACGCCTTGGCGTCGCAGATACCATGGAAGGGCGATTTGATCTGATTCTGGTGCATGCCTTTGTTCTGTTTCGGCGTTTGAAAAAAGACAATGAAAGTCGTGAACTGGCGCAAGAAATCTTTGACGTGATGTTTTCCGATCTTGACCAGAATATGCGTGAGATGGGAATTGGTGACGTCGGAATCCTGAAGCGCATCCGAAAAATGTCGGAGTCCTATCACGGTCGCATTGTCGCCTACGAAGAGGGTGTTCAATCCGGTGCAATAGAACTTGCCGCCGCACTCAACCGCAATCTTTATGCCGACAACGAGGCTAGTGATGCGCAATTGATGGCCATGGTCGGTTATGTCAATGATGCCCTCGCACACCTTGACCGTCAGAAAACCGAAGAATTACACAACGGCGTTATCCATTTTCCGGCTGTGCCGGAAGTCGCCGTTGCACCAACCGAATAGAAAGAGACCCCAATGCCTGAACAGATTACACCCGAATTTTCCCGCATCGTTAATACGGACGAACAGGTCGAGAAAAAAAGCAAGATCGAGATCGAAGCAAATGAAAAGGAGCGCGAGGCGCTTGCTACACGCTTCGAACTGATTGCTATCAATAGTTTAAAGGCAACCCTGACGACTACGACGGCAGGCAATGGCGAAGTCACCCTTCGTGGTCCCATGCATGCCGATATTGTTCAGCGTTGTGTTGCGACACTCGAGCCGGTCCCCGAAACCATCGAAGACGAGGTGGAGGTTCTGTTTTCTCCGCATGTATCCGAAGATGACCTTCCTTCGAATCCCGATGATTTGGATGATCTTTCCGAAGAAGAGCTTATGGCGCTTCTGGATCAGCCAGAGCCATTGGTAGATGGCAAAATTGATGTTGGTGAAGTTGTCGCACAGTTTCTTGCTGTCGCCATGGACCCTTATCCTCGCAAGGACGGCGCGAAAGTTGCGGACGTGGTCAAATCGGAAGACGAAGAAGAGCGTCCCAACCCGTTTGCAAAACTCGCAGGTCTTAAGGACAAGCTAGAGAAGAAAAACTAAATTACAATTTTGGTTGCGTTTTTCGTCACGTAAAATGTCAGGAAAATGCCGGTAACGACCGGCATTTTACGCTTTTGACCGAAAAGGCGAAGAGCAAGCCGGATACTGGTCGCTTTTGATTGCATATCGGCTTTACCTTGTATCTGGCTGAGAATTCCGGTAATTACGGGCTTTCCGGCATGCCGAAGACAAGTTTAGCCGATAGGCAAGCCTGCCGGTAAATTCCGGTTCAGATGTTTTAGAACAACCATAAGAGAATACATTGCCTGAACAGGTCTGCATATCACTTGACGCGATGGGAGGAGACCACGCGCCTGAGATGGTCGTGGCGGGTGCAGAAATTGCCCTGAAACGGTTGCCTCATCTTAAATTTTTGATGTTTGGGGATGAAGCGCAGCTCAAACCGCTGCTCGCCAAATATCCGGGGCTTGAAACCGTCAGTCAAATTCGTCATGCCTCTCAAGAAGTGACGATGGATGACAAACCTTCCGTTGCCTTGCGGCAGCGTCGGGATTCCAGCATGCGGCTGGCCATCAATGCTGTTAAAGAGGGGGACGCGCAAGGCGTCGTATCTGCCGGAAATACCGGTGCTCTGATGGCTATGGCCAAATTCGTCCTTAAAACCGTACGTGGTATCGACCGGCCGGCAATTGCGACCTATATGCCAACCCAGCGCGGCGAGACCGTCATGCTCGATCTTGGCGCCAACATTGAATGTGACGAGAACAACCTGGTGCAGTTCGCGCTTATGGGCGAGGTTTTCGCACGCATTCTGTTTGGTATTGAAAGGCCTTCTGTGGGCTTGCTCAATGTCGGGATTGAAGAACTCAAAGGCAATGAGTCGGTCAAGAAAGCCGCAGCAATACTTCGTGAAATCGACCTTCCGATCCGCTTCGAAGGATTTGTCGAAGGCGATGACCTTGCCAAGGGCACCGTGGACGTAATTGTGACCGACGGCTTTACCGGTAACGTTGCACTTAAAACCGCCGAAGGAACGGCACGACTGCTGGTGCACTTCCTGCGTGAAACTTTCAAAAGTTCATTCTGGGCGAAGGTCGGCTATCTGTTGGCCCGTCGATCATTGCAGCGTTTCCGGGAACGTATGGACCCGCGTCGTTACAATGGTGCGATGCTGCTGGGCCTGAACGGGATTGCCGTGAAAAGCCACGGTGGCACCGATGCGCTGGGGTTCTCGAATGCCATTGGCGTTTGTCACGACCTTATTGCGAACCGGCTGAACGAAACGATCAAGGGTGAACTTGCCGCCTTCGAAGAGGCGATTTCCAAAGCTCCGATCGATGAGGAAACCATCGCCCTCGCAGCTGGCCAGGTCGACTGATACTGTCTGTCCCAACTATTCCCACTAAAACTGGCGGTTCTTAAATCATGACTGTTCGTTCTCGCATTATTGGTTGCGGTTCTTATCTTCCTTCGAATGTTGTAACCAATGATGAACTGGCAAAGCGCGTCGATACATCTGATGAATGGATCGTTGCGCGGACGGGAATACGACAGCGTCATATCGCTGCCGAAGGGGAAACTACCAGTGATCTTGCGGTGGCTGCTGCCACACGTGCAATGGAACATGCCGGTGTGACTGCCGCGGACATTGACATGATTATCGTTGCGACCGCGACACCCGATAATACCTTTCCGGCAACGGCAACAAAAGTACAGCATCGACTGGGCGTTGTCGGTTTTGCCTTCGACGTTCAGGCGGTTTGCTCGGGCTTCGTTTACGCCCTTACCACTGCGGACATGTATATCCGGAACGGTCAGGCAAAAACGGTTCTCGTCATCGGGGCAGAAACATTTTCGCGTATTCTGGATTGGGAAGACCGCCGGACATGCGTTTTGTTCGGTGACGGAGCAGGGGCGGTTGTTGTTCAGGCCGTTGAAGGCAAGGGCACCGTCGAGGATCAAGGTATTCTCGCAAGTCGATTGCATTCGGATGGTGGTAAATACGAACTGCTGTATGTCAATGGCGGTCCATCAACGACCCAGACTGTTGGTTTTCTTCAGATGGAAGGCAAGGAAGTTTTCCGCCATGCAGTGACCAACCTTGCAGGCGTTATTCGCGAAGTTCTTGCCGATACGGGGCTTGAAGCCGTGGATATTGATTGGCTGGTGCCACATCAGGCCAATCGTCGCATTCTTGACAGCACTGCCAGAAAGTTTGGCATTTCCGAAGACAAGGTGGTCATTACGGTTGATCGTCACGCGAACACGTCCGCGGCGTCGATTCCCCTGGCACTAGCCGAAGCCGTTCATGATGGCCGGATCAAGCGTGGTGATATTGTAATTCTGGAAGCGATGGGCGGCGGGTTCACTTGGGGCGCTGCACTGGTTCGCTGGTAAGCTCTGGTTTCTGCTGGATATCTGACAAAAACAAAGCATTTGCTTAAAAAACACAACATTCTGCCGCAAAGCGATGTATCCTGTTGATATTGACTGATTTCGCCACCAGATATAGCCTTGTGTATAAAGTCCCGTTTTAAGGAGGCGGCCTGTTATGTCGGAAGCTACGATTACCCGCGCTGATCTTGCCGAAGCCGTTTATCAGGAAGTCGGTTTGTCGCGTAACGAGTCCGCCCAGTTGCTGGAAACGGTTCTCGACGAAATTTCATCTGCCTTGATCAAGGATGAAGTCGTAAAGATTTCCTCGTTTGGCAGTTTTTCCGTTCGCCAGAAGGGACAGCGCATTGGTCGCAATCCCAAGACAGGTGAAGAAGTGCCAATCCTGCCGCGCAAAGTGCTTGTGTTCCGGCCGTCGCAGGTGTTGAAAGCACGCATTAACGCTTAAGAACTGAACTCATGAAAAATAACTTGGGGGCTGAGGCGGAAAACCGCCGCACAGCAAAGTCTGACTCTGCGTTTCGTACAATTAGCGAAGCAGCAAAAGAGCTGGGGCTGCAGCAGCATGTCCTACGTTTTTGGGAATCCAAGTTTCCTCAGATCAAACCAATGAAACGTGCTGGCGGGCGACGTTATTATCGTCCGGAAGATCTGGTGCTGCTGGCTGATATTCGTTCACTGCTCCATGATCAGGGCTACACCATCAAGGGTGTGCAAAAGCTGCTTGATCAGAACAAGGGGCAACTGCCTTCGGAAGTTGCGGTGGCGTCGCTGGCTGAAACCGTCGATGGTCCATCGGATGAAGCATCAGATATGGCTTATTCGACAGGCAAAGCAGGAACACCAGATAAGATTGTTCTTGCAAACCTGTTAGGTGAATTGGAAGAGCTTCAAGGCATCCTCAGATCGGCCCTGCAACAGTCGGAAAAAAATACGTAAAAACCATTTGCGTCTTTGGGCTTGCGCGGCTATTTATCGAGCCGCGTCAAACGACGCATTCTTTACGGTCGGAGCGTGGCGCAGCCTGGTAGCGCACCTGCATGGGGTGCAGGGGGTCGGAGGTTCGAATCCTCTCGCTCCGACCAATTTATTCTCCATCAAAATCTGATATCTTGTCATTTGTACTGGCAAGGCTACTGCATCAGTCGGGCAAGCATTTCTACAGTGTTATTTTCTTAAACACGGATCAGAATGATTGCGGCCGGTCTCGTCAAGATTTCGTTGGGTGCTGCAATCGCCAATGGTGAAGTTTTCCGGATCGCCAGTACCCGGCGCAATGGCATGACGCATTAGCGCATGCACATCTGGCTGATGCCATATATCCCACGCGTGCTCGGTATCTGACGCTTTGGCGCTGTGTGCGACAAAGGAGCATGCGAGGGTGAGAACAGCAACCGTATTTCTGACAAATGAACACATGATCCGGCACACTCAGTGGTAAAAGGTGATTAACCTTGATACCCGTGGACGTGCTGATTAGATCAGTGCAGCGGTTCGGGATCGCGACCGGATGTCCTTATGCGTTTTTATCAGCAACAGAGGTCGCAACCCTACGACCTTCATCGGTCAGTTTGCAAATCAGCCAGTCCGGTTTGATCGGGTTGTCAAACCATGGGGCAGCCCATCCATGATCAATGCAGCTTTTGACTGTTTTTTCACTGATTTGCTTGCCATTGGTGTCAAAGAGCGGCAACTTTCCACCCGGCTGGCTAAGGCCACGGCGCAACCAATCAAGTTGTGTTTGTGTCGGTTTCACCGGCTTTTTCCCCGTCATGGCATCCCAGAATTGATAGAATAGGTTTGTGTGTGGCGCGATGTGATGATGAAGCTATATATTGCAGGTAAGTGTGACGGATAATCAACCTAGAGGCAATCACCATGACATCGAAGTCCTTTGATCGTAGTGACATGGTCTTTCTTTATGTGACAGCGCCAGACATGGAAGTCGCCCGCTTGATTGCGGGAGGTGCCGTTCGAGAAAGATTGGCGGCCTGCGCGAATATCATGCCCCAAATGACGGCAATCTATGAATGGGATGGCGATATCGAAGAAGAAAACGAGATAGTTATCATTCTGAAATCGACCAGCACAGCGGCAACGGCGCTTTCGGAATGGATCACAGATCATCACCCTTATGATATTCCCTGTATTCTGGAAATTCCATTAGGCAGGGGAAATGGACCATATGTCGATTGGTTGCGCGGTCAGGTCGCAGGGGCAACAATCCCGAATTGATTGCATCAATGGCCTTTGGCCCCTAGGATGGCCGAAATTTTACATTTAACGAAGTGACCAATGAACCAGCTTACAAAACTTGCCCTTGAAATGGGGCCGCTGATCCTGTTTTTCGCAGTCAATGCGACAACCAATCTTATGACTGCAACAGCGGTTTTTGTAACGGCAACAGTGGTTGCGCTGGTCGTATCGTATGTTATTGCCCGAACCATTCCGGTGATGCCGTTGATTGGCGGCGCTTTCGTGATCGTGTTTGGCGGCTTAACGCTTTATCTCGACAATGATCTGTTCATTAAAATCAAGCCGACGATTGTCAATCTGCTGTTTGCAGCGATCCTGTTTGGCGGTTTAATTGCTGGAAAGCTGTTTTTGAAACTGGTTTTGGAAAGTGCATTTAAGGCGACGGACGAGGGATGGCGCATCCTGACCTGGCGCTGGAGCATTTTCTTCGTCGTTCTTGCCGTGATCAATGAAATTGTCTGGCGCAATTTTTCGACCGATATATGGGTTGCGTTCAAGGTATGGGGGATTATGCCGCTGACCATGGTGTTTGGCATGGCCCAGGTTCCGGTCCTGATGAAACATCAATTGCCAGAAAAAGAGAACGGTTCATCTCCGGCATAAGGTCTGAACGAAAATAATAAAGGCGGGATTTTCATCCTGCCTTTATTATTGAATGGAAGAACACTCTATTTGACGGGTAGGGCGACGCTGACCGCAGCTTGAGCCGCGATACCTTCCTCGCGTCCGGTGAAGCCCAGGCGCTCTGTCGTCGTCGCCTTCACATTGACGCGATCAACTTCAACACCAAGAATTTCAGCAACCTTTTCGCGCATGGCCCGTGTGTGCGGTCCTATTTTGGGCCGCTCACAAATCAGGGTGATATCCGCATTGACGATGCGTCCGCCGCGTTCACGGATCAGATTGACTGCGTGAAGAACAAACTGATCCGATGCTGCCCCCTTCCATTTCATGTCAGAAGGCGGGAAATGTTGCCCAATATCGCCGGCACCAATGGCCCCCAACAATGCGTCTGTTAGCGTATGCAGGCCGACATCCGCATCGGAATGGCCTTCAAGGCGTGCGGAGTGGGGGACTTTGACACCGCAAAGGATACAATGGTCACCTGGGGCAAATCGATGAACGTCAAAACCGGTACCAGCCCGGAACTCTTCGTGGTTCATATCGCTGTCTTTCTCTGAGGCCGGAACAGGGGTAATCCAGTCACGGGCGCGCCCAATATCGTCGGGGCGCGTAATCTTGTCGTTTGAAACAGCCCCCTCTACGCAGACTACATCCAGGTCAAGTTGTTCCAGCAGGGCGGCATCATCAGTGAATTCGTGCCCCTCAAACTGTTGGTGAGCGTCAAGGATCGTTTTGAAATGAAACCCCTGAGGCGTCTGGGCGCGATGAAGCTGTTCTCGTGGAATGGTTCGTCTAATTATCCCGGTGGATTCCGTCTGCTTGATGGTGTCGAGAACGGGAAGGGTGGGAATGGCACCCTGATATATCGCCAGAGCTGAGATGACGCGGTCGATAACATCGTCTGAAATGCCCGGCCTTGCCGCATCATGAATAAGCACATGGTCAGGGTTTTCATTTTCCAGTGAACGTAATCCGTTCAGGACAGATTGTTGTCTTGTCACTCCGCCGGGCACCGGGGCGTCCAAGGATAGGCCTTCAACCGAATTATCGTACAAATCCTGATGGTCAGGATTATAAATGACCCTAATCAGTTCGGACGGCACATGCTTGGCGAAGCTCTCAATACAGTGACGCAGCAATGTCTTTGCGCCAAGCAAATGATATTGTTTTGGTATCGGATCACCAAATCTGCTACCGCTGCCTGCTGCAACGATGACAACTGCGATTTTTTTGGTCATAAACGTGATGCCGTGACTTGTCTGAATTGCGCCGCAGGCTATCTTTCTGCGATGACTTTGCCAAGTCGCCATTTGCCTGATGTTATGATGTAAACGCCTTTAGGCCGGATCCGAACATGATTGCTGCCGCCTTACATATCTTATGTTTGCTACCGCTAACCACGCAAATCATGCGGCGCGACCCGCAGCGCGACATATGGCTGTTTTTGTCCATATTTGTTGCCGCGGCTGGTACGGTGATCGTGCTTGGCCTGACGGGCGAGGAAGTGCAATCGCGCGGATTTACAGCGGCTTTGCATTGGTCGGAACTTTCCGTGATCCTGATCTTTGGCGGGCTTGTCATATGCAACGGGCCGAAACAAATCTGGCGTCTTGCCGGTTATATCGGTGGATACCTTTTGGCATTCGGCGGAGTGGCAGCTGTTTTTAACGTCTTTGAACCGGTTGCTGACGCGTCGGTTACAGAACCGGTTCTTTATTCTGGCTGGCTTTGGGTTCATATCGGAACGTCACTTGTAACCTACGCGCTTGTGACACTGTCTGCAATTGCTGCCATGGGCTATGTTGTTCAGGAAGATGCACTTAAAAACCGCCGTCCAAACCGCTGGAGCCGTCGCCTGCCGCCGTTGCGCGACAGCGAATACATGCTTGTGAGTTTTCTCAAATGGTCGGCATGGGTGCTTGTGATCGGAATTATTACCGGTTTTGCATTGCGCCAGATCGAGGGACAATCGTTGCTCTATCTTGATCACAAGATGCTTCTTACCCTGCTTGGTTTTGCCGTGATTTGCGGCTTGATATTCATTCATGAAAAATCCACTCTGCGCGGGCGTATGGCTGTTCGGTTTGTGCTGGGGGCGTGGTTGCTGCTTACCCTGGCATTCCCGGGCGTTCGATTTGTTTCGGGATATCTAATCGGATAAAAACTCCGGGCCTTGTTTAAAGGTAGCGGCCGAGTTGGTTGGCTTATATTCGCCAATTCGCTTAGAGTTGTTGCAACGCCGAGCCAGTTTCATTAATCTGCCCAAGTTTTAGGCAATCGGATTTCCTTCATGTCTTTGCAGATCGGTTCTGTAAATGTGCCAGAGAATGTCATCCTGGCACCAATGTCAGGTGTGACTGACCTTCCTTTTAGGCAACAGGTGCGCCAGTTTGGCGGGCATCTGGTTGTGTCGGAAATGATTGCGTCTGATGCCATGACACGTATCCAGCGCCATCAAAAAGAAGTGCGCAAAATGCACGGCGATTGTGCAGCCGAAAGCCCGCTTTCCGTTCAGCTTGCCGGAACTGAACCCGATGAGATGGCGCTTGCCGCAAAGATGAACGAAGACCGCGGTGCTATGATCATTGACATCAATATGGGCTGTCCCGCCAAAAAGGTCACAAAGGGCTATGCCGGATCGGCCCTGATGCGTGATGAGAATCTTGCTGCCGATATCATTGAGGCAACCGTCAATGCCGTTTCCGTACCCGTAACGCTTAAGATGCGTTTGGGATGGGACGATGACAATCGTAATGCGCCGCGTCTGGCAAAAATCGCCGAGGATCTGGGAATTGCGATGTTGACCATCCATGGTCGGACACGCTGCCAGTTTTATAAAGGCGATGCGGACTGGGACGCAATTGCGCTGGTCAAACAGGCTGTATCGATCCCGGTTATCGGCAATGGGGACGTCAATAGCGAGGAAGATGCGGCAGAGCTTCTGAAACGTTCCGGCGCTGACGGTGTAATGGTAGGGCGTGGCGCGCAGGGACGACCGTGGTTTCTGGCACAGGTATCACATTATTTGAAAACCGCTCAGAAACTGTCAGCGCCGTCCCTTGATGTGCAACTGCAAACGATCCTTAGTCATTATGATGCGATGATTGATCATCACGGTCAGCAAGGTGTCCGTATCGCAAGAAAACATTTGGCGTGGTATTGCAACAGTTTACGCAACGCGACCGAATTCCGTCGTATTGTGAATGAGTTAAGTGACCCATTTGAAGTCAAGGATCAGATCAGGGCATTCTACGAGCCATTGATCGAAAATGCGGATAAACAGGTCGCGGCCTGAGAAAAACAAGAATTCAATAGCGATATTATCGGGGAAACTTTGAATGAGACTTGGATTTGGCAAAGGAAACGGGGTGGACCCGACTGGCGTGCTTAATGCAATTGCCAGTGCGGTCGTCGTTTCTGATCGGGATGGCAAAATCCGCTTCGTCAATCAGGCAACGGAACAGCTGTTCAACACCAGCGCCGCCGTTTTGTGCCGCAGCAACCTCAAGGACTTCATTCCCGGTGACAGCCCAGTTTTCTCGTTGATCAGTCAAGCCATCGACGAAGCAACCTTGGTGGCTGATCATAATCTTCTGATCGAAAGCCCGAAGATTGGCAAACATACTGTCAATCTGACAGTGGGCTCGATGCCAGATGAACCTGATTGCGCTGTTCTGACGTTCGAGCCGCGCTCGATCGCTCAGAAGATCGACAATCAGTTGTTGAGCCGGAACTCGGCGCGCTCGGTAAGTGCAATGGCGGCAATCCTTGCGCACGAGATCAAGAACCCACTGTCGGGTATCCGTGGTGCTGCACAGTTGCTTGAACAAACATCGAATGAAGACGACCGGGTGCTAACGCGGTTGATATGTGATGAGGCCGACCGGATCGTTGACCTTGTTGATCGCATGGAAATCTTTTCCGACAAACCAATGGAACGCGGTGCGGTTAACATTCATACCGTGCTTGAACATGTCCGCAGGCTTGCTGAAAACGGTTTTGGCAAACACCTTGCATTCGAAGAAATCTATGACCCGTCGTTGCCGCCGGTATTTGGCAACCGAGATCAGCTGATTCAGGTATTTCTAAACCTTCTTAAAAATGCAGGCGAGGCTGTCGACCATGACAGCGGTCATATTGTGATTTCAACGCGCTACCAGCATGGCGTTCGCCTTGCCGTTGCTGGCGGCGATGCACGTGTGCATTTGCCACTGGTTGTGTCGGTACGCGACAATGGACCGGGCATTGCGCCCGATATGCGCGAAAGCCTGTTTGATCCGTTTGTGACGACCAAGCCAACCGGTTCCGGACTGGGGTTGGCGTTGGTGGCGAAGATTATCAATGACCATGGTGGCGTTATCGAAGTGAAAGATGCACCGGGGGGCGGTGCTGAATTTCAGATCATGCTGCCGATCTATAACCGCACGCTGGCCGAAGACGTCGGTGCGGACAATATAATGAAAAACAAGGAAGAAACCGTATGAGCCCGAGCCCGGCCAGAATTCTTGTTGCTGATGATGACCGTGCGATCCGTACTGTTCTGACGCAGGCTCTGTCGCGTCAGGGGCACGAGGTCCGCAGTACCGGTCACGGACGTACATTGTGGGACTGGATTGCCGATGGGGACGGCGATCTGGTGATTACGGATGTCATGATGCCAGATGAAAACGGGCTTGATATGGTACCGCGTATCCGCAAGCTTCGACCGGATTTACGCGTTATCGTCATGAGCGCGCAGAACACCCTGATGACAGCCGTAAAAGCAGCACAGCGCGGTGCCTTTGAATATCTTCCAAAACCCTTTGATTTAAACGAGTTGATCAGCATTGTTGATCGTGCGCTTGAAACACCACAAGCCGCCGACAATGCCAAATCATCAGATGATGAAGGTGATGACCGTCTGCCATTGATCGGTCGTTCCGCAGCAATGCAGGAAATCTATCGTGCACTTGCCCGGTTAATGAATACTGACCTGACAGTAATGGTTACTGGCGAAAGTGGTACCGGCAAGGAACTGGTGGCGCGAGCACTTCATGAATATGGTGGTCGCCGACACGGGCCGTTCGTTGCCATTAACATGGCGGCAATCCCGCGTGAACTGATCGAAAGCGAGCTGTTCGGTCATGAAAAGGGTGCTTTCACCGGTGCCAACGAGCGCAAGGTTGGCCGGTTCGAGCAGGCCGAGGGCGGTACGCTGTTTCTCGATGAAATCGGTGATATGCCGCTTGAAGCGCAAACCCGTTTGCTTCGTGTCCTTCAGGAAGGCGAATATACCCGTGTTGGCGGGCGCACGCCAATCCGCGTTAATGTTCGTATTGTTGCGGCAACACATCGCGATCTGCGCAAACTGATCCGCGAAGGAACTTTCCGCGAGGATTTATTCTATCGCCTGAATGTCGTGCCGATCCGTTTGCCATCCCTCCGGGAGCGGCTTGAAGATATCCCGGAACTGGTCAATCACTTCCTGATGCAGGCAAGCGAAGAGGGACTTCCTCGCAAGACGCTTTCTTCCGATGCGATGGCGCGTTTGAAGGTGCATCGCTGGCCGGGCAACATCCGCGAACTGGAAAACATGGTTCGCCGTCTGACGGCTCTATATTCGCATGATGTGATTGGTGTCGATGTTATCGAAACCGAGTTTTCCGAAAATAACATCAGCGAGTCGACCCCAGTAGGAGAGCCCCAGTCACTTGCTGAATCGATCGAACGTCATGTTCGCGAGTATTACGATGCCCATGACGAGGATTTGCCATCAAGTGGTCTCTATGATCGTATTCTGCGTGAAATGGAACGCCCGCTTTTGACCGTCACACTTGAAGCCACACGCGGTAATCAGGTGAAGGCAGCCGAGGTTCTTGGGCTTAATCGCAATACCCTGCGCAAGAAAATTCGTGATCTCGGACTGGAAGTTGTCAGGGGCGCAAAATGACCGAAGCCGGACGACCCGTCACCAGTCGTCTTATGCAGTCGTGGTTTGTCAGGTTCTTGGGGCGACTTAGCCAATCGCGAAAGTTTGCGATAGGTTTGGTCTGTGCAGCACTTGTATCTGTTCTTGCGACCTATCTCGCGATGACCGGTACCGCGCCGCTACGGCCAGAACCCCGTCTGATCATCCTTCTGCTGAATATTGACCTTGTTCTTGTTCTTGCTCTTGCCACGTTGGTTGCCCGTAAGCTCGTCCAGATATGGGCAGAGCGACGTCGTGGTACGGCTGGCGCCAAACTGCATACAAGAATGGTTCTGCTGTTTTCGCTGGTCGCGGTAACGCCAGCGATTATCGTTGCCGTATTTTCCGCGTTGTTCCTGCATTTCGGTATTCAGGGCTGGTTCAGTGATCGCATCAGGACTGCCGTCGAAGAAAGTATGGTGATTGCCGAAGCATATCTGAAAGAACATCAGGAACTGATCCGGGCAGACGTTCTTGCAACGGCCAATGACCTTCAACGTCTTGGCGTCAACTTTGCGACTGACCGGGAGCGGATCAACAGAATTCTGACGGCGCAGGCAGATGCACGTGGTTTGCCCGAAGCCGTCATTATTGATGGCAGCGGAACCGTTCTCGCGCAATCTGATTACAGTTTCTCATACGATCCTGTTTTGTCGCCAATACCGCAGGAAGTATATGATCGCGCGCGGAATAATGATGTGGTTCTGCTGTTGGGCAATACTGACAATCGCATCCGTGCGATGACGCATCTCGACAGTTTCATTGACGGATATCTTCTTGTTGGTCGCTTCGTTGACCCCAATGTGCTTGAGCGTATCGACAAGGCCCGCAAGGCAGTTACCGCTTACGAAAACCTTGAAGGTGAGCGGTCTGGGATCGTGATCACCTTTGTCATGATCTTCGTTCTGATCGCTGTTGTGCTGCTTTTGGCGGCGGTTACGTTGGGGCTTATGGTCGCTACACGGTTGGTTGAGCCGATTTCTCAATTGATCATCGGCGCGGAAAAAGTGCGTGATGGTGATTTAACTTTCCGTGTTCCGCTTGCGGGGCAGGAGGACGAGCTTGAAGCCTTAACCCGTGCCTTCAACCGCATGACGTCCCAACTTGACACGCAGCGGACGGAACTGGTGGCAGCCAACCGTTTGAATGATGAACGTCGACGCTTCACCGAGGCTATTTTGGGTGGTGTGACAGCAGGCGTTATCGGGCTTGATGCAGAATGTCATATCAATCTTCCAAACCGCAGCGCATCAGATCTGATGGGAATTGATCTGGATGGGGCTATCGGGCAGTCTATCTGCGAGGTTATCCCGGAATTTTCCGAGCTGTTCGAAGATCTCAGCAAGGAAGGGGATCGCAGTAAATCACGGCAGATCGAAATACGGCACGATGGTTTGAATCTTATGCTTTTAGCGCGCGTCACGATCGAGCGTGCGGAAGACCGGTCTATTTTCGGATATGTCGTAACTTTTGACGATGTCACTGAACTTCAAACCGCGCAACGGATGGCCGCATGGGCTGATGTTGCCCGCCGTATCGCCCACGAGATCAAGAACCCGCTAACTCCGATACAGCTTTCAGCAGAACGTCTTAAACGTCGATATCTGAAGGAAATTCAAAGCGATACCGAGGTGTTTAAAACCTGTACCGACACGATTATTCGTCAGGTTGGAGATATCGGGCGCATGGTTGATGAATTTTCAAGTTTTGCCCGAATGCCATCGCCAAAAATGAAATCGGAAAAGATTGTTGATCTGGTGAAAGGTGCCGTGTTCCTGCAAAAACAGGCCTACACCAAAATCATCTATGACTTCGACGAAAAGGCAGGTCGTGAAATTGAGGTATCCTGTGATGCGCGTCAGGTTAACCAATGTCTGACCAACACCCTTAAAAATGCCGCAGAGGCGATCGAGGGGCGGGAAGGTGATGTTACCGAGCTTCCACAAGGACGTATTGAAATTTCTGTGACACGTTCTGATGAAAATCAACGTATCTATGTGACAGTTTCGGATAATGGCAAAGGTCTGCCGGTTGAAAACCGTGAAAGGCTGACCGAACCCTACGTGACCACACGATCAAAAGGTACTGGTCTTGGTCTTGCAATCGTCAAGAAAATCATGGAAGACCATGGCGGAGAGCTTATACTTGCCGACGGTGTTGAGAGCGGAGCAACCGTTACGCTGGCGTTTCCGACCGCAGGCAAACACATAACTGCAGAAGATACTGCGGACAGCAATTCTTTGAACAACTGACCTGGTTGTTTCATCAGCAATAATTTAAATACGGGCATATTGGTCAAGACATGGCGCACGATATTCTGATCGTCGATGATGAAGAAGATATCCGGGCTCTGATTGCCGGAATTCTGGAAGACGAAGGACACAAGACCCGTCAGGCAGGCTCCAGCCAGGAAGCGCTTTCCGAGGTTGCTGCACGCCGTCCGAGCCTTGTGATCCTCGATATCTGGATGGATGAAAGCGATCACGACGGTATCGAGACTCTCAAGCTGATCAAACGTGAGCATAGCGAAGTCCCTGTAGTCATGATTTCCGGCCACGGAAATATTGAAACCGCGCTTGAAGCTTCACGCAACGGGGCATATGATTTCATCGAAAAACCGTTCAATACGGATCGGCTTTTGCTGGTGGTTGAACGTGCCATCGATGATGCGCGCCTGCGCCGCGAAAACCGCGAACTAACAATGCGGGCAGGGGGCGATACCGAACTTGTCGGCAGTTCAAGTGCCATCAACGGATTGCGCCAAGCCATTGATCGGGTTGCCCGCACAGGAAGCCGTATCTTGATTTCAGGCCCCGCTGGTTCGGGAAAAGAGGTTGTCGCGCGCCTGATCCACAAAAATTCCGCCCGTTCAGATGCTCCATTCGTCGTGCTGAACTGCGCAAATATTTCGCCGGAAACGATGGAGGAATCCCTGTTTGGTGCGGTTGCGGCCGCCAATCGGGAAGCCCGTACCGGGGTGCTCGAACTCGCACATGGCGGTACACTTTTGCTTGATGAAGTGGCTGATATGCCACTGGAAACTCAAGGAAAAATCGTTCGTGTGCTGCAGGAGCAAACCTTTGAACGTGTTGGTGGTTCTGTTCCGGTCAGTGTTGATGTTCGTGTCGTTGCGACGACTGCGCGCGACCTGGAAGAGCGTATTGCTGAACAGCGTTTCCGTCAGGATTTATACTACCGTCTGAATGTTGTACCCTTGCAGGTGCCTTCGTTGCAGCAACGTCGCGATGATATCCCGGATCTTGCCGAATGGTTCCTTGTGCGTTACGCCGAAGCGACCGGCCTGCCAAAGCGTAAATTGTCGGGGGAAGCATTGGCTGCGTTGCATTCCTATGACTGGCCGGGAAACGTTCGTCAGCTGCGAAATGTGATTGAACGATTGATGATCATGGCGCCGGATGACAGTACGGATATTATCAGCGGTAAAATGCTGCCAGCCGAGCTGTTTGAAGATGTGCCTGTATCTTTGAATTTTGATAAAACCAGTGAAATCATGGCATTGCCACTGCGTGAAGCCCGCGAGATGTTCGAAAAGGAATATCTTCAGACACAGGTGGAACGCTTTGGCGGGAATATTTCCAAAACCGCAAGTTTTGTAGGAATGGAACGTTCGGCCTTGCATCGAAAACTCAA
This sequence comes from Thalassospira sp. MCCC 1A03138, assembly GCF_002115785.1. Lineage (GTDB taxonomy): Bacteria > Pseudomonadota > Alphaproteobacteria > Rhodospirillales > Thalassospiraceae > Thalassospira. The sequence continues at coordinate 103,133 of NZ_JFJY01000003.1, read as the reverse complement.
AAGTCTGGGCGTGAATGGAGAACGTGCTGAATAAGCCGCTTCATACGATCCGGAACTTTTGAACGGGAGACGAAACAATGAAGGTCATCATTTGCGGCGCCGGGCAGGTGGGCTTCCACATTGCCAAATACCTTGCTGCCGAAAACAATGATGTGACGGTTATCGACCAGTCGGAAGAATTGGTTCGCAAGATTTCCGATACACTGGAAGTCAAGGGGATCATTGGCTTTGGATCACATCCTGATGTCTTGCAGCAGGCTGGAGCCGACGAAGCAGACATGCTGATCGCGGTGACTTTTGCCGATGAAGTCAACATGACGGCCTGTCAGGTTGCGCATTCGCTGTTTAATGTACCGACGAAAATCGCCCGTATTCGTAGCCAGACTTATCTGCAGCCAGAATGGGCCAGCCTGTTTGGCCGTGAAAAGTTGCCGATCGACGTTGTGATTTCCCCTGAAATGGAGGTTGCTCGCGCCGTTGCGCGTCGTCTGCGCGCACCGGGGGCTTTTGATATGATCCCGTTTGCGGATGACAAGGTCAAAATCCTTGGTCTGCGATGCAATGAAGATTGCCCGGTGATCAACACGCCGCTTCGGCAATTGCATCAGCTTTTTCCGGATCTGAATATTTCGATCCTGGGTATGATCCGTAATGATAAACCAGTTTATCCCAAGGGCGATGATCAGATGCTGGCTGGCGATCTGGTCTATCTGGCCGTTTCCAGTGACCAGGTGGATCGTGCCATGTCGGCCTTTGGTCACGAAGACCCGGAAGCACGACGGATCGTTATTTTCGGGGGGGGGAACATCGCACTTTTCCTGGCCGAGGAAATCAATCAGAACTTCCCCGGTGTCACTACCCGCCTGATCGAGGCTGATCCGGAACGTGCACGTTTCGTAGCTCAGAAACTGCCAAAGAAAAGCGTGGTTCTGCGCGGGGATGTGCTTGATCCCGAACTGCTTGAAGAGGCCAATGTCGGCAATGCCGAGGCGGTTGTCGCGCTGACTAACGATGATGAAACCAACATTCTGTCATCGCTTCTGGCGAAACGGTATGGCTGCCCGCGCGCGCTGACCCTGATTAACAAAAGCACCTATACATCCTTGGTCTCCGAGCTTGGGATTGACGTTGTCATCAGCCCGCGCATGACGACGGTGTCGACCATTCTGCACCATGTTCGTCGTGGGCGAATTCGTGCGGTGCACAGTCTTTCCGAAGGATTTGGCGAAGTTCTGGAAGCAGAAGCACTTGAGACAGCACCAATTGTCGGCAAGGCGATCAAGGATATCGCCATGCCGGCAGGCGTCGTGTTTGGTGCAATCCTGCGCGATGGTGAAGTCGTGATGCCACGCGCCAATACGGTAATCGAAGCCAATGACCGGATTGTGGTATTCGCGGGCTCCGAGCAAATCAAAAAGGTCGAGAAGATGTTTGCCGTACGGCTGGAATATTTCTAGATATTCAAAGGTTTGCGGCACTTTTCTTGTAAATCAGATTCACGTGCGTTCCGGATATATTCATGTCAGAAAAAATGCCATTGCCGCCCAAAGTCGTTATTTTCGATTGGGACAATACGCTGGTCGATAGCTGGGAAACCATTCAGGCAGCTCTTAATCTGACATTTGATGATTTTGGCAAGGATCGGTGGGACCTTGTCGAGACAAAAACACGGGTCGCGCGTTCATTGCGGGACAGTTTCCCAACCCTGTTTGGCGACGACCGCTGGGAAGAAGCCAAAGATCGTTTCTATGCCCATTTCAAGGCGATACACTTGGACACCCTTACGCCACTCGCGGGCGCGCATGATCTTTTGAGCGCGCTTCGTGATACTGGTGCCTATATGGGGGTGGTCAGTAACAAGAACGGTGATTTTCTGCGCTCGGAAGTTGCCTATCTTGGTTGGGGGCATTTTTTTGGTGGTGTGGTCGGGGCTACAGATGCAAAAAAAGACAAACCGGCGGCTGATCCAGTGCATCTGGCGATGGGCGACTCTGCTGCGGCGCAACATGAGAATCTGTGGTTTGTGGGTGATAGCGTGGTCGATATTCAGTGCGCGCGCAATGTTGGTGCAACCGCGATACTGATCGGCGACGAAATTACCGGACACGGGGACACCACGAATTCCGCGAATCTTGGACCAGATTGGCATTTCCCCGATTGCGAAGCGCTTGTAAGGCTTGTAAAAAGCTTTGCGAAAGTCTTATAGTTCAATCAGGTCATAAAAATGGGGCTGGAGCCGTAATTGACAGAAAAGTCGTCGGTTCTGCGTTTTCCTTGGCCGCCCGAAACGATAAAAACGCTCATAAAAGAAGGCTAGGTCTAACCAATGGCGGAAAAATCACAAAATGTTCAGGACGTATTCCTGAATTATTGCCGTAAAAACAAAACGCCGGTTACCGTGTTTCTGGTCAACGGAGTCAAATTGCAGGGCATTATTACCTGGTTTGACAATTTCTCTGTTTTGCTGCGGCGCGATGCTCACACCCAGCTCGTTTACAAACACGCGATTTCGACGGTAATGCCGACGACACCGATTAAACTGTTTGATCCGAGCCAGCCTGTGACGGACGAAGAAAATAGCTGATGAATCTCTGACTGCGGGGGCTAACGGCGACGATGACAGCCCCCGGGTCCTCGTTTTCCATCCGGAACTGAAACGTGCGGATCAAGCTGGATCCTGGCGCGACGCATCGTCGCGACTGGAAGAAGCCGTCAGCCTGACCGGCGCACTGGATTTTGAAGTTGTGGGCGCAGAGGTTGTGCCCATAGCAAAGACACGCCCGGCCACCCTGTTTGGGACCGGTGTCGTTGAACGCCTTGGAAATCAGATCAAAGCCGAAGAAGCCGACATTGTCATGATCAATGGTCAGCTTTCCCCGATCCAGCAGCGTAATCTGGAACGGGAATGGAAATGCAAGGTTATTGATCGGACCGGCCTTATTCTCGAAATCTTTGCTGATCGTGCGCGCACCCGTGAGGGGCGCCTGCAAGTCCAACTGGCGTTGCTGAGCTATCAAAAGTCCCGTCTGGTTCGGACATGGACGCACCTTGAACGCCAGCGTGGCGGTCGCGGCTTTCTTGCTGGCCCGGGTGAACGTCAGATCGAGATTGACCGTCGTTTGATTGGCGACAAGCTGGCCAAACTTCGCCGTGAGCTTGAGGAAGTCAAGCGGACGCGCGAACTTCATCGCGAGGCACGTCGACGCGTTCCTTATCCGATTGTGGCACTTGTCGGTTATACCAACGCTGGCAAATCAACACTGTTCAACCAGTTGACCGTTTCGGACGTCTTTGCCGAGGATATGCTGTTTGCAACCCTTGATCCGACCATGCGCGGTCTTGAATTGCCAAGTGGTCGTAAGGTGATCCTGTCAGATACTGTCGGATTTGTTTCAGACCTGCCACACGATCTTGTGGCAGCGTTCAGGGCGACACTTGAAGAAGTTCTCGAAGCTGACTTGATCGTGCATGTGCGTGATGCCTCCTCGTACGAGGCGGAAGCCCAGAAGCTTGACGTGCTGGAAGTGCTAAAAGCGCTTGGTCTGCAAAAGGCAATTGACGGCGAAGAGCTGGTCGAGGCGCTGAACAAATGTGATCAGCTTGAAGGCGAAGATTTGACTGCTGTGCAGGAATATTCGGCACGTAATGCCAATACGATTGCAATATCAGCGGTCAAAGGCACCAACTGTGATGCATTGCAGGCTCTGATCGAGGATAGGCTGACCGAAGACATGCCTGTTTTCGAGCTGCTTGTCCCTTATTCGGATGGCAAGGCGTTGGCTCGGCTCTATGAACAGGGGGAAGTGCTAAAACGCATTGACGGTGAGGACGGCATTTCGGTGCAGGTCAGGATTGATGACAGTCGCGTCGGTCGTTTCGAAGATTGGTGCGCCAAATCCGGGTTTGATCCGCATTTGGTTTAGGATTAGTCGCTAAAACTCAGACTGGAAAGGAACAAGGTGTGCTTAGTGTCGATATGGATAAGGTGACTGAGATTATCCGCGAAGTATCGGCAGAAGAGATCGCACCGCGTTTTGGCCAGTTGGAAAAAGGCGACATCGATACCAAAACCCATGCAATGGATCTGGTAACGATTGCGGATACCGAGGCAGAACGTGTTCTGACAAAGAGGTTTTGCGATCTTTTACCCGGCAGTGTAGCACTGGGTGAAGAGGCCGCGCATGCCGACCCGAAACTGCCGGAACGTGTGTTTGGTGAAGATGCCCCGATCTGGATCATCGATCCGGTAGATGGCACCAAAAACTTCGCCCACCACAAACAGCCGTTTCGCTGCATGGTTGCCCTTTATCACCGTGGCGAAACTATTGCTGCGTGGATTGTTGACCCTATTGAGGGTTCGGCAACGGTCGCGGAAAAAGGGGCGGGGACGTTTCATAATGCCACCCCCGTCCGGGTTCGCTCAGACATTCAGGCAGCCAAAGATGCCAAGGGATTTCTGATCTCGTTCGCGCGTGATCGTATTCGCAAGCATTATGGTCATATCGATTTCTTTGACGAGATTGCCCACTATTCCTGTTGTGGGGCCGAATATCAGGAAATTGCCCGGGGACTTTTTGATTTCTGCGCCTATCGCAATCTGAAACCCTGGGACCATGCGCCCGGCACCTTGCTTGTGCGGGAGGCCGGTGGTGTTGCCAAATATATCACCGCTGAAAGATCGAATGAATATCACGCTAATGGCAATGCGCCAGGTTTACTGTGTGCATCCTCACCTGAACTTTGGGCGGAAATGAACGAGTTATTGCTGACTTTGTTCGAGTAGGTTTTTCGCTCTTTGTCCTTCAACCGCTATTGCGCTCCGCCTGTTTGGCGGCATTCCAAAGAGCATCCATTTCTTCCAGATCGGATTGCCCTGCACTTCGCCCATCGCGTGCCAATTCGTTTTCGATGAAATGAAAACGTCGTGTGAATTTGTGGTTTGCGCGACGCAAGGCAACTTCGGGATCAACGCCCAGCTTGCGCGACAGGTTGGCCATGACGAACAGTATGTCACCGAGTTCGTCCTCAATCCGATCCTGATCAGGGTTTTCAGTCAGTTCGGCCTGGAGCTCGCCGATTTCTTCATGCAGTTTATCAAAAACTTCATCCGTGGATGGCCAGTCAAACCCGACACGCGCAGCCCGTTTCGTCAGTTTCTCGGCACGCATCAGCGCGGGCAGGGCGCTTGCCACACCGTCAAGGGCGCTATGGCGTTGCTGCCCTTTTGTTTCAGCCTTTTGCGCACGTTCTTCGGCCTTGATCTTTTCCCATGTCTGATTGACACCATCCGTGGTTATGGCATCACCATCGCCAAAGACATGCGGATGACGATCAATCATTTTCGAAACAATGCTGTTTGCGACATCTTCAAAGGTGAAATGACCTTCTTCGGTGGCCATCTGCGAATGAAAAACGACCTGAAGCAACAGATCGCCAAGTTCCTCGCGCAGTTCGCTCATATCATTCTGGGCGATCGCATCGGCAACTTCATATGCCTCCTCAATTGTGTAGGGGGCGATGGTCGCAAAATTCTGTTCCAGGTCCCAAGGGCAACCGCCATCGGGATCACGTAATCTGGCCATGACATCCAGTAATGCATTGATTGCCTTGCTGTTATGGTTCGCCATGTCCGTAATGTCCTGCTTATTCGTTGTGACTTGTTCATTCTGTCGTAACGCGACATACCTTGCATGGCAAGCTCGCGGAAAATCAAGGCAAAACAAAACCCGCCAGAAGATGACTGGCGGGTTTAGATTTGTAATTGCCGCTTGATTTAATCAGGCTGCGGCACGCTCTTCGGGTTTGGCTGCGCTTTTATCGTCAGCTTTGCTACGCTTGCCTTCGACAAGCCCCCGATGCAACGCCTTGATTGCCTTGTTGAAGTCGCCTTCGGCAACCACGAACTGAAGATCAACACGGCGACTTGGATAGTGGCTGGCGACCAGTTCAATACCGTCGGCGTCAAGAATTCCAACCGCGCGGGCAAATAGGCCCGGCTGATCAATATTGGCACCGATCACAGAAACAATTGCAACTTTGCGGGTTTTCACACTCGCTTCGGGTTGTTTCTCTTCGATCTCGTCGACACAGCGGCGGATTTGTTTAAGCGGTGCGGATACATAATGCGTGATCGTGTTTGCATTCAGGTTCTTGGTGACGGTTGGAACCTTGAAGCGTTTCAGGACACTCAGAATTGTTTCTTCGCCACCGGCAACACCAACCATGTCCTGATTGAACACTTCGATTTCGAATGCTGTCGGTACGCCAGTCACGATTTCGACACGGCTGTCATCCGGATCCCAATGATCGTCAATGACGGTCCCCGGATGTTCCGGCTCAAATGTATTGGCAATACGAAGCGGTATATCATTCTGACGCAGCCCCTTTGCTGCGCGCGGATGAATGGCTTCCATACCCATATTTGACAACTGATCGGCGACATCATAGCTGGTGCGACCAATCGGACGCACAGCATCCTCACCGACGATGCGCGGATCAGCACTCGACAGGTGGAATTCCTTGTGAATGATCGCTTCGCGGGCCTGTGTCAGGCAGGCGATACGCGAAAACGTCACTTCGCTGTATCCGCGGCCATAGATGCTCATCAAACCTTCGCTGCACTGGGCATAGCCAGTGGCAATCGGAAGCTGTTTGGAGATATCGATATCGGAAAATACCTTTTCGATACGGCCATCAAGCGTTGATGCTTCCGGCTCACGCCAGCCAGAAAGGTCGGCAAAAACAGCATTAACACCCTTGGCACGGAGCAACAGCATGGTGTTGTGGGCACTATGCGATTCACCAATCGCGCTGAGCATTTCGCGAACAGTCAGCAGATGCTTTTCAAGCTTGAAATGCCCAAAGCTGCAAAGGCGATGCAGGTCCATCAGACAACTGCGCGTGCCTTCAATACGCTCTTGAACGAATGCATTTGCCAGCTTGAGCTCCGGCGCATCGCCAAAGATTTCTTCGTTAATCGCACACATCTTTTCAGAAACCTTGGTCAGGGAATCGCCCCATGCCCAATCGGTTTCCGAACCCGCATAAAGCTGATAAACACCGGCTTCACCGGTCTTTTTGTTTTCCAGCAGCATGTCAGTGAAACCGCCATAAGCCGAAACCACAAAAACGCGGTTATAAAGTTCTTCATCGCTACGATTGCCGACAAGGATGTTGTCCATCACGGCATTGACCTGCGACATCGATGTTCCGCCGATCTTGTGAACGCTATGCCCAGCGTCCGTTTTTGCGACAGTCTTTTTCTGGGCTGAAAGCATGTTGCCTCCTTTGGGGGCGTTTCCTTGAAAAGTCTATTCATTCAAAGCTTGGGGCGGTCCGAGATGGCCGCCCCAAAGCAAAAGCCCTAGCTGGCGAGTGCATCACCATCAAGCGGGTAAACCCCGTTTTCGTCGTGGGTTTCGCGCCCGTTAAGCGGCGGGTTGAACGCACAGGCAACCACCATATCCTCGGTGCCACCACGCAGATAATGACGATCGTGCTTATTGAGTATGTAAACTGTGCCAGGCACGATCTTGTACTTCTTGCCATCCGCGATGGTTTCGACCTCGCCATTACCAGAAATGCAATAGACGGTCTCGAAATGGTTGGCGTAGCAAATTTCGGTCTCGGTGCCGGCATAGATCGTGGTGATGTGGAACGAGAAACCCATGCCATCATCAGCAAGCGACAGACGAGTGCTTTCCCAGTTATCGGCGACGATACGGCGACCGGATGCTTCACATTCTTTCAGTGTACGAACAATCATGTATAACTCTTTGATTTAATTTGAACCGTGGGGCAGGGCGACACTGTGATGTCGCCCAGTTAAAATCATTCAGCAGCAGCCTTTGGTGCAACAATTTCCTTGTCCATTGCCTTGGCGGTCGCCATTTCCAGAATATCAAGGCCGTGGGCCAGATCTTCTTTGGAAATGATCAAGGGCACCAGGCATTTGACGACTTCGTCTTCCGGGCCACTGGTTTCGATAACCAGATTGTGCGCGAAACATTCCTTGGTAACCTTGGATGCGACCTCGCCACTTTCAAAGCAGATACCCTGCATCAAGCCGCGACCTTTGCGATATATTTTCCCATCGCCATAGCGTTCGGCAATTTGTTCAAGGCGCTTGCCAAGGAAGTCGGCCTTGTCGCGGATATCGGTAGCGAACTTGTCATCCGACCAGAAATGATCAAGTGCAGCCGCTGCCGTCACAAATGCATGGTTATTGCCACGGAACGTGCCATTGTGTTCACCCGGATGCCATACATCATATTCCGGTTTGATCAGAACAACGGCCAGCGGCAAACCATAAGCCGAAAGCGATTTAGAAAGCGTCACCATATCGGGTTTGATCCCGGCTGGCTCAAAGCTGAAGAAGGTGCCTGTTCGGCCACAACCTGCCTGAATATCATCAACGATCAGCAGGATATCGTGCTTACGGCAGACCTGTTCCAGCTTTCTCAGCCAGTCAAAATCAGCCGCGTTCAGCCCGCCTTCGCCCTGAACGGTTTCAACGATGATGGCAGCGGGCAGGGCGATACCACTTGAATTGTCGCCCAGAACACGGTCCAGATATTCAGTCGTGTCGGCACCGTCACCCATGTAACCATCGAAGGGGACCGCCACGGCATTATCAAGAGATACGCCAGCAGCACCACGATGATGCTCGTTACCAGTAATTGCCAGTGCACCAAGTGTTACACCGTGGAAACCATTGGTGAATGAAATCACGGTTTCGCGTCCTTTTACACGGCGCGCAAGCTTAAGGGCAGCCTCAACCGCGTTGGTTCCGGTTGGGCCGGTAAACTGGATTTTATAATCCATGTTGCGTGGTTTCAGCACTTTGCTTTCCATCGCATTCAGGAAAGCAGCCTTGGCCTTGGTGTGCATATCCAAGCCATGAGTAATGCCGTTCGATTTGATATAATCGATCAGCTTTTCCTGCAACACAGGGTGATTATGGCCATAGTTAAGGCTGCCTGCACCGGCAAGGAAGTCGAGATAACGTTTGCCATCGGTATCGGTCAGCCAAGCACCTTCCGCTTTTTCAAAGGTTACAGGAAAGGAGCGAGCATAGCTCTGGACTTCTGATTCAAGACGATCAAATACAGTCATAATTCCCTCTTTTGATTGGGAAAATAAAAAAATGGTTCTGTCATAGCAAACGTCCGGGCAAGCCGGTTTGTTCCAACCAAATGACAGCAGAAAGCAGGAAAATGATGATCTGGTGATCAGGCTGCTACGCGCGCAACGTCCTCACGTTCGAACGGGCCGATCTGCCAAAGTATCTCACTTGCGGATGCACCATCGAAATGTGTTTCGCGTTCGAACAGGACCTTACGCTTGACCTCCGTCTCCAGTTCGCGTGCCACCGAACGGAAAACACCCTGTGACGGCGCATTCGACGACGTAATAGTCGTCTGCAGCTCGGTCACGTCATGGCAAATCGGGCGATCAAGGATTTCAAGAATCATGGACTTCGCAAGCTTCAGGCCGCGCGCCTTCGGTGAAACGGCAACCTGCCAGATAAACAGACGTTCCGGATTTTCCGGAACAATGTAGCCGGAAACGAACCCTACGGGCTCGCCGTTAAGTTCTGCGATCACGCAGGTATCTGCGAAATGCGAACACTGCAACAGGTTGCAATAAACAGAATTTTCGTCCAGCGGCTTGCATTCAGCAATCAACTCATTGACTGAGGCACCGTCTGTGGCCTTGGGTTTCCGGATCATCAAATTGGCTTTACGGCCGTTATTGCCGTTTGTGGTGGCAATTTTCATCGGTCTATCTGCTCTATTATTTCGATACACGATCTTTCATGTCGCGATGAATATATAGAATATCGATGTAAAAAGGTCAACATGCGCTCTGTGACGAAATCGTGATACATTTCAATTAATTGATATTATTTGATATTTTATTTTTAGCGGCTCATTTATTTTATGGGAAAATCAAAGCAAATCGCATAGATAATCCAACGGTTTTCGATTGAAATATATTTCGATGATCTATGTAAAGCGTCCGGAAAACGTTGCGGAGTATCAATTTTATGGGGTATTAATTGGTCAAATCAGAACAACAAATTCCGGAAATTGCAGCATGGACAAGTTGCACGAAGCGCTCATTTCAATTCGACGCATTTTGCGCGCCAGCGACATTCACGCCAAAAAGCTTGGAAAAGTCACCGGCCTCAAGACATCGCAACTTATTGTCCTCCAGTCTCTTGAAGAATTCGGGGAAATGACCGTTGGGGAAATCGCGGGGAAAGTCAATCTTGCCCAGGCTTCAGCAACTGCGCTTGTCGATAGGCTTCAGGCGATGAACCTCGTGATGCGTGCGCGCGGAAATACAGACAAACGAAAGGTCTTTGTGCAACTGACCGAGCATGGTCGAAATGTTCTGGGTCGTGCACCAATGGCACTTCATGATCGGTTTTCTGATAAGTTCAAGGCGCTTGACGAGTGGGAGCAAAGCTTCCTCATCGCAGCCCTTCAGCGTGTTTCCGGTATGATGGACGCCAGCGACTATGACGTCGCACCACTGCTTGATCACGAGGTAATCGTAGAGAAGGGTGGTGAACCACCCAGATCCGCTCATTGATTGGTCTGCAGCCAAGAGGTTCGCGTACGAAAATACAGGCGGCAGGTGCAAAAGGAAAAGCTTGGAATGTATCGTGATGATAGTCGAGCAGAAATTTAGCAACGCCGATCATGAAAAGATATTATGTTTTATAACAACATTAGAATTTCTCATTAAATAGATCACAATTAATTTGTCATAATATATATTATAGAACTTATTGATGTAGGAGAACGAGCAATCTTTCTGTCCTTTAATCCAGATCAATAACCAGCCCATCATACGCCGGCGCGACATGATCCGGCGTATCTGCCATTGCTTCATCGTAATCAAAAAGAATGCTCATATGCGTGAAGTAAGTTTGTTTGGGTTTGAATTCCTCAACCCACTCCAAAGCCTTTTCAAGATGCGCGTGTGTCCCATGCGGCTTGTGGCGAAGACAATCAACCACCCAGACATCTAGCCCATACAGATGTTCACGTGATTCCTCCGGGAAATTTACCACATCCGTTGAATAGGCAAATTTGCCAACTTTGAAGCCAAGTGTTTCACCATAACCATGGTCCTGACGAAAAACGGTTATAGGAACCCCTGCTGCCTCGAATGGACCAGAGATGACGTGCGGGATCAGCACTGGTTTATAATAGAAGTCTGTGCCGTTGGCCAATGGCTCGAACACATAGGCAAAACGATGATCAATGTCCGAGATGGTTGCGGCAGACGCGTATATATCGATCGGTCGATGCATCGCGACATTGATCCAGCGAAGCTCATCTATGCCATGGACATGATCTGCATGTGCATGAGTGAACAGCACCGCATCAACATGATTAATGTCATGGCGCAATGCCTGTTCACGAAAATCCGGTGTCACATCGACCAAGATTTTTTTACCTGCCTGCTCGATCAGGATTGAGCTTCTCAGACGACGGTTTTTCGGATTTGTCGGATTGCACTTTCCCCATCCCAAGCCAACGGATGGGACACCGTTTGATGATCCGCAGCCCAGAATGGTGATTTTTGTCACTGTTCGCCCGCCTCCGGGGACAGAAGATTCTTGCGATCAGCTTTCTTGAATAGTGTGAAGAAATTATCGCTGGTTATCCGGGCTATTTCTCCAACATCAACGCCCTTGATCTGAGCAAGTTTTGCCGCTGTATATACGGCATAGCTTGGTTCGTTTGGTTTACCGCGCTTCGGGACTGGTGCCAGATATGGCGCATCCGTTTCCACAAGCAAACGGTCAAGTGGAACATCAGCGACCGCTGTCTGAATTTCTTTTGCGGAATTGAAGGTAATAATCCCGGAGCACGAGATATAGAAGCCAATCTTCAAGGCGCGTTGTGCCAGCGTCGCCGAACTTGAAAAGCAATGAATGACACCAGTAAACGGCCCCTTTTCATATTCCTCTTCAAGGATATCCATCGTGTCGTCGTCTGCGTCACGTGTGTGGACAATCAATGGCAGACCTGTTTCGCGACATGCGGCAATATGGGCGCGAAAGCTTTGGCGCTGCGCTTCGCGGGGGGCATGATCGTAATAATAATCAAGGCCGCTTTCGCCGATACCGATAATCTTCGGATCGGACGCCATTTCGATCAGGCGATCAGGTGATGAAAGCCCCTCCTCGCCCGCCTCGTGCGGATGGACACCGACCGTGCAGTAAATGTGGTCTGCTTTGTCAGCGACGGCGCGAACATTCTCGAAAGTCGAAAGCTTGACGCCGATACTGACCATCATACCGACACCAGCATTCCGGGCACGCGCAATTGTGCCCGGAAGGTCTTCGGAAAACTGGGGATAATCCAGATGGCAGTGGCTGTCGACAAGTGCGACATTCATGCCTTCTCTCCTTCGTCTTCGGCTTTGACATAGCGCGGGAATACGCCTTCCGGCTTTGGCAGTTCGGAGCCCGAGACCAAGGCGTGATCTGCGCCAAGCTGTTCAAATCCCCGCTGATCGGCCGGCAGAACAAGCTGATCAAGGATTTTAGCAGCAGATGCAGGCATCAGCGGCTGCACCAGAATACCGACATGACGAATGACTTCGGCCAGGACATACAAGACAGTTTCCATGCGCGCCGGGTTGGTCTTTTTCAAGCCCCAAGGAGCCATTTCATCGACGTAGCGGTTCGCGTCACCAACCAATTCCCAAATTGCTTCGATGCCTTTATGAAATGCCTGTGCATCAAATAACGGACGAACGGTATCAAGCATGCCATAGGCCTTGCCAAGGATGGCCTGATCAGCCTCGGTAAAGTCGCCCGCGGTCGGGACAGAAGCGTTGCAATTCTTGTGGATCATCGAAAGGACGCGCTGGCACATATTGCCAAGATCGTTGGCCAGCTCGCTATTCATGCGGTTGACCATCGAACGATGCGAGAAGTCACCGTCGTTGCCGAAAGGAACTTCGCGCAGCAGGAAGTAACGTGTCTGATCCAAACCATACCGATCTGTAAGGTCGTAGGGATCAATCACATTTCCCAGCGATTTAGAGATTTTCTGCCCCTCATTGGTCCACCAGCCATGCGCAAAGACCCGCTTCGGCGGGGTGATCCCGGCGGCCAAAAGGAATGCCGGCCAGTAAACCGCATGGAAACGCAGGATGTCCTTGCCAACCATGTGCAGATCCGCAGGCCAGAACTTTTCAAGTTTCGCCGGATCCGCATCCGGATAACCGATCGCGGTAAGATAGTTGGTCAACGCGTCAAGCCAGACATACATGACATGATCTTCGTCGCCGGGTACCGGTACGCCCCATTTAAAGCTGGTCCGCGATACCGACAAATCATGCATGCCACCCTTTACAAAGCTGATCACCTCGTTACGGCGTGACTGTGGTGCAATGAAATCGGGATTGTCGTCATAGAATTTCAGCAAGCGATCGCCCCAGGCGGACAGCTTGAAGAAATAGCTGGGCTCGGAAACCCACTCGACGGGGGCTCCGGTTGGTGCAACCTTTTCCCCATCCTTTTCAATCAGTTCCTTTTCGCCGTAGAACGCCTCATCGCGAACGGAATACCAACCGTCATAAGAGCCAAGATAAATCTCGCCCTTTTCAAGCAATGTATTCCAGAGTGCCTGACAGGCTTTTTTGTGGCGTTCTTCGGTCGTGCGAATGAAATCGTCATTTGAATAATTCATATGAACGGCAAGATCGCGGAAATTCTGCGAGACCTGATCGGTAAAGGTTTGCGGATCGATCCCCTTGGCCGCAGCCGATTTGTCGACCTTCTGGCCATGTTCATCGGTGCCGGTCAGGAACATCACGTCATAACCGTCCAGGCGCTTGAAGCGGGCCAGAACGTCGCAGGCAAGCGTGGTATAGGCATGTCCTATATGCGGCTTGTCATTAACGTAATAGATCGGTGTTGTGATGTAATAGGGCTGTTTGTGCCCGGTCATGATCGCAAATCCTTCGCGCAAGTCGTGAAACAAAACGGCCCGAAATGGGCCGTTATGGTCATAATTCCAGTTGATTGGTGCTTTTTTTCAGTTTCGCATGGTTTCTTCAAGCATGAAGAACGCATTGAGCAGAGCCTGTTTGCGATCAAGATGCAAACCACGCGTGGCACTCATCAGTTCGCTGATCTTTTCCCATACCTCAATCCATTGATCAAGCGGTTGCGCAGAGGCCATGCGCTGCATCGCGGGTAATTCCCCCGAAATCACTTCGCGCGGCGCCTGCCCTGTTGCCGCAAAGCGTATCAGACGACCGAGCCACCAATGCAGGAGGTTCGTCACCGTGGCAAAGGCGGCATCACGATCCGCCGGGGAAAACCGTTCGGCAAATTTATGCTGTGCCAGCACGTCCGCATCCGGCAATGCCGCGAGCAAACCGACCATTTCGGTATAAAACTCAAGCCCGCCAACATCGTTCAGTTGCAATGCCCGGCCAATACTGCCTTCTGCCAGACCAGACAACGCATCACGGTCATCAAGATCAAGGTCCGGGCAATAGCGCCCCAGAAGATCGATCACCTGATGGTCTTCAAGAACACCAAGATTAAGACGGCGACAGCGCGATCGGATCGTCGGCAAAAGCTTTCCGGGTTGATGCGCAACCAGGATCATCATTGCGTTCGCAGGCGGTTCTTCAAGAACCTTGAGAATCGCATTGGCCGCGTTGCGGTTCAATTCATCGGCAGCATCGACAATGACAATCCGCCAGCCGCCTTCGGCAGCGGTTTTTGACATGAAATTGCCAACCGTACGAACGCTATCAACGGTAATTTCCCCCTGCAGACGCTTTTTCTTTTCGTCATACTGTCGTTCAATAACCTTGAGATCGCCATGCCCCCCCCCTGCAACGCGCCGGAAAACAGGGTTTTCAGGATCAACATGTAATCCTTCGGGAGCATCTCCAAACAACCCGCCGCCCTGAGCATTGCCACCAGAAAGAACGAAACGCGCCATACGATAGGCGAGTGTTGCCTTGCCGACCCCGCGGGGGCCGCATAACAACCATGCATGATGCATGCGTTTACTGTTCCAAGCGTCCAGAATGGTTTTTTCAGCGTCGTCATGACCTACGAAATGGCCATTGCGGCGGGGCGTTGGGAAAGTACCGCTTTCTTCCTGATCATCAACAGCCATTATCCGATCCCCTGCGCGGATAATCTGGAAGAAACCGCCGAAATCATACGTTCGGAAACGGTATCGATGTCACTGTCGGCGTCGATAATTTTACAGCGTTCCGGATTTTCACGGGCAATATCGATAAAGCCCTGTCTAAGCCGTTGATGGAAATCTGATCCCATACGCTCAAAGCGGTCTTCTGCCGCACTAACATTGGCAAATCTAGCCCCCGCCCGTTTCAGACCGACATCAACCGGTAGATCAAAAATCAGTGTCAGATCAGGTTTGAAATCGCCAATCGCGACGTGCCAAAGATTGCGGATATATTCTGCGCCAAGACCATGACCATATCCCTGATAGGCGACTGAGGAATCGGCAAAGCGATCACACAGCACAACCTTGCCTTCGCCAAGTGCAGGGCGAATGGTGCGTTCAACATGGTCGCGACGCGATGCAAACATCAGCAACGCCTCCGTCACGGCATCCCAACGTCCCGGGTCGCCGGTGAGCAAAAGATTTCTGATTTCCTCAGCTCCGGCTGAACCACCGGGTTCTCGGGTTACGACAACGGCGCGTCCGCGCTGACTGAACCAGTTCTCAAGCCGACGTATCTGGGTTGTTTTGCCACTTCCTTCACCACCTTCAAAGCTGATGAATAAACCGGGCATCGCACTCACCCGTTTGCTCCCCAAAGCAGGTATTTGATTGCAGCACCGATGCGACCAATAAAGCCAAGGCGATCTACTTCGGTTGCAGCGTAAAGCGGGAATTCGTGCGGCTCTCCGCCTGGAAGTTCGACCTTAAGCGTTGCAACCTGCTGTCCCGCAGCAATTGGAGCCGGAATTGGGCCTTCGTAAACGACCGAAACTTTCATGTCGTCACGATTGGTGCGCGGCAAAGTCAAAAGAATGTCCAGATCGGTGACCAGATCGACTTTTGCTTCAGAACCAAGCCAGACGTTGGCTGAGCTTACAACTTCGCCAGAATCAAACAGGTCGTAATTGTCAAACTCGCGGAAGCCCCAATCGAGCAATTTTTGGGACTCTGTCCGGCGTTCACGTACGGAACCAAGACCATTAACGACAAGAATAAGGCGACGACCATCGCGTTCTGCTGTCGCGGTCAGGCCATAGCCAGCCGTTTCAGTATGACCGGTTTTCATGCCATCCACGCCAGCACTGGTGCCCAAAAGCGGATTCCTGTTTGGCTGGCGAATACCGTTATACGTGAATTCCTTGACGGCATAGAGCTTATAAAGCTCGGGAAAATTCCGGATGGTGTCGCGTGCAAGAATAGCCAGATCGTGCACCGTGACCAGATGGCTTTCATCTGGCCAGCCGGTTGCGTTTTTAAACACGGATTTTGTCATACCGATTTTGCGGGCTTCGGCGGTCATTTCCTCCGCAAAGGCTTCTTCGGTTCCAGCCAGTCCTTCGGCGACGACAATGGCGGCATCATTTCCCGACTGAACAATAATGCCATGCAGCAAATCGTTGACCGAAACATCGGAGTTTACCTCGACGAACATTTTCGATCCGCCCTTGCGCCATGCTTTTTCGCTAACATGAAACGTGTCATCAAGCGATACGCTGCCACTTTTGATGCGATCAAACAGCATATGAACTGTCATCATTTTGGTCATTGATGCCGGTTCGGTAAGCGCGTCACCATTCTTGTCAAGCAAGACCGTACCAGTGTCGTAATCCATCAGATAGGCTTCGCGTGCAGTTGTTTCGAGTGCCTGCGCACTGGTCAGGGATATCGCCATGGCCGAGCCGAATATTGCGGCCCCGGCCACTACCCGGTTCAGTTTTGTCTTGAACGGAATTGGCGGCATCAAACTCATAACGTCCTAACCTTATTCTTTAAATTCAAAAATCGTACCGACGTTGCTGCGGCGCACGAAGATCGGTCTCTATGTCGCAAATCCGGCAAAATTGTGCAACCGCTTCGACTTTTCGACAAATTCCTAGCAACCAGAAACGCTGCTTTGCAAAGCGCCATCGGCGCATTCGACGACAACTTTTGCACCATTTTGCCCCGTGGCAATGACCCGCTCGAGCAAAATGTCAGCTTCCGGAACGGTATTTAACGGTCCAAGGCGAACGCGGTAAAAGGTGGTTCCCTTTACGTCAACAGGCTCTATTTTGCTTGGTGCCATGTCATACAGGCGGTTCCGAAGGTTAAGGGCATTGTCATAAACAGAAAACGCACCTGCCTGCACATATATTGAAGACGGTAAAACAGGCTCAACCCTGACGACTGCACCCTCATCAACCGTACCGTCAAGTGCGGTTTGCTCAACAGATTGTGTTGTCGCTTTCTTCTCGGCTGGCGGTGTTAAACGGATGGTCGACTTTGTTGGTTCCCCACTGTCCGTGATCGGCCCGTCATTATCAAGCTGAACCGTCTCCACCGTATCGCGGGGGGCAGCTGTGACAGTCTGCTGTTCTGCTACTGTCACAGCAGGCGCAGCCTTACCCTGCGCAATTGCAGCCATCTGCCGACTTTCATCCTCGATCACTTCAACCAGAACTTTGGCCGTTCCTTTTTGCTCGAAGCCAAGAAGCTGGGCGGCGCGGCGTGACATATCGATGATACGGCTATGCGCAAACGGTCCGCGATCATTGATCCGAACCTTAAGTGAACGGCCGTTCTCAAGATTGGTTACACGCACGACACTTGGCATCGGAAGCGTGCGGTGTGCTGCGGAAACCTCGTACTGGTCAAAGATTTCGCCATTCGCGGTCTTCTTGCCATGGAATTTCGGGCCATACCAGGACGCAATACCGGTTTCCTTGTACTCGTAATCGGCCGCCGGATAATACCATTGCCCTGCTATCTCGTAAGGATTGCCAATTTTGTAAGAGCCAACCTGCACTGGTGCCTGCTGCTGGGAGCCTCCAATACGTTTGACGCCATGGACAGCAAGTTGCGTTTCAGCACAACCGGCCAATAAAACGGTCATGGCAAGTGCACCAGCAGCCCAACGGCCTTTGTTCCAGCCCCGTACAAGCACCTTGCGCGCGTTTCTCGGCATTCAGTTGTCCCCGTCCAGATATTGAACCTGTATTTAATAAATCCAGAATAATTAGCGACCCGCAATCGCATCAGCAAGTGTGCCAACTGCAATTGCAAAATAGGTAGATCGGTTCCAATGCATAATGGTGTGGAAATTGTTATAAACCATATAAGCAGGTCCGACACCGTCATTTACAATGACAATTGCGGCTTCCATATCGGCTGATGGCAGGTTGGAACCGTCGGGCATCCGCACACCAAGCTTCTGCCATTCGCTGATCGGTTTGCGAATTTCGCGCCCTGTCATTGATTTATCAAGATTTTCGGGAATGCTGACCTTGCGGCCCCAGCGTTCATCCGTTTTCCAGCCAACGGTCGACAGATAATTCGCAGCAGAGGCAAACACGTCTTCCTTGGCGCCCCAAAGATCAATCTTTCCATCGCCATTTCCATCGCGCGCATAATTCAGGAAGGTAGAGGGCATAAATTGCGCCTGCCCCATGGCACCGGCCCAGGACCCTTCCATCTTTTCAGCCGCGATATGCCCTGCATCAATGATTTTAAGCGCATTGATCAGTTCAGTGCGGAAATATTCTGCACGCCGACCTTCAAAGGCCAGGGTTACGAGCGAGTCAACAACCGAATACCCACCAGTATGACGTCCAAACCCGGTTTCAATTCCCCAGAAAGCCGTCAGGTAATGCCCAGGAACACCGTATTTCTTGGCAGCAGCATCAATGACGGAACGGTTCTCGGCATATTTGCGGCGTCCCTCGTCTATTCGAGACTGCGGGACCACACGCTGTAAATACTGTTCGAAGGTCAGTTTGAATTCCGGCTGACTGCGATCATACTCGATAACTTTCGGGATCGGCTGTGTGTTTGCAAAGGCAACATCCAATGTAGATTGGGAAATGCCCTTTGACGCGGCATCCTTTTTGAAATCAGCCAGCCACACATCAAAACCCTCGGTCGTAAAGGCCGGTAATTCATCGGTATTGGCTTGAGCAAGAACAGGTGAAGCCGTCACGAGCATGCCAATAATTGACGCTAAAGTCCCGATGGTCCGATAATTCATTTTGCTCGCCTCGTGCCGGTTCAATTTAAAATTCCCAATCAGTTTGAAAGGGGATCCTGTCATCTTTGTATCTGCACTCATTTTGTGCGCTTCATAATGCTGATACCGTCTTACACGTTAAGACTTGTTAAATGTCTCGAGCATGCCTGAACGTAAATTACCCCCCTAAGAAATTTAACAAAGCCGGCACTGGCATATTGACAGGTGCATCCCGGCAATTTATTGAGAGCGCGCGGGGCGATAACCGCCACCACAATGCGGAGAGATGGCAGAGTGGTTGAATGCACCGGTCTTGAAAACCGGCGTGCCTTTACGGGTACCCAGGGTTCGAATCCCTGTCTCTCCGCCACCTCCCCATTTTCGTCGACATGCTGCCTAACATCTTCGCGTTTTCCAGATGTTTGGTGAGCAAATTTCGCCTATGGTTTTGACGAAGTTTTTTGTTTTTCCCTGCAATATCTGGTCAAAGCCCAGAAACCTCGCAAAAACCGTCCGAGACATACGAAGATTCATGAACTCCCGAAACTCGGTTTTTTTGTTGCGTAAAAACACCTAGGCCAGCAGTATATTTGCCAAGCTTACCCAGCCCCGACCAAATATAATACCGGAGCGGCCGTTTTCTTCATATAACTGCAAAAAATCAGTAGAATTACGGTGCCCGGACAGGCAATTATTCAGGGGAAAATGTGATTCGGATTGTCCAAAGGGGTGAAGCATCGATTTGATGCGGATCGGACAGGCCCGAAACAACAAGAACTTTCAACAGGGGACTTTTTATCTCGATATGAGCACAAACATACCCGCCCTAAAGGTCGAAGGGATGTTCAAAAGCTTTGGGGAGCATGAAGTCCTCAAAGGTATTGATCTGACCGCGAATACCGGTGACGTGATTTCGATCATCGGTTCGTCCGGTTCTGGCAAAAGTACCTTTTTGCGTTGTATCAACCTTCTTGAAACACCGAACTCCGGTGCCGTGCATGTCCACGGCGAACTGATCAAAATGCGCGAACTGAAAGACGGAAGTCAGGAGCCAGCCGATAAGAAACAGCTTCAACGCATTCGCACCAAATTGGCCATGGTCTTTCAAAGTTTCAATCTGTGGAGCCACCTGACCATTCTTGAAAACGTGATAGAAGCACCGGTGCATGTTCTTGGCATTCCCAAAAAAGAAGCAATAGAACGTGCTGATGCACTGCTTCACAAAGTAGGGATGTATGAACGCCGCGACTATTACCCCGGCCATATTTCCGGCGGACAGCAACAACGCGCTGCAATTGCCCGTGCTTTGGCGATAGAGCCCGAAGTTCTGCTGTTTGACGAACCGACATCGGCTCTTGACCCCGAATTGGTTGGTGAGGTTCTGCATGTTATGACGGGCCTTGCCGAAGAAGGTCGCACGATGCTTGTCGTGACCCATGAAATGGGATTTGCAAAAGGCGTATCAAGCCACGTTATGTATCTTCATCAGGGACGGGTCGAAGAGTTTGGTGCCCCAAAAGAAATTTTCGAAAATCCAAAATCAGAGCGCATGAAGCAATTCCTTCAGCGAGATTTCTGATCTGGAAAGGACGGTTCCCTTAAAGAACCTTCCGAAAAGGACAGTGTCGACACGGCCTGTTCTCAACAACAAGGGAGACTATGAATGAAAAACTGGATCAAGGTTGCAACCGCTGCAGCCATGGGTGTCGCACTAAGTGCATCGGCAGCAAGTGCAGCTTGGGAAAAAGTCGTCATCGCAACCGAAGGTGCATACCCTCCGTTCAACTATGTCGACAAGGATGGCAACCTGCAGGGATTTGATGTCGATTTCGCTGTAAAACTTTGTGAAACGGCTGGTATCGAATGTGAAATCGTAGCCCAGGACTGGGACGGGATCATTCCAGGCCTGCTGGCGAAAAAATACGATGCGATTATCGCCCAGATGTCGATCACCGAAGAACGTAAACGTTCCATTGACTTCACCAACTACTACAGCACCACACCGGCAGTCTTCGTTGGTAAGGAAGGCATGTCTGTCGAGGCTTGGAAAGATGGCGCGGTTGTCGAAGACGCGCTGGATGGTCTGGTAATTGGCGTTCAGCGTTCGACCACCCATTCGGCCTTCCTTGAAGACAATTTCCCGAATGCGGAAATTCGCATGTATGACACGCAGGACAACGCTCTGCTCGATCTGACAGCAGGTCGTATTGATGCGACGCTTGCTGATTCCGGCGTGCTGGTTGAATGGGTCAAATCGGACGCGGGCAAAGGTTATGCGTTTATTTCCGATACCTTTGCGCCTAAAGAATTCTTTGGCGAAGGTACTGGTATTGGTATCCGCAAAGAAGACCAGGACCTAAAAGAGATCCTGAACAAGGCGCTGGCAGAAATGCTTGCAAACGGCTCCTATCAGGAAATAAACAAAAAGTACTTCGAAGAAATCAACCTGCACCCGAATTGATCGGAAGGCAGTTTAAGGGCGGCACTTAATGTGCCGCCCTTCCTTATTGCCCCATATTGGCGCGGCATGAAGGTTTGCAGGAGATACCATGTTTGATTTATACGGCCGCGGTTGGCAGATGCTTGAAGGTGGACTTGTGACGGTCCAGCTTTGCCTGACCGTGCTACCATTCATGATAATTCTAGGTTTGCTGGGCGCATCGGCAAAGCTGTCGCGTTACAAGGCCCTTCGGATCATCGGGGAAAGTTATACCGTTATTATTCGCGGCATTCCCGAACTTCTGGTTATTTTATTGATCTATTTTGGCGGTACTATTGCCATTCAGAACCTCGCCGAACTGATCGGCGGTGAAGCGGTTCGCGTTGACATTCCTGCATTTTGGTCGGGGGTTGCTGCCCTTGCACTTGTTCAGGGGGCTTTTGCGTCCGAGGTATTCCGGGCTGCAATGCAGTCCATTCCACTTGGCCAGATAGAAGCGGCAACCGCATGCGGCATGACACCCACGCAGATATTCATTCGCATCAAATTGCCGCAGCTCTGGCGGTTTGCCCTGCCCGGCCTTAACAATCTGTTTCAGGTTCTGATCAAAGATACGGCATTGATATCCGTCGTGGGCGTCGAAGAAGTCCTGCGCAAGGCCGCGGTCGGTGCGGGTACAGAAAAAGCGCCCTTTACGTTTTATCTGGTCGCCATGGCAATGTTTCTGGCCTTTACCACCGTATCGCTATTTGTCTTCAATCGACTTGAAAAGCGGGCTTCCCGCGGCATTGCGAGGGCGTGATCGATGTTTGAAGATCTGATATACGTCCTGACCAAATATGATAGCTGGCTGTGGCAGGGTTTCCTTCTGACACTGCAATTGTTGGCAGTTTCTGTTGTATTTGGCACACTGATTGCCATTCCGCTTGCCGTCGCCCGTGTTTCAAAGCTTATTTGGGTTCAGGCCCTGCCCTTTGCGTTTATCTATGTGTTTCGCGGTACGCCGCTGATCGCACAGCTGTTCATGATGTATTACGGTTGTGGGCAACTTATCGCCAACATTGAAGGTATACAGGATCACTGGTCCTGGACCTATCTGCGTGATCCCTACTGGTACTGCCTGCTGACATTCGTCCTGAATACGGCAGCCTACATGGCCGAGATCATGCGTGGCGGCATCCAGAACGTTCCGAATGGCGAGATTGAGGCCGCACGCGCGTGCGGAATGGCCCCCGCCACCATTTATCGCCGGATCATCTTCCCCCGTATGTGGCAGATTATCTGGCCCGCCTACACCAACGATGTAATTTTCACGCTCAAGGCAACGTCACTGGCGTCAACGGTGACAATGATGGAACTAACCGGAGCCGCGCGCAAAATTGTTGCTCGCACTGCGTTGCCATATGAAGCCTTTATTTCGGCCGGCGTGATCTACCTGATCATTGTTTACGTTCTCACCTTTGGCTTCAAGGGGATCGAGAAGCACCTTCGCCGAAACGAAAACCGGAAAGAAAACAAATCCGTTCCGGCCAAAGCTGGCGGACATATTTGATCCAGCCTTTTGTGCCTGCCCCCGAGGAATATAAGCATCGCTCGGGGCCACGCGCCCCAGCCAGCCATGCAACCCAGTAGTTTGCAAGTGCTGTTGATAATGCCACCACCAACTCCCACAGGAATATCATGCAACAAGAACGCATTGAACTGATTCGCCCCCAAATGGGTACTGCCCGAGCGCTTACCGTCCGTCGCTATGGCAAAGTCGGGCAAGGACCAAAAGCTTATCTGCAGGCAGCCCTTCATGCCGACGAGCTCCCTGGTGTAATCGCCCTGCACCATTTGGAAATGCTACTGAAGGCTGCCGAAGAGAAAGGCCAGATCAAGGGTGAAATCGTGGTGGTACCGTTCGCCAATCCGATCGGTTTCACCCAATATGTTGATATGAAACCGCTCGGGCGTTTTGAAATGCGCACCGGACAGAACTTCAATCGTCACTATCCTGACCTGTGTAAGGAACTGATTGCGGCTGTTGATGGTAAGCTTGGTCAGGATCCGGATGCCAATGTTGAATGTGCGCGTGTCGAACTTCGTCGCTTGATCAAGGAACACCGCAGCAATGCAGGCCCCTTGACCGATCTTGAGGATTTGCGTCTGACACTGGCGGAACTGGCAATTGATGCGGACTATGTTCTTGACCTGCATTGCGACTGGGAAGCCGCCATGCATCTTTATACCAGCGATTCCAGTTGGCCGGATGCAGCAGATCTGTCGGCTCAAATCGGTGCGGAAGCCTGCCTCATTGCCGAAGAAAGCGGCGCTAACCCGTTCGACGAAGCTTTCAGCCGCCCCTGGGTCGAATTGCGCCGCGTTTATGGCGACAAGTTTCCGATCCCGATGGCAACACTTTCAGCCACAATAGAATTGCGCGGTGAACAGGACGTTTATGATCACTTTGCCAGTCAGGATGCAAAGAACCTGTTTGCATTCCTGCAACGCCGCGACGTTATCGCAGGCGATCCCGGCCCCCTGCCCCAGGCAAAATGCACGGCCACACCGCTTGCAGGTGTTGATCGCGTAACGGCAACCCATGGTGGGATGATCGTGTTTTCCGTCGATGCCGGTGTCCATGTAAAAGCAGGTCAGGAACTGGGCTATGTTCTTGATTGCGAAACAGGTGACAAAACACCGTTTTCCAGTCGTACAGACGGTTTCATGTACGCACGTGTCGGTGGGCGTCTTGTGGTTCCCGGCGGTTTGCTTTGCTCTGTCGCAGGGCCCGAAGCATTGCCTGGTCGCGAAGGGCTTCTTTTGACCGCACGTTGACCTTCTTTACGGGACGCGATAGCAAGAGTTCGGTATAATCCTTGCCGAATTCAACACTTCGCGTCCCGCGCGTTTTAAGGATATCGACATGTTCGACCCGAATTATGTTTCAGAAGTCATTACAGCAGCTAAAGCTGCCGCAAAAAGCGATGCGGATACCGCGCGGCTGGCCATTTCTGTTCTTGATCTGACCAGCCTGAATGACGATGACACGGTCGAAAAGATCGAAGCACTGTGTGACCGCGCACAAAGCCCGGCAGGGAATACCGCCGCGGTTTGTGTGTATGCGCCATTTATCGAAACCGCATGGCGGGCTCTGGGCCAAAGCGGTGTTAAAACTGCTACTGTTGTCAATTTCCCGGACGGTGGCACCAATGCGCAGCGCGTGGGCGACGAAACGGCAGACGCCGTTGCCAAGGGTGCGGACGAGGTTGATCTGGTTTTGCCTTACAAGGCTTTTATAGCCGGGGATATCCAGACTGTCGTTGATGTTATTGAAGCAACCCGGATGGCTTGCGGTCCGATGACCACGATGAAGGTCATTCTTGAAAGCGGCGAATTTGACGATCTTTGCAAAGTCTATGATGCCGCCCGCCTTGCGATCAAATATGGTGCGAATTTCGTCAAAACCTCGACCGGAAAGGTGACAGTTGGCGCGACGCCCGAGGCGGCTGTAGCAATGATTTCGGCCATTCGCGATGCCCGGGAGGAAGATGGCCTTGCTTGTGGCTTCAAGGCATCTGGCGGCGTCAAAACGGCTGATGACGCAGCATTGTTTCTTGCAATTGCGGATGAAATAATGGGTGAAGGCTGGGCAGAGCCAAGCACGTTCCGTTTCGGTGCCAGCGGGGTTTTGACAGCCTTGTTGGAAACGTGTGGTATTGATCAGTCTGCTGCGCCAAAGACGACTGGCAACTACTGAGAATTATGACTATCTGCCAATCGATCCAAATGGCAGACACAGCTGAAGGAAGACGGAATGGCCCGCGCCATCATCATTGTTGCAGACAGTTTCGGTATCGGCGCAGCTCCAGATGCAGCCAAGTTTGGTGATCAGGGCTCAGACACCTTGGGTCACATTGCAGAAAACTGTGCCGAGGGGCTGGCAGACAATGATATTCGCAAGGGAAAACTGAATATTCCCAATATGACAGCATTAGGTCTTGGCGAAGCCGCCAGGGATGCAACCGGTCGTGTCCCACCGGGACTTGAGCATGGAGGCGCGATGATTGGCGCTTATGGCCATGCTCAGGAACTGTCACGCGGTAAGGATACGCCAAGCGGCCATTGGGAAATTGCGGGTGTACCCGTTGATTTTGATTGGGGCTATTTCCCGCTTGAAGTGCCCACCTTCCCCAGAGAATTGACCGATACGCTGATAAAGCAGGCAAAGTTGCCCGGTATTCTTGGCAATTGTCACGCATCTGGTACAACAATCATTGCCGAACTCGGGGAAGAACACATCAAAACCGGCATGCCGATTTGCTATACTTCGGCCGATAGCGTGTTTCAGATTGCCGCCCACGAAGAGCTTTTTGGCCTGGATCGGTTGTACGAGGTTTGCGAGATCGCCTTTAAACTGGTTGAACCATATAATATTGGCCGTGTCATCGCCCGCCCGTTTGTCGGCAGCAATCCGGCTGATTTCAAGCGAACGGCCAATCGTCGCGATATAGCGATCCCACCGCATAGACCAACCCTACTGGATAAGTTTAGCGAGGCTGGCGGCACGGTCATCTCGGTGGGCAAGATTGCCGATATCTATGCACAGCGCGGCATTTCAAAGAAGGTAAAGGCATCGGGTAATATGGCCCTTTTTGATGCCATGATGACTGAAATTGATCAGGCGCCTGATAACAGCATCGTTTTCACCAATCTTGTCGATTTTGATATGGAGTTTGGTCATCGTCGCGATGTGCCGGGTTATGCCAATGCCCTTGAAGAGTTCGATGCCCGCATTCCCGAACTGCGCGCGGCACTGAAACCCGGTGATCTGGTCATCGTTACTGCCGATCACGGCTGTGACCCGACATGGCGCGGCAATGACCACACACGTGAGTTCGTGCCGATTATGGCGTTTGGTCCGGCCATTCAACCCGGTCCGATTGGCATGCGCGACAGTTTCGCCGATATTGGGCAAACCATTGCAGACCATCTTGGTATTGCGCCACTTGCGGCGGGTACTTCTTTCCTGAATGGATAAAACATGAATTGGCAACTTGGACATAGCGAAGCATCGATGGCGGCGATCCGGATTGAGGCGATCATCGATACGGTATGTCCCTGGTGCTATATCGGCAAAAAGCGGCTGGAAAAGGCGCTCGCGCGCGAACAATTGGACCACATGCCGATTACCTGGCGTCCATTCCTGTTAAACCCCGATATGCCAAATGGTGGCATTGACCGGAAATTGTATCTTTCCGCCAAATTCGGTGGCACAGAAAGTGCAACCCGTGTCTACAAGGCGATCGAAGCTGCAGGGGCAGCCGTTGGGATCGACTTCAATTTTGATGCCATTCGCCTGACACCGGACTCAACAGATTCCCATCGTCTGATCTATAAGGTTTGTGCCGAACGTCCCGCCGTCGGCAACGATCTTGTTGAAGACCTATTCACCGCTTACTTCCTTGATGGACGCGATATTGGTGATCATGACGTTCTGTGCGAAATTGCCGTCTCCCATGGCGAGGACAGAAACGAAATCCTTGATTATCTTGGTGGTGATATGGATCGTGAATTCGTATCGCAGGAAAACCGTGTCGCCCATCAAATGGGCGTAACCGGGGTCCCATGCTTCCTGTTTAATGGCCGCCATGCTCTTTCGGGCGCGCAGGAACCCGAAATCCTGCAACGCATGATCCGTCTGGCGCGTCAGGAAGAAACACCCATCTGACATGTATCCCGTCTGGGAATAAAAAAGGCAGGTCCTGAACGGGTACCTGCCTTTTTCGTTATGCTTTTGCAGCAATGTCGGCCAAGCGACGCATCAGGCGCTTTAAACCTTCCAATCGATCTGTCGGACCATCCCACCCTGCAGCATAAACGATCTTGTGATCCGGGCGCAAACGGGCCACGCCAACCTGTTGCTGGATAAAACCAACCAGACCGGCCGGGTTCGGGAATTCATTATTCCGAAGCGTGATAAGCGCCCCTTTGGGGCCGGCATCGAGTTTTTCAACATTGGATGTGCGGCACCATTGTTTAATCGTTACCACGTCCAAAAGGTTTTCGACCTCTTTTGGCAGCTTGCCAAAGCGGTCAATCATCTCGGCGGCAAATTGGTCAACTTCCTCGCGGGAACGCAGTTCCGAAATCCGCCGATACAGGCCAAGTCGCACGCCAAGGTCGGGCACATAACGATCCGGTATCAGCACCGGCATTCCGACATTGATCTGCGGAACGAAGGATGCCGCGTCATCGGCCTCTATCTCACCCTTGGCCTCGGCCACGGCTTCTTCGATCATCTGCTGATAAAGTTCGATCCCGACTTCCTTGATATGGCCTGATTGTTCCTCGCCAAGCAGGTTTCCTGCTCCGCGAATATCAAGGTCATGGCTGGCAAGATTGAAACCGGCACCAAGACTATCAAGCGTCTGCATGACTTCAAGTCGTTTCAGCGCCGTTGCCGTGAGTTTCTTGCCAGTTGGCAGCGTCAGATAGGCATATGCACGCTGTTTTGATCGACCGATACGCCCGCGCAACTGATAAAGCTGTGCCAGCCCGAACATATCGGCACGATGTATAATCATGGTATTGGCGTTCGGAACATCGATGCCGGACTCGATAATATTGGTCGCAAGCAACAGATCAAATTTGCGATCAGTGAAATCGGTCATCACCTGTTCAAGGTCACGAGGCCCCATTTGGCCATGTGCAACGTCAAACTTGATTTCAGGCACAAGTGTTTCAAGTTCCTTAGCAACCCGCCCAAGTTCATTGACCCGTGGACAGACATAGAAGATTTGCCCGCCACGGTGACGTTCGCGCAAGATTGCTTCGCGCACGACAACCGGATCATATGGCGTGATATAGGTCCGAACAGCAAGGCGGTCGACCGGCGGTGTCGCAATAATCGAAAGTTCTTTCACCCCGGTCAGGGCAAGCTGCAATGTGCGTGGGATCGGCGTCGCTGTTAATGTCAGCACATGGACATCGGTTTTAAGCTCTTTCAGGCGTTCCTTATGCTTGACGCCGAAATGCTGCTCTTCATCGATGATCAGAAGTCCAAGATCTTTGAACTTTACACCGTTACCCAACAGGGCGTGCGTCCCACACACGATGTCTACATGCCCGCTTTCAAGGTTGTCCTTGACCAGCTTGGCATTCTTGCCGGTTACCAGACGCGACAGTTGCTCTACCCGCACCGGAAGCCCGTCAAAGCGCTGCTTGAAGGTCAGGTAATGCTGACGGCATAGCAATGTGGTCGGTGCAACAATCGCAACCTGTTTGCCCGACATTACGGCGGCAAAGGCTGCGCGCAATGCGACCTCTGTTTTGCCAAAGCCAACGTCCCCGCATACAAGACGATCCATCGGCTTTCCTGCGGCCAGATCGTCAAGCGTATCGCGAATGGCACGTGCCTGATCTTCGGTTTCAGCAAACGGGAAGCTTGCGCAGAATTCGTCATAACTTCCCTCGGGGGCGGTCAAGGCCGCCCCTTTGCGCAGATGGCGTTCGGCGGCAACCTTTATCAGCTTGCCTGCCATATCGCGAATGCGCTCGCGCAATTTGGCCTTGCGGGCCTGCCAGGCAACGCCGCCAAGTTTATCAAGGATCGACAGCCCCTCGTCCGAACCATAGCGCGATAGAACTTCGATATTCTCAACCGGAACAAAAAGCTTGTCGCCGCCATCATATTCCAGTTCCAGACAATCGTGTGGCGCACCACCCGCCGTAACGGTCCGAAGACCAAGATAACGACCGATCCCGTGGTCAAGATGGACGACAAGGTCCCCCTCTGAAATCTCGGATGCTTCGCGCAGGAAGTTTTCAGCCTTGCGACGTCGTCCGCCTGGACGGCTCATACGATCGCCAAGAATATCCTGTTCTGAAAGTATCCAAAGACCTTCACGGCGGAACCCGTGTTCAAGATCGAGAATAACAACAGCAAGTTGTTCTGGCGTCAGATCGTCCGTAACATCTTCCCAGCATTCTGCCGTAACAACCTTTGCAACACCATGTTCGCGCAGAACCGAAACCATACGGTCACGTGATCCATCGGAATAAGCTGCGATTACAACCTGTTGATTCTTTCCACGTTGGGCGACGATGAAATCACGCAATTCATCATAGAGATTGGTATCGGCCCGTGCCCGAACATCACCAAAGTCGCGCCCGGGACGCGCGCCCATGTCAAAAACGGCACGCTTAGCACTTTCTTCCTCGTAGTAAGGTGAAAGCTCTAGAACCGTGCGATCATTCAGCATCCGGTCAAATTCGTCCTGATCAAGGTAAAGCCGCTCGGGCGGCACAGGTTTATAAACATTGTCCCCCGAAAGCCCGCCGCCCTTTATATTCAGGCGTGCCTGATAATAATCGTCAATCATCTCAAGGCGGTTTTCGATGACCTCGCCATATTGATGATCAAGGCTGACCATTACATCCGGAAGATAGGCAAATACAGTGTCCATACCGTCGTGGAACAACGGCAGCCAATGCTCCATACCACCATATTTCAATCCGTTACTGATCGATTCATATAGTGGATCAGTTTGAGATACGACGCCAAAAAGTTCGCGATATCCGCTGCGGAACCGGGAAATGCTCTCCTGATCCAGAAACACTTCGCCAACGGGCAGAAGGGCGATTTCGTTGATCCGTCCGACGGTGCGCTGGGTTTCAACATCAAACCGGCGAATGCTTTCGATCTCGTCACCAAAGAAATCAAGTCGCACAGGCTCTTTCATACCCGGCGCAAATATATCAACAATATCTCCGCGAACCGCGTAATCACCGGGCTCCATAACCTGTTCGGCACGGTTATAGCCCATCCGATCAAAATAGCCTGTCAGATCGGCGCGCGAATGCTCCTGTCCTGATTTAAAGGTCAGTTTGCCATCGCGCATAACATCTACCCGCGGGACGCGCTGCACGATCGCTGCTGCTGTTGCCAGAACGATACGTCCCTGCCCGCTGGCCGGTTTGATATCCTCAGCCAGTGTCGTCAATGTTTCAACCCTGCGTGCCGTTACTTCGGCAATCGGTGAAACCCGGTCGTAAGGCAAGCAATCCCACGCCGGCAGGGTCAAGACTTCGACCTCGCCTGCAAAGAAAGCAAGTGCCTCGGCAAGCTGGGCCATGCGTTTGTCATCGCGCACGATATGCAGGATTGTGGCGTCGTTTGCCGATGCATCCAGCAATTCGCGCAACAATAAAGCGTCGGCACCCTCGGGAACACCACACAGTCGCTTGCGACCTTTTGTTGAAATGATTTCTTTTAATTTATTCAATGTTTTATCTGGCGTTGCTAAGTTCCTGAATCATGTGCAGCACGTCGGTATCATATTCCTCCGGTGCCTGCTCTTTGCCCGTTGCCCACTTAAAGAAATCGGCATCGGGAACATCATTCATCAGGATTTCAAAACGTTCGAGCTGTTCCTGGGACAGGGTGGCAAGGTGCGCCTCCATGAAACGACCGATCAGGATATCGTTTTCCTTGGTACCGCGATGGCCGCCGCGAAACAGCAACTTCTTGCGTCGTACTTCAAGTTCTTTGCTGTAGATACTCACGTTCGATCTCCTGTCTTTTTTGGTCACTGTGCATCGGCATAAAACCAAAGGCACAGTTTGTCTTTTGTGGCATGGTTTGTACGGTAAATTCGACAATTGGTCCATGCTGTCATCCATCCAATTTGCATTGGCTCGTGACTTGTCGGTTGTCGCACGATAATTTTGTTGTATACCCAGCACCTAAACCGATTTGTTCTATTAACGTTCTTATCCGAAAACACAACGAAAACCGTCATGCGCCCGGAAATATTGTTCCCGCTTTTTGCTGAAATCGACAGCCTGCCCGGCATTGGCCCGCGCCTGAAGCCTTTGCTTGCGCGGTTGATCGGTGGCGAACATGTGGTCGATTTGCTGTGGCATTTGCCATCGGGGCTGATTGATCGACGTTTTTCTCCGCCTCTAACAGAAACAATTGATGGATCGATTGTTACGCTGGATGTCTGGATCGAACGCCATGATGCCCCGCCAAATCGGCGCCGCCCGTATCGGGTCATTTGCAAAACTCAAAGTGGCCCTCTGGTTTTGGCATTTTTCAATGCCAGGGCCAAATATCTGAACGAAGTTCTTCCGGTTGGTGAAAAGCGTATCGTCTCGGGCAAAATTGATCATTATCGCGGTGAATACCAGATCACCCATCCTGACCGAATTGGTACCGAAGCCGAGCGTGATGAAATTCAAGCCGTGGAGCCTGTGTACCCGATGTCAGCTGGTGTCACGGGTAAAACTCTTACCAAATCAACTCGTGCGGCTCTTGCGATGGTACCGGAGCTCCCGGAATGGCATGACCCCGCCCTACAGGCGCGCCACAAATGGCCTGATCTGAAGTCCGCCCTGCATCAGGTTCATAACCCTGAAAATGATGGCGACCTGTCACCTGACCACCCTGCCCGCAAACGACTTGCCTATGACGAACTGCTGGCAAATCAGCTTGCCCTTGCGCTTATCCGGGCCAAAATGCGTAAACTGGGCGGAATATCGACAAAGGGTGATGGCCGTTTGCGCAAGGCGCTTGAAGCAGAACTGCCCTTTGCCATGACGGGTGCGCAGCAACGCGCCCTCAAAGACATTTACGAGGATATGAGCAGCAACGGTCGCATGTTGCGCCTGCTTCAGGGGGATGTTGGTTCGGGGAAAACGGTTGTCGCACTGATGGCTATGCTGAACGCAATCGAAACCGGTCGTCAGGCCGCATTAATGGCGCCGACAGAAATACTTGCCCGCCAGCATTTTGAAACCATTGCCCCCCTTCTGGAAAAAATCGGTGTAAACTGCACAATCCTGACCGGGCGCGATAAGGGCAAAAGTCGCAAGACGGCACTCGAGGGCCTTGCAAATGGAACTTTTCAGGTTGCTGTTGGTACGCATGCGCTGTTCCAGGAAGACGTGCAGTTCCACGACCTAGCCTTTGCCGTTGTCGATGAACAGCATCGATTTGGCGTACATCAACGCCTTATGCTGGCAGGCAAGGGACAGGCAGTCGATGTTCTGGTCATGACCGCAACACCGATCCCCAGAACTCTGACCCTGACAGCGTTCGGGGATATGGAAGTATCGCGGCTGGACGAAAAACCGCCGGGACGAAAGCCGGTTGATACTCGTGTTCTACCTGCGGACAAGGTTGACGATGTCATATCAGGCATCGGTCGCGCCATGCGCACCGGGACCAAAATCTACTGGGTTTGCCCCTTGGTCGAGGATTCCGAAGTCCTCGATTTGCAGGCTGCAGAAGAACGGTATCGCATTCTGGTCGACCTGTTTGGCGAAAGCCGTGTCGGACTTGTCCACGGTAAAATGAAAGCCAAGGACAAGGATGCCGTGATGGATCGCTTCGCCCACGGTGATCTGTCTATTCTTGTCGCGACAACGGTGATTGAAGTTGGGGTGAACGTGCCCGACGCAACAATCATGGTCATCGAACACGCCGAACGGTTTGGTCTGGCACAACTTCATCAGTTACGTGGGCGGATCGGGCGCGGAGACGCGGCATCAACCTGCCTGCTGCTGTATGGTTCACCTTTAGGCGAGATTTCCAAAGCCCGTCTCAAGATCATGCGCGAGACAGAAGACGGTTTTATCATTGCCGAGGAAGATCTTCGCTTGCGTGGTGCGGGCGAAGTTCTGGGCACCCGGCAAAGTGGATTGCAAGCCTATCGCCTTGCCAGTCTGGAAATGCACGGTGATCTTCTGGCAATCGCCCGCGACGACGCCCGCCTGATTGTCGAACTAGATCCCGATCTGCAAAAGCCGCGCGGCGAAGCATTGCGGCTGTTGCTGTATCTTTTCGAGCGCGACGAAGCCGTTCGCTATTTCCGGTCCGGCTAAACAACAAGGGCGCTTGCAAATTGCGGCGCCCTTGTTGTTTGTTTTCCATTAAACCGCTTTACGCATCCTCGCGGCTTTTGTCATCGGTATTCTCGTTCCCCGGTTCGGGATGTCTGGAAACCAGAACCGGTATGTTTTCTTTTTCACGCAGAACATCGACGTCTTCGTATGTCTTTGCGGAAACACGCGGCTTGGCCTGAAGTTCGGCACTGCGACGATCAGGTGGCGTGACAATCCCACCTGACATAACCA
The DNA here is from genome assembly GCF_002115785.1 of Thalassospira sp. MCCC 1A03138. Taxonomy (GTDB): domain Bacteria; phylum Pseudomonadota; class Alphaproteobacteria; order Rhodospirillales; family Thalassospiraceae; genus Thalassospira. The sequence goes on along the minus strand of NZ_JFJY01000003.1, from coordinate 69,337 downwards.
TTTTGATCGCCTCTTCGACCGTCATATCAAGGATCACGATATCCCGGCGTGGCACGAACAAAAGGAATCCCGATGTCGGGTTTGGTGTGGTTGGTAAAAAGATATTGATAACCGTATCTTCCGTCAGGCTCTGCACTTCACCCTTTGTCTCTCCGGTAATAAAGCCAATAGCCCACATGCCGCGGCGCGGATATTCCAGCAAAACAGCCTGACGGAATGCATTTGACTGATTGGCAAGCACCGTTTCAAGTATCTGTTTGACCGCACCATAAATGCTGCGAACCGCAGGAATACGGGCCAGAATACGTTCATAAAGCTTGATCAGCGCGCGTCCGGCAAAGTTGGTTGTGAACCAGCCGACAACCGTAATGAAAATCAGGATCACCAACAAACCAAATCCCGGGATACCGTATTCCTGATAACCTTCGGGCAGGTAATAGACCGGGTTGTAATGCCCCGGAATCAGCGGCATGACCTTACTGTCGACGAATTCTATAAACCACCATGCCAGACCAAATGTTATAACAAGTGGCGCACTGACGAGAACGCCTGTCAGAAAATAGGCACGCACACGGGCAAAAAAGCCCGGACTGGGAAGGGCATGTCCGGCGTTTTCGCTATCCGAATCATGCTGGTTATCGTGATTGGCGGTCATTGATCACCTGTGAAGAGACGTCGCATTACATCTTTTGACCTGTAATACATATTTGCATTCACCATTTGTCATTAACAGTATGGCAATGCTGCGACTATTAAGCTGGGAAATTCCCATTTATAGAGTGATAGCAGCATTCAAGTTTGTGGCGCAACCAAACAAAACAGGCGGCATCAACCGCCATTGAAAAGGAGTTGTTTTGCAGGTCTGGATTGTTGAATACATATACGATGATAATGGCTCTGTCGGTATCCGCACAGCGAAGGTAACAGCGCCCGATTATGAAACTGCACGGCAATTTGCCCTGGGTGACGCGCCGGCAGTCGATTTCGTGATGTCTTTGCGTCCGGAATCCGAAGATCAGTTTCTTGGCCGACCTGCCATAAGGGCGCGGGAAATGACAGGAAAAGTCGCCCATGACGTTCCTGATCCGGATGAAGACATAGAAGATGAGGGCGATGTCTGATATCGACGATAAGCGAGATTACCTTGCTAGGCCGATCATCGGAGTTGGTGCTGTTATTTGGAATGAAGAAAATGTTTTGCTGATCAAACGGGGCAAGGCGCCAAGTAAAGGCAGTTGGAGCATTCCCGGCGGCGCACAGGAGCTTGGTGAAACATTGCGTGATGCGGTTAGGCGAGAAGTCCTGGAGGAAGCCGGTATCATCGTATCAACCCCGGTTCTGATTGATACAATCGACCTAATCACGCCAGATGGCAATGGGCAGGTTCAATATCACTATACCCTGATCGACTTCGTCGCCGAAGCACAAGAAACCGATTTAAAGGCTGGCGGTGATGCTGCCGATGCCCGCTGGGTGCCTTTCGTGCAGCTTGATGACTACCAGCTTTGGGGCAAAACCAAAGACATGATTACCCGTTCGCGCGCTTTACGTCGGTAAACTCAACCCTCACGAAAACAAAAAGGCGACATCAGAAGATGCCGCCTTTTGATTGATTAGTAGAAATCTGATCACGCCGCAGCATGCTGCGTCAGAACAGATTCCTGAATTTTTTTGAATGCGCGCGCCTCAAGCTGACGCACACGTTCGCGACTTACGCCAAAGCGTTCGCCAAGTTTTTCAAGCGTAATCGGATCATCACTCAGGAAACGGGCTTCGATAATCTCACGCTCGCGCTCTGGCAACTCACCCATCGCGCTTTTCAGCATGTCGTTATGTAAAACACGTTCCTCGGCATCTGCAACGATGCTTTCCGGGCTTGGTGCATCAGACGACAGAGTATCAAGATACTCCATGCCTTCGTCTTTCGGCATTGGTGTGTTAAGCGAGAAATCACGCGCTGCAAGGCGACGGTTCATTTCAAGCGCTTCTTTACCGGTCACGCCAAGTTTCTCGGCAACGGCATCTGCCTGTTCGGGTGACAGTTCGCCATTGTCATAGATGTTAAGTTGCTTTTTGGCTTTACGCAGGCTGAAGAACAGCTTTTTCTGTGCAGCCATCGTACCGAGTTTAACCATCGACCAGCTGTGAAGGATGTATTCGGTCACAGCTGCTTTAATCCACCACATTGCATAGGTCGACAGACGGAAGCCACGCTCCGGATCGAATTTCTGAACAGCCCGCATCAAGCCGGTATTGCCCTCGGCCACCAGATCGGCCATTGGCAAGCCATAGCCACGATAACCAAAAGCAATTTTAGCAACAAGACGCAAGTGACTTGTGACCAGCTTGTGAGCTGCATCGGTGTCATCATGCTCGTGATAGCGGCGTGCAAGCATATATTCTTCGTCTACGCTGAGCATCGGAAACTTCCAGACCTGTCTCAGGTAGCCGGAGAAACCATCGTCCTGCGGTACTGCAGGTAATTTAATAGTGCTCATATCATGTCCTCCAGAGAGGTTTACGCACCACGCCTGACAATTCTTCCTACGAATTCAAACAGACTTTAGATGACGCGCAAACACTGTCAGTTGTGATTTAAATCACATGGACGACCGGTAGTCATTTTGGGAAATGGTTCTGCCCGGTCGCAAATTCATCCCATAGGCCCTATGGGAGAGGACAGCAGACGCAAAGATAACGTATATTCATCGTGTCTCTTCCTTCCTCGAAGCAAATCGACAATTTACATGTCCGCCATTAGGCCGGAACATTATCCGGCGGTGCCATTGGGCCCCCACCCGCAAAAGTTAATATATCTAAACCCGACTAAATTCGTCAAGATAAACCTGACTGGATTTCAGCTATATTTAACTTTCAATATCAGCATTTTACATAATTTACCCGATAAATGCAGTCGGGAATTATCAACGCTGATAAAATTACGCTAAAATCGATATGCGGCAAAAAGAAGGCACCCTGATTGTTTTTTATAGCGTTTTACGCCATTCGTTGCAGGTTGAATGTGTGACTGGCCGTATACGCTCCTAATGCCGCAGATAGAATACGACATCGACGGTGAGTTTGGACGCCAATGACTTATATGACCAAGGGACAGTTACAAAGTGCCAGTGCATAAGCCCAGCACCATAAGCGCCTGCCCCTGTGGAAAAGGTGAAAGTTTCGGCAATTGCTGCGGGGCAATCCTCGCAGGGATCAGAAAGGCGGCAACTGCTGAACAATTGATGCGCTCTCGATATTGCGCATTTGTTTGTCGTGACGCGGATTATCTTCTGGCAACACTCGCGCCGGAAAAGGCATCGGCATTTGATCCGAATCAGATAAGTACTGACAAAACCGAATGGACTGGATTGGAAATCATTGCCACCGACAAGGGCGGTATTCTTGATCAGAAGGGTATTGTCGAATTCGTCGCTAGGTTTAGCGACGGGGGTGCTGATCACGTCCTGCATGAACGATCCCGGTTTGAACGCCGGAACGGAAAGTGGATTTATATAGATGGCGAATTTCCAGAACGAGAAACGTCAAAAAATGTGGTTGGTTCCGGAAATTCAGGTCGCAATGATCCCTGCCCTTGTGGTTCGGGCAAGAAATATAAAAAGTGTTGCGGTTAAGGCGATTCCTGCTCTCCCGCAAATCCTACTTCAAGCGCCCAACGATGAAATGGCCGGATCAATTTTTGATGCGCATCATCATAGGCAAGCCAGATCAGTTCATGATCCGGTTCAACCGGCGGCCCAAGTCGTTCGGTGAACTCGCACAGGAAGAATACACCACGCTTGAGCCGAAACCGGCCTTTGGTAAAATTGCTGACATATTGTGAAGCAATTCCAAGACGATTGCGAATATCTATCCTGTAACCGGATTCTTCATATGCTTCGCGATGCAAGGCATCACGCTCACTTTCGCCACGCTCGACCCCGCCCCCGATGAGAACCACGCCTTTGGGCGTGCGCGCAACCGCAACCTCACCGGCATCGTTGAGGATGACGGCATAGACACAGTCCTGCACGATGTAGTTTCTACCCATGTCCGGGTTACCAAAGATCGGTCCGACCAAATTTATATTCCCGGATTTGAATACCGCGCAAATGTTCAAACGAACACATTATATGTTTGAAGTTACGACAATTTCAAATTGCTCGCGCCTGATCAAGCAGCAATTGACAACGAACAGCATCCAGACGTAATTCGCTTTGCCGGGCGGTGGCGAAGTGTCTTTTAAGGTCATCATTTGATACCGGCATTTCAAGACCGCCAAACTCGGATATCAGGCGTTTGGCATGGTTTTCAGGCAACACCCGATCTTGAAACCTGCCCTTGGTCAGGAACCTCTCCGCTAACGCAAAATCGAGTTGCATGTTGCGATACAGGATCGTCTGGTAATTCGCGTGCGCTTCGAGCTTCCCGTCCGCCGAAACAAAGAAGATCGGAAACATAACGGCCAATTCAGGCAAAAGCCGGTTTGGATAGATATTACCCTTCCAGTATTTCTCAGCGAGCCCGGCATAGGCGTCATAGTCCGAGATCGAATAGAAGCGGGCTTTGGCCAGCGGAAGGATTTCCACCTTTGGCTTGGTGATCGTCACTGTGTCATTGGAAACATCGACATAAAGATCGCCGAACTGGAAAGCATTCTGAAAATATTCGTGTCGAAGATTGCCCCAAACACGTTTGGCTATTCCACCATTCAGACAAAAGTCTCGTAACGCGCCAATCCCCAAGGTCTTTGGTGCCTGCAACTCATGCTCCAAAAGCTCTTTGACGCCTTTGGTGATTTCATAGCAGTATCCCTTGGGATATTCGCCTTTTTTCGGGTGCTCGGCCTGATCAAACTCACGATCAAACTGCAATCTCAGACGTAGCATGTCGTCTTGCAATTCCCGGGCGTGCGGCAACAGAAACTTCTTTGTCAGCTTCACCTGCTTGAAGTTCGTCGGCATTAGCTGTTCTTCTTCTGCCTGCTGTTTTATGAAATCAAGGGTCAACTTGCCATTCGATGTCATGGGAATGCTACTTTTCACAGATGCGAGGCTGGGAACCGGAAGATAGGCTGGGAGGCTTATTTCAAATGCACTCTTCTGGCATGAACAAAAATGCCCCCGGAAAAGCAGGTTCCCGAGGGCATCAACAAGTCTTGCAACCAATCGCGTCTTAGAACGGAATTTCGTCATCAAGGTCCGGTGCTCCGGCAGGTGCAGAACCGCCGCCTGACGAGCTACCATTGCCCCAACCGGCATCCGATCCGCCGCCATAACCGCCACCATTGTCCGATCCATAGCTGCCGCCAGAGCTTGCGCCACCACCACCCATGCCGCCGCCTTCGCCGCGGTTGTCGAGCATGGTCAGGTTCGAGTTGAAGCCTTCAAGCACGATTTCAGTGGTGTAATTGTCCTTGCCGTCCTGCCCCTGCCATTTGCGGGTGCGAAGCTGGCCTTCGATATAAAGCTTGCTGCCTTTTTTCACAAAGCGTTCGACCACATCGGCCAAACCTTCGTTGAAAACGACGATGCGATGCCATTCGGTGCGCTCGCGACGCTCGCCCGACTGGCGGTCTCGCCACTGTTCCGAGGTCGCAATGCTGAAATTGGCAATCTTTTTGCCAGCCTGGGTGAAACGAATTTCAGGATCGCGGCCGAGGTTCCCGACGAGAATGACTTTATTGACACTGCCAGCCATGGGTTATCTTCCAAAGTTTGTGTTGTCCGCCGTTTCGTATGAACGAAACTGGTGAGTTATCATTGCGCAAAAATGCGCTGCATTAAAGTTTCAAGTGCGATGCGATCAGTCTCGTCGAACGAACCAGTCTCGACACTATCGACGTCGAGCACCGCAATCAACTGTCCTTGCGCATTCAGCACCGGCACGACAATCTCGGAGTTCGATCGGCTGTCACAGGCGATATGCCCCGAAAAAGCGTGAACATCTTTAACAACCTGGGTTTTAAGCGTCGCAGCAGCTGTGCCGCAAACACCGCGACCAAACGGAATGCGCAGGCACCCCAAAGTCCCCTGATAAGGCCCGACGACCAGCTCATTTTCTTTCGCTGGATCAACGATATAGAAGCCAGTCCAGAAATAATAGTCGAACTTTTGCGCAAGAATACAGCTGATTGTCGCCATCAACGCGGTGACATTGGTTTCACCCTCGGTGATGCTGACCAGTTCTTTTTCAGCTTCCTGATAAAGAACCTGTTTCTGTTCGGCGTTCACATGATGCTCCTGCATTGTATGGCCAAGGAACTACCTGCTTGGCTGTATCGAAACAAGGACAAAATTAACCCGGTTACGCATTCCTTCCGTCATAAAAAACAGCCCCGGCACGATAGACGCTCCGGGGCCGCCGCTGCAGACCGTCTTGCGACGGACCAGAGATCAAATCAAGATCAGAGACGCTTGCCACTGTCCCTGTCAAACAGATGCACCAGATCAGTTGTGGTCGCAAGTGCCAGTTCCTGTCCTTTGGCAAACTGATGCGTGCCCTGCATGCGCAACGTTACACTTTCATTTTTTTCACCGAATTCAAGATAGACCAGCGTTTCTGCACCAAGCGATTCAATCATTCGAACCCTGGCCTTCAATGCACCACTGCCATCGACAGTCAGGGTAAAGTGTTCTGGACGGACTCCGACCACCAGTTCTCGGCCGGACTCGATCTGATGATCAAGATTGATCTTGCTGCCATCGCCGATAACGACGTGGCTTTTGTCATCCGAAACCGTCCCGTTCAGGAAGTTCATTGACGGCGATCCGATGAAGCTCGCGACAAAGAGGCTGGCCGGTTTTTCATATATTTCAATCGGCGTACCAATTTGTTCGGCAACGCCGGCATTCATGACAATCAGGCGATCTGCCAGTGTCATGGCTTCGACCTGATCATGCGTCACATAAACCGACGTAATTCCAAGACGTTGCTGAAGGTTCTTGATCTCAAGCCTCATATCGACACGAAGCTTTGCATCAAGGTTCGACAGCGGCTCATCAAACAGAAAAACCTTTGGTTCGCGTACAATTGCACGCCCCATTGCCACACGCTGGCGCTGCCCGCCCGAAAGCTGCTGCGGTTTGCGTTCCAGATAATCGTCAAGCTGAAGAATCTTGGCGGCATCTCGAACGCGGGTGTCGATTTCCACCTTGCTGTATCCGCGATTTTTAAGACCATACGCCATATTGGCATAGTTGGTCATATGCGGATAAAGCGCATAGTTCTGAAACACCATCGCGATGTCACGATCAGCCGGCGCAACATTGTTGACAACCCGGTCATCGATTTTGATCTCGCCATTTGTAATGCTTTCAAGGCCCGCGATCATTCGCAGAAGTGTTGATTTGCCACAGCCTGACGGGCCGACCAGAACGGTGAATTCCCCGTCACCAATATGAAGATCGATACCATGCAAAGCCTTGAAGCCGTTGTCATAGGTTTTTTCAGCCCGATTAAGGGTAACAGTTGCCATTTTCGTATCCTGTATGCGGATCTGTGTATCTTTAAATCACTGATATCAAATGGTTGATCGAGTTTATTTTTCGGTTTCGACCAGACCTTTTACGAACATTCGCTGGAAAATCACCACCACCAGTACCGGCGGGATGGTTGCCATGATTGTCAGTGCAAATGCCTTGGGGAACTGCGGAATCTGGCCGCCTTCATAAAGCGAATTATAAACTTGCTTGATCCCGATCACGATGGTGTAAAGCTGATCATCAGTAGTCATCAGCAACGGCCACAGATACTGGTTCCAGCCAACCACAAACATGATGATAAAGATCGCGGCAATCATGGTGACCGAAAGCGGCACCAGAATATCGATGAAGAAACGAAGCGGCCCTGCCCCATCCAGACGCGCGGCTTCCAAAAGCTCATCCGGAACAGATCGGAAAAACTGACGGAAGAAAAACGTACCCGTTGCCGACGCAATCAGCGGTAGGATCAACCCGGTATAGGTATTGAGCAGCCCAAGGCTTGATACCACCTCGTAGGATGGCACAATTCGCACTTCAAGGGGCAGTAAAAGGGTCGAGAAAATGACCCAGAATATCGGCACCGCAAGCCGGAAGCGAAAATAGACGATCGCATATGCCGCCATCATTGAAATGATGACTTTGCCAATCGCAAAGCCAAGTCCGAGAACCATGCTATTAAAAAGCATTTCAAGCGCCGTAACACGGCCTTTTGTTGCCGCCGTGTCAAACAGGATCGCGCCGTAATTTTCAAGGAAATGTCCGCCAAACCAGAACTGCAAGCCGTTCTGGAACAGAAATTCACGCGTATGGGTCGATGAAACGAACGCAATCCATACCGGCAGGATCATAAAGAGCGATCCAAGAATAAGGATCACATGATTGGCAATAGAACGCCATTTTGACTGATACATGACGCGTCCCCCTAATAATGCACTTTGCGTTCGATAAATCGGAATTGGAATACAGTCAGCACGCTGACCATGATCATTAGCAGCACGGATTGCGCCGAACTACCGCCCATATCAGCCCCAAGGAATCCGTCGACATAAACCTTGTAAACAAGGGTTGCCGTCGCACCGCCCGGTGATCCCTTGGTCGAAACATCGATGATCCCGAACGTTTCAAAGAACGCATAGGTCAGGTTGATCACCATCAGGAAGAATGTGGTTGGTGCCAGCAGCGGGAAGGTAATCGTCCAGAAACGACGTTCTGCACTTTTGCAATCCAACGTGGCGGCTTCAGTTACCGATTTCGGAATTCCCTGCAAACCTGACAGGAAGAAAATGAAATTCACACTGACCTGTTTCCACACGGCAATCAGTGTCACGACAAATGCCGCATCATTGGCATTCTGGATGTGATTGAACTCAAACCCGAAGCTGTTGAACAGCTTGTATAGGTCGCCCATCAACGGGTTGAACAACATATTGCCTAGCAAGCCAGCCACAGGCGGCGCAACGGCATATCCCCACATCAAAAGCGTTTTATATGATTTGGCTCCACGGATCACTTCATCGGCCCGAACGGCAAGAAACAGCGAAATCGCGATGGAAATGAATGCCACAAGGAAGGAAAAGACAGCTGTGAAAATAGCTGACTTCAGCCAGCTGCTGCTCGAAAGCACATCCTCAAAATTTCGGAACCAAACAAATTGCGAGGACATGCCAAAGGCATCCTCAAGCAGGAAAGACTGGTAAACTGCCTGTGCGGCAGGCCACAGGAAAAATATCGCAATAATCAGAATTTGTGGTGCCACAAAAAAGTATGGCACCGGGCTGTGCCCGAATTGTACGCGTTTCATTGCTGACGCAACCCCAAGACCGGTCCAGGAATCGAAAAACAGGGCGGCCGGTAAAAGCCGCCCTGTCAGCGAGACAATGCTTAGTTCGAATAAGTATCGTGGAAGCGTTTCAGAAGCGCATTGCCTTCTTCCTCGATCGTAGCAAAAGCTTGATCGATGGTTGCTTCACCATTCATCATCTTGTCGACTTCACGATAGATGACTTCACGGATCTGAACGTAGAAACCAAGGCGATAACCTTTGGTCCATTCGCCACCCTCTTCGGAAAGCTGCTGAATGCCGACTTCGGCGTCAGGGCTTTCGTTATAATAGCCTTCTTTCTTGGCAAGTTCGTAGGCCGCGGTGGTGATCGGAACATAGCCGGTTTCTTTGTGCCAGTAGAACTGGGTTTCCGGTTTGGTCAGGAACTCGAAGAATTTGGCAACTCCAGCATCTTCTTCTGCACTGTGGCCAGAGAATGCGAACAGCGAAGCACCACCGATGAAGGTCGATTTCGGCGCGTCACCAACGCCTTCCCAATACGGAAGGGTCGAAGTGCCAAATTCAAACTGTGCGGATTTTTTCAGACCACCGAACGAGCCGGAAGAACCGAGCCACATTGCGGCTTTCTGCTGCAGGAAGGCGTCCTGGTTGGCACCCCATGCGCGGCCATAGTACCCGAAATAACCGGCATCTTTCCATTCTTTGACGTGCTTCCAGTGATCTTTCAGCGCGTCATTGTTGTATAGAAGTTCGACATCCGTACTGTCATAACCATTGTTGGCGGTTGCCATCTGAAGGTTGTGACGCGACATGAAGTTTTCAAAGAAGATCCACGGGCTGTGTGACTCGGCAAGGCCTTCGAAACCGGCTTCTTTCAGCTTCGGTGCGATTTCTTCGAATTCCTGCCAGGTTTTCGGCACGTCAACACCGGCTTTGGCCAGCGCATCTTTGTTGAAATAAAGCAACGGGGTCGAGCTGTTAAACGGCATGCCAATCATCTTGCCGTCGGAATCGGCATAGAAGTAGCGAACCCCCGGGATGTAATCATTGATGTCAAACTTGACACCATTTGACTCCATAAGGTCCTGAACCGGTTTAACAGCGCCTTTGGCGTTAATGATGGTTGCAGCACCGGCATCAAAGATCTGGATGATGTTCGGCTGGTTTTTCGCGCGGAAAGCAGCAATACCGGCCGTCATCGTGTCTTCGTAACCACCTTTGTTAACGGCAACCAAATGGTATTCGTCTTGGCTGGCATTGAAGTCGGCAGTGATCTGATTGACGACATCACCCAGTGCGCCATCCATGGCATGCCACCAGGTGATCTCGGTCGCGGCATTCGCCGTGCCGCCCAGTGCGAACACAGCTGCTGCTGCCATCAGGGTTTTGCGAAACATGATCTTCTATCTCCCAAATAAAAACTCGTTCGTGCCAACCGCCTGTTGATCGGTCGACACAACGCATTCGTTTTCATTCGAGGGGGACGTTTCCTCAAGTGACAGTTTTCGGAAATTTACTTTTGATGCGCGAAATGACCTTAAAAACTGTCAGTTTTTGATTTTTAGTGTGTATTCGACCCCTTCAAATGTTCATATGAACATCTCATAAATCGAACAGTTTGCAAAGGCTTTCAATCCTGATGAATGGCATTAATGTCTTTCACATGCGCACACTTAACATTTCCCCAGATTTTCGGCACTTTCACAAATATTACAAAATCATGCACTTGCAACAATGCATTGCAACAACTCCATTTGCATATGCAAAACGGGCACCCAAAGGATACCCGCTCAATGTTCATTTGCGAACATGGATCGCTGCATCTTGACGCTATAATCTCAGGTGGAATTCCTGTCACGCTGAACAAAAACGGAAAGCAATGCCAAGCCGCCGGAAACCACCATAAGCAGCAGGGACAGCGCGTTCAGAACCGGTGTTGATCCCTGTTTGAGGCGGTCAAACATGGCAATGGTCAACGGCGCATCAGATCCGACTAGCATCAGTGTTGTGTTGAAATTTTCAAACGACATCAGGAATGCAACGATGCCCGCCCCGATCAACGCCGGTTTCAGGAATGGGATGGTAACCGTCCAAAGAGCTGCCTGTCGTGTTGCACCAAGATTAAGTGCGGCTTCTTCCAGGCTGATGTCAAATTTGCGAAGACGCGCAGAAATCACCAGCGTCGTTATCGTAGTGATAAAGGCAAATTGTCCGATAATCACCAGAAACAGCCCCGGTCGCAGAAAATCAATATCCCATCCAATCGCTTCTTCAATTCCGTTTGCAATGGCATTGGAAAAGACCAGAATCGATATGCCCAATATGACCCCGGGAATAACCAAGGGCGACAACGCCACCACATAAAGCAGATTTTTGCCCGGAAACTGCGCACGTTCAAACAGGAACGCATTGCAGGTTCCGACAGTAACCGACAGCAAGGTCACCCAAAATGCGACAAAGGCTGAAACCCCAACGCTTTCCAGTAACTTGCCGTCATTGAATATTCCGATATACGGACCGTCGCTGCCAAAAAACCATTTGAGTGTGCCTCCCTCCCATGGCATGGACGGGAACAGGCTATCATTAAAGGCAAACACACCAACAACAATCAACGGCGCACTAAGGTAGATGAAAAATAGAGCGATATACCCTGCGTAAAGGCCTTTGTAAAAGCGCGGCTGCGGAATGCTCGGAATCATGGCGGTTTCCTCCCTCAGCTCACGGTTTCTGAGAGTGTCTGGCGGCTCAGCTTCAGACCGATCCAAACAATCATCGATGACAGAACCAGCAACAGGAACCCGAATGCCGATCCGGATTCCCAGTTAAACCGCGTGATGAACTGTGTATAGATTTGTTCGGTAAACCAAAGGCTATCCTTTCCTCCCAAAAGGTTCGGGGTCAGATAGTTACCAAGTGTCAGCATGAAAACAACGATGCAGCCTGACGCGATTCCGGGCATGGCATGCGGAATGACGATATCGCGTGTCACCGTGAATGCATTTCCGCCAAGGTCATAGCCTGCCTCAATCAAACTGTCGTCAAGGCTGTCAAGTACTGACACAAGAGGCACGACCATGAACAACATCGACGTGTATACAAGCCCCACCATGATGGTGGCGTCATTATAAAGCATCTCAACCGGCCCATCGGCGATCCCGGCCCATTGCAGGAAATTGCTGATCACACCGCTTTCGCGCAGCAAAATCATCCAGCCAAACGTCCTCACCAGCTCTGATACCCAGAACGGGATCAGGCATAGCAGGAACAAAACATTCTTGCCTTTGCCCCGCATGACTTTGGCGATGTAATAGGAAACAGGGAAACCGATCAAAAGCGTAAGTGCCGTCGCCATAATCGACATCACCGCCGTTCGAATATAGGTGTTCCAATAAAGCGGCTCGACAAAAAATTCAGTGTAATTGATCAGGCTGAATTCGTACTTGCCATATGAAATCCGTTCACGCAGCGACACAAGCAACAAGTCAACATGCGGCAGGATCACCAGCAAAAAAAGCCAAAGCAACAAGGGCATGGCCAGCAATAGCGCGCCAAAGCGAACAGCCCCGCCAGTGCCCGAGGATGCAGGATTTGTCATGCTGTCGCCTCTTGATTTTCTGCTGCGACAAAGCATCGGGTTTGTTCAGCCCCCCAGGTCAAATTGACCAGATCACCGGATTTCAGATTGGCAAAAGCACCCGTTTGCGGCAACGCAACAGTCATTTCATGACCGGTTGCCTTATCACGGACCTGAACACTGCTGGCGGCGCCATTAAACAGAACATTGTCAACTTTTGCGGCAATCGCATTATCGGTCTCGCCCTGCCCGTCAATCGCGATGGCTTCCGGACGGACAAAAACATCAACAGGTTGCCCTTCAGCCAGTGTTGGATGAGTCTTGCGAGATGCCAGAACGGCCCCACCGGTTGGTAGATTGATAACGATATGATCGTCATGCGTCATGCCAACCGTCCCCTTCCAGCGATTGCTTTCGCCAACAAATCCGGCAACGAAAGCCGTATGTGGGTTGTAATAAAGATCCTGTGGGGCCCCAACCTGCTCAAACCGGCCAGCATTCATGACGGCCACCTGATCGGACATTACCAAGGCTTCGGATTGGTCGTGCGTGATGTAAACAAAGGTCGTGCCAATCTCGTGCTGCAATTGCTTGAGCTCCACCTTCATATGCTCACGCAACTTGAGATCAAGAGCGCCTAGCGGCTCATCAAGCAGCAGCACCGCTGGTTCCAGCACAAGGCATCGTGCAATTGCGATACGCTGTTTCTGCCCTCCAGAAAGCTGACTGATCTGTTTGGGGCCGGAATCCGGCAACCCGACACGTGCCAGTGTATCACTGACCTTTTTCTCGATTGTGGCCCGATCAGCACCACGGCGTTTCAGTCCGTATGCCACGTTCTCCGAAACATTCATCATCGGAAACAGCGCCAGATGCTGAAATACCATATTCACCGGTCGGCGGTTTGGCGGGACACCCAGCACCGATGATCCCTTGATCAGGATGTCGCCCGATGTCGGTGTCTGAAACCCGGCCAGCATGCGCAACAGCGTGGTTTTACCGCAGCCACTTGGCCCCAGAATAGAAAAGAAGGACCCTTTGGGAATCGTAAGGGAAACCGAATCTACTGCGGTAAAAGCGTCAAACTTTTTGACCACGTCACGACATTCAAGGTCGAATTGATCTGCCATAGGAGCCTGCATGAAATGAACTACCGATACCAGCTTGAATCTGGCTATCGCAGAAATGAAAAAATGCAATGTCCCCGGCAACAAATGCCGGGGACAAAATCATCCGATCCAAACAGGATCAGAGCAGTCTACTTAGTTTGACTGAGCAGCTTTCACACGGTCAAGGGTCTTGCCTTCAAGGGTTTCCAGACCAGCCGGAACCGTCGGATACCATTTAATGTTATCAAGGGCTTCGGCTGGGAAGCTTCCCTGGAACTGCGCCTTCAGCTTGTCATCCGCAAACTCGTCCGCACCTTTGGATGCGGTAAAGTTACCGGCACTTGCGGTGATTTTGGCAGCAATCTCCGGCTGCATGACGAAATTGATCCACTTGTAAGCAGCATCTTCGTTCTCGGATTTGCGCGGCAAGACGAAGGTATCGATCCAGCCCAACGCGCCTGATGCGGGCGCGACAAACGTGATATCGGCGTTGTCATTATTAAGCTTCCAGCCGCCGGTATCCCATGCCATTGCGGCAACAACTTCGCCCGACCGTACAAGGTTAAGCAGTGCATCGCCGCCTTCCCAATAGGTTTTGACGTTTGGCTTGCACTCAACCAGCTTTTTCTCAACCGCATCAAGAATTTCCTGATACTTGGCTTCATCGCCATAAGCCGCAAACGGATCCATACCCATTGCAAAGGCAAATCCGATCAGGGTTGGACGTTTCAAGCGATAGGAAACCTTGCCTGAAATATCGGCATTGCAAAGATCGGTATAATCCTTGACGTCACCAGCTTTGGTCATGTCAACGATCAGGCCGCTGGTGCCCCAAACATGCGGAACACCATAAACCTCGCCATCAAGCGTGGTGTTTTTCTTGGTTGCTTCCAGCATCGAAGGAATGAACTTCGCAGCATCAATCTTGGAAAGATCAATCGGCTTGTAAATGCCGTATTCGAGCTGTGCACCAGAAATGCGGTCCTGGGATGGCTGGGCAAGGTCGAAACCGCCACCACCGGTAGCACGCAGTTTGGAAATCATGTCTTCGTTGTTCGAAAGCGTGACTTCAACGTCGATTCCGGTCTCTTTCTCAAACATCTCGACGACGTCATCCGGAGCATATCCACCCCAGGTCAGCAAACGAAGCTCTTCAGCCTGTGCGTTTGCACCAAGCATCGCCATTCCGGCAAGGGCGGTAAGCCCCAGCAAAGAACCGCGCAGTGCGCCATGCTTTTTCGACATTATTTTACCTCTCTGTTGACGTGACGGCACTTCCCTTGTCCGGCGTCAATGTATTCTGTGACATTGCTAACGTTCCGGGACCGCACCAGTATCGCAAGAAACTCTGTTGAAACGAAAGCAAAATCGATCATTTTGCGTTCTTTTGAACAATTCGTTTCAATTCTCGCCGTGAAACCGGACTTTCTGCAAGTTAAACTTCTGCAACAACTTTTCGGAGTTTCGGGCCCCAAACACATCTGCTTGCAAATAAAAAAGGGGCAGCCAAACCGGCTGCCCCTTCATATCTAAATATCTGGAAGCTAAACTCTATTCGTCGGCACTATATTCCGGTGGGCATTCCAGCTTGGCATAAGCCTTACCGTCGACGTCAAACAGATGGGATGCCCCGGCTTCGGCTGCTGCACTAACAGTCTCGCCGATTTTAATACGGCTGTGGCCAGGGGCGCGAACTGTGAAGCGGTCCCCGTTCGCCAGCTTGAGATACAAATAGGTAGAGTCGCCGAGCTTCTCGACAACATCGACCTCGCCGGAAATCGACAAATCCCCCAGCTCACCCGGCGAAAGATGCTCCGGCCGGACTCCCAGTTCGACATCCTTGCCGACATCACCTGCAGGCACATCAAACGGCAGAACAGCCTTGGCGCCTCCCGGCACGGTGACGGTTACCTTGCCCTGTTCGACGGCATCAATATGAACCGTTGTGAAATTCATTGCAGGCGATCCGATAAAACCAGCAACAAAGCGTGTTTGCGGATGATGATAAAGCTGCATCGGAGATCCGACCTGCTCGACATTGCCAGCATTCATCACAACGATCTTGTCGGCAAGCGTCATGGCTTCGACCTGATCATGTGTGACGTAGACAATCGTTGATTTTAATTCCTGATGCAGCTTGGCGATCTCGATACGGGTTTGAACACGCAACGCCGCATCCAGGTTCGACAGAGGTTCATCAAACAGGAAAACTTTCGGCTGACGCACAATGGCGCGACCAATTGCGACACGCTGACGCTGCCCGCCCGACAATTCAGAAGGACGACGATCCAGCAGCTTGTCCAACTGCAGAATGCGGGCTGCTTCTCGCACCCGCTGGTCGATCGCGCTTTTGTCGTGATTGGCCAGCTTCAAGCCGAACGCCATGTTCTTATAGACGGTCATATGCGGATAAAGCGCATAGGACTGGAACACCATTGCGATCCCGCGGTCGCGCGGGCTTTTGGTATTCACAATGTCCCCATCAATCATCAGATCACCACCGGTGATATCTTCCAGACCGGCAATGATACGCAGTAACGTCGATTTGCCGCAGCCCGACGGTCCGACAAAGACGACAAATTCACCGTCCTTAACATCAAGATCAATGCCATGCAGCACGTCAACAGCGCCATAGCTTTTGCGGATCTGGTCTAGTTTCAAATCAGCCATTTAGGTAAGCTCCTGTCACACTAATACTCATTTCACCGCGCCAGATGTCAGGCCGCGAATGAGTTGTCGGGAGAAAATCAGATAAAGGATCAGGATCGGAATGATCGCGAGGCTCAACGACGCCAGAACCGCGTTCCAGTCGGTCACGTACTGACCGATGAATTGCTGGATACCAAGCGTAATGGTCTGTTTGCCATCCCCCGGGGCAAGGATCAGCGGGAACCAAAGATCATTCCAGATCGGGATCATGGTAAACACGGCGACCGTTGCCACGGCCGGCCGGATCAGCGGCAGGATAACCGCAAAGAAAATCTTGAATTCACCAACCCCGTCGCAACGGGCGGCTTCTTTCAAATCCTTGGGTATCTGGTGCATGAATTCGGTCAGGATAAAGATCGCCAACGGCAATCCCTGTGCGACATAGACAAGGATAAGTGCTGTCAGCGTATTGATCAGGCCCAATTCAACAATCAGATTCAGGATCGAAACCGAGCCCAGCCGGATCGGCACCATGATGCCAACCGCCAGATAAAGCGCAAGCCAGGTATTGCCGGGAAACTTGTATTCCGAAAGCGCCCAGGCCGCCATGGAAGCAAGCAGCAGAACAATAACGATGGTCACGACCGTGACGGTGAAGCTGTTAAAGAAAAACAGCTCGAAATTTGATCTCGCCAGAACCTTGGTGAAGCCTTCAAGGCTGAATGTTTCAGCGTTCGGCAGGCTCATCGGGGCGCTGAAAATCCCCTTGCGGGATTTGAAGGCGTTGATGATCACGAGAAAGATCGGATACAGCGCCACCAGCGTGTAGGTCAGCAGGATCGCATGCACGATCACGGCACGCGACATGTCTTCACGACGGATATTTTTAGTCATCATGATCTTGCCGCCTCCTTACAGCTGGTAGCGCGCCAGACGGCGCTGCACGGCGAACAGATAGAAAAGAACACCGGCAAGAATGATCAGAAACATCAGCGAGGCAACAGTGGCACCAAGGCTTGGATCGCCAAGCTGCAACTGGTAGCCAAAGAATGTGCGATAGAACAGCGTACCCATGATGTCGGTCGAGAAATTCGGACCGGCCAACGCACCCTTTACAGCATAAATCAGGTCGAACGCATTGAAGTTACCCACAAATGTCAGGATCGACACCATCGCAACCGTCGGCAGAACCAGCGGCAGCTTGATATGCAGAAACACCTCGAAATGGGTCGCGCCATCGACAATCGCCGCATCAACAAGATCATCGGGGATCGCCAGAAGTGCTGCGTAAATCAGCATTAGCGGGATGCCGACCCACTGCCAGACCGAGATAAAGGAAAGCGTGATCAGCGCCGAACCTTCTTTGCCAAGCCACGGACCAAACAGCGATTTCAGGCCGAAAATATCAAGGATATCGACACCAACACCCCAGACAGGGCTCAGGATCAGTTGCCAGATGAAACCGACAATCACCACCGACAGCATGGTTGGCATGATCATCATCGTGCGATAGGTATTACGGAACCTTAGTTGCGGCAGGCTCAAAATACCAGCAAGGGCGATCCCGATGGGGTTCTGCACCAGCATGTGAACCGCAAAGAATTTCATGTTGTTCCAAAAGCTGTTCCAGAAGGTCGCAGACCAGTCCGGATCACCCAGAATGGTTCGATAGTTATCGAAGCCGACAAAGGCCATCTCCCCGCCGCTTGGCGTGGTATAGAAGCTAAGCCGAATGGAATCGATCAACGGATAGATCATGAACAATGTGTAGATGATCGTCGCAGGTGCCAGAAAGGCAAACACAGGCAGTTTCGCCTTGCGCCAATCGGTCATGGGCCCGGAATGCGCCATACCTTATCCTGTCTTTCTGAGATTAAGCGTACGGGGAACGTGCCCCCGGTCGAAAGCGTTCATCTAAGCGCCTGATTGCAGTCCTGTCTGCCGACTTTGTCAATCAGCGGATTTGCGGAACAGCAACATATTACTGCAGATACAAGGATGGCAGGCGCAAGAAGTCACCTGCCATCTGTAGTCAGGTCTTACTGATGCGGCGCATACCACTTCGCAAGTCCGGATTCAGCGGCTTTGCCAGCCTCTTCCGGGGTAACAGTGCCGTTGATAACCTGTGCGGAAATGTTCCACAGCTCGTTTTCAAGGTTCGGCGTGCCTCGTGACAGAATCTGATACGAGTTACGGATGGTTGACTCGCATTTCTGACGCCAGCTGACGAACTCGTTGGCCACCGGATCGCTGATTTCGACCTTGTGGTTCGACAACGAGAAGAAGCCCGGCAGCGCGTTCGAATAAAGCGACGCGAATTCCGAACCGGTCATCCATTCGAGAAAGATCTTTGCTTCGGCAGCATTCGGCGATTTGGCATTCAAGCCCAAGGCGATATCGGTGTGGTCGCTGATATAGCAGGTGTCCGAACCTTCTGCCGGGGGCGGCGGAAATGCGCCGAACTCAAATTCGGCCTGGCTGTTAAACAGCGAAATGTCCCAGGAACCGGCCGGATAGACAGCCGCACGGCCAAGCGAGAACAAGTTCTGCGCATCCGGATAGGAAATGGCCTCATAGCCGTCCGGCAGGTAGTTTGCCCAGCTTGCCAGTTCGGTAAAGGTGTCAACATACGGCTTATCGGTGAATTTCTGGCTGCCGTCGATCAGGGCTTTGCGGCCCTCTTCGCCTTTCCAGTAATTCGGACCAATGTTCTGGAAGCCCATGGTTGCGGCTTCCCACTGATCGGCAGTCCCCATTGCCATAGGGATATAGCTGCCTTCTTCCTTGATTTTATCAAGGGCAGCATAAAATTCTGCACGGGTCTTCGGCACTTCTACACCGGCTGCCTCAAAGGCTTCCTTGTTATAGATGAAGCCATGAATAACCGATGCCATCGGCAAGCAGAAAGTGACGGAACCGTCATCCGTCTGCCATGCAGATTTCGCAACATCAGAGAAATTGTCCATGCCCGCGATATCGTCAAGCGGTGCAAGATTGCCCTGCTTGTAAAGCTCAAGCGACGCATCGAACGGACGGCACGTGATCAGATCGCCAGCCGTGCCGCCAGCGAATTTCGCATTGATCAGCGCGTTGTAATCGGTCGGCGGAGTCGGCGAGAAAGTTACCTTGATGTCCGGATGTTCCTTGTTAAAGGCCGGAATAATCTGATCATTCCAGATATCGATATCGTCGTTACGCCAGCTCTCGATCACGAGTTCGCCAGCAGATGCCATCAACGGAACCAGGGCGACACTTGCCGCCAGAGCCGCTGCCAAGCCTTTTGCAAACACTTTATTCGACATTTATGCCTCCTCTGATCAATGTCGGTGGACTACTATCTCTGCAGATGTCAGTCCTTATACTCAAGCGCTGCCCGGAGATTTCCGTTAAACATCGCAAGAATTTCTTTGGCTTTCGCGGCCTCGTGCCCTTTGGCAATCAGGACCGCGATGCGGATATCAAACTGTGCTTTTTCAAGGGCGCTTTCGGCCTTCTGCGCATCGCAACCGGCAATATGGCTGGTAATGCGGATCGCGCGACCATGTAACTTGATGTTTTCGGCACGCATGCCGACCATCAGGTTGTCGAAAAGACGCCCAAGCTTGTTCATGACAAGCGATGAAAGGATATTGATGGCGGCCTTCTGCGCAGTCCCTGCCCCCATGCGGGTTGAACCGGCAATAACTTCGGGCGCACTATCAAGAAAGATACCGCACGCTGCCGCGGTCAAAAGTTTGCCATCGGGGTTGTTGCAAAGACCAACTGTATAAGCACCGCGCTTGCGCGCCAGTTCAACCGCGTACAATGTATAAGGCGTCGAGCCGCTGGCGGCGACGGCAATAACCGCGTCACCTTCACCTATGCAATGTCGGGTAATTTCGTCTTCGGCGGCTTTGGTATCGTCTTCGGCGGAATTGAATACGCCCGGCTCGCTTTGCAAGCCACCGGCCAGCATGACGATGGTCATGTCTTCAGGCCAGCCAAACGTTCCACCAAGTTCCTTGGCATCCTGCCATGCCACCGTGCCGGAAGTTCCGGCGCCAACATAAACGAGACGCCCGCCGCCCCCCAGGCGACCTGCTATCCCGTTTGCAGCTGTCGCCAGATCCGTCAGGACCGGCCCTAGCGATGCGACCG
Source organism: Thalassospira sp. MCCC 1A03138 (assembly GCF_002115785.1). GTDB lineage: Bacteria > Pseudomonadota > Alphaproteobacteria > Rhodospirillales > Thalassospiraceae > Thalassospira. The sequence continues at coordinate 48,604 of NZ_JFJY01000003.1, read as the reverse complement.
CGCGCATCTGGCCTTCCCACAAAGCCATAAGGAAATCGGCGTCGGACCACTGATCCAACCCGGCAAAGCGCATATCAAATTCTTCGGTGCGTGATGCCATTTTCCAATCTCCCTCCACCAATTAAATACCATTATGATACCAGCAAGGCAAGGCACTTCCTGCACACACCCCGAAATTTACATAACTTCACCTCATATTTTACTTATTTTCAAATAGATGAAAGGCATTTTCAATTTATTACTGTGGCATCGACTTCATCAGCATAATGCCAAAATGGGACCAGAAACAACATTAGTGGATTTATATTGGTATTGCTTTTTAAGATACCACTCTGCTATGATCCCATCAGTTAGGGATGGTCGGAATGCAAAACGCACAAAAAGAAAAGCTTTACCTTGGTATTGATGGTGGCGGCACGCGCTGCCGCGCACGCATTGTAAATGATGCAGGCGCCATACTTGGTGAAGCCGTGCGAGGTGGTGCGAATACCCGCCTTGGAATCGATCATGTCTTTGGCGAAATCATTGCCGCAGCAACCATGGCACTCGAACAAGCCGGGCTTTCGGATCGTCGCCTTTCGGATTTGCATGCCGGCCTTGGACTTGCCGGATTACCGTTAGAGCGCGAACGCAAACTTGCCGAATCCTATGCTCACCCGTTTGCCAGTGTTTGTTTTGCGACCGATGCCTATACCGCGTGTCTTGGCGCACATGATGGCGCAGATGGTGCCATTCTGATAGTCGGAACCGGCACCTGTGGCCAAGCGATTGTTGCCGGTCGTGAACTGGCGCTTGCTGGTTGGGGGTTTGAAATTTCCGATATCGGAAGCGGTGCCCGTATTGGGAGAACAGCCATCGAAACCGCCCTGCTCGCCCACGAGGATTTAGCTCCGTCATCCGAACTGACACGCACCATCATGTTGCATTTCCATAACAGTCCCGAAGAAATCGTCGCCTTTGCCGAGAAGGCCCGACCAGCGGATTATGGCGCATTTTGCCCGATGGTTTTCGATGCCGACAGCCATGGTGACACCATTGCTGCCGGCATTATCAATGTCGCCGTAACCGCCAATCGCAACATCCTGCACAAGCTTCAGGAATTTGGGGCGAAACGACTGAGTTTGATGGGGGGCCTTGCCGAACAAATGGCAAAACGCATGCCCGATGATATCCGGTCCGATCTGGTTCCGGCGCAAAACGATGCCCTGCATGGGGCAATCCTGATGGCCAGGAAACATCAAAAGGTGCACGCATGATCAGTACAGCCGACGTCATTGCAAGCCTGCGTGCCCGAGACATCGAAAATATCGGTCATGGCCCGCTTTATCGCCGCCTGCAGACGGCCATCAAGGCCGTTATTGATGATGGTATCCTGAAAGTAGACGATGCGCTGCCAAGTGAACGCGACCTAGCCAATGAACTTGGCATTTCACGCGTTACCGTTCGCAATTCGATGCGGGCCCTTGTCGAGGAAGGCGTCCTTGTCCAGCGTCATGGCGCAGGAACCTTTGTTGCCCCACGTGTTGAACAGGCATTGTCACGCCTGACCTCCTTCACCGAGGACATGATCACACGCGGCATGAACCCGGGGGCAGTCTGGATTGAAAAGACCCTTGGTCATGCGTCGCCCGAAGAAGCTATGGCGTTAAACCTGTCGCCCGGTACCGAAGTAACCCGGCTACGGCGCCTGCGTACAGCCAATGAAAAACCAATGGCACTTGAATATGCGGTCGTGCCAAGGGCTTTTCTACCAAGCCCCGATGAAGTCGAAAAGTCGCTTTATGATGCGCTGGCAAAATACGGCAAAAAGCCGGAACGCGCGCTTCAGCGTCTACGGGCTGAATTGTTTGACGGGGAAACCGCCAAAATCCTTGGCGTTCCCGATGGCAGTGCCGCCCTTTATATCGAACGACGTTCCTTCCTTGCCAACGGCACACCGGTCGAATTCACCCGTTCCTATTATCGCGGCGACAGTTACGACTTCATCGCCGAAATGCAAGTTGATGCGCGTTGAAAATGATCGCGTCGCACGTCGCCCTAAAAGTTTGAGGAAACACTCGATATGAGCACGCGCTGGACACCAAAAACCCAGATGGGTCGCGAACTGGCCGAAGCCCCGGCCGTCGTTGCCAAGCAGTTTGATCACAACAAGGCTGCAATTGATGCTCTGGTCGCGGACCTGTGTGCCAACCCGCCGAAATTCGTTGTGACGTGTGGGCGCGGCAGCTCTGATCATGCAACGCTTTACGCAAAATATCTGATTGAAAGCCAGCTTGGCATTCCGGTCGTATCTGCGGCCCCATCGATCGTCTCGATATATAACCGGTCTATCGCCAGTAAGGACGCCCTGTTCATTGCCGTCTCCCAGTCGGGCAAAAGCCCGGATCTGGTCAAGAATGCCGAGGCCGCCCGTGATGCCGGTGCCCGCACCGTGGCATTGGTCAATGTCGTTGATTCCCCGTTGGCCAATACGGTTGACCATGTCATTCCGCTGATGGCAGGACCTGAAACAAGTGTTGCCGCCACTAAATCCTATATCGCAACCCTTTCTGCCATCGCACAGATCGTTGGGGGATGGACCCGAGATCCAGCCTTTAACAAGGCACTTTCCACCCTGCCCGCGTCACTGGAAAAGGCACTTGGCAAGGATTGGCTTGATGCTGCTGACGCGATTGCCAAATCAAACGGTCTTTATGTGATCGGCCGAGGTCCGGCCTTTGCTATCGCACAGGAAGCAGCCCTTAAATTCAAGGAAACCAGTAGCTTGCATGCCGAAGCTTTCAGCGCAGCCGAAGTGAAGCATGGCCCGATGGCACTGGTAACCAAGGATTTCCCGTTGCTGGTATTCTCCCAACAGGATGCATCGCGCGAAAGTGTAGAGGGCTTCCTCGAAGAAATGCGGGCGAAAACCAATAATCTCTTCGCCGCCGAAACCGGTCACGCTGATATCAAGGGCCATCTTCCGGTGGTCGAGGATATCCACCCGCTTCTGGCCCCCATCGCAATGATCCAGACATTCTATACGCTCGCAGAACATGTTGCGCTGGAACGTGGTTGCAATCCAGATGCGCCACCACACCTGTCCAAAGTCACGGAGACGCACTGATGACCGATTTTGCCATTACCAATGCACGTGTCTTTGACGGTACAGATTTCCATAACGGCAAAGCTGTCATTGTCCGGAACGGCAAGGTCGATGCAATTGTCGAAAGCAGCGATATTACTGAAAACATCAACGTGATTGATGCAAAAAATCAGACACTTGCACCGGGCCTTATCGATGTTCAGGTCAATGGTGGCGGCGGTGTGTTGCTGAATGACGAACCGGATGTCGACGGTATTCGCGCGATCATGGCTGCCCACCGTAAATATGGCACCACGGCCATGCTGCCTACCCTAATCACCGATCATCGCGACAAAATGGAAGCCGCAATTACGGCCATCACCGATGCAATCAATCAAGAAGTGCCGGGCATTGTGGGCATCCATCTGGAAGGCCCGTATCTGAATACCGAGCGAAAAGGCGTGCATGACGCGAATATCATTCGCCCGATGGAAGATGACGCGGTTGATCTGCTTACCCGACTGCCCAATGGTCGCATTCTAGTGACCTTGGCTCCTGAAAAGGCCGCCAAAGGCACTATTAAAAAGCTGGCCGATCATGGCGTTCTGGTTTGCGCCGGTCACACTGCCGGTACTTATAACCATGTACAGGCAGCCATTACCGAAGGCATGCGCGGCTTCACGCATTTATTTAATGCCATGAGCCCAATGACCCACCGTGAACCCGGTGTTGCCGGTGCGGCGATGGCCGATGACAGCACCTGGTGCGGACTGATCGCGGATGGCTATCACGTACATCCGGCCGTTCTGAAAGTGGCCATTCACGCCAAGGCCAAAGGCAAGATCATGCTGGTGACCGATGCCATGCCAACAGTTGGGGCTGACGAAAAACGCTTTGTTCTGGGTGGCGAGGAAATCATTGCCACCGATGGTCGCTGCGCGCTGGCTGATGGTACATTGGCCGGATCGGACCTCGACATGATCGCCGCGGTTAAGAATTGCGTCGAAATGGTGGGCATCGATCTTGGCGAAGCGCTTCGCATGGCATCCCTGTATCCGGCCGCATTCCTGAAACTTGATGACGTCATGGGGCGCATCGCACCGGGCTATCAGGCCGATATGATCCTGTTTGATGATGACTACAACGTCACGCGCAGCTGGATCAAGGGCACAGAATAATCTCAGCATAACAAAGCATTAAAAACTTATCAGGAGGCACAGCATGAAGCCGGTTCGTATCCTTGTCGTCGGTCTTGGCAATATGGGTTTGTCCCACGCCAAGGCCTATCATGCGCTTGACGGCTACGAAATTGTCGGACTGTGTGCCCGTTCCGAAATCCCGGCAGAAAACCTTCCGGATGGTTTTGCCGCCTACCCGCAATTTACCGATTTTCATACTGCACTGGCGGCAACAAAACCTGATGCAGTTTCGATCAACACATATACCGAAACCCATGCTGATTTTGCCATCGCCGCATTCGAAGCCGGGGCGCATGTCTTTATTGAAAAGCCGTTGGCAGCTACTGCCGCGGATGCCGAACGTGTGGTCAATGCAGCCAAAAAGCACGGTCGCAAACTGGTGATCGGCTATATCCTGCGCCATCATCCGTCCTGGACGAAGTTTGTTGAAGTTACAAAGACACTAGGCAAGCCGCTCGTCATGCGCATGAACCTGAACCAGCAAAGCAGCGGTGCCTTCTGGGAAACCCACAAACGTTTGCTTAACAGCGTTTCCCCGATTGTTGATTGCGGCGTGCATTATCTGGATATGATGTGCCTGATGACCGGCGCAAAACCGGTATCGGTCAGCGCCATCGGCGTACGCCTGTCTGATGAAGTTGCACCTGAAATGTATAACTATGGTCAGTTGCAGGTGCGCTTTGATGACGGATCAGTTGGTTGGTACGAGGCTGGTTGGGGACCAATGATCAGCGAAACCGCCTTTTTCGTCAAAGATGTGATCGGACCGAAAGGCTGTGTTTCCATCACCGATGTTGAAGAAAAAGGTGCCGGTTCAGCCGATATCGACACACACACAAAGACGAATGCCTTAAAGCTTCACCATGCTGCCACAGATGCTGCCGGAAAATTTACACAATCTGACGAAATCATCCGCACAGATGACGAGCCCGATCATGACGGCCTGTGTCTGCGTGAACAGCAATTTTTCCTAAAGTCTATAACGGAAAACCTTGACCTTACGCAGCATATGGAAGATGCATTGGGCTCCTTACGGATTGCCCTCGCTGCGGATCAGTCGGTACGCACGGGGGAAACAATAATACTCTGACCCCCAGGAGGAGTACCCACATGCCTTCCGTTAAACCCGGTGTTGTTACCGGTTCTGCCTATCGTGACCTTGTCGCTGCCTGCAAGCAGGACGGTTATGCCCTTCCCGCCGTCAATATCACATCGTCCAGCACGATGAATGCCGCCCTTGAAGCCGCTGCAAATGCCGGTTCTGACATCATCATTCAGCTTTCGAATGGCGGTGCACAGTTCTTTGCCGGCAAGGGCATCAAGGACGCTGCAGCAGCCCGTGTCGTGGGCGCTATATCGGCAGCACGCCATGCCCAGCTGATGGCTGAATATTATGGTGTTGCTGTCGTCATGCATACCGACCATGCAAACCGGAAATTCGTTCCGTGGGTTGATGAAATGCTGAAATGGAGCGAAAAGGCCTATGCTGAAACCGGCAAGGCGCTTTACAGCTCTCATATGCTGGATCTTTCCGAGGAACCGCTCGAAGATAACCTGTCGACCTGCGAAGACTTCCTTAAACGCATGTCCCGGATCGAAATGAGCCTGGAGATTGAACTGGGCGTGACCGGCGGCGAAGAAGACGGTATCGGCCATGACCTTGATACTAGTGTCGAGGAAATTGATCCACGTCTTTACACCCGCCCAGAAGAAGTCGAAGAAGCATACCGTCGCCTTGCTCCGCTTGGCCATTTCTCGGTCGCGGCGGCATTCGGCAACGTTCATGGTGTTTATAAACCGGGTAACGTCAAGCTTCGTCCGGAAATCCTTCTGGAATCCCAGAAATATGTTTCGGAAAAGCATAACCTTGGCGACCGTCCGCTAGACTTCGTGTTCCATGGCGGTTCGGGTTCGGAAAAAGAAAAAATCGAAGAAGCTGTCGGTTATGGCGTCTTCAAGATGAATATCGATACCGATACCCAGTTCGCCTATTCGCGCCCGGTTGGTGAATATGTCGAAGCCAACGCACGTGCGTTCAAGTATCAGGTCGATCCGGAAACCGATCAGCCCTACAAAAAACAGTACGATCCGCGCGTCTGGGTCCGCGAAGCCGAACTTTCGATGGCAGCCCGCCTCGAAGAAGCTTTCAAGGATCTTGGGGCAACCGGCCGGTCGGTTACCAAAGGGTGACCCTTTAGGATTGCAAAAGCATGTTCAACCCGCCGGTTTTTCCGGCGGGTTTTTTCGTGCATTGTCTTGCGCTGCGCCAAAAACAGACTACTCCTGACAGATACTGACAGGAACTGTCAGGGGTGCGCTTGCGTATCAGGTTTGGCTCCTCTATACCTTTTCCGAACATTACAGGAACAAAAGGCCCGACATGCTGACGAAAATTTCGGTTCGCGGTGCGAAAGAACATAACCTGCAAAATATCGATGTTGAACTGCCCCGCGATGCTCTGGTGGTAATCACCGGTCTGTCTGGGTCGGGCAAAAGTTCGCTGGCGTTCGATACGATTTATGCCGAAGGACAGCGTCGTTATGTCGAAAGCCTGTCAGCATATGCGCGCCAGTTCCTTGAACTGATGCAGAAGCCCGATGTTGAATATATCGACGGCCTGTCTCCTGCCATTTCCATCGAACAGAAAACCACATCGCGCAACCCGCGCTCGACCGTGGGAACGGTTACCGAGATTTATGATTATATGCGTCTTCTTTGGGCGCGCGTCGGCATTCCCTATTCCCCGGCAACCGGTCTTCCGATTGTCAGTCAGACCATATCACAGATGGTTGACCGCGTTATGGAAATGCCCGAAGGCACGCGGCTTTATCTGTTGGCACCATTCGTTCGGGGACGTAAGGGCGAATACAAAAAGGAACTGCGTGATCTGCGCACGCGCGGCTTCCAACGCGTCAAGATCGATGGCGAAATGTATGACATCGACGAAGCGCCGGAGCTGAACAAAAAACTCAAGCACGATATCTCGGTCGTTGTTGACCGTCTGATAGTCAAGGAAGGGATAGCAACTCGCCTTGCAGACAGTTTTGAAACCGCCCTTGAACTGACAGACGGTATCGTTCTGACCGAAGATGCCAAAACAGGTGAAACAACCGTGTTCTCGGCAAAGTTCGCCTGCCCGGTTTCCGGCTTTACGATTGAGGAAATCGAACCGCGCCTGTTTTCGTTCAACAATCCGTTTGGCGCCTGCCCGGCTTGCGATGGTCTTGGCACCCAGATGGAATTTGACCCGGAACTGGTCGTCCCCGATGAAGGTAAGAGCCTTGACGACGGCGCTGTTGCTCCGTGGGCCAGCACCACGTCGAAATATTATCTTCAAACCCTTCGGGCAGTAGCCAAGCATTTCGGCTTCAAAACCAATGTCGCATGGGAAAAGCTTCCGAAAACAGCACAGGACATCATCCTGTATGGTTCGGGTGATAAAGACGTCACGGTGACCTATGATGACGGTTCGCGCAGCTACAAGGTTTCCCGCCCGTTCGAAGGTGTCATTCCCAACATGTCGCGCCGCTGGCGCGAAACCGATAGCCAGTGGGCACGCGACGAACTGTCGAAATACCAGACGGTTTCAAGCTGTCCGACCTGCGAAGGCCATCGCCTGAAACCCGAAGCGCTGGCCGTGAAGATCGACAAATCCACGATTTCGGAGATCACCGATCTTTCGATTGGCAAGGCCGCCGACTGGTTCCAGGCGCTTGAAGGCAAACTGAACGAAAAAGAAACCGAAATCGCGCGACGCATCCTGCGTGAAATCAATGATCGCCTGCGTTTCCTGCGGGATGTTGGGCTGGATTACCTGTCGATGTCGCGTACATCTGGCACCCTCTCGGGCGGCGAAAGCCAGCGTATCAGACTGGCGTCACAGATCGGGTCGGGCCTGACCGGTGTCCTTTATGTTCTGGATGAACCATCCATCGGCCTGCATCAGCGCGACAATGATCGGTTGCTTGATACCCTGAAACGTCTTCGCGATCTGGGCAATACCGTCCTGGTTGTCGAACATGACGAAGACGCCATTCGTGCCGCCGATTATGTCGTCGATATGGGTCCAGGTGCCGGGATCCATGGCGGACGGATTGTTGCCGAAGGAACACCTGAACAGATCCAGCAGAACCCGGACAGCCTGACCGGCAAGTATCTTGTTGGGGTCGAACAGATCGCCGTCCCCAAGGAACGCCGCAAAGGCAATGGCAAGTCGATTGCAATCAGCGGCGCACGCGCCAACAACCTGCAAAATGTTGATGCCGAGTTCCCGCTTGGCAAATTTATCTGCGTTACTGGTGTTTCGGGTGGTGGCAAGTCCAGCCTTGTTATTGAGACGCTGTATAAGGCGCTTGCCAAGCGGATGCATAATGCGCGCAATCATCCCGGTGCCCATGACACCATCACCGGCATCGAACATATCGACAAAATCATCGATATCGACCAAAGCCCGATTGGCCGCACCCCACGTTCCAACCCCGTGACCTATACCGGGGCCTTCACCCCGATCCGTGACTGGTTCGCACAACTGCCCGAGGCCAAAACACGCGGTTACAAGCCCGGCCGTTTCTCGTTCAACGTCAAGGGCGGGCGTTGTGAAGCCTGTCAGGGCGATGGTGTAATCAAGATCGAAATGCACTTCCTGCCTGATGTTTACGTTACCTGTGATCAGTGCAAGGGTAAGCGATACAACCGCGAAACGCTGGAAATATCATTTAAAGGCAAATCGATATCTGACATTCTTGATATGACAGTCGAAGAAGGTGCCGATTTCTTCAAGGCCGTTCCGTCCATTCGCGACAAGATGGAAACCTTAAAGCAGGTCGGGTTGAGCTACATCCATCTCGGTCAGCAGGCAACAACCCTTTCGGGTGGCGAAGCGCAACGCGTGAAGCTGGCGAAGGAACTGTCAAAGCGGGCCACTGGCCGCACGCTATACATCCTTGATGAACCCACCACCGGGCTTCATTTCCATGATATCCGCAAGCTTCTGGAAGTGCTGCACACCATTGTCGATCAGGGCAACACGGTGGTTGTGATCGAACATAACCTTGATGTCATAAAAACTGCCGACTGGATCATTGATATCGGTCCCGAGGGTGGTGATGGCGGCGGCAATCTGGTTGGTTGCGGCACACCAGAGGCCATCATGGCCAACGAGGAAAGCTATACCGGTAAATACCTTAAACGCCATCTCGGCCTGAAGTAATGCCGTAAAGCGAAGCGGGCACCTAGCCCGCTTCGACCCGATCTTCAACCCGTTTGACAAGAGCAGAGCTTAGCCGTTCGCTAAAGCCTGACAGGAATGCCAGCACCAGCACGATGGAAATCTGTTGCCCGGCACCAGGAATCGTTCCTATCTGATCCATGTCGGAAATATTGTGCAACTGATCCAGCGGGATCGGTAGAATACCGGCACGCAGTGCCAGCAACACGATCAGGGCGAAGCAAAAACCAAGGCAGGGTCGAAACAGAAAATTGAAAAAGACCGACGCCGGTTCCATTTCCGCCCAGTCGACATCCTTACCCAACCGCATCATCATGCTGACCAGTGCCCCGATCGCACCGAAACTGCCGACAAAGAACAACAAGTCATAACTGAACCCGAACAGTTTGCCATGCCCGGCGCTGACGATCTGGTCGACGTGCAAAAACAGTATCACCGACACGACCAGCAATATCGGCGAAAGCGCCAGCGCAATTGCTGCCACCCGAAGCGAACGGAAAAAAGCCCGCTGTGTGTTATCAAGCTGATCGCGCCCGCCCGCCAGATCAGACAGATAACCATGCACAAATCCGTCCCGCCCTTGATTGAGCGCCAGCAACATGACGATAGCATCTGACGTTTTGCGCATTTGGGCATCGGCATCGAGCCCTTCATCCTTGCGCCACCAGCGCAAAAACGACCGCATGACAAGCGATGCGCGCCATCCCTGACGGGTGGCGACAACATAATCAATCATGTTTTCAACATCACTGCTGCCAAACTTGTTGGCGCCGATATCACCAAATGGAAAGGCAATCCGTCCGATGGTAGAGGCGGCAGTTTTGCGCGCTGATGTATTATCATCTCCGTCTGTCGCACCATCACCGCCATTTCCATCAGGCAAACAATCAATCGTCGTGCTCTGTCTGGATCGCCGGATTGGAACAAGCCCCATCACAGGGCAATGGGCCGGATCGTAACCATAGGGTCGATGCGGATAGCTCATGATGCCGTCCTTGTGATGGATGTGTCTGGTATCAGCGACGCAGCAACAGGTGGTTTGTGAATAATTTACGGTCACATAAGTGATATGCAGCAGCGAAATGGCGCAATTCACTTGAAATCAGGCCTCCTGCACCGCTATGTGTGTGCCAGAAAGTTTAATTCTGTTTTTGCTGAGGAGTTCGCAACCGTGAGCACGGTCAAACCTGTTCATATCATCGGCGCCGGTCTTGCCGGTAGCGAAGCCGCATGGCAACTGGCAGAGGCCGGCATTCCGGTTATACTGCACGAAATGCGCCCGACCCGCCCGACCGACGCACATCACACTGACAAATGTGCCGAACTGGTCTGTTCCAACTCGTTCCGGTCTGACGACAAGGAATATAACGCGGTCGGCCTGATCCATGATGAAATGCGCCGTGCCGGGTCACTGATCATTCGCTGTGCGGACGCGCACAAGGTTCCCGCCGGTGCCGCTCTTGCGGTTGACCGCGAAGGTTTCTCGCAGGCAGTTAGTGATGCACTGATGAACCATCCGTTGGTCACCATGGAACGCGGCGAAGTTGATGGCCTGCCGCCGGTCGAATGGGAAAGCACGATCATTGCAACCGGCCCGCTGACCTCAAGCGCAATGGCCGAAGACATTCGCAAGGTAACCGGCGAGGAAAGCCTTGCCTTCTTCGATGCGATTGCCCCGATCGTCTATAAGGAAAGCATCGATTTTTCCAAGGCATGGTTCCAGTCGCGTTATGATAAGGGCGATGGCAAGGACTATATCAATTGCCCGATGAATGAAGAGCAATACAACGCCTTCATCGACGCCCTGATCGAAGGTGATAAAACCGAATTCAAGGAATGGGAAAAAGATACTCCCTATTTCGATGGTTGCCTGCCGATTGAAGTCATGGCTGAACGTGGCCGCGAAACCCTTCGTCACGGCCCGATGAAACCGGTTGGTCTGACCAATCCGCATGATCCGACCCGTAAGCCACGCGCCATCGTGCAACTGCGCCAGGACAATGCTTTGGGCACGCTATACAACATGGTCGGTTTCCAGACAAAACTGAAATACGGTGCGCAGGCAGACGTCTTCCGCATGATCCCGGGGCTTGAAAATGCCGAATTCGCCCGTCTAGGCGGTATTCATCGCAACACCTTCCTGAATTCTCCACGTCTTCTGGATGCCACGCTTCGTTTGAAAGCCCGGACCGATATCCGATTTGCCGGGCAGATCACCGGCTGTGAGGGATATGTGGAAAGTGCCGCTGTAGGCCTGATGGTTGGGCATTTTGCTGCGGCTGAAAAGCAAGGCAAAACAATCCCGACACCGCCGCTTGCAACCGCCATGGGAGCCCTTTTAAACCACATCACCGGCGGTGCTGACGAAAGCACCTTCCAACCGATGAATGTCAATTTCGGGCTTTTCCCGGAACTTGAACTGACCAAACGGGTGAAAGGCCGCGACCGCAAGAAGCTTTATAGCGACCGCGCTATTCCCTTGTTTGACGCATGGCTTTCAGACATCAACGCCGCATGAAACAAAGGCCGCATCATCCGATGTGGCCTTTTAAATTTCAATATTTGCTCTGGCGTTTGAGCTTTCCGGTGACATCGCGGATAGGTTCGCCATTTCGGAACCGTTTGAACACGAGATCCATATTGCCATCTGCATCCAGGCTGCGTTCATAGACCTGCATTTCGTAACCACCGTCATCCGTGATGTAAAGCGCATGAACGGTCAGGGTTTTTCCGACGATACGCGCCCAGACAAACGGTTCACCCTGCAACGGGTCATTGGGAACACGTTTGCCAAACAGGCCTGTGCGCATCGCACTTCCGTAAATGTCGGGCCGATCCGTGGTATAGAACTCGATACTCAGCGATACATTTTTTTCGCGACCATCAGCCTTGTGAATTACCGTTGACCAATCAATGGTAAAGCCACGACCGGTTTCCATGATCTTCACGTCAAGATCGCGCTCTTTAAGTTCTTCCTCGGCGTTATAGATCGATGTCCCGTGATACTCGCCAACAAACGGGCCGATATTTCCCGCATGACAAGGCGCTGGCACAACAAGCCACATGATCAAAAGCATGCCAAACAGCCCCAAAGCTTTGATCGGCGCATGCAAATTCATCATGTTGGACCTCGTTATGTTCATTTCGTCCGCCCCGTTTGCCATCAGGCCCCCAACGTCAAATAACGCTACCACAAGACTTTACGAAAATATTGTATCCATTACATCTATTTAGATGAGATTTCGCCAATATCCAGCTTGGTGATCAGTATCGATTTAAAAATGCCTTTACCGTCAGCCGGAAACTGGCCGGGCGGGCAAGACCGAACTCGGCACTGAATGGATCAAAATCGGCCTTTTCAAGCTTGCGTAAATAACCATCAGCCAGCACCACAGGCAATGCCGCGGCCAATGCATTTGACGGCAGATATTTACGATACTTTCTGGCTTCCCTGATCCGGTTTTGCGCCAGTTCGGCAATCTCGCGCGTCAGTGATTTGACTGTATCTGTTTTACGGAATTCAAAAATGTCTCCCTGCCCGACCCCATAATGTTCCATCCGATCATGAGGCAGGTAAAGCCGTTTTGCCCGGCCATGGAAAACCATCGCGCGCAGAATTCCCACCAAACCATATGCATTCCCGGCCAGTCGGGCGGCGTGTCTGGCATCAGCATCATCCACACCAAGCAGTTCGGTCGCCATCACCGCCAGATGCCCGGACGTCTGATCGATATAGTGATCGAGTTCAGCCTGATTTGCCGGCGCCTTATCGGCAAGGTCAAATTCACGCGCAGCTATCAGGGTTTCCAGATTACGCGCATCAAGCCGCCCGGACTGGATCACGACAGAGAGAGGTTCAACAACTTCATGCTTGCGGATTTTACCCTGCTCAATCTCGGCAAGGGTGTCACGCCACCATTGCAACCGGATATGGCCCAGCATGGTGTCGCTAACCATTTCGCGCGTTTTCGATACTTCCTGATTAAAGGCATAAAGCGTGAAAAGGCTTTCACGTTTGTCCGGACTTGCGAAAAGCGAACATAAAAACCGATCCTTGTCATTTCGACGCACGTAATCGGCACAATAGGAAAGTTTTGGCGTGTCAATCATCGCACGTTATCCGATCTCGCGCGATGTTTCTGCGCGATCATCATTTGTGTTATCGGTCATTTTTTCCGGCAGGGTTTCGACATAAAGCGACTGCGACGGGAAGGCAAACGCCGCATCGTTATCCTCGACAATACGTTTGAATGCAATGATATGCCGGTTGCGGATATCGCGCCATGTCACCCAGTCGGTCGTGGTCGTAAAGTAATACAGATCGATATTGATCGAACTTGCCCCGAAATCAGACAAATGCACCATCTGCGCCACATCGGTTTGCGCGACATCATCATCGTTTTTCAAGAAAGCTCGGATATCCTCGACGATCTTTTCAATCTGATCGGCTGTGGTGCGATATTCGACCCCAATCACCATCTTGATGCGGCGATGGGTCATGCGGGACCAGTTGATTACAGGGGAATCGACGATTTGCGCATTGGGCATCGTCACCAAGGCCTTGGCAAACGTGCGTACCTTGGTCGCGCGAAGGCCGACGACCTCGACCGTTCCTTCTAGCTGTGGTGTTTCTATCCAGTCGCCCCGCTTGTAAAGGTTATCTGCCAGAATGGTCAGGCCGCCGAAAACATTGGCGACTGAATCCTTTGCGGCCAATGCCACGGCCATACCGGCAAGACCAAGACCGCCCAGAAATGCAGAAACATCAATGCCCCAGTTTTCCAACAGAACGACAACGCCGATCACAACAATCAGCGTCTTGACCGCCCGAATAAAGAACTGTCGCAAATCATCACCAAGACCACCCCCAAAACGCCAGGCCAGATTGTTAAATGACATTGCCAGCGGTTCAATCGACCTGAATAGCGCCCAGAAGACCGAGAAGGTTGCAAAAATGCCAATCAACTCAAACAGAACGGCGTCAAAGTTTTCCGGAAGATCAAGAATCTCGATCGCAAAATACACGCCCCCCAGAATCACCAGAAGCTGAATCGGTGCCTCGAAGGCGTCCAGAACATGGGCGGCAGTACTATGTTTGTGCTGATGCGCCAGCTTGCGCAGGCTACCAATGACACCAAGTGCGAGAACACGTTTCAGGACGAACACAAACAGCAGTACCGCCCCTGCTACGACATATTTGCCGATTTCTCCGCCGCCCAGCATCTCGACCCAATTGGTCATCTGATCGATGACTTCGCTGTTCAGGCTATCAATTTCGGATGTAATTTCGTCCATGACTTCACATGTAATCTGCTGTTAAGGTTTTAAATCAAACAATGACTTAACGGTTACCGCTACGGATTGTTTCTTGCGGCCCCTGTATAACAACTAAAACAGGACAGGCATATGGCATCCTTTGCTGCACCAAGACTTCATGTCATTGGCGCCGGACTTGCTGGTTCAGCACTTGCAACGCAAATGGCGCAGGATGGTGTATCCGTAACGTTGTACGATTCAGGCGAACCTTTCGCCAGCCGCTGGACACGCGGCATGAAAACTTCCCCCAAAAACCACAAGGTTGCAGAACCCGAAATTTTCTATGATCCCGAGGATCTGGTTCGGCATTTTTTCTCGCAATGGCCGGAAATTCCGCGAAAACTGATCCGACCGGCCCATGCGGTTATCGGCCTTAAACATCCCGGACGAAGCCCCGCCATCATTGATCTTGATCACGGCATTGCCGCGGCTTTGATTGCACGTCGCCCGACAATTTTCGCACGGCTGTTTACGGCATGGAATTTATGGTTCTCCCGTTACGCCAGTGAAGACCGGCGTGTCAGTCAACGAATACGGGTCGCTGCTGATTTGGGTGAAGATATGGAAACACCGACAGCAACCTATCATCAGGATGCACTTGCGACACTGGCCGAGGTGCTGTTTTCAATGCCAGCCCACAATTGCTCGGCCGCTTTGCTGGGGCGCGTTTTAATGCCGACATTGCGTGAAATACGCCGCCATAATGCAAGCCACGCCTTCGCGGCGATTGACCCAATCATTCTGAACGATATTGCGTTGCCCACGATGCGCGATCATTTTATCGCAGCGGGCGGCGACATCATAAGCGGTATGGAACTTGGTGATATCGACAGTACGACGGATTTCGCCACCGACCTGTTTTTCGGCGATGATCAGATCGAGGTGCGCCCGCAAGATGCCGTGGTGCTTGCACTTCATCCAAGGCCACTTTGCGATGCGGTACCTGATATCGGCATTCCGCCAGCCCCGGCGCATCGACGAACTTTTGTGTTTCAGGCCAGCAAAAGCTTTGCCGAACCATGCTGTGTCTTGGCTGATGATGATCTGGTACGTGCGATTTATTGCAACCGTCGTCACATACAGGTCAGCATGAACAGCAGTCTGATTCTGCCAAGCGACGGCACAGCGGTTCAGTTGGCAGCAACGATCTGGCAGCGCGTCACAGAGCTTTGCGATCAGCATTTAAATCTTGATCTGTCGCAACGGACAAAAATTGAAACCGGCGATGAGCATCCGGCTTTCAGTTATGTTGACTGTGAAGCCCCTTTTCCGGAACTCAGTCCAGGGGTTGCAGCACTTCGCCATCGGATCACGCCACCATGGAGGAACCTGTTTTTATGCGGTGATGCCTTTCCGCCGGATTATCCGCCCGGACCGGCAGCGGTTATCGCAAGTGTGATGAAGGTCCGCACGCAGTTGCATGAATATCTGAAACTGCGCGACTTATAAGACGGGTCAAACCGAAATCAGAGCTGCGGCAACCCGACGGGCTTCCGATACCAGAACATTATAGGTGCGACACGCAGCACCGGTATCCATCGGCTCGACGACAATGCCATGCTTGCGAAGAGCAATGCGCCATTCAGCAGGCAATGGTTTCATGCCACTTCCCATTCCCAGGAGCAGTATATCGATCTCGTCGGATGCTTTAATCACCCGACCAAATGCATCGACATCAACCTGATCAATACTATCATAAGGCCAGGAATAGACATTCTTGGGAAACAGCAAAACCGAACCGATGACAACTTCTTCGCCAAAACGAAACAGGCCGTCCCCATAGCTGGTAACGATCTTTCGGCCTTCTGCGATCAGCGGACTTACTTCCAAAGACATATCATTCCCTTTTGACGCAACCTTGAAAACTTCTTCCGGCGTTGTCTGCCTCAAGACGCAGCCGCAGGTGCCTTTGCTTTTTTCCCGCGCCACAAAATAAACAACCCGGAAACAACAACGATACTACACCCGATCAACATGGGCATGTCGAGTTCCTCACCAAACAGGAACACGCCCAAGGCAATACCGAACAACAACCGAGTATACCTGAACGGTGTAACCGACGAAACATCACCGCTGCGCATCGCTTTCATCAGGGCGGCATAAGCAGAAATCCCCATCAGGACCGCACCGGAAAAATAGAAAAGGCTTTGGCCGTCGGGTAGCGTAAATGCTGTGCCTTCCCAAACCGAAAACAGTATACCGGCAATAATAATGGCAATAAAACCATAGAATCCCAGAATAGACGTCCCCAATGATATCGGGGCTGCCCGGCTGGCTAGATCACGACCGGCAAAACCGATTGTTCCGATCACCGCCAGCAACGACAGGGCTGAAAAGCCATCCGCGCTCGGACGAAGAATGATCAAAACACCGATCAGACCAACAAAAATTGCCAACCATCTGCGCCATCCCACTTTTTCACCAAAAATGAGCGCCGCACCAAGAACCACAATAAGCGGCGTTGCCTGTAAAATGGCCGTGGTCGAAGACAAAGGTGTTAAAGCAAGCGCAAGCACATAAAACAGTCGCCCGATGACCTCGAACACGATCCTTACACACATCGGACGCGACAGAACCGCCGGGTCAAGCAGTCGCTTATTCTGGGCTTTGGCAATCGAGGCAAACAAAACCGCCCCTCCGACACCAAACAGGATCAAAACCTGTCCCACTGGATGCGTCGCCGAAACGGCCTTCACAAATGCGTCTTCAACGGCGAATGCGGCCATTGCCGCCATCATCCACAGACTACCGAGCAAGTTTGCCCGATGACCATCACTTGCGTCCATATTAAGCGCCACAGGCAAGAACCAGTTTTAAAAATGGTTTAATCAGTTCGCAAAGGTCATACCCACTGCGCACCAAAGGAAAAGGCCGGGTTGTTTTCGCACAAACCCGACCTTTCTGTAAATCCATGTCGTGCGGCTGAGGAATCAGGCACCGGCCTTCTGGGTCTCTTCGCCTTCGGGAATCTTGCGGTTAAGCCGCAGAACCATCAGCAACGGAGACGCCACACAGATTGACGAATAAGTCCCGATGACAATGCCGAAAATCAGCGCCATCGTGAAACCACGGATCGCCTCACCACCAAATACGAACAACGCAATCAGCGCCAGCAAGGTGGTAAATGATGTCATGGTCGTACGTGACAGGGTCGAATTGATCGACAGATCAAGAAGATCGGGTATTTCCATCTTGCGGAATTTGCGCAGATATTCGCGAATACGGTCAAATACAACCACCGTATCGTTGATCGAATAACCGGCAACGGTCAGAACCGCAGCAAGCGTCGCCAGATCGAACTGAACACCGGTGATCACAAAGAAACCGATGGTAATCAGAACATCATGCAGAAGTGCCACAACCGATGCCACGGCAAACTGCCATTCGAACCGGAACCAGATATAGACCATGATCAGCAAAAGAGAGATGGCAACCGAATAGACTCCGGCTTCCTTCAGCTCGTCACCGACCTTCGGGCCGACCAGTTCGCTACGGCGAATGGTCACATTGTCACCAAGTGCCTTGGTCACTGTGGCAAGTGCTGCCATCTGGGCTTTTTCATCACCGTCCTGGCGCTGCAACTGGATCAGGACATCATCGGGTTCGCCGAATTCCTGAATTGATACATCCCCCAGTCCAAGAGAACCAAGATTATCACGCAGCGCGCTGATATCGGCCGGGCCGTCGGTTTTGATTTCAAGGAGAATGCCACCCCGGAAATCGATCCCGAAATTCAGCCCCTTGGTTACAAACAAGCCGACAGATGCCAGCACCATGACCAGCGAGACAATATAAAAGATTTTCCGGAATTTGAGGAACGGGACGTTCACATCATCCGGAACAAGATGCAATGGTTTCATAATTTTCCTGCTCCCTTCCTCAAAGTACCAGTTCCGTCGGACGACGGCGTTTAACCCACACCGAAATCAACAGTCGGGTCACCCAGATTGCCGAGAACATCGACGTGATAATGCCGATGGCAAGCGTGACGGCAAAGCCCTTGATCGGCCCGGAACCAAAGCTGAAAAGCACAAGGGCCGCAATCAGCGTGGTCAGGTTGGCGTCAAGGATGGTCGACATCGCACTGCGATAACCCGCATCGATTGCGTTGATTATCGTACGGCCATTGTTGCGTTCTTCACGGATACGTTCGAAAATCAGTACGTTGGCGTCAACCGCCATACCGACCGTCAAAACGATACCGGCGATACCCGGCAGTGTCAGCGTTGCCTGCAATACCGACATCACTGCCAGTACGAGGATAAGGTTCATCAGAAGTGCGATATCGGCATAAATCCCGAACCGCCCATAGCTGATCACCATAAAGGCAATAACGAAGACAAGACCAAGGACGGCTGCAATTTCACCGGCCTCGACAGAATCCTGTCCTAGCCCCGGGCCGACTGAACGTTCTTCAAGGATCTGCATCGGTGCGGGCAATGCACCGGCACGCAACAGCAACGAAAGATCGTTGGCCTCCTGAACACTGAACTGGCCGGTAATGATACCGTTACCACCAAGGATCGGTTCATTGATCCGCGGGGCTGAAATCACTTCGCCATCCAGAACGATCGCCAGACGACGACCGGCATTTTTCGACGTCATGTCGCCAAACCGCGCACCACCTGCCGCGTCAAAGCGGAATGAAACAACGGGGCGACCGTCGTTAAAGGTGGGTTGTGAATCGATAAGGTTATCACCCGAAACAACCACGCGACGGTCAATCAGATATTCGTTGATACCGGCCGCACGGTCACCGGCATCAGCCGATGGCAAAATAATGGTTCCCGGCGGCATGCCGGTGGCACGCGCCTGGGAAGCTGTTTTTTCCTCGTTCACGAGGTGGAAGTTCATTTTCGCGGTACGGCCAAGAATCGCGCGCAATCGCGATGGATCATCAAGTCCAGGTACCTGAACAACAATACGGTCTTCACCCTGGCGCTGGATCGACGGTTCGGTCGTTCCCAGTTCGTCAACACGACGGCGCACCACTTCAAGTGACTGGCTGATAGCGCGATCAACAAGCTCTTTGCGGGCCTGTTCGGTGTAGGAAACGATAATGTTGTTGCCGTCACCACTCATGACGGTATTAGGTTCGACATCACGGATCAGATCGCGGGCTTTTTCGACCTCGTCGGCATTGACGATGGTGACTTCCGCGCCGTCCAATCCGGCATCGCGCGGACGGTAACGAATGCGTTCCTCGCGCAGTGTCGAACGGATCGTATCTCCAAGCGCTTCATAACGCTCGCGGATCACGCTGTTAATGTCCACCTCAAGCAGCATGTGCGATCCGCCGCGCAGATCAAGACCAAGGCTGATCTGTTTACCCGGAAGATAGCTGGCTTCAGTCGCCAACGTGCCCTTGGGCAGGAAATTCGGTGCAGCGTATATAACGCCCAAAGCGCACACCAGCAAAACCAGTGCTGCTTTCCATTTCGTAAAATAAAGCATGTGTCCTTTAACCAGATTTGTCTGGAAAACCTTGGTCTGGTTCTATCGAACATCGGGAGAGTTACACCCCGCAGGCCACCGGCTGTAAACAAGAAGGCGGAGCATTTTGCCCCGCCTTGCAAGTCATCAAAGAGATCAGTCTTTTTTGGTCTCTTCAGCTTCTTTTTCGTCTTCGTCTTTGTCGTCGCCTTTGGCTGGCTCGGTTTTCGACAGAACTGTCGAAACCATGCCGCGTGCAACCTTGACTTTGACCCCTTCAGCAATCTCGACCGAAAGTTCATCGTCACCAATAACCTTGGCAACGGTACCGATCAGACCACCGGCGGTAACGATTTTGTCACCACGACGAACAGCAGCGAGCATCGCTTTATGCTCTTTCTGTTTTTTCTGCTGCGGACGGATAAGCAGGAAATAAAAAACAACAAAAATCAGGATCAGCGGCAGGAAGCTGGTAAGCATATCTGCACCACCTGCGCCACCTGCGCCCTGCGCGAAAGCCGGCGAAATCAACATTAGGAACTCCTAATCCCATACAACAAAACAAATCAACTGCCGGAATATAACGGTGTGTCCCATCAACGCAAGGAAGAACAGGATTTTTATCGGTTAAATCCCGTATTCTGTGGTTCTGTTCATGTCACCAAAAGCGCGCTAAATCATATGGCACTGTTATTGCCAGACCGCCTTGTGATAGCGTTTTGGGCATATTCGTCGCCACCACGATAAAAAGAAACATCCAAGAGGCTTTAATGACCAACGATTTCAATCAATTGCTGCCCACCCTTGAACGCATTGCCGACGCGCTGGAACGCATGGCCCCACCTGCGCATAAAACCAATGACCTTGCCGCGGCTGATGCCTTTGTCTGGCAAGCCGAAAGCGGTTATCTGCAACCGGTGCGCAATGTGAACCGGATTGACATCGATCTTTTGCAGGGAATCGAACAGCAAAAGACGATTCTTTATAACAATACCAAACGGTTCACCAATGGACTTCCGGCCAACAATGCGTTGCTTTGGGGCGCACGAGGCACCGGCAAAAGTTCGATCGTCAAGGCGATGCACGCCAAAATCAATACGGAAAAAACTGGCGCATTGGCATTGGTCGAAATCCATCGCGAAGACATCCCGACCCTGCCCCATCTTCTGCATATTCTCGAAGAAAGCGGCCGCAAAACGGTTCTGTTCTGTGATGACCTGTCATTCGATTTGCAGGATGAATCCTACAAGTCGCTTAAGGCTGTGCTTGAAGGCGGCATCGAAGGCCGCCCCAACAATGTGATTTTCTATGCGACATCGAACCGTCGTCATTTGATGGCGCGCGATATGATCGAAAATGAACGATCAACCGCGATCAATCCGTCCGAGGCAGTCGAGGAAAAGGTATCCCTATCCGACCGCTTCGGCCTGTGGCTTGGCTTCCACAACATTTCACAGGATGTCTATTTTGAAATCATCGAAGGGTACGCCAAGGAATTCGAGCTTGATGTTCCGATTGAAGACCTTCGTGCCCGAGCCAAGGAATGGACGGTCACACGTGGCAGTCGTTCAGGCCGCGTTGCATGGCAATTCATTCAGGAATTAGCCGGCGAAATGGGGAAAAAGCTTGGCTGACTGCCCCGGACAGCAGCGTATAAACGAAACGCCCGGAACCTCAAGGTCCGGGCGTTTTGTTTATCGCGATACCATCATCTGTGGCAGGTATTTCATCGGGTCGGTGGATTTTCGTCCACGACGGATTTCAAAATGAAGTTGCGGCTGGTTAACGGCACCCGTGCTGCCGACACTTGAAATCTTCTGACCGCGCTCGACAACGTCGCCGCGTGCCACCATCGGATTTTCCGTATGGGCATAGGCTGTCACATAATCATCGGCATGCTTGATCAGGATCAGATTGCCAAAGCCGCGCAACTCATTCCCGACATAGGTCACAACGCCATTGTCCGCAGCAAGGATCGGCGTACCACGCGCAGCCTTGATGTTGATTCCGTCATTGTAAAGACCGCCCGTGCTGGCACCGTATTTAAGAACAATGTCACCGCGAACCGGCCAGACAAAGCCCTTGCGATTGTCGGGTTCGGCAATAACGACATTCTTACGAACTGCACTGCCTTGCCCCGCAACCGGTGTTGCTTCGGGCATCTGGCGGGTATCGTTATTCCAGCTATTGGCAGATGCGTAACGCTGTTCGGCGCGCGCGGCGAAATCCTGTGGCTTCAGGCCAGGCGTCGGAATACTGCCGCCGTTATTCGGGCTAATACGCGCGGTTTGAACCGTTGACGAGCGTTCGGGTGCTGCCGCCGTTTCAGATGTACCAAGCGGCACACTGACAACTTCGCGCTTGCCGCCGATGGTAACGGTCTTACGCGGCGCAGAGCTTGTTGAACTTGGTGTCGTCGATGATGACCGGCTTGCAATTGCAGTCTGGCTGTTACTGTCATAAGACGGATCCCACGGCGGCAGCACAAGCCGCTGTCCCGGATAGATCACATAAGGCTTCGCCAATTTGTTTCGCTCGGTAAAGCGGCCAAAATCGGTGCGATACCGGTTGGCAAGCCCCGAAACAGTATCACCCGGTTCAACCGTAATAACCCGCTCACCATTTTTAAGCTTGGGCATGCTATAGGGGCTGTAAGTCGCACCTTCGCCGTAAACTACTGGCACAGGGACGGAATTAAGCAAACAGCCGCCAAGCGCTGCGGTTGTCCCACAGACAAGCGCCAGCGTCCGTATTCTTCGAACTGCCTGTTTGACATTATTTTCCATCATGGAAAACATTGTCTGCGATCAGCCGTTAACAATCCGTAATCAGATGCAGCAATCGGCTCAGAATTCTTCGGTGCCCGGCAACATCGGAACGAAACGGACCGGCATCAGTTCTGTTACGTCAATCCCGGTGGGGGTACGCAAAACCCGCAAAAGCAGTTGCGTGTGGGATACCTCGCCCACCGGCACGACCATGATCCCGCCAATAGCCAACTGATCGACCAGCACCGGCGGTACATCTTGCGCTGCCGCAGTCACGATAATACGATCAAACGGTGCCTGCGCCTTCCAGCCAAGCCCGCCATCACCATGCAGGGTCGAAATCGTATGCAACCCCAATTCGCGGAATTTGTCTTCCGCCTCACGTAGAAGCGGCTTGTGCCGTTCAAGCGTGTAAACCCGGCGTGCCAGCTTGGCGAGGATGGCAGCCTGATAGCCCGACCCAGTACCGACCTCAAGCACCTTCATCCGGTCATTCAGCTCAAGCGCCTGCGTCATCAGGGCGACGATATAGGGCTGTGAAATCGTCTGGCCCTTGCTGATCGGAAGGGCGACATTTTCCCATGCCCGGCTGACAAACGGCTCGGCGACGAAAATTTCGCGCGGGATGCTGGCCAGCGCACGTAAAACGTCCTCGTCATGGATCCCGTCATTGCGCAGGATCGCAAGCAGATGTTCGATTTCAGCTTCTCGGGCAATGACAGGCTCGTTCACGGAAATGCCTTCATCAGTTTTGCGTGCGTCTCGTAATGCGTGAAATCGAGACTGATCGGAGTTACCGAAATATCGCCCCTCTCAATGACCCGCAAGTCCGCATTTTCATCCTTGGGCAATTCCGACTTGATCGCACCGATCCAATAATAAGGTTCTCCGCGCGGATCAAGGCGTTCGGCAATATGATCGCCAATCTTTCGCTGCCCCTGCCGGGAAACTTCGATCCTGGCACCGCCTTTGCGTTCGGTTTCCGGGAAATTAACATTGATCAGGACACCTTTGGGCCAGGTCGTCTGAATAAGGGTTTCCGCGACCGACAAAAGATGCTTTTCCGCAACCGACCAGTCGATCAGATTGCCGGAAAAAAACTGGGAAAAGGCAATTGCAGGTACATTGAGCAACGTTGCTTCCATCGCGGCCGCAACCGTACCGGAATAGGTTACATCCTCGCCAAGGTTGCCACCCCGGTTGATCCCCGAAAGAACAATATCGGGCGGACTGTCACGCATGATTTGCTGAAGGGCCAGCAGAACGCAATCGGTTGGCGTTCCGTCGACAGAAAAATGTCGCTCGTCACGTTTGCGTATCCGCAACGGATGGCGCAGGGTAAGCGAATGCCCGGCCCCGCTTTGCTCAGTCGTCGGTGCGACAACCCAGACATCATCGGAAAGCGAACAGGCAAGCTTTTCCAAAAGCCGAATCCCCGGCGCATCAATCCCGTCATCGTTGCTGATCAGGATGCGGGCATTTTTCAGATCGACCATGTCGCCCCCCCTATCCGCGCGGTGAAATCACCTCGACACCGCCCATATAGGGCTTCAATGCATCCGGCACACGAATTGAACCATCTGCCTGCTGATAGTTTTCCATCACCGCAATCAGGCAACGCCCAACAGCAAGCCCTGACCCATTCAGGGTATGAACAAAACTGGTTTTCTTGTCACCAGCGGCACGATAACGCGCATTCATGCGACGTGCCTGGAAATCACCGGTATTAGAACAGGATGAAATTTCACGATATTTACCCTGTCCCGGAAGCCAGACTTCAATATCAAATGTTTTGCGCGCGGCAAAACCGATATCGCCTGAACACAGAACCACCGTTCGGTAGGGAAGACCGAGACGTTCAAGAACAGTCTCCGCACAGCGGGTTTTTCGATCAAGTTCCTCGTTCGATTTTTCGGCGGCCACAACCGACACCATTTCAACCTTCGAAAACTGGTGTTGGCGGATCATGCCGCGCGTGTCACGCCCCGCCGAACCGGCTTCCGAGCGGAAACACTGGGTCAATGCGGTATAGCGCAGCGGCAATGCGGCTTCGTCGATAATCTCGCCCGCGACCTGATTGGTAAGCGTCACTTCCGACGTCGGGATCAGCCACATGTCATTGGTGGTTCTGAACGAATCTTCAGCAAACTTCGGTAACTGACCGGTGCCAAACATCGCATCATCGCGTACCAGCATCGGCGTGATGGTTTCTTCATAACCATGCTCGTTTACATGCAGGTCCAGCATGAACTGGCCCAATGCCCGTTCAAGCTTTGCCAGGCCACCACGCAAAATAACAAAACGCGAACCCGAAAGTTTAGCCGCAGTTTCGAAATCCATCATGCCAAGCTTGTCGCCGATCTCGAAATGTTCAAGCGGCTTGAAGTCAAATTCGCCGGGAGTTCCCCATTTGCGAACTTCAACATTGTCTTCTTCGCTTTCACCTGCGGGGACTTCTGCATCCATAACGTTCGGAAGCGACGACAGCAAAAGATCAAGCTGCTCGTTTAAACCGGCCTGCCCGTCTTCGGCATCCTTGATCCGGTCTTTGAGTTTACCCATCTCGGCCATCAGTTCGTCAGCATCGCCGCCACTCTGGCGCAATTTGCCAATTTCACCGGAAATGGATTTGCGGCGCGCCAGCATTTCCTGATGTTCAGTCATCAGGCGACGACGGTCTGCATCGATATCGATCAGACGCTGGGCGGTCATTTCGACCTTGCGCGCGGTCATCGCCGCGTCAAAGGCCTCGGGATTATCACGAATCCATTTAATGTCGTGCATGAAACGGCACCTTGTTATTCAGCTATGCGGGCAATTATTCGGGCTTTTATACGATGGGGTGGACGCTTGGTCCACCCCGTCAGATCGGTCATTCGAGAACCGGATAATTCAATCAGCGCGCGCTGTTGAAATCATCCTCGTCATCGTCGCCTTTCGCGGATCCCAGAGATCGGGATGACGAAGGCTTATCAGATTTTGGCGCAGAACCTGCAAGCGCTTTGAAATCGGTCTTGTCATCTGCTTTGTCATCATCGTCCCCGTAATCAGCAGCTGCCGCAGCCGAACCCTGGGTATCGACGTCGTCTTTATTGTGATCGGTATCCTCATCGTCACCGTCAAGCTCGGCATCTTCTTCCGCTTCGCGCTTGGCACGTTTACGTTCCGACATCCGCGCCATCAGGATCGAAATTTCATAAAGAATGATGATGGGGATTGCCAGGCCAACCTGCGAAATCAGATCCGGCGGCGTCAGCACTGCGGCAAACACAAAGGCGATCACAACCGCATATTTGCGCCGCTTGGCAAGCGAAGATGCGGTTACGATACCAGCGCGCGCCATTAGTGTCAGCAAGACCGGCAGCTGGAAACACAGGCCAAACGCAAAAATAAGCTTCATCACCAGGGCAAGATATTCGCCGACCTTGGCTTCAAGCTGAATGGCAAGTCCCGATGCCCCGCCTGCACTTTCGAAACTAAGGAAGAATTTCCACGCCAGCGGCATGATGAGGTAGTAAACCAGTGCCCCGCCCGCAAGAAACAGGATCGGCGTCGCAAACAGGAACGGCATGAATGCCGAACGTTCATTCTTGTATAGTCCCGGCGCGACAAAGGCCCATAACTGGCCAAGAAAGACCGGTGCGGAAACAAAACAGGCAGCAAAGAACGAGACCTTTACATAGGTGAAGAACACCTCGGTCAGCGCGGTATAGATCATTCGCCGGTCCGGCCCCATTACGTCAGCAAGGGGCTTTACGAGGAACCCGTAAATATCTTCGACGAAATAATAACAAATACCGAAAGTGATAAAGAGTGCGAGAACCGCCCATGTCAGACGGTTCCGAAGCTCGATAAGATGCTCCATGATCGGCATCTGCTTGTCATCCGACTGCATGTTCATGCCTGACTCTCCGGATGATCAGTCTTCTTATCTGCAGCAGCAGGTTCTGCCGATGCCGCAGCATCGGTCTTCGGTGCTGTGGTTTTGGTTTCCAATTTGTTGTCGGTTTCGCTTTCGGCAGTTTTATCTGCCGGTTTTGCCTGTTTTGGCTTGGTTTTCGGCTCGGCAATCTTGTTTTCGATGAAGTCTGATGTGCTCGAACGTGCATCGGTGACCTGCTTGCGCAGATCATCAAGTTCGGCTTCACGAATCAGATTATCGATACCGCCCTGAAATTCGCGCGCCATACCGCGCACTTTTTTCCAGTACCCGGCAAGCTTGTAAAGCACATGGGGTAAGTCCTTGGGGCCGACGACGAACAACGCGACGACGGCCACAAGTGCCATTTCGGTCCAGCCGATATCAAACATGGAACACGCCTATCTGAAGGAAACCCGACAGACGATCAGGATTTCACGGAATCCTTGTCTTTGCTTTCAGCAGAAACCGAAGCAGACGTGTTGTTTTCGATGGTTTTGGCCGAAGCAGCGCTGTCTTCGTCTTTTTCGTTTATGCCTGCTTTGAAGCTCTTGATCCCTTTACCCATGTCACCCATGACTTTCGGCAGTTTGCCGGCACCAAAGATGATCAGGACAATCGCCAGAATCAGAACGATTTGCCAAACGCCAATACCCATAACTTCTATCTCCAAAGATCCAATCTGCCATCCGGCGAGAATGCCCGGATAATGGCAGAAAGCCCCCCACTGTGCAATGCAACGATTGTGAATATACCGTGCACCGCTACGAACCTGTATGTTTGTTTCTTAGTCTCATCGGACCTATTTCGCGTTGAAATCGGCCTAATTCATAGGAAACACAAAGGTCATGTCAGGATCAAGCGTAATAGCGACCGACCCCTGATTTACTGACGAAAGTCTACGTGGCACGCGCGCATGGACATGCCCGCCCTCATGAAGCGATAAATGCATCAGACTGATTTCACCAAGTGACCGTACAGCATCGACCCGCGCCAGAATATCATGTCCATTCATGGCATCGGCAATCTGCAATCCTTCCGGGCGCACCAGAACTTCAACCGGTGTTCCGTCATCAAGATCACCTTGCGCCACATCACCAAGCGGCGTCGTCACAATCCCGCCCTGCACTGTTCCGGGGAAACGGTTAACCTCGCCAAAGAAAGATGCAACAAAACGATTTTGCGGATTGAAATAAAGGTCTTCGGGGGTGCCATCCTGCATCACCTGCCCTTCATTCATGATGATAATCCGATCCGCCATATACATCG
Organism: Thalassospira sp. MCCC 1A03138; assembly: GCF_002115785.1. GTDB lineage: Bacteria > Pseudomonadota > Alphaproteobacteria > Rhodospirillales > Thalassospiraceae > Thalassospira. The sequence continues at coordinate 20,409 of NZ_JFJY01000003.1, read as the reverse complement.
CTTCTTCCGGATCATGGGTCACCATGATGGTTGCGATCCCGGCATTTTTCAAAACATGCAGCGTGGTATCACGAAGTTCGGCCCGGCGTGCGACATCAAGCCCCGAAAACGGCTCGTCCAGCAACATCACGCGCGGTGTTGGCGCCAGAGCTCGGGCAAGTGCAATCCGCTGTTGCTGCCCGCCAGATAATTCGTGGGGATAGGCATTGTAATAATCTGTCATACCGACCTGCCGAAGCGCACGTTCGACCGCTTCCTTGCGTTCAATCTCATTTGATGAACGCAGACCGAACCCGATATTCTTGGCAACGCTCAGATGCGGAAACAGGGCGTAATCCTGAAACACCATACCGACACCGCGTTTTTCGGGTTCAAGATATTCCCCGGGCCGCGCTACAAGCTGATCATTAATGGAAACGCTGCCTTGCTGAAGCTTTTCAAGCCCTGCGGCAATACGCAATGCAGTAGTCTTGCCACATCCCGAGGGCCCCAAAAGGCAAACCAGTTCGCCGGGCGCAACGTCAAAGCTTATGTCTTTGAGAACCTTGGTACTGCCGAAATCATGGCTGACATTGGACATTCTCAAGCCGTCGGGCATCAGATCTCTCTTTATTCTTTTGCCGGGAAACCCTGCAATTAAGTTGCAAAATCTTTCCCAGATTTAATCCTACCCAACAGCGCATGCAAGAAGCTGGATCAAAGAAGCATGATAAAAGATGTGAATGGGTCCGATTTAACGGTTCTCCGCGTCGTATTCTTCTTCCAGATTGGGATTATCGCTGTAGATGGTTTCATCAAGATCGGCCAGATTGCGGGTCGTAAGAGCTTCTTCAACAACAGCATCGGTAACTTCGCCATCATCAACCAGATCGGGCAATGCTTCCTCGTCGGAACTGGCACCGTATCGGCCCATGCCAGGACGGCTATCAAGCAATCCAGCGGCCTTCAAATCGGCAAGTCCAGGCAGATCGTCACGATGTTCAAGTCCGAAATGATCCAGAAAATCATCCGTCGTCGCCCAAAGAACCGGACGGCCCGGCACACGTTTGCGCCCCTTCGGACGGATCCATTTCGCTTCCAGCAGAATATCAAGCGTCCCCTTGGACAGAGCCACACCACGAATTTCTTCAATTTCGGAACGTGTAACCGGCTCGTGATAGGCAATGATCGCCAGCGTTTCGAGCGTTGCACGCGTCATTTTCTTTGCTTTTTCGACCTCGATATGAAGATCACCTGCCAAATCAGCCGCAGTGCGAAATGCCCATTTTTCACCTACACGATTCAGATTTATCCCACGCTCTGAATAGTTTGCCTGCAGTTCTTTAAGTAAAAGGGAAACATCTGAACCTTCGGGCAAACGCGCAGCAAGAACCCGTTCACTGACAGGCTCCGCAGACGCAAACAGCACAGCTTCAACAATTCGAAGATGCTGAAAGTCGATTTGAGGACCGTGTTCGATACCATCGATTTCAAACTGCGGGTCGGTTACTGTCTCAGTCACCATTATTATCCATCCCTGCCCCGGATTTGGCTCTTAGCTTGTCCATATCGCTGTAATCCCCGGATGTGATGTCCAATTCAGGATCGCGTCTTTTTTGCGGTGACCTCAACATGATCGGGCCAAACACCTGCTCTTGCGAGATTTCCAATTCGCCATCGCGGCACATTTCAAGGCTGGCAACAAAATGCGCAGCCAGTGCCGACCGTGCCTTCAAAGGCGTGCCAAGACCATGTGGCATGAATTCCAGAAGCTTTGTCCATGTCGGTACAACCCGACGCCCGAATAGATCGCGCAACCTCCGGATTGCATCGTCCATCGCATAAAGATCAAATGCCTCAATCTCCAATGTCTTGGATTCAGATGTCAGCATGATCTGCGCATAGGCTTTCAACAGGTCATAAAGCGACGCATCATAAACCGACGCCGTCGTGACCCGGACTTCCTCCGGATCACCCCGGCCAAAGAAATCACGTCCGAGGTTGGGCCGCTCCAGCAGTTTCTCACCGGCCGCTTTCATCGCTTCCAGCCGCTTCAGCTGGAAGGCTAGAAGCTCTGCCATTTCCTCTGCACTGAGCTCTTCCTCATCGGACTCCTGCTTTGGCAGCAACAACCGAGATTTCAGATAAGCCAGCCACGCCGCCATCACCAGATAATCGGCCGCCAGTTCCAGTCGCAATTCACGCGCGGTATTAATGAAAGTCAGATACTGCTCGGCAAGCTCCAGGATCGAAATCCTGATGATGTCGACTTTCTGGTCGCGTGCCAGCTCCAGCAAAAGGTCAAGCGGCCCTTCAAACCCGTCCAGATCCAGCATAAGGCGTTCAGCAAGACTTGGCCCATCATCAACGGGTGCCTTGTCAAATACCTCGTCCGGAATATCGAGTTCGAACTGTTTGGCCATAATCCCCCCGGACCGTCCGCATCATATCAGGCGAAAATACCGGCCAGAAAATCAACAAGTGCAGATGCAGGCTCAATCACCAGCCATTGGAATATCGGTAGATTAACGCCAAGAAGCCCCGTGACGTAGGGCAACAGGAAGATCAGCGCAATCAGAAGGATCATGCCGGTTTTTTCCATGCGCGCCAAGACCCGCGCAATTGGCATTGGCGATATCGCCGTCAGAACCCGCCCACCATCCAATGGCGGAATTGGGAGCATGTTAAACACCGCCAGAATGCAGTTCAGCCAGATCGACTGCTGTAACGTCGTTGCCAGCCAGTCATTGACCGCCGGTGAAAATGACGGCAACCCGACCAGTAATAGAATTGATGCAATTGCCAATGCGACGTTGGTTGCGGGCCCGGCAACCGCCACCCCGATTACACCAAGACGTTGCGGATGCAAACGATGGAACGCGACCGGGACCGGCTTGGCATAACCAAACAGGAACGGCGCACCAGTAAGCAACAGCAAACCGGGAATCAGAATAGTCCCCACCGGATCAATATGTCGGATCGGGTTCAGGCTAAGCCGTCCGGCGCGTTGCGCTGTATCATCCCCGAACAGCTTGGCTGCAAAGCCGTGCGCAGCTTCGTGCAAAGTCACCGCCAGCAATACCGGCAACACCCACGTAGACGCGGAAATGATAATCTCGATAATGTCGTTCACCTATTCAGCTTCCCTTACGCCTGCTCGCCAGCCGACCAGACCGGTGATAGCAATTCAGCCAGTCGGGCCTGCCAATCAGCAATCTGCGCCGAGGGCGGCTGTGTAATATTAAAACCTGCGATCTGATTGCTCAGCAATTGCGAACGTGTCAGCGCCTCATCGGCAAGTTTCGGGGCCATGGATACGACTTCCTCCATTTCCGTGCGCTTGCCATTGCAATGAAGGGCAATGTCGCACCCGGCGGCAAGGCATTCGTGAGTCCGGCTGGCAATCGATCCACCAAGCGCTTCCATTGATAGATCATCACTGATCAGAAGGTTTTCAAACCCGATATCACCACGGACAATTTCGGAAATGACCTTGGCCGATACGGTTCCCGGGCGTTGATCATCAATCGCGGTAAACAGCAAATGGGCCGACATCGCTGCAACCACATCCTTCATCTGACGGAACGGTTCGAAATCAAGGCGGCTCAGTTCTTCGCGCGACGCGGTCACGATCGGCAAATCCTTGTGACTGTCGACCGACGCACGCCCGTGACCTGGAATATGTTTGATGACTGGTGCTATCCCGCCGTCCAGCACCCCGGCGGCAACCGCACTTGCCAACGGCACAATCTGTTCCACCGTCGAACCATAGGAACGGTCGCCAACCACGTCGCTCATACCAGGGAATCGGATATCAAGTACCGGCGCACAGGTGATGTTAAACCCCGCATCACGCAAATCTGCCGCCATCAGGCGCGCATTGATATATGCGGCTTCGCGGGCATTTTCAGGTGCTGTTTCAAACAATTGACCAAACACACCAGCCGCAGGGATTTTGCGCCAGTGCGGAGGCTTGAGGCGCATGACACGCCCACCTTCCTGATCAACAAAAATCGGCACATTGATATTGCCAACAACTTCGCGCAGTTGATTGTTCAACGCCTTGACCTGCTTCAGATCCGTGACATTACGGGCAAACAGGATAAAGCCATAGGGATCAGCTTCACGAAAGAAGCCCTTCTCCCAATTGCTTAGTTCTGTACCTTCAACACCCAGAATACAGGCACGCGGTTTTCTTACCTCAAGGCCGGACAATCAGACACCCCACATTGCGTTGTTTCAAGTTGCCACAAAGCGTTTCAGCCGCAGCAGCGTCCGGCAAAGGACCGGCTTGCAAACGATAGAACACACCCTTTTCACCAAGGTCTGCACGTTTCAGATACATCTGAAGACTACCAAGCAAGTCCTTGTTTTTAGAAGACAATCTTTTCCATTCCGCTTCGGCCCCCGACGTATCGCGAACTGACGCCAACTGAATGCGGAAGTCTTTCTCCGATACGCCGCTGGCGTTGGTGGCAGCCGGTGCTGCGGCCTGTTCCTTGACCTTGGCAACAGCGATTGCTTTTTCTGCATCGCTTGGTGCGGCAATTGCTGTTTCAGTTGGAGTTTTCGCAGACGCATTTACATCTTTGCCCGAACCGATCTGCGCTGCATTTGCGACAATCTCGGCCTCCGGTGTCTGCTCAATCACCGCCGGTTCTCCCGTACCATCGGGGGATGGTATGACATCGGGTGCCTTTGGCATATCAGGCAGTTCCTGAAGAACCACCTGATCCTCGGGCTGGTTACTATCAAGCTGTTCATAAATCGTTGTATCCCGGTGGGGAACTTCCATTCCGCCGGGATCATCCGGTCGCAACTTGATCGGCAGTGGATCTGGCAAAAGGATTGGCAATTTGCCTTCTTCCTGTGCTGGCTGCCCCTGATTATATAACCAGTAACCGGCCCCGCCCAGACCACCACCAAGAATCACAAGACCAAGAACGATGGTTCCCACCCCTTTCGCCAAGCCGCCGCCTGGTTTTTTTTTGCCAGCCCCTTGATAACGCAGCTCCTCTCTAAGGCCGAAACCCTGTTCTTCGTTCATCGTGATTACATCTCCTCGACCGGGGCAACGCCCAGGACATCAAGACCGGACGCAATAACCAATGCGGCAGCACGGATCATGGCAAGGCGCGCCTGCGTCACCGCCAGATCATCGGCAACGATGAAACGCAATGCGGTATTGTCACGCCCCTTGTTCCACAAGGCGTGGAATTCGGCAGCAATTTCGCTCAGGAAGAATGCGATACGATGTGGCTCATGTGCAACGGCGGCCTGTTCAACAATACGCGGCCATTCAGCCATCCGACGCACCAGCATCTTTTCATCTTCCGACACCAAAGCCGATAGATCGGCCCCGACCAGTGCCGCATCCGAGAAATCCTGATTAGGGAACGCTTCGCGCGCCTGACGGAATACCGAATTAACGCGGGCATGGGCGTATTGAACGTAAAATACCGGGTTGTCTTTGGACTGTTCGGTTACTTTGGCAAAATCAAAATCAAGCGTCGCGTCGTTCTTGCGCGTCAACATGATGAACCGCACGACATCCTTACCAACGCGTTCAACCACATCACGCAGGGTCACGAACGTTCCGGCACGTTTGGACATTTTAACCGGCTCACCATTGTCAAATAGGCTGACCAATTGGCAAAGCTTGACATCAAGGTCGCCCTCGCCGCCCGTAATCGCCTTGGTCGCGGCTTTCATACGTTTGACGTAACCGCCATGATCAGCACCGAAAATATCGATCATGTGGTTGAAACCACGTTCGTATTTGTCAAAGTGATAGGCAATATCGGACGCAAAATAGGTCCAACTGCCATCCGACTTTTTCAGAGGGCGGTCAACATCATCACCAAATTCAGTCGCCCGGAACAGCGTCTGCGGGCGCGGTTCCCAATCATCGGGCGTTTTGCCTTTTGGCGGTTCCAGAACGCCGACATAAATGTCGCCCTTTTTCTCCAGATGCTCGAACGCGGCCTGCACCTTGCCTGCGGCAACAAGTCCGGCTTCAGACGTAAAGACGTCGTGATCAACGCCCAGAAGACGCAGGTCTTCCTTGATCAATGCCATCATCTCGACAATGGCAAAACCTCGGAACTCTTCCAGCCAATTTTCCTCGGGGGCTTCGACCCATTTGTTGCCGTCACGCGCCGCAAGCTTTTTGCCCGGTGCCACCAGATAATCGCCTGGATAAAGACCTGCCGGGATTTCATCGATGGTTTCGCCAAGTGCTTCGCGGTAACGCAGATGCAGGGATCGCGCCAGAACATCGACCTGCGCACCGGCATCGTTGATGTAATATTCCTTAGTGACGTCATAACCGGCCTTGGCCAGCAGATTTGCCAGAACATCACCGACAACCGCCCCGCGGCAATGGCCGACATGCATCGGGCCGGTCGGATTGGCCGAGACATATTCGACATTCATCTTGGTGTTTGCACCAAGACTGCTGTTGCCATAGGTCTTGCCGTTTTCAAGCACTTCGGTGATCTGCGACAACCAGAAATCATCGGCCATTCGCAGATTGATGAAACCGGGCCCGGCGATCTCGACCTGTTCGATATGATCTAGCGTGCCGAGTTTTTCGGCAAGTTTTTCTGCCAGATCACGTGGCTTCATCCCCGCAGCCTTGGAAAGCAGCATCGCGGCATTGGTCGCGGCATCGCCATGCGCGGCATCGCGCGGCGGTTCGACCGTGATACGTGCGGTATCGCTGCCAGCGGGCAGAACGCCGTCTTTTTCAAGGGCGAGAATCTGGTTCTCGATGTCGCTTTTCAACAGGCTGAAAACATTCATCACTTTTAGTCTTTGCAAATTTCGTTCATGGTCCATCACAACCATTTTGATGTGGCTGTTTTGGGACATTTCGCATCAAAACGCAAGCAACCGGTTGGTTGCCCTGCTCTCAAGTTTTGACATTTCTGCCATGCACGCTAAATAGACCCTTAAGGAACGCGATCAGGCTGTGTTAAAGTTGCCACCATGATCGTCAATATACCCGTTGGGTTGCCCGTGAATATCCAGTAACTGGAATATTTCGGGATAGCACATCAAGGAGTGTCGAATGACGGAAACTGCCCGGCAGGTCCAGATGACCGAAAGTGCCGCAAAACGTATTCAGGAACTGATTGCCAGCGATGGCAAGTCGGGCCTGATGTTGCGTCTTCAGGTTTCCGGTGGCGGGTGTAGCGGTTTTCAGTATGAATTCTCGCTCGATTCCGACAAGACCGATGAAGACCACATTTTCGAAAATCACGGCGCGAAAATGGTGATTGATGACGTATCGCTCGATCTTCTCGGTGGTGCGGAAATCGATTTTGTCCGCGAATTGGTTGGTGCTGCGTTTCGTGTGAATAATCCAAACGCAACATCATCTTGCGGTTGCGGATCCAGTTTCTCGGTTTGATCCGCATCGGAAAAACGATTTATAAAACGGGGTTCGTGTTTCACGGACCCCGTTTTTGCTTGGACATAATGCTGTTATGTCTACGCATAAAGCCGCAAAATTCATCCCGAACACCGAGGCCCTTATGAAAATCGCCACCTGGAACGTCAACTCGATCAAGGCCCGCCTGCCCAACATCCTTGAATGGCTTGGCGACGCAAAGCCCGATGTTGTCCTGCTTCAGGAAACCAAAACCGTCGATGACGGATTTCCGGCCATGGAAATCGAGGATCTTGGCTATAACATCGCCCTGCACGGCCAGAAGACCTATAATGGGGTGGCGATCCTGTCAAAATTCCCGATTGAAGATGTCGAACGCGGCCTGCCGGGCAATGACAACGACGAACAGGCACGCTATATCGAAGCCACTATATCGGGAAATCGTCCGATTCGTGTGGCATCAATCTACGTCCCGATGGGAAGCGAAGTCGGATCGGAGAAATTCGAATATAAGCTAAACTTCCTGGATCGCCTGATCAAGCGTTTCGAGAAAATCCGTGAAAGCGGCGACGCCGCCGTCATGGGCGGAGACTACAACATCGCGCCGGATGACTCGGATGTTTACGACCCGATCAAGCTGCACGAAACCGTTCTATGTTCGACCGTGGAACGCAAAAAACTGCGTACCATGATGAATATGGGCTACACCGACGCATTCCGGACCTTCAATCCGCAAGGCCACCAATATAGCTGGTGGGATTATCGTGCGGGTGCGTGGAACAAGGATAACGGGCTTCGCATCGATCACCTGCTTTTAACTCCAGCCGCGGCCGACCGGCTCAGCGCCTCGGATATTGATCGCGATCCGCGCGCCAAGGAAAAGGCATCAGATCACACCCCGGTTTGGTGCATGGTCGACGAATGACCCGAAATCCCAAACCAACCGGGATTTGATAGCGGATATGAAATGCAAAGGGCAGCAGAATAATCTGCTGCCCTCTTTGATTTGTAATCGGATTGGCTACTTTGAACGCAAATGACCGAAAATCCGGTCGCATGTGCGTTTACAAAACCGCGACCGCTCTTCTCTATTCGGCTGCCTGCTGTAGAACACCACGATAGGCAACGATATCTTCGATGCTGATCACGACGATATCGTGCTGTTGCGCATAGGCAATCAGTTCGGGCAAACGCGCCATGGTGCCGTCCGGGTTGGTCACTTCACACAGCACGCCAGCCGGTTTGAGTCCCGCCAAACGCATCAGATCAACTGTACCTTCGGTATGGCCACGACGTTCCAGAACGCCACCCGCACGCGCACGCAGCGGGAAAACATGCCCCGGACGGGCCAAATCACCTGGCTTTGTCCCATCGGCAATCGCGGTTTTGACCGTGGTGACGCGATCAGCAGCCGAAACACCGGTGGTGACACCAACCTTGGCCTCGATTGAAACGGTAAAACCGGTTCCCATGCTTGATGTGTTGTTGGCAACCATCGGCGGCAGATCAAGTGCCGTTGCCATTTCATCAGTCAAGCACAGGCAGACAATACCGCTGCAATCGCGGATCAGCATCGCCATCTGTTCATTGGTCAGATTTTCTGCGGAAAAAATAAGATCGCCTTCATTTTCGCGATCTTCATCATCGACGACCAGAACCCCCTTGCCATTGCGCAAATCCGAAAGTGCACGTTCCATGCGTTCAATCGGATCGCCAAAGATAGAAAGTTCCGGTTCCTGATGAACACTCTGATTCATAACGGTTCTCCGTTTAAGGAGCTTACGAATCAAGGCATCAAAAGAAAGGTCTGCACGCACAACAAAGCCGCACGCCAGTCATAGGCTGACGACAACAGGTTCCCCCGTTATCCGCCACGCTTTATCCTCTCCCATCCGGACTGTTACCGTCGGCTCCGGAATCTCACCGGATCTGCTGACCCTGCCAAATTGCTTTGGCAGGCGCTCGCGGGCTTTCCTGAAATCAGGATTACCGCCGGTCAGGAATTTCACCCTGCCCTGAGAATAAGCGCCGTGTTTCAACGACATGCCTGACCACCTTGATCAGACCTCTTCACTTTAGAAAATGGAAAGATTGTTGTCAAACCCCCATACAGGGTGTCAGTGGAAACACTGTGTTGCCGGGTAGTAGGGCGGCAAGGTCAAATCTCGGCCAGAATTTTTCCAGCCCTGAAATGAAATTCGCAACCATTTTTGCGTAATTCGCGCGGTGCCCACTGACATACAGCACATTTGCGATCCGAAGTGGTATTACGCGATTTACATTCCTTATGCAGGTATTTACCCAAAAGCGCGTCGATATAGCTTCCCTGAAACGCATCCACACCAAGGCTTCGGCCAATGCGCAGTGCCGTGCGACTGTCACACCGGGTCAGAATCAGGTTGCGGTCGGCAAAAACAGAAGCAAATTCGCGAAGCCTGTCTGTCGCGTCAGCCCGTTTGGAGCCGATAATGTTCTGATCCCAGATCACCTTGACGAAATCGACATTGATCTTTTGAGGCGACAGGAATTCAAGCGATGGCAAGGTGATACGATCAAGCCCCACACGCACGCCTGCAGAATGTAGCAGATTGCAGGCATCTTCGAATTCCCACCAATCTGAAATCGCATTTTCAAGCGATATTTCAATCGCCAGATTTTCAGCAAAACGACTGTCTTCCGAGCCCAGAAACTCGGCAAAGCGATCACTGAATACCGTTTGGACCATCATATTCAGATGCAAGGTATCCGGCAACATTTGAGGGGCCAGACTTTTGGTGACATCCATCACCTTCTCATCAAGCACGCGCGACAGGATTTCAACCTCGCCCGGGCCTTCCAGAAGGAAACTGGCAAGATGGTGCTGACACAGATAATCCAGCGAACAATAAAGTTCATGGCCAAGGATTTCGCGACGGCTGTCGTGAAATTCCAAAATAGCCTGACGGCGACAGGAATCGAAAACCGCTTCATCAGTGATGGCAGAACGCAGCATTTCGGCCATATCAAAGCGTTGCAGGCTTTCGTTTGGAAAATGGTTTTCTTCAGGAAGCCCCAACAAACCAAACATTGCCTTGCGGTCTTCTGGCCATGAAAATTCGTTCCAAAGCTTTTGTGGGATGTCGCCCAAACCCTGCCGATGGATAACGTCCTTGAGCGTTTCGGTCACACTGGTCAAAAACGTATCGGTTTCACCAAACGATTTGGATGGACGAATAAAAGCGACCATACCGTTTTCAAGACGATATTTTGGGGTCTTTTCAGGCAGATGATGAAATGCATCACGCGAAATATCCTGATAATCCTGCGGTTCAAGGCGCAAGGATACGGGGATATTCAAAATTGCAACAATCGACAGCTTTCCATTGGCCCCGTGTTTGCGCAGGTTTCCAACGAACCTTGCTAAGGTCAGTTCCGATTTTGTTGAAGACGCGGTCATGTGCATTCCCGTCAAAAGGCGTGGGAAACGAAAATGCCCGATTGAAGTTAATTTTAGCTAAATATCTATACTAAGGCATAGTGATTTTTCAAAATCACTCACCAATTGCATAGCGTGATCGTGTTTCGCCTGATCAAAGTCAAAAGCAACGCCATCAATCGAGCGAACAAACCTTATTCCCTGCAATGCGTTACAGACGAAAACCAAATCCATTGACAACAGGTCTTTCGGATCGATAGACGCCTCGTGGACGGCAACCGCGTGATCTCGACACCAATCAATGACAAATTTCCGTGCCAACCCGACAAGAATTCCGCAATTGGCAGGTGCTGTATAAAACGTATTGTCACGAATCCCGAACAGGTTGGCGATTGTTGTTTCCGCGACAGAACCATCAACAGAAAGAACGAGTGCCTCGTCCGCGCCACAAGCGGCGACTTCCTGTCGCGCGGCTATATTGTCGAGATAGTTAAGGCTTTTGACCTTGCCTGCAATCGACCACGGATTGCGCCGAACCCGTTTTGACGTCGCAAGGATCAATCCCTCATCCTTTGCCGGTTTGATAAAGGATGACGCCGTTATCAGAACAGTGGGATGGCAATCCTGTGGTGGCAACAACCCGCGCGGGCCGCTACCGCGCGTGACGGTCAGGCGGATAACCGCATCATTCCCACCAAGTTCCATACAAAGCGATGCGATAGCTTCGGCAACTGTTCGGGCATTTGGCAACAATATCGGATCAAGCCCGATCAATTTGGCATGGTTTATCAGGCGATCAAGATGCCTATCAAGCCAGGCAACCCGGCCTTTATGGGCCCGCATGGTTTCAAAAAAACCATCTCCCAACAGCAATCCACGATCCGTGATGGCAATATGTGCATCCGTCTGATCAATGATATTGCCATTAAGCCAGACTTTTGTCACGACGCAGCCTTCCGCGGAACGATCGCACCGGCAATGGCCAGAAAGTTCGACAACAGATCATGTCCCTGCTCGGTCAGAACGGCTTCGGGATGGAATTGGACACCAAAGATCGGCAGATCCCGATGGGCAAAAGCCATGATTTCGCCGTCCGGTCCCGTCGCGGTCTGAACCAAAGTGCCATCCAGCGGAAGATCAACAACCAGCGAGTGATAGCGCGTTACCGTCAGCGGAGATTTGATACCGTTAAACAGTGCCGAACCATTGTGATCAATTGCCGATGTCATGCCGTGTACCGGCCGGTTTGCGCGCTTTACGACGCCACCAAATGCCCGTGCAATCGACTGATGCCCCAGACAGACCCCCAGCATCGGGTAATCGCCGGATAATTCGGTAATCAGGTCGATACTGTTTCCGGCCTCATCCGGGCCGCATGGTCCGGGGGAAAAGACGATGGCATCGGGATTCAACCGACGTACTTCATCAACATCGATCCGATCATTTCGCACAACATCAACCTTCTGGCCAAGCTCCACGAAATAGCGCGCCAGATTGAAAACAAAGGAATCGTAATTGTCGATCAGCAGGATCATTTCAACCCGATCCGTCCATGAATGCGTTGATGATAATGCATAAGGTCAACCATCTTACACCGCATAGGGCCGGATCCCAACTGCCTCGAATATCTTGGCGGCCTTGACCAGCGTCTCATCATATTCAGCGGCGGGAATGCTATCGGCGACGATCCCACCACCGACATTAAACGCCATGCGACCGCCATTTACACAAATGCTTCGGATCGCAATATTGGTATCCATGCTGCCATTAAAGCCGATAAAGCCGATTGCCCCGCAATACGCACCACGCGTCGATCCTTCAAGTTCGGTAATGATTTCCATTGCGCGGATTTTTGGGGCGCCTGTAATCGAACCGCCTGGGAAACAGGCTGCTAGCAAATCGACAGCAGACTTGCCATCCCGCAATTCCCCGGTCACAGTCGAAACCAGATGATGGACATTTGCATAACTCTCAAGCGTACAAATCTGCGGCGTATTTACGCTATGCGGCTTGCATACTTTCGATAAATCGTTACGCAGAAGATCAACAATCATAATATTTTCTGCGCGGTCTTTCGCAGATAACATCAATTCCTGTGCGAGTTCGGCATCCTCGACAGGCATGGCCCCGCGCCTGCGCGTGCCCTTGATCGGTCTGGTTTCCACCAGCCCATCCGCGACCTTCAGAAACCGCTCGGGCGAATTGGACAGGACCGCCACATCGCCAAAATTCAGGAAGGCCCCGAATGGTGCCGGACTGGCAAGGCTGAGGCGGCGATAAAGGTCAAATCGTTTGGGAATGGCATCATAAGCATATTCGGCCCGGAAACTTTGCGACAGGTTGGCCTGAAAAATATCCCCGGCATGGATGTAATCAACGACGGTCTGCACGGCACCTTCGTAGCCGACACGATCAAAGTTCGACCGCCACGACATGATATCTGGCGTATGAGGAATTTCGGGCGTTTCAAGCATTGGCCGCGCAAGCCGAAGGTACTTACGAATAATCCCGATGCGATCAGCCGCACGTTTTTTCCGTGCAGTCGGCGATGTTTCGGGAATGCCCGTCGAAATCAGCCACATCCGACGATCAAGCTGATCGAATGCGATAACAAGATCATAGATGCCAACCACCATGTCGGGCATGTTGATCCAATCATGTGGCGCCTTGGGAAGCGTTTCAAGCTGGCGCGCCAGTTCATAGCCAAAGTAACCAACAGCCCCCCCCTGAAACGGGGGTAAGTCCGGATGCGTTTCTGAACGATACCGCGCCATCAGATCGACAAGAACCCCGAACGGATCACCCGGAACGGGAAAACCATCAACGGTCACCAGCCCGTTTTTGGCGCTCAGTTTATGCAGTGGTGATGCAACGACATAGGCAAAGCGATCCCGATCGCCTGAATCAAGAAAATGGCTGTCTGCGAACCCAGCAAAGGCACCGTAGGCATCAAGAGGCTCGATATAAGGGCATTCTTCAATCAGCATTTTACGGTTCGGCCCATCATCGGGATAAAGTTGCGTCAGATCGCGAGATAACGGTTGGTCGCCAATTTATGCGATTCTATAACTCTGGCGAGGATGAATTTCAAAATTCGTCAAAGATCAGAGTGAATGAAACGCAAAAGGGCCAATCCGATGGACTGGCCCTTTGACGTGATCACAACAACCGGAATTACATCGCCGCGATGCGGGCGTGAGCTTCCTGAAGTTTGGCAAGGATATCGCGCGCTTCTTCAAGCTTGGCTTTTTCGGTCGCGACAATATGTTCAGGCGCACGGCTGACGAAACTTTCGTTCGACAATTTGCCTTCCTGACCCTTGATATATTTGGTTTTGCCGTCGATTTCCTTCTCAAGGCGCGACTTTTCGGCCACGACATCGATGAAATCGGCAACCGAAACGAAGACGGTTACACCGTCAACGACGGTCTGAATGCCCCCTTTGGCGATGGCCTCAACATCGCCCTGCCCTTTGAATTCAACCACAGCCACACGCGCCAGACGTTTAACCTGGGCTTCCTGCGCGGATACGGCTGCCTTCATTGCATCGGATGCATCGACCAGATAGATCGGAACCTCAGCCGCAGGCGGTACGTTCATTTCGGAACGAACACCACGAATGTTACCGATCAGGCGGATAGCAAGATCGATTTCATCTTCGGCGGCACGGTCAATCAGTGCATCGTCGAATTTCGGATAAGCCTGCGACATCAGAAGCGTCGCACGATTATCAGCCGACTTTTCCCAAAGTTCTTCGGTGATATAGGGCATGATCGGGTGCAGGATCAGAAGAATCTGATCCAGAACCCATGCAGTCACAGCCCGGATTTCGGCTTTGGCGTCTTCGTCCTGACCCATAAGGATCGGTTTTGCCAGTTCCAGATACCAGTCGCAGAAAGTGCCCCAGACAAACTGATAAGCACCGTTTGCGGCATCATTGAAACGATAGCTTTCGATGCCCGATGAAACGGTTTTTGCCGCCTCGGCGGTCTTACCGACAATCCAGCGTGCCAGTGTCGAATTGACATTGGCAGGATTGAAACCGTCAACCGGTTTGCATTCGTTCATTTCCGCAAAGCGGGCCGCATTCCAAAGCTTGGTCGCAAAGTTCCGGTACCCTTCGACGCGGGACGCGGCAAGTTTGATATCGCGCCCCTGTGCAGCCAGTGCCGTCAGGGTCAGACGCAGAGCATCACAGCCATATTCGTCAATGAGCTCCAGCGGATCAATCACGTTACCCTTGGATTTCGACATCTTCTGACCGTGTTCATCACGGACCAGCGCATGGATATAGACATCCTTGAACGGAACTTTACCGTCCATGAAATGCATGCCCATCATGATCATGCGGGCAACCCAGAAGAAGATGATGTCAAAACCGGTAACCAGCACATCGCCCGGATAGTATTTGTTCAGCTCCGGGGTTTTATCCGGCCAGCCAAGGGTAGAGAACGGCCACAATGCCGACGAGAACCATGTATCAAGAACGTCGGTTTCCTGGGTCAGTTCAACATCCTTGCCGAAATGCGCCTTGGCCGCCGCCAAGGCTTCTTCTTCGGTTTCCTCGACAAAGATTTCACCGTCCGGACCAAACCATGCCGGAATGCGATGTCCCCACCACAGCTGGCGCGAAATGCACCATGGCTGGATATTGCGCATCCATTCAAAATAGGTATTTTCCCAGTTCTTGGGCACAAATTTGATACGACCGTCTTCAACTGCCTCGGTCGCCGGTTTGGCCAGAACTTCGGCATTCACAAACCACTGATCGGTCAGGTACGGCTCGATCACGACGTTTGAACGGTCGCCATACGGAACCATGTGAACGGTATCCTCGATCTTCTCCAGAAGACCGAGCTCTTCCATTTTGGCAACGATCAGTTCGCGTGCCTTGAAACGATCAAGACCACGATATTCATTTGGCGCTTCCTCATTGATGCGCGCATGGTCATCCATGATGTTGATCTTTTCGAGATCATTGCGCTTGCCAACTTCAAAGTCGTTGAAATCATGTGCCGGGGTGATTTTAACCGCACCCGACCCTTTTTCAGGATCGGCATATTCATCGGCAACGATTCTGATGCGGCGACCGACGATCGGCAGAATGCAATATTGCCCGATCAGGTCCTTGTAACGTTCATCATCCGGATGAACCGCAACACCGGTATCGCCCAGCATGGTTTCCGGGCGGGTGGTGGCAACAGTGATGAACTGGCCTTCTTTGCCCTCGATCGGATATTTAAAGTGCCAATAGTGGCCTTTGACTTCTTTCTGAACGACTTCAAGATCGGAAATCGCGGTCAGAAGTTTTGGATCCCAGTTGACCAGACGCTTGTCGCGATAGATCAGGCCCTGTTTGTGCAGGGTCACGAACACCTTGCGCACGGCAGCCGAGAGGCCATCATCCATGGTGAAACGTTCACGCGGCCAATCCGGCGATGCGCCCAAACGACGAAGCTGGTTGGTGATGGTCCCACCTGACTTTTCTTTCCATTCCCATACTTTTTCGACGAACTTTTCGCGGCCAAGGTCATGGCGCGTGACGTTCTGTTCGCCAAGCTGGCGCTCAACAACCATCTGCGTTGCGATACCCGCGTGGTCAGTACCGGGTTGCCACAGGGTGTCTTTGCCCGACATCCGGTTATAGCGCACCAGGATATCCTGCAGCGTAAAGGTCAGCGCATGCCCCATATGGAGGCTGCCGGTCACGTTGGGCGGCGGCATCATGATGACATAGGGATTGGCATTCGATGCCGGATCAGCAGCAAAAGCCCCCGATTTTTCCCATTTATCGTAAAGTCTGCCTTCAACGTCGGCCGGGCTGTATGTCTTCTCCAACATGGTCTTTTGATCCGCTGCGGGTTTTTATCAATACACAAAGAAAAAGCGGCGCACCGTTGGCGCGCCGCTGTAAATCATATTTCGGCTCGCCTACAGGTCTTCGGCGCGGTTCACGATCCGCTCAATTTCCTTTTTCACAAGGCGTTCGATCATATAGGGAAGGTTTTCGTCAAGCCATTCCTTAAGTAACGGGCGCAACATATCACGCACCAAATCTTCAAGCGTGATATGGCCTGCATTAAGGCCGAGAGCAACAGCGCGTTTCTTTGCAACGGCTTGCGCCAAATCCGAGATGGTTCCGGTTGCCGTGTTTTCGGTAACACGGGAAATCAGCGGCTCGTCATCTTCGTCGTCCTCGTAGACCGTCGGCATTGCCGGTTCGGGTTCCGGTTCGTCGAAGTCATCCATCAGATCGGGTTCAGGTTCTTCGAATTCGTCTTCTTCCGGGGTTTCATCGAAATCGAGCATATCGTCGAGTTCGAGCTCTTCTTCGGGCTCGTCAAGCTCAAGCTCTTCCGGCTCTTCATCGAATTCAAGTTCTTCGGGCTCTTCATCAAGTTCGAGCTCGTCGATCTCTTCTTCAATTTCCGGTTCGGGCTCTGGTTCCGGCATCGGTTCTGGTTCAGGAGCGGCCTGTTTCTTGTCATCATCCCCTTCATCAGCAAGAATCTTGCGGATGGACTGGAGGATGTCCTCCATTGAAGGTTCTTGTTGCCCGTCACTCATTTTTTATCTTCCGCACTAGATTTCATTACCGAACCAACCCTTCCCCAAGGTCTAACAGGGCCCAAAGGCCCTGTCAGCAATCAGGTCAATCCGTTCCCCACCACTGATCCTTGACTTTGTTGTAGTTGGATTCAGTGTCATAAATTTCGACCGGAAGGCCGAGAACCTGCGCATTCAAGGCACCCATCGCCGCCTTAACCTGGAATTCGGCAACCGCTGCGTCACGGCGCGAACCAACAAGGTTCACACGTGCCTGAAGCAGTTCCTGTTCCTGATCAAGAACGTCAAGGACTGTACGCGAACCAACAGAAGCTTCGCGCTGCACACCATCAAGGGCGACCTCGGCAGATGATACCTGCGCCTGCTGGGATTCGATGCTCGCACGTGCCGTCACGAGGGTTTCCCAGGAACTGGTCGCATTTTCAATCACGGCGCGACGGGCCTCATCAACCTGAACCCGGGCCTGGCCGGCTGTTTGCTTGGCCGCACGAACAGATGAATAAACCGCACCTTTCTGATAAAGCGGCACGGTGACCTGTGCGAGTATTTCTGCACTGTCCGAGGTCAGATCCTCCTGCGAGGCTTCGTAAGCGCGCTGCACACCGGCACTCAGATTGACTTCCGGATAAAGCGACCCTTCGCTCAGACGGATGTCAGACTTTGCCGCATCTTCGGTGTACTGGGCCTGAACCACATCAGGATGCTGTTCCTGGGCAATCGCCAGAACATCCGTAACACTGGTCGGAAGCCCCGACAGCGGATTCGGAATTTCAAGATTGTCAGGCTTGTTACCCACCAGACGCTCGTACTGGGCACGGGTATTGGCAAGGTTACCCTGGGCTGAGATCAGGTCTGCCTTGGAACCGGCAAGACGTGCTTCGGCCTGTGAGACGTCGGTACGTGTCACTTCACCAACCGAGAAACGGTCACGCGTTGCTTCAAGCTGACGTTCAAGAACGCGGACGTTATTCTGATTAAGTTCGACAACTGCCGTATCACGCAAAACGTTGAAATAGGCCGTTGCAACCTGCAGCAACACATCCTGTTCTGAAGAACGCAGGGCCGCACGTGCCGCACGGATACGCGATTCCGCCCGATCAGTTTCAGCAACGGTACGGCCTCCACGATACAGTGGCTGAACAACTTCTGCACCGACAGTATATGGCGTCAGGCTATTGTCCGTTTCAGTACCATTTTGATCGGTATCCAAGTCCCGGAAACCAGCTTCGCCAGAAAGCGAAACGTTCGGGCGCCAGTTTGACAGCGCCTGCGAAACCTGTTCATCCGTTGCACGAAGCGACGCACGACCGGCTTCCAGCGTCGGGTTGCTTTGATATGCCTTGATCAAAGCTTCTTCAAGGCTCTCTGCAGAGGCCCCATTGGCAACGATGCCACCAGTGGCCAGAATACTGCAGGTCAGCAAGAACCGTTTTAACATTTATCTACCCTTGTAAGATCCTACACCAAGTCCCGACCCCGGCGCAGTTTCGCATATGGTAACGACGGAACGAATATTTTCCAACAAAAGAGGCATTTGTTTGAGAAAAAATAAAAATGCCGACCTTTTCGCCATCAAATTATCAATAGTAACGTGTCATATCCGGGTCGATTTCCAACGCCCAGACATCTATACCGCCAGCAACATTAAAAACATCTTTAAATCCGCGATCCTCAAGCAGCATTGCGGCATGGCGACTGCGAACGCCATGATGGCAAAGAAGTGCAACCGGTTTTTCGGGGGCAAGTTCCCCTGCCCGATCCGCCAATTCGCCCAAAGGTATATGGATCGCGCCCGCGATTGCGCAAATCTCCAATTCCCAATCTTCGCGCACATCAACAAGTACGAGGGGATTGTTTCCTTCAAGACTTGATGCCAGTTCGCTGCATCGAAGATCGCGCACCATTTACCTGCCTACCTGCTCTATTTTCCTGATCGGGTTGCTGAACCGGTTTACATAAAATTTTGCCCGGAGTTTTCCCCGGGCAAAACAAAATCATATCAGAACACGAAACTTTCTGCCGGTTCGAACCCGGGAAGATAGGGAATGTTGGCATCGAACAGATCACGATGTCCAACGACCCCGTTTTCACGTTCGTAAAGACGCGCAACACCAACCTTGCCAGGTGCCCGAACGACAACCAGCAAACGCCCCCCCTCGGAAAGCTGATCAAGAATGTTGGCAGGAACTTCGGCAACCGCACCGTCAAAGACGATCACATTATACGGCGACTGCTTGGCGTAACCCTCGGCAAGATCGCCTTCCACCACGATGACATTGTCATAGCTGTGCGCCTGGAATGTCTTTTCAGCGATGGATGCCATTTCCTTATCGCTTTCGACCGCAACCGCGGTTTCGGCAACGCGCGAAAGAACTGCCCCCGTATAGCCATAGCCTGCTCCAATCACCAGCGCGACGTCGCTACGTGCAATCTCGGCAGACTGCATCATGCGTGCGATTACCATCGGCTCCATCGCATATCGGCCATTTCCGACAGGAATATCTTCATCGACATAGGCAATGCCACGCTTGCCTTCCGGCAGGAACAGCTCTCGTGGAACCTCCTCCATCGCAGCGATGACCAAGGGATCGGTAACCTTGTTGGTCCGAACCTGATTTTCCACCATGTTATGGCGCGCGATTTGGTAATCCATGTTTATCTGACCTGAAAATTCTCGCGAGAAAAAGCCTGCAACCGGTCTTTGTCCCCAAAACCACGTCGCAGATGTTGCCCTGTTTATAGTCAGCACATGGGCAACTGACAACAACGGATCAACGGCAGAGCGGCAATTATTCGCGAAAACATATTGAAAACATATCCAGAATGGATTTATCCGCGTACAAATTGTTTGTTGGCGATCTTCAGATTGTTTTCTGTTTAAAAATCTAAAATTGGGTGCTTGACGGCCTGTATTCGATAGGGCTATACACCGGCCAGCCAACGCGAAGGCGCGATGGCGGAGTGGTTACGCAGAGGACTGCAAATCCTTGCACGCCGGTTCGATTCCGGCTCGCGCCTCCACTAATCCGGCATAGCTCAGTTGGTAGAGCAAATG
>NZ_JFJY01000029.1 GCF_002115785.1 Thalassospira sp. MCCC 1A03138 | reverse complement strand
TCTTGAAAGCCGGGTAAAGGGGCTGATCCAGTCAATATCTGCATCGATTGCCGATATGAAAAAAGCGACGGCGAACATGCAGTCCGCGACCGAAATGAACAGCAAACTGTCGGGCGATGTCGCCACCGCCACCGCCCAGACATCAGGCAACGTTCAGACCGTCTCTGCCGCGACCGAGGAACTGACCGCGTCGTCCGATGAAATCGCCCAGCAGATTGCGCGTTCGGCCGACATTGCCAATCAGGCCAATGACGAAGCCACCCGCACCAATGAAACCGTAACCGGCCTTGCCGATGCAGCGCAAAAAATCGGCGACGTCGCCAAACTGATCGGTGACATTGCCGAACAGACAAACCTTCTCGCCCTTAACGCCACCATCGAAGCCGCCCGCGCAGGCGATGCTGGCAAGGGCTTTGCCGTGGTCGCCAGCGAGGTCAAAAACCTTGCCAACCAGACCGCCAAGGCGACCGAGGAAATCAACCAGCAGATCACCTCGGTCCAGAACGAAACCGGCGAGGC
>NZ_JFJY01000028.1 GCF_002115785.1 Thalassospira sp. MCCC 1A03138 | reverse complement strand
CGACCGATATCCTCGATGGCGGTAACGGATTCGCCGGTTGCCTTCTGGATGCCGGAAATCTGGCCGGCGATTTCTTCGGTTGCCTTTTCGGTCTGGTTGGCGAGGTTTTTGACCTCGGCCGCGACAACCGCAAAGCCCTTGCCCGCATCGCCGGCACGGGCCGCTTCGATGGTGGCGTTAAGGGCCAGAAGGTTGGTCTGTTCGGCGATGTCGGTGATTAGTGCGATGACCTCGCCGATGCGGTTTGCCGATTGCGACAGGCTGACCACCAACTGGTTGGTTTCCTGTGCGCGGTCTGCGGCATTGTTGGAAATGCGGGTTGATTCCGCCATCTGGCGGTTGATTTCCGCGTTTGATGCCGAAAGCTGTTCGGTGGCGGCGGCAACGGTTTCGACATTGCCAGTGGCTTCCTGTGCCGAAGATGCGACATCTTCGGTCTGGCCGGAAACCAGTTCGGCGCTCTGGCTCATCTGGCCCGACACACCCTGAAGCTGTTCGGCGAGGGCAGCAATTTCACCGACTGCACTTTCGACTTCGTTTTGCAGGGTATCGGCAAGGCCAAGCAACTCGTCACGAAGTGCTTCGTTGCGTTCACGGTTCAGGCGTTCTTCTTCGGCCTGAAGTTC
>NZ_JFJY01000027.1 GCF_002115785.1 Thalassospira sp. MCCC 1A03138 | reverse complement strand
GCTGCGTGTGCATCTGCTGCAGAACTGGTTCGGCTACAGCGATCCAGCGATGGAGGAAGCGCTGTACGAAACCACGATCCTGCGCCAGTTTGCCGGGCTGAACCTGGAGCGCATCCCCGACGAAACCACCATTCTCAACTTCCGCCGCTTGCTGGAGAAACACGAGCTGGCGGCCGGCATCCTCGCTGTCATCAATGGCTATCTGGGCGACCGCGGCCTGTCGCTGCGCCAGGGCACCATCGTCGATGCAACGCTGATCAATGCGCCCAGTTCGACCAAGAACAAGGACGGCAAGCGCGACCCGGAAATGCACCAGACCAAGAAGGGAAACCAGTATTATTTTGGCATGAAGGCCCACATCGGCGCCGATGACGAATCGGGTCTGGTGCACAGCGTAGTGGGCACGGCGGCCAATGTGGCGGATGTCACCCAGGTGGACAAATTGCTGCATGGCGACGAAAACGTGGTCTGCGCCGATGCAGGCTACACCGGTGTCGAAAAGCGGCCCGAGCATGAAGGACGTGAAGTTATCTGGCAGGTGGCGGCACGCCGCAGCACCTACAAAAAACTCGATAAGCGCAGCGTGCTGTACAAAGCCAAGCGCAAGATTGAAAAGGCCAAGGCTCAGGTGCGCGCCAAGGTCGAGCATCCGTTCCGGGTAATCAAGCGCCAGTTCGGTTACACCAAGGTGCGCTTTCGCGGCTTGGCCAAAAACACGGCGCAACTGGTGACACTGTTCGCTCTGTCGAACCTGTGGATGGCGCGCCGACATTTACTGACGAATGCAGGAGAGGTGCGCCTGTAATGCGGGAAATGGCCACCGGAGTGGGGTCCGGGTGGCGAAAACGTAAGAAATACTCGTCGAATTGATTGTTTTTTGATCATTTGGCGAGTTTAAAAGTTGCGCTAGGTGGTATGCCGGG
>NZ_JFJY01000026.1 GCF_002115785.1 Thalassospira sp. MCCC 1A03138 | reverse complement strand
TCTACTAAACTCTGCGACCCAAATGAAAACAAGCCGCCCCTGATCAGGGCGGCTTTTTTTGTCGGTTACGCAATCTCGTAAAGATATTAGATTGACCCAGATCAACTATACTTTAGATAGATTTTTATATACTTATGGCAGAGCTGCCAACATTCATATCAGCAAATCTGAGGCGCGCGTTCATGCTGCAAAACATCAAAATCGGATACAAGCTGGCTATTCTCTCACTTATCGCCCTGATCGGCCTGATCATCGCGTCCAGTGTTCAGCTCATGACACTGAAAGACACCCTTCTCGAAGACCGGAAGGATAAAATCCGTGCCACGACCGAACTTCTCCATAGCATGGCCGAAGGTTATCAGGCACGCGTCAAGTCAGGCGAACTCGAACAGCAGCAGGCAATTGACGCCTTCTACAAATCCGTCTCATCGGGCCGGTTTGACGGTGACATCGGCTACTACTTTTCCTACACCGAAACCGGTCGCAACGTGATGCATGCTGCCAACCCCGCACTGGTCGGCAAGGAAATGTACAATATTCAGGACCCGACCGGTGCCTTCATCATTCAGGATATGATCAAGGCAACCCGCACCGATGGCTTCTTTACCTATATGTGGCCCAAACCCGGCGAAGCCAAAGACGTTCTGTTTGAAAAGCTCTCTTTTGCCATGGTTCTGCCATGGGGCGATATTTTTGGCACCGGCATTTACATAGATGATGTTGAAACCGCCTTTCGCAGTGCAGCCACGACCGCAATCATAATCAGTGTCGTTATCGTCGTGGTTTTGGTTCTTTCCGGTTTGGCGATTGGCCGCAACATAACATCCGCCCTTGGCCAGCTATCGGGTCGAATGACCCAGATCGCCAATGGTGACCTCAAAGGTGACATCGAAGGTCAGGATCGCGCCGACGAAGTGGGTGATATGGCGCGCACCGTTGTTGCCTTCCGCAAACAGGCGCATGAAAACCTGCAATTGCAGGACCGTCAGAAACAGATGGAAGCAGATGCCGAACAGAAACGCCGTCAGGATATCCTCGACATGGCCGGCAGTCTTGAAAGCCGGGTAAAGGGGCTGATCCAG
>NZ_JFJY01000025.1 GCF_002115785.1 Thalassospira sp. MCCC 1A03138 | reverse complement strand
GCGCCGACGGTACGACCGCCTTCACGGATTGCGAAACGCAGACCTTCGTCCATTGCGATCGGTGCAATGAGGGTCGCGGTCATCTGGACGTTGTCGCCCGGCATAACCATTTCCGTGCCTGCCGGCAGCTCGATCGAACCGGTGACGTCAGTGGTACGGAAGTAGAACTGCGGACGGTAGTTCGAGAAGAACGGCGTGTGACGGCCACCTTCATCCTTGGTCAGGATGTAAGCTTCTGCAGTGAACTTGGTGTGCGGCTTGATCGAGCCGACATGTGCCAGAACCTGACCACGTTCGACGTCTTCACGTTTGGTGCCGCGCAGCAGCGCGCCAATGTTGTCGCCAGCTTCACCCTGATCGAGCAGCTTGCGGAACATCTCAACGCCGGTGACGATCGTTTTGACGGTGTCTTTGATACCGACGATTTCGACTTCTTCACCAACCTTGACGATACCGGTTTCAACACGGCCGGTCACAACGGTACCACGACCCGAGATCGAGAACACGTCCTCGATCGGCATCAGGAACGGACGGTCTTTCGGACGTTCCGGTGCCGGGATGTAGCTGTCAACAGCTTCCATCAGTTTCAGGATCGCTTCTTTGCCAATCGCGTCATCACGACCTTCAAGGGCGGCAAGAGCCGAACCTTTGACGATCGGAATGTCATCGCCCGGGAAGTCGTAGGACGACAGAAGTTCACGGATTTCCATTTCGACGAGCTCGAGGAGTTCCTCGTCATCGACCTGGTCAACCTTGTTCATGAACACGACGAGGGCCGGAACGCCAACCTGACGCGCAAGCAGGATGTGCTCGCGGGTCTGCGGCATCGGGCCGTCTGCTGCCGAAACAACCAGGATGCCGCCGTCCATCTGTGCCGCACCGGTGATCATGTTCTTGACATAGTCAGCGTGGCCCGGGCAGTCGACGTGCGCATAGTGGCGGTTCGCCGTTTCATATTCGACGTGCGCGGTCGAGATCGTGATACCACGAGCTTTCTCTTCCGGCGCTTTATCGATCATGCTGTAGTCCTGGAACGATGCGCCGCCGCTCTCTGCGAGAACTTTGGTGATCGCTGCGGTCAGCGTGGTTTTACCGTGGTCAACGTGGCCGATGGTGCCAACGTTCACGTGCGGTTTTGTACG
>NZ_JFJY01000024.1 GCF_002115785.1 Thalassospira sp. MCCC 1A03138 | reverse complement strand
TGGCTTCGGCATTGGTCACCGTAAAGGTCATACCCGAAATCGTCTGACCGCTTTCACCCGTGCTGATCGTGACACCAGAGAACAGATCAACCGCCGTCCCACCTTCGGTAAAGGTCGGAGTGCCACCAGTCGCCGAAACCGTCGGCGCATCATTCACACCCACCACATTGACCGTAACATCAGCCGGGGCGGAGGTAAAACCACCCGACGCATCGGTAACCGTCACCCGGACCGTCCGCGCCCCTGTCGTCGGATCATCCGCGTTGCTGTTGCTGTACTGGATCGCCGCCAGAAGGCTCGCGACCCGTGCAGGGGTGGCGTTACCATCGAAATTGATCACCAGATTGTTGCCTGCGGCAATATTGTTGGCCAGCGTACCGATCACGGTGCCACCGACACTGACAGTCGCGCCCGCAGTTGAGCCGGAAAGCGTAATCGTGCCCCCGGTCGAAAGCCCCAGGATATCCTGCGCCGCATTGCCGCCGCCTGTGATACTAACGGTCAGATTACCGCCATTGAAATCGGTATTGTCGCTATCGGTCACGGTTGCCGCCGTTCCGGCATCAATCGAAACGGCACCGCCGCCTTCGGTATAGGTGACACTATCACCATTCAGATTGCCGATGACCGGCGCAAAGACGATCTCCACGCTGCTGGTGGCAGCCGTGCTGTTGGTACCACCATCATTAACGGCAAAGCTGACCGTGCGCGTGCCCATAACTGGCGATGCTTCACCATTGCTGAAAGTCACAGACCGCAGGGCGGCTTGCCACTGGGCAACCGTCGCCGTCTCGCCTGCCGATGTCAGGGTCAGAACACCGGTTCCGGCATTATAAGACCCGGTAATATTGCCAAATGCCGCATCGGAGGTAAAACCAAGTGTATCACCGGTAGCCAGACCGCCCGTAATCGAAACAGTCGCCGAGGCAAGCGTGGTATTGTCCACATCCGATACCGTCAGGCCGTTATTGATCACAATCCCGGTACCGCTTCCGGCCGAGAAATTGACGGTATTACCGCCATTGGCCAGTTCCGGTGCGTCATTCACCGCCGCCACCGTCACGGTGGCGGCAACATTCAGGGTCGTACTGTCAGTGCCACCATTTGCCGTGCCGCCACTATCGGTAATGCCGGTAAGGGTCACAACACGGCTCGATGTGCCG
>NZ_JFJY01000023.1 GCF_002115785.1 Thalassospira sp. MCCC 1A03138 | reverse complement strand
GCAGGTCAGCTGACCTTCAAGCGCCCTGGCAATCGCCTGCATTTCGGCAATGTCCTTCACCCGGACAACAAGACCAAGCGGGCCAAACACTTCCTCGCCCAGCACATGATTGGCCAGCCAGTTTTCACCGCTGGTCTCAAACAGATACGGCGTCGCATTGCGAAGATCACATGATGTGGTCAGGACTTCCTTCACACCCGATGTCGCAGCAATGCGTTTCGCACCGCTGCGATAGGCATCGGCCATGCCATCGGTCAGCATGGTTTGCGCGGATACATCGCCAAGGCCCGCCTTGGCAATCTTGACAAACGCATCGGCATCCGGCCCATCAAGGACAACCGCAATCCCCGGATTGGTGCAGAACTGCCCCGCGCCCATGGTCAGCGACCCGACCCAGCCCTTGGCGAGTTCTTCGGTGCGCGCACTCATGGCACTCGGCAGTAGGAACATCGGGTTGACCGAGCCCAGCTCGCCAAAGAACGGGATCGGTTCCGGGCGCTGTGCGCACAGATCAAACAATGCACGACCACCGCCCAGCGACCCGGTAAAGCCGACCGCCTTGATCAGCGGATGCTGCACAAGGCTCTGGCCGACATCGCGCTTGCCACCCTGAATAAGGCTGAACACACCGGGATGAATGCCACATGCCTTGACCGCAACATCAATCGCCTGGGCCACAATTTCACCGGTTCCCGGATGGGCCGAATGGCCCTTGACGACGACCGGGCAGCCAGCCGCCAATGCGGCCGCGGTATCACCACCAGCAACCGAGAAGGCCAGCGGGAAGTTCGACGCACCAAACACCGCTACCGGGCCAATCGGACGCTGCATCAGACGCAGGTCCGGACGCGGCAGGGGTGCGCGATCCGGAAGCGCTTCGTCATGACGGCGATCGAGATAATCACCGACAAGGATATGGCTGGCAAACAGGCGAAGCTGGCCGACGGTACGACCACGCTCGCCATTCAGACGTGCCTCCGGAAGGCCGGTTTCCTGGGTGCCGATTTCGGTGATTTCCGCACCACGGGCATCAATCTCATAAGCAATTTTATTCAGGAACCTGGCGCGCTCTTCACGGGTCGAATAGCCATAGGACCAGAATGCTTCCTCGGCGGCCTTGGCAGCCTGATCGACCATGGCCGGGGTGCCGACCGGGAAGGTATTGGCCGGACCATGGGCCGGCTCGGACTGGAAGGTCTGCTCGCCTGCGACCCATTCGCCGGCAATCAG
>NZ_JFJY01000022.1 GCF_002115785.1 Thalassospira sp. MCCC 1A03138 | reverse complement strand
ATAATTTCCACCTTCTGGGCCAAGACAAATCGGGCCGCGAGGTGTTTCGCAAAAAGCTCTCGCGAGCGCAGATGATGCGGTTCTTCGGCAACTTGCCGAGCTGCGTCGTGGTAACGGAAGCCTGTGCCGGCTCTCACTTCATCGCCCGTCAGCTTGCGGCGATGGGGCATACGACCAAGTTGATTTCACCGCAGTTTGTCCGCCCTTTCGTCAAGGGCAACAAAAATGACTTTATCGACGCAGAGGCCATTTGCGAGGCGGCTTCCCGTCCGTCCATGCGCTTCGTTACGCCTAAAACCGAGTCTCAGCAAACCCTGTCTGTCCTGCATCGCATGCGCGAGTCGTTGGTGCATGACCGCACCAAGACAGCCAATCAGATGCACGGTTTCCTGCTGGAATTTGGCATCAGCCTGCCCAAAGGCTCAGCCATCATGAAGCGTTTGGCAGCTGTTTTGGCCGAGCATGAGCTGCCTGTGCGGCTGACAGTGCTGTTGCAACGCCTGCACGATCACTTCGTTTACCTGGATGAACAGATCAAGGAACTGGACAAACAACTGGCTTGCCAGCTGGCCGACGATGATCTGGGGAGCCGTTTGCTTAGCATGCCGTGTGTCGGTCCGATCACCGCCAGCCTTCTGGCTGTAGAAATGGGCGATGGCAAGCAATACCGATGCAGTCGCGATTTTGCGGCTTCAGTGGGCTTGGTGCCGCGACAGTACAGCACGGGCGGCAAAGCCAATTTGTTGGGGATCAGCAAGCGGGGTGACAAGCACCTGCGGCAACTGCTGGTGCAATGCTCCAGGGTTTACATGCAGAGGCTGGATCATCAGAAGGGGGCTTTGGCCGACTGGGTGCGAGCGCTGCTGCGCCGACGACACTCGAATGTGGTGGCCTGTGCCCTGGCCAACAAACTGGCGCGTATCGCTTGGGCGATAGCGGCTCACCATGCGCAATATGAAGCAGGGCCAGACGCCTTGAACGCCTGACCCTGCGGTTGTTGCAGTACCACAATTCACCCTTCAGGTTTTGCGATAGCTGAACAACGGATGACGTGAACGGCCTACCGGCCTGGCGAAGATCCTGACATAAAAATCGGCTTCAGAAGCCGACGGGCTTTTAAGGATCGTCAGGCGCGACTCTCATCGTGGCGCTGGGGCAAGCCCCAAACAGACGCCGGATAGATTTAAGCAAGCCAACCACATCGCCCGTTAATCAGTATTGCAAAAATGGGGGGGACCATAGATTTTTTT
>NZ_JFJY01000021.1 GCF_002115785.1 Thalassospira sp. MCCC 1A03138 | reverse complement strand
CATTTGCTCTACCAACTGAGCTATGCCGGATCAGGGTTGGCACTCCGTTCGAAGCGCGTGGCAGGGGTATAATAAAACAGCTTTGATCCCGCAAGACCTTTTTGAGAAAAAATGATCCGAAATCCATCTTTTTTCACACTATCGTATCGCCCGTCGCCTTCCGGTTAATTGAACGCCTGTTTCCTGTGCCTGTAAATGCTTAGGGGACCGGATGCCCCTGTGCCGCGATCAGAATTTCAAACCAGTCCTGCCGATCAAGTTGAACGCTGCAGGATGTTGTTGCATCAGTAATGCGGTGTGTCTTCATGGTGCCAAGGACCGGCACCGGCTGACAGGGCAGGCGCAACAGCCATGCAATTGCAACTTCGGCGATGCCGGGCAGGTTATATTTGTCACGCATTCGTTCTAGAACGGGGCGCAAGCGGTCGGCTGTCACATCATTTTGCGCGTTGAACAGTCGTGCGCCACCAAGTGGTGACCAGATCATTGGATGGATCCGCTTTTGCTGCATCTGATCAAACGTGCCATCAAAGATCGGGGCAAGTTCCAGAACCGAACATTCCACCTGATTGGTGGCGAGCGGTGTATCAAGTCGACTTTGTAACAGATTGAATTGTGACGGCGTAAAGTTTGAAACACCGAAATGACGAACCTTACCGGACTGGCGGAGTTCGTTGAATGCATCCGCAACCTCGTCGGCGATCATCAGTGGATCGGGACGGTGGATCAAAAGCATGTCGATACTGTCTGTTGTCAGGTTACGAAGCGAATTTTCAACCGATGCCAGAATATGCGCCTTGCTGGTGTTGTAATGATTGATCCGGTTGTCGGGCCGCGCATCCTTGATCAGTGCGACATCGCACTTGGTCACGATTTCCATTCTCTTGCGCAGTTCTGGTGCTTTTGCCAATGCCTCGCCAAAATAGGTTTCGCATCCGTAGCCCCCATAAATGTCGGCATGATCAAATGTGGTAATCCCAGCATCAAGGCAGGCGTGGATCAATGCCAGAATATCACCGACATTTTTGATGTCCGTGCTGTCGCGCAATCGCCATGCGCCCCAAGCCAATTGCGAGAAACTCAAATCCTTGGCCATGTGACGGCGTGAAACAGGAGATGACATATATTGATCCTAATCGAAGTTCAGGGCGGATGATGCGCTATTAGTAGCAATTTGCAGGGCAGGACACAAAAGCAAAAACCCCCGGAACAGAGTTCCAGGGGTTTGTGGCTCCGGCAGCAGGACTCGAACCTGCGAC
>NZ_JFJY01000020.1 GCF_002115785.1 Thalassospira sp. MCCC 1A03138 | reverse complement strand
GCACTTTATCGGCAAGAGGCATTCAATTAGCTGCCCCAATAGCGATATCAATTTGAATAGAATCCAACCTCTGACGCCCTTTGGGCTCCCGAATGTTGGATGGTCTGATCAGTTTGCCGCATTTCCTGTTGGGCGATAGCCCGCCAACAGGAAATAGACGGCAATGGCCAAAGCCGCGATCATAGCAGCTGCAACAGACAACAATGTGACATGGGCGGCGCTGAAGGCAACCTTGCCCGCCGCTATGAGATCTGCGCCGTGTTCGACCGAGAGCTCACTGGCCACAAGATAGGTGTCACCTATCGAACGGTAGGCATGTTGGGCCAACGGCAACGCAATATCGGTCGGTATTTCGATGGCCCGGCTGTAAACGCTGGCCATGAAGACGCCAAAGAAAGTGATACCGAGGCCTGTACCCAATTCATAGCCAGTACCTTCCAGTGAGCCTGCTGCACCACCTTTTTCCGCTTCAACAGAACCCATGATGGCGATGGATGACGCCGTCAGCGCGATGCTCAGGGTAAGACCGACAACTGCGAGAGCTGTAGGGACGGCAAATCCCGGGTCGTGAAAATCAGCACAGCCAAGGTAATACAGTGCCACGGCACTGACCAACAACGACAACGACGCGGCGAGGCGCAGACCAAACATCTTCGACAGCAGGCCTGCGATGGGGCCGCCGATTGCGGCAGCAACCATGATCGGGATCATAAAAATGCCCGCTTCAAGAGGCGTCTTCCCGACGACATATTGCAGTTCCTGAGCCAGAGTCAATTCGACACCGGCAAGGGCCCCCGTAGCAAAGAGGGCCATGATGATCCCAGCAACAATTGCGGGATGGGAAAATAGTGACAGGTCCAGCATCGGATTGCCTGACCGGAGCTGCTTTCTGACAAACAGCGACAGCATCATGATACCGAATGCCATGATAGCAAGAACGATCTCGAACGACTGACTCTGACCGGCCCCTGCCTTAATAGCGTAGACAAGAGAAATCATGCCGGCAATCAGCAACAACGCCTGACCAATGGCCCACTTGCCCTGTGTCGTCACTTCCGCGCGTGACAAAAGAAAATAGCAGGCTGGGGCGACCAAAAGCAGGACCGGCACATTTATCAAGAACACCGAACCCCACCAGAAATGCTCCAAAAGACCTCCGCCGATTAGCGGCCCTAATGCGGCACCCGCGGATCCAACCATACCCCACAATCCCAGCGCGGTCCCACGCTCGCTGTCGTTCTCGAAGGTCCGGCGGATGATTCCCAACACACAGGGAACAATCATCGAACCACCTAACGCAAGCAGGACACGCGCAATGATCAGCATCGGAGCGCTTTGGGAAAACGCTGCAGCAACGGAGGCGATGCCGAATATCAAAAGGCCCGCAAGCAGTACCTTCCGGTTACCAATCCGGTCAGCAAGCGTCCCCATGGGAACCAGCAGACCTGCCATCAGGAGAGGATAGATATCAATGATCCATAATACCTGAGTACTGGATGCACCAAGTGACTGCGTCAGGGTTGGAACTGCGACATGAAGAACGGTCATGTCAATGACGACAGGGAGAAACGCTAGCATGACCGCTACGAGGATCATCCATCGCTTCGGGTCACGGTAAGGGGCAGACATTGACACACCTAAATGATAGTTTGAAAGGCCTCATATAAATACATACGTATGGATTTCAATCTTTATGTTTGATTATGTGCGAAGGAAAAAATGGGCAGGAAACCAACAATCACCCGCGACGACCTTTTGAGAATCGCCGAAGACATCGTGAACACCGAGGGAGCCCAGGCACTCACGATTGGAACCCTTGCAAAAGCAGCGGGCATATCCAAGGGAGGCGTCCAGTATTCATTCTTGTCAAAAGATGATCTGATCAAGGGATTGGTCGATCGGTGGATCACCCATTTTGACTCCCTTGTTGTTGACATCGAGAGTGTGGGTCCGATTAATTTTGTTCGCAGCTACATTTCAGCAATGCGCTCCGCACAAGGCGCTATCGACGCAAAGATGGCTGGCCTTATGATCGCTTACATGCAAAATTCTGAGAACCGCATGGAAACTGCGGACTGGTACCGGTCGATCCTTGGCAAAATGGGAGACACACCGGACGCGCGAGTAGCCCGAACCGCTTTTATGGCTACAGAGGGACTGTTCATGCTGCGTATCTTAGGTGCCGATGACGGCGTGGATTGGCAATCACAATTGGACGATATCGAAGCGTTGTTAACAGCACATCCCGCATGACAGTCCGCAACTCGTTCGAGCGCTATTAATCGTGATGAAGGGCAATTGCCTGAAATGGTGCGCCCGACAGGATTCGAACCTGTGGCCCCCAGATTAGGAAT